>NZ_CP075188.1:0-2400000 GCF_020510525.1 Quatrionicoccus australiensis
ATGGCCGGTTTCTGGGAATCCTGTTTGCTCCGTTTTGAGCAGGAATTGCCCGCGCAGCAATTCAATACCTGGATCAAGCCTTTGCGGCTTGAAGGTGAAAATGCGCCAGAAGAAGGTTTGCGTCTGATCGCACCCAACGGCTTCATCATGAAGTGGGTCAAGGATCGTTACCTGAGCCGGATCGAAGAGTACAGCCACAGCTTCTTTTCCGTACCGACCGGCATCACCCTGGTCATCAGCAACAAGGGAAGCAGTGCGCGACCGGAAAACCGGATCAACCCGAACAGCGCTGCGCAAAGCGAGATTTCTTCCGTCGTCTCCGGCAGCAGCGAAAAGCCGCGCAGCAAGAGTGGCAACTACGAAAAATCGCGGCTCTTTTCGTCATTCACCTTCGACAATCTGGTGGTCGGCAAGGCCAATGATCTGGCGCGCGCCGCCGCCGTGCAGGTGGCCAACAATCCGGGCGGTGCCTACAATCCGCTGTTCATCTACGGTGGCGCCGGCCTCGGCAAGACTCACCTGATCCACGCCATCGGCAACACCATCCTTGCCGAAAACCCGGAAAAGATCGTTCGCTACGTACATGCCGAGGATTACTACTCGGACGTCGTGCGCGCCTATCAGCAGAAGTCTTTCGACACCTTCAAGCGCATGTACCGGACGCTGGATGTGCTGTTGCTCGACGACGTGCAGTTTTTCAACGGCAAGAACCGCTCGCAGGAGGAATTCTTCTTCCTGTTCAACGCGCTGATCGAAGCCCGCAAGCAGATCATCATCACCTGCGATACCTATCCCAAGGATATCAACGGCCTCGACGACCGCCTGGTGACCCGCTTCGACTGGGGTCTGACCGTGCAGATCGAGCCGCCGGAACTGGAAATGCGCGTCGCCATCCTGAAGAAGAAAGCCGAGGCCGAAGGCCTGCAGCTCGACGACGAAGTGGCTTTCTTCATTGCCAAGCATCTGCGCTCCAACGTGCGCGAACTGGAAGGCGCACTCAAGAAGGTGCTTGCCTATTCTTCCTTCCACGGTCGCATCATTGCCCTCGATCTGGCCAAGGAAGCGCTGAAGGACCTGATCGGTTCGGTACGCAATGTCGGTATGGACAATATTCAGAAGACGGTTGCCGACTATTACAAGATCAAGGTTGCCGATCTTTTCTCGAAGAAGCGTACGCGTGCCATTGCGCGGCCGCGCCAGGCAGCGATGTGGTTATGTCGTGAAGTCACTTCGCACAGTTTTCCGGAAATTGGTGACGCTTTCGGCGGACGTGATCACACGACGGTCATCCATGCGGTAAAAACAATTGACTCCTTGCGTCTCAAGGAAAGCGAACTGAATCATGACCTGCATGTGCTGTTGCAGGTGTTGAAAGGATAGGGCTGTTAGTAAGTCTGTGGGAAAGCTGTCCATGCTTTGTGGATCATCTGTTGATTCCCGGTTTATGGGAAAATTGTCCAGAATTCATCCACAGGCAATTCAGAGCTTTCTGCAGAGCGTAAAAATTGCATTAGTTTAATGATTTTAAAGATTAATTTTTAGTTATCCACAGAGTAGTTCCCGATATAGTCTACTTAGGAATTTAATTTATGGTTCTTATTAAAACCCATAGAGACACGCTTTTGGCCCCTTTACAGTCCGTATCGGGGATCGTTGAAAGGCGTCATACGCTTCCCATTCTTTCCAACGTCCTGTTGGAAAAGAAGGGCGACCGTCTCACCCTGCTTGCTACCGATATTGAAATCCAGATCACCACGGCAACCGATTGTGCCGGCAGCGAAGGTGATGGCGCCGTAACGGTTGGCGCACGCAAGTTGCAGGAAATCCTGCGCTCCTTGCCCGATACCTCCGAAGTCAGCCTTGTCCTCGAAGACAAGCGTCTGCAGGTACGCGCCGGCAAGAGCCGTTTCAGCCTGCAGACCCTGCCGGCTGACGACTTCCCGCGCATGACGATGACCGAAGGCGAAACCAAGCAGTTTTCGATCACGCAAAAGGCTTTCCGCCAATTGCTCGGCAAGACCCAGTACAGCATGGCCGCCCAGGACGTTCGTTACTACCTGAACGGCTTGCTGTTGCTGGTCGAAGGTAAGGAACTGCGTGCCGTGGCCACCGACGGGCATCGTCTGGCTTACGCCAGCGTTGAGATCGAAGCCGATCTGCCGCGCCAGGAAATGATCCTGCCGCGCAAGACGGTGCTCGAGCTGAACCGCCTGCTGGTCGACAATGACGAGCCGCTCAATATCTCCCTGACCTCGAATCAGGTCCGTTTCTCGTTTGGTTCGGTCGTTCTCGTTTCCAAGCTGATCGACGGCAAGTTCCCGGACTACGAACGTGTTGTACCGGCAACCCTGAAGAATCACATGACGGTCGGTCGCCAGATCCTGATGCAGGCAATGAGCCGTGCCGCCATTCTGACCAATGAAAAATTCCGGGGCGTGCGCGTCGTTCTCGGCGACAATAGCCTCAAATTGATCGCCGCCAATGCCGAGCAGGAAGAGGCTCAGGAAGAAATCGAAGTGCAATACACCGGCGACGTCATCGATGTCGGCTTCAATGTCGGCTATCTGCTGGATGTGCTCAACAACGTGCACACCGAAGAAATCCAGTGGAGTTTCAACGATGCCAACTCCAGCGCGCTGATTACCGTACCGGGCAATGAGCGCTTCAAGTACGTTGTCATGCCGATGCGTATTTGAGCCCTGTATCTAAAGACCAGTTTCACGTGGAACACATGCAATGAGCGAAGAAAACACGCCGATCAACACCCCGCAGGACGGCTCGCCGGCCTATGGCGAATCCAGCATTCAGATTCTCGAAGGGCTGGAAGCCGTCCGCAAGCGTCCGGGCATGTATATCGGCGACACTTCCGATGGCACCGGCCTGCACCATCTGGTGTTCGAGGTTGTGGACAACTCGATCGACGAAGCACTGGCCGGGCATTGTGACGACATCGTCGTCACCATCCATACCGACAACTCGATCAGCGTTACCGACAACGGCCGGGGTATTCCGGTCGGCGTCAAGATGGACGACAAGCACGAGCCGAAGCGCTCTGCCGCCGAAATCGCGCTGACCGAACTGCACGCCGGCGGCAAGTTCAACCAGAACTCCTACAAGGTGTCGGGCGGTTTGCATGGCGTCGGCGTGTCCTGCGTCAATGCGCTGTCGAAGTGGCTGCGTCTGACCATCCGCCGCGATGGCAAGAAGCACACGATGGAATTCTGCCGTGGGCATGCTGTTGACCGCGTCATCGAAGTGCGTGACGGCATTGAAGTCTCGCCGCTCAAGGTGGTTGGCGATACCGAGAAGCGCGGTACGGAAGTGCACTTCCTCGCTGACGAGGAAATCTTCGAGCACATCGAATTTCATTACGAAATTCTCGCCAAGCGCCTGCGTGAACTGTCCTTCCTCAACAACGGCGTGCGTATCCGCCTGATTGACCAGCGTACCGGCAAGGAAGAGGATTTCGCTTTCGCCGGCGGTGTGCAGAGCTTTGTCGAATATATCAACCGCAGCAAGAGCGTCCTGCATCCGAGCATTTTCTACTCGGCCGGTGAAGCCAAGGTCGGTGAAACCGGTGTCACCATCGGTGTTGAAGTTGCCATGCAGTGGAACGATTCCTACCAGGAACAGGTGCTCTGCTTCACCAACAACATCCCGCAATCCGATGGCGGCACCCACCTGACCGGCCTGCGCGCCGCGATGACGCGGGTGATCAACAAGTACATCGACGAACACGAAATCGCCAAGAAGGCCAAGGTCGAGATCGCCGGCGACGACATGCGCGAAGGCCTGGCCTGCGTGCTGTCGGTCAAGATGCCCGATCCCAAGTTCGCCTCGCAGACCAAGATGAAGCTGGTTTCCAGCGAAGCCCGTCCGGCCGTCGAAGAAGTCGTTGCCCAGAAACTCGCTGACTTCCTGCTCGAACGTCCGGCCGACGCCAAGATCATCACCGGCAAGATCGTCGAAGCCTCGCGCGCCCGCGAAGCCGCCCGCCGCGCCCGCGAACTGACGCGCCGCAAGGGTGTGCTCGACGGTATCGGCCTGCCCGGCAAACTGGCTGACTGCCAGGAAAAGGATCCCGCCCTCTGCGAAATGTATGTGGTCGAGGGCGACTCCGCCGGCGGCTCCGCCAAGCAGGGTCGTGACCGTAAATTCCAGGCCATCCTGCCGCTGCGCGGCAAGGTGCTCAACGTCGAGAAGGCCCGTTTCGACAAGCTGATTTCCTCCGAGCAGATCGTTACCCTGATCACGGCGCTCGGCACCGGTATCGGCAAGGACGAATTCAAGATCGAGAAGCTGCGTTATCACCGCATCATCATCATGACTGACGCGGACGTTGACGGCGCCCACATCCGTACCCTGTTGCTGACGCTGCTCTATCGCCAGATGCCGGAACTGATCGACCGCGGCTATGTGTATATCGCTCAGCCGCCGCTCTACAAGG
Organism: Quatrionicoccus australiensis; assembly: GCF_020510525.1. Lineage (NCBI taxonomy): Bacteria > Pseudomonadati > Pseudomonadota > Betaproteobacteria > Rhodocyclales > Azonexaceae > Quatrionicoccus > Quatrionicoccus australiensis. Next base: position 4,448 of record NZ_CP075188.1, read on the forward strand.
TCAAGCACGGCAAGACCGAGCGTTACCTCAAGGACGATCAGGAATATCACCAGTTCCTGCTGCGCATGGCGATGGACGAAGCCAGCCTGACGCCGCGTGCCGGTGCCGAGCCGATTGTCGGTGCGGCCCTCGAGGAATTGGCCCGTTCCTGGCTGTTGACCGAAGCCGTCATCGAACGGGTTTCGCATCTGGTCGATCCGCTCGTCCTCAAGTCGCTCGTTCAGCACAACCTCAAGCTGGATCTGGGCAGCGAAGCCGGCGCCACCGCCAGTGCCGAACTGCTGACCAAGCATCTCGACGGCAAGATCCGTGTCGTGCCGCGTTACGACGACATCCAGGAGCGCTGGACGCTGCGCGTCGAAAAGATTCACCACGGCAACCTCAAGGTCGGCCTGATCGACGAGGACCTGCTGCTTTCCGGTGATTTCATGCAACTGCGCCGTACCGCAGAAACGCTTGCCGATCTGTTCGGGGCCGGCGCCTTCATGGCACGTGGCGAGAAGAAATTTACCGTGACCAATTTCGGCGATGCCATGAAGTGGCTGCTGGCCGATGTCGAGCGGGGTATCAGCAAACAGCGCTACAAAGGTCTGGGTGAAATGAATCCGGATCAGCTCTGGGAAACCACCATGGATCCCAAGGTTCGCCGCCTGCTGCGCGTGCAGATCGACGACGCGATTGCTGCCGACGAAATCTTCACTACCCTGATGGGCGAGCTGGTCGAGCCAAGACGGGCATTTATCGAAACCAATGCCTTGAATGCACGGATCGATATTTAAGCGTTTTTGCTTTCAGGAAAAGGCTCCGCTGGTCGGAGCCTTTTCTTTGTCGGAGATTTTCCATGCGGGTGGTGATTCAGCGGGTCAAAGAGGCTTCGGTAGCGGTCGACGGTGAAATTTGCGGCAAAATCGGGCCGGGTTTGCTGGTTCTGGCGGGTTTCGAAGAAGCCGATACGGCAGCCGATCTGGACTGGATGGCTGGCAAGATTGTGCGCAGCCGTATTTTTTCCGATGCGGACGGCGTGATGAATTGCAGTGTCCAGGAGGTCGGTGGCGGGATTCTGGCGGTGTCGCAGTTCACGCTTTACGCGTCATTGAAGAAGGGCAACCGGCCGTCGTGGAGCCGGGCGGCGCGCGGCGATATCTCGCAGCCGCTGTTCGAACGCTTCGTGGCAAAACTGGCGCTGGAATTGGGTCGACCGGTGGCGACCGGTATTTTCGGGGCTGACATGCAGGTCAGTTTGCTTAACGACGGGCCGGTCACCCTGACGGTTGATTCGCGCAATCCCGACTAGGCCAATGCCTGGTACAGCTGTTTCAAGCCGGCCAGTGCGCCGAGCGGCAAGGCAAGGGCATCCGGGTGGCGGGCAATTTCCGGTTCGTCCGGATTGAGGCGGATCAGCCGGCCTGGCTGTCTTTCAGAAAAATGGCGAACGGTTGCAACCTGGGTTCCCGCGCCGATTTCGAGCGTTACCAGGCGGTCGACCGTTGCCAGCCAGCGCTGCAGGTTCTGTTGTTGCAGCGCGCTGCGCCGTTCCAGCCATTGCCAGTCGCCGAACATCAGGATGTTGGGCCTTGCCAGCTGGCCGCAACGCGGACAAAGCGGCGGATCACCCATGAGTCGGCAGTTCTCGTTATCGACTTCGGGCTGAAAACTGTCGGCCGACCATATTTCGTCACTACATGCGGCAGCGCATTGCAGGTGGTGGATCGAGCCATGCACTTCGCAGATCCGCTCGGCCGCAAAGCCGGCTTTCCGGAAGTGGCCATCGACATTGCTGGTGAAGACGAAGGCGCCGCGTTCCAGCTTTTCTGCCAGCGCCTGCAGCATGGCAAAGCCGGCATGCGGTTTGGTCTGGCGGTAGAGCGCCAGGCGATGCCCGTAAAAGCCCCAGGCAAGCGCCGGGTTGCGTTCGAAGGCGGCAGGGTTGGCGATGGCCTCAAATGCGATGCGGGCTCTGCCCAGGGCCGGATAAACACCCCAGAAGCCTCCCGGGCCACGAAAGTCCGGCAGGCCGGAATCGATACCCATGCCGGCGCCGGCGGTAATCAGCAGGCCGTCGGCTTGGCGGATCCAGGCGGCGGCTTCCTCGATTGGCATCAAGCGGGGAGCACCAGGTTGACCAGAATGGCGCCGAAATAAAGGGCGAGTGCGCATCCGAAGATCAGCAGCAAGCGCTTTGCCCAGTATTTTTCGCGGCGCTGCTGGGCAAGTTCGCGCTCGGCCAGTTGCTGCAGAAGCCGCAGATTTTGCCGCGGTATATCGGTCAACCGCGCGAAAAGCGCCATTTTCGTTCCGGGTTCGGACGGGACAGGCGCCATGGCGGGAAAATCAGTTGCCGTCCTTCGGGCTGGTCAGAACGCCCGGGTAGCCTTGTGGATCGTTGCGGTGCGCGTAGATTTCGTTGATCTTGAACTCGACGTCGGTAAGCGGCCCGTATTCATCGGCGTAGATTTCCCTGACCCGGAGGATTTCCGGCAAGGCCTTTTCGAAGGCGAGCATCAGGCTCGGGTCGAAATGCAGACCGGACTGCTTCTGCATCAGTTCCAGCGACTCTTCGACCGGGTAGGCCTTTTTGTAGGGACGGACCGAAACCAGGGCATCAAAGACGTCGGCGATGGCGACGATGCGGCCTTCGAGCGGGATGTTTTCGCCTTTCAGGCCTTGCGGATAACCGCTGCCATCCCATTTTTCGTGGTGCGAAAGGGCAATGATGCGGGCGGTTTCGAGCAACTCGTTTTCATGCTTGCCGATGATTTCGGCGCCCATGATCGGATGCTGGTGCATGACCTTCCATTCTTCTGCATCCAGTTTGCCCGGCTTGAGCAGGATGGAATCGGGAATGCCGATCTTGCCGATGTCGTGCATCGGCGCGGTGTTGAAGATGATATTGGCGGTTTCTTCACCCAGGCCGTGCGCTTCGGCGATCAGGTGGGCGTAGTGGCTCATGCGCAGCACATGGTTGCCGGTTTCGTTGTCCTTGAATTCGGCGGCCCGCCCGAGGCGGCGGATGATCTGCTGCCGCGTTGTCATCAGCTCATGGGTGCGCTGCTTGACCATGCGTTCTAGCTCGCGGCTCTGGTCGTAAAGCGCCAGATGGGTGCGCACGCGCGCCTTGACGATGGGCGGGCTGATCGGCTTGGTGATGTAATCGACGGCGCCGAGTTCGAGGCCAAGTTCCTCGTCTTCGATTGAGCTCATGGCGGTGACGAAAATGACCGGAATGCGGCGCCGGTCGGGATTGGCCTTGAGGCGGCGGCAGATTTCCAGGCCGGAGAGGCCGGGCATCATGATGTCGAGCAGGATGAGGTCGGGCGGTTCGTCCGAGTAGGCGATCTTCAGGGCCTTTTCGCCGGAGGTGGCGACCCGGATCCGGTAGTCGCTGCCGAGCAGTTCGCTGAGCAGGGTGATGTTTTCCGGCGTGTCATCGACAACGAGAATGCTCTGTTTGGGTAGCAATGGGGTCATGGCTGGCTGCGGATCTGGTCCGTATTGAGATCGATGGAGAGTTCGCCGGCTATTTTCAGCAGCGTTTCGATGGCACTATCAAATTCGTAATTTTCAACATCGCGGACCAGTTTCCTGACCTGCAGCGGATCAGTCTGCACATTGAGTTCCTGTTCAATTGTAGCGATTTGCTGGACTGCCGACGCATCCGAGTTGGCAAGCAGTCTCTGCATCTCGATCAGCGAGGTGCGCAAACGTTCGTTATCGCGCGGCAAGGCTTCGCTGCTTGCCGGCGCTTTCGTCTTTGCCGTCGCCGCCAGCAGCAGTAGTTTGTCGAGGGCAGAGGCCAGTTCGGCGAGCACGATGTCGAGTTGTTCCGGCTTGTTCAGGGCGGCGTCTTTCAGCTGGCTTTCCAGTGAGCGTGCCAGTGCAGCGACCTGGTCGGCGCCGATATTTCCCGCCAGGCCTCGCAGCGTGTGGGCCAGGAGCAGCATTTTCTCGACGTCGCCGGCTGCACGCCAGGTTTTCAGACGCTCGATTGCATCCTGCTGGTTTTCATGAAAGCGGCCCAGGATGCGTTCGAACATCGCCCGATTGCCGCCCAGACGTTTGAGCGCGGCATTCTCATCAAGTACGGCGAGTTCGGACAGGCTCTTTTCCTGGCTTGGCATTGCCGGGTTTGCCGGGGCTTGCGTGCTGCTGCCGGTTTTTTTCAGCCAGCGGGCCAGCGTGGCGTAGAGCAACTCGACGTCGATCGGTTTGGCGATATGGTCGTTCATGCCTGTCGCCAGGCAGCGTTCGCGGTCGCTGGCCATGGCATTGGCGGTCATCGCAATGATCGGCAGTTCGGCGAAACGCGGCTCAGCCCGAATCAGCCGGGTGGCTTCGTAGCCGTCCATCACCGGCATCTGGCAATCCATCAGCACCAGGTCGTAGTTTGCCTGCCTGACGCACTTGACGGCCTCTTCGCCATTGACCGCAAGCTCGACGGTCAACCCGGTCAAACAGAGCATTTCCTCGGCCAGTTCGCGATTCACTTCGTTGTCTTCAACGAGCAGGACATGATGTCCGGAAAGGTCGGGGCGGCCGCTGCTTGGCGCATGTTTGCCGGCCAGGGTTTCCGTGCCGCCCTGGCGGTGTACCGTCTCGACAATGGCGTCGAAAAGCGAGGAGGGCGTGACCGGTTTGGCAAGGATCGCGTCAACGCTCAACTGGCCCAGTTGCTGGCGCAATTCGTCGTGATCGTAGGCTGTCGTCATGATGACCTTGACGTCCGCATCCAGAGCCTGCGTTTCCCGCAGGCGACGCAGTGTCTCGATGCCGTCCATGCCGGGCATTTTCCAGTCGATGATCAGCAGCTGGTAGGGCTGGCCGGCTGCGCCGGCACGGGCGACTTCGGCAAGTCCCTCGGGGCCGCTGGCAACGGCCAGGCTGGGCAGACCGAAGGCGAGCAGCTGGTGGCGGAAAATCTGGCGGGCACCGGGACTGTCATCGATGACCAGGGTGTTCAACTGTTCGGGCAGGCCGAGGCGGCCGCGGCTGATACCGGTTTCGGCGGCAAGTCCGAAGGGCAGCGTGAAATGGAAACGACTGCCGATGCCCGGTACGCTGCTGACGCCGATGCGGCCACCCATCATCTCGACGATGCGCTTGCTGATCGACAGGCCAAGTCCGGTGCCGCCGTATTTTCGGGTGGTTGAACTGTCGGCCTGGCTGAAGGCCTTGAACAGTTGTTGCTGCTGCTCTTCCGACATGCCGATGCCGGTATCGCTGACTTCGAAGCGCAGTTCGACGCCATCTTCATTGCGCGAAGCCAGGCTGACCGTCAGCGTGACCTCGCCCTGTTCGGTGAATTTGACGGCATTGCCGATCAGGTTGAGCAATACCTGGTTGAGGCGCAAGGGATCGCCCTGCAAATTGCCCGGCACATCGCTGGCGATGTCAAAGAGCAGTTCGAGACCGCGTTCGCTGGCCTTGACCAGGCAGACGTCGGCGAGATTCTGCAGATTGTCGTCGAGCCGGAAGGCGGTTTGCTCAATGAGCATCTTGCCGGCCTCGATTTTCGACAGGTCGAGAATGTCGTTGATGATGCCGAGCAGGCCCTTGGCGGCATTGTCGACCTTGCTCAGGTAGTTTTTCTGGCGGGCGGTGAGGTCGGTTTGCAGCGCGAGGTGGGTCATGCCGATGATGGCATTCATCGGGGTACGGATTTCGTGGCTCATGTTGGCCAGGAAGTCGGCCTTGGCGGCGGCGGCATCCTCGGCGGCGGCGCGGGCGCGCTCGGATTCGCGTTCGGCGTTCTTGAGCGGGGTGATATCGACAATGACGCCGATCAGTCCGCCCGGTTCGCCTTCCGTCGTGCGGAAGCCAGTGACCGAGTACAGCGTGTCGCGCAGCGTGCCGTCAGCGGTCGACATCGGAATTTCGCGGGAAATGCGGCCGCATTCGGCAATCACCTGTTCGTCTTCGGCCTGATAGGTGAGGCGCGCCTCTTCCGGCAGGTAATCGAGATCGAGTACCCGCTTGCCGATGAAGTCCGCACGGTCAACGCCGAAAAAAGCCTCATAAGCATGATTGCAGCCGAGGAAGCGGGTGTGCGGACCCTTGTAGAAAATCGGATTGGGAATGGTGTCGAGCAGGGCTTGCAGGAAGGCAAACTGGCGGATCAGCTCGGCTTCCATCTGGCGGCGGTCGGTGATGTCGAGCACGGTGACGAGCAGTGAGTCGAGTTCGCCGCCATCGCTTCGGATGGGGGTAATCTGCACATCGCCCCAACGCGTTTCGCCGCCTTTGGCGAGAAACTCGAATTCGCTGCGGATGAACTTGTCCTGGCCGCTGGCGAGTCTGGCCAATGCGGCTTCCAGCCTGTCCTGTTCGTGCAGCGGCAGGACGCGGATATCCGGTTTGGTGAGCAGGACCTCGATCGGGTAGCCGGTGAACTCGGCATAGGCACGGTTGACCTGGGTGCGCTGTTTTTGCGGATCCAGGCTGACGATGCCGACCGCGGCATTATCGAAGACGGCGCGGAAGAAGCTTTCGCGCTTTTGCAGGATGCCCTGGCTTTCGCGCAGGGCCTGGGTGCGATTGGCAACCGTGATTTCCAGTTCGGAATAGGCGTCCTGCAAGGCTTGCCGCGAGTTGCGCAGGTGTTCGCGCATGGTCTCAAGGGCGGTGGCGAGCTGGGTGACCTCGCGCCAGGGTGCGTCGCTGAACACCGGATCGTCCAGCTCCAGTTTGCCGATGCGCTCGCTTTCTTCGGCGAGGGCGAGGAGCGGATGTCCGAATTGCTTGGCCAGGCGGATTGCCACGATCAGGCCCAGGCCCAGACAGACCAGGGTGATCAGCGCCAGCAGCCAGAGATCGCGCTGACTGGTCGGGTTGAAATCACTTTCCGGTGCGAAGACGCCGATCCAGATGCGTTGAGTGCCGCTGTCGATCGGCCGGAAATGGCTGAACCAGTCGCCATCAGGCAGTTCGAAACCGTTCAGGCCGCCGGATTGCTGGCCGCCATTGTGCCAGGCGGCGTAGCCCGCACCCAGTTCGGGCATCTCGAGTTCTTCGGCGGTTTTCAGCAAGGCTTTGTTGATGGCGGCCCGGTCGGTGAAGCGCGGGTCATGCGGGGGGGCCAGCAATTTTCCGTCCGAGGTGAATAGTGCGGCTTTCTCGCGCGAGCCCGGCGTCAGCTGCGTCGTGTATTCGGCGATATCGCTGAGCCTGACGTCATGGCCGATGACATAGCGCGATCCGTCGGCAGCCCGCCACACTGTCGCTGCGGTCAGGCCGGCTTCCTTGGTCGTGTAGAAAATGTAGGGGGCCGTCCAGAAGATCGACTGCGGGTCGCTCAGTGCCATGGCGCCCTTGAACCAGGGGCGGGTGCGGGCGTCGTAGTCGCGCTGGCGCATTTCCACGCTTTCGATCTGGCGTTGCGCGTTCCAGGTGATCCAGTAGGTCTGGTCGCCCCAGTTGCCCGGATCGCTGATGCGATTGATCCAGTGCCCGTCGCTGTTGCGCAGGAGCAGGAATTCGCGGCCGGATTCGTGCGCGAAGATGACCGAGGAAATGTCGCGATTGTTGGCGAGAATGGGGAAAAAAAGTTCGTTGAAGCGCAACAGCTGGTTGTGGTCGAGCGCACCGTGCTCGCCCCAGTCGCGGCTGCTGCGCAGGGTGATCTCGACGGTTTTGACGAGGCGGTTGAGGCGCGCTTCGAGCTGCTCGGAAACGAGCTGCATCTGGGCTTCGGCCAGACGGTCAATGCTGGGGCGGCCGATCAGCTGATAGATGCTGAAGGAGAAGACGGCAAGGGCAAAAAGGATGAGCAGCCCGATGCGCAGGATCAGACTGTTGGCAAAGCCAGGCTTGCGGAATGAGACACCCTGGAACAAAACACTCCCCTTTGTGTGCTGGCTTGTCAGCCGGGTCTGCTGGCGCTAACTGCCTGTCGTATGCAGAAGCCGGTTGAGGAGATATACGACTAGCATCCGGCAGTGTCAACCCGGCTCGCCATGGTTCAGGGGACGACGTTGATGGCTGGTGGCTGGCCGATGAATTCGAGGCGTTTGTGCAGGGCTTCGCTGACGAAAATGCGTTCCTGGCGGTCGACGCGCAAAACCATGCCGATTTGCATTTGGTTTGCCATTTCCCGCCAGCGTTCGTCGCCGGCAACAAAGATCGGCTTGGACGCGGCATCGGACAGCGTGCCGGCTTTGGGGCCGGCGGGAATCAGCACGGTGACTGCCTGCGTGTGATCGACCGGATAGCCGGTCCGCGGGTCGAGCAGATGGGCATAGCGCTTGCCGTCGACTTCGAAGAAACGCTGGTAATCGCCGGAGGTGCCGATCGCTTCGCCATCCTCGAGGGCGATGGTGGCGAGCGGGCCGGGCTGGCGCGGATGCTGGATGCCGACACGCCATTTCTTGCCTTCCTTGCTGCCCAGCGCCATGACATTGCCGCCGATGTTGATCAGCGCGTTGTTGATGCCCTGGCTGCGCAGGATGGCGGCGGCGCGGTCGAGCGCGACGCCCTTCAGGTAGCCGCCGAAGTCGAGGGCGACGTGGCGGTTGCGGCTGCTGATCGTGGTGTCGCGGATGCTGATGTCGGCCAGCGACGGCTTTTTCGCCAGCCAGGCCTTGATGGCGGCCTCGGGAGGCAATTCGGCCTTGAATTCGTCGGCCTGAAAACCCCAGAGTTTGATCAGTTGACCGATGGCGGGATCGAACAGGTAGTCGCCCTGCTTGCTGAGCTGCTGCGCTTCGCTGACGAAGTTGGCCAGTTCGGGTGTCACGGCCAATGGCTTGCCGGCGGCGATTGCGTCGTTCAGCGCGGTCAGCTCCGACGGTTGCCAGGCGTGATAGGCGCGATGCAGGCGGTCGAATTCGCGCAGTACGGCGGCAATCGCCTGGCGGCCCTGTTCCGGGTCATTGCTGACGACCAGCACTTCGACGCGCGTGCCGAAAACGTAGGCCTGCTGTTCCTGCAAGGGCGTACGGCCGCAGGCCGCCAGCCAGAGCAGGGAAAGAAGGATCAAGAAATGCCGCATGCGTGTTCGATGGCCGTGATGAAGGCACCGGCTGCGTCGAAACCCGTCTGCTGGCGGATTTCGACCATGCAGGTCGGGCTGGTGACATTGATTTCGGTGAGATGGCTGCCGATGACATCGAGTCCGACCAGCATCAGGCCGCGCTTGAACAGGATGGGGCCGAGGTGTTCGGCGATCTCGCGGTCCCGAAGGCTGAGTTCCTGCGCGACGCCGGTGCCGCCGACCGCGAGGTTGCCGCGCGTCTCGCCCGCCTTGGGGATGCGCGCCAGACAATAGGGAACCGGCTTGCCGGCAATCAGCAGGATGCGTTTGTCGCCCTGGCTGATCTCGGGCAGGTAGCGTTGCGCCATCACGGTGCGCGCGCCCTCGTGCGTCAGCGTCTCGATGATGACGTTGCGGTTCGGGTCGTTGCGGTGGATGCGGAAAATCTGGCTGCCGCCCATGCCGTCGAGCGGCTTGAGGATGACATCGCGCTGCTCGTCGATGAAATGCTGCAGCAGATGCATGTCGCGGGCGATCAGCGTGGTCGGTGCGTATTGCTCGAACTCGGTGATCGCGATCTTTTCCGAATGCTCGCGCAGCGCACGTGGCCGGTTGAAGACGCGCACGCCGCTCGCTTCGGCACGTTCAAGCAGCCAGGTCGCGGTGATGTACTCGAAATCGAAGGGCGGGTCCTTGCGCATGATCACCGCGTCGAAGGCCTTGAGCGGCAGCCATTCGCGGTGGGTTTCGCGGTACCAGTCGTGATCGTCGGGGCGCAGGTGCAGATGTACCGCCTCGCCGAAGACGCCACCGGCGTGGTGGCCGGGTTCGGCGGTGCGCCAGCCGAGCGTCGCGCAATCGATCGCGTAAACCTCGTGCCCGTGCTTTTCGGCGGCCCGCATCATGGCCACCGAGGAGTCCTTCCAGGCTTTCAGGGAATCGAGCGGGTCGAGGATGAAAGCCAGTTTCAGCGACTGGCTGCTGCCGCCGAGCAGGTGTTTTTCGAAATGGAGTTGTTGCGTCACAGGCCCGGTTTTCAGCCGTTTTCAGGCGTCGACCGCTCAAGCTCGACCGCCGCCGCCAGACAGGCGAGACGACCGACCACGCCATAGGCGTAGAAGCGGTTGGGTGGGGAATCCGGATTGCCGCAACGATAGTCCGGCAGGTTGCAGCCGGTTTCGAAGGCGAGCGGCTCGAAATGCATGCCCGGCGCATTGAGGTTCTCGTCCTTGCCGCGCCCGGTATGCACGCGGTAGAAGCCACCGACCACGTAGCGGTCGATCATGTAGATGACCGGTTCGGCAACCGCATCGTTGAGCGTCTCGAAGGAATGCACGCCTTCCTGGATCAGCACCTCGGAGACTTCCAGGCCTTCCTTGCCGACGCTCATCTTGTTGCGTTGCTTGCGGTTGAGCGCGATCACTTCATCGGCGTCGCGCACCGTCATGACGCCCATGCCGTAGGTGCCGGCATCGGCCTTGACGACGACGTAGGGCGTTTCGGTGATGCCGTATTCCTTGTACTTTTCCTTGACGATGTCGAGCACGGCGGCGACGTTGGCGGCCAGGCATTCCTCGCCCTGGCGCTCGTGGAAATTGATGCTGCGGCAGACCGAGAAAGCCGGATTGATGCGCCACGGATCGATGCCGATTTCCTTGGCAAAGTCGTTGGCGACCTGGTCGTAGGCGGCGAAGTGGTTGGACTTGCGACGCACCGCCCAGCCGGCATGCACCGGCGGCAGCACGACCTGTTCATGCAGGTTCTGCAGGATGGCCGGAATGCCGGCCGACAGGTCGTTGTTGAGCAGGATGGCGCAGGGTTCGAAACCGGCGACGCCGAGCCGGTTGCCGTTGCGGACCAGCGGTTCGAGCAGCAGGCTCTGGCCGTTCGGCAGGTCGATCGTGGTCGGCTGGGTGATTTCCGGCAGCATCGAGCCGAGGCGGACGTTAAGTCCGGTCTGCTTGAGGATGGCGGCAATCTGCGCGACGTTCTGCAGGTAGAACTGGTTGCGCGTGTGGTTTTCCGGAATCAGCAGCAGGCTGCGCGCATCCGGACAGAACTTCTCGATGGCGCTCATCGCCGCCTGCACGCAGAGCGGCAGGAAGGCCGGATTCAGGTTGTTGAAGCCGCCGGGAAAGAGGTTGGTATCGACCGGCGCCAGCTTGAAGCCGGAGTTGCGCAGGTCGCACGACGAATAGAAGGGCGGGGTGTGCTCCTGCCACTGGCCGCGCAGCCAGTGTTCGATCTGCGTGCTGCTTTCCAGGAACTTGCGTTCGAGTTCGAGCAGGGGGCCGGTGAGGGCGGTTGTCAGGTGTGGAACCATGGTGCTGTCTCTAAATCCCGGGGTTTTTATTGTGGCTGCAAATCTTACACCGCAGTGCACAAAATTGGGCTGCGGCCACACGGTCAACCCGTTGAAAACAGGTAAAATTCGGCCCTTGGTTTTACCGCTTGTCTTACATCAATTCGTAGATCGGAATCGTCGTGCTTGTCGCCGCCAATATCACCATGCAGTTCGGGGTCAAACCCCTGTTCGAGAACGTTAACGTCAAATTCGGCGAGGGCTATCGCTACGGCCTGATCGGCGCCAACGGGGCGGGCAAATCGACCTTCATGAAAATCCTCTGCGGTGCGCTTGAGCCGTCGGCCGGCAATGTCTCGAAAGAGAAGCACGAGCGCATGGCCTACCTGAAGCAGGACCAGTTCGCCTACGAAGACATGCGCGTCCTTGACGTCGTGATGGCCGGCCACGAGGAACTGTGGGCAGCGATCCAGGAACGCGACGCGATCTACGCCAATCCGGAAGCGACCGAAGACGACTACATGAAGGCCGCCGAGCTGGAAGGCAAGGTTGGCGAATACGACGGTTACACCGCCGAATCGCGCGCCGGCGAACTGCTGCTCGGCGTCGGCATTCCGACCGACCAGCACAACGGCCCGATGAGCCAGGTCGCACCCGGCTGGAAGCTGCGCGTGCTGCTCTGCCAGGCGCTGTTTGCCAACCCGGACATCCTGCTCCTCGACGAACCGACCAACAACCTCGACATCAATACCATCCGCTGGCTGGAAGACATCCTCAACGCGCGTGAGTCGACGATGATCATCATCTCCCACGATCGTCACTTCCTGAACCAGGTCTGTACCCACATGGCCGACCTCGACTACGGCAAGATCACCACTTACGCCGGCAACTACGACGACTTCATGGAAGCCGCGCAGCAAGCCCGCGAGCGCCTGTCGAACGCCAATGCCAAGGCCAAGGAACGCATCGCCGAACTGCAGACCTTCGTGCGCCGCTTCTCGGCCAATGCCTCCAAGGCCAAACAGGCGACCAGCCGCATGAAGCTGATCGACAAGTTGAAGCCGGAAGACGTCAAGCCGTCGTCGCGCCAGTATCCGTGGATCCGCTTCGATTACGACGAAAAGCAGAAGCTGCACCGCCAGGCGGTCGAGATCGAAAACCTCTCCTTCACCTACGAGGGTGGCGAGCGCAAGATCTTCAACAACCTGACGCTGACCATCAATGCCGGCGAGAAGATCGCCGTGATCGGTGAAAACGGCGTCGGCAAGACGACTTTCCTGAAATTGCTGATGGGCGAAGTGACGCCGCAGTTCGGCACCGTCAAATGGGCGGAAAAGGCCAATCCCGGCTATTACGCGCAGGACCACAGCGCCCAGTTTGCCGGCGAGCAGAGCCTGACCGACTGGATTGCCGGCTATGCCCGCGCCACCATTGAAGATGGCGGCGACCTGGAAACCCTGATCCGCGGTACGCTTGGTCGCCTGCTGTTCTCCGGCGACGAGGTCAAGAAGCCGGTCAATGTCATTTCCGGTGGCGAGCAGGGCCGCATGCTCTTCGGCAAGCTGATGCTGTCCAAGCACAACGTCCTGATCATGGACGAACCGACCAATCACCTCGACATGGAATCGATCGAAGCCCTGAACAGCGGCCTGGAAAAATTCCCCGGCACCCTGGTCTTCGTCTCGCATGACCGCGAATTCGTTTCCTCGCTGTCGACCCGCGTGTTCGAAGTGAAGAACGACGGCCGCATCATCGATTACCTCGGTGGGTATGAGGATTACCTGGCCAGTCAGGGCGTCAATTAAGCGCCTTCAGTCCAATGCAAAATGCCCGCGAAAGCGGGCATTTTTTCTGGTCGACCGGTTCGGCCGGATTTACTGCAGCGGACCGCCGGCGGCCAATGTCCGGATGATACGGACGCAATCGACGTCCGACTGGTGATACGCCGATTTGACGTATTCGATGTAGGCCCGGTCTTCCGAATTGGGGTTGTTGGCCAGCGTCGTTTCGTAAGTGAAGCGCAGGAACAGGAAGCCCGGTTCGGGTTCCTCGATGGCAATGCTCAGGCCGCCGCCGGCGTGGGCCTCGGAGGGCACGATGTCGAAGCGCACCGAGTGCATGTCGACCAGCGTGACGCGGTCCTGGATCACGGCCGGGCCGAAATCGAGTTCGCGCAGCAGCGTGTCGGCCTGGCGTTCGAGGATGGTGAAGGCTTCCAGGCCGGGCAGGAAGGGGATGGGATTCTCGACGCGGTGGAGCAGGCCCTGCCACAATTGCTGGCGGTCGAGCGGCTCGATCAGCGGATTTTCCGGGTCGTTGATCTGGATGAGGTGTTCGAAATTCATGGCCGAATTGTATTGCATCGGCCGGCCGCCGATAAGCGGCTTGCCACCGTTTGCTGCGCGCTGAGGAAGCGATGCGGCGTGTTAACATGCTGGCCATGCAACTAGAACGTATCCTCCAAAAACACGGTTTCGGCACCCGCAAGGAATGTCGCGGGCTGATTCGCCGTGAACGCGTCGCCATCAATGGCGAAATCTGCGACGATCCCTTCGCGGAAATCGATATCGAGGGCCTGGTCTTTACGGTCGACGGTGTCGATTGGCCATATCTTGAATTCGCCACGCTGATGCTGCACAAGCCCGTGCATTACGAGTGCTCGCGCAAGCCCAAGCATCACCCGGGCGTGCTCGAACTGCTGCCGGTGCAATTGCGCGAACGCGATGTGCAGCCGATCGGCCGGCTCGACGAAGACACCACCGGCCTGCTGCTGATCACCAACGACGGCCAGCTCAATCATCAGCTATCCTCGGCCAAGCGCAAGGTGCCCAAGGTTTATCTGGCGACCACCAAGCATCCCGTTGATCAGGCCCAGATCGATCAACTGCTGGCCGGCGTGTTGCTCGCCGACGAATATGAACCAATTGCCGCGGCCGCAGCCGAGATAGCCGGCGAAAACCTGCTGCGCCTGACCCTGACCGAGGGCAAGTATCACCAGGTCAAGCGCATGGTGGCGGCGGTCAGCAACCGCGTCGAAGCCCTGCACCGCGAATCGGTCGGCGAACTCTCTCTTCCGGCCGACCTGCAACCCGGCGAATGGCGCTGGCTGACGCCGGTCGACCTGCAAAAACTGGGTTATTTGCCATGACCCTGACCGAAATGCGCTACATCGTGGCCCTGGCCCGCGAGCGTCATTTCGGCAAGGCGGCAGAAACCTGCCACGTCAGCCAGCCGACCTTGTCGGTGGCGCTGAAGAAGGTCGAAGGGCAGCTGGGTGCGGCACTGTTCGAACGGACGGCCTCCGATGTGCGGATTACCGCGCTCGGCGAACGCATCGTCGCCCAGGCCAAGCGCGTGCTCGACGAGGCCGTGCGTCTCGAGGAAATTGCCGATTCGACCGGCGATCCGCTGAGTGGTCAGCTGCGCGTCGGCATCATCTACAGCATCGCGCCCTACCTGCTGCCGCAGTTCATTCCGGCCCTGCACCAGCAGGCGCCGAACATGCCGCTGTTCCTCAAGGAAGATTTCACCGGCAACCTGATTCCCGCGCTCAAGGCCGGTGAGCTTGATGTCATCGTTATTGCGCTGCCTTTTGCCGAACCCGGTCTGGTCGCCCAGGCGGTCTATGAAGAGCCGTTTCGCGTTGTCGTGCCGGCAGCGCATCCGTGGAGCCGGCGGGAAGCGATTCCGGCCGATGAACTGGACGGTCAGAATCTGTTGCTGCTCGGTCAGGGCAATTGCTTCCGCGACCAGGTGCTGGAATCCTGCCCACGCCTGACGGCACCCGATGGCCTGGCCCATTCGCTGGAAGGCGGTTCGCTGGAAACCATCCGCTACATGGTGGCAAGCGGTGCCGGCATTGCCGTCATGCCGAGCACGGCCGCCGATCCCCTGGTCGGCAAGGAGGCCATGGTCAAGGTTTTGCCCTTTGCCGGCACGCAGCCGTCACGTACCGTCGGTCTGGTCTGGCGCGTCACCTTCCCGCGCCCGCAGGCGATTGATGCAGTCCGGGCGGCGCTGCTGTCCTGCCGTTTGCTCGGAACGAAGTTGATTTCCTGACTTCATCGTTGGGGGTAAGTGAACGTAATCTCTTCGATGTGGAAGTCACGCCGGGTGTAAACGATTGAAGTTGAATATCTCTGTAATTCGCTCGATTTCCGAGATTGATGCTGGACAATGGAATGCATGTGCTCAAGGGATGGCATTGCTTCAGCATGCGTTCTTTACTGCTCTTGAGTGCAGTGGGGCGATCGGGAAGGGCACGAGAATAGCGCCTCGCTATATTCTGTTGCGCGATCAGGAAGGGCTCCTGGTCGCTTGTGCGCCTGCCATGCTCAGCACTGGAACTCTCACCGAATATGGACCGGAGTATCTCTGGCTCGATTCGGGGCTGAAAGCAGGATGCTTTTCCTGGCCAAAGTTTCAGGTTGGGTTGCCGTTGTATCCGGTGCGTTGTCAAAAGTTGATGGTTCGATCAGATGTGCGACCGGATTCGATGAGAAAGGCAGTCATTCTGAGTCTGCTGCAACTCGTCAAACAAGACAAGCTGGCGACCTTCAACCTGATGCATGTTGATCGGGATACTGCCTTGAAATTGAGGCAGGAGGGGTGGTTAATCAGTCACGAAGTCCATTCGTTCTGGAATAACACCGGCTATGGTGATTTTGAGACTTATCTCAAGTCATTGCCGCATCGTAAGCGCTACATGATGAACAAGGACCGGCGTAAGGTTGCTCAGTTGGGGCTCACAATAAAGCTGATCGCGGGTGAATCAATCAGCCCGACTTTATTGGACAGCTACTATGCCGGGCATCGCAAGGTGTGTCTCCGCCACGGAAACCATCCGTGGCTTCCGATAGAGGTATTGCAAAAATTTGTTGAATTGATGCCGGACTCTGTGCGGCTGATTGCTGCTTTCGATGGCGATCGGTACGTTGCTGGTGCATTCTGGATTCTTGACAGCTCGGCGCTTTATTTGCGCACGTGGAGTGCAATGGAGGAATTACCCGAGCTTTGTTTTGAGCTGGTTTGCTATCGTCCGATTATCCATGCGATAGAAAATGGTTTGAAATATATCGATTCGGGTTTGTACGGGGGGCACAAACAACAACGTGGCTATCCGGATGAGCTGGTGTACAGCGCGCATTGGTTTCGCGACGACAAGCTCCGCCAGTTGGCAATCAGAGAACTATTCAAACAGGGATAGTTCTCTGATTGCCAACTGGCGCTGTCCAGTCTTTCGGATGAGCTTGGGCTGTTTTCCCTCTCCTTGGCTGATAGCGCCAAAGAGGGTTTAGTCGGCTTTCTTCTTCGCCGGCGCCTTGGGTTTGGCGACCTTCTTTTCGAACTCGAAACTCACCTTGCCATCCTTGGCGACCAGATAGGCCGAGAACTTGCGGCGCGTGCGGTTGGAGACGAATTCCTTCAACAGGTCGGTCTTGCCTTCGGTCAGCAATTTCTGCATCTGGCCAGGTTCGATCGGTTGTTGCAGGATCACCTTGCCGGAGCGGAAATCGCAGCTCTTTTCCGGGCCGACCGATTTTTCACAGACGTAGGTGCTGCCGTGGTCATAGACGTTGGCGGCGCACTTCGGACATTTGCCGAGGCTGGTCTGGGCCGAGAAGTCGACCGGCTCGTTGTTGGCTTCGTCGTTCTTGTCCTGGCCGAAGTCGAATTCCGGTTCCATCTTGTCGTTCAACTTGATGGCGGCCGAGAAAGTCCGCCCCATCTTGTTGCGGAAGCCGGTCAGCGGGCCGATCTGCTTTTCGTTGATCAGGGTGTCGATTTCTTCCGGTTCGAACTGGCGGCCGGCAACGATCTTCCACAGCGAGTAGTCGCAGCCACCGCACTGGAATTTCTTGTAGGTTTCGCGAATCTCGCCGCCGCAGCGCGGGCACTTGGCGGTCAACACGCCAAAATCGCCCGGAATGGTGTCGGCCTCGAAAGTCTTGGCGCGCTCGACCATGTGGCGGGTCATTTCGGCGATTTCGCGCATGAATTCCTCGCGCGTGAATTCGCCCTTTTCGATGCGGCCGAGCTTCCATTCCCAGTCGCCGGTCAGTTCCGGCTGGGTCAGTTCGTTGATGCCGAGGCCGTTCAACAGCGTCATCAGCGAAAAGGCCTTGGCGGTCGGCGTCAGTTCGCGGCCTTCGCGCAGCATGTACTGCTCGCCGATCAGGTTTTCGATGATCTGGGCGCGCGTCGCTGGTGTGCCGAGGCCACGCCCGGCCATGGCGGCCTTGAGTTCCTCGTCATCGACCATCTTGCCGGCGCCTTCCATGGCGGAGAGCAGGGTGGCTTCCGAGTAGCGGGGCGGCGGCTTGGTTTCGTTGGCCTTGACCGTGACTTCCTCGGTTTTGACCTTTTCATCCTTGTCGACCGCAACGAGATTGCCCTCGGTACCTTCCTGGCCTTCCTTGCCATGCACGGCCAGCCAGCCCGGATTGACCAGTACCTTGCCCTCGGTCTTGAAGGGGTGGCCTTCGACGCGGGTGATGCGAGTGGTCACCATGTATTCGGCGGCCGGGAAGAACACGGACAGGAAGCGACGCACGACGAAATCGTAGAGTTTCTGCTCGACTTCGTTGAGATTCTTTGGCGCCTGCGGCGTCGGGATGATTGCGAAGTGATCGCTGATCTTGGCGTTGTTGAAAATGCGTTTGTTCGGCAGCACCCAGTTGCGCGCCAGAATCTGGTGGGCAAACGGCGAGTAGCGGGCGAGCAGCACTTCGTCGTGCCCCTTGCCGGCGCCTTCGCCGGTCAGGATGGTCAGCGTCTCGCGCACCGTCGGCAGGTAGTCTTCCGGCAGGCAGCGCGAATCGGTCCGCGGGTAGGTCAGGACCTTGTGCTTTTCATAGAGTGCCTGGGCGATCGACAGCGTCGTCTTGGCCGAGAAGCCGAAACGCGCATTGGCCTCGCGCTGCAGGCTGGTCAGGTCGAAGAGCAGCGGCGAAAGGCGGGTTTCCGGCTTGGCTTCCTCGGTGACGATGCCCGGCTTGCCGGACGTGGCGGCACGGATGGCTTCGGCCTTGGCCAGTTCCCACAGGCGGTCGGCACGGGCATGCTCGTCTTCGGCCTTGCCCTTGTAGGCTTCGTCGAACCATTTGCCGGTGTAGTTGCCGGCCTTGGCGGCGAAGTCGGCTTCGACTTCCCAGTAGTCGCGCGACTTGAATTCACGGATCCTGCGTTCGCGCTCGACGACGATGGCCAGGGTCGGCGTTTGCACACGGCCGACGGTGGTCAGGTGGAAGCCGCCAGTTTTCGAATTGAAGGCGGTCATCGCCCGCGTGCCGTTGATGCCGACCAGCCAGTCGGATTCGGAACGGCAGACGGCGGCATCGCCCAGGCCCTGCATTTCGTTGCCCTGGCGCAGACGTGTGAAACCATCGCGGATCGCGCCCTGGGTCATCGATTGCAGCCACAGGCGCTGGATCGGCTTGGTGGTCTTGGTGTGTTGCGCGATGTAGTTGAAGATCAACTCGCCTTCGCGCCCCGCGTCACATGCGTTGATCAGGGCAGAGACGTCCTTGCGCTTGATCAGCTTGGTCAGCACCTTGAGGCGCGACTCGGTTTTCTCGATCGGTTTCAGTGCGAAGTGCGGCGGGATTACCGGCAGATGGGCAAACGACCATTTGCCGCGTTTGACTTCGAACTCCTCCGGGCAGGCCAGTTCCAGCAAGTGACCGACGGCCGACGAGATGACGTGCGTCTCGCTTTCGAAGTAGTCGTCGTGCTTGGTAAAGCCGCCCAGCGCCTTGGCAATGTCGGCCGCGACGGATGGTTTTTCGGCGATGATCAGTTTTTTGGTCATGGGGTCTGCCTGTTGGATGCCGGGGCATGATAAGTGCCCGGCGCGCGGCTTGGCAAGCCATCTATATATATGCAGCGATTTAGTTGAGGCGCTGGTAGCGGTTGCCGGGCAGGGTGGCGAGCACGCCGGAGAGCTCCAGCGTCAGCAATTCAGTGAGCAGTTGTTCGGTGCTGTAACCGGTCCGTTCGGCCAGTTGGTCGAGGCTGCACGGATCGTGGCCAAGGGCGATGAGCAGGGGATCTTCGGTCCGATGGGGGGCCTCATCCGGAAGCTGATTGTTCGCCGTCAGGTTGCCCAGTTCTTCCAGTATGTCGTCAGCGGTTTCGACCAGCTTGGCGCCTTGCCTGATCAGTTTGTGGCAGCCCCGGGCAAGCGGGGAGTGGATGGAGCCGGGAATGGCAAAAACTTCGCGTCCCTGCTCGCCGGCCAGGCGCGCCGTGATCAGCGAACCGCTTTCCGGTGCGGCTTCGACGACCAGAACGCCGCGCGACAGGCCGGAAATGATCCGGTTGCGGCGGGGAAAATTGGCCGCCAGCACCGGTGTACCGAGTGGAAACTCGGAAACAATCAGGCCCTGTTCGGCGATCTGCAGGGCCAGTTCCTTGTTGCGGGCGGGGTAGATTCGGTCGGCGCCGGTGCCGATGACGGCAATCGTATTTCCGTTGGCGGCCAGCGCACCTTGATGAGCTGCCGCGTCGATGCCGAGTGCCAGGCCACTGATGATGGTCAAGCCTTGTCCGGCAAGCGTCCGGGCAAAGCCGTGGGCCGTCTGCAGGCCCTGTGGCGTTGCATTGCGACTGCCGACGATCGCCAGGCCAGGTTGTTGCAACAACGCCGGGTTGCCGCGCAGATAGAGCACATTGGGCGGGTCGGCAATTTCCAGCAGGGCGGCGGGGTAGGCTTCGTCGGCCAGGGTCAGGATGTGCTGCTCGGGGTCTTCCGCCCAGTGCAGGCTACGGTCGACGGCTTCGCCGGGGTCAAAATCAAACAGCAGGTCGGCTGTTTCGCCGATGACCGAGCGCGCAGCCAGCCGGCCGGCGGCGAAAATTCCTTCCGGTAAACCAAAAGCGGCGAGAAGCTTTCTCTGCCTCTCGCCGCCGATTCCGGGGATCAGGGTCAGCCGCAGCCAGGCGGCCAGACCTTTGGTTGTTTTCACGGATTCTTGAAAGAGTCGCCGATCATCACGGATTTTGCCGACTCAACCACCAGCGCATAGCTGACGCGATCGAAGACGCGGAACACAAAGGCCAGTGCGTAACGCTCTTCAGGAATCGGCGTGGAGACCTTTTTGCCTTTTTCGTCGTAACCGAAAGAAACCCGGTTGCGGTAAAGGGCGAGAACGTGGCCCACCTCAAGTGCGTCGTTGCGGCCACGGTTGATGGCGACGACGGAGCTGGCGCCACCTTCACGCAGACCGCCATAGATGCTGACGATCTTGCCGGAGATTTCCTGTTCCGGGCGATGCGGCACATAAGCAACGATATTGGCGGGGGGCGTCGGCAGCAGGCGATCACCGCGACCGATTTCTTCCTTGGCGATCATGATGCTGACCGAGGCCGGTTCGCCGGGCTGAACCAGGCGGGCGCTGCCGAGGAAAAAGGCTTCATGACCGAGCACTTCACCAGTATCGGGATCCTTCAGGGCCTTGCCCGGACGGAAGATGTTCCAGTTGACGACACTGGCATCGGGGATGCCGGTCACAAATGCCGTATCGCCGCTGCCCATGAAGACGCGGTCTTCCTGCGAGGCGATGATGCGCGCGACGTTGTCGTGGGCGCCGGGTTCGATGATCAGCGGTTGCGAGAGGAAGGGCTCGATTGCGTTCGATGGAATGCTCGGCACGATCTGCTGCACGGCTTCGCTGTATACCTTCGGCTGCAAGCGGCCGTTGCCGGTGCTGCCGACTGACTTGCCGAGTTTCAGACGCGGTTTGCCATTGACGTAGTCAAGCATGATCACGTCGCCGGGATAGATCCAGTGCGGATTCTTGATCTCGGCCTTGTTCATGTTCCAGATTTCCGGCCAGCGCCAGGGTTGCTTCAGAAATTTGCCGGAAATGCCCCACAGCGTGTCACCGCGGACAACGATGTGGCGATCAGGGGGATTGTCGACGAGTTGAAGCGGCTCTTCGGCAGATGCGCAGAAGGCCGTTACGGCCAGGATGAGCGCGGATATAATGCGAACCATTGTCGTAACCTCTCGTGCCGGTGGAACGCGGTGCGATCAACACTGTCTGAATAGTGTCTGGCAAGCCGGTTCATATCTCGGAAATTGCTGGAGATTCTGCACGTAATAACCTAATCGAGCAAGCTTTTCATCCGTTTTCCCTATGGCACTTCTACCCATTTTGCGTTTCCCCGATGTCCGGCTGAAAAAAGTTGCCGTACCGGTTTCAAAAATTGACGATGGCATCCGAAAACTGGTCGCCGACATGGCCGAGACCATGTACGAGGCGCCCGGTATCGGCTTGGCCGCGACCCAGGTCGACGTGCATAAGCAGATCGTCGTGATCGATATTACGGAGGAAAAGAACGACCTCCGCGTATTCATCAATCCGCGCCTTGATCAATGCACGGGGTCGCAGGAGGGCGAGGAAGGATGCCTGTCGGTGCCCGGCATCTATGACAAGGTCGAACGGGCCGAATTCGTCACCGTGCATTACCTCGATCTGGATGGCAAGACACAATCCCTGCAGGCCGACGGCCTGCTCGCGGTCTGCATCCAGCACGAACTCGATCATCTGAACGGCAAGGTCTTCGTCGATCACCTGTCGCAACTCAAGCAGACCCGGATCCGGAACAAGCTGGCGAAACAGGCGCGCGTCACCGCATGAGGCTGATCTTCGCCGGGACACCGGAATTTGCCGCGCAGGCGCTGCAGGCCATTATTGCAGCGGGTCACGACGTGCCGCTCGTGCTGACCCAGCCCGACCGGCCGGCCGGGCGCGGTATGAGCCTGCAGCCGTCGCCGGTCAAGAAACTGGCGCTCGAACATGGCATCGAGGTCTTCCAGCCCTTGAGCCTGAAGGATGCCGAAGCGCAGGCGAAGATCGCCGCCATTCAGGCCGAGGTGATGGTGGTTGCCGCCTACGGGCTGATCCTGCCGCAAGTCGTGCTCGACATGCCGCGTCTGGGCTGCATCAATATTCACGCTTCGCTGTTGCCGCGCTGGCGTGGTGCCGCACCGATCCAGCGCGCTTTGCTCGCCGGTGATGCCGAGACCGGCGTCTGCATCATGCAGATGGAAGCTGGCCTCGATACCGGGCCGGTGCTGCTGCGCGGCGCTTTCCCGATTGCGCCAACAGAGACGACGGCGACCCTGCACGACCGTCTGGCCGAGCTGGGAGCTTCGCTCGCGGTCGAGGCACTTGGCAAGTTGCCGTTGCCGGCCGCGGCGCAGCCGGTCGAGGGCATCACCTACGCACACAAGATCGAGAAGGCGGAAGCCCTGATCGACTGGTCGAAAAGCGCCGCCGAACTCGATCGCCACATCCGCGCCTTCAATCCGTTTCCTGGCGCCCAAGCCTTGTTGCGCGGCCAGACCGTGAAGCTGTGGCAGGCCGCGCCGGTTCCCGGTCAAGGCGAAATCGGACAGATTTTGCAGGTCGACCGGCAGGCGATCGTCGTGGCCTGTGGTTCCGGGGCGCTGGCGATCAGCGAGTTGCAAAAGGCCGGTGGCAAGCGTCTGCCGGTACAGCAGTTCCTGGCGGGTAACCCGTTGCAGGTCGGCGACCGCTTCGATCTGCCGGCCTGAGTCTGGTTTGCCGCCCCGCGGTTTTGGCCGGGCGCGCTAACTGCCGAGGTGGCCGCGTGCCACCTCTTTTTTTTCCAGCCGCTCCGGCGCGAAGGTGGCGATGACTTCGGCAAACAGGGCGCGGGCCCGAGCACTGTTGTCGCCACTGAAATTACAGACATAGACATCGAGTGTCACGCCGCCGATTTCCGGCCAGGTGTGCACGGCCAGGTGCGATTCGGCCAGCACCACGGTGCCGGTGACACCGGCCGGCTGACCGGTGGCGTCGGTGAACGCGTGGAAGAGGCGGCCGACCACGCTCAGGCCATGGCGGCGGCAGGCATCGACACAATAGTCTTCCAGGCCGGCGGCATCGAGCAGCAAGCCCGGGGCGCAGCGGCAATCGTGCAGGTCAGCGATCAGGTGCAGGCCATTCATTTGGCAATTTTATGGCGTTTCACGTGAAACTCGGCGGGCAAAAATATTTTCCAGTAGGCGGCCCAGCCGATAACCGGCATTGACGATCTGCTGTTCGGCGATGCTGCGTGCCTGCGCGTCGAATTCGTCGGTGATCAAGGGCAGCAGGCTGCCGGCCGGGGGATAAGCGTCAGCAAGCAGATGATGGCTTTCGCTGCGCCAGCCGATAACCGAACCCTGGGCCGGCGCCGGATAGCGGGCGAGCAGTTCGGCGGCGCGCTTGTCCAGACGCTTGCCGCGCAGGGAAGACGGTCCGGGCAATTCATCCCAGTACTGATGCAGGTTGGAGAATGGCTGGCGGCGGGCCGGATTCTCAATTTCGACGCGGTTGCCGCCGTCGTCGCCGTGGCGGCCGACATGCAGTGGCTGGTGGATGTCGCCGACCAGATGCAGCAGCCAGGGCAGTGCCCAGGAAATCTGCTCCGGGCTGGCGGTCGACCGCAAAATTTGGCTGATTTTCCCGATCTGGAGGTCGATTTCACCGGCCCGGCGTTTGCCCTTGCTGTCGAGGTCGACGTAATGCCAGCCCTTGTGGCGGGCCTGATCGAACAGGCCGGGGATGGCCGGTGTCGGTGTTTCCCGGGTTTCATCGTAATAGCGGGGATCATGGCGGATGTTGTCCGCCCAGGTTGCAGCTTCGGCGAAGAGGGCCTGCGGCTCGTCGGAACGGGCCTTTTCCTGCCAGCTCGGGTAATCAGGATGGCGGGCCAGGATTTCGCCAATCTGCTGCCGGCTGGCCGGCGATAATTGCTGCCAGGCAATGATGGCAGTCAGCCGGTGCCCGGCCCCATTCCAGGCATGGGCCAGGGGCGGGCAGAGGAACAGGAAGAACAGAATCAGGAATCGACGCATTGCGGCATTATGCCGCGTGCGATAATCAGAGACTATGTCGAAACTGCCGCTCACCTCTCTGGCTTTTGCACTGCAACAAGCCGCCCTCATCAACGTCGCCGTCTTCGCCGGGCAAAGCCTGGCCGACGGGCTGCTAGGCCGTATTGATCCGCTCGCCCGCCCGGCGGTTCAGGATCTGGTCTACGGCAGCCTGCGCCAGTACGGACGGGGCGATTTCTTTTTGTCCCGCCTGCTCAGCAAGCCGCTGGCTGCCGAAGAAATTCGCGCCTTGCTGCTGGTTGCGATCTATCGTCTGGAAACCCGTCCGGACTCGGCGCATACCGTGGTTGATCAGGCGGTGGTGGCAGCCGGCGTCATGGCCGAAGGCCGTTTCCGCTCGCTGGTCAATGCCGTGCTGCGCAATTTCCTGCGCCAGCAGGCGGCACTGAATACTGACCTGGCGGCTGATGAACTGGCCGCCAGCCAGCATCCCGACTGGTGGCTGGCGCAATTGCAAACGGCCTATCCGAACGATTGGCCGGCCATCGTCGCAGCCGGCAACGCGCCACCGCCGATGGCACTGCGCGTCAATCTGCGCCGCATCGGCCGCGACGAATATCAACAGCGCCTGAGTGCCGTCGATATCGCATCGACGCCGATTGACGAGGCGGGTCTGATGCTCGACAAGCCGGTGGCAGTTGATCGTCTGCCCGGCTTTTTCGATGGCCTGGTTTCGGTTCAGGATCCGGGCGCCCAGCGCACCGCCAGCCTGCTCGACCCGCTGCCCGGCAGCCGTGTGCTTGATGCCTGCGCTGCGCCCGGCGGCAAGACGGCGCATCTGCTGGAACGCGCCGAACTCGATCTGCTGGCGCTCGATCTCAAGCCGTCGCGCTGCCGCCGCATCGAGGAAAACCTGGCTCGCCTCGGGCTGCAGGCCGGGGTCAAGGCAGCCGATTGTGCCAAACTGAATTTGTGGTGGGATGGCCGTCCGTTCGATGCCGTGCTTGCCGATGTGCCCTGTACGGCAAGCGGTGTTGTGCGGCGTAATCCGGATGCCAAGTGGCTGCGCCGGGAAACCGATATCGCCAGCTTTGCGGCCAGCCAGGCGCGTATTCTCGATGCCTTGTGGCAGGTTGTCCGGCCGGGAGGTAAACTGCTTTACGTGACCTGTTCGGTTTTTCCGGCTGAAAACACCGAACAGATCGGGCTGTTCCTGGCGCGTCAGCCGCTGGCCCGCCGGTGTCATGAGGAACAGCTTTTGCCTACCGCTGAACATGATGGTTTCTTCTATTGCCTCCTCGAAAAACGTGACTGAGCGACTACGGCGCTGGTTGTTGCTGCTGGTTTTCCTGCCTGTACTGGCGTGGACCGCAGAGATCGACATTGCAGCGCCGCAGATCGTGGCCGGCGATGATGGCTACGTGCTGTCGGCCGATTTCACGTTCGAACTGAACCAGCGCCTGGAAGAGGCGGTGACCAAGGGCGTCGTGCTCTATTTTGTTGCCGACTTCGAGCTTTCCCGACCGCGCTGGTACTGGCTTGATGAAAAGCTGCTCAGCCGCAGCCAGACCTACCGCCTGTCCTATCACGCGCTGACCCGGCAATACCGCTTGTCCACCGGCGCCCTGCACCAGTCGTTCTCCTCCTTGTCTGACGCCTTGCGCATGCTGGCGCGCATGCGCAACTGGGTGGTGATCGACAAGAACGACAAGACCATCAAGGCTGGCGAACCCTACCAGGCGGCCTTGCGCCTGCGTCTGGACATCACGCAATTGCCGCGTCCCTTCCAGATCAGCGCGCTCGGCAACAAGGAGTGGAGTCTGGCTTCCGACTGGAAGACCTGGCAGCTCAGCCTGCCTGCCGTGCTGCCGGCGGAGGTCAAGTGAAGCGTTTCGTCGCTGCCAGCGGCGCCCTCGCGGCAGCCGTCGGCGCCATTGTCTGGTTCCTGCTGCTGATGTCGACGGCGGCGGATACGGTCATTTTTTCGCGCAATTACCCCTTGCTGATCGCCCTCAACGTCATGCTGGCGCTCGGCATGCTCGCCCTCGTCGGCTCGCAGCTGCGCTCCTTGTGGCGCGATTACCAGGCCCAGGTTTTCGGCGCCCGCCTCAAGCTGCGCCTGATGCTGATGTTTGGCGTCATCGCCGTGTTGCCGGGCGCGCTGGTCTATGGCGTTTCCGTCCAGTTTGTGACGCGTTCGATCGAAAGCTGGTTCGACGTGCGCGTCGAGAAGGCGCTTGAGTCCGGCCTGCATCTCGGTCGTTCGGCCCTCGATTCGCTGCTCGCCGATCTTGGCGAAAAGGGACGCAGCATGGCCGCCGAACTTTCCGATATCCAGGAATTTTCCCGCCGCTCGGCCTTGCTGCGCCTGCGCGACGAAAAAGGCGTGCAGTCGGCGGCCTTGTTTTCGCTGGGTGGCCAACTGCTCTCCAGCGCAACCGGCGAACTGGGGGCCCTGCTGCCGGAATTGCCGACCCAGGCGCAGCTCAAGCAGGCGCGCAGCACGCGGGCCGTCAGTTCGGTCGAAGGCGAGGGCGGCAAGCTCTTTTTGCGCGTACTGGTGCCGGTGACGGCGCGCGACGTTTTCGAGGAACCGCGCATCCTGCAACTGATTCAGCCGGTGCCGGAAGGTCTGGCGCACGATGCCGATGCGGTGCAGGCGGTTTATCGCGATTATCAGGAGTTGCAGCTGGCCCGCGAGGGTCTGACCCGCATTTATGCCCTGACTTTGACGTTGACCGTGCTGGTTGCCCTGTTCGGGGCTTTCGCGCTGGCCTACGTGATGGCCCGCCGCCTGGTCGCGCCGCTGCACATCCTGGCCGAAGGCACGCAGGCGGTGGCGCAGGGCGACTTTTCGCCGCGCCAGGCAATCTACAGTGGCGACGAACTCGGTGTGCTGACCCAGTCCTTCAACCGGATGACCCGCCAGCTCAACGAAGCACGGCACGAAACCGAGCGCCACCGGGGCGAGCTGGAGTCGGCGCGCGGCTATCTCGAGTCGATCCTGGCCAATCTGTCGGCCGGTGTGCTGGTTTTCGACCGCCATTTCGTGCTGCGTACGGTCAACGAAGGCGCTTTGACCGTTTTGAACGATGACTTCACCGGCCTGATCGGCGAAGCCGTTGAAAACTGGCCGCGCCAGAGCATCATGGGCGAATGCATCCGTACGCATTTCTCGGCCACCGACGAAGTCGAATGGCAGGCCCAGCTTGAACTGGAGCGCCCGAACGGCATGCCGCAGGTTCTGCTGCTGCGCGGTTCGCGCCTGCCGGAAGCGAGTGGCGGCGGCGATGTCGTGGTCTTCGACGATGTGACGCGAATGATCGCCGCCCAGCGCAGTGCCGCCTGGGGCGAAGTGGCGCGCCGCCTGGCGCATGAAATCAAGAACCCGCTGACGCCGATCCAGCTCTCGGCCGAGCGCCTGCAGTTCAAGCTGGCCGGCAAGTTGCTCAACGGCGATGCCGACATGCTGGCGCGCGGCACGCAGACCATCATCAACCAGGTGCAGGCGATGAAGCGCATGGTCGATGATTTCCGCGACTATGCCCGCCTGCCGGCGCCGGAAGTCTCGCCGCTCGATCTCAACGAACTGATCGGCGAAGTGCTCGGCCTCTACGAAAGCTCGTCGGCGCGCATCGAAACCGAACTGGCCGCCGATCTGCCGGCTGTCCTCGGCGATGCGACGCAACTGCGCCAGATCATCCACAATCTGCTGCGCAATGCCGAAGATGCGCTCGAGGAGCGTCCGGACAGCTGCATCCGGATCATTACCGAACGCCTCGGCCGCTGCGCCCGCCTGCAGATCGCCGATAACGGCCCGGGCTTCCCGGCCGAACTGCTGCCCCGGATTTTTGAACCCTACGTCACCACCAAGGCCCGCGGTACCGGCCTTGGCCTGCCCATCGTCAAGAAAATTGTCGAAGAACACTCGGGCAGTATCGAAATCAGCAATGCACCGGAAGGCGGAGCACGAATCGACATTCGTCTGCCCCTGGTGAAGGAGGAGAGCCAATAATGGCGATTATTCTGGTCGTTGACGACGAAGTCGGCATTCGCGAACTGTTGTCGGAAATCCTGATCGACGAGGGCTACGATGTCCGCCTCGCCGAAAATGCCGCGGCGGCCCGCCGGGTGCGCGGCGAGTTGCGCCCCGATCTGGTCCTGCTCGACATCTGGATGCCCGACACCGACGGCATCTCGCTGTTGAAGGAGTGGCATGCCGGTGGCCAGCTCAACATGCCGGTGGTGATGATGTCGGGCCATGGCACGATCGATACGGCGGTCGAGGCGACGCGTTTCGGTGCCTTCGATTTCCTGGAAAAGCCGATTGCGCTGCAGAAGCTGCTATCCACGGTGCAGAAGGCGCTCAAGCACGATGCGCCGCCGCAACGCCCGCCACTGACCCTGGAAGCCTTCGGGCGCTCGGCCTTCATCAAGGAATTCAAGCGCCGGCTCGAACAGGCTGCCGCCAAGTCGCCGCTGCTGTTGCTCAAGGGCGCAACCGGCGGCATGGCGGAAATCTGCGCGCGCACCTTGCAGACGCCGCGCGCCCCGTGGCTGGACCTGTCCGGCATCAGCAGCGCCCTGACCCAGGAAATGCTGGAAAAGGTCAGTGGCGGCCTGCTCTTCGTGCCGGATCTGTCGGCGCTGGGCAAGATGCAGCAAATGAACCTGTCCTATGCGGTCGACCGTCTGGAAAAGCTCAATTTGCAGCTGGTTGCCGCCACCGCCCGGCCGCTCGCCGCGCTGGGCGAAGCGGGCTGGGACGGCAAGCTGCTCACGCGGCTCGGCGAAGTCTTTGTTGCCATGCCTTCGCTGGCAGGGCACGCCGACGAGTTGCCGGAAATCGCCAGCCTGCTGCTGAGCAATTTCGTCGAACGCGGTGAAGTGCCGCCGCGGCGTTTTTCGACCGGTGCCCTCAATGCCTTGCGTACGCTGCCCTGGAAGAGCCTGCCCGATGCCAGCTGGACCGATCTCTATGTGCTGGTCCGCAACCTGGCCCTGACCGCGCTCGATGAAGACATTTCGGCCGAGGATGTGATCCGGGTGACGCCCGAGAAGGAAGGGAACAGCCAGGAACTGATTTCGCTGCAGCCCTTGCTTGAGCAGCCACTGCGCGAAGCGCGCGATGCCTTCGAGAAGCTGTATTTCGAGCATCACCTGCGCCTCGAAGGCGGCAACATGACCAAGCTCGCCGAGCGTTCCGGCCTGGAACGTACGCACCTGTATCGCAAACTGAAGCAGCTCGACGTCAAACTCGGCAAGCGCAGCGAGGAATAGCCGGCGACGACTGCGCGGCAACCGTGACCTGATGCCCGGAAAGGCGGATAATGCCGCCTTTCCGAATTCATGGCGGAGTGCGACGTGAGCCGACCCAAAAACGATACCTTCCTGCGTGCCCTGCTCAAGGAGCCGACCGAATACACCCCGCTCTGGCTGATGCGCCAGGCCGGTCGCTACCTGCCGGAGTACTGCGAAACCCGCAAGCGGGCCGGCAATTTCCTGAACCTGTGCAAGTCGCCGACCCTGGCCTGCGAAGTCACATTGCAGCCGCTGGCCCGTTACGACCTCGACGCGGCCATCCTTTTCTCCGACATCCTGACCGTGCCCGATGCGATGGGGCTCGGTCTCTACTTCGCCGAAGGCGAGGGCCCGCGTTTCGAGCGTCCGCTGCGCGAGGAATGGGCGATCAACAACCTGACCGCCACCGATCCCTACGAGCATCTCGGCTACGTCATGGATGCCGTCGCCGAAATCCGCCGCGCGCTGGATAACTCGGTGCCGCTGATCGGCTTCTCCGGCAGCCCGTACACGCTCGCCTGCTACATGGTCGAAGGTCAGGGTTCGAGCGATTTCCGCCATATCAAGGGCATGATGTACAGCCGGCCGGACCTGCTGCACAAGATCCTGTCGGTAACCACCGAATCGGTGATTTCCTACCTGAATGCCCAGATCGATTCCGGTGCCCAGGCAGTGATGATTTTTGATACCTGGGGCGGTTCGCTGTCGAACGCGGCCTACCAGGAGTTCTCGCTGCAATACATGCAGCGCATCGTGGCCGGCCTGAAGAAGGAAAAGGACGGCCAGCGCATTCCGAGCATCGTATTCACCAAGAACGGTGGCCTGTGGCTGGAAAAGATCGCCGCCATCGGCTGCGATGCGGTCGGACTGGACTGGACGATCGATATCGGCGAAGCGCGTCGCCGCGTGGGCGACAAGGTCACGCTGCAGGGCAATCTCGATCCGAACGTGCTGTTTGCCGGGCCGGAAGTCGTGGCTGCCGAGGCGAAGAAAGTGCTCGACAGCTTCGGTGCCGGCAATACCGGTCACGTTTTCAACCTCGGTCACGGCATTTCGCAATACACACCGCCGGAAAGTGTCACCGCGCTGGTTGAAACCGTGCATGCGCACAGTCGTTTATTACGTAAGTAATAGCCATAAGTAAGGGTCAAGGCGCTACTTATGCACAGTGCCTTGATCGCCGGAACAAAAAAATCCGGGAAATCGCTTGACAGGATGATTATTGTCCAAGTTGATGAATTTAAAGGGGTTTGTGTTTTGCCCATTATTGCGGCGAAGTGACAAATCCCTTTGCTGACCACTACTTAGCGCAAACATCCAGAAGAAATCCACAAAGTTATCCACAGCTTTTGTGGGTAAGATAAAAACCTTGTCTCTGGCAAGGTTTTCCCCAGGAAAACCGGAGAAATTTCGGCTCTCGCCGTTGATCCATGCCCGTCTTACGCGTCGCCCTCGATTTGCCCCTGCACCGGCTGTTCGATTATGTCGCGGCCGAGGCGTCGACCGCTGACGTTGGCCTGCGCGTGCGCGTGCCCTTCGGGCGCGGCGAAAAAATCGGCATCATCGTCGAGGTTGCGGCGGGCAGCGACTGGCCGCTTGAGCAGTTGAAGGTGGCCGGCGAGATCCTGCGCGACGTGCCGCCCTTGCCGGCCGATTTCCTGCGTTTGTGCGAGTTTGCCAGCAGCTATTACCAGGCGGCCTACGGCGAGGTATTGCTGCAGGCCTTGCCGGCCGGTCTCAAGCGCCTCGATCCGCCGACCCGGCGCAATGCGCGTCCGGTCAAAATCACGGAAAGCGTGCCCCGACCCGAGTTGACCGGTGAGCAAGCGGTTGCCGTCGAGGCGATCGACCCGGCCGCCGGCTTTGCCGCGCATCTGCTGCACGGTGTGACCGGCAGCGGCAAGACCGAGGTTTATCTGCGCCTGATCGAGCGCACGCTGGCCGCCGGCCAGCAGGTGCTGCTGCTGGTCCCGGAAATCAACCTGACGCCGCAGCTCGAAGGCCGGGTGCGGGCGCGTTTTCCCGATACCGGCGTCGTTTCGCTGCACAGCGAACTGGCCGAAGCCGCGCGCGAGCGCAACTGGCGGGCGGCCTTTGCCGGCGAGGCGAGCATCGTGCTCGGCACGCGCCTGGCGATTTTCACGCCGCTGCCGCGCCTCGGGCTGATCATCATTGACGAGGAGCACGATTCCTCGTTCAAGCAGCAGGACGGCATGCGCTATTCGGCGCGCGATGTCGGCGTCTTTCGCGCCCGCCAGCTTGGCATTCCGATTTTGCTTGGCTCGGCGACGCCGTCGCTGGAGTCCTGGGCCAACGCGCAGGGTACGCGCTACAACCTGCTGACACTCAAGGAGCGGGCCAATCCGGAAGCCTCGCTGCCAACGGTCCACGTGCTGGATACGCGCAAAATGGTCTTGCAGGAAGGCGTCAGTGCGGCGCTGGTGGCCGGCATCCGCGACCGCCTGGCGCGCGGCGAGCAGAGCCTGGTCTTCCTCAACCGGCGCGGTTATGCGCCGGTGCTGGCCTGTCCGGCCTGCGGCTGGGTGTCGCGCTGCACGCGCTGCGCCGCCAACATGGTGCTGCACCTCGCCGACCGCCGCTTGCGTTGCCATCATTGCGGCTGCGAGCATCGCATCCCCAAGAGTTGCCCGACCTGCGGCAATCAGGACATCCATCCTTTCGGTCGCGGTACGCAGCGCCTTGAAGGCTGGTTGCGCGAAACCTTCCCGGAGGCGCGCATCCTGCGTGTCGATCGCGATTCGGTGAAAAGCCGCAAGCAGTGGGAAGCCATCCTCGAACGCATCCACGGCGGCGAAGCCGACATCCTGGTCGGCACGCAGATGCTGGCCAAAGGCCACGATTTCCCCAAGCTGACCCTGGTCGGTGTGCTCGGTGCCGATTCGGCCCTCTTTGCCGCCGACTGGCGTGCGCCGGAGCGCCTGTTCGCGCAGTTGATGCAGGTCGCCGGCCGCGCCGGTCGCGCCGAACTGAAGGGTGAGGTGCTGATCCAGACGCAGTATCCGGATCATTCGCTGTACGCGGCGCTGGTCAAGCACGATTACCCGGGCTTTGCCGCGACCCTGCTCAAGGAGCGCGAGCAGGCCGGTTTCCCGCCCTATGCCTTCCAGGCCATGCTGCGCGCTGAAGCACCGCTGATGGCCGACGCCATCGCCTTCCTGACCACGGCGGCCAGTCTGCCGGTGGTCGCCGAGCACGGCAATATCCTGGTGTTCGATCCGATCCCGATGAAAATGGCGCGCCTGGCCAATCTCGAACGCGGCCAACTGCTCGTCGAATCGCATTCCCGGCCTGCCATGCAGGCCTTCCTGCCAGCCTGGCGGGAAGCCGTTGAAGGCATCAAGGCGCCGGCGAAATTGCGCTGGCATATCGAAGTCGACCCCTACGAATTCTGACCGGCACGACCCTTGCGGATAGATGCACCCAAACCACTCAAGGAGGGTGTCATGCGTATCCAGGAATCGAACGTTCAACTCTCGGCCAATCACGAGGCCAGTCGCAGTCAAACCAGCGAAACGACCATGTATACGGACTTTCGCGCCTTGTTCAAGAGCCTCGTGGCGGTCCCGGACGAAGGCGAGGCGGCTGTGCGCCAGCGCGTGCAGAAAATGCTGCAGTCGCTGGTCGACGCCATTCTTGCCGCGATCGATGGCAAGAAATGCAGTGACGATCTTGCCGCCGGCAAGGATTTGCCGGCCGCGGCGGCAAGTACGGCAAGCTCGCCGCCAGCCGGCCGCACTGCGGAAATCACCTGGCAGCGCACGGTGTGTGAAACCGTTTCCGAGTCGGAGCGGACCAATGTCTGCGGTAGCGGCAAGGTGAAAACCTGCGATGGCCGGGCGATAGACTTCGACTTCTCGCTCGCTCTTTCCCGTGATTACCAGAGCACGAAGACGAGCAGTGAATCCGGCAGCATCGCGTTGCGCGACCCGCTGGTGCTCAGCTTTTCCGGCAATTCCTGCGAGTTGACCGATGAGCGCCTGAGCTTCGACCTGAATGCCGATGGTGTCGCCGAGCAGATTCCCGGTCTGGGTGCCGCCAGTTGCTTCCTGGTCTTCGACCGTAACGGCAACGGCAAGGCCGACAACGGCAGCGAGTTGTTCGGCGTCGCCAGTGGTAACGGCTTTGCCGATCTTGCCAAGCTCGACAGCGACCACAACGGCTGGATAGACGAGGCGGACCCGGCCTGGAGCCAGCTTGGCCTGTGGTCGGGCAAGGACTACCAGACGCTGGGCGAAGGTGGGGTCGGCGCGCTGTACACCGGCGCGGTCGACGCGCCGTTTTCACTCAAAACCAGGGACAACGAACTGCTCGGCCAGATCCGCGCGGCTGGTGTCTATCTATCCGAAGCGGGTGAGGTGGGTAACCTGCAGCAGGTCGATTTGGCCGTTTCAGGCGCGTCGACCGCCCAGGAACAGCCAGAGCAGGGCCAGCAACTGGCCGCCTAGCAGGCTGAAAAAGGCGGCGCGGAAGGCCGCGTCGCCTGCCCAGCCGGCTGCCTGCAGGTTGTCGACGAGAATGCCGATGCCCCATTGCAGGCCGAAAGCGCCGGCAAAAACGAGCAGGTTGAGCGCCGTGTTGGCGCGCCCGGAAAGTGCCGGCGGAAATGCCTGGGCGACCAGCGAGTAGGAGATGTTGGACAGCGAGAAGCAGGCACCGAGGACCGGCCACAACAAGCCACCGGCCAGCGTCGGCTGGGCGCTGATCAGGGCGAAGCAGGCGAGGGCGAGCAACATGGCGCCGAGGTAGAGCTTGTCGAGCGCGATACCGCGGTGTACCAGGCGCGTCGCGAAAAATCCCATGAACAGGAAACCGGCCAGCATGGCACCGCTGATCAGCGTCAGGCGATAGGCGATGCCGGTACTCTCCAGTCCTTCGAGCACGCTCATCCAGCGCGATGCCCATAGCCCCTGCACGGCCATGAAGCCGCCGGTGAAGAAGAAGCCCATCGGCGCATAGCGCCAGAAATGCCGGCTGGCGAAAATGCTGCGTACGCCGGCCATTTGCGCGGCAAAACCGCCGGCCTGCTTTTCTTCACCGGCCTTGTCGGGAACCAGGAACCAGAGCAGGGCGGCGACGAGCAGGGTGGTTGCGGCCAGGCCGAGGGCGATCTCGCGCCAGCTGGCAAAGCCGAGTGCCAGCTCAAGCGGCTTCGATGCGGCCAGTGCGCCGAGGCCGCCGGAGGCCATGATCCAGCCGGTCAGCGAGGCCTGGCGCTCGGGCGGAAACCATTGGCTGAAGGCCTTGAACGATGCCATCAGGCAGGCCGAGACGCCGAGCCCGATCAGGGCGCGACCGCTGGCCAGGCCGGTCAGCGTGTCTGAGAGCCCAAAGACGGCAGCGCCGGCGGCGGCGAGCAGAAGCAGGCCAGCCTCGACGCGGCGCGGTCCGAAGCGGTCGAGCAGCATGCCAAGCGGCAACTGGGCGGCACCAAAGGCGAGAAAATAGGTGCTGGTCAGCAGGCCGAGCGCGTTGTCGCCGAGCGCCAGCTCACGCGCCAGTACCGGGCCGATCACCGCATTGGCGGTGCGGAACAGGTAGGACAGGAAATAACCCGCGGCAAAGGGCAGGAAGAGGCTGATCCACAGCCGGCGTTGCTCTGTCTGATTCATGCTCATTCGGGTTTCACGTGGAACTGGTCGCGGGTGAGGGAGCCTGATTCTGGCGTAGCCAGGTGAGGCGGGTTTCCAGCTTTTGCTGCCAACCCTGTGCAATGCCGGGCGCGGCAGCCAAGGTGGCCAGTTCGGCGAGCGGCGGGCGATGCGCCTGGCAAAGCAGCAGGGCGGCGGCCAGGGTCAGACTGTTGCTGGCGGTTTGTTCGAGAATCAGCTCGGCGCCCGGTTCAACCCGGCCGGGCGTCAGGACGCGCCAGTACCAGCCGGTCAGGCGCAGTTCGGCGATGAAAAGCGCCATGCCGTCGCTGGCGAAGCGTTCGTCGATTTTCCAGCACGGGTTGCGCGGCTGGCAAACCTGCAGGCGGGCGCTGCCCAGGCGGTAGATGTCGCCGATGCTGACATCGCTTTCGTCGAGGTCGGCGGTGGCGATGTTCTCGCCGAGACTGCCGGGAACGAGTTGCGCCGCGGCTTCCGGAAAGCGGGCCGCAAGCTGGGCGTAATGCCGGCTCGGATAGAGGTGGACGGCTTTTTCCGGGCCGCCATGCACGCGCCGGTCGGCTTGATGATCGCCGATGAAACCCTCCGGGCCAAGTTCGAGCGAACCCGTTGCCGGCTGCTTGTAGATGCCGCTGGGGCGGCCCGACTCAGGGAGCGGCCGGATGTCGCCGACGAAGAGAGAGATATGCGCCATGGTTGCCGGATTCTGCCATCAATTCCACAACCAGGCCGCGCCGCGCACCCCCGAGGAATCCCCATGTGTCGGGGGCAATATTTTGGTGTAAAAAGCGTCGGAAAAAACATGTGGACCGCAGGCCGCCGGCAAGTTGCGGTAGAGGCGCTGCATTTTCGACAGGCCGCCACCGAGCACGATCACGTCCGGATCGAGGATGTTGATGATGCCGGCCAGGGCGCGTCCGAGGCGGGCTTCGTAGCGCGCCAGGGTGGCGCTGCAGGCGGCATCGCCGGCGTTGGCGCGGGCCTCGATCTCGATCGCGTTCAGGGCTTCGCCGCTGTTGGCCAGATGGTCGCGCGCCATGGCCGGGCCGGACAGCCAGGCTTCGACGCAGCCGCGACGGCCGCAATAGCAATCCGGTGCCGGGCCGCTTTCCCCTTCGCCCGGCGGCAAAGGGTTGTGGCCCCACTCGCCGGCAATCGCGTTGGCACCGGTCAGCACCTGGCCATGGACGACAATGCCGCCGCCGACGCCGGTGCCGAGAATGACGCCGAAGACAATATTCGCACCACGACCGCTGCCGTCGATCGCTTCGGACAAGGCAAAGCAGTTGGCGTCGTTGGCAAGGCGGACGTCGCGCCCGAGCAGGGTTTGCAGGTCCTGGCGCAGCGGCTGGCCGATCAGGCAGGTCGAGTTGGCATTCTTGATCAGGCCGGTGACCAGCGATTCGGCGCCAGGGATGGCGAGGCCGACGCTGCCGCGCTGGCCCAGTTCATTTTCGGCATTTTCAACCAGTCGACCGATGGCCGCCAGCGTCGCCCGGTAATCGCCCTGCGGCGTCGCAACACGCCGGCGCAGCAGTTCGTGACCATCAGCGGCGAGCGCGATGATCTCGATCTTGGTGCCGCCGAGGTCGATGCCGAGACGCAAGGCTCAGACCCGGACAGCGATGCCCTTGACGTTGCCGTAGGTGGTGGTCAGGGTGCGCAGCACGCTGCCGCCGGCTTCCAGGAGCAGCATGAAAAGATTGCGTTCGGAATACAGACAGACCGGACCCTTGATGCCGTATTTCTTGACCATCGGCGGTGCCAGCTCGCAGAAGCGGGCTTCGACATCCTCGTCGTAGCAGGCGTAGCCCTCGCTCAGTTCGGAGTGCAGGCCAAGAATGGAGACGTAGAGCTTGCCGCCGATGCGCAGCTTTTGCAGCAATTCGCGGACGACCTGGCGGGCTTCGGCGTAAGGCAGGCCGCACAGGCTGCGCCGTACGATGATGATGTCGAAGGGCTCGCCGGGCGAGTTTTCCGGCGGCTGCGGCAGGGTGCAGGGAGCGAAGCTGATTTCGTTGATCATGCTGGCGGCGAGGATGCGGCCATTGATGTCCTGGCGCCGCGCCTCGTTGTCGGCGACCGTGACCTGGGCGCCGAGGCGGGCAAACTCGGTAGCCAGTTCGCAATGACCTGCCGGCATGATCAGTACCGATACCCGGTTGTCGAAGCGATGGCGTTTGACGCACTCTTCCAGCGCGAAGCGTTCGAGCTCGTCGGTGCCTGGCTCCATCGGATTGACGGTACTATGTGTACTCATGCTTTATCTCTCCCTTGAGTTCATTGTGCACGATGGCCGGGTGCTCTGACAACCCGGATGGTCAAAGGAAGTAAATATGCTGGTTAGATTTGTATCGAGTGAAACAGGCGAAGTCCTGATGTTTGCCGAAACGGCGAAGATTTTGCTGGAAGCAATCGGCAAGGAGACGACCGCGCGTGGCACCTTCACGCGGGAGGAAATGCCGCTTGCTGCCGAGGCTTTGCGCCAGGCGGTGGCACGGGCCGGCAAGCCGCCCGAGGAAGATGAAGAAGAGCGCGACAAGACCAAGCCGCCGGTCATTGCCCTCGGCACGCGTGCCTGGCCATTGATTGAAATGCTCGACCGCACCGGTCGTTCCGGTCCGGACGCGAACATCATCTGGGAAGCACCGAACGCCTTCTGACGTCCGGCCGGTGCTCAGAAGAGTTCGATATCGTCGTTCTTGTCCTTCATTTCCGCCATGAAATGATCGATTGCTTCCTGCACCGGCATGCCCTGCATGACCGCCTCGAACATCGCGATTTCCTCGCGGGTCGTGTACTTGCACTTGATCTTTGACTGCAGTGCGACCCATTCGCCCGGATTGAACAGGCGCCCGGTGTCACCGACCAGATCGCTCAGGTCGCCCAGACTGATGCCGACGTGGGCGAGGCGCTGCACCAGCTTGTCGTAAAACTGGAAAGCGATGATCGCCTGATGCACCATGCTCGAGACGTGTTCCGAGATGCCGCCGAGATTCTTCTTGGCTTCGCCGACCGAACCATCGTCGGGCAGGGTTTCGACGGTATCGGAGATGGTCCGCATGTAGCCGGCCATGGTCGTGAAGGAGTCGGTCAGCACTTCGACCGAAGCATTGCTGTCCTTCATTGCCGCTTCGATCTGGACGGCGGCCAGTTCGAGCATCAGCACGGTTTCGCGGACCTGGCTCCAGTTCAGGTCGGGGCTGTGGGCGGTCGAGCCACGTTGGGTGGTGATCTTGTTGCTCATTCTTGGCGTTTGTCCTCTGGTGGTTCGGCAAACTATAGCGCAAGCGCCATCGCGAATTCCAGCCCGCCGCTGTCGAAAACGCACGTTTTGCCACGATAATTGCCTGATGAACTATCGTTTTCTTCCGGTTTTTTGCTTTTTTGGCCTGTCGACCGCTGCCGCTGCGGCGCCCCTGGTGGCAGTCGATGTGGGGCACGGCAACAAGGATACCGGCGCGCTCAGCGCGCGCGGCCGCGCCGAATTCGAATTCAACGGCGTGCTGGCCCGGGTTCTGGCCAAGGCCTTGCGCGAGAAGACGCTGGCGGTCCGCGAAATCAACTTTGCCGGCGATATCGGCAGCCTGAGTGCCCGCCCGGAGCAGGCGAAAGGCAGCGACTTCTTCATCTCCATCCACCACGACTCGATCAGCGAAGCCTGGCTCAAGCCCTGGGTCTGGGAGGGCGTCGAGCGTACCCATACCGACGTCAAACGCGGCTACGGCATATTCGTGTCACAGCAGAATCCCGACCTGGAAACCAGCCTGCGCTGCGCTTCGGCGATCGGCAGCCAGCTACGCCGGGCCGGTTTCGTACCGACGCCCTGGCATGGCCGCAAACACAAGCCGGCCGATGCTGAAAACGGTGTCTGGTATTACGACAATCTCGTGGTTTTGTACCGCACGACCTTGCCGGCCGTGCTTTTCGAGGCCGGGGTCATCAAGCACCGTGACGAAGAGCTTGAGCTGCTCGATCCCGAGCGTCAGACCTTGATGGCCGACGTCGTGGCGACCGGCATCGCCGCCTGCCTGTCGGTCAAAGAAATATCGGCTCCGGCGTCAGATCCACCGCAAAGCGCGCCCTGACCTCGGCCTGCACGGCGGCCATGGTGCGTTTGACGTCGTCGCCGGTGGCGCCGCCGCGGTTGACCAGGACCAGCGCCTGTTTTTCATACATGCCGACCGGCCCGAGGTTTTTCCCCTTCCAGCCGGCCTGTTCGATCAGCCAGCCGGCGGCCAGCTTGACCCGGCCATCGGGCTGCGGATAACGCGGCAGATTCGGGTAGGTGCTGGCCAGCCGCTCGGCTTCTGCAGCGCTGACCACCGGGTTGTGGAAGAAGCTGCCGGTATTCGGGATCTGCGCCGGGTCGGGCAGCTTGCGCTGACGCACGGCAATGATGGCGTTGGCGATTTCCTGCGGCGTCGGTGCGGCGATCTCGCGCGCGGCCAGCTCCTGCGCCACATCGGCATAGCGGATATTGGGCTGCCAGGCTTTCGCCAGGCGGAAAACCACTGAAATGATCGCCATCCGGCCGGTCAAATGCCAGCCTTGCTGCTTGAACAGGCTGTCGCGGTAGGCGAAGCGGCAGGCCAGACGGTCGACGGTCGTAAATTCCTGCTTTTCAAAATCCCAGGCGGTCAATGAATGGAAACATTCGCCGACTTCCAGTCCGTAGGCGCCGATATTCTGGATCGGCGCGGCGCCGACCGTGCCGGGAATCAGGCTGAGATTTTCCAGGCCGGGCCAGCCCTGATGCAGCGTCCATTGCACGAAGTCGTGCCAGTTCTCGCCGGCGCCGGCTTCGATGTACCAGGCATCTTTGTCTTCCTGCAACAAGCGCTTGCCGGGGATCGCCATGTGCAGCAGCAGGCCGGCGAAATCGCCGGTCAGCACGAGGTTGCTGCCGCCGCCGAGGATGAAGCGCGGCCCGTCTTTCAGTGCCGGATCGGTCAACTGCGCCGGATCGGTGATTTTCAGGTAGCGTGCCGCCTTGCCAGGCAGGGCGAGGGTATTGAAGGGCGTCAGGTCGACGGCGGTGGCGAGCTTCATGCGCTCATTCGCCAAGCAGCAGCGCGCCCAGCGCTTCCGGCTGCGCCGCCGCCCGCCAGCCGGCGCGCATCTCGCCGGCAGTCAGGCTGCCGTAACCCCAGGTCACGGCGATGAAGGGCAGGCCGTTGGCGTCCGCCGACTCGCCGTCCTCGCTGCGGTCGCCGATGTAGATCGCCTGCTCCCGGGCGATGTTCTGGTCGGCGAGCAGCCGGGCGATCATCGCCGCCTTGTCGGGGAGGCGCGGCGTGAACAGGTCGAGGGAATAAACATGGGCGAAATGCCCGCTCCAGCCGAGATGCTCAAGGATCAGCCGGGTCGGGTGGATGCGCTTGTTAGTGGCAATCGACAGCGTCAGCCCGGCACCGGCCAGCTCGGCGAGCAATTCGCCGACCCCGGCAAAGGCGGCCGTCGCCTTGTAGCCCTCGCTGTCGTAACTCGCCTTGAAGGCTTCGGCCAGCTCCGCGACCAGGGCCGGATCATCGCTGCCCGACAGCAGTTGCAGGGTTTCCACGAGCGGCGGCCCGATCACGCTGTCGTCGATGCTCCGCGCCGGCGCAATGCCGGTCCGCGCGAAGGCCTCGCGAAAACTGGCCAGGATGGCGGGGGCGGAGTCGATCAGGGTGCCGTCGAGATCGAAAAGGATGTGCGGGTGGCGAGGCATGGCGGCTAGTGACGGTTGGCGGAGGCGCAATTATCGCCCGCGTTGAGGCATTCGGTGATAATCCCCGCCAGCATTC
Source organism: Quatrionicoccus australiensis (assembly GCF_020510525.1). Classification (NCBI taxonomy): domain Bacteria; kingdom Pseudomonadati; phylum Pseudomonadota; class Betaproteobacteria; order Rhodocyclales; family Azonexaceae; genus Quatrionicoccus; species Quatrionicoccus australiensis. The sequence continues at coordinate 45,285 of NZ_CP075188.1, forward strand.
CTGCATCTATCAATCCTTAGATCGGGAGTTTGCACATAGTGAGCAATCCGAGTCAGGATTTCATCTGCCGTGTCGCGCATAGTGCTGGCCATGGATAGAGGAAGAACAATGAGCGAAGCCAGGGCAACAGCGTATGCGGCACGATTGGACCGGGTCCTTGATTACATCGAGGCCCATCTCCACGAGAGCCTGGGCGTGGAGCAACTGAGCCAGGTCGCGAATTTCTCCAAATTTCATTTCCATCGGCAATTCGCCGAGTTTGTCGGGACCAGTGTCGGGCGTTACGTCCTCCTGTTGCGGCTGCGGCGGGCCAGTTACCAGCTCGCCTTGAACCGGCGGCGGAAGGTGATCGACATCGCGCTGGATACCGGCTTTGAAAACCCGGAATCGTTTTCCCGCGCTTTCAGGAACACCTTCGGCAAGTCGCCCTCCGCATTCAGGCGGGCGCCGGACTGGGTGTCGTGGCACGAGCGCTATCGATTCCGCATTCCGGAAAGGAAGAGAAACATGCAGGTTGAAATCGTCAATTTCACAACGACCTTGCTCGCGGTGCGCGAACATCGCGGCCCGCCCGAGCGCGTCAACGAATCGGTCGGTGAGTTCATCGCCTGGCGCCAGCAAAGCGGTCTGTCACCCAAACAGAGCAGCCGGAGTTTCGGCATTGTCTACGACAATCCCGATACGACGGAGCCGGATCAGTTCCGTTTCGACATCGCCGGCGAAGTGCTGGCCGAGGTACCGCCCAATGCGCAGGGCGTGCTCAACAAGTGCATTCCCGGCGGGCGTTGCGCGCGGGTGCGGCACTGCGGTTCGCATACCCGGATCGGCGAAAGCATCTACCCGCTTTACCGCGAGTGGCCACCGGAGAGCGGTGAGGAACTGCGCGACTTCCCGCTCTATTTCCATTACCTGAATCTGCTGCCGGAAACGGCCGAGGCCGATCTGGTGACGGATATCTACCTGCCGTTGAAGTAGCGCTGCATCAAGCCGACGGAAAAATGGCCTCGCATGCGAGGCCATTTTTGCTGCAAGTCCCGGATCAGAGCAGCGGCGCCAGCCAGTACTCGGCGTCCTTGAGGGACATGCCCTTGCGTGCCGCCCAATCTTCCAACTGATCCCGGCCAATCTTCGGAATCGCAAAATAGGTCGCTGCCGGATGTCCGATGTAGAAGCCGGACACCGCCGCTGCCGGCGTCATCGCGCAGGATTCGGTGAGTTGCATGCCGGCCGTGTTCGGGGCATCGAGCAGGGCGAACAGTTCGCGTTTGGCGGTGTGGTCCGGGCAGGCCGGGTAGCCGGGGGCAGGGCGGATGCCCTTGTATTGCTCGTTGATCAGTGCGTCGTTGTCGAGCTTCTCGTCGCTGGCGTAGCCCCAGTAGTGAGTGCGTACTTCGGCGTGCAGCCATTCGGCAGCGGCTTCGGCGAAACGGTCGGCGAGCGACTTGAGCATGATTGCCGAGTAGTCGTCGTTGGCTTTTTCGAAGGCGGCGACGCGTTCATCAATGCCCAGACCGGCAGTGACGGCGAAGGCGCCGACGTAGTCTTCTGCCCCGACATAATCGGCGAGCGCGACATTGAAACGGCCCTTCGGCTGCTTGTGCTGCTGGCGCAGGCCGACCCAGCGGGTCAGCTCGGTCGTGCGGCTTTCATCGCTGTAGATGATGATGTCTTCGTTGTCGCCGCGCGCCGGGTAAAGGCCGAACACCGCCTTGGCGGTCAACCACTTCTCGCTGACGATTTTGCTCAGCATGGCTTGCGCATCGGCAAACAACTGGCGGGCGGTTTCGCCGACCACGTCGTTTTGCAGGATGGCCGGGTAGCGGCCGGCCAGGTCCCAGCTCTGGAAGAAGGGCGACCAGTCGATGTAGGGCACCAGCTTTTCCAGGTCCAGCGTCAGCGTGTGGCGGCCGGGCTGTTGCGGTTTGACCGGCGTATAAGTTTCGTTCCACGTGAAACGGTTGGTGCGGGCTTCGGCCAGCGTGACCATGGTGGCGCCCTTGCGGCCGGCGTGTTCGGCACGCACGGTTTCGTATTCAGCGACGATTTCGGCCATGTAGCCGTCGCGCTGGTCGGCGGAAAGCAGCTTGGTGGCGACGCCGACGGCACGCGAGGCGTCCGGCACGTAGACCACGGCGCCTTCGGTATTGGGGGCGATCTTGATCGCGGTATGGGCGCGGCTGGTCGTGGCGCCGCCGATCAGCAGCGGCTGCTTCATGTTCAGGCGCTGCATCTCGCTGGCGACGTGAGCCATTTCCTCGAGTGAGGGCGTGATCAGGCCGGACAGGCCGATGATGTCGACGCGATGCTCGAGCGCCGCCTTGAGGATGTTGTCGCAGGAGACCATGACGCCGAGGTCGACGACGTCGTAGCCATTGCAGCCGAGCACGACGCCGACAATGTTCTTGCCGATGTCGTGCACGTCGCCCTTGACCGTGGCCATCAGGATCTTGCCCTTGCTGCCCAGACCGGTGCGGGTCTTTTCCGCTTCGATGTAGGGCAGCAGGTGGGCGACCGCCTGTTTCATCACACGCGCCGACTTGACGACCTGCGGCAGGAACATCTTGCCGGCGCCGAACAGGTCGCCGACCACGTTCATGCCGTTCATCAGCGGCCCTTCGATGACGGAAAGCGGCGGCTTGCCTTCACTTTCGAGCTTGGCGCGGACTTCCTCGGTATCGGCCACAACGAAGTCGGTGATGCCCTTGATCAGCGCGTGTTCCAGACGCTTCTCGACCGACTGTTCGCGCCAAGAAAGATCCGGGCCGGAATCCTTGGCCTTGCCTTCCTTGACGGTCTGGGCGAAATCGACCAGCGCCTCGCCGGCGCCGGGATTGCGGTTGAGCACGACGTCCTCGACCTTGTCGCGCAGCACCGGTTCCAGATCGTCATAGACACCGAGCATGCCGGCATTGACGATGCCCATGGTCATGCCGGCCTGGATCGCGTGGTAGAGGAATACGGTGTGGATCGCTTCGCGCACGGCGTCGTTGCCGCGGAAAGAAAACGACACATTGGAGACGCCGCCGGAAATGTGCGCGTGCGGCAGGTTCTGCTTGATCCAGCGCACCGACTCGATGAAATCGACGGCGTAGTTGTCGTGCTCGGGAATCCCCGTCGCAATCGCGAAGATGTTTGGGTCGAAGATGATGTCTTCGGCCGGGAAGCCAATGCTCAGCAGCAGTTCGTAGGCGCGCTGGCAGATCTCGGTCTTGCGCGCGTAGGTGTCGGCCTGGCCCTTTTCGTCGAAAGCCATGACGATGACGGCGGCGCCGTAGCGGCGGGCGAGCTTTGCCTGTTCGATGAACTTGGCTTCGCCTTCCTTCATCGAGATCGAATTGACGATGCCCTTGCCCTGGATGCACTTGAGGCCGGCTTCGATGACTTCCCATTTCGACGAGTCGATCATGATCGGCACGCGCGAGATGTCCGGTTCCGAAGCAATCAGCTTGAGGAAACGATCCATCGCAGCGATCGAGTCGAGCATCGCCTCGTCCATGTTGATGTCGATGACCTGCGCGCCGTTTTCGACCTGCTGGCGGGCAACGGCCAGGGCGTCGTCGAAGCGGCCTTCGAGAATCATCCGGGCGAAGGCTTTCGAACCGGTGACGTTGGTGCGCTCGCCGACGTTCACATAGAGCGAGTCAGCGCCGACATTGAACGGCTCCAGCCCGGACAGGCGCAGCTTCTTCTCGATTTCCGGCACTTTGCGCGGGGTGACCGCTGTGACGCGTTCGGCGATGACGCGGATGTGATCGGGTGAGGTGCCGCAACAGCCGCCAACGATATTGACGATGCCGGTCTTGGCCCAGCTCTCGATCTCGTCGGCGAGCATTTCCGGTGTTTCGTCATAGCCGCCGAAGGCATTGGGCAGGCCGGCGTTCGGGTGGGCGGAAACGAAGCAGTCGCAAACACGCGACAGCTCTTCGACGTACTGGCGCAATTCATTGGCGCCGAGCGCGCAGTTGAGGCCGAAGGAGAGCGGCCGGATGTGGCTCAGCGAGTTCCAAAAAGCCTCGGCGGTCTGGCCGGACAGCGTGCGGCCGGACGCGTCGGTGATCGTGCCCGAGATCATCACCGGCCAACGCCGGCCGGTCTGCTCGAAGAAGCTTTCGATGGCGAACAGCGCAGCCTTGGCATTGAGCGTGTCGAACACGGTTTCGACGAGCAGGATGTCGGCGCCGCCATCGACCAGGCCGGTGATGGCTTCGAGGTAATTGGCGACCAGTTCGTCGAAAGTGACGTTGCGGTAGCCGGGGTCGTTGACGTCCGGCGAGATCGAGGCGGTGCGGCTGGTCGGGCCGAGTACGCCGGCGACGAAGCGCGGCTTGGCCGGGTTGGCGGCGGTGAATTCGTCGCACAGCTCGCGGGCGATGCGGGCGCCCTCGAAATTCAGCTCATAGACCAGCTCGGTCAGGTTGTAATCGGCCTGCGAGACGGCGGTCGAGTTGAAGGTGCAGGTCTCGAGAATGTCGGCGCCAGCTTCGAGGTAGGCACGATGGATGCCGCTGATGATCTGCGGCTGGGTCAGCAGCAGCAGGTCGTTGTTGCCCTTGAGGTCGTGCGGGTGATCCTTGAGGCGCTCGCCGCGGTAGTCCGCTTCCTGTAGTCCATGGTGCTGGATCATCGTGCCCATGGCGCCGTCGAGGACGAGCAGGCGCTGCTGGAGCAGGGATTGGAGTTCGGCAGTACGGTCGGCTTGGATCATGGATTACCTCGGCGAAACAAAAAACACGCCGGAGGGAGCCGAAAAAAAGGCGCCACAAACCGGCTGGGTTTGCGAGCGCCGTTGATCATTGCCAAGCCTGGCCCCAGTGCAGGGTCGCAGCGCTCCTTGGCAGAGGCGCTAGTTTACCGGCCGCCGCCCGGCCTGCCAAGTGCCTTGATTTATCTAGCCTTTCGTTGCGACGCGCTGTGAGGTCTTCTTGACGCCGCCGGAAGCCAGGTCGAAATGCACCATGAAGTAGGTTTCCTCCATCGGGGTGACGCCGGCGATGCGCCATTCCCAGATGTCTTCGCCGAGATTGTCGAACACCACCTTGGAGCCCGGGGCGCCGATCAGACGGCGAACTTCGGCGCGAGTCATGCCGTCGCGGATCTTCGCAAGATTGGCCGGGGTCAGGACCTGCTCCATTGTGCGGACGATCTGGTCGCTGCCGATGGTGATCATGTAGCAGCTCGTACCGTTCGGCTGGCGGTTGTATTCCCAGGTGACGCTGCCGTCGTCGTTGCCGAACTCGTAAGCCGGGTTGCCCATGCGCGAACGGACTTCGGCGGCGGTGGTGATGCCCGGCTTGATCTCGGGCAGGTTGACCGCGTCGCAGGCGGGCAGCAGGGCTGCGCCGATGGCGGCGAACACGGCGCTGATCCAGGCGGGGATTTTCATTTCTTGCGTCTCCATTTGCGGTGAGCGAAAGCGCCCAGGCCACCAAGGCTGAGCAGGCCGGCCATGCCGAGCGACAGGGTCAGGGTCGAACCCCAGAGCAGCGGCACGATCAGGCCGGCGGCGATGCTGTTGGCGCCGGACTGGAAAAAGGTCTGACAGGACGCGGCGAGACCGCGTTGTTCGGGGAAGGGATCGAGGGCGAGCAGCGTCAGGCTGGGCATCGCCAGCGACATGCCCAGCGTGTAGACGAAGATCGGCATGACGCTCCACGGCAGGCCGGGCGGCAGGGCGAGATTGAGACTGACATTGAAAATGGCGGCGCTGACCATCAGGAGATAGCCGAGGCCTATGGTCTTTTCCGGCGAACGCTTGCCGGCCAGGCGTCCGGACAACCAGGCACCACCCATCAGGCCGCTCATCGCCGGGCCGAACAGCCAGAGGAAGCCGGTTTCCGGAACACCAAGGTGTTTCATCAGGAAAGTCGGCGCCGACAGCACGTAGATGAAGAAACCGAGGAAATTGAGCGACAGCGCGGCGCAGGCAAACAGGAAGCGCGGCGAGGTCAAGACCTTGAAATAGCTGCGGCCGAGGTAGGCGGGCTGCAGCGACTGGCGTTTTTCCGGCGGCAGGGTTTCCGGCAGCAGTTTCCAGCAGGCGAAGCCGAGCGCAGCGGTCGACAGCACCAGAAAGGCAAAAATCGAGCGCCAGCCGAAAAAGGTCTGCAGCCAGCCGCCGATGACCGGTGCGATGGCCGGGGCGAGTGCGAACATCATGGTGATCTGCGACATCAGGCGCTGCGCCGGCGGGCCGTCGAACAGGTCGCGCACGATGGCGCGGCTGATGACGATGCCGGCACCGGCCGTAACGCCCTGCATGGCGCGCCAGAACCATAGCTGCTCGATGCTGGTGGCGACCAGGCAGCCAACCGAGGCCAGTCCGAACAGGCCGAGTGCGGCAAGAATCACCCGGCGGCGGCCAAAGCGGTCTGAAATTGCGCCGTGCCACAGGGTCATCATGGCAAAGGCCAGCAGGTAGACAGAGAGTGTCTGCTGCACCTGCAGCGGTGTCGCGTGCAGTTTTTCGCCGATCTCGTGAAAGGACGGCAGGTAGGTGTCGATGGAAAACGGGCCGAGCGCCGAGAGCGCGGCCAGCAACATTGCTATGCCGCGTGGTGCGGGACGGGCTTTAGTCATGGGTGAGACGCCGATACTGAATGGCTTCTCCGACATGCGGGGCGAGGATTCGTTCGCTGCCGGCCAGATCGGCAATGGTGCGGGCGACCTTGAGAATGCGGTGCCAGGCACGCGCAGAGAGATCGAGGCGGGTAATCGCCTGCTTGAGCAGATTGCTGCCGGCGTCGTCCGGCACGCAGTGCACTTCGACCTCGCCGGCCGTGAGCCGGGCATTCGGTTTGTGCTGGCGCTCGTATTGCCGGGTGGCCGCCGGTTCGACCCGCTGGCGTACGCTGGCCGATGTTTCGCCATCGCTCTTGCCGCTCAGCGCCTCGGCCGGCAGGGCCGGGACTTCGATCAGGATGTCGATGCGATCCAGGAAAGGTCCGGACAGACGGCCTTTGTAGCGGGCAATCTGGTCGGGCGTGCAGCGGCATTTGCCATTGCTGTGGCCATGAAAGCCGCAAGGACATGGATTCATTGCGGCGACCAGCTGGAATTCGGCCGGAAATTCGGCATGACGGGCAGCTCTGGCAATATGGATGCGGCCGGTTTCCAGCGGTTCACGCAGGGTTTCCAGCACTTTTCGGTCGAATTCCGGGATCTCGTCAAGGAAGAGAATGCCCTGGTGCGCCAGGCTGATTTCACCCGGACGCGGCGGATTGCCGCCACCGACCAGCGCGACGGCCGAGGCGGTGTGGTGCGGCTGGCGATAGGGCCGGATGCCGAACGATTCGGGGCGAAACTGCCCGGCCAGCGACAGCACGGCCGCCGAAGCGCGTGCCGCTTCAATCTCCAGCGGCGGCATCAGGCCGGGCAGGCGGGCCGCGAGCATGGATTTGCCGGAGCCGGGCGGGCCGATCATCATCAGGGAATGGCCGCCGGCCGCCGCAACTTCGAGCGCGCGCTTGGCCTGATGTTGGCCGCGGACCTCGGCAAGGTCGGGGAAAACCGGCGGTTTTTCACTGTCGACCGCTGGTGCTGCCGCGAGCATTTGCTGCCCGGCCAGATGGGCACAGACTTCGAGCAGGGAGTTGGCGGCAAGAATATTGTCGGCCCCGGTCAGGGCTGCTTCCCGGGCGCTTGCCTCGGGCAGGATGAAAGCCTTGCCATTGCCGGCGGTCTGCAGGGCCATGGCCAGCGCGCCGCGAATCGGACGCAGTTCGCCGGAGAGCGACAACTCGCCGGCAAACTCATGATCGGCCAGTACCTTGGCGGGGGCTTGACCGCTTGCCGCGAGAATGCCCAGTGCGATCGGCAGGTCGAAACGCCCGGACTCCTTGGGCAGGTCGGCTGGTGCGAGATTGACAGTGATGCGCTTGGCGGGAAACTCGAAGCCAGAATTGAGAATGGCGGCGCGCACGCGGTCGCGCGCTTCCTTGACTTCGGTATCGGGCAGGCCGACCAGCGTGAAGCTGGGCAGGCCGCTGGCAATATGCACCTCGACCAGAACCGGAGGTGCGTTGAGGCCGTCAAGTCCGCGACTGTGAGCGACGGCCAGTGCCATGTCTTAAGCCTGACCTGCCTTTTCCAGCGCTTCGATGCGGGCTTCCAGTTCTTTCAGCTTTTCGCGGGTCCGGGCCAGCACCTGGGCCTGCACATCGAACTCTTCGCGGGTCACCAGGTCCAGCTTGCCGAGCAGGCCACTGATTACGGCCTTGGCATTCTTTTCAATATCCCGGGCGGGTGAATTGGCGAGCAGCGCGCTGATTTTGGCGCCGAAATCTTCAAGGGTTTTGGGGTCTAGCATGACTTTCCTCCGTAGAATCCCAGTTTATCACAGCGCATGTTGCACTCATTTTGGAATGCCGCTCGTATGTGGTGCGTGACAATCTGTAACCGCACGAATTTGGTGCGTCAACTTGGTGCTGATTCCCTGATGCCAGTTGCAAATGCATGATTTTTATTGAGAAAATCACCTGGCACGCCTCGTGCTATTTCTGTTCGGCACATCTTTTATTCAATGCTATTCAAACTGTACTGTAGGAGAGAAATAATGAAAAAATCCCTGATCGCTCTGGCACTGGTTGGTGCTTTCGCCGCTCCGGCTTTCGCTGAAGAAGCCGCTGCCCCGGCCGAGCATACCTTCACCGCCAACATCGGCGCCGTGACCAACTACGTTTTCCGCGGTATTACGCAGAGCCAGCATCAGCCCGCCATCCAGGGTGGTGTCGATTATGCTCACTCGAGCGGTATTTATGTCGGTACCTGGGCTTCTTCCATTGAATGGGTGAATCGTCGCGATTTCGTCTATCAAAAAGACAACAACATCGAACTCGACCTCTACGCTGGGTACAAGGGCGCGATCGGTGACTTCAGCTATGACGTTGGTGCCATTCGCTATTTCTACCCGGGTGATTTCACTACCAGCACAGGTGCATTGGTTACTGCCAACACGACCGAAGCCTACATTTCCGGCTCCTGGAAGTACTTCACCCTGAAGTACAACCGCGCACTGACCAGCTTCATCGGCTGGGGCGGTACGAGCAGCGAAAACAAGAGTAAGGGCAGTGATTACATCGACCTGACCATGACCTATCCGATCGATGAAACCCTGAATGTGATCGCCCACATTGGCCATCAGAACGTCAAGAACAACAGTTTTGCCAGCTACAACGACATCAAGCTGGGCGTGACCAAGGACTTTGGCTTCGCTGTGGTTGGTCTGGCTTACACCGCGACCGATGCCGATCATAAGCTTCTGAACGGCGACTACAACTTCTCTGGCAAGAATGCCGGCAAGCAGGTTCTTGCTGCCTCGATCACCAAGACTTTCTAATCCGCTTTAAAACTTCCCCGCCGGTGACCCGGCCGGCGCTGGCGGGGAAGCAACCAATATCAACCCTTGTGAGGAACTACTCATGAAATTCGTTACCGCCATCATCAAGCCGTTCAAGCTTGACGAAGTGCGTGAGGCGCTTTCCGCCATTGGCGTGCAAGGCATCACGGTCACTGAAGTGAAGGGTTTCGGCCGGCAAAAAGGGCACACCGAGCTGTATCGGGGTGCTGAATATGTCGTCGATTTCCTGCCGAAGGTCAAAATCGAGGCTGCCGTGAAGAGCGAGCAACTCGACCAGGTCATCGAAGCCATCGAAAAATCCGCCAGCACCGGCAAGATCGGTGACGGCAAGATTTTTGTCTTCGAACTCGAACAAGTCATTCGTATCCGTACCGGTGAAACCGGTACCGATGCCCTGTAAGGAGATCGCGCAATGAAACGCCTATTTGCAATGCTCGCCCTGCTCGGCGCCGTCGGTTTTGCCGCGCCGACCTGGGCTGAAGAAAAGGCCGCTCCGGCCGAAGCAGTCACGGCTCCGGCCGCTGCTGCTCCCGCCGCCGCAGCTCCGGCTGCCGAGGCTGCCCCTGCCGCTGAAGCTGCCCCTGCTGCCGCACCGGTCCTGAGCAAGGCCGACAACGGCTGGATCATGGTTTGTGCCGCGCTGGTCATCCTGATGTCCATTCCCGGTCTGGCGCTGTTCTACGGCGGTCTGGTCCGTACCAAGAACATGCTGTCGGTGCTGATGCAGGTTTTCGTGACCTTCTCGCTGATCTCGCTGCTCTGGGTGGTTTATGGCTACTCCGCAGCCTTCACCGAAGGCAACGAGTTCTTTGGCGTACTCGACAAGCTCTTCCTGAAGGGCGTCACGCCGGATTCGCTGGGTGCGACCTTCTCCAAGGGTGTCGCCATCTCCGAACTGACCTTCGTGGTCTTCCAGGGCGCCTTCGCCGCCATTACCTGCGGCCTGATCGTCGGTGCCTTTGCCGAACGTGCCAAGTTTGCTGCCGTGCTGGTCTTCATGGTGATCTGGTTCACGCTGTCCTACATCCCGATGGCTCACATGGTCTGGTACTGGGCGGGTCCTGATGCCTACATCGATGCTGCTGCTGGCGAAGCTGCTGGCAAGACCGCTGGCTTCCTGTTCCAGAAGGGCGCACTTGATTTCGCCGGCGGTACCGTCGTGCATATCAACGCTGCTGTTGCCGGTCTGGTCGGTGCCTACATGGTTGGCAAGCGCACCGGCCTGGGCAATGTCTCGATGGCTCCGCACTCCCTGACCTTCACGATGATCGGTGCTTCCCTGCTGTGGTTCGGCTGGTTCGGTTTCAACGCCGGCTCCGCTCTCGAAGCTTCCGGTGGTGCTGCTCTGGCCATGGTCAATACCTGGGTTGCCACGGCTGCTGCCGCGCTGTCCTGGATGTTTGCCGAATGGATGCTCAAGGGCAAGCCGTCGATGCTGGGTGCTGCTTCCGGTGCCGTTGCCGGTCTGGTTGCGATCACCCCGGCTGCCGGCTTCGTCGGTGTCATGGGCGCCATCATCATCGGCCTGCTGGCTGGTGTGGTCTGCCTGTGGGGCGTCAATGGCCTGAAGAAGATTCTCGGTGCTGACGACTCCCTCGACGTTTTCGGCGTCCATGGCGTCGGCGGCATCCTCGGTGCCATGCTGACCGGTGTCTTCGCTGATCCGGCTCTCGGCGGCACGGGTGTCTATGACTATGTTGCCAACGCTGTTGGTGCCTACGACATGACTGCTCAGCTGATCTCGCAAGCCTGGGGTGTCGGTACCGTGATCGTCTGGTCCGGCGTGGTCTCGCTGGTTGCCTACAAGCTGGTCGATATCGTTATCGGTCTGCGTGTGCCGGAAGACGAAGAGCGTGAAGGTCTTGACCTCACCTCGCACGGCGAAACCGCTTACCACCACTAAGATCGTTGTTTGGAGGCTGGTCCTGCGACCGGTCTCCAGCTTGCCAGGAGCAAGCCTGAAAATCTCTGTAGTCTCTCTCCTTCGGGCACCTTCGGGTGCCCGTTTTTTTTGCCGGCAATTCCGGTTTTTGCCTTTTTTCAGGCGTCGACCGCCAGGCAGGGACTTACTTGATCAGCGGGAGGAGGGCGCGGAACTGTTCGGTGTCGGCGGCGTGCAGCCACTCGAAAAGCACCATCTCGGTGGTGACGATGCCGACTCCGCCGGCGCGCAGGCGCTCGATGGCGGCGCTGCGGTTTTCCGGCGTGCGCGAAGAGGCCGCATCGGCGACCAGATAGACTTCAAAGCCGGCCGCGAGCAGCCCGAAAGCAGTCTGCAGCACGCAGACATGGGTTTCGGTGCCGGTCAGGATGACCTGCTGTTTTTGCGCGCTGCGCAGCAGATCGAGCACGCCGGGCTCGGCCGTGCAGGAGAAATGCGTTTTCTCGAAAAAACGGGCGTCGTGTGCCGCCGCGCGGACGGCTTCGAGGCTGGGCCCCAGGCCGCGTACGTATTGCTCGGAAACGAAGGCCGGCACCTCGAGCTGGCGGGCAGCTTCAAGCAGGCGAACGGAATTGGCGACGACGCGCTCGCCGTCATGAATCGCCGGCGCCAGCTTCTGCTGCAGGTCGATGACCAGCAGCAGCGAATCTTCGCGCCGGATCAGCATGGGCTCAGCGGAAGACGATGGTCTTGTTGCCATGCACCAGCACCCGGTCTTCCAGGTGGTAGCGCAGGCCGCGGGCGAGCACGGTCTTCTCGATGTCCTTGCCGTAACGGACCATGTCTTCCGGCGAATCGGAGTGATCGATGCGGATCACGTCCTGCTCGATGATCGGTCCCTGATCGAGTTCGGCCGTCACGTAATGGCAGGTCGCGCCGATCAGTTTGACGCCGCGCTCGTAGGCCTGGTGATAAGGCTTGGCGCCGGCAAAGCTGGGCAGGAAGCTGTGATGGATATTGATGATCTTGCCGGCCAGTGCCTCGCACAATTCCGGCGACAGAATCTGCATGTAGCGCGCCAGCACCATGGTGTCGCCATGCACATCCGCAAAGATGCGCTGCATCTCGGCGTAGGCCGCCTTCTTGTTGTCGGCGGTGACCGGCACATGATGGAAGGGGATGCCATGCCATTCGACGAAGCCGCGGAAAGTATCGTGGTTCGAAATGACACACGGGATCTCGATGTCGAGTTCCTTGGCCTGCCAGCGCGCCAGCAGGTCGTAGAGACAGTGTTCCTGCTTGGAAACCATGACCACGACACGTTTCTTGACGGCGCTGTCGTTGATTTGCCAGGTCATCGACAAGGGCTCGGCGACTTCCGTGCGGAAGCGCTCGCGGAACTCGGCGAGCAGGCAGGGCAGCGAATCCGCCTTGATCTCGATGCGCATGAAATAGCGACCGCTCAGCACGTCCGAGTGGAAGCTCGACTCGAGAATCCAGCCGCCATTGCCGGCGATGAAGCCGGAAACGCGGGCGATGATGCCGACCTGGTCGGGGCAGGAAGCGGAAAGAGTGTAGAAACGGTCGCGATGCATGGTTTTCAGGATCGAGCTATTAGGATCGAGGATCCAGTGGGGTTGGTCTTGCTAGGTCACTGGATCTCAGGCAATAAACTGAGGATTGGGGTATTAGGATCGAGGACCCAGCGGGTTTGATCTTGCTAGGCAACTCGATCCTAACGACTAGCAGCTAGCAAATGCCTTGTCGATTTCGCTGCGCAGGTCGTCGTAATTGAGGACGACCGGATACTGCGGGAATTCGCGGATGACGTTTTCCGGCGGATGGAACAGGATGCCGCCGTGGGCTTCGCCGAGCATCGCCGTGTCGTTGTAGGAATCACCGGCGGCGACGATGGTGAAGTTCAGTTCCTTGAAGCGCTTGACCGCTTCCTGCTTCTGGTTCGGCATGCGCAGGTGGTAGGCGACCAGCATGCCGGAAGTGTCGGCTTCCAGCGAATGGCAGAACAGCGTCGGCCAGCCGAGCTGGCGCATCAGCGGATGCGCGAATTCGTAGAAGGTGTCGGACAGGATGACGACCTGGTAATCCTCGCGCAGCTTGTCGAGGAAGGCGCGCGCGCCCGGCATCGGGCCCATTTCGGCGATCACCTTCTGGATATCCGGCAGACCGAGCTTGTGCTCGCGCAGGATGTTCAGGCGGTAGGTCATGAGCTTGTCGTAATCCGGCTCTTCGCGCGTCGTGCGCATCAGCTCGGGAATGCCCGTGCGCTTGGAGAATTCGATCCAGATTTCGGGAACAAGGACCCCTTCGAGGTCAAGGCAGACGATTTGCACGGGTTGGCTCCTGCGGAGGTATTCGGAAGGGGGCGATTTTACCTTATGAGGGATGGGATTCGGCTGGTTTTGGGGTTTTTGGGGGAGCTGACCGGTGAGGATGCTTCCTTGGTGGGTAAGGAGGGGGGCTTGCCGATATTGGAATGTTGTCTTCGTTTGGCGGTTGGGTATTGCCCCTGCTTGGCGGGGGCTTTGCTTGCAGAACCGTTGGGTTCCGCGCTGGCGGCGCGGGCGTACTTTCTTTTGCTTCGCCAAAAGAAAGTAGCCAAAGAAAAGGCGACCCCCGGGTCGGCGCCGGGCGTTGCCCGGTTCCTTGCGCTACTCGGTCGTCCGGGCGGCTTGCTAAACTCGCCTGCGGCTCAGACAGACGCAAGCCGAAATCCCCCGGCCGTCCTGCGTTGCTCAGCGCCTCTCAGGGGGACCCGAAAGGCGTCTCGGAACAACGGCTCTGCCCAGAAAAAAAACAAAAAGGGTGTTTTTTAGCGGTCGACCGCTTGAAACAGGGCAAAACCATTTTGAGCGGTTCGGCGGCGACGCTTTTCCGGGTCCCCATGTGGAGCGCCGAGCAACGGAGCTGATGGCGGAAAGAGGGCGAGGACTGTCTGAGGCCCGCAGGGCCGAGTTCCGCAGCCCCCGCCAGCAGCGAGTAGCGCAGGGAAGTCGGCAACGCCGACCGCGTAGCCTGGGGTCGCCTTTTCTTTGGCTACTTTCTTTTGGCGAAGCAAAAGAAAGTACGCCCGCCCGCAAGGCGGAACCCCCACGCCACACAAGAACAACATTCTCCGTAGCCGAGACGCCCCGCAAAGGCGGAACCCCCACGTAAAACACATATCGCACCCAACGTAGCCGAGACTAAGCCCAAAAAAGAGCAAAACCGGAGGTCAGTCGACCGCCGGCAACCCCTCCAGTGCCTCATGCACCTCCAGCCAGCGCATCTCCGCTTCATCAATCTGTTCGCCCAGCAAAGCCGCCTGCTTGTGCATTTCTTCGCTTTTTACACGGTCGACCGATGTGTAGAAGTCAGGATCGGCAAACACGGTTTCCAGCGCTGCCTTTTCCTCGTTCCACTTGGCGAGTTTCCTTTCGAGCTGCTCGATTTCCTTGAGCAGCGGCCGGCGCTGGCTGAGGATGGCTTGGCGGTTCGCCTTGGCATCGGCCCGTGACTGCAGGCGTTCGCTTTTCTCGGCCGCCATTTCCGGCTCGGCGGCGCGTTCGGCGCTGCGCTGGGCGGCCAGCCAGGCGGCGTAGTCGTCGAGGTCGCCGTCGAATTCGCTGGCTTTGCCGTCGGCGACGAGGATCAGTTCGTCGGCGCAGGTGCGCAGCAGGTGGCGGTCGTGCGAGACGAAGACCATGCCGCCTTCGAAGTCCTGCATGGCGAAGGTCAGGGCTTCGCGCATTTCGAGGTCGAGGTGGTTGGTCGGTTCGTCGAGCAGCAGCAGGTTGGGCTTGGTGCGGATGAGCAGGGCCAGCGCCAGGCGCGATTTTTCGCCGCCCGAGAAGGGTTCGATGGCGCGCATTGCCATGTCGCCGCGGAAGTCGAAGCCGCCGATGTAGTCGCGCAGTTCCTGTTCCGGCGTTGTTGGTTCGAGGCGGACCAGGTGTTGCAGCGGCGATTCATCGGGGCGCAGCTGTTCGAGCTGGTGCTGCGCGAAATAGCCGATATTGAGCGCCTTGGCTTCCTTGCGCTCGCCGCCCTGTTGTTCGATGGCGCCGGCGAGCAGCTTGATCAGCGTCGATTTGCCGGCGCCGTTGCGGCCAAGCAGACCGATGCGACAGCCCGGGCGCAGCACGAGCGAGACATGGTCGAGGATCTTGTGGTCGGCATAGCCGGCCGAGGCTTTTTCTATGCTCAGCAGCGGGTCGGGCAGGGCACTGGGCGTCCGGAAGCTGAACTGGAAGGGCGAGTCGGCATGCGCCGCGGCGACCATTTCCATGCGCTCCAGCGTCTTGATCCGGCTCTGCGCCTGGCGCGCCTTGGTCGCCTTGGCGCGGAAGCGCTCGATGTAGCTGGAAAGGTGGGCGATCTGGCGCTGCTGCGCTTCATAGGCCGATTGCTGCGTTGCCAGGCGCGCGGCACGGGCGCGTTCGTAGTCGGAATAGCCGCCGCTGGTCAGGGTCAGGCGCTGCAGGTCGATGGCGAGGATCTGGCCGACCACGGCATCGAGGAAGTCGCGGTCGTGCGAAATCAGCAGCAGCGTTGCCGGCGTGTTCTTGAGCCAGGTTTCCAGCCAGAACACGGCGTCGAGATCGAGGTGGTTGGTCGGCTCGTCGAGCAGCAGCAGGTCGGCGCGGCAGGACAGGGCGCGCGCCAGGTTGAGGCGGACGCGCCAGCCGCCGGAGAATTCGGCCACCGTGCGCGTGAAGTCGGCATCCTTGAAACCGAGGCCGTGCAGGATTTCGGCGGCGCGCGCCTTGGCCGAGTAACCTTCGATTTCGCCGTAACGGGCATGCAGGTGGCCGATCGCGACGCCGTCGCCGCGCGCTTCGGCGGCGGCCAGTTCGCGTTCGACACGACGCAGTTCGAGGTCGCCGTCGAGCACGAATTCGAGCGCCGTATCGGGCAGGGCCGGGGTTTCCTGGGCGACGCGGGCGATGTGCCAGCTGGCCGGGATTCCGACATCGCCCGATTCGGCGTGCAGTTCGTTGGCAAGCAGGGCGAACAGGCTGGATTTGCCGCAGCCGTTGGCGCCGACGACACCGACCTTCCAGCCGGGGTGGATCTGGACAGAAGCATCGATGACCAGCGGGCGGCCGGCGCGGGCGAAGGTGACTTGGCGCAGTGCAATCATGAGGCGGCAGATTATAGCGGCGGGCTGCTAAAATCCCGCGCATGATCAAGCAGATTCGCTCCGAACAGCTCAAGCCGGGCATGTACATCCACGACCTGAATTGTGGCTGGCTGGATCATCCCTTCGTTTCCAGCACTTTCAAGGTGCGCGACGAGGCGACGGTCAACAAGATCATCGAACTCGGCATCCGCGAGCTCTACATCGATACCGTCAAGGGCGCCGATGTCTGGGAGGCGCGCACGCAGAGCGAGGTCAATGCCGAGCTTGAGCAGCGCATGCAGGAAATCGCCGCCAAGAAGTCGGAGCGGCCGGTGGTCGTCGAGTTGCGCGAAGAAACTGCACGTGCCCGGCGCCTGCATGGCGAAGCCAACAAGATCGTGCGCAACCTGATGGAAGACGTCCGTTTAGGGCAAAAAATCGAGGTCGACCGTCTGGCGCCGCTGGTCGAGAGCACCGTCGAGTCCATCTTCCGCAACCAGGATGCCTTGCTGCCGCTGGCTCGCCTGAAGAACCACGACGATTACACCTTCGAACACTCGGTCAGCGTCTGCGCGCTGCTCGTCGCTTTTGGCCGTGCCATGAAGCTGGGCAAGGAAGACATTCGCGAACTGGCGATGGGCGGTCTGCTGCACGATGTCGGCAAGGCCTGCATCCCTGACGATATTCTCAACAAGCCGGGCAAGCTCGATGACGCCGAGTTCGCCAAGATGCAGTCGCATGTCGTGCAGGGTGTTGTCCTGCTGCAGCAAAGCGGCGGTATCAGCAAGATTGCCTTGCAGGTGGTGGGCGAGCACCACGAACGTTTCGACAGCACCGGCTATCCGCGCCACCTGGGCAGCGAAAAAATCTCGCTGTACGGCCAGATGGCGGCGATTGTCGATGTCTATGACGCCATTTCATCGGAGCGCGTCTATCACAAGGGCATGCCACCGCCGCAGGCGCTGAAGAAGCTGCTCGAGTGGAGCAACCACCACTTCGACCCGCAGCTGGTCAAAACCTTCATCCGTGCCATCGGCGTCTATCCGACCGGTACCCTGGTCCAGCTCGAAAGCAAGCGGCTCGGCGTCGTCGTCGAGCAGAATGAAGGTAACCTGCTCGAACCGGTGGTGCGCATTTTTTACCACGCCGGCCAGAAGCACTACATCCCGCCCGAAACCGTGGATATCTCCAAGGTTCAGGACAGCATCGCCAGTTTTGAGAATTACGAAAAATGGAATATCGATCCCTATCACTGGCTGCCTGCCTGATCAGCCTCGCTTGTCTGGCGACTCCAGCGCTGGCGGAAGAGGCGGTTGATCCGGCCTTGCAGCAGGACTGGAAGGCGCGTCTCGACAAGGCGGCTGCCCTGCAGGCCGAAGGCAAGCAGCGCCAGGCCGAGGCAGCGCGCGTGCAGGCGCAGAAAAATGCCGAGTGCGAGCACCGGTTTTTCGTTAATAGCTGCCTGAACGAAAGTCGTGAGGAGTACATGGCGGTATCCCGCCAGGCCCGCCTGCTGGAAAACGAAGGCAGCGCCATCGAACGTCAGGTCAAGAAAGAACAATTGAGCGAACGCGACCGCCAGCAGCGTACCGAGGCGCCCAAACGTGCCGCTGAGCTGCAGGCACGTCAGGCAGAAACCGCCGCACTACGTGACGAAGCGGCAAGCCGCGAAACAGCAATCCGCGCCGACAAGGAAAAGAAGGCCGAGGAAGGTGCCCGGCGCAAGGCCGAAGACGCTGCCAAGCAGCGCCGCAAGCAGCAGGAGCATGCGGCCCGGGTTGCCGAAAAGATGGACAAGGCGGCGCGACGGGCGGCCGAAGCATCGGGGCAGTAGGCGAGCCGCATTGATGATCCGCAAAATTCCGATCCGCCAGTTGTTGCCCGGCATGTATGTCGTGGATCTGCACAAGCATTGGCTGGAGCACAACATCTGGCAGCGCCGCTTCATGATCCGCGACGAAGCGCATGTCCAGAAGCTGGTCTACGAAGGCATCGAGGAAGTCAGTATCGATCTCGGCCGCGGCATCGATGTTCCGCCGCCGCCACCGCCGCCGGAACGGGGTTCGACGGAGTTCGAGCGCAAGTTCCTGTCGCTGGCCGAGCGCTTTGCCCCCGGGCCGCGCCAGGTCTCGCTGGGCGAAGAGCGGCGCCGCGCTGCACGTTTGCTCAGCGACGCCGGCAGCATGCTCAACGAGCTGATGATTGCTGCCCAGATCGGTCGCGAGGTCGATGCGGCGCGCCTTGAGCCGCTGGTCGGCAAAATGATGGAGTCGATCCGGCGCAATCCCGATGCGCTGGTGCCGCTGGCCCGCCTGAAAACCCGTGATGCCTACGCTGCCGACCATGCCGTCGCCACCGCCGGCCTGATCATCGCGCTCGGCCTGCAGCAAGGCCTGCCCGACCCGGAAATCGAGAAGCTGGCGATCGGCACCATGCTCAAGGACATCGGCCAGGCGGCGCTCGACGAAACCCTGATCACCAAGCCCGGCATGCTGTCGCAGGCCGAGTATTCGACCGTCAAGAGCCATGTCGAGGAAGGCCTGGCCGTGCTCGAGGCGACCTCGCGCCTGTCCGAGACCTCGGTCGCCGTCGTGCTTGAACACCACGAGCGCTACAACGGCTGCGGCTATCCCTATCGTATGGCCGGCGACGAAATTTCCGCCGCCGGGCGCATGGCGGCGATTGTCGATACCTACGACGCGATGACTTCGGATCGTCCCTATCGCCAGGCCATGTCGCCGGCGCTGGTGCTGCGCCAACTCTTCGAACAGGGCGGCACGCAGTTCGACCCGACCCTGGTTTCCGCCTTTGTCCGCACGGTCGGCGTCTATCCGGTCGGAACGCTGGTCTTGCTGGAAAGCGGCCATCTCGCGGTGGTCGACGAGCTGCACCAGGACAATCTGCTCAGCCCGCTGGTCCGCGTCATCTTCCACGCCGGGCGCCGGCAGTATGTGGCGCCGGTCGAGGTCGACCTGTCGCGCAAGATCGGCAATCACTACGGCCAGATCGTGCGCGCCGAAAACTACGAGCGCTGGGGACTCAGTCCGCTGCGCTGGCAACCTGCCTGATCAGCTTGCGGATCGGCGTCGGCACGCCGGCGTCGGCAGCCTTGGCGATTTCCACCCACTCCAGGCCCGGCTCGGCGCAGACCTGATTCGTCGCCACCTCGCACAGCACCGGCTGCAGCGTCAGGCGAAAATGCGTGAACACATGCTTGAACGGTGCCAGTTCGCGTTGCCCGGTAACTTGCAGACCTAGGCGGGCGAGCACGCCGGCCGGCTCGCCTTCGGGCGGCACCAGCAGGCCGCCCCACAAGCCGCTCGGCGGGCGTCTTTCGAGCAACAGGCGCTGGCCGTCGCTGATCAGTACGAAACTGCTGCTGCGCTCGGGCACGGCCTTGCGCGGCTTGGCCTGCGGCAGTTCGCCCTGACGCCCGTCGCGGCAGGCGACGCATTCGGCGGCAAGCGGGCAGTAGCCACAACGCGGCCGGCCGCGCGTGCATAGCGTCGCGCCGAGATCCATCAGGCCCTGCGTGTAGGCTTCGATATCAGTTTCCGGCAGCAGCGACTCGGCGAGTTGCCAGAGCGCACGGTCGACCGGCGCCACGCCGGGAAAACCGTCGATGCCGAAATGCCGGCACAGCACGCGCTTGACGTTGCCGTCGAGAATCGCGGCGCGCTGCCCGAAGGCAAAGGCGGCCACCGCCGCAGCGGTCGACCGGCCGATACCAGGCAATTCCACCAGTTGCTCGCTGGTTTTCGGGAATTTTCCGGCGTGGACCGCTACGATCTGCTGCGCACAGCGATGCAGGTTGCGCGCCCGGGCGTAATAACCCAGCCCGGCCCAGTGCTCGATCACCGCCTCGATCGGCGCGGCGGCGAGGGCGGCGACATCGGGAAAGCTGGCGAGAAAACGTTGGTAATAGGGAATCACCGTCGCCACCTGCGTCTGCTGCAGCATGATCTCGGAAAGCCAGATGCGGTAAGGATCGCGCGTGTTCTGCCAGGGCAGGTCATGGCGCCCGGCGACTTTCTGCCAGGCGATCAGGCGGGTGGTGAAGGAATGCGGAACGGCCAATTCTGCCTCGACGTAGGGGGCGGGAGCACGGATAATACGGCCTTTTCCCGCCGGACCCCCCGATGTCTCAAGCTCAAACCGATACCCGCGCCCTGCGCAACGCCCTCGGGCAATTTGCCACCGGTATCGCCATCGTTACCGCCATCGATCCGGATGGCCACCCCATCGGGCTGACCGTCAATTCCTTCTCCGCCGTCTCGCTCGACCCGGCGCTTGTCCTCTGGTGCCTCGACAACGGCTCGCACAACCTGGCCGCCTTCCAGCGCGCCAGCCATCACGCGATCAACATCCTGTCGGTTGACCAGAAGGATCTCTCCAACCGTTTCGCCACTTGGCCGGCCGACCGCTTCGTCGGTATCGACTGGCAAGCCGGCGCTGGCGGCGCCCCGGTTTTCCCCGGCTGCTGCGCGACTTTCGAAGTTGCCAACGCAACGCAAACCGCCGGCGGCGACCACACCATCTTCATCGGTCGCGTCGAACGTTACGCCCAGGCCAGCGAACTCGCCCCGCTGCTTTTCCACGCCGGCCAGTACCGCACGCTCGCCGACTCCTGAGAAAGATTGAACCGACCGCCTTCTGCGCATAGAATGGCGGCCAGTCACCCAGAGCGGGCGTCGTATAATGGTAATACCCTAGCTTCCCAAGCGTGCGATGCGAATCGCAAGGTTTACGAGTCCCCAGTCAGACGCTTAATTCTGACAAATCTTGACTCGCTATATCCACCCGCCCGGGTGGGTTCCTTGTCGGTGAATGCCGAACAAGTAATTGTGCTGCTATCTATAAGGGCCTGTGATCGTCCGTTGGAGACAATGGAGTAGCAGGGGCAAGAAAATAGACAGCACCGGGGTTTCAGCACCCCGTAGCCTAGGAGCAGTGCGTCACTGGTAACGGTGAGGTGCTAAGCGCTCTGACAATGTAGCCACCTTTAGGGGTACGCCATACCCCGCGAGGGGTTCTGGCGTGATATCGGAAGTTGCATCCGATTGAGGCGCTAGGCTGGGCTGGATGGCCAACGTAAGTGAATCGCTGTTAAACACCGTCAAGCTTGATGAGCCAAAAGCAACTTGTTGTATCGGGCTCTGCCAAAAGGCACGTGATCGGTTGTCCTCCTGCTTGGTGGGGACACGCTGACATGGCATCACCGGTGGAAAAGCGGGGCCTTCCCAGTTCTGTTACTTGCTCGGAACGCAGTAAGCCTGATTAGGCGTTCTTTAACAATTAGGCAATCCATAACACCCCGGCCAGACGAGAGTCTGGTTTGGGAACGTTATCGCTTACGTGTTTGAGAACAAGACGCCCCGCAAGGGTCGTTTTACCTGAGCAGGTAGAGGAGGATGGAAAAAGCGAATGTCTGCCTGTAATGGGCAGGATAGGGGATGAAACGATTGCCCTGACGTGAAAGCGTGCTGACTTCCATCTGGTGACTCTTCGTGAGAAGGGTCTGTGTAATCGCTAACCCGAGGGGGTTGATGCTACAATCCCCGACCGGGGAAAAGTTGCGTCTTCCTCCAAAGGTTCAGAGCGGGCGTCGTATAACGGCTATTACCCTTGCTTCCCAAGCAAGAGACGAGGGTTCGACTCCCTTCGCCCGCTCCATACAACCGGAGGTTGATATGGACGCAACGCAGTTCAATTGCGATGTCGCCTCTACGGCTTGGCAGTCTTGGCACGAGATTCAATGGGTCAAAGCTTATCAAGTTGTCGCGAGGTTACAGACACGTATTGCGAAGGCAGCAAAAGCAGGGGAGTGGCGGAAGGTTCGCACCTTGCAGAGACTCCTGACTAAATCGAGCGGCGCAAAAGCGCTGGCAGTTCGGCGGGTCACGGAGAATCAAGGCCGGAAAACTCCAGGTGTGGATCAACAAACCTGGGATACGCCGGAAGCGAAGTGGAAAGCGGTCGTTGATCTTGGCAACAAGAGATACAAGCCGTTACCGCTACGTCGCATCTACATTCCGAAAGCAAACGGTGAAAAACGCCCTCTGGGCATACCCACCATGCGTGATCGGGCGATGCAAGCGCTGCATTTACTGGCGCTGGAGCCTGTCGCTGAAACAACTGGCGATCATCATTCCTACGGATTCCGACGTGAGCGTTCGACGGCAGATGCCATCGAACAAGTGCGAAACGTGCTGGGCCGGAAAGCTTCCCCGAAATGGGTGCTGGAAGGAGACATCAAAGGCTGTTTTGACAACATCAGTCATGACTGGCTGGTTGCCAATGTCTGCATGGACAAGGGCATCCTTCGGAAGTGGTTGAAAGCAGGTTTCATCGAAACGGGAAGGCTATTCCCAACGCAAGCAGGTACGCCACAGGGAGGCATCATTTCCCCGGTTTTGGCGAACTTGGCACTGGACGGCCTGCAGCATGAGTTGACCACACTGTTCCGAACAGTGCGGGATGCACGTGCGGCAAAGGTCAATCTGGTGCGTTATGCGGACGACTTCATCATTACGGGTAGCTCGAAAGAGTATCTGGAAGAGAAGGTCAAACCCTTGGTGGAGAAATTCCTAGCCACTCGGGGCCTCATCCTCTCGGAGAAGAAGACCAAAATCACGCATGTGACGGAGGGGTTCGACTTCTTGGGGTGGAATGTCAGGATGTTCAATCGAATGCTGGTCACTCAGCCGTCGAAAAAGAATATCAAGGCGTTTCTGGGGAAAATCCGCAGTCTGTTGCGGGAAAGAAAAGCTGCCAGACAGATTGAGGTGATCGAAAAGCTGACCCCGGTAATCAGGGGGTGGGCTAACTATCATCGAAGTCAAATGGCATCCCGGACGTTTGCAAGGTGCGACCATCAAATCTGGCAAGCATTGTGGCGCTGGGCGTGCCGCCGTCACCCGAACAAGGGAAAGCGGTGGATCAAACAGCGTTACTTCAAATGCCTCAAGGGGCGTGACTGGCTTTTTGCGGATCAGGACAAGTTACTACCGGTCTTGGCGGGATACCTGAAAAGGCCCCATATCAAGATCATGGGGGAAGCAAATCCATATGATCCAGCGTACGACAGCTACTTTTCCAAACGGCTTGCAAAGCGAATGGACAAGACGCTCGAAGGACGACGCAAGCTTCGCTGGTTGTGGTGGTGGCAGGAAGGTGAATGCCCCATCTGCAATCAGAAGATCACGAGAGAAACTGGGTGGCATCTTCACCACATAATCAAACGATCTCAGCGAGGTTCGGACAAGCTGACCAATCTGGTCCTGCTACATCCGAATTGCCATATGCAACACCACGTTCTGGAGAAAACCGGAGTTGCTGCCGGTGCCTCGATGTTCAAATAGGGGTGCTTATGGGTTGCTTGAGCCGTATGCGGGGAAACTTGCACGTACGGTTCTTAGGGGAGGGGATTATCGTGAGATAATCCCCTTACCCGCCTAGAGCCGTGGGTTCGATTCCCATCGCCCGCTCCACATAGAATTCTCGCAGGTCGTTGATCTGTTGACGGAAGCCAGCCAAACACGGTTGGCTTTTTTGTTTTCTGGTCGATTTCTGGTTTTGCTGAATAGGCTGAAAACAATAGGCAGCCGGTGGCGACCGTAAATGTGAGGATGAAGACTTTTCCGGCATTACTTGCAAGCGAGCCAGGTCAGGATGATTGCAAGAAGTTGAGTCACATGCGGTTGTTTTATCGCATCGATCAGGGCGAGGATAACGGGACTGGATTGCTTGTCTGTTTTCATGCTGATCTCGTTAAAAAGAGAGAATTTGGAGAACCGTCCTGATTTAGAAATAGGGCGTAATTGCACATTTGAAAACTACCCACCTGTGTTCTGGTAAGCAGAGTTTGTCTTACTCTTTCTTCATCCCGCAGGGGGATGTCCTTCCCCAGCAGAAGGCGATATCTGCAACTTGGCCAGATCCAAAAAATGTGCTTAATCATCACCGTTTCTATTCCTTGGTTACCTTTAGGCAAGCAATAACAATCCGGCTAATAATCCAAAGGATTCCAAGTATTTCAACCATTGCGGCAATATGCGGGGTCTTCAGTAGATCCAAAAATTGGGTGATCAGGGAGGTGTCAATGTCAAATTTCATGGTTGGATTTCCTTTCTTTGCTTAAGTGATTGCGATGATCTTGCCGTGTAAGCCAGCATTTTTATGGGCTGACCAAGTTGTTATTTTTGAAACCTTCCGATTCGCTAGAGAAGCCCTTGCAAACCGCAGGAAAGCGACGGTCCTTGGAATGTCTTTGCGGCTAACGTAACGCGTGAACACTGAGATACGCGCACCGTATTTCCTGGGGTGAGTCCCCCCAACATCTAGACGCTCGCAACCTTTAAACTTAGGCAAAAAGGAGAAGTGATGAGCAGCAAGCGTTGTCACGTCAGGCAAGCCAAAGTAGTCGCTCATCCTCATCCAGGCATTTCCTCGTCTTTTCGCCCGTCGACCGCCCCGGAACCCGAATGAACAACCCCTTTCTCGAAATTGCCGAGTTGCAGTTCCTGCAGGGCGACGATGCGGCGGTTTTGCGCACGGCGCGGATGGGGCTGGCCCTGGCGCCGACGCATCCCGAATTGCTTGAAATCGCCGCGACCTGTGCGGAGCGTCTGGGTGACGACGCTGATGCCGCCGATTGCTGGTCGGCACTGTTTGCCGCCAATCCGGCGGCGGTGCATGCGCTGAACAGTCTGGCCCTGGCGCGCGAGCGGCTTGGCCAACCGGAGGCGGCCGAGGTGGCTTATCGCCAGGCGCTGGAACTGCTGCCGGACGATGCCAACCTGCATGCCAATCTCGGTTTGCTGCTGGAAAAATCCGGGCGTCTGGATGCGGCGGAGACTCACCAGCGGCAGGCCATGGCGTTGGCACCCGATTCGGCCGAGATTCATTCCAACCTGGCCGCGCTGCTGGCCCGCACCGGGCGCGAGACGGAGGCGGAAAGTCTCTACCGGATGGCGATCCGGCTCGATCCGGCGTTTGCCACGGCGCATTCGAATCTTGGCGTACTGCTTGTCGATACCGGGCGCGAGGCAGAGGCCGAGGCGAGTTTTCGCGAGGCCTTGCGTCTGCAGCCGGACTATCTGCAGGGGCGGATGAATCTTGCCCAGTTGTTGCTCATGCAGGGGCGTCTGGCGGAGGGCTGGCCGCTTTACGAAAGCCGGCAGCAGGTCTATGTCGAGGCGGGCAGCGGCCCGGCCGTGCATTTGCCGCCTTGCCCGCAATGGCAGGGCGAGCCGCTGGCCGGCAAGTCCATCGTCGTGCTGCCGGAGCAGGGGATGGGCGACGAGATCCAGTTCGTGCGCTATCTCGCCTGGCTGAAGGACCAAGGGCCGGCGCGCCTGACCCTGGTCTGCCGGGCGGCGCAGAAGGCCTTGCTGCAGACGCTGGCCGGGCCGGATGTCGTGCTTGAACTGGGCGAGGCGGCGCCGTATCTTGCCGCGCACGATTACTGGGTCTTCCTGCTCAGTTTGCCCTTGCACGCCGGCACGACGCTGGCGACGCTACCTGCGACAACGCCCTACCTGTTCGCCGATCCGCAGCGGCACGAGCGCTTCGCGCCGCTGTTGGCAGGCGATGGCCTGCGCGTGGGGGTTGTCTGGCGCGGCAACCCGCTGCACAGCAACGATGCCGATCGCTCGTTGCCCGGTCTGGAGACGCTGGCGCCGTTGTGGGCGATTGCCGGCGTGCGCTTCTTCAGCCTGCAGAAGAGTCCGCTCGAATTGCCGCCGCTTCCCGCCGGCCAGCCGCTGGTTGATCTCGGGCCGCAGCTTGGCGATTTTGCCGATACGGCGGCGGCGCTGGCCGGGCTCGACCTCCTGGTCACGGTCGATACCTCGGTCGCCCATCTCGCCGGTGCGCTCGGTGTGCCGTGCTGGGTGCTGCTCCCCGCCTACAAGTCCGACTGGCGCTGGCAGAAAGGGCAGAGCGACAGCCCGTGGTATCCGTCCCTGCGCCTGTTCTGGCAGACGCAGCGCGGCGACTGGGCGAGTCCGGTGGCTGAGGTCGCGGCGGCCCTGCAGGATTTCTTGCGCGCGAGACAGATCGCCTGAAAATTGCCCGTTTTTAGCGGTCGACCGCTAAAAAGCAGCGATTTTGCTGTCAGCCGAGCAGCTTGCGCTGGTCGAGGAATTTTTCCAGGATTTCGAGACGGGCGAGCGGGTCTTCGAGTTCGAGCAGCTTCTGCTTGGCGAGGTTCTGGACGGGCAGGATCTCGGTGATGCGGTAGCCGACCCATTCTGCGTCATCGAAATGATGCGGCTCCGGCATGCGCTCCGGACCGAGGTCGCCGACCACGCGGCGCAGCAGCGGCAGCAGGCGCTGGCGTTCGGCCGGCATGGCGAGCGGGCCGTTGTCGGCAATGATCTCGACGCGCGCTTCCTGCAACTGGGCAGCGCCCAGGCGTTTTTCCAGGATGCGGAAGCGGCGCCCGCCGCGCGCGGTGATCTGCAGGATGCCGAGCTGTTCCATTTCCCAGTCGCCGATCTCGGCCAGCGTGCCGACCGGGTGCGGCTCGGCGGCCGGACCGGTTTCCTCGCCGCTGGCGATCAGGCAGATGCCGAAGGGCTTGTTTTCCTTCATGCAGGCGGCGGCCATGTCGAGATAGCGCTGCTCGAAAATCTTCAGCGGCAACACGCTGCCCGGGAAAAGCACGGTCTGCAGCGGGAAGAGCGGAATGTCCATGGTTTCGACGACGGGGCCGGACGGCGTGCGGGAAAAGTCAAACCAGCCCATCATTCGCCCCAGCGTTGCATCAAGGTGTGCGGCACGCCGATCTGGTCGAGGACGCGGGCGACGACGAAGTCGACGATGTCCTGCACGCTTTGCGGGTGATGGTAGAAGCCGGGGCTGGGCGGCAGGATGACGGCGCCGGCGCGTGACAGGCGCAGCATGTTTTCGAGGTGGATGGCCGAGAACGGCGTTTCACGTGGAACCAGCACCAGCTTGCGGCCTTCCTTCAGGACGACGTCGGCGGCGCGTTCGATCAGATTGTCGGCCAGGCCCTGGGCGATGGCGGCCAGCGTGCCCATCGAGCAGGGGCAGACGACCATGGCGTCGGGCGGGTTGGAACCGGAGGCGACCGGCGCGAACCATTCCTCGCGGCCGAAAACGGCCAGTTTTTCGGCGTCGACCGCTGGAAAGCGGGCGAGCAGGGCAGCCTTGGCCTCGCTCGGTCGTGACGGCAGTTCGAAATCCAGTTCCTGCCGCGCGACGACCTGGGAGGCCTGCGAGTAGAGCAACTGCACCTGGCAGCCGGCGTTGAGCAGGCATTCCAGCAGGCGCAGGCCGTAGGGCATGCCGGAGGCGCCGGTCAGGGCAAGGCAGATGGTCTTGGGCATTAGCGGACTTCCGGTGGGGCGGGTTCAGCCAGCAGTTTAGCCGCGATCAGGCCGTTGATGGTGCCGAAGACCAGCGCCGCGCCGGCAAAGACTGGGGTGAGCAGGAATACGCCGTCGTGCGGGATCAGCCAGACGCGGGCGAGCAGCAGCTGGCCGCCGATATGCGCGAAGGCGGCAAGAATCGACAGGCTGACCGGGCCGAACCAGCGTTGCGGCAGGTGCCGGGCGAGGCCGAGCGTGAGCAGGCTGAGCGTCGTGCCGGTCAGCGACAGGAAGAAGCCGGGCGCGAGGAAGTAGCCGAGCAGCAGGCTGCCGGCCAGCACGCGCAGGCCGCTGACCCAGACCGCCGTACCCCAGCCGTAGCGCGCGAGCACGACAAGGGTGACGATATTGGCCAGGCCGGGCTTGACGCCGGGCAGCGGCGACGGGATCGCCGCATCGACCAGCGACAGGCCGACCGCCGCCGTGGCCAGCCAGGCGACACGACGGTCTTCGGCGGTGACCGCGATTTGAGTCATCCCGTGGCGTGGCCCGAGGTCTCCTTGCCACGCTGTACCTTGGCCGTGAGTATTGCCTGTCCCGCTCGCCTCGTCTTGAATGGCAGCGGCTGCGCCAGGCTCGCGCTCAGTAACTGATCGAGTCATAGACCTTGGTCCTGCCGGCAATCTGGACGCTGACGCGGTTCGGGGCGCAGATGGCGATTTCGCCGGGGCGCATCAGCCAGCCCTGCTTGACACAATATTGGCGCGGTCCGGGATCGGAAACAACGCGGGCACGGCCGGGTTCGACGGCGATCAGCGTCGTGCCGAGCGGGCCGCTGACCTCGAATTGTTTGCGGCTGCGCAGATCGACTTCGGCAAAGATCTGACCCTCCTGGCGAATGATCGCGCGCTCGGCCATGCCGCCCTGCCAGAAGAGCGGAATGCTGCCGCCGACGGCCACGGCGCCGAGCAGCATGACCAGCCAGTCGCCGGGGCGGAGCAGGTTCAGCCAGTGCATGACGGCAGGTAAGGGCAGGCAGGCAAGGAAAGGCCGCTCAGCCGGCCAGCGTACGGTGGCGGACGAGGACGCGGGCCTGCCGGGCAAACTGGCGGCCCAGCCATTCGGCGATGTAGACCGAACGATGCTGGCCGCCGGTGCAGCCGATGGCCACGGTCAGGTAATTGCGGTTGTCGCGGATGTAGGCGGGCAGCCAGTTGCTGACGAAGCGGCTGATGTCGTCGCGCATGCGGCGGACTTCCGTTTCGCCCTCGAGAAAGTCGATGACCGGCTGGTCACGCCCGGTGAGCGGGCGCAGTTCGGTGTCGTAATGCGGGTTGGGCAGGCAGCGCACGTCGAAGACGAGATCGGCATCAAGGGGCAGGCCGTGCTTGAAACCGAAGGATTCGAACATCAGGGTCAGGCCCTGGCCGGGTTCGGCTTCGATGAACTGGCGCACCCATTCGCGCAGGGCATTGGCTTTCAGGCCGCTGGTGTCGATGCGGTGACCGAGATCGGAAATCGGCGTCAGCATGTCGCGCTCGGCGCGGATCGCTTCTTCCAGCGTCTGGTCGGCGGTGGCCAGCGGATGACGGCGGCGCGATTCGGAGTAGCGCTTGAGCAGCGTCTCCTGATTGGCGTGCAGGAACAGGAAATTGTGGCGCGTTCCGCTTTCGGTCAGCTTTTGCAGCTTTTCCGGCAGAAGTTCGATGCCATGCCCGGAGCGGGCATCGATGGCAACCGCCACCTTGGCGATCTGTTCTTCCTTGAGCATGCCGACCAAGACCGTCAGCATCGACACCGGCAGGTTGTCGACGCAGTAGTAGCCGGCATCTTCGAGCAGGTGCAGGGCGACCGACTTGCCGGAGCCGGAAAGGCCGCTGATGAGAATGAGTTCCATCAGCCAGAGCATAATCAACGCGGCGCGGCCCGGCAACCCGCGGCATAATAGAAATAAACAAGGAGATGCTCATGCCCCCGACCCTTCCCCTGCTCGAATTGCCCTTTCTTGCCGAGTTGACCGCCCAGCGGCGCGACATCCACGCCCATCCGGAGCTGGCCTTCGACGAGAATCGGACCTCCGAACTGGTCGCCCGCGAACTCGAACGTTACGGCCTGCTAGTGCATCGCGGCATCGCCAGGACCGGCGTCGTCGGCGTATTGCGCGCCGGTACATCGGCCAGGATGATCGGCCTGCGTGCCGACATGGACGCACTGCCGCTCTGCGAACTCAACGAGTTTCCGCATCATTCGAAACACCAGGGCAAGATGCACGCCTGCGGCCACGACGGGCATACCGCGATGCTGCTCGGCGCGGCGCGCTATCTCGCAGCAAATCCCGACTTTGACGGCACCGCCGTGTTCATCTTCCAGCCGGCCGAGGAGTCGGAAGGCGGGGCTGCGGTGATGATCGAGGACGGCCTGTTCGAGCGTTTTCCGGTCGAGGCGGTGTTCGGCCTGCACAACTGGCCGGGCATTCCGGTCGGCGAGATGATGGCGATGCCGGGCCCGGTGATGGCCGGTACCTGTGCCTTCGAGATTTTCGTGCGCGGGCACGGTTGCCATGCCGCGATGCCGCATCAGGGGGTCGACTCCATCGTCGCCGGCGCGCAACTGGTGCAGGCGCTGCAGACCGTGGTCAGCCGCACGCTGCATCCCTGCGAGTCGGCCGTGGTCAGCGTCACGCAATTCCATGCCGGCGAGGCCTGGAACATCATTCCGGAAGAGGTGGTCCTGCGTGGCACCATCCGCAGTTTCAAGCCCGAGGTGCAGGAGGGTGTCGAGCGCGCCATCGAGCGCTTGTGCAGCGGCATTGCCGCAGCCAACGGCGCGCAGATCTCGGTGCATTTCGATCATCGCTATCCGCCGACGGTCAACAGTCCGGCCGAGGCAAAATTCTGTCAGGACGTTGCCCGATCTGTGTTTGGACAAGAGCGTGTGCTCACTGACATCCTGCCATCGATGGGTGCCGAGGACTTCGCTTACATGCTGCGCGAAAAGCCGGGCTGCTACGTCTGGCTCGGCAACGGGCCGGGCACCGGTGGCTGCACGCTGCACAATCCGCACTACGATTTCAACGACGAACTGCTGACGCTCGGGGTCAGCTACTGGGTGCGCCTGGTGCAACAGGCCATGCCCAAGGCCTGAAAACATGCATCCGGCGAAGGTCGACCGGTGCCGGCTCGGTCAACTGACCGATTTGCCCAATATTGGTCCGGCCTGCGCCGCCGATCTGCGCCTGATCGGCATCGCTGCGCCGGCTGATCTTGCCGGGCGCGACCCCTACGCCATGTATGCGCAGCTTTGCGCCGTGACCGGGCACCGACACGACCCTTGCGTGATCGATGTCTTCATCTCGATCACGCGCTTCATGGCCGGCGAAGCGGCGCAGCCCTGGTGGGCATACAGCGCCGAGCGCAAGCGCCGCTTGGCTTCCGGTTAAACCCGGAAGCGGGCAACCGACTGGCCGAGGGCGCCCGAGACGTTTTTCAGGCGGCCGGCCGAGCCGACCACGTCGCGCATTGCCCGGTCGTTCTGCTCGATCAAAGCCTGCACCTGTTCGACATGCGACAGGATGGCTCGTTCGGTCTGACTTTCGACATCAATCGCCTGCGAAATGCGTTGCACGACCTGGCTGACTTCGAGCGAGCTGGCGTTCATGCGATTGAAGGCCTCGCGCGCCTGATGCGACAGTTCGACGCTATGGCCGACCTGCAGCAATCCTGATTCCATGCCTTCGACGGCGCGCTGGGTGCCGTTGCGGATGCGGTCGACCATGGCGGAAATTTCGGCGGTCGATTGCGTCGTGCGCTCGGCCAGCTTGCGCACCTCATCGGCCACCACGGCAAAGCCGCGCCCCTGTTCGCCGGCGCGGGCGGCTTCAATGGCGGCATTGAGGGCGAGCAGGTTGGTCTGGCTGGCAATTTCGGAAATGACGCCGAGAATCGAGTTGATCTGCACCGACTGGGCGCCGAGTTCCTGGATATGGCTGGCGGTCGCGCGTACCGACTCGGCCATCGCTTCGGTTTCGAGCGCTGTTTTACCGGCCAGGGCGGCACCGCTGTCCGAGATGCTGCCCGATTCGGCAACGATGCGCTCGGCTTCGCTGACGGCGCTCATTACGTCGTGCAGGCTGCCGGTCAGGTTTTCTGTATTGCCGACCATGGCGCTGGCCAGTTGCAGTTGTTGCGTACTGCCGGCGGCGACCAGATCGGTGGCATCGGCGACCTGGCGGGCGGTCTGGTCTACATCACGGGCGTGGCCGGACAGGGTGCCGACCAGCTGGCGCAGGTGTTCCTGCATGGCGGCGAGGGCGGCGAGCAGGCTGTCGCGGTCGTTGCCCAGCAGGCTGATCGGCTGGGTCAGGTCGCCGGTTGCCACGGCATTGGCTACCTGGCGGGCGTAAGCCGGCTCGCCCCCGAGTTCGCGGCGGACATAGGCGAGCGTCGTGACGACGCTGCCGATACCGATCGCCACGGCGAGCAGGGCAAGGCCGAGGATGATTTTCTGCTCGCGTTCGATCTGGCTGGTGACTTCGCTGCGATGGGTTTCGGTGAGCTTCTGCAGCGTCTCGATATCATCGAGCAGGGCTTTCTTGAGGGCGCGCCAGGCTGGCGTTTCCTTACTGTTGATCAGGGTTTTGGCTTCGTCAAGACGCCCACTCCTGAGCGCTTCCATGACCACTTTCTGGGCATCGGCCTGGGCGCTGGCGAGTGGTTCCAGACGGCTCACCGAACTGGCGAAGCCGTCGACGGTGGCGGCGGCCCGGCTGGCCGTATCGCGCGCCGCGGCGAAATCCTTGCGCGCCTTTTCGAGATTTTCGAAGGCTTTCGGATTGGCCGGGTCGAGCACGATATTGCGCAATGCCTGACCCATCTGCAGGCCTTGCGCATACATTTCGCGGTAACCCTGATTGAGGCTGCCGACCCCGTCGAGAAAGGCCCCGAACTGGGTGGAGGAGGAGCGCAGGCCGCCGTAGGCGACGACAATGGCAGTGATGAAGGCGGCCATGATCAGTGTCATGCCGAGCAGCAGCCGGTTACGGAAACTCATGGCAAAACCCCTTTGTGGATTAGGATTTTATTATACTTATTTGGCAAGTTTTGGCGCAGATTGCTGATGTTTGATATTTTTGTTGTTTCAGGTTAGTCCCGTTTGCCTCGCAACAAGCGGCACAGGGCTTGGCGCTGGCAATCACAAAAGGTAGGCGCTGCACGCGCGTCCAGCCAGCACCCTGGCCGCCGCGAGCAGTTGGGCGCCGTGGCAGATTGCGGCAATCGGCTTGTTGGTATTGGCAAAATGCTGCACGGCGGCGATCACCTGCGGGTTGAGGCGCAGGTATTCCGGGGCGCGGCCACCGGGAATGACCAGCGCGTCGTAGTCCTCGACCCTGATTTCGTCGAAGCTGGCATTGAGCGTGAAGTTGTGGCCCGGCTTCTCGGAATAGGTCTGGTCGCCCTCGAAGTCGTGGATCGCGGTGCGCACCTGCTGGCCGGCTTTTTTGCCCGGGCAGACGGCGTGGACCGTATGGCCGACCATCAGTAGCGCCTGGAAGGGCACCATGGTTTCGTAGTCTTCGGTGTAGTCACCGGTGAGCATGAGGATTTTCTGCGCTGCCATGTTTGTCTCCTTGTGATTGATATTGCGGCAAGGGACATTCTCGGCATATCGCCGGACAGCGGGTAGCAGCCGGTTGCTACCGGCATGCAAAGCTCAGGCGGCGCTTAGCCAGCCGTCTTCGAGTTGCAGCGCGCCGACCAGCAGCAGCTCGCGCTCGAGGCGCTCGCACAGCAGGTCTTCCGGCAGGTCGAGGTAGCGTTGGTTCACGTCGACGGCAAAGGGCAGGCCGAGGATGAAGCCGGCAAAATCCGCCTCGCGCAGGCGGCGTTTCTCCATCATCGCGAAGGAGGTAATGACCTTGATCGCATGCCAGGCCAGTTTGTCGATGCTGGCGGCGAAGCTGTCGAGGCGGCGGAAAGCGCGCTCGAAAGCGAGGTCGACCGTTGCGAACGGGCTGCCGTGGCCGGGAATGACGATGTCGATCGGCAGGCGGGCGAGCATTTCCAGCGTCGCCCGCGTGCTGGCGATACCGTCGGCCTCGCCGAGCAGTTCCGGGAAGATGACGCCGAAGCCGTTTTCCCAGAGCGCATCGCCGGAGATCAGGATGCGCCGTTCCGGGTTGTAGTAGGCGAGCGCTTCCATGTCGTGGCCGGGCACGGCCAGCGCTTGCCAGTTCAGGCCGCCCATGGCGAACCGGTCGCCCGGTGCGAGCAGGCTGTCGTGCTGGAAGCGGCCGCCTTGCTGCCCGAGCGGCGAGAGGAGCAGGGCGTTTTCGTCCCAGTCGGCAATCACCGCATGCAAGCCGGCCGGCACGACGATTTCGCAGCCATGGGCAACTTGCAGCGCCGCGTTGCCGCCGATGTGGTCGGAGTGCGAGTGGGTATTTATCAGTTTTTTCAGGCGTCGACCGGCCAGCGCCTGCCCGACCAGTTCGACCGTCTGCGCCGCATGCGTGACATAGCCGCTGTCGACCAGCGTCGCTTCCGGCCCGTCAAAACACAGGATGTTGTTGGCCGACAGCCAGCCGCGCTCGAGGACGAGCAGCGAGTCCGGCAGGCCGGGCTTCATGCCGGCGTATCCGGAGCGTGGTCGGCGGGAGAGGGGGTATCTACCGGCGAACTGCCGGCCGCATCGCTTTGCGGTTCGCCCAGCGGTGGCCGGCCGCAGCCCAGGCAGTAGCCGGAATCGGGGTCGAGCTCGCAGATGCCGACGCAGGGGTAGAGGTCTTCCAGGTTATCCATGGGATTTCGTTGGGCAATGGTTGGTAGCGGCACCGGCTTGCTCGCGGCGGCGGGCGACGGCGGCCAGAATCAGCGCGCGACCGGCATCGTCGCTGCGCGACCAGCACGTGATTTCGTCGATGGTGCGGTGGCAGCCCAGACAGAGGCCGCTCTGCGCATCCATCTTGCAGAGGTTGATACAGGGGGAAGCAAGCATCAGATCAGGATGTAACGGTGTTGCCGGTCGCGCACTTTTTCCAGGGCTGCCAGGGCGTCCTGGCGCGGAATCCGGACGAGCATGGCTATGTGCTGACGCCGGTCGCGGCTGATTAGTTCCGGAAAACTGAGCGTTTGCGCCGAGATGTCGTCGCCCGGTGTCTTTTGCACGACTCCCAGCCGGTCGACCGTAATGTTGACCGGACGCAGGAAGAGCGCGGTTTCCGGCGTGCGCAGGAAGTCGCAGAGTGAATCGACGAGATGTTCGGGCATCAGCAGCTCGGTATTCTGGCGCAGGCGGAAATCGAGTTCGGCCAGGTGCCGGGTGTGCGATTCAGCCAGGTGCTGCTCCATGCTCTTGCCCTGGGCGGCGAACTGCGCGTGCTCGACCGAAGCATCGCTGCGCAGGCTCTGCCGTTCGCGGCGTAGCGCATCGACGTGGGCATTGAAGGAATGGAGCAGGCTTTCCAGCGCCTTGGTACGCAGGCGTTCCCGGGTCAGTTCGGGATCGCTGCCCGGCTCGACCAGGGTCTGGTCGGAAAAATAGAGGATTTCCTGCGCCACGTCGTTGCGAATGATGTCGCCCTGCTGCGCCATGCCGAACTGTTTTTTCTGTTGCCGGCGGGCGGCCAGCATGGCGAAAAAATGTTCTTCGGCAAAGGAATCCGGCTGCTCGAGAAAATCCTGCAGCTTGTGGCAACGGCCGAGCATCTCGTCGATGTCCCCCGCCGTTGCGAACAGCGCATGGATCAGCGGGTCGGCACCGAAGGCGCGGCGGTCGATGTCGATCGGGCCGGGCAGTGCCGCAACCAGCCCGGCGCAATAGCCGAGTGCATGCTCGACGGCGGGGGCAAGCTGGCGTTCGAGGTTGGGCATGGCGCGCAGCAAGGGATCGACCATGCCGATGACGTGGTCGAGGGCGGCCTGCAGCCTGGCATCGGGCGGGGGAGACGGCTTCAGTAAATCAGCAACGGCAGAAAAAAAGCTCACTCGGCATTCTTGGCGCAGATGGCCCGGCCGGCCTTGGCACCGTTCGGGCGATTGATGGTGCTGGAAATCCAGTCACCGACAGCCGCCAGTGTAGCGAGATTGATGCCGGTTTCAATGCCCAGGCTGCTTAATAAATAGACAACGTCTTCCGTTGCGACATTGCCGGAGGCACCTTTGGCGTAGGGACAACCACCCAGCCCGGCCAGCGAGCTGTCGAAAGTCGCCATGCCGAGCTGCAGCGAGGCGTAAATATTGGCAATCGCCATGCCGTAGGTGTCGTGGTAGTGCCCGGCGAGGTGCTCGACCGGAATTTTGCGCGCACAGGCCTCGATCATGCGGCTGACACTGGCCGGGTTGCCGACGCCGATGGTATCGCCCAGCGACACTTCGTAGCAGCCCATGTCGAACAGGGTGCGGGCAACGCTGGCCGCCTGCTCGGGTGCGATGTCGCCCTCGTAGGGGCAGCCGACGACGCAGGAAACATAGCCGCGGACGCGGATTTCCAGGGCGCTGGCCGCAGAAACGATGGGTTCAAAGCGTTTCAGGCTCTCGGAAATCGAGCAATTGATGTTTTTCCGGGAAAAACTCTCGGAGGCGGCGCCAAAAATGGCGACTTCCGTAGCCCCCGCCTGCACGGCCGCATCGAAACCCTGCAAATTAGGCGTCAAAACCGGGTAGACCGTACCGGGCCGGCGGCGGATGCCCTGCATCACTGCCGTGTTGTCGCCCATCTGCGGCACCCATTTCGGCGACACGAAGGAAGTCGCCTCGATGACCGGCAGCCCGGCCTCGGCGAGACGCTCGATCAGCTCGATCTTGATTTCGGTCGGGACGACCTGCTTTTCATTCTGCAGCCCGTCGCGCGGGCCGACTTCGACGATTTTGACTTTGCCGGGGAGATTCATGGATGGACCTCTTGTATTCCCTCCCCTTCAAGGGGAGGGCCAGGGTGGGGATGGGGTGTGGCAAGTACGGCCATGATGCTTTCGATGACTGCTTCCGTTTCCTGAAAAACCTGATTGTTCCAAAAACGAAGCACCCGAAAGCCTGCTACTTGAAGGAAGCGCGTTCGCTCATTGTCTGCACTAGCTGTTTCCGCATGTTGCCCCCCATCAAGTTCGATGACCAGCTTTCGTTCCAGGCAGACAAAATCGAGAACATAGTTGCTGAAAGGATGTTGGCGGCGAAACTTCACGCCAAGCTGTTTATCGCGCAGGAATTGCCAGAGAAAGCGCTCGGCGTCAGTTGCTTCTTTCCGGAGTTCCTGAGGAATCCGGTTTTCTTGCAACCACGTGTTGTCTTGTCCTTGCATTCTCTGCCCCATCCCCCACCCGGCCTCCCCCTTGAAGGGGGAGGGGCTTAGTTTGTCTCGAATTCGACCAGTGCCGCGCCATCGCTGACCTGTTCGCCGGCCGCATAGCAGAAGGCCTTGACGGTGCCGGTGGCGGGGGCGGTGATGGTGTGTTCCATTTTCATCGCTTCCAGGATCAGCAGCGGCGTGCCTTTTTCCACCTTCTGGCCGGCCTGGGCGAGCAGGGCGACGACCTTGCCCGGCATCGGTGCGGTCAGGCCGCCACCGTGACTGTCGCCGGCATCGACGCGGTGCAACGGGTCATCACGCAGAAGTGAGTACGTGCTTCCATTGAGAAACACGGCGCGTTTTCCATCCACGCCAACGACGCTGGCGATCAGGCGGCGGTCGTCGAGCTCGACGGCAAAACGGTCGCCATCCAGTTTCTTGCCACGCGCCTGTGTCGTTTCACCATGCAGCGTGATCCGCCAGTGATCGTCCTGATAACGGACATGCGCGTCGATCAGCGTTTCGCCATCGCGGAAGCTGATCGTGCGCGCCGAGCTCAGGTTCATGCGCCAGCCATCGCGGGCGTGCCAGGGCGAGAACGGGTCGCCGCTGCTGTTGGCGGCCTGTTTGGCGACATGCTGTTCCCAGAGCAGTTCACCGACTGTGGCCACCAGCAGCGCATCGCGCGGCACGGCCTGGGCAGCGGGGAAGAGGAATTCCTTCTGGCGTTCGATCAGGCCGGTGTCGAGGTCGGCGCCGGCAAAGGCCGGGCAGGCGACGAGGCGGGACAGGAAGTCGATATTGGTGGTGACGCCGGCGACGCGGTAGTCGGCCAGGGCCTTGCGCATGCGGGCCAGCGCGGCATCGCGGTTTTCATCCCAGACGATCAGCTTGGCGATCATCGGATCGTAGAAGGGCGTGATCTCGTCGCCTTCCTCGACGCCGGTATCGACCCGGACGTTGATCGATTCGGCGGGCGGCGTCAGGCGGATCAGCCGGCCGGTCGAGGGCAGGAAGCCCTTGTTCGCATCCTCGGCGTAGATGCGCGCTTCCAGCGCGTGGCCGCGGATCTGCAGCTGGTTTTGCGCGAGTGGCAGCGGTTGACCGCTGGCGATGCGCAATTGCCATTCGACAAGGTCCTGGCCGGTGATCATCTCGGTGACCGGATGTTCGACCTGCAGGCGGGTGTTCATTTCCATGAAGTAGAACGAACCATCCTGGTTGGCGATGAACTCGACCGTGCCGGCGCCGACGTAAGCAACCGCCCTGGCTGCGGCAACCGCTGCTTCGCCCATCTCGCGGCGGCGTTCCTCGCTCATGCCGGGGGCGGGCGCTTCTTCCAGCACCTTCTGGTGGCGGCGCTGCACCGAGCAGTCGCGCTCGAACAGGTAAACGCAGTTGCCGAGGCTGTCGGCGAAGACCTGGATTTCGATGTGGCGCGGCTTGGTGATGTATTTCTCGATCAGCACGTGGTCGTTGCCGAAGCTGGAAATCGCCTCGCGCTTGCAGGAGGCCAGCGCATCGGGGAAATCGGCCGACTGCTCGACCAGGCGCATGCCCTTGCCGCCGCCGCCGGCCGCTGCCTTGATCAGCACCGGGTAACCGATCTGGTCGGCTTCCTTGTGCAGCAGTGCTGGCGTCTGGTCATCGCCGTGGTAACCCGGCGTCAGCGGTACATTCGCCTTGCCCATCAGCTTCTTGGCTTCGGACTTCGAGCCCATGGCACGGATCGCCGAGGCCGGCGGGCCGATGAAGGCGATGCCGGCCGCGGCCAGCGCGTCGGCAAAATCAGCATTCTCGGAAAGGAAGCCGTAGCCGGGGTGGACCGCCTGGGCGCCGGTGCGCCGGCAGGCGTCGATGATCTTCTCGGCGACCAGGTAGGACTCGCGGGCGGCGGCCGGGCCGAGCAGCACGGCTTCGTCGGCGAGGCGGACATGGCGGGCATTGGCATCGGCCTCGGAATAGACGGCGACGGTGCGGATGCCGAGGCGGCGGGCGGTTTTAATTACCCGGCAAGCTATTTCTCCGCGGTTGGCGATGAGGATCTTGTTGAACATGGCTTATTCCCCTATCCAGGCAGGCGAACGTTTATCAAGGAAGGCGGCGATGCCTTCGCGGGCTTCCGGCGTGGCGCGCAGGTGGGCGATGCGGTGGGCGGTTTCCTCGACCAGGGTCTCGTTGACCGGCTGGCCGGCGACGGCGCGGATCAGGTCCTTGGCCGCAGCTTGGGCGAGCGGGCCGCCCTGGAGCAGCGAGTCGGCGATTTCCCCGATCTTGGCATCGAGTTGTTCCACGTCTACGCATTCATGCACCAGGCCGATTTCGCGGGCGCGTTCGGCGCTGATGCGCTCAGCCGACTGGAAGTAGCGCGTCGCCTGACGGGCGCCGATGGCGCGCAGCACGTAGGGCGAAATGGCCGAGGGGATGATGCCGAACTTCACTTCCGAGGTGGCAAACACCGCCTTTGTCGCGGCGACGGCGATGTCGCAGGCGGCCGCCAGGCCCATGCCGCCGCCGAGTGCGGCGCCCTGGACGCGGGCGATGGTCGGCTTTTTCATCTCGGCCAGCGTGCGCAGCATGCGGGCCAGGGCCCGCGCGTCGTTGAGATTGTCATCGAGCCCGTTGTTGGCGGCGCGCTTCATCCAGTTCAGGTCGGCCCCGGCCGAAAAGCTTTTGCCGCGTCCGGCGAGGACGACGACGCGGACGTCCTTGTCCTCATCGAGGGCGATGCAGGCGGCGGTGAGTTCGGCAATCAGGAGTTCGTCGAAGGCGTTGTGCAGGTCGGGCCGGTTCATCCAGATCGTGGCGACCGGGCCGGTGAGTTCGATTTCCAGGGCTTGGAAGGGCATGGTTTGTCTCGTTTTGTTGTTTGGGTTTTGTTTAGGTGGTGGGGGTGTGCTTGGTCTCGACTACGGTGGGTGTAGCGCTTGTTTTACGTTGGGGTTCCGCCTTGCGGGCGGGCGTACTTTCTTCTTGCTTCGCCAAGAAGAAAGTAGCCAAAGAAGAAGGCGACCCCCGGGTCGGCGCCGGGCGTTGCCCGGTCCCTTGCGCTACTCGGCTAGCCGGGCGGCTTGCTAAACTCGCCTGCGGCTCAGACAGACGCAAGCCGAAACCCCCGGCCAGCCTGCGTTGCTCAGCGCCTCCCAGGGGGACCCGAAAGGCGTCGCCGCCGAACCAGTGGAGATGGTTTTGGGTTGTTTTCAGCGGTCGACCGCTAAAAAATGAGGTTTTTCCTTTTTCCAGGGCAGAGCCGTTGCTCCGAGACGCCTTGCGGGGTCCCCCTGAGAGGCGCTGAGCAACGCAGAAAGCGGCGGAAAGAGGGCGAGGACTGTCTGAGGCCCGCAGGGCCGAGTTCCG
Organism: Quatrionicoccus australiensis; assembly: GCF_020510525.1. Taxonomy (NCBI): domain Bacteria; kingdom Pseudomonadati; phylum Pseudomonadota; class Betaproteobacteria; order Rhodocyclales; family Azonexaceae; genus Quatrionicoccus; species Quatrionicoccus australiensis. Next base: position 85,616 of record NZ_CP075188.1, read on the forward strand.
CAGCCCCCGCCGATTTCGAGTAGCGCAAGGGACCCGCGCAGCGGGCGCCGACCCGGGGGTCGCCTTTTCTTTGGCTACTTTCTTTTGGCGAAGCAAAAGAAAGTACGCCCGCCCGCAAGGCGGAACCCCAAGCTCATTCAACGGAACCCCAACGCCAAATAAGTGAGATCTCATTTAAAAGAAGCCCCCTCCCGAATCAGCCCCGCCATCGGCTGCCCGTCCAGCGCCGCAATCAAACTCGCCTGATTAACCGCCGGCTGATTCTGGCTGACCTTCCACTTGCCGATCAGGCGCTCAATGACGATCTCGATCCCGACAATCGCCCCAAGCATCTTCTCGATGTAATCAGCCGGTGCATCACCAACCGCCCAGGGCTTGGCCAACCCGGCCTCATGCTCAACGGTCAGCGCCGTCAATTGCGCCAAAAGCCAGTCGGCGTCGTCGACCAGTTGCAGGCGGCCATAGGCATGCACGGCGCAGTAGTTCCAGGTCGGCACGACCTTGCCGTGTTCGGCCTTGGTCGCGTAGCCGGATGGGCTGATGTAGCACTCGTCGCCCTGGAAAATCACCAGAATTTCGCTGTCGACCGTCTGGCGCGCCAGCGGATTGGCGCGCGCGACATGGCCACGCAGCGTGCCGTGCGGGCCGGCTTCCGTATCGAGCAGCAGCGGCACATGATTGGCCTCCAGCCCGTCGGGTCCGTGCGTGACGATGGTGGCGAGCGGGAAGGCGCGCATCAGGTCATGCAGGCGGGCCGGGTCGCTGACTGCGAAGTGCTTGGGCAGGTACATCGCCTACATCCGGAAGATGCCGAATTTCGTTTCTTCGGCCGGCGCATTCATCGAGGCGGAAAGGCCAAGGCCGAGCACGCGGCGGGTGTCGGCCGGGTCGATGATGCCGTCGTCCCACAGTCGCGCCGAGGCGTAGTAAGGATGGCCCTGCGTCTCGTATTGCTCGCGGATCGGCGCCTTGAAGGCGGCTTCCTCTTCGGCGCTCCAGCTCTTGCCGGCCGCTTCGATGCCGTCGCGCTTGACGGTGGCGAGCACGCCGGCCGCCTGTTCGCCGCCCATCACCGAGATGCGGGCGTTCGGCCACATCCACAGGAAGCGCGGCGAGTAGGCGCGGCCGCACATGCCGTAGTTGCCAGCACCGAAGCTGCCGCCGATGACGACGGTGAATTTCGGCACCTTGGCCGTGGCGACGGCGGTGACCATCTTGGCGCCATCGCGGGCGATGCCGCCGTTTTCGTACTTGCGGCCGACCATGAAGCCGGTGATGTTCTGCAGGAAGACGAGCGGAATGCCGCGCTGGGCGCAGAGTTCGATGAAGTGTGCACCCTTGAGGGCCGATTCGCTGAACAAAATGCCGTTGTTGGCGACAATGCCGACCGGGTAGCCGAAGATGCGGGCGAAGCCGCAGACCAGCGTCGTGCCGTAGCGCGCCTTGAATTCGTCGAAATCGGAGCCGTCGACGATGCGGGCGATGATTTCGCGCACGTCGAAAGGCTTCTTGGCATCGGTCGGAATCACGCCGTACAGCTCTTCCGGGCTGAACAGCGGCTCGCTCGGGGCGGTCAACGTGACCGGCGGGGCCTTTTTCCAGTTCAGGTCCTTGACGATGCGCCGCGCGATGGCCAGCGCGTGCGCGTCGTTCTCGGCCAGGTGATCGACGACGCCGGAAATGCGCGTATGCACGTCGGCACCGCCGAGGTCTTCGGCCGAAACGACTTCACCGGTCGCCGCCTTGACCAGCGGCGGGCCACCCAAAAAGATCGTGCCCTGATTCTTGACGATGATCGACTCGTCGCACATCGCCGGTACATAGGCGCCGCCGGCCGTGCATGAACCCATCACAGCGGCGATCTGCGGGATGCCGGCGGCCGACAGATTGGCCTGGTTGAAGAAAATGCGGCCGAAATGTTCCTTGTCCGGGAAGACCTCGTCCTGCATGGGCAGGAAGGCGCCGCCGGAATCGACCAGGTAGATGCAGGGCAGGCGGTTTTCCAGGGCGATTTCCTGGGCGCGCAGGTGCTTTTTGACGGTCAGCGGGTAATAGGTGCCGCCTTTCACCGTCGCGTCGTTGGCAACGATCATGCACTCGATGCCCTCAACGCGGCCGATGCCGGCAATCACCGAGGCGGCTGGTACGTCGCCGCCGTACATGCCGTAGGCCGCGAACTGGCCGATCTCAAGGAAGGGCGTGCCGGGATCGAGCAGGGCGCTGACCCGCTCGCGCGGCAGCAGCTTGCCGCGGGCGAGGTGCTTCTGGCGTGCTGCTTCCGGGCCGCCGAGGGCGATCTTCTCGACCTTCTCGTGCAGGTCGGCGACAACCGTGCTCATCGCGGCCGCGTTGGCCTGGAAGTCGGCGCTGCGCGGGTTGAGTTGGGATTTCAGGATGGTCATGTCTCTTCCTAGTTATTAGTTGCCTGGTTGCCCAGGGGTTTGAGTGGTTCTGCTAACAGCTCAAGCTCCTGGGCAACTCGATCCTCACAATCTTCACAACTGTTTTTCCTGCTTCAGCCAGTTGCTGACGGGTTCCGGCTGGAATGCCGCCATCGCGGCGAGCAGGCGTTCGCCATCGCTGTCGGCCAGTGCCATGGCGCGGTTCTGCGGGCGCAGGAAGCCTTCGCCGACGGCATGGTCGAACAGCGCCAGCAGCGGATCGTAGAAGCCGTTCACGTTGAGCAGGCCCATCGGTTTGACGTGAAAGCCGAGCTGGCCCCAGGTCAGGATTTCGCAGAATTCCTCGAAGGTGCCGAAGCCGCCGGGCATGGCGATGAAGCCGTCGGCGAGTTCGGCCATGCGCGCCTTGCGCGTGTGCATCGAATCGACGACTTCCAGGCGGTTCAAGGCGCGGTGTTCGACATGACGGCCATCGACCTCCTTGCCCATCAGCGCCTGCGGAATAACGCCGATGACGCTGCCGCCGGCACTCAGGCAGGCATCGGCAACGACGCCCATCAGCCCGACATTGCCGCCGCCATAAACCAGCTCGATGCCGCGTGCAGCCAGCAGGCGGCCGAGCTTTTCGGCTTCGTTGCGGTAGAGCGGGTTATAGCCGGGGTTGGCGCCACAGAAGACACAGATACGTTGCATGTTGTTCTCGGTTGTTACTGTTAAAAGCCGCCGCTTTCCAGCCAGTGTTCGATTTGCGGCAGGCGGTCGGCGCCGAAGAAATGTTCGCCGTCGATGATCACGTGCGGCGAGCCGAAGACGCCGGCGGCCAGCGCCTGCGTGCATTCGTCCTTGAGCCTGGCCTTGATCTCCGGGCTTTGCAGCGCGGCGGCCAGCGCCGTACGGTCGACGCCCAGATTTGCGGCAATTTCCAGCACGGTGTCCGGCGATGAAATATCAAGGTCGGTGACGAAGAAGGCACGATAGACGGCATGTGCGAACTGTCGGGCCAGCGCGCAGTCCTGGCCGTGCAGCCAGTAGTAGGCGCGGGCGGCATTCTGCGTCGGCAGCGGGAAGCGGCTCGGCGGGTTGTAGGGAATGCCCATGTGACGGGCCGAGCGGTGGAAGTCGCGCAGCATGTAGCTGCCCTTGCTGCTGGTGCCGTCGGCGGGCGGGCGCGAGCCGGTGGCCTGGAAGATGACCCCGAGCAGGATCGGGTGCCATTTGACCTTGCGCCCGTGCCGGGCGGCGACGTCGTCGATTTTCTCGGCCAGCAGGTAGCCATAGGGGCTGGAAAAATCGAACCAGAAGTCGAGCGGAGCCTTGTTCTCAGTTGCAGTCATGTTTGTCTCCTCGTGCTGACGGTCGCGGGCATTTTTGCTGTTTTTTGCCCGTCGACCGTCCGGGTGCTGCTTATTCGGCGGCGATACTGCGCCCGATGACCAGGCGCTGGATATCGTTGGCGCCTTCGTAGATCTGGCAGATGCGCACGTCGCGGTAGATGCGCTCGACCGGGAAGTCGCTGGTGTAGCCGACGCCGCCGTGGATCTGGATGGCGTCGGAGGCGATCTTTTCGGCGGCTTCGGAAGCGAACATCTTGGCCATCGAGGCTTCCTTCAGGCAGGGCTTGCCGGCATCCTTCAACTGGGCGGCGCGCCAGACCATCAGGCGGGCGGCGTCGAGCAGGGTGTTCATGTCGGCCAGTTTGAAGTTGACCGCCTGGTGGTCGATGATGGGCACGCCGAAGGTGACGCGTTCCTTGGCGTAGCGCACGGCGGCTTCAAAGGCGGCACGCGCCATGCCGATGCTCTGCGCGGCAATGCCGATGCGGCCGGCTTCGAGGTTGGAGAGGGCGATCTTGTAGCCTTCGCCTTCCTTGCCGAGCAGCGCCGAGGTTGGTACGCGGCAGTTTTCCAGGATGATCTGCACGGTGTCGGAAGCGTGCTGGCCCATCTTGTCTTCGGTGCGGCCGACGATGAAACCCGGCGTCGCGGTCGGAATCAGGAAGCAGGAAATGCCCTTCTTGCCGGCGGCCTTGTCGGTGACCGCGAAGACGATGGCCATCTGGGCGTGCTTGCCGGTGGTGATGAACTGCTTGACGCCATTGAGGACGAAGAAGTCGTCATCCTTGTCGGCGCGGGTGGTGATCGCCGCAGCATCGGAGCCGGTGTGCGGCTCGGTCAGGCAGAAGCAGCCGAGCTTTTCGCCGCGGGCGAGCGGCTTCAACCATTCTTCCTTCTGCGCATCGGTACCGTATTTCTGGGTGATGCCGCAGGCCAGCGAGTTCTGCACCGAGACGATGGTCGAGGTGGCGCCATCGCCGGCGGCGATTTCTTCCAGGGTCAGGACCAGCGACATGTAATCCATGCCGGCACCGTCCCATTCTTCCGGCACGACCATGCCGAGCGCGCCGAGTTCACCGAGTTCTTTCAGGGCCTGGGCCGGGAAGGTGTGGTTGCGGTCCCATTCGGCGGCGAAGGGGGCGAGGCGTTCCTGCGCAAAGCTGCGCATGGTGTCGCGGATCATTTCCTGTTCTTGGGTCAGTAGCATTGGGTGTCTCCTTTTGGATCGAGTTATTAGGATCGAGGATCGAGGGGCGAGGATCGAGTGGATGTTTCCGCGCCTTGCGGCGCGCAAATTTTCGCTAACAGCTCGATCCTCAATCCTGGATCCTTACAGCATTTCCACCGCGAGGGCCGTGGCTTCGCCGCCGCCGATGCAGAGCGAGGCAACGCCGCGCTTCTTGCCGTATTTCTTCAGTGCACCGAGCAGCGAAACGACGATACGCGCGCCGGAGGCACCGATCGGATGGCCGAGCGCACAGGCGCCGCCGTGGACGTTGACCTTGGCCGGATCGAGCTTGAGGTCGTGCAGCGCGGCCATGGTGACGACGGCGAAGGCTTCGTTGATTTCGTAGAGATCGACGCTCTCGGCGGTCCATCCGGTTTTTGCGAACAATTTCTGCATCGCGCCGACCGGAGCCGAAGGGAACAGCGCCGGGACGCCGGCATGCGTGGTGTGCGCGACGATGCGGGCAACCGGGCTGAGGCCGAGCTTGGCAGCCTGCGATTCGCGCATCAGGATCATGGCGGCGGCGCCGTCGGAAATCGACGAGGAGTTGGCAGCGGTGACCGTGCCGTCCTTCTTGAAAGCCGGCTTCAAAGTCGGGATTTTTTCGACGTTGACCGCAAACGGGCCTTCGTCCTTGTCGATGACGACATCGCCCTTGCGGCCGGCGACGGTGGTCGGGGCGATTTCCCAGGCGAAGGAGCCGTTGTTGCTGGCTTCGATGGCGCGGGTGGTCGAGCGGACGGCGAATTCATCCTGTGCTTCGCGGGTGAAACCGTAAGTGGTCGCACACTCTTCGGCAAAGGTGCCCATCAGGCGGCCGCGGGTTTCCTTGCTGTAGGAGTCTTCCAGACCATCGAGGAACATGTGGTCGAACATCTGGCCGTGGCCGAGGCGATAGCCGCCGCGTGCCTTGGCGAGCAGGTAGGGGGCATTGGTCATCGACTCCATGCCGCCGACTACGGCTGCGCCGTAGGAGCCGGCGAGAATGCCGTCGTGGCCGAGCATCGTGGCCTTCATGGCGGAACCACACACCTTGTGGATGGTGGCGCAGCCGGCGGAAAGCGGCAGACCGGCCTGCAGGGCGGCCTGGCGGGCCGGCGCCTGGCCCTGGCCGGCTTGCAGCACGCAGCCCATCAGCACTTCCTCGATCAGGTTGGCGTCGATGCCGGCGCGCTCGACGGCGGCCTTGATAGCGACGGCACCGAGGTTGGCGGCGGTCAGGCTGGCAAAGCCACCCTGGAATGCGCCCATGGCGGTACGGACGGCGGAAACGATGACAATCGGGTCGTTCATGCTGATTTCTCCTGCGTGCTTGTTATCAAATCATGCTTCCAACGCCTTTAGTGCGGCGTCGTAGCGGGTGGGTAAATCTTCGGGACAATCGACGGTGATGCCGAGGTCGTGCATCAGGCCGTCCTTGAGGCCATACAGCCAGCCATGTACGGTGAGCTTCTGCTGGCGCATCCAGGCATCCTTGACGACCGGCGTGTGGCACAGATTGACGACCTGCTCGAGCACGTTCAGTTCGCACAGGCGATCATGGCGCTGCGCTTCAGGCAGGGCATTGATGTGGGCAAGGTGCTTGTTGTGGACTTCCTGCACGTTGTGCAACCAGAAATCGACGATGCCGACGCGGTCGCGGCGCAAGGCGGCGCCGACGCCGCCGCAGCCGTAGTGGCCCACGACCATGATGTGCTTTACCTCCAGCACATCGACCGCGTACTGGATCACCGACAGGCAGTTCATGTCGGTATGCAGCACCAGGTTGGCGACGTTGCGATGCACAAACACTTCGCCCGGCAGCAGGCCGACGATCTGGTTGGCCGGGACGCGCGAGTCGGAACAGCCGATCCACAGGAACTCCGGGGCCTGCAGCTTGGACAGCTTGTTGAAGTAGGTCGGATCGACCTCCTGCATGCGCTGCGCCCAGGCGCGGTTGAAGTCGAACAGGTGGGAAAGGTTTTCGTTGCGGATTTCTTCTTCCGACCAGTTGTCGAGGTCGAGTGCCAGGAACATCGTGCCTTCGACCGGCGTCTGGTAGTAGTTCGGTGCTTCGGTGAAGCCCAGTTCGCGGTAGAGCTTCACGGCCATGCGCATATTGGGCAGGGTATCGATGATCAGCTTGCGGTAGCCGATTTCCTTGGCCGCCTTGATTGCTGCCAGCGCCAGTGTCGAGCCGATGCCGTGGCCGCGTTGTTCCGGATCGACATAGAGGCGCTTCATTTCGCAGACGCCATCGCTGTCGGAAAGCGGGCGCACCCCGACACAGCCGGCCGGCTGACCATTCACTTCGGCAAAAAACAGCCGGCCCTGCGGCGCGACATAGGCGCCGGGCAGGGAGGCCATTTCCTGGTCGAAGTTCTGGTACGACAGGTCGACGCCCAGCCAGGCCGCATAGTTGCGGAAGTACTGGCGAACCTGCTCGATGGCTTCGCTGTCGCTGGCGGTAAGGGTGCGTAAGGTAACGGGCATGCTGTTCAGCTCCATGTGGCGATGCTCCTGTCCGGAGCATCGGCAGGAGCGTGTTATATGGTTTCCACGGAAAACCCGTGATTGATCAGCATTCTACCTTTGCTGCGGCGCATCATCAGCGGGTCTCCGCCATCAGTTCGCGGCCGATCAGCATGCGGCGAATTTCGCTGGTACCGGCTGGGGCAATTTGTCTCCGGCCGGCGCGTTGCGCCTTAACCCGCGCTGTGCGCGCGTTAGCCTGCGACGAATTGTGGCCGGCCATCTCAGCGCGTCTCCGCCATCAACTCGCGGCCGATCAGCATCCGCCGAATTTCCGACGTGCCGGCCCCGATTTCATATAGCTTGGCATCGCGCCACAAACGGCCGGTTGGGTACTCGTTGGTGTAGCCAACGCCGCCCAGGGTCTGGATTGCCTCGCCGGCCATCCAGGTTGCCTTCTCGGCGGAATAGAGGATGGCGCCGGCAGCGTCCTTGCGCAGGGTGCGCGAGTGGTCGCCGGCATCACAGGCGCGGCCGACGGCATAGACGTAGGCGCGGGTGGCCTGCCAGGTCGAATACAGGTCGGCGACCTTGCCCTGCATCAGCTGGAAATCGCCGATTGCCTGGCCGAACTGTTTGCGCTCGTGCAGATAGGGCACGACGACGTCCATGCAGGCGGCCATGATGCCGAGCGGGCCGCCACAGAGCACGGCGCGTTCGTAATCGAGGCCGGACATCAGCACCTTGGTACCTTTGCCGACGCCGCCCAGCACGTTTTCTTCCGGTACTTCGCAGTCGTCGAAGAAGAGCGGGAAGGTGTTGGAGCCGCGCATGCCCAGCTTGTCGAGGTGCGTGCCGTGCGTGAAGCCCTTGAAACCCTTCTCGACGATGAAGGCGGTCATGCCCTTGGCGCCGGCGGCCGGGTCGGTCTTGGCGTAGACGACCAGGGTGTCGGCATCGCCACCGTTGGTGATCCACATCTTCGAACCGTTCAGCACGTAGCGGTCGCCCTTTTTCTCGGCCTTCAGCTTCATCGAGACCACATCGGAGCCGGCATTCGGCTCGGACATGGCGAGTGCGCCGACGTGTTCGCCGGAGATCAGCTTGGGCAGGTATTTCTGGCGTTGGGCCTCGGTGCCGTTGCGGCGGATCTGGTTTACGCACAAATTCGAGTGTGCACCGTAGGACAGCCCGACCGAAGCGGAGGCGCGCGAGATTTCCTCGAGGGCGACAATGTGGGCGAGATAGCCCATGTTGGTGCCGCCGTATTCCTCGCCGGCAGTCATGCCGAGCAGGCCCATGTCGCCGAATTTTTTCCAGAGGTCGGCCGGGAATTCGTTAACGCGGTCGATTTCTGCGGCGCGCGGCGCGATTTCGGCGTCGGCAAAGGCTTTCACTGCATCGCGCAGCAGGTTGATGTCTTCGCCGAGGGCGAAGTCGAGGCTGGGAATGTTCATGGGGTTTGTCTCCGTCTGGTTATGGATTGCCTGCTTGCTGCGCTGCCAGAGTGGGTTTCTCTGGCAGTTCAAGCTCCCGGGCAACTTGATCCTGAATTCTGCTTTCCCGCGATTGTATTGACGTTGACGTTAACGTCAACTGCCTGGCAAAAAAATTTCAACTGGCGGCGCGGCGGTTCAGTTCCTGCTGGCATTGCAATTCAAACTGGGCAATTTCGCCGAGCATGGCTTCGATGTCCTCGCGCTGCTGTTCGAGAGCTTCCCGCCGCTTCGACATGATGCGCAGGCATTCCTGCAGTTGTGGCGTTTCATCCTCGGTCGAGGCGTACATGCCGATCAGGTCTTTGATTTCGGCCAGCGACAGGCCAAGGCGTTTGCCGCGCAAGGCCATCTTGAGACGGGCGCGGTCGCGCCGGGTGAATACGCGCTTGCTGCCCTCGCGTTCGGGCGACAGGATGCCTTGGTCTTCCCAGAAGCGGATGGTGCGCGGGGTGATGCCGAATTCGCGGGCGAGATCGGAAATGGCGAAGGTAATGGCCGGCTGGCTCAAGCGAGTCTCCTCAAAGTGCGCGTCAGTAAATCAGAAGAGGGGGGTTTTTTCAATTAGCCATGCCTATGGTAACTTGCTCCCTCAAATAAAAAGGTTCGTTTCATGTCTCCCCAATATCCCCATGACCAGCCGCCGGCGGCTGGCGAACTCAAAGAGGTCGCGCCCGGTGTTTTCTGGTTGCGCATGCCCTTGCCGTTCCAGCTCGATCACATCAACCTCTGGCTGCTGCGTGACGGTGACGGCTGGACCATCATCGATACCGGTTTCCCTGATGACGGGGTGCGTGCCACCTGGTCGGCAATCATCGAGCGCCTTGACGGGCCGGTCCGGCGCCTGATCGTCACCCATTTTCATCCTGACCATCTTGGTCTCGCCACCTGGCTGATGGAGAAAACCGGAGCGACGCTGCTGATGACCACCGGCGAGTTCCTGACTGCGCATGTAGTCTGGAACGAGGTCGGCGGCCACGGTGCCCGGTTCATGGTTGAACAGTTCCGCCAGCATGGCCTCGATGCCGAACGGCTGGCCAAATTCGAGAAGCGCGGCTCCGGTTATCGCAAGGCCGTGCCGGCCTTGCCCGAGTATTACCAGCGCATCAAGGCCGGTGATGTCGTGACGGTCAACGGCTTGAATTGGCAAATAATCATCGGCCACGGCCATGCACCCGAGCATATGTCGCTTTACTGTCCCGAACTCGGCGTGTTAGTTTCCGGAGACATGCTTTTACCGAGAATTTCGACCAATGTCAGCGTGTTCGCGGCGACGCCGGATGCCGATGCCCTGGGCTGGTATCTGGAGTCACTCGATGAACTGACAGGAAATATTCCGGAAAAGACCCTGGTGTTACCTTCGCACGGTCTGCCTTTCTTCGGAATAGGGGCCCGGGTGGAGGCGTTGCACGCGCACCATGAAGATCGATTGCGTGCATTGGAGAGCAGTTGTGAACAAGCGCCACAGAGCGCCGCAGACTTACTCGAGACCCTCTTCCAGCGGGCACTCGATACGCATCAAACCATGTTCGCCATGGGTGAGGCTATTGCTCACCTGAATTATCTTGAACAAGCCGGCCGGCTGTCGCGCAGCACCGACGCCGACGGGGTAATTCGCTACACGCGGTCGCCCAAAGCCGCGCACTGACAGAGGGAGTTTCAAGCATGTCGCAGCAAACCGAAGACAAGGGTGCCAATCTGCCCAATCCGGCGGAAATCGCCAAGACCTACGCCGAAGTCGCCCAGCGCGCCTCGCGCCTGATCACCAGTTTCGTTGAAAAGAAGGCCAAGGATGGCGTCAGCGCGCCGACCGATGAACTCGGCGTCGCCAAGGCCTTCATGGACCTGTCGTCCCGTCTGCTGGCCAATCCGTACAAGGTGGCCCAGACCCAGATGAACATGATGTGGGACTACTTCTCGCTGTGGCAGAACACTTCGATGAAGATGATGGGCATGCCGGTGCAGGCACCGGTTGCCTCGCCGAAGAAGGGTGACAACCGCTTCAAGGACGAAGAGTGGGAACAGCATTTCCTGTTCGACTTCGTCAAGCAGTCCTATCTGATCACTGCCCGTCACCTGCATGACACTGTCGCCGATACCGAAGGTCTCGACGAAGCCACGCAGCAGAAGGTCAATTTCTTCACCCGCCAGTACATTGATGCGCTGTCGCCGTCGAACTTTGCCCTGACCAATCCGGAAGTCTTCCGCGAAACCGTCAAGAGCCACGGCCAGAACCTGATCAAGGGTCTCAACAACCTGCTGCACGACGTCGAGTCCGGTGACGGCCAGCTGCGCATCCGCATGACCGACACCTCGGCCTTCGAAATGGGCAAGAACGTTGCCACGACGCCGGGCAAGGTGATCTTCCAGAACGAACTGTTCCAGCTGATCCAGTACAACCCGAGCACGCCCGACCAGAACAAGAAGCCGTTCCTGATCGTGCCGCCGTGGATCAACAAGTACTACATCCTCGACCTGCGCGAGAAGAACTCCATGGTCAAGTGGGCGACCGACCAGGGCCACACCACCTTCATCATGTCCTGGACCAACCCGGACGAGAAGCTGGCCAAGAAGTCCTTCGAGAACTATCTGCTCGAAGGTTCGCTCGAGGCGATCAACCAGGTCTGTGCCCACACCGGCGAAGACAGCGTCAATCTGGCCGGTTACTGCCTGGGCGGTACTTTGCTGATGACGACCCTGGCCTACATGACGGCCAAGAAGGACAAGCGTGCCAATTCCGCCACCTTCTTCACGACCATGCTCGACTTCTCCGAGCCGGGTGAACTGGGCATCTTCCTTGATGAAGGCGCCGTTTCCGGCCTCGAAAAGAAGATGGCCGAGCGCGGCTTCCTCGAAGGTTCCGAAATGGCCGGCACCTTCAACATGCTGAAGGCCAACGACCTGATCTGGTCGTTCGTGGTCAATAACTACCTGATGGGCAAGGATCCGTTCCCGTTCGACCTGCTGTACTGGAATTCCGACTCGACGCGCATGCCGGCCGCAATGCACAGCTATTACCTGCGCAACATGTATCTCGGCAACCTGCTCAAGGAACCGGGCGGCCTGACGTTGGGTGGTGTCAAGATCGACATCTCCAAGGTCAAGACCCCGTGCTACTTCATCTCGACCATCGAAGACCACATCGCACCGTGGAAGAGCACCTACATGGGGGCCCGCCTGCCGTCCGGCCCGACCAAGTTCGTGCTCGGCGGTTCCGGCCACATCGCCGGCATCGTCAATCCGCCGGTCGCCAACAAGTACGGCTACTGGACCAATGACGCGACCGACAGCAATCTGCCGGAAAGCCCGGAAGATTTCCTGGCCGGTGCAACGCAGAATGCCGGTTCGTGGTGGACGCACTGGAACCAGTGGGTGACCAGCCTGCCGGGTGGTTCGACCAAGGTCAAGGCACGTCAGCCGGAAGACGGCGCGCTCAAGGTCATCGAGGATGCCCCGGGCAGCTACGTCAAGTTCCGTCTCGATACGCAGAAGAAGGAAAGCTGATCCGGCAAGGGATCCAAGCAGAAAGGGAGGCCGCGGCCTCCCTTTTTTTGTCCTGAGTTTCGCCGCCGGAGCGACGGGGGTCAGCGGTGGAGCAAGGGAATGTGCGGCAGGCTGGGCCATTCGATGGCATCCAGCATGTTCTTGACGATCAGGCCCAGCTCCGTGTCGCCGGTGATTTCCAGTTCGCGGTTGAAAAACAGCGTATCCGGGTCTTCCTGGCGGGCGACCAGTTGCAGGAAGGCCGACAGGTTGGCGGCGAAAGCCAGGTCGGGTTCGCGCGTGACCTGGAATAGCGGCCGGAAAAGTCCGTCGCGATAGGTGAATGTTGCCTTGCCGCCGGTATCCAGGACATGGATGCTGAACAGTTTGTCTTCCAGGGCGGTCAACTCGCTTTCCGGCAGCAATTTCATTTTCAGCGCGACGTTGAGTCCGGCGATCAGGGTCAGCGTATGCGGCCATTGCGGCAGCCGCTTCCCGATCTCGCCGATGATGGCGGGCAGACGGAACTTCGGGATGGTGAAATTCTGGTCCATGCTCATGCTCCCAGTTGGGCGAGGGCTTGTGTGTGGTGGGCAACGATGCCGGCGTCGCCGAACCAGTAGCCGTCGACCAGGCCGCTGGCATTCCAGCCGGTGGTGTCGGGTTGCGGCGTCTCGCCGCGGCGGGCGGCGTCGAAGGCAGCGATGATGGCATTGATGTGCTGCTTCTGCGGGCTGATCCGGACGATGTCGATGCCCATGGCCAGCATCTGCGGGATTTCGTGCAGCAGGTTGTAGCTCTGCGCCGACATGGTCTGGATGCCGTTGATGCACAGGAAATCCTGGCCGTCGCGGGTGGTCAGGGTCAGACCCTCGGCGTGGTCGAGGCACTTGAACTGGCAGTCGTCCTTGTTCAGGTCGTAATGGCGGGCCGTGAAGCAGCGCGCCGAGAAGGCGAGCGGCAGCTTGCCGTACACGAAGACCTCGGTTTCGACACCGGCCGGCCGGCTGGCGTGCAGGGTTTCGATCAGCGCCCGGCTGGCTTCGAGCGGCGGCACCCAGCGCTTCAGGCCGTGTTTGGCGAAGGTGGCGAGCGTCGCCTCGTTGTAAATGTTGAGGTGCGGGCCGGCGACGAAATCCTGCCCGTGCACGAGGTTGACCGCGCCGAGATCGTTGGCTTCGAGCTTGCAGCCGGCTTCGTCGACCAGGCGGCGCAGTGCCTTGAGGTCGCTTTCCGATTCGAGCAGGGCCTGGGCCGAAACGACGACCTCCTTGCCGGCGTCGGTCAGATCGCGGGCAAGGCCGATCCAGTCGGCGGTGCGCAGTTGTTGTCGGCGCGAACAGACGACTTCGCCGACGTAGATGATGTCGAGCGCCGGGTTCTGTGCCATTTCGGCGTAGAACTCCATGACTTCGGCCTTGGGCCAGAAATAGAGCAGGGGTCCGAGGGAAAGCTTCATTCTTATCTCCACGGCCGGTTGTAGGCACCCAGCGTTGCCTGGCTGCCTTCGGAGACCTTGGCCAGCTCGGCCTGCCAGGCCGGTTTGACGTGGAAGCGCTCGCCGCCTTCGGCCAGCGTGTCGAGGGCGGCACGCAGCGTGCGGGTGACCTGGGTAACGTAGGCCGGGCTGCGCTGGCGGCCTTCGACCTTGATCGCGCGCACGCCGATTTTCATGATCTCGGGCAGAATGGAGATGACATTCAGGCTGGTCGGTTCTTCCAGCGCGTAATAGGTTTCGCCCTGGACTTCGAAGCGGCCCTTGCACAGGGTTGGATAACCGGCCGGTTCATCGTCGCCGAAACGGTCGATGAGAATGCCGTTGAGGCGGGTTTCCATGGCTCCCGGTTGCTTGTCCCATTTCACGTACTTGGCCGGCGAGCAGGCGCCGACGGTATTCGGCGATTCGCCGCAGGCGTAGGAGGACAGCCAGCAGCGGCCCTCGTTCATGACGCACAGGCTGCCGAAACCGAAGACTTCGATTTCGACCGTGGTGTTCCTGATCACGTTTTCAACCTGGGCCAGCGTCAGCACGCGCGGCAGCACGGCACGCTTGATGCCGAATTCGCGCTGGCAGAAATTGATCGCCTCGTAGCTGGTTGCCGAGCCCTGCACCGAGAGGTGCAGACGCTGCTGCGGATGCTTGTTGCGGGCGTAATCGAGGAGGCCGACGTCGGCCAGGATAATCGCGTCTACGCCCTGGTCGACCGCTGCGTCGACCGCCTTGTGCCATTCACCGACGCGTCCGGCCTGCGGGAAGGTATTGATCGCGAGCAGGATTTCGCGACCCTTGGCATGGGCGTAGCGGATGCCTTCTGCCATGTTCTTGGCGTCGAAATTGAGGCCGGCGAAATTGCGCGCGTTGGTGTCATTCTTGAAGCCGAGGTAAACCGCATCGGCGCCGTTGTCGACCGCAGCCTTGAGCGCGGGCAGGCTGCCGGCCGGGCAGATCAGATCAGGCAGGGAACTCATGGAATAGGGGACCGGAAGGATCAGCCGGGCAGTATAGCCAGCCAGTGCTGGCTGCCATTGATCCTGGTCAAAGAGCCGGTGTCTGGTTCAGCGGATCACGATGGTCGGCTTGTAGCCGAGGCTGCTGCGGATTTTTTCCGCGACCCTGTCAGCGTCGCCACGGTTGGCATAGGGCCCGATTTGCAGGCGATGGATGCCGGCGCTTGGATTGATCTGCATGCTTTCATTCAGCCAGTCGAGTTCGCGGCTCAAATGGTTTTTCAGGTTTTCTGCATTGTCGGCATTGGCAAAGGCACCCAACTGCAGATAGACGCCCTTGGCGACGATCTTTTCACCCGTGCTGTCGCTGCTGCTGGCGGTTTGTACCGGGCGTTCTTCCTGGCGCATGCGCATGGCCATCTGCTCGATATCGTCTGCGCCGGTCGGGCTCGTGACGGGCTTTTGCGGCGCGACCTGGGCATAGGTGACGCCGGTCGCTTCACCCGGAATGATGGCTTCGACATCGACCAGGCCACTGCCGCCATTGATCAGGCCGAGCTTGTAGGCGGCGGTATAGGACAGGTCGATGACGCGATCGGCGTGGAAGGGGCCGCGGTCAGTGATGCGGACAATGACCGACTTGCCGCTCTGGGCATGCGTCACACGGACATAGGACGGCAAGGCCAGGGTAGGGTGCGCTGCGGTCATTGCGAACATGTCGTAAGGCTCGCCGATCGATGTCTTCTGGCCGTGGAATTTCTTGCCGTACCAGCTGGCGATGCCGCGCGCCTTGTATGGCTTGACGGCGGTATTCGGTACATATTCCTTGCCGAGCACGACATAGGGGCGGGTGGCTGGCTTGTGCAGGGGTTCCCACCTGGGTTCGGCATCCGGGATGTCGTCCAGCCCATCCGGAATCTCGTCGGCCGGGCCGTCATCCTTGTAGAAACCGCCACCGCGCTTCAGTGTCACGCCGGGCTTGCGGGTCGGCGTTGGCGCTCTGGAAATCGGGCTTTTTGCCGTGTCGACCGTTGTTTCCCGTTCGGTGTGCAGCGGCGAACTGCCACAGGCAGAAAGTAGCGAGACGAGCAGCGCGGCAGGGAGCAGGCGGAGGATCATTTCTTGACCAGCATGCGGTGCGTGTGGATCGACATCAGCATGCCAATCCCGAGAAACAGCGTCACCAGTGCCGTGCCGCCATAGCTCATGAAGGGCAGCGGGACACCGACGACCGGCAGGATGCCGCTGACCATGCCCATGTTGATGAAGGCGTAGGTGAAAAAGCCGAGCGTGATGGCGCCGGCGAGCAGGCGCGAGAACAGCGTCGGTGCCGCCGAGGCGATCATCAGGCCGCGTCCGATCAGCATGGTGTAGAGGAAGAGCAGCAGAAGGTTGCCCATCAGTCCCCATTCTTCCGAGAAGACCGCAAAAATGAAGTCGGTGTGTTTTTCCGGAATGAATTCGAGGTGGGTCTGTGTGCCGTTCAGATAGCCTTTGCCGATGGCGCCACCGGAACCGATCGCGATGGTTGCCTGGATGATGTGATAGCCGGAGCCGAGCGGATCGGTGGTCGGGTCGATCAGGGTCAGGATGCGCTTCTTCTGGTAGTCATGCAGCATGCCCCAGAGGAAGGGCGCTGCGGATGCCCCTGCGACGATCATGCCGACGATGATCTTCCAGGGCAGGCCGGCAAAGAAAATCACGTAGAAGCCGGCCGCGCCGACCAGCAGTGCGGTACCAAGATCGGGTTGCTTGGCGATCAGGGCAAACGGAATAATCAGCAGCAGGGCAGCGATGACGTAATGCTTGAATTTCAGGGTGGCTTCGTATTTCTGGAAATACCAGGCCAGCATCAAGGGCATTGCGATCTTCATGATCTCGGATGGCTGGATGCGGGTGAAGCCGAGCGACAGCCAGCGGCGGGCACCGTTGATCTTGATGCCGAAAAGAAAGACCGCGACGAGCAGAACGAGGCCGAGCACATAGAGCGGAATGGCGAAGCTCATCAGTTTTTGCGGTGGCAGGCGGGAAACGAACCACATGATGACCATTGCCACGCCCATGTTGCCGGCTTGCGACAAAACCCGCTGGTTGCCGTCAAAGGTTGCCGAATGTACGGTGGCCAGGCCGATTGCCATGATTGCCAGCGTGATGCAGAGCAGCGGAAAGTCGATATGGGCAATCAATTGTTGCCAACCGCGGCGCAAGGTACCGGCGACATCGATCATTATTCGGCCTCCTCTTCGACGGCGGCGCTGTCTTCCGGCGCGGCGCCGGCCGGCAATTTGCCGAGCAGGTAGTAGTCGATGACCATGCGGGCGATCGGTGCCGCCGACTGGGCGCCAAAACCACCATTCTCGACCAGTACGGCGAGTGCAATTTTCGGATTCTCGGCTGGGGCAAAGGCGATGAACAGGGCGTGGTCGCGCAGTTCCTTCTTGATGCCACCTTCTTTGTACTGCGCTCCCTTCAGCGAGAAGACCTGGGCCGTACCGGTCTTGCCGGCAGCTTCGTAAGGCGCACCGGCAAAAGCGCGGGCACCGGTACCTTCCTTGTTGACCCCGACCATGGCACGGCGGATGACCTCGACGTTTTCCGGCCTGAGATTGAGGTCGCGGATAGGCTGTCTTTCGATCAGACGCTTCTGGCCGGTCTTGGTGTCAATGATGTGATGCACGATGTGTGGCCGGAACATCACGCCATTATTGGCAATCGTTGCCGTTGCCTGGGCGAGCTGGATGGGGGTGTAAGCGTTGTAGCCCTGGCCGATCCCGATCGAGATGGTTTCGCCGGCATACCATTTCTGCTGTTCCGGCTTTTTGAAGCGCTGCCTTTTCCATTCCTGCGAGGGCAGCACGCCCTTCGACTCGCCGTATTCATCCTTGCCGAGGTCGATGCCGGTGCGTTGTCCCAGTCCGAGCTGACCCATGAACTTGGCGATGTTGTCGATCCCCATGTCGTTGGCCAGCATGTAGTAGTAGGTATCGCAGGAGTGGACGATCGATTTGTACATGTCGACGATGCCATGTCCGCCCTTTTTGTCGTCGCGGAACTGGTGATTGCCGAAATTGTAGTAACCGGGGTCGCTGATTGCCTGACTCGGCGTACGCTTGCCCATTTCCAGCGCAGCCAGTGCCATGAAAGGCTTGAAGGTGGAACCCGGAGGGTAGGCGCCGTTGATGGCGCGGTTGACCATGGGCTTGCTCGGGTGCTCGTTGAGCTCTTTCCAGTTGTCCGGCGTGATGCCGTCCACGAAGAGATTGGGGTCGTAGGTCGGATTGGAAACCAGGGCCAGGATGCCGCCGGTCGAGGGTTCGATGGCGACCAGTGCGCCCTTGCGGTCACCGAAAGCCTGCTCGGTAATTTCCTGCAGCTTGGCATCCAGGGTCAGGGCCAGATTGTTGCCGGAAACCGGCGGGATGCGCTTGAGGCTGCGTAGGGCGTGGCCGCCGGCGTCGATCTCGACTTCCTCGTAGCCGGTCTGGCCATGCAGTTCGAACTCGTAGTGCTGTTCCAGCCCGGTCTTGCCGATGTGGTCGGTGCCCTTGAACATGGCCTGCTGTTCGGCTTCTTCGATCCATTTCAGGTCGCGGTCGGTAATCCGGCCGATATAGCCGATCGCGTGCGAGGCAACCGTGCCGAGCGGATACTGGCGGAAAAGCCGGGCCTTGACCTCGATGCCGGGGAAACGATAGCGCTGGGCGGCGAACTTGGCGACTTCGGCATCGGTCAGGCGGGTCCGGATCGGGATGGATTCGAAGTTCTTTGCTTCATCCATCAGGCGCTTGAAGCGCTTTCTGTCCTTGGGCTGGATATCAATGATGGCGGCCAGTTCGTCAATTGCCACATCCAGGTCGGCAACCCGCGATGGCGTGATTTCCAGCGTGAAAGCGGAGTAATTGCGGGCCAGTACGGTGCCGTTGCGGTCGGTGATGACGCCGCGGTTGGGTACGATGGGAATCAGTGCAATCCGGTTGTCTTCAGCCCGTGTCTGATAAAAGTCGTGCTGGATGACCTGCAGCCAGATGAAGCGACCGAGCAATAGCGAAAAGGCGAGCAGGACGGCAATTGCGGCAAAGCCGGAACGGAAGCGAAAGCGGTCGAGGTCGGCTTCGGGATTGTGGAAATCACCCACGGGTTGCCACCTGTTCAGATCGGTCGATCAGGATCCTGCTCGACCGGCTGATACTGCGGCAGGAGCAGGATGAAGGTGGCGGGAATCCAGAGCAGGGCTCCGATGAGCGGCCCGATGAAGTAGGTCAGTCCGGGGAATTCGGCGCCGACAGCCAGACGCATCAGCGCCTGGACAAGCTGGGTGCCGAGCAGCAGCGGCATGACCTGCAGTGCCTGCTGGGCGAGCGGGAACCAGAGCAGGCGCCGGGACGCGGCGGTTGAAACATAGGCGAGCAGGACATAGGCAAAACAGTGCTGGCCGAGTACCGAGCCATCCGCGACATCCATCAGCAGACCGAGAATGAAGGCCCAGCCCATGCCGACGCGACGGAATTCGCGCACGCTCCAGAAGCAGAGGACAAGTGCCACCCAGTCCGGCATGGCAGGCCAGTGGGCGGTCGGCAGAAAGTTGAGCAGAACGGCCGCAATCAGGCTCAGGAAAATGAACCATGGGCGGACCGGGAGCAGGATGCGCGAAGAGGAGAAGGTTGGTTGCATCAGTTGCTCTTTTTCGCGCGGTTCTTCTGGCGGACCGTCATCTTGTCGGTGCCGCTTTCCCGGCTGGTGGACTCGGGCGGAGCCGGCGGCAAGGGCTGGCGTGGATCAAGAACCATGATTTCGCCGAAATTCTCGACGCCGGCCACCGGCACGCAAAAGATGCGGGCAAAGGAATAGGCACTGTCACGCTCGATATTGATCACCTTGGCGACCGGAAAACCCGGCAGGTAGATGCCGTCGAGGCCGGATGTCACCAGAATATCGCCTTCCTGAACGTCGGCATTGGCGGGCATGTAGCGCAGTTCAAGCTGGCCGTTGCCGAGGCCGAAGACGACCGAGCGCTGGCCGCTGCGGACGATCTGTACCGGTACCGCCTGATCCTTGTCGGTAATCAGCGTGATTTCTGCCGAGAAAGGGAATACGCGGGTGACCTGGCCAACGACACCGGCCTCGTCGATGGCCGGCTGGCCGGCGACGATACCCGACTGCTGGCCCTTGTCGACGATGACCTTGCGCGAAAACGGATCACGGGCGGTGTACAGAATCTGGGCAACCTGGCCATTGGCCTTTTCGCGTTCCTTGACGCTGAGCAATTTGCGCAGGCGCTCGTTTTCCACCTCAAGCTGGAGCAGGCGCTGCAGGTTGGGGGCGGTGTTGAGCTGGGCGTGCTTGAGCGCGTTGTTCTCTTGATGCAGCGCCTGCAGGCCTTGCAGGTAGTTGTTGGCGTAGTCGACCAGGCTGCCCGGCGTCTGGGCGACCCGTTGAACCGGGTCGACCAGTAATGCAATGCTCTGGCGCAGCAGGTTGAGGCTGCGAAAACGCAGGTCGAGCACGAACACCGCCAGTGAAATGGCGATGTAGAAAGTCAGAAGGGCCAGCGGTGCTGGCCCTCGCTTGAAGAACGGTGGCGGTGCGTGGTCGATGCCGGCCATCGCTTAAGCTCGAATTGTGGCGATCAAGTTCAGTCCGAGGCGAAGATGCTGCCCAGCTTGTCCATCTTTTCCAACGCCATGCCGCAACCGCGGGCAACGCAGGTCAGAGGCTCGTCGGCAACGATCACCGGCAGACCGGTTTCTTCCATCAGCAGACGGTCGAGATCGCGCAACAGGGCGCCACCGCCGGTCAGGACCATGCCCTTTTCGGCAATGTCGGCACCGAGTTCGGGCGGGGTCTTTTCCAGCGCCGACTTGACGGCGGAAACGATCTGGTTGAGCGGGTCGGTCAGCGCTTCGAGGATTTCGTTGGACGAAATCGTGAACTTGCGCGGGATGCCCTCGGCCTTGTTGATGCCGGAGACTTCCATTTCGCGGACTTCGGCGCCCGGGAAGGCGGAGCCGATGTTCTTCTTGATGTTTTCGGCGGTGTTCTCGCCGATCATCATGCCGTAATTGCGGCTGATGTAATTGATGATGGCTTCGTCGAGCTTGTCGCCGCCGACGCGCACCGAGCCGGCATAGACCATGCCGCCGAGCGAGATGACGCCGACTTCGGTCGTGCCGCCGCCGATATCGACGACCATCGAGCCGGTCGCTTCGGCAACCGGCAGGCCGGCACCGATTGCAGCCGCCATCGGCTCCTCGATCAGGTAAACCTGGCTGGCGCCGGCACCGATCGCGGATTCGCGGATGGCGCGGCGTTCAACCTGGGTCGAACCGGAGGGCACGCAGATGATGATGCGCGGGCTCGGGCTGAACAGCTTCGAGTCATGCACCTTCTTGATGAATTGCTTGAGCATCTGTTCGGTGACGGTGAAGTCAGCGATCACGCCGTCCTTCATCGGACGAATGACGGTGATGCTACCCGGTGCCTTGCCAAGCATTTCCTTGGCTTCCTTGCCGACGGCCTGGATGGTTTTCTTGGCATTGGGGCCGCCTTCGAGGCGGATGGCGACGACCGAAGGCTCATCGAGGACGATGGAGCGACCGCGAACATAAATCAGCGTATTCGCTGTGCCAAGGTCGATGGCCAGATCGTTTGAGAAATATTTACTGAGGAAACCGAACATCTGCTGTGACTCCGCTGGGGGGGGTGCGGTAGGGAAAACTTTTATGATACCTTATAACGCTTTCCATTTTAAGACTTTGTGCGCCGCAATAAAGTCTTTGGCAGCCATGTCGCTCACATTAGAACAGGTTCAGCGCATCGCCCACCTCGCCCGTATCGAGGTCAGCGAATCCGAAGCGCTCTCCACCCAAACCCACCTCAACGGCATCTTCGAGTTGATCGAACAGATGCAGGCCGTAGATACCTCCGGTGTCGAGCCGATGGCGCATGCCCAGGATCTCAGCCAGCGCCTGCGCGCTGACGTGGTCAGTGAAGTCGATGGCCGGGCTGCTTTCCTGGCGATCGCTCCGGAAAGCGAAGCCGGTCTCTTCCTTGTGCCGAAGGTGATCGAATGATCAATGCCAGCCTCAAACAGCTGTCGCAGGCCCTGGCCGCGAAGCAGATTTCCAGTGTCGAGCTGACTCAACTGTTCCTTGATCGCATTGCGCGCCTCAATCCGACGCTGAATGCGTTTGTTACGGTCGACGCCGAAAAAAGTCTCAATTCCGCCCGCGCCGCCGATGCGCGTATCGCGGCCGGTAATGCCGGCCTGCTGACCGGTATCCCGATCGCCCAGAAGGACATCTTCTGTGCCGAAGGCTGGCGCACGACCTGCGGTTCGAAGATGCTGGCCAATTTCGTTTCGCCCTACGATGCGACGGTGATTCGCAAGATGGAAAGCGAAGCCGGTCTCGTGTCGCTGGGCAAGACCAATATGGACGAATTCGCCATGGGCTCGTCGAACGAAACCTCGTTCTTCGGTCCGGTGCGCAATCCCTGGGATAGCGAACGCGTGCCCGGCGGTTCTTCGGGCGGTTCGGCCGCAGCCGTGGCCGCGCGTATGGCGCCAGCCGCAACCGGTACCGATACCGGCGGTTCGATCCGCCAGCCGGCGGCGCTGTGCAATCTGACCGGTCTCAAGCCGACCTATGGTGTCGTTTCGCGTTACGGCATGATTGCCTTCGCCTCCTCGCTCGACCAGGCTGGCCCGATGGCGGCCAGCGCCGAAGACTGTGCGCTGCTGCTCAACAGCATGGCCGGTTTCGACGAGCGCGACTCGACCTCGCTGGAGCGTCCGCGCGAAGACTACAGCCGGGATCTGGAAAAGCCGCTGGCCGGTCTGCGCATCGGCCTGCCCAGGGAGTTCTTCGGCGAAGGTTGTGATGCCGCCGTGATGGCCGCCGTGCGTGCCGCCATTGCCGAATACGAAAAGCTGGGTGCAACGACCGTCGAGGTTTCGCTGCCCAATTCGCACCTGTCGGTGCCGGCCTATTACGTTATTGCACCGGCCGAAGCCAGTTCCAACCTGTCGCGTTTCGACGGGGTGCGCTATGGCTTCCGCGCCGAGGATTACAGCAATCTCGACGATATGTACATGAAGAGCCGCGCCCAGGGCTTCGGTGCCGAGGTCAAGCGCCGCATCATGATCGGTGCCTACGTGCTGTCACACGGCTATTACGACGCCTACTACCTGCAGGCACAGCGTATCCGTCGCCTGATTGCCAACGACTTCGTCGAAGCCTTCAAGTCCTGCGACGTGATCATGGGGCCGACTTCGCCGTCCACCGCCTTCAAGCTTGGTGAAAAGGCGGCTGATCCGGTGCAGATGTACCTGTCGGACATCTACACGATTGCGGTCAATCTGGCTGGTCTGCCCGGCATGTCGGTGCCTTGCGGTTTTGTCGGCGGTTTGCCGGTCGGGCTGCAGCTGGTCGGTAATTACTTTGCCGAGGCGCAGTTGCTCAACGTTGCGCATCGTTATCAGCAGGCAACGGACTGGCATCAGCGTCGGCCGGCCGGTCTGGTCTGAGCATGAGGGCTGGGTGGGCGCTGTTGCTGGTCTTGCTGGCGGCCGGTTGCGCCGAGGTCGAAAAGCAGCCGGAGCCGGTGGTTGCTGCCGAACCTGAGAAGGAAGCGCCGCCGGTCAGCAGCGAACCGAAATTCAAGAATTCGACGCTCAAGTACCTGGCCAACCGCAACCTGAAACCGCAGCCGACGCGGCCGCTCAACGTCAAGTCGAAGTGCTCGCACAAGGACGCGATCGGCACGACAACCCAGCTCGACCTGCTGGTCAAGGAGTCGCTGATCAAGAGTTTCAGTGCCCAGGTGACGATGAAGGGTTATGGCGCCTGCCGTTTCAACCTGAAAGATTTCGAGCAGGTGGAAAAAATGCCGCAGCCGCTGCTTCGTCACAAGAAGGACGAAGGTTGCCAGGTGCGCATGTGGGAGCAGGGCGCGAAAATGACGATTGCTTTCAACAGTTGCCCGAAAGCCTGCGACGGGGATGCTTTCAGCTACCTCTGGCCGATCATGGTCGAGGCAAAATCGGGACGTTGTTTCTGAACGGATGACATTATGAATCAGTGGGAAGTGGTGATTGGCATCGAAACGCACGCGCAACTGGCGACCGTTTCGAAAATTTTCTCCGGCGCCTCGACGGCTTTCGGTGCCGAACCCAATACGCAGGCCTGTGCGGTCGACCTCGCCTTGCCCGGCGTTTTGCCGGTGCTCAACAAGCAGGCCGTCGAATGCGCCATCCGCTTCGGTCTGGCGATCGATGCTGAAGTCGCTCGCAAGTCGGTGTTTGCCCGCAAGAATTACTTCTACCCCGATCTGCCCAAGGGCTATCAGATCAGCCAGATGGACCTGCCGGTCGTCGTCGGCGGCCAGATTGCGGTGCAGGTTGGGCAGGGCGACAAGGCCTACGAAAAGGTCGTGCACCTGACCCGTGCCCATCTTGAAGAAGATGCCGGCAAGTCGCTGCACGAGGATTTTCACGGCAAGTCGGGTATCGACCTCAATCGTGCCGGCACGCCGCTGCTTGAAATCGTTACCGAGCCGGACATGCGCTCCTCCGACGAGGCTGTCGCCTACGCCAAGGCTCTGCACGCGCTGGTCCAGTGGATTGGCATCTGCGACGGTAACATGCAGGAAGGCTCGTTCCGTTGCGATGCCAATGTTTCGGTGCGCCCGAAAGGCCAGGCCGAATTTGGCACACGTCGTGAAATCAAGAACCTCAATTCCTTCCGTTTCCTCAAGGAAGCCATCGACTTCGAAGTCCAGTGGCAGATCAACGAGATCGAGGAAGGCCGCAAGATCCAGCAGGCGACCGTGCTGTTCGATCCGGACAGTGGCGAGACGCGCATGATGCGCAGCAAGGAAGACGCGCACGACTACCGCTACTTCCCCGATCCCGACCTGCTGCCGCTGATCATTTCCGAGGAGTGGCTCGCCCGCGTTCGCAGCGAACTGCCGGAATTGCCGGTGCAGAAGCGTGAACGCTTCGTCAGTGAGTTCGGCCTCTCGATATACGACGCGACGACGCTGACCGCCAGCCAGGAAATGGCCGCTTATTTCGAGTCGACCGTTACGGTTGCCGGCAAGGCCAATGCCAAGCCCTGCGCCAACTGGGTGATGGTTGATCTGGCCGCCCGGCTCAACAAGGAAGGCCAGGAAATCAGCACTTCGCCGGTCAGCGCCGAACAACTGGGTGGCTTGATCCAGCGTATCGCCGACAACACCATTTCCAACAACATCGCGAAAAAGGTGTTCGATGGACTGTGGACCGGTGAGGGCAAGACGGCCGACGAGATCATCGAGAAACAGGGCCTGAAGCAGATCACCGACACGGGTGCCATTGAAGCGCTGGTCGACGAAGTGCTTGCTGCGAATGCCGCCAATGTCGCCGAATTCCGCGCCGGCAAGGAAAAGGCATTCAACGCGCTGGTCGGTCAGGTCATGAAGGCGGCCAAGGGCAAGGCCAATCCGCAACAGGTCAACGATCTGCTGCGCGCCAAGCTGGCTGGCTGATCAGCGGACGACGGGCTTGGCCGGTGCGCCCGGGCTGCGCCGGCCGGTCAGTTCCTGGTAGCGCTTGCGATCCGCTTCGTACTTGTTGCGGATGGTTTCCATGTCGCGTTTCTTGACGTCGAGGAGTTCCTGCTCGACCTTGATCTCGTGCTCGACGGCCCGCAGGTTTTTTTCCAGCTCGGGTGGCAGGCGTTTCTTTTTGTAAAACTCTGCTTCGTCGGCCAGCTTCTTGCGATTTTTGGTCGCGTTGTCGATCTTGGCCTGGGTGGCGGCAATCGCCAGGTTGACGTCATTCTCGGCCTTGCGCTGGGCAAGATCGATGTCCTGCGGTGTCGCATAGGTGTCGAGCAGTGCCTGGTCCTTGCGCTGCTGTTCGCGCGCCGCTTCTTCCAGCTGCTTTTTGCGCTGGTTTTCCAGTACCTGCTGCGCCTTTTCTTCCGGCGTCAGCGGTGGACCGACTTCCTTGATGACGTTGCCGCCGCTGTCCAGCACGCGATAGGGGCGGCCCCGACACTGGTCCGGAAGCGTGTCGCCACATACCCGGCGGCCATTGCTGGCGTCCTGGCAGCAATAAAACTCACCGCCTGCCCTGGCTGGGATGGCCAGCAGGAGCAGCAGCGGCACGAGCAGGAATCTAGACGCTGACACCGTACTGTTCACGGTAGTGAGCAACGGCACCACGATACGATGCGAACTCGGGATGGTGTTCCAGGAAGGCCATCAGGTCTGCCAGGCCGGCAACGGCAATCACCGGGATGCCGTAATCGCGTTGAACTTCCTGGACTGCCGACAAATCGCCCAGACCACGCTCCTGCCGGTCGAGTGCGATCAGCACGCCGGCCGGGGTGGCGCCGGCGGCGCGGATCATTTCGACCGATTCGCGC
Organism: Quatrionicoccus australiensis; assembly: GCF_020510525.1. Classification (NCBI taxonomy): domain Bacteria; kingdom Pseudomonadati; phylum Pseudomonadota; class Betaproteobacteria; order Rhodocyclales; family Azonexaceae; genus Quatrionicoccus; species Quatrionicoccus australiensis. Next base: position 111,866 of record NZ_CP075188.1, read on the forward strand.
ACCGAGGTGCCGGCCGAGATCACGTCATCAACGATCAGTACCTTGCCGCTCAGCGGCGCGCCGACGATGGTGCCGCCTTCGCCATGATCCTTGGCTTCCTTGCGGTTGTAGGCGAAGGGGAAGTTGCTGCCACGGCCGGCCAGGGCAACGGCGATCGCTGCGACCAGCGGGATGCCCTTGTAGGCCGGACCGAACAGCATGTCGAACTGGATGCCGCCGGTTTCAGCTGCTTTCGCGTAGAATTCGGCGAGGCGACCAAGCGAATTGCCATCGTTAAACAAACCGGCGTTGAAGAAATAAGGCGAGAGCCGTCCCGCCTTGGTCTTGAATTCGCCAAAGCGCAAAACCTTGCAGTCGACCGCGAATTCGATGAAATCCTGACGAAAGTCCATATTTTTCCATTTCCTGTGGTCAGTCTGCGCTGACCGGTACATTGCCCAATGTTACGCATCATCTCCCTGAATCTCAACGGTATACGCTCCGCCTGGAGTAAAAATGTGTTGTCCTGGGTGGTTGCCCAGCAGGCTGACATCATCTGTCTGCAGGAACTGAAAGCACAATTGCCTGATCTTTCGCCCGAAATGCTGCAGCCCGATGGTATGCATGCGTACTACCACTGTGCTGAAAAGAAGGGTTACAGTGGTGTCGGTATCTGGAGCCGGAGCAAGCCGGATCGCGTCATCGAGGGTTTTGACGGTGGCGAGTTCGATGCCGAAGGGCGCTATATTCGCGCTGACTTTGGCAATCTGTCGGTGATTTCGCTGTATTTGCCGTCCGGTTCCTCGTCACCCGAGCGCCAGGAAGCCAAATTCCGTTTTCTTGATCTGTTCTTTCCGCAAATGCTTGCCCTGCGGGCGGAAGGGCGGGAAATCGTGCTTTGTGGCGACTGGAATATCGCGCATCAGCAAATTGACCTGAAAAACTGGAAATCGAACCAGAAAAACTCGGGTTTTCTGCCGGAGGAGCGTGCCTGGCTGAGCCGGGTATTCGACGAGCAGGGCTGGGTCGATGTCTATCGCCGACTCCATCCCGCGACGACCGACGATTGCTACACTTGGTGGAGCAATCGTGGCCAGGCCTGGGCGAAGAATGTTGGTTGGCGTATCGATTACCAGATCGCTACTCCCGGGTTGGCTGCCCAGGCGAGGGCAGCCTCGGTGTACAAGGCCGAGCGCTTTTCCGATCACGCACCACTGGTCATTGATTACGATTAGATTAAAAGCCCGGATGCGAATTGATTTCGCGAGACGGACGGGCTAACCTGTACTCCTTGCTTAACTGTCATCAACGAGGTTGAAAAATGTCCCAAGAACTTAGCGCTGCCAACAAAGACAAGCTGGTCTCCGACCTGAAGGCTGTTGTTTCCGACGCCGAAGAAATCCTGCGTGCCACGGCCGGTGCTGCCGGTGAAAAAGTGGGCGAACTGCGCACCAAGATCGAACTGCGTCTGCGTGATGCCAAGGAACGTCTGGCCGATGCCGAAGCCATCCTGGTTGACAAGACCAAGGCTGCAGCCCGTGCCACCGATGATTTCGTGCATGACCAGCCGTGGAAAGCCGTTGGCGTTGCCGCTGCACTGGGTCTCGCTCTCGGCGTCCTGATCGGTCGTCGCTAAGCGCATGCTGCAGGATGCGGGCGGTGAAGGTGGCCGCGCAGGCCTCTTTGCCTCCCTGAAAAACATGATCGCGACGCTGGTCGCGATCGGCAAGACGCGCGCCGAGCTACTGGTTACCGAGCTTGAGGAGGAGAAAATCCGCCTCATGTCGATGTGGTCGAAGGCAATCGGCGCAGCGTTTTTGCTCGCCGTTGGCGTCATCATGGCGGTCTTCTGTCTGGCCCTGCTGTTCTGGGAACAGCGCGTACTTGTCTTTGGAATTTTTGCTGCATTGTTCATCGGTGGCGGACTGATGCTGGTTGCGTCGCTCAAGGCACAGGCGGCTCGCCCGAGCAAGCTTCTTCGCTCCAGCTTGTCCGAACTCGAAGCCGACATCGAGCAATTGCGTCGCTACGCACAAAAGCCGGAATGAACGAGAAGGCACTCGCTCTCGCCATGCGGCACGGTGCGCTCAAGGCACGCATCGATGAGCAACGGCGTTTGCTCGGCCAGCATGTGGCACCACTGGAGGCTGCTCTGGCGCGAGGTGATGCCGCGCTGCAAGGCGTTGACTGGCTGAAGCATCATCCGGCAGCCATCGTTGCCGCTGTTGCCGCAATTGTCGTCGTTCGGCCGCGGGCTGCCTGGCGTTGGGCAAAACGTGGCTTCTTTGTCTGGCGAGGCTGGCAGGCTATACGCAATACCTTGCTCGGGAGCGTCTAGCGTGGCAGCAGGCGATCCGGTCGAGGCTGTCGTTCCTGCCTGGTGGCAGCAGATGCTCACGTCGCAGCGGCGCGAAGCTCAGCGCATATTGGCTGAACTGGTTGCCGTGCGCGGCCTGATGCCCCTGCTGATGAAGGCGCGTAACGGCGGTCACTGGACGCCGGAAGAAAAGGAAGAAATCGTCAGTCATCTGCGCCGGATGGCGCATTTGTCTCCCTATCTGATTGCGTTGATGTTGCCTGGCTCGGTCTTTCTGTTGCCCGCCTACGCCTGGTGGCTGGATAGACGCCGCCTCAATCGGCAAGACTGAGCGATTCGGCCCGCGTATTCCAGGGGGCCACTTTCAGCAGCAACAGCATGCCGGGGATGGCCAGTGCGGCACAGAACCAGAAGAAGTTGAACCAGCCCAGTGTTTCGACCAGCCAGCCGGCAGACGCATTGATGAAGGTGCGCGGTACGGCAGCCAGGCTGGTGAACAAGGCCATCTGTGTTGCCGTGTAGGCCGGGTGCGTCGAGCGGGCAATGAAGGCGACGAAGGCCGCTGTACCCAGACCGACCCCGAGGGCTTCCAGACCGATAACGAAGGCCAGCGCGATGCGTTCGCTGCTGCCTATCATGTCGTAATGCCCCTGTGCTGCGAGCCAGGCAAAGCCGAATATCGACACCAGCTGGACTATCCCGAACAACCACAGTGCCCGGTTGATGCCCAGTTTGACCATCCACAGACCGCCGAGCAGTGCGCCAATGACGGCCGGCCATAGCCCGGCATGCTTGGCGATCAGGCCGATGTCGGTCTTGCTGAAGCCCATGTCGAGATAGAACGGGGTGGCCAGCGCCGTGCACAGGCTGTCGCCAACCTTGTACAGAAAGATGAAGCCGAGAATCAGCAAAGCGCCGCGCCAGCCCTGGCGCCCCATGAATTCGTGGAAGGGTTCGCTGACCGCCTGGCGCAGGGTCTTCGGCGCACCCCTGACGAGCGGTTCGCTGACCAGCCAGGCCATGGCCATGCCGGGCAGCATGAAGGCACTGGTGATCCAGAAAACTTCATTCCAGGGCAGGCGGTCGGCGAGGATCAGTGACAGCGAGCCGGGAATCAAACCGGCAATGCGATAGGCATTTACATGCACGGCATTGCCGAGGCCGAGTTCGTTGTCGCTCAAAATCTCGCGCCGGAAGGCGTCGACCGCAATGTCCTGGGTGCCGGACAGGAAGGCCAGCAGCGTGGCCAACCATAGGATGGGCCAGATGTTGTCCTTTGGGCTCAGCCCGCCCATGAATCCGATGGTCAGCAGCAGGCCGATCTGCGTCAGCAGCATCCAGCCGCGCCGCCGGCCGAAGCCGGGAATGCTGAAGCGGTCGAGCAACGGCGACCAGAGGAATTTCCAGGTGTAGGGAAACTGGATCAGCGCAAAGAAGCCGATCGTCTTGAGGTCGATGCCCTCGCTGCGCAGCCAGGCCGGCAGCAGGTTGAGCAACAGGTAGAGCGGCAGGCCGGAAGAAAAGCCGGTGAAGATGCAGATCAGCATCTTCCGGGTCAGCAGCGCGGCGAGCCAGGCCGGCATCAGCGCGGCTGGGTCAGGCGGTAGACCGCCAGGCTGCCGAGGAAATTGACATCGCGGTCGGCGCTGCAAGTGACCGGATTGCCTTCTTCATCGAGTACGCTGCGTTCGCGGATGATCAGGCCCATCCGGGCGCACAGCGCCTCGAAATCGAGCAGTGTGAAGAAACGCACGTTGGGCGAGTCGTACCACTGGTAGGGCAGGTCTTCGGAAACCGGCATGCGGCCGTCGAGCACCGAGCGCAGGTTCTTCCAGTAGGCGAAATTCGGGAAGGAGACAACGGCTTCGCGACCGACGCGCAGCATCTCGCGCAGGATGCCTTCGGTATGGCGGACGGTTTGCAGGGTACGCGACAGGACGACATGGTCGAAGGCCTGGTCGGCAAATTCGTCGAGGCCCTTTTCCAGGTTGCCCTGGATGATGTTGATGCCGTTCTTGATCGCAGCCAGCACATTGGCGTCATCGATTTCGACGCCGACGCCATCGACGCCGCGTGTCTCGATCAGGTGCTTCAATAGCGTGCCGTCGCCGCAGCCGAGGTCGAGCACGCGGTGGCCGGGTTCGACCCAGCCGGCGATGACTTCGAAATCGGGGCGGCCCAGGGTATGCGTCATAGCTTGATGTTCCGCAGATAGGCATCGACGACGCCGTGATACTGGGCGTCTTCCATCAGGAAGGAGTCGTGGCCGAAGTTGAGGTCGATTTCGGCGTAGGAAACGTTGCGCCGCGCCGCCAGCAGCGCCGCGACGATTTCCTTGGAGCGGGCCGGCGTGAAGCGCCAGTCGGTGGTGAAGGAGGCGATCAGGAAATTCGCCTTGGTGCGCGCCAGGGTTGCTTTCAGATCGCCGTTGTCTTCACGCGACGGATCGAAGTAGTCGAGCGCCTTGGTCATCAGCAGATAGGTATTGGCGTCGAAATAACCGGCGAACTTGTCGCCCTGGTAGCGCAAATACGACTCGACCTCGAATTCGACATCGAAACCGAAGGAGAAGGCACTGTTGCGCAGTTCGCGGCCGAATTTTTCGCCCATCTGGTCGTCCGACAGATAGGTGATGTGGCCGAGCATGCGCGCCAGGCGCAGGCCGCGTACCGGTCGGGTGTTGTGTTCGTAGTAATTGCCGCCGTGGAAGTCCGGGTCGGTCAGGATGGCCTGGCGCGCGACGTCGTTGAAGGCGATATTCTGGGCCGATAGCTTGGGCGCGGCGGCAATCACGATGGCGTTGCGGACGCGCTCCGGGTAGGTGATGCTCCAGCGCAGCGCCTGCATGCCGCCCAGGCTGCCGCCCATGACGGCGGCCCAGCTGTCGATGCCGAGCAAATCGGCGAGGCGGGCCTGGGCATGCACCCAGTCATTGACCGCGACGATCGGAAAGTCGGCACCCCAGGGTTTGCCGGTCGCCGGGTTGAGGGATGATGGCCCGGTCGAGCCATGGCAGCCGCCAAGATTGTTCAGGCCGACGACGAAGAATTTGTCGGTATCGAGCGGTCGACCGGGGCCGACGATGTTGTCCCACCAGCCGATGTTTTCCGGCTGGTCGGCGTAGTGGCCGGCGACATGATGGTGGCCGGACAGCGCGTGACAGACGAGAATCGCGTTCGACTTGGCCGCGTTGAGCGTGCCGTAGGTCTCGTAGACCAGATCGTAGGCGGGCAACACCCCGCCGCTGCGCAGATGCAGCGGTTGGTCGAAATGGGCGCATTGTGATTGGACGGCGCCGACGGAATGTCCTGACATACTGTTCCTGAAAACAAAAACCCAGTTGGCTGAAAAACGCGAACTGGGTGGTTCCCGTTTTAGCTGTATTTAGAAGCGCCCGCAATCAGAGCTCAAATCGGCGCGGCTGGCGTGTTGCCAGCGTGTGGCAGACAATACCGAGCAGCCCGGCAAAAGTCAATGAAATGGCCGTCCCTGAGCAAATCGCGGCCGTCGGTGGAAGTTTTGTTAAGATGCAGCAAAGCGTCAGATATTGGGGGAACCGTGGCAACTAACCTGCTTGAACAACGGCGGCATCAGCGTATCCGTTTTGGCAACCCGCCGCCGATACAGATTGGTTACGGCGGAAGTATTGGCGAAGGTGTCATTGTCAATCTGTCGCTCTCCGGCTTGATGGTGCGGACCTCCCTGGAGCTGGAGATCGGTCATGTGGCCGGTTGCGAGTTTTCGCTGTTCGGGTCGCCCGTGATCGACGTGCCGGTAAGCGTGGTCAGTCGGGTTGGCGATCTGTTCGGTGCGCGTTTCCAGACCGGGCCGATCAACCAGATCATCATTGACGACGCGATCAGCGCAGCCCTGGCTTCCGGACAAGCTTCGATCCTGTCGGTCAACGACCTGGCCGGGCGCAAGGTGATGCGTATTTCCGGCGGTCTGAATGGCGCCCTGGAGAGCGATTTCATGCATGCCCTGACCCGGGTCGGCATTCACGAAATGGACCTTGCCGGCGTGACGACTGTCGATCAGGCTGGTCTGGCATTGTGCCGGGTGGCAACGAGCTTGCATGGTGTGACGATCGGTGCCCGATCGGATGCATTTTCCGGTGTCTGGAATCTGGCTCTGGCTGTTTCTGGTGAGGTGGAAGGTTCTTGACGCCATTGTTTCCCGTAAAAACATTCGCTCCATCCACTTTGCGTTTTCTTCTGCCTCTGGGGGTGTTGTCTCTTGCAACAGCTGCCCAGGCGGAAGACGAAGCGATTTATTTCAGCGATCTGCCTGTCGTTGCTTCGGTGAGCCGTCTGCCGCAAAGACTGGCTGATGCACCGACTGCAGTCACGGTGATTGATCGCGACATCATCAAGGCTTCCGGTGTACGCGATCTGAACGATATTTTTCGCCTGGTACCGGGTTTCCAGACTTACCCGAATACGACGGAGACGGCGCGGGTCAGCTATCACGGCATGGGTGAAGGCGATTACGCGCCTCGGGTGCAGGTTCTGGTCGACGGGCGTTCGATGTATTCGCCGCTGTTTGGGGGGGGCGTCAATTGGGCCGTCTTGCCGGTTGCGCTCGAGGATATCGAGCGCATCGAGGTCGTGCGCGGAACCAATGCGGTGTCTTACGGCAGCAATGCTTTTCTTGGCGTCATCAACATCATCACGGTTGATCCGGCGCTGACGCATGGTGTCTCGGTATCGACCAGCTATGGCAACCAGAACGTCCGTGACTACAACTTGCGGGCCGGTGGAAAAATTGGTGAAGTCGGCGATTTTCGTTTTACGTTCAAGCAGCAAAATGACGATGGTTTGACCAACCAGTACAACTGGATCGACTCCTATTTTTCGCGCCTGTTTGACTTGCGGGCGGATGTCGCCCTGAGTGACCGCGACAGCCTGCAGTTGAATCTGGGGCAGGCGGATGGAGTGACTCAGGTTGGCCGCCTGAAAATGCCGGCCGCCCAACCTGATCCGGAGAATCCGATACGTGAGTTGATGCAGCGCAGCAGTTACCTGCAATTGTCCTGGCGGCGCGTCTTGTCACCGACTTCTGACCTGCAGGTGCGTTACTCCTATTCGGTTGATCAGTCCTCGGATGTGTTCGGTTTCCGGTTTATTGATGGGAAGACCTACCACTTCAATCAGTCCGGTGATGTCGGCATGCGTAGCGAACTTGAGGTTCAGCACAGCCTGCGTCTTGCCGATGCCGCCCGCCTGGTGTGGGGCGCCAGCTGGCGCAATGACGGCATGCGTTCTGAATGGGCCTTGCCCGGGCAGGGCATGGTACATCGCGAGGTCAGTCGCCTGTTCGGCAATTTCGAGTGGAAGCCGGTCAGATGGTTCACCGGCAATTTTGGTTTGGCTGGTGAAGAGGATTCACTGGCGGGCTTCCATGTTTCACCGCGTCTCGGCACCAATTTTCACCTGAATTCCGAAAATACCTTGCGCCTTGGAGTTTCGCGAGGTTTTCGCACAGGCAGCACGGTCGATTATCTTGGAAACGAAAAGGTAAAGTTCGGCAATTTTCTTTACCAGAATGTCTTCGTCGGCAACCCGAAGATGCCATCGGAGCGTCTTGATACGATGGAGATCGGATATCTCGGTGACTGGCGAGACTGGCAGGCGAGTCTCGATGTAAGGCTGTTCAGTGAAAAAATCTATGATCGTCTGTTCAGAATAGATCTGGGTGGTCAGACCGTACCGCCGAATCAGCCGGATAATACGCTTCCTGATTCGACGGTTCCAATTCAGAACATTCATATCTACGGCGTTGAATACCAGTTCAAGTGGCAGCCGTTCGAAAATACCCGGTTGCTTGTGAATCAGGCCTTTGCGCGTATTGACGCCGATTATCTGGCTTCAGCCTTGGGCTTGTCGGGATCGACTCTTTCATCTGCAAAAAATGCCCATAAAATCGACGAATTTACCGAGCGCTCGATGCCGCGTCGTTCGAGCTCTTTGCTCTTGATGCAGAAATTGCCGCTGGGACTCGATTTCTCGATCGCCGGCTATTGGCAGGATATGATGAAGTGGTCTACCAATACCACTTCAGTCAGATATCACCGCTTTGACACCCGTCTCGGCTACCCTTTCCGATTCAACGGCTTGCGTGGCGAACTCGCGCTTACCGTACAGTCGCTGAACGGCACCCACAGCGAGTACAAGTCCAGCATCAACAATCCTGACGGACGTCTCGTCGAACGGCGTCAGTGGCTGAGCCTGCGCCTGGATTACTAGCGCGTCAGGCGGACCGGATTACCGCCCCTTCCAGCCAGACTTCGAAGGGTTCGCAGGGGGCTACTGCCAGACCCTGGGCGTAACTGATGCCGAGTTCTTCGAGTTGCTGCAGTTTCGCCGGGTCGTTGATGTTGTCGGCGATCGAGTGAATTTCAAGGTCGGCGGTAATTTCCTGCACTGCACGCAGCAGTGCCGTCGAGGCGCGATTGCCACCGAGGTCGCGGGTCAGGCTGCGGCTCAGCTTGACGCAGGCCGGTGCAATGGCGCGCAGGTGGCTGAACGACGAGAGTCCGCCCCCGAAGTCATCGAGCCCGACCTGGCAACCCAGAGCACGGACCTGGCGCGAGAATTCGAGCGCCTGACTGTTGTGGTGCGTCGTCACATCTTCCGAAAAGATCAGGCAAAGCCCGTCGCCCGGCAGGTTGTGGCGGGCCAGGTTGCGTGCAATCAGGTCGATGATTGCGCGGCGGCCCAGTGAAGTGCGGGAGAGCGGGATCAGGCAGTGCAGTTGCTTGTTGTGAAGGCGCGCGCGGTCGATGGCATTGATTGCGGTTTCAATGAAGCGCTGGTCAATGGCGGACGCCAGATCATAGCGTTCAGCCGCATCGATCAGAGCAGAGAGTGCAATCGGGGCTTGCCCGGGTTCATGCAGGCGGGCGCTCAGTTCGACATAGTGATAGCCGGGGGCGCTGTTTTGCAGCGCCTTGAGTGGCAGAGCCTCGATCAGCAGGCGGTCTTCGGCCAGCGCGCCAGCAATGCGTCCAGCCCAGTTGTTGCTCTCCTGGCGACGTTCCGGCACGTTGCTGGTTTCCTGTTCGCAGACCTGGTTGCGACCACTTTCCTTGGCGCGATAGCAGGCTGAATCACTGGCGGCGAGAACTTCATTGATGTTGCGTACCCGCCGGTTGACCGGGGTCAGACCGATACTGGCGCCAATCGCGAAGACCTTGTCCTGCCAGATGAAGCGGTAGGCACCCGCGAGGCCGCAGATGTCATCTGCGACCTGGCGGGCACGGGCGCCGCTGCAGTTGGCAAGGATGATGCCGAATTCATCGCCGCCGAGGCGGGCCAGGGTGTCTTCCTCGCGCAGGCGGCCCTGGAAGAGTTGCGAAATCTGGCGCAGCAGCTCGTCGCCGGCCAGGTGGCCGCAGGTGTCATTGACTGGCTTGAAGCGGTCGAGGTCGAGCAGCAGGACGCTGAATTCCTCGCCGCCGGCCTGGACGGCCGAGAGTGCCTTTTCCAGGCGGTTCTCGAACTCGCGCCGGTTGAGCAGGCCGGTCAGCGCATCATGGCGGGCCTGGAAGGCGAGTTGGGCAGTGGCTTCCTCGATCCGGCTCTGCATCGAGTGATGGACTTCTTCAAGGTGGTTGGCCATCTCGTTGAAGCCATGCTCGAGAATGCCGAGTTCGGCGCTGGAGTGCGTAGGGACGCGCGTGTCGAGGCGGCCCGAGGACATCTCGCGCACTGCCTGGACCAGACGCTTGAGCGGGCGGGCCAGGCTGTCGGCCATGGCAATCGCGAGCAGGGCAATGCCGATCAGACCGATGAAAACAATGACCAATCCACGCAGCAGCAGCTCGCGCTGCTGGTTGATCAGTTCGGTCTTGTCGAATTCGATGAAGACATGACCAATCACCTCCGGCGGGGTTGGTTTTGTGTTGCTCGATACCGGCTCGAACAGCGCGTCACTCTCGTTCTGCGAGCGCAGCACGGGCGCGCCAAAGGCGATCCAGCTTTCGGTTTCGTTGACCATCGTCGGTCCGTCCAGCGATTGGCGAAGGATCTCGCTGGCCAGCGAAACCCGGCCGCCGACGGCAATCGCCCGGCCTTTCGGACTGACAATGATGGTTGCCTTGACGTCGGACTCCTGGATGGTGGTCTGGGCCAGCCCGTGCAGGCTCTCGATCTGCCCGGAAATGATGCCGTATTCACTGATTTGCGCGAGGTAACGCACCGTGGCAAGGGCCTTGGTGCGCAATTCGCCTTCCAGGGTCTGGATGCCGCTCAGCGTGAAATAGGAAACCAGGGTGATGGCGATGGCGGCACTCGGCAGGAGCGAGAGCAGCAAAAGTCGCTGGCGGAGATTGAGGCGAGTCATCGGGCATCCTTGTCGGCGAGCATGGCGCGGCGGATATCGGCTTCGTCGGGGAGATTGAGGTTGAGCGCCTGGGCGACGTTGTGGTTGATCTGGACGGCAAATTGCCCGGGCGGCATTGGGGCCGGCAACGTGTTGTTGAACGCGAGGACAAGCTCGGCGCTCTGGCGGGCAATCTGGGCTGGCGTCGAGTAGAGCGCGGCGAGCGCGCCGGCATTGGCGAGGGCGGCGGAGAAGGCAACCATGGGGCGCTGGTAGCGGTAGGTGGTGACCAGAATGGCCTTGATGTTGTCGCGCTTGTAGATGCTGGTGTCAGGCGTGGCGAGCAGTACGTTGACCCGGGATAACAGCGTGGACAGTGCCGGCAGCAGGGTCCGGTCGGTATCGCTTTCCTCGCTGTCGAGAATCAGGCCGGCCGCGTTGAAGGCATGCTGAAACTGGCTGCTCTGGGCCCGGGTTTCGGCGCTGATCAGCATGCCGATGCGGTTTTTTCCCGGCAGTAACTGGCGCAGGAAGGATGCTTGCCGGGCTGGCGGCTGGTCGAGATAGATGGCGGTCAGGCGCCGGTTGCGGCTGCCGCTCTCGGCGACCAGCTTGTCGTAGGCCTGACGCGGAATCAATGTCGCGATGACTGGTGTGCTGCCGCCGCGGCTCAATAGCTGACGCAAGGCCGTGCTGCCGGCGGCGATGATCAGGTCGGCGCGTTCGGTGCCGTCTTCTGTCGCATCGAGTCCGACCGGGTAGCGGCTCAGTTTCCAGTTGCTGCCATCGAGGGCATCGCGCAGGGTGGTGCTGAATTCGGCATAGGGGCCGGTCGATTCGCTGAGTACCAGCGCGACGTTGCCGGCCCGCGCCAGAGGAACGACCAGAAGAAACACGAAGAGGAGGCGCAGGATGGCCAGAACCATCGGTGCAATATAGCGGGTTGTCCTATGCCAAAGCAATGAGGGATGTCCGCAGGCTTGAGGCGCACATGGTGCCGGGGGCTTGGTCTGGCGGCATATCGGGTGTCCGTCCCCTGTCAATGCAGGCACAGGCCCAATGGTGCTGCGTTCCGGCACGACGGCTCAGCGACCGGCCGGTGCTTCCGCGGGCGGAGCGAAATCGAACAGTTCGAGCAACAGGGGCAGGCCTTCGCTGATCGCGACCGGGCCTGGTGTCAGGATGATCGCCGACTTGATTTCATGCAGGCGGCCGTTTTGCACTGCCGCAACGGTCGACCAGCCGGGACGGGCAGAAATGCGTTCCGGCCGGAAGTGCTTGCCGCACCACGAGCCGATGATGACTTCCGGATCGCGCCGGACGATTTCCAGCGGCTCGGCCAGGATGCGGTCGCGCGCCAGCGGCGAACCGGCGCGTTCGGGAAAGATGTCGGCGCCGCCGGCGATCTCGATCAGTTCGGATACCCAGCGCACGGCGGTGATGTTTGGTTCGTCCCATTCCTCGAAATAGACGCGCGGCCGATGGCCGTTGCGCGCCAGTCGTTCGGCGGCGATGGCTCTGGCAGCCTCGATTTGCGCTTCCAGCTCGGCCACCAGTGCAGCCGCTTTCGCTTCGGCGCCGACCAGCCGGCCCAGGGTTTCGATCATGCCGAGGATGTCGTCCACGCTGCGCATGTTGAAGGCGTATACCGGCACGCCGGCCTTGATCAGGTCGCGTGCGATGTCGGCCTGCAGGTCGGAGAAGGTGAGCACCAGATCGGGCTGCACGGCGAGGATCTTGTCGATGTCGCCGCTGGTGAAGGCATAGACCTTGGGCTTTTCCTTGCGCGCCTGCGGCGGGCGTACCGTGTAGCCGGAAATGCCGGCGATGCGGTCCTGCTCGCCGAGTGCGTAAAGCACTTCGACGGTTTCGGTGGTCAGGCAGACGATGCGTTGCGGCAGGCGGCTCATGCGGGGTTCATTTTGGGCGACGGCTACGTGCGACATCGAGATGCGCGCAAAGTTTCTCGGCGCCATCGAGAATGCGCGGCGTGTGGCGCTGCATGATGTCCGGGTTGATATGGAACAGGTTGCCGCGCTTGACCGCCGTCATGCGCGTCCATTTGTCCCAGTCATGCAGCCACTCCGGCCGGGCGTCACCCATGCCGGTGGCGACGATGGCCTCGGGGTCGGCTTCGAGCACGGCTTCGATGCTGACCGTCGGTGCCATCTTCGACATTTGTCCGAAGACATTGTCGCCGCTGCACAGACGGATGGCATCGGTGATGATCTGCTGGCCGCCGACGGTGACCAGCGGGTTTTTCCAGATCTGGTAGAAGACGCGCACCTTGGGCTTGCCGGCATTGGCGGCGCGCAGTTTTTCCATGCGCTGGCGGAAATTGGCGGCCGCCGCATCGGCAATGGCCTGCGTGCCGGCCAGCTGGCCGAGCTGTTCGAGCTGGACGGCGACATCGGCCATCAGGTTGGGCTGGGTGATGAATACGGTCAGGCCGAGGGCGCGCAGCTTGTCGATCTGGACGGCAGCGTTGCCGCTCTGCCAGGCGATGACCAGATCAGGCTTGAGGGCGGCGATGGCTTCGAGGTCGAGGCGCGAATAACCGCCGACGCGGGTGACTTTCTTCGCCTCCGGCGGATAGTCGCTGTAATCGACAGTGCCGACCAGATAAGCGCCGGCGCCAGCGGCATAGAGACTTTCCGCCGAATGCGGGGCGAGCGTGACGATGCGCCGGGCCGGCGCCTTGAGGCGGACATCCTGGCCGCTGTCGTCGCGCACCACGATATCGGCGTGCGCGGCGGATAAAGCGGCGAGCGTAGCGGTCAACACCGCAAAAAGGCGCATTTTCATGGCTGGCTCCATTCGCCGAGGGCGGCGCCCAGGCGTTGCCAGGCGGTCTCGCTGTCGGGCAGACCAAAGCGCAGCAGCGCCTGTTGTTCGAAACGGCGCACCAGGATGCCGCGCCGGGCGAGAGATTCATGCAGTTCGGCCGGCTGGTCGCAGGTCAGCGTCGCGAACAGCGGCGTGCTCTTGACCTCGCCGTGCGCGCTCAGCAAGGCGTGCAGACGCTGGCTGGCGGCGTGCAGGCGCTCGCGTGCCGCGCTCTGCCAGGCCGTGTCCTGCAAGGCCAGACGTGCCGCGGCACGGGCCGGGCCGGCGATGGTCCATGGCCCCATCGCTTCCTGCATGCGGTTGAGCAAGTCGGATGCGGCAAAAACGAAGCCGACGCGGGCGCCGGCCAGGCCGAAGAACTTGCCGAGCGAACGCAGCACGATCAGGTTGGGCGCCTCCTCGGTGCCGGCCAGGCTGGCCAGGCTTTCCTCCGGCGTCGGATCGATGAAGGCTTCGTCGACGATCAGCCAGCCGCCACGCTTTTTGAGCTGTTGCGCGGCGTCGACCGCGACGGCGCGCGGATGCTGGTCGGCAGTCGGGTTGTTCGGATTGCACAGCAGCACGTAGGGCGTCGCGACGCCCAGGGCGCGGCTCAGCGTCGCGTTCTGCAGAAAGCGCAGGCGATGCCCGGCGCGTTGCCAGGCCTGCGGGTGTTCGGCATAGATCGGGCTGATGCAGGCGACCACGGCGCGCGGCAGCAGGGTCGGCAGCAACTGGATGGCGGCCTGTGAGCCGGCCACCGGCAACAGGTTGGCGTTGCCGTAATAGGCGGCGGCCGCGGCTTCCAGGCCGTCGCCGGCTTCCGGCAGGCGTTGCCAGACTTCCGGCGGCAGCGCCGGCACCGGCCAGGCCTCGGGATTGATGCCGGTCGACAGGTCGAGCCAGTCGGCGAGCGGGATATCGTAGTGGGCTGCGGCTTCGCGCAGGCGTCCGCCATGCTCAAGCATGCAGGGCTCCGGTAATGATGAACAGCACGGTCAACCACAGCCAGAGGCTGTTTTTGACCAGGGAAATGGCGCGCCGCAGGTCGCTGGCGACCGGCGCTGGTCCGGCGCCAAGCGGCGGCCGGATTTCGAGTTCGCCATGATAAACGGCGGCGCCACCCAGCGCGATGCCCAGACTGCCGGCGCCGGCCGCCATCACCGGCCCGGCGTTCGGGCTGTCCCAGCCCGGCGCCTGGCTGCGCCAGCAGGTCAGCGCCAGGCGCGTCTTGCCGAGCAGCGCGTAGGACAGCGCAGTCAGGCGGGCCGGGATGTAGTTGAGCGCATCGTCGAGACGCGCGGCGCAGCGCCCGAACAGGTTGTAGCGTTCGGTGCGGTAGCCCCACATCGCATCCAGCGTGTTGGCCAGGCGAAAGAGCAGGGCGCCCGGGCCGCCGAGCAGCGCAAACCAGAACAGCGCGCCGAAGATCGCATCGTTGCCGTTTTCCAGCAGCGATTCGCAGGCCGCCTTGGCGACGCCGGATTCGTCTAGGGTCGCCGTCTCGCGCGAAACGATCCAGCCGACGCGCTGCCGTGCCGCCGGCAGATCGCCGGCCTGCAATGGCGCAACGATGGCCTCGGCATGTTCGCCCAGGCTCTGCGCGCCGAGCGCAAAATAAAGCAGCACGACATCGACCGCGAACGGCGCCAGCGGCCGCAGGGCAAAAGCCAGCGCCACCCAGGGGCCGACCGCGAGCAGCCAGGCCAGGCTACCGGTCAACAGCGAATTCCGGTTCATTTTGCCTTCCAGCCAGGCGGCCAGATTGCCGAACCCGACCAGCGGATGCCAGCGCGACACTTCGCCGAGCGCCCTGTCGAGCAGCACGGCGGCGAGCGCCGCGAGCGGCATGGCGAAGATGCCGGCGAGTTGGCCGGCAGTTTCGATGGGCAGGCTCATGTCCGCCTCGCCCCGGCCAAAGCGATGATCGAAGTGATCGCCTGGCGGGCTTGCGGGCTGTTGTGCCAGCAGGTCGAGCCGATCATTTGCGCGATGCGCAGCGTGATGACGGCCGGATCTTCGTCGGCCAGTTGGCTCAGGGCCGTGAAACCGAGTTGCTCCAGACGGCCGATCACCGTCGCGCCGACGCCCTTGAGGGCCAGCATGTCTTGCCGCTCGCCGGCGGAAAATCCGGCACTCATTTCGGGAAAATACCCCGCTCCTGGATGTCTGCCTGCAAATCGGCCAGCGCAGCGGTCAACTCCGAATTTTGCCCGGAATCGCCCGCGCCCCACTGCTCGAAATAAACCAGGTCGTTGAGCGGCAGGCGCGGCAGCCAGCCGGCCTTTTCCAGCTCCGGCCGCTCGTTGAAATGGCTGACGTAACCGATGCACAGGTAGGCGATCGGCACGATGTGCTCGGGGATGCCGAGCGCCTGCTGCAAGGCCTTCTCGTGGAAGATGCTGACCCAGCCGACGCCTAGTCCTTCGGCACGGGCGGTCAGCCAGAGGTTTTGCACGGCGCACACGCTGCTGTAGAGATCCATGGTCGGCATGTGCGTGCGGCCGAGCACGACCGGGCCGGAGCGCGTGCGGTCGCAGGTGATGCACAGGTTGAGCGGCGACTCGAGGATGCCCTGCAACTTCAGCTTGCTGTAGATCTCGCGCTTCTCGTCCGGAAACATCCGCGCCGCCTCGTCGTTGGCCTGGCGGAAGACGTCATGCACGCGCTGCTTCACCTCATCCGAACGGACCAGCAGGAAATTCCACGGCTGCATGAAACCGACCGACGGCGCGTGATGCGCCGCCATCAGGATGCGGCTCAGGATGTCATCGGGCACCGGCGTCGGCAAAAACTGGCCGCGCACATCGCGGCGGCTGAAAATGGCGTGATAAACGGCCGCCCGCTCGGCGTCCGAAAAAGCCGGCGCCTGCGGCAAGGACGGGTTTTCCATGGATTCCCCTTCTGGAAAAACGGCACCGCCCGACCAGGGCTGGCCAATTCAATCATCTCCCGGCCGGTCTTCTGACTCGGAATCAAGCGAACGATGCGCCTTCCCGGGTTACCCCAGTGGCCTGTGCATCGCCCATCCTCCTTACAGCGTTGGGCACGTGGCGGAGTTGCACCGCCTTCCCGATTCTCCGTTCGGCAAGGCCGAACGACACCCGGAGATACGAAGGCGAGAGGATATCAGGAGGGGCGGGCGGGGGCGATGGAATTGGCGTTGAATCAATCATCATCAGCCTGATTTGGCTAACTGACCGGGGTCTTGAAGGACTGTTGTATCACCCCGGTGCCGCAAAAACCTGGGCAAACGTAAACGCCTCCTGCGTCGCCCCAAACCGCCGCACCAGCTCCAGCTTTTCCTTCGCTTCCTGCGCCGTCGGCAAGTGGCCGGCGGGGACCCACCACAGTGCGAGCTGGATTTCGTTCATCTTGGCGAACCAGGCGTGGCGGGCACGGATGGTGTCCATATGGACGGTCTTGTAGACGTAATTTTTCAGCGAGCCGACATCCCGCCACAGGCTGACGTTCATGATCACCAGCGGGTCGGCGTAGGGGCGGATCGAGGTGTAGTCGCCGCCGCTGCCGAGCATGCGCCAGATGAAGCCGTCAGCCTGGTCGGCGAGCTGGTTCATGGCGTCGAGCTGATCCATGAAACCGCGCATGACGTCCGTGTCCATCTCGGCCTTGGCGCGGGCGACATTGACTTGGGCGAGGTGGCAGGCGGACATGAGGCGGCTGGCGGGCGTGGCGATGCGGGATATTGTATGCGCCGGTACGGGGCTTGCGCTGCCTGCCTTGTGCGTTGCCGGCGGCATTTTTCTTGGGCGGGGCGGCAAAGCGGTTTATCCTCGCGCCGTTTCCTGGTTACGACGCTTTCACATGCCCTGTTTCTCCCTGATGGTGCAAGGCACCACTTCCGATGCCGGCAAATCGACGCTGGTTGCCGCCCTTTGCCGCATCCTCAAGCGGCGTGGTGTGCGCGTCGCGCCGTTCAAGCCGCAGAACATGGCGCTCAATTCTGCCGTAACCGTCGATGGCGGCGAGATCGGCCGGGCGCAGGCGCTGCAGGCGCTGGCTTGCGGCCTGCAGCCGCATACCGATTTCAACCCGGTGCTGCTGAAGCCGACCACCGACAAGAAGGCGCAGGTCATCATTCACGGCCAGGTTGCCCTCGACCTGAATGCCCGCGATTACCACGAGTACAAGCCGCGCGCGATGCGGGCGGTTTTGGCCTCCTGGGAACGGTTGACCGCCCAGTACGAATGCGTCGTCGTCGAAGGCGCCGGTTCGCCGGCCGAGATCAACCTGCGGGCGCGCGACATCGCCAACATGGGTTTTGCCGAGGCGGTGGATTGCCCGGTGATTATCGTCGCCGACATCGACCGCGGCGGCGTCTTCGCGCATCTGGTTGGTACCTTGGAGCTGCTTTCGCCGTCCGAGCAGAACCGCGTCAAGGGCTTTGTCATCAACCGTTTCCGCGGCGACATCGCCCTGCTCGAACCTGGCCTGGTCTGGCTGGAAGAACGTACCGGCAAGCCGGTGCTCGGCGTGCTGCCCTACCTGCACGGCCTGATGCTCGATGCCGAGGACGCGATTGCGACGGCAGCGGTCGACGGCAAAAAAACGGCCAAATTGAAGGTCGTCGCGCCGGCCTACCCGCGCGTCTCGAATCATAACGACCTCGACCCGCTGCGCCTGCATCCGGAAGTCGATTTCCGCTGGATCGGGCCGGGCGAAACGCCGCCCGCCGCCGACCTGATCGTCCTGCCCGGCTCCAAGGCGGTGCGCGCCGACCTCGACTGGCTGCGCACCCAGGGCTGGGACAAGGCGATCGCCAGACACCTGCGCTACGGCGGCAAGGTGATCGGTTTGTGCGGCGGCTACCAGATGCTCGGTTGCCTGCTGCACGACCCGCAGGGCCTGGAAGGGCAGGCCGGCAGTACGCCGGGACTGGGCGTGCTCGCGGTCGACACGACGCTGGAAGCAGAAAAGCAGCTGCGCAATGTCAGCGGTCATCTGTGCCTGCCGGGCCGCCCGGCGATGACGGGCTACGAAATCCATCTTGGCGTCACGGCCGGCGCCGGTCTGGCTGCGGCGGCAGTCGAGCTCGATGACGGCCGGCAGGATGGCGCCGTTTCGGCCGATGGTCAGATTTTCGCCACCTATTGTCATGGCGTTTTCGATCATCCCGAGGCGTTGACCGCCTTGCTTGCCTGGGCTGGCATGGTCGAGAGCGAACAGGTCGATTTCGCGGCGCGCCGCGAGGCCGATCTCGATCGCCTCGCCGATTCGGTCGAGGCGGCGCTCGACTGGGACAAGCTCAGGCCTTTGTTGCCGGGGATTTAAGGGGCAGCGGCAAGCCGGCGGCGACCAGCGTCACCTGGTCGCAAAGTGCCGCGACGCGCTGGTTGAGGCGGCCCTGCTCGTCGGCAAAGAGGCGCGACACCGGGTGCATGGGCACGATGCCCCAGCCGACTTCGTTGGAAACGAGAATGATGCGGCCGGGCAATTGCGGCAGCAGGTCGAGCAGGGCCTGCGTTTCGGCGTTGAACAGCGGGCAGTCGATGGCGGTGCCGGCCTCGGCCTGGGTTGCCGCCTGGCCGGCAAAAAGCAGGTTGGACAGCCACAGGGTCAGACAATCGACCAGGATGCAGGTGTCCGAGGCTGCCAGCTCACGCAATTTGGCGGCGAGGTGCAGGGTTTCTTCGGCGCAGCCCCAGTCGACCGGTCGACGCTCGCGGTGATGCGCGATGCGCCGGCTCATCTCGCCGTCTCGCGCTTCCGCCGTCGCCAGGTAAACGACGCGCAGGCCGGATTCCGCCGCCCGCTTTTCGGCGAGCAGGCTCTTGCCCGAACGGGCGCCGCCAAAGATCAGTTCTTTCATCCTTGAAACCTCAGTTGGACGAGGCTGTTGGTGCGTTTGGGCGGGATGGCCGGCGCGAAGCGACGATATGGTCCCGGCGCAGCAGGGATCGGTATCCCTTGCGGACGCGGCAGGCTCATGCCTGCAAGGAGGAGCGACAAAGTCGGGCGCCCGACCAGGCGTGCCAGCGGCCGCGTAGCGCTTTCACCTTTTGGGTTAATCACCTCGAAGGCATGGAAGTCAGTGTTCATGCGGTTGGTCACAGATGGATAAGCGGTCAACTGGGGTTTCAAGGATCAGCCGGCACTTTAGGTGATTGCACGGCGTCCCGGCAAGCCGGATAATCCGCCCCGATCCGATGAAACGGAACCCGGTGCGAATCCGGGGCGGGCCCGCCGCTGTAACCGGGGACGACTGCCGCACGATGCCACTGCATGGGGAAACAGACCCGGCGGGAAGGCGCGGCATTCGGCCGATCCGGAAGCCAGAAGACGTATCGGATTGTTCGGGCCGGAAACCTGTGGACAGGGTTTCGTCGTTGCGTTCGCAAGAGCGCGGCGGCGAGGCCCTTTTTGCTTTTTCGAACAGGAAGAATCGGATGCATTCAAAATTCAACATCAGCGCCCCGGATCAGGGGCTGGCCGCTGCCCTGCAGCACAAGATCGACCAGAAGACCAAGCCGCGCGGCGCGCTCGGTCAACTCGAAACGGTGGCCAAAAAGGTCGGCCTGATCCAGCAGCGCCTCGACCCGGAATTCGGCCAGCCCTACATGCTGGTCTTTGCCGGCGACCACGGCGCGGCCAGGGCTGGTGTCTCGGCCTACCCGCAGGACGTGACCTGGCAGATGGTCGAGAATTTCCTTGCCGGCGGTGCCGCGATCAATGCCTTTGCGCGTCAGAACGACCTGCATCTGGCGATCATCGACGCCGGCGTCGCGCATGACTTCGGCAAGCGCCCCGGCCTGATCAACGCCAAGGTAGCGTCCGGCACCGCCAATTACCTGGAAGAACCGGCGATGAGCGCCGAACAATGCGCCACCGCGATCGAGCGCGGCGGCGAGTTCTGCCGCAACCTGTCGCTGAACGGTTGCAACCTGGTTGGTTTCGGCGAAATGGGCATCGGCAATACGGCGGCCGCGTCCCTGATCACGCATTGCCTGACCGGCGCCACGCTGGCCGATTGCGTCGGGCGTGGCACCGGCCTCGACGATGCCGGTCTGGCGCGCAAGCAGGGCTTGCTCGAACAGGCCTTGCAGCGCTACCGCGCCGCCGGTGGCGACAACGATCCGGCGCGCGTGCTCGCCGAATTCGGCGGCTTCGAGATCGCCATGATGGTCGGCGCCATGCTCGGCGCGGCGGAAGCGAAGATGACCATGCTGATCGACGGTTTCATCGTCGGCGCCGCGGCGCTGACTGCGATTCGTCTGGTGCCGGCGGTCGCCGATTACTGCGTCTTCTGCCACCGCTCGGCCGAACCGGGCCACGCGGCGCAACTGCAGGCGCTGGGCGCCGAACCGCTGCTCGACCTTGGTTTGCGCCTGGGCGAAGGCACCGGTGCCGCCCTGGCCTATCCGCTGGTGCTGGCCGCAGTCAATTTCCTCAATGAAATGGCCAGCTTCGAATCGGCCGGTGTGTCGGATAAAGACTGATGCTGCGCCGCGAGCTGGAGTATTTCTTCGGCGCCATCCGCTTCTTCACACGCTTGCCGGTGCCGGCCTGGGTCGGACATTCGGCGGAAGCGCTGAACCGCTCGGCGCGCTGGTTCCCGGCGGTCGGCCTGGTGATCGGCGGGATCGGCGCGCTGGTCTATCTCGCGGCACTGCAACTCTGGCCGCAGCCGGTCGCCGTGCTGTTGTCGATGGTCGCAACGCTCCATGCCACCGGCGCCTTCCACGAGGACGGTCTCGCCGACACCGTGGATGGCCTGGGTGGCGGCTGGGACAAGGCGCGCATCCTCGAGATCATGAAGGACTCGCGGGTCGGCAGTTACGGCGTGGTCGCCACGGTGCTGGCCCTGCTCGGCAAATTCACGCTGCTTGCGGCGCTCGACAGCACGCTGGTGCCGTGGGCGCTGCTTGCCGGTCATGTGCTGTCGCGCTTTTGTGCAGTCACGCTGCTGGCGGGTATGGATTACGTGCGCGAAGACCTGCAGTCCAAGGCCAAACCGCTGGCGACGCGACTGTCCATCGGTCAACTGCTGTTTTCATGGCTTTTTGTGCTGACGGCGCTGGCCGGCTTGCCCATCGCAAAGGCCGTGGCCGGCTGCGCGTTGGCGGCATTGGGCACCGTCTGGCTGGCTGCCAAGTTCAAGCGCTGGCTGGGCGGCTATACCGGCGATTGCCTGGGAGCGACGCAGCAAGTTGCCGAAATCGCTTTCTACCTCGGCTTGCTCGCCCAGTTGCCCGGGTAAATTTGCCGCCTGCGCCGGCTTGGCCGATCATGGCGATTCATCGATCCGGGAGCACCATGGAAAAGCCGATCGCCCCTTCCTGCGAGAAGAATCGCGAACCCATCCTCGAGGTGCTGCGCGAGCATTTCGCCGACCGCCGCCATGTGCTGGAAATCGGCAGCGGCACCGGGCAGCATGCGATCTTCTTTGCCGAACATTTGCCGCATCTGCGCTGGCAAACTTCCGACCGCGCTGAAAACCTGCCCGGCATCACTGCCTGGCTGCAGGAGGCGGCGCTGCCCAACACCGTCTTGCCGCTCGAACTCGACGTCACGGCGGCCTGGCCGGAACAGCGGCACGATGCGGTGTTCTCGGCCAACACCTTGCACATCATGCCCTGGTCCGCCGTCGAGTGCCTGTTCGCCAGGCTGCCCGATGTGCTTGTTGCCAATGCCAGACTGGTCATCTACGGCCCCTTCAACTACGGTGGCCAATTCAGCAGTGACAGCAACGCTGCATTCGACCGCTGGCTCAAGGAAAAGGCGCCGCATCAGGGCATCCGCGATTTTGAACGGGTGCATGCACTGGCGCAGGCGGCGGGCCTGGAACTGCTCGAGGACCGGGCCATGCCGTCGAACAACCGCTGTCTGGTCTGGCAAGCATCGCAATGACCGGCTTGCTATGCCATGCGAATTGCGGCACGATCCGCCGCTCGTGCAATCCTTGCCGGGCGATCATGCAGGCGCCCGCCCTGACCAGAGAGACGCGATGAGCATCCGTGTTTGTATTCTGCCTACCCAGTACGACATCATCGATTTTCGCCAGGGGCGCCGTCCGGAAAACATTCTCGTGCGCGAGTTTGCCAGTGCGGCCGAGGTGCGGGCCTACGAAGACGGGATCGACGCCATCGACGATGAATATGACCGGCTCGAAGAGATCAGGGTGGTGGGCAGCAAGGTCATCCACAGCCATCGCTCGGAAGACCCCGAGATCGAAGGCCTGCTCCGGGTTGCCGAACAGGCTTTCGCCACGCCGGCCGAAGCCGCCGCCTTCTGCCTGGGCATCGCCGATGCCGACGGTTATGCCGCACCGCTGCTGGTCGACGATACGGACGATCGCTTCGCGCAACTGCTCGCCTGGTCCGGCGCAGCCTGAGACGGAACGGGCACGCTTTAACCCGGTAAGATAGGTCCGTCCTGTTCCGAGGTTGTCCCCATGCGTTCCTTCCTGCTTTTCCTGCATCTCGCCGGCGTCATCATCTGGGTGGGCGGCATGTTTTTCGCGCATTTCTGCCTGCGTCCGGTCGCTGCCGAACAATTGCCGCCGGCCCAGCGTCTGCCCTTGCTGTCGGCGGTGCTCGGGCGGTTTTTCGTGGTCGTGGCGCTGGCGGTTGCCGTCATCCTGGCCTCGGGTTTCGCCAGTCTCAAACTGACCGGTTTTGCGCTGGTGCCGCTGCACTGGCATGCGATGTCGGGTCTCGGCTTGCTGATGGCCGGAATCTTTGCCGTGATCTATTTCCGCGGTTATCCGCGCCTGCGGGCCGGCGTCGCGGCGGCCGACTGGCCGGCGGCAGGGGCGGCGATGAACCGGATCCGCCTGCTGGTGGCGACCAACCTGCTGCTCGGCGGGCTGACCCTGGCGGTGGCGACGCTGGGTGCCTACCTGGTTCCATGAGCGCTGTTGCCACGCCATGATCCTGCATCTGATCCGCCATCCCCAGCCGGTGGTCGAAGCGGGCATCTGCTACGGTCGACTCGATCTGGCGGCCGAAAATGCCGCCGAGGTCGCCGCCCGTTTGCGTGCCGAATTGCCGCCGGGGCTGCCGGTCTGGAGCAGCCCGCTACGCCGTTGCCGCGAACTGGCCGGTTTGCTGCATCCGCAGCCGATACTCGACGAACGTCTGGCCGAGATGGATTTCGGCGCCTGGGAAGGGCTGGCCTGGGATGCGATCCCGCGCACCGAACTCGATGCCTGGGCCGCCGATGTCGCCGGTTACGCCCCGCCCGGCGGCGAGTCGCCGCGCCAGTTGCAGCAAAGGGCGCTGGCCTTCGTGGCCGACTTGCGCGAGCCGGAGGCGGTGATTGTTACCCACGCCGGGGTGATCCGCGTTTTGCTGGCCGCCTGGCAGGGCCTGCCGGCTTCTCGCTGGACCGAACTTTCCTTTGCCTACGGGTCGTGTACGCGGTTGGTGCTTGGCTCTTAGTGCGACAAAAGCGGGGCCGGGCACTAAAATGGCGGCCATGAAAATTGCCATCATTCGTCAGCGTTACAACCCTTTCGGCGGAGCCGAGCGTTTCGTCGAACGGGCTTTGGGGGCGCTGGCCGGGCAGGGGGCCGAGGTCAGCCTGATCACCCGCAACTGGGATGGCGCACCGGCCGCAGGTTTTCGCCAGGTGACCTGCGATCCGCCGTATTCCCGGCTGTTCGGCGGACGTGCCGCGCGCGACCGCTCCTTTGCCGCGTGCGTGCAGCAGGAAATGGCGCAGGGCGGCTACGACATCACCCAGTCGCACGAACGCATTCCCGGCTGCATGATCTTTCGCGCCGGCGACGGCGTGCATGCTGCCTGGCTGGCACACCGGGCGCGCATTCTCGGGCCGCTGCAACGGCTGGCGCAGGGGTTTTCCGGTTTCCATCGCTACATCCTGACGGCTGAAAAGGCGATGTTTGAACACCCGGCGCTGCGTGCCGTGATCTGCAACTCGCAGATGGTGGCCGATGAAATCGTGCATTTTTACGGGGTCGACCGCTGCAAGCTGCATGTGATCTACAACGGGGTCGATACGACGGTTTTTCATCCGGGCCTGGCCGACGAGTTTCGCGCGTCGACGCGCCGCGAGTTCGGGATTCCGGAAACCGCGCCCCTGTTGCTCTACGTCGGCAGCGGTTTCGAGCGCAAGGGCGTGCCGCAACTGCTGGCGGCCTTTGCCGCACAGCCCGGACAAACGGCGCATCTGGTCATTGTCGGCGCTGATCGCAAGCTCAAGGCGACGCGGCGCGAAGTTGAACGGCGCGGTCTGGCCGGGCGTGTGCATGTCCTCGGTGCGCTCAAGGATGTCCGCCCCTGGTACGGCGCGGCCGATGGTTTTGTCCTGCCCACCCTCTACGATCCCTGTCCGAACGCGGTGCTTGAGGCGATGGCTTGCGGCCTGCCGGTCGTGACCTCGACCAGTTGCGGGGCGCGTGAATGGGTGGTCGATGGGCAAAACGGCTGGGTGGTCGATGCACTTGATGCGAAGGGGCTGGCGGCGCGACTGGCTGATCTGGCCGCGCTGGCCGGCAATGCCGAGGCCCGTTCCGCCGCCCGCCGGGCAGTCGAGGCCCTGACCCTGCCGGCGATGGCCGAACGATTGCTTGGCCTCTATGCGCAACTCAATTCGGCCTCGGGGGGATAGGTATAATGCCCACCTTTTGGATCCTCGGTCATGCGGCCTTGCTTCGATGCTGTAGCCGTATCCGGCTCAGCTGATGCCGAGTATCTTGGCAGGGCTTACTGCCTCAACTCTTATTCTATGACAGGATGCAGCGTTCTATGAAGTCAGACAAACATGTAGGGGTACTTAATAGTCGGACCCTGTATCGTCGGCTCATGGTTTTCGTCCGTCCTCATTGGAAGATGTTGTTGCTTGGGCTGTTTCTTAGCGCGCTGGCTGCGGCAGTCGAGCCGTTCTTGCCTGCCCTGATGAAGCCCCTGCTCGATAACGGATTTCGCCCCAAGGGCAATGGGGATACAACGGACACCCTGCTTGGTCAGTCGCCATGGATTATTCCGACGGTCATCTTGCTAGTGATGACTTTTCGCGGGATTGTGACCTTCTGTGCCGGCTACGCGATGTCATGGGTCCAGATTCGTTTGGTAAATAATTTGCGCCAGCAGATGTTCGAACATCTTGTCTGTTTGCCCATGAGCTTTTTTGAGCAAAATGCTTCGGCGCGCAATATCACCAGAATCACCAATGACGTAAATAGTATTGGCAATGCCGCGACTACCGTCGGCGTGACTATCGTTCGCGAATCATTGTCTTTTGTCGGCCTGATGGCCTGGCTGGTGTACTTGAATTGGCAACTTACGCTGGTCACGCTAACGGTGGCTCCGTTTATCGCTTGGGTAACCAAACTCATCGGCCGACGACTCAGGAATATGAGTCGAGCATCACAGGTCGGCCTTGCCACGATGACGCAAAGCGTTCAGGAAGCAATCCTTTGCCAGAAAGTACTCAAGGTTTTCGGTGGAGAGAAGCAAAGTGCCGCGCATTTTTCTCGGGTCAACGATGCCATGCGCGGATATGCGACCCGAACGGCGGTTGCTGCCTCGGCAGGAACGCCTCTCGTACATTTTTTTGTCACCATTGCCATTGCTGTCGTTATATTCATGGCATTGACGCAGGCTCAGGATGGCGCGACAACGGTTGGCTCTTTCGTATCATTCATCACGGCCATGCTCATGCTCCAGGCGCCCCTGAGGGCCCTCGCAGGGGTCAATGGTCCCCTGCAACGTGGTTTGGCCGCTGCCGAAAGTATTTTTCAGTTGCTCGACACCCATCGCGAGCCAGACCCGGGAACTATTGCAATTGACCGGGCCAAAGGCCGCATTGAGCTGCGCTCTCTTCATTTTCGCTATCCCGGAAGCGAGAATGATGCTTTATCCGACATCAATCTTGTCATCGAACCTGGCCAGACAGTTGCTCTGGTCGGCTCCTCGGGGAGTGGTAAAACAACCTTGGCAAGCCTCTTGCCACGTTTCCATTCCCCGACTCAGGGAAATCTGTTGATCGATGATATCGACTGTCGGAATTTGACCCTGGCAAGCCTGCGTTCGCAAATTGCGATCGTTTCCCAGGAAACCTTGTTATTCAATGATTCAATTCGCGCAAACATTGCTTATGGTGCGATGGCAAATGCTTCCGCCGAAGCGATTGAGGCTGCTGCCGCCGCCGCCAATGCGCTCGAATTTATTCACGCGCTACCAAACGGATTTGATACCGTCATCGGTGAGAACGGTTGCCGTCTTTCCGGCGGTCAACGACAGCGTCTCGCAATTGCCCGAGCCATGCTCAAGGACGCTCCGATCCTGATTCTGGACGAAGCGACCTCGGCGCTGGATAACGAATCGGAGCGGATAGTCCAGGAAGCTCTCGAGCATCTCATGGAAAATCGAACGACACTGGTCATTGCCCACCGATTGTCGACCATAGAAAAAGCCAATCTGATTGTTGTCATGCAGCAAGGGCAGATCGTGGAGTCGGGAACTCATGCCGATCTCACGAAGGCAAACGGCGTTTACGCCCGTCTGCTCGGCACGCAATCCCTGTTGGACTGATATTGATGTACAAGCCACCGTTGGTGATTTATCACAAACAGCTTGGTGATGTCTTGCTACTCGAGCCTGCGCTTGCCAAATTGGCTTCCTGGGCGGGAGGGAGTGTCACGCTCGCCACGCGTCCGGGATTTTCGCCAATGATCCAATTGATGGACAGTGTCGAGCCGATTCCAAATGGGATTTTCCGACAGGCTTCCCAGGTCGTTTCTTTTGATCCGCGTTCACGAGGATGCTTGCTGTCACTGACCACCTGGGCTCGGGAAAAGCGTTTGATCGTTTCCCAAAAAAAACACCTCAAGGCGTGGCACGCCTTGTTTTTCCCGACTCAGCGCCGCGTTGCAAGCGACTCCCGATATTATCGGGCCGAGTACTTCTTTGATGTAATGCCGTGCGAATCGAAGATGGCTTTTCGTCCTCCGAAGTTGTCTCGCCCCCCAGGCGACTGGCACCCTCAATCGCTTCCGGAAAATTACGTTTTATTGCATCTGACCTCGGCCTGGCAACGGAAGTCCTGGCTGGCGGAACGTTGGGTTGCGACGATCAATGAACTGTCCCGCCAAGGGTGGGGGCCGTTTGTCATAACAGGCGGAGGGGCTGAGTGGGAAAAGCAATATATTCAGACCATCGTGAATTCGGTCGATGTTGAAATCATCGACATCAATGGCCGTACCAGTTTGTCGCAATATCTCTCCGTAATTGCAAATGCCAAGGTCTTGTTGTGTATTGATGGATCGTCCTCACATATCGCATCTGCATTCGGAATTCCCTGTGTAACTTTGTTTGGGCCGAGCAATCCATTACATTGGCATTGCCCAACGCAGGGGGCGATTGCAATTGATGCGCGCAAATACAGTAGCGAACCCAAGCCTTCAACATCCTTTATTTCGGTAGACTCGGTTGTTTCTGCATCTTTGCTATTAATGAATAATTAACGATGGGCATTTAAAGAATTGGAACTATTGCATTAATGAAACCAAAAAATGTACTTTATGTATATAGCGGAAAAGCTAGAGCAAAAGCCGGCGGTTTGGACTTGGTTGTAAGACAACAACTACAGGCCTTGGTTGAATCGGGTTATAAAGTCACATTTGTTTCTCGTGGTGTTTACGAACATCCCTTGGTGCGGAATGTTTCATTAAAGGTAACTCCCGCACATGTTTTTTCTTCGCTAAGATCCAAATATTATTACAATGCCCAGCATCGATTTTTCTCTTTTTTGGGAGGCTTGCTGCTGCGAGTAAGTGATTTTGATATGGTGATTTCCTGGGCCCACCAGAGTAAATATTTATTTGGTGTGGCTAATGGAAAAGGCGTAAAAACATTTTTGAATTGTCCCGCGAGTTATGCAGAGCGCAAGCCGGGGGCGAGCCAAGAAATATTTCTCTGGCCATCCGTTAACGAAAAATATGCCGAAGAAGAGCGCAAACGCGCTGATTTTCTGTTGACTCCGTCCGACTACGCAAGGAATTCATATATATCTGCAGGTTTTTCTCCCGACGTGGTTTTTAATATTGGAAGAGGGGCCGATATCCAACGTTTCTCCCCGGAAACTACCGCTGGAGAGCCATTTCGTCTCGTTTTCTTTGGTCTGGTCTGCGATCGAAAAGGTATCGTTCAGGCGCTTGAGGCATGGCGGCGTGCCGCTGTAAAGAATGGCGAATTCTGGATTATTGGCCACCTGCTTAATGATTTCGGGCTTGATTTATCGAAAGATCTCCCGGATGGCGTGTTCTTGAAGGGGTTCTCCAACAGTCCTGAAAAATACATTAAACAATGCCATGTCCAGATATTGCCTACCCGACATGAGGGAATGGCAAAAAGCTTAGTCGAGGGAGCCGCCTGTGGCCTGGTGACAATCACAACGCCTGAGTCCGGTTTCCCTGTGCTGGAAGGAGAAACCGGCTATTTTGTGAGCAGGGATGATGTTGCCCGGATGTCCGAATTGATTCGATATTTGGCGGACAATCCTGTAGCTCGGTGCGAAATGGCGAAGAAATCCCGCAAGTTTGTGGAAGACAATTTGACCTGGCCTATTTTCAGAGAGCGCTTTGTGTCGGTAATAAAGGAAAATCAGGGTTAGTTCTTTCCGGTGTCTCGAGTATGTTTATCAGCCGCTGGGAAATGACCTGTTCGGAAAAGTATTGATCGACTATTCGTTTTCCCTCTTCTCCCAGTTCCCTTCTGGTTTTTTCCGAAGCCATTAATTTATTTATTGCCTCGACCATTTCCTCGTTATTTTTTGTCGCGTAGCCAGCTCCGTGTGTCCACTGTGCATTGATGCCCACGTCACTGACCACGACAGGCTTTCCGAAACTCATGTATTGCAAGGCTTTGTAAGCGCATTTGCCCCTGGTGTGTTCGTTATCCGCCAGCGGCATCAATCCGATATCAATTTGATTCAAGAATTCCATCTCGGCTGCGGCAGACCATTTGGTAAATTTGAACTCTGTGAATGATTCAAGTTTTGGCGGCTTGTCGCACATGATGGAAAGCTGGAATTTTTTGTGTTCCGACATCAGCTTTAAAAAAATGGGTTCCATCTCTTCGAGGTAGGGCAGATTTGCCGCCGTTCCTATCCAGCCTAAGGTAATCGTTTCGTTGTTGGTTTCCTGGCCGGGGGGGGACTGGATCGCCAGGGCGGTCGGTAGTATGAATACTTTTTTTGCACCATATTCTTCGGCCTTTTCCTTCAAGAAGGAGTTTCCCGCTATTGCCGCATCAACTATGCTGCAAACAAATTTGAATCGACTCCTGCATTTTCTCGATACCTTGTAGTCCCCATTTTTCGTATGGCGGATGTGGACCGAGTCGTCAAAATCGAAGTAAAGTTTTTTGGCAACTGCCCTTATGATCAATAATAGCAGTGGTGATAGCAGCTGTTTTTGTATTATTACGATGTCTGCTTTTCTGATCAGAGGGATTGTTTTGAATAGTTGAATGATGCCAAGAGGAGCAGGGGTACGTAATTGCCGAAATTTTTCTGCAATATATGGCTCAAGTTTTATAATTCTGAGGCGAAGGCTCGGCAGGTTCGCATTATTGTCTTTTGTTAACCAGAGAATTAGTGGCTTTTGGGTCATTTTTTGCTCGACTATTTTTGCTGTTCAAACGTTTTCTATTAAAGGAATGCCGCTTTCTTTCGAGAACTCCTCATCATTCGTAAAAATCGGAAGTCCTACTTCAACAGCCCTGCGTAACGTCAACAGATCCCCGGTGGTATGCGCCCTTTTGAAATTTAGGTTGTTGTAAGCATGTCCTTGTTTGCTTAACGAAAAGCCGCTCATCAACACTCTTTCGGCACCGAGATGCAGTGCCAGAAGAACGGTGAATATCCCGTTCGAAGGTTGTTGCTCTCTCTCGGGAAGCTTCATGCGGAGAATGTCTTCCATGATGGAAATTCTATCGGAAGTGCTGAGAATCGATAGCGTTTTATATCGATAGTTCAGCATGAGAAGTCGGAAAATGACATGAAGTTTTTTCCGAAAACTGGTGCTTCCGCTGAGTACTACAAGATTTTCGGTACGACATCCGCGTAGCACTTTTCTGGCTGCTACGTTGACATTGTATTTGGTCTTGATCAAAGATGTATTGAATATGGTTGCGGTTGGTGTTGTTTCCAATCCCAGCTTTTCTAAGCTGGCTTGGGATCCATTTATTGTTATGACTTCCCAGTCTTCCTTCTTTCCCGGGGGGGGAGATGCGCCGGGAGCTGATCCTAGTGCAAAGACCGGTTTTTTGTTAAAGTCGAACAATAAAGAGCTCTTTTTCTGATTCATGATATTATTGAATTGTCCAAGTGTTTTTGATTTTCCGGGTGCCGAAATAAAATATTTCGTATGGCATTGCATTTAAAGTGCCTTGTGTATGGCGATTATTTTCTTCCGGAATTCCATTCGTGTCAAACTGCATTGCTTTGTCTAAGGTAATGTATTTATTAATTTTAGATTATTGTATATGTCAAAACTCTCGGTTTGTATTCTAACTTTTAATTCAGGCAGAACACTGGAGCGATGTTTGCGTCCTGTCCTATCCATAGCAGACGAGATTGTTGTGGTTGACTCGGGGAGCACGGATGAGAGCAATGCTATTTCGAAGAGTCATGGAATATCTCCCCATTTTCAAGTCTATGAAACGCACGCGAAGCAGATGAACTTTGCAATCAGTCTGGCCGCTCATGACTGGGTACTGTGTTTGGACAGCGATGAATTTCTTGATGAAGTTTCGATTGCGAATATTTGCTCGTTAAAACCGGACCTGATCGATGATGGTGTTGGGTATCGCATCACTCGATACTGGCATGTTCTGGGTGAAAAAGTAAGGGCTATTTATCCGGTTTCATCACCCGACTACCCTGTTCGCTTATTCAACAGAAAGAAGGTTCGATTCAATGACCAACCTGTTGATGACAAGCCGATGGGATTTTCGTCGGTGGCTTTGATCCACGGCGCAGTAGTGCACGACACTTTTTTTTCTCTGGATGAGGTTTTTTCCAAGGCCAATAGTTACACGACGCGTTTGGTTAAAAACAAGTCGATCGATGCAAGTGTTGCAAGTGTTTTTCTCAGTCCTCTGTTTGCATTTGCCAAATGGTATTTCCGGAAAGGCGCCTGGCGAGACGGAGCTATCGGTCTTGTCACGGCAGGTTATGCCGCTGTGTATTCTTTCTTGAAGTATTTGAAAGCCTGGGCGAAAAAGCGGGATATGCCGCTTAAATGATGTTTATCAATTGTTTGGTCATCTTCCTGTCTTGATCTTGTCCTTTTGCGGGTTGGGGCACGAAATTTAATTCGCTTCTTGAACGTTTTATTAACACTTTGATTTGAGTTGGTTAATATGAAAATATTGAATCCCGATCTTGAGGCTAGTCTGAGCCGCGGCGAAGCAATTAAATTGGAGCTAGGGTCCGGGGGGAAGCGGCGAAGCGGGTTCTTCGGGGTTGATATTTTGGAAATGGACGGCGTCGATGTCGTTGCCGACCTGAATGAGCCTCTCAGTTTGTTTCCGGACAATTGCTGCGATAGTATTTTTAGCAGTCATGCTTTTGAGCATGTTGATAAGTTCATGCAACTGATGAAGGAAATTCATCGGATCGTGAAGCCCGGTGGACGGGTGGAAATAGTGGTTCCCCACTTTTCGAATGTTTACGGATTTTCCGATCCGACGCATGTGCGATTTTTTGGCCTGTACACCATGAATTATTTCGTCGATAAAGCGAAACAGCCCAAGGTCAGGAAAGTCCCGGTTTTTTATTCGGATACTAGGTTTGGCGTTGATTTGGTAAGGATCGAGTTTTACAGGGCCTCGTTTTTCGATAAATTAATCTACCCATTCATAAAGACCATCGTTAATTTTAGTAGTGGAACACAAGATACCTACGAAAGAAGGTTTGCGTTCATGTTTCATGCACGCCAGATAAGGTATGTTCTGCGGCCGGAAAAATAGAGCGTTAATCATTAGAATCCATATTCCGAAAATATGATTTTCGGAAATCGTCGAGCGATGACCTGAGAAACTGGCTCGACTTTTGAGGCTTGTCGATCGATACCGGCAGCTTTCCCGGAAGCAATATTGCCATTATCGCGCCTCGTCGCTTTTATTCGAGTGCAGCTTGATGGGCGACGGGTTTCCGGGAAGGAGCCTTGCGCGCCTGCTGGCCTAGTGCGCCGCTTCCCAGTTTGCCCCAACGCCAACTTCGACGAGTAGCGGCACCTTCAGTTCGGCGACCTGGCACATCAGGCCGGGCAGTTGGGTACGGACTTCACTTAGCTCGGCGTCGGGCACTTCGAGCACCAGTTCGTCATGCACCTGCAACACGAGGCGTGATTGCAGCGCGGTGGCGTTCAGCCAGTCCTGCACGGCGATCATCGCCAGCTTGATCAGGTCGGCGGCGGTGCCCTGCATCGGCGCGTTGATCGCGGCGCGTTCTGCGCCCTGGCGGCGGTTGCCGTTGCTCGAGCGGATATCCGGGAACCACAGGCGGCGGCCGAAGGCGGTTTCGACGTAGCCGGTCTGGCGCGCCATTTCGCGGGCTTCTTCCATGTAGCGGGCGACGCCGGGGTAACGCGCAAAATAGCGGTCGATATAGGTCTGTGCCGCGCTGCGTTCGAGGTCGAGCTGGCGGGCCAGGCCGAAGGCGCTCATGCCGTAGATCAGGCCGAAATTGATGCTCTTGGCGACGCGGCGCTGGTCGGGGCCGACCTCGCCGAGGGCGACGCCGAAAATCTCGGCGGCGGTCGCCCGGTGCACGTCTTCGCCGAGGGCAAAAGCCTCGAGCAGGCGTTCGTCGCCGGAGAGATGCGCCATGATGCGCAGCTCGATCTGCGAATAGTCGGCCGAGACGATGCTGCTGCCGGCCGGCGCGATGAAGGCAGTGCGGATCTTGCGGCCTTCCTCGCTGCGCACCGGGATGTTCTGCAGGTTGGGATCGCTCGAGGCGAGCCGCCCGGTGACTACGGCGGCCTGCGAGAAGTGCGTATGGACGCGGCCGGTCTGCGGATTGACCATGCGCGGCAGCTTGTCGGTGTAGGTGCCCTTGAGCTTGGACAGGCTGCGGTGTTCGAGCAGCAGCTTGGGCAGCGGGTAGTCGAGGGCGAGTTCGGAAAGCACTTCCTCATCGGTCGACGGCCCGCCCGAGGGTGTTTTCTTCTTGACCGGCAGGCCCTGTTTCTCGAACAGGATTTCGGCGAGCTGCTTGGGTGAGGCGAGATTGAAGGGCTGGCCGGCGAGTTCGTAGGCCTGTGCCTCGAGCGCCATGATCTTCTGGCCCATCTCGTGGCTCTGCCGCGCCAGCACGGCGCTGTCGATCAGGATGCCGTTGCGTTCGATCTGCCAGATCACCTGGCGGGCCGGCATTTCGATGTCGTGATAGATGCGGTGCAGGCCGGGTTCGCCGGCGAATTGCGGATGCAGCACGTTGTGCACGCGCAGCGTCACGTCGGCATCTTCGGCGGCGTAGGTGGCGGCGCGTTCGATATCGACCTGGTCGAAACCGATCTGCTTGGCGCCCTTGCCGCACAGGTCTTCGTAGGCGATGGTGGCGAGCCCGAGGTGGCGCGAGCAGAGCTGGCCGAGGTCGTGGCCCTTGTCGGACTCGATGACGTAGCTCTGCAGCATGGTGTCGTGGGCGATGCCGGCCAGCGCGATGTCGTGATTGGCGAAGACGTGCTGGTCATACTTGGCGTTTTGCAGCACTTTCTTGCGGTCGACCGCTTCCAGCCAGGGTTTCAGCTTGGCCAGCACTTCGTCCAGCGGCAATTGGTCGGGCGCGCCCGGCGCGGTGTGGCCGAGCGGGATGTAGCAGGCCTCGCCCGGCGTCACCGCCAGCGAGATGCCGACGATGCGTGCCTCGAAGGAACCGAGGCTGGTCGTTTCGGTATCCAGGGCGGTCAACGGCGCGTTTTCGATCTTTTTCAGCCAGGCTTCAAGCTGCGCCCAGGTGAACACCGTCTCGTAGTTCACTTCGATGCTCGATGCCGCTGCCGCCGGGGCGGCTTCTTCTGGCGTCGAGGTGCGCGCCGGCAGGGCGGCGCCGGCCTGGGCGCCGTCGATTTCGCTGAGCCAGCTGCGGAACTGGTAGCGCGTGTACAGCGTGCGCAGGGTGTCGTTGTCGCGCGGCGTCGCGGTGAGCTGGCTGGGGGCCGGCAGGTTGGAGAGATCGCAGGCCACGGTGACCAGTTTCTTGCCGAGCGGCAGGAAGGCGAGGTGGTCGCGCAGGTTCTGGCCGACCACGCCGCCGATTTCGTCGGCATGCGCAACGATTGCATCGAGCGAGCCGTACTGGTTCAGCCATTTCAGCGCCGTCTTCGGGCCGCACTTGGCAACGCCGGGCACGCCGTCGACGGTATCGCCGACCAGCGCCAGGTAATCGACGATCTTGCCCGGCGGTACGCCGAACTTGGCTTCGACGCCGGCCTCGTCGAGCAGCTCGTTGCTCATCGTGTTGTACCAGCGCACCAGCGGATTGACCAGTTGGGTCAGGTCCTTGTCGCCGGTGGAAATCAGCGTTTCCAGGCCGTCGACCGTGGCGCGCGTGGACAGCGTGCCGATCACGTCGTCAGCCTCGACGCCGTCGACCATCAGCAGCGGCCAGCCGGCGGCCTTGATGGCGGCGTGCAGCGGTTCGATCTGGCTGACCATCTCGGGCGGCATCGGTGGCCGGTGTGCCTTGTATTCGGGATACCAGTCGTCACGGAAGGTCTTGCCCTTGGCGTCGAAGACGACGGCCTTGTAGTCGGCCTTGTAGTCGCTTTCCAGACGACGTAGCATGTTCAAAACGCCGTAGATGGCGCCCGTCGGCTCGCCAGCCTGGTTGCGCAGGTCGGGCAGGGCGTGGAAGGCACGATAAAGGTAGGACGAACCGTCCACCAACAACAAGAGAGGCATGAGAAGTGACGGAAAGTGAAAAACTGGTGATGGGCGTGGAATCCGAGGCCCTGTTGCAATCGGCATCGGCCCGGGAATCCTGGCGGATTTTCGGCATTATGTCAGAGTTCGTCGAGGCGACCGAACGTCTGGCGGCGATCAAGCCGGCCGTGACCATCTTCGGCAGCGCCCGCGTCAAGGAAGGCTCGCCTTATTACGAACTGACCGAAAAGACCGCCCGCCTGCTCTCCGACTCCGGTTTCTCGGTCATCTCGGGCGGTGGCCCGGGCATCATGGAGGCCGCCAACAAGGGCGCCTTCTACGGCAAATCGCCGTCGGTCGGCCTCAACATCCAGTTGCCGCACGAGCAGCAGAACAATCCCTACCAGGACATCTCGCAGACCTTCCGCCACTTCTTCGCGCGCAAGTACATGTTCGTGCGCTTTGCCAGCGCCTATGTCGTGATGCCCGGCGGTTTCGGCACCCTCGACGAACTGATGGAAGCGCTGACCCTGATCCAGACCGGCAAGGCGCGCAAGATTCCGCTGATCCTGGTCGGCACTGATTTCTGGAAGGGCATGATCGACTGGTTCAGGGAGAAACTCGTCGAGGAAAAAATGGTCGACCCTGAAGACATCAAGCTGATCCAGTTGATCGACCAGCCGGAGCAGGTTGTCGAGGCCATTTTCAAGCATTACGAAGCGCGTCCGTTCACGCCCCTGCCGAACGAGCGCGAACTGATGCTCAACCTGTAATAAAATCAGGTCCAGATTACCGAGGAAACCTTCATGCGCCGCCTTCTTCCCCTGTTGTTGCTTGCCGCCCTGCCTGTCTGGGCGCAGACCGAGCCGCAGCCGCTGCCCGCCATTCCGCCGCCGCCACCCGGCATGGAAGCCTTCGATGCCGCCCTCGAGCCGCAGGTCACCATCGTCAAGTCCGAAAAGGACTCGCGCGAGGAGTTCCGCATCAAGGGCAAGCTGTACATGATCAAAGTCACCCCGTCGGTCGGCAAGCCGTACTACCTGGTTGACCGTCAGGGCGACGGCAATTTCATCGAAGCCGATATCGCACCCAATCCGGTCCGCCCGCCGATGTGGGTCATCCACAGCTGGTAAGCCTTGTCGGTCTACACCACAGTCGGCCGCAGCGAACTGGCCGACTGGCTCCGGCCGCTCGGCCTGGGTGAGTTGCTTGAGCATGCCGGTATCGCTGCCGGCATGCAGAACTCCAATTATTTCGTGACGACAGCCAGCGGCCGCTACGTGCTGACGCTGTTCGAGCATATCGACGCTGCTGCCCTCGATTTCTATCTGGCCTTGATGGATCACCTCGCGGTGCGCGGCATTCCCTGTCCGCAGCCGCTGGCCGATCATGCCGGCCGCCGCTGGCGCACGCTGGCCGGTAAGCCGGCGGCGTTGCTCAGCTGCCTGCCGGGCGCGCCGCTGGACGCACCCGCAGCGGTCGACTGCGAAAAACTGGGCGAAATGCTCGCCCGCCTGCATCTGGCTGCTGCCGATTTCAGCGACCCCTTGCCCAATCCCTGTGGCGCCGCCTGGCGGGCGCGGGTCGGTGCCTGGCTGCTGCCGCAGGTCGCGCCGGCCGAGCGCGAGCTGCTCGCCGACGAACTGGCCTTTCAGGCGGCGCAGGATTATTCGGCGCTGCCGCAGGGCGTGATCCACGCCGACCTGTTCCGCGACAACGTGTTGTGGGCGCCGGATGGTCGACTGTCCGGCGTGCTCGATTTCTATTTCGCCGGTGCCGATGCCTGGTTGTTCGATCTGGCCGTGGTCGCCAACGACTGGTGTTTCACTGACGCAACACTCGCCGCGCTGCTCGCCGGCTATGCCGGACAACGCCCGCTCACACCGGCGGAGATGGCCGCCTGGCCGGCCATGCGGCGAGCCGCGGCACTGCGCTTCTGGCTGCTCCGGCTTGAGGTCAGGCACCGTCCACGCGCCGGTGAAGTGGTGACAATCAAGGATCCGGACGATTTTGCCCGCCTTTTGCAGCGTTTTCGCCTTGCCGACGCGGCCTCGCCCCGTTAGCATCCGCGCATGAACGAAACTACCGCTTTTCCCATGGCGCCGGCCGCTTTTACCGGCGAAAGCCGCGAAGTCGACCCGGGCGCCTGTTTTGACTGGCTGCGTCAGGGCTGGGCCATGTTCCTGGCCAATCCGGGTGTCTGGATCGGTTGTTCGGTCCTGATGCTGATCATGCTGATGGCCATCTCCATCGTGCCTTTCTTCGGCCAGGTTGCCGCGCATCTGCTGGTGCCCCTGTTCGGCGCCGGCATGGTGCAGATTTGCCGGCATCTGGCGAACGGCCAGGAGCCGCAGATTGCCGACCTGTTTGCCGGTTTTCACCACCAGGCCGGGCAACTGGTCATGGTCGGCGTCTTTTTTGCCGCCGGCGTTTTCGGCATCGCCTTCATCGCTTTCCTGCTGGTGACCGGCGGTGTGCTCGGTGGCGTCGTGACCGGCCGCGTTGCCGGCTTCGGCATTGCCTTCGGTGGCGTCATGCTGGCCGGCCTGCTGGTCATGGTCTTGTCCATCCCGGTGATCATGGCAACCTGGTTTGCCCCGGCGCTGGTCTTCTTCCATGACATGAAGCCGCTCGATGCGATGAAGGCCAGCTTTGCCGCCGGCGCCAAGAACTGGCTGGCGATGACCATTTTTGGCGTCTTCCTCGTTGTCGTGCTGTTCTTCGCCATGCTGCCGCTCGGCCTCGGTCTGTTGCTGCTGCTGCCAGTCTTCTCCGGTGCGGTGTACGCCTCGTACCGCGACATTTTCGTGGGCAGCTGACGGTGCGCGCCCAGACGCTTCCTGCCGTTGCCGGCTGGCGCTGGATCGGAACCGGCTTCCTGATCTTCCGCCGCAATCCGCCGATGCTGGCGATCCTGGTGGTGACCTACTGGTTCACGCTGATTTTCCTCAACATCCTGCCGGTACTCGGTGCGCTGGCCGCCTCCATGGTCGTGCCCGGCCTCTCGGTCGGCCTGATGCAGGCGGCGCGCAACCTCGAGCGCGGTCAGCCGGTCAGCATCCAGACGCTGTTTGCCGGCCTCAAGGAAAACACCCGCACGCTGGTCGCCCTCGGTGCCCTCTACCTGTTCTGCACGCTGGGCATACTCGGGGTTTCGGCGTTGGTCGATGGCGGCGACCTGCTGCGTTACATGCTGGCAAACACCCGCGCCGAGCGCGCCGCTGTCGAGGATGCCGATTTCCTGCTGCCCGGGCTGGTCGTCATGCTCCTGCTCGTGCCGCTGCTGATGGCCTACTGGTTTGCGCCGGTGCTGGCTGCCTGGCATCGCCTGTCGCTCGCCAAGTCGCTGTTCTTCAGTTTTGTCGCCTGCTGGCTGAACTGGCGTCCCTTCCTGACCTACTGTGCCGGCTTGCTGGTCGTTGCCGGGGTGATTCCCGGTCTGCTGCTCGGCATCCTGCTGATCCTGTTTCCCGGCGCCGAGGGCTTCATTACCACGCTGGTGACGGTGCCGATGGCACTGTTCGTTGCGCCGGTCATCTTCGCCAGCTTCTACGCCGCCTACCGCGACATCTTCGGTATATCCGAAATTGTCTGAACCGCTCGGCATTTTCGGCGGGACTTTCGATCCCGTCCATTTCGGCCATCTGCGTCTGGCCGAGGAGTCGATCGGTCATCTCGGTCTTGGCGGCGTGCGCTGGATTCCTGCCGGCCAGCCACCGCATCGTGGCGCACCGCAGGTAACCGCGGCACAGCGCCTCGAGATGGTCAGGCGGTCGACGGCGGGAAATGCCCGTTTTTCAGTCGACGCCAGCGAGGTCGAGGCCGCGGCGCCGAGTTACACCATTCATACCCTGGAGCGTTTGCGCCGCGAACTGGGCAGCACACAGTCGCTGGTCCTGCTGGTTGGTGCCGATGCCTTTGCCGGCCTGGCGAGCTGGCATCGCTGGCGCGATATTCTTGCCCTGGCGCACATTGCCGTGTCGCACCGGCCGGGTTTTCCGGTCGAAATGGCGAGCCTGCCCGACGAACTCGCCAGCGAATTCAACGCCCGCCGGCTGAGCGATGTTGCCGGCCTGAAAGCCTCTGCCAGTGGGGCTATCGTCACTTTCGCAATGACCCAGCTGGCGATTTCGGCAACCCAGATTCGTAAGCTGCTGGCCAACGACCTGTCGGCGCGCTATTTGCTGCCGGATGCCGTTCTCGACTATATTCAGACTAATTCCCTCTACAGAAACTCCTAATGGACATACGCAAGCTGCAAAAAATCGTCGTTTCCGCCCTCGAAGACATCAAGGGCAAGGAAATCGAAGTCATCAACACCAGCAAGCTGACCTCGATGTTTGATCGCATGGTCATCGCTACCGGTGATTCCAATCGTCAGGTCAGGTCACTGGCCAACAACGTGCAGGAAAAGGTCAAGGAAGCCGGCGGTGAAGTGCTCTCCACCGAAGGCGAAGACTCCGGCGAATGGGTGCTGGTCGATCTGGGCGACATCGTTGTCCACATCATGCAACCGACCGTGCGCCAGTACTACAACCTCGAAGAACTCTGGCAGGCTACGCCTTCCCAGCGCAAAAAAGCCGCGGAGCAGGGCAAGCCTGAATGAAATTGAGCGTACTCGCCGTCGGCCATCGCCAGCCCGGCTGGGTCAGCGAAGGTTGCGCCGAGTACCTCAAGCGCATGCCGCGCGAGCTGCCGGCCAGTGTCACCGAAATCAAGCCTGAGCCGCGTGGCTCGAAAACCCGCGAGCAGTTGCTGGCGGCCGAAAAGGCGCGCATCCGCGAAGCCCTCGCCGCCGGTAGCCGCATCGTCGTGCTCGACGAGAAGGGCGACGATCTGACCACGCTCAAGCTCGCCAAACGTCTCGAAACCTGGATGCTCGACGGGCGCGATGTGGCGCTGCTGATCGGCGGCGCCGACGGCCTCGACGAAGAATTCAAGCAGCAGGCCGACGACCGCCTGCGCCTGTCCAGCCTGACCCTGCCGCATGGCATGGCGCGGCTGCTGCTCTGCGAGCAGCTTTACCGCGCGGTCAGCGTGTTGAAAAACCACCCCTATCACCGCGAGGGTTAACCGCGCATGCGTATTTATCTTGCCTCGCGCAGTCCGCGCCGGCGTGAACTGCTGACCCAGATCGGCATTGCCTTCGACACCGTGCTGTTTCGTGACGGCGAGCGGGCCGATCCGGAAACCGACGAAACCCCCTTGCCTGGCGAGCCGGCGCTGACCTATGTCGAGCGCGTCGCGCGTGCCAAGGCCGAGCATGGCGGGCGCATCATCGGCTGGCGCAAGCTGCCGCCGCGTCCGGTGCTGTCGGCCGACACGACTCTCGAGTTCGACGGCGAGATCATCGGCAAGCCGCTCGATGCGGCCGATGCCACGGCCATCCTGCGTCGCCTTTCCGGGCGCACGCACCGCGTGCTGACC
The DNA here is from genome assembly GCF_020510525.1 of Quatrionicoccus australiensis. Classification (NCBI taxonomy): domain Bacteria; kingdom Pseudomonadati; phylum Pseudomonadota; class Betaproteobacteria; order Rhodocyclales; family Azonexaceae; genus Quatrionicoccus; species Quatrionicoccus australiensis. Next base: position 152,597 of record NZ_CP075188.1, read on the forward strand.
GGCGTGGCGGTCAACCATCTGGGACGCACCGAATTCATGCTCTCCTCGAGCGAAGTGCGTTTCCGCGAACTGAGCGGCGAGGAAATCCGTCACTACGTGATGAGCGGCGAACCGATGGACAAGGCCGGTGCCTATGGCATCCAGGGCCGGGCCGGGGTTTTCGTCGAATATCTTTCAGGGAGTTATACTGGTGTGATGGGTTTGCCTGTTTGTGAAACAGGTGAGTTGTTGAAACGACTGGGTTTTTCTTCGTTTTGATGGTGGGAGTGTTTTACCTGGAATGAACTGATTGCTGATCCACTGTTTCCTTCTGTTTGTATCAGGGAAGCGGGATACTCCCCGGCTTTAACGTAGCAGTGCCGCGGAATCCGAGCTTATCTAGTGCGATTTTGGATTAGCGTTGTAAGAGTGCAGTGATGCGGTACCGGCGTTCAGAAATCGCTTCAGAAAGTTTGTCACCATGGATTCCCCTGCTTCTATATTTTCCAGGCTCTCCGATTATTCGATGACTCTGGGCGAAAAGCTAGCCGTCATAGGCGAGGATGATTGCCTTACGTTTCGACAGCTGAATTTTCTGGTTGGCCAGTTGGCAGCTGATTGCCGAGGTATCGGGGCAGTCCCCGGACGGGTGGTCGGGTTACGATTTGGCGATCCACTTAAACATCTGGTTGTCAGCTTGGCCTTGCTGAAAGAGCGGGTGACGCAGGTAGCAATTCCTCCGGGTGGGAGTGCTTCCGTCCAGAAAAAAATACTCGATAGTACGGCAGTGGGGCTGATCGTCGGCGATGTCATTGAGCCATTGTTCGAAGGTGTACCTCTTGCTTTGATCGATTCCGACTGGCATTGGCGTTGGGAAAAGCCTTTTCCTGTGCGAACTGATCGAATTGCTGTTGATTTGCAAGTTGCCGGTCCGGCTTTGGTTTTTCTGGGGTCTGGAACCACAGGGCAGCCCAAGGTTATGGCAGTTGATTTTGATTTGCTGAGCCACCTGATAAAGCGGGATTTGGCAGTTCGTGATTTCAGGGAGGGAGAGCGGCATTATTGCGAGTCATCTCTCGATTACTACACGGCAAAACGACGTACCTTTGGTTGTCTAGCCGCGGGCGTGACGGTGATGCTTCCCCGGGGACCGGCCCATCGTCTGGTGGCTTACTGTCAGGAACACGGAGTACATCATGTTTCGCTGACGACAAGCCAGGCAACGACCATGCTGGCACGCGAACAGGCATTTCCCACTTCTGATTTCCCTCGATTACCTGCCTTGCGCTCGATTTTTGTGGGCAGTTCCCCGGTGAGTGAAAATACCCGCCAGCGCATACGCCGTGAAATTTCAGGCCAACTTTTTGTGGTTTACGGTGCGAATGAATTCGGTGAGGCAACCGTTGCTTCACCTGATGACCTGGACAGGCATCCTGGTACCGTGGGCAGAGCGTGTCCAGGTGTCTTGCTGGAGGTTGTGGATGATTCCTGCAAGCCTTGTCGGGCTGGCGAGAATGGGCATATTCGCCTCCAGTCATCGCCGATGATGCATGGATATGAAGGTGATTCCTCCGCCTCGAACAAGAATTTCCGGGATGGCTGGTATTACCCGGGAGATCTCGGGAGTCTGAGCGAGGACGGTAACCTGATATTTCGGGGAAGACTGGACGACATGATGATTTGCCGGGGGGTGAATATTTACCCGCGGGAAATAGAAGTGGTTCTGGAGTCGCATCCAGCTGTCAGCGAAGCTGCAGCCTTTCCCATGCGGACTGAAACACTGGACAACTTGCCCTTTGCCGTCGTCGTGTGTGCGGAAAATGTCAGCGAAGCCGAGCTGATGAAGTACTGCCAGACGCACTTGGGGTGGCGCAGGCCACTGAGAATATTTTTTACCGCAGCTTTGCCACGTAATCAGGCCGGCAAGGTACTGAAGCGCGTTCTAGCCCAAACTGTGGCGGAGCGGATCAACGCCAGGAAAGTGTAGGTTTGCCGATGCGCTTTTTGAAGCTTGTCCGGGGCTAGTAACGGGATATTAGAAGGCCACCGTCAACGTGGATGGCCTCGCCGGTGGCAAAAGGCAGCTTTCCGGTTGCCAATGTTTCGACTGCATTGGCGACATCCGCTGGCTGGCCCCAGCGATTAATGGGGGAAAATCCGTTGGACAGCCTGCTTTCGTAGGCATCCCTGACCGGCCGGGTCATGTCTGTGGCGATCAGGCCCGGCCTGATTTCGAAGACATGGATGTTCTCGTCGGCCAGACGAACGGCGAAGAGCTTGGTCATCATGCTCAGGGCCGACTTTGCGATGCAGTATTCGCCGCGGGTGGTCGAGGCAGCCTCGGCGTTGGACGACGATATGGTGATTATCGAACGGTACGAATTTGTTGGGTTCGCGATCATCCAGCGAGCAATGCGCTGAGTCAGAAAAAAGTGGGCACGTAAATTGACCGCTATTTGCTCATCGAATGACTCTTCGCTGATGTCCAGTAAATCCCCACGGCTCCTTACCGAGATGCCGGCATTGTTCACCAGGCAGTCAATGCGTCCGAATCGCTCGATAACGGCGTGCAAAACTCCCTCATGGCGTGTGGTGTCGGAAATATCGAAAGGCAGGGTCAGTACCTTTGCCCCAAGATTCAACAATCGCTCTTCGGCTGCCTGTAGTGCAGGAGAGTCCTTTTTACCGTTAAGAACGATCGAGAACCCGGCGTCGGCCATGCGCTCAGCTGTGGCCAGGCCGATACCGCGACTGGAGCCGGTAACCAGTACTACAGGTTTTTCTTCCATGACGTATTTCCTAGCAGACATAGGATTTTAGGTGTGCGACAAGTCTTTCAGCGCTCGATGTATAGCCCTTCTTTGTGCTTGAAGAAATGTTTTTGCCAACCGTGGTCAATTTGTTGATTTGGTCGACCGGCATGGTGGTGTAAAGCAATTCGTCGGTTTGAAGAAGAAGAATGATTGCCTCGACGCGGCGGTCAAGCAATAGGGCCTGACAGCGCCTGCTTGCCCCGATGAAGGGATAGGGCATGGTTTGTCCTGCCGGGTTGCAGGTGTGTTCGTGGCTGGTGAGAAAACATTGTGTTCCACTGCTGACGAATTCCTGTTGCCTTTGCCGTGCTACTGCCAGTGCGGTCTGGTCGCCCACGATGACCTCAATCGGAATGCGGCCATCGTTCGCCAGCAGCCGGTGAAGAAATGCTGGGATATGACTTCGTGAAATCTCGGCCCCACCAAACAGGGGGGCGAAATTTACCTCGTTGATGATGGCGCCGTTCTTGTGCCATGGCACTTCAATGTCCGGGGAAATGATGTCGACGCCAACGACTTCCAGACCGAACAAACTGGCCGCACGCAGAGCGACGTCCAGATTGTCCGGGTGGAGGCGCTCGGTATACTCTTCATCATGACCACCGCTTGCGGTCGATTCTATTGCCCTGAGCGGAATCCATACGCCTTCCGGTGGTATCGAGTGCAGTGAGAATCCTGCCGCGGTGATTGCCTGCACGGCGAGGTCGTCGTCAGGGAAGTGTTCGCTCTTGAGCCATGGTGGACTGTTTGCCTCAATCCGGTTTGCCTCTGCAATCAACTCGGCCACGGTTTGTGTGCCGTTCCCCCGGATGGATTTTGGTAGTCGTTTCACGGCATAAAGTAATTTGCCGGCAAAGATGAAAAGCCGATGGCAGACACCCGCGACTTCGCGTTCGATGATGATCTGCCTCGATTTGGATAGTTTGCTGGCAGCTTCGAATGCCTGGGCAAGTTGCTCGTCGTTGCCTATGCCGACGCTTATTCCCTCTCCTCGGTCCAGGTCGGTAGGTTTCACGACCACCGGCCAGCCGAGTTTCCGGGCAACCTGAACGGCGTCATCGATGCTGTTGACCACCCCATGCTCAGGGGCAGGAAGCCCCGCCATGCGAATCAGGTTGGCCGACCAGACCTTGTTCTGGGAAAGCTTGGAACCCATGGCGGAATCTGCGTCTGTCGTTGAACGATCCATTCGCCTTGAATTCGCACCCCAGCCCAACTGATATACCCCTGCTTCAAGGTGCATGAAGGGAATGTTGAGTCTATGCGCTACGCGAAGTACCGGAATCGTCGATTTCCCGGCAACAACCATCTTCTGCAGGGATGGTTTGATTTTCTTCTCGATGGTGTTGTAAAGACGCTCCGTGTTTTTCGGTGTCCGTGGCGTGTCAACGCACCATTTCAGCAACTTGACGGAAAATTCAATCGCGGTTGAAAAGGCTCTTGGCGGAATGTGCTGAATGCTGACGGTCGAGATATCGGCGTTCCAGAGAGAGGAATCCATCTCCTTTCTAACGACCTTGTGAATACATCCCGTGTCGAAGGCCGGGATGTTTCCCAGTTGCAGTAGTGCCGTGTTCAACAAAAGGCAGCGCCAAACAAATTCCAGAGGGGTACTGCTTACGGCATCATCTGCCTGGTCGGAAGCCGGCTTGACAGGCTTGATGGCCAGAGTGTTTTCAAGCCAGTCGTCGAGTTGCGCAAAATCGATGTGGTCCGGGCAGTCCAGAACCAGGGTGCGCCGGCGCATTGGTTGCCGTAGTGTATTTGCGGTCTCGGCTGGGAACGAAGTGCTCATTCGCTGGTATTCCTTCTTGCCCTGAGGCGATTTAGCAACTCGCGCACTTGATCAACACGTTGGTCAACCGTACTTGGCTGCGAGGAAAGATAGAGTCGGGGCACGGTAGTCAGTTGCTCAAGCAAACCCCGGTACATGGCGTGGGAGAGAATGCGCGGACTCAAGCTCTGCTGTCGATGGAGTCCCGCCTCGTTTAACTGCTCATCCTGCAGTCTGATCATGGGGGTGATGATGACGAGATCCAATTGTTGAGCCTCTTTTTGTACATGTCCGAGAAGCTTGCGTGTAAGGAGGTCGTTGTCTCGTTGGATCCCGGCGATCAGCCAGCGCTGAAGTATGTCAAGAGCCCAGCGGTCGGCGATAAAGCCACCGGGGAATTTTTCGTGAAGGGCAACGCGACCATTGAGCCAGCCCTCGCAGACTTGCCCATAGGCACGCTCTGCACGAGAGATTCTCTCGGGGGATGTCTCGCCTTGTCTCGCTCTGTGGACCTGATTGATTGCTTCGACTACCGGTTGAAGTTGTTCTTCAATTGCGGGTAGGCCAAGGGCAGCTGACAAGGCATGGCAAAGCGTGGTTTTCCCCGTTCCCCCGGAGCCGGATATCGCGATTTTCAATTGATCTCCAAATTTGCAGTTGGGTGCAGGATTTCGACCTGTGCCCCTCATTTATTGGTGATGATAAATCAGTGGCGCAGCTCCGGCGTAACTCGCTGCCGTCAGGCATTTTTTTGTAAAGAGCGATCTGGTCTTGAAGGTTTCCTTCCATTAAAGTTCAAGACTTGAGGAGCTCAGCGATTATGGATGATCTGGCAAGAGCATTGGCGGCGATTGATGGTGTGATGGCCGTTGGATTAGGTGGGTCGAGAGGGCTCGGAATCGCCGATGAGCATTCGGATTATGATTTCGTGCTTTTCCGCGACGGGGGTGATCCGGTCGATGCCGGACGCATCGGGGCAGCTATCAAGCCATTCGTTGATCGCGCCGATCTGCAGGTAAGTGGCAATTTTGTTCAGGCACAGGTTCAGGGAAGAAAGCTTGAAGTCTTTCAAAACGATCTGGCAGTAATAGCGCGTGAAATAGGGATGGCGCAGGCCGGCAAATTTCGCTGGACTGTTCACCCACTTCTGCCGCACGGCGATCTTAGTACGCGCTCGATAAGCCATTTGGTGTTTACTGAAATCTGTCATGAGAACAATTCAGTAATTCGCACCCTCAGGGCGAAGGCTCTGCCTTTCCCTTTTCCCCTGAAAAATTCACTGGTCAGGCATTTTATCAGGCAGTCATCCTATTTGATGACGCATGCTGGAAAAGTCAGAAAAGCGGAGGACGTCCAGAACCTGATTGCATTGATTTCCGGGTTCGTCTATTTCGTGAACATTGTCATTTTTTCCCTGAACGATATGTATCCGGTCCTGGAGAAGGGAGCAGCCCGGCTTATTCCGACCTTGGCCTATTGCCCTCAAGAATATACCGGAATGGTCAGGGGGCTGTTTCAGGCTGCCCTTGATGGTAATTCCAAGTCAGTTAATCGGATAATGGCCGGGGTGGTTGGGGAGCTCAAAACTCGTGCTGGAATTGGATTAGGGAAAAATAACGCTCTGATCCATCCTTGAATTGAGTACTGAATCCTTCGCGACAATAGAAAACGCCCGATGAAATCCATCGGGCGTCTTGTTGACCAAGGGTTGAGCTAGCCAATCCTTCGTAAAAGGTGACAACCTATTTCAGGACGGGTTACGTTCGAAAGGAAAGACCACCACAAGGGCAGCCTTTCTTCAAACGTTTATGTCAGGGTCAGCCATCTAACAAGTTGCTGGAGATGATGAGCTCATTCCCAGAAAGATTGACACTGGAAGCCGTCAGACTCTTCAGGCCACCGCCTTGGATCAAGCCGATCTGTTCGAACGAGTAATCGGAGCCTGAACCATCTGCATCGTAATAGAGTTTACCGGATGAGGTATCCAGCGCCAGTCTGTAGTCACCTGTGGACGCACTGGTCAGATCAATTTTCGCACCAATCAGTACTTCATCAATAGTGATCATCGTGTCGTAGGTATCGAACACTAGCTGGTCTTCCGAATTGAAGCCGATGACCGTAGTAAATGCCGGTTCATCATTGCCGACGGCATCGAAAAAGTCTTCGCCGAAGCCTGCCCAGTCTATTGCGCTATCACCACCCAGATCAACACTATTGACGCCAGCACCAGCATCGACCCGATCTTCCCCGCCTCCCAGCCTGATCGTGTCATTACCAGCCCCAGTGTAAACCTGATCAGTGTCGGAACCACCAGTAACCACATTGTTACCATCGCCGGCACTCACGTAGTTGTAGCCATTGCCGAGTTTGATGGTGTTGTTGCCGTCATCGACATAAACATAATCGGTGCCGGAGCCAGCGGTAATGGTGTTGTCGCCATCTTCGCCATGGAAGTGGTTGTCGCCATTCCCGAGCTTTATGGTGTTGTTGCCGTTGCTGACGTAAATATCATCAGTGTCGGCACCGCCGGTGATAGTGTTGTTACCATCGCCAGTGCTCACGTAGTTGTAGCCATCGCCGAGTTTGATCACGTTGTCGCCATCGCCGACGTAAACATAATCAGTGTCGGCACCGCCGGTGATGGTGTTGTCACCGTCCTCGCCATAAACATAGTTATCACCGTTACCGAGTTTGATGACATTGTTGCCGTTGCCGACGTAAATATCATCTTCACCGGCACCACCTGTGATGACATTGTTGCCATCGGCTCCGTCGAAGTTATACAGGTAGCCATCATCATTAACGAAGTTACCAGCGTAGACAACATTGTAGCCATCGCCAAGCTTGATCACGTTGTTGCCGCCACCCACGGCGATGTAATCCTCACCATTGCCAGTGGTAATCTTGTTGTCGCCATCGGCGCCGGTAAAGGTGAATGTGCTGTCTTCGCCATCATAGACAAAGTCACCCGCGTAGATGTAGTTGTTACCGTCTCCGGCCTTGATGGTGTTGTTGCCGCCACCGACAGCAATGAAGTCACTGTCTTCGCCACCAGTAATGGTGTTGTCGCCATCTGCACCGCTAAAGCTTCGGTCGCCACCGCTATAGTCGTAGGTGTAGTTGCCGGCATAGACCACGTTGTAGCCATCTCCGGCATTGATCTTGTTGTCGCCACCGCCAACCCGGATCAGGTCTTGATCATCGCCGGTAGTGATCTTGTTGTTGCCGTCTTCGCCACCGTTGAAGCTGATCACGCTGCTGTTGTAAGAAAGATCGCCTGCATAAACGATGTTGTAGCCATCGCCGAGGCTGATTGTGTTGTCACCATTGCCAACGGCAATGAAATCTTCACCGTCGCCACCGGTGATCTTGTTGTTGCCATCTTCTCCGTAGAAATAGGTGCCACCCATGCCATAACTCAAGTCACCGACATAAGCGGTGTTGTTGCCATCGCCGAGATTGAGCGTGTTGGTGCCGCCACCGACATAAACCCTATCATCACCGTCGCCACCGGTGATCTTGTTGTCGCCGTCGCCGCCGTAAACGCTGTAATCCGTGCCGTGGGAAACGGTGCCAGCATAGACAACGTTGTAACCGTCACCGACATTGATGGTGTTGTTGCCGTCGCCCACGAAAACACGGTCTTCACCCGCACCAGTGGTGATCTTGTTGTTGCCGTCGCCACCATTTACGTGGAAACCACCCATGTCGTATGTCACATAATCAGCGGCATAGACGGTGTTGTACCCGTCACCGGCGTTAATCGTATTGTCGCCGCCACCAACGAAGATGCGATCCGTGTCCTCGCCATCGCTGCCGCCGGTGACCTTGTTGTTGCCATCTTCGCCAAAGAAGGTGAAGGCGCTCGAATTCGAGAAAATGTCGCCGGCATAGACTGCGTTGTAGCCATTGCCCGTGCTGATGGTGTTGTTGCCACCACCGACGTAGATATAGTCGCTGTCAGCGCCGCCGGTGATCTTGTTGTCGCCGTCTGCACCATAGAACGAGAAGGATGTGCTTTCTCCGCTGTCGACATAATCACCTGCATACACGACGTTCGAACCATCGCCGGTGATGATCGTGTTATTACCGCCGCCGACTGCAATGAAGTCGGCGTCTGAGCCAGTGGTGATCTTGTTGTTGCCGTCGGCACCAGTGAAGGTGTCGTCGATATCAGAAGTCGTGCTACCGGCATAGACAGCGTTGTAGCCATCGCCAGCGACGATCTTGTTGTTGCCGCCACCTACCTGAATGTAATCGTCGTCTTCGCCACCGGTAATGATGTTGTTGCCGTTGCCGGTATGTACGAAGTTTTCGCCGTCACCGGTGACGATCTTGCTGTTGCCGTTTGCGGTTTCGATATAGTCCTCGCCCGCACCGCCGGTAATGTTGTCGTTACCGTCGAAGGCCCAAATTTCGTTGCCGGCATCGCCGCCAACGATCTTGTCGTTGCCGGCGCCGCCGAAGATGTAGTTGCTGTGCGTGGCATCACCGACAATATTGTCGTTGCCAGCGTAAATCAGAGAATTGAACTGAACATTGATGAAGTCATCAGGGGTTCCATCCGACCAACCCTTGGTGTCGATGAACGAGAGTAGTGCCATGGCCTGGACGTTAAGGCCGGTGATGCTGTTGGTTTGTGTTTCACCGTCTCCCCAATAAATGCCAGTTACTTTACCGCCGGTAACATTGCCTGCATTCAGGGTGAACTTGCCGGTCAAGGTTAGATACAAGTCGCCTGACTGAAAGGTGACCGTGGTTGCTGTGTTTGCAACTGTCGCATCTGCGGCGTCGAAGCCGATTTCGTCTACCCAGTTGTTATAGTTGGTTGCCTGGATTGCCATGATTGACCTCCTCATTATTAATTGAAAATCCCCGGGCTGTACGGACAACCCATTAGGTTTTTAGTCTATCTGTGACTCTATGGGTTGACAAGTAAATAAGGGTCAATTTGCTTGCCTTTTTTACTCCGTTGTGGGAAAGAGGTTGTACTTGTTTGGGGATATCTGTGTGGTCGGGTGACGCCCTGCAGCCCGAATCATTGCTGCTGCTTGTGTTCCCCCATCGGCGCAGGGTGGGGGGAGGGTGGGCTTTGACCAGAGTTCTTCGAGCGCAGTCTGAACATTTCCCCTTTTTAAGGCTTCGGCATCGATTTCCCGGCTGTTGCCATTTCTGGCCAACCAAGCGATGAGGCATTCTTGTTCCGGCCAATCGACGCGGCGTAGATAAAGTACTGGCGTGCCATTGCAGGCTGCTTCGGTGAAAGTGCCGTAACCGGGTTTGGTAATGATGGCGTCTACCGAGCAGAGTAGATCGGTAAAGCTTAGGCCGAATTGTTCAAGTGCCATGGCATTGGGGTGAGTGCAGTGCCAGCTACCTGGCACCAGCCAGCGAATACCGGATTGTTGTGGCCAGTTTTCCAACGGAATGCGATGCTGGATACCTCCCATTGCGACAAGAACAACACGGTCGGAACCGAGGCCGAGATCATGGCTCTTTCCCGATGCGGCAATCGGGTCAAGTATTTTGACGTTGTCGAGCATTTTCATCGGCATCCCGGGCGTAACGCGCAGGAATGCCCAAGCGGTGCGATAGGCCTCAAGCATGTCGGCGTGAATTGGCGTGGCCCAGCTTTCGCCGCCGAAAAAATGGGCAAACAGATCAGCCCAATTCAGCGAGCAGATGCTCAGCGCCGGAATGCCGTTCAGCGCGGCGCCGGCCAGCGGCAGATAGCTGACATTGCTAAGCACGCGGTCGACCTGCCGGCTGGCCAGTAAACGGCCTTCGCCGGCGACTCGCGCCGCCCAGCCGGCATGCGCGGCGCGGTAGGCGCGGGCGCTGGCCGGGCGGTCGATGCGGGTGGCATCCTGCATCACGTAGCCAAAGTCGCTGGCCGCCCGAATGTGCTCGAATTCCTGGTGGATGCGCTGGCGCAGGATTTCCGGTGCGAGGCCGCTCCTGACGGTCAACCTTAGATCAGGAGTGCTTTTTGCCAGTGCGTCAAGTACCGGAGCACTGATTGCAAGGTGTCCGAAGCCGTGGCTCGATATATCCGCAAAAATATGCACTCGGTGGAGCTTCTTGTCTGATATGAACCGTTGGGACAGGTGGTCGGGGCCGTCAAGGACGGCCCCGACTAGCGTGGTGTTCTACAGCGGGATGCTCCCGCTGTAGATGGTCAGATCGTTACCGTCGACCGTGATGTCGAATACCCCATTCAATCCCGCACCTTTGATCAGGCCGATTTGTATGGCGGCTTCACCGGTGCCCGTACCATCCGCATCGTAATAGAGTTTGCCGGAACTGGTGTTGAATACCAGATGGTAGTTACCTTCTGTGATTCCCGCATCCTTGCCAATCTTGATTTGCTCCTTGGTCAAGGCTTCTTCAAATTCCAGGTTAAAGCACAATTCGTCGCTATTATTGAAATTGGAGACGGTGTTGAGCGCCAGGGTCTTTGCATTGCCATCTGTGGCCGCCCACAGGAAATCGGAGCCAAAATATACGCTGTCCGATGCCGTGTCACTACCCAGGTCGATCGTGTTTTTTCCTGCGCCAAGATCGGCCCAGTCGGAACCTGCGCCGAGCTTGGCGACATCATTGCCCTCCCATGCCCAGACTTCATCCGAACCTGCTCCGGTGGTAATGGTGTTGTTGCCATTGCCTTTGATCACCCCATTGCTGTCCTGGTAAGCAAGAAAGGCTGATTCGTCGCCCACGCCGATCCTGTTGCCACCGTCACCAGCAGTGATCTTGTTGTTGCCGGTGCCAACATGGACTTCGTTGAAGCCGCCTCCGACCGTTATCGTGTTGTTGCCATTGCCTGCAACGACGAGATCGTCGCCCGAGCCCAAGGTGGTGATCTTGTTATTGCCGTTGCCGGCGAAGATCTGGTTAAGCCACTCTTCCGTGTCGGCGGCACTCGTCGTGCTGCCGGCCGTGATGGTGTTGTTGCCATCGCCGACCTGAATGACGTTGTAGCCATCGCCTGCGGTGATTTTGTTATTACCATCCACGGTGTTGCTATTGCCGGTTTTTGCATAGACGTAGGTATTGTTTACGACATCGTAACTGGCAAAGTAATCGTCATCGGTCGTGATGTAGTCATTGCCGTTGCCGGCAGTAATCGTGTTGTTACCCAGTCCGGCCAGTACAACGTTATGGAATGCGAGGTCGCCGAAGTAATCGTCCGTGTATGCCTGAGGATTGCTGGTCGCCTCTTCGGCTAGTGAAAACCGCGTTGCAGCATCGTTCCCACCACCCACATTGATCTTGTCGTCACCTTTGCCTGCCTGCACCCAGTCGTTGCCATCGCCGACGTTAACGGTGTTTTTGCCGCCGGCGGCAAAAACAAAATTGTTACCGGACAGGTCGGTGATGGTGTCATTGCAGATAGTCAGGGATGCATTGGTTGCCGAATCCTGAGTGTCGCCGAAAATCCTGTCGTCGCCGGCTCCGCCGATAATGGTGTCGTTGCCGGCTCCACCGACAATTACATCGTCGCCGGTGCCGCCATCAATCTTGTCATTCCCGGCGCCTGCGTCAAGGAAATCACTGCCAACGGTCCCGGTTAGCGTGTCGTTGCCGCTGTAGGCGAGGCTCATCAGACCACTGAAGTCAGCCGCATCCAATACGTCTTCGATCACTGTTGCGTCAATCTTGATTCCGGTGATTTTGTTGGTGACCGAAAAAACAGGATTTTCAGTATTGAAATTTACCGAGCCCCATTCGATACCGGTAACGTTCCCCGCTGAGAAATTGCCGTTGGCATCCATGGTGACGCTGCCGCTGAGTTTGACATAATAGGAAGCTTCACTATTCGGGTCTCCATTGTCGCAAGCCATATAGACATCTTTTAAAGACCCGCTGACGGTTCCGGTTTCGACATCCAGTTTTAGCGTGCCGTGATAGGCGATGCTGTAGCCGTCAGCTGAATCTATCCACACTTCTTTTGCGGTAATTGCGGAGCTTACGGTTCCCGTATTCGTATCTATTTTGATATTGCCGCCTGAAATGCCAATATCAAGGCCGGTATTGTTGCCCAGTTCGAACATCTTGAGCGTGGCGATTCCGGTGCTATCGCTATAGCTTCCTTCGCCCCAGAGATAAGTTTGTTTGCTGTCGTTCCAGGAAGCTGAAAAAGAGCCATCCGGGTTGGATTGAAAATAAGGCGTTTGTGTCGTTATCAGGTTTGCAAGGTCACCAAGGCTGTTCTCTGCGGTATGGATGCCTGAAATGAAATCGGCGAAAGCAAAGTTGGGGTTAAAAATTGTGCTGTTACTAACATTGTTAAAAACGGCCATGCTGACTCCCTGTATTTGTAGTGAACTGGAATGCCGACATTTTAGCTGTATGGACTATGCCTTTGGCGTTTTAATTAAAGTTGTTGTTATCCAGCCTTAAAGGTTGTTGTCTCTTAACGGTTTTTGAATGCTGCTTTGCGTTTCTCGGCGAAGGCGTTCATGCCTTCCTTCTGGTCTTCCAGGCCGAAGCTGGCGTGGAAGACGCGGCGCTCGAAGAGCAGCCCTTCGTTGAGCGAGGACTCGAAGGCGCGATTGACCGCTTCCTTGGTCATCATCAGCACCGGCAGCGAGAAGCCGGCGATGGTCTGGGCCGCCTTCAGGGTTTCCTCGAGCAGTTGCTCGGCCGGGTAGATGCGGGCAACCAGGCCGGCCTGCTCGGCTTCCGTGGCGTCCATCAGGCGGCCGGTCAGGCACATGTCCATCGCCTTGGCCTTGCCGATCGCGCGCGGCAGGCGCTGCGTGCCGCCGGCGCCGGGCAGGGTGCCGATCTTGACTTCGGGCTGGCCGAACTTGGCGTTGTCGGCAGCGTAGATCATGTCGCACATCATCGCGAACTCGCAGCCGCCACCCAGCGCGTAACCAGCCACGGCGGCGATCACCGGCTTGCGCGCCGTCTTGATGCGCTCCCAGCGGGCGGTGATGAAATCGGTCTTGTAGGCGTGCATGTAGTCGAATTCGGCCTGCTTCATGACGCTGATGTCGGCACCGGCGGCGAAGGCCTTCTCGTTGCCGGTCAACACGATGCAGCCGATGTTTTCGTCGGCTTCGAAGGCGTCGACCGCGGCGGCAATGCCGCTGACCACGGCATCGTTCAGCGCATTCATCGCTTCCGGCCGGTTGATTCGGATCAGGCCGACCCGGCCGTGAATTTCGCTGAGGACGACTTGGCTCATCTGCTTTCTCCTGCTTTGTGGAATGATTATTCCGGTCCGGAGTTTGTCCGGCCGGCGACAGTTGACGTTAACGTTAACCTGATATTCTGTCATGCAAAATCGACACAAAAGGAGACAACATGACCTATGCCATCGAAGCGCAACCGCTCTGGCGCCCCAACCCGAATACCGTCGGCGACACCGGCATGGCGATTTTCATGCAGGCCAGCGGCTACGGCCGCTATGCCGATCTCTGGCAATGGTCGATCGACGAACCCGAGGCCTTCTGGTCGAAGCTGTGGGATTTCACCGGCGTAATCGGTGAAAAAGGCACAAAAATCCTCGTCGACCGGGAGAAGATGCCCGGTGCCGGCTGGTTTCCCGAAGCCCGCTTCAACTATGCCGAAAATTTGCTGCGCTATCGCGACGACGGCGAAGCGCTGGTTTTTCGGGGCGAAGACAAGGTCGAGCGGCGCCTGAGCCGGGCCGGGCTTTATGCCGAAGTCGCCCGCTTCCAGCAATTCCTGATCGCGTCCGGAGTGGGCGAGGGGGACCGGGTCGCCGCCTATCTGCCCAACCTGCCGGAAACCCTGATCGCCATGCTGGCGACGACCGCGCTCGGCGCCATCTGGTCGTCGGCTTCGCCCGATTTCGGCGTGCAGGGCGTGCTCGACCGTTTCGGCCAGATCGAACCCAAGGTGCTGCTCTGCGTCGATGGCTACTGGTACAACGGCAAGCCAGTCGATTGCCTGGCCAAGAATGCCGAAGTCGTGGCGCAGATGCCGTCGCTGGTGCAGACAGTGGTCGTGCCTTACCTGGCCGAAAAGCCGGAAATCGCTGGCATCGCCAAGGCGCTGAACTGGCAGGATCTGCCGGCGGTCGACGCGAAAAAAGAGGTCATTTTCCGCCGTCTGCCCTTCGCGCATCCGCTGTTCATCATGTTCTCGAGCGGCACGACCGGTGTGCCGAAATGCATCGTCCATTGCCATGGCGGCGTGCTGCTGCAGCATCTCAAGGAACACCTGCTGCACAGCGACGTGCGGCGCGGCGACCGCCTGTTCTACTTCACGACCTGCGGCTGGATGATGTGGAACTGGCTGGTTTCCGGACTCGCCGCCGGCGCCACGCTGCTGCTCTATGATGGCTCGCCGTTTGCGGCAGGCGGCACGGTGCTCTTCGACTACGCCGCGGCGGAAAAAATGACCCACTTCGGCACCTCGGCCAAGTTCATCGATGCCGCCGCCAAGCTCGGCCTGACGCCGGGCAAGACACATGATCTGGCCGCCCTGCGTGCCATGTTCTCGACCGGCAGCCCGCTCTCGCCGGAAGGCTTCGACTGGGTCTATCGCGAGATCAAGCAGGACATCCTGCTCGCCTCGATTTCCGGCGGTACCGACATCGTTTCCTGCTTCGTGCTCGGCAACCCGGTGTTGCCGGTCTATCGCGGCGAAATCCAGTGCCGCGGTCTGGGCATGGCGGTCGACGTGCTCGACGAGGCAGGAATGCCGGTGCGTTCGGAAAAGGGCGAGCTGGTCTGCACGCGGCCCTTCCCGGTCATGCCGGTCGGTTTCTGGAACGATGCCGACGGTGCCAAGTATCGCGCCGCCTACTTCGAGCGCTTCCCGAACATCTGGTGCCACGGCGATTTCTCGGAGCTGACCGCACACGACGGCATGATCATCTACGGTCGCTCGGACGCGACGCTCAATCCGGGCGGTGTACGCATCGGTACGGCCGAAATCTACCGCCAGGTCGAACAGTTGCCGGAAATTCTCGAATCCCTGGTGATCGGCCAGGACTGGCCGCCGGGGCGCAATGACGACGTGCGCGTCGTGCTCTTCGTCAAACTGCAGGAAGGCCACTCGCTCGATGCAGTCCTGATCGAGCGCATCAAGCAGCAGATCCGCGCCAACACCACGCCGCGCCACGTGCCGGCGAAGGTTGTGCAGGTGGCGGATATTCCCCGTACCAAGTCAGGCAAGATCGTTGAACTGGCCGTGCGCAATGTCGTCCATGCGCAGCCGGTGAAGAATGTCGAAGCACTGGCCAATCCGGAGGCGCTTGCGTACTTCCGGGACCGGGTCGAACTGACGGACTAGCCGCCGCGGCCGGGCTCAGCCACGGCCGTCCGCGTTTCAGGCGCGGCGGGCGAACAGCGCGCCGAGCAGGGGCAGGCGGCCGGCCAGCTCCTGCACTTTCTCGAACAGCCAGCCGAGGGCTGCGGTGATGCGCGCGCTGGCGGCCGGACTTTCGATCCAGCGGTAGAAGGCGGTGGCGGCCAGCAGGCTGGCGGTCAACGCGGCGACCAGGCCCAAAATGGCCGAGGTCGGCGAGTCCAGTTCAAGTCGCGTATAGACGGCGTTGGCAAGCAGCAGCACCGGGAAATGCACGAGGAAGACCGAGTAGGAAATCTGGCCGAGGAAGGACAGCGGCCGGAAGTTCGGCCACTGGTCGAGCAGGCCGGTGCGGCGGCTGAAGCCGAGTGTCATGGCGACGGCCAGGGCGAGTGCGATGCGCAGGCGGAAATCGACGACCAGCGCGGCGATCGCCACGGTGGCGATGACCCCCAGCCAGGCCGACATCTGGCGGCGGTCGGAGGCCCACCAGGCGGCAGCGCCGAGGCCGTAGGAGCCGAAGAAGTAGATCGCCCAGTTGTCGAGTTCGGCATCGCGGTTGAACCAGAACAGCGACGCGGTGGCGACGAGCAGAACCAGTGCCGGCGCCAGGATGCGGATGCGGCCGGACCAGAGCAGGACAGCCATCAGTGCGAAGAGCTGGAAGTCGATCGCGATGTACCAGACGCCGGCCGACAGCGCGTCGATGCCGAGCACGCCGTGCAGCAGCAGCGCATGTGCCAGCCACTGGCTGAAGGTGGCGCGGGCCGGGATCGCCTCGTCGTCCATCCATTGGTCGGCGAGCGCGGCGGCGGCAATGGCCAGGCCGATTGCTGCCAGGTAAGGTACGGCCAGACGCAGGTAACGTTTCCAGAGCAGCGGCAGCGGCGACACGGCGAGCGCCTGGCCTTCGCGCGACAGGGCGCGGGCGGCGAGGAAGCCGGCGATGACCAGGAAAATCTGGACAGCCATGCGGCCGTATTCGAAAAGCCAGCCGAACAGGCCCGGAAACGCATCGCGGGCAATCGCCGCGAGCGGGCCGTAGGACGAAAAGTGATTGGAGAGAACGAGCAGGGCCGCGATTGCCTTGAGGGCGTCGATCAGCGGCATGCGATTTGAATTGATAGCCATGGCGAGTTATTTTACACCGCGTGCTGCGGTGCACAAATCAGATTCCCGGGTGTTTTGTAGGGGTAATTACACAAAACGCGCGACGAAGGATTTGGTGTACAAGGCCGGCAAATCAACCCAGACCCGGTGACCGCTGCCCGGCGCGACGGTGATGGCCTCGCCGGCCTTGTTTTCCATGCGCAGCAGTTGCCAGACATGGTTGCCGGCCGGATGCACGCATTCGAGGCGGTCGCCGACGGTAAACTTGTTTTTGACCTCGATTTCCATCAGGCCGCGTACCTCGTCGAAACGCACGGCGTCACCGACGTAGAGGCTGCGTTCCGATTCCGAATGGCCGCGCAGGTAGTTCTGGTAATCGGCATCGTGGTGGCGCTGGTAGAAGCCATCGGTGTAGCCGCGGTTGGCGAGGCCTTCCAGTTCGCTGAGCAGTTTCGGGTCGAGCGGCCGGCCGGCGACGGCATCGTCGATCGCCTGGCGATAGGATTGCGCGGTGCGTGCGACGTAATACGGGCTCTTGGTGCGGCCCTCGATCTTCAGCGAATCGACGCCGATCTCGACCAGGCGCTGGACATGCTCGATGGCGCGCAGGTCCTTGGAGTTCATGATGTAGGTGCCGTGCTCGTCTTCCTCGATCGGCATCAGTTCGCCCGGACGCTGGCGTTCTTCGAGCAGGATTTCCTGGTCGGGGTGGCTGTAGAACTGTACCGGCTGGTTCAGTGTCTCGCCGGGCTTGTCCGAGCTCGACACCTTGTAATCCCAGCGGCAGGAGTTGGTGCAACTGCCCTGATTCGGATCGCGGTGATTGAAGTAGCCGGAGAGCAGGCAGCGGCCGGAATAGGCGATGCACAGCGCGCCGTGGATGAAGACTTCGAGTTCGATGTCCGGGCATTGCTGGCGGATTTCGGCGACTTCGTCGAGCGACAGTTCGCGCGACAGGATGATGCGGGTGAGCCCGAGCTTCTTCCAGAAACGCACGGCCGCCCAGTTCACGGTATTGGACTGGACCGAGAGGTGGACCGCCTGGTCCGGCCAGGTTTCGCGAACCATGTCGATCAGGCCGGGGTCTGACATGATCAGCGCGTCCGGCTTCAGTTCGATGACCGGCGCCATGTCGGCAAGATAGGTGGTGAGCTTGGCGTTGTGCGGGAAGATGTTGCTGACGACAAAAAACTGCTTGCCGCGGGCGTGGGCTTCGTCGATGCCTTCCTTGAGCGCGCCTATGGTGCTGAAGGAGTTGTTGCGCACGCGCAGGCTGTAACGCGGCTGTCCGGCGTAGATTGCGTCGGCACCGAAATCGAAGGCGGTGCGCATCATTTCGAGCGAGCCGGCAGGGGCGAGAAGTTCAGGCGCCTTGCGCATAGTAGAATCCAGCAAAAACCGCGAATTGTAGAGTGTATGAGCGAAGAAATACTGATCAATTTCACGCCGCAGGAGACCCGCGTTGCCGTGATGCAACAAGGCGTTGTCCAGGAATTGCATATCGAGCGCACCGCCAGCCGCGGTCTGGTCGGTAATGTCTATCTCGGACGCGTCGTGCGCATCCTGCCCGGCATGCAGTCGGCATTCGTCGATGTCGGGCTTGAACGCACCGCTTTCCTGCATGTTGCCGATATCTGGCAACCGCGCGAGACGGCCACCGAGCGGCCGATCGAGAAAATCCTCTTCGACGGTCAGAGCGTTCTCGTGCAGGTCGTCAAGGACCCGATCGGGACCAAGGGCGCCCGCTTGTCGACGCAGATTTCGATCGCCGGCCGCATGCTGGTCTATCTGCCGCAGGAAAAACATATCGGCATTTCGCAGCGCATCGAGTCCGAAGCCGAGCGCGAGATGTTGCGCGAGAAGATCACCCGCCTCGTGCCGGCTGACGAGAAGGGCGGTTTCATCGTCCGCACCATGGCCGAGAATGCCAGCGACCAGGAGTTCGCCAACGACATCGCCTACCTGCGCAAGACCTGGGCCGACATTCGCGAAAAGGCCCGCGTTTCGCCACCGCCCAGCGTGCTCTATCAGGAGCTGTCGCTCGGCCAGCGCGTACTGCGTGACTTCGTCAATCCGGAAACCGGCCGCATCGTCATCGACTCGCGCGAAAACTTTCAGAAACTGACCGGCTTTGCCGAGGAATACACGCCGGCCGTACTGCCCTTGCTTGATCACTACATTGGCCAGCGACCGCTGTTCGATCTCTACGGCGTCGAGGAAGAAATCCAGAAGGCGCTGGCCCGCCGCGTCGATCTCAAGTCGGGCGGCTACCTGATCATCGACCAGACCGAGGCGATGACCACCATCGACGTCAATACCGGCGGTTTCGTCGGCGTGCGCAATTTCGACGACACCATCTTCAAGACCAATCTCGAAGCCGCCGTCACCATCGCCCGCCAGCTGCGCCTGCGCAACCTGGGCGGCATCATCATCGTCGATTTCATCGACATGGAAAACGAAGAGCACAAGAAGGCCGTGCTCGAGGAATTCAACAAGGCGCTGGCGCGCGACCATACGCGCCTGACGGTCAACGGCTTCACGGCACTTGGTCTGGTCGAGATGACGCGCAAACGGACGCGCGAATCGCTCGCCCACATCCTCTGCCAGCCCTGTCCGACCTGTGGCGGGCGCGGCGAGGTCAAGACGGCGCGCACCGTGGCCTACGAAATCCTGCGCGAGCTGCTGCGCGAGGCGCGTCAGTTCAATGCCCGCGAATACCGCATCCTGGCCGGGCCGGCCGTCGTTGATCTCTTCCTTGACGAAGAGTCGCAGGCGCTGGCCATGCTTTCCGACTTCATCGAGAAGCCGGTTTCCCTGCAGTCGGAGCCGAGCTACTCACCGGAGCAGTACGACATTGTTTTGATGTAATCAGAAAATGGAGACAGGCGCATGCAAACCGATCCCGAGTTCGACAGTCTTGTTCCGGCACAGTCCTTCGATCGCCGGAGATTTCTCGTGACCAGCCTGGGCGCAGGTTTTGCCGCGGCCGTACAGCCGGTGATGGCGCAGACGGCGATCAGTACCGATGTTGCCGGCCTGTTGGCAGGCGAGGTCAAGGTACCGGTCGGTGATGGCGAAATGGTTGCCTACCGCGCGACGCCTGCAGGCAAGGCCAAGGCGCCGGTCGTGCTGGTTGTCTCGGAGATATTCGGTGTGCATGAGTACATCAAGGACGTTTGCCGCCGCCTCGCCAAGCTGGGTTACTGCGCGATTGCGCCCGAATTGTTTGCCCGGCAGGGCGATCCGCGTCTGACCAGCAGCATTCCCGATATTCTTGCCAATATCGTCAACAAGACGCCGGATGCGCAGGTGCTGGCCGATCTTGATGCCTGCGTCGCCTGGGCGGCCGGGCAAGGAGCCGATGGCAAACGGCTGGCGATCACCGGCTTCTGCTGGGGCGGGCGTATCACCTGGCTGTATGCCGCCCACAATCCGCAGCTCAAGGCCGGGGTTGCCTGGTACGGTCGTCTGGTCGGGGCGACAAGCGAATTCATGCCGAAATATCCGATTGATCTCGTTGGACAATTGCAGGCGCCGGTGCTCGGCCTGTATGGCGGTCTCGATACCGGCATTCCGCTGGAAACCGTCGAGGCGATGGAGGCAGCCCTCAAGCAGGGCAACGCGGCGGCACGGGCTTCGCACATCGAGGTTTACGACAATGCACCGCATGCCTTCCACGCCGACTATCGGCCGAGCTACCGCAAGCCGGAAGCCGAAGATGGCTGGCAGCGCATGCTGGCCTGGTTTGCCCGCAACGGGGTCTGATCAGGAAATTGGGAATGGGAAACCGGAAATGAAAAAAGGCCAGTCATCGACTGGCCTTTTTAGAATCTGGTGGGGCGCGACAGATTCGAACTGTCGACCTACGGATTAAGAGTCCGCTGCTCTACCAACTGAGCTAGCGCCCCAGATTTCCCTTTTTCCGACTGGTGGGTCGGGCGAGATTCGAACTCGCGACCAACGGATTAAAAGTCCGCTGCTCTACCGACTGAGCTACCGACCCGCCTAGGGAGCCGCGAATTATATAGATGCCGCATGGGGTCGTCAACGCACTTTTTGCTTTGTGAAGAATTGTTTTTGCCGGGTATCCAAAGGGATTCGCTGGCTAAAATGCCTCCGTTGGCAACATTTGTTGTCCAAGTGATTGAAATTTAAAATTTTTGGAGGATTGCGATGACAGAACAGGATATTTCCCGCTATCAGGATCTTTTACTGACAACGGCCACCGATATTGGCCTGAAAATCCTGGCGGCAATCGTTTTCTGGGTCGTTGGCCGCTGGTTGATCGGTGTCGCCTTGAACATGGTGCGTGCTTCGCTGGAGCGCCAGAAGGTTGATCCAACCGTGTTGCGCTACCTCGGCTCGGTGATTTCGGTGACCCTGAATGTGCTGCTGGTGGTTGGTATTTTGGGTTATTTCGGTATCCAGACGACGACCTTCGCGGCCTTGATTGCCGCGGCCGGCGTCGCCATCGGCATGGCCTGGTCCGGCCTGCTGGCACATTTTGCTGCGGGTGCCTTCCTGGTCGTCCTGCGCCCGATGAAGGTGGGCGATTTTGTCACCATCGCCGGCGTGACCGGTACCGTGACCGAGCTTGGCCTCTTCACGACGACCCTGAATACGCCGGACAACGTGCAGACCATCATCGGCAACAACAAGGTTTTTGGCGACACGATCCAGAACTTTACGGTCAACCCTTTCCGCCGGGTTGATTTGAAATGCCAGTTGTCGGGCGCTGCCGATCATCAGGCAGCCATGGTTTTGTTACGTGAAAAGATTGCGTTGGTAGCGAATGTCTTGCCCGAGCCCAAGGTCGATGTCGAAATTCTGGATTTCAATCTGGTTGGCCCGGTGCTGGCGGTACGGCCGTATTGCCATAACGACAATTACTGGCAGGTTTATTTCGATTGCAACAAGGTCTTGCGTGAAGCCCTGGCCGATGCCGGTTTCCCGGCGCCGATGCCGGCCCAGAGCGTGATAGTCACGCAGGCGGCCTGAGTCCGTCGGAAAAAAAGGAGCCCGTCGGGTGACGGGCTCTTTGCAGGGAAAGCAGCTTTTCGCGGAAGACTTTCCGACTTTTATTCCTTGAACGGCTTTTTGCAGCCGGAGTCCGCGAAGGGTCCCTTGACCGCAACCCAGTCGTCGCCTGGTGAAAACTGTGCGCAGATCTCAATGTCGGCGGACGGGCTGCGCCACTTGTACCAGGCAGCTGGGCCGGCCCAGACGGTGGTGCAGAGCAGTGTTGCGGCGACGATCAGTGCGCTTGCCTTCATGTCTTCACCTATCCCTTGCCGTGATTGCGGGTTTGCTCAGCCGAGACGCTTGCAGATTTCCGTGGTCAGCGCCGACTGGTTCATTGAGTAGAAATGCAGGCCGGGGGCGCCGCCCTGGAGCAGACGTTCGCACAGTTCGGTGACGACATCGAGGCCGAAGGCGCGGATCGAGTCGGCATCGTCGCCGAAGCTCTCGAACTTCTTGCGCATCCAGCGCGGGATGTCGGCGCCGCAGGCATCCGAGAAACGGGCCAGCTTGGTGAAGCCGACGATGGGCATGATGCCGGGGACGATGGGCACGTCGACGCCGAGCGCCTTGGCTTCATCGACGAAATGGAAGTAAGCGTCGGCGTTGTAGAAATACTGCGTGATTGCCGAATTGGCGCCGGCCTTGACCTTGCGCGCGAAGGCATCGAGGTCGTCCTTCGGGCTGCGTGCCTGCGGGTGCCATTCCGGGTAGGCGGCGACTTCGATGCTGAACCAGTCGCCGGTTTCGGCGCGGATGAATTCGACCAGTTCGTTGGCGTAGCGGAATTCACCGGTTTCGGCCATGCCCGAAGGCAGGTCACCGCGCAGGGCAACCGTGCGCTTGATGCCGGCGGCCTTGTATTCGCCGAGGATCTCGCGGATCGAGTCGCGCGTCGAGCCGATGCACGACAGGTGCGGTGCGGCGTCGAAGCCCTCGGCGGCGATTTCCTTGACCACCGAGAAGGTGCGCTCGCGCGTCGAGCCGCCGGCACCGTAAGTTACTGAGAAGAAGGCGGGATTGAGTTTGGCCAGCTCGGCGCGCACAGCACGCAGCTTATCGACGCCTTCCGGCGTTTGCGGCGGGAAAAACTCGATGGAGATTTCTTTGTTCATTTTTTCAACCAGATGAAGAATTCGCGGTTACCGTCGCCGCCGGTGATCGGACTGTCCAGCCATTGCCGGACGGTCAACCCGAGATTTTGGGCCGTTTTGCGCAGCTTGCCTTCGACTTCGCCGTACAGCGCAGGGTCGCGCACGATGCCGCCCTTGCCGATGTTTTCCGGGCCGACTTCGAACTGCGGCTTGACCAGCACCAGGATGTCACCCTGATCGGCGAGCAGGGCCGGCAGTTGCGGCAGGATCAGCGTCATCGAAATGAAGGAGACATCGCCGACGATGAGATCGAAACCGCTGGCCGGAAAATGCTCGCCCAGATCGGCGGCGGTCAGGTTGCGACAGTTGATGCCTTCGATGGCGGTCAGGCGCGCTTCGCCGAACAGGCGGCGACTCAACTGGCCGTGTCCGACATCGACCCCGACCACGTGGCCGGCCCCGGCCTGCAGCAGGCAGTCGCTGAAACCGCCGGTGGACTGGCCGACATCGAGGCAGTGCTTGTTGCCAACTGAAATGCCGGTTTCGGTCAGTGCGCCGGCCAGTTTGAGGCCGCCGCGCGAGACGAAACGGTCTTCCGGATCACTCTGTACGGTCAACGTCGTTTCAGAGGGCAAATCCAGCGCCGGTTTCTTGACGATGCCGCCCGGCCAGCTCACCCGGCCGGCCGCGATCAGCCGCTGGGCGGCTGTGCGCGAAGCGGCGAGGCCGCTTTCGACGAGCAGTTGGTCGGCGCGTGCCACTCAGCGTTTTCCCGGTGAAAAGAGGATGGCGCTGAGTGCCCAGGAAATCAGGCTGTAAACGATGGAACCGAGCAAGGCAGACGAGAAGCCGCCGACATTGAAGCCGTCGACCAGATTGCCGGCGAGCTGGAAGAGCAGGGCGTTGATCACGAAAATGAACAGGCCCAGCGTCAGCAAGGTCACCGGCAGGGTCAGCAGAATCAGCAGCGGGCGCAGCACGGCGTTGATCAGCCCGAGAACGAGGGCGACGAGCAAAGCCGTGCCGAAACTCGCCACCTGGACCGACGGCACGACATACGGCAGCGCCAGCAGGGCGAGCGCGTTGATGGTCCAGATGGCAAGCAGGCGCATGGCTTAGTAGCGGTAGTGGTCGGCCTTGTACGGGCCTTCCTTCGGTACGCTGATATAGGCGGCCTGTTCGTCGGTCAGTTCCGACAGCTGGGCGTTCAGCGTCTTCAGTTGCAGACGGGCGACCTTTTCGTCCAGGTGCTTGGGCAGCGTGTAAACGCCGACCGGGTACTTGTTCGAACCCTTGACGGCTTCCGTCCACAGTTCGATCTGGGCGATGGTCTGATTCGCGAAGGACGACGACATCACGTAGGACGGATGGCCCGTACCGCAGCCGAGGTTAACCAGGCGGCCCTTGGCGAGCAGGATGATGCGCTTGCCGTCCGGGAAGATGACGTGATCGACTTGCGGCTTGATCTCTTCCCACTGGTACTTCTCGATCGAGGCGACGTCGATTTCGTTGTCGAAGTGACCGATGTTGCAGACGATGGCGTTGTTCTTCATCGCGGCCATGTGGTCATGCGTGATGACGTGGAAGTTGCCGGTCGTGGTGACAAAGATGTCGGCCTTGTCGGCAGCGTATTCCATGGTGACGACGCGGTAGCCTTCCATCGCGGCCTGCAGGGCGCAGATCGGGTCGATTTCGGTAACCCAGACTTGTGCCGACAGGGCGCGCATGGCCTGGGCCGAGCCCTTGCCCACGTCGCCGTAACCGGCGATGACGGCGATCTTGCCAGCGATCATCACGTCGGTGGCGCGCTTGATGCCGTCGACCAGCGATTCGCGGCAGCCGTAGAGGTTGTCAAACTTGGACTTGGTCACCGAGTCATTGACGTTGATGCCGGGGAACTTGAGTTCGCCGCGCGCATGCATCTGGTACAGGCGATGCACGCCGGTGGTGGTTTCTTCGGTGACGCCCTTGATCTGGGCCAGACGCACGGAATACCAGGTCGGATCGACAGCCAGCTTGGCCTTGATGGCGGCGAACAGGATGGTTTCTTCTTCCGAACCCGGCTTGGCCAGAATCGAGATGTCCTTCTCGGCACGGGCGCCGAGATGCAGCAGCAGGGTGGCATCGCCGCCGTCGTCGAGGATCATGTTCGAATAACCGCCATCGGCCCATTCGAAGATGCGGTGCGTGTAATCCCAGTAATCAACGAGGGTTTCGCCCTTGACGGCGAAGACCGGGATGTTCTGCGCGGCGATCGCAGCGGCAGCGTGATCCTGCGTCGAGAAGATGTTGCAGGAAGCCCAGCGGACTTCGGCGCCGAGCGCGGTCAGCGTCTCGATCAGCACGGCGGTCTGGATGGTCATGTGCAGCGAACCGGTGATGCGCGCGCCCTTGAGCGGCTGGGTCTTCGCGAATTCTTCGCGAATGGCCATCAGGCCGGGCATTTCGCCTTCGGCAATGAGGATTTCCTTGCGACCCCAGTCGGCAAGGGAAAGATCGGCAATAACGTAGTCTTTGAATTCAGCCACAGTAAGCTCCTAAATAACTGTGACGGGGAGGGGAATAACGGCGTTGTTGCTCACCGGCGGCCCCCTGCGCCCGGCAGGGTTGATCAGTGAGCGCCGTTTTAAACCGAGCCTGGGAGAAATCTCCTGCAGCGCCCCTCGGTAGGTTGCGGATTATAAACCGCTTTCAGGCTGTTTCGGCAGCCCAGTAGCGGTCAACATCCTTGATACCCCATTTTTCGGCATCCTCGCGGCCGGCAATTTTCTCGGCACTGCGCGCCAGATCAATGGTTTCGGGTTTGATGTAGGCCTGCGATCTGGTCGAAAAGAAAACTTTGACCCTGGGCTTGAGCAGCGACTGCTCGCCTTGCTCGGTAACAACGCCGAGCTTGCCCGATTCCAGGCGAACCAGCGAACCGATCGGGTAGATGCCCAGGCTCTTGACGAAGGCCTGGAAGACTTGCGGGTCGAAATGGCCTTTCCATTCGGCCATGCGCTTGATCGATTCGGCCGGGTCCCAGCCCGCCTTGTACGGGCGGTTCGAGGTGATCGCGTCATAGACGTCGCAGACTGCACCCATCTTGGCGAACAGGCTCAGTGTCTCGCCATTCAGTGCTTTGGGATAACCGCTGCCATCAACCTTTTCATGGTGATGCAGGCAGACATCCTTGACCACGTCGCTGATGCCCTGGCCTGAGAGCAGAAGCTTGTGACCTTCAGCCGGGTGGGTCTTGATGATGGCGAATTCGGCATCGGTCAGCTTGCCGGGCTTGCTCAGTATTTCATTGGGAATCAGCGCCTTGCCAAGGTCGTGCAGCAGGCCCGCCATGCCGGCGTCGCGGGTCTGTTCCTCACTCAGGCCAAGCTGGCGAGAGAGTGCAATCATCAGGGCGCAGACGGCGACCGAGTGCATGTAGGTGTAATCGTCGGAGGTCTTCAGACGGGCCAGGCTGATCAGGGCGCCCGGGTTGCGCATCACCGAATTGGAAATTTCTTCAACCAGCGGTGCCGCCGCTTCGGCCTCGATCGCCTTGCCCATGCGTGCTTCCTGGAACATCGAGACAACGGCTTCCTTGCCGCGTGCGCAGATTTTTGCCGCGCGCTTTACTTCATCGTTGAAGGAGGTTTTGGCAACGCTTTCCGGTGGCGGGGCCGGGATTTCCTCGGCGGTCGACGCCTCCAGATTGCCACTTTCTTCGCCGGGTTCGATGTCCAGACCCTTGGCCAGGTTGATCCAGACTTCCTTGATCTGGCTTTCCTGGATCAGGGCGATGTCTTTCGGATCGGTCAGAACAAACTTGGTCCGCCAGAACGGATGGTCCAGCCAGGCGCCGCAGAATGCCTGCAGGTGCATGCCGAGACGAACATGTTCAACGGAGATTTTTTTGAGCATATTTGTTAATTTTAACGAAAAAAGGGAGCCGTAGCTCCCTTTTTGTATGCGGCGAGAATGCTGGCCTCGCCAGTTGTGCTCTTCGTGCTTACAGCCCGGCGTCGTTGCGCAGCACTGCCGCGCGATCCGTCGAGTTGGCTTCGGCCGGCACAATGTGCCTTAACCTGGCCGGCGAGCGGCCAGGTTAGCCTCATCCGGCGAAGATTCGCGGCTTCGCCAGGGCTGCAAGCTGGCGCTTACAGCCCGGCGTCGTTGCGCAGCACTGCCGCGCGATCCGTCGCCTCCCAGGTGAATTCCGGTTCGTCGCGGCCGAAGTGGCCGTAGGCGGCGGTTTTCTGGT
The DNA here is from genome assembly GCF_020510525.1 of Quatrionicoccus australiensis. NCBI lineage: Bacteria > Pseudomonadati > Pseudomonadota > Betaproteobacteria > Rhodocyclales > Azonexaceae > Quatrionicoccus > Quatrionicoccus australiensis. Next base: position 179,912 of record NZ_CP075188.1, read on the forward strand.
AGATCGGGCGCAGCAGGTCAAGCAAGCTGGCGCTTACAGCCCGGCGTCGTTGCGCAGCACTGCCGCGCGATCCGTCGCCTCCCAGGTGAATTCCGGTTCGTCGCGGCCGAAGTGGCCGTAGGCGGCGGTTTTCTGGTAGATCGGGCGCAGCAGGTCAAGCATGTTAACGATGCCCTTCGGGCGCAGGTCGAAGTGCTTGCGGATCAGTGCGGTCAGGGTTTCGTTGCTGACTTTGCCGGTGCCGTAGGTTTCGACCATGATCGAGGTCGGTTCGGCGACGCCGATGGCGTAGGAAACCTGCACCAGGCAGCGCGAGGCCAGACCGGCGGCGACAATGTTCTTGGCGACGTAGCGGGTGGCGTAGGCAGCGGAGCGGTCAACCTTGGACGGATCCTTGCCGGAGAAGGCGCCACCGCCGTGCGGCGCGGCCCCGCCATAGGTGTCGACGATGATCTTGCGGCCGGTCAGGCCGCAGTCGCCCTGCGGGCCGCCGACAACGAAGCGGCCGGTCGGGTTGACCAGGAACTTGATGTCGCCCTTGATCAGTTCTTTCGGCAACACCGGCTTGATGATCTGTTCGATGGTCGATTCGCGCAGGTCTTCCAGGCTGATGTCCGGCGAGTGCTGGGTGGACAGCACGACGGTGTCAATGCAGTAGGGTTTGCCATCGACGTACTTGATGGTGACCTGCGACTTGGCATCCGGACGCGCCCACGGCAGGCGGCCATCCTTGCGCAGCATGGCCTGGCGCTCGACGAGGCGGTGCGACAGGTAGATCGGCAGCGGCATCAGCGACGGGGTTTCGTCGCAGGCGTAGCCGAACATCAGGCCCTGGTCGCCGGCGCCCTGATTGAGATTGTCGTCGTAGGCCTTGTCCACGCCCTGGGCGATGTCCGGGCTCTGCTTGTCGTAGGCGACGAGCACGGCGCAGCCTTTGTAGTCGATGCCGTATTCGGTATTGTCGTAGCCGATGCGCTTGATGGTGTCGCGGGCAACCTGGATGTAATCGACGTTGGCGTTGGTGGTGATTTCACCGGCCAGGACAACCAGGCCGGTGTTGCACAGGGTTTCGGCAGCAACGCGGGAATGCTTGTCCTGGGCCAGGATGGCATCGAGGATGGCATCGGAAATCTGGTCGGAAACCTTGTCCGGATGACCTTCGGAAACAGATTCCGAGGTAAAGAAATACTCGCTCATGGCTACTCCATTCGGTCCTTGGTCCGGCGTTACCGGCTTCGGACCACGAGCGGGCGACGCTTTAGCGGTATTTATTAGTCGCCCCGCAAGTTGTCTCTTTAACTCGGCGAACGGATAATACTAAACTTTTCTCGGCAGGTTTCAACCCCCGGAGCAGCATGGTTTCTATCTTCCGTTTTCTCGGCTGGCTGCCGTTGTGGCTGGTGCATGTGCTGGGTGGGGCCCTTGGGCGCCTGGCCTACTGGTTGTCGCCGACCTATCGCCGGCACTTGCGCGAGAATCTCGCCCAGGCCGGCATGGATCCGGCTTTGCGTCTGGCGGCGGCCGCCGAGTCCGGCAAGCAGATGCTGGAGTTGTCGCGCATCTGGATGCGGACGCTGGATGAGGCTTGCGAGCAGGTGGTCGAGGTCGTCGGCTGGACGCATGTCGAGGCAGCCAGGGCGAGCGGCAAAGGCATCGTTTTCCTGACGCCGCATCTCGGTTGTTTCGAGATTACGGCCCAGTATCTGTCGTCGCACTTTCCGATCACCGTGCTCTATCGACCACCGAAAAATGCCAGTTTCCAGTACCTGATCGAGACCGGCCGCCAGCGCGAACAACTGCACCTGGCACCGGCTGATCTGTCCGGCGTCCGTTCGCTGATCAAGGCACTCAAACGTGGCCAGGCGGTTGGTTTGCTGCCCGACCAGGCACCGAAGACCGGCGAAGGTGTCTGGCTGGATTTCTTCGGTCGCCCGGCCTATACGATGACGCTGGCCGCCCGCCTGACCGAAACCGCGGCGACGACGCTGATGACCTGGGGCGAGCGACTGCCGGATGGGCGCGGTTATCGCGTTCATTTTGCACCGCCGCAAACTGAGCTCACCGGTGATACGGTCAACCGTGCGCAGCAGATAAATTCCGAGGTCGAGCACCTGGTGCGCCAGTGCCCGGAGCAATATCTCTGGGGCTATAACCGTTACAAACGTCCTGCCGGTGCCGAAGCGCCGCCAGAACGACAAGGGATTTCACAATGAGGGCTGGCTTTACCTATCTTCTTCTTGGTTTCCTCTGGCTGTTGCACTGGTTGCCCCTGCCTGTCCTGCGCCTGATCGGCCGCGGGTTGGGCAAACTGCTCTATGCTTTCGGACATGAACGGCGCAATGTCGCACTGATCAACCTGCGCCTGTGTTTCCCGGAAAAGACGGAAGCCGAGCGCGAAGACATCGCCCGTCGCCATTTCATTGCCCTTGCCCAATCCGTGCTTGATCGCACCCTGGGCTGGTGGGCATCGCCGGAGCGGCTGAAGCGCATCATCCGCGTGCATGGTCTGGAGCATCTTACCGATTCCTGCGGTGCGCCGACCATCCTGCTTTCTGCCCACTTCGTCGGGCTCGATGCGGGGGCGACGCGCATCACCATGGATGTCGAGGGCTGCAACATCTACTCGCAGCAGAAGAACAAGGTGTTCGAGCGGGTCATGCAGAACGGCCGCAAGCGCTTCAAGGAAGGCATCCAGCTGTCGCGTCAGGACGGCATGCGCAAGATCATCAAGGCGATCAAGGCGGGCTATCCGCTGTATTATTTTACCGATATGGATTACGGCCCCAAGGAGTCGATCTTCGTGCCCTTTTTCGGCGTTCCGGCAGCTACCATCACCGGTGTCTCGCGTCTGGTTCGCCTGACCGGTGCCCGCGTGGTGACTGCAATCACGCGCCAGGTCGAAGATGGTTACGAGGTCGAGATCAGTCCGCCGTGGACGGATTTTCCACGTGAAAGCGTTGAGGCCGATACGTTGTACGTGAATCAGTATATTGAAAGCCAGGTGCTGCGCATGCCGGAGCAGTATTTCTGGGTGCATAAACGCTTCAAGACCCGGCCGCCCGGAGAACAGAGGTTTTACAAATGAACAGCCTGAACATCGAAATTCGTCCCGTCACGCCACCCGACGTGCCGGCCATCTCGTCGTTGGCGCGTGAAATCTGGCAAGCCACCTACCCGGGCATCATCACCCAGGACCAGATCGACTTCATGCTCGAGCAGCGCTACGGGCATGAGCGCCTGTACGATGATCTTGAAGATGCCGACAAATGGCTGGACCAGGCCTTCCAGGACGGGCGCCGGGTCGGCTTCGCCTTCAGCGAGATCTACAAGGGCGAGTTCAAGCTCGACAAGCTCTACATTCATCCGGATGTGCAGCGCAAGGGCGTTGGCGGCCAATTGATCGAGCACGTCGCACAGCGGGCAAGAAAGCTGGGTTACCCCTGCGTCATCCTGGCGGTCAACAAACGCAACGAAAAAGCGATCGGTTCGTACAAGAAATACGGTTTCGTCGTGCGCGAAACGATTGTTGACGACATTGGCCGCGGCTTCGTGATGGACGATTTCATCATGGAGAAAAAACTTTAAGAATTTGAGGTAACTTGCTGCCTCTGTTATTCTTTTTTAATTAATCAACGGAGCAGCTTGTGAAGCTCAAATTCTCGAAAATGCATGGTTTGGGCAACGATTTCGTTGTCCTTGATGGCGTCCGCCAGGCGGTTTCCCTGACGCCGGAACAACTGCGCTATCTGGCCGACCGCAATTTCGGTGTCGGCTGCGACCAGATCCTGCTTGTCGAAGCGCCTGGCCAGGCCGGCGTCGATTTCCGCTACCGCATCTTCAATGCCGACGGCAGCGAGGTCGAGCAGTGCGGCAACGGCGCGCGCTGCTTCGTGCGTTTCGTGCATGAGCAAGGCCTGACCGACAAGCGCGAGATCAAGGTCGAGACGAAGCGCGGCATCATTACGCCGCGCCTCGAGGCGAACGGCAGCGTCACCGTGGACATGGGCGAGCCGCGCTTCCTGCCGGCCGAGATTCCCTTCCTGCACGACGAGGACGTGGTCATCTACAACCTCGATGTGGCCGACGAAACGCTGGAAATCAGCGTCGTCTCGATGGGCAATCCGCACGCCGTACAGGTCGTCGATAGCGTAGACACGGCGCCGGTCGGTCAACACGGTCCGTTGATCGAAAACCACGAACAATTCCCGCAACGCGTTAACGCCGGTTTCATGCAGGTTGTCGACCGGCATGCGATCAAGCTGCGCGTTTTCGAGCGCGGTTCCGGCGAAACGCTGGCTTGCGGCACCGGCGCTTGCGCCGCCGTGGTCACCGGTATCCGCCGCGGCCTGCTCGACTCGCCGGTGCGCGTCACGACGCGCGGCGGCGACCTCAATATCGCCTGGGGCGGCCCCGGCCGTCCGGTCCTGATGACCGGCCCGGCGATGACTGTATTCACTGGAGAAATCGAATTATGAGCGCGCTGTTCCCGGAAGAAGTTGCCGATTACCTGAAGAACAATCCCGGTTTCTTCGAGCAGTACGCCGATCTGGTGGCGCAGATTTTCGTGCCGCATCCGCACGGCGGGCGGGCGATTTCGCTGGCCGAACGGCAGATGCTGACGCTGCGCGAGAAGAATCGCCAGTCGGAAAGCAAGCTGGCCGAGTTGATCGCCTTTGGCGAAGAAAACGACGCGATCAGCGAAAAGGTGCATCGCCTGGCGGTCGGCCTGGTCGCCGCGGAAACCTTCCAGGCGGTCATCCATTTGCTCAATTTTCACCTGCGTGACGATTTCTCGGTGCCGCATGTTGCCTTGCGTCTGTGGAACAAGCCGGCCGATATCGATGATCTGCCGGAATTCGCTGCGGTCAGCGAGGAGTTGCAGGTTTTTGCCGAAACGCTGGGGCGGCCGTATTGCGGCTCGACCGCCGGTTTCGGCACGGCCTCGTGGTTCGGCGAGCACGCCAACCACATCCGTTCGCAGGCGCTGATCGCGCTGCGCAACGGTGGCGGCACGATCGGCATGATCGCGCTGGGCAGCGAGGAAGCCCAGCGCTTTTACGCCGACATGGGCACGCTCTATCTCGAACGTCTGGGCGAGATGGTCTCGGCCGCGCTGGCCCGGGTGACCAAGAGCGTTCTGTGAGTCAGGCGGCTGACGCCGTTGCTGCCTGGCTGGCCGAGCTGGCCGAGCAGCGCCGGTTATCGCCGCACACGATCAGCAATTACCGGCGCGATCTCGACAAGTTGCTGAGCGCGGCCGGTGAAATGCCGCTCGCCGAATTGCACGGCCAGCAGATTCGCCGCTTCATTGGCCAAATGCACGCGCAAGGCCTGGGCGGTCGCTCGCTGGCTCGCACCCTGTCGGCCTGGCGCGGCTTTTTCGCCTGGCTCGGCAGGCATGGCGCAGTGCCGGCCAATCCGTGCGAGGGCGTGCGTTCCCCGAAGTCACCCAAACTGTTGCCCAAGGCCTTGTCGGTCGATGAGGTCAATCGCCTGCTCGAGCCTTTCGCCGACGACGATCCGCTGCTGGCGGCGCGCGATACGGCGATGTTCGAACTGTTCTATTCCTCCGGCCTGCGTCTGGCCGAGCTGGCCGCGCTCGACCGCGATGCGCTCGATTCCATCCTGCACGAAGGCGAGGTCAGGGTGCTCGGCAAGCGCAGCAAGGCGCGCATCGTGCCGGTCGGGCGCATGGCGCAGCGGGCGCTGGCGGCCTGGGCCGAGGTGCGCGACCAACTGGCCGGTGCCGATGAGGTGGCCTTGTTCGTTGGCCAGCGCGGCCGGCGGATCAGTCATCGCGTGATCGAGGATCGCCTGGCCAAGCGTGCCGTGCAGCTCGGTCTGCCGCGCCACGTGCATCCGCACATGCTGCGCCATTCGTTCGCCTCGCATGTGCTGCAGTCCTCCGGCGACCTGCGCGCGGTGCAGGAAATGCTCGGTCATGCCAGCATCGCGTCGACCCAGGTTTATACGCATCTCGACTTCCAGCATCTGGCGCGAACCTACGATGCGGCGCATCCGCGGGCCAAGCGCAAGCCCTGATCCGGGCTGGCAAAATCGCCTGTGGCAGGCGGTCGACCGCTAAAAAAGCAGGAAAATCCGGCTTCAATTGACCTGCGGGCTGTCTACCTCTATGATTCACGGTTTTGAAAATTCGCCGGAATCAAGGAGTTAGTCATGGCTATCAATCGCACCCGCCGCTCTTCCCTCGAGCGCCGCAGCATTTCCAAGTCTGCCAAGCGTCTGTTCAAGGGCGACGGCAAGACCGCATTCAAGGTCATCTACGCTGCCGAATGCCACGCTCGTAACCGCAAGGCACTGGGCGCTTAAGCTGCTGTACCGTATTTCGAGCCCCGGTTGCCGCAAGGCAGCCGGGGCTTCTTTCATTGTGAAGCCGCTTTTTGCCGGCTTCGTGGCGCGACAAGGCGGAAAAATCTTATGGCTCAACTGATCCTGATGCCGGGCAAGGAACGTTCGGCGTTCAAGCAGCATCATCCCTGGGTGTTCGCCGGCTCGGTCGGTCGCCTCGAAGGGCGTGCCCGCCCCGGCGATACGGTCGAGGTGCTGGCTGATAACCTGCGCCCGCTCGGGCGCGCCGCCTACAGCCCGAAATCGCAGATTCGTGCCCGCTTCTGGACTTTCGATGCCGAAGAGTCGATCGACGACGCCTTCTTCAAGCGCCGTGTCGCGAGCGCCGTTGAACGCCGTCGCGCCTTGCCCGAGTTGCGCGGCCAGCAGGGCCTGCGCCTGATCCATGCCGAATCGGACGGCCTGCCCGGCGTCATCGCCGACCAGTACGGCGACACCATCGTCGTCCAGCTCACCTCGGCCGGTGCCGACAAGTGGCGCAACGCCATCGTTGCCGGTCTGGTCAAGGCGACCGGCTGCGCCCGCGTCTATGAGCGCTCCGATTCCGACGTGCGCGGCATGGAAGGCCTGGAGCCAACCACCGGCTGGCTGTATGGCGAAGCGCCGGCGACACCGCTGTCCATCGACGAGAATGGCGTGCGCCTGGCGGTCGACGTCGTCGGCGGGCACAAAACCGGTTTCTATCTCGATCAGCGCGACAACCGTGCGCTGCTCGGCCAGCTCGCGGCCGGCAAGGACGTCCTGAACTGTTTCTGCTACACCGCCGGTTTCTCGCTGCAGGCGCTGGCCGGCGGTGCCGCCAGCGTGCTCTCGATCGATTCCTCCGGCCCGGCCCTGGCGCAGGGCAAGGCCAATCTGGCGCTCAATCCGCAATTGCCGGCCGAACGCGCGCACTGGCAGGAAGCCGACGTCTTCCAGGCCTTGCGCGATTTCAAAAAGGAAGGCCGTCAGTTCGACCTGATCGTGCTCGATCCGCCCAAGTTTGCGCCCTCCGCCTCGCACGCCGAGCGCGCCGCCAAGGCCTACAAGGACATCAATGTCTTCGGTTTCAAGCTGTTGAAGCCGGGCGGCCTGCTGATGACCTATTCCTGTTCGGGCGGTATCGGCCTCGAACTGTTCCAGAAGATCGTTGCCGGTGCGGCGCACGACGCCGGACGCGAGGCGCGCATCGTGCGCCGCCTGGCCGGTGCGGCTGACCACCCGGTCGCGTTGAACTTTCCGGAAGGCGAATATCTCAAAGGTCTGCTCGTCCAGGTCGATTAAGTTGCCATCTTGAATCCGCTGCGCCATCTCCTTCTCGTTGTTGTCCTCTGCTTCGCCCAACTGGCGGCGGGGGCGCATGCCGTCGAGCATGCCGCGGGCAAGGAAGGGACGCTGCCGGCGCATGCCTGCGAACTCTGCCTGGCGGCACACGACCTGGGGGCGGCGCTGCCATCGCTGGCGGTTCTGCCGCCGGTGGTGGCTGCCTGTCTCGTTCCGGAAGCGCTGCACTCGCATGCGCGTACGGCTTTCCCCTCGCCGCTGGCCCGCCAGCGCGATCCTCCTGCTGCCTGAAAACTGCCCTTTTTGAAGCGTCGACCGTCTGACGCGCCTGTCTTTGCCGACAAGCGCTGACGCCGGTCGCAACCGTGCATTTTCAGGAGAATTCCCATGCAAAAGTCCTTTGCCATGGCTGCCTTGCTTGCCGCGTCCTGCGCGGCCCAGGCGGCTGGCAGCGACGCAGATCTGGCCGCCATCCGCGCCCAGATCGCCGATATGAAGAAAAGCTACGAGCAGCGCATTGCCGCGCTCGAGAACAAACTTGCCGAAGCGGAAAGCCGGACGGCCCAGAGCGCCCAGAGCGCCCAGAGCGCCGCTGCGCCCGTCGTCGCCGCTCCGGCGGCCCAGTCCGCGGCCAATGCCTTCAATCCCGAGGTGTCGCTGATTCTGCAGGGCAAGGTGCGCCGTTCCAAGGACATCGCCAATCGCGGCATCACCGGCTTCTTCCCGACCGAGGTCGAGGGGGCCAATGCGCGCGGCTTTTCGGCTGACGAAACCGAGCTGGTGCTTGCCGCCAATATCGATCCCTACTGGCGCGGTCAGGCCATCGTCGCCCTGGCCGGCGGCGAAGCCGAAGTCGAGGAAGCCTGGTTCCAGTCGCTGGCGATCGGCCACGGTGTCGGCCTCAAGGGCGGGCGCTTCCGCTCGGGCATTGGCTACCTCAACGAGCAGCATCCGCATGCCCGCGATTTTGCCGATGCACCGCTGATGTACCAGGCGATGTTCGGTGACAGCTACGCCCAGGATGGTGTGCAGCTCAAATGGCTGGCACCGACGCCGCTGTTCGTCGAGTTCGGCGCCGAAGTCGGGCGTGGCGCGAACTTCCCGGGGACCGACCGCAATCGCAACGGCGCCGGCGGTTCGGCGCTGTATGTGCATGTCGGCGACGATCTGGGGGTTTCGAACAATTGGCGGGTCGGCCTGTCCTGGCTGAAGACCAAGGCCAGCGAACGGAGCGCCGAGTTCACCGATCTCGGCGGCGTGGCGGCGCAGGGTGCCTTCACTGGCGACTCGACGACCTGGCTGGCCGATTTCGTCTGGAAATGGGCGCCGAACGGCAATCCGAAATACCAGAACTTCAAGTTCCAGGGCGAGTATTTCTCGCGCCAGGAGAAGGGCGCGCTGAATTGCAGCTCGGATGATGCTGCCAGCCTGTGCAATGTCGCCGTTGAAAGCAGCTACCGCACGCGTCAGTCCGGCTGGTATACGCAGGGTGTTTACCAATTCACTCCCGAATGGCGGGCCGGTCTGCGTTACGAGCAGCTCGACAGCGGTACGCGCGATTTCGGCCTGAATGCGGCCAACCTGGCGGTCGACGCCTACAAACCGAAGAAAACCACGGCCATGGTCGATTACAGCTGGAGCGAGTTTTCGCGCGTCCGCCTGCAGTACGCCCAGGACAAGTCGATGGCGGGGATCACCGACAACCAGTGGACCCTGCAGTACATCATGAGTCTCGGCGCCCACGGTGCCCACAAGTTCTAGGAGCCGACGATGAACAAGCTGTTTGCAATCCTGCTTTTGACCCTGGCCGCACTGCCGGCGCAGGCTGATCTCAAGGTCTTTGCCACGGTGCCGGAATGGGCGGCGCTGGCGCGCGAGATCGGTGGCGACAAGGTGCAGGTTTACGCCGCAACCACCGCCTTCCAGGACCCGCACCGGATCGAGGCCAAGCCTTCGCTGCTGGCGCAGGCGCGCCAGGCCAATCTGGTCGTTGCCGCCGGCGCCGATCTGGAAATTGGCTGGCTGCCGCTGGTGCTGCGCGATTCCGGCAACGCCGCGATCCAGCCATCGCAGCCCGGTTATTTCGAGGCCTCGGCCTGGGTCAACCGCCTGGAAGTGCCGACTGTCCTCGACCGGGCACATGGTGACGTGCACGCTGCCGGCAATCCGCACATCCATCTCGATCCGCGCAACGTGCTCAAGGTCGGCGAAGCGCTGACGGCGCGCATGGCCGAGCTCGATCCGGCTCAGGCCGCGACCTATCGGGCCGGTTTCAAGACTTTTGCCGGCAAGTGGCAAGTCGCCATGGCGCGCTGGGAGAAGGAGTCGGCACCCTTGCGCGGCGTCGGCGTGCTGGTGCATCACCGTTCTTTCGTCTATCTGGAGAACTGGCTGGGCATGCGCGAACTCGGTGCCCTTGAGCCGAAGCCGGGCATCGAGCCGACCAGCGGCCACCTGACCAGCCTGCTCGCCCGCCAGCAGGCGACGCCGGCGAAGATGGTCCTGCGTGCGGCCTACCAGCAGGATGGTCCAAGCCAGTGGATTGCCGGCAAAGCCGGTATCCCGGCCGTGTTGTTGCCCTATACCGTCGGCGGCACGCCGGAAGCGAAAGACTTGTTCGGGTTGTTCGACGATACCGTGCAACGTTTGCTGAAAGGCCTGCATTGAGTCTGTTGCTCGATGCACAAGGTCTGGTGGCCGGCTGGGAACAGCCGGCCACCAGACCCTTTGATTTCTCGGTCGGGGCCGGTGAAGTGGTCGGCCTGACCGGGCCGAACGGCGTCGGCAAGAGCACGGCGCTCGCGGTTTTTGCCGGCCGTGCGACGCGTTTTGCCGGTCGCCTCGAACTGGCACCCGGCCTGCGCCTCGCCCTGCAAACGCAGGACGTGCCGCCGCTGCTCGGCCTGCCGGTTTCGGCGCGCGAACTGCTCGCCCTGACCGGCGCCACGCCGGACGGTCTGCCGCCCTGGCTGGGCGAGCGTCTCGACCTGCGCCTCGACCGCCTTTCCGGTGGCCAGCGTCACTATCTCGCCTTGTGGGCCATCCTGCAGGCGCCGGCCGATCTGGTGCTGCTCGACGAGCCGACCAACAATCTCGATGCGGCCGGTGTCGCGCACCTGACGGTCCACCTGCGTGAACGGGCCAAAACCGGCGCCGGCATCGTCGTGGTCAGCCACGACGCGGCCTTCGTCGCCGATGTCTGCGATCGCGTCGTCGTGTTGGGAGCCAGCGATGTGGCATGAGCTTTTCCTGGTTCCTTTCCTGACCGGGCTGGTCCTGGCCGTGCTGCTGCCCTTGCTCGGTTGCTACCTGCGCCTGCGCGACGAATGGCTGGCGGCGCTCGCCTATTCGCACGTTGCGGCAGCCGGCGCCTTGCTGGCCCTGGTCGCCGCTTTGCCCCCGGCTCTGGGGGGCTTGGGAGCGGCAACCGTGGTCGGTGCTGGCAAGCGTTTTTTTGCTCGCCGTCTGGCCGGCGGGGCGAGTTATGCGCTCCTGCTGCTCGGGGGCTGGGCCGTCGCGGTGCTGGTTGCCGCCAACCAGCCGAGCGCGGAGCGCCTCGGGCATGCCTTGTTCGACGGTCAGCTCTATTTCGCCGACAGCCTGCAGCTGTGGCTGGTCAGCCTGTTTGCCGGCGTGGCTTTACTGGTATTGCGCCTGTTGTCGCAGCACTTGCTGCTGGCCCATCTTTACCCCGATTTTTTCCGGGTGCGTGGTTTGCAGGCCTGGCCGATCCAGAGTGGCTTCGACGTGCTGGCTGCGCTGGCACTGGCGCTGGCGACCATGAGTCTGGGTGTGATGGGCGCTTTCGCCCTGGTCTTCATCCCGCCCTGGCTCGCCTTCCGGCGGGCGGCGAACTGGCGCAAGGGGCTGCTCCTGGCCGTGCTGATCGGCGTACTGGCCTATGTTGCCGCTTTCCTCGGCGCACTGGTGCTGGACCAGCCATTCGGACCAATGCTGGCTCTTGTGTTAATCACTGTCGGCCTGGTGATTGCATGACATTCGGCGGCGTGCTAAAACACTGGTTCTGTGTGCGGAGCAGTTATGGTCTTTTCCTTTTTCAAGAAGCAACCCCAAAAAATGCCGGAGCGGCCGGCGGCTCGTCCCAAGGCGCCGGTGGAGTTGCCGAAGGAGGCTTTGCCTGACATAGCACTGCCGCCGCTCGATGATCTGGAATTCACGGCCAGTGAATTGCCTGCTGCCGTGGCCAAGCAGAATTCCGCACCAGCCCAGACTGCCATGCCGGAAAAGCCAGCCAAGCCGCTGGCCGTCGACGACGATCTGGATTTCACGATGGCCGAGTTTGATCGTGACTTCACCGATTCGAGCGTCATGGCGATTGACGTCGATCACGACCTTGATCCCTTGCAGGCCGATCTCGAACAGGCCGTCGTGCTCTTCGCCAACGGTCAGGATGCCGCCGCGCGTTCCCTGCTCGAAGTTCTGATCCGCGCCTATCCGGGCAGCGAGGGCAAGCGTTTCTGGCAACTGTTGTTCGATCTGCTGCAGATTGTTGGCGACCGTGCTGCCTTCGACAAATTCGGTGTCGAATTCGCCGAGGCCTGTGAAACCTCGCCGCCCGCCTGGCGTCTCGAGCAGCCGGTCGTGACCACGACCGAGGAAGGCGCCAAGCTTTTTACCCTGCAGGGCGTGTTGACCGATGAGTGCATCGCGCCGCTCGCCGAACTGGCCGATCTGATTGCCCGCAAGCAGGCGGCCATGGTGGACTGCGGCAAACTGATCGGTTGCGATGACGAAGTCGCCGGGCGTTTGGCCACTCTGCTGGCCAGTGCCCGCAAAAATGGCGTGGCGATCACGCTGCTCCAGCCGGAGGCCTTCCAGCGGCGGCTAAATGACCGGCTGCAGGTGGGCGAGGCGGTGCATGCACCGTCCTGGCTGCTGTTGCTCGAACTGCTGCAGCGGCACGGTACGCAGGAGGCCTTCGAAGAACGCGCGGTCGACTATGCCGTCACCTTCGAATTGTCGCCGCCATCGTGGGATGTCCGGCCAGCCGTCGCGGCCGCCAAGACGGCGACACTGCCGGTACTGCGTGATGATGCGCACTACCTGAGCGGTGATCTGAAAAGTTGTCGCTTCGAGGATCTGGTTCCGGTCATCGAAGGTCAGGAAACGCCCATTCTCGATTTCTCCGGCGTGCGCCGGATGGATTTTTACTCGGCCGGGCAACTGGTCAACCGGCTGGCCCCGTACAAGGCGGCTGGCCGCGAAGTCGTCGTGCGCAGCCCGAACCATCTCGTTGCCGAGTTGATGGCCGTGGTCGGCCTCAACAAGCAGGCGCGCATCATCGTTCCCAAGTCTTGAGGTAGCAAAACATGGAGCAATATCACGGCACGACGATCCTGTCGGTGCGCCGGGGCAGCGTCGTCGCCATGGGCGGCGACGGCCAGGTGACGCTGGGCAATATCGTCATCAAGGCGACCGCCAAGAAGGTGCGTCGTCTCTATCAGGGCCGCATCCTGGCCGGCTTTGCCGGCGGTACGGCGGATGCCTTTACGCTGTTCGAGCGCTTCGAGGCCAAGTTGGAAAAGCATCAGGGCAACCTGACGCGCTCGGCTGTCGAGTTGGCCAAGGACTGGCGTTCCGACCGCGCCTTGCGCCGGCTGGAAGCCATGCTTTCGGTCGCAGACAAGGATGTCTCGCTGATCATCACCGGCAACGGCGATGTGCTCGAGCCGGAGCATGGCATCGTCGCCATCGGATCGGGCGGCTCCTACGCGCAGAGCGCGGCGCGTGCCTTGCTCGAGAACACCGACTTGTCGCCGCGCGACATCGTCACCAGGTCGCTGGAAATCGCCGGCGACATCTGCATCTACACCAATCGCAACTTCACCATCGAGGCGCTCGAATGACGACCATGACGCCGCAGGAAATCGTTTCCGAACTCGACAAGCACATCGTTGGCCAGCACAACGCCAAGAAATCGGTCGCCATTGCCCTGCGCAACCGCTGGCGGCGTTCGCAGGTCGCCGAACCGCTGCGCCAGGAAATCACACCCAAAAATATTCTGATGATCGGCCCGACCGGCGTCGGCAAGACCGAAATTGCGCGGCGTCTGGCGCGCATCGCCAACGCACCCTTCATCAAGATCGAGGCGACCAAGTTCACCGAGGTCGGCTATGTCGGCCGCGATGTCGAGACCATCATCCGCGACCTGGTCGAGATGGCGATCAAGTCGCACCGCGAACGCGCCATGAAGCAGATGCGGGCGCGCGCCGAGGATGCCGCCGAGGATCGCATCCTCGATGCCTTGTTGCCGCCGGCGCGCAGTCCGGGCTTTTTTGCCGAAAACAGCGAGTCGACCGCTACGGATAACACGACCCGCCAGAAATTCCGCAAGAAGCTGCGCGAAGGCGAACTCGACGACAAGGAAATCGACATCGAGCTCGCCGCGCCGAGCATGCAGGCCGAAATCTTCGCGCCGCCGGGCATGGAAGACCTGACGCAGCAGATCCAGGGCATGTTCCAGAACATGGGCCAGGGCCGCAAGAAGTCGCGCAAGCTGCAGATCAAGGAAGCCTTGAAGCTGCTCACCGACGAGGAAGCCGCCAAGCTGGTCAATGACGAGGACGTCAAGCTGGAAGCGGTCAAGGCCGTCGAGCAGAACGGCATCGTCTTCCTCGACGAACTCGACAAGATCGCCAGCCGCTCCGAGGCCCAGGGCGCCGACGTCTCGCGCCAGGGCGTGCAGCGCGACCTGCTGCCGCTGGTCGAGGGCACCACGGTGTCGACCAAGTACGGCATGATCAAGACCGATCACATCCTGTTCATCGCCTCCGGTGCCTTTCACCTGTCGAAGCCGTCCGACCTGATTCCGGAACTGCAGGGCCGTTTCCCGATCCGCGTCGAGCTGGATTCGCTGTCGGTCGCCGATTTCGAATGCATCCTGACCCAGACCGATGCCTGCCTGACGCGGCAGTATCAGGCGCTGCTCGAAACCGAGGGCGTGCAGCTGCAATTCGCCGACGACGGCATTCGCCGCCTGGCCGAGATCGCCTTCCAGGTGAACGAGAAGACCGAGAACATCGGTGCGCGGCGTCTGCACACGGTCATGGAAAAACTGCTCGAGGAAATTTCCTTCGAAGCCGGCAAGGCCGGGCCGCAAACCATCGTCATCGATGCCGCGGCGGTTAACGAGCGTCTTGGCGAACTCGCCGCCGACGAGGATCTGTCGCGCTACGTGCTGTAAGCGGCTGCGGCCGGGCTCAGGGTCATCCCTGATCGCCCGGCCGCGCCAACTGCGCCGATAATCGGCGCCTCATTCCTTTTTTTCAAGGTGCCCGCGTGGACGAACAAAGCCTGAGTTTTCGCCTGCTGGCCATCCTTTTCCCGATTTTCGCCATCGTTGCCGCCGGCTTTTTCTACGCGCGCAAGCACAAGCCGGAAATGGCCGTCGCCAACCGGCTGAACATGGATGTCTTCGTGCCGGCCCTGGTCTTTGCCGCGATGGCCGGCAAATCCTTCGATCTCACGGTTTACGCGCCGCTCGCCCTCGGCGGTTTTCTCGTGCTGGCGACCTGCGGCCTGCTCGCCTGGCCGGTTGCCCGGCTGTTCGGCATCCAGCCCAAGACGCTGGTGCCGCCGATGCTGTTCAACAACTCCGGCAACATCGGCCTGCCGCTCGCCGTGCTGGCCTGGGGCGAAAATGCGCTGCCGGCGGCGGTGATCCTGTTCATGGTCGAAAATACGCTGCATTTTTCCTTCGGTGCGCGCCTGCTCGACCCGACGACGCGCTTGCTCACCCTGTGGCGCATTCCCGTGGTTTTTGCCGCCATTGCAGGGTTGACCGTCGCGCTTCTCAAAGTGCCGGTCTGGCAGCCGGCGGTGATCGCCATCAAGATGCTCGGCGACGTCTCGGTGCCCCTGCTGCTCTTCTCGCTGGGGGTGCGCATGACCGACGTCACGTTCGGCGAATGGAAGCTGTCGCTGGGCAGCGCGCTGCTGCGGCCGCTGGCCGGCATGGCGGTGGCCTACGGGGTGATCGCCCTGCTCGGCCTGCACGGGCGCGATGCCGCCATGCTGCTGGTGTTCGGTGCCTTGCCGCCGGCCGTGCTCAACTTCCTGTTTGCCGAGCGCTACAAGCAGGAGCCGCAGCGGGTCGCCTCTATCGTGCTGGTCGGCAACATGGCGGCGCTGATTTTCCTGCCGCTGGCCCTGGCGCTGGTTTTGTAGGTTTCTGGACGGTCGACCGTCCAGAACAGGCAAAAATGCCTAGCGCAGGCGATCCATCTGACGGCGGTCGCGCTTGGTCGGCCGGCCGTGGATTTCGGTGGCCGGTTCGTGCTCGAACTTGCGTCTGGCCTGTTCCGCTTCGCGGGCGGCAATGCTTTCCGTTGTTTCTTCGTAGAGCAGGCGGGCTTCGGCGGCCGGGCCGCGCTTTTCGGCAAGGGCCTGCACGACGACACTCCAGCGCGTCTCGCCATTGAAGACGTCGAGCTTGTCGCCGACCTTGACGTCACGCGCCGGCTTGGTCGGCGCCCCGTTCAGCTTGATCTTGCCGCCGCTGACGGCATCGGTGGCGAGGCTGCGCGTCTTGAAGAAACGCGCAGCCCACAGCCACTTGTCGATGCGGATGCCGTTCAAGCCGGCAGAACCTGCTCGCCGGCGTAGAGTTGTTCGACCGTTTCGCGCTGGCGAATGACGTGCACCGTCTCGCCATCGACCATCAGTTCGACGGCGCGCGGCCGCGTGTTGTAGTTCGAGGCCATCGCCATGCCGTAGGCACCGGCCGACATCACGGCGAGCAGGTCGCCGGCTTCGATGGCGAGTGGCCGGGCTAGGCCGAGGAAATCGCCGGATTCGCAGACCGGGCCGACCACATCGTAATCGCGCGTCGCGCCGCTACGCGGCACGACCGGCAGGATGTCATGCCAGGCTTCGTACAGTGCCGGGCGCATCAGGTCGTTCATGGCGGCATCGATGATCGCGAAATTCTTGCCTTCGCCGGGCTTCAAAAATTCGACGCGGGTCAGCAGCAGGCCGGCATTGCCGACCAGGCGGCGGCCCGGTTCGAGCACGACCTTGAGGCCGCGACCGGCCAGCTTGTCGAGCAGCGGCGTCAGGTAGGAAGCGACGGTCGGCTGGACCTGGTCGTCCTTGTACTTGATGCCGAGGCCGCCGCCGAGGTCGAGGTGATGCACGTTGATGCCTTCGGCGGTCAACTGGTCGATCAGGGCCAAAACGCGGTCGAGTGCCTCGACGAAGGGCGCCGGGTCGAGCAGTTGCGAACCGATGTGGCAGTCGATGCCGGCGACTTCGATATTCGGCAGCGCAGCGGCGCGGCGGTAAAGGGCCAGCGCATCGTCGTAGGCAACGCCGAACTTGGCTTCCTTGAGACCGGTCGAGATATACGGATGGGTCTTCGGATCGACATTCGGATTGACGCGCAGGCTGACCGGCGCCTTCTTGCCGCACTGGCCGGCAACCGCGTTGAGGCGCTCGAGTTCGGGGGCGGATTCGATGTTGAAGCAGAAGATGCCGACGTCCAGCGCCAACTGCATTTCGGCAGCCGTCTTGCCGACGCCGGAGAAAACGACTTTCTTTGGATCGGCGCCGGCGGCCAGCACGCGCTGCAACTCGCCGCCGGAGACGATGTCGAAACCGGCACCGAGGCGGGCGAACAGGTTGAGGATGGCGAGATTCGAGTTGGCCTTGACGGCATAGCAGACCAGCCCGCCAGCGCCGGCCGGGTGAGCGGTCAGGACGTCGAGAAATTCGCGCAGCGCGCCTTCGAGGGCGGCGCGCGAATAGACATAGGCCGGCGTGCCGAACTGATCGGCGAGGGCGGGCAGGGCGACGGATTCGGCGTGCAGGACGCCGTTCTTCAGGCTAAAGGAGCTCATTGGGGATTCGCGGTTTTGGTTTTGGTGGCCGTGCTAACATTCGGCGCAATCGTTGCCGGCTGGCTGGCAGCGGGTTTGGCGTTGCCGAGCAAGGGTTCCGGCGTCGGTCTGTCCGGCATCCGGAGCGGGGCTTTCGTGCCACAGGCTGCAAGGCACAAGGTCAGCAAAACGGTGACAACTCTGGACATTGGTGACGAACCGGTCAGCAAAGAGCGGGATGGTAGCATACGATGGAAGACAAGGAATTTAACGCGCTGGCCGACCTGGCGTTGACCGCGATAGATGCAGCACTTGAGGCGAGCGGTGCAGATGTCGATTGTGAACTTGCAGCCGGCGGCGTGCTCGAAATCGAGTTTGCCGATGGCAGCAAGATCATTGTCAATCGGCATGGTGTGGCGAAGGAAATCTGGGTCGCGGCCCGCGCCGGCGGTTTCCATTTTCGCTGGGACGGCGCCGTCTGGCGCGACACGCGCGATGGCACCGAACTGATGGAAAAGCTGTCTGCTCTCGCCAGTCAGCAAGCCGGCGAGAGCATTCGTTTCAACTGATCAGTCGCTTGGCGGCTTGTCGAGCTCCGGCTTGGGCAAGGGGGTTGCCTCGGCTTCTTCGGCCGGGCGTTCCTTGGCTGCATTTTCAGCGTAGATGTAACTGCGCTCGCGTCCCTCGCCGTAGCTGATGATGCCTTCCGGCGCCTGCGGGGTCTGGATGGGAACATCCTTGAGCGCCCGGTTCATGTAGCCGATCCAGATCGGAAGCGCAGCCGCACCGCCGGTTTCCTTGTCGCCCAGTTTTTTCGGCTGGTCGAAGCCTATCCAGGCGCAGCCGGCAGCCGTCATCTGATAGCCGCAGAACCAGGCGTCAATGTATTCATTGGTGGTGCCGGTCTTGCCGGCGAGATCCTGCCGTTTCAACGCAACGGATGCGCGGGCGGCGGTGCCGTAGATGGTGACGTCGCGCAGCATGGCATCCATCATGAAGGCATTGCGCGGGTCAATGGCGCGGATGGATTCGTCGCCGGCTTCAACTTCGGCTGAGCGGGCGAGCACCTGGTTTCTTTCGTCGCGAATCTCGCGCACGACAAAGGGATTGATCTTGAAACCGCCGTTGGCGAATACCGAGTAGGCCGTCACCATCTGCCATGGCGTTACCGAGCCGGCACCCAGCGCCATGGTCAGATAGGGCGGATGCTTCTCCGGGTCAAAGCCGAAACGTCCGGCGTAGTCCTGGGCGTAGTGCGTACCGATCGATTGCAGGATGCGGATCGAGACCATGTTTTTCGACTTGGCCAGCGCCGTGCGCATTTTCATCGGTCCTTCGTATTTGCCGTCGTAGTTGTGCGGTTCCCAGGCTTGTGCGCCAGTCTGGCTGGCCGGAATGACGATAGGCTCGTCGGCGATCACGCTGTTCGGGCTGAACCCCTTTTCCAGCGAGGCTGAATAGATGAAGGGCTTGAAGCTGGAACCCGGCTGGCGCCACGCCTGTGTGACGTGATTGAACTTGTTGCGATTGAAATCGAAGCCGCCGACCAGGGCGCGAATGGCCCCGTCCCTTGGGTCGACCGCCACGAATGCCGACTCGACCTCCGGCAACTGGGCGATTTGCCAGCTGCCCTTGTCGTCCTTCTGCACACGAATGATGGCGCCACGTTTGATGCGCTTGTTGGGCGGCGCCTTGTCATCCAGCATTTTGGCTGCGAACTTCATCGCATCGCCGGTCAGGGTGATGCTTTCTCCCCCCTTGCGATAAACGCGAATCTGTTTGGCGTCGGCAGCGAGGACCAGCGCCGGGATCAGGTCGCCGGCATCGGCGATGTCCTGCAGGGCTTCATCAATCGCTTCATCCTGATCGGACTTCATGTCCTGCATGTCGAGATAGGATTCTGCCCCGCGGTAACCATGGCGCCGGTCGTAATCCATGACGCCTTTGCGCAGGCTGGTGTAGGCCGCTTCCTGCTCGGCCTTGATCAGGGTGGTGTAGATGCGCATGCCGCGCGAGTAGACATCTTCGGGGAAGCGTTCGGCGGCGATCTGGCGTGCCATTTCGGCAGCAAATTCGGCGTGGACCGCATAATCACCGAGTTCCCGTTTGACGATCAGGGGTTCCTTCAGTGCGCTGTCCTGCTGCGCATCGGTGATGAATCCCAGTTCGTGCATCCGGCGCAGGACGTATTGCTGGCGCAGTCTGGCGCGTTTGGGATTGACGATCGGGTTATAGGCGGAAGGCGCTTTCGGCAGGCCGGCCAGCATCGCGGCTTCGGCAATCGAAATGTCTTTCAGGGGCTTGCCGAAATAGATTTGCGCAGCAGCAGCAAACCCATAGGCGCGTTGGCCCAGGAATATCTGGTTGATGTAGAGCTCGAAAATCTGGTCCTTGGAGAGATTGCTTTCAATCTTGAAGGAGAGCAGTGCCTCGTAAAGCTTGCGGGTATAGGTTTTTTCGCCGGTCAGGAAAAAGTTTCGGGCAACCTGCTGGGTGATCGTCGAGGCACCCTGTCGTTTGCCTCCGCCCAGCAGGTTGGTACCCGCTGCGCGCAAAATTCCCAGGTAATCGATTCCGCCATGCTTGTAGAAGCGATCGTCTTCTGCCGCGAGGATCGCCTGTTTCATGACATCCGGGACGTCGTGTATGTTGACCACGGCCCGTCTTTCCTCGCCAAACTCGCCGATCAGGAAACCATCCGCCGTGAATATGCGCAACGGAATTTTCGGGCGATAGTCGGTGAGGACTTCCAGTGAGGGGAGATTGGGGTAGGCAAGCACCAATATGATCAATCCGATGGCAATTCCCATGGCAATCAAACCGGCAATTATGAGAAACGGATAGAGGAGGATGCGGATCGGCAAGGGCAAGGAAGGCAAGGCGGTATTCGCTCGGATTTGAGTTGTTTCGATTATACGCTGTCGCCAGATGCCTCCGCGAAAGTGCTTTACATGCCGGGGGCTTGTTGCTAG
Organism: Quatrionicoccus australiensis; assembly: GCF_020510525.1. NCBI lineage: Bacteria > Pseudomonadati > Pseudomonadota > Betaproteobacteria > Rhodocyclales > Azonexaceae > Quatrionicoccus > Quatrionicoccus australiensis. Next base: position 200,352 of record NZ_CP075188.1, read on the forward strand.
GATTTCAAGTGGATTATTGGTTGTTTAGCTAACTTCGCATTCTGTAAGGACTTTTTGGGGGTCTGGTGCGCTTCGATATCTCTGCTTTATTAAATCCCAAGGCGCGTTCCTTGCTCGGACTAGACATCAGTTCGTCCGCTGTCAAGATGGTCGAATTGACCGCCAATGGGAAGGATGGCTACCGTGTCGAGCGCTACACCATAGAGGTGTTGCCGAAGGATGCGGTGTCCGATGGCAATATTGCCAATCTGGATGGTGTAGTCGATTGCGTAAAGCGCGCCTGGAAGCGTTTGGGGACATCCACGCGCAATGTAGCAATGGCTTTGCCAGGATCGGCTGTCATCACCAAGAAAATTATCGTTCCGGCGGGCTTGCGGGATGAGGAACTCGAGGTTCAGGTCGAGTCTGAGGCCAATCAATACATTCCCTTTTCGATTGAAGAAGTCAATCTCGATTATCAGGTTTTGGGCCCCGCGCCTTCCGTGCCTGATGAGATCGAGGTGCTGATCGCTGCGTCAAAAAAAGAGCGCGTTGAAGATCGCGTTGCGGTCGCTGATGCGGCCGGTTTGAAGGCAGTGGTTGTTGATGTCGAATCGCTTGCCTCATTGGCTGCGTTCGAATTGATTGAGCGTCAGCTGCCTGACGGCGGCAAGAATCAGATCATTGCCTTGATCGATGCGGGGGCGCATGTCATGAATCTGACCGTCTTGCGCAACGGGCAGCAGGTCTATGCGCGCGAACAGGCTTTCGGTGGTGGTCAGCTGACCCAGGATATTGCTCGGCATTACGGCATGAACTACGAGGATGCCGAGGCTGCGAAGCGCAGCAGCAATTTACCCGAAGGCTACGAGGCAGAGTTGTTGAATCCGTTCATGGAGAATCTGGCTCTTGAGGTGTCGCGAGCACTCCAGTTCTTCTTTACCTCTACTCAGTACAATCAGGTGGACCATCTGATTCTGGCTGGCGGATGTGCTGTTATCCCCGGAATTGACGAAGTCGTGGCAACGCGCACGCAGGTGAATACACTGATTGCCAATCCTTTTGCCAACATGGTGCTTTCCGATCGTGTGCGGGCGAAGAGCCTGCTGGCTGATGCCTCTTCATTGATGGTGGCATGCGGTCTGGCTCTGCGGAGGTTTGATCCATCATGATTCGCATTAACCTCCTGCCTCATCGTGAAGAGGCCAAAAAGGAAAGGCGGCAGCAGTTCTTTGTGCTTTCAGGATTGGTTGCTGTGCTTGGGGTACTTATTGTTTTTGCCGTTTATACGTCAATCGCGGGTTATATCGGCGCGCAGGAAGGTGCCAACGATTTTCTGAAAAAGGAAATTGCCGTTCTTGACAAGCAACTGGATCAGATCAAGCGCTTGAAAGAGCAGACGCAGGCCCTTCTGGCGCGTAAGCAAGTGATTGAGGATCTGCAGCGGGATCGGGGCGAAACCGTTTATTTGTTGAGCGAAATGGTCAAGCAGGTGCCGGAAGGAATTTACTTGAAGTCCTTGAAGCAGGATGGTCTTAACGTAAATATCACCGGCTATGCCCAGTCGAACGCTCGCGTTTCTGCATTGATGCGGAATTTGGAGGCTTCACCCTGGCTGGAATCTCCGCAGCTGGTTGAGGTCAAGGCCATTGTTCTCAATGGTCGCCGCAGCAACGAGTTTGCAATGAATGTGGCCTTGACGCGAGTCAAAGCGGATGACGGGAAGGTGAATAAATGAGCGCCAAATCCGTAAGCCTTCCCAATATTGATTTTCAGGCGATTGCTGACGACTTTCGCTACATGAATCCGAATGATCCGGGGGCTTGGCCTCTGGTTCCGAAAATTACGGTTCTTGTCGGCATGTTGCTGCTTTTGCTGCTCGGCGGTTGGTGGTTTTTCTGGAGTGATCAGCTGGCTGAATTGGAAGCCAAGCAGAATGAGGAAGAGTCGCTGCGCCAGCAGTATCTGGAAAAAAAGCGCCAGGCGATCAATCTCGATTTGTATACTCAGCAACTGGCCGAAATTGACCGGTCGTTTGGTGCCTTGCTCAAGCAATTGCCCGACAAATCCGAAGTTGAAGCACTGCTGATTGAAGTCAATCAGGCCGGGTTGGGGCGGGGGCTGCAGTTCGAGCTTTTCCGTCCGGGGGCTGAAGTCGTCAAGGATTTCTACGCTGAATTGCCGATTTCGGTAAAAATCAACGGCTCATACCATGACTTGGGCGCCTTCGCTGCTGACATTGCCAAGCTGCCGCGCATCGTCACCCTGAACAATATTTCCATTGCTCCAATCAAGGATGGGGGGGGATTGACGCTGGACGCAACCACCAAGACCTTCCGCTATCTGGATGAAGAGGAAATTGCCAGACAGAAGAAACCTGCTAAAGGAGCTGCGAAGTGAAACGACTGTTTCTCATCGCCATGTGTGGAGCCTTGGCGGCTTGCTCGGGTGGCGACCACGAAGACCTGAAGCAATGGATGGAAGAGAGTGCCAAGGACATGCGGGGGAATATTCCGAAATTGCCTGAAGTGCTTCCCTATCAGCCTGTCCCCTACGATGTTGAGGCGCTGCTGGATCCGTTCAAGCCGGGCAAGATCGAGCCTGAATCAAAGTCTCGCCAGGGGGGGGGCAAGGGAGGTGCATTCCAGCCTGACTTCGAAGCCAGGGAGTTGCGTAACAGCCTGCTTGAAAAGTATCCCGTCGAGTCGTTGAAAATGATTGGTTACATGAATGTCAACAAGCAGCCGCTGGCGGTCATTCAGGTTGAGGACAAGGTAAAGCAGGTCAAGGTGGGGGATTACATTGGCCTGGATTTCGGGATGGTTACGAAAATTACCGACAAGGACGTCGAGTTGCGTGAGTTGATTCAGGATTCTGCCGGAGACTGGAGCGAGCGAAAGAGTTCGTTGTTCCTGCAGAGCAAGGAGGGAAGCAAAAAATGAAATTGGTTAACTATGTCTCGGTTGCCGTCGCAGCGACCTGCCTTGCCTTTTTTTCGTCTGTCCAGGCGCAGACGGCAGAAAACTCGATTGATGCCATCAATGTGGCCCAACAGGGTACGGAGATCGCTGTAAAAATTGATTTGAAAGATGCGTTGAGTTTGCCTCCGGCAGGATTCAGTGTTGCCAATCCTGCCAAGGTTGCATTTGACTTTCCCGCAACGGTCAATGGTTTGGGTAAGACTACTCAGGTAGTAAACACCGGTGATTTGCACAGTTTGAATGTGGTTCAGGCAGGAGGACGGACCCGACTGGTTTTGAATCTTGTTCGCGCAATGAACTACAGCACGCGTCTGGATGGGAAGTCGCTGTATGTTGTCCTGGCTCCTATTGCGCGCCTTGGCGGTTCTGCCGCCGAAAAGGTGACTCGCTTTACCGAGGAAAGTGTTGTTGGTCAAAAACATGCCGTGCGTGATGTGGTGTTTCGGCGTGGCAAGGATGGAGAAGGCCGGATCGTTGTTGATCTGAGTGATGCCGGGACTGGCATTGACATACGTCAGCAGGGGTCGAATCTGATTGTTGATTTTGTCAAGACCAGCGTTCCTGATCACCTGCGTCGCAAGCTGGATGTCAATGATTTCGCGACGCCGGTCAGTTCGGTTGAAACGAAGGCTATTGGTGACAATGTTCGCATGACCATTTCTCCCAAGGGGCTGTGGGAGCACAATGCATATCAGAGTGATAGCCAGTTCATTGTCGAAGTCAAAAAGATTATTGAAGATCCGAACAAGCTTGTTCAGGGCAGCAAAGTCGGCTACCAAGGTCCGCGTGTAAGTATCAATTATCAGAACGGTGATGTTCGGGCATTGCTTCGCTTGATGGCGGAGGAGCTAAACCTGAATGCAGTGATCAGCGAGACGGTGACTGGTACTACCACGCTGGTACTGAAGGATGTTCCGGCTGATCAAGTGATCGATATCATCTTCCAGCAAAAGGGTCTGGACATGCGCAAGAAGGGAAACATCATCCTGATTGCGCCGCGTGATGAAATTTCGACTCGGGAAAAGCTTGAATATGAGTCCAAGCAGCAGATTGGCGATCTGGAGCCGCTGCAGTCCGAGCAATTCATCCTGAATTACCAGAAGTCAGCGAGTGTAGCCAGGCTTCTGGCAGGCTTGTCTCCATTGCCGGGGGCGCCGACCAATTCTGCGCTGAAGATGCTGAGTAAGCGTGGTTCGGTCATCGCGGATGATCAGTCGAACATCCTTTTCGTAAATGACACCCCGTCAAAACTTGATGAAATTCGTGCCTTTATCAAGGCAATTGATACTGGCGCCAGACAGGTTCTGATTGAGGCTCGAGTTGTTGAGGCGACGGATGACTTCAATAAGCAACTGGGGGCCAAACTGAATTTTTTCAACTCGCGAGCAAGTACATACAGTGGTAGCGGAATCAATATGGTTGGCGGTAGTTATGCACCAGGCACTAGTACTGCTACCTATAACAGTGCGACAGGGGTGTGGACGACGGCTAAAACAGCCGCGGTTTTGACTCAGTCGCCAGCGCTAGGAGTAAACCTTCCTTCCTACTCCAACTCAGGCGGGAGTGTTGCCCTTTCTTTATTCAATTCGTCTTTGAGTCGGATTCTGAATCTGGAGATTTCTGCGTTGGAAGCTGATGGCATCGGTAAAATAATTTCCAGTCCTCGAGTAATTACGGCTAACAATGTGAAGGCAAAAATCGAGGACGGTACTGAAATTCCCTATCAGGTATGTTCGGGTTTTGGGGAAAGTCGTACTTGTAGCGTATCGTTCAAGTCGGCCAAGTTATCCTTGGAGACCACTCCACAGATTACCCCGGAGGGTTCGGTAAAGATGGCCTTGGTTATCAAGAAAGAAGATCCGGATTGGCCAAATGCGATCAATGACAATCCGCCGATCAAGAGTTCAATCGTGGAGACCAATGTCGTGGTCGATAACGGCGGTACAGTGGTGGTTGGTGGTGTATTCATCACCAAAACCGAGTCTACGACGGAGAAGGTTCCTTTCCTGGGTGATATTCCCTATCTGGGTGCCTTGTTCCGGGTCAAGACTGATTTGGGCAAACGCCGCGAGTTGTTGATTTTCATCACGCCGCGGGTCATTTCGGAAAAAGTTCGTTTCGATTGAGTGTGCATCAATTCAAAAAAGCCGGCATCGCCGGCTTTTTTTTCGGCTTCGACCCGGCTTCGGATAAAATTGGCGGGTGAATAATCGTACGAATATCTATCTGGTCGGCTTGATGGGGGCTGGCAAGACGACTGTTGGGCGTCAGTTGGCGCGACGACTCGGGCGGGTTTTTTATGACTCGGACCATGAGATAGTCGAGCGAACGGGGGTGCCCATTCCCACCATTTTCGAGATCGAGGGCGAGGATGGTTTTCGCCGCAGAGAAGCTCAGACCATTGCCGAGCTCTCGATCAACGACAATATTGTCCTGGCAACGGGGGGCGGGGTTGTTCTGAACCCTGAAAACCGTCGCCGGTTGCATGAGACGGGTTGGGTGGTCTATCTGAATGTCCCGCCGGTCATGCTCTTCGAGAGAACGCGGAATGACCGGAATCGTCCGTTGCTGCGAGTGCCGGATCCTCTGGCCCGGTTGGAGGAGTTGCACGCCTTGCGTGATCCGCTCTATCGGGAGACTGCGCATCTGGTGGTGGATGGCTCGCATCTGATCGCGTCCGGTATCGTGCAGCACCTGTTGAGGGAGTTTGGCCTTTTATGCAAAAAATGATGCAGACTTTGCAGGTGGCGCTGGGTGAGCGTTCTTACCCGATTCATATCGGTAGCGGTGTATTGTCGAATCACGAGTTATTTTTTCCGCATATCCGGCAGAAAAAGGTGGTTGTGGTCAGCAATACGACGGTGGCGCCGCTGTATCTTGACCTCTTGCGGTCGACGCTAGAAAAAGCAGGGATTTCAGTTCTCCCGGTCATCCTGCCGGATGGCGAACAATACAAGACCTGGGAAACACTGAATCTGATCTTTGATGCCTTGCTGGGCAATCATTGCGAGCGGAGCACGACATTGATCGCCCTTGGTGGGGGGGTTATCGGTGATATGGGGGGCTTCGCTGCCGCCTGCTATCAGCGTGGCATGCCCTTTATCCAGGTGCCGACGACACTGCTTTCCCTGGTCGACTCTTCTGTCGGAGGAAAAACCGCGATCAATCATCCGCTAGGCAAGAACATGATTGGTGCGTTTTATCAGCCCAAATTGGTGATGGCTGATATCTCGACGCTGGCTACCTTGCCTGAGCGTGAATTGAAGGCAGGCTTGGCCGAGGTGATCAAGTACGGTTTGATTCGTGATCCGGAATTTTTTGTCTGGCTGGAAAACAATCTGGACAAGCTTCTCGGGCGCGATGAGGAGGCGTTGATATACGCCGTGCATCGCTCCTGTGCCAATAAGGCAGAAGTGGTTGCGGCCGACGAGCGGGAAACCGGCGAACGGGCCTTGCTTAATCTGGGTCATACGTTTGGCCATGCCATCGAGACTGGCCTGGGGTACGGCGAGTGGTTGCATGGTGAAGCAGTGGCTGCCGGCACATTAATTGCTGCAGAACTCTCCTGCAGTCTGGGGTGGTTGTCGCGGGAGGCGTTGCTGAGAGTCGAGACGATCTTTGTTCAGGCCGGTTTGCCAGTGCGGGGAGCGCCTCTTGGTGCGGCGCGCTATCTTGAATTGATGCGGCATGACAAGAAGGTGCAAGATGGAAAAATGCGTCTGGTGCTGCTCCGGGATATTGGCAAGGCGGTTGTCTCCGACGAGGCAAGCGAAGCGCAGATGGCGGAAGCGATAGACGCCAGATGCACCTGAGTAGTGATGGTCTGGCTGTTTTGGGCCGTATTGGTGCGTTGCAGCATCTTGAATTGACAGGGGTTTACCAGTATATTTGATGGTTGCCTCTAATTTTCGTACAGGCCGACGCAAGAAATAATGATGCGCGGCTTTTTTCATCATTGGTCTTTGTTCACCGGCCAAGTTATTTAAGGAATGCGTGTGATGGAACCGGCAGTACCTGAGCAGCAGGGTTTGTACGACCCCGCGAACGAGCACGATGCTTGTGGTGTGGGCTTTGTAGCCCATTTTAAGGGCCAGAAAAGTCATAGCATTGTCGAGCAAGGTTTGTTGATCCTGAAGAATCTGGATCACCGCGGCGCCGTGGGTGCCGACCCGTTGCAGGGTGACGGTGCCGGTATTCTGATCCAGATTCCCGACCAGTTTTATCGCGAAGAGATGGCCAAGCAGGGCGTGAACCTGCCGCCCCTTGGCGAATACGGTGTCGGTATGGTTTTCCTGCCGCAGGAGGCTGCTTCGCGCCATGCCTGTGTCGAGGAAATCGAACGTTCAGTCAAGGCCGAAGGCCAGGTCGTACTGGGCTGGCGCGATGTGCCGGTCAATGCCGAAATGCCGATGTCGCCGACAGTGCGTGCCAAGGAACCGGTGATCCGCCAGATCTTCGTCGGTCGCGGTCCGGATGTTTTCGTGACCGATGCCCTCGAGCGCAAGCTTTACATCATTCGTCGCCGCGCTGCGAATGCCATCAAGTCGCTGAAGCTGAAGCATGGTCAGGAGTTCTATGTGCCGTCCTTCTCGGCGCGCACGGTGAACTACAAGGGCTTGTTGCTGGCCGATCAGGTTGGTGTGTATTACCTCGATCTTCAGGACAAGCGCACGACGTCCGCCCTGGCATTGGTGCACCAGCGTTTCTCGACCAATACCTTCCCGACCTGGGATCTGGCGCACCCGTTCCGCTACATCGCCCACAACGGCGAAATCAACACGGTGCGCGGCAACGTCAACTGGTTCAAGGCGCGTGAACAGGCGATTTCTTCGCCGATTCTCGGCGAAGACCTGAAGAAGGTATGGCCGCTGCATTACCCGGGGCAGTCTGACTCTGCATCCTTCGACAATGCGCTCGAGCTGCTCGTCATGGGGGGTGGTTACTCGCTGGCCCAGGCCGTCATGCTGATGATCCCGGAAGCCTGGGAAAAGCACACGACGATGGACGAAAACCGTCGCGCCTTCTACGAATACCATGCTGCCATGATGGAGCCTTGGGACGGCCCTGCCGCCGTGGCCTTCACCGATGGTCGCCAGATCGGCGCGACGCTCGATCGTAACGGTCTGCGTCCGGCCCGTTATCTGGTCACCGATGACGACCTCGTGGTCATGGCTTCCGAGTCCGGCGTGCTGCCAATCCCGGAAAAGAAGATCGTCAAGAAGTGGCGCCTGCAGCCGGGCAAGATGTTCCTGATCGACATGGAACAAGGCCGCATCATCGACGACAAGGAGCTCAAGGACTCGCTGGCCAAGGCCAAGCCTTACCGCGAATGGATCGAGAAGATCCGCATCAAGCTCGACGAAATTCCGGCTCCGGCCGAAACCTGCGATGCAGCGACGGCTTCCCTGCTCGATCGCCAGCAGGCCTTCGGCTACACCCAGGAAGACATCAAGGTCATTCTGGAGCCGATGGTTCAGACCGGTGAAGAGGCCAGCGGCTCGATGGGCACCGATTCGGCATTGCCGGTTCTGTCTGCCAAGAACAAGACGCTTTACACCTACTTCAAGCAACTGTTCGCGCAGGTGACCAATCCGCCGATCGATCCGATCCGTGAAGAACTGGTCATGTCGCTGGTGTCCTTTGTTGGTCCGAAGCCGAACCTGCTGAATACCGCCGACATCAATCCGCCGATCCGTCTCGAAGTCTCGCAGCCGGTTCTGACCAAGGGCGATATCGAGAAGCTGCGTCACATCGGCAAATACACATCCGACAAGTTCAAGTCCTTCGAACTGGACATCTGTTATCCGGTGGGCTGGGGCAAGGCCGGTGTCGAGGCTCGTCTCGCTTCCCTGGCAGCCGATGCCGAGGATGCAGTACGTTCCGGTGCCAACATCCTGATTGTCTCCGACCGCAAGCTCGATGCCGATCACGTCGCCATCCCGGCACTGTTGGCAACCTCGGCAATTCACCAGCACCTCGTCAAGAAGGGCATGCGCACCAGCACCGGTCTCGTCGTTGAAACCGGTTCGGCACGCGAGGTCCATCACTTCGCGCTGCTTGGTGGCTATGGTGCCGAAGCGGTCCACCCCTACCTGGCGCTCGAAACCATCGAAGGCTTTGCCAAGGGTGATGCCGAGAAGGCCGAGAAGTACGTCAAGAATTTCGTCAAGGCGATCGGCAAGGGCCTCAACAAGGTCATGTCCAAGATGGGCATCTCGACCTACATGTCCTACACCGGTGCGCAGATTTTCGAAGCGATCGGCCTGCAGAAGGACTTCATCGAGAAGTACTTCACCGGCACGCCGTCTAACGTCGAAGGTATCGGCCTGTTCGAAGTGGCGGAAGAAGCCATTCGCCTGCATACCGAAGCTTTCTCGGCCGACCCGGTGCTCTCGAGCATGCTCGATGCCGGCGGTGAGTACGCTTACCGCACGCGCGGCGAAGAGCACATGTGGACGCCGGATTCGATCGCCAAGCTGCAACACTCGACCCGCTCCGGCAAGTACGAGACCTACAAGGAATACGCCAAGCTGATCAACGATCAGACCAAGCGTCACCTGACCCTGCGCGGCCTGTTCGAATTCAAGCCGCAAGGCGCGCCGGTGCCGCTGGAAGAAGTCGAGTCGGCCAAGGAAATCGTCAAGCGCTTCGCAACGGGCGCCATGTCGCTTGGCTCGATTTCGACCGAAGCCCACACCACGCTCGCCCTGGCGATGAACCGCATCGGCGGCAAGTCGAATACCGGCGAAGGTGGCGAGGATGCCAAGCGTTTCGCTCCGGTCAAGGCAGGCACGATGCTCTCCGACATCATCGGCAAGAGCCGTATCGAGCGCGACATCGAGATGAAGGAAGGCGATTCGCTGCGTTCCGCCATCAAGCAGGTCGCTTCCGGCCGCTTTGGTGTGACCGCCGAATACCTGGTCAATGCCGACCAGATCCAGATCAAGATGGCACAAGGCGCCAAGCCGGGTGAAGGCGGCCAGTTGCCGGGTCACAAGGTGTCCGAGTACATCGGCTTCCTGCGTCACTCGGTGCCGGGCGTCGGCCTGATTTCGCCGCCGCCGCACCACGACATCTACTCGATCGAAGACCTGGCACAACTGATTCACGATCTGAAGAACGCCAATTCGCGTGCTTCGATCTCGGTCAAGCTGGTTTCCGAAGTCGGTGTCGGTACGGTTGCTGCTGGTGTCTCCAAGGCCAAGGCTGATCACCTGGTGATCGCCGGCTTTGACGGCGGTACGGGTGCTTCGCCGCAGTCGTCGATCAAGCATGCCGGTACGCCGTGGGAACTTGGCCTGTCCGAAACCCAGCAGACCCTGGTTCTGAACCGCCTGCGTTCGCGTATCCGCGTCCAGGTCGACGGTCAGATCAAGACCGGTCGCGACGTCGTCATCGGTGCCCTGCTCGGCGCCGACGAATTCGGTTTCGCCACCGCACCGCTGGTTGTCGAGGGTTGCATCATGATGCGCAAGTGTCACCTCAACACCTGTCCGGTCGGCGTTGCGACGCAGGATCCGGAGCTGCGCAAGCGCTTTACCGGTCAACCGGAACACGTCGTCAATTACTTCTTCTTCGTTGCCGAGGAAGTCCGTGAAATCATGGCCGAGCTGGGCATTCGCAAGTTCGACGACCTGGTCGGTCGCGCTGACCTGCTTGATACCCGTCCGGGCATCGAACACTGGAAGGCCAAGGGTCTCGACTTCTCGAAGATCTTCTACCAGCCGAACGTTCCGGCCAGCGAGCCGCGTCGTCATACCGAGACGCAGGATCACGGCCTGGCCAAGGCGCTCGACCACAAGCTGATCGAGCAGGCCAAACCGGCGCTGGAAAAGGGCCAGAAGGTCCAGATCGAAACCTCGATCATCAACGTCAACCGCACCTGCGGCACCATGCTCTCGGGCGAAGTCGCACGTCGCTACGGCAACGACGGTCTGCCGGACGACACCATTCACGTCAATCTGACCGGTACTGCCGGCCAGGCCTTTGGCGCCTTCCTGGCCAAGGGCGTGACGCTGGAACTGTCCGGCGAAGGTAATGACTACGTCGGCAAGGGGCTCTCCGGTGGTCGTCTGATCATCAAGCCGAGCCCGGATTTCCGTGGCAATACGCAGGAAAACATCATCGTCGGCAACACCGTGATGTACGGTGCGACGACTGGTGAAGCCTTCTTCGCGGGGGTTGGCGGCGAGCGCTTTGCCGTGCGCAACTCCGGTGGTACTGCTGTCGTTGAAGGTGTTGGCGACCATGGTTGTGAATACATGACCGGCGGTACCGTGGTGGTTCTCGGCATGACTGGGCGCAACTTCGCCGCTGGCATGTCGGGCGGCATTGCTTACGTGCTGGACGAAGATGGCAGCTTCAAGCAGCGTGCCAACCTCGCCCAGGTCGCCCTGGAAAAGGTTCTGCCGGCCAGCCGTCTGGCTGCTGGCGAGCCGCTGCATCAGGGCGTCGCCGACGAAGTTCAGCTCAAGGAGCTGATCACGCGTCACGTCGAATATACCGGCAGCGCCACCGCCAAGGCTCTTCTGGCTGACTGGGAAGTCAGCCGCGAGAAGTTTGTCAAAGTTTATCCGCATGAGTACAAGCGGGCGCTCACCGAGCAGGCCGCTGCACAGAAGGAGGCCGCATAATGGGCAAGCCGACTGGCTTTATGGAATTCGAGCGTCTGTCCGAGGGTTACGATCCGGTTGAACAGCGCCTGAAGCACTACAAGGAATTCGTTCATACCCTGAACGATGACGATGCCAAGACTCAGGGTGCCCGTTGCATGGACTGCGGCATCCCGTTCTGTAACAACGGCTGTCCGGTGAACAACATCATTCCCGACTGGAATGATCTGGTTTATCGCGGCAACTGGAAGCAGGCCCTGGACGTGCTGCATTCGACCAACAATTTCCCGGATTTCACCGGCCGCATCTGTCCGGCGCCCTGCGAAGCCGCCTGTACCCTGGGCATCAATGCCGCGCCGGTGGGCATCAAGTCGATCGAGCATTTCATCATCGACAAGGGCTGGGAAATGGGTTGGGTCGTGCCGCAACCGCCAAAAGCGAAGACTGGCAAGAAGATTGCCATCGTCGGTTCCGGTCCGGCCGGTCTGGCTGCTGCCCAGCAACTGGCGCGCGTCGGTCACGATGTGACGGTGTTCGAGAAGAGCGATCGTATCGGCGGTCTGCTCGGCTACGGCATTCCCGACTTCAAGCTGGAAAAGACGGTGATCGATCGCCGTGTCGCCCAGATGGAAGCCGAAGGCGTGACCTTCAAGACCAAGGTGGTGGTTGGCAACAAGGACGTACCGGCGGGCATCAACAATGATGCCAGCGCTTTTGTCTCTGCCGATCAGCTGACCAAGGAATTTGACGCGGTGATCCTCGCCGCCGGTTCCGAAGTGCCGCGCGACCTGCCGGTGCCGGGCCGCGAGTTGAAGGGCATCTACGCCGCGCTTGAGTTCCTGATTCCGCAGAACAAGGAAGTCCAGCAGGGCAAGGCCAACCCGATCAACGTCAAGGGCAAGCACGTCATCGTCATCGGTGGCGGCGACACGGGTTCTGACTGCGTCGGCACCTCGAATCGCCATGGTGCTGCCTCGGTGACCCAGTTCGAACTGATGCCGATGCCGCCGGAGCAGGAAAACAAGGCGCTGACCTGGCCGTACTGGCCGTACAAGCTGCGCACTTCTTCCTCGCACGATGAAGGTTGCACCCGCGACTTCGCCGTTGCCACCAAGGGCTTCGTCGATGACGGCAAGGGTAACGTCAAGGCACTCAAGGCCGTGCGTCTGGACTGGAAGGACGGCAAGATGAGCGAAGTCGCCGGTTCGGAATTCGAGCTGCCGTGCGACAACGCCTTCCTGGCGATGGGCTTCGTCAATCCGGTCGGTGGCCTGCTCGAAGCTTTTGGTGTCGAGAAGGACAACCGCGGCAATGCCAAGGCAACGACTGATGGTGCCGGTTGCTACGCTACCAACGTCGGCAAGGTTTTTGCCGCCGGTGACGTGCGCCGCGGTCAGTCGCTGGTGGTCTGGGCGATCCGCGAAGGTCGTCAGGCTGCACGTGAAGTCGATGCATTCCTGATGGGCTGCACGACGCTGCCGCGTTAATTCGTTCTTGTTCGAAACAAAGGCCCTGCCGACGATAGTCCGCAGGGCCTTTGTTTTTTCCACCAGGCGTCGGATCGTGGGAAAATAAACAGCATTACAGGGGGAAACAATATGTCGGCAGAACTGCAAACCGCCTTTCAGGTCACTACACCAACCGGTGCGCTCGATGGGCACATGCTGCTCATCCTGCTGATCATGGTCTGTGCCGGCGTGCTTGGCGGCGCGGCCAATTATTTTCTCGCCGATCGGCAGGCCTCGCCCTCCCGGCACGACTGGATCAAATATCCGGTTTTGGGCATCGTGGCAGCGTTGACCGTACCGCTCTTCCTGAACATGATTGCCAGCACCCTGCTCGAAGGGGCACGTACCAAGCCGGTGGATTTCTTCACCTTTGCCGGGTTTTGCCTGATTTATGTGATCGCATCCCGTCGTTTGCTTGAAAACGTCGCGCAGCGCCTGATGGGGCAGCTTGATTCGGTCAAGCGTGAAGTCGGTCACCTGAAACAGCAGAAGCAGGCCGAGCAAATGGTTCTGAGCAGTCGCGAAGAGACCCCGGTCGCCAATGATCAGCGGCCGGAACCGCGGGAAGTGCTTTCCTATAATGACGTTGAAATACTGCGCGCCCTGGCTGAAGAAAGCTTTGTTTACGGCAATCTGGCAGCCCTCTGCGATCGTACCGGTCTGGCCCGCGATTTCATCAGCCAGCGTCTGACGGTAATGAAGACCATGGGCGTCATCGAAACCCGCATCAATGACAAGAATGTCCTGCACTGGGGGGTTTCCGGGCGTGGCAAGGCCTTGCTCGGCGAAATCCTGACCGGTCAGGACGAAAAGAAAGCCGGCTGATTCCCGCCGGCAAGCTGCCGGCCGCAACCTGAAGAGAAATCCATGAACATCGTCATCCTCGCTGCCGGCCAAGGCAAGCGCATGCATTCCAATCTGCCCAAGGTCTTGCATCCGATTGCCGGCAAGGCTCTGGCCCAGCATGTCATCGATACGGCACGCAAGCTGGCACCGGAAAAACTGATCGTCGTGCATGGGCATGGCGGTGATGTCGTCAAGGCGACCCTGGCTGCACCCGATGTAACCTGGGCCGAGCAGGCGCAACAATTGGGTACCGGCCATGCCGTCGCCCAGGCCGTGTCGGCGTTGGGATCGGCCGCCCAGACCCTGGTGCTTTACGGCGATGTGCCGCTGACCAGTGTTGCGACCCTGAAGCGCCTGTTGCAGGCGGCCAAGGATGGATTGTCGATTCTTACTGTTGACCTGGCCAACCCGGCCGGCTACGGCCGTATCGTCCGCGATGCTGCCGGCAACGTGCAGTGCATCGTCGAGGAAAAGGACGCGACACCGGAGCAGAAGGCGATCCGTGAGGTCAATACCGGCATCATGGCAATGCCGACGGCCCGTCTGGCCGACTGGCTGGGCCGCCTGAAAAATGACAATGCCCAGGGCGAGTACTACCTGACCGACATTGTTGCGCTGGCGGTTGCCGAAGGCCTGCCGGTGCGCACAGCGCAGCCGGAAGGCGAGTGGGAAGTGCTCGGCGTGAACAGCAAGGTCCAGCTGGCCGAACTGGAACGGCAGCATCAACGCAACATTGCCGAGCAGCTGCTGGTCGCCGGCGTGCGCCTGGCCGACCCGGCCCGCATCGATGTGCGCGGCGAACTGAAGCATGGCCGCGATGTGGCGATCGATGTCGGCTGCGTTTTCGAAGGCATTGTCGAACTTGGCGATGCCGTCGAAGTCGGTCCCTACTGCGTCCTGAAGAACGTCAAGGTCGGCGCCGGGACGCGGATCGCCGCCTTTTGTCATTTCGAGGATGCGGTGATCGGCCCGGATGGCGTGCTTGGTCCGTATGCCCGCCTGCGTCCTGGTACCGAGCTTGGTCGGGAAGTGCACATCGGCAACTTTGTCGAGGTCAAGAAGAGCAGTATCGGCGCCCAGTCGAAGGCCAATCATCTGGCCTATATCGGTGATGCCGAGATCGGTCAGCGGGTCAATGTCGGGGCCGGTACCATCACCTGCAACTATGACGGCGCCAACAAGTTCAAGACCGTCATCGAAGATGATGTGTTTATCGGTTCCGATACCCAGCTGGTCGCACCGGTGACGGTTGGACGCGGTGCCACGCTCGGTGCCGGTACGACCCTGACCAAAAATGCCCCGCCGGATGCGTTGACCGTATCGCGGGCCAGGCAGGTGACGCTGGCCGGCTGGCAGCGCCCACAAAAAGGAAAAAAATAATGTTCACGGCATTTGCTCTGGTCTCGACGCTGGCTCTCGCCGGTGGCGGCTTGCTTCTCCTCATCGGCTACATCGGAACCCTGCCGGCCGCATTCAATCAGGGGCTGCGGGTCGGCTTGCCGGTCTTGCTGTTGCCGCTGATTGGCCCCCTGTGGTTTGCTCATCGTCAGGGCGCGGAATTCCGGCGTGAAGTCATCCAGCTGGTTGCCGGCAGTTTGCTCGTTCTGCTCGCAGCCGGTCTGATCATGACCTACGGTCCGTATTTTGCCGAGCAACAGGCAGCTGAGCTTATTGAGGCGGCCAAGCAACGTTAAGGGTCGCCGGTTTGTTTCATTCAGGGAGAATAAAATGTCCAAATACACCACCGAGGCAATCCGTTCCATCGCGCTGGTAGGTCACGGCGCATCCGGCAAGACTTCCCTGGCCGAAGCCTTGTTGTACGCCACCGGCGCCATCCAGGCCAAGGGCACGATCGAGCGCGGCAGCACAGTCTGCGATTTCGATGCCCAGGAAAAGGAAGCCGGCCACTCCCTGAACTCCGCGATCGTCAATTTTGCCCATGAAGATCGCCATATCCATCTGATCGATACCCCGGGTTACCCCGATTTCGCCGGGCAGGCGGTTGCCGCGCTGGCCGGTGTCGATACGGCGCTGATCGTGGTCAATGCGCAAAGCGGTGTCGAACTGATGACCGAGCGCATGATGCGCCATGCGGCCGAGCGCAATCTGTGCCGGATGATCGTCATCAACAAGATCGATGCCGACAATCTTGACCTGCCCGGCCTGGTCGCCGACATTCGCGATCGTTTCGGCAAGCAGTGCATGCTCCTCGACCTGCCGGCGCATGGCGCGGCCGAGGTCGTTGAAGTGCTCGAACACGCTGCCGGCGATGCCGACTTCGAGTCGGTTGCCGCCGCGCACCGCGCGCTGATCGACCAGATTGTCGAAGAAGATGAGGATCTGCTCGCCCAGTATCTGGAAGATGGTGCCGATCCGACGGCTGCCGCATTGCATGCCCCGTTCGAGAAGGCCCTGCGCGCTGGTCACCTGATTCCCATCCTCTTTGTTTCCGCCAAGACCGGTGCCGGCATCAAGGAGCTCCTGCATGTCCTAGCGAGCCTGGCACCGAGTCCGGCCGAAGGCAATCCGCCGCCGTTCTACAAGGGCGAGCCGGGCGACCGGACCGAGCCTTTCGAGGCCGAGCCGGATGCCGGCAAGCATGTGTTGGCCCACGTTTTCAAGGTGGTGGCCGATCCCTACATGGGCAAGATCGGCATCTTCCGCGTACACCAAGGCACGATTCGCAAGGATGCCCAGCTTTTTGTCGGTGACGGCAAGCGTCCGTTCAAGGTCGCCCACCTCTACCAGTTG
This sequence comes from Quatrionicoccus australiensis, assembly GCF_020510525.1. Classification (NCBI taxonomy): domain Bacteria; kingdom Pseudomonadati; phylum Pseudomonadota; class Betaproteobacteria; order Rhodocyclales; family Azonexaceae; genus Quatrionicoccus; species Quatrionicoccus australiensis. Next base: position 217,029 of record NZ_CP075188.1, read on the forward strand.
CAGGGCAAGGACAGCATCGAAGTCGATGCGCTGCTTCCCGGCGACATTGGCGCCATCGCCAAGGTCGAGGAAATCGACTTTGACAGCGTGCTGCACGACTCGCACGATGAAGATCACATCCACCTCGTGCCGCTCGAATTTCCCAGGCCGATGGCCGGCCTGGCGGTCGAGACGAAGAAGAAGGGCGACGAGCAGAGGCTGTTCGACATTCTCAACAAACTGGCCATGGAAGATCCGACCTTCGTCGTCGAACGCCATCCGACCAGCAACGAGACGGTGATCCGCGGTCTCGGCGAAATCCATCTCAAGGCCAAGCTTGACAAGATGGCCAGCCAATACAAGCTGGAAGTCGACACCAAGCCACCGCGCATTCCCTATCGCGAAACCATTACCGGTGCCGCCGAAGGCATTCATCGCCACAAGAAGCAGTCGGGTGGTGCCGGCCAGTTTGGCGAAGTGCATCTGCGCATTGAGCCGAAAGGGCGTGGCGAGGGCTTTGAATTCGTCGATGCGGTCAAGGGCGGGGTTATTCCCGGCGTCTTCATGGCGGCGGTCGAGAAGGGCGTGCGTCAGGGCCTGGAAGGCGGTGTCGTTGCCGGCTATACGGTCGACGATCTGAAAGTGACCGTTTTCGACGGCAAGACGCATGCGGTGGACGGCAAGGAAGTGGCTTTCGTCACAGCCGGCCGCAAGGCGGTCATCGAAGCGATCCGCGCCGCGAAGCCGATCGTGCTCGAGCCCATCGTCAATATCGAAATCGTCGTGCCGGAAACGGCAATCGGCGATCTGACCGGCGATCTGGCCGGCCGCCGTGGTCACATCACCGGTACCGACGGTCGGGGTCACGGCATGGCCGCGATCAGCGGTGAAGTGCCGCTGGCCGAACTCAACGACTACCAGTCGCGCCTGAAGTCGCTGACCGGCGGCCAGGGCAGTTATACCATCGAGTTTGCCCGCTACTCGGCGGTGCCGCCCAACGTGCAGCAACAACTGGCAAGCAAGTTCCAGCTGCATGACGAAGATGAGTAAGCACCTTCGCTGCTGAATGAAAAAGGGGCTGATCAGCCCCTTTTTTTCATGTGCCGGCGGCCGTGCAGCGGTTCAGCCGGAAGCGGTGTCGGTACTTTCTTCCGCCGGCCATTTGACGGTGGCGAGAAAGAGATAGCCGGCACCATAGACGGTCTTGATGAAGGCCGGGCCGAGCGGATCGGGCTCGAGCTTGCGGCGCAAGCGCGAAATGCGCACGTCGATGCTGCGGTCGGTTGGTGCCAGGTCGCGGGTGCCCATCAACTGTTCGCGTTGCAGGATGCGGTTCGGGTGGCTGACAAATACCTTGAGCAGTTCGGCCTCCGAGGTGCTGAGCAGAAGCTCGTCACCATTGCTGGCATGCAGGGTGTTATTGCCGAGATTGAAACGCCAGTTGCCGAATTCGGCAATTTCCCGGGCTGGCGTGGCGGCGCCATGGCCGGTTTCCCGGCGGCGCAGGATGCTGCGCACGCGGGCGACCAGTTCGCGCGGCTCGAAGGGTTTCAGCACGTAGTCGTCGGCGCCCAGTTCGAGGCCCATGACACGGTCGCTGACGTGGGCGCGTCCGGTCAGGATGACGATGCCGCACGCCGACTGGGCGCGCACGCGCTGCATGACCTCAAGGCCGTCCATGTCGGGCAGGCCGAGGTCGATGATGCACAGGTCGGGGGTCAGGGTGCGCAGGCGGCGCAGCAGATCGGCCGCACTGCGGCACCAGACGGTGCGGAAGGAAAAATCGCCGAGCACCTGCTCGATGATGCGGGCGACATCCGGGTCATCCTCGACAATGGCGATCAGTTTGCTCAAGTCGGCATCGGTCGCTGGTTTCATGCTTTGCCTCGATTCACGCGCTGCAGGGCGCGGGCCAGATCCTGCCGGACAAAAGGCTTGGCAAGCAGCGGCAGGTCGCTGGTGCCTTGGTCGTCGTTTTCGTCGGCATAGCCGCTCATCAGCAGGATCCTGATCGGGTGGCGATGTTGCCTGACCCATTCGGCCAATTGGCGACCATCGATGCCGCCGGGCATGATGATATCGCTGACGATGATTGCGATGTCGGGAATATGCTCGATCATTTCCAGCGCCTGGGCGCCGTTTTCCGCTTCGATCACCGGGTAGCCGAGATCGATCAGTTGTTGCCGGACAACGCGCCGGACATTCGGCTCGTCCTCGACGAGCAGTACCAGCTCGCCGCCCAGCAACAGCGGCGCATCGTCGAGCGGCGCATCGCTGTCCTGCTCCGGCGCCGTCAGCGGCAGCACCATCAGCACGGTCGTGCCCTGGCCCGGCTGGCTCTGGATCAGGACGCCGCCGCCCGATTGCTTGGCAAAGCCATACGCCATCGACAGGCCCAGACCGCTGCCCAGTCCGAAGCGCTTGGTCGTGAAAAAGGGTTCGAAAACGCGGGCCAGGGTGGCTGGGTCCATGCCGCTGCCGTTATCGACGACTTCGATCATGGCGTAGGCGCCCGGTGCAACGTCGAAGGCTGCGGCGTCGGTCGACAGTTCGACCGGGCGCGCGGCGATGTGCAGACGACCGCCGGCCGGCATCGCATCGCGCGCATTGAGCGCGAAATTGAGCAGGGCGCTTTCCAGCTGCCCGGGATCGACCAGGGCGTGCAAGGCCGATGGCAGGTCGGTGGAGACGGCGATCGATTCCGGCAGCGAGCGGCGCACCAGCTTGGCCAGGCTGACAATCAGCTGGCCGATATCGACGGCTTGCGGTTCCAGCGGTTGCTGCCGGGAAAAGGTGAGCAGGCGCTTGATCAGCTGAACGCCGCGGCGGGCTGATTGCAATGCCGGTTCGACGAATTCGTTCACTTCGCTGTCGCCCGGGCGATGATCCTGCAGGGCGGCAAGATTGCCGATGATGACGGTAAGCAGGTTGTTGAAGTCGTGGGCCAGGCCACCGGTCAACTGCCCGATAGCCTCCATTTTCTGGGCCTGGACGAGGGCGGCCTGCATCCGCTTCTGCTCGGTGATTTCGTGCGAGAAAACGAAGAAGCCGAGCGGCTCGTTTTCCGGGCCGATTTCCGGAACCAGCGTGCTGCGTGCAAAAACCGTCTGCCCCAGGCGGTCCATCTGGTATTCGTAGGTTACCTGCTGTCCGGCCAACGCCCGGCGTACCGAGTCGCGGACCTGGCCATAGACCTGTTCGCCGATCACTTCGCGTACCCCGCGGCCGGTGACGCCGCCCTCCGGGTGGCCATACCAGTCGGAATAGCCTTTGTTGGCGTACTGGTAAACCTCGTTGGCGTCGACGTAACCGATCAGGATGGGAATGGTGTCGTTGATCAGGCGCAGGCGCTCTTCGCTGCGGCGCAGGGCAGCGGCGATGCGGGTATTTTCGGTGTTGGCGCGGGTCAGGTTGGCATTGGCGTTTTCCAGCTGGGCGGTACGGCGCCGCACGCGCTCTTCGAGCTGGATGTTCTGATATTCGGCCAGGTTTTCGATATAACGCTGTTCGGTGACGTCGCTGTAAAGGGTGACAAAGCCCTTATTGGCCAGCGGTTCGCCGCGCAACAACAAAACGCGCCCGTTCGGGCGCTGGCGTTCGGTGACATGCGCCGCAAAGCTGCCGGCGGCGGCAATCCGTTCGGCAATCTGGCTTTCGATGTCACCCGGGCCGTATTCGCCACGGGCTGCATTGAAGCGGATGAAACTCTCGAAGGGCGCACCGACGTAAGCCATCGCGGCAGGGAAGTCGAGCAGGCGCAGGAAGGGTTCGTTCCACGCCACCAGGCGCAATGCGGCATCGAACACGGTGATGCCCTGATCAAGCAGGTCGAGCCCGGCCTGCAGCATTTCGTAACGTTGTGCGGTGTCGGGAGGTGGCGGCGAGAGTTCCATCAGGCGATTCTAGTGCAGGCCGGGAGCGGACTTCTGTGACGTAACGATTCGTTACATTCGACCAATAGTTTTGCAAGAGTGTTTTGCGATTCTTGCACAAAAAGAAGATGCCCCAAAAAAGAGAACAGCACTTTCAATAGCATCGTGAGGAGATTGTTGTGGCTGCAAATCCGTATGCGGTTGGTCTTGAGCAGAATCAGGCCAACTATGTTCCGCTTTCCCCGTTGAGTTTTCTTGAACGCTCGGCCTTCATTTATCCGAAGCGTATTTCCGTCATCCAGGGCGCGCGTCAGTACACCTGGAAGGAATCCTACGACCGTTGCCGCCAGCTTGCTTCGGCGCTGACCAATCGCGGCATCGGCAAGGGTGACACCGTGGCAGTGATGCTGCCCAATTCGGCGCCGATGTTCGAGTGTCATTTCGGCGTGCCGATGACCGGTGCCGTACTCAATACCCTGAACACCCGTCTTGATGCCGAAGCCATCGCCTTCATGCTGACGCATGGCGAAGCCAAGGTGCTGATTACCGATCCGGAGTTCTCCGCCATCGTCAAGCCGGCCCTGGCCCTGCTCGAAGGTCCGAAGCCGCTGGTCATCGATACCCTCGATCCGGAATTCACCGGCGGTGAAGCGCTCGGCGAAAAGGACTACGAGGCTTTCCTGAACGAAGGCGAGCCCGACTTTGCCTGGCAACTGCCAGAAAGCGAGTGGGACGCCATCGCGCTCAACTACACCTCGGGCACGACCGGCAATCCGAAGGGGGTGGTTTACCACCATCGCGGTGCCTACCTGAATTCGGCCTCCAACATCATTTCCTGGGGCATGCCGCAGCATTCGGTTTACCTGTGGACCTTGCCGATGTTCCATTGCAACGGCTGGTGCTTCCCGTGGACCATGGCCGCCAATGCCGGTACCAGCGTCTGTTTGCGCAAGATCGATCCGGCTCTGATCTTTGGCCTGATCAAGGAACACAAGGTCAGCCACATGTGCGGCGCGCCGATTGTGTACGGCATGATGATCAATGCCCCGGCCGAACTGAAGGAAGGCATTACCCATCAGGTCAATGGCCTGATCGCCGGTGCTGCGCCTCCCGCTGCCATCATCGAGGGCTGCGAACAGATGGGTTTCAACATCACCCACGTTTATGGCCTGACCGAAACCTATGGTCCGGCTTCGGTCTGCGCCAAGCACCCGGAATGGGACAAGCTGCCGATCGACCTGCGTGCGGCGCGCAACGGCCGCCAGGGCGTGCGCTATCACATGCAGGAAGCCATTGCCGTGCTCGACCCGGTATCGATGGAGCCGGTGCCATGGGATGGCGAGACCATGGGTGAAATCATGTTCCGCGGCAACCTGGTGATGAAGGGTTACCTGAAGAACGAGAAGGCGACGACCGAAGCCTTTGCCGGCGGCTGGTTCCACACCGGCGACCTGGCGGTGGTGCACAGCGACGGCTACGTCAAGATCAAGGATCGCTCGAAAGACATCATCATTTCCGGTGGCGAGAACATCTCCTCGCTGGAAGTCGAAGACGTGCTCTATCGCCATCCGGCGGTGGTGGCTGCGGCGGTTGTGGCCAAACCCGACGAGAAGTGGGGCGAAGTCCCGGCTGCCTTCCTCGAGCTGAAGGCTGGTGCGGTCTGCACCGAGGCCGAGATCATCGAGCATTGCCGTGCGCATCTGGCCCGCTTCAAGGTACCGAAGCAGGTCGTGTTTGGTGAATTGCCGAAGACCTCCACCGGCAAGATCCAGAAGTACGTCCTGCGCCAGCACGCCAACTCCGCGCTCGCTATCGAGTAATCCGTCTTCCCCCTGCCGCGCCACCTAGGCGAGTGGCAGGGGGCTTTTTTGTCCGGAACAGGAATACCCATGAAAATTCTCGTCCCCGTAAAGCGGGTGGTTGATTACAACGTAAAGGTCCGCGTCAAGGCGGATGGCTCGGGCGTCGATCTGGCCAACGTCAAGATGAGCATGAACCCGTTTGACGAAATCGCGGTTGAAGAAGCGGTGCGTCTGAAGGAAGCCGGCATTGCGACGGAAGTGATCGCGGTGTCGTGTGGTGTGGCCGCCTGCCAGGAAACCCTGCGCACGGCGATGGCGATCGGTGCCGATCGCGGCATTCTGGTTGATTGCGGTGATGTTGACCTGCAGCCGCTGGCTGTGGCCAAGCTGCTCAAGGCACTCTGCGACAAGGAAGCACCGGGTCTGGTCATCTGCGGCAAGCAGGCGATCGACGACGATGCCAACCAGACCGGCCAGATGCTCGCCGCACTCGCCGGCTGGCCGCAAGCCACCTTCGCCTCCAAGGTCGTGATTGCCGACGGCAAAGCCACGGTTACCCGTGAAATCGACGGCGGCCTGGAAACCCTGGCCATTTCGCTGCCTGCGGTGGTGTCGACTGATCTGCGCCTGAACGAGCCGCGCTACGCGACCCTGCCCAACATCATGAAAGCCAAGAAGAAGCCGCTCGACACCGTCAAGCCGGCCGATCTCGGTGTTGATGTCGCACCGCGCCTGAGCACGCTGAAAGTTGCCGAGCCGGCCAAGCGCAGCGCCGGCGTGATGGTGGCCGATGTCGCCGAACTGGTGAACAAACTCAAGAACGAAGCCAAGGTAATCGCGTGAGCTACCAAGCAGGGGCCCCGCGTGCGGGGATGCGCGTAAAGCGAATCGCGATACGCCGCCGAGCCCCTGGTCTTCAATCAAGCACTGGCCGCATTGAGGCGGCCTGAGGAAGAATCGAATGCCTATATTAGTTATCGCTGAACACGATCACGCCAGCCTCAAGGCGGCCACCCTGAACACCGTTGCGGCTGCCGCCAAAATCGGTGGCGACATCCACGTGCTGGTCGCCGGCAGCAACTGTGCCGCCGCCGCGCAGCAAGCCGCTGGCCTGCAAGGCGTGGCCAAGGTCAAGCTGGCCGATGCCGCGCACTACGCCAGCCAGACGGCCGAAAATTTGACCGCTCTGGTCATCGCCAACGCCGCCGGTTACAGCCACATCCTGGCGCCGGCCACGACCTTCGGCAAGAACCTGCTGCCGCGCGTCGCCGCGCTGCTCGATGTTGCCCAGATCTCGGAAATCACCGGCGTCGAAGCCGCTGACACCTTCGTGCGCCCGATCTACGCCGGCAATGCGCTGGCCACGGTGAAGAGCGCCGATGCGGTCAAGGTGATCACCGTGCGGACCACCGCCTTCGATGCGGTCAACGCCGGAAACAATGCCGAAATCGAAGCCATCGCTGCGGCCGCCGATACCAACCAGGCGCAACTGACCAACCGCGAGCTGACCAAGTCGGAACGCCCGGAACTGGGCGCCGCCAAGATCATCGTCTCCGGCGGGCGTGGCCTGGGCAGCGGTGAAAACTATCACCAGCTGCTCGAGCCGCTCGCCGACAAGCTCGGTGCCGCCCTGGGCGCCAGCCGCGCCGCGGTCGATGCCGGCTTCGTGCCGAACGACTACCAGGTCGGCCAGACCGGCAAGATCGTCGCGCCGCAGCTCTACATCGCGGTCGGCATCTCGGGTGCGATCCAGCACCTGGCCGGCATGAAGGATTCGAAGGTGATCGTCGCGATCAACAAGGATCCGGACGCCCCGATCTTCCAGGTCGCCGATTACGGCCTGGTCGGTGACCTGTTTGACGTTGTGCCGCAACTGGCGGCAGCTGTTTAAACCAATAAATATCCAGGAGATAAACCCATGAGTGTCTATACCGCCCCGCTGCGCGACATGCAGTTCGTCCTCAATGAAGTCGCCGGTCTCGAAGAGATCTGTGCGCTGCCCGGCAACGAGGAATGCTCGGTCGAACTGGTCGAATCCATTCTCGACGAAGCCAGCAAGTTCGCCACCGGCGTGCTCGACCCGATCAACCGCGTCGGCGACCGTACCGGTCACGTCTGCAAGGATGGCGTCGTGACCACGGCGCCCGGCTTCAAGGAAGCCTACAAGCTGTTCATCGAAACCGGCTGGAACTCGATGCCTTTCTCGCCGGAATTCGGCGGTCAGGGTCTGCCGGCTGTCGTCTCAATGGCGGTCAACGAAATGTGGAAGGGCGCCAACATGGCCTTCGGCCTGTGCCCGATGCTGACCGGTGGCGCCATTGAAGCGATCGCCCACCACGCCTCCGAAGAACTGAAGCAGAAGTACCTGCACAAGATGGTCGAAGGTACCTGGACCGGTACCATGAACCTGACCGAGCCGGCCGCCGGCTCCGATCTGGCGGCCATTTCCACCAAGGCCAAGCCGGCTGGCGATGGCAGCTTCCTGGTCACCGGCACCAAGATCTTCATCACCTGGGGCGAGCATGACGTCGCCGAGAACATCATTCACCTCGTGCTGGCCCGCCTGCCGGATGCGCCGCCGGGACTGAAGGGCATTTCCCTGTTCATCGTGCCGAAGTTCCTGGTTAACGAAGACGGTTCGCTCGGCAAGCGCAACGACCTGATCTGCTCCTCGATCGAACACAAGCTCGGCATCCACGGCAGCCCGACCGCCGTCATGTCCTATGGCGACAACGAAGGTGCCGTCGGCTACCTGGTTGGCGAAGAGAACAAGGGCATCGGCTACATGTTCACGATGATGAACCATGCCCGCGTCAATGTCGGCCTCGAAGGCGTCGGCATCGCCGAGCGCGCCTACCAGCACGCGCTGTGGTACGCCCGTGAGCGCGTCCAGGGCAAGATCATCGGCGACAAGTCGGCCGACAAGAAGACCATCCTGCACCACCCGGATGTACGTCGCCTGCTGATGGAATGCAAGGCCCGCACCGAAGCCATGCGCACGCTGGCCTACTACGCCGCCGCCAATATCGACAAGGCCCACGCCGGTGATGCCGCCGCCCAGTCGCGCGTCGATCTGCTGACGCCGGTCGTCAAGGGCTGGAGCACGGAACAGGGCGTCGAGCTGTCGTCGACCGCGCTGCAGGTGTTCGGTGGCGTCGGCTTCGTCGAAGAAACCGGTGCCGCGCAGTACTACCGCGATTCGCGCATCACCACCATCTACGAAGGCACGACGGCCATTCAGGCCAACGACCTGGTCGGTCGCAAGCTGGCCCGCGAAAAGGTGCCGGGCGCAGCGATGAAGACCTTGATTGCCGAAATGTCGGCAACGGTTGAAGAAATCGCAGGTGATGCACAGCTGGCCGGCATTGCCGCCAATCTGAAAAACGGCATTGCAGCACTGTCGACCGCTACCGACTGGATCATCGCCAACTACGAGAGCGCCCCGGCCGCCGTACATGCCGGTTCCGTGCCCTTCCTGAAGCTGACCGGCATTGTCGTCGGCGGCTGGCTGATGGCCAAGTCGGCCGCGATTGCCGTCAAGCACATTGCGGCTGGCAGCAGCGATGACTTCTACAAGGCCAAGCTGGCCACGGCGACTTACTTTGCCGCGCACCAGCTGCCGTTCGCCGCCGCTTACTCGGCCGAAATGACCGGTGGCAGCGACTCGGTCTTCGCCCTGCCGGAAAACCTGTTCTAAGAAACTGCTTCACCTCGTCCCGTCCGCAGCAGCGGTCGGGGCGGTGGTGGCGACAAGCAAGGAGAAAGCATGCGCACTGATCGCGATGCAATGGAATACGACGTCGTGATTGTTGGTGGCGGCCCCTCCGGGCTGTCGTCGGCGATCCGCATCAAACAGCTGGCCGAACAGGCCGGCAAGGAAGTCTCGGTCTGTCTGCTGGAAAAGGGTTCCGAGATCGGCGCCCACATCCTGTCCGGCGCCGTGCTCGAGCCGCATGCACTGGCCGAACTCTTCCCGGACTGGCAGGAACGCGGCGCGCCGCTCAACACGCCGGCCGGTGAAGATCGTCTGCTGTTCCTGACCGAAAGCGGTTCGTACAAGCTGCCGACGCCGCCGCAGATGGGCAATCACGGCAACTACATCATCAGCCTCGGCAACCTGGCCCGCTGGCTCGGCGAACAGGCGGAAGCGCTCGGCGTCGAGATCTATCCCGGCTTTGCCGCCGCTGAAGTCCTCTACCACGAGGACGGTTCGGTCAAGGGCGTCGCCACCGGCGATCTCGGCGTCGGCAAGGATGGCCAGCCCGGCCACAATTTCCAGCCGGGCATGGAGCTGCACGCCAAGCAAACCATCTTCGCCGAAGGCTGCCGCGGTTCGCTGACCAAGACGCTGTTCGACAAATTCAATTTGCGCGATGGCGTTGATCCGCAAACCTACGGCATCGGCATCAAGGAACTGTGGGAAGTCGATCCGGCGAAACACCAACCGGGGCTGATCGTGCACTCGGTGGGCTGGCCGCTGACCTCGGATACCTATGGCGGTTCTTTCCTCTATCACCTGGAAAACAATCTGGTGGCGATCGGCATGGTGGTCGGTCTCGACTACAAGAATCCGTGGCTGTCGCCGTATGAGGAATTCCAGCGCTACAAGACGCACCCGGCGATTCGCGGCTTCTTCGAAGGCGGCCGCCGGATTTCCTACGGCGCGCGTGCGCTGTCCGAAGGTGGCTACCAGTCGGTGCCGAAACTGAGCTTCCCGGGTGGCCTGCTGATCGGCGATACCGCCGGCTTCCTCAACGTGCCGAAGATCAAGGGCACGCACATGGCGATGAAGTCGGGCATGGTCGCGGCCGAAGCCGTCTTCGCGCATCTCGGCAAGGAAAACGCCGGCAGCGAAGCGACCGAATATCCGGAGCAGATCAAGAAGTCGTGGCTGTGGGACGAGCTCTACAAGGTGCGCAACATCCGTCCGGCCTTCAAGTGGGGCCTGTTCGGTGCGCTCGCCTATGGCGCCGTCGACACCTTCCTGTTTGGCGGCAAGGCACCGTGGACGCTGCATCACCACGACGACCACTCGCAGCTCGCCGACAAGAACAGCCAGCCGAAGATCGTTTATCCGAAGCCGGACGGTCAACTGACTTTTGACCGCCTTTCTTCGGTCTTCCTCTCGGCTACCAACCACGAGGAAAACCAGCAGTGCCATCTGCGTCTGAAGGATGAAAGCGTCGCGATCAGCGTCAATTACGCCAAGTACGGTTCGCCGGAAACGCGTTATTGCCCGGCCGGCGTCTATGAAATCCTCGGCGAGGATGAAGGCAAGCCGCGCCTGCAGATCAACGGGCAGAACTGCCTGCACTGCAAGACCTGCGACATCAAGGACCCGACCCAGAACATCAACTGGACGGTGCCGGAAGGTGGCGGCGGGCCGAACTACCCGAACATGTAAATGTGATCTGGACTGGCGGGCGACCTTTCGCGCATTGAGGCGACCCGGCAGCCAGATGAAATACGAACGCGAGAACAGCACTCAGCATCGTTTCAACCACTTATGTTCCCTGGAGGGGTCATGTCACAAAATACTATCCAGACAAAGATTCGGGCTAACCCGAAATTTGCCGAACTTGTCGGCAAGCGCACTCGCTTCGCCATCATTCTGTCGCTTATCGTGTTGGTGCCTTACTACACCTTCATGTTCCTCGTCTCCACGCAGCCGCAACTGTTCGCGGCCAAGATCGGCGAAGGTAGTGTCATCACCATCGGCTGGCCGATTGCTGCACTGATCATCGTTGGCGGCTGGCTGCTGACTGGTGTTTACGTCAACCGTGCCAACGGCGAGTTCGACAGCATCACCGAAGAAGTGCTCAAGGAGGCCCGCAAATGAAGCGCTCCTTTCTCGCACTGATTGCCGGCAGCCTGCTGGCGGTCTCTTTTACCGTCTTTGCTGCCGGTGGCGCCATCGAAGGTGTCGAAAAGCAGCCGATCAACGTCAGCGCCATCGCCATGTTCATGATCTTCGTGCTGGCTACGCTCGGCATCACCAAGTGGGCGGCCGGCAAGACCAAGACAACGGCAGACTTCTACACGGCTGGCGGCGGCATCACTGGCTTCCAGAATGGCTTGGCCATTGCCGGTGACTACATGTCGGCGGCGACCCTGCTCGGTATTACCTCGATGGTCTACTTCAAGGGCTATGACGGTTTTGTTTATGCCGTCTGCTTCTTCGTTGGCTGGCCGATCATCCTGTTCATGATGGCGGAACGCCTGCGCAATCTCGGCAAGTTCACCTTTGCCGATATCGCCTCCTACCGCCTCGACCAGAACCGCATCCGCACCTTCGCGGCCATCGGTTCGCTGACTGTCGTCTGCTTCTACCTCATCGTCCAGATGGTCGGTGCCGGCCAGTTGATCCAGTTGCTGTTCGGTCTGGAATACAACACGGCGGTGGCTGTCGTCGGTATCCTGATGATGGTGTACGTCACTTTCGGCGGCATGACGGCAACGACCTGGGTGCAGATCATCAAGGCCTGCCTGCTGCTCGGCGGCGGTATCACGCTGATGCTGCTGACCTTGTCGCAATTTGGCTGGTCGCTGGACAACCTGTTCTCGAAGGCTATTGAATCGCACAAGCTGGGCGAAAAGATGATGGCGCCGGGTTCGCTGATGGCCGATCCGGTCTCTGCCTTCTCACTGTCGCTTGGCCTGCTCTTCGGTACTGCCGGCCTGCCGCACATCATGATGCGCTTCTTCACCGTGCCGAACGCCAAGGAAGCCCGCAAGTCGGTGTTCTACGCGACCGGCTTCATCGGCCTGTTCTTCCTCGTCACCATCATTCTCGGTGCCGGGGCGATCACCATCGTCGGTACCAATGGGGCCTTCTTCGAAGGCGGCCAGGTCGGTGGCAAGCTGATCGGCGGCAACAACATGCCGGTCATGCACCTGGCCAAGGCTGTTGGTGGCGACATCTTCCTCGGCTTCCTGTCGGCCGTCGCCTTCGCCACCATCCTGGCTGTGGTTTCCGGTCTGGCCCTGGCTGGCGCCTCGGCCATCTCGCATGACTTGTATGCCCGCGTGATCAAGAAGGGCACGGCGACCAGCGCGCAGGAAATGAAGGTCACCCGCTTTGCTTCCGTTGGCCTGGGTCTCACCGCCATCCTGCTCGGCATCGCCTTCAAGGATCAGAACGTGCTGTTCCTCGTCGCGCTCGCCTTCGGCGTCGCCTCGTCGGTCAACTTCCCGGTCCTCATCCTGTCCATGTACTGGAAGGGCCTGACCACCCGTGGCGCACTGTGGGGCGGCATTGCCGGCCTGGTGTCGTCGGTGGGTCTGGTTGTCCTGTCGCCGACCGTGTGGGTCAAGATTCTCGGCAACAAGGCCGCGATCTTCCCGTACGACCATCCGGCCATCGTTTCGATGACGCTTGCCTTCTTTGTCACCTGGCTGCTGTCGGTTACCGACAAGAGCGTGCGTGCCAACAAGGAAAAGGAAGCCTACGAAGAGCAGTACATCCGTGCCCAGACCGGCCTTGGCGCTTCGGCGGCATCGGATCACTAAGCAACTCTGCGGGTAAGACTTCGGAGAACAGCAATCCGTCGTCTTTATCCTTTCGGGAGCCTGCGGGCTCCCTTTTTTTGTCCACGGCAAACTGCTTGATTTGCGTCAAATTCGTAAAATCATCATTTATATAAAATACGTCAAGCAATAAGCCGCGAAAAGGGCAACCCCGGTACGAAAGTCCGGGGGCGCAAAGCCACCTGTCTAACGTCTCGCCGAGACCATGAAAGAGGGGCTGCCGTAGCAGGAGTGCTTTGGCATCTTCGCGAACCGATCATCCGTTGTGAAGGTGTCCCATGAGTCTCCCGGCCAACAAAGCCAGCGTTTACAGCACCCTGTTGTTCGGCATCACGCTGGTCGTGACCTTGCCGTTGATCTATTTCACCAATCCCTGGTTCATCCGCGAACTGCTGCCGGCGGTTGGCCTGTCCGAACAGGCCGGCACGACGATAGGCATCGCCCTGATCCTGATTTCGGTCTATTTCGGGCAGCAGGTCCTGTCCTTCGTCATTTTCCGCGACGGTTCGGCCGGTCAGGCCAAGCGAGAGGCGGCCTTGCTCGAGCGGGTACGTCTGGTCGAGCAGGCCGAAGCCGACGTGCGTCGTCAGTTGCAGGCCATGCCGACGCAGTTAGCGCTTGCCCACGGGCATCTGGCTGACGTGGTGACGGTGGCCGAGCACGCCGCGCAGAGTCTGGGCAGCTAGCTGGCAGGCATCGATGCCAGTCTGCTCGAGATGGACCAGGTGGTGACGGCCTCGCTCGACGCCGCCAATGACGATGCGGCGCTGTCCGAGCATGCGGCGGACAACAACGGCGAATTGATTGCCGCGATGCACGGTTACGTCAAGGAACGCATGGCCGACAATGCGGCGAACCAGCAAAAGATCCAGCGCGTCGTTGCCGAAACGCGCGCCCTCAACGAGATTACCGGGCTGATTTCAAATATTTCCAAGCAGACCCGTCTGCTCGCCCTGAATGCCGCCATCGAGGCAGCGCGGGCCGGCGAAGCGGGGCGTGGCTTCTCGGTGGTGGCCGACGAAGTCAGCAAGTTGTCGGGCGACACCGACAAGGCGGTGGAAAAGATTTCGGCCGGCATTTTCCGGGTTGCCGATTCGATCGAAAGTGAATTCTCGTCGCGTCTGGCGATCGAGCAGGCGGCCAAGGAGCAGCTCGTGCTCGAGCGTTTTGCCGGTCAGTTGAGCGGTCTCGGGCAAAGCTATGCCGAGCTGATGGAGGCGCAGCAGGCAATGGCCGGGCATATCCATGGTGCGGCAGAAGTCGTCGGCGGCAATTGCGCCGAGGCGTTGCGCGGTGTCGGCTTTGCGACCACGATCAAGGGCCAGGTCGGCACGATAGCGGCAATGCTGAATGACCTGGCTGCCCAGGCAGGGCAGCTGGCAACGAGTTCCGCTGAGCGTCCGGCCCTGGGTGTTGCCCACGCCGGGCGGGTCGGCGACACGAACTTCCCGGGCAAGCTGGCGTTGCGCGTCGCCTGATTTCAGCCGGCGCGGCCGGCCGCAGCGCAGATCGCGTCGGCGAATTGCGCGCTGAGTGCGACCGGAAAATCATGTCCCATGCCGGCGATGATGCGCAGTTCGGCGCCGGGAATGTTGGCCGCCACGTCTTCGCCGCAGGCCGGCGGAATCAGCTGGTCGGCGGCGCCGTGCATGACAACGCTGGGCACGCGGATCGTCTGCAGCAAGGCGCGGCGGTCGCCATTGACGATGATCGCGGCGAGCTGGCGGCCGATGCCGCGCGGGTCGAAATTGCGGTCGAATTCATTTTCGAACATTTTTTGCAGTTGACCGCGTGGCGTCGGAAAGTCCGGGCTTTCCAGCGTCGCAAAGCGGGCGATGCTGTCGGCAACGATGCTGTCGCGGTCGCGGACCCTGGGCAGCGGTGCGAACAGCGCTGCGGCAGCGGCCGGCGTCGGCGGTGGCAGGGCCGGGTTGCCGCTGCTCGACATGATGCTGGTCAGCGAGCGCACGCGTTGCGGGTAACGCGCCGCGGCGATCTGCACGATGGCGCCGCCCATCGAGGCACCAACCAGATGCGCCCGTTCGATGTTCAGTGCGTCGAGCAGGCCGATGCCGTCGGCGGCCATGTCATCCAGCGTGTACGGCACGGCCAGCGGCTCGCCGCGCTGCAGGGCGCGCAGATCGGGCACCGGCTGTTCGCCGAAGTGGGTCGATAGTCCGCAGTCGCGGTTGTCGAAGCGGATGACGCGGTAGCCGCGATCGACCAGCAATTCGCACAGCGCGCCATGCCAGCGCGTCATCTGGCCGCCCAGACCCATGACGAGCAGTACGGCGGGGGCGGTCGACGGCCCGAAACTCTCGAATTCCAGCGTGATGCCGTTGGCGCTGAGCTGGCTCATGCGCTGGCGATCATTGGCGGCTCGAACAGCGAGCGGATGCTGACACTGCGGATCGCCGGGTTGTCCGGGATCGCATACAGAATGTCGGCCATCATTTCCTCGAAAATGCCGCGCAGGCTGCGCGCCCCGGCCTTGTATTCGATCGCCAGCTCGGCGATCTGCTCGAAGACGAGCGGCGCGATTTCCAGTTTGACGCCGTCGGCCTGCAGCATGGCGGTGAACTGCTTGGCGATGGCATTTTTCGGTTCGGTCATGATGCGCACCAGCATCTCCTGCGACAGGTCCTGCAGGCGGGTGACGATAGGCAGGCGGCCGGCGAATTCCGGAATCAGGCCGAACTCGAGCAGGTCGGTCGGCTTGATGCGGGCATTCAGGCGTTCGAGGATGTTGCGGTCGTCGTCGCCCGACGTCGAGATGAAGCCGAAGCTGTGCGTCTTGGTCAGGATCTTGTCGAGGCCGACGAAGGCGCCGCCGCAGATGAACAGGATGTGCGTGGTGTCGATGTGACGGCCGTCGCGCAGGCGCACCGGTGCACCTTCCATGATCTTGAGCAGTGCATGCTGGACGCTCTCGCCCGACGTGGCGCGCGCGTCGCCGCCGGCCGCCTTGAGCTTGTCGACTTCATCGACGAAGACGATGCCGCGCTGGGCGCGTTCGAGATCGTCACCGGCGCGGTCAAGCAGGCGGTGCAGGATGGCTTCGATCTCGTCGCCGACGAACTGCGTCTGGGCGAGCGAAGTGGCATCTGCGGTAACGAAGGGTACGTCGAGGATGCGCGCCAGGGTTTCGCAGAGCAGGGTCTTGCCGGTGCCGGTCGGGCCGATCAGCAGGATATTGCTTTTGCTCAGTTCGACGCTGTCGACCGTGCTGGCCGCCATGCGGCGAAAGTGGGCGTAGATGGCGACAGCCAGTGTCTTCTTGGCGGCGTCCTGGCCGACCACGTGCTCGGAGAGCCGCTGGAAGATTTCGCTGGGTTTGAGCAGGGTGGGCATCACAGCCTCCGGGGATTGCCGAAGGCTGTGATGCTAGTCGTGTCAGCCCTTTTCGGGAAGCACGATATTGACTTCGAGGACCTCGTAGCGGTCCTGCTTTTCCAGCGAGACGCGGATGTCGTCGGGATTGACCTTGACGTACTTGGAGATCACGGCGATCAGTTCGCGCTGCAGGTCGGGCAGGAAGTTGGCGCTGCTGCCGCCGCCATCGCGTTCGTGCGCGATGATCAGTTGCAGGCGTTCCTTTGCCAGGTGGGCGGTTTTCGGCTGGTTGCCGAACAGTTTCTGGAGCCAGGACATGTCACTTGCCTCCGAACAGGCGCTTCAGCAGGCCCGGCTTGACGTAATCGACGAAGCGCAGCGGCTTGTCTTCACCGAGGAAGCGGGTAATCACGTCGTGATAGGCCTCGGCCGCATCGGTTTCCTTCTGGTGGATGACCGGCGAGCCCTGGTTGGAGGCCTGCAGGACTTCTTCCGATTCCGGGATGACGCCGATGATGGGCACCCGCAGGATTTCCTGGATGTCCTTGTACGACAGCATTTCGCCGGCTTCGACGCGGCCCGGGTTGTAGCGGGTGATCAGCAGGTGTTCCTTGACCGGCTCGCGGCCTTCGATGGCGCGCCGCGACTTGGCCTGCAGGATGCCGAGGATGCGGTCGGAGTCGCGCACCGAGGAAACTTCCGGATTGGTCACGACGAGCGCTTCGTCGGCGAAGGTCAGGGCCATCACGGCACCCGATTCGATACCGGCCGGCGAGTCGCAGACGATGTAGTCGAAGCCCTGGTGTTCCAGTTCCTTGATGACCTTCTCGACGCCTTCTTCGCTCAGCGCATCCTTGTCGCGCGTCTGCGAGGCGGGCAGCACGTAGAGGTTGTCGCAGTGCTTGTCCTTGATCAGGGCCTGGGTCAGCGTCGCTTCACCGTTGATGACGTTGATCAGGTCATAGACGACGCGGCGCTCGCAACCCATGATCAGGTCGAGGTTGCGCAGGCCGACGTCGAAGTCGATGACGGCCGTCTTGAAGCCGCGCATCGCGAGGCCGGTGGAGAAGCTGGCGCTGGTGGTGGTCTTGCCGACCCCGCCCTTGCCGGAAGTTACGACGACGATTCTGGTCACGGTGATTTCTCGCTGGATGATGTTGGAATGATTTTAACGCAGCGCCAGGGGCGCGATGTTGAGGCGGGCCTCGCCGGCTTCTTCGAGCAGGCTGACGGTGGCTGGCAGACGCGCCATGTCGGCCGGCACGCCGGCCTCGAAAGTGCGATACAGGCCGGCGACCGAAACCAGTTCGGCCTCCAGGCTGGTGGTGAAGATGCGCGCCGTCTTGTCGCCGCTGGCACCGGCCAGGGCACGGCCGCGCAGTGGCGCATAAACGTGGATGTTGCCGTCGGCGATCACTTCGGCGCCGGCGCTGACCATGGCGGTGACGATCAGGTCGCAGCCCTTGGCGTAAAAGCGCTGGCCGGAGCGTAGCGGTTTGTCGAGGGTAATCGTGCGCGGTGCCGGTTCGGGCGCGGGCGCCGGGATGGAAACGGCTTGCGGCCGGGCGACCGGTTCGGCGGCCGGCGCAGGCGCTGCTGCGGGTTCGGCGACCGGGGCAGCTTTGGTGCGCGGCGGCCGGCTCAGGGCGCTGTCGACGAGGGCGGGCAGGCCGGCATTGGCCGCTGCCGCAGCCAGCGTTTCGGGCAGGCCGTGGGTTGCCACCGCATGCAGGCCGGAGCCGCGCAGCAGTTCGCGAATGGCGTTCCAGTCAGCGCTCTCGACCAGGTTTTCGGCGCTGCTGAAATCGAGGACAGCCAGTTCGTTCTCGAAAAAGTCCGGGCTGTTGCCGGTCAGTTCGCCCAGTGCCGCATGCAGGGTAGCGAGGTCGGTCGTCCGGAGAAGGGTCTGGATGATCTTGAGCGAGGTGCCCTTGAACTGGATCGGTGCGTCTTTTGCCATGCCTGCTGCGTGTCTTGCGAAAGGGGGTGGATTATCCCACAGGCAGGCTGTGGCGAAATGAAAACCGCTGTTCCGGCGGCGTCGACCGGTGGCCGGAAAATGCCGCAAAAGACGCTGCCGGCGGGCTTTACATCGACTCCCGCAGAGCGGATAGTTCACCGATTGAAGTCGCTCCTGATCGGCATGAACAAGATATCTGCATGGTTTGCTGCGGCGCGTCCCTTGCGCTGGCGTTTCGTCCTCGGTCTGGTCGTCGTGTTCGTGCTGATCGGCAGTTTGTCGAACGTCTTTTTCGAATATTCGACCGGCCGCATTGTCGACCGTCTGGGCCGCGGTTTTGCCGAGCGCCAGGCGCAATTCGACCGCGAGCGCATCCTGTCGCCGCTGCTCACGGAAATTGCGCTGTCACGCAAGCTCGCGGACTCGCCGTTGCTGAAAAAATGGGCGCTCAACGAAAGCGATCCTGCCCTCAAGCGCGCGGCGCTGGGAGAACTGGAAAGCTATCGCGCCCACTTTCGCGATGGCAGCTATTTCTTCATTCCGGTGCAGTCGGGCAACTATTACACCAACGACAAGGCCAACCGTTACCCGGACGGCCAGATCAGCCAGGTGGTCAAAGCCGGGCTGGAGGAATACTCCTGGTTTTTCGCCGCGATTCGCAGCCCGGATGCCTTGCAACTCAATGTCGATGCGAATCCGGTGCTCGGCTCGACCAAGGTCTGGATCAATGTCCAGGTTCGCGTTGCCGACGAAGTGGTGGCGATGGCCGGAACCGGCATCGAGCTCGGCGAATTCACGCGCGCCGTTGCCGCTTCGGCGACGCCCGGCGTCTACGGCATCCTGCTCGATGCGCAGGGGGCGATCCAGGTACATCCGGATGCGGCGCTGATCGATTTCAACTCGCGCGCCAAACGCGCCGAGGATAGACACACGATCTTTGACCTGCTCGCCGATGACGGCGAGCGGCAGCGCCTGCGCCAGAGCCTGGCGCGTCTGGTCGCCGGCACGCATGCGGTCGAGGTCGAGCAACTGACCATCAACGGCAAGCCGGAACTGGTGGCGATGAGCTACCTGAAGGAAATCGGCTGGATCAATCTGGCGGTGGTCGATACGACGCAACTGGTCAGCCGCGGCGAGTTTTCGACGCTGGGCTTGCTGGTCGGTGCCGCCATGCTGCTCACCATCCTGGTCGTGCTGGTGTTGCTCGAGCGCATGGTGATCCGGCCGCTGCGCCAGCTGGTTTCCGGGACGCGGGCGATTGCCGGCGGCAACTACAAGGTGCGGGTGACGGCCGCCGGTTCGGCCGAGTTCGACGAACTGGCCGGCAATTTCAACCGCATGGCGGAAACGGTCAGCGATTACACCGGCCACCTCGAACGCCGCGTTGCCGAACGCACCAGCGAGCTGGCCGGTACCAACCATGAATTGCTGCTCGCCCGCGATGCCGCCGAGTCGGCGAACCGGGCGAAGAGCGAATTTCTCGCCAACATGAGCCACGAAATCCGGACGCCGATGAACGGCGTGATCGGCATGACCTCGCTGCTGCTCGATACCGAACTCGACGAAGAGCAGCGCGAGTACGCCAACATCATCAACAGCAGCGCCGGCTCGCTGCTCGGTGTGATCAACGACATTCTCGACTTCTCCAAGGTCGAGGCCGGCAAGCTCGACATCGAGGTCATCAACTTCGATTTGCGGGCGCTGGTCGATGACGTGATGTCCATCGTTGCCTACCGCGCGGTCGAAAAGAACCTGCAGCTGGCCGCGCTGGTCGGGCCGGATGTGCCGTCCTTGCTCAAGGGCGACCCGGGGCGCTTGCGCCAGATCCTGACCAACCTGCTTGGCAACGCGATCAAGTTCACCGCGCAGGGCGAGGTCAGCCTGCAGATCAGCCTGTTGGCCATCGACGATGCCGGCGTGACGTTACGTTGCGAGATCCGCGATACCGGCATCGGCATTGCGCCCGAGCAGCTTGAGCGCCTGTTCAAGCCGTTCAGTCAGGCCGATGCCTCGACTACCCGGCGTTTTGGCGGCAGCGGTCTGGGCCTGGCCATTTCGCAGCGCCTGGTCGAATTGATGCATGGCCAGATTGGCGTCGATAGCGCGCCGGGCAAGGGTTCGACCTTCTGGTTCGAGTTGCGTCTGGCCCGCCAGCCGAAAGGCGCCGGCAACGATTATCAGCCGGCGCGCGACCTGGTCGGCCGGCGCGTGCTGGTCGTCGACGACAACGCGACCAATCGCCGCGTGCTGCAGTTGCAGCTGGAAGACAACGGCTGCGATGCGGTCTTTGCCGAGAGCAGTGCCGCCGGGCTGGCCGCGATGCGCGCCGCGCAGGCTGCCGGCGCCGCCTTTGATGTCGCGATCATCGATCTGCAGATGCCCGAGGTTGATGGTTTGTCGATGGCCCGCCACATCCGCGCTGACCCGCTGCTCGCGGCAACGCCGTTGATGATGCTGACTTCCCTGACCAGCCGTGGCGATGCCCGCCTGACCCAGGAGGCCGGCTTCGATGCCTACCTGACCAAGCCGGTGAAGAAGGCACTGCTCGAACGCGGCCTGCGCCAGTTGCTCGGCAAGCCGGAACAGGCAGGGGGAGCGTCTGGACTGATTACCCGCCATTCGCTGGCCGAGTCGGTACGCCAGGGACGCATCCTGCTGGTCGAGGACAATCCGGTCAACCGCC
Organism: Quatrionicoccus australiensis; assembly: GCF_020510525.1. Taxonomy (NCBI): domain Bacteria; kingdom Pseudomonadati; phylum Pseudomonadota; class Betaproteobacteria; order Rhodocyclales; family Azonexaceae; genus Quatrionicoccus; species Quatrionicoccus australiensis. The sequence goes on from NZ_CP075188.1 coordinate 238,185, forward strand.
AACTGGCGCTGAAATTGCTCGAACGCATGGGCATGCAGGTCGAGGTGGCGGAGAACGGTCAGCTGGCGCTGGACAGCCTGGCCAGGAGCAGCTTCGACCTCGTGTTGATGGATTGCCAGATGCCGGTCATGGACGGCTTTGCGGCGGTGGCGGCGATTCGTTCGGGCAATGTGCCGGGCATCGACGCCGCCGTCCCGGTCATTGCGATGACCGCCGGGGCGCTCGACAGCGACCGCGAGGCGGCACTGGCGGCCGGCATGAACGATTACCTGGCCAAGCCGATCGATGTCCAGGCCTTCGAAGCCTGTCTGCAGCGCTGGCTGGCGCTGCAGTAGCCCGCCGTTCAACGTAAAATTACGCCTTTTGACCCGCAACGCCAGTTGCCTGTCATGATCCATCCTTTGCCGGAATCCACGCCATGCTCGAGAAGCTTTCCACATTCGCCGGAGTTCCCGGCCCGGTCGTCATCATTGTCATGGACGGCTACGGCCTGCCCAAGACCGAGGCGGGCAGCGCCATTGCCGCCGCCCGCAAGCCGGTGCTCGACCGCCTGTTTGCCGCCTACCCGAACATCCGCCTGCGCGCGCACGGCACCGCGGTCGGCATGCCGTCCGACGACGACATGGGCAATTCCGAAGTCGGCCACAACGCGATTGGCGCCGGTCAGGTTTATAGCCAGGGCGCGGCGCTGGTCGCCAACGCCATCGCCGACGGCGCCATCTGGCAGGGCGAGGCTTGGCAGCAGATCGTCGCCGGCGCCAAAGCCGGTCGCGGTGTAATCCATTTTCTCGGCCTCTTTTCCGACGGCAACGTGCACAGCCACATCGACCACCTCAAGGCCATGGTCGTCCAGGCCAAGGCCGAAGGCGTGCCGACGGTGCGCATCCACGCGCTGCTCGACGGTCGCGACGTGCCGGAAACCAGTGCGCTGGAATACGTCGTGCCTTTCGAAGCCTTCCTCAAGGAAGTCAGCGTTGATGGCTTCGACGCCCGCATCGCTTCCGGCGGCGGCCGCCAGAACATCACCATGGACCGCTACGACGCCAACTGGTCGATGGTCGAAGCCGGCTGGAAGACGCATGTGCTCGGTCTCGGCCAGCAGTTCCCGGATGCGGTCGCAGCGGTCAACGGCCTGCGCGAGCAGAATCCCGGCACCATCGACCAGGATCTGCCGCCCTTCGTGATTGCCGATCAGGGCAAGGCGATCGGCACGATCGAGGATGGCGATTCGGTCGTTTTCTTCAATTTCCGCGGCGACCGCGCCATCGAGATCACGCGCGCCTTCGAGGAAGCGCCTTTCGACAAGTTCGACCGGGTCCGCGCCCCGAAAGTCACCTACGCCGGCATGCTGCAGTACGACGGCGACCTCAAGCTGCCCGCCCGCTTCCTGGTCGCGCCGCCGGCGATCAAGGACACCACCGGCGAATGGTTCAGCAAGGCCGGCATCGCCCAGTTCGCCTGTTCGGAAACGCAGAAGTTCGGCCACGTCACTTACTTCTGGAACGGCAACCGTTCCGGCAAGTTCGACGGCGAAACCTGGCTGGAAGTGCCGAGCGACGTCGTGCCCTTCGAGCAGCGGCCGTGGATGAAGGCGGCCGAAATCGCCGACGCGATGATCGCGGCGCTGAAGAGCGGTCAGTACAAGACCCTGCGCTGCAATTTCGCCAATGGCGACATGGTCGGCCACACCGGCAATTTCCGCGCCGCGACCATGGCCGTCGAAGCGGTCGACCTCGCGCTCGGCCGCATTTTGCCGGTCATCGACGCGCTGGGCGGCGTTGCGCTGATCACCGCCGACCACGGCAATGCCGACGAGATGTACGAACTCGACAAGAAGACCAAGGCACCGGCGCAGAACGCCGACGGCAGCTTCAAGGCGAAGACGGCGCACACGCTGAACCCGGTGCCGCTGATCCTCTACGACAACGTCAGCGGCGGCAAGCTGGCGCTCAAGCAGACCGAAAAGGCCGGCCTGTCGAACATCGCGGCCACCGTCGCCAATCTGCTCGGGCTGGAAAAGCACGTGGCCTGGGACGAGAGCCTGCTGGAAGTGCGCTGATTGGCCCTGTGTCAACACGCCGGGGCGTCGGGCCGCAAGGCCGGCGCCTTTTTTCATGCGGCGCCGCTATTTAGCGGTCGACCGGCATTTTTGCCCGTTTTTCGGCGTCGACCGCTGGCGCACTGAACCGCAAGGGAGACCGCATGCTCTACCCGACTGAATCGATGCGTCACGTCCTGCAGCATCCGGCCGGCTTCGCACTGCAGGTGCTGCGCGGCTTCGGGCGCAACCAGGGCCTGCTGCTGGCCGGTGCGATCGCCTATTACGCGCTGCTCTCGGTGGTGCCGTTGCTCATCCTGTCGGTGATGGCGCTGTCCAACCTGGTCGAGCAGGCGACGCTGCTCGACACCGTCGGCCGCTACCTCGAATGGCTGGTGCCCAGCCAGTCGCAGGCGGTGCTCGCCGATGTTTCCGGCTTTCTCGCCAACGGCCTCGGTCTCGGCTTCGTGCTGCTCGGCACGATGCTGTTCTTCAGCTCGCTCGCCTTCTCGGTGCTGGAAAAGGCGCTGGCGGTGATCTTCGAGCACCGCGGTTGCGACGACAAGCGGCATTTCCTGGTCTCGGCGGTGCTGCCCTACTGTTTCGTCGTGTTGCTCGGCATCGGCCTGTTGCTGCTGACCTTCGCGTCGGTGGCGCTGCAGACCCTGGCCAGCGAGAGCATTCACCTGTTCGGTCGCGACTGGTCGCTGCGCGGCGTCTCGGGCGGCCTGCTCTACCTGTTCGGTTTCGCCATCGAAACCCTGGTCATGACCACGCTCTACCTGGTCATTCCGGTCGGTCGCCTGCGCCTCAGCCACGCGCTGATCGGCGGCGTCACGGCGGCGGCGCTCTGGGAACTGCTGCGCCACATCCTGATCTGGTACTTCACGACCCTGTCGAAGGTCAGCGTCGTCTATGGCTCGCTGAGCACCGCCGTGGTCGCGCTGTTCAGCATGGAACTCGCCGCCACCGTCTTCCTGCTCGGCGCGCAGGTCATCGCCGAATACGAGCGGCTGGACGAAAAACCGCCTGGCGCAGCGGTCGACCGCTAGAAAAAGGCGATTTCCAAGAGGCTGTCCACGATTTCCGAATGGTCGTATTTTTGGACATCGGCACCGCTTCGCCGGGCCCCAAACCCCTCCCAACCTCCCCTTGTCAGGGGAGGAGCCCCAAATCGCGCACTGGCGAACTCCCTCCCCTGAGAAGGGGAGGGCTGGGGAGGGGTTTTAATAACAAATCAAGGAACGCCAATGGCTTCTAAGCGGCTTCGTCCGGATTGCCGGCAGCTGCCGCGGCAAGCGGCCGGGCGTGCAGCTCGCGCCAGGCGACACCGTGCCGGCGCGCCATCCACCACCATTTGAGCGGCGCCACGAGGCGAAACAGCCAGGCCGGCAGCAGCGGGCGCGCCATGGCGCGGCTGGCTTCTTGCGAAATGCCGCGGCCGGCGGCGAGATCGGCGGCGGCCAGGCGCAGGGCGCGGATCTGGGCGCGCGCGACGAAACGCGCCCGGTGCAGCGGCTGGCCGTGAATGATTTCGCCGGCGCCCATCGCGAGGCCGCCGGCCCAGACCAGTCCGTTGGCGTGCGCGAAAGCGCGCAGGATGCGCAGCGCGCTGCGATTGTGGTCGGCCTCCGGGAAGCCGCAGTTGAGCAGGCCGACGACCTGGCGCAGCGGCGAGACCTTCTCTGCGAGATGCGCGCCGAGCTGTTCCAGCGCCCGTCCGACCAGGGCGGGCAGGGCATCGACGTAGAGCGGCGCGGCGACGATCAGCAAGTCGGCGCCGGCCAGTTCGGCCAGCGCCTTGTCTGCCATCCGTCCGTCCTTGACGAAGCTGATCGCGTAGACCAGCTTGCTGGCGATGCCGGCCCGTTCGAGGTTGGCGGCCAGCGCCCGGGCCAGCGACTCCGAGGTGCTCGTGCCTTTCGGGCGGGCGCTGCCGATCAGGATGGCCGCCGTGCGCGGCACCGGGCAGTTTGCCGTCGCCGGGTCGGGCGCACAGGCGCGGGCCAGGGCGCGCCGGTCGAGTTTGGGCAGCGGAGTAGCCTCCGTCGCGGTTAACCCGGCGCGGATGGCGCTTTCGATCTGCGGCTGTGCCATCGCGTCCTGCGGCGTCAGCAGCAGGCTGCGGAACCACGGCGTCTGCAGGTTGATCGCGTTGCCGCCGGCCAGTTCTGCGAACAGGCTGCGCGTTTCGGCATCCGGCTGATCGGCGAGGCCGATGAACAGCATCGCCGGATAGCGTGCATAGCGGCGCTGATGCCGCGTCGTGCCGGCCTGTTCGTGGAAGAAGGAGTCGGTCAGCGGGATCAGGCGGTCGACCAGTTTTTTCAGGGCAAAAGCGTAGCCGCCGAAGACGAGCGGCGTCAGGAAGACGACCAGATCGGCGTCGTGGATGGCCTGCGTGATGTCGGGCGCGGCGTCGCGGGTGCGGCAGCGGCCGGGCGTTTTCGTCCAGCACTCGAAGTCGCCGAGGCAGGGCGCGAGGGCGATGTCGGCCAGCGCGTAGTGCGCAATTTCGGCGCCGAGCGCCTGGCCGGCCAGGGCGATGTGCTGGACGATGGCCGGCTGGTCGGTGCTGCCGTCGAGAATGACCACTTGCATGCTGTCTGCCTCCCGCTGAGCGCCGCTGCCGGGCAGGGGCCGGCGGGCGCGGAATTCGCCGAGTATCGGCGAGTCGACCGCTGGCGGTCAATGCCGGGTGGATTTATTTGCCGCGTACCAGTTGCTGCCGGTAATGCAGCGGCGCCATGCCGGTCCATTCGACGCAGGCGCGGTAGAAGGCCGAGGTGTCGGCATAGCCGAGATCGGCGGCGATGCGGGCGATCGCGTCATCGCTCTTGGCCAGGCGGGCGAGCGCCATGTCGCGGCGCAGCGCATCCTTGATTGCGCGAAAGCTCGAACCTTCCTCTTCCAGTCGGCGATGCACGCTGCGCGGCGACAGGTAGAGGCGCTCGGCGACGGCGTCCAGGCTCAGCGTGTCGGGCAGCGCGGCGCGCAGCAGGTCGCGGATGCGGGTGACCATTTCGCGGTCGCGCCGGTAGAGGGTCGTGATCTTGCCCGGCGCGCCGTCGAGAAAGCGGTTGAGCGCCGCCTCGTCGCGGCGCACCGGCAGGTCGAGCAGGTTGGCATTGAAGGCGGCGACCAGCGTGCCGTTGCCGCCCGGTACGGTCGGCGCGAAGCGCGAATCGGCGGTGAAGATCAGCGCGTAGTCGGCAAAGTGCGCCGGCTTGCGGTAGGGAAAGATGACGCTGTCGAGGGCGATGCCGCGCCCGGCCAGCCAGCAGGCCAGGCCGTGCAACAGGCGGAGCAGCCATTCGAAGGCGAAGATGCGGCCGGGGTCATCCGGCTGCTCGGCGAGCTTGCGCGTTTCGCTGATCACCAGCTCGGCGTGCTCGTGCGAACGCCGCACGCTGACCGCGAGATCGGGCAGCACGACATGCAGGAAGCGGCTCGCCCGCTGTAGCGCCTCGGCTAGCGTCGGTGCCGACAGGCAGCCGCGGCAGAGGAATTCGAAACTGCCGACGCGCATCGGCTGCGCGAACAGGCCGAAGCCTTCGTCGTCGAGCTGGCGGTTGAGCAGGTTGTAGAGCGCAGCGTAATCGGCGACCGGAATCCGGCTGGCGGGGTCTGCAATATCGATGTTGCTGGCGGCGAGCAGCGCTTCCGGATCAATCCGGCGGCGCGCCAGGCCGGCCAGCATGCCGGTAACAAAACCCATTGCAACAGTAGCTTGCGTACGACTTCCCGAATTCGGCATGGTGCATTGCAGCATTTTGGCTGCTTTTGGCGCGTGGACCGCTGCAGCTTATCACCTTGGCGGAATTTGCACGATAGTCGTCAGGCGTGGCAATGGCAGGGTCGGCAAAGCGGCCTACCATGGGCGCCTTTCCGTCCTTTAGTCGAGGCAGATGTCATGACCGATCTTTCCGTTGCCAAGAAACTGATGCCCTACAAGCCGAAAAACAAGGTGCGTTTCGTCACTGCCGCTTCGCTGTTCGACGGCCACGACGCCTCGATCAACATCATGCGGCGCATCCTGCAATCGACCGGCGCCGAAGTGATCCACCTCGGCCACAACCGTTCGGTGCAGGAAATCGTCAACGCGGCGCTGCAGGAAGATGCGCAGGGCATCTGCATCACCAGCTACCAGGGCGGCCACGTCGAGTTCTTCAAGTACATGATCGACCTGCTCAAGGCCAACGGCGGCGAGCACATCAAGGTCTTCGGCGGTGGCGGCGGCGTCATCGTGCCGTCCGAAATCAAGGAACTGCACGCCTACGGCGTGACCCGCATCTACGCGCCGGAAGACGGCGTGCACATGGGCCTGCAGGGCATGATCAACGAAGTCGTCGAGAAATCCGACTTCGATGTCGCCGATGAAGGCGTACCCGGCGTCGAACAAGTGCTGGCCGGGCTGCAGGCCGGCGACAAGCGTCTGCTGGCGCGTGTCATCACCCTGCTCGAAAACGGCGAAGCGCCGGCCCTCAAGGAGCCGCTGCTCAAGGCTGCAGCCGTGCTGAGCGTGCCCGTCCTCGGCATCACCGGTACCGGCGGCGCCGGCAAGTCGTCGCTGACCGACGAAATCGTGCGTCGTTTCCGTCTCGATCAGGGCGACACGGTCAAGATCGGTCTGGTTTCGATCGACCCGTCGCGCAAGCGCACCGGCGGCGCGCTGCTCGGCGACCGCATCCGCATGAACGCCATCGAGCATCCGAACATCTTCATGCGTTCGCTGGCCACCCGCGACACCGGCAGCGAAATCTCCGTCGCGCTGCCCGAGGTGATCGCCGCCTGCAAGCTGGCCGGCTTCGATCTGGTCATTGTCGAAACCTCCGGCATCGGTCAGGGCAATGCCGCCATCGTGCCTTTCGTCGATCTGTCGCTGTACGTGATGACGCCGGAGTTCGGCGCCGCCTCGCAGCTGGAAAAGATCGACATGCTCGACTTTGCCGACTTCGTCGCGATCAACAAGTTCGACCGCAAGGGCGCCGAGGACGCGCTGCGCGACGTGCGCAAGCAGTACCAGCGCAACCGCGAAGCCTTCACGACGCCGACCGACGACATGCCGGTGTTTGGCACGCAGGCCGCCCGCTTCAACGACGACGGCGTCACCGCGCTGTATCAGGCGCTGGTCCCGGCACTCAGCGAAAAGGGCCTGAAACTGGCCCAGGGCAAGCTGCCGCTGGTGACCGTCAAACAGTCTTCCAGCCAGCGCGCCATCGTGCCGGCCCAGCGCGTGCGCTACCTCGCCGAAATCGCCGATGCGGTGCGTGGCTACCATGCGCATACCGAAGAGCAGGTGAAGATCGCCCGCGAACGCCAGTCGCTGCGCATTTCGCAGGGCATTTTTGCCGCCTGCGACAAGTCGACCGCTGATTTCGCCGAAATGCTTTCCTTCAAGGATAGCCAGCAGGATCCGAAGGCCAAAAAGCTGCTCGACATGTGGCCGGCCACCGTCGAAGCCTATGCCGGCGACGAATATGTCGTGAAAATCCGCGACAAGGAAATCCGTACCAAGCTGGTGTCGGAGTCCCTGTCCGGCACCAAGATCAAGAAGGTCATCCTGCCCAAGTTCGGCGACGACGGCGAAACCCTGCGTTTCCTGATGCGCGAGAACGTGCCCGGTTCCTTCCCCTACACCGCCGGCGTCTTCGCCTTCAAGCGCGAGGGCGAAGACCCGACCCGCATGTTCGCTGGCGAAGGCGACGCCTTCCGCACCAACCGCCGCTTCAAGCGCGTCTCCGAAGGCATGCCGGCGCACCGTCTGTCCACCGCCTTCGACTCGGTGACCCTGTACGGTTGCGACCCGGACGAGCGCCCGGACATCTACGGCAAGATCGGCAATTCCGGCGTCTCGATCGCCACGCTCGACGACCTCAAGGTGCTTTACGACGGTTTTGACCTGCTCGCCCCGAGCACGTCGGTATCGATGACCATCAACGGTCCGGCGCCGATCATCCTGGCCTGCTTCTTCAATACCGCGATCGATCAGCAGATGGTCAAGTTCGAACAGCAGAACGGCCGTCAGCCGACCGAAGACGAAGCCGAGAAAATCCGCGAATGGACGCTGTCGACCGTGCGCGGCACGGTGCAGGCCGATATTCTCAAGGAAGATCAGGGCCAGAACACCTGCATCTTCAGCACCGAATTCGCGCTGAAGATGATGGGCGACATCCAGGAATTCTTCGTCCATAACCAGGTGCAGAATTTCTACTCGGTATCGATCTCCGGCTATCACATCGCCGAAGCCGGTGCGAACCCGATCAGTCAGCTCGCCTTCACGCTGTCCAACGGCTTTACCTACGTCGAGTCCTACCTGGCGCGCGGCATGCAGATCGATGACTTCGCGCCCAACCTGTCCTTCTTCTTCAGCAACGGCATGGACCCGGAATACTCGGTGATCGGCCGCGTCGCCCGCCGCATCTGGGCGGTCGCGATGAAGAACAAGTACGGCGCCAACGAACGCAGCCAGAAGCTCAAGTACCACATCCAGACCTCGGGTCGCTCGCTGCACGCGCAGGAAATGGACTTCAACGATATCCGCACGACGCTGCAGGCGCTGATCGCCATTTACGACAACTGCAACTCGCTGCACACCAATGCCTACGATGAAGCGATCACGACGCCGACCGAGGAATCCGTGCGGCGTGCGATGGCCATCCAGCTCATCATCAACCGCGAGTGGGGCGTCGCCAAGAACGAAAACCCGAACCAGGGTGCCTTCGTCATCGACGAACTGACCGATCTGGTCGAGGAAGCCGTGCTCAAGGAATTCGAAGCCATCGCCAGCCGCGGCGGTGTGCTCGGTGCCATGGAAACCGGCTACCAGCGCGGCAAGATCCAGGAAGAGTCGATGTATTACGAGCACAAGAAGCATGACGGCTCCTACCCGATCATCGGCGTGAACACCTTCCTCAACCCGAAGGGCATGGCGCAGCAGGAAATTGAACTGGCCCGTTCGACGGAAGAGGAAAAGCAGTCGCAGATCAGCCGCCTGCGCGATTTCCAGGCGCGCAATGCGGCGACCGCCCCGGCCATGCTGGAAAAGCTCAAGAAGACGGTGATCGAGGACGGCAACGTCTTCGCCGTGCTGGTCGATGCGGTTCGTCACTGCTCGCTCGGTCAGATCAGCTCGGCGCTGTACGAAGTCGGCGGGCAGTACCGGCGCAGCATGTAAGGACTTCTCAGGGGAGAACAGCAACCCCGCAAACCCGCAAGGGTGGAGGAGAAAAAACGACGGCGGGGCCAAGACCCCGCCGTTTTCATGAGCATGACAGGGCGCGCCGTTTTGGCGGAAAATTGTGCCAATGTCCTTTTTCGGAGCCTGCCATGAACATTGACGAACTTGCCCTGAGCCTGCAACGCAATCGCCTGACCCGGCGTCAGGTGCTCGCCCTGTTCGGCGCGGCGGCGCTGTCCGGTTGCGCCAGTTCGCCGGTCGGCGGCGGTTCCATCTTGGTCGGCATGGACGAGGACGAGGAGAAGGCGGTCGACAAGAAGGTCGCGCCGCAGCAGTTCTCGCAGGATCTCGGGCCGGTGCAGGATGCCCAGATCAACGACTATGTGAGCAGCGTCGGGCGCCGGCTGGATGCCAACGTGCACCGGCCGCAGATGCCTTATTCGTATCGCGTGCTCAATGCCAATTACGTCAATGCCTACACCTTCCCGGGCGGGGCGATGGGCGTGACGCGCGGCATTCTGGTCGAACTCGACAACGAGGCCGAACTGGCTGGTCTGCTCGGTCATGAACTGGGCCACGTCAATGCGCGGCATGCGGCGCAACGCCAGGGCAAGGCGATGGTGGCGCAGGTCGCGATGAGCGGTGCCAACCTGATCGGTACGGCAGCCGGCTATGGTGGCCTGGTCGATCTCGGCACGCAGCTCGGGGCCAGCGTGCTGCTCTCAAGCTATTCGCGCGACAACGAGCGCGAGGCCGACCAGCTCGGCCAGGACTACATGGTCCGCGCCGGCTATCCGGCGAATGGCATGGTCGGTTTGCAGGAGTTGCTGGTCGAGCAGCAAAAGAGTTCGCCCGGCATGCTGCAGACGATGTTCTCGACGCACCCGATGAGCAGCGAGCGGCGCGATACGGCACGCCAGCTCGCCGAGGGAAAATACGTGGCGAGCAACAAGCGCGATCCGGGGCGCGAGCGCTTCATGGACAGCACGGCCGCCCTGCGCCGCATCAAGCCATGCATCGATGCGTGCCAGAAGGGCGAAACGGCGATGGCCGGCAAGCAGTACGGCAAGGCCGAGGAGCAGTTCCGTACGGCGCTGAAAGCGACGCCGCGCGACTATGCCGCCAACCTGCTGCTGGCCAAGGCGCTGTCGATGCAGGACAAGGATGCGCAAGCGCTGGAATATGCGCGCACCGCGACGAAAATCTACCCGCAGGAGGCGCAGGCGCAGAAGCTGGTCGGCGTGCTCGCGCTGCAGCAGCGCGATCCGGCCGCGGCCTACGAGCATCTCGAACGTTACGATCGCCTGCTGCCGGGCGATGCCGGCGTCACTTTCCTGAAAGGCGTGTCACAGGAAGGCATGGGCAACCGTCAGGAAGCAGCCCGCTTCTATGCGGCCTACCTGCGCCAGAACCGGCAGGGCAAGGCGGCCGAGTATTCGCAAAGCCGCCTGGTGAGCTGGGGCTATCTGAAATAGCTGGTTCTCCCGGCCGGTTTGCTGCTCAGGGGCGGGCGCCGGCGCCCAGGCGATCGACCATCGCCTTCAGGGTCTGGATCTGCACGCCATTCTGGTTGGCGTAATCGGCGCCGCTGTAGCCCCACCAGTCCCAGCAACCATTCGGGTTCTGCAGCGGGATCGACACCGCCTGCGGGTAGAGGATGACCAGGTGATTGTTGTCGGCCCAGCGGTTGTAGCCGCTGTTCCTGACGAAGGTCGTGCCGTAATAGAGACCGCCGCCCGCCGGTGCCTGCAATGGCAGGTAGCTCTGACCCTGCTTGCAGCCGTGCAGGGCGATGTGCAGGCGGCAGGGCTCGCCCTTGGCACAACTGTTCGGGACGTAGAGCCAGCCGCTGTTGTCCATGCCGCCATGCCAGGAAAACAGGCCTTGCTGCGCGGCTGGCAGGTAGCCGCGCTGGTCGAATTCGACGAGGCGCCCCTTGGCCTTCGTTGACGCCGCCTTGAGCGGACCGTAGATCCAGCTCAGGATGTTCCTGGCGCTGTCATAGTGGCATTTGCCGATGTAGGGCTCATCCTGTTTGGCGCAGGCGATGCCGTAATCGGGTGTCGGCATGGTGTGGGCCGCGTTGTCCAGCGTGACGCGCGACAGGTTGGCAGCGGGCAGGCCGAGGGCCGTGTAGTAAGCGGCGAGCTGATCGGCAATCGCCAGCGGGACGAGGGTGTCCTTGCGGCCGGCGAGGATCAGCACCTTTTGTTGGGCAATTTTCGCGGGCGAATCGATCTTGTTTTGCTCGGCCAGCTGGTGGGTGGCGTTTACCAGCTCCGGTACGGCGGCGCTGTTTTCGCTGACCTGGCAGGGAACGCTGGGTTCGCCGGTGCATGAACACTTGGCGACCGCGGTCAGGACGTTGTTCTGCGCACAAGCATAGGGACCGCTGGCGACGATGCCGGCCCCCCTGACGGTCGACGCGTGCGCGACCTGGAATTGCACGGCCATGAAACCGCCCGAGGAAATGCCGGAAACCGAGGTCTGGCTGACGTCGATATTCAGGGCCGGCAATGGTGGTGCCGCCATGACCAGGCCGGTGCAGCCGGTCAGGATGAAGAGAAGGCCGCGGCGCAAGGGCGTGGCCAGGGGGGTAAGGGTGAGATGACGCAACATGGGTTTCTCCTGTGCTCATGGCCGATGCGCGATCGCATCGGGGAAGGCGGGCCGGCATGCGGCCGGCCGCTGTCAGCCTAATTCTCTGCTGCTTGCATGTCAAAGGCATTTCAGTGCTTGCCGGCAGGGCCGGGGCGCTTTTCGTGCAGTGCTCGGGAGACGCCAGGGAGCAGCTATTCGGCCGATTTTTCGCGGTCGCGGTAGCTGGATGAAAAGACGCATACAATAGCGAAACTATTACTAAAGTATTAGATGGGGGGGAATGCCTTGCAACTGACTGCCGACGAGAAAACGGTTCCGCGCATCCATCTGCTGGGTACGCTGCTCATCGTTTTCGTGCTGACGGTGGGTTTGAGTGCGTTTTTTTCCTGGCAATACCTTGGTGAGCAGCGCGCCTCGCTTGGACGTATCGAGCAGCGTGCGACGGCCCAGGTGCACGGCCGCCTGACGGCGGAGATGGCGAGCGCCGAGAGTTTCATCGAATTCACGCGTTTGCGGACTGAAGCGGTGCTACGCAAGAGCATTACCGAGCAGATCGATACGGCAATGCAGATGGTCGAGGCGATCCATGCCCGCGAATCGAAGACCCACACAGTTGCCGAGGTCAAGCGCCTGATCATCGAAGCGCTGCGTCCGGTGCGCTTCTATGAGGGGCGTGGCTATTACTTCATCGACGACATGCAGGGCCAGTTCATCCTGCTGCCGACTGCGCCGCAGATGGAAGGCAAGACACTGCTCGACAATCGCGACGATACCGGGCACTACATCATGCGCGGCTTGATCGAAGCAGCACAGAAGCCGCGCGGCGAAGGTTTCTCGCGCTACCGCTGGTATCGCCCGGATGATCCGAAACAGATGGCGGAAAAGCTGGCCTATGTCCGTTATTTCGCGCCTTACGGCTGGCTGATCGGCACCGGTGACTACACCTATCAATGGGAATTGATGCAGCAGAAGGAGGCGATCGCCCGTTTGCGTGCGTTGCGCTTCGGCAGCAGTGGGTATATCGGGCTACTGGATCGGGAGGGGCGCAGCCTGCTGTTGCCGGGCTATCCCCAACTGGAGGGCCTGAACTACAAAGACATGCCGGCCCCGCATGGCGCGATCCTGGAAAAAATGCACAAGCTGGCCCACGCTGGTGGTGGCTTTACCCGTTACGAATGGCTGAACCCTGAAACCGGCCTTCCCGCCAACAAGACGGCACTGGTGAAGACGATCGAGCCCTGGGGCTGGACGCTGATTGCCACAACTTACGATGACGAGTTGCAGGCGCTGGTTGCCAGCGAAAACAGCCGCTACGAAGAGGGCGGAACCGAGCGCTGGTTGCGCTTCCTGCTGGTCATGCTGGGGGCGCTGTTGCTGGGCGTGATCGGTTCTTTCCTGTTCTCGCGCTGGTCGAACAGGCTGTTTCTCAGCTACCACCGGCAAAACCTGCTGCAGGCCGAGATCCTGCGGGAAAGCGAGTATCGCCAGGGGGTCATCCTCGACAGCGTCGAGGCCTATATCTACATCAAGGGTAGCGACTATCGCTATCAGTACGCCAACGGCTCCGTGCGTCAGTTGTTCGGCAAGACAATGGATGAAATTGTCGGCCATGACGATTCGAGCTTCTTTGATGCAGCGACGGCGGCCAATATCCGGATCAATGACAGTCGTGTGCTGGAAAATGGCGAACGTGTCGTTGAAGAAGAGGTGAACACCACGGCCGACGGCGCCATTACCAGCGCCTTTTTCTCGATCAAGGTGCCATTGCGCGAGCCGGATGGGCGTATCTATGCGCTGTGCGGCATTTCCACCGATATCACGCCACGCAAGCAGGCCGAGGCCGAGCTTGAGCATTACCGGCATCATCTCGAGGCGCTGGTTCAGTCGCGTACCGCCGAACTCGCCCAGGCCAGGGATGCCGCCGAAGCAGCCAGCCGGGCGAAGAGTTCCTTCCTGGCCAACATGAGCCATGAAATCCGCACGCCGATGAATGCCATCATCGGCCTGACGCATCTGTTGCGCCGCGATGTCGCCGATCCGAAGGCACAGGACCGGCTGGCCAAGGTCAGTGATTCGGCGCGCCATTTGCTCGATGTCATCAATGACATTCTCGACCTGTCGAAAATCGAGGCGGGCCGGCTAGCGCTGGAAGAGCGCGAGTTCTCGCCGGCCGAGGTGCTGGCGCAGACGCTGTCCATGCTCGATGAGCGGGCGGGCAGCAAGGGGCTGCGTCTGACCACCTCGATTGCCCCCGACGTGCCCGCCTTGCTGCGTGGCGATTCGGTACGCATCGGCCAGGCGCTGCTCAATTTCGTCGGCAATGCGATCAAGTTCTCCGAGCACGGTGAAATTGCCCTGCGCGCGACGGTCGACCGGGATGAAGGCAGTCACGTCATGCTGCGTCTGGAGGTTCAGGATCAGGGCATCGGCATGAACGGCGAGCAGCAGGCGCAGTTGTTCCAGGCCTTTACCCAGGCAGACGGTTCGATTACCCGGCGCTATGGCGGCACCGGTCTTGGTCTGGCGATCAACCGTCACCTGGCCCGGCTGATGGGGGGCGATGTCGGCGTGATCAGCAGCGAAGGCGGCGGCAGCCTGTTCTGGCTGACTGCCCGTCTGGAAAAATGCCTGCCACAGCCGGTCAGTCTGAGTGGTGATGCTGAGCAGGTGCCGCTCGAGGATCAGATCGCCCGGCGCCATGGCGGGCGTTGTGTGCTGCTCGTCGAGGACGAACCGATCAATCAGGAAGTGGCTGAGGAATTGCTGCTCGGCGCCGGCCTGCGCGTCGAACTGGCGGCCAATGGCGCCGAAGCGGTCGACCGGGTGCGCAGCGAGGATTTTGCGCTGGTCCTGATGGATATCCAGATGCCGGTCATGGGCGGTTTGGATGCCACCCGGCTGATTCGCCGGATGCCGGGCCGGGGCGATTTGCCGATCCTGGCGATGACGGCCAATGCCTTTGCCGAAGACCGCCAGGTCTGTCTCGATGCCGGCATGAACGACCATATCGGCAAGCCGGTCGATCCGGACGTGCTTTACTCAGTCTTGTTCAAGTGGCTGGAGAGCTGTCACCCATCAACTTCTGATTAGCTTGTCTTGAGACCTGGTTTGATGCCATTTTGTTAAAAATTTCGAATCGCATCCTGCGTTCTATGATTAAATTTGGCCCCCGGCCGCTTCGCCTCTGGCGCCTAACTGAAAATTGTTTAAAGTAATGATTTAATGCATGAGTTTCTAAAAACCTATCGGCCCGTACTGCTGCAGGCAGGGGTTATCAGTTTCTTTTTGAACCTGTTGCTGTTGGCGCCAACCCTCTACATGCTGCAGGTGTTTGACCGGGTATTTACCAGTCGCAGCAATGAAACATTGGTTTGGTTGACGGTGATCACCGTCATCATGCTGTTTCTTTACTTTGTGATCGAGTGGACACGGGC
Organism: Quatrionicoccus australiensis; assembly: GCF_020510525.1. Lineage (NCBI taxonomy): Bacteria > Pseudomonadati > Pseudomonadota > Betaproteobacteria > Rhodocyclales > Azonexaceae > Quatrionicoccus > Quatrionicoccus australiensis. The sequence continues at coordinate 253,438 of NZ_CP075188.1, forward strand.
CCGGCTTTTAAACAGCATCGGTACCTGGCTGGACCGCCTGCTGGGTGTGCCGGTCATGCGCCGGGTACTGGAGGATGCGGCTGCGCCGACGCGCGGCAAGTTGACCTATCTGACACGCGATGCCGGTATCCTGCGCAACTTTTTTGCCGGGCCCGGCATTCTGGCTGTGCTTGAAGCGCCGTGGCTGCCTTTCTTCATCCTCATCATCTTTTTCTTCCATCCGTTGTTGGGGGCCATGGCTGTGATTTCGGCCTGTCTTCTGGTCGGTCTTGCCCTGCTTAATTTCAAAATGACGCAGAAGCCGCTCGAGGCGATTCAGGATGCGACCCGACGTGCCGGCCGGTTTATCGATGTTGGTTCGAGAAATGCCGAGGTTGTGAAGGCACTGGGGATGCATGGCAATGTGGTCGAGCGTTGGGGGACTTATAACCGTAAGGCGCTGCAGATGCAGAACGACCTGGCACGCCGGACGGCATGGCTTTCGGGGGGGTCGCGCTTTGCCCGGCAACTGATTCAGGTCATGATGCTTGCGGCCGGTGCCTATCTGGTGATCGATCAGCATGTAACCCCCGGCGTGATGATGGCCGTGACCTTGATCCTTGGCCGGGCCCTGGCTCCCGTGGAGCAATTGATTGCCAACTGGAAGCTGATTGGTGAGGCCAAGGCCGCCTACGGACGATTGCAGGAAGCTTTTGCCGAAGAGAACGAAGTCTTGCGTGGTGTCGAGCTTCCCGCATTACGCGGTGATGTCTTGCTAGAAAAAGTGTTTTTTGCCATCAGGGTAGGCCAGCCGCCTCTTTTGAAAAATGTCAGTTTCCAACTGGCCGCCGGGGAGTTTCTTGGTGTCATCGGCCCGAGCGGTTCGGGAAAGTCTACCTTGGTACGCGTATTGATTGGTGTCTGGAAGCCGCAGTCAGGCGCTGTCCGCTTGGATGGTGCGGAGATCGACCAGTGGGATCCCGCCCTTCTCGGATGCCAGGTGGGCTATCTGCCGCAAGATATCGAGCTGTTTCCGGGGTCGGTGGCGGATAACATCGCTCGCATGGGGGAGCCTGACGATGGCGCGGTTATTGCTGCTGCGCAACTTGCGGGCGTGCATGATTTGATCCTCAATCTGCCCGAAGGCTATGCCACCGAGGTCGGGAGCAATGGTGAAAACTTGTCCGGCGGGCAGAGGCAGCGTGTTGCCTTGGCGCGTGCCCTGTACGGCAAGCCTCGGCTGATCGTTCTTGATGAGCCGAATGCGAGTCTGGATGCCGAAGGCGATGCCGCATTGCTTTCAGCACTCAGGCGCTTGAAGGAGTCGGGGATTTCCGTGGTGATGGTATGTCACCGGCCAAGTTTGCTGGCTATGGCCGACAAGTTGTTGATCTTGAAGGAAGGGATGGTTACCGCTTTTGGGCCAAGGCAAGAAATCGTTGCCAAACTGGCGCCGGTAACTCCTGCTGTACGGGGATTAAGGTGAAGCTGATTCAATCTTGGGTACGCCCTACATCAACCAGTCCGGACGAGTTGCCGGAATTGCGGGAAGTCAGGAAATGGGGGCGCGTTGGTGCCTTGCTGGCCCTTTCCAGTCTGGTTGTCATCCTTGTCTGGGGGGTTATGGCATCGCTGGATAGCGCGGTGGTTGCCCGCGGTTTGCTCAAGGTCGATAGCTATCGCCAGGTTGTGCAACACCAGGAAGGCGGCATCGTAAAATCCATTCTGGTAAAAAATGGCGACGAAGTTCACAAGGACCAGGTTCTGCTTGTGATTGAGGATCTACGAGTTTCCGCTTCTTTCGACATGCTTGAGCAGCAGTATTTTTCCGAGCTGGCGAAAAATGCCCGTTTGACGGCTGAGCGTGAAATGTTGTCGAGTATTGTCTGGCCCAAGACCTTTTTGGCAGGTCTCGGCAAACCGCAGGTGCAGGAAATGCAGCGCAAGGAAAAGGACCTCTTTACCCAGCGGCGTTTTGCCCTGAAACAGCAAGTTGAGATTCTTTCCCGACAGATCCGGGAGGCGGAGGAAGAAATGGCGGCGACCGAGCGTCAGATTGTAGCCGATCGGGCTGGTCTCAAGTCCATGCGTGATGAAGTCAGGGCCAATCGCGGTTTGCTCGACAAGGGATTTATTTCTCCGACCCGCATGCTTGCTCTCGATCGTTCGGAAGCGGACTACGCATCGCGCCAAGCTGAGCATGAAGCTGACCTAGCTCGGGCCAGGCAAAAGCAAAGTGATCTCAAGTTTCGGATCGAAGGCTTGAGGAGTGCCTATCGCGAAGGGGCCGCGAGCGAGTTGAAGGAATCCAACGACCGTCTGAATGACGTAATGCAGAGGGTTAAGCCGGCTCTTGACGCACAGGAACGGCAACAGGTCGTTTCGCCTGTTGACGGTATTGTGGTCGATCTCAAGGTGCATACCTTGGGGGCCAGTGTCGGACCTCGCGAAGTTCTGATGGAAGTGGTTCCGCGCGGTCAAGAGCTGGTGGCGGAATTGAAACTGCCAATTGATTCGGTTTCGGATCTTCATGTCGGAATGCTGGCGGAGGTGCGGCTGTCGGCATTCCAGCAACGGACGACACCATTGATGCCGGGTGTTCTGACTTATATCTCGGCGGATGCGCTAGCCGAGCCGAGCGGGCAAGGCGGTTACTACTATCTGGCGCGAGTCCGCCTGGATGAAAAAGCTCTGAAAGCTGCCAATATCGGTGAGTTACAGGCGGGGATGCCGGTCGAGGCTTACATGCGTTCGCGCAGTCGCTCTGCATTGGGCTACTTCTTCGATCCCATCAGCCAGTCGATGTACCGGGCCTTCCGGGAGAGATAGCGCAAGACGGATCGACCTGCTTCTTCGATCGATTGCACGACGGGGAGGTGAGCGGGTTGCCGTTCTTCCTTGCCTGGTCATGGCCTGAATCGCTTCGGGGATCCCTTGCTCAATCCCCGAAGCTGCGCAGACCTTCGAGGTCGAGCACGTTGATGCCGCCGTATTCGCTGCGCACCAGCCCGGCATCTTCCAGCACCTTGAGCGCCTGGTTGGCGCGCTGGCGCGAGACGCCGGCGAGGTAGCCGAGTTCTTCCTGGGAAATCTGCAGCAGGCGGTTGGTGCCCGGATAAAGCACCGGGTTGAACAAGGCGGCCAAACCGCGGGCGATGCGGGCGTCGGTATCGAGCATGCGCTCGTTCTCGATCATGCCGATGAACTGGCCGAGACGTTCATTCAGTTGTGCGATCAGGTAGCGGTTGAACGGAATGCTGTGATCCATCAACCAGTTGAAGGTGTTGCGGTTCATGAAGGCGACGCGGCTCTCGCGGATTGCCATGACGTCGTAGCGACGCGGCTCGCGCTTGAGCATCGAGCCTTCGCCGAACCAGGCGCCGGAACTGATGCCGGTCAGCGAAGTGGTCTTGCCGGTGGTCCAGTGGCTGGCCATCTTGCCCAGGCCGTCGATCAGCCCCATCCAGTAATCGACCGGTTCGCCCTTCATGCAGATGAAGGCGCCGGCGGCAAAAGTCCGTTCGGTCGTGCCGGCCAGGGCGCGTTCCATTTCCTCGGCGCTCAGCGCTTGCCCCCAGAGCGAGGTGCGCAGCAGTTCCTCAGCATTTTTCAATTTATTTTCCGGATTGTCCGCAGGATGACAATTATACGTCGGGGGCTTGCATACACTGGCTCGCGACTATCGGTGCATTGACTGTCCTGTTGCAAGGTCTGCGTAAGGCAGCAGTAGCCCAATGAGTCAAACGAACGTTAGACCGCGAACAATGAGTCGCGGCGGAGGAGACAAGAAATGCCCAAGCAGGCGAATTTCGCCGCAGTGGACGGTTTGCATACCTTCCCGCGGCTGTTGTTCCATCATGCCCAGGTCCGTCCGCAGGCGCCGGCGATGCGCGAGAAATATCTCGGCATCTGGCAAACGTGGACCTGGCTCGACGTGGCCGAGCGCGTGCGTGCGCTGGCTTGCGGTCTGGCCGCGCTCGGTTTCAAGCGCGGCGACAACCTGGCGATCATCGGCGACAACCGGCCGCATCTCTACATGATGATGAGCGCCGCCCAGTGTCTGGGTGGCGTGCCGGTACCGCTCTACCAGGATGCAGTGGCCGGCGAGATGCTGTTCGTGCTGCAGGACGCCGGCATCCGCTTCGTCGTCGTCGAGGATCAGGAGCAGGTCGACAAGATGCTCGAAGTGCGCGACCAGGTGCCTGACCTCGCCCACATCATCTACGACGATCCGCGCGGCATGCGCCACTACAACCAGCCCTTCCTGCACGACATCCATGAACTCATGGAAATGGGCCGCGTGCATGATCGCAACCACGCCGACTTCCTCAATGCCGAAGTCGAGCAGGGACATTACGACGACGTCTCGGTGATGCTCTACACCTCGGGCACAACCGGCAAGCCGAAGGGCGTCTGCCAGACGCACGCTGCCTTCATCGCCGCGGCGCAGGGTGGTGTCGCGGTCGACAAGCTGGGGGCGGACGGCGACATCCTCTCCTACCTGCCCATGGCCTGGGTCGGCGATCACCTGTTTTCCTATGCGCAGGCGATGGTTGCCGGCTTCACGATCAATTGTCCGGAGTCCGGTGACACCGTGATGTCCGACCTGCGCGAGATCGGCCCGACCTGCTATTTCGCCCCGCCACGCGTTTTCGAGAGCCTGCTCACCTCGGTGATGATCCGCATGGAAGATGCCGGCAAGCTGAAACAGAAAATGTTCCACCACTTCATGGCGGTGGCCAAGCGCTGCGGCGCCGACATCCTCGACGGCAAGTCGGTCGGTCTGGGTGACCGGCTGCAGTACTGGCTCGGCAATCTGCTGGTCTACGGTCCGCTGCGCAACGTGCTCGGCATGAGCCGCATCCGTGTCGCCTATACGGCCGGCGCGGCGATCGGGCCGGAGCTGTTCCGTTTCTACCGTTCGATGGGCATCAACCTGAAGCAGTTCTACGGCCAGACCGAAACCTGCGCCTATGTCTGCCTGCAGCCGGATGGCCACATCAAGTTCGATTCGGTCGGTCAACCGGCGCCCGGCGTCGAAATCAGGATTGCCGACAATGGCGAGGTGCTGGTCAAGGGGCCGATGCTGTTGAAGGAATACTACAAGCGCCCGGATGCCACCGCCGAGTCGATCAACGCCGATGGCTATTTCATGACCGGCGATGCCGGCTTCCTCGACGAGGATGGTCACCTGAAGATCATCGACCGCGCCAAGGACGTCGGCAAGTTGTCGAACGGCGCGATGTTTGCGCCCAACTACATCGAGAACAAGCTGAAGTTCTTCCAGCACATCAAGGAAGTCGTCTGTTTCGGTCACGACCGTGACATGGTCTGCGCCTTCGTCAATATCGATGTCGGCGCGGTTGGCAACTGGGCCGAGCGGCGCGGCATTTCCTATGCCGGCTATGCCGATCTGGCCGGCAAGCCGGAAGTGCTCGAGCTGATCCGCGAATGCGTCGAACAGATCAATGCCGACCTGGTGCATGACAGCATGGTGGCCGATTCGCAGATCCACCGCTTCCTTGTCCTGCACAAGGAGCTCGATCCGGACGACGATGAGCTGACCCGAACCCGCAAGGTGCGGCGCAATTTCGTTGCCGAAAAATACAAGGTGCTGATCGACGCCCTCTACGCGGGCAAGAGCAACCAGTTCATCGAAACCGAGGTCAAGTTCGAGGACGGTCGACGCGGCAAGATTTCCGCCGACCTGAAGATTCTCGATGCGAAAACCTTCCCGATAGTACAAAAGGTGGCCTGACATGACAGCACGCAACAACTACCCGGTCGGCGCCGTGCAGCGGCAGAGCGAGGCCAGCCGGCGCGAGATCATCTTTTCGTTCGCCTCGGTATTCGTGGTCTCGGCCTTCATTTACGCGGTGACCTATTTCGTGGTGAGGTTGCCGGCATGAGCAAGAGAATCGGCGAGGTCATTCTCGACCTGCAGAACATTTCCCTGCGCTTCGGCGGCGTCAAGGCGCTGACTGATATCTCGTTCAACGTCCGCGAGCACGAAATCCGCGCCATCATCGGTCCGAACGGCGCCGGCAAGAGCTCGATGCTCAATGTCATCAACGGCGTCTATCACCCGCAGGAAGGGAAGATTTTCTGGCACGGCAACGAGCGCAAGAAGATGGAACCGCACATGGCGGCGCAGCAGAACATCGCGCGCACCTTCCAGAACATCGCGTTGTTCAAGGGCATGACGGTGCTCGACAACATCATGACCGGACGTATCACCAAGATGAAGGCCAACTTCATCGAGCATGCGCTGTGGTTCGGCCGGGCCAAGAACGAAGAGCTCGAACACCGCAAGAAGGTGGAAGAGGTCATCGATTTTCTCGAGATTCAGCACATCCGCAAGACGCCGGTCGGTCGACTGCCCTACGGCCTGCAAAAGCGCGTTGAACTCGGTCGCGCGCTGGCTGCCGAGCCGTCGATGCTGCTCCTCGACGAGCCGATGGCCGGCATGAACGTCGAAGAGAAACAGGACATGTGCCGCTTCATCCTCGACGTCAATGACCAGTTCGGGACGACGATCGTGCTCATCGAGCACGACATGGGCGTCGTCATGGATATCTCCGACCGCGTCGTCGTGCTCGATTACGGCAAGAAGATCGGCGACGGCGTACCGGATGAAGTGAAGAACAACGAGGACGTGATCAAGGCCTATCTGGGCGCTGGTCACTGAGGAGCGGGCGAGATGAATTTCTTTCTGGAAGTATTGATCGGCGGTCTGCTCAGCGGTGTCATGTACGCCCTGGTCGCCCTCGGTTTCGTGATGATCTACAAGGCCTCGGGCGTCTTCAACTTTGCCCAGGGCGCGATGGTCTACATGGCGGCGCTGTCGGTCGTCGGCTGCATCGAGAAGGGCGCGCCGCTCTGGCTGGCGATCATTCTTGCCTTCGCGATCATGACCCTGTTCGGCATTGCCACCGAAAAGTTCGTGCTGCGCAAACTGGTCAACCAGCCGCCGATTTCGCTATTCATGGCGACCATCGGTCTCGCCTTCTTCATCGAGGGCCTGGCACCGATGATTTTCGGCAGCGATCCGCGCGCGCTGGAACTGGGCATTGTCGATGAGCCGATTCCCTGGATTCTCGACAACTGGAACATGGTGATTTCCAAGTTCGACCTCGTGGCGGCCGGTGTGGCTGCGGTGCTGGTCGCGACACTCGCCCTGTTCTTCCAGTACACCCGCATCGGCCGGGCCCTGCGCGCGGTGGCGGATGACCATCAGGCAGCGCTGTCGATCGGCATTCCGCTGCAGCACATCTGGGCGATCGTCTGGGGCGTGGCCGGTTTCGTCGCCCTGGTTGCCGGCATGATGTGGGGCGCCCGCAATGGCGTGCAGTTTGCGCTCACTTTCACTGCACTCAAGGCGCTGCCTGTGCTGATCCTTGGCGGCTTCACCTCGGTGCCGGGCGCCATCGTCGGCGGCCTGATCATCGGTGCCTCGGAAAAGCTGGCGGAAATCTACATTCCGCCGGTCATGCAGGATCTGTTCGGCGGCAATTTCGGCGGCATCGAAGGCTGGTTCCCGTATGTGCTGGCTCTTTTGTTCCTTCTTGTCCGGCCGGAAGGCTTGTTTGGCGAGAAGCACATCGACCGCGTGTAAGAGAGGATAGAACAACATGCTTTACCGTGAAGCCGGTCAATTCAAGACCACCTACGCCGCCGACCAGCAGCTCTTTCCGATCCGCCAGGACCGGATCGGCGTGCTTGTGCTGCTTGCCGTCGCCTTTCTCGGGGTGCCGATGTTTGCCAGCGAATACTGGTTCTCGGCCATCCTGATTCCCTTCCTGATCTTCGCGCTCGCCGCGCTCGGGCTGAACATCCTGACCGGCTATGCCGGCCAGTTGTCGCTCGGTTCGGCCGCCTTCATGGCGGTCGGCGCCTACGCTGCCTACAACTTTCAGTTGCGCGTCGAAGGCATTCCCATCCTGGTTTCCTTCGCTCTGGCGGGGTTGACCGCTGCCGGCGTCGGCATCCTGTTCGGCTTGCCATCGTTGCGCATCAAGGGCTTCTACCTGGCGGTGGCGACGCTGGCGGCGCAGTTCTTCATCGTCTGGTGCCTGACCAAGTTTCCGTGGCTGTCGAACAACTCGTCGTCCGGCGTGATTTCGACGCAACAACTGATCATCTTCGGTCACGAACTGACTACGCCGGTCGAGAAATACCTGCTCGTGCTCTGCATCGTCGTCGTCATGGCGCTGGCTGCCAAGAACCTGGTGCGCTCGACCACCGGCCGGGCCTGGATGGCGGTGCGCGACATGGACGTGGCAGCGTCGGTGATCGGTATCAAGCTGATGCCGACCAAGCTGCTCGCCTTTGCCATCAGTTCCTTCTACTGCGGCGTGGCCGGCGCGCTCTATGCCTTCTGCTACCTCGGTTCGGTCGAGCCGGACGGCTTCTCGCTCGACATGTCCTTCAAGATCCTGTTCATGATCATCATCGGTGGTGTCGGTTCGATCATGGGCAGTTTCCTCGGCGCCGCCTTCATCCTGCTGCTGCCGATCTTTCTCGACGTTGCCCTGCCGTTCTTTGCCGAACTGTTCGGCCTGCCGTTTTCCAGCGCTACCGTGTCGCACATCCAGATTCTGGTGTTCGGGGCGCTGATCATGTTTTTCCTGATCGTCGAGCCGCACGGGTTGGCCCGCTTGTGGCAGATCGCGAAGGAAAAGTTGCGCCTGTGGCCTTTCCCCCATTGAGGCGGGAAGGTCTGTAATTCAATAACTAGAGGAGACAAAACCATGATCAAAAGCTTCAAACCCGCCCTGAGTGTTGTTGCGCTTTCCCTGGCCATGCTCTCGCAAGGCGCTGCCGCTGCCGAAGAGCAGTTCTTCCCGATTCCCGGCTACCGCGTCGGCCCTTACGGTGCCAACGGTCAGTCCTTTTACGGTGGTTTCATCGACTACCTGAACTATGTCAATTTGAAGGAAAAGGGCGTCAATGGCGTCCAGCTGACCTACGAGGAATGCGAAACCGAGTACAACAACGCCAAGGGCGTCGAGTGCTATGAGCGCCTCAAGGGCAAGGCCGCCAAGTCGGCCGGTCCGATCCACACCATGTCCACCGGCATTTCCTATGCCCTGATCGACAAATCGGCGCAGGACAAGCTGCCGCTCGCCATGATGGGTTACGGTCGCACCGATGCCGTCGACGGTTCTGTCTTCCCCTATGCCTTCCCGCTGGTCACGACTTACCAGATGCAGGCCTCGGCCATCGTCAAGTTCGTCAAGGAAAAGATGGGCGGCGATCTCAAGGGCAAGAAGATCGTTTACCTCTATCACGACTCCGCCTACGGCAAGGAAGCCATCATCGCGATGGAAGCCGAAGCCGCGCTGAACAAGTTCCAGCTGGTGCAGATTCCGGTCGCCCACCCGGGCAACGAGCAGGGTGCCCAGTGGCTGAAGATCCGCCAGGAAAAGCCGGATTTCGTCGTCTTCTGGGGCTGGGGTGTGATGAACCAGACGGCATTGAAGGCCGCCCAGAAGGTCGCTTACCCGCGTGACAAGATGATCGGCTCGTGGTGGACCGGCTCCGAAGAAGACGTCGTGCCGGCCGGCGATGCCGCCAAGGGCTACATGGCGGCGACCTGGAACGTCGCCGGCAAGCAGGTGCCGGTGATCGCCGACATCGAGAAGGTGGTCTATGGCGCCGGCAAGGGCAACCTGCAGGACAAGGCCAAGATCGGCACCATCCTCTACAACCGTGGCGTGTCGGCAGCGGTGCTGTCGGTCGAGGCGATTCGCAAGGGCCAGGAGAAATATGGCAAGGGCAAGGCGTTGACCGGTGAGCAGACGCGTTGGGCGCTGGAAAACCTCAACATCAACGATGCCCGCCTGAAAGCGCTGGGCGCCACCGACCTGCTGCCGGAAATCAAGACCTCCTGCGACAACCACGAAGGTTCGGGCAAGGTGAAGATCCAGCAATGGGATGGCGCCAAGTGGGTGCCGATCTCCGGCTGGATCGAGGGCAACAAGGCGCTGATCCACCCACTGTTCCAGGCCTCTGCCAAGCAGTACGCCAAGGAAAAGGGCATCACGCCGCGCGATTGCTCCAAGGAGAAGTAAGGATCGAGGATTCAGGATCGAGGATCGAGCCAAAGCTTGCGCGCCGCTGGCGCGAACCATAGCTAACAGCTCTAGCCCCTCGATCCTCGATCCTGAACACCGGGACTGCCATGAACACACAAACCACTACCGCCGCCGACAACTACCTTGCCATCAACAACATCGAGGTCATCTACGACCACGTGATCCTGGTGCTCAAGGGCGTGTCGCTGAATGTCCCCAAGGGGAAAATCGTTGCCCTGCTCGGCGCCAATGGCGCCGGCAAGTCGACGACGCTGAAAGCCATCTCCAACTTGTTGCATGCCGAACGTGGCGATGTGACCAAGGGCTCGGTCGAATACAAGGGCGAACGCATCGACCAGCTGACCCCGAACGAGCTGGTCAAGCGCGGCGTCATCCAGGTCATGGAAGGGCGGCACTGCTTCGGCCACCTCTCGATCGAGGAAAACCTGCTGACCGGTGCCTACACGCGCTCGATCTCGCGGGCCGAACTGAAGGACAGCCTGGAGAAGGTCTATCACTACTTCCCGCGCCTGAAGACGCGGCGCACCTCGCAGGCCGGCTACACCTCGGGCGGCGAGCAGCAGATGTGTGCGATCGGCCGCGCCCTGATGGCCAAGCCGGAAATGATCCTGCTCGACGAACCGTCGATGGGCCTGGCGCCGCAGATCGTCGAAGAGATCTTCGAGATCGTCAAGGACCTGAATTCGCGCGAGAACGTCAGCTTTTTGCTGGCGGAGCAGAACACCATGGTCGCGCTGAAATATGCCGATTTCGGCTACATCCTGGAAAACGGGCGGGTGGTGATGGAGGGGGATGCCGAGGATCTCAGAACCAATGAGGATGTTAAGGAGTTCTACCTCGGCTTGTCTTCCGCCGGGCGCAAATCCTTCAAAGACGTAAAGCATTACCGTCGTCGCAAACGCTGGCTGTCATGACAGCAGTGCGCAGCCCGGCGCGGCGTTGTCGGGTGGCTTGTTTGCAGGAGCAAACGGCGCCACCCTCCGCCTTGCTCCTGTCTGCTACTTTGCCGTCATGGATGAGCGTTGGGGAAACTCTGCCTCTCTGCAAGCTCGGGCATGTCCGAGGTTTGCGTTGTAAAAAACATTGAATCTAGACGGTCGACCGCGCAAAAACGGAGAAAACCAAGATGAGTTACTACGATCCGCTGGAAACCCGCGATCCGGATGAGCGCGAGGCCGATCTGATGGACAAGCTGGCGCGCCAGGTGGCGCATGCCAAGGAAACGACGCATTATTATTTCCAGGCGCTGGCCGGGGTGAATCCCTATGAATGCACGACGCGCGAGGCGCTCGCCAGACTGCCGCTGACCCGCAAGCGCGACCTGATCGACTTGCAGAAGAAGACGCCGCCCTTCGGTGGTCTCAATTCGCTGCCGCGGCACAAGGCGAAGCGTGTCTTTGCTTCGCCCGGGCCGATTTACGAAATCCAGGGCAAGGACATCGATCCGTGGCGCATGGCGCGCGTGCTGTATGCGGCCGGCTTTCGCGATGGCGACCTGATCCATAACTGCTTTTCCTATCACTTCACGCCGGGTGCCTTCATTTTCGAGGGCGGGGCGCGCAAGCTCGGTTGCGCCGTGTTTCCCGGCGGCACCGGCCAGACCGAACAGCAGGTGCAGGCGATGCTCGATCTGAAACCGGAAGGCTATGTCGGCACACCATCCTTCCTGCGCATCATTGTCGAGAAGGCCGAGGAACTGGGGGCGAATATCAGCTTCCTGCGCAAGGCCTGTGTCTCCGGCGAAGCGCTGCCGGGCGTGACGCGTGACTGGCTGCGCCAGCGCGGCATCAGCGTGCGCCAGTGCTATGCGACGGCCGACATCGGCGCCATCGGCTACGAAACCGAGGCTGAAGAAGGCCTGGTCGTCGAAGAGGAACTGCTCGTCGAGATCGTTCGGCCGGGTACCGGCGACCCGGTGGCGCCGGGCGAAGTCGGCGAGGTCGTCGTGACCACCTTCAACCCCGACTATCCGCTGATCCGCTTCGCCACCGGCGACCTTTCCGCCATCCTGCCCGGCCGTTCGCCTTGCGGGCGCAGCAATATCCGGCTCAAGGGCTGGCTCGGCCGGGCCGACCAGACGACCAAGGTCAAGGGCATGTTCGTGCATCCCGAGCAGGTGGCCGATCTCGCCAGGCGGCATCCGGAAATTGGCCGCATGCGTCTGGTAGTGGACAATCCGGGCGGCCAGGATCGCATGGTGCTGCATTGCGAAACCGCGCTGGGCAATCCCGAACTGGACAAGGCGCTGGTCGCCAGCCTGCGCGAAGTCACCAAGTTGCGCGGTGAAGTGGCCTTTAGTGCGCCGGGGGGCTTGCCCAATGACGGCAAGGTGATTGAAGATAGCCGGGTCTATTGACCGGGCATTTCCCATGAAATCATTTCTTGTTGTACTGGCCCTGCTGGCAACGCCAGCCCTGGCCGAAGAGACGGCGCTGCGGCCGTCGGCCCGCCTGTTGTTCAAGCAGCCCGAACTGCTGCAAGCCGGTAGTTGTGTCATCTACGAAGAGGGTGGCAGCGGCTGGGTGGTGACCGAGCCGCTCTTCTACCTGAAGGGCAAGGTCATCTCTGCCGAGGTGCGCACGCGTCATCTCGGCGTCTGCCCGCAGGTGCCGGGCAAGAGCATGAAGCAATACAGCCGTGATGAATTCAACCGGCATGCGCTGGCCTATCCCTGCGTCTCGCCCAATGTGCCCGAACGCGACGAACAGCTCGGCGTCGTGCGTATCCGCGTCGACAGCTGGGAGACGCCGCATGCGGTCAAGATGGCCAATGCCGGTCGCCTCTATCGCGGCAATTTCATCGACCGCAAGCTGGAAAAAGGCATGGAAATCGAACTCGAAGCCGATCTGCTCGGCGTTTGCGAGCCGTGAGCGGTTCGGGGCCGCTGGCCGGCATCAAGGTCGTCGAGTTTGCCGGGATCGGTCCCGGTCCATTCTGCGGCATGCTGCTCGCCGACATGGGGGCGGAAGTCACGCTGCTTGAGCGGGCCGGAGGCACGTTCGCCTCGCAACTGTTTGGCGGGGGGCACAAGGCGGTAGCCAATCGAGGCAAGAAATCCCTGTGCATCGATCTCAAGAATCCGGAAGCCAAGGCCCTGGTCATGCAGCTGATTGGCGAGGCCGACGTGCTGATCGAAGGGTTTCGTCCCGGCGTCATGGAAAGACTGGGTTTCGGGCCGGACACCTGTCTGGCGCTCAACCCGCGTCTGATCTACGGCCGCATGACGGGTTGGGGCCAAAGCGGTCCGCTTGCCGCCCGGGCTGGCCATGATGCAAATTACGCGGCACTGGCCGGTGTGCTGGATACCGGGCGTCGCCATGGTGGCGCGCCGTGGGCCCCACCGACCCTGATCGGCGATATGGGTGGTGGCGGACTGATGCTCGCCTGGGGAATTGCCTGTGCGCTGATCGAGGCCCGCAGCAGCGGCCAGGGCCAGGTCATCGACGCGGCGATGTGCGAGGGGGCTGCGGTGCTTGCCCATGGCTTGTTCAATCTCGACGCGCTGGGCGAGTGGCAGGGCAAGTGCGCGATTGATTCGAGTGCCCCGTTTTACGACGTATACGCCTGTGCCGATGGGCAGTGGATCAGCGTCTGTCCGCTTGAGCCGCAGTTTTACCGGACTTTTCTCGAGCGGCTGGGCCTGGCGAGTGATCCGGACTTCAGCGGGCAGCAATACGACACGATGCGCTGGCCGGTCATGAAGCAGCGCCTGGCTGCAATCTTTGCCAGTGCGCCGCGCGCGCACTGGGAGCAAGTGTTCGATGACACCGACGATTGTGTCTGGCCGGTCCTGTCCATGCAGGACGCACCGTTGCATCCGCACAATCAGGCGCGGGAGGCCTTTGTCGATATTGCCGGTGTGCGCCAGCCGGCACCGGCGCCGCGCTTTTCCCGTACGCCTGGCAGTATTCAGAGTCCGCCGCCGCTGCTCGGCGAGCATACGCAGCAGCGCCTGCTGGATCTGGGGCTGTCGAGCGAGGAAATCGCGCGCCTGGTCGCTCTCGGCGCAGTTTCAGTCGCCTAGGCGGGGCGGGCGGCTCTAGCTGCTCAGCGCCCGCTGGCCCGCCCGAACAGGCCGCGCACTGCTTCCTGCAAGTCGGCCGGCAGCACGACGACCTTGGCGTTGTCTTTCTCGCCCATGCGTTCCAGTGCCTGGATGTATTTTTCACCGAGCATGTAGGACATCGGTCCGGTCTGGTCGCCGATCGCCGCGGTGATGCGGCGGATTGCCTCGGCCGAGGCTTCGGCCAGCATGACCTGGGCGTTGGCATCGCGCTTGGCGGATTCGAGGCGCGCTTCGGCTTCGAGAATGGCCGCCTGCTTGGCGCCTTCCGCCCGGATCACCACGGCCTTGCGCTCGCGCTCGGCGGCGGCCTGCATTTCCATGGCGCGCTGCATCGACTCCGAGGGCTTGATGTCCTGGATCTCGACGGATTTGACCGTCAAACCCCAGTCGACCGCTTCGTCGGCAATGCTTTCGCGCAGCCGGGCCTTGATCTTGTCGCGCGATGACAGCGCCTCGTCGAGCTCCATTTCGCCGACGATGGAGCGCAGCGTGGTCATGATCAGGTTGCGGATGGCTTCGGAGAAGTCGGTAATGCCATAGACCGCCTTGACCGGATCGGTGACCTTGATGAAGGCGATGGCATTGGTCAGGATCACCGCGTTGTCGCGGGTAATCACTTCCTGTTCCTGGACGTCGAGGATGATGTCCTTGGTGACCAGCTGATAGGCCACCTTGTCGAGATAGGGGATGACGATGTTGAGACCGGGCTTGAGGGTGCCATGGTATTTCCCCAGGCGTTCGACGATCCACTCCTCGCCCTGCGGCACGATGCGCACGCCCTTGGCGATGGTGACGACAGCAAAGGCCAGGAGGGCGAGAACGACGACAAAACCGGCACTGAATTCCATTTTTCCGACTCCTTAAGCCTTGCTGACCTTGAGAAAACTACCTTCGACGGCTACGACGCGCACCCGTTCGCCGGCTGCGATCGCCGCATCGGCGATGCAAGCCCATTCTTCGGAACCAAGCAGGGGGCGCTGGAAACGCACCTTGCCGCGCGCGAAGGGGGCAACCGCACCGACCAGCAGGCCGACTTCGCCGATGACCTCGCCATCTGCGGTGCCGATGCGGGTCTTCTGAAAGCTCTGCTTGAATACCTTGAACCAGAGGATGACCAGCGCCAGCGAGGCCAGCGTCCAGGTGGCGACCTGGGCGGTTGCCGAGAGTTCAGGAAACAGCAGCATGAGCAGGCCGACGAGTAGCGCACCGAGCCCGAACCAGATGACGAAAAAAGCCGGGATCGCGAGTTCGGCGATGATCAGCGTGATGCCGCCAACAATCCACATCCACCATTCGAAAGTCATTTTTCTCTCCTGTGGTGGCGAGTATTTCGGGTTTGCCGGGGCAGGTCAAGCGGCAAAGTGTTTTGGCGCGGGGCGTGGCAAGCCATAAAATGACCGCATGAACACCGCCCTGCTCCTGCTTCCCGACTTTTCGCTGATCCTGCTTGGCGCCGCCATCCGGCGCTGGATGCATCTCGGTGACCATTTCTGGAACGGGGTCGAAAAGCTGGTTTATTTCATCCTGTTTCCGGCTCTGCTGATCAACGCCATCATCAAGACCAGGCTCGATCTCGGCGCGGCGCTTCCCCTGCTGGCCACGGCTTTCATTGCGATGGCCGGGGCGATGCTGCTCGGCCTGTTGCCGAAGCTGTTCTCGCGTCTGCCGCCGCTGACCTTTGCCTCGCTCTTCCAGTGCGGCTACCGCTTCAATTCCTACATCGCACTGGCCGTCGCCGGCATGCTGTTCGGCTCGCCGGGCATTGCCACCATGGGCTTGATCGTCGGCACCGCCGTGCCGGTGGTCAATCTGGTTTCGGTGTGGATGCTGGCCCGCCATGGCGAATCCGGCCTGTGGCGGGAAGTGGCGCGCAATCCGCTGATCTGGGGCACCTTCGCCGGCTTCCTGCTCAATCTCGCCGGCTTCGTGCCGCCGGCGCCGGTACAGGCATTTCTGGGCCGCCTGGCCGATGCCTCGATTGCGCTCGGCTTGATCGCCGTTGGCGCGGCGTTGCGTCTGGAAAGTTCGCCCGGCGTGCGCGGCTTTTCCTTGTGGCTGCTTGCCGTCAAGTTGCTCGCCCTGCCGCTGATTGCCGTCTTTGTCGGGCAGTACTTCGGGCTGGCCGGGCTCAATTACCAGGTGGTGGTGTTGTTTGCCGCCTTGCCGACCGCTTCGTCGGCCTACATTCTGGCGATGCGCATGGGCGGGGACGGCAAGAGCGTCGCCTGGCTGATTTCCGCGACGACGCTCGGTTCCATGCTGACGCTGCCCCTGTGGGCAGCGTATCTGCTCGGCTGATCAGTCTTTCTTGCTGCGCCGGCTGGCCGGCTTTTCGGCCGGCTTCGCTTCGGCGCTTGCCTGGGTCGCCGCTTCGGCAGTCTGCTGCAGTTGCTCGCGCATCTGCTGCATCATCTGCCAGGGCCACATTGCGGCTTCGGAAAAGCCGCCCTGGGCCGGGTCGACCGCTGGCGCTTCTTCCGGAGCTCCGGCAGCCATCGACTTGGCAGCTTCGCTTGCCATCTGGCCCATGGCCTGTACGGTCGACACCGTGGTGCGTTGCATTTCCAGGCTCTGGATGGTCATTTGCAGCATCGACAGGTTCATGCGCAGCCAGCCTTCGACCGCCTTCATGTCCTTGATCCGCTTGTCGAGTTCGTCGACGTCGAAGGTCGGTGCCACCATGCCCGGCAGCGAAAAGCCCATGTTGCCCCACATGTTGCGCATGAAGCCGAGCGGGTCGTTGTTTTGATCGTTTGCCATGTGTCTCTCCTCGGGGTGGATTTCATCATCTTAAACCACTTCGTCATGCAAAATGCTAAATTAGCGCCCGTTGATAAGGGGGTCAGAATGCTGAAGTTACTTGTCGTGGAAGATCATGCTCTGGTGCGCGAAGGTCTGGTGCGCCTGCTCGGGCAGATTGAAGAGGGGGCGCAGGTCTTCGAGGCGGCCGATTTCGAGTCGGCGCTCAACGTGCTCGATGGCGAAGGTGAATTCGATCTGGTCCTGCTTGACCTGGCCTTGCCCGGCATTGACGGTTTTGCCGGTCTCGACATCCTGCGCCGCCGCTACCCGGCGATGCCGGTGGCCGTGGTTTCGGCCTTTGATGACACGCCGACCGTCACGCGCGTGATGAATCTCGGGGCGTCCGGTTTCATTCCCAAGGCTTTTTCCGGCGAGGCGCTGCTTGCCGCGGTGCGCGAAATCCTTGCCGGCAACCTGTTCCGTCCCTGCGGACAGGTCGGTGCCCGTCTCGATGACGCCAAGCCGGTCCCGCCGTCCAAGGTCAGCGTGCGCCCCGATGAAATCGGTCTGACCGATCGTCAGGCCCAGGTCCTGGCGCTGATGGTGCGTGGCCTGTCGAATCGTGATATCGCCGAGCAGTTGCAGTTGTCCGAAGGCACCGTGAAAATCCATGCGACCGCAGTTTTCAAGGCGCTCGGGGTGACCAGCCGGACCCAGGCGCTGGTCGCCGTCGCCCGTTATGGCGTCGATTTCGAAAGCGTCTTCTGAAGCTGGCCTAGCAGGGCCCTGAACCTGGCCGGGCGAACCGGCAGGGGCAGGGCGTGGGCGCCGGGCGGCACGCTGGCCTGTGCGTCCTTGACCAGGACGATCAGTTGCGTGTCGGCGGTCAGTTCCCGGGCGACATCGTCGGCCAGTTCGGCGTCGGCGATGATGACCGAATGGCGCGGCAGGATGTCGTCGCCGCCGCCATCGGTATGCGTGATCTCGTAATCCCAGTGTTCGGCCAGGGCGATGCATTCGAGCATGGCCGGCGAACTGCCGATGCAGAATACCTTGCCGGCCGTTTGTGGCCTGGGTTCGACCGGCTCATGGGCCGGCCGTCCGCCGCGCACGCGCAATGCAAAGTTTGTCCCGCCGCCCAGACGCGAATTCAGGACGATGCTGGCGTTGAGAACGCGGGCCAGCCGGTCGACGATGGACAAGCCGAGGCCGAGTCCCTTGTTGTGCTCGCGTGCCGCGTTGCCGACCTGGTAAAACTCGGCAAAGATCGCTGCCTGGTGTTCCGGGGCGATCCCCATGCCGTTGTCGCGAACCTCGATCAGTACCTCTTCGCCGCGTTGTCTGGCGGCCACCAGCACGCGACCGCCGGGCGGGGTGTAGCGCAGGGCGTTGGAGACCAGGTTGGCAATGATCCGCTCGACCATCACCGGATCCGACTCCAGCCACAGGAGGGTGGGCCGGAAACGCAGCGTCTGCTTGCGGTCGACGGCTGCCCGCCGGCTCGAATTGGCAAGGCGTTCGAACAGGGGGCCGAGCGGGAACAGCCGGATTTCCGGCTTGATGCCGACGACATCGAGGCGCGAAATGTCGAGCAGTGAATCGAGCAGTTCGCCGAGCATCGCCGTCGAGGTCGAGATCTGTTCGGCCAGCCGGGGCAGCGCCTCGGTCGTGCCATTGCGCACCTGGCGCTGGAGGTCGGCGGCAAACAGCGACAGGGCGTGCAACGGTTGCCGCAAGTCGTGGCTGGCGGCAGCAAGAAAGCGGCTCTTGGCCCGATTGGCGCGTTCGGCCGTGTCCTTCTGTCCGGCCAGTTCAACCGTTGCGGTGCGCACGCGCGCTTCCAGGTGTTCATGTCCGGCCGCGAGTTCGGCGGTCAGGGCGGCCATTTCGCGCAGTTGGCGCCGGACCAGCAGGCCGCCGACCAGAAGGACGGTGGCGACGAGCACGGCGAGCGTACTCAGCTCGATCAGGCGGCTCTTCCAGCTGGCGAGCAGGGTGCTTTCCGGAATCGCGGTGAGGATGCGCAGATCGGCAAAGCCGGGTACCGGCGAGACCGAGATCAGCAGGTCGTTGCCGCTGGCCTGACCGGTTTCCGGGACATGGCCACGCAACTGGCCATTGAACAGCGTGTCGGCCGCGATCGAGCCGAGGATGGGCGACAGGCGGCTCAGGTCGGTCGGACGGCAGGAGGCGATGATCTGGCCTTTGGCATTGATCAGTACGGCCTCGAAGTCATCGGAAAGCCGGTTCGACCAGCAGAAATCCTGCAGATAGCTCGGCTCGATGGCAGCAAAGGCAATGCCGCTGAAGCTGTTGTTTTCACCGGTGATGCGATGGCCGACGGCATAAATGTAGCGGCCCGAGTTGCGCCCGACGTAAGGGCCGTAGGTGGCTGATTCGGCACCGTTGGCGATGGCCTCGAAATACGGGAGGTCCTGGACGTTGACGTGCGGTGTCGGGAAATAGGTCGAGATGAAGCGCTGGTCGCCATTGCGGTCGAAGATGATCAGGTCGCGCAATTGCGGCATGGCGCGCGAGTGGCGCTGGGCAACATATTCCCAGCCCTGGCTGGCTTCCCATTTTTCCCAGTTGCGCCGGTTGTTCGACAGGTCGACGGCCATTTCGCGCAGCAGTACATCGACGGCTTCGAAGGCGCGTGCCGTGTGTTCGGCCATCATGATGCCGAAGTGTTGCAGGCGACGTTCGCCAGCCTCGGTGTCGCGATGGCGGGCAAGCAGCAGGTCGGTGAGAAAGACGAAAAGAACGATCAGCGTGCCGATCAGGGCAACGATAAGGGCGAGGGTTTCCGGCTTTCTCTTGAGCATCAGCGCTGGTAGCAGTACAGCGGCCGGGGCGGCGTGCAGTCGACTTCGATGACGCGGTCGGGAGCGCGGCCGGGCACCGGGAAAGTGTTGCTGATGAACAGGCTGCCCGGCGCCATTTCGGCCTCGACCTTGTGCCACAGTTTTTCCATCGGGGCTGGCGAGAGGAAGGCGTAAACCACGTCGTAGTCGCCCAGCTTTGCCTGCCAGAGATCGTCCCAGCGCCACTGGATGTTGGGCCGGCCGAGGCTGAGCACGCGGCCGACCAGCCAGGTCAGCGGTGCGTTCTCATAACCGGTGAAATGACTGTCCGGCAGGTGGTCGGCCAAGGGCACCGTGGTGCTGCCAAGGCCGGAACCGAGATCGAGAAAGCGGCCAGGGCCGCGTTCGGCGAGCAGGTCGGCGAGCGCCTGTACGGTCTGCCGGTTGGACAGGTAGAGCGGTACCTGGCCGGACAGGGCGCCACGGTAAACCAGCAAAAGCAGCACAAAAGCGAGCAGGAACCAGCCTGGTTCGATATTCAGCCCCTGGGTCAGCCAGATCAGCGGCATGAAGCCGGCGTGCATGACACGCCACCACCATGGCTGCCGCGACAGGGTCGCAAAGATGAAGGCCACGCCGCCGATCGCCAGGCTGGTTTCCAGCCAGGGAATGGCGCCGACCTGCCAGCCAAAGTAGGGCCAGGCGAGCGACAGGACGAGAATGACAGCGGCCCCTTGCAGGGCGAATTGGCGTTGGGGAGTGGCAGACATGGCGCGATTCTAAGGGAAATATGCCGGCACGATCAGGTTTGCGGCATGGCAACCGGTTTTTGCCGTTCTGCGACGGTCGACCGTTGGCCGGGCTGATTTATGCACCGGCATTCAGGACGCTGCGCAACAGGTCGATGAAGGCGGTGGTCCGGGCCGGCAGCAGGCGGCGGCCGGGGGTCACGCACCAGATGGTGATGCCGGGCAACTGCCACGCGGGCAGGATGCGCTTGAGCAGGCCCTGGGCGACCAGGTTTTCGGCAAAACGGTCGGTCAAGCCGACGATGCCCATGCCGTGCGCCGCCAGGTCGCGTTGCAGGCCGGGTGAGTTGGCGGCGAGCGGGCCGTTCGGCGTGCCTTCCCAGGTTTCGTTGCCGCGCGTCAGGCGCCAGGCTACGGCATCGCCATTGCCGCCAATCAGCCCGAGGCCGATGTGACTGGTCAGGTCGGCCGGTGTCGTCGGCTCGCCGTAGCGCGCCAGATAGGCCGGGCTGGCATAGAGGCCGTTGTGCATCTGGCAGAGCTGGCGGGCGACCAGCGCGTTGTCGTCGGGCAGGCGGCTGGCGGCGCGGATGGCGATGTCGAAGCGTTCGGCCAGCAGGTCGACGCGGCGCGGCGACAGGTCGAGTTCGAGCCGTACTTCCGGGTAAGCGGCAGCGTATTGCAGGAGCAGGCGGGTCAGGTCCAGCTCGACGAAATCGGGCGGCATCGAGACGCGCAGCACACCGCGCGGCATGGCCTGGCGATGCTGGGCAATGTCCGTCGCTGCCTCGGTTTCCTCAAGCAGACGCTTGGCATGCTCGAGAATGCGTTCGCCGAACTCGGTGATGCTGAGGCGGCGCGTGCTACGCGTCAGCAGGCGCTCGCCGAGCTTGGCCTCGAGCGCGGTCAGGCGGCGCGACAGCGTCGATTTCGGCAGGCCGGCGCGTTCGGCAGCACGCGCGAAGCTGCCCGTCTCCATGATCAGCGCGAACAGCAGCAGGTCGTTGGCATCCAGGCTCATGGCAGCTTATTGGTTCATTAATGGAATAATGATACCCAATCCGACGGCTTCCGGTGCGATATTGTTGTCAATATCATCTGTTCCATGGTGTCGGCCTGACCGACCCGGAAAGCCAACCTCAACGGAGAAAAGATCATGAAAATCCTGCAAATCAACGCCAGTGCCCGTTCTGCCGGTGCCAACTCGACCCGTCTGGCCGATGCCGTCACCGCCCGCCTGCTCGCTGCCAACCCGCAAGCCGTCGTCGAACTGCGTGACCTCGCCGCCCAGCCGCATCCGGTGCTCGACGAGCCGGCTCTCGGTGCCTTGTTCACCCCGGCCGAACAGCGCTCGCCGGAACAGGCGGCGCGCGTCGCCCTCGACGATGCGCTGATCGCCCAGGTCCAGGCCAGCGACGTCATCGTGCTCGGCGTGCCGATGTACAACTTCGGCGTGCCGGTGCAACTGAAGACCTGGATTGATGCCATCGCCCGCGCCGGCGTCACCTTCCGCTACACCGAGAACGGTCCGGAAGGCCTGCTCAAAGGCAAGAAGGTTTACGTTGCGCTGGCCCGTGGCGGTCTCTACCGCGGCACCCCGGCCGACTCGCAGGTGCCTTACCTGCAGAGCGTGCTTGCCTTCCTCGGTCTGAGCGACGTCGAATTCATCTACGCCGAAGGCCTGGCCATGGGCGCCGAATCGGCTGCCAAGGCCTTTGCCGAAGCCGATGCGCATCTGGACCAACTTTTTGCCTGATTCCCGGTCTGAACGGGCAGGGAAACCTGCCCGCCGGCCAGCCACAAGGAGTACCAACATGACCACGCAAAATGCCGCAAACACCTTCCGCAAGGTCGAGCGTCTCGTTCACGGCAAGGCGACTTCCGATGGTGCCGGCGTACGCCTGACCCGCGTCCTGACCCAGGACCTGCAACGCCGGCTCGATCCCTTCCTGATGCTCGACGCGTTCCGCAACGAGAATCCGGACGACTACATCGGCGGTTTCCCCGATCATCCGCACCGCGGTTTCGAAACCATCACCTACATGCTGGCCGGGCGCATGCGCCACCACGACAGCGCCGGCAACCGCGGCCTGCTCGGGCCGGGCAGCGCGCAGTGGATGGTCGCCGGCAGCGGCCTGATCCATTCCGAATTGCCGGAACAGGAATCGGGCCTCATGGAAGGCTTCCAACTCTGGCTCAACCTGCCGGCGGTCGACAAGATGATTGCGCCGAATTACCGCGATATTCCGGCGAATGCGATTCCGGAATACACCGCGGCCAACGGCGTGCACGTGCGCGTCATCGCCGGCGAGAGCCAGGGCACGGCCGGCGCGGTACAACGCCCGGTGACCGAACCGCTCTACCTCGACATCCACCTGCCCGCCGGCAGCCATTTCGAGCAGGCGGTCCCGGCCGGGCATAACGCCTTCGCCTACGTCTATCGCGGCCGGGCCGATATCGGCGGGACAACGGTCAACGATCGCCAGATGGCCATTTTCGCTAACGACGGTGCCGGCAGTGTGCGGGTCGAAGCCGCGGAAGACAGCCGTCTGATCCTGGTTGCCGGCCAGCCGCTCAACGAAGCGATCGCTCAATACGGGCCGTTCGTCATGAACACTGCCGAGCAGATCGAGCAGACGCTGCGCGACTACCGTGATGGCAAGTTCGAGGCAGCAGTGGTGCAGGCGCTGTAAGGCGATGCGGTCGCTGCTGCCCGGTAGCCGCGGCATGCCTCGCGAATAAGTGCGGCATGTCGTGCGAATAGGGCCGGAGCGGGCGGTTTACAGCGCCAAGCCAATCGGCTCAAATGTACGTTCGCCCGCCCGTTTTTCCGCCCCGGCGGGCGCTTTCCTTGCGACGCCCGCCATGCACCCGCTTGCCCGATCACTGCCTGACGATGCTTCACCCGATCTCGCGCTGCGCGTCCGGGCCGATCAACTGCACCTTTTGTTCCGGCAGTCCTTTCCGGCGGTTTACATCAGCGTTCTCGTTGCCGCGATCGTCTGCCAGACCTTGTGGGGCGAAGTGCGGCACGAACTGTTGCTCGGCTGGTTGTTCGTGCTCTGCTTCTGCAGCATGCTCCGCTACACCCTGTTCCGGCAATACTGGAAGTGCCAGCCGCAAGGTTTGCAGATCCTCGACTGGGAAAAGCCGTACGCCCTGACGCTGTTTGCCACGTCCTCCTTCTGGGGCCTGGGCATGCTGTGGTTTGTCAGCGAAAGCACGCTGCTCTACCGCCTCGTCGAATTTCTTTTCTTGCTCGGCATGTCAGCCGGCGCCTTTTCGCACTACTCGGCGCGGCGCTACATGGTCATGGGGGCGATGACCAGTGTTCTGCTGCCGACGACGCTATGGTTTGTTGCCTGTGGTCAGCCGATGGAAGTCAGCCTCGGCGTCGCCGCGCTGTTGTTCATCGGCGTCCTGATCCAGGCCGGTAACGCGATGTCTGCCGCCCAGGCCGATAATTTCCGGCTCACCTACCGCCTCGAGGCTGCCCGGCAGAAAGCCGAACAGATGGCGCATACCGACGAACTGACCGGCCTGGAAAACCGGCGGGCCTTTTTCGAGCAGGGACAGGTTCTGGCCAATTATTGTGAACGCAAGCGCTTGCCGCTCAGCGTCGTCATGATCGACGCCGACCATTTCAAGCAGATCAACGACCGTTTCGGCCACGCCATCGGCGATGCCGTGCTCCGCCATCTGGCCGTGCAACTGAAGGAGAGCCGGCGTAAATCCGATATCTGCGGCCGGCTGGGCGGTGAAGAATTCGCCATGCTCCTGCCCGATACGCCGCTCGGCGAGGCGATGGTGCTGGCCGAGCGCCTCTGTCGCGCCTGCGCCGGACAAACGCTGCGCATCGACGGCGAAACCGTCGTCAACACGGTCAGTATCGGCGTCGCCAGCGAAGGCTATACCATCGAGCACATGCTCAGTTGCGCCGACGAAGCCCTCTATCAGGCCAAGGCGGCGGGGCGAAACCGGGTCATGGCCTGGTCCGACCAGGACGTCGTGGCGACCTGAGGCTGCCGCGCAGTCGTTCAGCTGCGATCGAGGCGTATGGTGTTGAGATCTTCCTCGACATCGCACTGCAGTTCGGCCAGTTCTTCCTCGTCGAAATTGAGGTAGTTGAGGGCGGCGGTGCCGTGCGCCATCCATTCCGTTTCGTCCGGCACATCGAGGAAGCGCGCGATCAGGTGGTCGGCGAGCAGGGAGATCGCGGTCAGGGCGCGCACTTCGTCGCTGACGGTCGACGCGCTGTCGGAGAGGATTTCGAAATTGTGATGCATGCGGATCGCCTTGACGATCAGTTCCGGCAGGTGCCAGTTGTGCGCCAGCATGGCGCCTACCGTTACGTGGTCCGTGCCATGCCGCTCGGTTTCCGTCTCCCACACGGCTTTGGCCGAGCGGTTGGCGATGAGCAGTGTCTCCTTGTAGTCGGGAAAACGCTGCATCAGGATGGGAATGCCGCAATCGTGGAACAGTCCGAAGGTGTAGGCATCCTCCTGGCTGATGCCGGGCACCCGCCGCGCCAGCCGGGTCGACACGGTGGCATGGTAATTCGAACGCTCCCAGAAACGTTCCATGCTGACGCCGTTCGATGACAGCGAGCGTTTCAGCGCCAGGCCGTTGACGATGCACAGGATGTTCTTCAAGCCGAGCACGGCCGCCGCCTTCTGCACTGTCTCGACCTTGTTGCGCAGCGCAAAGATCGGCGAGTTGGCCGTCTTCATCATCGATGCCGCCAGACTGAGATCGCCGCTGATCAGGCGGATGATCTTGTTGAAATCGACATCGGCACAGCGCGCCTCCTTGAGCAGGGCAGCGACAACCACGGGGCAGGGCGGGATGAAAATGGTCTTGAGAATGTCGGAGACGGAGTCGGCGGCAACCTCGGTATTGATGACGGCTTCGTTGAGCATGGCAACAACCTCCAGAGATAACGAACGATTCGGAGATCGAGGGCATCCTGCCCGCACACGCTGCAACTGCCTTGTTGGCAACCCCACTGTCATCGAGCCGGCGGACCGGTTCATTAGACTGGAAGCTTTGCGTCCCCGCCTTTCGACGGGTTTGCCCTGATCAATGAGCCGCCACCTTAGCAGCGCTTTTCGACACACTGTTGCGTTAAATCAAATAACTGTCACAGTCCGTGAAAAGAGCTCCCGTCGGGCGGTCGACCGTTAAAAAAGGCGCTTTTTGCGGCGCCCGATTGCGGCATGGTTGCGACCGATGGCGAAGCTGCTCGTCGCATGCATCGGGGCGTTCAGGAAACCATCCCGGATGCGACAATATCCATCCCAAAAACGGAAGGCGCCGCAATGGACTTCTCCCAGCTCAGTGAATCCCTGCAGCGCGATGCGGTCTGGGTCGTTTTTCTCAACGTGCTGGCGCAACAGGTCGGCCTGCCGGTGCCGGCGGTGCCCACCTTGCTGCTGGCCGGCAGCCTTGCCCTCGGTTCCGGGCAACTGGCCAGCATTCTGGCTGCGGCCATTGTTGCCTCGGTGCTTGCCGACTGGATGTGGTATTTGGCCGGCCGGGCCTTCGGCTACCGGGTGCTGTCCGGGCTGTGCCGCCTGTCGATCAACCCCGGCTCCTGCGTCAGCCAGACGGAAGCGCGCTTCGTGCGCTGGGGGCTTGGCTCGCTGGTCGTGGCCAAGTTCATTCCCGGCTTTTCCACCGTCGCTCCGCCGATTGCCGGCGCCTTGCGCATGCGCTTGCCCGGCTTCCTGCTCGCTGCGGCCACCGGTGCCGCGCTCTGGGCCGGACTGGCGCTGATCACCGGCTGGCTCCTGCGTGACGAGGTGCAAGCGACGATTGGCATGCTCGACCGGCATGCCGGCGGTGCGCTGATCGTGGCGGGCGGTGTGATCGTCGTCTGGCTGGGCTGGAAGCTGTGGCAGAAATATCGCTTCCAGCAATTGTCGGTCGTGCCGCACATCACCCCCGACGAACTGCTGGCCGCCATGGCGTCCGGACAAGCCCCGCTTCTGCTCGACCTGCGCGGCCCGGCCATGGTCGCCGAGAGTGGCCCGATCAGCGGTGCCACCCTGGCCGAACATGATCGCCTGCTTGATGCGGTCGGCGCGTGGCCCAAGCATCAGCCCATCGTCACTCTGTGCAATTGTCCGGAGGATGCCGGTGCGATCCTCGCCGCGCATCGGCTGCTCGAGGCAGGCTATTTGTCGGTGCGACCCTTGCAGGGCGGCTACGCGGCCTGGCTGGCGGCGAACGGCTAAGCTGGCCGGGGAGACAGAAATTTCCACCTGACCAGATGTAAAACCTCCCGGGTTGGAACTTTCCCGGGTAGCGAATGTCGGATTTTTGCAGCCGATACAAATAGTAGCGCCCGGTTTGTTGAGGAGAAGCGCTCGCGTAAACAGGGATGACAGCAGCGGGAAAACGCATGTAATGATGTTTTGCCATATTTGATATATATGGCATTATTGTCATGTGCGTTTTCGTCAAATATCCTGCTTCGTCACCCCTAAAGAGGTTTGCTCGGCCATGAATATCCAAATCAAGCAAAAGCTGCTCATTCTTGTTGCAGCTGCCTTGTTGGCGCTGGTCAGCGTCGGCCTGTTTTCTTTCCTGCAGGCGAGCAAGCTGAATAATGCGCTGAACGAGGCGATTGTTCGCCATGCGGTGGTTGTCGATGCCATCGACAGGGCGCGTGCCGCCCAGGTTCATTTCAAGACCCAGGTGCAGGAGTGGAAGAACATTTTGCTGCGCGGCAAGGATGTTGAAGCCTTCAACAAGCATCTGAAGGGATTTGACGAAGAAGAGCGTGTCGTGAAGGAGAGGCTTGCCCAGGTCCGGGCTGCCACTGCAACGCTGGGCGTTGAACGGCGCCTGAAGATCGATGAGGTGGTTTCCACCTTCGACAAACTGGGGCCGAGCTACCGCGATGCCCTCAAGCAATACGACCGTGCTGCCGCCGACCCGGCTGCTGCCGTTGACAAGCTGGTCAAGGGCATGGACCGCGCTCCGAGCAAGGCAATTGACGAGCTGGTGGCAGAAATGCAGAACATTTCGACCGAATTCAACGCCGACGAAGCCGCGAAGGCGGCGGAGACCTTCTCTGCCGTCAAGACCGGGCTGCTTGCCTCGCTTCTCGTTGCGGTCATTGTCCTTGGCATCCTGTCCGTCTTTCTGGTCAGATCCATTACCGGCCCGCTGGCGAGCCTGGAGGCAACGATGACCCAGATTGCCGATAACGGCGACCTCACCAGGCGTGCTGCCATCCACCATCAGGACGAAATCGGCCGTATGGCGGGGGCCTTCAACACCATGATGGGCCGTCTGCAAAAAATCATCGGCGAAGTGCATGGCGCCAGCCAGCAGGTCTCTGTCGCTTCCGAGCAATTGGCAGGCTCCTCACGCTCCTTGGCCGATGTCTCCGAACAGCAGTCGAATGCCGTGGCGAGCAGTGCGGCCGCCATCGAGCAACTGACCGTGGCCATTTCATCGGTCTCGGAAACGGCCGGGGATGTGTACTCTCTGGCGCATGCCAGCGTCGAGCGCACGGATGAAGGCTCGCGCAAGGTGTCGCAACTGGTCGGCGAAGTCGATCGCATCCAGCAGAACATGAACGAGATAGCCCGTACCGTCGATGCCTTCGTCAAGAGCACCGAAGCGATTACCGGCATGACCAAAGAAGTGCGTGACATTGCCGACCAGACCAACCTGCTCGCACTCAATGCGGCCATCGAGGCGGCGCGCGCAGGTGAGGCTGGGCGGGGATTTGCCGTGGTGGCCGACGAGGTGCGCAAGCTGGCGGAAAAATCCGGTCTGTCGGCCAAGGAAATCGATGCCGTTACCCAGACGATCGTGGCGCAATCAGGTGCCGTTCAGGCCGCGATTGATGCCGGGGAGCAATCCATCCAGACCAGCACGAGAATCGCCAGTGAAGTGGAGGGCGTTCTCAGTCATTCGCGCGACTCCGTGATGCAGTCGCGGCACGGCGTCACCGAAATCAGCAATTCGGTCACCGAGCAGAAGGTCGCCTCCACCGAAATCGCGCAGAGCATGGAACGCATTGCCAACATGGTGGAAGAAAACAACGCGGCGGCACAGAGCATCAGTGCCTCAACCGATGACCTCCGCTCGCTTTCGCAACGCCTGGCGCTGACGGTTGCGGAGTTTCGTGTGGCTTAGTTTGGCGGGATGAGGCGGTCGGCCGCCGTCAGCCGGACTTCGAGGTGTGACGCGGGCCGAGCAGTGCACGTGCTGTCGCATCGTCCAGCGCTTTGCAATAAGGCGCACCATCGCTGCGGAACATGAAGAAGCAGTAATCGCCCGCCGGCATCCGCACGACACGCGTCAGGACGTAAGCAAGCAGGGCGCCGCCCGACTGCTCGATTTCCTCCTTCTCGCTGACAATCTCGACGCCGGCTGGATGCGTCAGCAGCCGGGCAAATGCCGCCTCGGCCTCGATCCGGAAGCCGGCCGCGAAACGCCGCTTGCGGCGATTCTGCAGAAGCAGGATGGCACCGGTAATGAGCAGCGAAGCGATGATGGCAGTGATGTTTATGCGCCGATTATTGCCCGGTCGCAGCTTGCTTAGCCGGTTTGGCCTGCGATTTCGTGCGGCGGCTCAGTCGGGCAAAAACGTTCAAGTTGAGGCGCCTGCGCGGCTTTTCGCGCAGGTCGCCTCGAACGACGGGTTAGGCGCTCTTGCTGGCAAAGTCGGCACGCCCGATTCATAGTTTACGTTCTACTTCGCTGATTACCAGACTGCCGCTATCGACTTGCAGCGTGAAACGCACCTCGCCAGGTAGGCCATCTGCGTCGACGTACTGGACAGTCGCAACCGATGGTTCTGGACCAGTCTGAAAGCTAAGGCTGATGACATCACCATTGGAGAATACGGCTTGATTGTGATGGGTCAGGCCTATAAGCGGTGGCTCGAATCTCATGCGTAGCTTAGTAGCCGTATTGCCCACGTTGACCACTTTTATCTTGTATTCGGTGACGTCGCCACTACGAATCGTAGTGGAATGTTGTGGAACAAGCTTCGGTCTAGCAGCATCGCGCCGCCTT
Source organism: Quatrionicoccus australiensis (assembly GCF_020510525.1). Classification (NCBI taxonomy): domain Bacteria; kingdom Pseudomonadati; phylum Pseudomonadota; class Betaproteobacteria; order Rhodocyclales; family Azonexaceae; genus Quatrionicoccus; species Quatrionicoccus australiensis. The sequence goes on from NZ_CP075188.1 coordinate 282,914, forward strand.
TCACGCTCTTCCTCAAGCGCTCGCAGCTCTTGCTGCATCTGTTCTCTGCTAACAGCGACCAACTGGCTCTGCTGTTCGACGGAGTTTCTCAATTCTTCTGCCTGGAGCTCAAGTGCCTTGGTACTTTGGCGAAGTTCCTCACCCTGCTGCAGGTAGCCGAGTACGAGCCACAAGAAAGCTAGCGGCGCAAAAAATCCGGCAAAGAAATCACCCCACGCGTTGAGTTCAGTTGGCTGCTTTTGACTCCACAGCATGTACGCAGCGAATAGAAGCCATGCGATTGTGACGATCAAGCCAAAAAGAAATTTCTTGTCTCTCATTAGCAATCCTTCGGCATATTGCCAGCTGAATTCATTGTCTGCATCCAAGCGCCTAACGTAAAGTCGATGGCGATTTCGCCACGTATTCCGGGGCGGCGCCTGCCATTCTGGCGAACATGGCGGGCCGAACGGCGCTTGTATGCTGGAGGGGAACCGAATCCGGGCTGATATTCATCGTGATCTGCATCCGCCAATTGCGTCATTGAGGTGAATCGCCCGGCCAGTCGGCCGGGGCGATTGTTTTCAGGGCAAGAGGATACGGAGTGCCAAGATTGATGTCGATAGGATATGGCGTCCCATGCGAGAGTTCAGCGGTTCAAGGCCGGCGATTCAGGTGATTTTCTGGCGCAGTTCGTTCCGGCTGCCCACCGCTTTCTCCGCCGCCGCGCTGCGCACCGGCCCGAAGCCGCGTACCTCGGCCGGCCAGTTGGCCAGGGCGATGGTTTCCGGGCTGGGGCGATGGCCGACGATCACGTCGAGGTCGCTTTCGTAATCAGCCAATAATTTGCGGTCGACCGTGTTTTCCGGGCTGTTTTGCCAGGGATCGAGCCAGCTGCCGCGTAAGCGGCGGGCCTTGGCCATGACTTTGAAGAGCGGTAGCAGCCAGGCGCCGAAGCGCAGCTTTTTCGGCCGGCCGTCGGGGCCGGGGCGGCTCAGGCCGGGCGGGGCGAGGTGGAAGCTGAGGCGCAGTTCGCCGTCGAAACGCTCGTTCAGGCGCTTCAGGAAATCGGTCTGCGCGTACAGGCGGGCGACTTCCCAGGCGTCCTTGGGCGCGAGCAGGCGGGCGTACTGGGTGGCGACGGCGCGCGTCAGTTCGTCATCGCCGAGTTCGCGGATGCGTTCGACGCGGCCGGCGTAGCGCGCCGCGAGGCGGGCGTCCTGGTAGGCGGTGAGGTGTTCGACGCGGCTGGCGATCAGTTCGTCCAGCGTTTGTTCTGCCGGGTTGGGGCGGGCGGTTTTGGCCCCGACGATGGCGTCGACCGCTGCGCCCTGGGCGGCGGCGCGGCGGCCCCACAGGAAGGCCAGGCGGTTGGCGTCGACGCTGGTGCCGTTGAGCACGATGGCCTGGTCGAGCGCCGCCGCGGAGACCGGCACCAGACCCATCTGCCAGGCGTAGCCGAGGAGCAGCATGTTGCCGTAGAGGGCATCGCCCATCAGCGCCGTGGCGAGCTGGTTGCTGTCGATAAACTGGACATGCTCGGTGCCGAGCGCCGCACGCAGTTGCTGCTGCAGGCCGGCGAGCGGGAATTGCCAGTCGCGCTGGCGCGTGAAGTCGGCGGTCGGCGTCGCGGTGCAACTGACCACGGCGCGCGTGCGGCCTTCGAGCATCTTGGCCATGGCTTCCGGGCTGGCGCTGACCACGAGGTCGCCGCCGAGCACGGCATGCGCTTCGCCGGTGGCGATGCGCGCGGCGTGGATGTCCTCGGGGCGGTCGGCGATGCGCAGATGCGAGAAGACGGCGCCGTATTTCTGCGCCAGACCGGTCATGTCCAGGGTCGAGATGCCCTTGCCGTCGAGGTGGGCGGCCATGCCGACCAGCGCGCCCAGCGTGATGACGCCCATGCCGCCGACGCCGGTGATCAGCAGGTTGTAGGGGCGTGCGGTGGACGGCAGTTGCGGCTCGGGCAATTCGGGCCAGTCTGTACGGTCGACCGTCTGGGAACGGCCTTTTTTCAGCGTCGCGCCTGCAACGGTGACGAAGCTCGGGCAGAAGCCCTTGAGACAGGAGAAATCCTGGTTGCACGACGACTGGTCGATCTGGCGCTTGGTGCCGAAGGCGGTTTCGACCGGCACCACCGACAGGCAGTTGGATTGCACCGAACAGTCGCCGCAGCCTTCGCAGACGGCTTCGTTGATGACGACGCGCTTGTTCACCGCCGGCATCTTGCCGCGCTTCCTGCGCCGGCGCGCTTCGGTGGCGCAGACCTGGTCGTAGATGAGGACCGAGACGCCGGGGAACTCGCGCAGTTCGCGCTGCACGGCGTCGAGTTCGTCGCGGTGGCGGACCGGTACGTTCGGCGCGAGATCGGTGATTTCGGCGTATTTCTCCGGTTCGGCGGCGACGATGACCATCCTGCCGACGCCTTCGGCTTCCAGTTGCCGCGTGATGCGGGCGACGCTGAGCACGCCGTCCACGGGCTGGCCGCCGGTCATGGCGACGGCGTCGTTGTAGAGGATCTTGTAGGTGATAGCCACCTTGGCGGCGATCGATTGGCGGATGGCGAGCAATCCGGAGTGGAAATAAGTGCCATCGCCGAGATTGGCGAAGATGTGCTTCTCCTCGGTGAATGGCGCCTGCCCGACCCAGGGCACGCCTTCGCCGCCCATGTGGGTGAAGGTCGACGTGCTGCGATCCATCCAGGTCACCATGTAATGGCAGCCGATGCCGGCGACGGCGCGCGAGCCTTCCGGCACTTTCGTGGAGGTGTTGTGCGGGCAGCCGGAACAGAAGTGCGGCTTGCGCTCGGCGAGCACGACGGGCATTTTTGCGGCGTGTTGCTTGGCTTCCAGCATCTTCAGGCGCGCCGCGATGGCCGGCGAGGTGAAGAAACGGCCGATACGTTCGGCGATGACGCGCGCGATGCTCGCCACCGGCAGTTCGCCGGCGGCCGGCAGCAGCCAGTCGCTGTGCGCCAGGTAGCCGGCTTCGCCAGCGGTCCACTCGCCTTTTTCGTCGAATTTGCCGACGATGCGCGGGCGCACGTCATCGCGCCAGTTGTACAGCTCTTCCTTGAGCTGGTATTCGAGCAGTTGCCGTTTTTCCTCGACGACGAGGATTTCCTCCAGCCCTTCGGCAAAGTGGCGCACGCCTTCCGGTTCGAGCGGCCAGACCATGCCGACCTTGTACAGGCGGATGCCGATCTGTGCGGCGAGCGCCGCGTCGATGCCGAGTTCGTCCAGCGCCTGGCGCACATCGAGGTAGCTCTTGCCGGCAGTCAGGATGCCGAGCCGGGGTGCCGGCGAATCGATGATCACGCGGTCGAGCTGGTTCGCCCGGCAGTAGGCGAGCGCGGCGTAGAGCTTGTGGTTGAGCAGGCGGGCTTCCTGGACCAGCGGCGGGTCCGGCCAGCGGATGTTGAGGCCGTCGGGTGGCAGGCTGAAATCGGCCGGAATTTTGATGTCGACCGCTGCGGCATCGATGTTCACCGAGGCCGAGGTTTCGACCGTGTCGGCCAGTGCCTTGAAGGCGACCCAGCAGCCGGAATAGCGGCTCATCGCCCAGCCGTGCAGGCCGAAGTCGAGATATTCCTGGACGTTGGCCGGGTAGAGCACCGGCATCATCACCGCCTTGAAGACATGCTCGGTCTGGTGCGGCAGCGTTGAGGACTTGGCGGCGTGGTCGTCGCCGGCAATCACCAGCACGCCGCCGAACTTCGCCGAGCCGGCGGCATTGGCGTGGCGGAAGACGTCGCCGCAGCGATCGACGCCCGGCCCCTTGCCGTACCACAGGCCGAACACGCCGTCGTACTTTGCTCCCGGAAACAAGCCGACCTGCTGGCTGCCCCAGACGGCGGTGGCGGCGAGGTCTTCGTTGATGCCGGGCTGGAAGCTGATGTGGTGGCTGGCGAGATGTTCCTTCGCTTTCCACAGGCCGAGATCGAGATTGCCGAGCGGGCTGCCGCGGTAGCCAGAAACGAAGCCGGCGGTGTTGAGTCCGGCGGCAAGATCGCGTTCGCGCTGCAGCATGGGCAGGCGGATCAGCGCCTGGGTGCCGGTCAGGAAAACGCGGCCGGTGTTGCGGCTGTATTTTTCGTCGAGCAGTGCTGACGAACCGGCAAGCGCAGCCGGTGGCAGGGGGTGACCCATGTTTGTCTCCATTTTTTGTCGCCTTGTGGGCGGTTGTGTTCAGCCCGTGCCGGGGGTGGTGGCAAGGGCTGCGTTGGAGATTGGATTGTGCCGGCCGGCGATTGTTCCGGCAAGTCAGGGTTTACGCCGGTAGCGCGAAGGGCAGCGTGAAGCGGAAGGTGCTGCCGACGCCGACCTCGCTGTGCAGCGAGATTTCGCCGCCCATCAGTTCGACCAGCTGTTTCGAGATGGTCAGGCCGAGGCCGGTGCCGCCGTAATGGCGGGTGGTCGAGCCGTCGGCCTGGGCAAAGGCGTCGAAGATGGCTTCCTGGCGGTCGGCCGGAATGCCGATGCCGGTATCGGCCACCGTGAAGGCGATGACGCAGGCCTGGTTGGCCTGGCTGAGCAGTTCCAGCCTCACATCGATGCTGCCCAGCTGCGTGAACTTGATGGCATTGCCGATCAGGTTGAGCAGGATCTGGCGCAGGCGCAGCGCGTCGCCGAGCAATATCTCGGGGATGCTGGGCGGCAGTTCGAGGTGGTACTGCAGACCTTTTTCGCTGATGCCGGCGGCCATCAGGCCGAGAATGTCGTCGATCAGTTCGCCCGGAGCGAAGGGGATGGCGACGATCTGCAGTTTGCCGGCTTCGATTTTCGAGACGTCGAGGATGTCGTTGAGGATGCCGAGCAGGCTTTCCGCCGAATGGTGGGCGATCTTGACCAGCTCGCGCGTCTGGTCGTCGAGCGGGTGCATCAGCGCCAGGTCGATGGTGCCGATGATGCCGTTCATCGGGGTGCGGATTTCATGGCTCATGTTGGCCAGGAACTGGCTCTTGGCACGGCTCGCGGCTTCGGCGGCATCTTTCGCCTGCGCCAGGTTTTCCATGATGCGGGTGCGCTCGGTCTCGCTCGCGGCGAGGGCTTCTTCAGCCTGGTTGCGGGCGGCGAGAAACTCGTTGAAGGCGGCGGCCACGCTGCGCACTTCGCTGCTGCCCGATTCGGTCACCGGCTCGGCCGGCTGGTGCGGCTGCATGGCGGCGGCGCGCTGGCGCATGGCTGTCGCCAGTTTTTCGAAAGGCTCGACCAGCCGGCGCGAGATCGACCAGAGCAGGGGAATGCAGAGGAGAGTCAGGGACAGGGTGATCAGCGCCATGTTCTGCCGGATCCGGCCGATCGGCTGGAAGGCCTCCTCGCTCGGGATGACCGAGGCGAGAATCCAGCCGGTGCTTTGCATACGCTTGAACGTGAACAGGCCTTGCACACCGTAGCTATTCACGCCTTCCTGGGTGCCTTCGAAACCATGCACCGCCCTGTCGAGTGCCGGGTTTTCGGTCTTGCTGGCGATCGGCTGCATGATGCGGGCGCGATCGGGATGGGAAATCAGCAGGCGTTCGCGCGAAACCAGATAAAGGTAGCCCTTCTCGCCGATCTTGCGCTGGCTGAGTTCGCCAATCAGGTTGGGTTTGTAGAGGTTGAGCACGCCGCCGACGATGGCCTGCAGCTTGCCGTCGGCCGCGAGGACCGGCGCGGCGAGCACCACGATGGGTTGTTTGGTGGCCTTGCCGAGGATGGGTTGCGAGATGCAGCCGCGCAGCGTGCTGCGCACGCACTGGATGTAGTCGCGGCCCGACATGTCGAGCGTACGCCGGCCGGGTTTGACCGGCCAGTCGACGAGCAGTACGCCCGCGGCATCGAAGATGTAGAGATCGTCGAACAGCGTCAGCAGCGCCGTCTTGCCCTGCAGGTGCTTTTCCAGTGCGGCGAGGTCGCCGAGCTTGTCGGACGGGATCGATCTGGCCGACTGGCTGAGCGCCAGCAGGCGTTCTTCCATCTTGTCGTCGAGATGGCCGGCCAGCGTGCTGAGCAGGGTGAACTGCTCATCCTGGATGCGCACCGACAGTTCGCTGCGCAGCGCGTAGAACTGCACGAAAGACTGGACGAGCAGCAACAGGATGCCGATCGAGATGGCGCCGAGCGTGAGTTTCAGGCGGAGGCTGAGCGGGGACATGTGGCGGTGGCGGGCTGGTTTCCTGATCCGTGCGGCCGCTTAAAGCGGCAGTGGCGGCAGGATCTTGCCGGGGTTGAGCAGGTTGTGCGGATCGAGCGCCATTTTCAGGCTGCGCATGACGTCGACCGCTACGGCGCCGTGTTCCTTCTCCAGATACTTGCGCTTGCCGAGGCCAATGCCGTGCTCGCCGGTGCAGGTGCCTTCCATGGCAATGGCACGTTCGACGACGCGGCTGCTGATCCACGCGGCTTCTTCCATTTCCTTGGCGTTGTCGGTGTCGACCAGGACGACCAAGTGGAAATTGCCGTCGCCGACATGGCCGAACAGCGCAATCGGAATCGATACCTGGGCGATGTCTTCATAGGTCGCGGCAACGCATTCGGCGAGGCGCGAGATCGGCACGCAGACGTCGGTCGGGAAGCAGCGGCAGCCGGGCTTCAGTTGCAGGCAGGCGAAATAGGCGTCGTGGCGGGCCTGCCACAGGCGCGTGCGGTCTTCCGGCCGGGTTGCCCACTCGAAGTTGGCGCCGCCCAGTTCGTCGGCGATGGCCTGCACGGTTTCCGCCTGTTCCTCGACCCCGGCCGGGCTGCCGTGGAATTCGAAGAACAGCGTGGGTGCTTCCGCCAGTGTCGTCTTGCTGAACTTGTTGATGGCCTGCAACGACAGTGTGTCGAGCAGTTCGATGCGCGCCACCGGCACGCCGAGCTGGATGGTCTGGATCACCGTCTGCACCGCCGACTCGATGTCGGGGAAGGTGCATACGGCGGCCGAGATGGCTTCCGGGATCGGGTAGAGCTTGACGGTCAGTTCGGCCATGATGCCTAGCGTGCCTTCCGAGCCGACCAGCAGGCGGGTCAGGTCGTAGCCGGCCGAGGACTTGCGGGCGCGCCCGCCGGTGCTCATGACGCGGCCGTCGGCAAGCACGGTGGTGGTCGCCATGACGTTGTCGCGCATCGTGCCGTAGCGCACGGCGTTGGTGCCGGAGGCGCGGGTCGCGGCCATGCCGCCCAGCGTTGCGTCGGCACCCGGATCAATCGGGAAGAAGAGGCCGGTGCCCTTGAGCGCGTTGTTCAGCTGCATGCGGGTGACGCCGGCCTGGACCGTGGCGTCGCCGTCTTCGGCATGGATCGCGATGACCTGGTTCATGCCGGAAAGGTCGAGCGAGATGCCGCCCTGCGGGGCGAGGACATGGCCTTCGACCGAGCTGCCGACACCGTAGGGGATGATCGGTACGCCGTGTTCGGCGCAGAGTTTTACGGTCAACACGATTTCAGCGGTGTTTTCCACGAGCACGACGCCTTGCGGCGGTTGCGGCTGGTGTACGGACTCGTCGCGACCGTGTTGCAGGCAGGCGGATTCGCCGCGCGAGAAGCGTTGGGCAAAGTGGCGGTCGAGCGCTTCGACCAAGGGGGCAGGCAGTAAAGGCATCAATAAACTCCGTTAATCCGTGAGACTATAGCGCAGCATGATTGACGGACCGAGAGTCGATCGGGAGAATCGTCACGTCGCCCCCATTCCTCGTCACCCCACCGAACAGGAGATCCATCGATGCAAGCCAAGCTTTCCGTAGTTGCCCTCTCCGTTGCCGCAGTGTTTGCCCTTGGCGCCTGTGGTGAAAAAGAAGAAGCGAAACCGGTCGCCGTACCGGCCGTCCCCGCCGCCAAGCCCGAAGTTGTCGTCAAGCTCGGCCACGTTGCGCCGATGACCGGCCCGCAGGCTCACCTCGGCAAGGACAATGAAAACGCTGCCAAGCTGGCGGTCGACGAGCTGAACGCCCAGGGGATGGAAATCGGCGGTGCCAAGGTCAAGTTCGAGCTGCTCGCCGAAGACGACGCAGCCGACCCGAAACAGGGTGCCATCGTTGCCCAGAAGCTGGTCGATGCCAAGGTGAACGGCGTGATCGGCCACCTCAATTCGGGCACCACGATTCCGGCTTCCAAGCTCTATTTCGATGCCGGCATTCCGCAGGTTTCCGGCTCGGCGACCAATCCGAAATACACGCAGCAAGGTTTCAATACCGCCTTCCGCGTCATGGCCAATGACGTGCAGCAGGGCAAGGCACTCGGCGAGTTTGCCGCCAAGCAGGGCGTCAAGACGGTGGCCGTGGTCGATGACCGCACCGCCTACGGCCAGGGCCTGGCCGACGAGTTCCGCAAGGCTGCCGAAGCTTCCGGCCTCAAGATCGTGGCCAACGAATACACCAATGACAAGGCGACCGACTTCAAGGCCATCCTGACCAAGATCAAGGGCAAGAAGGCCGACCTCGTGTTCTACGGCGGCATGGATGCCCAGGGCGGCCCGATGGCCAAGCAGATGAAGGAACTCGGCATCAAGGCCAAGTTCCTCGGCGGCGACGGCGTATGTACGCCGGAGTTCATGAAGCTGGGTGGCGATGCGGCCGAAGGCCATTACTGCTCGCTGCCGGGCATGCCGCTGGAAAAACTGGCCAAGGGTCCGGAATTCCGCGAGAAGTTCACGAAAAAATTCGGCGCTGAAATCCAGCTCTACGCACCGTATGTCTACGACGCCGTGATGGTTGTCGCCGATTCCATGAAGCGTGCCGACTCCGTCGAACCGGCCAAGTATCTGCCGGCGATCGGTCAGACCAAGCTGGACGGCGTCACCGCCCTGATCGAGTTCGACCAGTTCGGCGACCTGAAGGGCGGCGCCATTTCCGTCTATCAGTACAAGGGCGGCAAGCTGGAATACGTCGAAACGCTGGGTGGCGGTGCTGTCGCTACCGCGCAGGCCGAGGTCAAGGAAGCCGTGGCCGAAGTCAAGGATGCCGCCAAGGCCGTCGCCGGTGCTGCTGCTGAAGCCGGCAAGGACGCACTGAAGGCCGGTGCCGAAGCGGGCAAGGATGCCGTCAAGGCCGGTGCTGAAGCGGTCAAGGACGCAGCCCAGGCCACCAAGGCTGCAGTCGAGAAGAAATAAGGCCAATCCGGCCTGGGGAAACGGCACCGCGAGGTGCCGTTTCCATATGCAGCGGTCGACTTACACAAAATGGATATTTTCCTCCAGCAAATCATCAACGGGCTTGTCCAGGGCAGCATCTACGCGCTGGTCGCGCTGGGCTACACGATGGTCTACGGCATCATGGGCCTGATCAATTTTGCGCATGGCGAAGTGGTGATGATCGGCACCCTGGTCACCATCACGGTGGCCGGCATGTTGATCAAGGTCGGCATGCCGGTCGCCCTCGCCGGGCTGGCCGGGCTGATCGCGGCCGTCACCGTGTGCATGGCGCTCGGCTGGGGACTGGAGCGCATCGCCTATCGTCCCTTGCGCAACGCACCGCGTCTGGCACCGCTGATCACCGCGATCGGCATGTCCATCGTGCTGCAGAACCTGGCGATGATGATCTGGGGGCGCAATTACCTCGTTTTCCCGTCCTTGCTGCCCAAGATCGACTTCGAGTTTGCCGGGGCCAATTTCACCTCGGTGCAGATCATCATCGTGCTCGTCTCGGCGCTGACCATGGGCGGCCTGTTGCTTCTCGTCTATCGCACCAAGCTCGGCATGGCGATGCGCGCCACCTCGCAGAACATGCCGGTGGCCAGCCTGATGGGCGTCAATATCAACCGCGTCATCGCCGCCGCCTTCGTCATTGGCTCGGCGCTCGGCGCGCTGGCCGGCATCATGGTCGGCACCTATTACGAAAACGCGCATTACCAGATGGGTTTCATGCTCGGCCTGAAAGCCTTCACCGCCGCCGTGCTCGGCGGCATCGGCAACCTCGCCGGCGCGATGCTGGGCGGCGTGCTGCTCGGCATCATCGAAGCGCTCGGCGCCGGCTATATCGGCGACCTGACCGGCGGCTTCCTCGGCAGCCACTACCAGGACATCTTTGCCTTCGTCGTGCTGATCATCGTGCTGATGTTCAAACCCTCAGGATTGTTTGGTGAAAAAACAGGGGACAGAGCATGAAAAACCTGTTTTCCATACGGTCGACCGCCGGAATCGGCCTGATTTCCGTGGCGTTGCTCACCCTGCCATTCGCTGCCGCGCTGGCCGGTCAGGCCTGGGTGCGCATTCTCGACTACGCGATTCTTTACGTCTTCCTGGCACTCGGCCTGAACATCGTGGTCGGTCTGGCCGGCCTGCTCGATCTTGGCTACATCGCCTTCTACGCGGTCGGCGCCTACAGCTGGGCGCTGCTCGCCAGCCCGCATTTCGGGCTGCATCTGCCGTTCTGGCTGATCCTGCCGATCGGCGCGCTGGTTGCCTGCTTCTTCGGCGTGCTGCTCGGTTCGCCGACCCTGAAGCTGCGCGGCGATTATCTGGCGATCGTGACCCTGGGTTTCGGCGAGATCGTGCGCATTTTCATGAACAACCTGAACGCGCCGATCAACATCACCAACGGGCCGCAGGGCATCACCCTGATCGACCCGGTGGCGATCGGTGCTTTCAAGTTTTCGGGCACGACGCAGATTTTCGGCTTTTCGCTGAGTGGACCGCTGAAGTATTACTACCTGCTGCTGGCGCTGGTCAGCCTGGTCATCGTCGTCAATCTGCGCCTGCAGAATTCGCGCATCGGCCGCGCCTGGCAGGCGATCCGCGAAGATGAAATCGCTGCCAAGGCGGTCGGCATCAACACGCGCAACCTGAAGCTCCTTGCCTTCGCGATGGGCGCCAGTTTCGGCGGTATCGCCGGCGGCGTTTTCGCCGCCATGCAGGGCTTCGTGTCGCCGGAGAGCTTCTCGCTCAACGAGTCCATCATGATCCTCGCCATGGTCGTGCTTGGCGGCATGGGCCACATTCCCGGCGTGATCCTCGGCGCGGTGCTGCTCAGTATCCTGCCGGAAGTGCTGCGCTACGGCGTCGGACCGCTGCAGATGGCGCTGTTCGGCAAGCAGTTGCTCGATCCGGAAAGCCTGCGCCTGCTTGTCTTCGGCCTCGCGCTGGTCCTCGTCATGCGCTTCAAACCGGCCGGCCTGTGGCCGTCGCCGGAGCGCAAGCGGGAGCTGACGGAGGCGACGCGATGAGTGAAATCCTGCTCGAAGCCAAAGCCATCGCCAAGCATTTCGGTGGCGTCAAGGCGCTGCGCGACGTTTCGCTGACGATACGCCAAGGCGAGATCTACGGCCTGATCGGCCCGAACGGCGCCGGCAAGACGACCTTCTTCAACTGCATGACCGGTCTCTATGTGCCGGACGGCGGCGGTTTCACCTTCGCCGGCGAAGCGCTTGTCGCCGATGCGCCGCAAAAGGCGGCGGCGCGCGGCATTGCGCGGACCTTCCAGAACATCCGCCTGTTCGGCAACATGACAGCGCTGGAAAACGTCATGGTCGGGCGGCATGTGCGCACGCAGGCCGGCGTGTTCGGCGCGATCTTCCAGAGCGCGGCGAACAAGGCCGAGGAAGCGGCGATTCGCCAGCGCGCGGTCGACCTCCTGCATTACGTCGAAATCGCCGAGCGTGCCGACGACCTTGCCAAGAACCTGTCCTACGGTGACCAGCGGCGTCTGGAAATCGCCCGCGCCCTGGCCACCGAGCCGAAGCTGCTCTGCCTCGACGAACCGGCGGCCGGCATGAACGCCACCGAAACCGAGGAACTGCGCGAGCTGATCGAAGGCATTCGCAAGGACGGCACGACCGTGCTGCTCATCGAGCACGACGTCAAACTGGTCATGGGCCTGTGCGACCGCGTCGCGGTGCTCGATTACGGCGCTCTCGTCATCGAGGACGTGCCGGCTGTCGTGCAGAAAGATCAACGTGTCATCGAGGCTTACCTAGGTGCTTGAAGTTACCGGACTCCACGTCGCCTACGGCGGCATCCAGGCGGTGCGCAGCATCACCTTCCACGTCAATCAGGGCGAGATGGTCGCGCTGATCGGTGCCAACGGCGCCGGCAAGACCAGTACGCTGAAGGCGATTGCCCGCGTCATCGATGCGGTCGGGGGCGATGTGCATTTCTGCGGCGAGAAAATCGGCCGCATTGCGCCGCACGACATCATCCGCAAGGGCATTGCGCTGGTCCCGGAAGGGCGCGGCGTCTTCCCGCGCCTGACGGTGGCCGAGAACCTGGCAATGGGCGCCTTCATCCGCGACGACAAGGCCGAAATCGCCATCGACCTGGCCAAGGTCTACGGCTATTTCCCGCGCCTCAAGGAGCGCGAAACCCAGCTCGCCGGCACGCTCTCGGGCGGCGAACAGCAAATGCTGGCGATCGGCCGTGCCCTGATGAGCCGGCCCAAGTTGCTGTTGCTCGACGAACCGTCGATGGGCCTGGCGCCGATCATGGTCCAGAAAATTTTTGAAGTCGTCCGCGCCGTGGCCGCCGATGGCATGACCACGCTGCTCATCGAACAGAACGCCAAACTGGCGCTGCAGGTCAGCCAGCGCGCCTACGTCATGGAAAGCGGGGCGATCACCCTGCATGGCGATTCGGTCGACCTGCTCGAAGACCCGAAAGTCAGGGCAGCCTACCTCGGCGAGTGAGCAGCGGCCGGGCATCCCCGGGCGGGCCGGCTGAGCGGTTAGAATCCAGCCTGCTGCGCTGTGGCATGAAAATAAAGGAATAAACATGGCAACCTGGGGATTCGGCCTGCGCGCCAAGTCGTTGCTGGCCTTGGTGCTGGCCTGCGCTTTCGCGCTGCTGCCGGCCGGGCTGATCGGCTGGCAAGTGCTCGACGGGGTGCGCAATCACTTCGGCGAGGCGTATGCGCGCAATTTCGCGCAGTTGAAGCGGCAGAGCATCCTCGCGCCGGTGGCGCGCGATCTCGCCTTGTCGCAGCGGCTGGCCGATTCGGTGGTGGTCCGGCAGTGGCTGCTCGATGAGGAGAACCCGGCCAAGAAGGCCTTGTTCTTCGAGGAAGCCGAAGGCTACCGCAAGGTTTTCCGTGACCATGCCTATTTCCTTGCCAGTGCCGGCAGCGGGCATTTCTACGCCAACGACAACGACAAGCCGTTCAGCGATCAGGCGCGCTATACGCTGGTCGCCGACAAGGCCGACGACTCCTGGTTTTTCAATTCGCTGGCGCAGGACGACGACTACAACATCAACGTCAATTACGACGCCCATCTCAAGGTCACCCGCGTCTGGCTCAATGTCAGCATTCGCCAGGATGGCCGCAAGATCGGCGTGGCCGGGGCGGGCATCGACCTGACCGGCTTTCTCAAGGACTTCATCGATACCGAGGAGGTCGGCGTGACGCCGATCATCATCAATCAGGCCGGTGCCATCCAGGCGCATCGCAACCAGGCGCTGATCGCGATCAACCAGACCAGCGGTGCCGCCGCATCGGAGCAGACCCTGCTCGGGCAATTGTCGGATGCCGGGGCCGGGGCTGCCCTGACCCAGGCCATGCAGCAGGCGGTGGCCGCGCCGGGCCAGGTCAGCCTGCTGCACGCCGTGCTCGACGGCAAGCCGCAACTGCTCGCCCTGTCCTATATCCCCGAATTGAAATGGCACGTTGTTACGGCGGTCGATCTGCAGGCGGCGCATGTGCTCGACAAGAACTGGCTGAACACGGCCATCGTCGCGCTGGTCGTGCTGATCGGCATACTCCTGCTGGCCTTCGGCTATGCCGTCGAAAAACTGGTCCTGCAGCCCTTGCGCAAATTGCAGCTGTCGGCCTCGGCGATGGCCAAGGGCGATTTCGCGGTATCGCTGCCGCCGCCCAGCCGCGACGAGCTGGGTGACCTGAGCCGGGCCTTCGGCGTCATGGCCGAGCAGATCCGCAGCAATACCGAAGAGCTGGAAAACAAGGTGCAGGCGCGCACGCATGCCCTCGCCACGGCGAACCAGGAAATGCAGCGGGCGCATCAGCAGATCAACGATTCGATCGACTACGCCAGCCTGATCCAGCGCGCCATCCTGCCTGACCAGCAATTAAGCCTGCTGCTCGGCGCCCATCATTTCGTGCTGTGGCGGCCGCGTGACGTGGTCGGTGGCGATTTCTACATTTTCCGTGCTGACGGTGAACGCTATCTGGTTGGCGTCGTCGATTGCGCCGGCCACGGTGTGCCCGGCGCCCTGATGACCATGCTCGCCCGTTCGGCGCTCGATCACGCCATGAACCAGGTCGGCATCGCCAGCCCGGCAGCCGTGCTCGCCCACACCGACAGCACAATGCGCGGCATGTTGCAGCAGTGCGAGTTGCCGCGCGCGATTGCGACCAACATGGATGCCGGCCTGGCCTATGTCGACCGGGAAAAGCGCAGCCTGCGCTATGCCGGCGCCAAGATCAGCCTGTACTGGAGCGACGGGCGCGAGGTCGGTGAAATCAAGGGCGGCCGGCGCGCGATCGGCGACCGTCGGCAGGGCAGCTATGTCGATAGCGAAATCAGCCTGCAGCCGGGCTTCACCTATTACCTGGTCACCGACGGTTTCCTCGATCAGGCTGGCGGCGAACTGGGCTATGGCTTCGGCGACACGCGTTTCGCCCAGCTCCTGATGCAGCATGCCGCCCTGCCCATGGCGGAGCAGGCCAGTGCCCTCGACCAGGCGCTGGAGACTTATCGCGGCGACTACCCACAACGTGACGACATCACGATATTATCTTTCCGCTTCGAATAATCAGGGATCGCCATGGACTCGATGGATTTCTTTGCACTGAGAGAGCTGTTCAACCGCAGCCGCATCCTGCTTTGTTTCAACGGCCCGATTTCGCGCAGCCTGATCGAGGAAATCGGCAATGCGCTGAAAAATTACCTGCAGGCCGATAACGCGCTGCCGGCGGCGGCGATGGACGTTTTTGGCGTGTATATCGAAATGACCCAGAATATTCGGCACTACGCGCTGGCCATGGGCTACGATGATCTCGACAGTTCGGCGACGGTGGTCGTAGCACGCGACGGCGACGGGCGTTATCTGGTGCAGGCCGGCAACCTGGTCGAACCGGCTGATGGCGCGGCACTGATGCAGCGTGTCAATGAACTGGCGGCGCTGGACAAGACCGAGCTCAAGGCTGCCTACAAGGCTCAGTTGCGCCAGCCGCGCGACGAAAATGCGCGCAGTGGTGCCGGCCTCGGCCTGATCGACGTGGCGCGCAAGTCGGCGCAGCCGCTCTGTGCCAGCCTGTCACCGGTCAATGAAGGTCGCGCTTTCTTCAGCCTGCGCGCCGTTATCTGAATTTTGTTGGAGTACCGAGACAAATGAATGCTTTGAATATTCCGGCCGGCTCTTCCACCCCGGGCGTCACCGCCGATTGGGAGGCTGGTTTGCTGGTCATGCGTGGCGACTCCTATCCGGAAAATTCCTTCGAGTTCTTCGGTCCGGTGATCGACTGGATCGAGCGCTACCTCAAGGAAAGCGCCGCGCCCTTGCGTCTCGAACTGCATTTGGTCTACATGAACACGTCCTCGGTCAAGGCGATGATGGACATTTTCGATCTCCTCGAGGAGTCGCATGCGAAGGGGCGCCAGGTCAGCGTGGACTGGATCTACGATCCGCGCAACGAGAGGGTGCTCGGACTTGCCGACGAGTTCCGCGAGGATTGCAGTTTCCCGTTCTCGATTGCCGTCGATGGCTGACCGCAGCTTGCTGCATCCGGCCGAACGCGACCTGCTTGAGCAGGTCGAGCGTCTCCTGGCCGATCCGGCAGAGCAGGACAATTCGCTGCGTGCCGCGCTCGCCGCCTTGTTTGCCTACAGCGAGTTGCAACGCGAACGTCTGGAGCGCGTGGTGCGCATTTCCGACGGCTACCAGCATGTGACGCGGGGCGAAAAGCAGAGCCTTGTCGATCAGTACGACCGGCAATTGCGCCGCCTGGAAAAGCTGGCGCGGATTTCCGATCGCTACCAGAACAGCCTGCGTGAAATGAGCGAAGCCCTGCGCGATGCCGCCCTGCACGATACGCTGACTGGCCTCGGCAATCGCCGTTTCCTGATGGAGCGGCTCAAGGACGAAACCGAAAGAGCCAGCCGCAAGGGGCAGCTTTACGCGGTGGGGATACTTGATGTCGACCACTTCAAGCTGATCAACGATCGATTCGGGCACGAGGCTGGCGACCAGGCCCTCTGCCTGATTGCCAATGCGATCAAGGATGCCCTGCGCGAGTATGATCAGTGCGGACGCTGGGGGGGCGAGGAGTTCCTGATCATCCTGCCCGATACCTCGCTCGAGTTTGCCGTGCAGGTGGCCGAACGCGTTCGCCTCGCGATCAGGAATACCGGGTTCGACTTCATCGAAGGCGGCGGGGGCGTAACCGCCAGTATCGGCATCACGATCTACCAGCCGGGCGAGCCCTATTCCGCAGCGGTCAACCGGGCCGACAGTGCCTTGTTGCAAGCAAAAGAGCTTGGTCGCGATCGCGTCGCTGCGGCCAGCTGAGCGCGCTGTATCGTAGCGGTTTGCCGCGACTCGGGTGGTGGGGCAGGGGACGAAGTCGCCGCCCCCCGGTCGCCGACCTTCAGGCCGCCTCGCCTTCGCCGAGGAAGAGGTTGGGCAGGGCGCGCGCATAGCCCTGTTCGCCGACCAGCACGTCGAGCGCCAGCGTTGCCAGGTCATCGGCGAGCGGATCGACGTTGATATCCTTGTCCTGGAAGAAGGTCTTGATATAGCCGTGGCAATGCTCGCAGGTTTCGGCCTGGACCGCGCCGCTGCTGCCTTCGAGGCCGAGGTAATCGACCCGGCTGCCCTCGGTGCACAGCGTGCAACGGGCACGCACGGCATTCCAGCGTGTCGCGCACAGGCTGCATTCCTGATAGCGCAGGCCGGCGGCACCGTCACCGGCGCGCACGATGCTGCCGAGCGCGGCGCTGCCGCAGCAGGGGCAGCTTTCCGGTTCGCTGTCCAGGTGGCTGCTGGCGGGCAGGCCGAGATGGCGGGCGGCACCGCTCCAGACAACTTGCAGGGCTGCGGCGACGATCAGGTCCACCGTGTCGCGGCCGGCGGCGACGGCCTGTCCGGCGGCAAGTTCAAGGCAGGCGGCGGCGCGTTGTTCGAGACTGGCGCTGGTTTCTGCCTGTAAATCGACGTTGACCGCTGCGGCCAGACTGGCGCAGATCGCCGGCCAGGTCTGGCGCAATGCTGTTTGCCCGGCATGCAGCACGGGGTGGTGCGGATCGAGCGTGGCAGCCTGGCGCAGGCCGCTGTCGGCGAGGCCGGTCAGGGCCTGTTGCTGCGCATCCGCCAGGTCAGCCAGCCACAACAGCCAGGGCGCCATGCTGTGGCCGCCGGCGAGATGACGCAGGCGGGCGGCACGGCGGGCGAAGAGATCGGCGGCCGGGGCGAGCAGGGCGGGCGGGGTGACGGTCGAGGGCAGGATTTGGGGTGGCAGATTCGGGGGCGGCAGGTTCATGGTGGCTGGTTGGGACATGCTTAGATGACGGGGTGGAGCAGGTTTTCGGCCTGCGTGCCGAGGCGTTCGCTGTGGCTGTAGGCGACGAGCTGGCCGGGGCGGGCGAAGCCGAGCAGCATGATACCGGCGGCTTCGGCCTGGCGGATGGCGAGTGAGGTCGGCGCGGAAATCGCGACCAGGGTGATGATGCCCGCAGTGGCTGCCTTCTGCACCATTTCATAGGAAGCGCGGCTGGTGACCAGCGCGAAGCCGGCACCGCGCGGTGTTTTCTGGCGGGCGAGGGCGCCGACCAGCTTGTCGAGCGCATTGTGGCGGCCGACATCCTCGCGGCAGCACTGGATGTTGCCCGCGAGATCGGCCCAGGCCGCGCCGTGTGCCGAGCCGGTCTGGCGGCGCAGCGGCTGCCAGTCGTTGAGCTGTTGCAGGCAGCGGTCGATGGCGGCGAGGCTGACCTGTTGCTCGCCCGTTGTTGCGAGCGCGGCCGGCATGCGCGCAACGTCGGCCAGGCTTTCGACGCCGCACAGGCCGCAACCGGTGCGTCCGGCCAGATTGCGCCGGCGTTCCTTGAGTTGCAGGAAACGTTGCGGCGCGATGTCCATTTCGATGCTGATGCCGTTGCAGGTGTTGCGTACTTCGAGGTCGTACAGCTCGCGCCGATGCGCCAGGATGCCTTCGCCGAGACTGAAGCCGAGGGCGAAATCCTCGAGGTCGGCCGGCGAGGCCAGCATCACGGCCTGCGAAATGCCGTTGTAGACGAGCGCGACCGGGACTTCCTCGATCACTTCATCGTCGCTGGCCGCGGCGACGCCGCGGCAGACGCGGACGACATCGTGCAGGGCGGCAGTCGGCGGCAGAACGGAATCGTCATCGGACAGTTCGGGGCGGATCAGGAAATCGGCCATGCTGCGGTCCTTCCTCAAAAAGACGGGGGGCACGGCGTCGCCGCCATGCGCCCCCAAAGCGCAAGGTAAAGCTTTACTTGCCGGTGACCTGACGGTACCAGCCACGGTGGTGCTGCTTGGCCCAGGCGCGGGTGACCGTGCCGTACCACATGGCGCGTACCGTGCCCTTGACCCAGATCGCGGCATAGACGTGCACCATGATCAGGCCGATCATCACCGCGCCGGCCGCGGCATGCACCACGGCGCCGAGACGGACAAGGGTGATGTCGAAACCGAACCAGGCCCGCCAGATGGCGAGGCCGGATAAAGTCATCAGCAGCATGCAGGCGGCGAGCGCCCAGAACATGACCTTCTGGCCGCCGTTGTACTTGCCCTGTTCCGGCATGTCGTGGTCGTTGCCGTCTACCATGTTCTTGGCCTTGGCCAGCCATTCCTTGTCGGCCGGCGTCATCTTGTTGAGATGCTTGAAGCGCAGGAAGATGACCAGGAAGGCCGCGGCCATGATCACCCCGATGTAGGGGTGAATGATGCGCGCCCAGACCGGGCCGCCGAACAGCTGCGTCAGCGGGAAGAAGGCCGGGTGGAAGAAGGCCAGGCCGGAGAGGGCGAGCAGGATGAAGCTGATGCCCACCGTCCAGTGGTTGGCGCGTTCGGAAGCGTTGTAGCGCTTCAGGTCTTTCGGGTCGCGAATCATTGTGCGTCCTCCTTTTCGATCTCATCTTCGATCTCTCGCGAGACCTCGTTCGGACCCTTGGTCACGTAGTGGAACAGGCTGCCCAGCGCGACAGCACCCAGCGCCAGCGTGGCGAGCGGCTTGGTGAAGCCCTTCCAGAGCGAGACCAGCGGGCTGATCGACGGGTTGGCCGGCAGGCCGCTGTAGAGGTCCGGCCGGTCGGCATGGTGCAGCACGTACATCACGTGCGTGCCGCCAACGCCTTGCGGGTCGTAGAGACCGGCATTCTCGTAGCCGCGCCGCTTGAGGTCGGCGACCCGACCGCCGGCATAGACCTTCATGTCTTCCTTGCTGCCGAACTGGATGGCACCGGTCGGGCAGGTCTTGACGCAAGCCGGCTCCTGGCCGACTGCGACGCGGTCGGAACACAGCGAGCACTTGTAGGCCTTGCTGTCTTCCTTGGAGATGCGCGGCACATTGAACGGGCAGCCGGTCACGCAGTAGCCGCAGCCGATGCAGTTTTCCTGGTGGAAATCGACGATGCCGTTCTTGTACTGGATGATCGCGCCGGGCGCCGGGCAGGCTTTCAGGCAGCCCGGATCGGCACAATGCATGCAGCCGTCCTTCCTGATCAGCCATTCGAGCTTGCCCATCTCCTCGGTTTCGGAAAAGCGCATGACCGTCCAGGCCTTGGCGTCGAGGTCGACCGGGTTGTCGTAGACGCCGATGTTCTCGCCGACGTCGGCGCGGATGTCATTCCACTCCGAGCACGCTACCTGGCAGGCCTTGCAGCCGATGCAGGTGGTGACGTCGATGAGCTTGGCGATTTCCATTGTTTCGCGCACCTGCGTAGACGGAGTTGTCGTCGCCGAGCGCTGTTTGATGTCCAAAGATTGCAATGCCATGTCTACGCTCCCTTATGCTTTCTCGACGTTGACCAGGAAGGCCTTGTATTCCGGGGTCTGCGCATTGGCGTCGCCGATGCCCGGGCTCAGGGTGTTGGCCAGGAAGCCCTTGCGGGTGTTGCCCTCATAGCCCCAGTGGCAGGGAATGCCGATCTGCTCGACTTCCTGCCCCGCCACCTGCAGCGTCATGACGCGCTTGGTCACCACTGCCTTGCCGCGGATGAAGCCGCGCTTGCTCGATATCTTGACCATGTCGCCGGCCTTGATGCCCTTCTTGCCGGCCAGCTTCTCGCTGATCTCGACGAACTGCTCGGGCTGCACAATGGCGTTGAGGCGCGAGTGCTTGGTCCAGTGGCGGAACATTTCCGTGATCGAGTAAGTGGTCGCCACGTAGGGGAATTCCTCGCGGGTGCCGAAACGCTCGGCGTCGGCCTTGAAGGAACGTGCCACCGGGCTGCGGCTGACTTCCGGATGCAGCGGGTTGGCCGGCAAGGGGCTTTCCGTCGGCTCGTAGTGCTCCGGGAAAGGGCCGTCGTTCATGGCGCCGACCGAGAACAGGCGGCCGAGACCTTCCGGCAGCATGATGAAGGGCGGTACGTTGGCTTCCGGCGCGGCGGTCGCCGCGTAGTCGGCAACGTCGGCACCGGTCCATTGCTTGCCGTTCCAGTGGATCAGCTTGCGGTGGGCATCCCAGGGTTTGCCGGCGGGATCGAGTGAGGCGCGGTTGTACAGCACGCGGCGGTTGAGTGGCCAGGAGAAGGCCCAGCCCGGCGTGTTGCCGAGGCCGACGTCGGTATTGTCGCGGCGCGCCATCAGGTTGCCGGCTTGCGTCCATTGGCCGGTGTAGATCCAGCACAGGCTGCTGGTCGTGCCGTCGTCGCGCAGGTGGGCAAAGCTCGACAACAGATCGCCCTTTTTGGCGATCTGGTTGCCCTTGTCGTCGAACAGGTCGGCCAGGGCGTAGCCGTTGGCTTCCTTGGCGACTTCCTGCGGATGCGGATCGGCCGGGTCGTGGTAGTTCCAGTTCAGGTTGAGGATCGGGTCGGGGAAGGCGCCGCCTTCCTTCTTGTACAGCTCGCGGATGCGGGTGAAGATGCCGCCGAGGATGCGGCCGTCGTGGCGTGCTTCGTACGGCGGGTTCTGCGCCGCCCAGTGCCATTGCAGCCAGCGTCCGGAGTTGGCGATAGAGCCGTCCTCTTCGGCGAAGCAGGAGGAGGGCAGGCGGAACACCGTAGTCTGGATCTTGGTCGGATCGACATCGTTGAATTCCCCGTGGTTCTGCCAGAACGAAGAGGTTTCGGTCTGCAACGGATCGATCACCACCATCCACTTGAGCTTGGCCAGCGAATCGCGCACCTTGCGTGAATCGGGCATGGCGGCGACGATGTTGAAGCCCTGGATGATGTAGCCGTTGACCTTGCCCTGGTGCACGAGGTCGAAGTAGGAGAGCAGGTCATAGCTGCGGTCCCATTTTGGCAGCCAGTCGTAGCCCCAGTTGTTGTCCGCGGTGGCGGCATCACCCCAGAGGCCTTTCATCAGGCTGACGAAGAATTTCGGCGTGTTTTTCCAGAAGTTCACCGAGTTCGGCGTCTGCGCCTTGGGCGTGCGCTGCTCCAGGTAGTCCTTGAGCGTCTGCTGCTTGTCCTGCGGCAGCATCAGATAGGCCGGCAGCATGTTGGCGAGGATGCCGATGTCGGTGAAGCCCTGCACGTTGGAATGGCCGCGCAGTGCGTTGATGCCGCCGCCGGGCATGCCGATGTTGCCGAGCAGCAGCTGGACCATGGCGGCGCAGCGGATGATCTGGGCGCCGGCGGTATGGTGTGTCCAGCCCAGCGCATAGAGGATGGTGGCGGTGCGATCCGGTACGCTGGTCGCGGCCATGGTCTCGCAGACCTTGATGAAGGCCGCCTTCGGCGTGCCGGTGATCGAGGCGACCATGTCCGGCGTGTAGCGCTCGACGTGCTTTTTCAGCAGGTTGATGACGCAGCGCGGGTGCTGCAGCGTATCGTCGCGTTCGGCCATGCCGTCCTTGTCCAGGACGTAGTTCCACGAGGCTTTGTCGTAGCTGCGCTTCTCGGCATCGTAGCCGCTGAAGATGCCCTCGTTGAACTCGTAGTCCTCGCGCACGATCAGTGCCGCATTGGTATAGGCCTTGACGTACTCGTGCTGGATCTTGTCGTTGTTCAGCAGATAGCTGATCAGGCCGAGCAGGAAGGCGGCATCGGCGCCGGCCCGGATTGGCGCGTAGAAATCGGCAACCGCGGCGGTCCGGCTGAAGCGCGGATCGACCACCATCAGCGTGGCATTGTTGTGCGTTTTCGCCTCGATTACCCACTTGAAACCGACCGGGTGGGCTTCGGCCGGATTGCCGCCCATGACCAGGATTACGTTGGCGTTCTTGATGTCCACCCAGTGATTGGTCATCGCGCCGCGCCCGAAGGACGGGGCCAGTGCCGATACCGTCGGGCCGTGGCAGAGACGGGCCTGGTTTTCGACCGACGCAATGCCGAGGCCGCGCGCGAACTTGAAGTCGAGGAAGCCGGTTTCGTTGCTGGCGGCGGAAGAGCCGAGGAAGCCGGTGCTCAGCCAGCGGTTGACGGTGGCGCCGGCGGCATTTTTCTCGATGAAGTTGGCGTCGCGGTCATCCTTGATCAGGCGGGCGATGCGTTTGTTGGCCTCGTCCCAGGTGATGCGCTTCCATTCGTTGCTGCCCGCTTCGCGTACCTCGGGGTATTTCAGGCGCTGCGCACTGTGGATGTAGTCGAGCACGCCGGCCCCCTTCGGGCACAGCGAGCCGCGGCTGACCGGATGATCCGGATCGCCTTCGACGTGGATGATCTTCTTTTGCGCGTTCTTGGCGCCATCGCCCAGACTGTAGATGAGGATGCCGCAACCCACTGAGCAGTAGGTGCAGTTGTTGCGCGTTTCAGTAGCGCGGTACAGCTTGTACTGGCGCACTTCGGCGCGCGCTGCTTCGGGTGCCATGCCGAGCACGGCGAGGCCGGAGCCGCCGAGACCGGCGGCGGATATCTTGAAGAACTGGCGGCGGTTGACCCGCAGGCCGGTTCCTGATTTTTCCTTGCTTTCCATTCAGATCTCCTCTTGCCCCGGCTTGCCCGCCGGGAACCCCTGTCAATGGCCGGTGCAACGCCGGCATTTCCCCTTGTGCCGCCGGCTTGATGGGCGGCGACGATGCAACTGTTGGCGGCTACATTTGCAAGCTGCGTGCCTGCTGCCCAATTCCTTAATAAGCAATGAGTTGAAAAAAAGACCCTGCCAGCGGGTGGGTCAAAATGTCCCGGGGTGGGACAAATTGACCCGGGGGGCTGAGCCGGTGTGGCTTGCCAGCGGAGCGCCTGAGCCTGTACTGCGGACGACCCGGCATGGCCGGGCCGGGAAAGCGTGCGAGAATTGCCGCGCCTCCATCACGCGCAACTCTTCACGGCAATGAACGAACTTCCGGCAAGCGAAAGCAAATCTCCCTGGCAGCAATATTCCGTGCTGATCGTCGATGACGAGGTCGGCATGGTCAGCTTCCTGCAGCGGGCGCTGAGCAGTCGCTGTGGCGTCGTCGATAGCGCCGGCAGTGTCGAAGCGGCGCGGCCGTTGCTTGAACGCAGTCGTTACGACCTGATCGTGCTCGACATCGCATTGCCCGGCTGTTCCGGCGTCGACTGGCTGCACGAGTTGCGCGAGGAGGGCTATGCCGGCGATGTCGTGCTGATGACTGCCTATGCTGATCTCGACACGGCGATCGAAGCCCTGCGCGCCGGTGCCGCCGATTTCCTGCTCAAGCCCTTTTCGCTGGCCCTGGTGCTCAATGCCATCCAGCGCTGTTTCGAGCGCTCCCGGCTGGCGCGCGAGAATTTCGTGCTGCGCCGCGAAGTCGGCCCGCGTGCTGCGGATGTCGAGGGGGTGATCGGTCAGTCCGAGGCGATGTTCAAGGTCTGCGAACGCCTCAAGAAAATTGCGCCGAGCGCGGCGACCGTGCTGCTGAGCGGCGAGTCTGGCACCGGCAAGGAGGTCGCGGCACGTGCCCTGCATGCGCTGAGTGCGCGCGCCGACGGACCGTTCGTGCCGGTCAATTGCGCGGCAATCGCCGCCGAACTGATCGAGTCGGAATTGTTCGGCCACATCAAGGGGGCCTACACCGGCGCGCAGCAGCGGCGCGAGGGGCTGTTCTACTACGCGCGCGGCGGCACGCTCTTTCTCGACGAAATTTCCGAACTGCCCTTGTCGGCGCAGGCCAAGCTGCTGCGCGTGCTCGAGGAGAAGCGCATCCGGCCGGTTGGTTCGGAGCAGGAAATCGCCGTCGATGTGCGGGTCATTGCCGCTACCAACCGCGATCTCAAGATCGAGGTCGGCGAGCAGCGCTTCCGTCAGGATCTCTATTACCGCCTGCAGGTCTTCGAGGTCATGCTGCCGCCCTTGCGCGAGCGTCCGGAAGACATTCCGCTGCTGTTCGATCATTTCGTCGCCCAGCTGGCGCCGAGTCTGGGCGTGCCGCCGCTGCACCTCGATGCACGCACCCTGGCCCGCCTGGCCGATTACGACTGGCCCGGCAATGTGCGCGAATTGCGCAACCTGATCGAGCGTTCGCTGATTCTCGGCTGGTTCGACATCGGCCATGAGCCGGAGGTTGCGCCAGGAGCGTTTTCCTGCGCCGATGAAACGCTGGAGGCAGTCGAAAAATCGCACATTCTCGCCGTGCTCGCCGCCTGTGATGGCAACAAGTCGGAGGCCAGCCGGCGGCTTGGCATCTCGCGCAAGACGATGGACAGGAAGTGCCAGGCCTGGGGCGTCTGATGCGCTTCGGCCGGCGCTCGATCCGCGTTCGCCTGCTGTTGCTGGCGCTGATCCCGCTCGGCTTCGTCCTGCCGCTGACCATCTCGGTGCTGGCCTACTGGGGAGGCGACTACTTCAACCAGTTGCTGGTCACCAAGGTGCGCAGCGATCTGGCAATTGCGCATGGCTACTATGAGCGGGTCAGCGAGGGGGTTGGCGGCTCGGTGGCCAGTCTGGCCGACTCGGCGCGCCTGGCGCGGGTTTTGGGGGCGCTGCCGCGACGGCATGACAAGGCGATTGCTGCCGTGCTCAATGCCGTGCAGCAGGAGCAGAAGCTTGATTTTCTCTATTTTCTCGACGTCGACCGTAGCCGCGCCGATGCGCGCGCCTGGCCGGTCGTTGCATCGGCTCTGGATGGTCAGGCGAAAACCGCGACCGAGGTTTTTTCTGGCGCCCAGCTTTTTGCGATCAGTCCGGCGCTGGCCGAGCGGGCACGCACGCCGGTACTGGTCACGGCCAACGCGCGTGCCGATCAGCGCGAGGTCGAAGTGCGCGGCCTGGTCATCCACGCTGCTGCGCCGGTGCACGATGCGAGCGGACGCCTGCTCGGGGTGCTCAGTGGCGGCATCCTGCTCAACAAGAACCTGAATTTCATCGATCGCCTGAATGCCATCGTCTATCCCGAGGGCGCTCTGCCTTTCGGTAGTGCCGGTACGGCGACCTTGTTCCTCGACAGCGTGCGGGTCGCTACCAATGTGCGCCTGTTCGGCAGCACGCGCGCCATCGGCACCCGCGTCTCGGCCGCGGTCGATGCGGCCGTGCTCGGCGAGGGACGGACCTGGCTGGACCGCGCCTTTGTCGTCAGCGACTGGTATGTCTCGGCCTATGAGCCATTGCTCGACAGCCGGCAGCAGCGCATCGGCATGCTCTATGTCGGCTTCCTCGAAGGCCCTTTCGTGACTGCCCGGCAGCACGCCTTTGCCGCGATTGCCGGTGTCTTCCTGCTCGCCATGCTGGTTGCCGGGGTTTTTGCGATCTTCTGGGCGCGCAGCGTCTTCCGGCCGATCGAGCGCATGCATTCGACCATGCACGCCATCGAGCAGGGCAATGTCGATGCCCGCGTCGGGCCGCTGTCCACGCCGGACGATCTCGGTATCGTCGCCGCCCACTTCGACCGCATGCTCGATCGTTTGCAATCGCAGGCTTCGTCGCTCAAGCGCTGGGGCGAGTCGCTCGATGCCAAGGTGGCAGAGCGCACCGCGGCGCTCGAACAGGCGGTGGCCGATCTCAAGGCGGCGCAGTCGCAACTGGTGATGAACGAGAAATTGGCCGCGATCGGGCAGTTGACCGCTGGCGTTGCGCATGAAATCAACAATCCGGTCGCCGTCATCCAGGGCAATCTCGACGTCCTGCGCGATCTGCTCGGGCCGCAGGCCGAGCCGGTCGAGCCCGAGATCAAGCTGATCCAGGAGCAGATCCACCGCATTCGGCTGATCGTTGCCAAGCTGCTGCAATTTGCCCGGCCGCAGGACTATGTTGGTTATCTCGAGCCGGTGGCGGCCGGGCCGTTGATCCAGGACAGCCTGCTGCTGGTTCGCCAGTTGCTCAAGACCAACAATATCGCCATCGAACAGCACCTTGATTCGCAGCGCCAGATCACCTGCAACAAGAACGAGTTGCAGCAGGTCATGGTCAATCTGCTGGTCAATGCCATCCAGGCCATGCCGGATGGCGGCCTGCTGACCATCGCGGCCGAGGACTGGGATGCTGCCGACATGCCGCTCGGCATCCGGCTGATCGTTGCCGACTCCGGGCACGGGGTCAGTGATGCCGATCGCGAACACCTGTTCCAGCCCTTCTACACGGCGCGCAAGCCGGGCGGCAATGGGCTGGGACTGTGGGTCAGCAAGTCGCTGATCGAGCGCTATGGCGGCAACATCACGATCGAGAATCAGCCCGGGCAAGGCGCCCGCTTTGTCGTCTGGCTGCGCCTCGAGCCGCAGGGGCTGTAGCGCGGCGCAGCCAGCGCGCGATCAGTTGGTCGCGAAGGTGAAGGCGTCGGCGAAGAACTCTTCTTCCGGCAGGGCGCACTTCTCGATGAAGTCACGCCGGGCGGCATCGATCATGACCGGCGAGCCGCAGGCATAGACCTGGTAGCCCGAGAGATCCGGGAAGTCGGTGACGACCGCCTGATGCACGAAGCCGGTGCGACCGTTCCAGGCATCATCGGCCGCCGGTTCCGAGAGGACCGGCACGTACTTGATGTGCGGATGTTCGGCCGCCCATTTCTCCGGCAGCGCATGCATGTAGAGGTCGGCCCTGGCCTTGGCGCCCCAATAGATGTGCAGCGGGCGTTCCGACTGGTCGGCGATGGCCTTTTCGACGATCGCCTTGAGCGGCGCGAAACCGGTACCGCCGGCGAGCAGGACGACCGGCTTCTTCGAGTCCTGGCGCAGGAAAAAGCCGCCCTGCGGCCCTTCGAAGCGCAGGATGTCGCGCACCTTGAGGCTGTTGAATACCTGTTCCGTGAACAGGCCGCCCGGCACCAGGCGGATGTGCAGTTCGATGATGCCGTCGCTGCGCGGCGCGTTGGCCAGCGAATAGCTGCGTCGCTTGCCGTCCTTCAACAGGAAGTCGATGTACTGGCCGGCGAGGAACTGGAACTGCTCGCTGCCCGGCAGACGCAGGTGCATGTCGATGACGTCGGGCGCTAGGCGCTCGAGCTTCTCGATGCGGGCCGGCAGGATCTTGATCGGGAAATCGTTGGCCGAGCTCATCTGCTTGCATTCGATGACCAGGTCGCTCTTGGCCGTGGCGCAGCAATACAGGGTCAGGCCGGCGGCCTTGTCGGCATCGCTGAGCGCGTGCGCCTGTGACTTGCCGTGGTCGACGCTGCCTTCGACGACCTTGCCCTTGCAGGCACCACAGGCGCCGTCCTTGCAGCCGTAAGGCATGGTCAGGCCCTGGCGCAGAGCGGCTTCGAGCAGGGTTTCATCGGGTTCGGCGGCAAACTGGCGGCCGCTCGGCTGGACGGTAATCTGGTGGCTCATCGGTTCCCCTTGTTGGTCGGCTACAATGCAGCCGTGCAAAAAATACTGATCGTCGGCAGCGGAGACATTGCCCGCCGCATTCTTTCCCGCCTTGCTCACCGCAGTTGCGTCCATGCCTTGTTGCGCGATCCCGGTCGTGCCGCCGAATGGCGCCTGGCCGGTGCCCGGCCGGTGCTGGCCGATCTCGACCAGCCGGCCAGCCTGCAGCGCCTGGCCGGTCTGGCCGATAGCGTGCTGCATCTCGCACCGCCGCCCGGCGAAGGCCTCCACGACTCGCGCACCCGGCATTTGCTGGCTGCCTTGAGCAAGGGCAAAAGTCTACCACGCCGCCTGATCTACGTTAGTACGACCGGGGTGTACGGTGATTGCGGTGGCGAGATCATCGACGAAACGCGTCGCCTGCAGCCGGAAAGCAGCCGTGCCGCGCGTCGCGTTGACGCCGAGCGCTGCCTGCGCACCTGGGGGCGGCAGAACGGCGTGAGCGTTTCCATCCTGCGCGCACCGGGCATCTACGCCGCCGATCGCCTGCCGTTCGAGCGCCTGAAAAAGGGCCTGCCGGCGCTGTGTACCGCTGACGACGTGTATACCAACCATATTCACGCCGAGGATCTGGCCAGTGCCTGTGTTGCCGCGCTGCGCCACGGCCGGGCCAATCGCGCCTACAATGTCGTTGATGATTCCGACCTGAAAATGGCCGACTATTTTGATCGGGTGGCGGATGCTTTTGCCCTGTCCCGGCCGCCGCGCCTGAGTCGTGGCGAAGCCGCCCGCCAGCTTTCACCGGTGCAGATGTCCTTCATGCGCGAATCGCGCCGGATCGGCAATCGGCGAATCAAAGAAGAATTCAAACTGCGCCTCGCGTACCCGACAGTTGATGCCGGGATAGCAGAGGCGCTCGCAAGGAGAAACGCATGTTGATCGTCAAGGCCCTGCATATATCGCTGGTCGTCGCCTGGTTTGCCGGCTTGTTCTACCTGCCGCGCATTTTCGTGAATCTGGCCATGGTGCCGGACGACAGTCCGGCCGAGCGCGACCGCCTGCTGCTGATGGCCGGCAAGCTGTTCAAGTTCATGACGCCGCTCGGCATCCTCGCCGTGCTGCTCGGTCTGTGGTTGTGGTTCGCCTATAATTTTTCCGGTGGCTGGCTGCATGCCAAGACTTTCCTGGTCGCCCTGCTGGTCGTCTATCACGTGCATTGCGGCATGACGCTCAAGGCTTTCCGCCTCGGGCGCAATACCCGCAGCCACGTCTGGTTCCGCTTTTATAACGAAATGCCCGTGCTCGTGCTGTTTGCCGTGGTCTTTCTTGCCGTCCTGAAGCCTTTCTGATGAACAAATATTTCGCAATTTGCCCGCGCGGCCTCGAAGAACTGCTGCTTGAAGAACTGCGCGCCGTCGGCGGCGAGGATCTGCACGCCATTCATGGTGGTGTCTTCTTCTCCGGCGAGTGGAGCGTCTGCTACCGGGCCAATCTCGAATCGCGCCTGGCGACACGCATCCTCAAACATGTGGTCAAGGGGCCGTACGCCAGCGAAGAGGACATCTACCGCCTCGCCGTGCGTCAGCTGTGGCCGAATCATTTCGCGGTGACCCGCACCATGCGCGTCGTCACCACGGCGATCAAATGCCCGCTCAAGTCGCTCGATTTCGTCACCCTGCGCGTCAAGGATGCTGTCTGCGACCGCTTCCGCGAGGACAAGGGCGAGCGGCCGAACATCGATACCCGGCATCCCGATGTCAGCGTGCATGTCTTCCTGACCGAGAACGAATGCACGCTGTATCTCGATACTTCCGGTCAACCGCTGTGGCAGCGCGGTTTCCGCAAGGCCAGCGTGGAAGCGCCGCTGAAGGAGAATCTCGCGGCCGGCATCCTGAAAATGACCGGCTGGCAGCCCGGCATGGCCCTGGTCGATCCGATGTGCGGTAGCGGCACCTTCCTGCTCGAAGCCGTGCAGATGGCCCTTGATCGCGCGCCCGGCCTGGATCGCGGTTTTGCCTTCGAGCTGTTGTCGAGCTTCGAGGCGATGAACTGGGCCAACATCCGGCAAGCCGCGATGGCGCGGGTCAAACCGGTCGAGCCGATGGACATCCGTGGCTACGACATCGACGAAACCGCCGTGCGTGCCACCCGGCGCAATCTGCAGGAAGCCGGTTTCGCCAATGCCGTGACGGTCGACCGTGCCGATATCCTGGAAACCCAGCCGCTCACCGAGAACGGCATCATGGTGACCAATCCGCCCTACGGCGAGCGGATCGGTGAACAGGACGAGCTGGCCTGTCTGTACCCGCAACTCGGTTCGGCGCTGAAAAAGCACTGGGCCGGCTGGAACTGTTTCTTCTTCACCGCCGACCTGCGTTTGCCCAAGCTGGTCGGTCTGCGCCCCAGCCGCAAGACGCCGCTGTTCAACGGGCCGCTCGAATGTCGCCTGTTCGAAATCCGCATGGTGGCCGGCAGCAACCGCAAACCGGCGTGAGAGGAATGCCTTGGGCATCGATTTTTTTTGATCCTGGTCAGTCTTCTGGTCTGGCCAATGTGCGAGCATCCGTTTTTTTGAAAACAATACTTGGAGGAGAAAGCAATGTCTGTTCAGGCCCTATACCAACAAAAACGCATGTCGGCCGCCGATGCCATTCGTGTCGTCAAGAATGGCGATACCATCGTCGTGCCGACCGCGGTCGGCGAGCCGCCGTCCTTGCTGACGGCATTGTCCGAAGCACGTCGCGATTTCCGCGATGTCACCGTGTCGCAGATCCTGCCTGTACGCAAGTACGCCTATTTCGATCCGGAAACCGTTGAAAACATCCGCCACACCGCCTACTTCTTCAGCGGTGCCTCGCGCCAGGGCGGCCAGGAGGGCTGGATCGACTTCATTCCGGCCTATTTTTCGGAACTGCCGTCGCTGATCAGCAACAACCTGAGCCCGGCCGATGTCGTGTTCACGATGGTTTCGCCGATGGACGAGCACGGCTATTTCTCGTTGTCGCTGGCCCCGGACTACACCATGGCGGCGATCGCCAAGGCGCGCGCCGTGGTCCTCGAAGTCAATCCGAACGTGCCCTTTGCCAACGGCAATTGCCACATCCACATTTCGCAGGTTGCGGCGCTCACCGAGAGCAATGACCCCATCCTCGAGGTCGGTCTGCCCAAGATCGGTCCGGTCCAGCAGGCCATCGGCAAATACGTCGCCGACATGATCCCGGATGGTGCCACGCTGCAGATCGGTTACGGCGGCATTCCCGATGCGGTGGTGATGCAGCTGACCCACAAGCACAATCTCGGCATTCATACCGAAATGGTCGGCGATGGCATCATGAGCCTGGTCGAGGCTGGCGTGGTTGATAACAGCAAGAAGAACTACGGACGTGGCAAGATCCTCGCCACCTTTGCCCTCGGTTCGAAGAAGCTGTATCAGTTCATGGACCGCAACCCGGCCCTCGAAATGCATCCGGTCGACTTCACCAACGACCCGTATCTGGCTGGTCAGAACGACAACCTGCACGCCATCAACGCGACCATGCAGATCGACTTCATGGGCCAGTGCGGCTCGGAAAGCCTCGGTTCGGCACCGTATTCCGGTACCGGCGGCCAGGCTGACTTCGTGCGCGCAGCGAATCGTTCGAATGGCGGCAAATCCTTCATTGTCCTGCCGTCGACCGCCAAGGACGACACCATCTCGCGCATCGTGCCGACCCTGTCGACCGGCACGCACGTGACGACCAGCAAGAACGACATCAACTATGTCGTCACCGAGTTCGGTGTCGCCCAGTTGCGCGGCAAGACCGCCAAGCAGCGCACCGAAGCCCTGATCGGCATTGCCCATCCGGACTTCCGTGGTGAACTGCGCGAGGCGGCCAAGAAGATGAAGCTGCTCTGAGATCGGGGAGGTCCGCATGATTCTGCAACGCCGCTTTTCCGACCAGGAACTCGAGCAGATCATCGAGGAGGCGACCATCTACATGTGCGCCTGTCCCGGTCAGGTGGCGGTGCAGCTGCGGACCTTGCGCGAGCTGTTCCGTTACCAGGGCAAGTGCGAGATCGAGCCCGGCAACGATGTGGCCGTGCATCAGGCGATCGCTGCCGCGACCATCAAGGCCTATGCGGTGATGGAAGATTGCCTCGATCAGGTGCTTGAGCTTGAAGGCTGGGACCGGGCAACGCTGC
This sequence comes from Quatrionicoccus australiensis, assembly GCF_020510525.1. NCBI lineage: Bacteria > Pseudomonadati > Pseudomonadota > Betaproteobacteria > Rhodocyclales > Azonexaceae > Quatrionicoccus > Quatrionicoccus australiensis. Next base: position 314,749 of record NZ_CP075188.1, read on the forward strand.
AAATGCCCGAGGGCTTGCGCCGCAAGCGTGCGGAAATGCTCGATCGCGACGACTGAGCGGTCTGCCGGTGCAAGCCGCCGGCCATTACATACTGTTGCAATTGAATACGCCCGATCTGCCGATAATTCGCTATCTTGAAAGCGTGATTACGGAAGATCGGGTGTACCCATGAAATTACTGAAATCCCTGTTGTTGCTGGCGCTTCTGGTCATGGCCGGAGCGGGCAGTGCCTGGGCGCATGGCAGTCGTGTCGGCGTTTATGTCGGCCCTTACTGGGGTTATCCATCGCCCTGGTTCTATCCCCCTTATTACCGGCAGGAAGTGATTGTCGTGCAGCCGGCGCCGCCGCCGGAACCGACCGTCTATATCGAGAAGCAGGAAAGCGTTGTGTCCGAGCCGGCCCCGGCGCCAGCCCAGCAATACTGGTATTACTGCGCGGCCAGGAAGGGCTATTACCCCTATGTCAAGGAATGTCCTGGCGGTTGGCAGAAGGTTCTGCCGCAACCGGAAAAGTGAGCAAAGCATGAATATGCAGAAAAAATCCATGATGCGACTTTTGCCGCTGGCCGGTTTCCTGGCGCTCGGTGCCTGCACCGTCATGCCGACCGGGCCGAGTGTGATGGCCCTGCCCGGTAGCGGGCAGTCGATTGAGCGCTTCCGTGCGGATGATGTCTATTGCCGCCAGTTTGCGCATACCCAGATCGGTGGCAAAACGGCCGAAGAAGCGTCGCAGAAGTCGGCCGTGACCAGTGCTGCGGTCGGAACGGCAGTCGGTGCGCTGGCCGGTGTGGCGATCGGTGGTGATTCACGTGGTGCGGCGATTGGTGCCGGTACCGGGCTGCTGCTCGGTACTGCAGTAGGTACCGACGCGGCGCGGGCTTCCGGTGTCGGTACCCAGCGCCAGTACGACAATGCCTACGTGCAGTGCATGTATGCGCAGGGACATCGCGTCCCGGTGCCGGCCAGCATGGCGACGCCGCGTGCCGTTGCGGCGCCCGCAACGGCTGTACGCGCCGACGATGCCGGCATTCCGCCGCCTCCGCCGGGTTTGCCCCCGCCGCCGCCAACCCGATAGGTCGGCGCTTGCCGGCGTTTGCTCAGGCGACGCCGGCGCTGTGCGCCTGCTGGTCCGCCCAGTAGCTGGAGCGGACCATCGGAGCGCAGGCGGCACCGGTAAAGCCCATCTTTTTCGCTTCTTCCTCGTACATCTTGAAGGTGTCGGGATGCACGTAGCGTGACACCGGCAGATGATGGCCGGACGGCGCCAGATACTGGCCGATGGTCAGCATTTCGACGTCGTGGGCGCGCAGGTCGCGCATGACTTCGAGAATTTCCTCATCGGTTTCGCCGAGACCGACCATCAGGCCCGACTTGGTGGATACCTTCGGGTAGCGCGCCTTGAACTGCTTGAGGAAATCCAGCGAGTGCTGGTAGTCGGCGCCCGGACGTGATTGCTTGTAGAGACGGGGTATCGTTTCCATGTTGTGGTTGAGCACGTCGGGCAGGGCGCCGCCGAGCACGTCGAGCGCCACGTCCATGCGACCGCGGAAATCCGGCACCAGGGTTTCGATGGTCGTGGTCGGTGACAGTTCGCGGGTGTGACGGATGACATCGACGAAGTGCTGGGCGCCACCGTCGCGCAGGTCGTCACGGTCGACGCTGGTAATCACGACATATTTGAGTTTCAGGGTCGCCACCGATTCGGCCAGTTCGCGCGGCTCATCCGGGTTGGGCGGCAGCGGTTGACCGTGGCCGACGTCGCAAAACGGGCAGCGCCGCGTGCAGATGTCGCCGAGGATCATGAAGGTCGCCGTGCCGCGGCCGAAGCATTCGCCGATGTTCGGGCAGGTCGCTTCCTCGCAGACGGTGTGCAGCTTCTTCTCGCGCAACATGGTCTTGATCTCGCCGAAGCGGCCGGCGCTGTTGCCGGCCTTGACGCGGATCCAGTCGGGTTTGCGCAGCGCTTCGGCAACCGGCACGATCTTGATCGGAATGCGCGCCGTCTTGAGTTCGCCCTTTTGCTTGACGCCCTTTTGCTTGGCGCTGCCCTTGATCTCGTTTTCAGCCATGTTGTCTTTCCAGTTGCAGCAGCAGTTGCTGCGAGAGTTGCTCGCCCGCCTCGCCGGCGGTGAGCGGAATGTTCAGGTCCCTGGTCTGCACGATCTGCAGGCCGGGGTAGCCGCAGGGATTGATCGCGTCGAAGGGCGTCAGGTCCATGTCCACATTGAGCGAAACGCCGTGGTAGGAACAGCCGTTGCGGATGCGCAGTCCGAGCGCGGCGACCTTGGCGGCGCCGACATAGACGCCGGGCGCACCATCGTGCCGTTCGGCCGTGACGCCGTAGTTGCCGAGCAGGTCAATGACCGCCTGTTCGATGGCTGTGACCAGTTCGCGTACCTTGATTTTCAGGCGCGCCAGATCGAGCAGCAGGTAGATTACGACCTGGCCGGGGCCATGGTAGGTGACCTGACCGCCGCGGTCGATCCGGACCAGCGGAATGCCGACGTCGCGCAGGATGTGTTCCGGCTTGCCGGCCTGACCCAGGGTGTAGACCGGCGGGTGTTCGACGATCCACAGCTCGTCCGGCGTTGCGGCCGTACGGCTGGCGGTGAACGCCTGCATGGCCTGGAAGGTCGGCTCATAGTCGACCCGACCCAGGTATTTGACGGTGGGGGTCACGGCGGCTTAGAGGACGACCTTGATCAGCGGATGGCCGCTCAGGTCGGTGTACAGCGCGTCGAGCTGCGGCTTCGAGGTGGCGATCACGGTGCAGGTCAGGCTGATGTAGTTGCCGCCGGAGCTGGCGCGCATTTCCATGCTTGCCCCGTCGAAATCGGGGGCGTGCTGGGTGACGATGCTCAGTACCACCTGGGAAAGCTCGTCGTGCGCCTTGCCCATGATCTTCAGGGGAAACTCGCAGGGAAATTCGAGTAGGGTGTCCTTGTAGGATGCCATGTCAGCCTTTACGCATTACCGTGTTCTTGAAGTCCTGATACCACTGCCACATCTGTTCGCCGTACGGGCCGGGTCGGCCGGCATTTTTGCCATGTCCGACCGGTTGACCGTCCAGCGTCGTGATCGCCAGGATTTCCTTGGTCGATGAGGTCATCCAGACCTCGTCGGCGGCGCGAAGTTCAGTTTCGCTGATCTCGCGCACTTCCAGCGCCTGCCCATGTTGGGCTGCGAGTTCGAGGATCACGTCGTAGGTGATGCCGGGCAGCATCAGCTGCGTCTTGGGCGGCGCGAGCAGCACGCCGTCCCTGACCACGAAAATGTTCGAGGCGGCGCCTTCCTTGAGCCAGCCGTCGCGCAGCAGCAGCGCTTCGGCACAGCCCTGTTCGACCGCCTGCTGGCGGGCCAGCACATTGGCGAGCAGCGAGATGACCTTGAGATCGCAGCGGCTCCAGCGCAGGTCGGGCACCGTGATCGCGGCAACGCCTTTGGCCCTGAGCTCGGCCGGCGTGGTGAGCAGCGGCGAGGCGAAGGCAAAGGCGGTCGGCGCGACAGTGGCCGGCGGGAAGGCGTGGTCGCGCTTGTCGTCGGCGCCGCGCGTTACCTGCAGGTAGATCGACTGGTCATCCCAGGGTGCGCTGGCGATCAGCTTGAAAATGACCTCTTTCCAGGCGTCGACCGCTAGCGGATTGGTCAGCTTGATGCCGTCCAGCGTCGCCTGCAGGCGCTTGAGGTGTTCATCGATGCGAAAGGCGCGCCGGGAATAGACCGGAATGACTTCATAAACCCCGTCGCCGTACAGGAAACCGCGGTCGAGCGGCGAGATGCCCGCCGCAGCAAGCGGCAGGAACTGGCCATTCAGGTAAACCGGGTCGGCAACGTAAGGGGTCATGGGGTCAGTTGAACCAGAGGCGGATGGTGTCGAGGATACGGATGAAGATGTTGCCGATTTCGATTTTTTCAAGAGCGACAACCGGATATTCGCCATACGGCTTGCCGTCGACGCTGACTTTCAGCGTGCCCAGCTTCTGGCCCAGTTCGATCGGTGCAATCAGACGCGGCTCGGCGACGAAGTCGGACTTCACCGATTCGGCATAGCCCTTGGGCACGGCAATCGTCATGTCGTTGGTGAAACCGGCCTTGACCTGGCTTTGCTGCCCCTTCCAGACGCGCAGCGCGGCGACCGGCTGCTCTTTCGTGAACAGCGTCACGGCATCGTAAGAGAGGAAGCCCCAGTTGAGCAGCTTGAGCGACTCCGTGGCGCGCGCCGAGTCCGAAGCCGTGCCGAGCACGACCGAGAGCAGGCGGCGCTTGTCGCGCAGGGCCGAGGAAATCAGGCAGTAGCCGGCAGCATCGGTATGGCCGGTCTTGACGCCATCGACGCTGGGGTCGATGAAGAGCAGGCGGTTGCGGTTCGGTTGGGTGATGCCGTTGTAGGTGAATTCCTTCATCGAGTAATACTTCTTGTATTCCTCGGGGAAATCGCGGATCAGGGCGCCGGCCAGCAGCGAAAGGTCGCGCGCCGTGGTGTAGTGCTCGGGATCGGGCAGGCCGGTCGAGTTGCGGAAGCTGGAGGACTTCATGCCCAGGCGTTGTGCTTCGCGGTTCATCATCTGCGCGAAGTTCTCTTCGCTGCCGGCGATGGCTTCAGCCAGCGTGACGCAGGCGTCGTTGCCGGATTGCACGATCATGCCCTTGATCAGGTCTTCGACCGGAACTTGCGTATCGACCCGCACGAACATCTTGGAACCGCCGGTACGCCAGGCCTTTTCGGAAACCGGCAGGGGCTGGGTGAGGGCGATGGTCTTCTTGTGGATGGCCGAGAAGGTCAGGTAGGCCGTCATCAGCTTGGTCAGCGAGGCGGGTTCGAGGCGCTCGTCGGGCTTCTCGGCGGTCAACATCTGGCCGGAGCCCATTTCCAGTAGCAGCCACGATTTGGCGGCCAGGGCGGGAGGCACGGGTTGTTGCTGGGCGAGCGCCGAGCCGGAACAAACGAGGCTCAGGGCAAGGACAAGAATATTGCGAAACAGCGGCATGGTTTTTTTGCTTTGTTTTACGTTGGGGGCGGAAATTATACCCCCGGCGTCGCGGCGCTCAGTGGCGAGGCGGCACAGAGAACCTCGATCGCCGGATGGCGGATGCGGCGTTCGTTGGAGATTGCATAGATCTGTTCGCTGACTGCCTCCATTGCGCCGAGCGGGCGGGCGTTGAAAGAGGCTTCGATCTGGTCGGCGAGAACCAGCGGTGCCGGAAAAATGCCCAGGCCACCGCGGCCGAAGGTGTTGAGCAGGGCGCTGTCCTCGAATTCGCCAACGATTTTGGGGCGGATGCCGATGCTCTCCAGCCAGCGGTCGATGCGGCCGCGCAGTGCATTGTGGCGGGTGGGCAGCAGCATCGGCGCACCGTCGAGGCTGTTGGGAAAACCCGGTGCGTAGCGGTCGACCAGTTCCGGAATGGCAAAAAGCCCGGTCGCGAAATCGCCGAGGCGGGTGCTGAAAACTTTCAGGTTGCCACCGACCGGTGCGGCGCGATCGGTCAGCACGACATCGAGGCGATGCAGGGCGAGGTCGGCGAGCAGGGTTTCGAACTCGCCCTCGTCGCAAACCAGGCGGATATCGACCGGCATGCTGGTCACCGAACTGAGCAGCCGATAGGCAAGCAGCTTGGGTATGCCATCGGTGATGCCGGCGCGCAGACGCAGCGTCGACTCGCTGTCGGAATTGCGTACCGCCTCGCTCAAGGCATCGCCCAGCTGGAAAATCTGGTCGGCGTAACCGAGCGCCAGGCGCCCGGCGTCGCTCAGGACGAGGCCGCGTCCCTGGCTGTTGAACAGCGCCTTGCCGAGCTGGCGCTCAAGCAGCGACAATTGCCCACTGATCGTCTGGACGGCAACGCCAAGGCGCTCGGCGGCGCGCGTGATGCTGCCTTCCTGGGCGACGACCCAGAAGTAATGAAGATGTTTGTAGTTGAGCATAGAAATTCGTTCTGCAGAAAAAACCGAAGTGTTTATCAATTTTGCTCCGGTTTTTTGGTTTTGTGCAACGCAATAGAATGCGCCCCTCAGTTTATTTTCGGGAGTTCACCATGAAACGTGTTCTGCTCTTCCTTGCCACCAACTTCGCCGTGATGCTGGTGCTCAGCCTGGTTACCAGCCTGCTCGGCGTCAATCGCTTCCTGACCGCCAACGGTCTCAATCTCGGCATGCTGCTTGTGTTTGCGGGTGTGATTGGCTTTGGCGGCGCCTTCATTTCTCTGCTGATGTCGAAAAGCATGGCCAAGTGGAGTACCGGTGCCCGCGTCATCGAAGCACCGTCTTCCTCGACCGAGGTCTGGCTGGTCGACACCGTTGCGCGTCTTGCCGAGCGGGCCGGCCTGCCGATGCCGGAAGTCGCCATCTATGACGGCGAGCCGAACGCCTTCGCAACCGGCGCCACGAAGAACAGCTCCCTGGTCGCCGTATCGACCGGCTTGCTGCAGGGCATGACGCGCGAGGAAGTCGAAGCGGTGCTGGCGCATGAGGTCGCCCACATTGCCAATGGCGACATGGTGACGCTGACCCTGATCCAGGGCGTGGTCAATACCTTCGTCGTCTTCCTGTCGCGTGTCGTCGGCTACGCGGTCGACTCTTTCCTGCGCCGCAATGACGAGCAAAGCAGCGGCCCGGGCATTGGCTACATGGTGACCAGCATGATCTGCGAAGTGGTATTTGGCCTGCTCGCGAGCATCATCGTCGCCTGGTTCTCGCGTCAGCGGGAGTTCCGCGCCGATGCCGGTGCTGCGCAACTGCTGCGCTCGCCGCTGCCGATGCAGAACGCATTGCGTCGCCTGGGCAACATGCATACCGAACCCCTGCCGCAGAGCATGGCCGCATCCGGCATTGCCGGCGGTCAGGGCTGGATGGCGCTGTTTTCCAGCCATCCGCCGCTGGAAGAACGTATTGCTGCGCTGGGAGGTCGTTAAGCGCCGCGCCTTGATGGCATGCGGATTGCTAAACAAAACCCATGATGCAATTTAAAAAAATACTGATTCTGACTTGCGGGCTGAGTGCAACGCTGGCTTTTGCCCAGCCCGAATATGACCTGAGTCAGCTTGAGACGCTGGCCATGGAGTCGAGCCGCTCGATCATGGCGGCACGTGACCAGGTGACGGCGGCGCGCTATGCGGTGGACAGTGCCAGTGCCTTTCCCAATCCCGAACTTGAATATCTGGGTGGGACGGCACGGGCGCGTAGCCCGGGTGGCAACACCGGCGATGCGCGCAGTGTCAGCCTGACCCAGCCGCTCGACATGCCCTGGAAACGCGCGGCACGGATCGATACCGCGCTGGCCAGCCTGGAAGTGACAACCGCCGGTAACCGGGCATTCGAGGCCGATCTGCTGGCCCGTTTGCGCAGCCGCTATTTCGAATTGCTGCGTCGCCAGGCTGAGTTATTGAATGCCCGGGAAGATGCCAAGTTGATGGAGGATGTGCGCTCGCGCATCGCCAAGCGGGTTGAAGTCGGCGAAGCGCCACGCTTCGAATTGATCAAGGCTGATGCGGAAGCACTCAATGCGCTAAAGACCTCGCAGGCTGCGGCCTTCCGCGTGCAGCAAGCGCGTTCGCTGTTGCGTCAGATGGTTGGTGCTGCCTTGCCTGAAGATTTTGCGGTCAGCGGCAGCTTGCGCAATGTGCCGGCCTTGTTGCCGCTCGAAGGTTTGCAGAAGCAACTGACGGATTCCAGCCCCGATCTGGCGCGTGCGCGCGCCGAAATGGTGCGTGCCCAGCGCCAGCTTGATCTGGAGCGTGGCCAACGCTGGCCGAATCTTGCCCTCAAGGCGAGTTACGACGAAGACCCCGACATGCGCACCTCGAAGTTCGGTGTCGTGGTCTCCATTCCGATCTGGGATCGGCGTAGCGGTCCGGTCGGTGAAGCGGCCGCGCAGCTGTCCCGCGCCCGCAACGAGCTGGAGGCGCAGCAGTTCGCGCTGGCCCAGACGCTGGAAGTCGCCGTGCAGCAATACGAAATTGCCCAGACCCAGGTGACCGCCCTGGAGTCCGGTATCGTCCGTCAGGCCGAGGCGGCACTGAAAGTTGCCGAAGCCGCCTATCGTTTTGGCGAACGGGGTTTCATCGAAGTGCTGGATGCGCAACGCGTATTTCGCGCCGCGCGGGCTGAGCTGATTGCCGCGCGGTTTGAACTGGCCGCGGCCTGGGTCGAAATCGAAAGACTGCGGGCATTGCCCGGGGGAAGCAAGGAATGAAAAAAGCACTTCTGGTGATGTTGACCGCTGCGCTGCTGGCAGGTTGCAACAAGGAAAATGGCAAGTCCGTGGCGGCTCCGCCGGCTGATCCGGCCCTGGTTACGCCGGGCCAGGAATTGCTGGGTCAGCTCAAGCTGGCCGATGTGAGCAAGCAACCGGTCGCGGAGACCTTGCGGGTTGCCGGTCAGATCGGTTTTGACGAGCAACGCCTGGCGCGTATTGGCGCGACCATTACCGGCCGCGTTACCGACATCGATGCCCTGCTCGGCCAGTCGGTCAAGAAGGGCGATGTGCTGGCCAGTCTGAACAGCAGTGAGCTGTCCAGCCAGCAACTGGCTTATCTCAAGGCGCGTGCCCAGCTTGAACTGAACCGGCGCAATGCCGAGCGGGCCAAGGCCTTGTTCGAGGCCGACGTGATCGGCGCCGCTGAATTGCAGCGCCGCGAGAGCGAACATCAGATCTCGGTCGCCGAAACGCGGGCAGCAGCCGACCAGTTGCAGTTGCTTGGTGTGTCACCGGCTGCGATCGAGCGCCTCGGCAAGCAGGGGGCGGTCAATTCCGTGACGCCGGTGGTGGCGACCCTGAGTGGTGTCGTCGTCGAGCGCAAGCTGGCCCAGGGCCAGGTAGTGCAGCCGGCCGACGCATTGTTCGTGGTGGCGGATCTGTCGCGCTTGTGGGCAGTCGCCCAGGTGCCGGAACAGCAGGTCAGCCAGGTCAAGGAAGGGCAGGCGGTGAGTATCGAGGTGCCGGCCCTGGGGCATGAAAAACTGGTCGGCAAGCTGATCTACGTCGGCCAGACCATCGATCCGGAAACCCGTACGGTGCTGGTGCGGACCGAGCTGGATAACCGTGCCGGTCGTCTCAAGCCGGCCATGCTGGCTTCGATGCTGATCGAGGCGAAGCCGGTCGAGCGTCTGGTTGTGCCGGCCAGTGCCGTGGTCCGCGAAAGCGACGAAGACCATGTCTTTGTCGCCGAGGGTGATGGCGTGTTCCGCTTGCTCAAGGTCAAGCTGGGTGTCGAGCAGGGCGGGCAGCGCGTCGTCCTTTCCGGCCTCAAGGGGCAGGAAAAGATTGTCGTCGAAGGCGCTTTCCACCTGAATAACGAACGCAATCGCAAGGAAATGGAGGGCTCGTGATCGAATCACTGGTTCGTGCGGCGCTCAAGCAGCGCCTGATTGTCGCGGTGATTGCGGTCATCCTGCTGTTTTTCGGGCTGGATGCGGCGCGCAAGCTGTCCGTGGATGCCTTCCCCGATGTCACCAATATCCAGGTCCAGATCGCGACCGAGGCGCCGGGACGTCCGCCGGAAGAAGTCGAGCGTTTCGCCACCGTGCCGCTGGAAGTCGCGATGACCGGCTTGCCCGGTCTCGAGGAAATGCGCTCGCTGAACAAGCCGGGCCTGTCGCTGATCACGCTCGTCTTCAATGACAAGACCGACGTCTATTTCGCTCGCCAATTGGTCATGGAGCGTCTGCTCGAAGTCGGCTCGCGCTTGCCGGAAGGCATCACGCCGGTGCTCGGGCCGGTGTCCACCGGTTTGGGCGAGGTCTATCAATACACCTTGGAACGCCCGGATGACGGCGATCGTACTCTGAGCCAGGAGGAGCTGATGCAGCGCCGGACTGCCCAGGACTGGGTGGTCCGTCCGCTGTTGCGTTCGATTCCCGGCGTCGCCGAAATCAACTCGCAGGGCGGTTTTGCCAAGCAGTATCAGGTACTGGTCAATCCCGACAAGTTGCGTCACTTTGGGCTGTCGGTCGGCGATGTTTATCAGGCGGTCGGCCGCAACAACGCCAATGCCGGCGGCGGCGTGCTGCCGCAATATGCCGAGCAGTACCTGATCCGCGGTGTCGGTCTGGTGCGCGATCTGGAAGATCTGCGCGCCATCGTGCTCAAGGAAAAGGACGGTGTGCCGGTCTATGTCCGCGACGTCGCGGAGGTGCAGATCGGCCACGAAGTCCGCCAGGGCGCCGTGATCAAGAACGGCACGACGGAAGCGGTCGGCGGCGTGGTGATGATGATTGCCGGCGGCAACGCCAAGGCTGTGGTCAGCAAGATCAAGGAGCGGGTCAACGAGATCAACGCCAAGGGCATGCTGCCGGATGGCCTGAAAATCGTTGCCTATTACGATCGCTCCGAATTGGTCGATGCGGCGCTGTGGACCGTCACGAAGGTGCTGCTTGAAGGCGTTGTGCTGGTCATTGTCGTGCTCTTCCTCTTCCTCGGCGATGTGCGTTCCTCGTTGATCGTTGTCGCGACGCTGGTCCTGACGCCGTTGCTGACCTTCTTTGCGATGAACAAGCTTGGTATTTCGGCCAACCTGATGTCGCTCGGCGGTCTGGCGATCGCCATCGGTCTGATGGTCGACGGCTCGGTGGTGGTCGTCGAGAACGCCTTCCTGCAACTCGGGCGCCAGGCCAAGACCGGCGAAAGCCAGTTGCGGGTGATCCTGCGCGCCGTCGTCGAAGTGGCGACGCCGGTCATCTTCGGGGTCGGCATCATCATCCTCGTTTTCCTGCCGCTGATGACCCTGCAGGGCATGGAAGGCAAGATGTTCGCGCCGCTCGCCTACACCATCGCCATCGCACTGGCCATTTCGCTGGCCCTGTCGATGACACTGACGCCGGTGATGTCGACCTACCTGCTGAAGCCGCCGGCGCATGATGGCGATCACGATACGCGCCTGATCCAGATCATGAAGCAGCGTTATCTCAAGATGCTGCACTGGGCGCTGGGTAACGAGAAGAAGACGGTGGCCGCTGCGGTCGGGGCGTTTGCGCTGACCGTCGCCGTGCTGCCTTTCCTCGGAACCGCCTTCATTCCGGAAATGAAGGAAGGCTCGGTGGTGCCCGGCATCAATCGCGTGCCGAACATCTCGCTTGAAGAATCGATCAAGATGGAAATGGAGGCGATGCGCCTGGTCATGCAGGTGCCCGGCGTCAAGTCGGCGGTTTCCGGGGTCGGGCGCGGCGAGTCGCCGGCCGATCCGCAGGGGCCGAACGAATCGACGCCGATCGTCAGCCTCAAGCCGCGCAGCGAATGGCCTTCGGGCTGGACCCAGGACGACATCCAGGATGCCATGCGCGACAAGCTCAAGGCGCTGCCCGGTGTGCAGGTGGTGATGGCGCAGCCGATTTCCGACCGCGTTGATGAGATGGTCACCGGCGTGCGTTCCGATATTGCCGTCAAGGTTTTCGGCGACGATCTCGATCAGCTGAAAAAGCTCGCCGGCCAGATCGGCAAGGTCGCGCAGACCCTGCAAGGTGCGCAGGATCTGCGCATCGAGCGGATCAGCGGTCAACAGTATCTTTCGGTCGAAATTGACCGGCAGGCGATTGCCCGTCTCGGCCTCAATGTCTCCGACGTCAACGACGTGCTGGAAACGGCGATCGGCGGCAAGGAAGCAACCGAAATCTTCGAGGGCGAACGGCGTTTCCCGGGGGTCGTGCGCTTGCCGGAAAGCTTCCGCAACAATGTCGAGGCGATCTCGAATGTCCTGATCACCTCGCGCAACGGCGCCCAGGTGCGCCTGACCGACGTCGCCAGGATCAGCGTTGTGGACGGTCCGGCGCAGATTTCGCGTGAGCTGGGCAAGCGCCGCATCGTGGTTGGCGTCAATGTCAAGGATCGCGACCTCGGCAGTTTCGTTGCCGAGTTGCAGCAGAAGGTCGAGCATCAGATCAAGCTGCCGGAAGGCTATTACCTCGAGTGGGGCGGCCAGTTCCAGAACATGGAGCGGGCGCTCGGTCACCTGATGGTGATCATCCCGATCACCATCGCGGCGATCTTCTTCCTGCTCTTCCTGCTCTTCAATTCGCTGCGCTTTGCCACGCTGATCATCACCGTGCTGCCTTTCGCCTCGATCGGCGGCATCATCGGCCTGTTCGTCAGTCGCGAATACCTGTCGGTGCCGGCTTCGGTGGGCTTCATCGCGCTGTGGGGCATCGCCGTGCTGAACGGCGTCGTGCTCGTCTCCTACATTCGCGGCTTGCGCGAAGAAGGGCGCAGCGTGCGCGATGCCGTGGTCGAAGGGGCTACCTTGCGTTTCCGGCCGGTCATGATGACGGCGACGGTCGCCATGCTCGGCCTGATTCCCTTCCTGTTCTCGAGCGGGCCGGGTTCGGAAGTGCAACGTCCGCTGGCCATCGTGGTCATCGGCGGGCTGATAACATCGACCTTGCTGACGCTGGTGGTCCTGCCGACCATCTATCGCTGGTTTGATGAAGAGAAGGTCGAAGCATGAGAGAGGGGAAGCGATGAAAGAGATCAAGGCGGTGATCCGCCCCAACAAACTGGCGGCCTTGCGTGATGCATTGATTGTCCTGCCGGGTTTTCCCGGCATGACGGTGAGCAAGGTCGAGGGCTGCAGCGCGCCCAGTCGGCATGTCGCGCGCAACAAGATCAAGGACGAACTGACCGATTACACGCCCAAGGTGCGTATCGAGATTGTCGCGCCCGACGAGGTTGCCGAGGATATTTTCCGGCGTATTACCGAGGTTGCCCAGACCGGGCATTACGGCGATGGTCTGGTATGGATGGTTGAAGTCGAGCGTGCCGCCTTCATCTTCAAGACCATGCCGGGTAGCCCGGAGCTTTAGGCGATCAGCGGTCGCCGGGCAAAATCCGGCGGCCGTGATTTTCGGTCTTTTTCAGACGTCGACCGCTGCGATCGCGGTTTCGAGCTGATGCAGCAAATCCTGCATCGTCTGGCGCAGTTGCGGCTGGTCGAGATCGCCGGTGCCATCCTGGCCGGGAATCGTTCGCTCGATCTGGCGGGCCAGATGCACGATGCCAAAAAGCTCCAGATGCTCGGCCTGCTGTGCGATTTCATCGGCTTCGAGCTTGAGGGCGTAGGCATCCGGCGGCAAGGCGGCGAGTGCGTCATGCATGCGCTCGAGGCGTTCGCTGGCTTCGCCGACGAACAGGCGGTCAAGCACCGGAGAGCGCTGGTTGCCGCTGGCCGAAGGCGCCATGCTGCTCTCAAGGCGCTGTGCGAAATGCCGGGCGCGTTCGGCAAACAGCACGTGTTCAAGTCCGCCTTCTTCCGCCAGGCATTCGATGGTAGCGGTCAATGCTGCGATCAGGCGTGGCGCCGGGTTGCCTTCCTCCAGCAGATCGCTCGCACTGGCCAGCGCTTCGCCGAGATGCAGGCAATCGGCATCGGCGGTTTCCAGGGCAATGCCGTAGAGGGCGAAAATGGCCGGCCGGGTGTCGTCGACCGTCTGGCCGTGGCGTTCCGACCAGGCGATGGACAGGCGGCAGGCGGCGGCGACCCAGCGCTGGTTGAGCTTCTCGTCGAAGCGCAAGGGCCGCGGCTTGGCCACCCAGGGCAGGATCGCGGCTGCCGCTTCCAGGGTCGGCGCCAGCGCCGCCCGGGAATCCTCGAGGTCGTCCTCGGGGAGCTCGTCGTTCATGTGTTGCTTATTGCGCAGCCAGTTTGGCGAAGGCCGAAACGACTTCCGGCGGTGCCTGGACCAGTTCGATCAGGACGCCTTCGCCGCCGATCGGGAATTCCTCGTTGCCCTTCGGGTGCAGGAAGGTGATGTCGAAACCGGCGGCGCCCTTGCGGATGCCGCCCGGTGCGAAACGCACACCGTTGGCGGAGAGCCATTCGACGGCCTTGGGCAGGTCATCGATCCACAGGCCAACGTGATTGAGCGGGGTGGCGTGTACGGCCGGCTTCTTTTCCGGATCGAGCGGCTGCATCAGGTCGACTTCGACCTTGAACGGGCCGGTGCCCATGGCGCAGATGTCTTCATCAACGTTCTCGCGCTCGGAGACGAAGGTGCTGGTGATTTCCAGGCCGAACTTTTCGACCCACAGGGTGCGCAGTTTTTCCTTGGACGGACCGCCAATGGCGATTTGCTGGATGCCGAGAACCTTGAAGGGACGTGTCATGACTCGATTCCTGTCTGTATGGATAACGTAATCCATAATTATAAAGTCTTCGCCGGCGAGCGGAAGTGCCGTTTCAGGTCCGTTTCCGGTAGGCCAGGACGAGCAGCAGGATGCCGACGGCGATCATCGGCAGCGACAGCCACTGGCCCATGCTGATCGTGTAGGACTGCCCGAAAATGCCGGCATCCGGTTCGCGGAAGTATTCGGTGATGAAGCGGAAACAGCCGTAGCCAACCAGCCCTGCACCGGTCAACGCGCCGCGCGGGCGGTTTTTGCCGGCGTAGAGCCAGAGGATGAGAAACAGGGCAATCCCTTCAAGGCCGACATGATAGAGCTGCGACGGATGGCGTGGCTGCAGGTCGCCGGCCTGCGGGAAGACCATCGCCCAGGGCAGGTTGGCGTCGGCAACGCGGCCCCACAGTTCGCCATTGATGAAGTTGCCGACGCGCCCGGCGGCCAGGCCAAGCGGCACCAGCGGGGCGACAAAGTCGGTGACGGCGAGCCAGTTCAGGTTCTGCTTTTTCGCCCACAGGCCGAGCGCGATGACGACGCCAAGGAAGCCGCCGTGGAAACTCATGCCGCCTTTCCAGACGGCAATGATCTCGAGCGGATGCGAGAAGTAATAGCCCGGTTCGTAAAACAGCACCTGGCCGAGTCGACCGCCCAGAATGACGCCGAGCATGCCGTAAAACAGCAGGTCGTCGAGTTGTTCGGCGCTCATGATCGACGGTCGGGTTTTGATCCGGTAACGCCCGAGCAGGATGAACTGGGCGAAGGCAAGCAGGTACATCAGGCCATACCAGCGGATCGGCAAGGGGCCGAGCCAGATGGCGACGGGGTCGAACTGGGGGTGGATAAGCATCGGGGGCGCAGAGTGGGCTAGAATTAGCCGATTATAGTTCGCGCCTTTTGTTACACGACTTCGGGCGCCATGTTTCAGATGGAGATTCCCATGCCGCAATACCGCTCACGTACTTCCACCCACGGTCGCAACATGGCTGGTGCCCGCTCTCTGTGGCGCGCTACCGGCATGAAGGATGGCGATTTCGGCAAGCCGATCATTGCCGTGGTCAACAGTTTCACCCAGTTCGTGCCGGGTCATGTGCATCTGAAGGACATGGGCCAACTGGTGGCGCGCGAGATCGAAGCGGCCGGCGGTGTTGCCAAGGAATTCAACACCATCGCCATCGACGACGGCATCGCCATGGGCCACAGTGGCATGCTCTACTCGCTGCCCAGTCGCGACCTGATTGCCGACTCCGTTGAGTACATGGTCAATGCGCACTGTGCCGATGCCATGGTCTGCATCTCCAACTGCGACAAGATCACCCCGGGCATGCTGATGGCCGCGATGCGCCTCAACATCCCGGTCATCTTCGTTTCCGGCGGGCCGATGGAGGCTGGCAAGGTCACGCTGCAGGGGCAGGTTGTCCATCTCGATCTGGTCGATGCCATGGTCAAGGCGGCCGATCACTCGGTTTCCCAGTCCGACCTCGATGAGATCGAACGTTCGGCTTGTCCGACCTGCGGCTCCTGTTCCGGCATGTTCACCGCCAATTCGATGAATTGCCTGACCGAGGCCTTTGGTCTGAGTCTGCCTGGCAATGGCACGGTGGTCGCCACGCATGCAGACCGCAAGCAACTTTTCCTGCGTGCTGGTCGCCAGATCGTCGAACTGTGCAAGCGCTACTACGAACAGGATGACACCTCGGTGCTGCCGCGCTCAATCGCCACCAAGGCTGCTTTTGAAAATGCGATGACGCTGGACGTTGCGATGGGTGGCTCGACCAATACCGTGCTGCACATCCTGGCTACGGCCCAGGAGGCCGGCGTTGACTTCACGATGGCCGACATCGACCGCATTTCGCGGGCAGTGCCCTGTCTGTGCAAGGTTGCACCGATGACCGACAAGTACCATATCGAGGATGTGCATCGTGCCGGCGGCATCATGGGCATTCTTGGTGAGCTGGATCGGGCGGGTCTGATCACGCGCGATGTGCCGACCGTGCATACCAAGAATATCGGTGAAGCCATTGATCGTTGGGATGTGGTGCGCGAACACGACGTGAAGGTGCATGAGTTTTTCAAGGCTTCGCCGGGGGGTGTGCCGACGCAGGTCGCCTTCTCGCAGGATCGCCGCTTCAATGAGCTTGATCTGGATCGTACCCATGGCTGTATCCGCAACAAGGCCAATGCCTTCTCGCAGGAGGGCGGCCTGGCTGTGCTTTACGGCAACATTGCACTCGACGGTTGTATCGTCAAGACGGCAGGTGTCGATGAGTCGATCTGGAAATTCAGTGGCCGTGCCCGTGTTTTCGAAAGTCAGGATGCAGCGGTCGACGCCATTCTGGGCGAGAAAATCGTCGCCGGCGACGTGGTCGTGATCCGCTACGAAGGCCCGAAGGGCGGCCCGGGCATGCAGGAAATGCTCTATCCGACTTCCTATCTGAAGTCGATGGGCCTCGGCAAGGCTTGCGCACTGCTCACCGATGGCCGTTTCTCCGGTGGTACTTCTGGTCTGTCGATCGGTCACGCCTCGCCGGAAGCGGCCGATGGTGGTGCGATCGGCTTGGTGGAAGAGGGCGATACGATAGAAATCGATATCCCGAATCGTCGCATTCATCTTGCCGTGTCCGAGGCTGATCTGGCAAAGCGTCGGGCAGCAATGGAGGCGCTTGGTGATGCTGCCTGGAAGCCGGTTGAGCGTGAGCGCGTTGTTTCTGCTGCCTTGCAGGCATATGCGCTGATGGCGACCTCTGCCGACAAGGGGGCGGTGCGTGACATCAAGCAGATTCAGCGTCGCAAGTAACATGCAGGGGTTCTTGACCGGCATTGTCTTTGTTTTGCCGGTCAACGCTGTGTAACATGCTGCGTTAAATGTCTGTGACCAGAAAAGACCGATGCTGACTCCCGTGTGCTGCAATGTGAAAAGCGGTTTGCACGGGAGTTAAAAGGGTTTTATCATCACATGCTGATTTACCCACCAACCCGACAATCGGAGCGAGATAATGAAAGCTGTTTATATTGCCATGATGGCAGCCGCAGGCATCGTGATGGCCGGCCAAGCACAGGCCGACGAAGCCCTGGCAAAAGCAAAGAACTGCATGGCTTGCCATGCCATCGACAAGAAGCTGGTCGGTCCGGCTTACAAGGAAGTTGCCGCCAAGTACAAGGGTGACAAGGCTGCTCCGGCCAAGCTGGCTGCCAAGGTCAAGGCGGGTGGTAGTGGTGTTTGGGGTCCGACTCCGATGCCGCCGAACAACGTTACCGAAGATGAGGCCAAGAAGCTGGTTACCTGGGTTCTGTCCCAGAAGTAATTTGCGCTTGGAAGCAGAAAGCCGGCCATGGGCCGGCTTTTTTGTTTTCATAGGTGTTGACACGGGCTTGTGTAGTCAGGATAATCTTGCGTTCTCCGGAGGGATACCCAAGCGGTCAACGGGAACAGACTGTAAATCTGTCGGCTCTGCCTTCGAAGGTTCGAATCCTTCTCCCTCCACCAGATTGAATGCTGTAGCGGCCTGTGCTGCGGGCAAAGGATAAGCGGGTGTAGCTCAATGGTAGAGCTGAAGCCTTCCAAGCTTAAGACGAGGGTTCGATTCCCTTCACCCGCTCCATGTGCGGTACAGCTGGAGTTTTAAGGTAGGCCCATGTGGCTCAGTGGTAGAGCACTCCCTTGGTAAGGGAGAGGTCGGCAGTTCGATCCTGCCCATGGGCACCACCGATTGGCTTGGATTCTGGATTTTTTATTTATCTGATTATTGAGGAACTAGAATGGCTAAGGAAAAATTCGAGCGTACCAAGCCGCACGTAAACGTCGGCACGATTGGTCACGTTGACCACGGCAAGACGACGCTGACGGCTGCGATCACCACGGTGCTGGCTGCCAAGTTTGGTGGTGCTGCCAAGGCATACGACCAGATCGATGCGGCGCCGGAAGAAAAGGCTCGTGGTATTACCATCAATACCGCCCACGTCGAATACGAAACCGCAAATCGTCACTACGCCCACGTTGATTGCCCGGGTCACGCTGACTACGTCAAGAACATGATTACCGGTGCTGCCCAGATGGACGGCGCCATTCTGGTCTGTTCCGCTGCTGACGGCCCGATGCCGCAAACCCGCGAACACATCCTGCTGGCTCGCCAGGTTGGTGTGCCGTACGTTCTGGTGTACATGAACAAGTGCGACATGGTTGACGATGCCGAGCTGCTCGAGCTGGTCGAAATGGAACTGCGCGAACTGCTGTCCAAGTACGATTTCCCGGGTGATGACACCCCGATCGTTCATGGTTCCGCTCTGAAGGCCCTCGAAGGCGACCAGTCCGAAATTGGCGAGCCGTCGATCTTCCGTCTGGCCGATGCGCTGGACTCCTACATTCCGACCCCGGAGCGTGCTGTTGATCTGCCGTTCCTGATGCCGGTTGAAGACGTCTTCTCGATCTCTGGTCGCGGTACCGTGGTGACCGGTCGTATCGAGCGTGGCGTTGTCAAGGTTGGTGAAGAAATCGAGATCGTCGGTATCCGTCCGACCGTCAAGACCACCTGTACCGGTGTTGAAATGTTCCGCAAGCTGCTTGATCAAGGTCAGGCTGGCGACAACGTTGGCGCGCTGCTGCGTGGCACCAAGCGTGAAGATGTTGAACGTGGTCAAGTGCTGTGCAAGCCGGGTTCGATCACCCCGCACACCCACTTCACTGGCGAAGTGTACGTTCTGTCGAAGGATGAAGGCGGTCGTCATACCCCGTTCTTCAACAACTACCGTCCGCAGTTCTACTTCCGCACGACCGACGTGACCGGCGCGATTTCGCTGCCGGAAGGCGTTGAAATGGTTATGCCGGGTGACAACATCCAGATGACGGTCAAGCTGATTGCGCCGATCGCCATGGAAGATGGTCTGCGCTTCGCTATCCGCGAAGGTGGTCGTACCGTTGGCGCCGGTGTTGTCGCCAAGATCATCGAGTAATCGCTGGTTTTTGTAATTGAGGCGCTTCGGGAAACCGAGGCGCTTTGGTTTTTCTGCCGCAGGGGTGTAGCTCAATTGGTAGAGCAACGGTTTCCAAAACCGTAGGTCGGGGGTTCGATTCCCTCCGCCCCTGCCACTCTCTTTAAAGATCGCGAACGTCATGGCTGACAAGATCAAGTTTGCGCTGGCGCTGGTTATTCTGGCGGCTGGCGTGGCTGGTTTCTACCTGCTCTCCGAGCAGGCATTGATTTTGCGCGTCCTTGCGGTTCTCGTCGGGCTGGCGCTTGCAAGTGCCGTGGCCTGGAAAACTGAGCCGGGTCAGCGTTTTTTTGCATTTGCCAACGAGGCTGTTGTCGAAGCAAAAAAGGTGGTGTGGCCTTCTCGCAAGGAAACCATGCAGACAACAGGTGCTGTATTTGCCTTTGTTGTTGTTATGGCCTTGTTTCTCTATCTGACTGACAAGAGCCTCGAGTGGGTTCTTTATGATCTCGTGCTGGGCTGGAAGAAATCATGAGTAAACGCTGGTATGTCGTACATGCCTACTCCGGCTTCGAGAAAAGTGTAATGCGCGCCATTCAGGAGCGCATTACCCGCTTGGATATGCAAGATAAATTCGGTCGGATTCTGGTTCCGGTTGAAGAAGTCGTCGAGATGAAGGGTGGTCAGAAATCCATTTCCGAGCGCAAGTTCTTTCCGGGCTATGTGCTGTGCGAAATGGAAATGGATGATGACTCCTGGCACTTGGTGAAAAACACGCCAAAGGTGACCGGTTTTGTTGGCGGGACTGCCAACCGTCCGACGCCGATTTCCGAAAAGGAAGTTGAAAAGATTATGCAGCAGATGCAGGAGGGGGTTGAAAAGCCACGTCCGAAAGTGCTGTTTGAAGTTGGTGAGGTTGTTCGTGTCAAGGAAGGTCCGTTCACGGATTTCCATGGCTCGGTCGAGGACGTGAATTACGAAAAAAATCGCTTGCGTGTGTCTGTGACCATTTTCGGTCGTGCCACGCCGGTTGAGCTGGAGTTTGCTCAGGTCGAGAAGTCCTGAGTCAGGGATTCAAGGGTCAGCCGGAGACCCGTTGTTCCGGCAAGAGGAGCGTGAGTAAGTTGATTGTTTGACTGAAAGCGCGCTACAACTCACGAGTTAGGAGTCATTATGGCCAAGAAAATTATTGGCTACATCAAGCTGCAAGTGCCGGCAGGCAAAGCAAATCCGTCCCCCCCGATCGGTCCGGCGCTGGGTCAGCGCGGTCTGAATATCATGGAATTCTGCAAGGCATTCAATGCCCAGACGCAAGGCGTTGAGCCGGGTCTGCCGATTCCGGTCGTGATCACTGCTTTTGCCGACAAGTCTTTCACTTTTGTGATGAAGACTCCGCCGGCAACGATCCTGATCAAGAAGGCTGCCGGCATCAAGTCCGGTTCGGCCAAGCCGCATACCGACAAGGTCGGCAAGATCACCCGTGCCCAGGCTGAAGAAATTGCCAAGACCAAGATGCCCGATCTGACGGCTTCCGATATGGATGCTGCTGTTCGTACGATCGCTGGTTCCGCCCGCTCCATGGGTATCACGGTTGAGGGTCTGTAATCATGGCTAAGCTCACGAAAAAACAAAAGGCCCAACAGGGCAAGATCGTCGCAATGAAGCTCTATCCGGTGCAGGAAGCACTGGCGCTGGCCAAGGAAACTGCGACTGCCAAGTTCGATGAATCGATCGACGTTGCTGTCAACCTCGGTGTTGATGCTCGCAAGTCGGATCAAGTGGTGCGTGGCTCCGTCGTGTTGCCGGCTGGTACCGGCAAGTCGGTGCGTGTGGCTGTTTTCGCCCAGGGCGAAAAGGCTGAAGCAGCCCGTGCTGCTGGTGCCGAAGTCGTCGGTTTTGACGATCTTGCCGCTGACGTCAAGGCCGGCAAGCTGGATTTCGACGTTGTGATCGCAACGCCTGATGCCATGAAGGTCGTTGGTCAACTCGGTCAGGTTCTGGGTCCGCGTGGCCTGATGCCGAACCCGAAGGTTGGCACGGTGACCATGGATGTGGTTACCGCCGTCAAGAATGCCAAGGCTGGTCAGGTTCAATACCGTACCGACAAGGCCGGCATCATTCACGCCACGATCGGTCGTGCTTCCTTCTCGGTCGAAAATCTCGAAACCAACCTCAAGGCGCTGATTGATGCGCTGCAGAAAGCGAAACCTGCTACCTCCAAAGGTCAGTATCTTCGCAAGGTTGCTGTTGCTGCCACGATGGGCCCCGGCGTTCGCGTCGATCAGGCTACGCTGGTTGGCTAAAAAGTACTTTGGGCTGTTGGCAGTCGTTTAACAACGGTTGCCAGCAGATCGTCAAAGACCGCAGGCGCCCCGGTAACGGAGCTTAATAGCGAGAGCACCCTGCGCAGACGGTGTCCCAGAACAAGATTTTCTGCTGGCCGGTAACGGGCAGCATAGCTTCTGGTTCAGGTCGCCGTAGGTGCGGCGGGAAATTCTTCCCGTCGTGTTATGACTTGAAAGGAGGAAAGACCTGTGGGTCTCAATCTGAACGACAAAAAAGCGGTTGTAGCTGAGGTGTCGGCACAAGTGGCCAACGCAGAGACTATCGTGATTGCCGAATACCGTGGCATTGAGGTTGTTGACCTCACCGTGCTGCGCAAGAAGGCACGCGAGTCTGGTGTGTATCTACGTGTGTTGAAGAATACCTTGGTTCGTCGCGCGGTCGCGGGCACTTCGTTCGCCGACCTGGCTGACCAAATGGTCGGTCCGCTGATCTATAGCGTATCCGCCGATCCCGTGGCTGCTGCGAAGGTTCTTAACGACTTCGCAAAAACCAACGACAAGCTCGTGCTCAAGGCTGGCTCTTACGCTGGCAAGGTGCTCGACAAAGCCGGTGTGCAGGCTCTCGCCTCCGTGCCGAGCCGCGAAGAGTTGCTCTCCAAGCTGTTGTACGTCATGCAAGCTCCGGTTGCCGGCTTCGTCCGCGGCCTCGACGCTCTGGCAAAACAACGCGAAGAAGCTGCCGCTTAATCCTCACCGCATACGAACTGATTTAGGAGTTTATTGAAATGGCAATTAGCAAAGAAGACATCCTGGAAGCCGTTGGCTCCCTGACCGTTATGGAACTGAATGACCTGGTCAAGGCATTCGAAGAGAAGTTTGGCGTTTCCGCTGCTGCCGTCGCCGTTGCCGGTCCGGCTGCTGGTGCCGCTGCCGCTGCTGAAGAGCAGACCGAATTCACCGTCATGCTGCTCGGTCCGGGCGACAAGAAGGTTGAAGTCATTAAGGTCGTTCGTGCTGTTACCGGCCTGGGCCTCAAGGAAGCCAAGGATCTGGTCGACGGCGCTCCGAAGGCTGTCAAGGAAGGCGTCTCGAAGGCTGATGCAGAAGCCCTCAAGAAGCAACTGGAAGAAGCTGGCGCCAAGGTCGAAGTCAAGTAATCGACTTGCGCTATCCGGGCTGGCGGTTTACCGCCAGCCCTTTTGTGCTTTGTAGTACAGGCCTTACTAAACCAGAAACGAACTTGAATAACGCCAACTGGCAAACGCAAGCGATGCTTTCCTCTTCCCCAAAAGGGAGGCGAGCCCGTTTGCGTTTGCCTGTTTCGACAGGTTCCATGTTTGATTTCATCCTCACGGAGTTACCATGACTTACTCCTTCACCGAGAAGAAACGCATCCGCAAGAGTTTTGCCAAGCGCGCCAGCGTACTTGACATTCCCTTCCTGCTTGCGACCCAGCTCGAGTCCTTCACCGCTTTTTTGCAAGCGGAAGTCCCTGCTGAAAAGCGCAAAAACGAAGGCTTGCAAGCCGCGTTCACCTCGATTTTCCCGATCGTTTCTCACTCCGGCAATGCGCGTCTTGAGTTCGTCAGCTTTATGCTGGGCGAACCGGCATTCGATGTTACCGAGTGCCAGCAACGCGGCCTGACTTTCGCTTCTTCCCTGCGTGCTCGCGTGCGTCTGGTGATCATGGATCGCGAAGCGCCCGATACGGTCAAGGAAGTGAAGGAGCAGGAAGTGTACATGGGCGAAATTCCGCTCATGACCACCAATGGTTCCTTCGTGATCAATGGTACCGAACGCGTCATCGTCTCGCAGTTGCATCGTTCTCCCGGCGTGTTCTTTGAGCACGATCGCGGCAAGACACACAGCTCCGGCAAGTTGCTTTTTTCGGCACGGGTTATTCCTTACCGTGGCTCATGGCTGGATTTCGAATTCGATCCGAAAGATACGCTCTTTTTCCGTGTCGACCGTCGCCGCAAGATGCCGGTTACGACGCTGCTCAAGGCGATCGGCATGTCCTCCGAAGAAATCCTCAGCGAGTTCTTCGACTTCGATACCTTCCTGCTTGGTCAGGAGAGCGTCGAGTTCACATTGGTTCCCGAGCGTTTGCGTGGCGAGGTTGCCCGTTTCGACTTCGTCGGGCCGGATGGCAAAGTCATTGTTGCGAAAGACAAGCGCATCACCGCGAAGCACATTCGCGACATCGGTGCCGCCTCGCTGAAGCAGATCGTTGTACCGGAAGACTTCATCATTGGCCGGGTGATTGCCAGAAACATCATCGACAAGGCAACCGGCGAGGTCGTTGCCAATGCGAATGACGAGATCACGGAAACCTTGCTGGCCAAGCTGCGTGAAGCTGAAATCACCACCGTCGAGACGTTGTACACGAACGATCTGGATCGCGGTGCTTTCATCTCCAATACGCTGCGCGCCGACGAAACGGCTTCGCGTCAGGCTGCCCGTGTCGCGATCTATCGCATGATGCGTCCGGGTGAGCCGCCGACGGAAGAAGCTGTTGAAATCTTGTTCAACGGCCTTTTCTATTCTGATGAGCGTTATGACCTCTCCGGCGTTGGCCGGATGAAGTTCAACCGTCGCCTGGCTCGCCAGGATGTCATTGAATACAAGGTCATGGTCCGCAGTCTGGCCTCCAAGGCTGAAGCCGCCCTGCGCAATCTCGCTGAGGGTTCCGGCTTCCCGCTGGCCGCCATTCAGGATCTGGTTGGCCTGATGCCTTACGGTCCGCGTGCTCTCTCCGAGAATCTGACCAAGGAAGCTGCAGAAGCGCTAGCTGCAAAGATCAAGCCGCTTGGTGCGAATGTCGAAGTGCGCGAACAGCTGACCCTCTCCCCGCGCGACATCGTTGAAGTCATCAAGATTCTCGTCGAATTGCGTAATGGTCGCGGTGAAATCGACGACATTGACCACCTTGGCAACCGTCGTGTTCGTTCCGTCGGCGAATTGGCCGAGAATCAGTTCCGTGCTGGTTTGGTGCGTGTCGAGCGTGCCGTCAAGGAGCGCTTGTCGCAAGCCGAGTCCGATAACCTGATGCCGCATGACCTGATCAACGCCAAGCCGATCAGTGCTGCCATCAAGGAGTTCTTTGGTTCCAGCCAACTGTCGCAGTTCATGGACCAGACCAATCCGCTGTCGGAAATTACCCACAAGCGTCGTGTTTCCGCTCTTGGCCCGGGTGGTCTGACCCGCGAACGTGCCGGTTTTGAAGTACGTGACGTGCATCCGACCCACTATGGTCGCGTCTGCCCGATCGAAACGCCGGAAGGTCCGAATATCGGTCTGATCAATTCGCTGGCTCTGTTTGCTCGCGTCAATGATTACGGCTTCATCGAGACTGCCTACCGCAAGGTCAATGACGGTCAGGTGACCAACGACATCGAATATCTGTCGGCGATTGAAGAAGGTAATTACGTTGTCGCCCAGGCCAATGCCGCGCTCGACGAAAACAACCGTCTGTCCGATGATCTGGTGACTTGCCGCGAAAAGGGTGAAACCATTCTGGCCGAACCGGCTCGCGTCCAATACATGGACGTGGCTCCGGGCCAGATCGTTTCTGTCGCTGCCTCGCTGATTCCCTTCCTTGAGCACGATGACGCGAACCGCGCGTTGATGGGCGCCAACATGCAACGTCAGGCCGTTCCTTGCCTGCGTCCGGAAAAGGCGCTGGTTGGTACTGGCATCGAGCGTACTGTGGCTGTCGACTCGGGTACTGCCGTTGTCGCTCGCCGCGGCGGTATGGTTGATTACGTTGATGCCGGCCGTGTCGTGGTTCGCGTCAATGACGACGAAACCGTAGCCGGTGAAGTCGGTGTCGATATCTACAATCTGGTGAAGTACACCCGCTCCAACCAGAATACCAACATCAACCAGCGTCCGCTGGTCCGCGTTGGTGACAAGATCGCCCGTGGTGATGTGGTGGCCGACGGTGCGTCGACCGACAAGGGCGAACTCGCTCTCGGTCAGAACATGCTGATCGCCTTCATGCCGTGGAATGGCTACAACTTCGAAGACTCGATCCTGATCTCCGAACGCGTCGTTGCTGAAGATCGCTACACCTCGATTCATATCGAGGAACTGACGGTTGTGGCTCGTGACACCAAGCTCGGTCCTGAAGAAATCACCCGCGACATCGCTTCGCTGGGTGAGTCGCAGCTGTCCCGCCTGGATGATTCCGGCATTGTGTACATTGGTGCCGAAGTTGAAGCTGCCGATGTACTCGTCGGCAAGGTTACGCCCAAGGGCGAAACCCAGCTGACGCCGGAAGAAAAGCTCTTGCGCGCCATCTTCGGTGAAAAGGCTTCCGACGTTAAGGACACCTCGCTGCGCGTGCCGTCCGGCATCGCCGGTACCGTGATTGATGTCCAGGTCTTTACCCGTGAAGGCATTGAGCGCGACAAGCGTGCCCAGTCGATCATCGACGAGCACCTGCGTCACTACAAGCTCGATCTGGCTGACCAGATGCGTATTGTCGAGCGCGACGCTTTCGCCCGTATCGAACGTCTGATCGTTGGCAAGAAGGCCAATGGCGGTCCGAAGAAGCTGGCCAAGGGTTCAACCATTGACCAGGCCTACCTGGACGGAATGGATCCGCATCACTGGTTTGACATCCGTCTGGCTGACGACGAGATTGCTCAGCAGTTGGAGCAGGTCAAGGATGGTCTGGAACAGGCCCGCAAGGACTTTGACTCCGCTTTCGAAGCCAAGCGCAAGAAGCTGACGCAAGGTGATGAACTGCCGCCTGGCGTGCAGAAGATGGTCAAGGTTTATGTCGCCGTCAAGCGTCGCCTGCAACCGGGTGACAAGATGGCCGGTCGTCACGGTAACAAGGGTGTTGTTTCACGCATCCTGCCGGTTGAAGACATGCCGCACATGGAAGATGGCAGCCCGGTCGACATCGTGTTGAATCCGCTTGGTGTACCGTCGCGGATGAACGTCGGTCAGATTCTTGAAGTTCACCTTGGTCTCGCTGCCAAAGGCCTTGGTCACCAGATCAATGCCATGCTGCGCCAACAGGTTGCCGTGAGCGAACTGCGCGCATTCCTCGACAAGATCTATAACGCCAGCGGCAAACAGGAAAACCTGGATGAACTGAGCGATGCTGAAATTGTCGAAATGGCGGGCAACCTGACTTCCGGTGTGCCGTTTGCGACGCCGGTGTTCGATGGCGCCAAGGATAGTGAAATCAAAGCCATGCTGGCTCTGGCCGGTATGCCGTCTTCCGGTCAGATGACCCTGTTTGATGGCCGTACTGGCGAGCCGTTTGAGCGTCAAGTCACGGTTGGCTACATGCACTACCTGAAGCTGCATCACCTGGTTGATGACAAGATGCACGCCCGTTCGACCGGCCCGTACTCCCTGGTCACCCAGCAGCCGCTGGGTGGCAAGGCACAGTTCGGTGGTCAGCGCTTCGGTGAAATGGAAGTGTGGGCCCTCGAAGCCTATGGCGCATCTTATGTGCTGCAGGAAATGCTGACGGTGAAGTCCGATGACGTGAATGGCCGGACCAAGGTCTACGAAAACATCGTCAAGGGCGAGCACAGGATTGAAGCCGGCATGCCGGAATCCTTCAATGTGCTGGTCAAGGAAATCCGTTCGCTGGCGATCGATATCGATCTGGAACGTTACTGATTTAGGGCTGGGAGTTAAACGATGAAAGCATTGCTCGATCTATTCAAGCAGGTAACCGCCGAAGAGGAATTCGACGCGATTACCATTGGTCTCGCCTCGCCCGAAAAGATCCGTTCCTGGTCCTACGGTGAAGTCAAGAAGCCCGAAACCATCAACTACCGCACCTTCAAGCCGGAGCGTGACGGCCTGTTCTGCGCCAAGATCTTTGGCCCGATCAAGGATTACGAATGCCTGTGCGGCAAGTACAAGCGCCTCAAGCATCGTGGCGTGATCTGCGAAAAGTGCGGCGTTGAAGTGACGCTGGCCAAGGTGCGTCGTGACCGTATGGGTCACATCGAACTGGCCTCGCCGACCGCTCACATCTGGTTCCTGAAGTCGCTGCCGTCCCGTCTTGGCATGGTGCTCGACATGACGTTGCGCGACATTGAACGCGTCCTGTACTTCGAAGCCTATGTCGTGACTGATCCGGGCATGGTCTCGAATCTGCAACGCAGCCAGTTGCTGACGGAAGAACAGTATCTGGAAATGATGGAAGAGCATGGCGATGAATTCCATGCCCTGATGGGTGCCGAAGGTATCCGTGAACTGCTGCGCAACCTCGATCTGCCGAGCGAAGTCGAATCGCTGCGCGCCGAACTCGAAGTCACCGGTTCGGAAGCCAAGAACAAGAAGCTCGCCAAGCGCCTGAAGATTCTTGAAGGTTTCCTGAAGTCCGGCATCAAGCCGGACTGGATGGTCCTTGAAGTCCTGCCGGTGCTGCCGCCGGATCTGCGTCCGCTGGTGCCGCTGGATGGTGGTCGTTTCGCCACCTCCGACCTGAACGATCTGTATCGTCGTGTCATCAACCGCAACAACCGTCTGAAGCGTCTGCTCGAGCTCAAGGCCCCGGAAATCATCGTGCGCAACGAAAAGCGCATGCTGCAGGAGTCGGTTGACTCCCTGCTCGACAATGGTCGTCGCGGCAAGGCAATGACTGGCGCCAACAAGCGTCCGCTCAAGTCGCTGGCCGACATGATCAAAGGCAAGGGCGGTCGTTTCCGTCAGAACTTGCTGGGTAAGCGCGTCGACTACTCCGGCCGTTCGGTCATCGTGGTCGGTCCGCAGCTCAAGCTGCATCAGTGCGGCCTGCCCAAGCTGATGGCGCTCGAGTTGTTCAAGCCCTTCATCTTCCACAAGCTGGAAGTGCTCGGCTACGCCACCACCATCAAGCAAGCCAAAAAGATGGTCGAAGGCCAGGAACCGGTCGTCTGGGACATCCTCGAAGATGTCATCCGCGAACATCCGGTCATGCTGAACCGTGCGCCGACGCTGCACCGTCTGGGTATCCAGGCGTTCGAACCGACCCTGATTGAAGGCAAGGCCATCCAGCTGCACCCGCTCGTCTGTGCGGCCTTCAATGCCGACTTCGACGGTGACCAGATGGCTGTCCACGTTCCGCTGTCGCTCGAAGCGCAGATGGAAGCCCGGACCCTGATGCTGGCCTCCAATAACGTGCTGTCGCCCGCCAACGGCCAGCCGATCATCGTGCCGTCGCAGGATATCGTGCTGGGTCTGTACTATGCGACCCGTGAAAAGGTGAATGGCAAGGGCGAAGGCATGTACTTTGCTAATACCAATGAAATCGAACGCGCCATGGCGGCCGGTGAGCTCGATGTGCACTCGCGCATCTCGGTTCGTATTCCGCAATATGAGCCCGCAGCGGTCGACGGTGAATGGGACGAGAAAATCGTTCGCGTTGAGACCACTGCCGGTCGTGCGTTGCTCTCCAAGATCCTGCCGAAGGGCATGCCGTTCAAGAGCATCGATCGCGCGCTGAAGAAGAAGGAAATCTCCAAGCTGATCGACGAATCCTTCCGCCGTTGTGGTCTGAAGGAAACGGTGGTTTTTGCCGACAAGCTGATGCAGAACGGTTACGCCCTGGCGACCCGTGCCGGTATCTCCTTCTGTTCCGACGACATGCGTGTTCCGGCCAAGAAGCACGAGATCATTGCTGCTGCCGAAGCCGAAGTTAAGGAAATCGAGATCCAGTACACCAACGGTCTGGTGACCAATGGTGAGCGCTATAACAAGGTCGTCGATATCTGGGGTCGTACCGGTGACCAGGTCGCCAAGGTCATGATGGACGAACTCGGCCACGAGGAAACCATTGATCGTCACGGCAAGAAGGTCAAGCAGGACTCGTTCAACTCCATTTACATGATGGCCGACTCCGGTGCTCGCGGCTCCGCAGCCCAGATTCGTCAGCTGGCCGGTATGCGCGGCCTGATGGCGAAGCCGGATGGCTCGATTATCGAAACGCCGATTACGACCAACTTCCGCGAAGGTCTGAACGTTCTCCAGTACTTCATCTCAACCCACGGCGCTCGTAAGGGTCTGGCCGATACGGCACTGAAGACCGCCAACTCCGGTTACCTGACGCGTCGTCTGGTCGATGTGACGCAGGATTTGGTTATTACCGAAGACGACTGCGGCACCAAGAACGGCTTTGCCGTCAAGGCGCTGGTTGAGGGCGGTGAAGTGATCGAGGCGCTGCGCGAGCGGATTCTTGGTCGCGTTACGGTCGACGATCTGGTTGATCCTGAAACCCAGGAAACAGTCATTTTCTCGGGCACCATGCTCGACGAGGATCTGGTTGATCTGATCGACAAGCTCGGTATCGACGAAGTCAAGGTCCGCACGCCGCTGACCTGCGATACGCGTTACGGCTTGTGCGCCAAGTGCTACGGTCGTGACCTCGGTCGCGGCTCGATGGTCAATGCAGGGGAATCGGTTGGTGTTATCGCCGCCCAGTCGATCGGCGAGCCGGGTACCCAGCTCACCATGCGTACCTTCCACGTCGGTGGTGCGGCCTCCCGGGCGGCTGTTGCTTCCCAGGTCGAGTCGAAGTCGGCCGGTACGGTCCGCTTTACCGCGACCATGCGCTATGTCACCAGCGCCAAGGGTGAAAAGGTCGTCATTTCCCGTTCCGGCGAAGTGTTGATTACCGACGATCATGGTCGCGAGCGCGAACGCCACAAGGTTCCGTACGGCGCCATGCTGTCTGTCGACGATGGCAAGGTCGTCAAGGCTGGCGTCAAGCTGGCCACCTGGGATCCGCATACCCGTCCGATCGTTACCGAGTATGCCGGTACCGTTCGCTTCGAAAATGTCGAAGAGGGTGTCACTGTTGCCAAGCAGGTTGACGATGTGACCGGCCTCTCGACGCTGGTTGTCATCGACAACAAGCGTGGCGGCAAGGCTGCAACCAAGGGGCTGCGCCCGGTGGTCAAGCTTCTCGACGAAAATGGTCAGGAAGTTCGTATTGCCGGCAGCGATCATCACGTCTCCATTGCCTTCCAGGTTGGCTCGATTATTTCGGTGCTGGATGGACAGCAGGTTGGCGTTGGTGATGTGCTGGCACGTATGCCCCAGGAATCTGCCAAGACTCGTGACATTACCGGTGGTTTGCCGCGGGTTGCCGAGTTGTTTGAAGCCCGTACGCCCAAGGATGCTTCTGTCCTGGCTGAATACACGGGTACGATCAGCTTCGGCAAGGACACCAAGGGCAAGCAGCGTCTGGTGATTACCGATCTGGACGGCAATGTTCATGAGTTCCTCATTTCCAAGGACAAGCATGTCCTGGTTCACGATGGTCAAGTTGTGAACAAGGGCGAGAAGATTGTCGAAGGCGAACCGGATCCGCACGACATCTTGCGTCTGCAGGGTGTCGAGGCTCTGGCGCGCTACATCACTGATGAAGTTCAGGACGTTTATCGCTTGCAAGGCGTGAAGATTAACGACAAGCATATTGAAGTGATCGTCCGCCAGATGCTGCGTCGGGTTGCGATTACCGAGCCGGGTGACACCAAGTTCATCAAGTCTGAACAGGTGGAACGCGCAGAGTTGCTGGCCGAAAATGATCGCGTCCTCGCTGAAGGCAAGCTGCCGGCCAACTTCGAACACATGCTGCTCGGTATCACCAAGGCCTCCTTGTCGACCGATTCCTTCATCTCCGCCGCTTCCTTCCAGGAAACGACACGCGTCCTGACCGAAGCTGCAATCATGGGCAAGCGCGATGAACTGCGCGGTCTGAAGGAAAACGTCATTGTTGGCCGCCTCATCCCGGCTGGTACCGGTCTCGCTTATCACCGCGCCCGGAAGGCCGCGGCGGCTGGCGATACCTCGGCTATTCGCCTCGAAGCAGCAGACGAAGTTGTTGTTCAGGAAGCTGATCAGGCATCCTGAGTTAGTAAGCAACCCCCATGTTTCGTTGACATGGGGGTTGATCAACCATAAAATCTATGGTCTTTGTCGGCGGTGACTAATCATTGTCTCCGCTTTGGATAACAAAATTGCCGTCGTGCACCGCTGGGTGCCCGGCCGTTGAAGGAAGTTCGATATGCCGACTATCAACCAGCTCGTGCGCAAGCCGCGCGTTGCCGAGGTCACCAAGAGCAAGGTGCCTGCTCTGGAAAAATGCCCGCAAAAACGTGGCGTTTGCACCCGTGTTTACACCACTACCCCGAAAAAGCCGAACTCCGCTCTCCGCAAGGTTTGCAAGGTTCGTCTGACGAATGGCTTTGAAGTCATTTCGTACATCGGCGGTGAAGGCCACAATCTGCAGGAACACTCCGTGGTTCTGATTCGTGGTGGTCGTGTCAAGGATTTGCCGGGTGTGCGTTATCACACCGTGCGTGGCTCCCTGGATACCCAGGGCGTCAAAGATCGTAAGCAGTCCCGTTCCAAGTACGGGGCCAAGCGTCCGAAGGCTGCCTGATCCATTAGGTAGCTTAAGTAAGTGGCCGTCCTTTTGGGCGGTCGGGAGAGGCCGGGAGGGTAAAACCCTAGCCCGGCTTTTCAACTGAATCGTGTTTATTTAGAGGTCAATATGCCCCGTCGTCGTGAAGTACCCAAGCGTGACATTCTGCCGGATCCGAAGTTCGGTAATGTCGAAGTCTCCAAGTTTGTGAATGCCATCATGCAAAGCGGCAAGAAGTCTGTTGCCGAGCGTATTGTTTATGGTGCTTTTGAGATCATTGCCACCAAGGGTGGCAAGGATCCTCTTGAAGTGTTCAGCGCTGCCATGAGCAACGTCAAGCCGATGGTCGAAGTCAAGTCCCGTCGCGTCGGTGGTGCCAACTACCAGGTGCCGGTTGAAGTTCGTCCGGCTCGTCGCGCTGCTCTGGCCATGCGTTGGTTGCGTGAGTCCGCTCGCAAGCGTTCGGAAAAGTCCATGGGTCAGCGTCTGGCCGCCGAAATGCTGGAAGCTGCCGAAAATCGTGGCGGCGCTGTCAAGAAGCGTGACGAAGTGCACCGTATGGCCGAAGCCAACAAGGCTTTTGCTCACTTCCGCTTCTAATTTCAAAGGGCTCTAACGTGGCACGTAAAACTCCCATCGAGCGCTACCGCAATATCGGTATCAGCGCGCACATCGACGCCGGCAAGACGACGACGACTGAACGTATCCTTTTCTACACCGGTGTTAATCACAAGATCGGCGAAGTTCATGATGGTGCAGCCACCATGGACTGGATGGAGCAGGAGCAAGAGCGCGGTATTACCATTACTTCCGCTGCGACTACCTGTTTCTGGAGTGGCATGGACAAGCAGTTCCAGCCGCACCACATCAATATCATCGATACCCCGGGGCACGTTGACTTCACCATTGAAGTTGAGCGCTCCATGCGTGTTCTCGACGCTGCCTGCATGGTTTACTGTGCGGTCGGTGGCGTGCAGCCGCAGTCGGAAACCGTGTGGCGCCAAGCCAACAAGTACGGCGTGCCGCGTCTGGCCTTTGTGAACAAGATGGACCGTTCCGGTGCCAACTTCTTCAAGGTGGTTGATCAGCTCAAGCTGCGCCTGAAGGCCAATCCGGTGCCTATCGTTATCCCGATTGGTGCTGAAGAGAAGTTCGAGGGTGTTGTTGATCTGATCAGAATGAAGGCAATCTTCTGGGATGAGGCTTCGCAGGGTATGAAGTATGAAGCCCGCGATATTCCTGCTGATCTGGTTGATGATGCCAATGCTTGGCGCGAGCAGATGGTTGAGGCTGCTGCAGAAGCATCAGAAGAGCTGATGAATCGCTACCTGGAAAATGGCGAGCTTTCCGAAGCCGACATCATTCTTGGTCTGCGCACCCGCACTCTCGCTTGTGAAATCCAGCCGATGCTGTGCGGTACCGCCTTCAAGAACAAGGGCGTTCAGCGCATGCTTGATGCGGTGATCGAGTTGCTGCCGTCGCCGATCGACATTCCGCCGGTCAAGGGCATTCTCGAGAACGAAACCGAAGGCGAGCGTCGTGCTGCCGACGACGAAGCTTTCTCCGCTCTGGCTTTCAAGATCATGACCGATCCGTTTGTTGGTCAGCTGATCTTCTTCCGCGTCTATTCGGGTGTGATCAACTCTGGTGACACCGTTTACAACCCGGTCAAGGGTCGTAAGGAGCGTCTGGGTCGCATCCTGCAGATGCACGCCAATCAGCGCGAAGAAATCAAGGAAGTGCGCGCTGGCGATATTGCCGCTGCCGTGGGTTTGAAGGAAGCCACCACTGGCGATACGCTGTGTGATCCGGCCAAGGTCATCACCCTTGAGCGCATGGTTTTCCCGGAGCCGGTGATTCACGTTGCCGTCGAGCCGAAAACCAAGGCTGACCAGGAAAAGATGGGTCTGGCACTGGGTCGTCTGGCGCAGGAAGATCCGTCCTTCCGTGTGCGTACCGATGAGGAGTCCGGCCAGACCATTATTTCCGGTATGGGCGAATTGCACCTTGAAATTCTGGTTGACCGTATGCGTCGCGAATTCAATGTTGATGCTTCCGTCGGTGCGCCGCAGGTGGCTTATCGCGAATGCATCAAGAAGTCGGTCGAGCAGGAAGGCAAGTTCGTCAAGCAGTCCGGTGGTCGCGGTCAGTTCGGTCACGTCTGGCTCAAGATTGAGCCGAACGAAGCCGGCAAGGGTTACGAGTTCGTCGATGCCATCAAGGGTGGTGTTGTTCCTCGCGAATTCATCCCGGCGGTTGACAAGGGGCTGCGCGATGCCGTGACCAGTGGTGTTCTGGCTGGCTTCCCGGTTGTTGATGTCAAGTTCACGCTGTTCGATGGTTCCTACCACGACGTTGACTCGAACGAAAACGCATTCCGTATGGCTGCCTCCATGGCTTTCAAGGAAGGCATGAAGAAAGCCAGCCCGACGCTGCTCGAGCCGATGATGGCGGTTGAAGTCGAAACCCCGGAAGATTACATGGGTAACGTTATGGGCGACCTTTCATCCCGTCGTGGCATCGTCCAAGGCATGGAAGATCAGGTTGGTGGCATCAAGCTTGTCAAGGCTGAAGTGCCGCTGTCCGAAATGTTTGGTTACTCGACCTCCCTGCGCTCGTTGTCGCAAGGTCGCGCTACCTACTCGATGGAATTCAAGCACTACACCGAAGCGCCGAAGAACGTCGCCGAGGCTGTCATTAACAAGAAGTAATTGCTGGAGAACCGATAATGGCAAAAGAGAAATTTGAACGTACCAAGCCGCACGTAAACGTCGGCACGATTGGTCACGTTGACCACGGCAAGACGACGCTGACGGCTGCGATCACCACGGTGCTGGCTGCCAAGTTTGGTGGTGCTGCCAAGGCATACGACCAGATCGATGCGGCGCCGGAAGAAAAGGCTCGTGGTATTACCATCAATACCGCCCACGTCGAATACGAAACCGCAAATCGTCACTACGCCCACGTTGATTGCCCGGGTCACGCTGACTACGTCAAGAACATGATTACCGGTGCTGCCCAGATGGACGGCGCCATTCTGGTCTGTTCCGCTGCTGACGGCCCGATGCCGCAAACCCGCGAACACATCCTGCTGGCTCGCCAGGTTGGTGTGCCGTACGTTCTGGTGTACATGAACAAGTGCGACATGGTTGACGATGCCGAGCTGCTCGAGCTGGTCGAAATGGAACTGCGCGAACTGCTGTCCAAGTACGATTTCCCGGGTGATGACACCCCGATCGTTCATGGTTCCGCTCTGAAGGCCCTCGAAGGCGACCAGTCCGAAATTGGCGAGCCGTCGATCTTCCGTCTGGCCGATGCGCTGGACTCCTACATTCCGACCCCGGAGCGTGCTGTTGATCTGCCGTTCCTGATGCCGGTTGAAGACGTCTTCTCGATCTCTGGTCGCGGTACCGTGGTGACCGGTCGTATCGAGCGTGGCGTTGTCAAGGTTGGTGAAGAAATCGAGATCGTCGGTATCCGTCCGACCGTCAAGACCACCTGTACCGGTGTTGAAATGTTCCGCAAGCTGCTTGATCAAGGTCAGGCTGGCGACAACGTTGGCGCGCTGCTGCGTGGCACCAAGCGTGAAGATGTTGAACGTGGTCAAGTGCTGTGCAAGCCGGGTTCGATCACCCCGCACACCCACTTCACTGGCGAAGTGTACGTTCTGTCGAAGGATGAAGGCGGTCGTCATACCCCGTTCTTCAACAACTACCGTCCGCAGTTCTACTTCCGCACGACCGACGTGACCGGCGCGATTTCGCTGCCGGAAGGCGTTGAAATGGTTATGCCGGGTGACAACATTCAGATGACGGTCAAGCTGATTGCGCCGATCGCCATGGAAGATGGTCTGCGCTTCGCTATCCGCGAAGGTGGTCGCACCGTTGGCGCCGGTGTCGTCGCCAAGATCATCGAGTAATTCGTTCTTTTTGAAAATTCGGGGTGAGGGCAACTTCACCCCATCGTTCTTTGGAAAACAAAATGGCAAACCAGAAAATCCGTATCCGTCTCAAGGCTTTTGACTATCGCCTGATTGATCAATCCGCTCAGGAAATCGTTGAGACGGCCAAGCGCACTGGCGCTGTTGTTCGTGGTCCGGTGCCGCTGCCGACCCGTAAGCAGCGTTTCGATATCCTGCGTTCGCCGCACGTCAACAAGGCTTCGCGTGATCAGCTGGAAATTCGTACCCATCTGCGTCTGATGGATATCGTTGATCCGACCGATAAAACCGTCGATGCGCTGATGAAGCTGGATCTGCCGGCTGGCGTGGACGTCGAAATCAAGTTGCAGTAATAAAGGGTTGCGGATATAATCCGCGCCTTTCGGGGGTGGCCGTAACTGGCTGCCCATTTGTTGTTTTACATCGACCGGCCAATCGCAGCCGGCGATGAGGAGAATAACCATGAGTCTAGGCCTTGTTGGTCGCAAGGTTGGCATGACTCGCATTTTTGCTGAGGATGGTGCTTCCATTCCGGTAACTGTGCTTGACGTGTCCAACAATCGCGTGACCCAAGTAAAAACGCCGGAGATCGATGGCTACGCAGCCATTCAGGTCGGTTTCGGCAAGCGCCGTGCCTCCCGCGTTTCCAAGCCCATTGCTGGCCATTTGGCCAAGGCGGGTGTGGAAGCCGGGCATGTCCTCAAGGAATTCCGTATCGATGCTGAGCAGCTGGCCACTTTCAAGGCTGGTGATCAGATTGCTGTCACTATTTTTGCTGAAGGGCAAAAAGTTGATGTGACCGGCACTTCTATCGGTAAGGGTTTCCAGGGCGGCATCAAGCGTCACAACTTCAGTTCCAACCGTGCTACCCACGGTAACTCGCTGTCGCACAATGCGCCGGGTTCCATTGGTATGGCGCAGGATCCGGGTCGTGTTTTCCCGGGTAAGCGCATGGCTGGCCATATGGGTGATGTGCAGTCCACGATGCAGGGCTTGACGGTTGTTCGCGTCGATGCTGAGCGTCAGCTTCTGCTGGTTCGCGGCGCCGTTCCGGGTGCCAAGGGTGCCGACATTGTCGTGCGTCCGGCAGTCAAGGCTTAAGGGGGGCGACATGGAACTCAATGTAATTAACGAGCAGGGACAGGAAGCTGCCAAGTTGCAGGCTTCTGACGTGCTTTTCGGTCGCGACTTCAATGAAGCGCTGGTGCATCAGATCGTCGTGGCTTATCAGGCCAATGCGCGCTCCGGTGATCGTCAGCAGAAGGATCGCTCGGAAGTTCGTCACACTACCACCAAGCCGTGGCGCCAAAAGGGTACGGGTCGTGCCCGTGCTGGTAGCAATGGCAGCCCGTTGTGGCGTGGGGGCGGTCGGATCTTCCCGAATTCGCCTGAAGAAAATTTCAGCCAGAAGGTTAACAAGAAGATGTTCCGCGCCGGTATGGCTGCGATTCTCTCCGAGTTGGCCCGTCAAGGTCGTCTGGTCGTCATCGATGATCTGACCATTGATGCTCCCAAGACCAAGCTCTTCTCGCAAAAGCTGAAGACCCTGGGTTTGGAAGGCAATCTTCTGGTGGTTACGGATGTGCTCAGCGAGAATCTGTACCTCTCGTCGCGCAACCTGCCGAATGTTCTGGTGCTTGAAGCTCAAGAAGCTGATCCGGTCTCTCTGGTTCGCTTTGCCAAGGTTCTGGTTACCAAGAATGCAGTGGCCAAGTTCGAGGAGATGTGGGGATGAACCAACAACGTCTGATGCAGGTGCTGCTGGCGCCGCAAATCTCCGAGAAGGCTACCTATATTGCCGAAAAGTATGAGCAGGTGATTTTCCGTGTTGCTTCCGATGCTACCAAGCCGGAAATCAAGGCCGCGGTTGAATTGCTGTTCAAGGTTGAGGTTGAGTCCGTTCAGGTCGCCAACGTCAAGGGCAAGGTCAAGCGTTTCAAGGGTTCGGTTGGTCGTCGCAAGGGCTGGAAAAAAGCCTATGTGAGCCTGAAGCCGGGCCAGGAAATCAATTTCGTTGAAGGGGGGAATGCCTAATGGCACTCGTTAAAGTCAAGCCGACTTCCCCCGGCCGTCGCGCCGTGGTGCAGGTCGTCAATCCGAATCTGCACAAGGGCAAGCCGTTTGCTGCTCTGGTTGAGGCGAAGTCGGGTAATGCCGGTCGCAACAACAACGGTCGTATCACGGTTCGTCACCAAGGTGGCGGTCACAAGCAGTCCTATCGTGTCATCGATTTCAAGCGCAACAAGGACGGGATTCCGGCCAAGGTTGAGCGTCTTGAATACGACCCGAACCGCACTGCGAATATCGCTCTGGTTTGCTACGCAGATGGCGAGCGTCGCTACGTCATTGCCAATAAAGGCATGGTTGTCGGTCAGCAGATCATGAGTGGTTCCGAAGCTCCGATCAAGTCCGGTAATGCTCTTCCGATCCGCAACATTCCGGTCGGTACCACCATTTGCTGCGTCGAAATGATGCCGGGCAAGGGTGCTCAGTTGGCTCGCTCAGCCGGTACTTCGGTTCAGCTGCTGGCGCGTGAAGGTACTTATGCGCAGATCCGTCTGCGTTCTGGCGAAGTGCGTCGCGTGCATGTTGAATGTCGCGCCACAATCGGTGAAGTTGGTAACGAAGAAAACAATCTGCGCAAGTTCGGCAAGGCCGGTGCGATGCGTTGGCGTGGTATTCGTCCGACTGTTCGTGGTACTGCCATGAATCCGGTTGATCACCCGCACGGTGGTGGTGAAGGCCGTACTGGCGAAGGTCGTGTGCCGGTTAACCCGTGGGGTCAGCCTACCAAGGGTTACCGCACTCGCAGCAACAAGCGCACGGACAGCATGATCGTTCAGCGCCGTCATAAGCGTTAAGGGGTAGGAAATGGGACGTTCTCTCAAAAAAGGCCCGTTTGTTGATGCGTATCTGATCGACAAGGTCGAAGCAGTTCGCGCCACAAGCGACAAGCGCCCGATCAAGACCTGGTCGCGTCGTTCGACGATCCTCCCCGAGTTTATCGGTCTGACGATCGCTGTTCATAATGGCAAGCAGCATATTCCGGTGTTTGTCACCGAGAATATGGTCGGTCACAAGCTCGGCGAGTTCTCGCTGACCCGGACGTTCAAGGGTCACACCGCCGGCAAGAAGGCCAAGAAGTAAGGAGCTGACATGGAAACTCGTGCAAGTCTGCGGGGCGTACGCCTCTCTGCGCAAAAAGGTCGCCTCGTTGCTGACCTGGTGCGTGGCAAGCCGGTTGGTCAGGCTCTGAACATCCTGGCATTCTCCCCGAAAAAGGGGGCTGGTATCGTCAAGAAGGTTCTGGAGTCGGCTATCGCCAACGCCGAACACAATGACGGCGCTGATATCGACGAACTCAAGGTGAAAATCATCTACGTCGAAAAAGGCATGGTGCTCAAGCGCTTTACGGCGCGCGCCAAGGGTCGTGGCAATCGGATCGTCAAACCGACCTGCCATATCTATCTGACCGTTGGTAACTAAGGAATAGCCATGGGACAGAAAATACATCCGACTGGCTTCCGTCTGGCCGTCACCAAGAACTGGAGTTCGCGCTGGTATGCTGCCAGCAAGGACTTCCCGGGCATGCTGAACGAAGACATCAAGGTTCGCGAATACCTCAAGCGTAAGCTCGCTCACGCTTCGGTTGGTCGCGTCCTGATCGAGCGTCCGGCCAAGAATGCTCGCGTAACCGTTTTCTCGGCTCGTCCGGGTGTGGTTATCGGCAAGAAGGGTGAAGACATCGAGCAGCTGCGTACGGATCTTCAGCGCATCATGGGCGTTCCTGTCCATGTGTCGATCGAAGAAATTCGCAAGCCGGAAATCGATGCTCAGCTGATTGCTGACTCGATCGCTCAGCAACTCGAAAAGCGCATCATGTTCCGTCGTGCCATGAAGCGTGCGATGCAAAATGCCATGCGTCTTGGTGCCCAGGGCATCAAGGTGATGAGTGCTGGTCGTTTGAACGGTGCTGAAATCGCCCGTAGCGAATGGTATCGCGAAGGTCGCGTGCCGCTCCATACGCTGCGTGCAAATATCGACTATGCAACCTCTGAAGCTTTGACCACGTACGGCATCATCGGTATCAAGGTCTGGGTTTACAAGGGTGACATGCTTGATCGCAACGAGCAGCCGGAAGTTGTTGAGCCGGCCGCTGATGATCGCAAGCCGCGTCGTAATCCGGGTAAGCCGGAAGGCGACAAGCCGCGTACCCGTACGGTGAAAAAGCCGGAAGGCGACGGCGCTCCGGCCAAGCGTGTAAGAAAGGCAGGTGCCTAAATGCTGCAACCGAATCGTCGCAAGTTCCGCAAGGAACACAAGGGCCGTAATGAAGGTCTGGCGACCCGTGGTACGAAGGTTTCCTTCGGCGAATGGGGCCTCAAGGCCATTGGCCGTGGTCGTCTGACTGCGCGTCAAATCGAAGCAGCCCGTCGTGCCATGACCCGTCACATCAAACGTGGCGGCCGTATCTGGATCCGTATTTTCCCGGACAAGCCGATTTCCAAGAAGCCGGCAGAAGTTCGTATGGGTAACGGTAAGGGTAACCCGGAATATTGGGTTGCCGAGATCCAGCCGGGCAAGGTGCTTTATGAGATGGATGGTGTCAATGAAGCGCTGGCTCGCGAGGCGTTTGCCCTTGCTGCTGCCAAGTTGCCGATTGCTACCACCTTCGTGACTCGTCATCTGGGGTAATCATGAAAGCTAGTGAACTGAGAACCAAGAGCGTGGACGAGCTCAACAAGGAATTGCTGGACCTTCTGAAGGCCCAGTTCGGTCTGCGTATGCAGCTTGCTACCCAGCAGCTGTCCAATACCAGCCAAATGTCCAAGGTGCGTCGCGACATTGCTCGCGTCCGCACGCTTATCCGTGAAAAGGCGGTGCAGCAATGAGCGAGACCTCCAGTATCAAGCGTACTCTGATCGGTCGCGTTGTTAGCGACAAGATGGAGAAGACGGTTACCGTCCTTGTCGAACGTAAGGTCAAGCACCCGATGTACGGCAAGATTATGGTCCGTTCGAAAAAGTATCACGCCCATAACGAAGGCAACACGGCACGTGCAGGCGATCTCGTTGAGATCGTTGAAACCCGCCCGATGTCCCGTACCAAGACCTGGGCAGTGACCAGCGTTCTGGAAAAAGCGATCGTCGTCTGACGAAAGTTTCCATAAACGCTTGCGTAGTTTAAAAGAGGCCGGTATAATCCGGCTTCTTTTTTGCTGCTGGCCAGTTCTGGGCACGGCAAAGGTGTTCGACCCGTACGGGTTCCAAGACTGACCGCGCAGGCGGATTAAGTTGGAGTAAATTTAAATGATTCAGATGCAGACAACGCTGGATGTCGCCGATAACACCGGTGCACGTTCAGTAATGTGTATCAAAGTGCTGGGTGGATCCAAGCGTCGCTATGCCGGCATTGGTGACATCATCAAGGTCAGCATCAAGGATGCTGCCCCGCGTGGTCGTGTCAAGAAGGGTGATGTTTATAACGCCGTGGTGGTTCGTACCGCCAAGGGTGTTCGTCGTCCGGATGGCTCGCTGGTGCGCTTTGACGGCAATGCCGCCGTTCTTCTCAACAACAAGCTCGAGCCGATTGGCACGCGCATCTTTGGCCCGGTAACCCGCGAACTGCGTACCGAGCGCTTTATGAAGATCGTGTCCCTGGCTCCTGAAGTGCTGTAAGGAGAAATACATGGAAAAGATTCGTAAGGGTGACGACGTTGTCGTCATTACCGGTAAAGACAAAGGCAAGCGCGGTACTGTGCTGAGTCGTGTCGGTGAAGAGCATGTGCTTGTTGAAGGTGTCAATCGTGCCAAGAAGCACGTGAAGCCGAATCCTGTTAAGGGTGTGGCTGGTGGCATCGTCGACAAAGATATGCCGATTCATCTCTCCAATGTTGCGCTCTTCAATCCCGCGACCAAGAAAGCCGACCGTGTTGGCTTCAAGGCGCTCGAAGATGGCCGCAAGGTTCGCGTGTTCAAGTCGAACGGCGAACTGGTAAACGCATAAGGAGCAGTCATGGCGCGTTTGCAGCAGTTTTACAAAGAAACCGTCGTTGGCGATATGTCGAAGCAGTTCGGCTACAAGTCAGTGATGGAAGTGCCGCGCATTACCAAGATTACCCTGAATATGGGTGTTGGTGAGGCAGTGGCTGACAAGAAAGTTCTCGAGAACGCCGTTGGTGACATGCAGAAAATCGCAGGTCAAAAGCCGGTTACGACCAAGGCTCGCAAGTCCATTGCAGGCTTCAAGATTCGTGATGGTTATCCGATTGGTTGTATGGTCACGTTGCGTGGTCCTCGCATGTTTGAGTTCCTGGATCGTCTGGTTACCGTTGCGTTGCCGCGTGTTCGCGACTTCCGTGGTATTTCTGGCAAGGGCTTCGATGGCCAGGGTAACTACAACATGGGCGTCAAAGAACAGATCATTTTCCCGGAAATCGAGTACGACAAGATCGATGCTCTTCGGGGTATGAATATCAGTATCACCACGACCGCAAAGACCGATGCAGAAGCGAAAGCTCTGCTCGCAGCGTTCAAGTTCCCGTTCAAGAATTGAGGCAGTCATGGCAAAACTTGCTCTGATCAACCGTGAAGAAAAGCGCCGCAAAATGGTAGCGCAGTACGCAAAAAAGCGTGCAGCACTCCAGGCGATTATCAACGATGCGAGCCTCTCTGACCAGGAGCGTTATGACGCTCGTCTGAAGTTTCAGGCTCTGCCGCGTAATTCGAGCCCGTCTCGTTTGCGCAACCGCTGCCAGCTGACCGGTCGTCCGCGTGGTGTTTTCCGTAAATTCGGTCTGTGCCGTCACAAGATTCGCGAACTCGCCTTCAACGGCGAAGTTCCGGGTGTTGTTAAAGCCAGCTGGTAAGAGGAGATTCAGAAATGGCTATGAGCGATCCTATCGCGGACATGCTGACTCGCATCCGTAACGCCCAGCTCGCCGAGAAGGCGTCTGTCTCCATGCCGTCTTCCAAGGTGAAGGTTGCTATCGCAGCCGTGCTGAAGGACGAGGGTTACGTTGATGAGTTCGTTGTTCGCGAAGCTGATGGTAAGGCAACTCTTGAAATTGGTTTGAAGTACTACGCAGGTCGCCCGGTTATCGAGCGTATCGAGCGCGTTTCCAAGCCTGGTTTGCGTATTTACAAGGGTTGTGACGATATTCCCCGTGTCATGAATGGTCTTGGTGTGGCTATTGTTTCCACGCCCAAGGGTGTCATGACTGATCGCAAGGCTCGTGCCAGCAAGGTTGGCGGCGAAGTTCTTTGCATCGTGGCGTAACGGAGGAACCATGTCTCGTATTGGTAAGAATCCTATTGTCGTCCCCGCCGGCGTTGAAGTGACGGTTGGTGAGCAGATTACGGTCAAGGGCCCCCTGGGTGTCCTCAAGACCGCGGCACACCCTTCTGTTCAGGTTGTCGTTGAGGGGCAAAGCGTCCAGGTTTCCAAGGTTGAAGGTGCTGTCAATGGCAGCGCTATGTGGGGCACCATGCGTGCCAACCTCAACAACATGGTGACCGGTGTTTCCAAGGGTTTTGAAAGAAAGCTGCAGCTGGTTGGCGTGGGTTACCGCGCCCAGGCTCAGGGCGACGTCCTGAACCTCTCGCTCGGCTTCTCGCATCCCGTGGCGCACAAGATGCCCGTTGGTGTGAAAGTTGAGTGCCCGACCCAGACCGAAATCCTGATCAAGGGTTCGGACAAGCAGCAGGTCGGCCAGGTTGCCGCCGAAGTTCGTGCGTATCGCAAGCCAGAGCCCTATAAGGGCAAGGGCGTTCGGTACTCGGACGAAGTGGTGGTCATCAAGGAAACCAAGAAGAAGTAAGGGTGGCATATGTTTAACA
The DNA here is from genome assembly GCF_020510525.1 of Quatrionicoccus australiensis. NCBI lineage: Bacteria > Pseudomonadati > Pseudomonadota > Betaproteobacteria > Rhodocyclales > Azonexaceae > Quatrionicoccus > Quatrionicoccus australiensis. The sequence continues at coordinate 358,227 of NZ_CP075188.1, forward strand.
AGAAACAAGCGCGTCTGCGCCGTTCCCGCCAAACCCGGGCCAAAATTGCCGAGCTCAAGGCTGTGCGTCTGTGCGTTAATCGCACGAACCTGCACATCTATGCACAGATCATTTCCGCCACTGGTGGCGAAGTTCTGGCTTCGGCTTCCTCGCTGGATAAGGACGTTCGCAAGGACCTCCCGAACGGCGGTAACAAGGCTGCTGCCACCAAGATTGGCACGCTGATTGCCGAGCGCGCCAAGGCCGCCGGTATTGAGCAGGTGGCTTTTGATCGTTCCGGTCTTCAGTACCATGGTCGTGTTCAGGCGTTGGCGGAAGCTGCGCGTGAAGCCGGTCTGAAGTTCTGATCGCCGCGAAAGGATAAGGTTAGAAAATGGCTAAACCTGAAAGAAACAAGAAGCCGCAGCAAGCTGAAGAGCGTGATGACGGCATGCGCGAAAAGATGGTTGCGGTTAACCGCGTCACCAAGGTGGTGAAGGGCGGTCGTATCCTCGGTTTCGCAGCTTTGACGGTTGTCGGCGACGGCGACGGTGGTATCGGCATGGGCAAGGGCAAGTCCCGTGAAGTGCCGGTCGCCGTTCAGAAGGCAATGGAAGAGGCGCGTCGCAAGATGGCCAAAGTCAGCCTGAAGAGCGGTACGGTGCACCATACTGTCATGGGTCGTCACGGTGCTACCACCGTCATGATTCAGCCGGCTCCGGACGGTACCGGCATCATCGCAGGCGGCGCAATGCGTGCCGTCTTCGAAGTCGTCGGTGTGACGAACGTTGTTGCCAAGGCTCACGGTTCGACCAATCCCTACAACATCGTGCGTGCCACCATCGACGGTCTGTCGAAGGTTAATACGCCGGCCGAAATCGCCGCCAAGCGCGGTCTCTCGGTCGAACAGATCCAGGGGTAAGTCATGGCTGACAAGAAAATCAAAGTGACGCTCGTCAAGAGCATCATCGGCACCAAGCAGGATCACCGCGCCACTGTGCGTGGGCTCGGCTTGCGCAAGCTGAACAGTTCCGCTGAACTGGAAGATACGCCGGCTGTCCGCGGCATGATCCAGAAGGTTCAGTATCTCGTTAAGGTTGAGGGTTAAGCCATGCGTCTGAATACCATCAAGCCCGCTGAAGGCTCCAAGAAGGCTGCCAAGCGCGTTGGTCGCGGTATCGGTTCCGGTCTCGGCAAGACTTGTGGCCGTGGCCACAAAGGCCAGAAGTCGCGTTCCGGCGGCTTCCACAAGGTCGGTTTCGAAGGCGGTCAAATGCCTTTGCAACGTCGTCTGCCCAAGCGCGGTTTCAATTCCATGACCCGTGCCCGTCATTACGAAGTTCGTCTGACGGATCTGGATCGTCTGCCGATCGAAGAAATCGATCTGCTGGCCCTGCAGGCTGCCGGCATTGTTCCTGGTGATGCACTGGCCGCCAAAGTCATTTTGTCGGGTGCCATCACCCGTAAGGTGACGCTCAAGGGCGTTGGCGCAACCAAGGGTGCCAAGGCTGCTATCGAGGCCGCCGGCGGCGCGGTCGCTGAGTAATACGAAGAGGTAGAACGTTGGCAGCAAATCCCAATACTGTTGGCAAAGGCGGCAAATTCGGCGATCTGAAGCGCCGCCTTTGGTTCCTGCTCGGTGCTCTGGTTGTGTATCGCATTGGCGCGCACATTCCGGTTCCCGGGATCGATCCCAACGTTCTTTCCGATCTCTTCAATACGCAGAAGGGCGGCATTCTGGGCATGTTCAACATGTTCTCGGGTGGTGCCCTGTCGCGTTTCACCATCTTTGCTCTTGGGATCATGCCGTACATTTCGGCCTCGATCATCATGCAGCTGATGAGTGTCGCCAGCCCGCAGCTGGAAGCGCTCAAAAAGGAAGGTGAAGCCGGGCGTCGCAAGATCACGCAATACACCCGCTACGGTACGCTTGCGCTCGCAGTTTTCCAGGGCTTGGGCATCGCCGTTGCACTGGAAGCTCAGCCTGGCCTGGTTTCCGATCCCGGTTTCCTGTTTCGTTTGACGACGGTCACCACGCTGGTGACTGGAACGATGTTCCTCATGTGGCTCGGTGAACAAATTACCGAGCGTGGCCTGGGTAACGGCATCTCGATCATCATTTTCGGTGGTATCGCCGCCGGCTTGCCGAACGCCATTGGTGGCCTGCTCGAACTGGTTCGTACCGGCGCCATGCATCCGCTGACCGCGCTGGTCATCTGCTTGCTCGTAGTGGTTGTGACCGCTTTCGTGGTATTTGTAGAGCGTGGCCAACGCAAAATCCTGGTTAATTACGCCAAGCGCCAGGTTGGCAACAAGATTTACGGCGGTCAGAGTTCGCATCTGCCGCTCAAACTGAACATGTCGGGTGTCATTCCGCCGATCTTCGCCTCGTCCATCATCTTGTTCCCGGCAACGGTTGCAGGCTGGTTCGGTTCCAGCGACTCGATGCACTGGCTGAAGGACGTCGCAGGTACCCTTTCGCCGGGTCAGCCTATCTATGTGATGTTGTATGCTGCCGCGATCGTGTTCTTCTGCTTCTTTTACACGGCGCTGGTCTTCAACTCCAAAGAAACCGCAGACAACCTCAAGAAAAGCGGTGCCTTCGTTCCCGGTATTCGTCCGGGGGAGCAGACGGCTCGTTACATCGACAAGATTTTGATGCGCCTGACACTGATTGGTGCTGCATACATTACGGTCGTTTGTCTGTTGCCCGAGTTTTTGATTCTCAAGTGGAACGTGCCGTTTTATTTCGGTGGCACTTCACTTTTGATTATCGTGGTCGTGACCATGGACTTCATGTCCCAGGTTCAGGCTTATGTCATGTCGCACCAATATGAAAGTCTCTTGAAGAAAGCCAATTTCAAGGGATCACCAATGATCAAGTAAAAACGTATGGCCAAGGAAGATTACATTGAAATGCTGGGCGAGGTTGTTGAAAACCTCCCGAATGCCACCTTCAAGGTGAAGTTGGAAAATGGCCATATCGTGCACGGTTTTATCTCCGGGAAGATGCGCATGCACTACATCCGCATCCTTCCTGGTGACAAAGTCACCGTGCAACTGACGCCTTACGATTTAACCAAGGCGCGGATTGTTTTCCGCGCCAAGTAAAGATTCTCTACGCAATAAACCGCAGGGCAAGGAAACACGGCTGCTTCCAAGCCCCGCAGACGAGGAGTGAAACATGAAAGTGCAACCTTCAGTGAAGCGCGTATGCCGCAACTGCAAAGTCATCCGTCGCAAGGGTGTCGTACGTGTCATTTGCAAGGACCCGCGTCATAAGCAGCGTCAAGGTTAATTCCCTGACATTGTCCGGCATTTGTTAATTTTCGAAATAGTGGAGTGATTCAATGGCCCGTATTGCAGGGGTAAACATTCCGAACCATCAGCATGCAGAAATCGCTCTTACTGCGATTTTTGGCATCGGCCGTACCCGCGCACAGAAAATCTGTGACGCGGCCGGTATCGTTCGTTCTACCAAAATGAAAGACCTGTCCGATGCGGACATGGATCGTCTGCGTGATGAAGTAGGCAAGTTCACTGTTGAAGGTGATCTGCGCCGCGAAGTCACCATGAACATCAAGCGTCTGATGGACCTCGGTTGCTACCGCGGTCTGCGCCATCGCAAGGGCTTGCCCTGCCGTGGTCAGCGCACCCGTACGAATGCACGTACCCGCAAGGGCCCGCGCAAAGCCATCGCTGGCAAGAAGTAATAGGGACAGAACATGGCTAAGACTGCTACCAAAGTTCGCAAAAAAGTTAAGAAGAACGTGGCCGAGGGCATCGCCCACATCCACGCCTCTTTCAATAACACCATCATTACCATTACCGACCGTCAAGGCAACGCACTGTCTTGGGCAACGTCCGGTGGTGCCGGCTTCCGCGGTTCGCGCAAGTCGACCCCGTTCGCTGCTCAGGTTGCTGCTGAAGCCGCCGGTAAGGCCGCTCAGGAATGTGGCGTCAAGAACGTTGAAGTTCGCATCAAGGGCCCCGGTCCCGGTCGTGAATCCTCTGTCCGTGCGCTCAACGCACTGGGCATGAAGATCACCTCCATTTCCGACGTGACGCCGGTGCCGCACAACGGTTGCCGTCCGCCCAAAAAGCGCCGCATTTAAGGAGAAAGACAAGTGGCTCGTAATCTCGATCCGAAATGCCGTCAGTGCCGCCGCGAAGGCGAAAAGCTTTTCCTCAAGGGCGAAAAGTGCTTCACCGACAAGTGCGCCATTGAGCGTCGTTCTTATGCACCTGGTCAACACGGCCAGAAGTCTGGTGCCCGTCTGTCTGACTACGGTGTTCACCTGCGTGCAAAGCAGAAAATCCGTCGTGTCTATGGCGTGCTGGAAGGCCAGTTCCGCAGGACTTTTGCCGAAGCTGATCGCCGCAAGGGTCAGACCGGTGAAAACCTTCTGCAACTGCTCGAAGCCCGTCTGGACTCCGTTGCTTACCGCATGGGCTTTGGCGCCTCGCGCACCGAATCCCGTCAGATCGTCCGCCACAACGGCGTTCTGGTTAACGGCAAGCGCGTGAACATCCCGTCTTTCCTGGTCAAGCCGGGTGACGTGGTGCAACTGACTGACCGTGCCCGCGCTTCCCTGCGTTGCAAGGCTGCTCTCGAAGCCGCCGAGTCCCGTGGTTTCCCGGAATGGGTTGCCGTGGATGTCAAGGAAGGCAAGGGAACGTTCAAGGCCATGCCGCAGCGCTCCGAGCTGCCGTCGACCCTGAACGAAGGTCTCGTCATCGAACTTTACTCGAAGTAATCACTGAGCTGAGGAATTTAGCCCATGCAAAGCAGTGGACTTCTGAAACCCCGCATTATCGACGTGCAGAGCGTTTCGCCGGTGCAAGCCAAGGTTGTGATGGAGCCGTTCGAACGCGGCTACGGTCACACCCTGGGCAATGCCCTGCGTCGCATCCTGCTGTCGTCCATGCCGGGTTACGCACCGACCGAAGTCGGTATCGAGGGTGTGCTTCACGAGTACTCCACCGTTGATGGTGTTCAGGAAGATGTCGTCGACATCCTTCTGAACCTCAAGGGTATCGTGTTCAAGTTGCACAACCGCGATGTGGTAACGCTCAATCTGGTCAAGGAAGGTGAAGGCGCTGTTCGTGCCGGCGATATCGAATTGCCGCATGACGTCGAAATCATCAATCCGGAACACGTGATCGCTCACCTTTCTCCTGGCGGCAAGCTGACCATGGATATCAAGGTCGAGAAGGGTCGCGGTTATGTCCCGGGTAACGTCCGTAATCTGGGCGATTCCAAGACCATCGGCAAGCTCGTGCTGGATGCATCGTTCAGCCCGATCCGTCGCGTTGCCTACGCTGTTGAAAGCGCTCGCGTCGAACAGCGTACCGATCTGGACAAGCTGATCGTTGATATCGAAACCAACGGTGTTGTCGAGCCGGAAGAAGCCATCCGTTACGCTGCCCGCGTGCTGATGGAACAACTTTCCGTCTTCGCCGATCTGGAAGGTACCGCTCCTGTGGCCGAGGCTTCCAAGCCGGCCCAGGTTGATCCGGTCCTGCTCCGTCCGGTTGATGATCTTGAACTGACCGTTCGCTCCGCGAACTGTCTCAAGGCCGAGAACATTTACTACATCGGCGATCTTATTCAGCGTACCGAGAATGAACTTCTCAAGACCCCGAATCTGGGTCGCAAGTCGTTGAACGAGATCAAGGAAGTGCTCGCCGCACGTGGCTTGACTCTAGGCATGAAATTGGAAAATTGGCCGCCCGCCGGTCTGGAAAAGGTCTAAAGACCTTTTCCGGCTCGGGCCGTCAAGGGACGCCTGCAGAACATAGAAAGGATTAACCATGCGTCACCGTTTGGGACTTCGCAAACTCAACCGTACCAGCAGCCATCGCCTGGCGATGCTGCGCAACATGACTGTTTCCCTGCTCAAGCACGAGGCCATCAAGACCACGTTGCCGAAGGCCAAGGAACTGCGCCGTGTTGTTGAACCGATCATCACCCTCGGCAAGAAGCCGACGCTGGCTAACAAGCGTCTGGCCTTTGACCGTCTGCGTGACCGCGAAATCGTGGTCAAGCTGTTCGCCGAAATCGGCCCGCGTTACGCAACGCGTCCGGGTGGCTACCTTCGCATCCTGAAGTGTGGCTTCCGCGTTGGCGACAATGCACCGATGGCTTTTGTCGAGCTGCTTGATCGTCCGGAGCCTGCAGAGGCTGTGGAAGTGGATGAAACTGCTGAATAAGCATTTCAGACAAAATTGAAAAGGCCGGGAATTCCCGGCCTTTTTTTCGTTCACATTTCCCGTGTCACGGGCAATCAATGACCATCAGCGAAACGTCATCGGTCGCCAGCATCCCGTCAAGGTGCTTGGTTAGCGCAGCGTCGATTTGTTCGAAGCGGGCACTTGGCGAGGTGTTGGCGACGGCGTTGGTGATTCCGGCAACCTCGAATTGGGCGCCTTCCCGGTTGCGTGCTTCGAGCAGGCCATCCGAACAAAGGACGATCTGGCTTTCTGCGCTCCAGGTGAAGTTGACCGGCTGGCAATCCATCTCTTCGTTATTGACGATCCCCAGTGGCAAGTTTGCCGGCGCAAAGACTTTTTCCGTACGTCCCCAGCGGTCGAACATGAATGCTTCCGGGGTGCCGCCCACCCATATTTCGCCGGTTCTAGCCTCTTCATCCAGGCAAACCAGGGTCGCCGCAACGAAACGTCCAACCGGCATTGATTCCTTCAGTTGCTGGTTGAGTTCGAGAATGATGTCGCGCACGGTATGGTTGCGTCTGGCCAGCCGATAAAAAATTGCCAGAACGGGTAGCGCACTGATCGCCGCCGTCAGGCCGTGGCCGGTTGCGTCGGCGAGAAGGGCGTAAAACCGTCCTTCCGGGGAGCGACTTGCGGCGACGATATCGCCGCTGAAGCTCTCCGCCGCGATGACTTTGTACTTCAGCCGTTCATCGGTCAGCCCATGTCGATGCAACTGCTTCTCCATCAGGCGCATCGCAAGATGCTGTTCGTTCTGGGTCTGGTCGTAATAGGCCTGCAGCAAGCGTGCATTTTCATGCAGCTTTTGTTCGGCGATCTTGCGATCCGAAATGTCCCGGATGACGCCGATGAACATCCTCTTGTTGTCGAGAATAATCTCGCTGATGCCCAGCGTCACGGGAAAGTGGTGACCATCCTTGTGCAGGGCTTCGACCTCGCGCTCGGCACCAATGACAGTGCCAAGACCCTTGGCGGTATAACGCGCCATGTAATTTTCATGCTCGCTGCCGTAGGATTCCGGCATCAGCATCTTTACGTTCTGGCCGATCAATTCGCTGACCGACCAGCCGAATGTTCGAACCGCGGAGCGGTTGACCGACGCGATGATGCCTTTTTCATCGACCGTGATGATGGTATCCAGAACGTTGTCGGAAATGGTCTGAACCCGGCGCAACGAATCGATGGATTCCTGTTGCATGCCGAGCGAACGCTGCACCGAGCGCAACTTGGCTTCAAGTACGACAAAGTTGATCGGTTTGGTCAGGTAATCATCGGCACCGGCATCAAGTCCTTCGACCAGGTTTTCGTCACGATTGAGTGCTGACAGGAAGATGATCGGCGTCCACCGCTCACGGGTCATTCCCTTGATGCGGCGAGCTGCCTCGAAGCCATCCATGATCGGCATCATGATGTCGAGCAGGACCAGGTCCGGCGCATCGGCTTCAAAGCGACGGACAGCTTCTTCCCCGTTTTCGGCAAGAATGACGTCGTGTCCCAGTTTCTTCAGAAAGACCTGAAGAATATGCAGGTTGGTCCGGTTGTCATCAACCGCCAGCACCTTCATCTTGTTCATAACCTGACTCATGATTGGCAGTGAATCCTAATTCTTTGGAGAGTCGGAAGAGATGGTGGCTACCGCGATATTGCCGCAGCCTTCATACCTGATGCTGGCGAAGCTCATCATGCGGGCGAGGGCAATGCCCCGGCCATTCGGATCGCAGGCACGTTCGGGCGAGAATTCAAGAAAATCTTGCCAGGCAAAACCGCTGCCTTCATCGGTGATGCGCAGGGTGATGTCGTTCGCACTACGCAAGAAATTGATTCTTACCCGCTTGCCGACATTGTCGGGGTGCGCCAGGCGGCGATCGATTTCCGCTTGCCAGTTGTCTTCGAGTTTGAGTGTCGATTTTTCCTGGTAACTCAAGCCCAGGTTGCCGTGTTCAACGGCGTTGATCAGCAATTCCGAGATGCCGAGAACGGCACGGTCAGCATCGGGACAAGCCTGGGCAATGAAGGATGCGAGTTGGCCGGCTTCTTCGATGGTGCGAATGGAAAAGTCGCCCTGGGTCAGGAACTGCAGCGAATTGATGTGGTCGTTCAGCCGCCGGCGCAAGGAGTCATGGGCTTTGGCGTCAGTCAGCGCGGCATGCACGATCGCGAACAGTGCATCTCGCCGGTAAGGCTTGGTCAGGTAGTAATAGGCCCCGGCTTCCAGCCCCTCGCGAATCTCGCTGGCGGTGTCGGCTGCGGTTTGCAGGATGACCGGGATGTCGGACAGGCGCGGTGTTTCCTTGATGCGGCGGAGCAAACCGATGCCGTCCAGACCTGGCATCATGCGATCGAGCAGGATGACATCAAAGCTTTCGGCCGGATCAAGCAGGATTTGCCAGGCAGTCTCGCCGTCACAGGCAGTGCGCAAGGAAAAATTGCTTTCACTGTCGAAGTATTCGCAAAGAATCTCGAGGTTCAACTCCTCGTCGTCTACAACCAGTACCCGTGATTTATTCATGTTGGCCCGACTGATCTGTCCAGGGATTGAGTGGCAAGGTAACGGTAAAGCAGGCTCCGGCCCCGGCGCTGTTTTCGGCAACAATCGTACCACGGTGCAGCGCAACTATCTCCCGGCAGATCGCCAGCCCGAGGCCGGTACCGCCCGCTCCGGTCTTGGTGAGCCGGCTCTGGACGAACTTGCCGAAAATGCTCTCCAGCTCGTCAGGCGGAATGCCGAGGCCCTGATCAATGAAACGGATACCCAGTGCTGGCTGGATTTTGCCATTTTCGTCGGGTTGACCGCCGGGAAGCTGGCTCGCGAACAGTTGTACCGCGATGTGGCCTCCGGCAGGCGAGAACTTGATCGCATTGGCCAGCAGATTGTGGATCACCTGCTCGATGCGCAATGGATCGCAGACAATTTCGCTGTGCGGCGTTACGCAGTCGATCGCCAGCGTCAGTTTGCGGGCCTGCAACAGGGAGTCGAGTTGGGCGCCGGCGTGTCTGATCAAAGCCAGCAACTCGGTACGCGTGTGGTTGAGGTTGGAGCGTCCAGCCTCCAGCTTGGCCAGGTCGAGCAGTTCGTTGATGAGTGCCAGAAGGCGCTGGGCGCTGTGGCCGATCCGGTCGAAATACTGGGCGAGCTTGTCGTGATTGCTGGCGTCTGCCCTGTCCTTGCCCAGTTCGGAAAAGCTCAGGATGGCATGCATCGGGGTGCGCAACTCGTGCGACATGTTGGCGAGAAACTCCGATTTGGCGATATTGGCGGCCTGGGCCTGGCGGAGCGCTTCATCCAGCCGGATGGTCCGTTCGGCAACGAGATCCTGCAGATGGTCACGGTGCAGTTGCAGCTCGCGCAGCGCTTCCTTGCGTTCCGAGATGTCGACGGCAATGCCCAGATAGCCGCAGATTTCGCCGGCGATGTCGCGTTGGGCGGTAACCACGAGAGCCACCGTCAAACGCTGGCCATCCTTGCGGAGATAGCTCCATTCGCGCTGCTCGGACTCGTGCCGCCGGGCGATTGCGACAAAAGCGGCAAAACCTGCAACAGGTTCGCCAAGTTCGCGGCTCAACTCGTCTGCGCGCTCGGCGACCTCCTGCGGATCATGGATGATCAACGGTGTTTGTCGGCCGAGCATCTCCGTGGCGGAATAGCCGAGCATCTTTTCGGCGCCTTTGTTGAATACGGTAATCAGGCCGTCCGGCTGACAGGAAATGATGGCAACTTCGGTTGCTGCATCGAGGACGGATTGCATCAGCAGATTGGCCGCCAGCAGCGCGGCCTCGAAATGCTTGCGCTCGGTAATGTCGGAGACTGATCCGGCGATCCGGACGGGCTTGCCGGTGCCGTCGCGTACCGCTTCGCCCCTGACGCGTACCCAGCCTTCTTCGCTGTGCGGCTTGATGATGCGTAGTTCGACATCGAACGCTGTGTTCTCGCGGAAGTGACGGCGCAGGGCAAGTCTGCGTTTGCTGGCGTCGTCCGGATGAATGCGCTGGATGTAGGCGGCAACCGAGTCCGGCATGGCCGTGGCGGGAATGCCGAATATTTCCGCCATGCGGGGAGACATGTACTCTTCGCCGGTCTGCAGGTTCTGATCCCACAGGCCGTCGTTGGAGCCGGCATTGGCCAGGCGAAGGCGCTCTTCCGACTGTCTCAGGTCGGTCGTGATTCGCCGGACATAGCGTTCTGCCCGCTGGCGTTGGTTCGCCTGATGGAAGACCAGAAGGGCGAGCGACAGGCTGGCTAGCAAGCCACCGTAGAGGATCAGCTTGGCCGTATCGAGGCCCCTTGTGGCGGCAGGTTCAAGTGCCTGGCCGTAATGCAGTATCCAGTTGCGGCCGCCGAAATCGATCTCGTGATGCAGGATCTGCTCGCTTGTCTCCCCTTCGCTGGCGGTTTGCGAAGTGAACATCAGTTGCGGAGGAACCGGCGGATCGGGGCGGTAATTGCCGCCGTCATCGTATATCTTCAGGCCGAACTGGCTGTGCCAGTTGTGACTGAGCGAAGCAATGAACTCATCGACATGGTAGGCGCAGAGCACGATGCCGCTGAAGGCACGGCGCCGTTCAGCCACGTTGTTGAGCGGCATGCCGGGACGGTAGACCGCCTGAATCAGCTGAAAACTGGTGCGCCGGGTCTTCTGGTCGGTGATTAGCGTGATGGGGCCGGACAGGGTGATGTCGTGGCTGGCGATGGCCTGTTCGATCGCTTCTCTCCGGACGTTTTCGGAGAGCAGGTTGAAACCGATGGCCGAGCGCAGATCCTTGTTGTCTGGCGCGATAAAAGTGATGGGTAATGCAAGCTCATTGCCCGGCGGCGGATGGATTTCGAAATTACGCTGTCCGCTTGCCGCGTGGGCCGCAAGGAATTTTGCCCGTTGAGCAGGGTTGACCGCTGGCGCATAGGCAAATGCAAACAGCCCGGTCAGATTGCGGGCAATGTCGATTTCCTTGGTGAAACGTTGCCATGCGGCAGGGTCCTGGCCGCCACTCGCGGTTGCAAAGGCTTGCAGCGAGCGCAGAAACTGGCCTTGCAGGCGCAGGTGATTGCGGATCTCGGCGGTTTGGGCTGCGCTTTCGCGGATATGGCTTTCCTCGCGCGCCGTGTTGGCGATATCCGATTGCCAGCGCCAGGCGGCCAGCGTCGCACCAGCCAGCAGTGCGAAGACCAGCAGTGACCACAACCAGCGCGCCGCGTTGCGTCGATCACTTGCTGTGGTGACTAGGTGGCGGGACATTGACGGGGCGGGTTCCGAAATCCTCAAACCGCGATTATCGCGCGTCCGGTGTGGTCTGGTCTTCCTGTTGCTGCATGGTCCACATGCGGGCATAACTGCCGCCGGCTTCAAGCAGTGCGCCGTGGGTGCCGCGCTCGATGATGCGGCCATCGCTCATGACCAGGATTTCGTGCGCGTTCATCACTGTCGACAGGCGGTGTGCGATGGTCAGGGTCGTCCGGCCGACGGCGGCCAGTTCGAGCTGGCCCTGGATGGCGCGCTCGGTGGCTGAGTCTAGGGCCGAGGTGGCTTCGTCAAAAATCAGGATGGGCGGATTCTTGAGCAGGGCGCGGGCGATTGCGACGCGCTGCTTTTCGCCGCCGGAGAGCTTGAGGCCGCGCTCGCCGACCCTGGTTTCGTATTTGTTGGGCAGCGACTCGATGAAATCGTGCAACTGCGCTGCACGTGCTGCCGCAATCACTTCCTCGCGGCTCGCCTCGGGGCGACCGTAGTTGATGTTGTAGAAAATGCTGTCATTGAACAGCACGGTGTCCTGCGGCACGATGCCGATCGCGGCGCGCAGGCTGGTTTGTTTCAGGCTGCGCAGGTCGAGCCCGTTGATCCGGATGGCGCCGCCGCTGACGTCGTAGAAGCGATAGAGCAGGCGCGACAGCGTCGATTTGCCGGCCCCTGAGTGGCCAACCACGGCCACGGTCCGGCCCGGCTCGACGGCAAAACTGAGTTTTTTCAGGATCGCCCTTTCCGGTTCGTAGGCGAAGTCGACCGCATCGAAATTGATCTGCAGCGGGCCGGGCGGCAGGTCGCGCGCATCGGGGGCATCGGCGATTTCACGATCGGTCTTGAGCAGGTTGAACATGCGCTCGATATCGGTCAGTGCCTGACGGATTTCGCGGTAGACGATGCCGAGGAAGTTCAGCGGCATGTAGAGCTGGATCAGGAAGGCATTGACCAGTACGAGATCGCCGATCGTCATCGTGCCGGCCACGACGCCGCTCGCGGCGCGCCACATCATGGCGGTGACGCCGAGCGCGATGATCGCCTGCTGGCCGAGATTGAGGAAGGCGAGCGTGGTCTGGCTGCGGGTTGCCGCGTCTTCCCATTTGAGCAGTTGCTCGTCGTAACGGCGGGCTTCCCAGGCTTCGTTGTTGAAGTACTTGACCGTTTCGTAGTTGAGCAGGCTGTCGACCGCCCGGCTGTTGGCTGCGGAGTCGTTTTCATTGACGGCACGGCGGATGTCGATGCGCCAGTTGCTGACCTTGATCGTGAACACGATGTAGGCGAGCAGCGAAACGAGGGTGATCAGCACGTAACCGCCGTCGTATTTGACAAAGAGAATGCCGAGCACCAGGCCGATTTCGACCAGGGTCGGCAGGATGGAATACAGCGTGTAGGAAATCAGGCTGGAAATCGAGCGCGAGCCGCGCTCGATGTCGCGCGACACGCCGCCGGTCTGGCGCTCGAGATGAAAGCGCAGGCTGAGCGAATGCAGGTGGCCGAAAACTTCCAGCGAAACCTGGCGGACGGCGCGCTGGGTGACGCGGGCGAAGAGGATTTCACGCAGTTCGGTGAACAGCGCCGTGGAAAAACGCAGCAAGCCGTAAAGCGCGAGCAGCAAGGCCGGCAGGGCGAGCAGCTGTTGCGGACCGGAGAGGCCGTCGATCATCTCCTTGAAGATCATCGGTACGCCGACATTGGCCACCTTGGCGCCGACCAGGCAGGCGAGTGCGGCGAGTACACGCAGGCGATAACGCCACAGATAGGGGAACAGCGTGCGCAAGGTCAGCCAGACATGGCGCTCGGGCAGGGGCTGGCCAGCCGGTGGCTTGGGGAGGGCGGTGCTGTGACGCATGGGGAAATCTGCTTTGCTGGAATTTGCTTGACTCGCCAGTATATGAAAACTGGCCGCTTTCCGCGAAAATCCGCTTTTATTTTGAATTTGGGCAAATCATGGACGTCGACCGCCTCACCCTGCCGGAAAAGCATTCCACCCTGCGTGTCGTGCCGATGCCGGCCGATCTCAATCAGAACGGCGACGTTTTCGGCGGCTGGGTCATGGCCCAGGTCGACGTGGCCGGTGCGATTCCCGCCATGCGCCGGGCGCGCGGTCGGGTGGCGACGGTTTCCGTGCACTCCTTCCTGTTCAAGCAGCCGGTGTCGGTTGGCGATATCGTCAGTCTTTATGCCGATATCGTGCGGGTTGGCGCCACCTCGATTACCGTCAAGGTCGAGGTCTATGCCGAGCGCAATTACGCCGATCCGGTTGTCGTCAAGGTGACCGAGGCCGAGCTGACCTACGTGGCGATCGACGCCGCCGGCAAGAAGCGCCAGCTGCCAGCCGAAAAAGATTGAAAATGTAATAAAATCGGGCGGTTAATCAATATGCCCGCCTTCGAGGGAGTGAAGTAATGAAGAAAATGACGTTGCGTACCGTGCCGGCCCTGTTGCTGATTGCCTTTTCCGGCGCCGCTTCGGCCTCGGCTTTTCAGCTCTGGGAGCAGAATGCCAGCGGTCTGGGCACGGCGTATGCCGGTTCGGCAGCGGTGGCCGACAACGCCAGTACCATTTTCTTCAATCCGGCCGGCATGACGCAGTTGTCGGGCTTCCAGTTTTCCGCCGGGGTCAATGGCGTGAAGCCGAGCTACAAGTTCCGTAGCGGTGCGGGCGGCAGTAATGACGGTGGCGATGCCGGCAGCTGGGCGGCTGTGCCGAATGGCTATCTGTCCTGGCAAGTTGCGCCGGACTGGACGCTGGGTTTCGGCATTTCGGCACCTTTCGGGCTGTCGACCGAGTACAAGGACAACAACTGGGTTGGTCGCTTCGAGTCGCTGAAATCCGAAATCAAGACCGTCAATTACAACCCGTCGGTGGCCTATCGCGTCAATGACAAGGTGTCACTCGGTTTTGGCCTGAATTACCAGACGATCGATGCGGAGTTGACTACGGCCGCTTCCCGACTGAAAGGCAGCGATTCTGCTTTGGGGTGGAATGTCGGTGCTTTGTTCACCCTGTCACCGGCCATGCGCGTCGGTGCTTCCTACCGTTCGGCGATCAAATACACACTGGAAGGTGACGCTGCTGGCGCAGGTCCGGTGCGTGCCGATCTCAAGCTTCCCGACACGTTCATTCTTTCCGTCTGGCAGCAGGTTTCCGACCGCTGGGAAGCGATGGGCGATGTTTCCTACACGCGCTGGAATTCGTTGAAGTCGCTTGATGTCTATAACCGCGATACTGGTGCCCTGATCACCAGCGAAACCTTCAACTACAAGAACGCCTGGCGCCTGGCCTGGGGTGCGGCTTATTTGCTGAACGACACGACCAAGCTCAAGTTCGGTATTGCCTACGACAAGACGCCGGTCCGCGATGCCGATCGGTCTGCCCGCGTTCCCGACAACAGCCGTCTCTGGTTGTCGCTCGGCGCGCAATGGAATGCCGGTGCGCATGGCAAGGTCGATGTTGGCTACTCCTATCTGCACGTGAAGGATCCGAGTATCAACCAGGGGTTGCTGGTTGGTCGCTACGATGCCAGCGGTCATGTTGTCGGCGCCCAGTATTCGGTAGGGTTCTGATTCCTTGTCGCTGGAGATGGGCGGCGTGATGCTGGGGATGCGTGAAGCAGTCATTGTGCTGATCGCCCTGGTTGCGCTGTACATGGTTTTTGTCCTGTTGCGCATGCGCCACCTGCGAGGTACTGCCGAGCAGAAGCTTGAGAAGGCGAGCGTCGAGACAAAGCCGGCTGAGTCTTTCGCCGACGAGGCGCCGGAAATTTCCCTTCCTGCTTCAGCCCCCGAACCGTGGCCGCCGGCCTCTCCCAGTCTTGCCGATGCTGCCTTGCAGCAGGGGCTGGAACAGGAAGTTGCCCAATTGCGCGAAGAACTCGACTCGATTCGTGGCGAACTGGCTGCGCTGCGGGAAGACATGTTGAACGAACTGGCACATCTGCGTGCCACGCAATCGGTTTCGCCGATTTACGGCGATGCGATGCAGATGGCGGCCGCCGGTTACGAACCCGCGATGATCGCAGACCGCTGCGGTATCGCCCGCGCCGAGGCCGAGCTGGTCGTGGCGCTGGCCAAGAGTCAGGAACGGTGAGGTAGGCAATGACGGACAAGCCTGAAAATTCGGAAAACGAAGACAGTGCCGGCGAGCTGCGCAACAAGCTGATCCAGCGTCTGGCTGTCGCCGGCGTCATGGTGGCGCTGCTGCTAGGTGTGCTGGCTTTCTTCGATTATCTGTCGACGCCTCAGGAAGAACCGGACGAGCCGGTGTTTACCAGCCCGGTCCCGGTCGCCCCGAAAAAGCCGCTTTCGCAGCCGGTAACGACCAGCAACGAATTGCCGGAGCCGCCAGTGCCGGCGCCGGTGATTGCAGAAACACCGCCGCCTCCGCAAGTCGCCGTCCAGCCTGCCGTTGTCGAGGTTGCCAAGCCGGAAGCACCCAAGCCGGAGCTTCCCAGGCCTGCGCCCGTACCGGAAAACCGGCCGGCGCAGCCGTCGACCGCTGGGGCCGCGAAGCCGCCGGCCAGTGTGCCTGCGCCAACGCCTGTACCGTCGGTGCAAAGGCCGTCACGTCCGGTCCCGGAATCGACAGCGGCGCCGAGCCAGGTTCCTGTGCAGCCGGAGCCCGCTCCGACGACTCTCGCACCCAATCCCAAGCCCAGTGTCCGGGTTATTGAAACGCGCCAGACGCCGGTCGAGGCGCCGAGTGGCGCATCGCGTCTTTTCTCCGGTTTCCTGCTCCAGGCCGGCGTTTTTGCCAGCCCGCAACGAGCAGAGGAATTGCACGCCAAGCTGACCCTGAGCGGTGTACCTTCGACACTCGAGACCCGGGTTCAGGTTGGCCCCTTCCGTACCCGGCAGGAGGCGGAGCTGGCCCAGGCAAAACTCAAGGAACTGGGTGTTGAAACGGTGCTCGTGCCGCCCAAGGCCGGCAAGCACTAGTTTTATTGATCAAGGCATGCCGGGCAGGCGCGGCAGGCCAAGGCTGCGCCGGACATCGCGATGGACGCGCGCGGCATCTTCGAGTGGCGAGTGGCTTGGTCGGCGGTTATCGTAACGGCGATCGTCATAGCGGCGATCATCGCGGTAATAGTCCTGCCGATAATTGCCTCTGTACCCCTGTTCGTACTGGTAATAGACGCTCGGTGGAGCACTGCGATACGCCGGATAGCTTTCGACATAAACCGGTGCCGTCCGATAGCCCACCGGGTACACCGGTGCGACAGTGCAGGCGCCCAGGCTGCCGAGCAGTGCAACGGCAAGGGTCAGGCGGGCGATGGTGCGGGAGAGGGGCATGTCGGCAGGTCCGGTGTTGTTGTAAGTACATAACGCGGCTGCCACCGGCCCGGCCTACTTCATGGCCGGGTCTTTTTGTAACGAGATATTAAAGCTGTAAGGCAGCTAGTTGATAACTGCTTCTACCAACTCGGCATTTTTGACGCACTCTTTGCCTTCTTCAGCCTTGATTTCATCGATTACTCCCCTGCCAGCCAAAACGCCAGGAACAACCCATGTTTGGAAAAATTTCTGTTCTCCCCCGGCTAGCTTGATTTCCATCACTGATTCGTGCTCGGGAGTTTTGGCTACTATGCGATAACTTCCCGCAGGCAGTTCTGTATAGGCGTAAGTGCTGGTTGCAATAGTGGCGAGTGGGTTGTTGTTGATTTCGATGTGCGGTCGCATACCCATGCCAAAAATGCTTCCATTTCTGCAGACGTAGATTTGGGCGGTATCGACTTTCTGGTTGAATTTCTTAATTTCAGCGCTACGCAAGGGATCGCCGCGCTGGATGCTTGCGCAACCTGTAGTCAGCGAAGCGACAATGGCCATCATGGCGGCCAGTTTCAGAAAAGATTTCATGTTTCTCCCTCGGCGTTTTATTGATCGAGGGCGGAGCGTAGCGCAATTGATGCCAATTGACTTGATCTGGCTCGGGAAAACTTTGCTTTTCCTTGCAGCAAGAGCATCTATGAATTTTTCAATGAGTGGATTCGTTTAACGAACACGCTCATTTCCTTGGCCGCCTGAATATCGCCGCGCGCCTCGGCAACCGCAATTCCCTGCTCATAGGCGGCGACTGCGCCGGCCGCATCGCCGGCTTCATTGAGTGCCTTGCCGAGCGCTTTCCACGCGGCGGAATAGTTCGGGTCGCGGTCGACTGCGGCCTGAAAGCATTTTCCGGCGGCGGCCGGATCGCCGGTCTTGAGGTATTCATTGCCCAGCGAGAAGCGGAGCAGGGCGCCGTCGCGCGGGCCATCCAACATTTTTTCCAGGGATTCGATGCGTGGGTTCATGGCAGGTCAGGTCTAAAATAGCGTTTTCGAATTTTCAGGACAGGAAGCAGACATGGCCAAGACCATCATCGCCACCCCGAACGCACCGGCCGCCATCGGCACCTACTCGCAAGCCGTGCGTGTCGGCGACACCGTGTACCTGTCGGGGCAGATCGGCCTCGATCCGGCTTCCATGCAGATGGTAGACGGTATCGACGCGCAAATCGTTCGCGTTTTCGAGAATCTCAAGGCGGTGGCCGAAGCGGCCGGCGGCTCGCTGGGCGATGTCGTCAAGCTCAACGTCTTCCTGACCGACCTGGGCAATTTCGCCAAGGTCAATGAAACCATGACCAAGTATTTCAAGGAACCGTTCCCGGCGCGCGCCGCCGTCGGCGTCAAGGAACTGCCGCGCGGCGCACTGGTCGAGGCCGACGCGGTGATGGTCATCGGCTGATGCCGGACGCCGGGGCTGCGGCCCCTGCCGTGCCGCCCGGCTCGCCGGCGATCCGGGCGTCGGAAGCGCTGCTCAAGAAGCTCGCCAAGATCGGCCTCCATAGCGAGGCCGATTTGCTGGTGCACCTGCCGCTGCGCTACGAGGACGAAACGCGGATCACGCCGGTGGCGCATGCGCCCTGGGGCGAAGCGGTACTCGTCGAAGTGGTGGTCAGCAGCTGCGAGGTGCAGTACCGGCCGCGCCGGCAGATGGTCGTGCATGCCGTGGACGATAGCGGCGAGCTGGTCATGCGTTTCTTCAGCTTCTACCCGAACCAGCAGGCGGCGCTTGCGGTCGGGGCGAAAGTGCGCGCTTTCGGCGAGGTGCGCGGCGGCTTCTTCGGCGCCGAGATGGTGCACCCGCGCTTTCACAAGGTGCGCGACGACGAGCCGTTGCCTGACGAAATGACCCCGGTTTACCCGTCGACCGCTGGCGTCGCCAATTCGGCGCTGCAAAAGCTGATCGGCAAGGCGCTACAGGTTGGTGATCTGTCTGACACCCTGCCCGACGAACTTCGCCAGCGCCTGAAACTGCCGGCCCTGGCGCGCAGCCTGCGCTTTTTGCACCGGCCGCCGCCGGGTACCGATCTCGACACCCTGCATGCGCGCAATCACCCGGCCTGGCGCCGGGTCAAGTTCGACGAGGTGCTGGCGCAACAGATGTCCTTGCGCCGCGCCTACCTCGCCCGCCGCGAGCAGGGCGCGCCGGTGCTGGTGGCGCGCGACGATCTCGGTGCCCGCCTGGTCGACAGCCTGCCCTTCGGCCTGACCGGCGCGCAGTTGCGGGCGATGGCCGAGATTGCCGGCGACCTCGCCCAGCCCTACCCGATGCAGCGTCTGCTGCAGGGCGACGTCGGTGCCGGCAAGACCATCGTCGCCGCGCTCGCCGCCTGCCAGGCGATCTCGGCCGGCTGGCAGGCCGCCTTCATGGCGCCGACCGAAATCCTCGCCGAGCAGCACTACCTTAAACTCAAGGACTGGCTGGAACCGCTTGGCATCAAGGTCGCCTGGCTGTCGGGCAGCCTGAAGACCAAGGCCAAGCGCGAACAGCTGGCGGCAACCGCTGCCGATGCGCAACTGGTGGTCGGCACACATGCGCTGATCCAGGATGGCGTCGATTTCGCCAAACTGGGTCTGGCCATCGTCGACGAGCAGCACCGTTTCGGCGTTGCACAGCGCCTGGCGCTACGCAAGAAGGGGGCGAACCCGCACCAGTTGATGATGTCGGCGACGCCGATCCCGCGCACGCTGGCGATGAGCTATTACGCCGATCTCGACGTCACCGTGCTCGACGAACTGCCGCCCGGCCGGACGCCGATCAAGACCCGCCTGGTCGCCGACAACCGGCGCCAGGACGTGGTCGGTTTCGTGCAGAAACTGGTCGAGGAGGGCCGTCAGGCCTACTGGGTCTGCCCGCTGATCGAGGAGTCGGAAGCCCTGCAGTTGCAGACGGCGCAGGAAACCTACGAAACGCTTTCGGCCGATTTGCCGGGGTTGACCGTCGGCCTCGTGCACGGCCGTCTCAAGGCCGACGAGAAACAGGCCGTGATGAGCGCGTTCGCCGCCGGCGAGATCGACGTGCTGGTGGCGACGACGGTGATCGAGGTCGGCGTCGATGTGCCCAACGCCAGCCTGATGGTCATCGAGCATGCCGAGCGCTTCGGCCTGTCGCAGCTGCACCAGTTGCGCGGCCGGGTTGGCCGTGGCCAGTACGAATCAAGCTGCGTGCTGATCTATGCAGGGCCGCTCGGCGAAATCGCGCGGCAGCGCCTGAAGATCATTTTCGAGAATACCGACGGCTTCGAGATCGCCCGCCAGGACCTGCAGATCCGCGGTCCCGGCGAGTTCGTCGGTGCCCGCCAGAGCGGCGTGCCGCTGCTGCGCTATGCTGACCTCGAAATGGATGCCGACCTGGTCGAGATGGCGCGTGAAGTCGCCGAAGAAATGCTGACCCGGCATCCCGATCTCGCCGAACGCCATCTCAAGCGCTGGCTCGGGGCGCGTGAGGAACTGCTCAAGTCGTAAACCAGGTCTCGATCAGGTGCGCCACCTCGGCCGGCTGGTCGTGGTGCAGCATGTGGTCGGCCTCGTCGATCCAGGCTTCCTCGACGTTTGCGAAACAGGCCTGGCGCGCTTCCCAGTCGCCCGGCCGGGCGGCGAAATCGCGCACCACCCAGGACTGGCGGCCGGCCACCCAGAGCACCGGGCAGGTGATCTGCCTCCAGATCGCCATCGACTCCTCGAGACGGAACAGGTAGGGGGCGGGTGCCTTGTGCCAGGCGTCGCCGTTCCAGATGATTCCGTGCCGGCGCTGGCCGCTCTTGGTCTCGCCATTGCCGATGCGGGCAAGGTGGCGCGCCAGGTAGGTGGCGCGCTCCGGCGTCAGGAAGCGGTCGCTGGCCAGCAGGCGGCGGGCAAAGGCGGCACGGTCGGCATAGGCGTGCATGCGCGGTGGCTGGCGCAGTGCGCCCAGCCACTGGCCGTAGCGTTCCGGCGCCATGTCCGGCGTGGTCGGCGCGATGCCGAAACCTTCGAGGGTGATCAGCTTTTCGACGCGCTCGGGCCGGATGCCGGCGTACAGGCAGGCGAGGATGCCGCCCATGCTGTGCCCGGCCAGGCGCACCTGGCCCTCCGGCGCATAACGGTCGAGGATGGCCTCGAGATCGCCGATATGTTCGGCGAAGAAATACGGCCGGTTCAGCCATTGCGAATTGCCAAAGCCGCGCCAGTCCGGGGCGACGATGTTCCAGTCGCGCGCCAGTTCGTCGACGACGAACTGGAAGGAGGCGGAGACGTCCATCCAGCCGTGCAGCAGGAAAAGCATGGGCGCCTGCGGGTTGCCCCAGCGGCGGATATGCAGACGGACGTCGGGCAGGTCAAGGTATTCGGAACGGGAGATACGCATGGGCGGGTCGGTTTTCGGGCTTTTCGGACGGTCGACCGCTGGCGGCGGCCGTTTTTCAGTTGCCGATTCTAGCAGTCGCCGATGCCTCAGATGGTTCGCTCGACGATGCTCAGGCCCTCTGTCACTTGGCTGAACAGGCCGCTGACTACGTTGTCGTAAGCTGGCGCGAACTCGAGGACGAGCACGATGGTGGCGACTCGGACGATGAGTTCTGGGAGAAATTTCATGATCTTTCCTTTTTCTGTCTGACCCGGAAAGACCACCTGCGAGGCGCACCTTCGGTGAAGGCGCATTCTCGGCGGATGGCCGAGACCTCTGGCTGATTTTGCAACCCCGCTGTCTGGCAAGCCAGATCGGAAGCTTTGCGTCCCTGCGTCACCGCAGGTTTGCCATCGATCACGGTTTTAATGCTAATTTGATAAATTCGAACAGTCAACGAATTTTGTTTGAATTTATCAAATAAATTTTCGTATTGCCTGGTTGATTTCATTTTTTGGCAATTTTGCCGGTCGACCGCTACGGCATCCAGAATTTGGAATGTTCAACAACGCTGACCTGCGGCTCGTTCTCGTCGGTAATCGTGAAGCTGATCGCAGTTGCTCCGGCCTGGCTGGCGCCGGGAGCAGCGCTGACAATCGCCGTCTGGATGCCGATTTCGCCGCCGGCGACAGTCAGTCGCTCGCTGCTCGTCAGACGGACGCCGTCGAGGCCGGTGACGCTGATCCGGAAACTGCGTGTCTGGTCGCCGGTATTCATGATCTGCAGGCGATAGGCATTTTCGATGGAGCCGTCGTCGGCCTCGCGTGACAGCACATTGCGGTCTTTCAGCACATTGACCTTGAGCGGGATGCGTGACGCCAGCGACCAGGCCGTCGCGGCGGTGAGCAGGACCAGGATGGCGGTGTAGAAAATGACGCGCGGCCGGACGGCGCGGCGCAGGATCTCGGTCGGTGTGTAGCGCATGCTGACCGCGTTCTCGGTCGAATAGCGGATCAGGCCGCGCGGGTAATTCATCTTGTCCATGACCTGGTCGCAGGCGTCGATGCAGGCGGCGCAGCCGATGCACTCGTTCTGCAGGCCGTTGCGGATATCGATGCCGGTCGGACAGACCTGGACGCAGATGCCGCAATCGATGCAGTCGCCAAGGCCGAGAGCCTGCTGGTCGCTGCCCTTGGCGCGGGCGCCGCGCGATTCGCCGCGTGCCGTGTCGTAGGCGATGATCAGCGTGTCCGGGTCGAACATCACGAACTGGAAACGGGCGTAGGGGCATATCTGGCGGCACATCTGGTCGCGCAGGAAGCCGGCGTTGCCGTAGGTCGCGAAGGCGTAGAACACCACCCAGAAGGCGGCCCAGGGGCCAGGGGCGAAGGCGAGCAGATCGGCAATCAATTCGCGGATCGGCATGAAATAGCCGACGAAGGTAATGCCGGTCCACAGCGAAAAAATCAGCCAGACGGCATGCTTGGCCGTCTTCAGCGCCAGTTTGCGACGCGTCCAGGGGGCGGCGTCGAGCTTGATACGCTGCGGCCGCTCGCCTTCGATGACTTTCTCGAACCAGAGGAAGATCGAGGTATAGACCGTTTGCGGACAGCTATAGCCGCACCACAGGCGCCCGGCCACGGCGGTGAACAGGAAGAGCGCGAAGGCGCCGAGAATCATCAGCAGGACGAGATAGATCGTGTCCTGCGGCCAGAGCACCAGGTCGAAGAAATAGAACTTGCGCGTGTCGATATCGAACAGCACCGCCTGGCGGCCATGCCAGGGCAGCCAGCACAGGCCGTAGAAAACGGCCTGGGTCAGCCAGACGAAAATCCAGCGCCAACTGGTATAGGGGCCGCTCACCGAGCGTGGATAAACCTTGCCTTCGGCGCCGCCGACCGGTTTGATGGCGATCACCTTGCGTGGGGTGGAACGAGTGGACATGCAGCCTTCCGGCGCGACGAGGCGCGACTCAGGCCCGGGCGGGCCTGATAAGGTGTAAATAAAATGAATCTTGATCTTAGCAAGCTCGGCTGCTATAAGCAATATTTCACATGCACCTTATTGTTCGTCATGCGCCTGAGCAACTTTTCCGACTACAGCCTGCGTGTCCTGATGTATCTCGCCGCCGATGCCGACCGCTTGGCGACGATCAGCGAGATTGCCGCCGGCCACGACATTTCCGAAAATCACCTGATGAAAGTCGTGCACCAGCTCGGCCGTTACGGTTATCTCGAAACCGTGCGCGGCAAGGGCGGTGGCATGCGCCTGGCTCGCTCACCCGGCGAGATCGTGGTGGGTGAGGTTCTGCGCCAGACCGAGACTGATTTCACCCTGGCCGAATGCCTGGGCAGCGACGCTGCTTGCCGCATCCAGGCCGCCTGCGGCCTGAAGCGTATTTTCAACGAGGCGCTCAGTGCCATGTTCCTGGTTCTCGACAGCTATACGCTGGCTGACTTGTTGCACGATCCGCGCGGCCTGGTGCCGGCTGCCCGGACGCCGGCTGCCGTGCAGGTGGCTGACGCCTGAGCCATGAGCGAGTCAGCGCCAACCCGCCGTGCAGTGGATAACGCCCTCGAACTCGAGCTTTCCGACGAGGACATTCTCGACGCCCTGGCGCACGTCTCGGGCTATATCGACATCAGCACCGAGGATTTTCGCACGGTCTACCATCTCGCCTGGCGGCATGCCGTGGCACGCCTGACGGCGCTTCCGTCCGATCCGCCGGAGGCCTGAGGTGCTGGAAAAAAGCTGGCGCGCCTACTGGCGCAAGATGCGCGGCACGACGCGGGGTAGCCCGCCACGCGTCAGTAACGAGGAAATCTTCTGGTCCTGGCTTGGTGCCCTGCTTGGCATCGGCTTGCTCGCCTGGCTGGCGCAACTGCTGTTCACCGGCTACGACCTGATCCTGATGATCGGCTCCTTCGGCGCCTCGGCGGTGCTGGTCTACGGGGCGGTGCGCAGTCCGCTCGCGCAACCGCGCAACCTGCTTGGCGGGCATCTGCTCTCGGCGCTGGTCGGCGTCATCTGCTGGCAATTGCTGCACCCGTTGCCATTGCTGGCGCCCGCCGTGGCGGTGGCAAGTGCCCTGGCCTTGATGCATGCGACCCGCACCCTGCATCCGCCGGGTGGAGCGACGGCGCTGATCGCCGTGGTCGGCTCGCCGGAAATTCACCGTCTTGGCTACTGGTACGTGCTGGTGCCAGGCACGCTCGGACCGCTGATCCTGCTTGCGGTAGCCCTGCTGATCAATAATCTGCCGACTTCCCGGCGTTATCCCGAAATCTGGTTCTAGCCGGGCTCGCTCCCGCCGCGGCGCCTGTTCATCGGATATGCTGCTGGTGAGGCGGTCAGAACCCAAAAAACGTTTGTGAACCAATCGCTTGGTTTCGTTGTTTGAATTGAGGAATTGGCAATTCAAATGGCGGATACGCAGGCGCTCTCGTCCGCAGCTTAAGTTGAGATAGAGGCCCCTTGTATTCCGGTGTTCGCTGTTGAGTCTCGCAAACCTAGGTCATCACGCTTTTGCACGTTAAGTTGAGATTTTTCCGGTTCTCCGCAATTCAACTTGAGCCTCGGTTTGTTTAGTCACCCTGTAATCGCCTGAAACATTGCGGACTTCGTCGGATGCATGGCTGATTAACCAGCTTCCGCTGATCGGCCTTAGCTGACGTTGTGGTAGATCACTGTCAAAGGCAGCAACCTAGCGTTCAGCGGTCGTATCCTGCCAAGTTGGTCACTATGACTGCTTCGCCGTATGGGTTACGGCCGGACCCGATTTGTCATACCGATTTTATGACGTCAAAGCAGCCGGTGATACTCTTCCTAGAAATAAGGTTAGACAGCCATTCCGTGAGAATGGCGCGCAAGGGAGATTCCGATGATTATCAATGCTTGGGGGAAATTGGCAGGTGCCGCGGCGGCAGATGAAGCAACTGTCGAGTTGCAGCTTGTGCTGCCACTCTTGGAGTTGCTTGGCTATGTAAAGGAGGACATTGCGCCCAAGCACTCGGTCATATTCCAGCAAGGACGAAGAGGTCGCCCACACGAGGCAGATTTTGCCATCTTCAATGGCGGGGGTAGGTCGAAGGATAACGCCCTGCTAGTCGTGGAGGCAAAGAAGGCCGGTGAGTCCCTAGCCGATGCTCGGCAACAAGCGGAATCCTACGCAGCCAACCTTGGTGCGCCGCTCCTCCTTTGCACGAATGGCGAAACCATTGAGGTTTGGCAGATGCAGCCCGCCGGTACGAGCAAGTGTGTGGTTGTCGGCCAGGTATTGGATGTCCTCTCACTCCAATCCAAGCTGGAGGTTGTGCTTCGGAAAGAAGCTGCGATTGAGTACAAGCGCCAGATTCAGCATCCTTCTCTCGTAGACAAAGGCCCCGACCTCTCCGACTACTTAAAGCAACAGCTTGAAGCGTTCAAAGACCATGGAATTGAACGCAGGCTCAAGTTTGGCCAGTCGACCATAGTCATGTCAGGCGAACTGCTCAGCCAGTACGCTCGCGGCTGTATTGTCGAAGGTCCGTCGGGGTTTGGTAAGTCAACACTTGCAGCATCGCTCATGAACAAGCTGGTGCTGGAGCATGCACAAACCAGAAAAATTCCAATACATGTTTGGCTCCCAGATGCATTTCGTCCTGGAATTTACTTCCGTGGCTTCCTTGTGGACCGCATTCGTTCCCATTGCCCTGCCGTCGTGGAGAGCGTCCTGCTGGAAGCGTTCCGAGCTAACGGTGGGTGGCTCGTCCTGGACGGAATGGAGCGCCTTTCCGAAGAGAGCGTAGAGGCGCTCTCCACTGAGCTTCGCCTGCTTCAGCAAGACTTTCCGCGTTTGGGGGGCGTCGTTTTGGGTCGGCGCCAGCGACTCGCGGATTCTGTTTTACCTGTTCTTACTCTCTGCGAACTCAATGAAGAAGAGCAGCGTCAGGTTGCAATGCTGACCTTCAATAACGAAGGCTTGTGCAGCAGCTTCTTCGGCCTAATGCCATCGTCGTTTCGGCGGCTCACAGGTGTGCCGCTGCTGCTTGTGCGCTTTGCAAAGGGCTACGCCGAAAGTGGACGCATTCCGCTTCGTGCCGAAGAGCTTTTTTCCGACTGGCTAACACTGCTGCTTAGCAAAGGAGGAAGTCGACCGAGTAGTCAAGTAACTATGTTTACACGAGCAATGGACGAGGTCGCATGGATGACGCGAGCCGGACCGATTCGCAGCGAGGACGCGATTCACGCTATTGAGGCTGCGGGGATTGCTGCAAGCGCCTTCGACGAGTTGGTTTCCCTTGGAGCGATTGCCGGCAATCAATGTGCGGTGGAGCTGATTCACGAGGCTCTCGCGGACTACCTCCGGGTTCGGCGGGCATTGAGTAGTCGGACTCTCTTGGAGGTGGAACTTGAGAAACTCAACGAAACGTCCGATGGTTTTTTCCCCATCCTTCTTGCTGCGCTTGCTCCCGATAAAGAAGTTGCCAGACTTATTTGGCAGGCTCTGCGGCACTGTAACCTTGATGTAATTCTCCAATGCGTTCGATTCAACGCAGCGATGGGACCTGACAGTAAAACGACGAATCTTGACGAGGCGAGCGAGGAGGTTGTTCAGGAGTTCGCATGGTCGTTGGACTGTTTCCTCGACCGTTTTCCAGCGTTACGAAGCTCTGTGATTGGCTTGCTTTCCGGTTCGCAAGGCAAAGAGGGATTCCGTCTTATTGGCGCCTTAGAAGGGCATGTGAGCGCTCTATCATGGCAAGTCCAGCCGATCGAATCGGGCTATGAATATCAAGCGCGTAGCGCAGAGCGCAGCTTCAGGATTCTTCACGGGTCAAACATTGACATTCACGAGAGTCGTGACCGTGGAATGCTTTTGGGCGCTGAGCACACTTTGAAGTCGCTGCTTGAACTTGCCCAGCATCGGCGATTGCAGGGTGGGTCAATCTACGTGGAAGAGCGGCTGCTATCCAGGCTACAGTGCCTTGAATTGGAGGAACGCGGAATTCCTCTTTGCGGGTATCGATTTGATGACATTTTTCGGTGGCTAGCCCCACATCGCGGCGAGGTCGTCGGGTCGCCCTTTGGCAGGCAATTCCTCATCGATGAGGTGCTGACAGATGTGCAGTTCCTGAGGTCGCTGGGCCAGTCGTCCGTATCCGCATGGTGGTGGGACTACTTGGACCCAATGTCCATGGTGCCTCGCGATGATTCGGCAGTCGTTGCGTATTTCAAGGAAAAGTATAAGCGCATCGTGTTTGGATACCGAGAGGTCTGCGAGGCGAGCCTTGCTGGACATTTACAGAATCTTGGTATGTACCGAGCGTTGCCGATGCGTTGGCGCGTAGTCGTTGCACGGGGAGCCGACGGGCGGTCATTTCGTACAGATGCGACCTGGCGTCCCGTACAAAACTGGGGCGAAGTTGAGTGCGATGTCGAGCTTGTGGAGGAGATTGAATACAATTGGTCAAATGATGATGAACTAATCCATGGGCTAGTCGAACTTGGGCGCTATGCGGGCAGGCACCTGCTGATCGGTGCAGGGAATTTTGCTGTTCAGTTTGTACAGTCAAACGCGTACAAGGCTTCCGCAGGCGAGTCCGTCGTGCTTACCGAGATTTCGGACTGGATCGCAAAGGATATCGATAGCCTGTTCCGTGAATTCGGCCGACCGTCCTGACATGTCTGGCCTCTAACCGGCACATTGCTGCCTGAGTCTGACCAGAGGAGCAATGTCTGCAAAGGCCGATGTGCTGCCTGTTGCTGCTGGCATGAGACCGGATCTCGGCCTTTTCAAACGTTCACCGGGTTAGCCGTAGACGACAGAAATGTGCCTGGTACCGGACATCGAGACTATTCAATTCCGGTATCTCAAACAGTCCACCAATAGTTGAAACGCCGGAGAAGATTGCCGGCTTGTCGGGTAGTAAAGGTGATATCCAGGGTAAGGCTGGCACCAATCGTCCAGCACGGAAATGAGCTTCCCGCTGGCGATTTCCTCTTTCGCCATGTCTGCTGGCAGGTATGCCAGGCCGCAACCAGCCACCGCAGCTCGAAGAATGTGAGACCCCATGTTGAACGTCCACTGCCCCTCGACGTGAGCCTTCACGGAATTCCCCTTTTTCTCGAACTCCCAAACCATGTAGCTATCGTGGGTCGGTAGTCGGAGGTTGATACAGTTGTGGCTGGATAGGTCTTGCGGGGATTGTGGCCGTGGATGGTGCGCGAAATAGTCCGGTGAGCCGACAACGGCAACCCGCAGGTCAGAGCTGATTCGCACTGCCACCATGTCTTTCTCGACTTGATCCCCCAGGCGTACGCCGGCGTGAAAACGCTGCGCAACGATATCAGTCATTCCGTAATTGACGTTTATCTCGACCCTGATTTCGGGGTAGTCCCGCAAAAATTCCTGCAGTCGAGGCCAAAGCACCGTATTGGCGGCGTGCTCGGCTGTTGTGATGCGGATCAGGCCGCTGGGCTTGTTTCTCAACTCGCTTAACGCAGATAGTTCGTTATTGATTTCTTCTAATCGTGGTGCGACGGCCTCCAGCAATCGGACGCCTTCTTCGGTCGGCGATACGCTCCGCGTGGTACGGGCCAGCAGACGGACGCCAAGCCGCGTTTCCAGGCTACGAATGGTGTGACTCAGCGCGGATTGCGAAATTCCTAACTGAGCCGCTGCACGGGTGAAGTTCCTTTCCCGTGCTACTGCAATGAACGCAACAAGATCACTAAAATCGCCGGCAGCCATTTATCAGTTTCATGCATAAACCCATGCTGATTTTAGCGTATTAACAAATCAATCTGCAGAACTTACATTGACGAACATCAGCACACGGAACGCGCCCTCATTCGAGACAGCGGTGTGCGCCTGAATGGATATAGGAGATTCGTCATGAAAAAGCGCATTCTGGGAAACGGTGGCCTTGAGGTATCAGCACTGGGCCTCGGTTGCATGTCCATGAGTTCAGCCTACGGTCCGGCCGGCGATAAAGCGGAAATGATCGCGCTGATCCGCAAGGCAGTCGATTTGGGTGTCACCTTCTTCGACTCTGCCGAAGTTTATGGCCCGTTCGTCAACGAGGCGTTGCTGGGCGAGGCACTGGCACCGTTCAAGGGGCAGGTGGTCATCGCCACCAAATTCGGTTTTGATCTCGATCCGGCGACAGCGCAGCGTACCGGAGGCCTTGACAGTCGCCCGGCGCACATCAAGGCCGTCGCCGAAGCATCACTGAAGCGCCTCAAGGTCGAGGCGATTGATCTTTTTTACCAGCATCGTGTTGATCCCAGTGTTCCTATCGAGGACGTCGCTGGTGCCGTGAAGGAGTTGATTGCCGAAGGCAAGGTCAAGCATTTCGGCCTCTCCGAGCCGGGTATTCAAACGCTGCGGCGCGCCCATGCCGTTCAGCCGGTGACCGCCGTACAAAGCGAGTATTCCTTGTGGTGGCGAGGTCCGGAAAGTGAGTTGCTGCCGACGCTGGAAGAACTGGGCATCGGCTTTGTCCCGTTCAGCCCACTCGGCGCTGGCTTCCTGACCGGCAAGATGGACGAGAACACCCGCTTCGACAGTTCCGACTTCCGCTCGCAAGTCCCGCGCTTCTCTCCGGAGGCCCTGAAAGCCAATGTCGCACTGGTCAGTCTGGTTCGGGATGTCGCCGAAGCCAAGGGCGTGACACCTGCCCAGATCGCACTTGCCTGGCTGCTGGCACAAAAGCCCTGGATCGTTCCGATTCCTGGCACCACGAAACTGCATCGCCTGGAAGAAAACCTGGGGGTCATCACAGTTGAACTGACTACCGATGATTTACAACAGATCGACTCAGCCGCCTCGAAGCTGCACTTGGAAGGTGCGCGCTTGCCTGAGTACGCGCTGAACATGACCGGGCTGTAATGGCTGCCATGGATCATCTTTCACCAGCAGAGATCAAGCAACGGCAGGGTGTGGTGCTCACCATCATCATGGTGAGCTACCTGATGATTGTCATCGACATCTCGATCGTCATCACCGGGCTTCCAAAAATCAAGGATGCGCTCGGTTTCTCGCCCGTAACCCTGTCCTGGGTGCAGAACGCCTATACCTTGGCATTCGGTGGTCTGCTGCTGCTTGGTGCTCGCGCTGGCGACCTGCTGGGCCGCCGCCGAATGTTCATCTGGGGGCTTGGACTATTCACCAGTGCCTCCCTGGTGATCGGGGTAGCCCCATCCCCTGCCTGGCTGCTGGCATTTCGCGCCATTCAAGGCGCCGGGGCGGCCATTCTTGCACCTTCAACGCTGGCACTTCTCGCCATGTACTTTCCCGAAGGACCGGAGCGTACTCGGGCGCTTTCGTATTACGCGGCGGCCGCCGGTATAGGAGCGACACTGGGCCTGGTTCTGGGCGGCTTTTTTGCAGATCTGTTGTCCTGGCGCGCCGGTTTTTTCATCAACCTGCCCATCGGCATCGCGTTGATGCTGGCGGCGCGCCGGTTTATTGCGGAGACGCCGAAGCATGTCGGCCATTTCGACATTGCCGGTGCCGTAAGTTCGACCTTGGGCATGAGTTCGCTGGTTTTTGGCATCGTTCATGCAGCGGAGGAAGGCTGGGCCCATCCCTTGACGGCTTGGGCTATCAGCGCCGGAGTTGCCTTGATGCTCATGTTCGTCGTCATTGAGCGGCATGCCAAGCACCCCGTTCTGCCCCTGAGGCTGTTTGCCAGTAAGTCGCGCTGTGGAGCATATGTAGCCCGCATGCTTTTCTTGGGCGGTATGGTGGGTTTCTGGTTTTTTGCTACCCAGTTTCTCCAGGGCGTCTTGGGCTACAGCCCACTGGAGGCCGGGGTCGCATTTTTGCCGACGACGCTGCCTCAGCTGGTCGTTGCCATGAGCGTTCCGAAGTTCGTCCGCAAGTTTGGCACTGCCAGTCTTTTGGTGGGGGGCCTGGTCTTTTGTGTGGCCGGCTTGGTCTGGCTCGGTCAAGCCACAGCCCATACGACCTATCTGACGGGCGTCGCACTCCCGATGATTCTGCTCGGGATCGGCCAAGGGGCCGCACTGGGTCCGCTCACCATCTCAGCCGTGACCGGTGTTGCAGCCGAAGATGCTGGCGCGGCCTCCGGCTTGGTCAACGTAGCTCATCAATTAGGTGGTTCGTTGGGTCTTGGTGTGCTAGTCGTAGTTTATTCCGCAGCATCTTCCGTGTCGGCGAAAGGCACGGAAATCCTGGCACATCGCATTGCCTCAGTCATGGATGCCAGCGCAGTCATGCTTGGCCTGTCCTTGCTGGCGGTGTTGGCCTTGATTCTTCCCGCTCAACGCCAGCCGGTCGAAAGATCTCACCTCGATTCAGTCGGCCTCAATCCTGAACCGGACCTCATTTAATGCCATCCATGCTCCGCACCAATGAACCAGGAAAGGTATCCATCATGAAAACATCGTTTCTCCTCCTGCTATTGATACCGCTTGTCTCGTCGGCATTCGCTGAAACAAGTAGCAGCGATAGGGAGGCTTCTGTCAAAAAGCATGAGCATGCTGTCGCGGCAAGCATTTCGCGGAGCGCGTCACGAACGCCATACGACGCGCCACCCGAGCATTTCACCGGCAAAGCCCGCGTCGCACCGCTCTTTTCGCCGACTGCACCGGCCAGGGCCTCGGCTGCCTATGTCACCTTTACGCCTGGCGCACGCACCGATTGGCATACCCATCCGTTGGGGCAGACGCTGGTTGTCACTGAAGGTAGCGGACTGATCCAGTTCTGGGATAGCCCCATTCAGCGCATCGAGCGTGGCGATGTGGTATCGATCCCGCCTGGCCAGAAGCATTGGCATGGGGCATCGGCGACAGCGGCGATGACCCACCTGGCCATCCAGGAGCAAGTCGATGGAAAATCGGTGGCCTGGCTGGAGAAGGTCGGTGATACCCAGTACCGCAATACGCCCTCGGCCAAGGAGAGCGCTGCACCCGCCGCGCAGCCGTCCCGGGCCCAGCAGTTGATGGGCGATTTTGCACCGAAGCTGGCCGAATTGACCGACAACGTGCTGTATGCCGACATCTGGGAACGTCCCGGGCTGTCGAAACGGGACAGAAGCCTGGCGACGGTCAGTGCGCTGATTGCAATGAATCGTCCTGACCAGCTCCGCTCGCATCTCGCGCTGGCAATTCAGAATGGCCTGACGCGAGAAGAGCTCGCCGAAGCAATCACCCATCTGGCTTTTTATTCAGGTTGGCCTAGTGCTGTCTCGGCGGTTTCGGCTGCCAAAGAAGTGCTGCCAGCCAAGTGAACCATTCAACTGAAGGAGTTTCAATCATGACTTCAAACTTGCGCAAGACCGTGCTCGCATTGGCAGGCTGCATGCTGTTTGCGGCCGGACTCTCCGTGGCGGCCCCGCAGAAGCACGTTGCACCGCTGGTGATCCAGGAGCAAGGCAGTTTCTCCGTGGGTGGAACGGTCATCCAGAGCCCCGGCAGCTACGACCCGCTCAATCTGACTTCCGGCGGTCAGACACTTCATGGTGACCATGCCCGCGTGTTCTATCAGGTGCCGGTCAAGGCTCGCAAATTGCCCTTGGTGATGTGGCATGGCTTTGGCCAATCCACCAAAACATGGGAATCGACGCCGGATGGCCGTGAGGGCTACCAGAACATCTTTCTGCGCCGCGGCTTCGCGACCTATGTACTGGATCAGCCTCGTCGCGGTTCTGCGGGGCGAAGCAGTGTGGCCGGGACAATCAGCGCGACGCCGGATGATCAGCGCTGGTTTGACACCTTCCGGGTCGGTATCTGGCCGAACTACTTCCCTGGCGTCCAGTTCTCCCGCTCGCCGGAGGCTCTGGATCAGTATTTCCGGGCCATGACGCCGGACACCGGTCCCATCGACACCAACCTGACCAGTAATGCCGTATCGGCCTTGTTCGACAAGATTGGCGCCGGCATTCTGGTGACCCATTCGCACAGTGGCGGTATGGGTTGGCTGGCCGCAATGAAGAATCCGCGTATCCGAGCCATCGTTTCCTACGAACCGGGGAGCGGCTTTGTTTTCCCGGAAGGCGAAGTGCCGGCAGCGATGCCCAGTGCCGCAGGCTCGCTGGAGGGCACCAGTATCCCGCTGCCCGAGTTCATGAAGCTGACTCGCATCCCGATTGTTATCTACTACGGCGATTTCATCCTCAAGGAACCCGTCGCTAATCCCGGTCAGGATGGCTGGCGCGTACGCCTCGCCATGGCTAAACAGTGGGCAGATACGATCAATCGCCACGGCGGAAATGCGAAGGTCGTCCACCTGCCGGAGATCGGCATTAAGGGCAATACGCACTTTCCGTTTTCCGATCTCAACAATGTCCAGATTGCCGACCTGATGTCGCAATTCCTTGCCGAAAAGCATCTCGACTGATTCGACATTCAACTCAAGCTTTCAGGAGGTTTCACAATGAAATCGACATTGATTCGAGGGGCAGCACTTAGCGCAATCATCAGCGCCCTATCGGGAGTCACCATGGCCGCAGACTACAAACAAAATCCATTCACGCTGGCCTACGATGGCGCGATCACCGAAAACGTCAAAGGCAGAGTCAAGATTCATCCCGTGAATTACAAGCTGAATGGTCTTGATATCTCAGCCAACGTTTACACCCCAGCGAACTACGATCTCCACAAGAAATACCCGACGGTCGTGGTTGCCCACCCGAATGGTGGCGTGAAGGAACAAGTTGCTGGTTTGTATGCCCAGCGTCTGGCCGAGCAAGGCTATATCACCGTCACGGCGGATGCGGCCTATCAAGGCGCCAGCGGCGGCATGCCTCGCAATGTGGACAAGCCCGCCTACCGGATCGAAGACATCCACGGCATGGCCGACTTCATCAGCCAGTACGCCGGTGTCGATACTGCGCGCCTTGGCTTGCTCGGTATTTGCGGTGGCGGCGGCTATTCACTCGCTGCCGCTCAAACCGACAAGCGTTTCAAGTCGATTGCGACGGTGAGCATGTTCAACTCCGGGCGCGTTCGTCGCAATGGCTACGTGGATTCAGCACTGAACACGATTCAGACACGTATGCAGCAGGCCTCGGCTGCTCGCGCACAGGAAGCGGCGGGCGGTACGGTGCTCTATTCCGGCGATGCCAACCTGACCGATGAGCAGATCGCCAAGTTGCCGTTTGATCTGTATCGGCAGGGTTACGAGTACTACTGGAAGACGCATGCGCACCCCAACTCGACCTTCAAATACACCACGAGCAGTTTGCTGGATTTGATGCGTTTTGATGCCACCAACCAGATCGAACTAATCGACAAGCCTTTGCTGATGATTGCAGGTAGCAAGGCTGACAGCCTGTACATGACAGAGGATGCGTTTGCCAAGGCGACAGGAGCAAATGACAAGGAACTGTTCAAGATCGAGGGCGCAACACACATCGAAACCTATTGGGTGCCGATGTATGTCAATCAGGCATTGGAAAAACTGACACAGTTTTTCGGCAGAACGCTCTGAGTACATTTTGAACGTTCGGATATCGGCTGAGCGGCAGGTATGCAACAGATTACAGACTGTAATGGGCGGACATGTGAATGACCGCTTTGGCCGATATCCCGCCTAATAGAGTGCCATTCTTGATTGGACTCTAGTCGGTTGGAAAAGTAGGCCTTCTCAAACGTGTTCGCAAAACTCAAGTCCCCAGATTTACTTGATTCTGCGGCTCTCAGCGGTTGAGAACCCTTGGAAACCATTGTGGCACCGATGTTTGCTATCTCGACCTAAGCTGCGAAAGTCTCAACTTAAGCTGCGGACGAGAGGCGCAAGCAAAAAATACTTGACCACATCATGTCGATATAACTAAGATTATCGACATGAGAAATGACTACACGCGCGCCATCCCCCCCGAGTGGCAAGACATGTCCCGCATTTTCGTCGCGCTGGGCGACGAGCACCGGCAGCGCATGCTGCTCTTGTTCGAGCCGGGCGAGCGGCTCAATGTCGGGCAGATTGCCGAAGTGTCGACGCTGGCGCGGTCGACCGTCTCGCACCACCTGAAAATCCTGCACGAATCCGGGGTGCTGGCTTCCGAGAAGATCGGCAAGGAAGTCTGGTTCTGGATCAATCGCGATGCCCTCGAAAACACGCTGGGCAATGTGCTCGACTACCTCAAGGAAAACACCTGATGCGCACTCTTCTGCGGCCGCTGTTGCGCGGCCTGGCCCGCCTGCTGTTTCGTCTCGAGATTGATGTCCGGGGCGCGAATTTCGCGCATGAGCGCCTGCTCATCGTCGCCAATCACGAGTCCTTTCTCGATGGCCTGCTGATCGGCCTGTTCCTGCCGGTCGACCCGGTTTTCGTGATCAATACCGCGATCGCCAATCGCTGGTATTTCCGTCTGCTGTTGTCGCAGGTTGATTACCTGACGGTCGATCCGGCCAGCCCGATGGCGATGAAGAAGGTCATCCGCCTGATCGAAACCGGTCGCCCGGTGGTGATCTTCCCGGAAGGCCGCATCACGCTGACCGGCAGCCTGATGAAGGTGTACGACGGCCCCGCCTTCGTTGCCGCCAAGACTGGCGCCACGGTTGTGCCGGTGCGCCTTGAAGGCACGGCGCGCAGCTATTTTTCGCGCCTGTCCGGCAAGCATCCGCGTGCGCTGTTCCCGAAAATCCGCCTGACCGTGCTGCCCGAGCGCGTTTTCCCCATGCCCAAGGCATCGACCGCCAAGCTGCGCCGGCGCAAGGCGGGCGAGGCGATGCGCCGCCTGATGCAGGAGATGGTCTTCATCTCGCGCCCGGCGCAGACGCTGTACTCGGCGCTCTGCGATGCCGCCGCGATTTTCGGGCATGGCCGGCGCCTGCTCGAGGACATCAAGCAGGTCGAGTACTCGTACAAGGACCTGTTCAAGATGGCGCTGATCCTTGGTCGCCAGGTAGAGCGCTTTACGACGCCGGGCGAGAAGGTCGGCCTGCTGTTGCCCAATGTCGTGCCGACGCTGGGCCTGATCTTCGGCCTGACGGCGCGCCGGCGCATTCCCGCGATGCTCAATTACACGGCCGGCGTCGATGCCATGCAGACCGCCTGCGATGCCGCCGAGATCCGCAACATCGTTACCTCACGCGCCTTCGTCGAGCAGGCCAAGCTGGCCGGCAAGCTGGCGGCGCTGACGGGCGTGCAACTGCATTACCTTGAGGACATCCGCGAAAGGATCAGCCTCGCCGACAAGCTGTGGCTGGTGCTGTGGGCGGTCCACTTCCCGCGCGCCTACGAATTGCCGGCGGCGCCCGAGGATGCCGCGGTGGTGTTGTTCACGTCGGGCTCCGAGGGCAAACCCAAGGGCGTCGTGCTGCCGCATCGGGCGATCCTCGCCAATGTCGCGCAGATCCGTTCGGTGATCGATTTCTCGGTGTACGACAAGTTCCTCAACGCGCTGCCCATCTTCCATTCCTTCGGCCTCACCGCCGGCGCGCTGCTGCCGGTGCTCAACGGCGCCAGTCTCTTCCTCTACCCGTCGCCGCTGCATTACCGGGTGATTCCCGAACTCGCCTACGACCGCGGCTGCACCGTGCTGTTCGGTACCTCGACCTTCCTCGGCAATTACGCCAAGTTCGCGCATCCCTACGATTTCTATCGCCTGCGCTATGTCGTCGCCGGCGCCGAGAAGTTGTCGCTGGCCGTGCGCGACCTGTGGTTCGAGAAATTCGGCCTGCGCATCTTTGAAGGCTACGGCGCCACCGAAACCGCGCCGGTCCTGGCGGTCAACACGCCGATGGCCTACAAAACCGGCACCGTCGGCAACCTGCTGCCCGGTATCGAGCACCAGCTGGTGCCGGTGCCCGGCATCGAACAGGGCGGCATGCTGCATGTGCGCGGTCCGAACGTGATGGCCGGCTACCTCAAGGGTGATCAGCCCGGCGTGCTGCAACCGCCGACCTCCGACCTCGGCGACGGCTGGTACGAGACCGGCGACATCGTCGATATCGACGAGGAAGGCTTCGTGAAAATCGTCGGTCGCGTCAAACGCTTCGCCAAGATCGCCGGCGAGATGGTCAGCCTGGAAGTGGTCGAGAAACTGGCGGTCGCCGCCTCGCCGGGCGCGCAGCATGGCGCCTCGAGCCAGCCCGATCCGGGCAAGGGCGAAGCGCTGGTGTTGTTCACCACCGACCCGGCGCTGGGCCGCGAACAACTGGCGGCGAGCGCCCGCGAACTGGGTTTGCCCGAGCTGGCCGTGCCGCGCAAGATCGTGCGCGTCGATGCGCTGCCGCTGCTCGGTACCGGCAAGGTGGATTACGTGAGCCTGAAGAAAATGGCGGAGGCCGTCTGATGCTCGCAAATGCTTCCCGCCGTCGTTTCGTCGGCTGGCTCGGCGGCGCGGCCGCCTTGTCGGCGGCCGGCTGGAGCAGCGCGAAACCGGTGCTGGTGAACAAATGCCGCGTCGCCATTCCGGCGGCACTCAACGACAGCCCCTGGCTCAGCCAGGTCTGGGACGGCATCGATCCGGCGCAGCTCTGGGATTGTCATGTGCATCTGGCCGGGCTGGGCGATGGCGGCAGCGGCATCGAGATCGGGCCGCAACTGGCTTCACCGCTGCATCCGCTGCATTACGCGCAGCGCCTGTTCTACATGAATGCCGGCTGCGCCCACGATGCGCCGGGCAAGGTCGATCAGGCCTACGTCGCCCGCCTGCTCAATCTGTGCGACGCGATGCCGGCCGGCTTCAAGGTCATGCTCTTTGCCTTCGAGCGTTTTCACGACGGACGCGGCGACGCGCATCCCGAGCATTCGGCTTTCTACGTACCGAATGCCTGGGCGGCGCAACTCGCCAGGGATTTCCCGGCGCGTTTCGAATGGGTCGCCTCCTTGCATCCGTATCGCGCCGATGCGGTCGACCGTCTGGAAACGGCGATTTCCGGCGGCGCCCGCGCCGTCAAATGGCTGCCGGCGGCGATGGGCATGGATCCGGCCGATGCGCGCTGCGATGCGTTCTATCGCGTGCTTGCCCGCCGCGGTACGCCGCTGATCGTGCATTGCGGCGAGGAAAAGGCGGTCGAGGGCAGCAACACGCAGGCCCTGGGCAATCCGCTGCGCTTGCGCCGGGCGCTCGACGCCGGGGTCAGGGTGGTGGTCGCGCACTGCGCCTCGCTCGGCGATGATGTCGACGACGACGGCAAGGTTCGCCGCAGTTTCGATCTCTTCCTCAAACTGATGGCCGAGCCGCGCGCCAGGGATTTGCTGCATGGCGACATCTCGGCGATCAGCCAGCGCAACCGCCAGCCGGCGATCATCCGGACCCTGCTCGAACGCAGCGACCTGCATGACCGCCTGCTGCACGGTTCCGACTACCCGCTGCCCGGTGTCGTGCCGCTGACTTCGCCGGCGGCGCTGGCCCGCGCCGGGCTGTTGCCCAAGGCAGCCGTTCATGATCTCGACATCCTGCGCCAGCACAATCCGCTGTTCTTCGACTTTGCCCTCAAGCGCCTGTTGCGCTGGCAAGGCCATTCCTTTTCTCCGGCGGTCTTTGCGACCCGCCGCCTTTTCGCTGCGAGCCAAGCATGAGCGGACAATTCGGACTTCTCAAGGAGAAGCGCTTCGCGCCCTTCTTCGTCACCCAGTTTCTCGGGGCCTTCAACGACAACCTGTTCAAGAATGCGCTGGTCGTGCTGCTCACCTTCCAGGCGGCGCAATGGACGACGCTCAAGGTCGAGTTGCTCGCAAACCTGGCGGCCGGCATCTTCATTCTGCCTTTCTTCCTCTTTTCGGCGACCGCCGGCCAGTTGGCCGACAAGTACGACAAGGCCTTGCTGGCGCGCCTGGTCAAGGTGCTCGAGATGGTGATCATGGGCGTCGCGGCGGCCGGCTTCTTCCTGCACAGCCTGCCGGTGCTGATGGGGGCGCTGTTCCTGCTCGGCTGCCACTCGACGCTGTTCGGGCCGGTCAAGTACGCGATCCTGCCGCAGCACCTGCATAACGACGAACTGGTCGGCGGCAATGCGCTGATCGAGGCAGGCACCTTCGTCGCCATCCTGATCGGCACGCTGGCCGGCGGCCTGCTCGCCGGTTCGGTCGAACATCCGGCCTGGATCGCGCTCGGCGGCTTCGTCGTCGCTGCCGCCGGCTACCTGAGCAGTCGCGGCATTCCGAGCGCGCCGGCGCCCGAGCCGGGGCTGACGGTCAACCTCAATCCGCTGTCGGAAACCTGGCGCAACATCGCCTTTGCCCGCCAGAACCGTACGGTCTTCCTGTCGATTCTCGGCATCTCCTGGTTCTGGCTGTACGGCGCGCTGTTTCTCGCGCAGTTCCCGGCCTACGCCAAGAACGTGCTGGGCGGCGGCGAATCGGCGGTGACGCTGCTGCTCGCGACCTTCACGGTCGGCATCGGGATTGGCTCGATGCTCTGCGAACGCCTGTCCGGCAAGCATGTCGAAATCGGCCTGGTGCCCTTCGGCTCGATCGGCCTGACCCTGTTCGGCCTCGACCTGTTTTTTGCCTCGCCGAGCGGGTTGACCGGTACGACGCCGCACGAGCTGCTCGCGCTGCTCAGCCTGCCGGCCGTCTGGCGCGTGCTGTTCGACCTGGTCATGCTCGGCGTCTTCGGCGGCTTCTTCATCGTGCCGCTCTACGCGCTGGTGCAGTTGCGCAGCGCCGCCGGCCATCGCGCCCGCATCATCGCCGCCAACAACATCCTCAACGCCTTGTTCATGGTGGTCGGCGCGCTCGGTGCCGGCGCGCTGCTCGGCGCCGGCCTGTCGATTCCGGCGCTGTTTGCCGGCGCGGCGGCGCTCAATGCGCTGGTCGCGCTCTACATCTACGGCCTGGTGCCGGAATTCCTGATCCGCTTCGTCGCCTGGCTGCTGATCAAGGCCGCCTACCGGCTGCGCAGCGCAGGCACGCAGCACATTCCGGAAGAGGGCGCGGCGCTGCTCGTCTGCAATCATGTCAGTTTCGTCGATTCGCTGGTCGTCATGGGGGCGGCGCCGCGCCCGGTGCGCTTCGTGATGGATCACCGCATCTTCCGCATCCCGCTGCTCAATTACGTCTTCCGGCACAGCGGCGCGATTCCCATCGCGCCGGCCAAGGAAGACCCGGCGCTGATGGAAAAGGCCTTCGCCGAGGTGTCGACCGCCCTGGCCAACGGCGAGCTGGTCGCC
The DNA here is from genome assembly GCF_020510525.1 of Quatrionicoccus australiensis. Classification (NCBI taxonomy): domain Bacteria; kingdom Pseudomonadati; phylum Pseudomonadota; class Betaproteobacteria; order Rhodocyclales; family Azonexaceae; genus Quatrionicoccus; species Quatrionicoccus australiensis. The sequence continues at coordinate 398,386 of NZ_CP075188.1, forward strand.
ATCTTCCCGGAAGGCGGTCTCAGCCCGGACGGCGAGTTGCAAGCCTTCCGGCCCGGCATCACGCGCATTCTCGACGCCAACCCGGTGCCGGTCGTGCCGATGGCGCTGTCCGGCCTGTGGGGCAGTTTCTTCTCACGCATTGACGGCAAGGCGATGCAGAAGCCGTTCCGGCGCGGCCTGTTCGCGCGCATTTCGCTGAACGTCGGCGCGCCCGTGCCGGCCGACCAGGCGACGCCGGAAGCGTTGCGCCAGCAGGTTGCCGCGCTGCGCGGTACACCGGCCTGAACGGTCGATTTTCAAGGAGAGAACATGCAGATCGTAGCCATCCTGTTGAAGGTATTCGTGCTCGCACTTGGTTTGACGATGATCGCCGGCGGCCTGTTTTGCAGCGCAATCGGCATCGAGTCCTCGTCCTACGGTTTCATCGCCGTGATCGGTGTCGCCTCGGTCGTGCTTGGCGCGCTGTTTTTCTATCTCGCGATCCGCAGTCTGCAGGGCAAGCCGGCCGCACCCGAGGAGCCGCCGCAGCCATGATTCCCGTTGAATACGCGGCGGCGGTGCACGGCTTTTTCGAGATGCTGGCGCTCGGCGTCGGCACCGCCTTCTATCGCTACCTGCGCCGGCGCGATGCTTCCGCCAGCGTGCTGCACGGGCCGGAGTTCGCGGTTGCCGCCGGCTGCATCTTCGGCGCGGCGTTGGGCAACAAGGCGGTGTTCTGGATCGAGATGCCGCACCTGCTGGCGCAATACTGGAATACGCCGACTGTCTGGCTGGGCGGCCAGTCCATGGTCGGCGGCCTGCTCGGTGGCCTGATCGGGGTCGAGATCGCCAAGAAAATGGCCGGTGTACAGCGGTCGACCGGCGACGCCTTCGTGTTTCCCATCCTGCTCGGTCTGATCATCGGCCGCATCGGCTGCTTCCTGGCCGGCCTGGCCGACGGCACCTTCGGCAATCCGAGCGATCTGCCCTGGGCCATCGATTTCGGCGACGGCATCCCGCGCCATCCGACGCAGTTGTACGAAATTCTTTTTGCCGGCGGCCTGTGGTTCGTCTTGCAGCGTTTGCAGTCCCCGCTCGCGAATCGGCCGGGGCTGCTCTTCAAATTGCTGCTGGTTGCCTATTTGTTGTGGCGCCTGGCGGTCGACGCCCTGAAACCGGTGCCTTTTGCCTATCCGCTCGGTTGGTCGGGGATTCAATGGGTCTGTCTGCTGGCGCTGCTCGCCTATTTGCCGGCGTTGTGGCGACAATGCCGGGGTGGGACGCCGGTCGTGGTTTGAACAGGGAGAGGACAATGGGGAATTTGTTTGCGAAGGCGCTGATTCTGCTGCTCGGTGCCTGGCTGATTACCAGCGGCGGCCTGTGTGCAATCAGCGCGGGCTTCAGCCCGTGGGCGCTGATCGGCATCGGTTTTGCCGCACTCGGCATCTGGATCATCAGGATCGTGTTCCGGCCGCCGGGCGAAAACGAGCCTGAGCTGAAGGACAAGGAATGAACGGAGTTTGCATGCATCAGGATGAAGTCATCAGTCGGCGCGGCCGGGTAGCCCGCCGTCTGGTGCTGGCAGTCGGTCTGGCCGGCATTGTCGGCCTTGGCTGTGCGACGATCACACTGGCGCCGCCGACCGATGAACGGGCGGCGAAGCAGTTTCTGCCCGCGGCCGAGCAGGGCGATCCGGTCGCGCAATACCAGCTAGGCTTGAGCTATCGCTACGGCACTTCGGGCTTGCCGCGCGATCCGGCCAAGGCGGTAGCGTGGTTGCGCAAGGCGGCTACCACCGGCAATGCCGATGCGCAGTTTGCGCTCGGCGATCTTTACCTGAACGGCAACGAAGGCCTGGCGGCAGACCCGGCGCAGGCGCTGAGCTGGTTCCACCAGGCGGCTGCGAAGAATTCGGGCAATCAGCTGTGGCTTGCCGATCTTCTGGAAAAGGGTCGGCCCGGTGTTCTCCCGGCTGATCCGGCCGCGGCGCGGGCGCTGTATGTGCAGGCGGCACCACGCAGCCGGCTGGCCTGCCAGCGTCTCGGTCAGATGGCCGAACGCGGCAGCGGCGGCGAGTCGGGGCCGCTGGCCGCCTTGAAATGGTATGTACTGGCCGGCTCAGCGGTCGACATCGCGCGCCAGGAGAAAATGCTCAAACCGGCCGAAATTGCCCGCGCCCGGGCTGAAGCCGCGGGGTGGCAGCGATGAAATCCCTGCTTCTTTTGCTGTTCCTGCCGCTCGCCGGCTGCATCAGCGTGCGTCAGACGCCGTTGCCCGCCAATCAGGCGGTGGCGGTCGATTATCCGGCCACCGTGGCCGGCGACCGCAAGGCCGAATTGCGCCTGGCGAACAGTTTCCGTTATGGCAGTGGCGGCGTTGGCCGCAATGAGGCGGAAAGCCTGCGCCACTGGCTGGATGGTGCCGAAGCCGGCAATGCCGACGCGCAAATGGCGCTCGCCAGCCATTACCGGACGAGCGATCGCGAGCGGGCCGCCTACTGGTATCTGCGCGCCGCCGAAGCCGGCAACCGGCAGGCGCTCGGCGCTCTGGCAACTCTCTATGGCGACAGCCGCAACGGCACGCCGGATTACCCGGCGGCGCTGAAATGGGCTTACGCGGCCGGCAACGCCTACCAGATCAACCTTTATCAGAAGCAACTGACGCCGGAGGCCCAGGCCGACGCGAAACGTCAGGCCGAAGAATGGAAAAGCCGCCAGCCGGCGAAGGAAAAACAATGAGCCGCAAGAACCGCCCCTGGCTTTTCTACGACACCACGGCCTCGGTATGCACGACCTGCCTGCGCCAGGTCGAGGCCAAGATCGTCATCAAGGACAACGCGGTCTTCCTCGACAAGTGGTGCCCGGCGCACGGCACCGAGCGCGTGCTGATCGCCGACGATGCCGAGTATTACCGCCTCGGTCGCGAGGTCTACGTCAAGGCGCCGGAAATGCCCGACCAGTTCAATACGCGCATGCTGCATGGCTGCCCCTACGATTGCGGCCTGTGCCCGGACCACATGCAGCATTCCTGCCTGTCGGTGGTCGAGATCACCGAGCACTGCAACCTGCGTTGCCCGGTGTGCTACGCTGAATCCGGCCCGGAGAAGCAGAATCACCGGACGCTGGCCGAAGTCGAGGCGATGTTCGACGCCATCGTCGCCAACGAGACCGAGCCCGACGTGGTCCAGCTCTCCGGCGGTGAACCGACCCTGCACCCGGATTTCTTCGCGATCCTCGATGCCGCCAAGGCGCGTCCGATCCGCCACCTGATGATCAATACCAACGGCCTGCGCATCGCGCGCGAGCCGGAATTCGTCGCGCAACTGGCGACTTACAAGCCGGGCATCGAAATCTACCTGCAGTTCGATTCGTTGCACGACGACGTGCTGCAGCAGATGCGCGGCGCCGACCTCGCGGCGCTGCATGAGCGGGCGCTCGCCAACCTGGAAGCGCACGGCATCTCGACGACGCTGGTGATGACCGTCAAGCGCGGCGTCAACGACCAGCAGATCGGCGAAGTCATCCAGCACGGCCTCAAATACCGCTGCGTGCGCGGCGTGACCTTGCAGCCGGTGTCGGACGCCGGGCGCAATCTCGATTTCGATGCCGCCCGGCATCGCCTGACGATCAGCGAAGTGCGCCGCCGCGTCGCCGAGCAGTCGGGGATTTTCACGCTCGACGACATCGTGCCGGTGCCCTGCAACCCGGATACGCTGGCCATGGGCTACGCCGTCAAGCTGGCCGGCGAGGTGTTGCCGCTGACCCGTCATCTCGGCCCCGAGGCGCTGTTGGCCGGGCCGCGCAACACCATCGTCTTCGAGCGCGATCCGGCAATGAAGGAAGCGGTGTTCAAGCTCTTCTCGACCAACCATTCGCCGGTGTCGCAAGCCAACTGCCTGTCGGCGCTGCTCTGCTGCCTGCCGAGCATTGCGGCGCCCGATCTTGGTTACGAAAACGTCTTTCGCGTGCTGATCGTGCAGTTCATGGACGCCGCCAACCTCGATCTGCGGGCGCTGAAGAAATCCTGCGTGCACTTTGCCCAACCCGATGGCAAGCTGATTCCCTTCGAGGCCTACAACCTGTTCTACCGCGGCGAGCGGGCGGCCAAAACCCGAGAAATCCAGGCCGAAATCGTCGCCGCGACCGAGCGTCGGCGCTGAGGTCCGGGGCGAGCGGGATGCTCCCTATATCCATCTTCGCTGCCTCTCTGTATGCTTCGTCATGGACTACGCCATTGGTCATAGATTAATGCGGCTTTTTTGAGGCGACGGACGAAGCAATGAAGATTCTGCTGGTGGATGATTCAAGGGCCATGGCGATGGTGACGACGGCGCGCCTCGAATCCTTCGGGCATGAGGTGGTGCATGCCATCGACGGGCCGGCGGCGATTGCCCATTTCCAGCAGACGCCGTTCGATCTGATCCTGATGGACATCGAAATGCCGGGCATGAACGGCTTCGAGGCAACGACCCGGATTCGCGCGCTGGAAGGCAACGAACTCTGGGCGTGGACGCCGATCATTTTCGTCACGGCCACCGATACGCCGACCAATCTGGTGACGGCCATCGAGGCCGGCGGTGACGATTTCATTTCCAAGATGGCGCCGGAAAACGTGCTGCAAGCCAAGATGAAGGCGATGTCGCGCATTGCCGCGATGCGTTCGCGTCTGGCCCAGGCCAATTCCCGCTTGCAGAGCCAGGCCAATCGCGATGGCCTGACCGGCCTGCTCAATCGGCGGGCAATGGACATGCAGATCGACCAGCTCTGGGAAATGGCGCTTGCCAGCGGCAAGGCGTTCAGCCTGATGATGATCGACGTCGATAACTTCAAGAAATACAACGACCACTATGGTCATCTCGCCGGTGATGACTGCCTGCGCTCGGTTGCCAACTGTCTGGCTCATACGGTGCAGCAGGCCAACGATGACAAGGTGGCGCCGGGCGCCTTTGTCGCGCGCTATGGTGGCGAAGAGTTTTGCGTGGTGATCCCGGATTCGGCGCCTGGCGTACATGTCGGCGTCGGGCTGGCGATTGTCGAGGCGGTGGCAGCCTTGCAGCTGACGCACGAGAAGAATGCCGACTGGGGCGTCGTCACGGTGTCGCTCGGTTGCGTCTGCGCCCATCCGGCGAGCGGTGCGGTTGGCAGCCTCTTCCGCCAGGCCGATACGCTGCTCTACAAGGCCAAGGAAGCCGGGCGTAATCGCTGCGAAGCCGCCTGAGCACGGTCGACCGCGCCAGACGGGGTAAAATCGCCGGATGAACTGGCCCGCCCTTAAAGAAAAACTCGATCTCTACGAAAAGTTGATGCGGCTCGACAAGCCGATCGGCATCCTGCTGCTGCTCTGGCCGACGCTGTGGGCGCTCTGGTTGTCGGCACAGGGCCGGCCGGAATGGACCATAGGCGTTGTCTTCGTGCTCGGTACCGTGCTGATGCGCTCCGCTGGCTGTGTCATCAACGACTACGCCGACCGCGATTTCGACAAGCATGTCGAGCGTACCAAAGAGAGGCCGCTGACCGCCGGCCGGGTGAGTACGAAAGAGGCGTTGCTGCTCTTCGCCTTTCTGTGCCTGCTTTCCTTCACGCTGGTTCTCGTGCTCGGCAACAATCTGGTCATCTGGCTGTCGGTGCCGGCGGTGTTTCTCGCCGCGAGCTATCCCTTCACCAAGCGCTTCTTCGCCATTCCGCAGGCCTATCTCGGCATTGCTTTCGGCTTCGGCATCCCCATGGCCTACGCGGCGCATCTCGACACGGTGCCGGCCGAAGCCTGGTGGCTGCTGCTCGCCAATGTCTTCTGGGCGGTGGCCTACGATACCGAATACGCCATGGTCGACCGTGACGACGACCTGAAAATCGGCATCAAGACCTCGGCCATCACCTTCGGCCGTTTCGATGTCGCCGCGGTGATGTTCTGCTACGTGATGACGCTCGCCATCATCGCCTGGGTCGGCTGGAACAATGCGCTGGGCTGGCCGTTCTACGCCAGCCTCGGCGTTGCCGCCGGCATCATGGGCGTGCATTACACCTGGATCCGCGGTCGTGAGCGCATGCCCTGTTTCAAGGCCTTCCTGCACAACAACTATGTCGGTGCGGCGATCTTCGTCGGCATCGTGGTCGATTTTCTGGTTTCGGGAAGGAGTTTCGGATGAAGATCCGCGTTTTCCCCCTTTTTCTCGCGTTGACCGCTGGCGCCGGGCTGGCCCTGGCCGAAGACACGCGAACCCTGGCCGTCTTGCCGGCCCCCGCCCAGGAAACCCTGCGTCAGGAAATGCTCGACAACCTGCTTGCCGTCAACGAAGTGATTGCGCTGCTCGCGGCCGGCAAGGTCCGTGAGGCGGGCGAACTGGCCGAGCTTCGTCTGGGCCAGTCGGCGATGGGCAAGCATCGCGGCAAGCCGTTCGATGCCATGCCCGGCCCGAACATGCCGCCGGCCATGCACCGCATCGGCATGGACGGGCACCGGGCGGCCAGCGAGTTCGCTGCTGCCGCCAAGTCCGGCGAGCGCGACAAGGCGCTCGCCCTGTTACCCAATCTCACGGCAACCTGCGTTGCCTGTCACGCGGCCTACCGTACCCGATGAAATATCACGACTTGCGCGACTTCATGTCGCAACTGGAAAAGACCGGCGAACTGAAGCGCGTGGCGGTCGACGTCGATACGCGCCTCGAAATGACCGAAATCTGCGACCGCGTGCTGCGCGCCGAGGGGCCGGCCATTCTCTTCGAGCAGCCGGTGAGCGGGACGACGCGGCACGACATCCCGGTCCTCGCCAACCTGTTCGGCACGCCCAAGCGCGTCGCGCTCGGCATGGGCGAGGAGTCGGTGCAGGCGCTGCGTGAGGTCGGCAAGCTGCTCGCCTACCTGAAGGAACCGGAGCCGCCGAAAGGCCTCAAGGATGCCTGGGACAAGCTGCCGATTCTCAAGCAGGTGCTGAACATGGCGCCGAAAACGGTGTCGAGCGCGCCGTGCCAGGAAATCGTCTGGGAAGGCAAGGATGTCGATCTGGCGCGCCTGCCGATCCAGCATTGCTGGCCGGGCGACATCGCGCCGCTGATCACCTGGGGCCTGGTCGTGACCAAGGGGCCGCACAAGAACCGGCAGAATCTCGGCATCTACCGCCAGCAGGTGCTCGGCCCGAACAAGGTGATCATGCGCTGGCTGGCGCATCGCGGCGGCGCGCTCGATTTTCGCGAGCATCAGCTGGCCAATCCCGGCCAGCCTTTCCCGGTCGCCGTCGTGCTCGGCTGCGATCCGGCGACCATCCTCGGCGCCGTGACGCCGGTGCCGGATTCGCTGTCTGAATACCAGTTCGCCGGCCTGCTGCGCGGCGGCAAGACCGAGTTGATCAAGTGCATCGGCTCCGCCCTGCAGGTGCCGGCGTCCGCCGAAATCGTGCTGGAAGGCGTGATCCATCCCGGCGAGACGGCGCTTGAAGGGCCGTACGGCGACCACACCGGCTACTACAACGAGCAGGCCGAATTTCCGGTCTTTACGGTCGACCGCATCACCATGCGCAAAAAGCCGATCTACCACAGCACCTATACCGGCAAGCCGCCCGACGAGCCGGCCATTCTCGGCGTCGCGCTGAACGAGGTGTTCGTGCCGCTGCTGCAGAAGCAGTATCCGGAGATCGTCGATTTCTACCTGCCGCCGGAAGGCTGCTCCTACCGCATGGCCATCGTCAGCATCAAGAAACAGTATCCCGGCCACGCCAAGCGCATCATGTTCGGCATCTGGTCCTTCCTGCGCCAGTTCATGTATACCAAGACCATCATCGTGGTGGATGACGACATCGACATCCGCGACTGGAAGGAAGTGATCTGGGCGATGACGACGCGCATGGATGCGACGCGCGACACGACGCTGGTCGACAACACGCCGATCGACTATCTCGATTTCGCGTCGCCGGTCGCCGGCCTCGGCTCCAAGATGGGCCTGGATGCGACCAACAAGTGGCCGGGCGAGACGACGCGCGAATGGGGGCGGCCTATCGTCATGGACGACGGCATCAAGAAAAAGGTCGATGCGATGTGGCAGGAGCTTGGGCTATGAGTCTCACGGTGCTTCCCCTCGATCTCTCCGATCTGGCGCAGGCCGAAATCTGGCTGCAACTGCTCGATCACTACGCGCAGGACCCGATGGGCGGCGGCGACGGCCTGTCCGACTACGCCAAGCTCAACCTGGTGGCAACCATGCGCGAGGTGCCGGGTTTCCACGGGGCGCTGGCCTGGCTGGACGGCAAGGCGGTCGGCTTGATCGACTGTTTCGCCGGCTTCTCGACCTTCGCGGCGCGGCCCCTGCTCAATGTGCACGACGTCGTGGTGCACCGCGACGTGCGCGGCCGCGGCGTCGGTCAGGCGCTGCTTGCCTGGGCCGAAGCGCGCGCCCGCGAACTGGGTTGCTGCAAGCTGACGCTGGAAGTGCTGTCGAACAACACGCGCGCCATGCGCAGCTATGAACAGGCCGGTTTCGCGCCTTACGTGCTCGACCCGGCGGCCGGGCACGCGCTGTTCCTGCAGAAATACCTCGCCGACTGAGGTCTACCGGTCGACGCCGGAAAAACGCCTAAATTCCCATGTAGCGGCCGGCCTTGTGGTTGACCGCGATGACCAGGTTGAGGGCGACGGCACCGAGGATCGAGAGCGCGATGCTGGCCGGATCGCGCACGAAAAAGGCCGCCGCGAGTATGCCCAGGTCGGCCGCCATCTGCAGCTTGCCGGCCCGCCAGCCGCGACTGTTCTGCAGGTGGATGGCGAGGATGCCGATGCCGCCCAGGCTGGCCTTGTGGCGGATCAGCATGAGCAGGCCGACGCCGGCCATGAAGCCGGCCATCACCGCAGCAAACACTCGGTTCACTTCGCCCAGCGTGATCAGGCCGGGTAGCACTTCGGTGTAGACGGCGAGCAGGCTGACCGCGATGAAGGTCTTCAGCGTGAAGGTCCAGCCCAGCGCGCGCACGCCGAGGTAGTAGAAGGGCAGGTTGATGGCGAAAAGCAGCGGCCCGATCGGCCAGTCGCCGACGTAGTGGAGCAGGAAGGCGATGCCGACCGTGCCGCCGGTGAGCAGCCCGGCCTGGCGGAAGAGCAGGATCGCGAAGGCGACGAAAAGCGGCGCGACGAGCAGCGCCTGCGCATCCTCGAACAGGGTGTGGCGAACGACCGGTGCTGTCTGGCTCATTCCTTCTCCAGCACGATGTTCTTCTCACCGGCATGCCGTTCGGCAACCCAGACGAGCAGGGCATCGATCGCGGCCGCACCGGCCTGGGCGCGCGGATGATTGATCAGGAAGGTCACGGCGTGGCGACGTCCTTCGCCATCCAGCGCATAGCCGGCGGCTGTCTTGACGCCGTCCAGCGTGCCGGTCTTGATGTGGGCGCGGCCGGTCGCCTGCGAGCCGTTGAGGCGCTTCTTCATGGTGCCGTCGATGCCGACAATGGGCAGGCTGGAAATCAGCTCGGGCATCACCGGATTCTTCCAGGCATCCTGCAATAGGCGATTCAGGCTGCCGGCACTGATCCGCTCCAGGCGTGACAGGCCGGAGCCGTTTTCCAGCGCCAGTTCGGGAAAGCGCAGGTTGCGCCCGTTCAGCCAGTCGGTGATGCGCTGGCGGGCGCGTTCTGCGGTCGCCGGTCCCGTGGCATCCTTCGGGGCGTCGTTGCCGAGGGTCAGGAAGACCTGGCGCGCCATGACATTGTTGCTGTACTTGTTGATGTCGCGCACGGCATCGGCGAGCGGCGCCGACTCGTGCGTCGCGAGCAGGCGGCTGCCAACGGCGACGTTGCCGCCGCGCACCTGGCCGGTCAGCGTGCCGCCCAGTTCCTGCCACAGGCTGCGGATCAGGCCGCTGGCCTGGGTATCGGCCGGCAGGGGCGACAGGTTGAGTGTCTTCTCGCCGCACAGCGCGCTGTAGCTGCCGGTGAACTCGAGGCGGTTGCCATCGTTTTCCGGGATCAGACGGACGTTGATCAGGTCCTTCCAGTTGCTGCTGCAGGCATTGCCGTCGGCCTTCAACAGGTTGTCGAGGCGGAGGCCGGCGGCCGGGGTTTCGAGCAGCAGGCGCGGTCGACCGTTGTCGGGCAGTAGCGTGAAGCGCAGGGCGCGGAAGTTGATCAGCAGGCCGTCCGGGCCGACGTTGTAGGGCCGCATCGGCTTGTCGTCGAAGGCACCGGGATCGATGCTCGGGACATTGAAAACCGTCCGGTCGAGCACCACGTCGCCGGCAATGTGGCGGATGCCGCGCACGCGCAACTGGCGCAGCAAACCGCTCAGGTGTTCGATCGCGAAACGCGGGTCGCCGCTGCCCTTGAGGTACAAATTGCCGTTCAAAACGCCGTCGACCGGTGAGACATCGATCCAGGCCGTCGTCTTCCAGGTGTAAGCCGGGCCGAGCAGGTCGAGCGCGGCGTAGGTGGTGACCAGCTTCATGACCGAGGCCGGGTTCATCGCCTGGCTGCTGTTATGGGCGACCAGCGCGCTGTTGCTGTCCACTGGCTGGACAACGACGGCGACGCTGGCGGCGGGAATCTGCGCTGTCTTGAGCGCCTTGAGCACGGAGGGCGGCAGGCCGTCGGCGAGTGCGGTCAGGCTGAGGCTGCCGAGCAGGGCGCTGACGAAGATTTTCTTGAGCATCGGTTTCTGTCGGGGAGGGGGCGAAAAAAAGGGAGGCCGCGGCCTCCCGTCATTCTAAGTGGCTTGGCTCAGTTGCGGTAAAGCTCGAAGCCGGCGATCAGGACGTCGAGCTGGTGCGCGGTGCACAGCAATTCGTCGGCCGCGATTTTCGCCGCCTGCGCCGACTGGGTATTCTGCTCGATGAGGTCGGTGATCTGCTGCATGCTGCCCGCCACTTCTTCGCTGGCGACACCTTGCTGACGCGCCGCATCGGAGATCTGGCCGGCCATTTCCGAAACGTGGCTGGACGAGTGCGTGATGCTTTCGAGGCCGGAAACGCTCTGGCGCAGCATGCCGATACCGGTCTCGACTTCTTCGGCGGCCAGTTCCATGCTCGCCACGGCTTGCGAAGTGACGCTCTGGATTTCGTTGACCGTGATGTTGATGTCGGCCGTCGAGCTGGTGGTGCGTTCGGCGAGCTTGCGCACTTCGTCGGCGACAACGGCAAAGCCGCGTCCCTGCTCGCCGGCGCGGGCTGCCTCGATCGCGGCATTGAGCGCGAGCAGGTTGGTCTGGCTGGCAATTTCGGCGATGACGCGGGTGATGTCGCCGATTTTCTTGATCGAATGATTGAGCTGGTCGATGGTCTTGTTCGAGGCATGCACGGCATCGACGACCCGGTTGGTCGCCGCCATGCTCTGGTTGATGCTGGTGTTGCTGGCGCTCACCTGATCCTGGGATTCGCGTGCGGCGGAAGCCGCTTCCTGGGCGTTGCTCGCGACTTCCTGCACCGACTGGCTGAACTCCTCGGTGGCGGCAGCGACGCCTTCGACACTGGATTGCTGCTGCTGCGACTGTTCGGCGACCATCGCCATCTGCGCTTCGAGTTGCTTGCTGCGGCTGTCGATGGCATGCGAGGCCGTGCTGATTTCGTCGAGCATGGCTTTCAACGAGCCTTGCATGCTCGCCAGGTTGCACATCAGCAGCCCGGTTTCATCGCGACCGTCGATCTCGATGTCGTCGGTCAGCTTGCCTTCGGCGATGCGTCCGAAATAGCTGACGGCCCTGTTGATGGGCCGGACGATGGCCGCCACCAGCATGGCGCCGCCGATCAGCCCGAGGAGCAGGGCAAGGGCGAGGCTGCCGATGGTGACATTGCGGACGCTTTGGTAGCGTGCTTCAGCCTCGGCGAAATTCGCTTCGGCAGAGTGGGCCAGCTCGTTGATAAGTGTCTCTCCGGCCTTTTGCATTTCGCTGTACAGCGGGTTGATCTTGAGCAGAAGCAACTCGTTGGCTTGCGTGTACTTGCCCTCGGCCAGCAGGCCGCGGGCGATATTGATGCCCTCCTTGGAGAAGCGTTCGCGGGCTTCGCTGAACTTGGCGAGCAGCACTTTTTCGCTCTCCGACAAGGGCAGCTTTTTCAAGTTGTCGAGCAGGGTGTTGATCGCCTCGCGGTTTTTCAGGGTTGCTTCGATATGCCTGTCGAGCGGGTGGTCATGCAATTTCGAGTTCGGGTTGAGCGGATCGTGCTGCAGGCCGAGCATGACTTGCGAGCGGTTGTCGGAAAGCAGGGCCAGCATCTGATTGATTGTGTTCGACGGGAGCAGTTTCTCGCGGTACATGCGGTCGAGCTGGCCATTGGTTTCGGCAACGCCCTTGATCCCCAGGAAACCGATCACGCTCATCAGGGTCAGGATGATGCCGATCGCTGCCCACAGGCGGGCGCGTAGAGAAATGCCCGGTTTGCCTGTGGTCGGCAGGCTTCCCTTCTGGCCCGCGGCGGCGTAGGCAGCTTCGGCAGCGGCCCGCTTGTCGCGGCGGGCCGGGGTGCGGACCGACATGTAGCCGGTGACCTGGCCATCCTTTTTGAGCGGCACGACAAAGGCTTCCACCCAGTAATAGTCGCCGTTCTTGCAGCGGTTCTTGACCAGGCCGCGCCAGGGCAGTCCTGATTTTACGGTCGTCCACAGGTCGCGGAAAGCCGCTTCCGGCATGTCCGGGTGACGAACCAGGTTATGGTTCTGGCCGATCAGTTCTTCGCGCGTAAAGCCGCTGATTGCGACGAAGGCATCGTTGGCATAACTGATGCAGCCCTTGAGATCGGTACGTGAGACGAGATAGGAGTTCGGGGGGAAGGCAATTTCACGCTGGGTGACCGGTTGGTTGTTTTTCATCTTTTCTTTTGCTTTGTTGCGCAGGTAAGGCAGCGGCAAGGTCGCTAATCTGCTTCAGGGCAAGGTTTTGCTAAAGGAATAGTGTAATTGGTTTTGCTATTACTTTAGCTATAGATATGTTGCCCGAGCCTATGTTTGGTGGGCAAAAATATGCCTTGCCGTCCTGGTTTAATCGCAGCGTTTGAAACTGCCGTCGTCAGGCGAAAAGTAGATGGCGCGGTTGCGTCCGTCATGCTTTGCCTGATAAAGGGCGACATCGGCCGACGAAAGCAGGGTATGGATGTCGGTTTCCCCATCCGGCAGCATCACGGCGCAGCCAATGCTGACGGTCAGGTGGGCGGCAACGCTCGATGCCACATGGGCGATGGCCAGGGTAGCGACGCGCAGACGCAGTGTTTCGGCCAGATGGACGATGTCGCTTTCGCTGAGTTCCGGCAGGATGAATGCAAACTCATCGCCGCCATAACGCGAGAGCAGATCAATGCCCGGGCGGACTGTCTCCTTGAGCAGCCTGGCCAGCTCGCTCAGGCGCGCATCCCCCTGGTCGCGGCTGTAGTGGCCGTTGTAGGCGCTGAAGTGGTCGATGTCGATGATCATCAGGCCGAGCGACTGCTTGCTGCGCTGCGCCTTGAGAAACTCGGCGGCCAGTGTTTCGTCGAACTGGCGCCGGTTAGCGACGCCAGTCAATGCGTCCTGGGTGGTCGCCCGGCGCAGGGTTTCGCTTTGTTGCCGCAACAGCCGTTCACGCGAGATGTTGGCAGTCATGTCGCTGATCTGGATCAGGCAGGCCGCCTTCGGGTCGGCATCGCGCAGGGGCATGACGTGGATCATCTGCTGCATGCGCCGTTCCCGGTCACGGTCTTGCGGGGTCTGGTAGAGGGGCAGCAAGGTGCCGTGCAGGGCGGGCGAGAGGAGCGAGGGAAGGCGGTCACGGATGGCGTGTTCGATTGCCTGTTCGAGACGGCTGCCGCGTGCGGCCGGGAAGGTCTCGACAAATGGCCGGCCGAGCAGGGCTTCCGCCGCCAGGCCGCTGCGCCGGGCCAGCCAGCGGTTGCTGTGCAGCACGCAGGCATGGGCGTCGAGAATGACAACGCCGACTTCCAGGGTGTCGAGTACGGTGCAAAGGCTGCCAATGCCCAACTGCTCTGACATCAGGCCAGCCCCTGTTCGTTCAGATAGCGGTCAAGACAGGCGAGCAGGCTGCTCATCGAGGCGACGCTGAGCAAAAACAGGATATGCCCCTGGATGCGCTGCTGGCTGATCACCATGTCGACCTGCAGCAACAGCACCATCTGTTCGTCGCCCCCCTCGAGGATGGGCAGGTTTTCGGTATTGCCGAAGCGATGCAGTGGTAGCGTGCTGTCGAAACTGATGTGGAAAATGTCTGCCAGCGAACTCATGCAGGCATTGAGGATGATGTTGCCGATTTCGCACATCGCTTCCTGCTCGAACTCCGAGAGTTCTTCGATGCTCATGTGCGGGCCGACCATCAGGCGAACGATTTCCAGGGCATTGCTTTCCGGGAAGACGAGCATCGCCTGTGCGTCGAAAGGGCCGGAAAAGGTCTGGCTGACCGTGCTGAACTGGTCGAGTTCGGCGCTAAGCAGAATCCGGGTGGCCTGGTCACGATGCACCAGCGAGACTGAAGGTGCGGTGAGCAGCACTTCATCATTGACGATCAGGCTGAGGCTGGAAGCGGCGCGTCCGACACCAATGTTGAAGATTTCACCCAGCGCGTCGAGTTGCAGTTCGTTCAGGCTGACCACGTCAAGCCTCGAAAAAGGCGATGGCATCGGCCACCGACTGCGCAGTAATCGGTTTGGCGACGAAATGGATGCCAGCGCGGGCCGCCGCTTCTCGCGTGCTTTCCTGGATGTTGGCCGTGCACAACGCGATGCGGGTTTCCGGATGCCGCATGCGGATGCGGCCGGCAGCCTCCAGGCCGCTGATGCCGGGCATGTTGACATCCATGCTGACGAAGTCAGGGCATTCCTTCTCGATGGCGAGGAGTGCCTCGTCGCCGCTGATCGCTTCGGCGATACGCCAGTTGGGGCGGCTGTCGGCAACGATGGCGCGGATCAGCATGCGCGACATGCGGCTGTCATCAACGATCAGCAGCAGGGGGGCAGATAAGTTTTCCATCCCGTGATTATGATCAATATCGGCGATGTTTTTAACCGGGAAATGTAAATTTCCCTGGTCGGGCATTTTCCTTGCCGGCCAGCGGTCGACCGCCTGGAGGTCGGGTTTTTGCCGTGCGCTGAAAAGGCGAAAGCCCCGCAGGGGGGGGCGGGGCTTTCGGGCGGTGGCCTCAGGGGGAGGTGGCCACCTAGGCTGTTGGGGTTCAGCGCATGGATGCAAGATACGGCCAGACGGATGGCAACTCAAGTAACGGTTTGCGACAGGAAGTATCTGTTTGTTCGCCGGGCGGCTCAAGCCCGGGGCGCGTGGGCGGCGCTCAGTTTTTCCGAGACGAACTCGGCGCGCGAGGTCGAGTTGTTTTCCTGATTGTTGGCAAGGCACCAGGCGCTGAATTCTTCCGGAACAATCTGGCATTCCAGGGCGAGAACGCCGGAGCGCTGGAAGTTCCGGCGGGCGGCGACAGCCATGGCTTTCCATTTGGCAAAGGAATCCTCGAAGCAGTCGGGGTCGGTCGCCGTGGCCTTGACCCGGGCCCAGGTTTCCTCGGTGTACCAGGTAACGCCGATGACCAGCGACTGGCTGCGGCGTTTGGCTTTCAGGCTTTGATAAAGGGTCGGTTTTCTCATGCTCGGGATCCGTGTTGCGCAGTTGCAAGATGAGGCGATCCGCATGCAAGACACGCGCCAAAGATCAATCGCTTGCAAATCAGATGCTTGGCGGAAAGATGTTGCGTCGGATTTGCAACAAAAGCGCTTCGCCGATAACGCAGCCGTCTTCAGGTGTTCTCGAAGCGGGACAGCTCTTCACGCGTATTGATGTTTTCGAAGGCTCCCGCGACATCGTCGAAAGGCACCTCGACGCTGTTCAGGGTCGAATACCAGCGCTCGAACTTGCGCTGGCCGCTGGCGAGATAAGCGGTCAGGTGCGGCAGCAGTTCGCGCCGGCAAAGGCAGAACACCGGATGCGGCTGGTCGAAGGTGCGGGCAACTGCCAGTTCGGCCCGGCTGGCGGTCAACGCTTGCTGCAGGCGGAAAACCAGGTCGCTCGGCAGAAACGGCGAGTCGCACGGAGCCGTGGCCACCAGCGGGTGCGTGGCCGCCGACAGGGCGGCATGCAATCCGGCGAGGGGGCCGGCGAAATCGGGAATCCGGTCGGCAACGACGGGGTAACCGAAGCTGGCGTAGCGCTCGCCATTCTGGTTGGCATTGATCAGGAGTTCATCCACCTGCGGCGCCAGGCGGGTGATGACCCAGTGCGCCAGCGGCTGGCCGCGCAGTTCCTGCAAGCCCTTGTCGATACCGCCCATGCGCCGGCCGAGGCCGCCGGCGAGGACAACGCCGGTAATTTTCTCGTTCATTCTGGCCATTGCTCCTTGCCGGTACTCGTGTGTTCAGTCCATCCGGTTGCCGGCATGGCTGATCCGCTGTTGGGCTGGCCAGTTTTTTTGCTCGTCATGGCCGGCATTGTACGCGTCCGCTTTATTCGGTCACTCCGGAATCCTTCGGCTGTTGTCCGTGGCAAATCGGGCCGGCCCCGTCTTTCCCGTCTGTGCGATTTGTCTGTTCGTCGTGCCTGGAATGCTCGGAGCGGGCTTCCTTGCCGGCCGCAAAATCGCATCGTCGATTTTCGCGAAATCCTTGTCCGGCATTTGTTTCTGCCCGTCTCACTAAGATTAGCGATAGCGCGGCATATGACGGCTGTTATGATTTTGACAGCCTATAAAAAACTAGAAAAAATATTTCATCATGCTGATCGCCCTGGTTCCGGATTTGCCGTTTTTTAATGCGGTGCCGGTTGCTGCGTCGATGCCGAGTCTCTCGTGAACTCCATACTCTGTATTGATCCTTCCCGCAGTTTTTGCGGCTTGCTGTGCAGTTTGGCCAGTGAATCCGGTTTGCAGGCGGTTCTCTGTCATGACGCCGAGGAAGCCCGGTCGCACCTGGATAGTCCACTCCCTTTCATTTTGATGATTGTCGCGAATGATCTGGGGGGGGGCGAGGATGGCATGCGCCTGATTGAACAGGCGCGGCACCAGCCCAAGCGGGCCACGATGCCGATTGCCTACGTGATGCAGGATCGCGACCTTGAGCTGGCGCACGAGGCCTTCCAGGCCGGTGCAACCGAGGTTGTGCTGCGCGACGACGATGACCTGATCCGGCATTTCATTCTCGAGGCGGCCAATTCCCGTTACAAGTCCTTGCAGCCGGGGCGGGTCCTGCTGGTTGAGGACGAAAACTGCCAGGCGGAACATCTGGAAGAGGTGTGCGCCCTGCAGGGGCTGACCGTCGATCGCTGCATTTCGATGGAGGAGGGCGTCGCCCGCTTGCAACGCGGCGAATACCAGCTGGCGATCATCGATATCCTGCTCAAAGGCATGGGCAGCGGTTTGTCGCTGGTCCGCCACATTCGGCAATTGCCGCCGCCGCGATCGCTGGTGCCCATCCTGGTGATTTCCGGCTTTGATGATGTGGCTCGACGCGTCGAGGCCTTGCGCATCGGTGCCGACGACTTTCTCGCCAAACCGTTTGCCGAGGAAGAACTGGTCTGGCGCCTGCAAAGGATTACCCAGGGACGCCCCGGCAGCGAGCCGGAGGTGTTGCGCGCGGCCATCCCCGACATGGCGTTCTGGCAGCAACACGGTCTTTCGTCGCGCGAAAGCGAGATTTGCGAGGCCCTGATCCGTGGCGTGAACGACAAGCAGATCGCCAGTGATCTCGATATTTCTTTCTGGACGGTGCGCACGCATATTTCCCGGATATTTTCCAAACTCGGGGTGCTCAACCGGCGTGAATTGATGGCCCGCTATCTGCCGAGCATGGGCGGTTAGCCAATCGTGACTTCAACCCTTCCTTATCGAGCGCGCACAATGTGCCTGAACAGCCCTTCCCTTGAGCTCCATCGTTGCCTTGCACCGGTCTGTCATTGTTGTACCGGCCAGAAACTTGAGGTGCTGGCGTGAAGGGCGAATTTTCCGGGCTTTCGTTCAACAGCGACCATGCCGACCTCGATGTCCAGCACAAGAAGCTGCTCGCCCTCTGTGAGCGGGCCGCTGAGCTTCCCGAAGATGATACGGCGTCATCCAGCGAGAAATTTCACATTCTGCTCAACGACCTGGCGATTTATGCCCGCGCCTACTTCTCTGCGGAGGAGGAGCGCCTGCGGCAAACCAATCCGCTGTTGCTCGCCGAGCACCAGGAAGAGTACATCAGCTATGAGCAGCAGCTGACGGATCTCCTGATGGCCGCCAGTCGTGGGATTCTTGACCGAATCGGCCTGCTCCAGTTGTTGACCGCATGGCGCGACTCGCGCGTGGCGCGACCGAGCGTTCGCTACTGGTCGCCAAAATAGCGCGCACCAGCGAGCAAAAAAAGCCCGGCATTTTGGGTGCCGGGCTAACAGGGGGATTCTGATGCACTCAGGAGATGGGCCTGAGAAACATCAGCTTAGCGAGTGCCGTCCCCTGTTTCCGTGCGCTGGCGCGCACAGCGCACAGCCCGCGAAATTGTCCTGGAGAGCTTGTCGGCTATTTGACCGGAGGCTCGGATGCCTCGCCGGCCGCTGGCGTGATCTCGGTCAGGGTCAGGAAGCCGTCGGGCGACTTGACGATCTTGTAGACCGCGTCGGGCTTTTCACTCGATTTCTTGAGAACGTTCTGCCACTCGACCTCGGCGCTCTTCAGTCCGTCGATTTTTTTGTGTACTGAAGCGATGCTGTCGGCCAGGTCGCTCTTCAGGCTTTCGTTGAATTGTTCAACCTTGCTCGCCGTCGGATTCAGCACCAGCAGAACGGTGTTGGCCAGCGACAGTGCGAAGGCGCCGCCGGCGAGAATGGTCACCAGCTTGGACGGGCCGGCTGACGCGGCTTTGGGTGACTCGGTGATATCTGCGGACATGCTTGTCTCCTTGATTGTCGGTCTGCGCTGATCCCGCGGATCACCTGCCGGTCAGTGCTGCCCAGGCCGCCAGATCGGTGCGCTCGATGAAGGTTTCCAGGCGATTGATATTGCCCGGCAACTGTCGGCCTTCCCATTGTTCGGTAGCCCAGCGTTTGACGTTGGCGTGCAACTCGCCGTGCTCGATGGCGCGGGCCAGCATCACTTCTGCATCATGCTCCGAAATCAGGCCGCTTTCCAGACTCTTTGCCGCTGCGGCAAGGCTGATGCTGGTCGGGGTGTGGGTGGTCATTGCTTGCCTCCTGAGGATAGGGATTAAGCCTGGCGGTGGTCGGCGCCCAGCCACGCGAGAATCCTGCCGGTCAGCTTCACCGACACCGGAATGGCGAGAAAAGCCGTACAGGCGGCAATCGGCCAGGCGACGATGAAGGCATGTGTCCATAGCGCAAGGAAGTTCCCGGGCAGGCCGAGATTGAGCCAGGTGACAAATCCGGTCATCAGTCCGGCCATGATGCCGGACATGATGATCGGCTGGATATGCTTGGGTTTGAGTCGTGACATGGAAATCCGTGGTGATTTGGCGGTGGACCGTAACGCCAGCCGCAAATATGCAGGAGTCGGGCGGTGCCGTCAAAGTGCGGCGCCCGGGAACGGTGGACGAAAAAAAGGCCGGAAGCCCGAAGTCATCGGGATTGTCCGGCCGTTTGCGGCGCCTTGCGCTGGCGCTTATTGCCAGGCGTCGACCAGTTCGCTGACTTCCGCCGACTTGATTTCGGCGCGGGCGGCCAGCCAGTCGCGTACGGCGATGCGGTCTTCGTCCGAGGCATCGCAACGCGTGTCGCGGCAAACGAAGCCCCAGGAGAAACTGCCGCCGCACATCAGCTTGCGAGCTTCAATGACTTCGCTGATGAAGGCTTCGAGCAGCGCAGCGTGGGCGGCCGTATCCAGCTCTTCGTGGAATTCGACGGCAAAGGTGAAGCCCAGCTCCTTGTACTCCCCGAGGTGAAGTTTCTTGCGCTGGCGGTGATTGTGGTTCTTGGACATGGCGGGGGCTCCGGATGGGTGCAACATGGGCGAAAAAAAAGCCAAAACCCTCGATTCATTCAAGTGTTTCGGCTTTCTTCCGACTGCTTGTACTTGGTGCCTGGGCGGGCACCGAACAAAGTGTGTAATCGATTGCGAGAGAAGCGTCTACGTTTTCCGATTTTTGGAGTTACCCCCAAAGTTACCCCCGCCAAGATGATGCTGCCCTCTTGGGAGGGATCGAAGGGGGCGGATTGTATCAGGGGTTGGGCATCAGCTTTGGATGCATGCGCGTACTACTTTTGTTGTATTTCTTTGGCATTGTGGCGCGAGCATAATCGATCCATGATTGATCTCATCATTCTCTCAGCGCTTCTCATCGTTGCCGCGATCGGTCTGGTTGTTCATCTGGCAGGGAAGCTCCGCCCCCACGATGAGCGGCGGTTCCGCTAGTTCCCGCTCAGATCAACACCGCACATTTTCAGCCGGGCATACATCCGGCCGATGATCACCTCGCCCTTGCTGTTGGTGTGAAACTGCCACCGGTTATTGGTCAGCCAGGCCACTTGATCGTGGGTGGTCATGTGGCCGGTGATCTTCGTTATTTCATCCGGCCGGAGTAGCTCGGTGCCAATGGGGGCTTTGATCATTTCTGCTGTTGTGGCGAAGGTAGTAAAGGCCTGTGTAGGCACGAATGCCTTTTCGCTCTTGGTGTGATTGTCTGACTGGTGGCCATCCTGTTTTTGAATCCAGTCTTCAATTTCCGACAAAGTCCAGCCAGAGGCGTGCTTGCCGAGCTTTACCTGCGCCGGAAACTCCCCGGCCTTGATGCGGCGGTAGATGGTCGCTGCGCTTAGGCCGACAGCGTTCTTCACCTCCGGCAAACGGATAATTCTCTTTTCCACGATTGATTCTCCTTGGGGGGGCGGTGAGCACGCCCTTCCTGGCGCGTGCTCTTTCGATAGCCGTGGCGTATCCGGTTAAAAGGACTCGCCGTCTCGCCGTACTGCCATTGCGACGACCTCGGGCCGAGTGTCCATTTCGCGCCGGGCTACCGCCCAAGCATTCCGCTTGGTCATTGAGTTTCCAAGCCGAACGGCTCGGCCGGCTGGAATGTTGTCATTGCTTGGGACATCGACAACGACCCAAGGCGCCCACATCGGCAAGTTGCTGATTGGAATCTCTGGATGGTGGCAGTAGGCAGATGAGGTTTCCATGGCTTTCTCCATGAGTTGGTCAAAATCGGGGGGCTTGGTCAGTCGATGTAAACGATGGCTGGGCCGTACTTGGCCGCCAGTAGTTCGCGCGCAACGTGTGCCCTGCTGCGCGAGCCGAACCAAGGGGAACTGTGCTCTTTGCCATCTTTCAGGTAGAGAACACAAAAGCGCTGAGTGCCGAGGTGGGCAATCGACTGCTTTGCAGCTCGTTTTATGGCGTGTCTCACAGTTCACCCCCTTCGCTGTCGGTGATTCCGGCGGCCTGCGCTTCGGCCTGGCGAAGCGATGCCGACAGCAATGCGCACTTGGCCCGCAGTGCTTCCAGCTGATCGGCGGTACCAACTGCATCACGCAGGGCAGGCCCGATGACTTCACAGAACGCCGTCTTTCGGGCTTCGCATTCCTCAATGCGGTTTTCAATGGCCAAGGCAATGATTTCGCTGATGGCGTCATTCAACTGCCCTGTCGGGATGTCGCCCTCTTCGATGGATAACAGCAGCGAGCGTGCATCGGCTTGGCCGGCAGCGCCCGCCTCGGCCGGGTTGAATCGCATACGTTCGTTCATGATCAATCCCTCATGGTTGCCGCCGCCCAGGTGAGCGGCGGAGATTCGATTACAGCGCGTACAGCCGGCCGGAGGTGGTCGACGTGGTCTTCGTGCACTTCAAGAGCTGGGCCGGTGTGAGGAAGGTTTGCGCCAGAGCAGAGTCAAGGCGCTTGCCGGTCACGGTGGCGACCATGAACTTGTGGGCATTGCCGAAATAGACACCTTCGCCCTGGTACTTGAGCAGGTCGACCAAGTTGTCGGCCTCGGTTTCGAGGTTGGCGATTTGTGCCTTGAGGGCGGCGAGCTTGTCGACCGTGCGCTTGATCTGGTTGGTAGTGAGCGCAGCGGCGACGGCGGTAGAATTGGTCTTAGCCATGATTGATCTCCTGTTGATCAGTTTCGGTCAGAGGCCCGGAGGTGGTGAGACACCCCCGGGCTTCGTTGTTTGTGGCATCTGGGCGCTAGCTGGGCTCCCGGATAATCACCGGCCTACCATGCGCATTTCCCTGGTGCCATCCAGACATTTGCGGCGGTCTGGTAGCCGTCAAATCCCTCTGTGTTCTGCTGCGCTCGCGGTGCGCATTGGCAGCGGCCAGATACCGGGTGATGCGGGCTTTGATCCTGGTTTGCTTAAAGAACGGTGTTTCGATCAACTGCGGCTTGAAGGCTCGGTGTCTTGGTTCCCTTCACCCCTGGGGCCTTGTTCTGGCCTTACTGGTTTGCGGCTACGTTGTTTGCTGCCATGGGTGTAATGTATATCGTAGGTTGTGCGATGTCAAGCATGTATTGCGATATGCGATACGGTGTTACCATGTCGGCAACAAATGGAGGGAACCAGAAATGGCACTATCGAAAACACAGCAGGCCTTGAAGTTCGTGTCAGATGGCGTGGCAATCAAAGCAGCAGCAGAGAAAGCTGGTATCGCTGAAAGCACCTTGAGGATGGCTATCGGGCGAACCAAAGGCAAAGAGCAGTGCCCATGCTGCGGCCAAGTGGTGCGCGAAGGCTTCGAGATCAACCAGAGCGTTTTGAAGTAGAACCGAGCAAGCCGCCCCCTAGCCCGGCCAGGCGAAAAGCGGAGTCCTTCACCGCTTGGGGGCGGCACCCAACGAAGGGCGCGGAAGGAGCGCTATGGAAAACAGGAAATGCCCAACGCTCGCTGATATTGAAGCCGGCAATGTCGAAGCCGGCGAGCTTGCCGAATACACCGGGCAAATGAAGCGAATGGCCGACGCAGCGCAGAGTGCGATGGACGCTGTTCGACCTTTGAAAGACGAGGCAAAGCTGCTTTTTGACAGGCTATTTGACCTTGGCTTGCCTGAAATTGAAGAGTACATCGCAACCAATCCACCTAGCTCGGGGGCGATTGCCTTCCTGATTTTTCAATCTATTTCACGTTACAAAACCGCTCACGGACGGAAAGCATCCGATGCATTGCATTCAAAAAAAGGAGGCAGTCGAGAAAAGGCCGAAGCGATTCGCAACTTGTGGAGTAGCGGAAATTACAGCAGTAGAGACATTTGCGCCGAACAGGAGTTTGCCGGCCTTAAATGGAATTACGCCTCTGCGCGTAAGGCTCTTCGCAATACACCAGACCCTGCCCCCTGGCCTGCAAAAGGCAAGTAACGGCCACTTAGCCTATGCATGCACAGGCTAGCCACTGCATGCATAGGTAATTCAAAGCCTTTTCTGGACAAACGAGGATTGCACCGTACTAACCAAGACGGAGCAATCCAAATGAAACAACTGCCAGAAAGCGGCTTTCTTCGCCTGCCGCAAATCATCGGCGACGCAAAGCGCAATATCCCTGCATTAATCCCCGTCAGCAAATCGGCATGGTGGTGCGGGGTAGCGTCGGGAAAGTACCCCAAAAGCGTAAAACTTGGCGCCCGCACTACCGTGTGGCGAGTGGAAGACATCCGCGCCATGATCTCTGCGGCGTAGGGGCGGCCATGGTCCCCGACAACAAACCTACGGCGCCGATGGTCACCGGGCAATGCGCCCAGGTGCTCGGCCTGATTCGCGAACAGCAGCCGGTCCTCTCCTTCACCCTGACCGCTGACCACGCAATTCCAGAGACGGCCGCCCGTGTGCATGACCTCCGGGCCGCCGGTTTCAACATCCTGACCACGATCCATCCTGCCGTCGAGTTTCGCGGTTCTGTTCGGCGCAACGTGGCCAGCTACTCGCTCGGCTCTCCTGAGTGGCCGCGCCCCGGCTTCCTTGATGACCATCCTGCTGCTGGCCAGATCGAGATTGACCTTAACCAGGGGGCGGCGCAATGACCGCCCGCAACCTGAATATTCCGTCCTTCGGCCATGGCTACGCGGCGTATGAGGCTGCGAAACAGTGGATTTCGACAAACATGCCGCACTTGACCGCCGAGCAATACGCAATGGCGTGCGTGATGGCCGCGAAGGCTGCAGGGGTCTGAAATGAGCGTTCGCACCATGGCGCGCGTGTGGGAAAGCAGCCAGCACGCCGGCAGTGACCTTCTCATGTTGCTCGCAATCGCAGATTTCTCGGACGATGACGGAAATGCCTATCCGGCAGTGGCGACGCTGGCGGCCAAATGCCGAATGAAAGAGCGTAATTGCCGGTACATCCTGCGCACGCTTGAGGGCTCCGGTGAATTGTCCATCAAATCGAATGCCGGGCCGCACGGGTCAAACCTGTACCGCGTAAATCTGACTAGGCTAGGGCTGCAACACAGTGCAGGGGTGCAAAGCTTTGCAGGGCTGCAACACAGTGCCGCCACCCCTGCAAAGGATTGCCGCCAACCCCTGCAACACAGTGCAGCCAATCCATCAGTGAACCACCAAGAACCGTCAACACGACACGACGCGGCAAAACAGCGTCGTGTTTGCTCACCTTCGGCGAGCGAGTCGGCAGATGATGGCTTCGCCACTTTCTGGGCGCAGTACCCGAAGAAGGTAGCCAAGCCCCAGGCCTTGAAGGCTTGGAAGAAGATCAAGCCAGCCGGCCAATTGCTGGCCAGCCTGATGGCAGCCTTGGATAAACAGAAGGCCTCTGCCGACTGGCTGAAGGATGGCGGCCAGTTCATCCCGCACCCGGCAACCTGGCTAAACGGCCGGCGCTGGGAAGACGAAGCGCCGCAGGCTGCTGGTCAGACACCGGCCACCACTTCGCCGAAGCCAGGCGATATCAGAAAGCGCTGGGGCGCTGACGAAATTTTCGATGAGACCATGGGATGGATTCCAGCATGAGAGCCCAGAGTCTCCCCTACGGCGCCGCCGAGATTGTCGTCTTGCGTTCCACCGGAAAGCGGCCGGCCGACATGCTGCTGGTTTCCATGATCGGACCGCTGCGCGAAACCAACCCGGTGATCATTGCCCAGGCATCGCGCAGCTACGACTGGCGCTTTGTGGTGGCCCTGCCGGTCCTGATCGTGGCGAGCACCGACACACCGCACCTTGCCGGCATCGTCAAGGCGATCGATACCGCGGCGCCTTCTTCCTTGTCGGTCTGGTTCGCCGATCGGCAGGACGGCATCAACGTACTACTCGACGGCTACCGCCCCCGGACAAAAGCCGGCCGGCGCATGGGCGCAGCGCAGCGTGCGGCACTCGCCGGGCTGGGCTCAAGCGAAACAGCCAGCGACTGCCTGCAGCAGATTGCCGAACAGGTGAAACGCCGGGCGATGGCGAACGCTGACCGATTCGAGTCTGCCCTGGTTGAGATGGCTACCGCCGGCTTCCGCCGTACCTTCGGCGCAGCCTGGGGGGCGGCAGCATGAACGTGATCGACGACACCTTCGATTTCGACGCCTACCTGCAAGGCCCTGACGAATCAGCAATGGTGCTGCCGGCCTCCGCCTGGGTGGATGAGGTAATCCAGGCATTCGAGCGGCCGGCCGCCGTCACCGGCGCCGCTCTGCCTTGGAGCCGGACCCATAACACTGTCCGCCTGCGCCGCGGCGAACTGAGCATCTGGCCCGGCATGTCTGGCCATGGGAAAAGCGTGCTGATCGGCCAGGTAGCTTTGGGGCTGATGGCCCAGGGCGAGAGGGTCTGTGTCGCTTCCATGGAAATGAAGCCGGCGGCAACGATGCAGCGGATGTGCCGGCAGGCCTTCGCCAGCAACTCACCACTGGCGCGCGACGTCCGCGACTTGCACGCTTGGACCGATGGCCGCCTCTGGCTCTATGCCCAAATGGGTGAAGTCAGCCCTGAACGGATCTTGGCCGTTGCCAGGTACTGCTGGGAGCAGCACGGGGTGACTCATTTCGTCATCGACAACCTGCTCAGTTGCGGTATTGCCGAAGACGGTTACGACGCGCAGAAGAAGTTCGTGCTGGCGCTGGCCACTCATGCCCACGACACCGGACAGGCTGTTCATCTGCTGGCGCACAGCCGGAAAGGGGCCAATGAACTGACGCCCCCGGGCAAATTCGACGTGCGCGGCTCAACCTCGATCACCGATCTGGCCGACAACGTTTTCAGCGTCTGGCGCAATCGCGGCAAGGAGTTGGCGCAAGAGGAAGGGCGACACGACAAGGATGCCGAACACGACGCTTTGATGATCGTCTGCAAGCACCGCCACGGCGAATGGGAGGGGCGCATTCCCCTCTGGTTCGACCGCAGCAGCCAGACCTACCTGCAATGCGCAGCAGATCAACCCAAGGCCATGGCGCTGATGGCTGAAACCGATGAGGTGGAATTCTGATGGCGACTGTCACCCGAAAATTTCGCGACGACTTCGACACGTGGGCGGTCGACCGCGTGCGCAGGGGCGAATTCACGCCGGCCGACATGGAGGACTTCAAGGAGATGCTGCGCCGCGACCTGGCGCCGGGCCCCGATCAGTTGCGAGCCGGTTACACGGTGATTGTCGCGGCGGGTGTCGAAATCCCGGCGGCCATCGACGACCACGAAGAGCGCTACAGCCTCTGGGCTGACTTCTTCCATATCGAGGCCGAGGCCATCCGGATCAACACCAAGGAGGCTCAACGATGAAGTGCAACGCAGTGCCCCAGACCATCACCGCCGGCCAGGTACCGCCCTACTGCTACCTGCTGCCGGAAAAGTCTGCAGAAGAGGGGGCGGTTGGGGCAATCAAGGCTCTCAACATTTCACACCCTTGCGATGCATTGGCGTTGCTCTGGAAATTGCGCCGCGTGGCGTGTGGCGGCCAAACGGATGGGCGCGCACCCAAGGGCGCGGCCCGCCCCCAGAAAAACCAACCAAGGCCCACTGTGCAAGCGGTAGGCCTGTTTAATCGGGGCGATGCCCCAGAAAAGGAGTAGCACCATGGGAGCAGCCCAACAAAACGAGATCGATGTCCGGATCTCGGCGGAAACGTCCGGCCTCAAGCCGGGGATGGATGGCGCGGCAAATGATGTTGAAAAATCGACTGAGCGAATTCGGCAAAGCCTTGATCGGCTAAGTTTTGCACTTGCGGATCAGGCCTCGAAAATTTCGGGGAGAATGTCCCAAATGGCTGGCGACGTGAAAGCCGCGAACGATGAGAACAGCAGGTCATTTGAAAGTGTTGTCGAGTCGTCCGGGCGGGCCGGGGTATTGATCGGCGCCGCCTTTGTTGCAGTCTCCGGAACAATTGCCGTAGCAGCTAAAGGTGCAATTGACTCCATGGACGACATGAACGATGCGGCCGAGCGCGTAGGCATGACGACCGAGGCGTTGTCCAGGCTTGGCTATGCGGCAAAGCTCTCCGGCGTGGAATTCGGCGAATTGAGCGGTGCCATGTCGAAGATGTCCGCGAAAATGCAGGATGCTCTTTCTGGCGACAAGGCAGCGGTAGCGTGGTTCCATGATGTTGGTGTGTCGGTTGTGGATACGTCTGGCAAGCTGAAGGCAGTCGAAACGGTTGTCGAAGAGGTTGCCGATCGATTCTCGAAATTCGAGGATGGCGCAGCAAAAACGGCCCTGGCTGTTGATGGCTTCGGCAGGGCAGGCGCGCGGCTTGTTCCTCTGCTTAACCAAGGCCGCGACGGTATGCGCGAGCTGTACGACGAGTCCGACCGACTGGGTGCAACGATTGGCGGGAAGGCGGCCGCAGAGGCCGGGAAATTCAATGATCAGGTGGACAGGCTGAAGGCGCAAACTGCAGGCGCCGCGCGCACCATGGTCTCCGACCTGCTCCCCGCACTAAATGAAGTGATCGAACGTTTCCGGATTGGGCAGAAGGTCATCGGTGATTTTGTTGGCGGGTTGTCCATGGCTTTTGGTGGCAGCGGGAACGCTCGCGAAAAAATCAACTCGCTGACCGGCGAGCTTAACGACCTGCTTGATGCGCGAGACAGGTATCTGAAGTCAGGTGCCGAGACTTCGGGTATCGACACAGCCATCATTGCAATCCAGCGAAAGATCAAGGCCTACAAGGAGCTGGAGGTTGCACGCGCACTGTCCAGCGCCGGAGAAAACTACGGCAACGAAGGGCGCGGCCAGATGGCGTCCGACGAAGGCAAGATCGACATCAAGAGAACGCCGAGTCCATCCCCCAAAAAGCCAGAAGCGGAGAAGTCGCGCATGCCTGCATGGGAGGCGGGGCTTTCAAACATCAAGGCGGGATTTTTGGAGGACCACCAGTTCTACGAAATGTCCCTTGCTGACGAAAAGAAGTATTGGGACGAGCTGCTCAACAGAACGGACCTAAGCCAGCAGGAGCGCGGGCAGATTGAAAAAAAAGCATCGGAAGTTCGTTTGCAGTCTCTACGGAAGGCGGTTGTAGAGGAAAAGGGGCTTAGCCTGGAAAAAATCGAGGAAAAGCAGCGCGTGTCCGCGAATCTTGTCGATATTGACCAGCAGGCCGCCGAGCAGGCCTATGACATGGGTGAAATCAATGCCGAGCAGCTTCTGCAACTCGACAGCCAGTTCGAACAGCAGCGCTACGAAATCACTCGCAAGGCAATAGAAGAGCGGGCCGCGTTGATGCAAAAAGACCCGAGCCATGATCCTGTTGCCTATCAGAAGCTGCAGAACCAACTGCTCGAAATTTATCGGAAGTACCAGATGGACAAGCGGTCCATCGAGGGAAAGATTGATGTTGCCCAGGCCATGCCGGCAAAGAACATGTTTGCATCGATGGAGAATTCGTTCTCGGGGGCGCTGACCGGCATGCTGACCAAAGCGCAAACCTGGCGGCAGGCGCTGGCTGGGGTCTATCAGTCTCTGACCCAGATGTTCGTCCGTGATGTTGTCGTCAAGCAGGGTGTCGATTACGCGGCTGGGTTGCTCAAGCAAACCGCGCTCTACAGAACGTTCTTCACAACGAAACAAGGCCTCGATACAGCCGGCGCCGCCGTCCATGCATCAACAGAGACGGCCAAAACAGCGGCAACCGTAGCGGGGGTGACCACCCGGACGACGGCCGAAACCGTGGCGTCAGGACAGTCGGTAATGATGCGCCTTGGTTCGGCAATCAGTTCGATCATGATCAGCGCCTGGGAAGCCATGGCCGGGGCGTTTGCTGCAATGGCCAGTATCCCTTACGTCGGCCCGTTCCTCGCGGTTGGCGCGGGCGCTGCGGCCTTCGCTGCGGTCGCCGGCATCGTCGGCAATCTGCCATCAGCAGCGGGGGGCTACGACGTGCCGTCTGGCGTCAATCCGATAACCCAGATTCACGAAGAGGAAATGGTGTTGCCTCGGGAGCATGCCAACACGATCCGGCGCATGTCTGGTAATGATGGGGGATCATCTGGCGGAGGAACGGTTCATATCCACAACCATATCCAGTCTTGGGACAGCCGGGACGTGAAGAGCTTCCTGATCGGGAACAAGTCCGGGCTGGTTGCCGCTCTCAAAGAAGCGCAGCGCACCAGAAACGTCTAACCATAGGAGTAATACAAAATGACCAATATCAGCAAACTTCCAGACCGTCCGGTTCGCGAGTGGAAGGTATTCGAGGGCGATATTTCCCGATTCATGCGGGCCAATGGTGCGAGCGACGACGAAGTACAGCACGTTTGTACCCGGCTTCGGCCGGCATTCATGAAAGTGGCAGCGGACAACGGGCGGGAGATTGAAGCCAAAACGCCCGAGGAAGCAGTTCATGCGGTGAATGCCTACTTCCACAAGGTGACATCCGGTCTACTTGACGAAATGGCCGCTCTCGCTCTTGAAAACTACCGGCTGGGAGGCGGCGAGTAATGGCAACGGGTGGAAAGCGATTGCCAGAAGCCTTGTCCAGCCAAGGCAATTCAATTCCACCCATTCCCGCGCACAGGCGGTTTTTACCGTCTATAAAAAGCGAGGTGTTCGGGAAAACTCACGTTGGCGCGAAATGAGCACAAGGGAGCAGCGTTTGCGTCTGGTCGAGCACTATCGACAATGTGATGCCATCGCCGAGGATTGGCGGCACCGAGGTTTTTCCTACCCGCCCCCGAGGTTTCCCCGCCTAGCTGTGGATCTTGCCGGCTTGACGTGCGGAGCGAAGACAAGGGCCGGAACGCCATGTAAGCAGACGGCTCTCGGAGTTGGTGGGCGGTGCAAGTGGCACGGCGGGTGTTCAACCGGACCAAAGACCGATGCCGGCAAGGAACAGGCTCGAATCAATGGGCGGAAGGGTGGGCGGCCGAAGAAGCAAAACCCAAGTCATACACCTGGATAAAACTTGATTTCAGGGTTGGCCTCGGGGCAGGATTGAATCCAGGCCCGAGGTGCGCAGCCCGGTACGCAGCAAATCGACGGGTTTCCAAACGCGAGGTATCCACTTCGGTATCCACGGAATCCACCATATCCGAACGGATACTGATTGATGCCGGAGTCCGGCAAAAAGGACAATCAGGACAGTAAAAAAAGGGTTTGAATTTTTATCAATGAAAATCAAACGCCATCGACCCTGAAAGCAGTGCGGCGATGATACTTAGTGCGATATTAGTGCCATCGTGACCGACGGGAGGCAGCAAAAGTAGCAGGTTGCAACCCAAAAAAAGCAGAGGCAAACCGTACAATCCGTACAGCAAAAGGGTGGCGAAATGTGACAGATGGAACGTCTTCTCGCACAGTTCGCACAACATAAAAAAGGGGGCGAAAGAGCCGCTTTCCTATCGATGGGCGGCGATCATGCTGCGCTTCCGTGCAGCGGAATGACCTCTGCCCCCGCCTTGAGCTTGTCAAGATAGTCCGCCCATAGCTGCATCATCGCTTTGCGTTCTTTGAGGAACTTGGTGCGGTTGTAGGCCGTGCCCAGGGCATCAGATACTTGGTGCGCCAGCTGGTGTTCGATGACTTCCGGTTTCTGGTGCAGCTCTTCATGCAGGATGGTGCGGGCCATTGCCCGGAAGCCATGGCCGGTGATTTCGGTCTTGGTGTCGTAGCCCATCCGGCGAAGGGCTGCATTTACCGCTGCATCGCTCATTGGCTTTTGTGGGTCTCGCCCCGGGAAAACATAGCGGCCGTGCCCGGTCAGTGCGTGCAGTTCTCGCAGGGCGGCCACGACTTGCGAGGCGAGGGGCACCAGATGCTCTGTCTTGGTCTTGGTGACGAAGTAACGCCATTCCGCTTTGTCCAGGTCGAAGCTTGCCCATTCGGCCTTGCGCAGTTCGCCGGGGCGGGTGAATACCCGCGGGGCAATCTCGAGCGCGCACTTCACGACGAACGTGCCTTGGAATCCATCGATGGCCCGCAGCAGTTCGCCGACGTGCGCCGGCTCTGTGATCGATGGCAGGTTCTCTGTCTTGGGGGCGGGAATGGCGCCTTTCAGGTCAGGGCATGGGTCACGCTCGGCGCGGCCGGTGGCGATGGCGTAGCGGAAGCACTGGCTGATTTCGCTTTTTGCTTTGTGGGCGGTGTATCGGGCGCCTCTCTCGTCGATGCGGCGCAGCACGGCCAGCACTTCGGGAGCGGTAATGTCGGTTATAGGCCGTTTGCCCATCCAGGGAAACACATCCTTCTCCAGGCGGGCCAGTGCCTTTTTGTACTGCGCTTCCTCGATGTTGCTCCGCTTGTACTCCAGCCATTCGCGGCAGATCACCTCGAAGCTGTTGGCTGCAAGTAGTTCTCTCGTCGCCTTGGCTGCTTTCCTGTGCTGGCTGGGGTCAATCCCTTCGGCCAGCATCGTGCGGGCCTTGTCGCGCTCTTCGCGGGC
Source organism: Quatrionicoccus australiensis (assembly GCF_020510525.1). Taxonomy (NCBI): domain Bacteria; kingdom Pseudomonadati; phylum Pseudomonadota; class Betaproteobacteria; order Rhodocyclales; family Azonexaceae; genus Quatrionicoccus; species Quatrionicoccus australiensis. Next base: position 430,032 of record NZ_CP075188.1, read on the forward strand.
CTTCTTCAGTCCGATTTCCGGATAGGTGCCGAGGGAAAGCAGCTTCTCCTTGCCGTCGACCCGGAATTTCAAACGCCACCATTTCGAGCCGTTCGGGTTGAGCAGCAGGAACAGCCCTTTTTCGTCGGCCAGCTTGTAGGGCTTTTCGGCTGGTTTGGCGGTGCGGATGGCGGTATCGGTCAGAGGCATGGCGGTCGCTCCAGGTGACGCCGTAGCCTGTGGGGGTAAGTGCTTGGGGGTAACACCCTTGGGGGTAGGTGCTGTTACCCCCAGAGTTACCCCCACAAAGGCCCGGATTTGGTAAGACGATGCTAGACGAATCTGGACGAAAAACCAACAAAAAACCCGCACAGAGGCGGGTTTTGCGGACTTGCTTGGACTTCTTTGAACTGCTTATTGGTGCTCTGGGCGAGACTCGAACTCGCACACCTTACGGCACTACCCCCTCAAGATAGCGTGTCTACCAATTTCACCACCAGAGCCCTGGTGCGTCCTGACGGGGTCGAACCGCCGACATTCGCCTTGTAAGGGCGACGCTCTACCAACTGAGCTAAGAACGCGAAAGGGCGCGGATTATAGCCGGTAAGGCGGGGTGTTCGTCAAGATTATTGACCGAACGGGCCAAATTTATTCCGGCGCGGGATAATGCCCGGCCGCGCCGCACCTTCCTGCTGCGCCCGGCAATCTTCCGGAGATCCTTGTCTTGCCTGAATCCGCCGAACTTTTGACGCAGCCCAGCGAAGCGCGCGACTTTGTCGAGTGGCGGCGCGGCCGGACGCGTTATGCGGTATGGGCGCTCGACGTCGACGTGCCGGAGGTGTGCCAGCGGGTCGCTGCCGCCTGTGCGCCGGTGGCTGAGCAACTGCTCCCCGGCTATTGCCGACAGCCGCACCTGACCGTGCATTTGTGCGGCTTCCCGAAGGCGCAGGCTGATTTTGCCGATGATTACGGTGTCGACCGCCTGGCGGCCGAGGTCGCGGCGCTGCGCCGGGTGCGGCCGGCGGCCTTCGCCATTGAAATCGGTGCGCCGGCCAGTTTTGCCTCGGCCGCCTACCTGGCGGTGCGCGATCCGGCCGGCGGCATTGCCGGCCTGCGCCGGAGCCTTGGTTCGGCGGCCGGCGAGCCTGGTTTCTCCTACACGCCGCACGTCACCATCGGCCTGTATCGCGGCGCTTTTCCGCTCGCCGCGACGGTCGACCGTCTGGCGCAGGGCAAAATCGATATTCCTTGCACGTTGACCGTTGGCCGCCTGGCTTTGATGACTTACGCCGCTGCCGTCATCGGCGGGCCGCTGGCGACGGTGGCCGAGTTCGATTTCGCCAGCGGCGAGTTGCTGGTGCGCGATGCCCGCCAGATGCGGGAATTTTTCGGCGAGCATTGGCCGGCGCGTCTGGCTGCGGGAAAATGCGCCGATGAATAGCGTTTACCGCGGGCGCTTCGCCCCTTCGCCGACCGGGCCGCTGCATTTCGGCTCGCTGGTGGCTGCCGTCGGCAGTTATCTCGATGCGCGCACGCAGGGTGGCGAATGGCTGCTGCGCATGGAGGATGTCGATACGACGCGCAACGTGCCGGGCGCGGCCGACAGCATTCTCGCCACGCTTGAGGCTTTCGGTTTCGCCTGGGACGGCCCGGTGCTCTGGCAGAGCACCCGCCTCGAGGCCTACGCGGCGGCGCTTGAACAGTTGAAAACGGCCGGCCTGGCTTATCCCTGCGCCTGTTCGCGCAAGGAGATCGCCGACTCGGCAACGCGTCCGGCGGCCGACGGCGGCATGGTCTATCCCGGCACCTGCCGGGCCGGTTTGGCGCCGGGACGGGCGGCGCGAGCCTGGCGTCTGCGCGTTGAAAATGCCGCGATTTCCTTCGTCGACCGGGTGCAGGGCCGGCAGGAGCAGCAACTGGCGCGCGATGTCGGCGATTTCGTGCTGCGCCGCGCCGACGGCCTGTTCGCCTACCAGCTGGCCGTGACGGTCGACGACGATTTTCAGGGCATTTCCGACATCGTGCGCGGGGCCGATCTGCTTGCCTCGACGCCGCGCCAGATCTGGCTGCAACGCTGTCTCGGCTTCGCCACGCCGGCTTACGCGCACCTGCCGGTGGCGAGTAATGCGGCTGGCGAGAAATTGTCGAAGCAGACGCTGGCGCCAGCGCTCGAGCAGGCGGCCGCGGCAGCCAGCCTGTGTGCCGCCCTGCGTTTTCTCGGCCAGCCGGTGCCGGCAGAACTGGCACGGGCGTCGGTGCCGGAAGTCTGGGCCTGGGCTTTTGCCCACTGGTCGTTTGCGGCGCTGCCGCGCACGCCGTCTATTGTTCCGGCGGCTCCGGGCTGAGCCCCGGCGTTTCCTCGTCGGCCCGCCAGTGGCGCGGGCCGTAGCCGGTCAGACCGACCAGCAGGCGGACCATGCCGTAGCTCAGCCAGCGCAGCAGCTTGGAGTGGAAGGGCTGGCGGGCAAAGCCGTCGGCCAGCACCTCGCGGGCGCCGTCGGCGAGCGCGGTGTTCAGGCTGGCGCGCAATTCATTGGCAAACCCGGCATCGCGCACGAAGAGATTGGCTTCCTTGGCGAGCAGCAGGCTGAACGGGTCGATGTTGGAGGAGCCGACCGTCGCCCATTCGCCGTCGATGACCGCGACCTTGGCATGCATGAAGCTTTTTTCGTACTCGAAGATGCGGATATTGCTCTCCAGCACGGCAACGTACAGTGCCTGCGTTGCAAAGCGCAGCAGCGGATGGTCGGTCTTGCCCTGGAGCAGCACGGTGACCTTGACGCCGCGCCGTGCCGCCGCCTGCAGCGCCAGCCCGAAGCGGAAGCCGGGCAGGAAATAGGCGTTGGCGATCAGGATCTCGTGCTGCGCGTCGTTGATCGCCGCGATATAGGCATTGAGGATGTCGTTGCGATGCCGGATGTTGTCGCGGACCAGGAAGGCCGCAGCCTGCGTTCCGGCCGCTTCGCAACAGGCGGTGAGCGGCGCGGCGAGGCGCAGGCGGCGCTTGAAATTGACCCAGGCGACGATTTCCCAGAGGCGGCGCACGGCCCGGTGCACCTGCTCGAGAACCGGGCCTTCGACGCGCACCGCGTAGTCGTAGCGCGGCCGCATCTCGTCCGGCGCGTTGTTGTCGTCGACGATGTTGATGCCACCGACGAAGGCGATGCGCGCATCGATCACGACCAGCTTGCGGTGCAGGCGGCGCAGGCGATGACGGCGGAAGTGGAAGGGGCCGATTTCCTTGCGGTAGAGCATGGCGCGCACGCCGGCGGCGGCCAGGCGCGGCATGAAGTCGTGGCTGAAATTGCGCCCGCCGAAGCCGTCGACCGTCACGCTGACCTGGACGCCGCGTTCGGCGGCGCGACACAGCGCATCGGCGACAGCATGGCCGACTTCGTCGTCGGCGAAGATGTAGCTTTCGAGATAGATCTCGCTGCGCGCTGCCGCGAGCTCGGCGAGCAGGGCGGGGAAATAGTCCGCGCCCGAGTTGAGCAGCCGCAAGCGGTTGCCCGGGACGAACTCAGTCGGCATGCCTGGTCAGCGAGGCCGACAGCGCGGCGTGGTCGGAAATGCTCGACCACGGATGGCCGTGATGTACCTCGGTGCGCACGACATTGAAGCCGCGCACGTAGATGCGGTCGAGGCGGAACATCGGCAGCGCCGCCGGGAAGCTGCGTGCCGGCGTGCCCTTGCTGTTGCTGAAGATCTCGGTCAATTCGAGACGCTGGGCGAGATGGTCGCCGGCCCGGTTGCGCCAGTCGTTGAAGTCGCCGGCGATGATCAGCGGTGCGTTCGGTTCGCAACGCTTGTCGAGATAATCGGCGAGTGCGGTGAGCTGGCGCTGGCGCGAATAGCCGAACAGCGACAGGTGCACGCAGACACAATGCGCCGCCGGGCCGCTCGGCAGTTCGATGCGGCAATGCAGCAGGCCGCGCTTTTCGAACTGCAGGTGGGTGACGTCCTGGTTGTGTGAGTGCAGGATGGGAAAGCGCGACAGGATGGCGTTGCCGTGGTGGCCGTGGTCGTAAATCATGTTGCGGCCGTAGGCGCAGTCCGGCCAGACATCCTCGGCGAGGAATTCGTGCTGCGGTTCGCCCGGCCAGTTGTCGTGGTTTTCGGCATGGCCGAGGTGCAGGCCCTGCACTTCCTGCAGAAAGGCGATGTCGGGGTTGAGGTCGCGCAGGCGCTCGCGCAACTCATGCACCATCATCCGCCGGTTGAACTGGGAAAAGCCCTTGTGGATGTTGAAGGTGGCGATATGCAGGGCGGGCTGGGTCATTGGCTCAGGAGATCGCCAGCATGCGGTCGAGGGCGAGCTTGGCGAGGACCGCTTCGTGTTCCGGCACCTTGATCGCATTGACGACCTTGCCGTCGACCAGGTTTTCCAGCGTCCACGCCAGATGCTGCGGGTCGATGCGCTGCATGGTCGAGCACATGCAGATGGTGGTCGCCATGAACTGGACGATCTTGTTCTGCGGCAGGACTTCCTTGGCCAGGCGGTCGACCAGGTTGAGTTCGGTGCCGACCAGCCAGCGCGTGCCTTCCGGCGCTTCCTTGATGATTTTGACGATGTGTTCGGTCGAGCCGACGTAATCGGAGGCGGCGCAGACTTCGAAATTGCATTCCGGGTGGGCGATGACCTTGCCTTCCGGATACTTGGCGCGGAAGGCGTCGATGTGCGACTTCTGGAACATCTGGTGCACCGAGCAATGGCCTTTCCAGAGCAGGATCTTCGCCTTCTTGATCTGGGCCGGGGTCAGGCCGCCGAGTTCGAGGTCGGGGTCCCAGACGACCATCTCGTCCATCGGAATGCCCATGTTGTGGCCGGTCCACCGTCCGAGATGCTGGTCGGGGAAGAACAGCACTTTCGGACGACGCTCGAAGGCCCATTTGGCGATGGTGCCGGCATTCGATGACGTGCAGACGATGCCGCCATGCTCGCCGCAGAAAGCTTTCAGATCGGCCGCCGAGTTGATGTAGGTGACCGGCGTGACTTCCTCTTCGGCATTCAGCACTTCGTTCAGTTCGCGCCAGCAGCGTTCGACCTTGGCCAGGTTGGCCATGTCGGCCATCGAGCAGCCGGCCGCGAGATCGGGCAGGATGGCGGTCTGGTGCGGTGCGGTCATGATGTCGGCGACTTCGGCCATGAAATGCACGCCGCAGAAGATGACGTATTCGGAATCGGTCTGCGAGGCGAGGCGCGACAGCTTCAGCGAGTCGCCGGTCAGGTCGGCGTGCTGGTAGATGTCGGCGCGCTGGTAGTGATGGCAGAGGATGACCGCCTTCTTGCCGAGCTTGGCGCGGGCAACGCGGATGCGTTCCTGGCAGGCCTCATCGGACAGGTTGTTGAAGGGGGCGAATACGAGGGGCTGATCGGCTTGCATTGGATTCTTTTCGAAGGTTAAGCTGCCAGAATGACGGCGCCTAGGAGAGGCAACATGCTTGGGGAAAGATTCTATCATCGCTGTTTCGCTGCCATGCTGCTGGCCGCCGGGCTGAGTGTCCAGGCTGCCGAGCTGGTAGCCGAGCCCGGCGTCGATGAAGCGGCGATTCGGCCGCCGCCGCGTTCGATCAACGACATCACGCGGATGCTGGCCGACTACCGGCAAAACGATGATCTGCTGCGCAAGTTGCGCGCCGTGGCCGAGGCGCCGGTGCCGCAGGGCGAGGATCGCAAGCAGTTGTTCGACTTCTACTGGCGGCGCGCCCAGGCGGCAGCGGAATTGGGCCAGGTGCAGCAGCAGATCGACGACCTGACGCTTGCCATCCAGTATGGGCAAAGCGGTGATCCGGAGTTTTCCCGTGCCATGCGCGGCCTGGCCCAGGCCGAGCGCCTGGGCGGCAATTTCCTGTCGGCGCAGCGCTATGCCGAGGAAGCGCTCAAGCACGTACCGCAGAACAATCAGGGGCAACTGATCGGCGCCTATGGGCAGATGGTGGGTATGGCGTCGCAGATCGGCGATTTCGAGATGGCGAAGCAGAGTCTCGACAAACTTGAGGCAACGCTCAATGCACTCCGGACCAGCAAGAGCTGGACGAGCCGTTCGCATTTCTGGTTGAGTTCCTACGAGAAGGCGCGCGGCGAATATTTTGCCATGGCCGGCAAGACGGTCGAGGCCGTAGCGGCTTTCCGCAAGAGTCAGCGGGAAAACCAGCTAGCCCTGGCCGATTTGCCGGCGCTGCGGGCGGCCGGCCGCGATGCGCCGTCGCCGGAAGGAATGCAGCAGTCGGCCGAGGGGCTGGAGCGCAGCCTGGCGCAAGTGCTGCTCAATCAGGGCAAACTGGTCGAGGCCGAGGCGATGGCGCGGTCGGCGATCGAACACACGTTGAAGCGGGCCGGCCGCTCGTCGCCGGATGTGGCGCGCGGTCTGCGCGTGCTGGCCAGTGTTATCGCCGAGCAGGGGCGTTACGCCGAATCGGCCAAACTCTCCGAGGCGGCCCTTGATACCGTCCTGGCGAGCGGTGCGGCGCCGCATTCACTAGCTGTCCTCGGCGCCTTGCGCGCCAATCTGGCGGCGCAGGTGGCGCTGGGCAACGATGCCAAGGCGCTGCAGATTTACGAGAGGATCCGCAAGGCGGCCGAGAATACCCCGGAGCTGCTGGCTCAGGTGGCACGCGGTGATCTTGACGTGGTGCAGGCGTATTTGCGCAGCGGCAAACCCGAACTGGCGGAGCGCATGGCCTCCGAGATGCTGGAGCGGACGCGCAAGCAGATGGGTGAAAAGGCTTTGCGTACCTCCGAAATTCGCGCCTTCTACGCGATGGCGCTGGCTGATCAGGGCAACCGGGTGACGGCGCTGGCGGCCTTCCGTCAGGCCCTGCCGGTGCTGGTCGAGCGCCTGCGCAGCGACAGCGAGGCGGAAACCGGCAGCCTGCGCCGGCAGCAGCGCCTGATCGGCATTCTCGAGCGCTATATCCGCCTGCTCGCCGACATGCAGGGCACGGCCAGCCTGCCGGATGGCTTCGATGCCGCCAACGAGGCTTTCGTGATGGCCGACCTGGCGCGTGGCAGTTCGGTGCAGCGGGCGTTGACCCGCAGTGCGGCGCGCGCCTCGATCAGCGACCCCGATCTTGCCCAGCTGGCGCGTGACGAACAGGACGCCCAGCGCCGCAGCAATTCCCTCAATGATCTGCTCAGCCAGTTGCTTTCGGCCTCGCCGGAACAGCAATTGCCGGCCATTCAGGCCAAGATCCGGGCCGATATCGAGAGCCTCAAGCAGACGCGGAGCCGGCTGAAGAAGGAAATCAGCCAGCGTTTCCCGGAATACGCCCGTCTGGTCGATCCGCCACCGGTCAACATGCTGGATGTGAGCAAAATGCTGCATCCGGGCGAAGTGATGCTGTCCTGGTATTTCGGCCAGAAAGGCGCGCAGGTCTGGGCGATTGCCGCCGACGGGCGCAGCCGCTTTGCCGCCTTGCCGACTGATCAGGCGAAGATGGCGGCGGCCGTCGCCAGGCTGCGTCGGGCACTCGATGCCGAGGCGCCGACCGTCGAGCAGATTCCGGCTTTCGACACGGTGCTGGCACATCAGCTCTATCGCGATCTGTTTGGTCCGGTCAGCGAATTGCTGCACGGGGCGACGACGCTGCTCGCCGTGCCGCACGGTGAGCTTGGCCAGTTGCCGCTTTCCCTGCTGGTCACGGCGGCAACGCCGCAACCGGCGAAGGGCGGCGTGATCTTTGCCGGCTATCGCCAGGTGCCCTGGCTGATGCGCCTGATGGCGGTGGCGCAACTGCCGTCGGTGACGGCGCTGGCCAGCCTGCGCCGCTTGCCGCCCGGGGCTGCCGACCGGCTGCCTTTCATCGGTTTCGGCGACCCCTATTTCAGTGAAGAGCAGGCGAGCGAGGCCGGCAAAATGGCCGCAAAAAAGGCGTCGACCGTACAGGTGGCAATGCGCGGCCTGCCGCTGCAACGGCGCAACGTGCCGCGCACCCAGGCGGTCGACTCCGCCGAACTGGCTCTTTTGCCGCGCCTGCCCGATACCGCCGAGGAAATTCGCGAGATTGCCAAGGCGCTTGGTGCCGATCCGGCGCGCGATATTTTCCTCAATCAGAGCGCCAGCGAAAAAGCTGTTTTTGCCGCCAACCTGGCCAATCGCCGGGTCGTCATGTTTGCCACGCACGGCCTGGTTCCCGGCGAACTGAATGGCCTGAGCCAGCCGGCGCTCGCCCTGAGCGCACCGGGGGTCAGCGGCGGCAGCGGCGATGGCCTGCTCACCCAGGAGGAAATCCTCTCGCTCAAGCTCAATGCTGACTGGGTCGTGCTTTCGGCCTGCAATACCGCGGCCGGCGAAGGCTCCGGCAGCGAAGCGGTGTCCGGCCTCGGGCGCGCCTTTTTCTATGCCGGCGCGCGCGCCTTGCTGGTCTCCAACTGGCCGGTCGAAACCGAGGCGGCGCGCGGCCTGATGACCGACCTGTTCCGCCGGCAGTCGGCTGATAATGCCCTGGGCAAGGCAGAGGCGCTGCGCCAGGCGATGCTCGCCATGGTGGACGGTCCCGGCAAGCTGGACGGCAAGACGGGCAAGCCGCTTTTCAGTTATGCTCACCCGCTGTTCTGGGCCCCCTTTGTCCTGGTGGGCGATTGAGAGGAGTAGCAAATGTCGACATTGAAAATGCTGGGTGCCGGCCTCGCTGGTTTGCTGTTTGCCCTTTCGGCCGAGGCCGTGACCCTGATCAAGGCCGATGAGGCCAAATTGCCGGCCGGAGCTGGTGTGCTGGCGACGCGCGGCATCACGCGCGGGCCGGCAATCAAGGTGTTGACGCCTGATCTGGCCAATCTCAGCTCGCCGTTCGACCTGAAGGTGGCTTTTGAAGCCCGTGGCGGCGCCAAGATCGATCCGGCGGCGACCAAGGTGATCTATCTCAAGGCCAAACCGGTCGACCTGCTGCCGCGGGTCAAAACCGGCCTCAGCGAAAGCGGCCTCGATCTGCCGGGGGCCGAAACGCCACCCGGCGAACACCAGATCCAGATCATTGTGCAGGACACCGAAGGTCGCAGCAGTCAGGTCGTACTGATGCTCAACGTGCTCAAGTAGATGAAGTGCCCGTACTGCGCCTCGGAAATCGCCGACGAGGCACTGGTTTGCGCCGTTTGCCGGCGTGATCTTTTCCTGGTCAAACCGCTGCTGGAGCGCATTGCCGATCTGGAGGCACAGCTCGCGGCGCGGCCTGTGCAGGCTGAGTCTGAGGTTGCCGGTTGCGCCGCGGTTGGCGCGCCAGGCGCCGAAGCCGCACCGGTCGCCCCTGTGCGGGCGTTGCCGACGGCGCTGGTCTGTCTGCTGTTGCCGCTGCTACTCCTTTTGCTCGGGCATTGGTTGCTGGTGTTTGTCTACGATGCCAAGGTGCTTTACCTGCGGGTCTTTGCCTTGCTGCTGCCGCTGCCCTTCGGCTTTTTCTTCGCCCGGGCCAGTCGTTTGAGCTTGCTACCCGGCGTCCTGCTGGCTTTTGTGGTCGCGCTGCTCGCCGTGTTCGGCATGAGTGCGATCACCGCCCTGATCGATCAGGTTCCGCTCCTGCCGCAGGATGCAGTCGAGATCCGCGAGTTCATCGAGTTTGCCGCCAGCATCGGCCTTAGTTTCGTCACGGGGCTCTGGCTCTATCACTGGCTTGAACAGCGCATCCACAAGCGGCAGGATGCGCTTCAACGCCTGCGTGCTGCCGGTATCAGCGGTCTGGGCAATGGCGATCTGACCGAGTCGCTGACCCGCTGGAGCGATCTGGGCAGCGCCGCCGTCGCGCTATGCACGACGGCAATGTCGATTTACACCGGTCTGAAGGGCCTGGGCGGATGATTGCTCAGCCCTGCATCCAGGGCAGACGGGCGTGGCGCCAGCCGCCGACGGTATTGCGATGGCCGTGCGCATCCTTGTCACCCTCGAAGCCTTCGAGGATGTTGTAACAGTCGCCGTAGCCGTTCTCGGTAGCCAGCTGTGCCGCGCCATCCGAGCGGGCGCCGCTGCGGCAGAGGAACATGACCAGTGCCTCGCGGTCGACCTGACGCTGCAGTTCGGCGAGGAAATTAGGGTTGCGCACGCCGCCCGGATACTGGTTCCACTCGATCTCGACGGCATTCGGCACGCGGCCGACCCAGTCCCATTCGGCCCGGGTGCGGACGTCGACCAGCTTGGCGCCGGGGGCGAGACGGAGCAGGTCGTACGCTTCGGCTGGCGTCAGCGCGCCCTTGTAGGGCAGGCCGAGGGCCTTGGCGCGCTCGCAGGCGAGGTTGATGATCTCGGTCAGTTTTCCCATGGTCTTTTGATTGCCTGAAGTTGGTCGCAACAGTATAAGGTAGAGGCATGACAGACAGCGATCATCCCGTGCCGCCGGTGGTGGCAAGCATGGCCGAGCGGGCCGCCGAGGCGCAGCATGCGACCTGGATCAGTGTGCTCGTCAATCTGATGATGACGGTGCTGCAGCTGCTGGTCGGCTGGCTGGCGCATTCGCAATCCCTGGTTGCGCATGGTCTGCATTCCTTTTCCGATCTGCTCTCCGATTTTCTGGTGATTTACGCCAGCCGGCAAAGTGCCCAGCCGGCCGATCGCGAGCATCCGTATGGCCACGCCCGGGTCGAGACCGCGGCGACGCTGATCCTTGGCGCCTCGCTGGCCCTGATCGGTGGCGGCATCCTGTGGCAGTCCGGCATGCGACTGCAGCATGTTGAAGCCTTGCCGCCCATCGAGATGTGGGCCTTCTGGGTCGCGGTCATCACGGTGCTGGCCAAGGAGGGGCTCTACCACTATCTGATTCGCGTTGCCGAACGGCAGCGCTCGCAACTGCTTATTGCCAATGCCCTGCACACGCGGGCTGACGCGGCTTCGGCACTGGTTGTCGTGGTTGGTATCGGTGGCGCCCTGCTGGGCTGGGCTTTCCTCGATCTGCTGGCCGCGGCGCTGATGGGGTTCATGATCCTGCGCATGGGGGCGGTGCTGGCCTGGGGGGCGCTCAAGGAATTGATCGACACCGGCCTGGACGAGGCGCAAGTGGCCGCCATCCGCCAGACGCTGCGGACGACGCCCGGCGTGCTCGGCTTGCATGCCTTGCGCACGCGGCGCATGGCGCACCAGGCCCTGGTTGATGCGCATGTTCAGGTCGATGCCCGGATCAGCGTTTCCGAGGGGCACCGGATTGCCGAGTCGGTGCGGGCCAGGGTGCTGGATGCGCATCCGGAAGTGCTTGATGTGCTGGTGCATATCGATCCCGAGAATGATGCCGGCAGCGATGTCGCCGTTGTCCGTCTGCCGGGGCGCGCCATGGTGTTACAGGAGCTGGCCCCCTTGCTGCTCGACTTGCCGGAGCCCGAGAAGCTGGTGCTGCATTATCTCGGTGGCCGGATCGAGGTCGAGGTGTTTTTCCCCAGTGGCTTTTTTGCCGATGGTGAGATGGTTCAGAAAGCTGCGCTGCGCTTTGCCGGGTTCGCGGATTCGCATCCGGAAATCCGGCGTATTTCATTGAATTGCTCGTTTGCACCAAAACAGTGCGCATAGTTCTGTTTTTTGCACGCTGATGGTGCGTTAAATCTTTGCTTAAACCCCGCATCTCGTTGTGGCAAAATACAAAACTTGGTCGCCGACCTTTGGCACGCTTTCTGCTAATTCCCTCGCGATTCGATTTATTGATTGTCGCCGGATCGTCCGGCAACTTGTTTTCTTAGGAGACTGACGTTTATGGCAACCCCGCAAGACGTGATCAAGCTGATCAAGGAAAATGACGCAAAGTTCGTTGATTTCCGCTTCACCGATACCCGTGGCAAAGAACAGCACGTCACCGTGCCGGTTTCCGCCTTCAGCGAAGACAAGTTCGAAAACGGTCACGCTTTCGACGGTTCGTCCATCGCTGGCTGGAAGGGTATCCAAGCTTCCGACATGCAACTGAACCCGGATCCGTCCACCGCCTACATCGATCCGTTCTTCGACGAAACCACCGTCGTCCTGACCTGTGACGTGATTGATCCGACCGATGGCCGTGGTTACGACCGCGACCCGCGCTCCATCGCCAAGCGCGCTGAAGCCTACCTGAAGTCCTCTGGCATTGGCGACACCGCCTACTTCGGTCCGGAACCCGAATTCTTCATCTTCGACGGCGTCGAATGGAATGTCGACATGTCTGGCTGCTCCCTGAAGATCCATTCTGCTGAAGCGGCTTGGGGTTCGGGCGAAAAGAACGACGGCAACGGCGCCACCGGCCACCGTCCGACCGTCAAGGGCGGCTACTTCCCGGTTCCTCCGGTCGACAGCCTGCACGACATCCGTTCGGCCATGGTGCTGACCCTGGAAGCCCTCGGCTGCCCGGTTGAAGTTCACCACCACGAAGTCGCCACTGCCGGTCAGTGCGAAATCGGTACCGTGTTCAACACCCTGGTCAAGCGTGCCGACCAGACCCAGATCCTGAAGTACGTGGTGCACAACGTTGCTCACCAGTACGGCAAGACCGCCACCTTCATGCCGAAGCCGATCGTTGGCGACAACGGTTCGGGCATGCACGTTCACCAGTCCATCTGGAAGGATGGCAAGAACCTGTTTGCTGGCGACGGCTATGCCGGTCTGTCTGAAACCGCCCTGTTCTACATCGGCGGCATCATCAAGCACGCCAAGGCCCTGAACGCCATCACCAATCCGGGTACCAACTCCTACAAGCGTCTGGTTCCGCACTACGAAGCTCCGGTCAAGCTGGCTTACTCCGCCAAGAACCGTTCTGCTTCCATCCGCATTCCGTACGTCGCCTCGACCAAGGCCCGTCGTATCGAAACCCGCTTCCCGGATCCGATCGCCAATCCGTACCTGTGCTTCTCGGCGCTGCTGATGGCCGGTCTGGATGGTATCCAGAACAAGATCCACCCGGGCGAGCCGGCTTCCAAGAACCTGTACGACCTGCCGCCGGAAGAAGATGCAGCCATCCCGACCGTCTGCGCTTCCCTCGAAGAAGCTCTGGCTTCCCTGGCCGCTGACCACGAGTTCCTGACCCGTGGCGGTGTCTTCTCCAACGAATGGATCGAGTCCTACATCGAACTGAAGATGGACGAAGTCAACAAGGTTCGCATGACCACCCACCCGGTGGAATTCGACCTGTACTACAGCTGCTAAGCGACTGGGTATCTGAAAAAGGCGGGGTTTCCCGCCTTTTTTTTGTCCACCATTTCAGGGAGGCGGACGTTAAAGTCCGGTACACTTGAAGGCTTGCGAGGATTGATGACAATGACACGTAGCGTACTTGCCCTGTTTGTTGCGACGCTGGCTTTGCCGGTTGCAGCGCAGACCATCTACAAATGCCCGGATGCCAATGGTGGCAGTCCCGTGATTTCGAATTCGCGTCTCGACAAGAACTGCAAGGCCGTGGTCAATTCGGAAACAACGACGGTGGTGCCGGCTCCCAAGGTCGGTGCGAAGCCCGCCGGTGCAGCGGCAACGCCAACGCCGGCCGGTTTCCCCAAGGTACAGGACGATACGCAGAAGGCGCGCGACGGTGATCGCAAGCGCATTCTCGAGCAGGAACTGGCGACTGAGCAGCGCAATCTTGAGCAGGCGAAGCGCGAGCTGGCCGAGCAGGAGCGGACGCTGGGCGACAAGAGCGAGCGTCTGTTGCCTTATCGGGACAGCGTTGGCCAGCACGAACGCAATATCCAGGCGATCCAGAAGGAACTGGGTAATTTGAAGTAGCTGCCAGCTATCAGGGTTGAGCTTTTAATAAAAACTAGAGGGCGCCTTGGCGCCCTCAGACCGCTGACAAAGCCTCCAAGCGATTGGGGGCTTTATTTTTTTATAATGCAGGCATGCTCAAGCCTGCCTACCCTGCCCAAACGGAACTGGAGATGGTGACGTTGGAGCAATTGGTCCCGAAAGACCACTTGCTCCGGCTGCTCGACCAGCACATCCGGTTTGATTTCATTCGTGAAGCGACCCAGCACCTGTATTGCGAGAACAATGGCCGACCGGCGATTGATCCGGTGGTGTTGTTCAAGATGCTGTTCATTGGCTACCTGTTCGGGATTCGCTCCGAGCGACGGCTGGTGAAGGAAATCGAGGTCAATGTGGCTTACCGCTGGTTTCTCGGCTTTCGGCTGACGGACAAAGTGCCGGATGCCTCGACGCTGTCGCAGAATCGGCGTCGCCGCTTTGTCGGGACGGACATTGAGCAACGCATCTTTGACGGGATTGTCGAGCAAGCCATTGAGCACAAGCTGATTGGCGGGCGGGTGCTTTACACGGACAGCACGCATCTGAAGGCGAATGCCAACAAACGGCACTTCGAGGTGCATCAGGTCGAGCAAACGCCGGCGGCCTATTTGGCCGAGCTGGATGCAGCCATCGAAGCGGATCGTGCCGCCGCGGGCAAGAAGCCGCTCAAGCGTGATGACGATGATTCGACACCGCCACTGAAGGAGGTCAAGGTCAGCACGGTCGATCCCGACGCAGGTTTCATGGCCCGCGACAACAAGCCGACCGGCTTCTTCTATCTGGATCACCGGACTGTCGATGGCGTGCATGCCCTGATCGTCGATACCCATGTCACGCCGGGCAATGTCCATGACAGCCAGCCCTATCTGGCCCGCCTGGACCGGGTCATGGAGCGCTTTGATCTGGCCGTGGGCGCCGTCGGGCTCGATGCCGGGTATTTCACCCCGCAAGTCTGCAAGGGCATTCTCGAGCGGGCACTGTTCGGGGTGATGGGCTACAAGCGACCCACACACCGCGATGGCTATTTCTACAAGCGGGACTATCTCTACGATGCGGTCCAGGACTGCTACCGCTGCCCGGCCGGGGAGGTTCTGCCGTACCGGACGACCAACCGGCTGGGCTATCGGGAATATGCCTCGAATCCCGCCCGTTGCGCTGATTGTGGCGTGCGCGGGCAGTGCACGCAGAGCCGGAATCATCAGAAGCTCGTGACCCGGCATCTCTGGGAAGGTTTCAAGGAAGCGATCAACGCCAATCGCCTGAGCGACCTGGGCAAACGGCTGTACGCCCGGCGCAAGGAAACAGTGGAGCGCAGCTTTGCCGATGCCAAGGAGTTGCACGGCCACCGTTACGCCCGCTTCCGCGGCTTGGCCAAGGTGCAAGCGCAGTGCCTGCTCTCGGCGGCCTGTCAGAACATGAAGAAGATGGCCCTGTTGCTGGCCCGCAAGGCGGCAGCCTTATTGGCCAAAATCCTCGGGCAGGCCCTGTTTGCGGCCGACTTCGCCCGCAATTACCTGCCGATGGCGCTCCACCACGAGAATTCCAGAATCCGCCTTGTTTCGGCCTGAATCCGAAAAACGCCCGAATTCCAAAACAGAAAAACAAAACCCCCGAAAAATCGGGGGTTCGTCAGCAGTCTGAGGGCGCCTTGGCGCCCTCTGGTTTTTGCTGGGTCCTGAGGGCGGTTAACCGGCTTTCACCTTGTACCAGGCCGCATACAGGGCCGGCAGGAAGAGCAGGGTCAGGGCGGTGGCGACGATCAGGCCACCCATGATGGCGACCGCCATCGGCCCGAAGAAGTCGTTGCGCGACAGTGGCACCATGGCCAGCACGGCTGCGGCGGCCGTCAGCACGATCGGGCGGAAACGGCGCACCGTCGATTCGACTATGGCTTCCAGGCGTGCCTTGCCTGCGGCGAGATCCTGCTCGATCTGGTCGACCAGGATCACCGAGTTGCGCATGATCATGCCGAACAGCGCGATGGTGCCAAGCAGCGCCATGAAGCCGAAGGGCTGGCGGAAGACGAGCAGGAACAGCGCAATCCCGATGATGCCGAGCGGCGCGGTGAGTAGCACCATGACGACGCGCGAGACGCTCTGCAGCTGGATCATCAGGATGGTGATGACGGCGAGCAGGAAGATCGGGATGCCGGCCATGACCGACGTGGAGCCCTTGGCCGACTCCTCGACAGAGCCGCCGGTGACGATGGCGTAACCTTCCGGCAGGGTGGCGCGGATGGCGTTGATCTGCGGCGCGATGCGGTCGACGATGGTGGCCGGCTGTGTCTTGCTGTACAGGTTGCCACGTACGGTGATGGTCGGCAGGCGGTCGCGCCGCCAGACCAGACCCGGTTCGAAGCTCGACTTGAGACGGCCGATCTGGGCCAGCGGCACGCTCCTGCCGCTGCGCGTCGGTACCGACAGGTCGGGCAGGCTGACGAGATGGGTGCGTTCCGCGCGGTCGCCGCGCAGCACGACATCGATGCTCTTTTCGCCTTCGCGGAAGCTGGTGATCGTGTAGCCGTTCAGCGACATGTTGAGCAAGGCTGCCAGGTCCTGGCTGGAGACGCCGAGCAGACGGGCCTTGTCCTGGTCGATCTCGATCTCGACGCTCTTCGAAAGCTCGCTCCAGTCGAAATTGATGTTCGACAACTCCGCTTCCTGGCGCATGACGTCGGCGATCTGGCCGGCGATCTTGCGCAGGGTGGGCAGATCTTCGCCGCTGACCCGGTATTGCACCGGGTAGCCGACCGGCGGGCCGTTTTCGATGCGCGAGATATTGCCGCGGGCGTTGAAGCCGTCATTTTCGAACAAATGGATCAGTCGACCGCGCAGCGCTTCGCGGGCTTCGACGCTGCGCGACAGGATGACGAACTGGCTGACATTGCTGGCCGGCAGTTGCTGATCGAGGCCGAGGTAGTAGCGCGGCGAGCCGGCGCCGACATAGGTGATGTAGTGCTCGAACTGGTCGAACTCTGCCTTGTCCTTGTCCAGCCAGTCCTCGAGGCGTTTTGCCTCGGCGTCGGTGGCAGCGACCGAGGCGCCTTCGGGCAGACGCAGTTCGACGTTGAGTTCGAGACGGGTCGAGTTCGGGAAGAACTGTTTCTGCACCTTGCCCATGCCGACGATGGCCAGTGCAAACATGCCGATGGTGATGCTGATGACCAGCCAGCGATGCCCGACGCACCAGGCGACGAGGCGGCGGAAGTGACTGTAGAAGGGCGTGCCATAAACGTCGTGGTCTTCGGCGTGCGGCGGGCCGCCGACACCGAGTCTGGCGAGGCGGTGAGCGAGGCGCGGCAGGCGACGTTCGAGCAGGTTGGGGGCGCGTGCCGCGCGCGGGTCGGGCAGCAGCTTGTAGCCTAGCCAGGGAATCGCGATCACCGCGGCCAGCCAGGAAATGAGCAGGGCGATGACGTTGATCTGGAAGAAAGCGAAGGCGTATTCGCCGGTCGCCGACTTGGCAATGGCGATCGGGATGAAACCGGCCACGGTGACCAGCGTGCCGGACAGCATCGGGCCGGCCGTGCTGGTGTAGGCAAACGAGGCGGCGCGGGTGCGTTCCCAGCCCTGTTCCATCTTCACCCACATCATCTCGACAGCGATGATCGCATCGTCGACGAGCAGGCCGAGGGCGAGGACCAGGGCGCCGAGCGAGACCTTGTGCAGGCCGACGTTGAGCAGGTCCATGGCGAGGAAGGTGGCGGCCAGGACGAGCGGGATCGAAATGGCGACGACCATGCCGGTGCGAATGCCGAGGCTGATGAAGGTGACGAGCAGGACGACGATCACCGCTTCGGCCAGGGATTGAACGAAGGCGTCGACCGAGCGCTTGACCGCATCCGGCTGGCTGGCCGCTTCGCCGATCTCGACGCCGAGCGGCAGGGTGGCCTGGATTTGTGCAATGCGTGCCTGCAGGGCCTTGCCCAGCAATATGACGTCGCCGCCCTTGGCCATCGCGACGCCGATTGCCAGCGCCCGTTTGCCACCGTAACGGACCTGCGTCGCCGGCGGGTCGATGGTGCCGCGCCGGATAGTTGCGATATCGCCGAGGCGGAAGCTGCGGCTACCGGAACGGATCAGGGTGTCGGCCACCGCCTGCACGCTGTCGAAGGCGCCGCCCGGACGAATCTGGATGCGCTCGCCCGGTGTCTCGAAGTAGCCGCTGCCGGCGACCGCATTCTGCTGGCCGAGGGCGGCGGTGATGGTGTTGAGGTCGATGCCCAGCGTCGCCAGCTTGGCATTCGAGAGTTCGACGTAGATCTTCTCGTCCTGGATGCCGAAGATTTCCACCTTGCCGACATTGGGCACGTGCAGCAGTTCGTCGCGCAGACGTTCGGCAATGTCCTTCAATTGCGGGTAATCGAGGCCCTCACCGGTCAACGCGTAAATATTGCCAAAAACGTCGCCGAACTCGTCGTTGAAGAACGGTCCCTGGATACCGGCGGGCAGGGTGTGGCGGATGTCGCCGACTTTCTTGCGGACCTGGTAATAAACATCGGGGACCAGCGCCGGTGGCGTGCTGTCCTTGGCAAAGAACATCACGGTCGACTCGCCGGGGCGGGAAAAACTGGCAACGCGGTCGATGTAGGGCGTTTCCTGCAGCTTCTTCTCGATCTTGTCGGTGAGTTGCAGTTCGACTTCCTGCGCCGTGGCGCCCGGCCAGTTGGTGCGGATCACCATCAGCTTGAAGGTGAACGGCGGGTCTTCCGCCTGGCTCAGCTTGCCGTAGGCAAAGACGCCCATCAGGGCGAGGGCGAAGAGGAAATAACCGACCAGGGTGCGGTGGTGCAGTGTCCAGTCGGACAGGTTGAAACGATGGCTCATCGGATCAGTGCTGCCGTTCGGGCGGGTTGGCCGTCTTCGGCGTCACCGCCTGGCCGGCGACCAGCTTGCCGGCGCCGGCGATGACTACCAGTTCGCCGGCCTTGAGGCCCTCGCCGATCACGGCACCGTCTTCCTGGAAACGGACCAGCTTGACCGGGCGCGGCATCGCCTTGCCGTCGGCGACGACCCACACCAGTGGTCCCTGCCCCTGGTCGAGGACGGCGCCGAGCGGTACGCGCAGGTTTTCCTCGCCGGCCGTATCGAGTGCGACGCGCGCCGTCATGCCGAGGCGCATTTCTGGCGGCGGGTAGGCGATGCGGATGCGGGCGGCGTAGGTGCGGGTCAGCGGGTCGGCGGCTGGCGACAATTCGCGCAATTCGCCGTGCAGGGTGATTTTTGGGTCGGCCCAGAGGTTGACCGCTATGGATTTCGCGGCGCGCATTTCGGCCAGCCGGCTCTCCGGCACTGCGATCGCCACTTCCTTTTCTTCCGGCCGCGCGATGCGCAGTACGGCCTGGCCGGCGCTGACTACCTGACCGGCTTCGGCCAGCACGGCGGTAACGACGGCCGGGAACTCGCTGCTCAGCGTGCCGTAGTTGTTCTGGTTGCTGCTGATCTGGTGCTGGGCGCGCGCCTGTTCCAGCTTGGCCTGGGCGCTGTTGCGGGCGTTGTCCTTGGCGTCGAAGGCGGCCTGGCTGACGAACTTCTTGCCGAGCAGGCCGGCGTAGCGCTCGCGCTCGGCGCTGGCGGTGGCGGCTTCGCTTTCGGCGGCGCTCAGCTGGGCACGTGCCGCTGCGGCGGCCAGTTGCAGGTCGGCCGGGTCGAGGCGGGCAAGCGGCTGGCCGGGCTTGATTTCGGCGCCGGCGTCGACGAGGCGGGCGGCGAGCTTGCCGCCCACCCGGAAGGCGAGGTCGATCTCGTGGCGGGCGCGGATTTCACCGGTGTAGATGCCGCTGCCGGTGCCGCTGCTGACGGCCGGCTGGACCAGCACGGAGCGGGCGGCCGGGGCTTGCGGCGTTTCGCCGCTGCAGGCGGCGAGCAGTACGCAGCAGCCGAGAAGCATCAATGGGTGGTGGCGGGTCAGGGCGGGCATTTTCATGGCTTCGGTGAGGATTGTCGATGATAATGAACGTTCGGTCATTAACGCAAGTTATCCTTGTGCCGCCCTGCCATTCGCTACAATGGCGGCCATGGATGCCAATTACGCTTCGTTCGCCGGCCTCGATCTGCTGGCTTCTGCGGTGCTGCTGATCGATGAAGGTCGGCTGATCCGCTACATCAATCCGGCCGGTGAAAACCTGCTCGCCGTTAGTTCGCGCTCGGTCGCCGGCAAGACCATGGATGCGGTCTGCACCTGTTCGGCGACGCTGCAGTCGGCGCTCGACAATGGTCTGAACAACAACTGGGGCTATACCGGCCAGAATATCCAGTTGAAACGCAGTGACGGTGAAATCCTGCACATCAACTGCACGGTCACGCCGTTGCGCCCCGAACTGGCGGCCGGGGTGCGTCTGCTGCTCGAGTTGCAGCCGATCGAGCACCATCTGGCCGCAACCCGCGAGGAACGCCTGATCGAGCAACAGCAGGCCAGTCGCGAATTGATCCGCAATCTGGCGCACGAGATCAAGAATCCGCTGGGCGGCATCCGCGGTGCGGCGCAACTGCTTGAGCATGAACTGGCCAATCCCTCGCTCAAGGAATACACCCAGGTCATCATCAAGGAAGCCGACCGCCTGCAGGATCTGATGCAGCGCCTGCTCACGCCGCATCGGGCGATGCTGCCGACGACGGTCAATATCCACGAAATCCTCGAGCGGGTGCGCAGCCTTTTGACCGCCGAATTTCCCGGGTCGCTGCACATGCAGCGCGATTACGATACCAGTCTGCCGGAGCTGGTCGGCGACCGCGAACAACTGATTCAGGCGGTCCTCAATATCGCCCGCAATGCCGCCCAGGCGATGGGCGGTGAAGGGGAAATCATTCTCCGGACACGTTCGCTGCGCCAGATCACCCTGGTCAAGAAGCGCTATCGCCTGGCCATGGAAATCAAGGTCATCGACAACGGCCCGGGCATTCCCGACGATATCCGCGAGCGCATGTTCTATCCGCTGGTTTCCGGGCGCGAAGGCGGCAGCGGTCTGGGGCTGACCATTGCCCAGAACTTCGTGCAGCACCATCACGGGACCATCGACTGTTCCAGCCGGCCGGGCAATACCGTGTTCACGCTGCGTTTGCCCGTGGAGCAGGCCTGAGCGGGCTTGAGTCTTGCTTTGGTCTGGGCATACCAATGACAAGATGAGCCAAACAAACATGAAACCGGTCTGGATTGTTGACGACGATCGTTCCATTCGCTGGGTGCTGGAAAAAACCCTGTCCCGCGAGGGCATTCCGTTCAAGAGTTACGCCTCGGCCAGCGAGGCAATTTCGCAGCTGGAACAAGGCATCGAACCGCCGCAGGTGCTGATGTCCGACATCCGCATGCCCGGCCAGTCAGGCCTGGAGCTGCTGCAGGAAGTGAAAACCCGTTTCCCGTCGGTGCCGGTGATCATCATGACCGCCTACTCCGATCTGGAAAGTGCAGTGGCGGCCTTCCAGGGCGGTGCCTTCGAATACCTGCCGAAACCCTTCGACGTGGATCAGGCAGTGGAACTGATCCGGCGCGCCATCGATGAATCGATGCACCAAAGCGGTGCGGCTGAAGAAGAAGGCCTGGTGCCGGAAATTCTCGGTCAGGCACCGGCCATGCAGGAAGTCTTCCGGGCGATCGGTCGCCTCGCCTTGTCGCACGCCACCGTGCTGATCACCGGCGAGTCCGGCTCCGGCAAGGAACTGGTGGCGCGTGCCCTGCACCGGCATAGCCCGCGCGCCGACAAGCCTTTCATTGCAATCAATACCGCAGCCATTCCCAAGGATCTGCTCGAATCCGAACTGTTCGGGCATGAACGTGGCGCGTTCACTGGCGCCCAGGCACAACGGCGCGGCCGTTTCGAACAGGCCGAGGCCGGCACGCTGTTCCTCGACGAAATCGGTGACATGCCGTCCGAGCTGCAGACCCGCCTGTTGCGCGTCCTGTCCGACGGGCATTTCTATCGCGTCGGCGGCCATTCGCCGATCAAGGCCAATGTCCGCGTGATTGCCGCGACCCACCAGAACCTCGAAACGCGCGTCAAGGACGGCCTGTTCCGCGAAGACTTGTTCCATCGCCTGAACGTCATCCGCATCCGTCTGCCGTCGCTGCGTGAACGGCGCGAGGATATTCCGCTGCTCACCCGCCACTTCCTGCAGAAGAGTGCGCGCGAGCTAGGCGTTGAAACCAAGCGCCTGTCGGATACGGCGATCAAGTATCTGAGCGGTCTGGACTTCCAGGGTAACGTGCGGCAGTTGGAAAATCTCTGCCACTGGCTGACCGTGATGGCACCCGGTCAACAGGTTGAAATCGGCGATTTGCCCGGCGAATTGCGCGATGCCGTGCCGACCATGCTGGCAACCGATTGGGAAAGTGCCCTCGAAGGCGAGGTCGACCGCCTGCTGGCGCGTGGTCTCGGCGATGTGCACGGTGTGCTGACCCAGACCTTCGAACGCATCCTGATCTCGCGGGCGCTGGCGCATACCGGCGGTCGCCGGATCGAGGCGGCACAGGCGCTTGGCATCGGCCGCAACACGATCACCCGCAAGATCGCCGAGCTTGGCATCGACGGCAGCAAGGAAGTCGCCGAGTAAAGCGGCTTTTTTCGGCATGTGGCGAACTGGCATACAATTCGCCGCATGCCCCTGATTGATCCCGTCCTGCTCAAATCCCGGCTCGGCTTGCTGGCCGGGCGTTTCGATGTCGATGCATTTGAAGAGTGCGACTCCACCAGCAGCGAGCTGATGCGGCGTGCCGATCTGGGCGCGCCGGCCGGTACGGTGATTGTCGCCGACCGGCAATCCGCCGGGCGGGGACGGCGCGGCCGGCAATGGTTGTCGGCGCCCGAAGCCAGTCTGACCTTTTCCCTGCTCTGGCGTTTTTCCTGCCCGCCGGCGCGGCTTGCCGGCTTGTCGCTGGCGGTTGGTGTCGCACTGGCGCGTGCCCTCGAAAGCCTAGGTGCGCAAGGGATTTGCCTGAAATGGCCGAATGACGTCCTGCTCCGCCAGGGCGATGATTACGCCAAGCTGGCCGGCATTCTCGTCGAGCTGGTCAGCGACCGGCGCGGCATCCAGGCGGTGATCGGCATCGGCATCAATCTGTCCGCGCCGACGGCTGATCTGCCGCAGCCGGTGGCCGGGCTGGATCAGACCATGGCCGCCTTGCCCGAACGGCATCTGGTTCTGGCTTCAGTTCTTTCCGCATTGGCCGGCGTGCTGGACGTCTTTGCGGTCGACGGCTTCGCCGGCTGCAAAAGCGAATGGCAGCAGCGCCATGCCTGGCAGGATGCGGCGGTGCAACTGCTCGATGACGGCAGCGCGCCGCTCAGCGGACGTTGTGCCGGCGTCGATGCTGACGGCGCCTTGCTGCTGGAGACGGCGAGTGGCATGCAGCGCATTTTTTCCGGCGATGTCAGCCTGCGCCGCGCATGATCATCTGTATCGACAGCGGCAATAGCCGCATCAAATGGGGGGCGCATGACGGCAATGCGTGGTGCGAACAGGGCAGCGTGACGCATGCCGGGATCGGAGAGCTGGCAGAACTCTGCCTGCGCTGGCCGCAGCCGGCGCGCGCCATGCTCGCCAACGTGGCCGGGGCGGTGGTCGGTGAGAGCTTGCGGCAGGTGCTGGCGCCATGGGCGGAAGTGCTGCGCGAGGTCAAAGCCGGAGCGAATCAGGCCGGAATTACAAATCTTTATAAAAATCCTGCCCAGTTGGGAGTCGACCGCTGGTGCGCCCTGGTCGGCGCGCGTCAGCTTGGTTCGACGCCGCGTCTCGTGGTCATGGCGGGCACCGCAACCACCATCGACAGCCTCGATGCCGCCGGCAATTTTCTTGGCGGCCTGATCCTGCCCGGCCTGGAAACCATGCGCCGGGCGCTGTTTCAGGGCACGGCTGCCCTGCCTTTTGCCGATGGCGTGCATATGGCATATCCGCGTGCCACTGCCGATGCCATTGTCACTGGCTGCGTCGAGGCGCAGGTCGGTGCCATCGAGCGCGCTTTTGCCCGTCTGGCCGGGCGTGATGCCTGTTGCATCCTGTCCGGCGGGCATGCCGAAGTACTAAGTGGCTTCCTTGTTATTCCCCATCTGGTGGCGCACAATCTTCCACTGGAGGGGCTGCTTCGCCTGGCCCCGGAATCCTAGCCTCAGTATCGAAAGAAGCACCCATGGAGATTGTTGCGGTAGCCGACCTGAAGATCGGCATGTTCGTTGCCGAACCGGACTGCGCGTGGACCGAATTTTCGTTTGCCTTGCAGGGGTTCGTGATCTCCAGCCCGGAGCAGGTCGAGCAGTTTCAGCAAAAATGCCGCTTTGTTTACGTCGACCGTAGCCGCTCATTGAACGAGTTCCATCTGGTCAAGGATTACGGGCGTGATTACGCCTTGCGCCCGCCGGTTGACAGTGGCGCTGTCGCCGAGCCCGAGCCGCCAGTCCGGCGCCGGCAGCCGTTGTTCGAGATGCAGGCCGACAGCGACAAGCGGCAGCAGCGGCGACGTCGTTTCCTGACCTTTCTGCAGCGCCAGAATGATTCCGAACATTCGCTGGCGCTGGCCCGCGAGCTTTCCTACATGGAGCCGCGCTTCGACGATCTGCAGAATGCGCTGCAACGCAGCTTCCAGGCCGTCAGCCTGGAACGCTCGATGGATGTCGGGTCGGTGCGCGAAGGTGTACGCGACATGTCGGGCAGCCTGCGCCGCAACCCGGATGCGCTGATGTGGCTGTTGCGCCTGAAGCGCATGGATCAGTACAGTTTCGACCACGCCATGGATGTGTCGGTGTATTTGCTGATGCTCGGCGCGCATATCGGCTGGCGCGGTTTGCCGCTGCTGGAACTCGGCATGGCCGGCCTGTTGCAGGATGTCGGCAAGACCCAGGTGCCGGTCGATATTCTGGCCAAGACGGAACCGCTGACGCCGGAAGAAAGGGAGCTGGTCCGTTCGCATGTCGCCAGTTCGCTGGAGTTGCTGTGCAGCCAGAGTCATATTCCCGAAAACGTGCTGCTGACGATTGCCCGTCACCACGAGCGCTGGGATGGCAGCGGCTATCCGCGCCAGCTCAAGCTCGACGAGCTTGGTCTGGCGGCCGAGATGGCCGGTCTGGTCGATTCGTTCTGCGCGATGCTGAAAAACAAGCCTTATCGCAGTGCGCTCGGCCATCAGGAGGCGCTCGAGGAACTCTACAAATTGCGCGACCATCAGTTCAGCCCGGGCTTGATGGAGCAGTTCGTGCAGTGTGTCGGCCTTTATCCGGTCGGTACGCTGCTTGAGCTGAGTAGCGGCGAGGTCGGCATCGTCATCCAGCAAAACCGGGTGCGCCGCTCGCGGCCGCGCGTGCTGATCATGCTCGATGCCGACAAGCAGGAAGTGCGCGGCTATCGGGTGATCGACCTCAACGAGCCTGCCCATCAGGCTTGCAAGGTTGCCCGGGCGCTGCCGCACGATGCGTATGGACTGGCCTCGCATGACTATTACCTCGGTTGACCTTAGCCTCGGGCTCGAACCGGCCCAATTCGGGCTGAGCGACGAGGCGCTCGCCTCGTTTTCGGCGATCGCACCGCTCTGGCAGTCGGCTGTCCACCAGGCGCTTGCCGAAGAAGCCGATGACCCGGTGCTTGCCGAGTTCGCTGCAATTTCTGCCCGCATGGCGAGTGCGCTGGGCGATCCGCAATGGCAGCAGGAGTGGTTGTCGGCCTGGCACAAACTGCATGGCTGCGGGTTTTCGCTGACGGATACGCTGAGTTTCTTTTTCCGTGTCGTCGGACTCTGCGAGCACGCGCTGTTTGGCGAGGCCGTATCGGTCAACCGTCTCTACCTCGATCTTTTTTCCATCCTGCGGCGCAGCGTTTTTACCGCGGTCATCGCGGCAGTCGAACTCGGTGAAGAGGCCGGCCTGGCCCGCACCGGCATTCCCGGCGAACTGGCTGCCCTGCACGCGCTGCGCGAATTGGCCGTACGGGCCGAGCCGGTTGCCGTACTTTCCCTTGTCCTGACCAATCGCAATCGTTTCGGACAGCTTGCGGCCAGCGATCTGCAAAGTTTGCCCGGTGTCGTGGCGGAGCGTTTGCGCTTGCTGTTGCGGCCGGCGGACAGGATATTTTCCGGGCGTGAGGACGAGTGGTTATTGCTGTTGCCCGGTGTGCAATCGATGGCGGCGCCGACGCTGGTAGCGGCCCATATCGGGCAGGCCTTTGCCGAACCGCTCGGTTTGCTGAGCGGGCGCAGTGTGCCCCTCGAGTCCAGTATCGGTGCGGCCATGCTGCCCGAGCATGGCGCCGATGCGGAGTCCATTCTGCAGGCGGCTCGTCTGGCGCGCTGGGAGTTGCAGCCGACGCGTGAGCCATTTGGCTGGTTCCGGCCGGAAATGCGCCGGGATTGGCAGCATCGTTTCGACATGGCGGAAGAGCTGCGCCAGGCCTTGCATCATGAGACGCTGACGCTGCATATGCAGCCGCAAGTGGACGCGCCTTCCGGTGAATGCACCGGGGCGGAGTTGCTGTTGCGCTGGCAACGGGCAAATGGCGAATGGGTGCCGCCGCCACTGATCATCGAGATGATCGAGGAAAATGGCTGGCGCCATCTGTTCACCGACTGGCTGATCCGCAATGCGCTGCATGTAGCCACCGAAATGTCGGCGAAGGGGATCGATATTCCCCTGTCGATCAATCTGACCGCCGATGATCTGCTCGATACCGATTTGCCGGAACTGTTCGCGCAGCGCCTGGAAACCTGGCAGGTGCCGGGCAGCCGCTTCACCATCGAACTGACCGAATCGGCGATGCTCAGTGATCCGGAACGTTGCCTCGAAGTCATGCGCCGTCTGCGTGCCCTGGGCATGCGCCTGGCGCTGGATGACTTCGGTACCGGCTATTCGTCGCTGAGTTATCTGGTCAACCTGCCGCTCAACGAAATCAAGATCGACCGCTCGTTTGTCGTGGCGATGACGACTTCGGAAGAGCATCTGCGTATCGTCCGCACCATCATCGATCTAGCCTGGGACCTGGACATGATGCCGCTTGCCGAGGGGGTCGAGGATCCCGTCCAGGTCGCGCAGTTGCGCCGGCTGGGCTGTAACCGCATGCAGGGCTATCTGTACGCCAGACCGTTGGCGCCGGAGGCATTCGCCGCCTGGTACCAGGCACGTCTGGCTTGAGTTGCGGCGGGCTTGCGGTGACAATACTTCGCTGTCATCCTGCTTCAGGGGAATTCAATGTTTGATCCGGTCATCAGCGGTTTGCCAGCCTTTGCCAGTTTCTTTGCGACGGGCATCGTACTGTTGGGCGTGTTTTTTGCGCTTTATGTACTGATCACGCCTTATAACGAATTGCAGCTGATCCGCGCCGGCAACGAGGCCGCCGCCGTCAGCCTGGGCGGTGCGGTGATCGGTTTCGCGCTGCCGCTCGCCGTGTCGGTCGCGGTCAGCCACAACCTGTACGCGATGGTCGGCTGGGGTGTGGTTGCCGGCATCGTGCAGCTGCTCGTTTTCGCGGTTGCCCGCATAGCGCTGCCGCGCATCAACGAAAGCATTCCCCAGGGGCGCATGGCCTCGGGCATTTTCCTCGCATTACTCTCGATCGCGGTCGGCATTCTCAACGCCGGCTGCATCGCCTGACCCTTTAGGAGGTAGTGATGGCACTGATGGACTTCATCAAGAAGCAGTTTATCGACATCCTGCAGTGGACCGAGGATGCCGACGGTACGCTGGCCTGGCGTTTTCCGATGGCGGAAATGGAAATCCAGAACGGCGCCAGCCTGACCGTGCGCGACTCGCAACTCGCGCTCTTCGTCAACGAGGGCACGGTGGCCGACGTCTTCGCGCCCGGCATGTACAAGCTGACGACGCAGACGCTGCCCGTCCTGACCTACCTCAAGAACTGGGACAAGCTGTTCGAGTCCCCGTTCAAGTCCGACCTCTATTTCTTCTCGACGCGCCAGCAGCTCGACCAGAAGTGGGGCACGCCGAACCCGATCACCATCCGCGACAAGGAATTCGGCATTGTCCGCATGCGTGCCTTCGGCATCTATTCCTGGCACCTGGTGGATGCCAAGACCTTCTACCAGAAGATTTCCGGCACCCGCGACAGCTACGGTCGCGATGAACTCGAAGGCCAGTTGCGCAATACCCTGGTCGCCGGTCTGACCGATCTCTTTGCCGAATCCGGCGTCGCCTTCATCGACATGGCGGCCAACCAGGACGAGTTCGGCAAGGCGATGTTTGCCAAGGCGCAGCCGATGTTTGCCGAATACGGCCTGGCGCTCGATACGCTGGTCGTGCAGAACGTCTCGCTGCCGGAAGAACTGCAGAAGATCCTCGACCAGAAGATCGGCATGAACATGATCGGCGACATGCAGCGCTACACGCAGTACCAGGTCGCCAACAGCATTCCCGATGCAGCGAAGAACGAGGGCGGCCTGGCGGCAATGGGCGTCGGCCTCGGTGCCGGCGTCGGTTTCGGCCAGGTGGTCGGGCAGTCGCTGGGTGCCGCGCTGCAGCAGCCGACGGCAGTGGCCAGCGTGTCGCCCGACGAGGTCGTGGCGACCCTGGAAAAGCTGCATGGACTGGTCGAAAAAGGCATTCTCAGCCAGGCCGAGTTCGATGCCAAGAAGGCGGAATTGCTCAAAAAACTGAGTTGACCGCCGCCGCGTGGCCATAACTGCTTCCTGCCCTTCCTGTGGCGCGCCGGTTGTCTTCCAGTCGGCGTCCTCGGTCTTCGCGGTCTGCGCCTATTGCAGCAGCACGCTGGTCCGGCACGACCAGAATCTGGAAGACATCGGCAAGATGGCGGCGCTGGTCGAAGACCGTTCGCCGCTGCAGCTGGGCACGGAAGGCAGCTACAAGGGCGTGCATTTTGCCCTGATCGGGCGCATCCAGATCAAGTACGAGCAGGGTATCTGGAACGAATGGCATCTGCTGTTTGACGACATGCGCACCGGCTGGCTGTCGGAGGCTGGCGGCGAGTATGTGCTCACTTTTGCGCAGTTCGTGCCGGATGCGCTGCCATCGTTTGAGTCTTTGAAAATCGGCCAGCGTTTCGTGCTCGCCAGCCAGACCTGGACGGTGAGCAATATCGCCCAGGCCGAGTGCATTGCCGGTCAGGGCGAGCTGCCGTTCAAGGTCGGCGCCGGTTATCCGGTCGCAGC
This sequence comes from Quatrionicoccus australiensis, assembly GCF_020510525.1. Taxonomy (NCBI): domain Bacteria; kingdom Pseudomonadati; phylum Pseudomonadota; class Betaproteobacteria; order Rhodocyclales; family Azonexaceae; genus Quatrionicoccus; species Quatrionicoccus australiensis. The sequence goes on from NZ_CP075188.1 coordinate 458,771, forward strand.
GGTCGACCTCAGAAACGGGGCCAATTTCGCCACCCTCGATTACTCCGAAACGCCGCCCCTAATGTTCATCGGCGAGGCGGTCGAATTCTCTGCGCTGCGCCTGGCCAATCTGCGTCAGGGCATGGCGCAACCGGAGAAGACGGTCGCTGCGCAGGTCTTTCGCTGTCCGAGCTGCGGTTCGCCGATGGCGGCCCGTTCGCCGGAAATTCTTGCGGTCGGCTGCGTTGCCTGCGGTGCGGTGGTCGATACGGCCGACCGCAATTACCAGCTCCTGTCGAAGGCGCTGGGCAGTCGCGACGAAAAATACGTGCCGCGCCTGGCGCTCGGCAGCAAGGGCAAGCTGGACGGTCGACCGGTCGAAGTGATCGGTTTTCTCGTCAAGCAGTGCGTCAGCGCGGGCATTTTCTACGACTGGCGAGAATACCTGCTGGCCGGAGAAAACGGCACTTATCGCTGGTTGACCGAGTACAACGGTCACTGGAACGTCGCCGACGTGTTGTCCAGTCCGCCGACCAGCAGCGGCGCCATGGAACTTGCCGATGTGCGCTGGAACGGCCAGAGCTTCCGGCACTTCACGACGACGCCGAGTGCCGAGGTGATCCAGGTCGCCGGCGAATTCACCTGGCGGGTGCGGCGCGGCGAGTGCAACCGGGTGGTCGATTACGTCGCGCCACCGCTCATGCTGTCGCGCGAAAGTACCGACAACGACCTCAACTGGTCGCAGGGCACCTATGTCGAGCCGGCGGAGATTGCCAGCGCCTTCGCGTTGAAGCAGGCCTTGCCCGAACCGATCGGCGTCTTCGCCAACCAGCCCAATCCCTGGGAAGAGACGCATCGCAGCGTCTGCCGGCTGTTCTGGCGTCTGGCCCTGCTCGCCGTCGTGGCCCAGGTCTTGTTCATGCTGTTCGCCGGCGGCGGCAAGCTGCTGCTGCGCCAGGACTTCGACTTTGCTGCGCCAGCGGTCGACGAGCTGCAAAGCCGCGAATTCGTGATTGACGAGCGGGTGCGCCGGCTCAAGGTGCGCAACACGACCAGCCTGGACAACAACTGGATAGGCCTCAACCTGACCCTGGTCGACAAGAGCGGCAATGCGGCCTGGCCGGCCAGCCGCGAGCTCGCCTATTACTACGGCTACGACGGCGGCGAAAGCTGGTCGGAAGGCAATCGCCAGGATGAGGTGGTCTTCCCCGACATTCCGCCCGGCACTTATTACCTGACGGTCGACGCCGATCTGGCACCGGAAAAGCCGGTGCCGGTGCACGACCGCATGGAAGTCATGAGTGTCGGTGCCGGCTGGTCGAATTTCGTGCTGCTGCTGGTTTTTCTCGCCATCTTCCCGATCTTCACGCGCCTGCGCCACGCTGCCTTCGAAGTACGGCGCTGGGCCGAGAGCGACCACGCGCCGGTAGCGGCCGACGATTCCGGAGACGACGACTGATGTTCCGCAAATTCAACCTGCTTGCCGGCCTGCTCGCGTTGCTCCTTTTCGCGCACGCGCAAAATCAGGGCTGGAACCTGTTCGATGATGTTGCCGACTCCCGTTCCGGCAATTCGCGCGGCAGCGGTCGCACCTATCACAAGTAAGCGGCTTCCCGCCGGATCGATTTCCACCATGCGCGTTGTTGCCTTTCTCCTCCTCTGCCTGATCCTGTCGCCTGTCTATGCGCTGGAAAAGGTCAGCATCCAGCTCAACTGGAAGCATCAGTTCCAATTTGCCGGCTATTACGCCGCTATCGAGAAGGGTTATTTCCGCAATGCCGGCTTCGAGGTCAGCCTGCACGAGCTGGCCGAGGGAAGCGACCCGATCGACGAGGTGCTCAAGGGCAAGGCCGATTATGGTGTTGCTGCGTCGGAGCTTGCCTTGCGCCGTGGTCTGGGACAGCCGGTGGTGGCGCTCGCCGTCATCGTGCAGCATTCGCCGCTGGTCTTGCTGGTCAACCGGCGCAAGATTCCCAGCATCGATGCCCTGGCCGGGCAGCGCATCATGCTCTTGCCGCATGAGGCCGAACTGCTCGCCTATCTGCGGCGTGAGGGCGTCGCAAACTACGTGACGGTGCCGCACCGTTTCGAGCTGGGCGAACTGCTCGCCGGCAATGTCGATGCCTATTCCGGCTACTCGACCGACGAGCCTTTCCTGCTTCGCCAGGACAATTTTCCCTACCTGGCGTATTCGCCGAGCGCCGCCGGCATCAATTTTTACGGTGACACGCTGTTCACCTCCGAGCGCCACCTCAAGTCTTCGACCAGGGCCGTGCGCGACTTCCGGGAAGCCGTCCTGCGCGGCTGGGAATATGCCATGGCGCATCCGGACGAAATTGCCGAGCTCATCCTGCAACGCTATTCGACGCGCCACAGCAGGGCGCATTTGCTGTTCGAAGCCGCCGAAATGAAGCGTCTGATGCAGCCCGAACTGGTTGAAATCGGTCAGATGTCCGCCACCCGCTGGCAACAGATTGCCCAGACCTACGCCGAGCAGGGCATGCTGCCAAGTGGTTTTGCGCTGGATGGCCTGGTCTACGACAGCGCGCCGCGCCGTCTGCCTGCCTGGGTGTTGCCGGTGCTGGGCGGCGCCGTCGTGATCTTCATCTCGCTGGCCTTGCTCGCCATCTATTTCGCGCGCCTCAATCGGCGTTTGCAGAAGGAAATCGATATCCGGCAGGCGACCGAACTGGCCCTGGGCGAAAGCGAGGAGCGTTATCGCCTGCTTGCCGAACAGAGCAAGGATGTGATCTGGATGCTCGATGTGGCCAGTCTGCGCTTCACCTACATCAGTCCGGCAGTCGAGAAATGGCGGGGTTTTACCGCGGCCGAAGCGATGCAGCAGTCGTTGGTCGAGGCGCTGACGCCAAGCTCGCTGGAGCGCATCCAGGCATTGCTGCAGGATCATCTCGGCCGTCTGGCGGCGGGTGACAAGAGCGCCATGTCGGCAATGTACGAGATCGAGCAGCCGCACAAAAACGGCAGCATCGTTTCCTCCGAGGTGGTGGCCAGTTTTCTGCTCGATCATGCCGGGCTGCCGGCGACTGTCCTTGGCATTTCGCGCGACATTTCCGAGCGTCGGGTGGCCGAGGACAGACTGCGCATCGCCAATGAGGACTTGCGCCGGCAACTGGAGGAGATCGAGCATCTGCAGGTGGCTTTGCAGGAACAGGCCATTCGCGACAGCCTGACCGGTTGCTTCAACCGGCGCTATCTCGACGAAACCCTGGAGCGCGAACTGTGGCGCGCCCGGCGCGAGGGCTATCCGCTGGCTCTGGTCATTCTCGATCTCGACCACTTCAAGCAGATCAACGACACCTACGGCCACCAGGCCGGTGACGAGGCGCTACGCGAGCTGGCGCGCAGCCTGCAGGCCGACATTCGCCACGAAGACGTGCTGTGCCGCTACGGCGGCGAGGAATTTGTCATCCTGATGCCACGCATGCCGCTTGCGGTGGCCGCCGAGCGGGCCGAACGCTGGCGTACGACGATTGCCGAGATTCGTGTCCGGTTCGGCAATTTCACGCTCGCTTTCACCACCTCGCTCGGTGTCGCCGCCTATCCCGAACACGGCAAGATGCCCGACGAACTGACCCAGGCGGCCGACCTGGCGCTCTATATCGCCAAACATGAAGGGCGCAACCGGGTCGTCGTGTATTCGCCGCCGGCGCGGGACGGTACGGTTTAGCAGATTGCGTTTCCGGCGTTAATCGCCACCGCCCCCGCAGCCGCCTCCACCATCGCCACCCCCGTCCGAGCCGCTGCTGTCCGAGCTGTCGCCGGCGCAGCCGCCACCACTGCTGCCGCCGCAGCCCATGTGGCTGGCACAGAAAGTCGTGTCGCCAGTGGCACTGGCCTGGCCTGCGGCCAGGCAATCGAGTTGATAGACAAAGCCGCCGGCAATGCCCAGCTTTGCATCGAGCGCGAACAGGCGGGGCAGGCGTTGCGGCTTTTTCGGGTCGATCTGCTCGTGTGCGCAGGCCAGGCGCCACGCACGGCGCAGGCCTTCGCTCGCCTGCGTCGGCGATTGCATTGCCTCGGCCGGCGTGTGGTGCAGGAAGCGGCCGAAGGCGGCGCGGCAGAACTTGTCGTAATGGCGGGTGAACAGAATGAACTCGTGCCAGGCATCGTCTGCTGCCTGCGAGGGCATGGCCACCATGCGCCGCTCGGCGCGGCGGCAGAGCACGAAGTAATCGCTTAGCGCAGCGAAGACCTCGGCCCGTTGTTCCGCGGTCAGCTCCGGGCGGCGGGCCGCCAGCCGCCGGTCAAGGAAGCGGGCATAGGGGTAGGCCGCGATATAGCCGGCCTGCCGTTGCCGCGCCCAGTTGCGCCAGAGCAGGCCGGCGAGCAGGGCGAGGCTGGCGATGATGACGAGCTTGATCATCCGTTGATGTCGAAGCAGAGATATTTCACTTCGAGGTAATCCTCGATCCCGTACTTCGAGCCTTCGCGGCCGATGCCCGATTGCTTGATGCCGCCGAAGGGCGCCACCTCGTTCGAGATCAGGCCGGTGTTGATGCCGACCATGCCGTACTCGAGCGCTTCGCCGACGCGCCAGCAGCGGGCGACGTCGCGCGTGAAGAAATAGGCGGCAAGACCGAACTCGGTGTCGTTGGCCATGGCAATGGCCTCGGCTTCCGTTTCAAAGCGGAAGAGCGGGGCGACCGGGCCGAAGGTTTCCTCCTTCGCTACCTGCATGGCGCTGGTGATGTCGGCGAGCACGGTTGGCTCGTAGAAATTGCCGCCCAGTGCGTGGCGGCGGCCGCCGCAGAGGACGCGTGCGCCCTTGCCGACGGCGTCGGCGACATGCGCCTCGACCTTGGCCAGCCCGGCGGCATTGATCAGCGGTCCCTGGACGACGCCCGGCGTGGTGCCGGGGCCGACCTGCATCTGGGCAACACGGGCCGCAAACTTGCTGGCGAATTCGTCATAGACACCGGACTGCACGAGGAAGCGGTTGGCGCAAACGCAGGTCTGGCCGGTGTTGCGATATTTGGCCGTAATTGCCTGGTCGACCGCTGCGTCGATATTGGCATCGTTGAAAACGATGAAGGGGGCGTTGCCGCCGAGTTCGAGCGAGACCTTCTTGACGGTCGGGGCGCATTGCGCCATCAGCAGGCGACCGACGCCGGTCGAGCCGGTGAAGGAGAGCTTGCGCACGATCGGATTGGCGGTCAGCTCGCCGCCGATTGCCTGCGGGTTGCCGGTCACCACGTTGAAAACGCCGGCCGGGAAGCCGGCCTGCTCGGCGAGGACGGCGAGGGCGAGGGCGGTCAGCGGCGTCGCCTCGGCTGGCTTGACGACGACCGGGCAGCCGGCGGCGAGCGCCGGTGCGACCTTTCGCGTGATCATTGCGAGCGGGAAGTTCCACGGCGTGATCGCGGCACAGACGCCGATCGGCTGCTTGACGACGAGCAGGCGGTTGCTGGCGGCCGGACTGGGAATGCTTTCGCCGTAAGTGCGCTTGCCTTCCTCGGCAAACCATTCGACGAAGGAGGCGCCGTAAAGCACTTCACCCTTGGCCTCGGCGAGCGGCTTGCCGCCTTCGGCGGTAACGATTTGCGCGAGGTCGTCGACGTTGTCGATGATCAGCTTGCACCAGGCTTGCAGCAACTGGGCGCGACGACGGGCAGTGAGGGCGCGCCAGGTCGGCCAGGCAGTGTTGGCGGCATCGATGGCGCGCCGCGTTTCGTCGGCGCCGCAGCGCGGCACGCTGCCGAGCACGGCACCGCTGGCCGGATCGAGCACGTCGAAGGTCGCCAAGTCATCGGCGCCCGTCCATTTTCCGGCAATAAAGTTGGTCGACCGCAGCAATTGCTCGTTCTGTAATTTCATGGCCTTGAAAAATCCTGTAAAAACTGTAAGTTGAGAAGTGTTCCAAGAAAGTACATCAACTTCATGCGCCTTCCCGTCCTGCTTGTTGCCACGCTGATCTCTGCCTTGCTGGCGGCCTGCGGCAGCCCGTCGCCGCGTCCGGGCGGCACGCCGGAAACTATAACGCATGCGCCTTTGCCGGTCAGCGAGAAAGGCAACGAGGTGGCTTTCTATGCGCTCGGCCTGATCGACACCGGCTACCGTTTCGGCGGCAAGAACCCGGAGGCCGGCCTCGATTGCAGCGGCATGGTCAGCTACATCTACGCCCAGGCGCTCGGCCTCAAGGTGCAAGGCAGCGCCGCCGACATCGCGCGGAGCGGTCGACCGCTCGAACCGGGCAAATTACGTCCGGGCGACCTGGTCTTCTTCAATACGCGCAACCAGCCTTTCTCGCACGTCGGCGTCTATGTCGGCGATGCGCGTTTCGTACATGCGCCATCGTCCAACGGCCGGGTCCGCATCGATCGTCTGAACGACCGTTACTACGCGCAACGCTTCGAGGCGGCGCGCACCTTTTTCGACTGAATGTCTAGTTAGCCGTCTCGGCCACGGCATCTGCGACCCGGTTGCGCAGGTCATCCAGATCGCTCTCCGAAATGCCCAGGTGATCGAGTGCCCGTGCAAACAGGTTTGTGCCAACTTCGAGATCGCAGTCGTCGAGCAGTTCCGCGAGCAGATGCTCGGCAACCTGGGTGACGGCAATCAAGGACAGTGCGCCGCCGGGCAGGGTTTTATCCGAGACGTCGTAGGCATCCGCTTCGTGATGGAAACGGATGGCTTGCCCGAGAATCGGCGGCAGGCCCCAGTTGCGCACCAGCAAAGAGCCGATGATCGGATGGGTGCAGGGAAAGTAATTGTCTTCGGCATCGACCAGCATCAGGTTTTCACGCCGGCATTTTTCCAGTACTTCGCCGTAGTTCGGGAAGCGCTTCATCATCAGCGGAATGGCGGCGTCGTGAAACAGCGCATAGGTGTAGGAGGCATCCGGCGAAATGCCGTACTGGCGCCGGGCGATCAGGCTGGACACAACGGCCATCAGCGTCGTACGTTTCCAGAACTGCTCCAGCCAGGCCGCCGGCAGGCCGGTCATGCTGGCGCGCAGGGCGACGGCGACCACGACGCAGACGATGTTTTTCGTGCCGAGACGCTCAACCGCCTTGCGGACGCTGGAGATGCGCGTGCTGGCGCCGTACAGCGGCGAGTTGGCCAGTTTGAGCGCGGCGGCCGACATGCCGGCATCGCCGGTGATGATGTCGGCCAGACGCTTCAGGTCCGGTTCATCCCTTTGCGCTTCCTGCATGGCGTCGGTAACGAAAACCGGGCAGGCCGGGATGTCGACCGTTGCCATGACCTTTTGCACATCTTCATGGGAGAGTTCGTAATTTTTTTCCTGGGGCATGGTTCGACTTTTCATCGTTGTCTGTGGTCTGGCCGTCAGCTTATTGGTTTTGATAACATGGACGCAAGTCTCTGTAGCAGGTAGAATCCTGCCTCCCATGCGCCCGTAGCTCAGCTGGATAGAGTACTGCCCTCCGAAGGCAGGGGTCGGGGGTTCGAATCTCTCCGGGCGCACCAAGATTCAAGCAAAAGAGCCATCCCTTGGGATGGCTCTTTTGCTTTGTACGGAATCGATACGGCTGGCTGCCCGCTGTCAGCTTTCTATCAGTGCCGTATCTCTGGCGACAAGGGGCGAGCTTTCTCCGCCCCTGACTCCTGTGTGGAGCCGGCGTCAGCGAGGCTGGGGCTCGTTGTCGCGGAGATATTGCCAGTTAACTCTGGCCGGGTCGAGTTTTCCCGAAGTGACTTCGAAGGCGATGAGTGCCAGATAGCGCAAGACGGCATCCCTGGTTTCATCTGTCTGTTGCCGCATGCGTGACAGGCAACGAATGGGTGGAAAGCGTTTTTCCATGGCAGCGGTCGATGTTTCTGATCGCCCTCCTGCGATGTCTGCAGGAGGGCTGGTTGCTTTCGCAAATGCGGTGCGTTGCGGGTTATTTGCCGGCTTTGCAGCCGCCTACGGTATTGCCTATGCAGGGCACTGAATCTTCACGATTGATCAGCCACTTATTGCCGACCAGTATCATTTCCAGGGTCTTCTGCGTCACATCGCTGAACTGTTTTGAGCGATAGGTCTGGCGGAACTGGACACGAGCCCTATCCTTTCCATCCGGTCGAACCTGCAAGTCCTGGATGTCGATGCTGATGTTGTCACGATTGGATATCCGGCTGCGGCGCAGCTGGGCCCAATCCTCGCGATTCAGGCCGCCGCCAGGTATGAAGCTGGGTGCGTAGAAACCGACATAATCGGAATAGTTTCTGGCCGCCCAGGCTGCATTCCAGCCCATGACCTGGCGTGTGACATCGCTTTCCGGGGTGGCCGTGGCAGGGGGAGGAGACGGTGGCGCGGCTCGTACCTCAAGTTTTGCCAGCGCTTTTGCATTCAGTGCGGCATAGTCGGTAGCCTGCGTGTCGACCGGTTCATTCGGGCAGAGCTGGCTACTGTCGCTTGGGGCGAGTTCTTGGGGTTCCGGGTCACGTACCTCGAGTTTTTGCAGCCCGAGGTACTCGAGTAGCGTGCCCATGCCGGCATAGGTACGCAGGTAGGCAAGGCTAAGGTCGGTGTCGGCATTGACTGCATTGCGGCGGGCGCTGAGCAGTTCGTTCTCGGTGTCGAGCAGATCGAGCAGGGTGCGTTGGCCAACGTTGAACTGATCGCGGTATGCGTCGCGCGTTTTTTCCAGCATGCTGACCTGGGTTGCCAGATAGTTTGATTGTTCTTTCAGCCGCAGTACATCGTTGTAGGCAATCGACAGGGTTTGGCGCGTGTCGCGGCAAGCTTTTTCGCGCAGGTCGAGTGCAATGTTCTTGCGCTCTGCATATTGCCTTTCTCGGGCGCGGTCCGAGCCGCCGTTGAAGAGATTCCAGTTGATGACCAGTTCGGCCACGTTCTGCACCCGATTGCCGTCAACACCGAGATAGTTGTTGATGTGGTCGGTGCGCGCGCGGAAATCGAGCTTCGGAGAGTAGGCGGCGCGGCGAACCTCCATGTCATGCTGGGCTGCCTCGATGTTCTCGATGGCGGCAAGCAGGGTCGGGTTTTTCTTGTACAGGGTTTCCTGGGCCGCCTTCTGACTGGCCGGCAAGGCGTTGCTCAACTGGGCAGGCGGGATGACCGAGCCTGGCGGTTGGCTGTTGACCAGGCGTTGATAGCGCGCCGTCACGTCATGCAGGTTGGCGGTTTCCGTGGTCAAGTTGATTTCGGCCAGGGCCAGACGGCTGCCTGCCTGTTCGAGATCGACGCGGCGTCCGACACCAGACTGGGTGCGCCGGATCAGTTGTTCGTGGGTGGCTTTGTGCTGGACATAGTTGTCTTCGGCCAGAGTGACCAGGAAGCGGTAACGCAACACGTCGAGATAGGCGCGCGCTGCTTCGAGGGCGATGTTTTCAGAGGCGTCGAGCAACTCGTAGTAGCGCACCAGGCGGGCCTTGTCGAGACGCTTGACTTCACTGTGGGTGGCGAAGCCATCGAACAGCATCTGGTTCAGGCTGAGGCCGTAATTGCTGCGGGTGTAGTTGTTGCTCTGGCCTGCTGGCGGTTGTTTCAGGCTTTCTCGACCGGTGCCGGCGGTCAGGTCGACGCGTGGCAAAAAGCTGCCACGTGCAACACCGATTTCTTCTTCTGCCGCCTTCAGGTTGTGCCATTTCGAGGTAACTTCTGGGCTGCTCAGTACGGCCTGCTGTGCAACCTCCTTCAGTGTGGCGGGCGCGCCAGCGGGGGCTGCTGCAGCAAGCAGGGGAAACGAGGTCAACAAGGCGAGCAGAATGGCATTTTGTTTCATGAGGTTCGGTCCTGAATAGTGTGTTGGCGTGTTCAGTCGGTCAGCAACTTGCCGTTTTGCAGCAGGTTCTGGATGATTAGTGCATCCGAGCCGAGAGCGCCGCTGTGAGACAGATCGACGCCGTAGAGAACAATTTCCTGGGTTACGTTGCCGCCCATGCCGGTCAAAATGTCCTTGCCCTGGTTACCAAGCAGGATGTTGTTCTTGCCATCGCCGCTGATGCTGTCGTCGCTGCTTGTGCCTGTCGTTACATTTTCAGGCTCGGCACCGTTGAGCAGGCTAAGGTCGAGCAGCGTGCCAATGTCAGCCGTGTCGCTTGCGCCGTAGGCGTCGGTAGCGGTAATGGTGGCACCTTCGAGGATGTTCAGATTGAGCAAGGCATCCCCGGTACGTAGCGTCGATAGCAATTCCTTGATGCTCAGATTGTCGATGACCGGGTGAGCCGGGTCGAGGGAGGTGATGGTCAGCGTGAAATGGCTGCCCAGTCCGAGCAGGCCGGAGTCGTTGATCAACACGACCTTGAGGCCCAATGCACTGGCCAGTTCCTGTGACCAGGTCAGGACTTCATCGCCGCCCAGGTTGATGCTGAGCAGTGCTCCAGATTCGATTACCAGCTGGGTGATGTTGTTGTTGGCATCACTCGCCTGGTATTGGTCGCCACTCAAGTCGATCAGGTTCAGTGCATCAATGCCGACCAGGCCAAGCAGACTGTTGCTGAAGGCATGGACATCCGGCGCGACATTGTGACTCGCTGGCGTGTTTTCGCCGGAAAGAGTGAAATAGATTCCGTTGTCGCTGTGCGGGGTTATTTCAGGGGCCGAACTGATTTTCGGCATGTCGTCTTCGATGTGGATGGTGAGCGTGGCTTTGCTGACGTTGCCAGCCTTGTCTGTGGCCTGGACATCGATATTCAAATCCCTGGCATCCTCACCCTGTGTCGGGTGATCAATCGGTTTGGATAGCGTCGTGGTGATCTTGCCCTGATCATCCAGTGTTACGACGATCACTTCCTGCTGTCCTGTCGGCGTATCAATGTAGCCGATCAGCTTGTGACCACCGGTTTCCAGTATCCAGTCAATCTGTTTGCCACCTGATGAGAAAGACGGATTCTGTGGAGGCGTGAGCAGGCTGAGGTGGGCGCCTTTATCGTCAAGTGTCAGCGTAGTGCTGGCGCTCCGGAAGTTGGTATTGTCGGGGGAGCCGCCAGTGTCCTGGTTCCCGCCAGGCAGTCCTTCTTCGGAGACCGAAGTGCCGAGTGGGTCGATGCTGATAGTTGGGGGCGTGGTGTCTAGCGTGTAAGTCAGGCTGGTGTCGACGCTGGCGATATTGCCGGCCTTGTCGGTCGAGGTAACCCTGGCCTCGATAGTCAGGTCGGGATCGGCGGCGAGTTCCTTGCCCGGGACGTCGACGCTGAAGCCGAGCGTCGTCGCGTTGCGCTGGATGACGGTGGTCAGGTAATCGTGGCCGTTGATGGTGACGACGATCGGGTCGCCGAGCTTGGCGTCGCCGCCGACGGTGCCGGTCACGGCAATCGCGGCTGCGGTGGATTCGGTGAGGTTGATGATGCCGTCGCCGGCAAAGTTGGCATCGAGCGCGATGGACGCTTTCGGCAGGTCGGTCGCCAGGCTGTAATCCTGGGTGTCGAAGGCGGTGGCGCTGTTGCCGGCGGCATCGACGCCGCTGGCGACGACTGTATAGTTGTCTTGGCCGAGCGGGGCGGTGACGTCGACGGCGAAACTGCCATCGCCCTTGACCGTGGTGTTCACCGTCTGTACCAAGCCGGCACTGTCGGAGATGGTCAGCGCGAAGGTCGAGGTCAGGATCGGGGCGCCGTTGCCGGCCAGGTTGCCGCTCCGGTTGCCCGTGCGTCGAATTGGTAGCCATTCGCTCCGCTCAAGGTTTCGGCGATGCGCAGCAGTTCGACGAAGGTGTAGCCCTCGTTGTCGCCGCCGGCAGCCGGTGCATCCTCGTCGAGCAGGGTGTCGAGATTGCCGCCGCTACTCAGTGCCTTGGCGATTTTCTGGAAGCCTTTCTTGCTGACGTTCAGCGCGCTGTCCGTGCCATCCGGCTTGATCATCGCCGCCACTTCGCTGTCGAGCTTGGCCGGCAATCCTGGACGGACAAGCAGATCGCGGCCGTCGGCCAGCTTGAGCATGGCTTCCGAGCCGTCGGTCGCGCTGACCGTCTCGCCTTCGCGGATGACGTCGCCGGTTTTGAGACGGCGAGTGTTGCCGGCGTTATCGCGGGCAAAGGCAGCGCCCGTTAGGGAAGTCACTCTTCCGATGATTTGAGCTTGGGCCATGTTTGTACTCCAGACACACTTATTGATGCGGGCTATGCCAGAAAGCTGGTTTGCGGTACTGCTTGGTGACAGGTGATTGCATGGAGAGGGTCGCCAAGAGGTGTTTCATATTATACAAACAAATTGAAACATGTTATTTCAATTTATTCAAATAGTATTAATTTATGCCTGCTTGAGACTGGTGGCCTGATCATTTTTCAGGATGGTTTGGTGATTTTGTTGTTGAGCAAGAGCGTGGCAAGCGATCGGTTTTCCTCAAGTTCCCTTTTTGCTGTCATTGGCTTACCACCTTCTGTCAGCATGGTCGGTGTCGCAGCTTATGCTTTAAGTTGTTGTATTTATTGGGCGTTGCGCCTGTGTTTTGTTCCGGTCTCGTCTGGGGTGCGGACAAAAGTTGAGTCGCCGTCACCTTGACTCATGCCAGTCATGGGCTTGGGTTTGGGTTTTGATGGTGGTGCAGCAGTAAAAATTGATAACAAATTTGATAGTTTCGTTATAATCAAGGATGCCATCGTTCTGGCTGGTTGCAGTTCGGTGATGGCCGGAGGGCGATGGATTTCGACTTGAGTGTTCGCTTGCAGGATGGGCTGTTTCAGCGGGCGCCTCGATGTTTGCCCTATACGCGATAGAGGGCCTTACTTCCGACAACCTACTGGATGCTCATCGGCATGGCTGAAGCGCTTGTGATTCAAGGTGACGCAGGGGATCGCCCGAGTATTTTGGCGGTTGATGACACGCCCGCAATTCTCCAGTTATTGCAGGTGCTGCTCTGCGATGACTACGATATTGTCATCGTAGATTCCGGCTTGGCGGCGGTAGAAGCTTTTGCCAGGAAAACTTTCGATCTTGTGCTGCTCGACCTGCTGATGCCGCAAATTGACGGCTTCGAGACACTGAAGCGCCTTAAGCAATTGCCAAACTTTGCTTCGACACCGGTTATCTTTCTCACGGCAATGGACGACTTGGCGAGTGAGCGTTGCGCCCTTGAGTTGGGCGCTGATGAGTACATCGTCAAGCCTTTCAAGCCAATGCTGGTGCGTTTGCGCATCGATAACCTGCTACAGCGCGTGCATTTGCAGCGTCAGCTTGAAATGGCCCTGGCCAGTGCCGACAAAGGACTTTGGGAATGGGATCTGCGCACTGGTCGGGTGAGCATTGATGCTTGCTGGGGGGAGCGCCTCAGTCTTGTGCGTCATGACAGGAACGATGATCCCGTTCGTTGGGAAGACTATTGCCATCCGGACAGTGTGTGTCTTATTGATGAGGCAAAGGCGGACTATCAGGCCGGTCGTCTGCCGGCGTTCGATGTCGATGTGCAATTGCTTAACGCCAATGAGCAGTGGGTCTGGATCAATCTCTACGGCAAGGCTGTGATGACCTCTGCAGAGGGCGATTTTGTCCGGCTCAAAGGAACTTACCGAAACATCGAACGCCGCAAGCAGGCTGAGATCGCCCTCCAGAAAAGCGAAGAACGTTTCCGCTTTGTCATGGAAACGACTGGAGAGGGAATTTGGGACTGGCGAGTTGTATCCGGTGAAGTTGTCCACAATGCTTCGTTCTCGCGCATTCTGGGTATGGAGGAACACAATCTGGAGCACGCAGCCTCCTTCATCCGGTCGTTGATTCATCCTGATGATTTGGCATCTGCCATGGGCCAGATGGCGGCCTGTCTGGATGAAGGTAAGGATTTTGTCAGTGAGCACAGGATGCGCCATGTTGACGGGCACTATGTCTGGGTCGCCGAGAAGGGGCGGGTCGTCGAGCGGGGAGCGGCTGGGCAGCCGATACGTGCCGTTGGCTCGCTGCGCGATATCAGCGAACGTAAGGCGCTCGAGGCGGAGTACAAGCGTTTGGCTCTCTATGATCCTCTGACAGGGCTGCCCAACCGGCGTCTATTGGTCGACCGCCTGCGCCAGGCAATTATCCAGAATCGCCGGAACAAGGAGTGCGGTGTGCTGATGTTCCTGGATATGGATCGATTCAAGCAAATCAACGATACCTTCGGTCATGAGTCCGGCGACATGCTGTTGATCGAAGTGGGGTGTCGCCTGAGCTCCTGCATGCGGGAAACGGATACCGTTGCCAGGCTGGGAGGAGATGAATTTATTGTCATGCTGACCGAGTTGCCTGATGAGCGCATGGTGGCCCGCTACGATGCCGAGCGGGTAGGAAACAAGATTCTTGATGTGCTGAATCAGCCTTACCAGCTTGGGCAAAATATTTGCGAAAGCACCCCGAGCATCGGTCTGACCTTGTTTGGTGGAGATGCGACCGAGTCTGTTGAGGCCATCATCAAGCGTGCAGATGGTGCAATGTATGAAGCCAAGATGGCCGGTCGTAACCGCCTGCGTTTCTCTATCTGATTGCCCAAAGACCGAGTTTTCCGATATTGGCGGCCAGTTTCAGGCGAGCCGTGTGCCAGTTGGAGACTGACTTGATGCGCTGCTGTTCGGCGCCGGCGACGGCGCTTTGTGCGCTGAGAAGTTCGAGGATATTGCCGACACCGGCTTTGAAGCGACCCTGGGCGACCAGGAAGGACTGGCGGGCGCTCGAGACAAGGACATCGGCAGCCTTCATGTTTTCATTTTCAGTGCGCAGTGCTTGATAGCTTTTCCATACTTCCAGGGATATCTGCTGTTCGAGGCGGGAGAGTTCGGCGGCTTTGATCTCGGCTTGTCCCTGTGCCGTCTGCGTACGGTAATTTCGGCCAAATCCCTCGAATAACGGGATATTCATCTGTATCCCGAGACTGTTGGTGCGGTTGCTGATATCGGTTGGAGAATAGCCGACCGCTGGCGGTTGATTTTCCTGTTCGGTACGGCCTAATTCTGCGGTCAGCGTCACGGTGGGCCGGCCTTCGGCCCGGGTTGCGGCGATCTTGGCGCGAGCTGCTGTGACTTCGGCTTGAGCGGCAAGCAGCGTTGGATGATGTTGTTTTGCCTCTTCGATCAGTTCATCCGCTGGCTTGACGAAGGCTGTGTCAGGGAGCCCTTCACGCCGGCGCGGCAGCACCAGATTGGTGGTCGCGCTGAGGCCCATGGCAGTGGCTAGTGTGCCTTGGGCATTTTTTAGCTCACCTTCTGCCGAGACTCGTTCCAGGCTGGCTTTCGAGTAGGCGACCTGAGCCTGCAACTGGTCGGTGAGGGCGCCAATGCCGGCTTTGTATTTGGCCGCGGCAGCATTGAAGCTTTCACGTGCCGCGTTTTCCGCCTCGCGGCTCGCTTCCAGTACTGCCTGCGCCGTCTGGGTGTCAAAGTAGGCCTGGGCGGCGTTGACGAATGCAATTTGCAGCGCGGCGTCATGGCTGGCATTGGCGGCATCCAGCAAGGCCATGGCCTGATCCAGATTGGCGCTGCGCAGACCGAAGTCAGTCAGCACCTGGCTCATTTTAAGGTTGCCACTGGTCAACGTTGGTTTAGCCTCGGAATTGAGCGGTGCATAGCGACTGTCACCGTAACGCGTGATGTTCTTTTGCTTGTTGTAGGCGAGTGTCGCGCCAATCGCCGGCATGTAGGCAGAGCGGGCAACGCCAAGCTGGGCAGTCTGCATCTTGGCGCCAGCCCAGGCGGCGCGGGTCTGCGGGTTGTTGCACAGGGCACGCTCAACTGCTTCCGGGAGTTCGAGCGGCTGGGCCGGTGAGGCAAAAACGCAGGGGGTGCTGGCATCATCATCGAGCATGCTGCCGGTGACTGAGCGGGCGATCTTGCCGTGCGTCAGGAAAGGGTCGATGCCGCCCGCGCTGGCGTTGCCGAGCAGAATGAACAGGATGATCGCCAGGCCTGCCCGGCGATAGCGAAAATTGCTCATGCCCAGCCGCCCGCGTGCGCCAGTTGCTTGAAGTCGATGCTGTCGGGGGTGATGTCGCGGACAACCCGGCCATTATCAAGCACAATGACGCGGTCGGCTGAGGCGATGGTTTCCGGACGATGGGCGACGATGATGCGGGTGATCGCGAGGTGCTTGATCGCATCGTTGACCATCGTTTCACGGGCGATGTCGAGGTGGCTCGTCGCTTCGTCGAGGAACAGGATGCGCGGCCTTTTGTAAAGCGCCCGGGCCAGCAGGATGCGCTGTTTCTGACCGCCGGAAAGGGCTGTGCCCATGTCGCCGATCAGCGTGTTGTAACCCATCGGCGTCGCCATGATTTCCTCGTGGATGGCCGCCAGGCGGGCGCATTCCTCAATCCGGGCGAGATCGGTCTGGTGGTCGAAGAAACAGATATTGTCGGCGATCGAGCCGGCAAACAGTACGTCGTCCTGCATTACCGTGCCAACCATGCTGCGCAGGGTCTCAAGGCCGACCTGGCTGACGTTGATGCCGCCGATCAGCACATCGCCCTCGTTGGGCTTGCGGATGCCGAGCATGGCGTTGATCAGCGTCGATTTGCCGCAACCGGAGGGGCCGATGATGGCGACCGATTCGCCGGCTGCAATCTTGATATCGACGCCGTCGAGTACCCAGGGCTCCTGATCGGCGTAGCGGTAGCGCAGGCCTGCGACCTCGATGCTGGCTTCGAGCGGCTGATCCTGGCCGCTGGCGGAAAAGTTCTTGGCGCTGGTGTCTTCCGGCTCGGCCAGCACGATGTCGGCCAGGCGTTCGCCCTGCAATTGCAGCATCTTGACCTCGACCACCTTGTCGATCAGGGCGCTGACCCGGCTGTCGAACTGGTCCTTGTAGGCGCTGAAGGCCATGAACACGCCAACCGTGAAATTGCCGTCGAGCACCAGCTTGGCGCCGAGCCAGATGATCAGCACGCGTTCCAGGCCGAACAGCACGCCGTTCAGCAGGCGATAGAGAATCTGCAGCTTCTGGCTGCGCAGGTCGGCATTGATCTGGTCGACCAGCAGGGTCAGCCAGGTCGAGCGGCGCTCGTCCTGGCGCTGGAAGAGCTTGATGCTGCGTACGCCGCGCACCGTCTCGAGGAAGTGGCTTTGCTGCTTGGCGGCGTGTACGATCTGTTCTTCGGTTGCGTTGCGCAGCGGCCGGTACCAAAGCCACCGACCGATCGCGTAGAGCACCATGGCGCCGACCGCGATCCAGGCGAGCGGAGGGCTGTAGAGGAACATCATGAGCAGCGTGACCAACGTCATGGCACCGTCGAGGATGCCTTCGACGAAGGTCGTGGTCAGCGTCTTCTGGATATTGTCGATGGCGCTGAAGCGCGAGACGACGTCTCCAAGGTGCCGTTTCTCGAAATATTCGACGGGCAGGCGTACGAGGTGGGTGAATACATTGGCCCGCCACTGCACGTTGAGGGTCGTCGACATGTGCATGATGACCCAGGAACGCAGGGTGCCGACTCCCTGCTGCATGAGCATGAGCAGGCCGAAACCGACGGCTAGCGTGGTCAGCAGGTCGCGGTCGGCGGACACGATGACGTTGTCGATCACCCACTGCAGGAAGAAGGGGCTGACCAGGGCGAAGACCTCGAGCGCCGCGGCGAGCAGCAGGATCTGGCCGAAGGAGCGGTAAAGGCCGGTGACATGGCCCATCAGCTCGCGCAGCTTGATGTGCTGCTTGTAGGTGGCCTTCTTGAAGCCGGTGTTGGGCCAAAGTTCGAGGGCGACGCCGGTGAATTGCTTCGACACGTCGTCCAGCGAGAGTTTGCGCAGACCGTAGGCCGGGTCGTGGATGGTCACGGTATTGCCTTTGACCTCCTTGAGCACGACGAAGTGGTTGAAGTTCCAGTGCAGGATGCACGGCATGCGCAATTGCGGCAGGTCTTCGAGCAGCAGTTTGACCGGGCGCGGCGCCAGGTTCAGCGCGCTGGCCATCTGGATCAGATGGCCGAGCGTCGTGCCCTTGATCGAGACCAGGAACAGCCGGCGCATGGTCGCCAGGTCGGTACGAAAGCCGTGGTAGGCGGAAACCATGGCCAGGCAGGCCAGTCCGCATTCGGTGGCCTCGGTCTGCAGGATCAGCGGCAGCTTGCGGCGCAGGCCGAACGACAGGTGCTCAAGAAAAGACATGGGATGGATTTCGGGGAAAAGGTTTCAGAGCTTGCCGGTCAGGCTGAGTAGGGGTTCGAGTACCCATTCATAGAGACGTCGGGTGTCCTGCAGCACGTCGGCGTCGAGCAGCATGCCGGCCTGAAGGGATTGCGGCTGGCCATAGGCAGTGATGCTCTGGCTGTCGAGGCTGACGTTGATGCGGTAGAGCGGCTCGCTGTTCTGACCATTGCCACCGATATTGCCGAGCGCGGAAATTTCGTTGCTTGGCAGCGCCGTTTTTGCCACCGACAATACCTTGCCGCGGGCATGGCCGAATTTCTGGTAGGGGTAGGCCTGGTAGCGTAGCAGCACGGCATCGCCGGGCCGGATGAAGCCGACGGCGCGACTCGGTGCATAAAGTTGGGCCTGCAGCACGGCACCGGTCGGCACGATGCTGACCAGTGGCCGGCTGCCGTCGACAGCCTGGCCGACTTCGGCGATGACGGCGGTGGCCGTGCCCTCGGTCGGCGCGGTGATGACGAGGCGGCGCTTGCCTTCGCTTTCGGTGAGTTCCTGGTCGACCGTCGAAATGCCGCGGTCGATCTGCGCCAACTGGTTCTGGTGCTTGAAGGAGAGGCCTGCGGCCTCCTTTTGCCGTGTCGCCATTTCACGGCCGACGGCGATCTGTTCGCGCTCCATGCTTTGCAGGCGGGAGCGCTGATCGAGCAGTTCTTCCTGCTTTTGCTGCACCTGTTCGCGTGAAATGTAATCCTGGCCGAGCAGGCCCTGATAGCGGGCGACCGTATCTTCGCTAAGTTTCACGCGACTGCGCTGGCCGTCGATCAGGTTGTCGAGCTTCTGCATCTCGGCTGCCAGGCCTTCGATGCGTTTGAGCAGGGATTCGCGTTCATCCTGTTGCAGACGCCGCGTCTTTTCCATTTCTTCCTGCAGCGACAGGCGGCGAGACTCGACCTGGTGGCTGATGTTGGCCTGGATCGAGCCCAAGGTGCTGCTCTGTCGTTCGCTGGAGAGGACATAGAGAATCTGCCCGGCGCTGACACTCTGGCCCTCGCTGACGTGCTTTTCGAGGACGATACCGAGTTGCGGCACATAGACCTTGACCAGGCCGGAGTCCGGCAGCAATTGCCCGATCACTGTGCTGCGCTTGGTATAACTGCCCCAAGTGAAAAAGATCACGACGAGCAAGGCGCAACCAGCAGCAATGCTTGTGAGAACTCGATAACTGAGCGGGCGGATCAGAATGATGTCGCCCAAGGTCTTGGTTTGCTGGGCGCTGATTGCTGCGTGCCGAAAAAGTGGTTGTTCTGCCATGCCTTGCCAACGGTGGAATAGTCGGCGCTATGCCGGAAGGCGGCACGATCGCCTTGACGGGTCGTGCCGCGGGCTCTTGCTTAGAGCTTGATGCTCAGTTTGAGGCTGCTCAACAGGCCGCCGACCAAGCCGGTGACACCGCTGACCAAGCTGCCAACCAAACCAATCACCGGGGTCAGGACGGAGCTCAGGGTAAGGCCGAGAGTAAGCCCCAGGCTAATGCCGAGGACTTCGAGGGAGAGGCTGGTGCCGCCGGCTACAGTGGAAAGTTCGGTCTTCTTCAGTTCCTGAATGGCCATGATGTACATAACTCCATAGTGGTAAAAAAATGCCGCCGATCAGCGGCGGGTGATGCCTTTGGGAGGGCATTTGGGCGCGGCGGGGGGCTTCCTGGCAACAGGAGCTCGACTCACCTGAAGAGGACGACTGCGGGGTTGTTATTGGAGCAACTTGGATGAGCATGTGGGCTGGCGCCGATAAGTTCTTCGTGGCGGGTGGTCATGCAGGTGCAATCGTTTGTGATGACGAATGGTGGGGGGGCTCGGTGTGTGTTTTCTGTTTGGCTTGTCTGTAGCAAGCTCGGAAGGACAGCGGTGCGGAAAGGGTCTCAGGGGCCACACCGCTGTCAGGCTGCTGTTACTCGAACAGGCCGCCCAGCAGACCACCCAGCAGGCCGGTCACGGTCGTCAGGATGCCGCCAACCAAGTTCAGGACCGGGGTCAGCAAGCCCAGGACCGGGTTCAGGATGGAGCCGAGCAGACCGCCCAGATCCAGTGCACCGCCGGAAACAACGCTGACTTCAGACTTGCTAAGTTCTTGAATTGCCATGATTAAAACTCCATGATAGGTCATTCGATTGCCACCGGTTGGTGGCTTCTTATTGCCCGTTGCCGGGCAATTCCTTTGGTTCGGGGAGGCAGGCCTTCCCGGGCCGTATTTCTCGCAAGAGCAAGTAATGCCCCTAGTCTTTATTGAAGGTTGTGATCATATTAATCAAAAAAATCATAATTGCAACGTTTTGCTGTGTTTTTGTTTGTTTTTTTTGCGATTAAAAATTGCACGACTCCCTGTTGTTTGTAATATATTGTTTAATATTCATATGGTTACTATTATTCTGTTGAGGTTGCTGCTTGGTTGTGCGGTGTTTTGAATTAACCAAATTAAGCGGATTGTTTCATATTTGCGTGGTTTTGCTTGTGTTTTTCGCGTCTTCCCTGTAGCTTTCTGCCGCGTTCGGGCTTCTTTTCTGTTGTCTGTGGTTGTGCTTAGAAAAGGCATCGTGTGACGGTGCCCGGTGAGTTTGTTGCTTGTAGTTGTGCTGCCTTGCTGGTGCGCCTTGGGGGCGCCAGGTCGTGCTCTGTCCTTTGTGCATGAGTTTCGAACAGATACGCTGTTGATCGCCAGGCAAGATATTTCTTCTTCTCTTCTTGACTTGGATCAGGGGTGTTTTCAGGGGCTTGTTTATCTTTTGATCATGACGACTATTGCTGCCCTGTTGTTTTTTCTGTTGGTCTGCTTTTGGGCCGTTCATCGCCTGTCACGTGTCGAGTTGGCGTTGCAGCGTTTTGGTGAGGGTGATTCGAATAGCCGGGCCGGTTTGCGGGGCTGGGATCCGATTGCCCGGTTGGGTAGGCGTTTTGACCGAATGGCGGAATCGATGGCTATCGAGCGAGGTCATTTGGCTGAGAGTGAGGAGCGCCTGAAGTTTGCGTTGCGTGGAAGTGATATTGGTATCTGGGACTGGCATCTGGAGGGTGGGCGCACCTACTACTCGCCGCGTTGGAAAAGTCTGCTCGGTTACGCAGAGGACGAGTTGCTAGCGCACGCCGAAGAGTGGTTGAAGCGCGTTCATCCCGAAGATCTGGCGGTGGTCATGGATCGCCTCAAGGAGCACATGGCCGGGCAGAGCGAGTTTTTTATCAGTGAACACCGTCTGCGTTGCAAGAACGGCAGCTATCTCTGGGTGCTTGAGCGTGGCGTGGCAATCCGTAATGCAGAGGGGGGAGCTGTGCGCATGGTTGGTGCCCTGTCCGATATTTCCCGGCGGAAGGCTGTTGAAGCCGCCTTGTTGCGCAGCAAGGAAGAGTATCGCTCGGTAATCGAGGGGGTTACGCAGATCATTTTTCGTAGTGATGCCCGTGGTCGCATGGTCTTCCTGAATCCGGCATGGACCGAGTTGACCGGCTTCCCGGTTGGCGAGTCGCTCAATAGTGGTCTGGCTGATTTTATTCACGGCGATGATCGCCTGCGCATCATGACCCTGTTTCGCGATACTGCAGAAGGACGCTTGCCGACTTTGGCATGTGAGCTGCGTCTGCTCTGTATTGATGGTCGGTCGCGCTGGTTTTCGTTGCATGCCCGTGCGGGGCTCGACGCAGAGGGGGGGGTGATCGTTGCCGGTGTGCTCAGCGATCTCGATGCGCAAAAAACAACCGAAATGGCGCTTACCCGTAGTAATGGCGAGCGAAATGCCATTCTTTCGTTAAGTCCGGATGGCTTTGTGTTGATCGACAAGGATGGGCGAGTGGCTTATGTCAATCCGGCCTTCCTGGCAATGACGCAGTTCGTGCCGGCTGAAGTGATCGGCTTGAGTCTGCACTTGCTTGAGCGGCGGATGGCTCAGCTCGCTGAGCCCGCCAGGCCATTGCCGACTTTTGCCGGCATGCGGGAGGGGCGTGCATATACGCTTAACCTGCAAAAGCCGGCCAAACTGGTCATTCGTTCGCTGGTTCGCAATATTCCCAATGACATGGGGGGCTTGCATGGTCAGGTCATGTATTTCCGGGATATTACCCAGGAAAGTGAGGTTGACCGTATCAAGAGTGAGTTCCTGTCTACGGCTGCACACGAATTGCGGACTCCGATGGCCAGTATTTTCGGTTTCTCGGAATTATTGCTGGCTCGGGAGTTCGATGCGGCGACGCAGCGAGACCTGATCCAGACTATCCATCGTCAGACTCAGAACCTGATCAACCTGGTTAATGAGCTGCTCGATCTGGCGCGCATCGAGGCGCGCGGTGGCAAGGCATTCAAGATGCAGGAGCAGGAGTTGAGCCCTTTGTTGCTCAATGCGTTGGCTGGTCAGTATGTGCCGCCGGAGACGCACCGCCTGGAGCTTGATTTGCCGAAAAAATTGCCGCGAGTAATTGTCGATGGCGAAAAATTTCAGCAATGCCTGGCTAATGTTCTGAGCAATGCCATCAAGTATTCGCCGCAGGGCGGCGAAGTTCGGATTTCCGTTATGCGGCGCCAGGCTGGGCCGGGTGAGCAGGTCGGTCTGGCCATTCGCGACCAGGGGCTGGGGATGACGCCTGACCAGATCAGCCACATTTTTGACCGTTTCTATCGGGCTGATGCATCGGGGGCGATTCCCGGGTCCGGTCTGGGCATGTCCTTGGTCAAGGAAATCATGGACATATTCAATGGCGAAGTCAGTGTAAGCAGTCGGCCGGGCGAGGGTACCGAGGTTGTCCTCTGGTTGCCGGTGCCGTTGTCGGTGACAACCGGGGCGGAAGTGCCATGAGTCGACGTTTGATCTTGATCGTCGATGATCAGAGCGAATTACGCAAGCTGATCCGGATGACTCTGGAGCCGTTGGATTGTGACCTGCATGAAGCGGCAAGTGGTCTTGAGGCCTTGGCCAAGGTGCGTACTCTGCGCCCGGCAGTGGTAATTCTCGACGTCATGTTGCCGGGGGGGATTGATGGCTATCAGGTCTGTCAGGCGATCAAGTCTGATCCGAAAACACAGCAGACACGGGTCATCATGGTTACCGCGCGTGGTCAGAAGACTGATATTGAAGAGGGGCAACGGGTTAAGGCTGATTGCTATCTGGTCAAGCCATTCAGTCCGATGCAGCTGATTAGGGAAGTTGATAACTATTGAATCGTTGAAAAATTGATAATGGCATGTTAGTGTCGAACATTGGTTTTTCTGGCCTTATAGTCTTTTTCGAGGAGCAGCAATATGTGGCAAGCAGCCAAAAAATTCATTTGTGACGAAGAGGGGGCTACTGCCGTTGAGTACGGTCTGATTGCCGCCTTGATTGCCGTCGCGATCATTTTGTCGGTAACCGGCGTTGGCGAAAAGCTCAAGTCTGTATTTATCGCCATCAAGGATGCACTGCCATAAGTTTGCCAACGGGGGGATTTTTGTCATTTTCTAATCAAACGAAATGATGAAAACGATACCGTGGTGTAAGGGTGGGTTTTTTGGCTATTTTGCCCTGTCAGAAAAGCATGACGCCTGGCGGCCATGAGGGAATAGTGACGGTGATCGTGAGTTTGGCGCTGGGTGTCTGGGCGAGTGGTTTGGTATATCAGGACTGGCGCTGGCGGCGATTGCCCAATGCGCTTTTGCTTTGTGGTCTCTTGCTTGGTGCTGTGCATTGGCTGGTTTTCGGTTTGATGCCTTTCGGTTGCGCACTGAGCGAAGGTTTGCTGGCTGCGATGCTTGGCTTGGCGCTCTTCCTGCCTTTTTATGTCGCCGGCTGGATGGGGGCTGGAGACGTCAAATTGATGGCGGTAATTGGCTGGCTGGGGGGACTCAAGGTGTTGTTCGTGGTGATCCTTTGTGGCTCTTTGCTCGCTGGCATGCTGGCAATCCTGCTGCTGTCTCCGGTTTGTCGTGACTACATGTCTAGTCGGCAGATTGAGTCCCGATTGCGCGGACGTATTCCGCTAGGTGCCGGGTTGGCTGTTGTCATGATCGGACTGGCGCTGGGCTGGTTGGATGCCGGGGTGGTGCTGGGCTGGTGGCCGGGGATGGCGCATGCGTGAGTCGCTCTGTCCGGGCGCTGGTCAGCGCGGGGCGGTAGCCATTGAGTTTGCCCTGGTTTTCGTGCTCTTTTTCATGGTCATGTACGGCATCGTTGCTTACGGCATGGTCTTTGCAGTGCAGCATTCACTGACCCAGGCTGCCAGCGAGGGGGCGCGGGCGGCGGTAAGAGATGTCGGTGGTTTACCGGAACGTATGGCGCTGGCAAAGGCTACCTCGGCCACAGCTATCGCCTGGCTTGGAGGGCGGGCGCCGGTGCCGCAGATTACTTCGACGCCATGCGCGGCTACGCCGTTTGTTTGCGTCAAGGTACTGCTGGTTTACGACTATTTGAATAATCCGCTCGTGCCGGCTCTGCCTGGGTTGGGGGTTGCATTGCCTGCCCGCCTGACGGCCCAGGCAACAGTACAGCTGGATGCGGTTTATTGAGTGGCGTTGCCGCCGTTGATAGAGGGATGAGCAAAAAGTGGGCAAGACACAAAGAATTCTGGGCGGCGTGCTAATCCTTCTGGCCTTGGCGCTTGCCGCCTATGCATGGGTGTTGAGCGAACGTATGACGGCCGAGCAGCGGGAGAGCGAGGCACGTTTGCAGCCGGTGGTCGTCGCCACAATGCGTATCGTCGCCGGTACGGCGATCCTTCCGGAAATGGTTCAACTGACCGGTCTGCCATCGCGACCACCTGGCAGTTATGGCGATACCAAGGCCGTGCTCGGTAAACTCACCGCTTCCGATATCGCTGCCGGGGAGCCTCTGCTTCAGGAGCGGATCGAGGGAAATGCCCGTGCCATGCAGCAACGCCTGGAAGAAGGCGAGCGGGCGGTCGCGATACGTGTTGATGATGTGGTTGCTGTCGGCAATCGCTTGAGCCCGGGGGATCGGGTTGATGTTTTCGTCACCTTGCGGCGAAACAGCGAAGAAATTCCTGATACCCAATCCAGATTACTGCTTGAGAAATTGCGCGTACTGGCTTTTGGCAGCAAGGATGCTGCGCTCACCAAGGAAGGTGGTGCATCGTTGCGCAGCAACGCTGAAACTCCGAAGACGGCTGTGCTCGCTGTGCGCTTGGCGGATGTCGACAAGCTCGCGCTGGCTGCCGAAAGTGGCCGCCTGCTGCTCGCCCTGCGGCCGCAGGACGCCGTGCCTGACAAAGCGCCAGAGGGGGGGGCTTTGCCAGGCCCATCCCCGGCACCAATTCAGGTTTCAGCAAGCCAGGTTCCGTCGTCGGTGCTGACCTTGCGTGACTTGGTCGGTGCAGGCAAAAGTGCTCAGCGGGGCTTGGGGGTTCCCCTGAATCCGCCTGCTGGCAAGGGTGTGCCAGGTCCAGGGACTGCAGTCAGCGTGCTACATGGCCTGAAGGAAAAAACGGTGTACCTGAATGCGAAACAAAGTGAGGCCCGGCAATGAAAACAATGGCTAGCAAGCAACAAGGCTGCGATTGCCTGGTGAGCAAGGGCGGATTTTGCGCGGCCTTGCGCCTGGCTATCCTGCTTCTGACAAGCGCTAGCCCGCTGTGGGCCGGAATGGCGCTCGCCGGAGAAGATGGCGGGGCCATCGAAATATCCGCAGGAGGGCAGCATTTGCTGAAACTGGCCAAGCCCGTCCGGCGTGTGGCTGTTGGCAGTGGTGATGTTGTCGAGGCACGCGTGCTGAGTACCCAGGAGGTGTTGCTGCAGGGCAAGCGCCCGGGTGATACGACGTTGCTGGTTTGGCTCAAGGGCGTGCCGATGGCGCAAAATTACCGTCTGCAGATCAACAAGGGAGTTGCTTCCCTTCCGCGCGATGCGGGGAGCGAGATCCGCCTGAAGGCCGCGGGCGATCTGAGCATACTCGAAGGGAGGGGAGCCGATATGCGTCAGCTTGAGGCTGCCCGCCAGGTCGCGCAGCATGCGGCCGGAGATACCAAGGGTGTGTTGCTCGATAAAACAACGCTGCCATACAGTGGCGAGGTACAAATTGATGTCAGGGTTGTTGAGTTCAGCCGCAAGATATTGAAGAAGGCAGGTTTGAGTCTGCTGTCCAACAAGTCCGGTTTCACCTTTGGCACCTATGCGCCGAGCAGTCTGACCAAGGTGCAGCTAAGCAATGGTGCGATTTCCTCCGAAGCTACTTTGCCGATCAATCAGGCTCTTAATCTGGTTGTTGGCAATTCCTCGAACAGCCTGCTTGGGGTACTTAGCGTGCTGGAAGGCAACGGCTTCGTACGTACGCTGGCCCAGCCGACCCTGGTCGCCCAGAGCGGCCGTACTGCCGATTTCCTGGCTGGTGGCGAGTTTCCGGTGCCGGTGCCGCAGGCGCTGGGCCAGACGACGATCCAGTACAAACCCTATGGTATTCGTCTGGAGGTGTCGCCGACAGTGCTAGCCGAAAACCGGATCGCGCTGACTGTTGCTCCGGAAGTCAGCGACCTCGATTTCGAGAACGCCATCACCATTAACGGCGTTACCGTCCCCAGCCTGACCACGCGTCGGGCCGGTACGAGTATCGAACTGGGCAATGGCGAGAGCTTCGTCATCG
Source organism: Quatrionicoccus australiensis (assembly GCF_020510525.1). Lineage (NCBI taxonomy): Bacteria > Pseudomonadati > Pseudomonadota > Betaproteobacteria > Rhodocyclales > Azonexaceae > Quatrionicoccus > Quatrionicoccus australiensis. Next base: position 485,318 of record NZ_CP075188.1, read on the forward strand.
GCGGTCTGGTTAGCCAGAGCGTGATGAAGAATGTGAACAAAATTCCCGGACTTGGTGACATTCCCGTGCTCGGTGCTTTTTTCAAGAGCATCAGCCTGTCGCGGGAGGACAAGGAACTGCTGTTCATCGTCACGCCGCGCCTGGTCCGGCCGCTGGCCGAGGGGGCTGTGCTCGGGCCGATGCCGGGCGAAGACAAGGCCAATTACAACCCGAGTTTGTGGGGCACTCTATTGTTGTCCGATGACGATGAAAATGCCCGGTACACCGGCTTTTCCAAATAAAAGCAAGGGTGGACTGATCATGGAGCACCGTTTCATTGTCGTGACTGAGCAGGAAACTCGTTTTGCTGAACTTAACGAAGCTCTGCAGAACCTGGGGGTTGCTGTCTGGCTGCACTGGAATACCGATGTGCTGGCCCAGTTGGTTGGTTCTCTCGGCACCAATATTGTTTTCGTTGAATTTTCCGGTGACAACACACAGAAGGCTGGCGAGTTGGCCAGCAATCTGTTGTCCGTCTATCCCCGTCTGTGGATCGTCGGCTTTGCATCACGTGCCGACAATGGATTGATCATCGAGGCGATGCGTGCCGGAGCTCGCGATTTTGTCGAACTGCAGGCGTCGCGTGAAGAAATTCGTCGTTCTGTACAGCATGTTCTCGAGCAGTCGCCGAGCCTGCCCGCCCAGTCGTCCGGTAACATGATTACCCTGCTCGGCGCGCGGCCTGGGGTCGGTACCTCGACTGCGGCAGTGCATCTGGCTCTGCTGCTGAAGCAGGAAGTGATGCCGGGCGAACCGGTTCTGCTCCTTGATTTTGGCTATCCGGCCGGTGATGCGGCGCTGTATCTCGACACCAAGGTTGGCTTCAATTTCTGTGATGCGGTGCGTAGCCTGCGCCGTTTTGATCATGCTTTGCTCAATACTGCGTTTGCGCACCACAAAAGCGGTCTGGCCATTCTTTCCCTGCCGCACAATCTGGCCGACCTGCGCGATATTTCACCTGTTGATGCAATGACCTTGCTCAGCTTGTTCAAATCCTATTTCAAGGTGGTTGTTGTTGATCTTGGCGGCTTTGCCGGCATGGACCTGTTGATGTACGCGTTGGGTATTTCTGATCGCATCATGCTGGTTTCCGAACAGACGTTGCCCTCGGTATTCTCGGCGCGCCAGTTGTTGCAGAACCTGCGCGAGCGCGGGTTCGAGACCGAGCGTATCGGCCTGCTGACGGGCAAGTACGATGCCCGTATTGACATGACGCCGCAGCAGATCGCCCAGAACCTGCAACTGCATTGCATCGATAATCTGCCGCAACGCACCGACAAGATGATCGCCTGTGCCAATCTGGGAAAACCCTTGCTAGAAGTGGCGCCCAAGGATCCCTATCTTGAGGTGTTGCGCGGGATCGCCGGTAGCCAGGTACGGGTTGCCGCAGAACGGGGGAGCGAAGGAGCTTCGGCTGCAGACTCCTTCCTGCGCCGCCTGTTTTATCCATTGCTCAAGTAAGGAAGTCGGTCATGGATTTCGATTTTGCTTTGGGCACCGATCCACACAGCGAGTTTCACCAGTCCGATGAGTTCCAGGATATCAAGGGGGTGATGCACCAGAAACTGGTTGAGCGAATCGAAGAACTTGGTGCCGATTTCGTCAATTGGCCGCTGAATGTTGTCCAGCGTTTCGTTGCCCAGGAGGTTGAGGACTTTATCGCCAATCACCGGGTGCCGCTCAATGCGACTGATATCCAGCTGGTCGTCAAGGATCTTACCGACGAACTGACCGGCCTCGGCCCGCTGCAGGAACTGATGAACGACGATGGCGTGGCCGACATCCTGATCAACGGTTACAAGGAAGTGTTTATCGAAAGAAATGGCTTGCTGCAACGCAGCAAGATCCGCTTCATCGACAACAAGCACCTGATGCGTATTGTCCAGCGCATGATTGCGCCGCTCGGGCGACGTGTCGACGAAGGCAGTCCGATGGTTGATGCCCGTCTGCCTAATGGTGGTCGACTTAATGTGATCATTCCGCCGGTTTCGCTAAATGGCCCGGTAGTTTCGATCCGAAAATTTCGCAGCCATCCGTTGCAGGCTTCCGACATGCTGGCCTACGGCACGTTGAATCAGGAAATGCTGGATTTCCTTGCGCATGCCGCTGAAATGAAATGCAATATCCTGATCAGCGGTGGCACCGGCTCGGGCAAGACTTCTTTCCTCAATATGCTGGCCCAGTTCATCCCCGATGGCGAGCGCATCATTACCATTGAGGATGCTGCCGAACTGCAGTTGCTGCATGAACATGTCGTCCGCCTCGAGTCGCGGCCCGGTGGGCTGGAAGGCGTTGCCGAAGTAACCGCGCGCGATCTGCTGCGAAACAGCTTGCGCATGCGACCGGACCGCATCATCGTCGGTGAAGTGCGCGGTGGTGAAGCTGTCGAGATGTTGCAGGCGATGAACACTGGTCACGATGGCTCGATGTCAACGATTCATACTAATTCGCCGCGCGAATGTCTGCACCGGCTGGAAATGCTGCTGCATTTCGGTGGCTGGCAGGGGGGGGAATTCAACCTGCGCCGGCAGATTGTCGGTGCCATCAACTTGATCGTCCAGTTGGCCCGACTGCCGAATGGTATGCGGCGGGTGATCTCGATCAGTGAGCTGACCGGCGTTCAGGATGAAGTGGTGGCCATGCAGGAGTTGTTCCGCTACGAGCCGGTCGTTAATAATGGTCGGGAAGGTTGGGTCAATACCGGTTGTCATCCCAAGACGCCGAAGCTAAAGCGCTATACCAGCAACCCGATTTTCCTGCTGGGTGGCTCGTGAGCGAACTCAGCATCCTGCTCGGGCTGGCCGTGCTCTGCATGCTCGGAGCTGCGGCACTGTTGCTGCAGGGGGGCAAGGGCGAGCAGCGCCATGCCCGCGGATTGTTGCGTCTAAACTCGGCACTGGCCCGGCTCGAATCGGTGCACGATTTTGTACCTGCTCCTGCCAATAGCGGCTGGTTGCCGCCATTGCTCGGCGATTATCTGCAGCGTAGCGGCTTTGTCATCAATCGGCGCTTCTATGTTCTGCTTGCGTTGCCGGGGTTGATACTGCTCGTCCTCGGTCTGCTGCTGCTTGGTTTGGGGCGTGGCCTGTTGTTTTTTGTCGTCGCTTATCCCCTGCTCGTCGCACTTTTTATCAACTGGCGCAGCGAACATTTTCGTGAGCAGGTGGTGGCTCAATTGCCCGGTTTTCTCGAAGCCATTTCCCGGATACTGAGCGTCGGTTGCAGTCTGGAGTTGGCTTTTCGCAATGCCGGTGAGGAGTGTCAGGAGCCCTTGCGCGGCATCGTTTCCCAGGTGCTGTTGCGGACCCGGGCCGGATTGGCCCTTGAAGATGCGATGAATCAGGTGGCGGAGACCTACGCCATCCGCGAACTGAATTTCATGGCCTCGGTCTTTTATCTCGGCGTGCGTTATGGCGGCAATGCCCAGGCCATTCTCGAACGCATCACGCTGACCATGCGCGAGCGTCTGCGCAGTCGCAAGGAGCTGCTTGCGATGACCGCGGAAACCCGTGCCAGTGCCTGGATTCTCAGTGCCTTGCCGGTGGTTGTCGGCTTGCTGACCTTGTCGTCGAATCCCGGGTACCTGATCGGTATGTGGCAGGACGATACAGGGCGGCAATTGTTGCTGGTGGCAGCTGGTTTGCAGGTGAGCGGCATGTTCCTGCTCTTTCGCATGGCACGCCTGCAATGAGGGACGACTGAAATGCATCTGATTCCCTGGTTGGTTGCAGCAAGTGTGGCCATGGCTGTGTGCGGGGTTGGTGGTGTTGCCTACGGCTATTTCATGCGTGCCCAGCGCGAAATCCGACGCCGGCGCCAGATGAGCCGTCTCGAACAGATGCTCGGTTTCAGCCCTGGCGAGTTCGAACGGGAATTGGATGAAGCGCCACTATTCGAACGCATAGCTTTATTTGTCTCCGGTCGTGGAGAGGGGGATGGCTTGCCCGAGCAGAACTCCGAAGAACGCATCCTGCTGGTTCGGGCTGGTTTCCGCAGTATCCGGGCGCTACTCCTTTTTCAGGTGCTGCGCCTGGCGTTGCCGCTGACAGGGGGGATCCTGGCTGCCGGCTATGCACTGCTTGCCGGCAATGAAGATGGCTGGCTGAAACTGGTGGCAGTTTGCATCATCCTCTATCTGGCACCCAAGTATGTGCTGGCCTTTCTTGCTCGCCGACGCTGCCGGCAATTGGCCGACGAGTTGCCTGCGTTTGTCGATTTTCTACGCATGATGCACAGCGTCGGGATCAATTTTGAACAGTCGATCCTGCTCTTCGCCGAAGATGGTCGTCTTGGTTTGCCGGTGCTGGCCAGCGAGTTTCGGGCGGTTAACCTGGCTATCCGCAGTGGCCGCTCGCGTAGTGAGGCTCTGCAGCAGATGGCGCGCCAACTTGATGTCGAGGAACTCGGTGAACTGGTTGCCCTGGTCTGCCAGACCGACCGCTATGGTGCCGGCGTACAGGAGCCCTTGCGCCAGTTCTCGCAGCGCCTGACGGAGAAAAAACGTTTCGAGATGCAGGAATTCGTTGGCAAGATGGCTACCAAGATGGTGGTCGTCATGGTTATTTTCCTGTTGCCGGCTTTGATCATTATTACTGCCGGTCCCGGCTTTCTCTCGCTGTTCAAGGCCTTGGGCAATCTGACATGAAAACTGCCAAACCTTACCTGTTGCATTTCTTCCTGCTGTTGGGCCTGTGTGCAGGAAGCGCCCCGCTGCGGGCCGAGATTCCAGCCCGTCAGGTTGCGGCCGAGGGGGCTGCGCGCCAGGGGGAAAACGAGAACGATCCGGAGTTTTACCTGCAATTGATCGGCAACATGCAGGAAAAGAAGCTCTATTTTGCCTCTATCGCCCATCTCGACGCCTTCGACCTGCGCTGGCCTGGTGATTCCCGGGCAGCCTTGTTGCGGGGTGATGCCTTGCGTGAGGTTGGCTATCTTGATCGAGCTCGGGCGATTTACCAAAACATGCTGAAAACGGCGCAGTCGGCTGGTGCCTATCACGGGCTAGGTATCGTTGCCAGTCGTCAGGGCGACTCGGCGGGGGCCCTGGTGGCGTTGGTCAAGGCGAATCAGTTGGCTCCGACCAGTAGTGCCATCCTCAATGATCTGGGTTATGCACAATTGCTTGCCGGGCAACTCGATGATGCCCGCCTGAGTCTGCATAAGGCGAGCGAGCTGGAGCCGAAAAATGGCCGGGTTGGGGCCAATCTGGCATTGCTCTATGGTGTGATCGGGCAGCTTGAGAAGGCGCAGAGCATCATGAACTGGTATCAGTTTCCAGAGGCCCAGCGCCAGGAGATTTCCCGGAAGGCCGGCGAAATTGCCTACGGACGCGAGAAAAAAGTGCTGGATTCAGTCAAATTACCGGATGGCAGACAAAAAATTGATAGAGTTGAGGGTGCCACCCCGAGTCTGCGGGAATGAGCGAAGCCGGTGAAAGGATCGTCCTGAGCTGTGCCAAGTTCATCAAGGCTGGCCCAATGAGATGACTGAAAATGAATAAATTAAAAACCACGAACAAGCCCGATGATTCCGAGGTCTATTGCACAACGCGCGAAGCAGCCGACATGCTGCATGTTTCGCTGCGTACCGTGCAGTTGTGGGTCGAGGCAGGTGTTCTCCGCGCCTGGAAGACGGATGGTGGCCATCGGCGGCTGCCCTTGAGTTCGGTCAAGGAATTGATTCAGGAACGTATGGGCAAGGGCAGTATCGCCCCCGCCCCGGTTGTTGAATCGACGCGTGAGAGTTTCAGCGTGCTGGTCCTCGAAGACGATGAAGACATGCTCAAACTCTACCGGCTGACCATGTCCGCTTGGCAGATGCCTATCCAGCTGACTTTTGTGAGTAGCGTTTTCGAAGCGCTGGTAGTCATTGGCCGCTGTCCACCTGATTTATTGATCACGGATTTGCGGATTTCCGGTGTTGATGGTTTCGAGATCATCAAATTGCTGCGCAACGATCCGGTATTACGCAGTCTCAACATCGTTGCCGTGACCGGAATGAGCGCTGAAGAAATCGAGGAAAGAGGTGGTCTTTCCTCTGAGATTACCGTATTTACCAAGCCGGTTTCGTTCGACCAGTTGCAGGGCTATGTCAAGGCCTGTCTGGCGCACCGGCTCCTTGTCGATAGGCAGAAAAATGAAACCTGAAAGCAATATCCTGGTTGGCCTCTGTATGGTGGCTGGCGTGGCTTTTTCCGGGGCTTTGTTGGCTGATGAAAGCAAGGAAAAGCCGCAGGAAATCGGGGCTGCAACCAGCGCCCTGCTTGAGTTGCAGCGCTCAGGTTCTGCCGCCGGCAAGGCGCAACCAGTGAGCGGAGATGTTGCAAGCCGTTCCTATCAGCGTTACCTGGAAGGGTTTACCCAGCCGCTGCCGGAGTCGAAGGATAGTGCCAGCAATTCGACCAAGCCGTCCGCCCCTCGTTCCCGCTGACGGCCTTCGTTGATGTTTTTCAGCTCCTGGCGTTCGGCAGGGCGCTCCTGGCAGCGCGGTGCGATCAGTACCATGGCTGCCAGCGGCCTTGCCTTGATTATCGGAGCCGGGCTTCTGGCGGTCGATCTTGGTAGCTTGTTCCAGACCAAACGGCAATTGCAGAACGTGGCTGACATGGCTGCCCTGTCAGCGATCAACGATATTGCCGCCGCACCGGCGGTGGCGCTTGATAGCGCCGCACTTAACAATTTTGCCGTGCCGGGGGGGCGCAACAACCGCTTGGTCAGCGTTGTCGGTGCGTACGATTTTCGCGCCAAGGCCTTTACTGCCGGAGGGGGGGCTGCCGATCTGAATGCGGTGCAGGTCACGGTAACAACGACCCAGCCTTATTTCTTCATGTTCGGCAGTCGTGACGTCAGCGCAACGGCTATCGCGGCGAGCAGCGATATTGCCGGTTTGTCGATCGGCACGGCGCTACTCGACATCGACACGCAAAAGTCCGTGCTGCTCAATGGCCTGCTCGGCAAGCTGCTGCATACCTCGCTCGATCTCGGCGTCGCCTCTTTTCGGGGGCTGGCCACGACCAGCGTGCGTTTGCTTGATCTGGTCAAGGCGCAGGCTTCGGTCGGGACGGTCGACAAGCTTCTGGCACTCGATTTGACCCTGGCAGACCTTCTCAAACTGACCGCCACCGCGTTGACTCAGACCGATCTGGCAACCGTCGATGCGACGGTGATCGATACCCTGAATTTGTTGGCCCTGAAATCTGGTGGCGATCTCTCGCTGAAGCTGGGTGACTTGATCGATGCCTCGTTGGCACCGGGCAATAGCGCAGCCGAGGCAAATATCAATTTGCTGCAACTGGTGACCTTGGCTGCACAAGTCGCGAATGGCAAAAACTTCATCAATATACCGGCGCTCGGTCTGGATCTTGGTGGCCTGGCCAAACTCGATGTCGCCCTGACCATGATCGAGCCACCCAGTATCGCCATTGGTCCGCCTGGTCGCGGTGCCGATGGTAACTGGCGTACCCGGGCCCATACATCGCAATGGCGCCTGAAATTGCATCTGGTGATTGGCGAGGTGCTCGGCGGTTTGGTCAACTTGCCTCTCTACCTCGAAGTTGCGGCTGGCGATGCCTGGCTGAAGAGCATCGATTGCCGCTATCCAAGAGATAGCAGCATCGTCAATGTCGGGGTTGCCGCCAGTGCGGTGCGCGCCTATGTCGGCAACGTCAATGCCGATGCGATGACCAATCGCAGTTCGGCGGCCACGGTGAGCAAGGCTACCATTCTTAATGTTCTTGGCTTGGTGACGGTGGATGCCCGGGCTGAGGTCAATCTGCCGGGGGGGGCGGCAGACCTCGCATTCAGCGGGCCGTTCAACGCGGGCAATACCCAGTCTGTTGATGGCCTGTCGACGACGGGTTTGTTCAATGTGCTCGCGAGCAGCCTGATTCTGGACGTCAAATTGCTTGGTCTGGATCTGAAACTGGGAACCCTGCTTGATGCGTTGCGCGGGGTCCTGAACCCGGTCTTTGCCCTGCTTGACGCTATTCTTGCCCCCGTGTTGTCGCTGCTCGGCATTCAGATCGGTATTGCCGATGTCTCCGTTTTCACTCTGACCTGTGGTGCGCCGCAACTGGTACGTTAAGTGCGTTGGCATGGGCGGCTGATCGGGATTGCAGAGTAGGGGACGAGTTCGCCTGGTTCGCACCAAGTTAGAAGCTTCTTGCAGCCAATGTTTACTGCTTTCGCTTTTACCTTGGCAGGGCATGCTTTGTTATTTCAATATTTGTTGTAATATCGAAGTATGGAAAAAAATGCTGCCATCGCCGTTTTCGAATCCCTGTCCTCGCCGATCCGGCTCGACGTTTTTCGCCTGCTGGTCAGGCAGGGGCCGGCCGGTCTGGTTGCCGGCGATATCGCCGCCAGCCTCGATCTGCCGCCGTCCAACCTGTCCTTTCACCTGAAGGCCCTGAACCAGGCCGGTTTGTTGACGGTGGTGCAGGAGGGGCGTTTCCAGCGCTACCGCGCCAACATGGGCCTGATGCAGACGGTGATCGACTATCTGACCGCCGAGTGCTGCGCCGGTCATCCTGAACAATGTGGCGATCTGCGCCTGAGTGCGGTCTGCGGGCCGGCTGATGGCGGTTCGCCGGGAGTGGAAAAATGAACATTCTTTTTTTGTGTACCGGTAATTCCTGTCGCTCCATCCTCGCCGAAGCCACCTTCAATCACCTGGCGCCGGCCGGCTGGCGGGCGATCAGTGCCGGCAGCAAGCCGACCGGACAGGTGCACCCGCGTTCGCTCGCCTTGCTGGCGCGTGAAGGGATTGCAACGGCGGGGTACGCCAGCAAGTCCTGGGAAAACCTGCCGCTGACGCCGGATATCGTGATCACCGTCTGCGGCAGCGCCGCCGGCGAAACCTGTCCGGCCTACCTCGGGCAGGTGGTGCGCAGCCACTGGGGCGTCGAGGACCCGGCGCATGCCGTGGGCACGGATGCGGAAATCGACGCCGCCTTCATGACGGCCTATCGCATCCTGCGCCGCCGTATCGAGGCTTTCCTCGCCTTGCCGCTGGCCGAACTGATTGGCGAGCGGGCACGCCTGCAGGCCGAGCTGGACCGGATCGGTACGCTCTAAGCATAGTTTTCAACAAGCGAAGCCGTGCCGGGTTTCGCGTGGGAGCAGGACATGAGTGCAGTCAGCAAGAAACTTTCCTTCCTCGACCGTTACCTGACGGTGTGGATTTTTGCCGCGATGGCCCTGGGCATCGCGCTGGGCTATTTCGTGCCGGGCACGGAGGCTTTCATCAACCGCTTCCAGGTCGGGACGACCAATATCCCGATTGCGCTCGGCCTCATCGTGATGATGTATCCGCCTTTCGCCAAGGTGCGCTACGAGGAATTGCCCGACGTTTTTGCCGACAAGAAGGTGCTCGGCCTGTCGCTGGTCCAGAACTGGATCATCGGGCCGATCCTGATGTTCGCGCTGGCCGTGATCTTTCTGCCGGACCAGCCGGAATACATGGTCGGCCTGATCCTGATCGGCCTCGCCCGATGCATCGCCATGGTCATCGTCTGGAACGACATCGCCAAGGGTTCGACTGAATACGCCGCCGGCCTGGTTGCCTTCAATTCGATCTTCCAGGTGCTCTTCTTCAGCATCTATGCCTGGTTTTTCGTCACCGTTTTGCCGCCTTTTTTCGGGTTGACCGGCATGGTGGTCGATATCTCGATCGGCCAGATTGCCGAAAGCGTCTTCATCTACCTCGGCATTCCCTGCGTCGCCGGCGTGCTGACCCGCGTCATCATGCTGCGCTACGTTTCGAAGGACTGGTACCACACGCATTTCGTGCCGAAGATCGGGCCGCTGACGCTGGTCGCACTGTTGTTCACCATCGTCGTCATGTTCAGTCTCAAGGGTCAGCTCATTGTCAGCATTCCGCTCGACGTCGTGCGTATCGCCATTCCGCTGCTGATCTATTTTGTCGTCATGTTCCTCTTCTCGTTCGCGATGAGCCGCAAGCTCGGGGCTAATTACAAGAAGTGCACGACGCTGTCCTTCACTGCCGCCAGCAACAATTTCGAACTGGCGATCGCGGTGGCGATTGCCGTCTATGGCATCAATTCCGGCGCTGCCTTCGCCGCGGTGATCGGGCCGTTGGTCGAGGTGCCGGTGATGATAGCGCTGGTCAGCCTGGCGCTGTGGTTCAAGACGCGCTTTTTCGCCGGCGAGGCCGACTGAGCAAAATGGCCGTTCCCTGCCTGTTGACCGCCTGGCAAGCCCATGTCGGCGAATTGCGCGCCTACCTGCACCGGCACGGCGCGCCGGCCGACGAGGTCGATGATGTCCTGCAGGAAGTCTTCATCAAGGCGCTGCGCCAGGACGCCAAGTTCTGCCGTATCGAGAATGCGCGCGCCTGGCTCTTCGAGGTAACGCGCAACGCGCTGCTCGATCGTCTGCGGCGCAGCCGCGAGCATGTCGAACTGCCGGCCGACATTCCGGCGCCGGGGGCGGAGGCGGCACCCGTCGTCGATGCGCTGAGCCAGTGCCTGCCGCGCGTACTGTCCGAACTGTCGGCGGCCGACCGCCTGGCGATCACCTTGTGCGATCTCGAAGGCCAGACGCAGCAGGTGCTGGCCGAGCGCCTCGGCATCTCGCTGCCCGGCGCCAAGTCGCGCCTGCAACGGGCGCGCCGGCGTTTGCGCGCGCAACTGGTCAGTGCCTGCCAGGTCCGTTTCGATGCCGATGGCGAAGTCTGCTGCTTCGTGCCGCGCCCGCCGCTGGCAGATTCGGGCGAGTCGTAGCGGTCGACCGGTTCCGGTCGGCATAAATTAAATGCACCTCCCTGCATCCTTTCGCGGCATGCTGCGTCTTCCGTTCATCTGAACAGAATTCCGGATCGCAACCATGGGCTCTGCCGACCTCCCTGAAAACTCCCGTCCGTCCCTGCGCGTCTGGCTGCTCGGCCTGGCCGTGGCGACGCTGCTCTGGTTTGCGGTCTACAGTCATCTGACCGAGTTTGCCGATGCCGTGATTGCCGCCCTCGGTCTGGCGCATGGCACGCCGCTCGGCGAAGCGGTGCATTTCTTCTTTTACGACACGCCCAAGGTCCTGCTCCTGCTGACCGGCATCGTCTTCCTGATGGGCATCATCCAGACCTTCTTCTCGCCCGAGCGCACGCGTGCGCTGCTCTCCGGCAAGCGGGTCGGCGTCGGCAATGTGCTGGCGGCCTTGCTCGGTATCGTGACGCCCTTCTGCTCCTGCTCTGCGGTGCCGCTCTTCATCGGCTTCCTGTCGGCCGGCGTGCCGCTCGGCGTGACCTTCTCCTTCCTGATTTCGGCGCCGATGGTCAACGAGGTGGCGCTGGTCCTGCTCTTCGGCATGTTCGGCTGGAAGGTGGCGGCGCTCTACCTCGGGCTCGGCCTGACGGTGGCGATCATTGCCGGTCTGGTGATCGGTCATCTGAAAATGGAGCGCCATCTCGAGGACTGGGTGCAGGGCATCCTGGCCGGCTCGGCGCCCGAGTTTGCCGGCGAGCAATTGGGCTGGCGCGAGCGCTTCACGGCCGGCGCTCGCCATGTCCGCGAAATCGTCGGCAAGGTCTGGCCCTACATCCTGGTCGGTATTGCGCTCGGCGCAGCGATCCATGGTTACGTGCCGGAAGACTTCATGGCCTCGTTCATGGGCAAGGATGCGCCCTGGTGGTCGCTGCCCGCCGTCGTGGCGCTCGGCGTGCCGATGTATACCAATGCGGCCGGCGTCATTCCGATTGTCGAGGCGCTGATCGGCAAGGGCGCGGCGCTCGGCACCGTGCTCGCCTTCATGATGAGCGTCATCGCGCTCTCGTTGCCGGAAATGATCATCCTGCGCAAGGTGCTGCGCCTGCCGCTGATTGCCACCTTCGTCGGTGTCGTGGCGGCCGGCATCCTGCTCGTCGGCTACGTATTCAATCTCGTACTTTAAGGAGTTGTGCCATGAAAGACATCAAGGTACTCGGCACCGGCTGTGCCAACTGCAAGAACACGGTTCGCCTGATCGAGGAAGTGGCGGCCGAGAAGGGCGTCAGCATCAGCCTGTCCAAGGTCGAGGATCTGCCCGAAATCATGAAATACGGCGTGCTGTCCACGCCGGGCGTGGTGGTCGATGGCAAGGTCGTGCATGCCGGCGGTGTGCCCGAGCGCAGCAAGGTGGCCGGCTGGTTGTAAGCCTGCTGAATTACTGGTTCAGGCAGGTGTGGTCTGGCGCTCCGGCCGGGCATGCTGGCGGAGCATTTTGAGCAATTCTTCGAGGTCGACCGGTTTGGCGAGATGGCCGATCATGCCGGCGGCCAGGCACTTGTCGCGCTCTTCGCTGAAGGCGTGTGCCGTTTGCGCGATGATCGGCAAGTCGGGCGCCAGTTCGCGAATCAGCCGGCTTGCCTCGTAGCCGTCCATTTCCGGCATCTGGATGTCCATCAGGACATAGTCGTAGGCGGCACCGCCATCCCGGGCAATGCGTTCGACCGCTTCGCGCCCGTTGCTGACCACGACCACCGTCGCACCATCCTCGATCAGGTTGGCTTCCAGTATGGTCTGGTTGATCGGCTCGTCTTCGGCGACCAGGAAGGACAATCCAAGCAGCGGTTTGCCGGCGCTTGCGGCTGGCTCGGCGGCTTTTTCCGGCTCGGCTTCCGTCGGCGCGAAAATGTAGGGCAAAAGGATGTCGACCGTTGTGCCGACATCGGGCTGGCTCTGCACTTCAATGCTGCCCTGCATCAGTTCGAGGATGCGCTTGCTGATCGCCAGCCCGAGGCCGGTGCCACCGAACTTGCGGGTTGACGAGGCGTCGGCCTGGTGGAAGGGGTTGAACAGGTCACCCAGTTGCGCCGCTGTCATGCCGATGCCGGTATCGCTGATCCGGAATGCGAGCTGATCGCCGCGCACCGAGGCGCTCAGGCTGACATGCCCGTGGGCCGTGAATTTGATCGCGTTGGAGAGCACATTGAGCAGCACCTGGCCGAGCCGCAAGGGGTCGCTCAGGCAACTCTCCGGCAGGTCGGCGGCGAGTTCGGTATGCAGTTCTATTCCTTTTGCTTCGGCCCGGTCGCGCAGCAGATCCAGCGTGTGTTCGATGACTTCGCCGAGATGGACCCGCGTCTGCTCGATATTCAGTTTGCCGGCCTCTATTTTCGAAAAATCGAGCACATCGTTGATGACGCCAAGCAGGCGCTTGCCGGAAAGCTGGATCTTGGCGAAGGCGTCGCGCGCCTTGGCCGGGTTCTCGCAATTGCGGAAACCGATGTCGGCAAAGCCGAGCACTCCGTTGAGCGGCGTGCGGATTTCATGACTCATGTTGGCGAGAAACTCGCTGCGGATACGCGCCAGGTTCTCGGCGGCCATCAGGGCCTGTTCGCGGGCCTGGGCGGTGGCCCGTTGTTCGCTCATGTCGACGAAGCTGATCACCGCGCCTATCGTCCTGCCGTCGGCCAGCATGGGATGTATGGCATACATCACCGGCACGGCATGGCCATCGGCATGCCAGTAGACCTCGTTGTCGGCACGCATCTTGATACCCTGGCACAGGGCGTTGTGACTCGGGCACTCCTCCAGCGGATAGGGGCTGCCGTCCGGCTTGCTGTGATGGAAGAGGGCGTGGCCAGCCTGGCCGATGACCTGTTCGACCGTGTAGCCGAGCATTTCACAGGCGGCCGGATTGATGAAGGTGATCAGGCCTTTGGCGTCTACGCCGTATAGCCCGTCGGCACTCGACTGGAGGATGTGTGTGGCGCGCGCTTCGGTTTCCATCAGCGCCGTGGTGCGCTGCTGCACCAGTTCTTCCAGATGGCGCCGGTGCAACTCGAGTTCGGCTTCGTTGCGCTTGCGCTCGGTGATGTCGCGGGTGACAGCGAGGATGGAGGTGATCCGGCCTTCGTTGTCACGCATCGGCACGGCATGGGTTTCCATCTGGCGATGTCCGCCCTTGAGCCCGATGATTTCGAATTCGAGCGAGCCGGCCTTGCCTTGCATGACGCCGTCGTTGAGGGCGCGGAAGGCGGCACGGTCCTGCGGCGCGATGACGGTGAGGATGTCGCAGCCAAGTACCTGCTCGGCCGAGTTGGCCTCGATCATGCCCAGCCCGGCGCGGTTCATCTGCAGCAGCCGGCCATCCGGTGTCAGCAGTTTGACGCACTCGGGCTCGGTGTCGATGATGGTCTGCAATTGCCGCTCGTTGCTGGCCAGCAGCTGTTGTGCCTGCTCGCGTTCGATGGCCGAGCCGACCCAGCGCGCCAGCAGGGCCATGAATTCGCGGTCGGTGTCGTCGAATTCGCGATGGTAGGGCGTGGGGGAACTGAAATTGACGGTTCCGTACGCCTTGCCATTCACCAGGACCGGTGCGCCGATGTACGACTCAAGCCGGAATGCGGTATAGCAGGGATGGCGGGCATGGCTTGAGCTACCCATACGGGAGATGGCAACGACGCATTCACCTTGCAGCGTGATGTTGCAATAGGTGTTGCCGAAGGGAAACTCCTGACCGTCCTGCAGGACGTTGTCCGGCGAGACTTGCGAGACTATATGGTAGATGTCGCCGCTGACCTGGCTGATGATGCCAAACTCGAGTTCCAGCAGCTTGCTGCCTGCCGTGAGTGCCTGCTGCAATTGTTTGTCGAGCGGCAAATGCGAGAGCGCGGCGATTTCGTTGAGGCGGCGCAGGCTTTCCTGCTGGCGCAGGCCATGTTCGACGCTGTGGTTGAGCATTGCCTCGCGCAGCTGGGTCAGGCTCAGCTGGCGCAGCATGAAGTAGCCGGACAGGGCGGACAGCAGCATGAAGGCAAGCGCCATCGCCGAAGTCTGGTAAAGCTCGGTACGCCAGTCCGCCAGATAATCCTCGCTGGCGGCGCCGGCGACAACGATCATCGGTGCCTTGACAAGGCGCCGGTAGGTCAGCTGACGATCCTGCCGATCGGGACCGTTCGGGGTGTGATAGCTCGCTGTTGCGATACCGGACTCGACGAGTTGCCGGAGTTCTGCCGAGACACTGCGGTTGCCGACCTGGCCTGCCGGTTGATCGGGGATGGCTGGAAACCGCGTGATCAGGCCCAGCTTGTCGTCACGCAGCACGATGGTGCCGTGTGGTCCGAGATCGAAACGGGAAACGATTTTGGCAAAGTGACTGAGCGCAATGGGCGCCGAAATCACCCCGGCAAAGCTGCCGTCCGGTTTGTTGTAGCGGCGTGAAAAACCGATGATGTATTGCTGGGCGACGCGCCCCATGCGTGGTTCGGCAATGTGCAGCGTGCTGTCGCTGTGGTCGCGGTGATAAATGAAGTAATCGCGGTCAGCCCAGTTGATCCTCTTTTCCTTGACCAGGCCCTTGCCGAGAATGACCAGACCGTCTGCATCGGATACCCGGAAGGCTTCGACCTCGGGCAGGCGCTGTTCGTGCCGGGTCAGGAAGGCCGTCATGCCGGCCTCGTCGATTTTCTTGCCGGCCAGCTGGCGCTCGAGTTCGTCGGCCACCGTGCGCAAAGCCAGATCGATGCGGGTAATGCTGCCGGAAACGTCCTGATCCAGCGCGCTGGCGATGTTCTGGGTCAGCGATTCGGCGCGCTGTTCATACTGTTCGCGGCTTTGCTGCAGCGAGAAAATACACAGCAGAACCACCAGCAAATTGGTAAGCACCAGGCTGGAGAGCAGCAGTTTGCGCAGGTTTTGGGGAGGCCTCATGTTCTTGTTCGGGCGGCGGATCTGGCCTGTGCGATGGTGCTATGCAAGGGAAATTTCCGTAGCTTCATGATTTTTATCGGTCGACGCCTGAATACTACGTCTTTTGGCATAGGTATAACGAATTTTTCAAAGGATAAGCTGCACCAAAGTGGTGCTTTTTGTAATCCAGGGCACCACGATGCAACGCGGTGCGCTGGCCGGGTCTCCTTTTTGATGTGTCGCAGAAAGTTATTCGACTGTTTTTAAATGACAATTTTTGCACCGCGTTGCTTGGCATACGACGTGCTAAATAGACTGTCGAGAGGGGCGGAACTGTTGTAGCGCGTTCGCTTCTTCGAAGGGTAGCTAGGGTTCCGGTTTCGTCAGTCGATCGCAAGGTCGGGCGGGATGTCTGGTCCGAGAGCTGCCGGTCATGAAATGCCGGACTCGTTGTCGGCAAGGCATGGCTCCACGGAGGGATAAAAGCCCGGGAGGATCGCTTTGACGAAGCGCCCTCTCGCCCATTTATCCGATCCGCAAGGGAGTCAGTCATGCACAATCTCGCAGCCCGTTCCGCCCGCCGCTCCATCCTCTCCGGCGAGGCCTCGCAAGTTTCTTCCGTTTTCTCCCGCCTGCGCCAGGGCGCCGTCGCGCTCGGCGTCGGCTTGTCGCTGATCGCCACCTCGGCGCCGGCGCTGGCCGAAGTCAAGGTCGGCGTGTCCGACTGGCCGGGCTGGGTGGCCTGGTACGTTGCCGAGCAGAAGGGCTTCTTCAAGAAGCACCACGCCGACGTCAAACTGGTCTGGTTCGCCAACTACACCGACTCGATCTCGGCGCTGTCCTCTGGTCAGCTCGATGCCAACTCGCAAACCTGGTCCGACACCATGGGCCCGCTCGCCAAGGGCGTGCCGGTCAAGGCCGTGCTGGTCAATGACAACTCGGCCGGCAACGACGCGCTGATGGTCAGCCCGAAGATCAAGGGCTTTGCTGATCTCAAGGGCAAGCGCATCGCGCTCGAGGAGTTCAGCATCTCGCATTTCGTGCTCGCCACCGCGCTGGCCAAGAACGGCATGAGCCAGAAGGACGTCAAGGTCGTCAATCTGTCGGCTGGCGATGCTGCTGCCGCCTTCATGTCCGGTCGCGTCGATGCCGCCGTGGTGTGGAACCCGTGGGTCAACCAGATCGAGAAGAGCGGCAAGGGCAAGGCGCTGTTCACCTCCAAGGACATGCCGGGCCTGATCCCCGACCTGCTGGTCGCGCAGGACAAGGCGATCAAGGCAAAGCGCAAGGACCTGGTCGGCATGATCCGCGCCTGGTTCGACACCGAGAAGTTCATCCGCGAGAACCCGGATGAAGCCGCTGCGATCATGTCCAAGGTGGTCAGCATGAAGGCCGACGAATACAAGGTCTTCCTGCCCGGTACCAAGTTCTTCGATGCTGCCGCCAACCAGGCTGCTTTCAATGCCGCCGATCCGAAGTCGTTGCAGACCGTGGCGCCGACCATTGCCAAGTTCCTGCTCGACAACAAGCTGATCGATGGCAAGCCGGATGCGGCCAAGGGCATCGATGCCTCGCTGCTGACCGAAGCCCTGGCCAAGTGAGCTTGCGATGAGCCGGACTTCGCGCGGCAGTTCGCTGTGGCAGATCCGCACCGCCATCGACCGGCGCCAGTACTGGCTGCTGGCCGTGGCCGGGCTGGTCGCGCCGCTGCTCGCCTGGGGCCTGCTGGGCAGCCTGGACGGGGTGGACAAGATCTTCCTGCCCGGGCCGCTCGACGTGCTCAAGCGGGCGCTCGCCTGGGCGACCGAGGACGACCTGGCGCACGACGTCGCGATCAGTACCTGGCGCGTCGTCGCGGGCTGGGCGCTGTCCGCCCTGTTCGCGCTGCCGATCGGCCTCTACATCGGCACCTACCGTGCCGTGCAGGCGCTGCTCGAGCCGCTCACCGACTTCATCCGTTACATGCCGGCCGTCGCCTTCATTCCGCTCGTCATGCTGTGGGTCGGCATCGACGAAGGCTCGAAGGTGGCGATCATCTTCATCGGTACCTTCTTCCAGATGGTGCTGATGGTCGCCGAGGATGTCCGCCGGGTACCGCTGGCGCAGATCGAGGCGGCGCAGACGATGGGCGCGACGCGCGGCGAGATCGTCGACAAGGTGATCATCCCGTCATCCAAGCCGGCCTTGCTCGACACCCTGCGCATCACCATGGGCTGGGCGTGGACCTACCTGGTCGTTGCCGAGCTGGTTGCCGCCAATTCCGGGCTCGGCTACGCCGTGCTCAAGGCGCAGCGCTTCCTGCAGACCGACAAGATCTTCGCCGGCATCCTGATGATCGGCCTGATCGGCCTGGTCATCGACCAGAGCTTCCGGCTGATCCATCGCAAGGCCTTTCCCTACCTGAACGGAGGTCGTTCATGAGCGCCAGCATTGAAATCCGCGGCGTCGGCAAGACCTTCGGGCGCGGACCGGGGGCGATCACCGCCTTGCAGAACGCCGACCTGCAGATCGGCCGCAACGAGTTCGTCACCTTCGTCGGCGCTTCCGGCTGCGGCAAATCCACGCTGTTGCGCATGATTGGCGGCCTGGAAACGGTCAGCGTCGGTGAAATCGCCGTTGATGGCAATCCAATCGAGGGGCCGGGCGTTGACCGTGCCATGGTCTTCCAGCACTACAGCCTCTACCCGTGGTTGACGGTGATCGAGAACATCAAGTTCTGCCGCCAGCTCAAGGCGCACATCGCCAATCGCACCGATGCCGACGTCGAGAAGGCCTCCGGCCGCGCCGACGCGCTGCTCCGCCTGATGGGCCTGGCGCACGTCGCGCATGCCTATCCGAACCAGTTGTCGGGCGGCATGCAGCAACGCGTTGCGATCGCCCGCGCCCTGATGAGCCGGCCGCCCATCCTGCTCATGGACGAACCGTTCGGCGCACTCGATGCGCAGACGCGCGAAGTCATGCATGACCTGATCCGGCATGTGCATCGCATCGAGGGCAGCACCATCGTCTTCGTCACGCACGACGTCGAGGAGGCGATCTACCTCGGTCAGCGCATCGTGCTGATGGCGCCGCGTCCGGGTCGCATCGACACGGTGTACGAGGTGCCGCTGCCGGCCGCACGGCAGCAGGAAATGAAACTCGCGCCCGAGTTTCTGACGCTGAAGCGGGAGATTCTCGACCGCATCCGCGAGACCTCGGGCATGAAAACCGATCTCGAGCAGCTTGAACGCCTGTCGGCGCAGGCTGCCGTGGAGGAAAACGCATGAATACCGCTTTGCAGAAAGCCCGCGCCGCCGTCGATATCGACCAGCGCTGGCAGCAATTTGCCCCCGATCTGGAGGTCGACCGGGTGCTTTTCTCCGACGTCATTCCCGGCGGCTGCCACTGGTCGTGGCTGCTGCCGCGCGGCGTCACGCTGCGCCTGACCGCGCTCGACGCCGGCGCCAACCTGTCGCTGGTGCTCTACAACGCGCGCCAGAAGCTCGAGCGCTATAACCCGCCGGACACGCTGAAGGCGCAGCACACCGCGCACTTCACGCGCGGTCACGTGCTGATGAGCGACATGGGCTGTTCCCTGGCCTCGATCACCGCCGACAGCCTGGGCTGGCACGACCCGCTCGGCCTGCTGCTCGACGCCGAGCGGATGCACGCCAAGTACGGCGATCACAATTACCAGCAGTTCCGCAACGGCATGTACCGCTCCGGGCGCGACGGCCTGTTGATCGAGATCGGCAAGTACGGCCTCGGCCGGCGCGATCTCGTGGCGCCGGTCAATTTCTTCAGCAAGGTCAGCGTCGATGAGGAAGGCCGTTTCGCCTTCGCCGAGAAGCATGCCAAGGCCGGCGACTACGTCGATCTGCGCCTCGACATGGACGTTATCGTCGCCGTCTCGGCGGCGCCGCATCCGCTCGATCCGCGCCCGGGCTACGCACCGGCCCCGGTCGGCGTCGCTGCCTGGCGTTCCGGCCCGGCTGCGGCCGACGACTACTGCCGTGCCTTCCGCCCGGAAGGCGCCCGCGCGCTGCACAACAGCGATATGCAATACCTGATCTGAGGAGCCGCGATGACCGCCACCGCCATGTGCATCCAGGAAAGCCCGCTCGACCCGGCCGCCGCCGTCTACGACGTCACGCTGCCGGCCGGCGAACCCTGGCTGCATGAAATCCGCAAGGGCCAGACCCTGCGCATCGTCGATGTCGAAGGCAACCAGGCTGCCGACATCATCTTCTACAACCGGCACGACACCGCCGAGCATTACAGCGTCAGCAACACCATCCTCGGCCAGGGCGGCATCTACCTGACCACCGGTTCGGTGCTGCGCAGCAACGAGGGCCGGCCGCTGCTGACCATCGTCGCCGACACCTGCGGCCGCCACGACACGGTCGGCGGGGCCTGTGCCGCCGAGAGCAACACGGTGCGCTACGCGCTCGCCAAGAAGTTCATGCACAGCTGTCGCGACAACTACCTGCAGGCCATCCAGAACTCGGACGCCGGGCTGGACAAGGCCGATATCGTGCCCAACATCAATTTCTTCATGAACGTGCCGGTCACCGCCGACGGCCAGCTCACCTTTGCCGACGGCGTCTCCGGCCCCGGCAAGTATGTCGAGCTGCGTGCCGAGATGGATGTCTGGGCGCTGCTCTCGAATTGCCCGCAACTGAACAATCCCTGCAATGCCTACAACCCGACGCCGGTCCGCCTGCTGATCTGGGACTGACGCAAGAATCAGCGCTCCGGCTGCGCCGGCCCCCGGGACGACCCGGGCGGAACAAGAAGAAAGCGGGACGACCCGCGCTCTAGCGAGATAACACCATGTTCAGCAAAGTCCTCATCGCCAACCGCGGCGCCATCGCCTGCCGCGTCATCCGCACGCTGAAGAAACTCGGCATCGCTTCCGTTGCGGTCTACTCCGAAGCGGATGCCAATTCCCTGCACGTTGCGCTGGCCGACGAGGCCGTCTGCATTGGCCCGGCCCCGGCCGCCGAGAGCTACCTGCGCGCCGACAAGATCCTCGCCGCGGCGCAGCAGACCGGCGCCCAGGGCATCCACCCCGGCTACGGCTTCCTCTCCGAGAACCCCGATTTCTCGGATGCCTGCGCCGCCGCCGGCATCGCCTTCATCGGCCCGACCAAGGCGCAGATGCTCGCTTTCGGCCTCAAGCACACGGCGCGCGAACTGGCCGAAGAAGCCGGCGTGCCGCTGCTGCCGGGCAGCGGCCTGCTCGCCGATGTCGGGCACGCGCGCGCCGAAGCGGCGCGCATCGGCTACCCGGTGATGCTCAAAAGCACGGCCGGCGGCGGTGGCATCGGCATGCGTCTGATCTGGTCCGCGGACGAACTCGGCGAAGCCTACGCATCGGTCGACCGCCTGGCGCGGGCCAATTTCAAGGAAGCCGGCATCTATCTCGAGAAATACGTCGAAGCGGCGCGCCACATCGAGGTGCAGGTTTTCGGCGACGGCGCCGGCCGCGTGCTGGCGCTGGGCGAGCGCGACTGCTCGGTACAGCGCCGTAACCAGAAGGTGATCGAGGAAACGCCGGCGCCCGGCCTGTCGACCGAACAGCGCGCCAGCCTGGCGGCGACCGCGGTGCGCCTGATGGAATCGGTTGCCTACCGCTCGGCCGGCACCGTCGAATTCGTCATGGATGCCAACAGCGGCGCCTTCTATTTCCTCGAAGTGAATACGCGTTTGCAGGTCGAGCACGGTGTCACCGAGGAAGTGACCGGCGTCGATCTCGTCGAATGGATGGTGCGTCTCGCCGCCGGCGATCTCGAACTGCCGGCCGCCGCGCCGGCACCGCAGGGCGCCTCGATCCAGGTCCGGCTCTATGCCGAAGACCCGGCCAAGAGCTTCCAGCCGTCCTCCGGCCTGCTCAGCGAAATCGCCTTCCCGGACGGCGTGCGCGTCGAGACGGCGGTCGCCACCGGCTCGGAAGTACCGCCGTACTACGATCCGATGGTCGCCAAGATCATCGTTCATGCCGACAGCCGCGAAGCGGCGACCGACCAGCTGATCGCCGCGCTCGACGCGACGCGCGTGCATGGCATCGAAACCAATCTCGCCTACCTGCGCCAGATCCTCGACGGCGAGGTGTTCCGCGCCGGCCGCCAGACGACGCGCTATCTGAACGCCTTCCACTACCGGCCGAACACCATCGACGTGCTCGAATCCGGCGTGCAGACCTCGGTGCAGGACTGGCCGGGCCGCGTCGGCTACTGGGATGTCGGCGTGCCGCCTTCGGGCCCGATGGACGATCTGGCGCTGCGTGCCGCGAATCGTCTGGTCGGCAATCCGGAAGGCGCGGCCGGCCTCGAATGCACGATGAGCGGTCCGAGCCTGCGCTTCAACTGTGACGTGGTTTTTGCCCTGACCGGCGCGTCGACCGCTGCGACCCTCGACGACCAGCCGCTCGCCTTCTGGCAGGCGCATGTCGCCAAGGCCGGCTCGGTTCTCCGGATCGGCGCGGTCAGCGATGCCGGTTGCCGCAGCTATCTGGCGATTGCCGGCGGCTTCGACGTGCCCGATTACCTGGGCAGCAAATCCACCTTCACGCTCGGCCAGTTCGGCGGCCACGCCGGCCGCACGCTGCGTCTGGGCGACGTGCTGCACGTCACGCCGTGCAGCGAATTGCCGGCAGAAACCCCGGCCTATGTCGCGCCGGACTACGGCCATCACTGGGAAGTCGCGGTCATGTACGGCCCGCACGGCGCGCCCGATTTCTTCACCGATCCCGACATCGCCACTTTCTTCGCGACCGACTGGGAAATCCACTACAACTCGAGCCGCACCGGCGTCCGCCTGATCGGCCCGAAACCGCAGTGGGCGCGCAGCGACGGCGGCGAGGCCGGGCTGCACCCGTCGAATATCCACGACAACGCCTACGCGATCGGCGCCATCGACTTCACCGGCGACATGCCGGTCATCCTCGGCCCGGACGGCCCCAGCCTGGGCGGCTTCGTCTGCCCGGCCGTGGTCATCCAGGCCGACCTGTGGAAGCTCGGCCAGTTGCGTCCGGGCGACACGCTGCGTTTCGTGCCGGTCAGCGCGGCGAGTGCCGCGCAACGTCTGCGTAATGCTGATCTTGCCCTGCGCACGCCGGGGGCGGCTTTGGCCGCGCCGCTCGTCGCCGAACCGGACAGCGTCACGACGCCGGTGCTGGCCGACCTGCCGGCCGCCGGCGACCGCCCGCGCGTCGTCTATCGCCAGGCCGGCGATGCCTACCTGCTGGTCGAATACGGCCCGCTGGTGCTCGACATCGAACTGCGCTTCCGCGTGCAGGCGTTGATCAACTGGCTGCAGGCGAATCCGCAGCCGGGCATCATCGACCTGACGCCGGGCATCCGCTCGCTGCAACTGCATTTCGACGCGCGCCGCACCGACCGCGCCGCCTTGCTTGCCGCGCTGGTCGCCGCCGAGGATCTGCTGCCGGCGGTCGACGACATGGAAGTGCCGAGCCGCACCGTCTATCTGCCGCTGTCCTGGGACGACCCGGCGACCAAACTGGCGATCGAGAAGTACATGCAGTCGGTCAGGAAGGACGCGCCGTGGTGCCCGTCCAACATCGAGTTCATCCGCCGCATCAACGGCCTGGACTCGGTCGAGCAGGTATTCAACACGGTGTTCGAGGCGAGCTATCTGGTGCTCGGCCTGGGCGACGTCTATCTCGGCGCGCCGGTCGCGACGCCGGTCGATCCGCGGCATCGCCTGGTCACCACCAAGTACAACCCGGCCCGCACCTGGACGCCGGAAAACGCGGTCGGCATCGGCGGCGCCTATATGTGCGTCTATGGCATGGAAGGCCCCGGCGGCTACCAGTTCGTCGGGCGCACCGTGCAGATGTGGAACCGCTGGCAGAAGACGAAGGAATTCAGCAAGCCCTGGCTGCTGCGCTTCTTCGACCAGGTGCGTTTCGTGCCGGTGAGCGAGGCCGAGCTGCTGCAACTGCGCAAGGACTTCGTTGCCGGGCGCGCCTCGTTGCGCATCGAGGAAGGCACCTTCCGCCTCGCCGATTACCGCCGTTTCCTGGCCGACAACGCGGTACCGATCGGCGAATTCAAGGCGAAGCAGCAGGCCGCTTTCGAGGCCGAGCGCGAGCGCTGGAAGGCGGCCGGCCAGGCCGATTACATCAGCGAGGCCGACATCGCCGCGGCGGCGCCGGATTCCGAACTCGACCTGCCGCCGGGCGCGCGCCTGGTCGCCAGTGAGGTGCCGGGCAATGTCTGGAAGGTGCTGGTCGAACCCGGCCAGCAGGTCAAGGCCGGCGAGACGCTGGTCATCGTCGAGTCGATGAAGATGGAGTTTTCCATCCTCGCACCGGTCGACGGTGAAATTTTGCAGGTTTTCAGCCGCGAGGCGACGCCGGTCGCGGCCGGCCAGGACCTGCTCGTACTGCAAGCCGCCACGGAGAACTGAGATGAACGCCACCACTCTGCCCGCCAGCCTCGATCTCGCCACGCTGGCTGCCGCCTACCGCGCCGGCCTCAAGCCGTCGGCGCTGTTCGCCCATCTGCACGATCTGGCTGCCGCCGATGATCACCACGCCTGGATCAGCCTGCTGCCGCGCGGCGAACTGCTCGCCCGCGCCGCCGCGCTCGATGCCGTCGATCCGGCCAGCCTGCCGCTCTACGGCGTGCCCTTCGCGGTCAAGGACAACATCGACCTGGCCGGCCTGCCGACCACGGCTGGCTGCCCCGACTACGCCTACGACCCGGCCGACTCGGCGGTCGTCGTGGCGCGCCTGCTCGCCGCCGGTGCGATCCCGCTCGGCAAGACCAATCTCGACCAGTTCGCGACCGGCCTGAACGGCACGCGCTCGCCCTACGGCGCCTGCCGCAACGCCTTCAAGCCGGAGTTCATTTCCGGCGGCTCGAGTTCCGGCTCGGCGGTCGCCGTCGCCGCCGGCCAGGTCAGTTTCTCGCTGGGCACCGATACCGCCGGCTCCGGCCGCGTGCCGGCTGCCTTCAACAACCTGGTCGGGCTCAAGCCGAGTTGCGGCGTGCTGTCCTCGCGCGGCGTCGTGCCGGCCTGCCGCTCGCTGGATTCGGTGTCGATTTTCACGTTGACCGCTACGGATGCCGCCGCCGTCTTCGCCGTCGCCCAGGCCTTCGATGCCGAGGATGCCTACAGCTGGCCGCTCGCGCCGCACGGCCGGCGCTTCCCGGCCGGGGCGCCGTTCCGCTTCGGCGTGCCGCGCCGCGAGCAGCTCGCCTTCTTCGGCGATGCCGAAAACCCGGCGCTGTTCGACGCCGCCGTGGCGCGCCTGACTGCGCTGGGCGGTACACCGGTCGACCTCGATTTTTCGCCCTTTCTTGAAACCGCGCGCCTGCTCTACGGCGGGCCGTGGGTCGCCGAGCGTTACCACGCGATCAAGGATTTCATCGAGCGCCAGCCCGAGTCGGTCTTCCCGGTGACGCGCGAGATCACGCTGGGCGGCGGCAAGGCGACTGCCGTCGAAGCCTTCGACGCGGCCTACCGCCTGAAGGCCTTGAAGCGCCGCTGCGATGCCGTCTGGCAGGACGTGGATCTGGTCATCACGCCGACCGCCGGCCTGCATCCCACCATCGCCGCGGTCGAGGCCGAGCCGCTGCGCATCAACACCGATCTCGGCTATTACACCAATTTCATGAACCTGCTCGACTACGCCGCGGTCGCCGTGCCGGCGGCCATGCGCAGCGACGGCTTGCCGTTCGGCGTGACGCTGTTCGCGCCAGCCTTCCAGGATCTGCCGCTGCTCGAACTGGCCAACCGCTGGCAGCAGGACAGCGGCCTGCCGCTCGGCGCCAGCGGTCAACCCTTGCCAACGAGCGAAATTGCCGCGCCGGGCGTGCCCGACGGCATGCTGCGCGTCGCCGTGTGCGGTGCGCACCTGTCCGGCCTGCCGCTCAACTGGCAACTGACCCAACGCGGCGGCCGCCTGATCGGCGCGGTGCGCTCGGCGCCGGAATACCGGTTTTATGCCCTGGCCGGCGGTCCACCGCTACGCCCGGGCATGGTCCGCGTCGCCAGCGGCGGCGCCGCGATCGAGATGGAAATCTGGGAGCTGCCGGCCCGTGAATTCGGCAGCTTCGTCGCCGGCATCCCGGCGCCGCTCGGCATCGGCAAGGTCAAGCTCGCCGACGGCAGCCAGGTCAGCGGTTTCGTCTGCGAAAGCGCCGGCCTGGAAGGCGCCGAGGACATCACGCACTTTGCCGGCTGGCGCAGCTGGCTGGCGAGCCGCAGCCAGGCGTAGCGGCTCAGTCGGCGGCGAAGATCAGCTCGACGCGGCGCATCTTCTGCAGGCAGGCCGAGCTCTTGCAGGTGGGCGGGGTCTGCTCGCGCGGCGCAAAGCCCTTGCGCACCTGGCGCGTCGGGACGCCGAGCGCCTTCAGGTAGCGGGCGACCGCATTGACGCGCTGGTCGGCGATCGCCAGGTTGTAGGCGCGGCTGCCGGTGTTGTCGGTGTGGCCGACCAGGGTCACGATCTGTTCGCCGTCTTCCTTGAGACGGGCGGCGTGCCGGCGCAGCTTGTCCTTTTCGTCGCGGCTCAGCGTGCTGGAAGCGAGCATGAAAAAGACGTTCGTCTCTTCGTCGGGGGCGATCTCAGGCTTATCTGCCTGGTGCGTATTGGCTGCCGGGGCTGGCGCCGGACTGGGGGCGACGACCGGTTCGCTTGCCGGCGCGGGGGCTGGTTGCGAAGCGCAGCCGGCGAACAAGCCGAGGACGACAAAAAGGGCGGTGATCCGGGAGGTGTTGATGGACATGTGTTGCATCCTCTTCTGGTGATGGCATGACTGCGACAGGGCGATTAGCCGGCATCTCCGGGAAGGATTTGCCAGCGGCGTTTCGTTCATTTGTTCCGGTTGCCGGCTTTGCCGAGCATATCGGCCAGGGGCGTTGCGGCAAAAGTCTCGTCATGGCCGGGGAGGTGCTGAATCAATTCATCTAGATTGATATGCAATGTTTTAAGGGCGACTTCCGGGATGTTGGCGAGTGCCTGTGGCAGTACGCCTTCGGCCGGGCCGGGCAGGGCTGCGATCGCCAGCCGGCCGGCTTCGTCCAGGCAAAGGCCGACCCGCCGCTGGTCGGTGCTCAGGCGTTGCTTGCTCAGGTATTTCTTGTCTACCAGCCGGTCGACCAGTTGGCTGCAGGTCGACTGGTGAATGCCGAGGCGGCCCGCCAGTTCGGTGATTCCGATTTCCGGATGGCGCTCGACCTCCTGGATCAGCCACATCTGCGAGCCGGGCAGACCGCAGCATTCCTCCAGTTCGCGAAAGTACTGGCGCATGGTGCCGTAGATGACCCGGAACTGCTGCAAGACTTCCAGGGTCAGGTGGGGAGAAGGTTCGCTCATCGAATGAATGCTTGCGCTGGATTGAGGCGCAAATTATATTGCTAAGCAATTCAGTTTTGTGCTGAATTTATTACAATCCTTATCGATGAGGGTTTTGCAGGGGGCTTGCCCCCCTTTTTTTCATGTTCAATTCGATTCAGCTTTTCGGTCTGGTTTTGCTCGGCGGCCTGCTCGCCGGCGAACTTGCACGTCGATTGTGCGCCTTGCCGCGAACGACCGGTTATGTGTTGTTCGGTTTGCTGATCGGGCAAAGCGGTCTGCAATGGGTGACCCCGCTCCACATCGAGTCGGCGCAGTTGTTCATCGATCTGGCGCTGGGCCTGATCCTTTTCGAACTTGGCTACCTGGTGCCGCGCAGTTCGCCGCAGTCCGGGCGCCGGCGCTTGCTGGCCGGCAGCCTCCTGTCCTTGCTGGCCGGATTGCTGGTCCTGCTACTCTTTGTCAGTTGGGGATTTTCCGTCGGTTCGGCTCTGTTCGCCGCGGCGCTGTGTCTGGCAACGTCGCCGGCCATCACGATTGCCACCTGCAGTGATGTCGGGGCCCGCGGCGAGCGTACCGGCCTGCTTTACAGCATGGTGGCGATCAACGGCGCCGCAGCCTTTGCGCTCGTCGTCATGCTCGTTCCCTTCCTCATCGACAGCCAGCCGCTCAGCATTTTCCAGCGGGTCAGCGGGGCCCTGGGCAGCATCTTCGGTTCGCTGCTGCTGGGCGGCGCATGCGCCGGCCTCGTCCTGCTTGGGGTCGATAAACTGGAAAAGCAGGCAGAACATCATCATTTGCTGATCCTGGGCTGCATTGTGCTCGGCGTCGGGACAGCAATTTATCTCGATATTTCGGTATTTCTGCCCATGCTGGTATTCGGCTTGCTGGTCAGCAACATCGATCGCGAGCAAAAAGTCATCGCCCTGCGCATCGCCAGCGACGCCCGGGTTTTCCTGGTGATCACCTTCGTTCTTGCCGGCGCCGCACTTGATATCGCCTATTTGCGGGATTACTGGTTTCCGGCCCTGCTGATCGCGCTGGCCCGTTTCGCCGGGCAGCTGTTTTCGCTTCTGCTTTGTCGGCGCGAGCTTGGCCTGTCCCCGAAGGAGGTTGTCCTGATGACGGTCGGCCTGCAGCCGATGTCGAGTATCGCGCTGGTTTTGCTGGTCAATACGCAATTGCTTTACAGCGGCATGGAGGCCGAGTTGGTCGGCATGTTGATGGCGACCATCCTGTTGATGCAATTGTTCGGCCCTTTCGCCACCCAGACCGCAATCAAGGGGTTCGGCGAGGCAACGCGCCTGCGCGGCAGACAGCAATCTGTCGCCGAGGCACCAACCACAGGAGGCGGATATGGCTAGAAGTCCGTTGCGGATCGGTCTGTCCGCCCGAATATTTCATCCCCAGGCCGGGGCAACCGGTTTGCAGTCCAAGTCGCTGCAATATCTCGAACAATCGGTGGCGCACTGGGTCATGTCGCGCCAGGTCATGGTCTTGATGATTCCTGCGGTGAGCGGCGATGGCCTGGTGCATCGCAGCAGCATCCGTCTTTCCGATTATGCACATTATCTTGATGGCCTGGTCCTGCAGGGCGGTGCGGATATCAGTCCGCAATCCTACGGCGAGCAGGCCTTGCAGCCGGCATGGGCCGGCGACCGTCAGCGCGACGCCTACGAAATGGAGTTGCTGCACGAGTTCATGGAAGCCGGCAAGCCGGTGCTCGGTATCTGTCGCGGTGCGCAACTGATCAATGTCGCGCTGGGCGGAACCCTGTATCAGGATGTCGCGACCCAATACGAGGCACCTGTACTGCATCTCGATGCCAGCTATGACAAGTTCGCCCACGCGGTAAGCTGGGATGGCGCCTCCGGTCTGGCCCGGCTCTATCCCGAGCAGGGTGGTGGCAATGTTATTTCCATTCATCATCAGGGCATCAAGGCGCTCGGCAAGGGCTTGCGCTGCGAAGCGCAGAGCGCGGATGGCCTGATCGAAGCCGTTCGGCTTGAGGGGAAACCGTATGTGCTCGGCTTGCAATGGCATCCGGAGTTTCATCCGCCCGGCAGTGGCGAGTTGCTGGATTGCAATCCCATTCTGGACGAGTTCCTGACGGCAGCACGAGGCCGCCGATGGTGATACCTATGGTCGCCGAGCGGGAGTCAGCCTGATGATTGAACTGCTTGTTTCACCCTTGCGCTCCTTGTGGGAAAACCTGCTGGTGCGCCTCTTCTTCCTGCCGCCCTTTCCCGAAACTATCGATTCGCTGGCCCTCTTCAGCCTGCTGGTGGTGGTCGGCCTGCTCATCGGTGAATGGCTGCACGCCAGGTTCGCCTGGCCAAAGGTTATCGGCTATGTCCTGGCCGGCATGCTGTTTGGTCCTTCCCTGCTTGGCTGGATCAGCATCGAAGCCCTGGCGCAGGCCCGCCCGATCGCTGATGCCGCGCTCGGGTTGCTCATGATGGAGGTCGGCCGGCGTCTCGATCTGTCGTGGTTGAGCCGCAATGCCGAACTGTTGCGCAGTACCTCGAGCGACATCGGCCTGTCTTTCGTGCTGATCTTCCTCTTCGCTTTCTTCGTGGTCGGCCTGTCGCCGGCCTGGGCGGCGGCCACCGCGGCGGTGACGATGGCCTCGGCGCCGGCCGTCGTGCTGCTCAGTGTCGAGGAGGCCAAGGCTCAGGGGCAGGTCACCGAACGTATCATCCTGCATACGGCGCTTGGCTCGGCTGCATCCTTCGTCGCATTTGCCATCGTGCTCGGTGTCGTGCACGCCGAGCAGAATGACGACTGGCTGAGCGCATTGGCGCATCCGCTCTGGGTTGCGATTGGCGCCTTGTTGCTCGCAGCCGCCGGGGCCCGCCTTGCGCTCGCGATTGCACACCGGCTGCCCAAGCGTTCGCTGGCCCAGGTCTTCGTTCTCATGGCATCGGCGATGCTGACGGTCGGGGTGGCGCGCATGCTTGCCATACCGGTCTTTCTGACCCTGTTCCTGATGGGGGTCCTGCTGGCGTCGCGCGATCGGCGCCAGACCCTGCGCTATACCGAGTTGCCGGATGCCCACTGGTTGCTGGCTATCGTGCTTTTCGTCGTGATTGGCGCGTCTCTGCCCTGGTCCGACTTTTCCTGGCTGATCGGCGCCCAGGCAGTGGGCTTGCTGGTGGTGCGGGCGGTCGCGAAAATCGGCGCGCTGGCCTGGTCCGGTGGCAGCCTGGCCTTGCCCAAGCGTTTGCTGGTCGGGATCGGTATTCAACCCCTGTCGGCAACGGCCGTGTTCATGGCTTATGAAATTGCCAGTCTTTATCCGGAAGTCGGGCGCTCGGCGCTCAGTCTCCCCTTGTTTGCCGCGGCAATCATGGAACTGGCCGGGCCGGCCTTGTGCCGGCTGGCGCTGCAACGCTCCGGCGAGGGCGAGAACGAACGCCGGGCCGCCGGTGACGGAGGAATTGCATGAGTAAGCAAGCACTTGGCGAATTCTCGCGCAGCGCGTCGTTCAGCCTGGGGGTCGAACTCGAGTTGCAACTGGTCTCGCGGCGCGATTTCGATCTGACGCGAGGGGCGACCGACTTGCTGGACAGTCTTGATTACGATGGCCGTTACGGCGAAATCAAGCTGGAAATCACCGAGAGCATGATCGAAATCAGCACGCTGGCCCGTTCGACGGTAGACGAGATCGCGGCAGACCTTGGCGGCCTGCGCGATATCCTGATCCGGCAATGCGCCCGCAACAACATTGCGGTTTGCGGTGGTGGCACGCACCCTTTCCATCGCTGGCCGGAGCGGCGCATTTGCCCGGGGGAGCGCTTCGACGACGTGTATCGGCGTTACGGTTATCTGGCGAAGCAATTCACCGTTTTCGGCCAGCATGTCCATGTCGGTTGCAGTTCCGCCGACGATGCGATCTGGCTGACCCAGGCGCTCGGCGTCTATGTTCCCGTGTTCATTGCCCTCTCCGCCTCGTCGCCCTTTGTCGACGGGGTCGACAGCTTTTATCAGTCGGCCCGGCTCAATGCCGTTTCGGCATTTCCGCTCAGCGGTCAGTGTCCACCGCTGGCGGACTGGCAGCAATTCACCGAGCACTTTGCTTTCCTGCAGGCCTGCGGCATTGCCGAAGGGATCAAGGATCTGTACTGGGATGTGCGGCCCAAGCCGGAGTTCGGCACGGTCGAGATACGTGTCTGCGATACGCCCCTGAGCCTCGAGCAAGCCTGCGCGCTGACCGCTCTGGCCCAGTCGTTGGCGCGCTGGTTGCTGCGCGTGCGGCCACCTTTGCATACCGCGGCGGAGGCTCTGGTTGCCCGTTACAACAAGTTCCAGGCCTGTCGCTACGGTTTGCAGGCCATGATTTCCGATCCGGTTGCCCAGTGCCAATACCCGCTGCAGGAGCGTCTTGCCGTGCTCCTCGAAAACATCGGCGAAGATGCCCGGGCGCTTGGTTGCGAGCATTGGTTGCAAGGCCTTCGGGCGACATCCGGGGAAAACCCGGGCGATGCAGACTGGTTGCGGGCCCGTCAGGAAATGCACGGCAATTTGAACGATTTGGTGCGCGATGCCTGCGAACGGCTGCAGGGTAAAGCGAGTTAGCTCAGGAGAAGAAGCAATGATTCGCCGTCTGTCAGTCGTATCCATCCTGTTCGCGGTCAGCGGCATGTGTTCTGCGGCAGCGCCGGCCTGTCAGTTCGAACGTTTGCCGGTCGGCGCCCAGAAACTGGGGGCGTGGATCGACAAGAGCAACTGGCTGGCGCTCGAACACCAGCGCCTCACTTTGCAGTACGGCGAAGTATTCATGCCGGCCTGGCGTTTGCAGCCGCCGGACAAGGTCGTGCCGCCACCAGCCAGATTGCGGCCGATTGACGATTTCCCGGCGCTCGATCCGCTCGACGGTCGCCCCAACAAGCTGGCTTTCCTGCTCGACAGCCGCCTTTACGCCGACGGTCTGGTTGTCCTGAGTAACGGTCGCCTCGTTGCCGAGCGTTACCGCAACGGCCTGCAGCCCGAGAAGCCGCGCCTGCTGCTCGAAGCGACCCGGCCCTGGCTCAATTTGTTGGGGGCGATCAGCATGAGCACCGGCAAGCTGGCGGCCGACAAGGCAGTCAGCCGTTATCTGCCGGCCTTCAACGGGGCGGCGGGCTTGCGCAAACTGTCGGTGCAGCGCCTGCTCGAAAACGAGGAAGCGCATGCCTGGTCGGCGGAGGACCTGCGCAGTTGGTGGCAGGCAGCCGGTTGGGTCGGAGCCCAGCCGGCCGCCGTGCGCCCCTGGCTGATGCAAGCGGGGCGTTGGGACAAGCCGCTGGCCGAGCGGCAAGGCAATGATCCGGGCGCCGGTCCGGACGATGAGCTACTCGCCTGGTTGTTGGCCGAAAGCAATCGGCAGGCACTTTCCCGCCTGTTCTGCGAACAACTGATGGTGCGCAATCGGCCCGAGCATCCCGTGCTCTGGCTGAGCGATGCCGAAGGGGTGGAGTTGGCAGCCGGTCTGGCCATGTCCCTGCGCGATTTTGCCAAGCTGGGGCAGGAACTGATCGAGGCGCGGGGCAGCCGGGGTCGTATCCCGGCGTGGTTCATCGAAACCCTGACCGCCTCTTCAGGGCTGCGTTCGGGCGAGATCAAGGGGCTCGCCAAGGGCAGCGAAGCGCGCTACGGCTTCGTACACCTGGGCGGGACGGCGAACCGGGTGGCCTTGATCGGCAGTTACGGTAGCAGCCTCTATATCGATTTCGACCAGCGTTTGGTCGTTGCCATCTATGCCAGTTATCCCGGCGCAAATACGCCGAGTTTGCTGGCGACCCTGAGCGAAGTCTGGAAAACGCTCCGGCATGAAATTCCGAAACGAGCTCCCTGAGGCAGCGATTGCCGGGCCGCGTAGCGGTCGACGGCCAAAAAAAGGCTGTTTTCGTGCCGCTCAAGACATGTGTCATCGCATGCGGGATGTCTGTCCGTTTTTGGCGGACAAACAAGGAGCCGCGTTTCGTTTGCAGTAAGGTCGATCATGAGTGGTGAGCAGATATCCGGAACGAAAGCCGGATCTTCCCGTCCCAGTGCAGTGCAACGCTTACAAGGAGAAAACGATGGCGATCAAACTTCTCGGTCTGGCCGGCAGCCTGCGGCAAAAGTCCGCCAACAAGGGACTGCTCAGGGCCGCCCAGGCGGTTCTGCCGGCCGATGTCAGCATGGATCTTGCCGATCTGTCCGACGTGCCGTTCTATAACGCCGATCTCGGTGAAAAGCCGGCGGCCGTGGCGCGCGTGCTGGCGCAGATCGGCGCCGCCGATGCGCTGGTCCTCGCCTGTCCGGAGTACAACTACTCGCTGGCACCGGCGCTGAAGAACATTCTCGACTGGGCCTCGCGCGAACCCGACAACGCGCTGCTCGCCGGCAAGGCGGTGGCGATCATGGGCGCCGGCGGCGGCATGGGCACCTCGCGCGCCCAGTACCACCTCCGCCAGGTCTGCGTCTTCCTCGACCTGCATCCGCTCAACAAGCCGGAAGTCTTTGCCAATGCCTTTGCCGGCGCCTTCGACGCCGACGGCAACCTGACCGACGCCCGCCTGCAGCAATTACTCGCCGAGCAGATGCAGGCGCTGCTCAAATGGAGTGCAAAAATCCGTTCATGACTGACGCGGGCGTGCAATGCAGGTAAAGTTCACGCCCTGCTGACCAATATCACCAAGCCAGATCATGAAACTTGCCAAACGTCGTTACCGTTACCCCGCGCTGTCCATGTCGTCCGAAATCCAGTCCGTGCTCGACGCCGACATCGAAAGCCAGGGTTACAGCAATTACCCGCCGGCCATGGCCGCGTGGTCGGCCTGGCTGGCCCGCTCGATCGCCTTCGAGCGCAAGCAGGCGACCGGTCGCTGAAAGCGCCGGCAGGAAGCTGATTCCTGCCCGGCGCTTTGGCTTTTTCTCCCGCCCCTCACCGGAATCCCTCACCATGGAACAGACGCTCCCGGAAGATCACCCGGACATGCTCCGGATCGTGCAGGCCGCACACCGCGACCTGGCGCCCAAACCCGCGCAGGGCGAGGGCAAGTCGCTGGCCAGCGCGCTCGCCTCGGCCCTGGGCAAGACGCCGGGCTGCCCCGAGGATCTCGAGAACATCGAGTTCCTGGTCTATGTCCTGTCGGTCAATCGTGCTGCCGGCGAAATCGACGACGAAGCCTTCGAA
The DNA here is from genome assembly GCF_020510525.1 of Quatrionicoccus australiensis. NCBI lineage: Bacteria > Pseudomonadati > Pseudomonadota > Betaproteobacteria > Rhodocyclales > Azonexaceae > Quatrionicoccus > Quatrionicoccus australiensis. Next base: position 519,449 of record NZ_CP075188.1, read on the forward strand.
CGCCTGTTGCAGCGGATTGAAACCTGCGCCGGCCGGGCTGAACTGGCGGCCAGGTTCGCCGACGAGCTGGAAGCCGAACACGGCTACGAAGACGAGACCTGAGCGCGAGGCCTGAACGCGAGACCTGAGCGGATGTCATCGATGGTGACAGTGTCGTTACACGTCGCTACACGATAGACGTCAGCGCAAATGTGGAGATGATCGTTAAGCAGACATAGCAACCAACCATCTGCGAAGAGATCATGATCCACAACCCGAACATCGAATCCACCCGCTTCATTGAATCACTCAAAGGCGCTGGCGTCGCGATCAGCAAGGAACACGAAGTGATCGAACGTCTGGAAGAAGCGCGGGAATGGCACTACGCGTTCAACACGCTGGTGCAGCAGGGCCAGCGCATCGGCATCAGCTTCATCGCCAGGCCGGGCGTGCAGTCTGCCGAAATTCAACGCCTGTTCGCGCAGTTCCGCTTTCCGGAACAGGCCGAATCGACCTTCGAGGCTCACCTGCTGCACTGAGTTGCCCAACGCGGACGGGCTCCAGCCCGCCCGCTATTGAGCGTTGTCTGGACGGAGCGGTGGCTCCGTTTTTTCCAGGACAACGTTTTCCGTGCCGTCCGCACCCATATGCACGGAAAGAATGCGCACCACGTCGCTGCCCAGGTTCAGGCCCCGGTGCGCGGCATGCATCGCTTCCATCAAGGCATCGCCCTGGCGATACACGCGCTTGCCGTAACTGCCGTAATCGACGGTTAATTCGCCGGCCAGGATGTAGGCGAACATCGGCGCCGGATGCCGGTGAACGATGGTTTCCGCACCTGGCGCGATGGTCACGATATTGGCCTTGATCCGGGCCGGACCGGTGGTCGGATAACTGATCGTCTCGCCGATCACACTGCTTTGCGTATTGAGCAACTCGCGGCTGGGATACGCCTGCGCCCAGCCGGTGAGCGGGGTGGCCAGGGCGAGGCCGAGCATGACGGCAAGCAAGGGGGATTTCATACACGACTCCATGTGTTCTGACGTGGCGAGCGGCGGTGGCGGCGGGCCGGGAATGCTTCGGATGTTATACCTGCCCGCGTTTTTGCGGGCACGCTCTGCCCGTTTTGAATGATCGCCGGCGTCTGTTGTCGCGCCCCATACTGGTCATTTTCTGCAGCGGGATGCCCCGCTTGAGTGCATTTTGCATGCAATCCCGCAGGGCCTTTTCCTGGCAGGCTCCTTCTTCCCGATTTGGCTGCAAAGAACAATCCATCAAATTTTTTATACCGAACAGTTCGTTAGGAAATACATTCCGAAAACCGCTTGAATTGGCACATTGCATGCAATCTCTCCAGTGCTTTCACCACTCTGGAGATCTACATGAACCCCCAATTCACCAAGCTTTCACGCTGGCTGGCGGCGCTTCCCCTGGCGCTCACCCTGCATAGCGGTTTGCATGCAGAAACCGTCGCCCGCTACGGCATTTCCATGGCCGACATCCCGCTGACCACCGGTCAGCCGGATCGCGGCGCCGGCGCCTACCAGTTCACCGGCCACACCCTGTACGACCCGCTGGTCGCCTGGGAGGCCAACGTCGGCAATCGTCCGGGCAAGCTGGTGCCGGGCCTGGCCAGCGAGTGGAAGGTCGATGCCAAGGACAACAAGAAGTGGGTCTTCACGCTGCGCAAGGGCGTCAAGTTCCACGACGGTTCCGAGTTCAATGCCGACGCCGTGGTCTGGAACCTCGACAAGGTGCTGGCCGACAAGTCGCCGCAGTTCGATGCCAAGCAGAGCGCCCAGGTGCGCCCGCGCATTCCGTCGATCGCCTCCTATCGCAAGGTCGGTGACTACTCGGTCGAAATCACGACCAAGGATATCGACGCGCTGTTCCCCTACCAGTTGCCGTGGTTCCTGATTTCCAGCCCGACGCAGTGGGAAAAGATGGGCAAGGACTGGAACAAGGTCGCCAGCAAGCCGTCCGGCACCGGTCCCTTCAAGCTCGACAAGCTGGTGCCGCGCGAGCGGGCCGACCTGGTCAAGAACACCGCCTACTGGGACAAGGCGCGCATGGCCAAGACGGATCGCATCGTGCTGGTGCCGATTCCCGACGCGATGACCCGTGCCAATGCACTGCTCAACGGCCAGGTCGATATCATCGAAACGCCGCCGCCCGATGTGCTGCCGCAATTGAAGGGTGCCGGCTTCAAGCTGGTGCAGAACGTTACGCCGCATGTCTGGCCGTATCACTTCTCGACCCAGCCCGGCTCGCCATGGACCGACATCCGGGTGCGCAAGGCCGCCAACCTGGCGATCGACCGTAGCGCCGTGGTCAGCCTGATGAGCGGGCTGGCAACGCCGGCCAAGGGGCAGCTTGACCAGACCAGCCCGTGGTTCGGCAAGCCGGCCTTCAAGATCGGCTACGACCTGCCCGCCGCGCGTGCCCTGATGGCCCAGGCCGGTTACAGCCAGGCCAAGCCGCTCAAGGCCAAGGTCATCATCGCCCAGGGCGGTACCGGCCAGATGCTGTCCTTGCCGATGAACGAGTTCATCCAGCAGAGCCTGGCTGAAATCGGCATCCAGGTGACTTTCGAAGTGGTCGAGCTGGAGAACCTCTACCTGCACTGGCGTAGCGGAGCCAAGGCCGACATGAACGCCGGCAAGGGCATCTCCGCGATCAACCTCGGTTACGTTACCGCCGACCCGTTCTACGCACTGACCCGCTTTGCCGACAGCCGTTACGTCGCACCGAACGGCGTGAACTGGGGTGGCTACAACAACCCGAAGGTCGATGCCGCGATCGACCAGATTCGTACCACCTTCGATACCAAAAAGCAGGACGGGCTGCTCTCCTTCGTGCATCAATCCATGGTCGACGACGCACTGATGCTGTGGGTGGTGCATGACGTCAATCCGCACGCCATCTCGCCCAAGGTCAAGGAATTCATCCAGGCCCAGCACTGGTTCCAGGACTTGACCACCATCCGCATGTGATCCACCGGGCCGGGGTTCGCCCCGGCCATTCACCGGCCCCGGCCGGATTGAAGAAAGCGCCTCATGTTTGCCTACATCATCAAGCGTCTGATTTACGCCATCCCCATCGCGCTGAGCGTGACGGTGGTTTCCTTCGTGCTGGTCTACCTGGCACCGGGCGATCCGCTCAACGCCATCGCCCCGGCCGATGCGCCGGAAGAAGTCATCGTCGCCCTGAAGAGCGCCTACGGCCTCGACAAGCCGGTGCCGGTGCAATACGGCCTGTGGCTGCTGCGCGCCGTACAGGGCGATCTCGGTACCTCGATCGCCTCCGGTCGCGCCGTCACCGCCGAAGTGCTGAGCGCCGTCAGCAACACGCTGCTGCTCGCCGGCATGGCCGCGCTGGGCGGCGTGCTGATCGGCTGCATCCTCGGCGCCCTGGCCGGCTACCGCCACGGCACCTGGATCGACCGCGTCGCCACCGTGATTTCGGTGATCGGCGTCAGCATTCCCCACTACTGGCTGGGCCTCGTGCTCACCATCGTCTTCTCCATCTGGCTGCCCTGGTTTCCCGCCATGGGCGCCGGCCCCGGCGGTTCCTCGGAATGGCTGTGGGATGTCGAGCACCTGCGCCACCTGGTGCTGCCGGCGCTCACCCTGTCGGTGATCCCGATGGGCATCATCACCCGCACCGTGCGCGCCCTCGTTGCCGACATGCTGGAACAGGAATTCGTCACTGCGCTGCGCGCCCGCGGCCTGTCCGGCGTCGCCGTCTTCCGTCACATCGCCAAGAACACGGCGCCGACCGTGCTCGCCGTCGCCGGCCTGCAGATCGGCTACCTGATGGGCGGCTCGATCCTGGTCGAAACCGTCTTCGCCTGGCCGGGCACCGGTTTCCTGCTCAATACCGCGATCTTCCAGCGCGACATCCCCCTGCTGCAGGGAACCATCCTCGTGCTCTGCATGTTCTTCGTCGTCCTCAACCTGCTGGTGGACATCCTGCAACCGCTGATCGACCCGCGCATGGGCCGCGGCTAAACGGAGACTATCGATGTCTGCTTCTCTCGAACTTTCCCTGCCGGCCGCCGCCGTAGCCGCTCCGGCGCCGAGCCGCAGCTACTGGCTGGTCGTCTGGCGCCAGCTGCGGCACGATCCGATGGCGCTGGCCGCCGGCCTGGTCCTGCTGATCATCATCGGCGCCGCCGTCTTCGCGCCCTGGCTGGCGCCGGCCGATCCCTTCAAGGCGAGCATGATCAAGCGCCTGCTGCCGATCGGCAGCCCCGGCTTCCTGCTCGGTACCGACGAACTCGGCCGCGACATGCTGACACGGCTCATGTACGGCGGCCGCCTGTCGCTGCTCATGGGCGTCGTGCCGGTACTCGCCGCCTTCGGCATCGGCACCGCGATCGGCCTGTTTGCCGGCTACGTCGGCGGCAAGGTCAACATGGTCATCATGCGCGTCCTCGACGTGTTCTACGCCTTCCCCTCGGTGCTGCTCGCCGTGGCGATTTCCGGCGCGCTCGGGCCGGGCATGAGCAACAGCCTGCTGGCGCTGACCCTGGTCTTCGTGCCGCAGGTGGTGCGGGTCGCCGAAAGTGTCACCACCCAGGTGCGCCAGCTCGACTACATCGAGGCGGCGCGGATGAGCGGTGCCGGCGCCTTTTCGATCATTCGCGTGCATGTGCTGGGCAACGTGCTCGGCCCGGTCTTCGTCTATGCGACCGGCCTGCTCAGCGTCAGCATGATTCTCGCCTCCGGCCTCTCCTTCCTTGGTCTCGGCGTCAAGCCGCCGGAGCCGGAATGGGGCCTGATGCTCAACACGCTGCGTTCGGCAATCTACGTCAATCCCTGGATCGCGGCGCTGCCCGGTGCCCTGATCTTCGTCACTTCAATCGCATTCAATCTGCTCGCAGACAGCGTGCGCTCGGCCATGGACATCCGTCGATGAATACCTCCTCCTACTCCCAGGCCCCGGTTCAGGACCGGGGCGGTCCGGCCCAGCCGCTGCTGGTCGTGCGCAATCTCAGGAAATACTTCGCCGTACGCGGTCAACCGCTGGAAAAGAGCAAAAAGTTCGTCCATGCCGTCGATGGCGTCAGCTTCTCGGTGCCCAAGGGCAAGACGCTGGGCATCGTCGGCGAATCGGGCTGCGGCAAATCGACCACCGCCCGCCTGATCGCCCGGCTGATGGCGGCCGATTCGGGCAACATGGTGTTCGACGGCGAAGGCGTCGATGAATTCGGCGGCATCCGTTTGAAGGAATTCCGGCGCAGCCTGCAGATGGTTTTCCAGGACTCCTTCGCTTCGCTCAACCCGCGCCTGACCATTGCCGAAACCATCGCCTACGGCCCGCGCGTGCACGGCATGCCGGCCGCCGAGGCGATGCGCCAGGCGCACGCACTGCTGGCGCGCGTCGGCCTGGAACCGGCGCAGTTCGCCAGCCGTTATCCGCACGAGTTGTCCGGCGGCCAGCGCCAGCGCGTCAATATCGCCCGCGCCCTGGCCTTCGATCCGCGCCTGGTCATTCTCGACGAGGCCGTCGCGGCACTCGACAAGTCGGTGCAGGCGCAGGTGCTCAACCTGCTGCAGGAACTCAAGGCCGAGCGTCAGCTGACCTACCTGTTCATCTCGCACGACCTGCACGTGGTGCATTACATCTCCGACTACGTGATGGTGATGTACCTCGGTCAGGTCGTCGAAACCGGCCCGGTTGAGCGCATCTACGGCCAGGCGGCGCATCCCTACACGCGGGCGCTGCTCTCCGCCGTGCCCTCGATGGACCCGGACAACCGGACGCAGGCTTCGCCGCTGGCTGGCGATCCGCCCAACCCGATCAATCCGCCGAGCGGCTGCCGCTTCCACGATCGCTGTCCGCATGCGCATCCGGTCTGCGCCGCCAAGGCGCCGCTGCTGATCGGCCTGCCCGGCGACCCGGCGCATCAGGCCGCCTGCCATCTCAACGACCCGAGTTCGGGTCATCCCGCTGCCCTTACGGAGGTTCAGCCATGACTACCCCCCTGGTTTCCCTGCAGGATCTGTCGGTGCAATTTTGTGGCAGCCGTACCGCCAGCGCGCTGAACGAGGTCAACATCGAACTCGGCGCCGGCGAAGTGCTCGGTCTGCTCGGCGAATCCGGCTCCGGCAAGAGCGTCACGCTGCGCACCCTGCTGCGCCTGCACCCGGAACGGACGACGAAAATCCTGGGCAAGATGCTGGTCGACGGCCAGGATGTGCTCGCCCTCAAGGGCCGGGCGCTCGATCTGTATCGCGGTGGCACGGTTTCCATGGTCTTCCAGGAACCCGGCCTGGCTTTCGATCCGGTCTACACCATCGGCCAGCAGATTACCGAGGCCATTCGCGCCCATGCCGCGGTCGATGAACAGGCGGCACGCGCCCAGGCCCTGCAGATGCTCGAACGGGTGCAGATTCCGCAGGCAAAACGGCGTTTCGACGCCTATCCGCACGAACTGTCCGGCGGCATGCGCCAGCGCGCGATGATCGCGCTGGCCTTGGCCTGCCAGCCCAAACTGCTGCTCGCCGACGAGCCGACCACGGCGCTCGACGCCACGGTGCAGATCCAGATCCTGCTGCTGTTGCGCGAACTGCAACGCGAAACCGGCATGTCGGTGATTTTCGTGACGCACGACATCGCCGCCGCCGTCGAAGTCGCCGATCGCATCGCCGTCATGTACGCCGGCCGCATCGTCGAACAGGGGCCGGTCAGCCAGATCGTCCGCGCGCCGCGGCATCCCTATACGGCCGGCCTGCTGGCCGCGACGGTCGGCACCGAGAACCGCGGGCAGCCGCTCCTGGCGGTGCCCGGTGCGCCGCCCAATCTGGCCGCATTGCCGCCCGGCTGCAGTTTCGCGCCGCGCTGCGTGCACGCCAGCGAACAATGCCGGCGCGAAGTGCCGCCCCTGCAATCGGTTGGCACGCAGGCGCTGGCTTGCTGGCATCCGCTCATGCCGTTGGCGGAGGCTGCCTGATGAGCGTCCTTTCCTTTGAAGATGGCCGCGGCCGGGGCGGTCTGGCCGATGATGTCTGCCGCCGTATCGCCGATGAAATCGTTCTCGGCAACCTGGCACCCGGTTCGCGTCTCGACGAAGTCAGCCTGGCCGCCCGTTTCAACGTCTCGCGGACGCCGGTGCGCGAAGCGCTCAAGCAACTCGCCATCATGGGCCTGGTCGATACCCGGCCGAACCGCGGTTCGGTCGTTGCCGAACTGACCGTCGACCAGCTCGACCAGATGTTCGAAGCGATCGGCGAGCTGGAGGCCGCTTGCGCCCGGCATGCCGCGCTGCGCATGACCGAGGAGGACCGCAGCCGCATGCGCGAACTGCATGCGGAGGGCAGGGCGGCGATGCAGGCTGGCGATATCGATCGCTACGATGCGGCCAACCTGGAGCTGCACGCGACCATCATCCGCGGTTGCTACAACCCGGTACTGATCGAACTGGCAACCAGCCTGCGCCACCGCGTCTCGCCCTTCCGCCGGACGCAGTTCCGCAATCTCGAGCGGATGGGCGAATCCTTCGAAGAGCATTCGGTGATCGTCGAAGCCATCCTTGCCCACGATGTCATCACCACTTACCGGGAGATGCGTTCGCATCTGCTCTCGGCACGCAGCGCCACCAATCGTGTTGCGCCGGCCTGGGGTCTCCCGTCCACCAGCAAACAAAACTTGAAGGGCGAATCGGCATGAAACCCATCCTCGCAACCCGTGGCGCCGTTGTCGCCTCGCATTCCCTCGCGGCCCAGGCCGGCCTCGACATCCTGCGCGACGGCGGCAACGCCATCGAGGCGACCATCGCCGTCGCCGCCACGCTGGCAGTGGTCTATCCCCACATGACCGGCATCGGCGGCGACGGCTTCTGGCTGATGCATGCGCCGGGCCAGCCGATGCGCTCGATCGATGCCTGTGGCGCGGCCGGTGCCGGCGTTACACGCGAACTTTACTGCAGCTTGACGAGCATTCCCTGGCGCGGCCCGCTGGCTGCCAATACGGTGGCCGGTACGCTCTCCGGCTGGGGGGCGGCCTACGAATTCAGCCGCCGCGAATGGGGCGGTCGACTGCCTTTCGCCCGCCTGCTCGAAAGCGCCATCCACTATGCGCGGGAAGGCTTCCCTGTCACTCACAGCCAGGAAGAAAACACCCGCAACAAATTGGCGGAACTGCAGGCCCAGCCCGGCTTTGCTGACGCATTCCTGGCCGATGGCAAGGTCCCGGCCTATGGTCAGCGGCATCGTTTCCCGGCTCTCGCGGCGACGCTCGAACAACTGGCGCGAGCCGGTGCCGACGATTTCTATCGCGGCGAACTGGCGCAGCAGATCGGCGCCGACCTGGCCGCCGTCGGCAGTCCGATTACCGCAGCCGATCTCGCCCGCCACCAGGCCGAAATCAAGGCGCCGCTCGAGGTGCAGTTGTCCTGCGGCAAGGTCTACAACATGGCGCCGCCAACCCAGGGCCTGGCGTCGCTGCTCATCCTCGGCATCTACGACCGCATTCGCCAGGCCGGCTGGAGCCCGGACAATGTCGAAGGCATCCATGCGCTGGTCGAAGCCACCAAGCAGGCCTTCATCGTGCGCGACAAGTACGTCACCGATCCGGCGGCGATGCAGATCGATCCATCCGGCCTGCTCGGCGACTCGACCCTGGATGCGCTGGCTGCCGCCGTGCCGCTCGGCAAGGCCAGTCCGTGGCCGGCGCCGAACTCGGACGGCGATACCACCTGGATGGGCGTCGTCGATGCCGAAGGCCGTGCGGTGAGCATGATCCAGAGCATCTACTTCGAATTCGGCAGCGGCGTTGTCCTGCCGCAGACCGGCATCTGGTGGCAGAACCGCGGCTGCTCCTTCGACCTGCGGCCGAACCAGTTGCGCAGCCTGGCGCCGGGGCGCAAACCCTTCCACACGCTGAACCCCGCGATGGCGCGCCTCGACGACGGTCGCCTGCTGGTGTACGGCACGATGGGCGGCGAAGGCCAGCCGCAGACGCAGGCGGCCGTCTTCTCGCGTTACGTCTGGGGCGGCCACAATGTCCGTTCGGCGGTTGCCGCGCCGCGCTGGTTGCTGGGCCGGACCTGGGCGGAGCAGAGTACGAGCTTGAAGCTGGAGTCGCGCTATGCGCCGGAAATCATCGACAAATTGCGCGCGCTGGGCCACCCGGTCGAAGTGGCGGGCGATTTCGACGAGCGCATGGGGCACGCGGGGGCGCTTGTCCTGCATCCGGACGGCTGGATCGAGGGCGGCGAAGATCCGCGCAGCGACGGCTGCGTCGCGGCCTGGTAGGCTGCCGCGCCCGGACTTCATCGAACCCCAACAAGGTCATTCAACATGAAATTCAAATTCGACTGGTTTCTCAAAGGCATGCTGGTCGCCGTCGCCCTTGCCTTCATCTGGCCGGCACCCGGCGCCAAGGGCGGCTTCCTGCATCCGGAACTGCTCAACAAGATCGGTATCGCCCTGGTCTTCTTCCTCAACGGCCTGGGCCTCTCGCTGGCCTCGCTCAAGGACGGCGCCTTGCGCTGGAAGGTGCATCTGCTGATCCAGACCAGCACCTTCCTCGTCTTCCCCGTCCTCGGCTGGCTGCTGCTCAAGGCTTCCGGCGGCTGGATGGCGGCCGATCTGCAAACCGGCTTCTTTTACCTGTGCGCGCTGCCGTCTACCGTTTCCTCATCGGTCGCGCTCACCGTGGCGGCACGCGGCAACGTGCCGGTTGCCGTTTTCAACGCCACCCTGTCGAGCCTGCTCGGCGTCGTCCTGACGCCGTTCTGGATGGCCTGGATACTTGGGAGCGGCGGGGGCGGCTTCGACGTCTGGCCGGTCATCATCGACCTGCTGCTCTGGCTGGTGCTGCCCCTGGTGCTCGGTCAGCTCTCGCGTCCGGCACTCGCTACCTGGGCCAGCCGCAATAAAGGCCGTATCCAGATCGTCGACCGGCTGACCATCCTGACCCTGGTCTACACCTCCTTTGCCGATACGGTGAAGGAGGGCGTCTGGTCCAACTACGGCCCGCTCATCCTGCTCGAAACCATCGTCGGCAGTACGCTCCTGTTCGCGATCGTCCTCGCCCTGACCCGCCTGCTCGGTCGCCTGCTCGGCCTGCCGATCGAAGACCGGATCGCCGCCGTATTCTGCGGTTCGAAAAAAACGCTGGCCTCCGGCGTGCCGATGGCCCATCTCATCTTCGGTGCCAATCCGGCGCTCGGCCTGATCCTGATGCCGATCATGATCTACCACCCCCTGCAACTGGCGGTCGGCGGCGTGCTGGCGCAGCGCTGGGCCGGGCGGGATACACCGGCGTCCTAGTTGTCCGGCCGGCGATCGACAAAAAGCCCCGCACTTTTGGCGGGGCTTTTTCATTTGGATCATCGGGCGTATTTATAGGGCATATGTCGCGTAGAGGTATGGTCTGTTGGGGTCTGATATTCGGCCTAAGCGGCCATCCAATCGCACTCTTCGCCCGGCATTTTCGTTGTGGTACAGACGTTCAACGCGATCCACAAAACTTCGGCCGATTTGGATCGGCATGCGGAGACACTTCGCTATCCCTGTTCATTCAATTAACATGCCCCCTTTACCAACGGTTTCGTAGGCGAACGGGTCTCCAAATGCGTCAGCGGTACATAGCCAGCCAGGTAAGTCATGAGCAAATCTGAAGCACAAACCCGCTCCGATCTTATTGACCAGCATCTGGCCCTGTCCGGCTGGAACGTCAAGGACCCTACGCAGGTCGTGGAAGAGTTCGACATTCTGACCGCGCTTCCCGAAGGTGTAGCCGAGCCGCGTTCCCGCTACGAAGGCCATCAGTTCAGTGACTACGTTCTGCTAGGCAAAGACCGCAAGCCACTCGCCGTTGTCGAAGCCAAGAAGTCCAGCCGTGATGCCGCCATTGGCCGGGAACAAGCCAAGCAGTACTGCTACAACATCCAGAAACAACTCGGTGGCGAGTTGCCATTCTGCTTCTATACCAATGGCCTGGAAACCTATTTCTGGGATCTGGAAAATGCCCCGCCGCGCAAGGTCGTCGGCTTTCCGACTCGCGACGATCTGGAACGCTTTGCCTACATCCGACGTAATCGCAAGCCGCTGACACAGGAATTCATCAACACCTCCATTGCCGGGCGTGACTATCAGATTCGCGCCATTCGCTCGGTGCTCGAAGGCATTGAGCAAAGAAAACGCAATTTCCTGCTGGTCATGGCCACCGGTACGGGCAAGACCCGAACCTGTATCGCCATGATCGATGCGCTGATGCGTGGCGGGCATGCCGAAAGGGTGTTGTTTCTGGTTGATCGTATTGCTCTACGGGAACAGGCGCTAGGCGCTTTTAAAGAGCACATGCCCAACGAGCCACGCTGGCCGAACCTGGGTGAAAAGCTGATCGCGAAGGACCGGCGTATTTATGTCGCCACCTACCCGACGATGCTCAACATCATCCGGGACGAGGTACAGCACCTTTCGCCACACTTCTTCGACTTCATCGTGGTCGATGAAAGCCATCGCTCGATCTACAACACCTACGGCGACGTACTCGACTACTTCAAGACCATTACTCTGGGTTTGACGGCGACACCGACCGACATCATCGACCACAACACCTTCCAGCTATTCCATTGCGAAGACGGCCTGCCGACTTTTGCCTATACCTTCGAAGAAGCCGTCAACAATAAGCCGCCCTACCTCTGCAATTTTCAGGTCATGAAAATTCAGACCAAGTTCCAGATGGAAGGCATCAGCAAGCGCACCATTTCGCTCGAAGACCAGAAAAAGCTGATCCTGCAAGGCAAGGAGGTTGAAGAAATCAACTTTGAAGGCTCTCAACTCGAAAAGCAGGTGATCAACAAGGGTACCAATACGTTGATCGTCCGCGAGTTCATGGAAGAGTCAATCAAGGACGCCAACGGCGTGCTGCCGGGCAAAACCATCTTCTTCTGTGCCACCAAGGCGCATGCCCGGCGGATGGAAGAAATTTTCGACAAGCTCTACCCGCAATACCACGGCGAACTGGCCAAGGTGCTCGTCTCCGACGATCCGCGCGTATACGGCAAGGGTGGTCTGCTCGATCAATTCACCAACAATGACATGCCGCGCATTGCGATCAGCGTGGATATGCTCGATACCGGCATCGACGTGCGCGAGATCGTTAATCTCGTATTCGCCAAACCGGTCTATTCCTACACCAAGTTCTGGCAGATGGTTGGACGCGGCACCCGCCTGCTGGAAAGCAACAAACCCAAGCCCTGGTGCACCGAGAAGGATGTTTTCCTGATTCTCGATTGCTGGGACAACTTCGAATATTTCAAGCTCAATCCCAAAGGCAAGGAACTCAAACCGCAGTTGCCTTTGCCGGTCCGGCTGGTCGGCCTGCGGCTCGACAAAATCGAGAAAGCCGTCGACAGTGGCCTGGCCGACATTGCGGAGCGCGAAATCACCAAACTTCGCCGGCAGATTGCCGCGCTGCCCAAGACCTCAGTCGTCATCAAGGAGGCCGCTGCTGCGCTGTCACGGCTAGAAGAAGAAAACTTCTGGATCAGCCTTACCCACCAGAAGCTCGAATTCCTGCGAACCGAAATCAAACCGCTGTTCCGCACCGTTTCCGAAGCCGACTTCAAGGCCATGCGTTTCGAGCGCGACCTGCTCGAATACTCGCTAGCCTTGCTTAACGAAGAAAAGGAACAAGCAGCGACCATCCAGGAGGGCATCGTCGAACAAATCAGCGAACTGCCGCTCTCGGTGAGCTTCGTCAAACAGGAAGAAGCCCTGATTCGCGCCGCGCAATCCAGCCACTACTGGGCCAAAGCCGATGAAGACGCCTACGACGAACTGGTGATCAAACTTGGTCCGCTAATGAAGTTCCGTGAACAGCCAACGGGAGAGGGCCAGACGCATCTCGATCTGGTCGACGAACTGCACAAGAAGGAATGGGTGGAGTTCGGCCCGCAACACGAGGCGGTCAACATCGCCCGTTACCGGGAAATGGTTGAAGTCCTGATTGCCGAGCTGACCGATCACAACCCGGTACTACAGAAAATCAAGAACGGCGAAACGGTGAGAGCCGACGAGGCCGATCAACTGGCCGAGCTCCTGCACGAAGAACACCCACACATCACCGAAGACCTGTTGCGCCAGGTCTACAAAAACCGCAAGGCACGTTTCATCCAGTTCATCCGCCATATCCTTGGCATCGAAACCCTGAAAAGCTTTCCGGACGAAGTCAGTGCAGCCTTCGATCAATTCATTCGCGCCCACACCACGCTGAGCAGCCGCCAGATGGAGTTTCTCAAGCTGCTCAAGGACTTCATCATCGAGCGCGAACGGGTAGAGAAGAAGGACCTGATCAGCGCACCATTCACTGTCATCCACCCGCAAGGCATCCGTGGCGTGTTCAGCCCGGCTGAAATCAACGAAATTCTTCAACTCACTGAGCGTCTTGCCGCTTAACAACAAACAGGAATAAAAGGGAGTCACTATGCAATCTGGCGCGATTCAATTACTGACTAACCAATTTGACGCCCTGGCCCAGCAGACTCCGGACGAAGGCATTGAATTCTGGTTCGCTCGCGATCTCATGGAGCCGCTTGGCTACAACCGCTGGGAGAACTTTCAGAATGCGATCAACCGCGCCATCGAGTCCTGTGAAACCACTGGTTACGCGGTTAGCGACCATTTTCGTGGCGTCACGAAAATGGTCAGACTTGGTAGCGGCGCCGAGCGTCTCATCGACGACTACATGCTCACCCGCTACGCCTGCTACCTGATCGCCCAGAACGGCGACCCGCGCAAGGAGCCGATCGCCTTTGCCCAAAGCTACTTTGCCATCCAGACCCGCAAGCAGGAACTGATCGAAGATCGCATGCGCCTGCAAGCCCGGCTTGATGCCCGCGAGCGCCTGCGCGAATCGGAAAAGACACTTTCCCAGAACATCTATGAACGCGGCGTCGACGATGCCGGTTTTGGCCGTATCCGCTCCCAGGGCGACGCGGCGCTCTTCGGCGGCCATACCACCCAGGCCATGAAGGACCGTTTTGGCATCACCAAGACCCGCCCATTGGCCGATTTCCTGCCCACCCTGACCATTGCGGCCAAGAACCTGGCGACCGAAATCACCAATCACAACGTCAGCCAGGACAACCTGCAAGGCGAGCGCGCCATCACCCGCGAGCATGTGCAGAACAACGAAAGCGTACGCGACATGCTGGGTCAGCGCGGCATCAAGCCGGAACAACTGCCGCCGGAAGAAGACATCAAAAAGCTGGAACGCCGCGTCAAATCCGAGGAAAGGAAGCTCGTCCAGCAATCGGGTACACTGCCGGCCCCGAAAGAATAAGTCGCTCGCGCGCCATCGCCATCTGCCGGTCAGCGTACACGCTACCGGCCAAGGATCATCAACATGCTGCAAAACAACCCCGAACTCAGAGGCAAGATCGAACAGCTCTGGAACAAATTCTGGAGCGGCGGCATCAGCAATCCGCTGACTGCCATCGAGCAGATCACCTACCTGCTGTTCATGAAGCGCCTCGACGAGCTGGACTTGAAGCGCCAGTCCGACGCTGAATTTACCGGCGAGCCCTACCAATCAAAGTTCGTTGGCTCGTGGATTCCACCCGAATACCGTGCGCGGCGCGAAGATAATGATAGCGATGCCGATTGGGCCAGGAAGCAGGAAGACGAAAAGCGCTACGCCATCGACAGGCGCCGCCTGCGCTGGAGCGAATTCAAGCGCATGCAGGCCGAAGACATGCTGCAGCATGTCCAGAGCAAGGTTTTCCCCTTTCTCAAGGACTTGAACGGCGCCGAATCCAACTTCACCCACCACATGAAGAATGCGGTGTTCATCATCCCCAAGCCAATGCTGCTGGTGGAAGCGGTGAAGACCATCGACGAAATCTTCGAGGTCATGGAGCGCGACTCGCGGATCAACGGCCAGGCCTTCCAGGACATTCAGGGCGATGTCTATGAAATGCTGCTTTCCGAAATCGCCACTGCCGGCAAGAACGGTCAGTTCCGCACCCCACGCCACATCATCAAGCTGATGGCCGACCTGGTGCAGCCGCAACTCGGCCACAAGATCGCCGATCCGGCCTGCGGTTCCGGCGGCTTTCTGCTCGGTGCCTACCAGTACATCGTCACCCAGCTCGCCATCCGGGCAGACACAAAAAATCTTGTCCCCGATGAAGACGGTTTCGTCCGCACTTCGGTTGCCGCCAGCCTCACCGCCGACGCCCAGAAAATCCTACAGGAATCCCTCTGGGGCTACGACATCGACGCCACCATGGTGCGCCTGGGGCTGATGAACCTGATGATGCACGGCATCGACGAGCCGCATATCGACTACCAGGACACGCTCTCCAAGGGCTACACCGAAGAAGCTCAATACGACATCGTGATGGCCAACCCGCCCTTCACCGGCAGCATCGACAAGGGCGATATCAACGAAAACCTGCAACTCGCCACCACCAAGACCGAACTGCTCTTCGTCGAGAACATCTACCGCCTACTGAAAAAAGGCGGCACCGCTTGCGTCATCGTGCCGCAAGGCGTGCTCTTCGGTTCCGGCGGTGCCTTCAAGACCCTTCGTCAACTGCTGGTCGAACGCTGCGATCTCAAGGCCGTCATCACTCTACCCAGCGGCGTCTTCAAGCCCTATGCCGGGGTTAGTACCGCCATCCTGCTCTTCACCAAGGTTTATGGGGCGAAGGACAAGGTCGACCGACCAGCCACCGAACAGGTCTGGTTCTACGGAATGCAGGCCGACGGCTACGACCTCGACGACAAACGCAGAAAACGGGAAGGCTATGGCGACCTGCAGGATATCGTCGCCAGATACCACGCCCGTCATGCCGCAACCGACAACGAGCGCACGGCCCAATGCTTCATGGTGCCGCGCAGCGAAATCGAGGCAGAAGGCTACGACCTCTCGCTTTCCCGTTACAAGGAAGACGTGTTTGAGGAAGTGCAGTACGACGCGCCCGGCGTGATTCTGGATCGGTTGATTCGGGCCGAGGTAGGGGATGTAGACGAGATTGAACTTGCCAAGGTGCAGAGCGGGATTGTGCGGGAACTCTTGGAATTAAAAGGAATGGTTGGATGACTCCGCTCCTGCTCGGTGATTTGTTTGAACTGAAATATGGGAAATCGCTCCGCAAAGATCAGCGAAACGAAGGTGCGGTTCCTGTATTTGGCTCAAATGGGCAGGTTGATAGCCACAATGAAAGCTTAATCAATTTCCCAACGATTATTGTTGGCCGCAAAGGCTCGATTGGGGAGGTTCATTTCGTCAAGACACCCAGCTGGCCTATCGATACCACTTATTTCGTAGAACCTCGTGGCGAGCATGAGTTCAGCCTTGATTGGCTCTATCGTCTTTTGCGGACATTACGTCTACAAGAACTTAATCGCTCAGCCGCTATTCCTGGGTTAAATAGAGATGACGTCTATCGCATTCCAGTTCTTCTTCCATCTTTCGAAGACCAAATCCGCATCGCCCACCTGCTAGGTAAGGTGGAAGGGCTGATCGCCCAGCGTAAACAACACCTGCAACAACTCGATGACTTGCTCAAGAGCGTATTTCTGGAAATGTTTGGCGACCCTATCGTTAATCCGAAAGGATTTCCCATAAGGCGCTTATCGGATTTCTACGTTAATCCGAAAGAAGGAACCAAATGCGGCCCATTCGGTAGCGCCTTGAAAAAGGAAGAGCTTGTCGAGTCAGGCATCCCCGTCTGGAACATGGACAACATAGGTCCCGCTGGGCAAATAGCTTTGCCTTTCCGCATGTGGATCACCTCCGACAAATACGCCGAACTAGCTGCGTACAATCTACAAGATGGCGACATTGTCATTTCTCGCGCCGGAACTGTTGGCAAAATGTGCGTGGTACGCATGCAGGGGCAACCGGCCATCATCAGCACCAATCTGATCCGCCTTCGTCTTGGTGCTGAACTTCGTCCCCTACATTTCGTTTCGCTAATGCTTTACTGCAAGGGCCGGGTGGGACGTTTGAAGACAGGGGCTGACGGGGCGTTCACCCATATGAACACCGGGGTCCTGGATTCTCTCGAATTCCCGTATCCGCCCATCAAGCTGCAAGATCAATTTGCTGAAGTTGCCCACAAGGTTGAGGAGATTAAATCCAGCTACCAGCAAAGCCTCGACCACCTTGAAACCCTCTACGGCGCCCTGAGCCAGAGGGCCTTCAAGGGCGAACTGAATTTGTCTTTGGTAAATATACCAGGCCAAAAAACACAGGCAAACAATCCAAAAGACAACAATCAACAGTCACCAGACCACGAACAGCACTTAAAGCACGAGAATTCACGTTTGCTGGCAACCCTTGAGGGCAGAATCAAACTCCTTCGCCAAATGTTTGACGACGCAATTAATGAGTTGTGGCGTGGTGGTGACTTTGATGTCGACATGTTTTGGATTGACGCATTATCCGATTCGCTTGAATTTGTTGATGAGAATAGTGAACCGTTTGGAGTAGCGGAATGCGAGCACTTGAAGAAATGGGTTTTTGAAATGCTTGACTCTGGTCACCTTGAACAGCGTTATGACGAATTTCTTGGATTGACACTATCAAAATCGGCAAAGTAGATACCAATGAAGCTGCTGAGGATTAAAATCACAGACCCAGTGGGCTTTCGCAGCCTGCCCTGTGGCTTTGAGCACCACTTCCGCAATGAATGGACGCTACAGGATGAACTGGCCCGGCCCGCCGACTTTTCCCCTTTCGTCTGCGCCGGCCCCAATGGCAGCGGCAAATCCAATCTACTCGAAGCCCTGGCGGCGATCTTCTATCAGCTCGAAGTGCTGCGCGTACGCCGCAGCTTTCTGCCCGAAGCCCTGCAGGGTGAAAACCAGGATTCCTCGCCCACGGCTTTTGAGATGGATTATCTGATCCGGGTGCCGGCGCAATATCGACGCCAGGATGGCCCGGCGTGGGCCAGGGTTAGTGTCTGGAGAAACCCCGGCGAGTCCGTACGCTTTCGCTGGGATAACCAGGCAGATTTCAGTGCCGACCCGAATGAAGCCTTCAAGGGCGGGCACGCCGACATTCTCTTGCCCGAGTATGTGCTGGGCTATTCATCGGGCGAAAACGAAATCCTCAGCCTGCCTTTCTTCAAAATGCGCTTTGTGCAGTACGACGAATACTGGCAGGCACTTGCACAGCAACTGCCTTATCCTGGCCACCCGGAAACGCGCCTGGCCTATCTCGACAACGGTTTCAGCCAGGCCATCCTGCTCTGCAACCTGTTGTTCCAGGACGAAGCGAGCTTGCAGCCTTTCCGTGAAGATGTCGGCGTCGAGACGCTGAAGGAATTCCGCATCATCATCCGGCGCAGCATTGAAGTAACGGCCAAGCAGGCGGCGCAATTGACTTCCGGCGACTATGTCTTGCCAAATGAGTCGCAAGACAGCCGCTTCGCCGACAACCCAGCGATTTCCTTAAACCCAGAAAGCGGCGGCTACATCGTCCATCTGACGCAGCGCCTGGAAAGCGACGAACGCACCTCGATCATAGAAAAGCTCAAGCGCTGCGCGACCTTGAGCTACAGAGATGAGGAAACCGATTCACTGATCTTCGACTATTGGGTCAATAACGCCACCAGGGCGGCATTTCGCAACAATTTCGATGACTCGGCGCTGTCCCTGTTCCAGGCCTTTCAGGTATTGCTGACACTGAACCTCTATGCGGTCAGCGAAGAACTCAAGACCGACATTTATCGCTCCAACAGCCATTACGTCAGCGAAACGGTTCCAACCCTGGCCTCCGATCAGCGCATCATGCGCTTCAAGTTCGTCAAGTTCACGAAGCAAGGCGCCAGCGAACCGATGATGCTCAAGGAACTCTCGGATGGCGAACATCAATTACTGCACAGCCTAGGGTTGTGCCTGTTGTTCCGCAACACCAACAGCCTGTTCCTGCTCGACGAGCCGGAAACCCATTTCAACCCGGACTGGCGGGCCAACTTCATCAGTCAGTTGCGCCAGTGCCTGCCGGGCAATGGCGATGTCGGGCAGGAAATGCTGATCACCACCCACACGCCGTTCCTGATCTCGGACAGCAAGCCGGACAAGGTGCTGATCTTCAAGAAGGACAAGACCAGCGGCGCGGTCAGCATCAGCAAGCCCGAGTACAACACTCTGGGTGCCTCGATCAACAAGATCACCATGAGCACCTTCGGCAAACGGGAAACCATCGGCGGGCACGCGCAAGCCTTGCTGGAGGCCTTGCGCGCTCGCTTTGAACATGGCGGCGAGAACGAAGAAGAACTGATCGCCGAAATTCAGCGCGAACTGGGCGACTCGGTGGAAAAGGTCCTGTTGATCAATGCCATTCTCGACCGCCAGGAGAGAAAAGGCCGAGCGGAGCAAGGCTGATGCTGTTTCCCTACACCTATGTGCCGCACCAAATGGAGAAGATGCAGAAGTTCATCGATTTCATCTTCTTTGAGGTGTGGAGCAAGGCGCCGATTGGGCAGGAATTCCACACGGACCTTTTCATCGGCGAGCCAGACCTGCAAGAGGTCATGTCAGAGTTTGGTTTTTCAAAGCACGCGCCAGAACGGGGAAAAGCGTTTTACAAGGACGTCAAAGCGATTTATCAGTTGTTTTCATCTCTGCCGCCGCAGGAGATAGACCAGTTCAAGCAGTGGTACTTGGGAAATAACGATATTGAAAAGATCTGCGCCAACGATCCTGCAACGCCACTCACTTGCTATGCAGACATTCCTGCCGCCCACAAAGATCTGACAGAAAAGCTTAAGTTATTTTTCAAAGAGCTCTATTCGCCGCGTTCCTTGCTCGATTTGGCCGCACTAAGGGCAAAAATAGGAAACATCGACGACCACTATCGCGCCTTCTCGTCCGTCAACAAATCGGGCAAATGTCCGTTCTGCGGAATCAGCTATTTACTGGGTGAGAATCACACCCCGCGCGAAGCCTACGACCATTACCTGCCAAAAGCACTCTATCCTTTCAATTCCATCAACTTCAGAAATCTTGTTCCCGCCTGCCACCACTGCAACAGCAGTTACAAGACCAGCAAAGATCCGGCGCATGAGAAGAAACCTAGCGCTGGAGGAGCAGTCCGCCGCAAGATTTTCTACCCGTTCGCAACAGCACCCTACGCCATAGATGTGCAGGTGACGTTCGATCACGCGAATATCGAAAAACTGACGCCTACAGAGATCAAACTCACGTTCGGTCCAGCCGCTCTGGTCGAACAGATCGAGACCTGGAAAGATGTTTATGGCATCGAAGAGCGGTACCGGGGAAAGCTATTGAGTGGAGACGGTAAGGCCTGGCTGGAAGAGGTTTTTACTGAATGGCGTTGGCACGATAAATTTGCAGGGGCGGAAGGACAAACACCTGACAAATACCTGCAAGTCGTGAAGCGCCACGCGGAGCAATCGCCCTATGCCAATGAAAATTTTCTGAAGAATGGTTTTCTTCAGGCCTGCAAAAATGCGGGGGTATTCGTACCGATTGCGAAACAAGAAGCTGCGCCTCAAATACCCTGACGGGATACCAGCTTGATGGGGCGATGGGACATTCGATCAAGTTCTCTGGCGTTGTATTCGATTCCTATATCACGAGGTCAAAAGGCAGAAATCCAACCGATTGCCGTCATTCTCCTAGACACCGGCTGCCGGCAGCTATTGGCCGAATAGCTGAAGTTGAAAAAGAGAGGCCCGGCAATCGCCGGGCCTCTCTTACATCGACAGTCCGACAGGCTTTACACGCGCCTGACAGACATTATTTCCAACCAGCGCTTTACCAGTTCGGTTCGCGCTCCGGCGTTGCCGTGATCTTGTGGATGCTGAGGTCGGCGCCGTCGTATTCTTCTTCCTGGTCGAGGCGGATGCCGAACAGGCGCTTCAGGGTGCCGTACACCAGTGTGCCGCCGATCAGGGCGACGCAGATGGCCATCGCGGTCATGATCAGTTGTGGCATGAAGGCGATGCCGCCGGCGCCGCCGAGGGCCTTGCTGCCGAAGATGCCGGCGGCGATGCCGCCCCAGGCGCCGCACAGGCCGTGCAGCGGCCAGACGCCGAGCACGTCGTCGATCTTCCAGCGGTTCTGGGTCAGCGTGAACATGATCACGAACAGGGCGCCGGCAATGCCGCCGACGGCCAGGGCACCGATCGGGTGCATGATGTCGGAGCCGGCACATACTGCAACCAGGCCGGCGAGCGGGCCGTTGTGTACGAAGCCGGGGTCGTTCTTGCCGAGCACCATGGCGACCAGCGTGCCGCCGACCATGGCCATCAGCGAGTTGAGGGCGACCAGGCCGGAGATCTTGTCGAGCGTCTGCGCACTCATGACGTTGAAGCCGAACCAGCCGACGGTCAGGATCCAGGCGCCGAGCGCCAGGAAGGGAATCGATGACGGCGGGTGGGCGGAGATGCGGCCATCCTTGCTGTAGCGGCCGTAGCGTGGCCCGAGCAGGAGCACGGCGGGCAGGGCGATCCAGCCGCCCATGGCATGCACGACAACAGAGCCGGCAAAGTCGTGGAACTCTTCACCGAAGGTCGCTTTCAGCCAGGCCTGGATGCCGAAGGCCTGGTTCCAGGCGATGCCTTCAAAGAACGGATAAACGAAGCCGACGAGCAGGAAGGTGGCGGCCAGTTGCGGGTGGAACTTGGCGCGCTCGGCGATGCCGCCCGAGATGATGGCCGGGATGGCGGCGGCGAAGGTGAGCAGGAAGAAGAACTTGGTCAGTTCGAAGCCGTTCTTTTCCATCAGCGTTTCGACGCCGGTGAAGAAATGCGTGCCGTAGGCGATGCCGTAGCCGATGAAGAAATAGGCGATGGTCGAGATGCCGAAGTCGGTCAGGATCTTGACCAGGGCATTGACCTGGTTTTTCTTGCGGACGGTGCCGACTTCGAGAAAGGCAAAGCCGGCGTGCATGGCCAGCACCATGATGGCGCCGAGCAGGATGAACAGCACGTTGCTGCTGGATTGATACGCTTCCATGAAACCCCCGATTCAAAAGACCGGGGGAGGAAAGCAAGCACCATTCCAGTGCGTGCTTTCCTTTTCAAATCAGTGCGTTATTTTTCCGTGCTTGATGAAATAAGCACCGACATGGTGCGTTTTTTAACTAATGTGCAATCGATTGGTGCGCGCTTGCCTTATTTGAGTGCAGCCTCGGGCGGCAGCAGCAACCA
Source organism: Quatrionicoccus australiensis (assembly GCF_020510525.1). Classification (NCBI taxonomy): domain Bacteria; kingdom Pseudomonadati; phylum Pseudomonadota; class Betaproteobacteria; order Rhodocyclales; family Azonexaceae; genus Quatrionicoccus; species Quatrionicoccus australiensis. Next base: position 541,578 of record NZ_CP075188.1, read on the forward strand.
GATGCGTCCGGACTGTTTCATGCGTCCGGCCTGTTCGCCCGCTTCCTTGCCGAAGCCCCAGAAAAAGTCGGCGCGTACGGCGCCCTTGATCGCCCCGCCGGTGTCCTGCGCCATCACCAGGCGGTTCAGCGGCTGCGCCGAATTGGGGCGGGTGGTGGCGAGGAAGGCCGGCGTGCCGAGTGGCACCGAGCGCGGGTCGATGGCGATGCTGCGCTCGGGCGTGAGTGGTACGCCGAGGGCGCCGACCGGGCCGTCCTTGCTGTTCGGCACTTCACGGAAGAAGACGTAGCTCGGGTTGCTGTTGAGCAGGTCGTTGAGGCGGGCCGGATTGGCGCGCGCCCAGTTCTGGATGCCCTGCATCGAGGCTTCTTCAAGCTTCAGTTCGCCACGCTCGACCAATACCCTGCCGATCGACTGGTAGGGGTGGCCGTTCTGGTCGGCGTAGTTGAGGCGGACCTGGCTGCCGTCCTGGAGCTGGACGCGGCCGGAACCCTGGACCTGCAGGAAGAAGAGCTCGACCGCATCGTCAACGTAGAGCAGGGTGCGGCCGGGCAGACGGTCGCCACGCGCGGTGATTTCGGCGCGCGACCAGTAGGGCACGACCTTGTTGCCTTCGAGGCGGCCACGCACGCGCTTGTCCTTGAGTTCGGGGAAGACGGCGGAGAGGTCGATGGTCAGCAGATCGTCCGGCACGCCGCGCACCGGCTGCTCGAAGCCGCGCGTCGCCTGCCGGCTGCCGCGCAGCAACGGCTCGTAATAGCCGGTGACCAGGCCATTCGGGTTCGCGTCGGCGGCGAGGATGGCGTAGGGGCGCAGGTGGTTTTCGAAGAACTGGCGGGCGTCCTTGCTGCTCAGGCTGGGGCCGGCGGCTTTGGCCAGGTCGCAGACGCGCTTCCAGGCCGGGCCGTGCGGCTTGCTCGCCATGCCGCGGCAGGATTGCAGGAAGGCGGGCCAGGCGGCAGCGTGGTCGTCCTCGGCCCAGCCCGGCAGCTCGTTCCAGGTGCCCGCTTGCAGGCTGCGCGAGAAAGCGGTGGGGGCGGTTGGCGCCGGGGCGGGTGCCGATGTGGCGACGGCGGGCGGGCAGCTCGGGCAGGCGGCGCAGGGCGCGCAGGCGGCTGGTGCTTCACTGAACGGAATGCTGCTGCAGCCGGCGAGCAGGGCGGCCGCGAGTACGGTCAGGGAGAGAAATGCAGCTTGGAGTTTTGGCATGGCTTTCGTTAGAGTTCGCAATTCGCCGCGAAGTATAAAACGATCATGCCCAACACTCCTCCGCTTGAACGCCTGCTTGCCCGGGCCGAAGCCGTCCTTGCCCGTTTCGAGGCGACCCTGCCGCCGCTTTCGCCGCTGCCCGACTGGAATGCCGCCGTCGCCTTCCGCTGGCGCAAGCGCGACGGGCGCGGCTGGCTGCAGCCGGTGCCGCATCCGCACCCGATCCGTCTCGCCGATCTCGAGAACGTCGACGACCAGAAGGCGCGCATCACGCTCAACACGCAGCAGTTCGTCGCCGGCCGCGGCGCCAACAACGTCCTGCTGACCGGCGCCCGCGGTTGCGGCAAGTCGTCGCTGGTCAAGGCGGTGCTCAACGAGTTCAGCGCCCAGGGCCTGCGCCTGATCGAGGTGGACAAGGACGATCTGGTCGATCTGCTCGATATTGTCGATGTGCTGGACGGTCGACCGGAAAAATTCATCATTTTCTGCGACGACCTCTCCTTCGAGGCCGGCGAAACCGCCTACAAGGCGCTGAAGACGGTGCTCGACGGCTCGATCGCGGCGCCGCCCGACAATGTGCTGATCTACGCGACCTCGAACCGGCGTCACCTGTTGCCGGAGTATTTCTCCGAGAACCTGGAGACGACGCGCGTCAATGAGGAAATTCATCCCGGCGAGGCGACCGAGGAGAAGATCTCGCTGTCCGAGCGCTTCGGCCTGTGGATTTCGTTTTACCCGTTCAGCCAGGACGATTACCTGGCCATCGTCTATCACTGGCTGCGCGAGTTCGGCGTCAGCGAGACGGTGATTGCCGCCTGCGAGCGCGATGCACTGAACTGGGCGCTCGGTCGCGGCTCGCGTTCCGGTCGCGTCGCCTGGCAGTTCGCGCGCGATCTCGCCGGCCAGCAGGCGGGGACGGCTGCGCGATGAGCAAGATCGTCCAGGTTGCGGCCGCCGTCATGTTGCGTGCCGACGGGCGCGAGTTCCTGCTGGCGCAACGCCCCGAAGGCAAGGTCTATGCAGGCTACTGGGAGTTTCCCGGCGGCAAGGTCGAGCCGGGTGAAAATTATCGTCAGGCGCTGATCCGCGAATTGCACGAAGAACTCGGCATCACGGTGACCGAATGTTCGCCCTGGCTGACGCGCGAATTCACCTATCCGCATGCAACGGTGCGCCTGGAATTCTGGCGTGTCACGGCGTGGACCGGTGAGATCGGCATTACCGCGCCGCTGGAGCACTCAGCGGTCGACTGGCTGGAAATGGGCAAAACGCCGCATGTCGCGCCCATCCTGCCGGCCAATGGTCCGATCCTGAAGGGCCTGGCCTTGCCGACCAGCATGGCGATCACGCAGGGCGAAGTCGAAGGTGTCGAGCGTCAGCTCGAGCGCCTCGAAGAAGCCCTGGCTGGCGGCTTGCGCCTGATCCAGGTGCGTGACAAGGGCTGGCCGGCGGCGCAGCGCCTGTGGTTCGCCGAAAGCGTCGTACGTCTGGCGCATGAGCATGGCGCGCTGGTCGTCATCAACGATAGCGAGGAAATCGCCCGCATGGTCGGGGCGGACGGTGTGCATTTGTCGGCGACGAGTCTGGCCGCCTGTACGACGCGCCCCGATTTCACCTGGGTCGGGGCTTCCTGCCACACGGCTGCGGAAATCCGCCGGGCCGGCGAGCTGGAGCTCGATTACGCGCTGTTCGGCCCGGTTTTGCCGACGCAGACGCATCCGGAGGCGAGCGGGCTGGGCTGGGATGAATTCGCCCGTCAGCTGGCCGGCAATACGATTCCGGTCTTTGCGCTGGGCGGGATGCAAAAGGCCATGCTGGGCGAAGCGCAGGCACATGGGGCGCATGGCATCGCCATGCTGCGCGGCTGGTAATTGCCGGGGGCGACCCGGTCAGCCGCGGTCGTCGTCGGGAACGGTCAGCGCCGGATCTTCGGGATCGACCGCAACCGGAATCCGGTAGCTTTCGCTGGCCCAGGCGCCGAGATCAATCTGCTTGCAGCGCTCGGAGCAGAACGGGCGCCACGGGTTTTCCGGGGCCCACAGCGCATCCTGGCCGCATTGCGGGCAGCGGACTTTGCGTGCTGTCATCAGAGATTGCAGAAGGTGAGTTTGAAGCTGACGTCGCGGTCGCAGCCTTTGGCCTTGATTTCCCCGGTCGGCGGCTTGGTGAAGCGGATGTTCAGGAAATACTTGTTGGCGCTGACTTCGGGGATGGCCTGTTCTTCCGACTCGAGCGTGACGCGCACCATCTGCGCGGCCGAGCCGCCGAGGTTGAGCTGGAACTGGCCATGCACGGCGGCGTGCTGTTTCGGGCTGCCGCTCGAACGCAGCAGGCGCAGCACGATGGCGGCGGCGTCGCGCAGTGGCAGCAGCGGCTTGGTCCAGCCGTCGAGTGATTCGCGGCGGGCATCCGGGCTGCGGTGCAGCCACCAGTGATAGGACGGCAGATCGAATTCGCAGACGCCACCGGGAATCACGGCGCGGCTCTTGATGCCCATCAGCCAGTCGTTTTCACGCAGGTACTGGCCGATCTTGCCGGTCATGCTGAGCAGGGCGGCGGAAGACTGTTCGATTTCGTAGAGGGCGCCGGACAGCGCTTCTTCGGAAATGTCGGGGTTGTTGCGGTAGGCGAGCAGCGTCTGGCGCTGGCGTTCGAGTTCCTGGATCAGGTCCATCTTGAGGTCGGCGCGGCCGGCCACTTCAAGAATTTCGAACAGGGTGACGAGGGCTGTGTGGTGCTCCAGCTGGCCATCGGCCTGAGCGAAATGGGCGGTTTTTTCGAACAGATCCTCAAGGCGCAGCAGGGTGCGGATGCGCTCGTTGAAAGGATATTCGTAAGTAATCACGCGACCTTGGGTCCGAAGATGGAAAATTGTCCTAATTCTGAGCTATTTGCAGGCAAATCTCAACAGTTTGCTTTAGCTATTTCTGCCGATAGTCGTAGATACTTTGCGTGCAGGCGGGAAACCTGTTGCTGCAGGTTGATCAGGTCGGCGTCGTTGTGCACCACGTCGTCCGCCACGCGCAGGCGTTCAACCCGCGTTGCCTGGGCGGCCATGATCGCGGTGACCTCGGCTTCGCTCAGGCCATTGCGGCTCATCACCCGGTGTACCTGCAGGCTTTCCGGGCAATCGACAACGACAATGCGCTGGCAGCGTTCGCGATAGCTGTTGCTTTCAACCAGCAGCGGCACGGCGAGAATCACGTAGGGCGTGCTGGCCGCTGCGCAGCGCTCGGTCGAGATCTGGCGGATCAGCGGATGCAGGATGTCTTCCAGCTGCTTGCGCGCCGTGGTGTCGGAAAAGATCAGCTGGCGCATCGCATTGCGGTCGAGCGCGCCGCTGGCATCCGCCACGGTCGGGTCGAAGGCGGCGAGCAGCAGCGGCATTGCGGCGCCGCCCGGTCCGGTCAGTTCGTGCGCGATGGCGTCGGTGTCGACCAGCGCTGCCCCGGCGGCGACAAAGAGATCGCTTACCGTGCTCTTGCCGCTGCCGATGCCGCCGGTCAGGCCGACGATGAAGTCGCTCACTTGCAGTCCTCGGGCGGCGGCTTGATCTTGCTGGCCGCAATCAGGGCGTCGCGTTCGGCGAGCGGGCCGCTGGCTTCGACGCGGACACTGCTGTCCTTGCCCGGGCGCGGCCCCGTGCGGGCCGATCTGACGCCCTTGCCCTTCAACTCGGTCAACCTTTCCTGGGCGCCTTTTTCCGCCGAGAAGACGCCGAGCGAGATGCCGTACTGGCTGGGGCCGCTTTCCTGGATGATGAAATAGTCCTCGACACCCAGCTGGCGCAGTTCGCCGGCCTTCTTTTCCGCATCCGCCTTGCTCGGCAGGGGCGGAATGAAGACCCACCAGCCATTGCCTTCGCCGGCGATGGTTTTCTTGCTGCTCTTGAAGGCGGTGAATTTCTCGCCGATCAGTGTGCTCAGGCGATCGGCGGCGGCCGGCGCCAGGTTGTCCCAGCGCAGGCAGGTCTTCTCGATCACCGGTTCCGGCTTGGCTTCCGGTTCCGGCGCCGGGGCGGCCGGTGCTTCGGCTGCTTTGACCGGCGGTGCTTCGCCGCGCGAGACCAGGTGCATCTTGTCGGGCGCGACCTGCTGGTCGACGCGGGCTGCGTCCGGGTTGTCGGAGTGACCGAAGTAGCCGCTGCTGAAGGCGTAGAACAGCAGGTTGGCGAGAACGAGCAGGAAGACGAGGGCTTTCACGGCTTAACCGACCTGGGGCAAGTGCTTGAGCGACTCGGTGATGGCGGCTTCCGGGTAGGAGTAATCCTCGAGCTGGCCGGAGAAGTACTTGTCGTAGGACGCCATGTCGAAGTGGCCGTGGCCGGTCAGGCAGAAGAGGATGGTCTTGGCCTCGCCGGTCGCCTTGCAGCGCAGGGCTTCGTCGATTGCGGCGCGGATCGCGTGGCAGGATTCCGGCGCCGGGATGATGCCTTCGGCGCGCGCGAACTGGACGCCGGCTTCGAAGGTGGCGACCTGCGGCACGGCGATGGCTTCGAGCTTGCCTTCATGCAGCAGTTGCGAGACCAGCGGCGAATCGCCGTGATAGCGCAGGCCGCCGGCATGGATGCCGGGCGGCATGAAGTCGTGACCGAGCGTGTACATCTTCATGATCGGCGTGTAACCGGAGACGTCGCCGTAGTCGTAGGCGTAGTGGCCCTTGGTCAGCGTCGGGCAGGAAGTCGGCTCGACGGCGACACAGCGCAGGTTGGTGGCGCGCTTGTCGCCGGCCGCCTTGTCGGCGAGGAAGGGGAAGGCGATGCCGCCAAAGCTGGAGCCGCCACCGCAGGGCCCGAAGATCACGTCCGGGTAGAGGCCGATCTTGTCGAACTGCTTCTTGGCTTCGAGGCCGATCACCGTCTGGTGCAGCAGCACATGGTTGAGTACCGAACCCAGCGTGTAGCAGGTGCCGGGATCGGCGGCAGCTTCCTCGACCGCTTCCGAGATGGCCAGGCCGAGCGAGCCCTGGTTGTTCGGATCGGCGGCGAGTGCGGCGCGGCCGGCGTTGGTCAGGTTGGTCGGGCTGGCGAAAACCTCGGCACCCCAGGTCTGCATCATCGAGCGACGGAAGGGCTTCTGCTGGTAGCTGACATTGACCATGAAGACGCGCACCGGCAGACCGAACATCTGGCCGGCGTAGGCGATGGACGAACCCCACTGGCCGGCGCCGGTTTCGGTAGTCAGCTTCTTGGTGCCGGCCAGCTTGTTGAAATAGGCCTGCGGCACGGCGGAGTTCGGCTTGTGCGAACCGGCTGGCGAAACGCCTTCGTACTTGAAGAAAATTTTGGCCGGCGTGCCGAGGGCGCGTTCCAGACCAAGGGCGCGGCAGAGCGGCGCCGGGCGCCATTGCGCGTAGATCTGGCGCACTTCCTCGGGAATCGGAATCCAGCGTTCGGCGCTCATTTCCTGTTCGAGGATGGGGTCAGGGAAGATGGCGGCCATCGCTTCCGGCGGCACCGGCTTGCCGTCCGGCCCGAGCGGCGGCGCCGGCGGGTTGGGCATGTCGGCAACAACGTTGTACCAGTGGGTGGGGATCTCTTCTTGTTCGAGATTGATCCGCAGCGGCGTCATATTTTTCTCTCCCTGATGCGATTCGGCAAAGGCGGTAAATTACCCCAAAAGCCAGGTCGGACCAAGGCCGGCGCGGGCATTTTGTGCCTTTTTGCCGGGTCGACCGCTGCCCGGCGCGAAGACTGCGGGTAAAGTACGGCCTGCGCCATTTCTTCGCCCGAAACCCACGCCTTGTCTGCCCAGAATACTCATTCCCTGCTCTGCCATCCGGCCAGTCCGTGTGCCGGCGTTTTTGCTGTCGAAGTAGCGGCGAACCTTGATGCCCATGGGGATTTGGCGCTGTGCTATCGCCTGGGTGCGGCACCAGCTGCGCTGCGCCTGCCGGCACCACGGCCGCCCGCCTTTGCCGACGGCTTGTGGCAACACACCTGCTGCGAGTTGTTCGTAGCGGTCGACGCCGAAAAATACCGCGAATTCAATTTCTCGCCCTCCGGCGAATGGGCGGTTTATGACTTTGCCGGCTACCGCGAGCGTATCGATTCAGCCATTTCGGTAGCGCCGCAGATCAGTCTGGTGCAAGCGGATGCGGCGGTCGAACTGCGCGTGTTGATTCCGGCTGCCCTGTTGCCGGGCGGTGCGGCGCTGCAGGTCGGCCTGACGGCTGTGCTCGAAGCGGCCGATGGCAGCAAGACTTACTGGGCGCTGGCGCATGCCGCCGCGCAACCCGATTTTCATTTGCGGCAGAGCTTTACGCTGACCCTGAAAGCCTCTTGATCATGACTGCTCCCATCCTCTTCGGTATCGACCGCCTGCTCGCCGAGCCGGAACTGCGCCGGCCGCTCGCCGGCCGCCGTGTCGCGCTGCTCGCGCATCCGGCTTCGGTGACTGCCGACCTGACACACTCGCTCGACGCTCTGGCCGCGCTGCCCGACATCACCTTGAGCGCTGCTTTCGGCCCGCAGCACGGCTTGCGTGGCGACAAGCAGGACAACATGGTCGAGTCGCCCGACTTCCTCGACCCGCAGCTCGGCATCCCGGTGTTCAGCCTGTACGGCGAGGTGCGCCGGCCGACCGACGCGATGCTGGACAGCTTCGACGTGCTGCTGGTCGACCTGCAGGATCTCGGCTGCCGCATCTACACCTTCATCACCACGCTGCGCTACGTGCTCGAAGCCGCCGCCAAACATGGCAAGACGGTCTGGGTCCTTGATCGCCCGAACCCGGCTGGTCGCCCGGTCGAGGGCCTGAGCCTGCGCGCCGGCTGGGAAAGCTTCGTCGGTGCCGGCCCGATGCCGATGCGGCACGGCCTGACCATGGGCGAACTCGGCCTGTGGTTCATCGACCAGCTCAAGCTCGACGTCGATTACCAAGTCATCGCAATGCAGGGCTGGCAGCTGGAAGCGGCACCCGGTTACGGCTGGCCGCTCGGCGAGCGGACCTGGATCAACCCCAGCCCGAATGCGCCCAACCTGTGGATGGCGCGCGCCTATGCCGGCACCGTCATGCTCGAAGGCGCGACGCTCTCGGAAGGGCGTGGCACGACGCGCCCGCTCGAACTGTTCGGCGCGCCGGACATCAATGCCCGCGCCGTGCTCGCCGAAATGCGCGCCTTCGCGCCGCACTGGCTGGCCGGCTGCATGCTGCGCGAGATCTGGTTCGAGCCGACCTTCCACAAGCACGCCGGCAAGCTGTGCAACGGCATCCAGATCCATGTCGAGGACGCCCGCTACGAGCACGCCGCCTTCCGCCCCTGGCGCCTGCAGGCGCTCGCCTTCAAGGCGATCCGCCGGCTTTGTCCCGATTACCCGCTGTGGCGCGATTTTGCCTACGAATACGAGCATGACCGTCTGGCGATCGACCTGATCAACGGCTCGCCGCTGCTGCGCGAGTGGGTGGATGATCCATCCGCCGGGCCGGAGCAGCTTGATGCGGCGACCTGCTGCGACGAAAAGGCCTGGGAAAATACCCGGAAAGCTTTCTTGCTGTATCGCTGAGGCGGCAGGAAGTTTTGGGGCGGGAGTGCAACCCCGCCCGATTTTGCGCAATTGCCCCGGGGTCAGGTCTTGTCCAGATATTCTGCAAATTGTTCTGCCGGTAATGGCCGGCTGAACAGATAGCCCTGGAAGGCATGACAGCCATGGAAATCGAGAAACGCCAGCTGCTCTTCATTCTCGACGCCCTCGGCGATTACGTCCATGTCGAGACCCAGGCCCATGGTGATGATCGTGCGCGCAATGGTTTCGTCGTTTTTGCGGCCCGGCAGGTTGCGCACGAAGGATTGGTCGATCTTGAGCTGATCGAGCGGCAACTGTCCGAGATAGGAAAGGGATGAATGGCCGGTGCCGAAATCGTCCAGCGAGAACTTGACGCCCAGCCGCTTGATGGCGTGCATCTTTTCGATACTGTCGCGGACATCCTCGAGCACCAGGCTTTCCGTCAGCTCGAGCTTGAGGCGGGCTGGATTGGCTGCACTGGCCAGCAGCGTGTTTCTGACCAGGGCAACGAAGTCCGACTGACGGAACTGGCGGGCGCTGACATTGACGGCCAGTTGCAGCTTGCGGGTGCTTGGGGCGTTTTCCCAGATTTTGAGCTGGGCGCAAGCGGTTTCCAGGACCCATTGCCCGAGCGGCAGGATCAGGCCGGTATCTTCAGCCAGTGGAATGAAGTCACCCGGCGCGATCAGTCCGCGTGTCGGATGCTGCCAGCGCACCAGCGCTTCGGCCCCGATGACACGCCGTCCGGCATCGAGTTGCGGTTGGTAATGCAGCAGCAGCTCGCCATTTTTGAGAGCCAGCCGCAGATCGGCCTCGAGGGCACTGCGCCGGTCCAGTGCTGCCTGCATGGCCGGGTCGAAGAAGCGCAGGGTGTTGCGCCCGGCGTTCTTGGCCTGATAGAGCGCCAGATCGGCCTGCTTGAAGAGGTTCTCGACCGTGTCCTGCTGGTGAAACATGCTGACGCCGATGCTCACCCGGCAATGGTGTTCGTAGCCTTTGAGGATGAAGGGCTGGTCAATGGCAAGGCGCAGTTTTTCACCTAGCGTGTTGGCCAGGCGGGCAGCTTCCTCCGGATTGCTGCCCATGTTCTCCATCAGGACCACGAATTCGTCACCGCCCTGGCGCGCCACGGTGTCGCTGGCACGGACGGCAGCGGACAGGCGACGGGCGACCTCGACCAGCAGCAGGTCGCCGACATCATGGCCGCGGGTGTCGTTGAGCGCCTTGAAGTTGTCCAGGTCGATGAAAAATATCACGCCGTACTGGTCGCTGCGGGCCGCGGCAATGATCGCCTGGCCGAGGCGATCGAGCAGCAGGCGGCGATTGGGCAGGCGGGTCAGGGAGTCGTAATAGGCCAGGCGATGAATTTCGGCCTCGGCCTCCTTGTCTTCGGTGATGTCGGAAAAATTCCCGACAAAGTGGGTGATGCCGCGGTCAGGCGTGATGACCGCGGTAATGGTCAGCAACTCGGCGTAGATCTGGCCGTTTTTGCGCTTGTTCCAGATTTCGCCCTGCCAGTAGCCTTTTTCCTGCAGCGACTGCCACATCCGCTGGTAAAAGAGCTTGTCCTGCCGGCCGGAGTTGAGCAGGGCCGGGGTCTGGCCGATGGCTTCCTCTGCCGTGTAGCCAGTCAGGCGGGTAAAGGCCGGATTGACTCGCAGAATGACGCCGGCGGCGTCGGTAATGACCATTCCGCTTTGCGAGGCAAAGGCAATGGCGGCGATGCGCAGTTCTTCCTCGGCCTGTTTCTGCCCGCTGATATCGGTAATGAATCCATGCCAGAGTGTCGAGCCGTCGGCCTCACGGTGCGGCAGGGCGTTGCCGAACAGCCAGCGTACCGTGCCGTCATTGAAGCGGACCCGATACTCCTTGCGCCAGGGCTCGAGAGTTCTGGCTGATTGCAAGATGGAGGCCTCGACGTCAGCAAGGTCTTCCGGGTGCAATATGGCGAAAACCGCGCTTGCATCGTCACGCACCTCTTCCGGGCTGACCCGGTAGACCTGGCGGATGGCGTCGCTGGCGAACGGAAAGCAGGCGCTGCCATCGGGCCGCAAACGGTATTCATAGACGACACCGGGGGCCCGGTCGGCAATGTTTTCAAGGCGGCTCAGCGCTGCTGCCTGTGTCGCAGCCATGCGCTTGCGCTCGGTGATGTCACGGGTGATGCCGATGAAGTGGGTCAGCTGCCCGGCGCCATCGTGGATTGGCGAGATGTTCAGCTCGTTCCAGAAAGGCTCGCCGCTTTTCCGGTAATTGAGCAATTCCCCGGAAAAGTTGCTCTCCTTGCGCAAGGCTTCGCGGATTGCCCCGACCGTCTGCGGATCGCTCAGTGCACCTTGCAGCAAGCGGCAGTTTTTCCCGAGGACTTCATGGAGTGCATACCCGGTGATCGACAGAAATGCTGCGTTGGCCGTAATGATTTCCTGATTCGGCCCGGTGATGATGACGCCTTGCGAAATGGCTTGCAGGGCGATATTGCTGATGCGGAGTTCGGCCTGGGTTTGCTTGATGCTGGTGATGTCGGTTACCAGGACGACAAAGCCGGCCACTTCGCCGGCTACCTTGTGGGCGATGTACTGGGTCCAGGTATGCCTGACTTGACCATCCGTCTTGATCAACTGGCGCTCGAATTGCTGGTCCTCGCCGCGCAGGGCCGCCTGGATGTGAGCGTGGTTGTCCTGGAACAGGTTCTTGCCGAGCAGTTCCTGCATGGGCAGGCCGAGCATCTGCTCGGACGTTCGGCCAAACCAGGCAAAATATTGTTCATTGGCGAAGGCACAGCGCAAGTCCTTCGTCCAGTAGGCCACCAGCCCCGGCAGATGGTTGGCAATTGTCCTGGCGAACAAGGCGGGTTCCTCGAGGTTCCCTTCCGCGCCGGGATGAGCGAACAGCGGCTTTTGTTGTAGGTCCATGGTGCTCCGGGAAGCGTTCGATGTGCCTGGGGCGGTGTCTGCGACGTGAAAGTTCGCGCCGTCTCTACCGGGGCGAGCCTCTGTGTTCTGCTCAGCACCGAGGATCAGTTGGTGAGACCTGCCGACTTCATGATTCGTTCCGCAGCCATGATGCCACGATCCATCGCTTCCTCGAATAGTGAAAAACCCGACAGGTCGGCGTGCGCCAGTGCGATGCGCGGGCTGCGAAAACCGGCCAGTTTTTCGCGTTGACCGCCGAACAGGCTGCCCGGTGTCGGGCGGCGCATGGCGTGGCCGTTGCGGAAGATGTCGAGGCGGGTGGTCTGGCGGCGGATGTCGGGGTGTACCCGTTCGAGTTCGGCGAGGATGCCTTCGGCCCAGGTTTCGCGTGGCGTTTCGAGCAGCAGGCGGCGCCCGGCGGCCGGTGCCATGTCATGCAGGGCGCGGTAATACGTGAATACCGTGCCGCGCTGCTGGCGGCGGATCAACTGGTGGGTGGCGACGATATAGCCGAGGCCGGGGCTGTCGTGGAGCACGTTGTCCCAGGCCAGCGGCGCGCCGTGGCGCTCCTCCGGGAAGTCAGCGAGGTGCAGGTTGGCAGTCAGCCAGGGCGAGTATTCGCCGGTCTGCGCCGCTGCTTTCAGCTCGCCCGGCATGTCCGGCCAGACGCGCGGCAGGATGAAGGCCGGTGCCGCCCAGATCAGTTGGCGTGCCTGATAGCGGATGCTTTTATCGTTTTCCAGCACGTCGACCGTCAGGCCGTGCTTGTCTTCCGTGATGCGCCAGACCAGGCTGTTGCTGCGGATGCGTTCGCCCGCGCTGGCTGCCAGGCCGCGCGCTAGCCAGGCATTGCCTTCGGGCGCAGTGAGCACGGCGTCGGGGGCGGCGTTGGTCGCTTCGCCGTTGCGGCAGGCAAAGTAATGCAGGCCGGCCCAGGCCGAGGTTTGCCGGTAGTCGCTGCCGTAATCGTCGCGGCAGGCGTAGTTGGCCAGCCAATGCAGGCTGGGGGCGGTGTAACCGTTGGCGTTCAGCCACTGGCTGAACGGTATGCGGTCGAGGGCGAGCCAGTCGGGGTCGCGGCTGGACAAGGCCATGGGCAGCGCAAAGCGGCGCCGGCCATCCTTGCCGCGCGCCTGCTTGAGCTCCTGCATGTGCGCGTGAAAGCGCTGCTGCTGTTCGCGTTCGTCAGCTGCCAGGCCGCGTTGCGGCAGCAGGCCTTCCTGCCACAGGCCGTTGCGGTAGATGCGCTCCTGCGGCGTGGCGCATAGGTAGCGCTCGTCGTAGACCGGTTTGGCGGCGCCCGGGTCGCCTTGCAGGACGCCGAGTTCGGCGAGCAGTTCGCGCAAGTCGCGGGCCTCGGGGCCGGGCAGCGGCAGGTAGTGGGCGCCCCAGGGATAGGCGACGAGCGGACTGTGGCCGGCGCGCGAATTGCCGCCGGCTTCGCTTTCCATTTCGAGCACCAGGAAGTCGTCGACCGCTGCGCGCGCCAGTTGTCTGGCGGCAGACAGGCCGGAGATGCCGCCGCCGACGATCAGCACGCCGGTATGGCGGATTGCATCGGGGGCGGGAAAGTTGCCGCCGAGCAGGCGGTGGCCGAGGGCTTGCGACATGCCAAAGGTTTCGCCTGGCGGCAGCGCCGGTTTGCCGGCCGGGGCGCAGCCGGCGAGGGCGCCGGCACCCAGGGTGCAGAGAAAGTCGCGGCGGCTGAAGCCGCCACGGGCTGCAACCGGCTTAGTCAAACTTCCTGAGCGACAGGCTGACCGAGAGCTGCGCGCCGAGCCAGCCGAGGAAGGCACCGGCACCGGTCAACACGCCAATCGCGGCAAATCCTGGCGCACGCAGGCTGAAGCTCGCGCCGTAGAGGCCGGCCAGATCGCCGACCGGACCGGCCAGCAGGCGCAGCGCGCCGATCACCAGCAGCGCGGCAAGCAGGCCGCCGAGCGCGCCCTGCAGGGCGCCGAAGTAGTAGAAGGGGCGGCGGATGAAGGCATCGGTGGCACCGATCATGCGGGCGACCTCGATTTCGGCGGCCTGTGCCATGACCTGCAGGCGGATGGTGTTGAAGGTGACGGCAACCAGACCGGCGCCGAAGATGCCGGCGAGCATCCACAGCGCCAGCTTGCCGAGCTTGAGGAAGGCGTCGAAACGCTTGACCCAGGCCGAGTCGAGCTGGACATGGGCAACCTTGGGCCAGCTGGTGATTTCGCGGCGCAGGATTTCCAGCTTTTCCGGTTCGGTATTGGCCGGCTCGATGATGAAGGCGTCGGGCAGCGGATTGCGCGGCAGGCTGGCGACGATGTCGGCCATGCCTTCGCTGGTCTGCATGCGCTTGAGGGCTTCTTCCTTGGGCACGAAACGCCAGGTGCTGTTCGGGGCCTGGCGCAGGCGGGTGGAAATTTCATCGACATCCTTCTTGCTCGCATCGATCTGCATGAACAGGCTGATCTGCTGCACGCCGGAGGCGTTGCGGCCGAGGTCGCGCAGGTTGTCGAGCAGGACGTAGCCGAAGCCGGGCAGGGTCAGTGCGATGCCGATGACGAGCAGCGAAAGCAGCGTGTTGAGCGGTGTCGACCAGAGGCGGCGCAGGGCCGAGGCGAGAGCAGCCTTGTGCTGGGAGAGCCAGGCGTTCATGCGACGACCCTCCCGTGATCGAGGCGCAGCACGTTCGGATGGTAGCGCTCGACCCAGCTTTGATCGTGGGTGGCGACGACGACGGTGACGCCGACCTGGTGGAAGGCGGAGAAAATTTCGAGGATGGCGCGGGCCGATTCGGCATCGAGATTGCCGGTCGGCTCGTCGGCAAGCAGGATGGTCGGGCGATTGACCACGGCGCGGGCGATTGCCAGGCGCTGTTGTTCACCGCCGGAAAGGGCAATCGGCATCGCCTTTTCGCGGGCGAGCAGGCCGACCTTGTCGAGCGCGGCGCGGGCACGGCGGACCGCTTCGCGATGCGGCAGGCCGACGATCTGCAGCGGCAGCAGCACGTTGTCGAGGGCGCTGCGGTCAAACAGCAGCTTCTGGTCCTGGAAGACCAGGCCGAAGTTGCGCCGCAGGTAGGGAATGGCGCTGCGGCGCAGGGCCGACAGATTCTGGCCATTGACCACCAGGCTGCCCGAGGTCGGGCGTTCGACCGACGCCAGCAGCTTGACCAGCGTTGTCTTGCCGGCACCGGAGTGGCCGGTGATCAGCGTCATCTGGCCGGCCGAAATTTCGAAGCTGACTTCGCGCAGCGCCTCGTGGCCGCCGGGGTAACGCTTGGAAAGATTGCTGGCGAGAATCATTTTTTAGTTGTTAGCTATTAGATGTTAGGGGGTGAGCTAAAAGCTTACTCGATCCTCTATCCTGGCAGCTCGATCCTACTCAAACAGCGCCTCGACAAAATCCCTGGCCGAGAAGGGGCGCAGGTCGTCGATCTGTTCGCCGACGCCGATGAAGCGGATCGGCTTCGGGCACTGGCGGGCGATGGCGGCGACCACGCCGCCCTTGGCCGAGCCGTCGAGCTTGGTCAGGACGAGGCCGGTGACGTTGATCGCCTTGTCGAAGGCCTTGACCTGCTGCAGTGCGTTCTGGCCGATGTTGGCGTCGAGCACGAGCAGGGTTTCGTGCGGGCCGCTCGGTTCGACCTTCTGGATGACGCGGCGCACCTTGGCGATTTCTTCCATCAGGTGCAGCTGGGTCGGCAGGCGGCCGGCGGTGTCGGCGAGCACGACATCGATGCCGCGCGCCTTGGCCGCCGAGATGGCGTCGAAGACGACGGCGGCCGGGTCGCCGTTGTCCTGGGCGATGACCGTGACGTTGTTGCGTTCGCCCCAGGTTTCAAGTTGCTCACGCGCGGCGGCGCGGAAGGTGTCGCCGGCGGCGAGCAGCACGCTCTTGCCCCGGTTCTGGAAGTATTTGGCGAGTTTGCCGATCGAGGTCGTCTTGCCGGCGCCATTGACGCCCGCGATCATGATCACGAAGGGCTTGTGCGTGCCGACGTCGAGCGGCTGCTCGAGCGGCTGCAGCGTGGCGAGCAGGGCGTTGGCGAGGGCCTGCTGGATGGCGTCAGGGGTGTCCAGCTTGTCGCGCTTGGCGGCTTTTTTCAGTTCGTCGAGCAGGTGCTGCGTTGCTTCGACGCCGCAGTCGCTGGTCAGGAGCAGGGTTTCGAGTTCTTCGAGGAGTTCGTCGTCGACCTTGCCGCGGGCGAAGATGGATTTGAGCTTGCCCCCCAGCTGGGCCCGTGTCTTGGCCAGGCCCTTGAACAGGCGTTCGCGCCAGGAAGGGGCGGCTTCCGCCGGGGCCTGTGCGTCGGCCTTGGTTTCGGGAGCGGATTTTTTCAGGAAACTGAACATGGGGGAAGTGGTCTCAAGCCTTGCTGACAGGCGGGCGGCAAGCCGTTAAGATGCCGTCCGATCGATGCGGAATCAGCGTCCGATTTTAGCAGAAAGACCTCACAGAAAGCCCCGCAATCCCATGCGTATGCAACAACTTCTCCCCTTTTTGCTGGCGCCGTGGCTGTTGACCGCTGCACACGCCAACCCCTTCGAGACGACGCTGCAAAACGGCCTGCGCATCATCGTCAAGGAAGACCACCGGGCGCCGACCGCGGTGCAAATGGTCTGGTACCGGGTGGGCAGCATCGACGAGGTGGATGGCGCATCGGGCGTTGCGCACGTGCTTGAGCACATGATGTTCAAGGGCACGCCCAGCGTCGGGCCGGGCGAGTTCAACAAGCGGGTCGCCGCCGCCGGCGGCAAGGACAATGCCTTCACCAGCCGCGACTACACGGCCTATTTCCAGCAGGTGCCGAAGGAAAAGCTGGCCGACGTGATGCAGCTCGAAGCCGACCGCATGCGTCACCTCAATGTCGACGCCAAAGAGTTCGCGCAGGAAATCAAGGTGGTCATGGAAGAGCGCCGCATGCGCACCGATGATGCGCCGGAAGCCAAGCTCTTCGAGCAGATGAATGCCGTCGCCTTCCAGGCGCATCCCTATCGCCGGCCGGTGATCGGCTGGATGAGCGATCTCGAGCAGATGACGGCGGCCGACGCCAAGGCCTGGTACGACACCTGGTATGTGCCCAACAACGCCTACGTGGTGATCTCCGGCGATGTCGAGCATGCCGAGGTGTTTGCACTTGCCGAACAGTATTACGGCCGCCTCGAAGGGCGCGATCTGCCGCGCCGCAAGTCGCAGATCGAACCGCAGCAGGAGGGCGAACGGCGGATCACGGTCAAGGCGCCGGCCGAACTGCCGGTCCTGATCATGGGCTACAAGGCGCCGGTGCTGCGCGATGTCGAGAAGGAAAGCGAGCCTTACGCGCTGGAAATGCTGGCTTCCGTGCTCGATGGCCACGATGCGGCGCGCTTCAACAAGAAGCTGGTGCGCGAAGACAAGGTCGCGCTCGAGATCGGCATCGAATACGAAGCCACGGCGCGCGGTCCGGGCATGTTCTATTTTTCCGGCACGCCGTCCGAAGGCCATACGGTGGCTGATCTCGAAGCCGCCATCCGGGCCGAGATCGCGCGCGTGCAGAAAGAAGGCATCAGCGAGGCCGAACTGAAGCGGGCGCGGGCGCAACTGGTGGCCAGCCAGGTGTACAAGCTCGATTCGATGTTCGGCCAGGCGATGGAAATCGGCCAGACCGAGTCGGCGGGCATTTCCTATCGCCAGATCGAGCGCATGCTCGACAAGTTGCAGAAGGTTACGGCGGCCGAGGTGCAGGCTGCTGCCCGCAAGTATTTCACCGACGACCGGCTGACCGTCGGCAGCCTCGACCCGCAGCCGCTAGACAGCAAGCCGCGCCGGTCCGCCTTCGCCACCCGTCACTGAATTGCGCAAAATGAGCCTGAAAAAACTGTTGACCGCTGCGCTGGCATTTTTTGCCATGCAGCTTGCCGAGGCCGGCGTGGCCATCGAGCATTGGGTGACGCCCGCCGGGGCGCGTGTCTATTTCGTCGCCAGCCGGGTGTTGCCGATGCTCGATGTGCAGGTTGATTTCGCCGCCGGCTCGATGTTCGACCCGGCCGGCAAGTCGGGGCTGGCCGCGCTGACCCGGGCGGCGCTCGATCTCGGGGCGGGCAGTCGCGACGAGAGCGAGATTGCCGAACAGCTTGCCGACCTCGGCGCCACGCTTGCCGGCGGCGCCGATACCGATCGTGCCAGCATCTCCCTGCGCACCTTGTCGGCACTGGACAAGCGCGGTGAGGCGCTCGACGTCCTGCGTGCCGTCCTGCAGGCGCCGCGCTTCGACGCCGCCATCGTGGCACGCGAGCAGGCGCGCACCATCGCCAGCCTGAAGGATGCGGCGACGCGGCCGGATGCGATTGCCGGCAAGGCCTTCTGGGCGGCCATGTATCCGAAGCATCCCTATGGTCGCCAGGCGACGCCGGAGTCGGTGGCGACGCTGAGCCGTGAGGATCTGATCGCTTTCCATGCGCGTTATTACAACGCCGCGAATGCGACGATCACCCTGGTCGGCGACCTGTCGCGGGCCGAGGCGGAGGAAATTGCCGAGTTGCTGGCGGCCGGTCTGCCGCAGGGTGAGGCCGCCGTCTTGCCGGCGCCGCCGCAGAAGGTGCGCGGCAGCGTCACCAAGATCGCGCACCCGGCCAGCCAGGCGCATGTCTATATCGGTCTGCCTGCGGTCGAACGCGGCAATCCCGACTACTTTCCCTTGCTGGTCGGCAATTACACCCTGGGTGGCGGCGGCTTCGTGTCGCGCCTGATGCAGGAAGTGCGCGAAAAACGCGGCTACGCCTACAGCGTGTACAGCTATTTTTCGCCGCTGCGCCAGGCCGGCCCCTTCCAGATCGGCCTGCAGACCAAAGGCTCGCAGGCGCGTGCGGCAAGCCGGCTGGCGCGCGACGTGCTCGAAGGCTTCCTCAAGGTCGGTCCGAGCGAAGAGGAGCTGGCGGCGGCCAAGGCCAACCTGAGCGGCAGCTTCCCGCTGCGTCTGGACAGCAACAAGAAACTGCTCGACAACGTCGCGGCGCTCGGCTTTTACGGCCTGCCGCTCGATTATCTCGAGCAATATCAGGCAAAAGTGCAGGCGGTAACGGTCGACCAGGTAAAACAGGCGTTTTTCCGCCATGTCAAACCGGTCGATCTGATGACCGTGACGGTGGCCGGCGAATGAACTCTGTACGCATCATCGGCGGCCAGTGGCGCCGTCGTGTCCTCAAGTTCCCCGACAGCGAAGGCTTGCGCCCGACGCCGGACCGGGTGCGCGAAACCTTGTTCAACTGGCTGGGGCAGGATCTCGACGGCTGGCATTGTCTCGATCTTTTCGCCGGCAGCGGCGCCCTGGGTTTCGAGGCGGCATCCCGCGGCGCGGCAAAAGTGGTGATGATCGAGCAGGCGCCGCGCGTGCTCGCGGCGCTGCACGCCAATGCCGAAATGATCGGCGCTGCGAGCGCGGTAGAGATACGGCGCGGGGATGCGATACAATATTTATCCTCGACGAAAGTGAAATTTGATCTGATCTTCCTCGATCCGCCCTATAACAAGGGTTGGATTCCGCGCCTGGAGCCGCTTTTGCCCGGTGTCTTGAACGAAGGTGCAGTGCTCTATGTCGAAGCAGAACATGAATTGGAAGCCTTGGGGGAGTGGCGCACGGTGCGCCACGGCAAGGCGGGTGAAGTGCATTTTCACTTGATGCGGCGGGCAGACGTTTGAACAAACTCAATCATCGCGTAGCGATCTATCCGGGGACTTTCGACCCGATCACCCGCGGCCACGAGGACCTCGTGCGGCGGGCGGCCGGTCTGTTCGATCGCCTGATCCTGGCGATCGCCGAAAGCCCCTCGAAACAGCCGCGCTTTGCGCTGGCTGACCGTGTCGCGATGGCCAGCGAGATTCTGGCCGATGTCGGCAATGTCGAGATTGTCGGTTTCAACACGCTGCTCATGGACTTTGTTCACGCGCAGGGTGCCAAGGTTGTTGTGCGCGGTCTGCGTGCCATTTCCGACTTCGAGTACGAGTTCCAGATGGCCGGCATGAACCGCAGCGTTTATCCGGAAGTCGAAACGGTGTTCCTGACACCCGGCGAGCAATACATGTTCATCTCCGCCACCATGGTTCGCGAAATCGCGCGCCTGGGCGGCGATGTCAGCAAATTTGTCCAACCTTGTGTAGAAAAGCGCCTGCGGGCGAAAACCTGAGTTTATTGAGAGAGGAAGAAAGACCATGTCTTTGATCATCACCGACGAGTGCATCAATTGCGATGTCTGCGAACCGGAATGCCCGAACGAAGCAATTTCGCAGGGTGAAGAAATCTATGTGATCGACCCCAACAAGTGCACCGAGTGCGTCGGTCACTACGACGAACCGCAGTGCGTCCAGGTCTGTCCGGTGGATTGCATCCCCAAGGACGAGAACCATGTCGAAACCCAGGACATGCTCTGGACCAAGTACGAAAAGCTGACCGGCAACAAGCGCGCCTGAGTTGTTTTTCCGGCCAACAAAAAACCCGCGGATTTCGCGGGTTTTTTGTTGTGGACCGGTGCGCGCTGTCGTTCAGGCGGCGCGCAGCTCCTGATTGCCTTTGACCGGTTGCAGCATGTCGCGGACGTGCGCGGTGATGTCTTCCAGCGCCTGGCTTTGCTGCATCAGGTTGTTCTCGACGACTTGCAGTTCGGCGATGCGGTCTTCCAGCGTGTCGGTGGCCTGGTGGATGCGCTTGATGCTTTCGAGGCGGCGCTTCAGCTGGATCTGGTGTTCGCGGACCTGCGTTTCCATCGGCGCCATGATCGTGCGCAGCCAGGTTTCGGCATCGCGGTTGGCGTGTTCGAAGGCGCGGCGGACCTGGATGGCGACTTCGTCGAAGAACTTCTGGGTGATGTTCTTCTTGTCGTGCGTGAGCAGGCTGACCATGTTGCTGAGGTGCGTGTCGCACCAGGCTTCCAGGCGATCCAGTTCCTTTTCGTAACGGAGCAGCGAGAAGGCGGTCGGCGTGCCGAGCTTGAGGCCGTGTTCGACGGCGAAGCGCTTGTACACCGCTTCCATCATGGCGAGGATTTCGCTGATTTCGCCATTTGATTTGCGCAGCGCCTCGCGTGACTGCCCGAAGAAATTGGCCATCGCTTCGGACAGGGTGCGCGAGAAGACGGCGTCCTGCATGGTCGAGCGGGTGTCGCGGGTAAGCTGGCGCAGGCTGTCGATGCCAAGGTGGCCGAACAGCTTGTTGGTCAGCGTCGAGAAGACGCTACGCACGGCGTAATAGCGTTGCAGGCCGGATTCGAACTCTTCCTTCTCGGCGCGGATCTTGCCCATCATGTATTCGACGACGCCCTTGTTCTTGCCGCGCAGCTCGGTCAGTTCGGCCAGTTGCTCGCGCAGGCCGGCGAGGCGGGAATCGAGCAGGCCGAGGGCGCGCTGGCTGACGTCGGAGAACTCGCTGCTGGTGCTTTCGCTGACGATGTCGCGCTTGGCCGGAATCAGTTCGTCGGAGAGGGCGGCTTCGAGCAGCGGCAGGCGGCTGCGTTCGAGCAGTACGTCGTCGCCGTTGATCTTGGCGACCAGGCCCTTTTGTGCCGACACCGGGAAAACCTGGCTGGCCGGCAAATCGAGAATGGCGGCGCTGGTTTCGACCTGTTTCTGGATCTCGGCCTCGATTTCGGCTTCGCCCTTCAGTTCGTCCCACTGACCGTCGATCTTGTTGAGGACGACCATGCGGCCGCGCTTGGTGGTGCCGCCGCCGCAAATGTGTTCCTTCCAGATCGCCAGATCTGACTGCGTGACGCCGGTGTCGGCAGCGAGAATGAACAGCACGGCATGCGCATTGGGGAGCAGCGACAGGGTCAGTTCCGGCTCGGCACCGATCGCGTTGAGGCCCGGTGTGTCGAGGATGACCAGGCCCTGCTTCAGCAGCGGGTGCGGGAAATTGATCACGGCGTGGCGCCAGCGCGGGATTTCAACCAGGCCGTCGTCGCCGACGCGATACAGATCGATTTCGCCGGCGCCGACCTCGAAGCCGAGACGGGCGGCATCTTCCGGTGCGACACGGGTTGTTTCGCTGACGTGGCGCAGGGCATCCTGCATGGCTTCGGGGGATTCGGTGTCGAGACGGACCGTGGTCCATTCGTCGGCGAAGCCCTTGTATTCGGTGACGCTGGAGTTCGAGGCGCGCGTCTGGATCGGCAGCAGTTCGATGCAGGGCCGCTTGTTGGCGTCGAAGAGTAGTTCGGTCGGGCACATCGTCGTGCGGCCGGCCGAGGAGGGCAGCATGCGGTTGCCGTAGTCGGCAAAGAAGATGGCATTGATCAGTTCCGACTTGCCGCGCGAGAACTCGGCGACGAAGGCAACGTTCAGGCGGTCTTCGCGCAGGCGCTCAAGCAACTGGTTGAGACGCAGGTCGGTCTGGGCGTCGGACAACTCGTTATGCGACAGCCAGCTCTGGAATTCGCCGATATAAACGGCGAGGCGGGCGCGCCAGGAGGAGTAGGCGGCGAATTGGTTGGCTAACGACATATTGAGAGCACCGTAGATGCGATCGGACGTTTCAATTTAGCATAAATACATGGGCTTGCCGTCACAAATTAATGTTGGCAGCCGGGGCAGTAGAAGGTGCTGCGGCCAGCCTGGCGGACTTGTCTGACGACGCCGTCGCAGCGGATGCAGGGTTGGCCATCGCGGCCGTAAACCGCGACCTGGATCTGGAACCAGCCGCTGCTGCCATCGCTGTGCATGTAGTCGCGGATGGTGGTGCCGCCCGCCGCGATGGCTTCGCTCAGCGTTTCGCGAATGGCCGGGACGAGCAGTTCGTAGCGCGCCCGGCTGATCCGGTTGGCCGCACGCAGCGGCGAAATGCCTGCCCGGAACAGGCTTTCGGCGGCATAGATGTTGCCGATGCCAACAATATGATGGCTATCCATCAGCACCGGCTTGATCGGTCCGCTGCGCTTCGAATTTGCCGCGTACAGCCAGTCGACCGTAAAGGCGTCGGAAAGTGGCTCGATGCCCTGGCTGGCGAGCAACGGATGGCGCTCTGTCGTTTCCGGCGGGCCGGGTTGCCAGAGCACGACGCCGAAGCGGCGCGGATCGGTGAAGCGCAGGATCTGGTCGGGCAGGAGCAGGTCGAAATGGTCGTGTTTTTCCGGGGCGCTGCCGGACGGCATGAAGCGCAGCTTGCCCGACATGCCGAGGTGAATGATCAGGCTACCCTCGACGCCGTCGCGCCGGCAGTCGATCAGCAGGTATTTGCCGCGCCGGCGCACGGCAAGCATGCGGCAACCCGGCAACAGTTCGGCCAGTTCGGTCGGAATCGTCTGGCGCAGCTTGGGCGCCCGGATGACAACGCCCTTGATCAGGGATTTTTCCAGCGTCGGCTGCAGGCCGCGCCGACACACTTCCACTTCCGGCAATTCCGGCATTGCTTGTTCCCTCGTCGATTCCCAAATAACATCGCAAACTTAACGGATTTTATGCGCTCCAATGCGCAAGCCCTCATCGAAAGCTCGCCATGCAACCGAAGTTCATCGTCGCCGCCCTGACTCTCGCCCTCGGTCTGACCCATGCGGTCCCCGGGCTGGCAGCCGGCGAGGTCACGGCCAAGGCTGGCAAGCGGGCTTCGGCGCAGGGGGCGGCGCAATCCTCCGAAGATCTCCTGGCGCGCAGTGTATTCCAGGCGCTGGTGGGTGAGTTTGCCTTGCAGCGCGGCGATATCCGTTTTGGGCTGGATGCCTGGAACGATCTGGCGCGGCGTACGCGTGATCCGAAAGTGATCGAACGCGCGGTTGAAGTTGCCGGCTTTGCCCGCCAGTATGACCAGGCTCTCGAGCTGGCCAAGCTCTGGCAAGAGGTCGAGCCGGATTCGGCCAAGGCGCAGCAGGCGCAATCCTCCCTGCTGGTCATGGCGAATCGTCTCGACGATCTGGCGCCGCAACTGGCCAAGCTGATCGCCGAGGATCAGCCGAATATCGCGGCCAACCTGATGCAGCTCAATCGCATGCTGGCCCGCCAGCCTGACAAAAAGGCCGTGCAGCAACTGGTCGACCGTATCGCCGCACCCTACGACACTCTGCCGGAAGCGCATTTCGCGATGTCGCAGGCAGCCGCCAATGCCGGCGATCATGCGCGTGCCCAGAGCACGGTGGAAAGGGCGCTGCAACTGCGCCCGGACTGGGAGGCGGCAGCGCTGGTACGGGCCCAGTTGCAGGTGCGTCTGTCGGCGGCGCAGGCGATCGACGGGCTGCAGGTTTTTGTCGGGCGTTATCCGGCGGCACAGGATGCCCGGCTGATGCTGGCCCGTCTGCTGATTACCGAAAAGCGCTACAGCGAGGCGCGCGGTCACTTCGACCGTTTGCTCAAGGAGGCGCCGGACAGCCCCGAGGTGATCTACCCGGTGGCCATGCTGGCACTGCAGCAGGGCGACGTGGCGACCGGTCGCCAGCAGCTGGAACGCTTGCTGCAGACCGCCTTCCCCGACAAGAGCGCGGTACATTTCTTCCTTGGGCAGCTCGACGAAGAGCAGGCCAAGCCCGATGCCGCGCTGGCGCACTATCGCCAGGTTACGGCCGGCGATCAATACCTGACGGCGCGTTCGCGCGCCGCCCAGATCCTGCGGCAGCAGGGCAAGATCGAGGAGGCGCGCGAGTTCCTGCATAACGCCGGGACGACGCCGGCGGAAAAAGTCCAGTTTCTGCTGGCCGAAGCGCAATTGCTGCGCGAAGCCGGTCGCGAAGCCGATGCCCTGGCCTTGCTGGAAAGCGCCCTGCAGCGCCAGCCGGACAATCTCGAATTGCTCTACGAAACCGCCTTGCTCGCCGAGCGCCAGGGCAAGCCGGAGGTGCTCGAGAAACGTCTCAAGCGCCTGCTCGAACTGAAGCCTGATCACGCGCATGCGCTCAATGCGCTGGGGTATTCCTGGGCCGACCGCAACATCCATCTTGCCGAAGCCGAAGCCCTGCTCGTCAAGGCCGTGCGTCTGGCGCCGGAAGATCCCTTCATCATGGACAGCATGGGCTGGGTGCTCTTCCGTCAGGGCAAGCTCGCCGAGGCCTTGCAAACGCTGGAACGCGCCTATGCGATCAAGGCCGATCCGGAAATCGCCGCCCACCTGGGCGAAGTGCTCTGGCGTCTCGAGCGCAAGGACGAGGCGCGGCGCCTGCTCAAGGAAGCCGTGGGGCGCAATCCGGATAGCGACGTCCTCGCCGCCGTCATCAAGAAACTGCAGCCTTGATCCGGCGTCTGCTTGCCGGGCTGGCCGGCTGCCTGCTGCTGGTCGGTTGTGCCAGTGTGCCGCGTTCACCGTTGCCGGCCCGCCAGGATGTACGCGATTTTGCGCTGGAAGCCCGCTTTGCCCTGCGCGTGGCGCAGCCCGGCCAGGCGGTGCAGAGTTCAGGCGGTCGACTCTCCTGGGAGCACAAAAATGCCGGTGACCGTATCCTGCTCGCCAATCCGCTCGGCATCGGCATGGCGGAAATCGAGGTGACACCGGCGCTCTCCCGCTTGCGTACTGCCGATGGCCGCACTCGCGAAGCCGTTGATGCGGATGCCCTGCTCGAGGAAGTCAGCGGTCAGCGTCTGCCGGTTCGGCGTCTGCCGGCCTGGCTGCTCGGTCAGGCAGAGCAGCCGCAGGACATGGCGCTCGATGCCCAGGGCCGTCCGCTGCGCCTGCGCGAGGCGGGCTGGCAGATCGACTACGCCTATGACGACGAAGCGCCGGCGGCCTTGCCGGTGCGCCTGACGCTGCTGGGTGAGGGCGGCGTCGAACTGCGCCTGCGCATCGAGGAATGGAAGGATTTGCCGTGAGTACCTGGAACTGGAACAGCAGCTGGCCGGCGCCAGCCAAGCTCAACCTTTTTTTGCACGTCGTCGGTCGGCGTGCCGATGGCTACCATTTGCTGCAAACCGTTTTTCGCTTTATTGACCGCGTCGACCGTCTGCGCTTTGCGCCGCGCACCGACGACCGGATCGTGCTGGAAACCCCGATTCCCGGCGTGCCGCCGGAAAGCGACCTGACCGTGCGCGCTGCCCGTCTGCTGCAGGCGGCCACCGGTTGCACGCAGGGCGCCAGCATCCACCTGGAAAAGAATCTGCCGATGGGCGGCGGCCTCGGCGGTGGCAGTTCCGATGCGGCGACCGTGCTGCTTGCCCTCAATCACCTCTGGCAAACCGGCTTGTCGCGGCAGCGCCTGGAGGAAATCGGTCTCGCCCTCGGTGCCGACGTGCCGGTATTCATCCACGGCCGCAACACTTTTGCCGAAGGTGTCGGTGAGGCATTCACCGATGTCGAACTGCCGCCGGCCACCTATCTGGTCCTGCAGCCACCGGTCAACGTGCCGACGGTGGCCATTTTCGGCGCGCCCGACCTGTGTCGCGACACGCCGCCGATCAAGCCGGCCGACTGGCGGCCGGGTGATGGTCACAATGATCTGCAGGCGGTTGCCTGTGACCGTTTTCCGGTCGTGGCGGAATATCTGGCCTGGCTGCGGCAGTACGCGCCGGATGCGATGATGACCGGCTCCGGCGCCTGCGTGTTTGCCTCCTTTGCCCGGCGCGATGCCGCAGAGGCTGCGCTGGCCTGCCTTCCCACTGGCATGACCGGCTGGCTGGCGGAAGGTCTGATCGAGCATCCGTTGGCAAAAATTTAAAAAAAGTACTTGCTTTTGTCGCGTGCGCTGGCTATGATGCGCGCCTCGTTTGTACACGAAACCGTACGAACGACCCGCTGGGGAGTCGCCAAGTTGGTCAAGGCACCGGATTTTGATTCCGGCATTCGAAGGTTCGAATCCTTCTTCCCCAGCCAGGTTTCCTTCGGGCAGGTTGCAAAGCCTGCCCGATTTCATTTTCGCCAGGCAAAACACGCAGTGCGCATGCGCGGCCCCCAAGGGATGTTGAAATGGCCTACAACAGCTTGATGGTCTTTACCGGTAATGCCAATCCGAAACTGGCAGCCGATGTCGCAAACCAGCTCAACGTCGATCTTGGCCGTGCCAATGTCGGTCGCTTCTCCGACGGGGAAGTCAGTGTCGAGCTGCAGGAACATGTCCGCGGTCGCGACATCTTCGTCCTGCAATCCACTTGCGCCCCGACCAACGACAACCTGATGGAACTGCTGGTTATCGTTGATTCCCTGAAGCGCGCCTCGGCCGGCCGGATCACCGCCGCCATCCCGTATTTCGGCTACGCCCGCCAGGATCGCCGCTCGCGTTCGTCGCGCGTGCCTATCGCTGCCAAGCTGGTTGCCAACATGCTCGTCGCCTCCGGCGTCGACCGCGTGCTGACCATGGACCTGCACGCCGAACAGATCCAGGGCTTCTTCGACATTCCGGTCGATAACATCTACGCCCTGCCGATTCTGCTCGACGACATCAAGAAGCAGAATTACGAAAACCCGATGGTCGTTTCGCCTGACCACGGCGGCGTCGTCCGTGCCCGTTCGCTGGCCAAGCGCCTCGAATGCGATCTGGCCATCATCGACAAGCGTCGTCCGAAGGCCAATGTTTCCGAAGTGATGAACATCATCGGTGAAGTCGATGGTCGTACCTGCATCATCATGGATGACATGGTCGACACCGCCGGCACCCTGTGCAAGGCAGCCACCGCGCTCAAGGCGCGCGGCGCCAAGCAGGTCGTCGCCTACTGTACGCACCCGGTGCTGTCCGGTCCGGCGGTCGAGCGCGTCAATACTTCCGACCTCGATGCCCTGGTCGTGACCAATACCATTCCGCTGCGTGACGATGCTGCTGCTTCGTCGCGCATCCGCCAGCTCTCGGTTGCCGAGATCATGGCTGAAACGATTCGCCGCATCAGCAACGACGACTCCGTTTCGTCGCTGTTTATTGATTAGGATTGAGGATCGAGTTGCTTAGGGGCTAGAGCTTTTAGCTCAAAACCCTAGGCAACCCGATCCTCAGCAACTGTTTTTTTAACCTTCCCGATCTGGTCGCGGACCGGGAAAAACTGGAGTATCACCATGTCTTTTGAACTGATCGCGCAAGCGCGTACGCTGCAGGGAACGAGTGCGAGCCGCCGCCTGCGTCGTGCATCCAAGGTCCCGGGTATTGTTTACGGTGGCAACATTGCCGCCCAGGCCATCGAAGTTGACCACAATGACCTGCTGCTGAAGCTGAAGAAGGAAGCTTTCCATTCTTCGATCATCAGCCTCGTCGTCGATGGCAAGAAAGAAGCCGTCCTGCTGCGCGATTACCAGGTGCACGCCTACAAGCCGCTGGTTCACCACATCGACTTCCAGCGCGTTGACGCCGAGCACGAGCTGCACATCAAGGTGCCGCTCCACTTCATCAACGAAGAAGTTGCCCCGGGCGTCAAGCTCAATGGCGGCCTGGTCAACCACGTCATCACCGAAGTGGATGTCCACTGCCTGGCCAAGGATCTGCCGGAATTCGTCGAAGTCGACCTGTCCGCACTGAAGATCGGCGACAGCATTCACCTGTCCCAGCTCAATCTGCCGGCCGGCGTCAAGCTGGTTGCCCACGCTACTGACGACGTCGTCGTCGGCGTCGTCGGCAAGGGCGGTTCTTCCGAAGCTGCTGAAGGCGAAGCTGCTGCCGAGTAATTTCGGACAGCTGCTCGTTACGGCCGCCGCTGGCAATTTGCCGCCGGCGGCTTTTTCGCGCTTGTCGCCATGAATCCTCCCCGCCTCATCGTCGGTCTCGGCAATCCCGGACCGGAATACGAAGCCACCCGGCACAATGCCGGCTTCTGGTTTGTCGACCAGCTCGCCGACAAGCTGAAGGTGACGCTCGCCCCGCAGGCCAAGTTCTTCGGCAAGGCCGGGCGCAGCGGCGAAACCTGGCTGCTGCAGCCGACCACCTTCATGAACCGTTCCGGTCAGGCGGTCGCGGCGCTGGCCAATTTCTACAAGATTCCCGCCAGCGAGATTCTCGTCATTCACGACGAACTCGACCTGCCACCGGGCGGTATCCGCTTGAAGCAGGGTGGCGGCAACGGTGGCCACAACGGTCTCAAGGACATCCAGGCCAAGCTCGGTACGCCGGACTTCTGGCGCCTGCGCCTCGGCGTCGGCCATCCGCGCACGCTCGGACTGGCCCAGCAGGTGGTGGACTTCGTGCTGCACCAGCCGCGCAAGGAAGAACTGCCGGAAATCGAACACGCCCTGGCCCGCTGCCTGCTGGCCTGGCCCAAACTTGCGGCCGGTGATTTTGCCGGCGCCCAACAACAGTTGCACGGCAAAGCCGTCTAAGGAAATATCCATGTCTCTCAAATGCGGCATCGTCGGCCTGCCCAACGTCGGCAAATCCACCCTCTTCAACGCCCTGACCAAGTCGGGCATCGCGGCGGAAAATTACCCCTTCTGCACCATCGAGCCGAACGTCGGCATCGTCGAAGTGCCGGACAAGCGCATGGCCCAGCTCGCCGAGATCGTCAAGCCGCAGCGCATGCAGCCCGCCATCGTCGAGTTTGTCGATATCGCCGGTCTGGTGGCTGGCGCGTCCAAGGGCGAAGGCCTGGGCAACCAGTTCCTCGCCAACATCCGTGAAACCGATGCCATCGTGCACGTCGTGCGCTGCTTCTCCGACGACAACGTGATTCACGTTTCCGGCGGTGTCGATCCGCTGCGCGATATCGAAGTCATCGATACCGAACTGGCCCTGGCCGACATGGCCTCCGTCGAAAAGGCGCTCAACCGCTACCGTCGTCCGGCCAATTCCGGTGACAAGGAAGCCAAGATCCTGGTTGCCGTGCTCGAACGCTGCTTTGCCCAGCTCGACCAGGCCAAGGCCATCCGTGCCCTCGATTTCTCCAAGGAAGAGCTGGCGCTGTTGAAGCCGTTCTGCCTGATCACCGGCAAGCCGGTGCTCTACGTTGCCAACGTCGCCGAAAACGGCTTCGAGAACAATCCGCTGCTCGACGCCGTGCGCGCCCATGCCGCGACCGAGAAGGCTGAAGTCGTCTCGGTCTGTGCCGCCATCGAAGCGGAAATCGCCGACCTCGACGACGAGGAAAAGCAGATGTTCCTGGCCGACCTCGGCCTCGAAGAGCCGGGCCTCGATCGCCTGATCCATGCCGGCTACAAGCTGCTCGGCCTGGCCACCTACTTCACCGCCGGCGTCAAGGAAGTGCGCGCCTGGACCATCCATCAGGGCGACACCGCGCCGCAGGCAGCTGGTGTCATCCACACCGACTTCGAACGCGGCTTCATCCGCGCCCAGACCATCGCTTTCGACGATTTCATCGCCTACAAGGGTGAAGCCGGTGCCAAGGAAGCAGGCAAGATGCGCGCCGAAGGCAAGGAATACGTCGTCAAGGATGGCGATGTGCTGAACTTCCTGTTCAACGTCTGACGCAGTAGCCAGGAGGGCGGCGCGATGCAAGCGGATCGACCGGGGGCGGCTGCCCCCTTGTCTGACGAGGTCGGTCCCGCCCTCAGTGGCGAGGTTCTGCAACGTGTTTTCCTGCAGAGCCACGAGGCGGTTCTGGTGTGTGACGCTGCCAATCGCATCGTTGCCGCCAATCCTGCCTTCGTCAGGCTGACCGGTTACACGCTGGCCGAAGTGGCCGGGCAGGACCCGAAGTTTCTGGCCTCCGGGCGGACCGATCCGCTGGTCTATGAGTCGATGTGGCAGGCGCTGCAGGAAACGGGTTTCTGGCAGGGCGAAATCTGGGACCGGCGCAAGGACGGCAGTGTCTTTCCCAAATGGGTCAGCATTTCGGCCCTGCGCGATGCTGCCGGTGCCATCCTCAACTACGTTGCCAGCTTCACCGATGTCAGCGAAAGCCGCGAAGCGGCCGACCGCCTGGTCCATCTCGCCTATCACGATCCGCTGACCCACCTGCCCAATCGCCTGGCTTTCGAGTCGCAACTCGAGCTGGCGCTGCGCACCTGCGAGCGCGACAACAGCCAGATCGCGCTGATGCTGATCGACCTCGATCGCTTCAAGAACATCAACGACACGCTCGGTCACCACGTTGGCGACGGCTTGCTCCGGCAGGTCGCGTTGCGCCTGCGCGAAAGCGTGCGGGCCAGCGACATCGTCGCCCGCCTGGGGGGTGACGAATTTACCGTCGTGCTGCCCGACATCGATTCGGCGCTGACCGCAGCCAGCGTGGCCGGCAAGCTGCAGCGCGCCCTGGCCGGCAGTTACCAGGTCGGCGAGCACACCTTGTACGCGACACCGAGTATCGGCATCAGTGTGTTTCCGAGCGATGGCCGCGACGGCGAGACCATGCTGCGCAATGCCGATACGGCGATGTACCACGCCAAGAATGCCGGGCGCGACAACTACCAGTTCTACGCGGCGCGCATGAACGAGGCGGCGGGTGAGCGCCTGCAGATGGAAAATGCACTGCGTCATGCCGTTTCCAGCATCACGCCGACCTCAAGCCAGTTTTCGCTGCACTTCCAGCCGCAGATGCACATCGAGTCCGGGCGCATTGTCGGTCTCGAGGCGCTGGCGCGCTGGAATCATCCAACGCTGGGGCAGGTGCCGCCGACCCGCTTCATCGCCATTGCCGAAGAAACCGGCCTGATCCTGCCGCTCGGCGACTGGGTTTTCTGGGAAAGTTGCCGTCATGTCAGTGCCTTGCGCAAGGCGGGCATCGCCGACATTCGCGTCGCGATCAACATCTCGGCGCAGCAGTTGCGCCATGAGAACCTGCCCTTCGTCGTGCGCGGTGCGCTCGCTTGCTACGACCTGCAGCCGTCCGATATCGAGCTGGAGATCACCGAGAGCACGGCGATGCAGAATCCGGAAGTGACGCTGGAAATTCTCAACCAGTTTTCCGACATGGGCATCGTGCTTGCCATCGACGACTTTGGTACCGGCTACTCGTCACTCGCCTATCTCAAGCATCTGCCGATTCACCGCTTGAAGCTCGACCGCTCCTTCGTCAAGGACATCGAGACCGATATCAACGACAAGGCGATCTGTTCCGCGACCGTGGCGCTCGGCCACAATCTCGGTCTTGAACTGGTTGCCGAAGGCGTCGAGACGCTGGAGCAGCGCGACTTTCTTGCCCGGCTGGGTTGCGACGTGCTGCAGGGCTTCCTATACAGCAAGCCGATGCCGGCCGAGCTAGTGGTCGATTACCTGCGCGGCATGGCCGAGCCGGGTGTCTGTGCGGCCAATGCCGTGCCCAGGCAGGGCTAGCGGATCACCTTGCGCCACTCGGCTTCGAAGTAGCGCACCAGCACCTGGTTGTTCAGGCGGTTCACCTCGGCCGGCAGGCGTTCCATGTCGGCCGGGAAGGTGAACAGGGCGGGCTGCGTTTCCGGCGTCAAAAAGCGGGTTTTTTGCCGGTCGACCGGTGCGGGAACGAATTCCTGGCGACCGGCGATGATGAAGCCCCATTCCCCGAAGGACGGCACCAGCGCGTGGTAGGGCGCCGTCTTCAGGCCGACATCCTCAAGTGTCGCGACCACGCACCAGAAGGATTGTCGCGCATAGAGCGGCGACGTCGACTGGACGACGAGCAGGCCGTTGGCTGACAGGCGCTTTTCCAGCAGGCGGTAGAAGGCGGCGGTGTACAGCTTGCCGATGGCGAAATTGCTCGGGTCGGGAAAGTCGACGACGATGAAGTCGAAATAGTCGTGGCTGTTTTCCAGCCATTGCAGCGCATCGGCATTGATTACCTCGACGCGCGGCGACTTCAGCGCGTTTTCGTTGAGCGCGGTCAGCGCCGGTGCGGTCGAGAAAAGATGGGTCATGGCCGGATCGAGATCGACCAGGGTGACTTTCTCGATCGCCGGATATTTCAGGATTTCGCGCACCGCCAGGCCGTCGCCGCCGCCCAGCACGAGCACGCGACGCGCCGCCGGCAGGCTGGCCAGGCCGGGATGGACGAGGGCCTCGTGGTAGCGGTATTCGTCGTGCGACGAGAATTGCAGGTTGTTGTTGAGGAAGAGACGCAGGTCGTCGTGCCAGCGGGTGACGACGATGCGCTGGTAGGGCGTGGTTTCGGTGTGGATGATGTCGTCGGCGTAGAGATGGGCCTCCGCCATTGAAGTCAGCTGGCCGGCGCCGGCAAAACCGGCGACGAGCAGGGCGAACACGCTCCACGATTGCAATGCCAGCCAGCGTCGCGCCGGCAGCTGGGCGCGGAAGAGGTGCAGCGCCCAGAGCGCAACGCCAACATTGAGCAGGCCGAAGAGCAGGCCGGTGCGGACCATGCCGAGATGCGGCGCGAGGACCAGCGGAAACAGGATGGAGACCACCAGCGCGCCGAGATAGTCGAAAGTGAGCACTTGCGACACGAGATCCTTGAAGTCGAGATCGCGCTTCAAGATGCGCATGACGAGCGGGATTTCCAGACCGACCAGGACGCCGACGCCGAATACGGCGAGATAGAGCAGCAGCTTGAACGGCCCGGTCAGCCACGTGAACACGAGAAACAGGCCGATTGCCGAAAAGCCGCCGAGCAGGCCGACCAGCAGCTCGATCTGGATGAAGCGGCCGATCAGGTCGCGCGTGATGTATTTCGACAGCCAGGAGCCGGCGCCCATCGCGAACAGGTAGGTGCCGATCACCGTCGAGAACTGCATTACCGAATCGCCGAGCAGGTAGGACGCCAAGGCGCCGGCGATCAGCTCGTAGGCCAGGCCGCAGGAGGCGATGACGAAAACCGAGAAGAGCAGGGCGTGGCGCATGGACGATGACGAAGGGATGGCTCGGGCCGATATTGTGCCCCGAATCGGGAACGCCGCCGCCGGCTTTCGGTCAGAAACAGCATCAGCACCAAGCTCTGCGTCGGAGCTTTTCCGGATTTTGCCCTTTTGCGAGCGTCGACCGTGTCCATCAGACTTTTCCTGGTTTCCCTGCTTGCCGCTCTGTCCATGCCCTCGCTGGCGGCCGAGTACGTGATCGATTCGACCCACACCTACGCCAGTTTTGAAATCGACCACATGGGTTTTTCCACCCAGCGCGGGCGTTTCAACCGGACCTCCGGCAAGGTCAGCTTCGACGAAGCGGCGGCGGGCGGCAGTATCGACATCCGCATCGAGGCGGCGTCGCTCGATACCGGCTTCGCGCTGCGCGATGACGTGCTGCGCGGCGAGCAATGGTTCAATGCGGCGAGCTTTCCCGATGTGCTGTTCCGCAGCCAGCGCTTTGTCTTTGACGGTGCGCGCCCGGTCGCGGTCGAGGGCACGCTGATGCTGCTCGGCGAAATCCGGCCGCTGCGTCTGGAAATCAGCCGCTTCAAGTGCGGCTTCAATCTGCTGTTGCGCCAGCGCGGTTGCGGCGCCGACGCGCAGGGCGTGCTGCGCCGCTCCGATTTCGGCATGAATACGGGCCTGCCTTTCATCGGCGACGAAGTGCGTCTGCGCATCCAGGTCGAGGCCTACCAGAGCGGCAGCTGATTCGCGGTTTTTGCCTGTTTTTGCCGGTCGACCGGTGGCAACGGGCAGATACCGGAATGCTCGGGCGCCTTACTAAAGTCATGTGCTATCAGCCTGTTTCTGCGAAAATAGCACCCCCCCATTTGCTGTATCCGGAAACCCATGTCCCCGTTGCCTGCCATTGCCAATACCGCCGAAATCGTTGCCGAGCTCAAGGCCGGCCGCATGGTCATCCTGGTTGATGAAGAAGATCGTGAAAACGAGGGCGACCTCGTCATGGCCGCCGAGCACATCACGCCGGAAGCGATCAATTTCATGGCCAAGTTCGGCCGCGGCCTGATCTGCCTGACCCTGACCGAAGCACATTGCAAGAAGCTCGGCCTGGTCCAGATGGCGCGCAACAACAAGACCCAGTACGGCACCGCCTTCACCGTTTCGATCGAAGCCGCCGAAGGCGTCACCACCGGCATTTCCGCGGCCGACCGCTCGCACACCATCCGCACCGCCGTGGCCCGCAACGTGGTCGCCGACGACATCGTGCAGCCTGGTCACGTCTTCCCGATCACTGCCCGCGAAGGCGGCGTGCTGGTCCGCGCCGGGCATACCGAAGCCGGTTGCGACCTCGCCGGCATGGCCGGCCTGCAGCCGTCCTCGGTGATCTGCGAGATCATGAACGACGACGGCACGATGGCCCGCCTGCCGGAATTGATCGAGTTCGCCAGGGAGCACGGCCTGAAGATCGGCACCATCGCCGACCTGATCCACTACCGTGCCGCTTCCGAAACCCTGGTCGAGCGCGTCACCAGCAAGCCGGTGCAGACCGCCCACGGCGAATTCACGCTGCACGCCTACGTCGACCGCGCCAGCGGCGCCACTCACCTGGCCCTGGTCAGGGGCGAGATCCCGGCCGGCGGCGAGACCCTGGTCCGCGTCCATGAGCCGCTTTCGGTGCTCGACTTCCTCGATCCGTCGAGCAAGCAGCAGTCCTTCTCGATCGATCAGGCGCAAGCTGCGCTGGCCAAGAATGGCCACGGCGTCATCGTCCTGCTGCACCGGCCGGAAGACAGCGAGGCGCTGCTCACCCGCCTGACCGGCAAGACGCCGCAGGCGCCCGCCAAGTGGGATCCGCGTACTTACGGCATTGGCGCACAGATCCTGCGCGATGTCGGCGTCACCAAGATGCGCCTGCTTTCCAGCCCGCGCAAAATGCCTTCCATGACCGGCTTCCAGCTTGAAGTTACCGGTTTCGTCACCTCACCTGCGGAGCTCTAAACCATGGCCCGGTTCGACAATATCTACGAGTACGACAACAATCTGGACGGCGCCGGCCTCAAGGTTGGCATCGTGATGTCCCGTTTCAACCTGCCGGTCTGCGAAGGCCTGCTCTCGTCCTGCGTCAACGAGCTGAAGCGGCTCGGCGTCGCCGATGCCGACATGGCGATCGCCAACGTGCCGGGCGCGCTGGAAATCCCGCTCGTCCTGCAAAGCATGGCGCAGAGCGGTTGTTTCGATGCGCTGGTGGCGCTCGGCGCGGTCATTCGCGGCGACACCTACCACTTCGAAGTGGTTTCCAATGACGCCTGCCGCGCCATCATGGAAGTCCAGCTCGATACCGGCGTGCCGATCGCCAACGGCATCCTGACCTGCGATACCGACGAGCAGGCCGAAGTCCGCATGCAACCCAAGGGCGCCGATTGCGCCCAGGCCGCCGTCGAGATGGCCAATCTTCAGAAGGCACTTTTCGAATGACCACTTTCCTCAGCGACAGCGAACATCCCCACGACGTCAAGGCGCCGCCCAAGTCGGCCCGCCGCCGTTCCCGCGAATTCGTCCTGCAGGGCCTCTACCAGTGGCGCGTCGGCGGTGCCGACGAGGCCGCCATCGAAGCCTACGCCCCGGAGCTGGAAGGCTTCGCCAAGGCCGACCGCGAATTCTTCGTCGGCACGCTGCGCGGCGTCATCGCCCAGCGCGAGGCGCTGGTGTCGCAGATCACCGCCCACCTCGACCGGCCGTTCAGCGAACTGTCGCCGATCGAAGCCTGCGTGCTGATGCTCGGCTGCTTCGAGATGCTGCATCATCCGGAAACGCCGTACCGCGTCATCATCAATGAGGCGATCGAGCTGGCCAAGGCCTTCGGCGGCACCGACGGCCACAAGTACGTCAATGGCGTGCTCGACAAGGTCGCCCTCGGCGCCCGTGCCGAAGAAGTCGCCGCCAAGAAGAAGGCCAGCTGAAACGATGGCCGGTGAGTTCGCGCTGATCGACCGCTACTTCGCCCGGCCGACGCCCTCGGCCGTGCTTGGTCCCGGCGATGATTGCGCGCTGCTGCAGCCGTCGCCCGGCATGCAGCTCGCGGTGACCACCGACATGCTGGTCGCCGACACGCATTTTCTGCCCGATACCGATCCGAAGAACCTCGGCTGGAAGGCGCTTGCCGTCAATTTGTCTGACCTCGCCGCGATGGGGGCCAAGCCGCGCTGGGTGACCCTGGCCGGTGCGCTGCCGGCGGTCGACGAGGCGTGGATAGGCAAATTCGCCGAAGGCTTTTTTGCCTGCGCCAGTGAATACGGCGTCGATGTGGTCGGTGGCGATACCACCAGGGGGCCGCTCAACCTGTGCGTCACCGCCATGGGCGAAGTTGCCCCCGGCCAGGCGCTGCGCCGTGATGGCGCGCAGCCCGGTGACCAGATCTGGGTTTCCGGCCGGCCTGGCCTGGCCAGTCTCGGCCTCGCCCTGCTCCAGGGCCGCATCGAACTGCCCGAACCCTGGCCGCGCCTGTGCATCGGCGCGCTGGAAAAGCCGCGGCCGCGCGTTGCACTCGGCCTGGCGCTGCGCGGCGTGGCGAGCGCGGCGATCGATGTCTCGGACGGCCTGCTCGCCGATCTCGCGCACATTGCCGAACGTTCCGGCTGCGCTGCCAACGTCAAGCTGGTCCAGTTGCCGCACCTGCCCAAGGGCGAGAGCTACGATGCGGTGCTGCGCAAAATGGCCCTCGAATGCCAGTTGACCGGTGGCGACGACTACGAACTCTGCTTTACCGCGCCGTTTGCGCAGCATCTGGCGCTCGGCCGGATTGCCGCCGAACTCGAATTGCCGCTGTGGTGCATCGGCGAAATGACGGCCGGCCCGGCCGGTACGGTCACCGTCCTTGATCCGGACGACAAGCCGGTCGAGTTCGACAGCAAGGGTTACGACCACTTTGCCTGAGAGCATGCGACCCGCGCCCAGCCGCAAGTTCCTGCTCGCCAGCCCGGCCCACTTCCTGGCGCTCGGCTGCGGCAGCGGCCTGGCGCCGAAGGCGCCGGGGACTTTCGGCACCCTGTTCGCCTGGGGCAGCTTCCTGCTCTTTCGCCCGTATTGCAGCGATGCGCTGCTGCTCGGCCTGTTCGCGGCGGCCTACCTGCTCGGTATCTGGATCATCGACATCACCGGGCGCGCCCTCGGCGACCCCGACCATGGCAGCATCGTCTGGGACGAGATCGTGCCCTTCTGGCTGGTGCTCTTGCTGACGCCGGATACCTTCTTCTGGCAACTGGCGGCCTTCATGCTGTTTCGCTATTTCGACATCACCAAGCCGCAGCCGGCGCGTTATTTCGATACGCACGTCAAGAACGGCTTTGGCGTCATGGCCGACGATCTTGTTGCGGCCGGCTATACATTGCTCGCCCTGGCCCTGGTCAAAATCGCACTTTCCTGAGCGTCGACCGCCGGGCGGCATAGAATGGCCGTATCCATTTCGTCAGGAGCCCAGCCATGAGCCACAAGCATGCCCACCTGATGCGCAGCATCTTCCAGGACCCGCCCTCAGCCAATATTCACTGGCGGGAAATCGAATCCCTGCTCAACCACCTCGGTGCCGAGGTCGAACCGGCGCACGGGCGCTGCAAGGTGACGCTGAACAAGGTCGAGACTTTCCTGCATCCGCCGCATGGCGGCAGCACCTGCAGCCGGACCGACATCAAGGCGGTGCGCGAGATGCTGCTGCACGCCGGCATCACGCTGGCGGCTTATGAGAGTGGCAGTTAGTTAGCGGCAAATGAAAAGGGCGCCGCAGCGCCCTCAAATATCAACTAATAGCTGGATCCTCAATCCCGGATCCTGACGCTCAGTCTTCCTTCTCGTACACGACGTCGGCGCGACGGTTTTCGGCCCAGGACTCTTCGTCGTGGCCCTTCAGCTTCGGCCGCAACTCACCCAGGCTCTTGATCCTGACCTGCTTTTCCGCAGCGCCGTTGCTGATGATCGCCTGGCGGACATTGTCGGCGCGTTTCTGGCCGAGGCGGGCGTTGTAGCCGGCCGGGCCGCGTTCGTCGGCATTGCCTTCGATGCGCACCTGCGCGGCCGGGTGGCTGGCCAGGTAGCGTCCGTGCGCCTGTAGTGCCGGCTCGAATTCAGCCTTGACGGCCGCGTTGTCGAGATCGAAATAAACGCTGCGCTGCGTGCGCAGGCCGGTTTCATCCATCTTGATCGGGGCGTCGTCGGTCGCCTTGGCCACGGCACTGGCCGGGGCGCCTTCACCTTGCAGTTCGGCCGGCACCGGCTGGCCGAGCAGGCCGGGGTGCACGCGCAGCGCGCCGCTTTGCGAAATATGCTTGCTGACCGGGATATCACTGGTTGAAGCGCAGGCGGTCAACAGGGCGGAAAGCAGTAGGGTGGCAGGCAGGGTGGCGCGCATGGTGGATTCGGCTGCGTATAGGAAGGCGAATGATAGCTGCTTGGGGGGCTTACGAACAGGCCTGCTTGTGCCTGTTGCGGCTTTATATTCTTTGTCGGGATAAACAAATTCGAAAGCTGTCTTTGTGGCTATAAGGATGTCGTCTAAATTGGCGTTCATTAATTCATGAGGTGAACCATGACCCGATTCCATCGTTCCATTTCCGGCCTGCTGCTTGCCCTGGTTGCCGGTGCCGCCCTGGCTGATGCCAGCCTGCTCAATTCCTCCTACGACGTGGCCCGCGACGTCTACAAGGACTACAACCCGCTGTTCCAGAAATACTGGAAGCAGAAGACCGGTGAAACGCTCGAGCTGAAACAGTCGCACGGCGGCTCGTCGAAGCAGGTGCGTGCCGTTGCCGACGGCCTCGAAGCCGATGTGGTGACCATGAACCAGGCCAACGATATCGAATTCCTCGCCGAGAAGGGCCTGGTCGCCAAGGACTGGACGAAGAAATTCCCGAACAACGCCTCGCCCTATACCTCGGCCATGGTCTTCATCGTGCGCAAGGGCAACCCGAAGGCGATCAAGGACTGGTCCGACGTTGCCGCACCGGGCGTGCAGATGATCATTCCGCATCCGAAGAACACCGGCAACGGCCGCAATACCTATCTCTCGGCCTGGGCCTGGGCGCTGCGCCAGAAGGGCGGCAATGACAAGACGGCGCAGGAGTTTCTCGGCAAACTGCTCAAGAATGCCCCGCTCTTCGCTGCCGGTGGCCGCGATGCGACGACGACCTTCATGCAGCGCGGTCTGGGCGACGTGCTGATCACCTTCGAATCCGAGGCCGAAATGATCGCCAAGGAATTCGGCAAGGGCAATTTCGAAGTGGTCTATCCCAGCCTGACGCTGCAGACCGAGTTCCCGGTCGCCGTGGTCGAGAA
The DNA here is from genome assembly GCF_020510525.1 of Quatrionicoccus australiensis. NCBI lineage: Bacteria > Pseudomonadati > Pseudomonadota > Betaproteobacteria > Rhodocyclales > Azonexaceae > Quatrionicoccus > Quatrionicoccus australiensis. Next base: position 581,044 of record NZ_CP075188.1, read on the forward strand.
GGTCGTGGACAAGAAGGGCACCCGCAAGCAGGCGCAAGCCTACCTGGAATACCTGTGGTCCAAGGAAGGCCAGGAAAATGCCGCGCAGAACTACCTGCGGCCGCGTGATGCCGAACTGCTCAAGAAGTACGCCGCGCAGTTCCCGCCGGTCAAGACCTTCACCGTCGATGAAGTGTTCGGCGGCGCCAACAAGGCGTTTGCGACCCACTTCAAGGATGGCGGCAGCTTCGACCAGATCTACGTGCAGAAATAAATGACGACAAAAACCCACCGCGTGTTGCCCGGCTTCGGTCTGGCGCTGGGCTACACGCTGGTCTATCTCTCGCTGCTCATCCTGCTGCCGCTCGGCGGCATGATTCTCAAGGCTTCCGAACTCGGTTTCGGCCAGATCATCGACATCGCCCTGGGCGAACGTTCGCTGGCCGCCTTCCGGGTAACCTTCGGCGCCTCGCTGCTGGCCGCCGGCATCAATGCCTTTTTCGGCCTGATCGTGGCCTGGATCCTGGTGCGCTATCCCTTCCCCGGCAAGCGTTTCGTCGATGCCCTGGTCGATCTGCCCTTCGCCCTGCCGACGGCGGTGGCCGGCATCACGCTGGCGACGCTCTACGCCGGCAACGGCTGGCTCGGCCAGTACATCGAGCCGCTCGGCTTCAAGGTTGCCTACACGCCGCTCGGCATTGTCGTCGCGCTGACCTTCATCACCCTGCCTTTCGTCGTGCGTACCTTGCAGCCGGTGATCGAGGACATCGAAACCGAAGTCGAGGAGGCGGCTGCCTCGCTCGGCGCCTCGCGCTGGCAGACTTTCGTCAAGGTGATCTTCCCGGCCATCTTCCCGGCCCTGCTCACCGGTTTTGCGCTGGCTTTCGCGCGCGCCGTCGGCGAATATGGCTCGGTGATCTTCATCGCCGGCAACCTGCCGCTGATTTCGGAAATCACGCCCTTGCTGATCATCTCCAAGCTCGAGCAATATGACGTGCTGGGTGCTACGGCGCTGGCCGTGGTCATGCTGGCGCTGTCCTTCATCCTGTTGCTGACGGTGAACCTGCTGCAATGGTGGGCGGCCAATCGCCACAAGAACAACGAGCCGCTCGAAGCCGCCGCCGGCCGGGCGGCGGGAGGTGCGCAATGAAATCGACGCGTGCCACGCAGGAACCGGTCTGGGTTCGCTATACGCTGCTCGCCATCGGCCTCGGCTTCCTGTTCTTCTTCCTCGGTCTGCCGCTGCTCGCCGTTTTTGTCGAGGCACTGGCGCAGGGCGTGCCTATCTATCTCGAGGCCTTGAAGGAGCCGGAAACGGCTTCCGCCATCGGCTTGACCGTCGGCATCGCGCTCGCCGTGCTGCCCTTCAACATCGCCTTCGGCGTCGCCGCCGCCTGGGCCATCGCCAAGTTCGAGTTCCGCGGCAAGGCGCTGCTGATCACGCTGATCGACCTGCCGTTCGCGGTCAGCCCGGTCGTCGCCGGCCTGATCTTCATCCTGCTCTTCGGTTCGCAGGGCAGCTTCGGGCCGTGGCTGTCCGAGCACGACATCAAGATTGTCTTCGCCGTGCCGGGCATGATCCTCGCCACCTTGTTCATCACCTTCCCCTTCATCGCGCGCGAGCTGATTCCGCTGATGCAGGCGCAGGGCAAGGATGAAGAGGAGGCGGCGGTGTCGCTCGGTGCTTCCGGCTGGCAGATGTTCCGTCGCGTCACGCTGCCCAACATCAAGTGGGGGCTGCTCTACGGCGTGATCCTGTCGAACGCCCGGGCGATGGGCGAGTTCGGCGCGGTATCGGTGGTCTCCGGCCACATCCGCGGCGAAACCAACACCCTGCCGCTGCATGTCGAGATTCTCTACAACGAATACAACGCCATCGGCGCCTTTGCCGCGGCTTCCATCCTCGCCCTGCTGGCGCTGGTCACGCTGGTCGCCAAGACCATCGTCGAATGGCGCATGAAGAAGGAGACGGAAATGCTGACCACCGTACTGGCGCCCGAGAAAACATCATGAGCATCGAAATCCGCAACATCTCCAAGCGCTTCGGCAATTTCGTCGCGCTCGACAATATCAACCTCGCCATTCCGACCGGCGAACTGGTCGCGCTGCTTGGCCCGTCCGGCTGCGGCAAGACGACCCTGCTGCGCATCATCGCCGGCATGGAAAGCGCCGACCAGGGTGACATCCTGTTCTCCGGCGCCGAGGCGACCCACCTGCATGCGCGCGAGCGCGAGGTCGGTTTCGTCTTCCAGCATTACGCGCTGTTCCGCCACATGACGGTGTTCGAGAACGTCGCCTTCGGCCTGCGCGTCAAGCCGCGCAAGGAGCGGCCGAACGAGGCCGAGATCAAGCGCCGGGTCATGGAATTGCTCGGTCTGGTCCAGCTCGACTGGCTGGCTGATCGTTACCCGTCGCAACTCTCCGGCGGTCAGCGTCAGCGCATCGCGCTGGCCCGCGCGCTCGCCGTCGAACCGAAGGTACTGCTGCTCGACGAGCCGTTCGGCGCGCTCGATACCAAGGTGCGCAAGGAACTGCGCCGCTGGCTTCGCCGTCTGCACGACGAGATGCATATCTCTTCTGTGTTCGTTACGCACGACCAGGAAGAGGCGCTCGAAGTCGCCGACCGCGTCGTCGTCATGAATCATGGCCATATCGAACAGATCGGTTCGCCCGACGAGGTTTATTCGAATCCGGCGACGCCCTTTGTTTACCAGTTCCTCGGCAACGTGAATGTGTTCCACAGCCGCGTCCAGGATGGCTATGCCGAAGTCGAGCGCAGTGAGTCGGCCGACAAGGCAACCGCCTTCGTCCGGCCGCACGATATCGATATTTCGCACCAGCCGGTGGCCGAGGCGCTGCAGGCCAGCGTCCAGCATGTGCACCCGATCGGGCCGCTGGTCCGCGTCGAATTGCTGCACGGCAGCGAGATCGTCGAGGTCGAACTGTCGCGCGAACGACACGAATCGCTGCAATTGGCGGTCGGGCAGCAGGTCTGGTTCCGGCCGCGCCAGATGAAGGTGTTCGGTGCGGAGGCTGTACGGTCGACCGGCGAAAAACAGGCATTTCTGTTCTAACCGGAAGCCCGGGTCGAGCGGCTGCCGGAGCGGCTCGACCCGGATGCTATAATCGCCCCCCGTTTACCCGCGCCTCGGCTTATTCCGGTGATCTTTACCCTCGGCATCAACCACCATTCGGCACCGCTTGCCATCCGCGAGCGGGTGGCTTTTGGCGCTGAAAAGCTGCAGCATGCGCTGGCCGACCTGACGCGCAGCCAGCCGGTGCGCGAGGTGGCGATCCTCTCGACCTGCAACCGGACCGAGATCTACTGTTCCGCCGAGACGCCCGAGGTGGTGATCGACTGGCTGGCCCGCTACCACGGCGTCGAGCGCAGCGAGATCGCACCCTATCTCTACACGCACGATCAGCCGGAAGCCATCCGCCACGCCTTCCGCGTCGCCAGCGGTCTCGACTCCATGGTCATCGGCGAGCCGCAGATCCTCGGCCAGATGAAGGATGCCGTGCGCGCCGCCGAAGAGAGCGGCACGCTCGGTTCGCAATTGCACAAGCTCTTCCAGCGTTCCTTTTCGGTCGCCAAGGAAGTGCGCAGCACGACGGCGATCGGCGCCAATATCGTGTCGATGGCAGCGGCCGGTGTGCATCTCGCCGAGCGCATTTTCGAGTCGGTCGGCGAGCAGCGCATCCTGTTCATCGGCGCCGGCGAAATGATCGAGCTGTGTGCCGCGCATTTCTGCGCCCGCCAGCCGAAGCAGGTGACCATCGCCAATCGCACGCTGGAACGCGGTCGCGCCCTGGCCGAGCGCTACAACGGCACCGCCATCCGTCTCGATGAACTGGGCGAGCACCTGGCGCAGCACGACATTGTGGTTTCCTGTACCGCCAGCCCGTTGCCCATCATCGGTCTGGGCATGGTCGAGCGCGCCGTCAAGGCACGCCGGCACCGGCCGATGTTCATGGTCGACCTGGCCGTGCCGCGTGACATCGAGGAAGAAGTCGGCGAACTCGATGACGTCTTCCTCTACAGCGTTGACGATCTGGCGCAGGTCGTCGAAAGCGGTCTCGAGTCGCGCCAGGCCGCTGTCGTTGAAGCCGAAGACATCATTGCGGCGCGGGTCAGGGATTTTCAGGCCTGGCTGCAGGCGCGCGACACCGTCCCGGTGATCCGCTCGCTGCGCGACTCGGCCGAGCGCATGCGCCGGCACGAGATGGAACACGCCATGAAGCTGCTGGCCAAGGGCGAACCCGCCGACAAGGTGCTCGAGCATCTGTCGCATCGCCTGACCAACAAGTTCCTGCATACGCCGACGCAGGCGCTCAATCTTGCCGACGACGTCGAGCGCAACGATTTGCAGAGCGCCGCCTCAAGACTTTTCGGCCTGCACGCCGGTGACTGACTCAGCCTTCCTTGCCGGGGGCGAGGACCAGTCGGTTGCGTCCCTTGCGTTTGGCTTCGAGCAGTGACTCATCGGCGGCGCCGATCAGGTCGGAAACACTGGAGTAATCGGGCAGGGCAGCGACGCCGCAACTGAAGGTGGCGCGCAGGGTGCCCTGGGCATGGGTGTGCGGCAACTGCGAAAAATCCTCGCGGATCTGTTCGAGCAGCGCAATGGCGCGCACCAGGTCGACATCGGGCAGGGCGATGATGAACTCTTCCCCGCCGTAGCGGCCAATCAGGTCGGTGTTGCGCAGGCGACCGCGCAGCAGCCAGGCCAGGCTGCGAATCACCTGGTCGCCGACCGGGTGACCAAAGGTGTCGTTCACCATCTTGAAGCGGTCGATGTCGATCATCGCCACGACCAGCTTGCCACTCTGTTCCGCGTCGTGGAGCAGGCGTTCGATCTGCTCTTTCGAGGTCGAGTGATTGAGCAGTCCGGTCAGGCTGTCATGCTGACCGGAGTAAAGCATCTCGCGGTAGCGCTCGATCTTGGTCTTGACCACCGAGGCCAGGATGATCGGGTTCACCGGCTTGGTCAGGAACTGGTCGCCGCCCAGGCGCAGCGCTTCGACCTGCTGCACGATGTCGGTCTCGCTCGACAGGTAGATCACCGGCAGCGACTGGTAGTCGCGGATCTGGCGCAGGGCGCTGGTCACTTCGACGCCGGTGCAGAAGGGCATGTACATGTCCATCAGGATCGCGTCCGGCCGGTATTCGGCAGCGGCTTCGAGGAGCAGGCGCGGGTCGTTGATGGCGCGGCTGTCGATGCCATGCTGCGACAGCGAGCGACGGATGTGGGCGACGGCGGTGGCCGAATCCTCGACGACCAGCACGCGGTGCATTTCCTGTTCACGCATTTCGACCAGGTCGAGTATGCGCGACAGTACGTCGCTGACCTTGTTGCCGACCGGCACGCAGGCGTCGGCGCCGGCGCGCTGCAGCAGCACGATGCTCTGCAGGTTGGAGGGCACCGCCAGGCAGTAGAAGTAGCTGGTCGGAAAGCGGGTGCGCAGGGCGACGATGGCGGCGATTTCGGCCGGCGGATAGGCGCGGCCTTCGCGATCCGGAATGAAGGCAAAGGCGAGCGCCGGTTCGTTGTCCGCCGGCTGCTCGCCCCAGCGCAGGTATTCCGGCGTGAAGCCGAAGAAGCTCAATTGCTCGCCGAGCGAGCCGGCCCACGGATGATCGGCACGTGAAACCAGGATGACCCGGCGTGGCCGGTTCCAGGTGTCCTCACAGTGTCCCTCGGGCGCGTCGAGCACGCGTCGGGCGAGGACTGCCGGGGTTTCGTGGCGCTGCAGTTCGGCCAGGATGATGTTCAGCTTGCGCTCGATGCCGTTGGCCTGGTCGAGCGGCACCGGATGCATCGAACTGTCCGCGAACAGCGACAGCGCCGTGTTTTCGAGTTCCTGACAGGCGCGGACAAGCCCCGGCAAATGCTGGCGGTTGAGGTGCTCGGTCAAACCGTTCAGCGACAGGGTGAATTCGACAAAGGCATCGAATTCGCCATCGGCACGATAGGTTTCCCAGCCTCGCTCCAGCGTTTGAGCCAGGGCAATGATGGATTGGGGGAAGTGGAACATCAGGTCTTTTTCAGAATCGCGCAATTATGCTGATGGAACGTTCCCGTGGCAATCACGTTCGCTCGCCGGGAGATGCTGAACTCGGTTACCATTACGCCCCTTCGAACCCCCCGGCTGGTCGGCCAAACGCAATGAAATCGAGCATTCGCCAAAAACTGGATCTGCTGGTCGATCGTCTCGACGAAATCGACCGCATGCTGTCGGCCCCGAGTACGGCTGGCGACATGGACCAGTTTCGCAAGCTGTCGCGCGAACGGGCCGAACTCGATCCGGTCATTGCCCAGTTTAACGCTTTTCGTCAGGCCGAGAACGATCTGGCTGAGGCCGAAGCGATGCGCGCCGATCCGGAGATGCGCGATTTTGCCGAAGAGGAAATCGCCGCGGCCAAGGCGCGTCTGCCCGAACTCGAAATCGAGCTGCAGAAGCTGCTGCTGCCGAAGGACCCCAACGACGAGCGCAGCGTGCTGCTCGAAATCCGCGCCGGTACCGGCGGCGACGAATCGGCGCTGTTCGCCGGCGATCTTTTCCGCATGTATTCGCGCTTTGCCGAGCGCCAGCGCTGGCAGGTCGAAGTGATGTCGGCCAGCGAATCGGAACTGGGCGGCTATCGCGAAATCATCTGCCGCATTGCCGGCAACGGCGCCTATTCGCGCCTCAAGTTCGAATCGGGCGGGCATCGCGTGCAGCGCGTGCCGGAAACCGAAACCCAGGGCCGCATCCATACCTCGGCGTGCACCGTGGCGATCATGCCGGAAGCCGACGAGGTCGAGGACGTCAATCTCAACCCGGCCGATCTGCGCATCGACACCTTCCGCGCCTCGGGCGCCGGCGGTCAACACATCAACAAGACTGATTCCGCGGTGCGCATCACGCACATCCCGACCGGCATCGTCGCCGAATGCCAGGACGGCCGCTCGCAGCACGCCAACAAGGCCTCGGCCATGAAGGTGCTGGCGGCACGGATCAAGGACGTGCAGGTGCGCGCGCAGCAGGCGCATATCTCGAGCACGCGCAAGAGCCTGATCGGCTCCGGCGACCGCTCCGAGCGCATTCGCACCTACAATTTCCCGCAGGGCCGGATCACCGATCACCGCATCAACCTGACGCTGTACAAGATTGCCGCGATCATGGACGGCGACATGGACGAACTGCTCGGTGCGCTCGCTGCCGAACACCAGGCCGACCTGCTGGCGGAACTCGCCGAGCAGAATTGAAAATGACGCTTTTTGAAGCGTTGACCGCTGCGCGGCAAAAAATCGACCGGCTCGATGCCCGCCTGCTGCTGCAATACGCCACCGGCTGCACTCACACCGATCTGCTGGCGCGCCCGGAAATGCCGGTGATTGCGCCGGCTTGGGCGCAATTCGCCGAGTGGGTCGAACGCCGCGCGGCCGGCGAGCCGCTTGCCTACCTGGTCGGCGAAGCCGAATTCCGCGGTCGCGTCTTCCAGGTTTCGCCCGAGGTGCTGATTCCTCGCCCGGAAACCGAGGTGCTGATCGAACTGGCACTTGAACGCCTGCAAGGTCTTGAACAGCCGCGTATTCTTGATCTCGGCACCGGCTCCGGCATCGTCGCCATTTCGCTGGCGCTGGAATGTCTTGGCGCGCAAGTCATAGCGGTCGACCTGTCGGCGGGGGCGATTTCCGTCGCCCGCAACAATGCCGGCCGGCTTGGTGCCCGGGTCGATTTCCGTGCCGGCAGCTGGTTCGACCCGCTGCCCGGCGAACGCTTCGACCTGATCGTCTCCAACCCGCCCTACATCGCCGATGGCGACCCGCATCTGGCGCTGAATGGCTTGCCTTTCGAACCGCAGATGGCGCTCACCGATCAGGAGGCGGGTGGCAACGGTCTGGCTTGCATCCGGGCGATCGTCGCCGGCGCCGCCGCGCATCTGAACCCCGGCTGCTGGCTGCTTTTCGAGCATGGCTACGATCAGGGCGCAGCGAGCCGGAACTTATTGGCCGCTGCCGGGTTCAAAGCGGCGTTCACTCATCCCGACCTGGCCGGCATCGACCGGGTCAGCGGCGCCCATCTTTAATCAGGAGCAAGCATGTCCGACGTACAAAAACGCATTCACGATACCGTGACTTCCAACCCGGTTGTCCTTTACATGAAGGGTGACGCCCGCTTCCCGCAATGCGGTTTCTCGGCGACCGTCGTGCAGATTCTCAAGGTCTGCGGCGTCGAGGACTTCGTTACGGTCAACGTGCTGGCCGACGAGGAAATCCGCAACGGCGTCAAGGAATACGCCAACTGGCCGACCATTCCGCAGCTCTACATCAAGGGCGAATTCGTCGGTGGTTGCGACATCGCCAAGGAAATGTACCAGACCGGCGAACTGCAGCAATTGCTGGAAGGCATTGCCAAGGTCTGAGCCCCGGCTCGCACCAAAGACAAAGCCCGCCAATCGGCGGGCTTTGTCTTTTCAGCCCTTGCGGCTGATCCGGCCGAGGATGGCTTCCGGAATGTTTTTCAGGGGTAGAACCTTGTCGACCGCGCCGAGTTTGACGGCTTCCTTCGGCATGCCATAAACGACGCAGCTGTCTTCATCCTGGCCGATCGTCCAGGCCCCGGCATCGTGCATTTCCTTGAGCCCCTTGGCGCCATCGTCACCCATCCCGGTCATGATGATGCCGACCGCGTTCTTGCCGGCAAAACGGGCTGCCGAGCGGAACAGCACATCGACCGACGGGCAGTGCCGGCTGACCGGTGGACCGTCGACGACATCGACCACGTACTGGGCACCGCTGCGCTTGAGCAGCATGTGCTTGCCGCCCGGTGCGATCAGGGCGCGCCCGGCCATCACCCGGTCGCCGTGCACGGCTTCCTTGACCTCGATCTGGCACAGGCCGTTCAGGCGTTGCGCGAAGGCGGCCGTGAATTTTTCCGGCATGTGCTGGACGACGACGATGCCGGGGCAGACGCGGGGCAAGGCGGTCAGTACGACTTCCAGGGCCTGCGTGCCACCGGTCGAGGTGCCGATCGCGACGATGCTCTCGGTGGTCTGCGCCATGGCCTGATTCTGGCCGCCAGCGGCGAGAATCACATCGGCCGACAGTTTCGGGGTGGTCGCCAGCAGCGGCGTCAGCGGCCGGGCCGGGCCGAGGCGCTTCAAGTTCGCCTTCGAGGCAGCCTTGATGGCATGAATCAGTTCACTGGCACTTTCGATCAGGAACTGGCGCAGCGCCGTCTTCGGCTTGGTGACGATGGCGAAGGCTCCGGCGGCGAGGACCTGCATGGCCGTTTCCGAGCCGCGTTCGGTGAGCGTCGAGCAGATGACGACCGGGGTCGGGCGGGTCGCCATGATCTTTTTCAGAAAAGTCACGCCATCCATGCGCGGCATTTCGACATCGAGCACGATGACGTCGGGCCAGGCCTTCTGCATCTTCTCGAGCGCGAAGATCGGATCCGGCGCGGTAGCGATGACCTCGATTCCGGCATCTTCGTCCAGACTGGCCGATAGCACCTGCCGGACAACGGCGGAGTCATCGACGATCATTACCTTGATTGCTGACATGCTTTGCGTCCTGTGAGTTTGTTTTTTTCGGGGGTGATGGTCGAGTGTCTGAGATGGACGTGGCCGCTCCAGACATCGAACAACAGGTTGCGATGGCCATAGCCTTCGACATGCGATGCGACACAGGTCAGGCAGTGGTTTTTCATCAGGGCGAGGGCGGCTTCGACATTTTTCTGGCCGATGTGGCGATCATGGCGCCGGGTCAGTTCGGGAAACATGTTGCCGCCGCCAAAAATGCGCAGGCGGAAGGCGGCCGGGTTGAGCCCGGTCGCGTGGATTTCGCCCAGCATCAACTGCATCGCCTCGTCGGCATAGCGCCCGTCCGGGCCATTGCTGCTGCGACAGCCGCGGCTCGGCAACATGAAGTGGCACATGCCGCCGACCAGTTCCTGCGGATGCCAGAAAACCAGCGAGACGCAGGAACCGAGTACGGTGCGCAGGCGTGTGTAGCGATCACCGAAGTAATGCTCGCCGGGTTGCAAGAAGATTTCGATGACACCGTCGGGCTTACGCATCGGGCTTGCGGTAGATCGAAGGACGTACTGTTTTCAGCGCATCGGTGATGCCGTTCAGGTTTTCCGAATGGCTGATCATGAAATAGCCGCCGGGGCGGAGAAGCGGCAGGATGCGTTCGATGACCCGGCGCTTGGTGTCGATGTCGAAATAGATCATCACGTTGCGCAGGAAGATGACATCGAAGGTGCCCAGCTTGGGCAGGGCGTTGTTCAGGTTGATCTGGCGGAAGCTGATGCGCTCGCGCAGGTTCGGATTGATCAGTACGCTGCCCTCGTGCTGGCCGATGCCTTTCAGGCAGTGCTTGTGCAACAGATGACGCGGAATGCCGGAGCAGTCTGCCAGCGGATACAGGCCGCCCTCTGCTTCCTGCAGGACGCGGCTGCTCAGGTCGGAAGCAACGATTTCCCAGGGGCGCTGGCCGAGCACGTCGGAGAGCACCATGGCAATCGTGTAAGGCTCTTCGCCGCTCGAGCAGGCCCCGCTCCAGACGCGGAACGGGCCGCGTCCGATCGCCTCGGGCAGGATCTGGTCGCGCAGGAAATCGAAATGCTTGGGTTCGCGGAAAAAATAGGTTTCGTTGGTCGTCAGCAGGTCGATGGTGACCTGCAATTCCTGCCGGTCACTTTGTGCCCGGCGGAAATACTCGATATAGCTGCCGATTTCGAGCTGGCGCAGACGTTTTGACAAGCGTCCGGCCACCAGTGGCTTTTTGGCATCGCTCAGACTGATGCCTGCCTGCTCGTAGATCAGCTTGCGAAACAGCTGGAACTCGTTGTCACCGAGTCCCAATCCACTGTTGCCCGTAGCCTTGTTGCTTGCCTGCGCCATGTTCATGCCCCGGATCAGGCGGCCAGCGAGGCCGGCTCTTGCCGCTCGGACAACGAGGAGAGCATGGACAGCTCGTCGACCGACAGCACCTGTCCCATATCGAGCAGGATGACAAAGCGACCGGCGATCTTGCCCATGCCGGAGATGAAGTCAGCCCGGATACGGGCACCGAAGGCCGGCGGCGGCTCGATTTCGGAGGGCGGTATCTCGAGCACTTCGCTGACCGTATCAACGACGATACCGATTACCTGGTGCTCGTCTGCGGCCCCGAGTTCGATGATGACAATGCAGGTGCGCCGCGTCACTTCGGTCGCCGGCGCGCCGAAGCGCGCCTTGAGGTCGATGACCGGGACGACCGCGCCGCGCAGGTTGATGACGCCGCGGATGCTGGGCGGCATCATCGGTACGGCGGTGATCTGGCCGTATTCGATGATTTCCTTGACGCTCAGCGTTTCGACCGCAAACATCTCGCCGCCCAGCGTGAAGGTCAGGTACTGGCGTGGTTCGGCCGCTGCTGCCGGAACTGAGGTGGTAACAGGCGCATTCATGGTTTAACCCTCGAATTGAACGAATTCGGCATGCGAGAAAGCTTGCTGTTTGGTCTTGCTTTTTGCCGTTGCCGGAGCCGGGTTGCGCGGGCTGCGGCTGGACGATGCGTGGCGCTTGCCGTTATCGACCCGGAAGAAGGCCATGAGCTGCGACAGACTTTCGGCTTGCGAACTCATTTCTTCGGCGGTGGCGGCAAGTTCTTCCGAGGACGACGCGTTCTGCTGCGTGGTCTGGCTGAGTTGGGTCATGGCGGCGTTGATCTGGCCGACACCGGCATTCTGTTCGTCGGAAGCCGAGGAGATTTCCTGGACCAGGTCGGAGGTCTTGGTGATGCTCGGGACAATTTCGTCGAGCAAGGCAGCAGCCCGCTCAGCCAGGGCAACGCTGTTCTTGGCGGTCTCGCTGATTTCCTGGGCGGCAATCTGGCTGCGTTCGGCCAGTTTGCGCACTTCGGCGGCAACCACGGCAAAGCCCTTGCCATGTTCGCCGGCACGGGCCGCTTCGATGGCGGCATTGAGGGCGAGCAGGTTGGTCTGGTAGGCGATGTCATCGACGATGCCGATCTTGTCGGCAATGCTCTTCATTGCCGCCGTCGTGGCACGCACGGCTTCGCCACCTTCGATGGCTTCCTTGGCGGCCTTGCTGGCCATGCCATCGGTCAGCTTGGCGTTGTCGCTATTCTGGGTCACCGAGGCCGCCATTTCTTCCATCGAGGCCGAGGTTTCCTCAACCGAGGCAGCCTGTTCCGAGGACGACTGCGACAGGCTTTGCGCCGTTGCCGAGACTTCTTCCGAGGCGCTGGACAGGGATTCTGCGGTGCCGCGCACTTCGGCAATGGTCGAGGCCAGACGCTCGACCATGCCGCCCAGGTTGAAGAGCAGACTGTCGCTGTCGCCCGGCTTGGTATCGACACGCACCGTCATGTCGCCCTCGGCCATGGCTTTGATGATATCGGCGGCATATGCCGGCTCGCCACCCAGTTGCTGCATCAGGCTGCGGGTAATGAAGAAGCCGATCAGGCTGACGGCGACGAGTGTTGCCAGACCGGTGATGATGGCGACCCAGCGGGCGCTTGATTCGGTAGCGGCGGCTTCGTCGGACGCCTTCTTGCCGAGTTCGGCGTTGTACTGACGGTGATCCTCGAAGGCATCCCAGAGGCGGGCCATGAGTGCCTGGTTGGCCATCGCCAGGTCGCGCGCTTCTTCCATCTTGTTGACCCGCGACAGTACATAAATTTTTTCCCGCAACTGATCGTATTCGTTCAGTGCCGCCCGATCGGCAGCCAGCATGCTTTTGTCCTTGTCATCACTGAGCAGGGCTTCGTAGGATTTCAAAGCTTCATCCACCTTCTTGCGGTTGGCACTGATCCGTTCTTCGAGCTGCTGCATGGTCTTTTCATCCGATGCCGTAATGTGTTGCCAGAGCTGGGTACGCATGGCGGCCATCGGCGAGAATGCCTGGTCCAGGGCCAGGATGCTGGGCGCGGTATTGACATTGCCGTAATTGGCAGAGTTATAGACCCGGTTCATCTGGGTCAGGCCGAGAACGGCAAGGAGGATGATGCCGAATGCTGCGGACAGCACGAGGAAGATCATTTTTTTGGTGACGGTCATGATGGGCTCTCTTGAGAGTTTATCTGCCGCGCCAGGCGGCGCTGGCGGACGGAAGACTTTGAAAATGGATTAGGTGACGTTGCGTGCTTCAGCCTTCGAAGCTGATAAAGCCGGGACTGGAATGGCTGCGGGGGTTATGGCCGGGGCGTTTGCTGCGACTGGCCTGGCGTGGTTTCTCATGCGCTGTTTCGGTGTTGTCGCCAACCCGGAAAAATTGCATCAGTTGTTGCAACTGCTCGGCCTGGCCGCTCATTTCTTCCGAGGTGGCAGCCAGCTCTTCCGACGCCGAAGCGTTCTGTTGCGTTGCTTCGCTCAGTTGGACGATGGCGCTATTGATCTGCGAGGCTCCGGTGGTCTGCTCCTCGGATGCAGAGGCAATTTCCTGAACCAGGTCGGAGGTCTTGGCAATGCTCGGCACGATTTCGTTGAGCAGGGCGCCGGCCCGTTCTGCCAGATGCACGCTGCTCTTGGCGGTTTCACTGATTTCCTGGGCGGCAACCTGGCTGCGCTCGGCCAGCTTGCGGACTTCGGCGGCAACCACGGCAAAGCCCTTGCCATGCTCGCCGGCACGGGCCGCTTCGATGGCGGCATTCAAGGCCAGCAGATTGGTCTGGTAGGCGATGTCGTCGATGATGCCGATCTTGTCGGCGATGCTCTTCATCGCGGCCACCGTGCTCCTGACTGCTTCGCCGCCTTCGCCGGCTTCCTTCGAGGCCTTGCTGGCCATGCCGTCGGTGAGTCTGGCGTTGTCGCTGTTCTGGCTGATCGACGAGGTCATTTCTTCCATCGCCGCCGAGGTTTCCTCAACGCTGGCGGCCTGTTCGCTTGCCGATTGCGACAGGCTCTGGGCGGTGGCGCTGACCTCTTCCGCCGAGCCGGAGAGCGAGTTGGCGGCGTCGCGCACTTCGCCGATGATTTCGGCCAGCTTCTGCTGGGTCTGATTCACCGAGTTCTTCAGTTCGAGCAGGCTGCCCTGATAATTGCCGGTAATGCTGCGGCTCAGATCGCCGCCTTCCATCGCTTGCATGACGCTCATCGCTTCGTTGAGCGGCAGCACGATGGCATCGAGAGTGCCGTTGATGCCGTCGATGATGCGGAAAAAGTCGCCGCGATGGCGGCTGGCATCGGCGCGTACGTCGAGTTGGCCGGCGTGGGCGGCCTGGGCCAGCATCTGGGTGTCGGCGACCAGCGCCTTGATGTTGGCGCGCACCTGCTCGACGGTATCGTTGATGAAAGCCTTCTTGCCCGGGAACTGTTCGAGCGGGGCATCGCAATTGCCTTCGCCGAACTCCCTGATGCAGGCCATGGCCTTTTTCTTGACATTGATGTGGCCGGCGACCATGTCATTTACGCCCTGTGCCATGAACTGGAAGTCGCCCTTGAACTTGCCGGTGTCGATCTGAACGTCGATGTCGCCCTTGTCGTGCTCGGCGCTCATGTGACGCATGTCGGCGATGAAGGCCTGCAGGTTGCGCCGCATCTGTTCGATGGTGTCGTTGATGAAGGCCTTCTTGCCCGGGAACGGTTCGAGCGGTGCTGCGAAATTGCCTTCGCCGAACTCCTTGATGCAGGCCATGGCTTTCTTTTTGACGGCGATATGGCCGCCGACCATGGCATTGACGCCCTGTGCCATGAACTGGAAGTCGCCCTTGAACTTGCCGGTGTCGATCTGGACGTCGATGTCGCCCTTGTCGTGCTCGGCGCTCATGTGGCGCATGTCGGCGATGAAGGTCTGCAGGTTGTCGCTCATCTCGCGGATGGCGGCCATCAGGCTGCTTGTATCGCCGGCCTTCAGTTCGATCGGCGTACTCAGATCGCCGGCGGCGACGCGGCGAGCAATGGCCGCTGCCTGATCAGGCTCGCCGCCGAGCTGGCGCAACAGGTTGCGGGTGATCAGCAGGCCGATCACGCTCAACGCACCCAGGGTGAGGACGAGCACGGCGGACAGCATGACCAGAGCCTTCTGTTCAGTGGCGGCGGCATTTTCCGCTGCCGTCCTGGCCAGTTCGACGTTGTACTGCATGTGTTCGTCGAAAGCGGCATTGATCTTGTGGGAAAGAGCGGCCGTCAAATTGAGTTGGGCTTTTGCCTCGTCGATTTTGCCGCTTTCCCGAAGAACCGCGAATTTCGCCAGAGCTGCTTCATATTCAGCGAGTGCGGTACGGTCGGCAGCAAGCAGAGCGCGGTCCTTTTCGTCTGAAATCAGGCTTTCGTATTTTTTCAGGGCGGCAAACAACAATTCACGATTGTTATTGCCTTTTTCCTGTTCCTGACTGCGTTCGACATCACTTTCGGCCTGGCGCAGGCGATAGATGCGGACGCGCCAGCGGCCGAATTGTTCGACCGCCTGGCTCAGCGTCACGATGCTCGGGACGCTGTTCAGATTGGCGTAATTTGCCGCCGTGAACACCTGTCTGGTCTGAAATATGGCAATGCCGGCCAGAAGCAGGGCGCCGATGATGCCGGACAAGACGAGCAGGATCATTTTCTTGCTGACGCTCATGGTGCTTACTCCTTGGTGGCGATACATGCTTCCTGGGCTGCGCCAGGAACATGTTGGTTGATTGCGGTGGTCTGTTTGATCAGGCCGGGAATGTCGAGAATCAGCGCGACTTCGCCGCTGCCCAGGATGGTCGAACCGCCGATGCCACGGATCTGGCTGAAGACCTTGCCGAGCGGCTTGATGACGGTCTGGAATTCGCCCATCAGGCGATCGACAACGAGCCCGGCGCGTTGTCCGGCGTACTGGACGACCACGACGTTCTCGCGTGCCGGGGCGGGGGCGGCGACCTCGAATTGCTCGCGCAGCCGGACGAAGGGGAGCACGCCGCCACGCAGATTGAGATAGTCCGGTGCCTTCTGCTCGCTGACCGGGGGCGGCGGCAGTTCGATGCACTCGACCACCATGTCGAGCGGCAGCACGTAGGATGCCGCGCCGACGCCAACCATGAAGCCGTCGATGATGGCCAGGGTGAGCGGCAGGCGGATGCGTACCGTGGTCCCGACACCTTCGATGCTTTCAATGTCCACCGTGCCGCGCAGGGCCTGGATGTTGCGCTTGACGACGTCCATGCCGACGCCGCGCCCGGACAGCTTGCTGACCTGTTCGGCGGTGGAGAAACCGGGTTCGAAAACCAGGTTGAAGATTTCCTTGTCGGACAGGCTCTGGTTTTCGCTGACCAGGCCGCGTTCGATGGCCTTTTGCAGGATGCGGTCCTTTTTCAGGCCGCCGCCGTCGTCGCTGACTTCGATGACGATGCTGCCGGATTCGTGGAAGGCATTCAGGCGGAGCTGGCCGACTGCCGGTTTGCCGCGGGCGAGGCGAACGTCGGCCGCTTCGATGCCGTGATCCATCGAGTTGCGGACGATGTGGGTCAGCGGATCGCCGATCTTTTCGACGACGGTCTTGTCGAGTTCGGTGTCGCCGCCGCGGATGTCGAGCTCGATGTCCTTGCCGATTTCCCTGGCGACATCGCGTACGACGCGGCGGAAACGATTGAAGGTGGCGCCGATCTGCACCATGCGCAGGGTCAGTGCCGAGTCGCGGACATTCTCGACCAGGCGCGAAACCTGCGCCGTTGCTTCAGTGAGTTCGGGCGCCTTGAACTTGCGGGCAACCATGCTGGCACCGGCACCGGCGATGATCAGTTCACCGACCAGATCGATCAGCTGGTCGAGCTTGGCGGCATCGACCCGGATCAGGCTGGTTTCGGCGGTCCGGCTCTCCTTGCCCGGCGCATCGGCTGTTTCACTGCCTGCTTCAGGCTGGCTGGTCCCGACTTCATCTTCCGGCGCATCGAGGCGGATGATCTCCTCGGCATTCAGACTACCCAGCGCCAGCAGGATTTCACGCATGTCCGGGTCCTTGCTCAGCGCGCCAACCATCTGGCGATATTCGGCCAGAGGTGCGTGCGGCGCGATCAGGTGGATCAGACAGTCGTCGCGGATGAAGTCGAAGGCGCCGTCGATTTCGGCGCGGCTGCCCGGGCTGGCCAGGGCCAGTTCGAAGCCGAGATAACAGGCTTCCGGATCAATTTCGGCGAGCATGGGCACGGCATCGGTGATGCTGCGGATGGCCGTGATTTCGCCCTGGGTTGCCAGATAGCGCAGGATGGACACGGGGTCCATGCCCTGGCGCAGCACATCCGGGCCAAAACGCAGGGAAACGTGCCAGTTGGCATTGGCGACGCCCGCTATATCGGCAGCTGACACGGCGCCGGATTTCTCCGCACAGGCATCGGTGACGATTGCTGTGCCGAGGTAGGTTTCCAGACTGCTCACCAGCGCCTGGCCGACGGCATTGACGGAAGCGTCCGGGGTCTGGTGGGCAGCCAGCAGTTCGATCAACTGGCCCATGTAGTCGCCGGCCTTGAGCAGCAGGGCGCCGAGTGCCTCATCGAGTTTGATCTCGTTGTTGCGGACGCGATCAAGCACGCTTTCGGCAACGTGCGTGAAGGCGACAATGTGGTCGAGTCCGAACAGGCCGGCACTGCCCTTGATGGTGTGGGCGGCGCGGAAGATGGCATTGATCGTTTCCGGATCGTTTGGCCGGCTTTCCATGTCGAGCAGGGCTTCTTCCATCTGCTGCAGCAATTCGCGGCTTTCGGCAATGAAGGTCTGCAGGGCGTCGTCGAGATCCATGCTCATGGTTGTTCCCCGTGGCCGAGACTTTGCATGTTCACGTTCAGGGACTGCATCAGCTGGGCAAAGTCGAGCAGGGCACGGACGACCGAGCTGCACTGGCCGAAATGCAATTGGCGTCCTTCCCCGGCGGCCTGGCGCTGCACGGCGAGCAAAAGTTGCAGGCCGGCGCTGTCGATTTCGCTGACCTCGGCAAGTTCAAGCCGGATGTCGTCATTGCCGGCCATTTCATTGACCAGCTTGTCCCGCCATTCGCTGGCGGTGTATATGGTCAGCTCGCCGTTGATGAAAATCTGGCGGCTGCCTTGGGCGGACTCGTTCATGATGGTTTCTCCGTGGGGCCGGGGTGATCAGGGCAGGATCAGCTTGCCGACCGCGGCAAGCATCTGGGCCGGCTGGAAGGGCTTGACCACCCAGGCCTTCGCCCCGGCCGCCTGGCCGGCCTGTTTCTTGGTGTCGCCGGCTTCGGTGGTGAGCATGATCACCGGCGTGAATTTGTAGGCCGGCAATTGCTTGCTTTCCTTGACGAAGGTGATGCCGTCCATGTTCGGCATGTTTACGTCGCTGATGATCAGGTGGATCTTGCGGCCGTCGAGCTTCTTCAGGCCGTCGACGCCGTCGCAGGCTTCGATGACGTCGTAACCGGCGCCCTTGAGGGAAATGCTGACGACTTGCCGCAGCGAGGCGGAGTCATCGACGATCAGGATGGTTTTTGCCATGGGATTTCTCCGTATTTCAGAAAAAGGTGATCTCGTCGGCAGCAGCGGCGCCGGGCTTGGCGCCGCCGTGCTGGAGCTGGTGCTGTTCGGGGGTGGTGAATTTCTCGGCCATTTCGGCCAGCCAGGCGGTGCTGTCGATTGCGCCGGCCGGGCGGCCAGCGGCGGCCTCGCGGCTTGCGTTGAGTACGCGGTCTTCAAGGCGGCGCAGATCGTTGCGGACATGGTCGAGCACCTGTCCAACGCGGTCCTGGAATTGCAGGGCAACCAGGACTTCGCCGATTTCCTGGCCAATATGCTCGCCTTCGCGGGTCAGCGTGTTGGCGTTTTCCACCAGTACATCTGCCGCATCGCGAAACCGTGCCACGACATCGCCGATCTGCTGGCCGGAGTTGCTGAGCAGCTTGAGTTCCTGTTCGGCGTACTGCTGCGAGGTGTCAAGCGTGTTGCTGATGCTGCGATTGACGACGGCAACCGTCTCGGCGATCTTGCGGCCGGTGTCGCCGGACAGCGAGGACAGTTTGCGGACTTCATCGGCGACCACGGCGAAGCCGCGTCCGGCTTCGCCGGCCCGGGCGGCTTCGATGGCGGCATTGAGGGCCAGCAGGTTGGTCTGCTTGGCGATTTCGCCGACACCGCGGGCCATCGATTCGAGTTGACTGGTCATGCCGGACAATTCGCGCATCTGTTGCAGCAGGATGTCCTTGTTGGCCAGCGTGCCCTGCAGGTCGGTGATGATGCCGTTGAGTTCGGCCTCGCTGCTGGCCAGAAGACTGACCATGTCGACGCCGTCGTCTGAGCGCACCGTGCTGACCGCACTCTGGATGCGTCCGGAAAGATCGGCAAAACGGCTGCTCAGGGCGGTGATCGAGTCCTCGGTCTGGGTGTGCACGATATCGATCTGGCTGGCCCACAAGGGCAGCACCTGCGAGCACAATTGATCTAGACCCTGCAGGCGCTGGGTTGCCGCCGCATCGAGTGCTTCTTGCGTTGATGCCGTGGCCTGGTCGTTCCAGGCGCGGCGGGCCGTCTTTTCGCCGTGGCGCAGCCAGAACATGCCGCCAGCCGCAGCAAGCAGGATCGCGCCGACGCTGAGCAGCATGCTGCCGGAAAAGCCATCGCGCAGGATGCTGCTCAGGCAGCCGGCCAGTGTCGGCAGGGCGAGGGAAAACGCCATCGTCCGGGTCAGTGATGGCAGCGTTTGTTTGCTCATGCTTTTCTCCGATGGTTTTGGCGCCCCTGGATAAAAGCGCGAATCAAGCGTTGCAGTTCATCTTTGGCGGGCGGTTTGCCGAGCAGGATGAATTCGCCCGGTAACTGCCGGCGCAGTTCGGCCATGGCGGCGTGATCGGGCGCGAGGGCAATGAGCAGGGTGCCGGCGAGATGGGATGTGCCGGATTCGCGGTCGTGCTGCTGCAGGCTTCCGACATCGAGGGTGGCGAGGTTGGCGATCAGGACATCCGGCGTTTTCTCGCCGAGGCTGAGCAGGCTTTCGAAGGCCGTCGCCGAAAGCTGGACCTTGCTGTTCGGGAAGGCGGCGAGCAGTGCCTCGCCGAGATCTTCACGTTCGTCCTGTCCGGTTTCGATGACCAGGATGGAAAGTGCTTCCTCGCTTCCCTGGTCGGTCGCCAATTTTTGCTGCTCGACGATCAGGGCGAGTGAACTGCGCAGGATGCGACGATGCCCGCCCGGGGTTTTCCAGGCTTGCAGCAGGCCGTTTTCAACCCAGAGCTGGGCGGCGCGCACGCTGATGCCGAGAATCCTGGCGGCTTCGCTGGTGGAGCAGGTAGCAGGGATGGCGGGTTTGGTTGTCATGGTTTCGCTTGTTAGTTTTGTTCATATTAACAGATTTGTTGAATTTAACAATAGTTTATAGTTTTTACAGTTATTAATATTTTCTCGGGTGGCCGTAAACGCAGAAAGCGCCTTGCAGGAAGGCGCTTTCGCGGTGGAAAAATTTTTTCAGCGGGGCTTTGCGTCAGGGGGTTTCTGATCGCACCATGATCAATCCGGATGGCTGTCGTAGCGGCCGCGTCGGAAAAGGCGGGGGCTGACGCGGCCCCATGGCTGGTTTGCGGCACGCCATAAAAGAAAAGCCCGCCGATTGGCGGGCTTGGCGACGGCTTGCGGGCTGCCGGCAGGCAGCCTGACGATCAGACTTCGGCGACCTGGAAGTCGATGTTCGGACCGTCCTGAACAACTTCCTTGACAGCACAATGTGTAATGCTCTCGAGCACGGCGGCTTTTTGCTCGGCGGTGAAGCCTTCCGGGAAGCGGACGTCCGTCTTGAATTTCGCCAGCGAGAGCGGACCCTGAGTACCGGCGAAGGGCTTGCAGTTGATCTCGATGCCGGCGGCGGAAATGCCCAAACCCTTGCAGGCTTTCTTGGCAAAAACGGCGGCGCAGGCGGCAAGCGAGGCGTAGAAGGCTTCCAGCGGGTTCATCAGCGAGCCGTCGAGCGAATAGCTGGCTTCGTACTTGCTGGTGGTGACTTTGATGAGCGGGGTGCTGTCGACAACGGTGGCGTACATGCTGATCTTCCTTGATGTTGGTTTTCTGGTTCTGGCGGGTGATCTGGCGATCACGACGTCACAATATAATAAACCGCTAATATGTTTGGCGCAAAAAAAGACCGTCGGCAGTTGCCGGCGGTCTTTGCGTCTGCTGGCGGAAAATCAGGCCAGACGGGCGCGGGCGCGGGCGATGGCGGCCCGGACCTGGTTCGGGGCGGTGCCGCCGATATGGTTGCGCGAGGCGAGCGAGCCCTCAACGGTCAACACGGCAAAAACGTCATTTTCCACCTGCGGGCAGAAGGCGCGCAGTTCTTCCAGGCTCAGTTGCGGCAGGTCGACGCCCTTCTGTTCGGCGGCCTTGACGGCGTGGCCGACGGCTTCGTGCGCGTCGCGGAAGGGCAGGCCCTTCTTGACCAGGTAGTCGGCGAGGTCGGTGGCGGTGGCAAAGCCCTGGGTCAGCGCGGCCTGCATGTTCTCGGCACGCACCGTGATGCCACCGGCCATGTCGGCGAAGATGCGCAGCGTGTCGGTGACGGTGTCGACGGCGTCGAACAGCGGCTCCTTATCTTCCTGGTTGTCCTTGTTGTAGGCCAGCGGCTGCGACTTCATCAGGGTCAGCAGGCTCATCAGCTGGCCATAGACGCGGCCGGTCTTGCCGCGCGCCAGTTCCGGCACGTCCGGATTCTTTTTCTGCGGCATGATCGACGAGCCGGTGCAGAAGCGGTCGGCGATCTGGATGAAGCCGACGCGCGGGCTCATCCACATCACCAGTTCTTCCGACAGGCGGCTGATGTGCATCATCAGCAGGGCGCAGGCCGAGGTGAATTCGATGGCGAAATCGCGATCCGACACGGCATCCAGCGAGTTCTCGCAGACGCCTTCGAAGCCCAGCTGTTCGGCGACATATTCGCGGTCGATCGGGTAGGTCGTGCCGGCCAGTGCGGCAGCGCCGAGCGGCAGGCGGGCGACGCGCTTGCGGCAGTCGGCGTAGCGCTCGGCATCGCGGCCGAACATCTCGAAATAGGCCAGCATGTGGTGGCCGAAGGTCACCGGCTGGGCGACCTGCAGGTGCGTGAAGCCAGGCATCGGCGTTGCTGCTTCCTTCTCGGCCAGATCGACCAGGGCCGAGCGGAAGGCCTTGATCAGGACCAGGATGTCGTCGATCGAGTCACGCAGGTAGAGGCGGATGTCGGTGGCGACCTGGTCGTTGCGCGAACGGCCGGTGTGCAGGCGCTTGCCGGCATCGCCGACGAGGGCGGTGAGGCGCTTCTCTATATTCAGATGCACGTCTTCGAGATCGAGCGACCATTCAAACTTGCCCGATTCGATTTCCTCGGTGACGATCGCCATGCCGCGCTCGATGTCGGCCAGGTCGGCGGCGGCGATGATGCCCTGCTTGGCCAGCATGCGGGCGTGCGCCAGCGAGCCGCGGATGTCCTGACGCCACATGCGCTGGTCGAAGTCGACGGAAGCGGTATAGCGTTTGACGAGATCGGAAACCGGTTCGGAGAAACGGCCGGCCCAGGTGTATTGCGTGGCGTTGGAAGTCATGTCTTTGGTCTAGAATCGGGAAATCAGGCGCAAATTGCACAGAGAATGACAAGTATACGGCACTTTCCCGCGACTCACCCCCTGCCCGACTGGCGCAATTTCGGGGTCATGTTGCGCGTGCTGCTCGGCATCAATGGCCTGGCGCTGCTCGCCGCGCTCGTCATGGCGCCCGATATCGCCGGCTGGCCGGGGCGTTTCATCGAACTGACGGCGGTCGTCGAGCCCTTGCTGCTGATCGGCCTGGCTTCGCTTGCCTTCCTGCGCGATGTGCTCTGGCGCCTGCCGCTACGGCTCGGGCAGTTTCTCGTTTTGGCCCTGGTCGGCGGGTTGACCGGTGGGCTGTTCATTTACTGGCAGTCATTGATGCTCAGCGAAGGCGGCAGTCCGGGCCGCGCCATCCTGCTCGCGCTGGCCGCCACGGCGCTGTTGCTGCTCTATTTCGAGCTGCGCGCCCGCGCCTTTTCGCCGGCGCAGAGCGAAGCCCGGCTGGCGGCGCTGAATGCGCGCATCCGGCCGCATTTCCTGTTCAACTCGCTGAATGCCGTGCTGTCGCTGATCCGCGCCCGGCCGCAGCAGGCCGAGGCCGCGCTGGAGTCCCTGTCCGACCTGTTCCGTGCCGCGATGCGCGATCCCGGCGAACTGGTCAGCCTGGCCGACGAAATCGCCCTCGGCAAGCAATACCTCGAACTCGAATATCTGCGCCTGGGCGAGCGCCTGGCGGTCGACTGGCAAATCGGGGCGGTTTCCATGGCCTTGCCGATTCCGCCGCTGATGCTGCAGCCCTTGCTGGAAAATGCCGTCTACCACGGCATCGAGCCGGCACCGGAAGGCGGCACGGTACGCATAGGGCTGGCGCAGCGCGGCGACGAATTGCACATCAGCATTGCCAACCCGACCGTCGGTCAGACCGCGCACGCCGCCGGCAACCACATGGCGCTGGCCAATATCCGCGAACGCCTGGCCTTGTATTACGATCTTGAGGCCCGTCTCGAAATCGAAACCGGCGATCACCGCTACGAGGTTCGCATCGTCCTGCCATGCCGTCAGAAAATCCGCTGAAAATCCTCATCGTCGATGACGAGCCGCTGGCCCGCGCCCGCCTGCGCGAGCTGCTCGGCGACATTGCCGTCCAGTTGCCGAGCGCGGTGGTCGGCGAAGCGGTCAACGGTCTCGCCGCCCTCGATTTCCTGCGCGAGAACCCGGTCGACGTCGTGCTCGCCGACATCCGCATGCCGGGCATGGATGGCATCGAGCTGGCCGGCCATCTCGGCGCCCTGGCCAAACCGCCGGCCATCATCTTCACCACCGCCTACGACAACTACGCGGTGCAGGCCTTCGATCTCAACGCCGTCGATTACCTGTTGAAGCCGGTGCGCGCGCAACGCCTGCTTACCGCGCTGCACAAGGTCGCCGCCGCACCGCCGCTCAACCCCGAATTGCTCGGCAGCATCGGCCAGGCCGTGCGCGGCAGCGGCCGCACCCATCTTTCCTGCCAGGAGCGCGGCCGCCTGCTGCTGGTGCCGGTCGCCGAAGTGCTCTACTTCAAGGCCGATCTGAAATACGTCACGGCGCGCACGATCGAGCGTGAATACCTGCTCGACGAGGCGCTGACCCATCTCGAAAACGAATACGCCGAGCGTTTCATCCGCCTGCACCGCGCCGTGCTGGTTGCCCGTTCGGCGCTGGCCGGTTTTGAAAAAGCGGCCGGCGACGATGCCGAAGCCTACGGCTGGGCCTTGCTGCGCGGCGTGCCGGAGAAGCTGCCGGTCAGCCGCCGGCAATGGGCGCCGGCCAAGGCGCTGGTCAAGAGCGCCTGATCACACTTAACGAAAGCGAGCGCCTGCCATGCTCCCGATTTGCCCCCATTGCGGTCATGCCCGCACCGCCAATGCCGAGGTGCCCGACTGGCAGTGTCCGGCTTGTGGCAAGGCCTACGCCAAGGTCGACGCGCACCTGTCTCCGGCTGAGCGCCGTCAGTACGGCCGCATCGAGGTGCCGGAAAACCGGGGCGGCGGTAGCAAATGGCTGCTCTTGCTGCTGGTTTTCGGTGCGCTGCTGTGGTTCACCCGTCCGCTCTGGCAGGCACGGGTCAAACCGCCGGAGCCGGTCGTTGCCATCGGCCAACCCGCGGTGCATCTCTATGCCACCGACTGGTGCGGCTATTGCAAGGCGAGCCGCGAGTTCTTCCACACCAACGGCATCCGCTATACCGAGCACGACATCGAAAAAAGCACGGAAGCGCTCAACACGCATCGCAAGCTGGGCGGTAACGGCGTGCCGCTGATCGTCGTCGGCGACGAGGTGGTCAATGGCTACAACGAAGACCACCTGCGCCAGTTGTTGCGGCCCTGGATCAGGGGCTGAACGCAGGCGGCGCCTGACGGTGAACCGCGGAAAACAGGCGATTTCCGGCAGTTGACCGCTGGCCGGGGGCGCCGTGCCCCGACTTTGGCGACAGGGCGGGCCGGCCCGTCGGCGATTCCGGAATAACTTGTTGTAAAACAATTTTTTCCCGATTCTTCGGTCGCATAATGCCCTTCCCCTGATGACTTGCTGGATCTTCTGCATCATGCAAAGCGCAAACTCCCTG
Organism: Quatrionicoccus australiensis; assembly: GCF_020510525.1. Taxonomy (NCBI): domain Bacteria; kingdom Pseudomonadati; phylum Pseudomonadota; class Betaproteobacteria; order Rhodocyclales; family Azonexaceae; genus Quatrionicoccus; species Quatrionicoccus australiensis. The sequence goes on from NZ_CP075188.1 coordinate 606,093, forward strand.
TTGTCCCTGTGTCTCGCTGTTTCCCTGCTTTTCTCCGGACCGCTGGCCGCCGGCGAATTGCAGGCCAGTTCGGCCGACCAGCCGATCCACGACGCGGCGCGCGCCGGTTCTGGCCAGGCGGTCAGCGCCCTGCTCAAGGCCCAGCCGGCCAGCCGCGACGCGCGTACCGCCGTGGGTTCGACGCCCTTGCACCTGGCAGCGACCAATCCCGATCTCGGTGCCATCAAGGCGCTGATCGCGGCCGGCGCCGATTGCAATTCGCGCGATCTCGACGGCCTGACCCCGCTGCACATGGCGGCCTATACGCAGAACGCGCGCCAGGCCCGGTTGCTGCTCGAATGCGGCGCCGACCCCTATGCCAAGACCAATGCCGGGCGCGATCCGACCTCGATGGCGCGCAAGACGATGTCGAACGAAGTGGCCGGTGTCATTTCGCTGTGGCTGCTCAAGGGCTGCGTTGCCGGCAAGCCGTGCTGAGATGAACATGCTGCTCCGACTCTGCCTTGCCCTCGGCCTGTGTGCCGCCTTGCCCGCGCTCGCCGCCGATCCGGTCGACCGTCCGGAAATCGAGATTTTCATGCCTTCGCCCTGCCTGGCCTGCATCGACTGGGGCGCCTACCTGGCCGATAACGGTTTCCGCGTCAGCTACAAGGAGACGGCCGACATGGCTGCGGTCAAGAAACGCTGGCGCGTGCCGGCGGCGTTGCAATCGACGCATACGGCGGTGGTCGCCGGCTATTTCGTCGAAGGCCACGCGCATGCCGAGGATATCCAGGAACTGCTGCGCGAGCGGCCCAAGGCGCGTGGCATCACGGTGCCGGGCTGGCCGCGCGGTGCGCCCGGGCGCGAACTGTCGAATCCGACCTGCGAAACGGCGTGCACGACGCTGGACAACACCACTGGCGAGCGCGAAGTGCGCCGCGATCTCTACGAAACCCTGCTCGTCAAGCCGGACGGCTCAACCCGTACCTGGGCCCGGCACTAGCCGGCCCTACAGGCCGAGTTCGGCGAACATCGCGCTCGCCCAGCGCCGGTCTTCATCCTCGGCCTGCGGGAAGTGAGTCTGCTTGACCGTCTGCTGGATCAGGCCGTCGGCGCGGAAGCGGAAATCGGTATCGATGCGGCTGATCTCGAGCGGGCTGACCCGGCGCACGACATAGCAACTGCTTGACGGCAGGCTCTTGCCCGGCACCTTGCCGGCGGCCCGCGTCGCAATCTCCTGTGCTGCGATGGCGCCCTGGCGCGCCGCGATCTGGCCGGTCTTCGGGTAGAAGCCGAACAGCGGCGAAGCCTTGTCCACCATGTCGCCGACCAGGAAGACGCGCTCGTCGCCGGGGACATGCAGATGCACCGGGTCCTGCGCCGCCCAGCCGCTCGTCTTGCCGTCCTTGCCTTGGCCGACCAGGCCGGCCTGCCAGGCAATGTCGGCGGTCTGTTGCGGCGGCGCGAGGATGGCGTCGGCGAAATCGATGGTCTCGAAATCGGTAGTCAGGCGTTTTTTGTAGGGGTCGAGCGTATTGATCCGCGCCTGCGGGAAATAGCTGATCTGCTCGCTGTAACTGTCGCGGAAGACGCGGTCGAAGGCGAGCGCCGGCTGGTTCGGGTCGAGCACCAGCAGGCGGCCCTTGATGCGCTTTTCCTTGAGCCACCAGGCAAGCATCACGGCGCGTTCGTAAGGCGCCGGCGGGCAGCGGTAGGGCATGGGCGGGATGGTCATCACCAGGTCGCCGCCCGTGAAGGTTTCCAGGCGCGCCTTGAGGCGCAGCAGTTCGTCGCCGCCGGTGAAGGCCGAACCGAAATGCTGGCGGGTATGGCTGGCGGCGGCAGCATCGTCGCCGAACCAGCTCGTGAAATCCTCGCGGATGCCGGCGGCGAGCACCAGCCAGTCGTAGTCGAGCGTCTCGGTGCGGGTGACGACCTGGCGCCGCGCGCGCTCGATGGCGATCACCTCGGCCTGCAGGAAGCGATAGCCGTGGCGGCTGGCGGCGGCCGCGTAGTCGTAGACCAGCGGCTCATTGCCGGCGAGGCCGACCAGCCAGCGGTTGGACAGCGGTAGCGAGCGGAACTCGGCGTTGCGCTCAAGCATGACGACTTCGAGGCCCGGCGCCAGCTGGCGCAATTGCCGGGCCGCGGCGAGGCCGCCCCAGCCGCCGCCGACGATGACGACGCGCCCGCTGCGGGCGCGCACCAGCGGCGTGGCGGCGAGGGCGCCGAGCGCGAGCCCGGCTTGCAGCAATTGGCGGCGTTGCATGCCGGGCTCAGCCGAGGGCGCGCGTGACCACTTCGAGCACGTCGCGCGACAGGCCGGCGTGATCGCGGATGCGTTCGAGCGCGGCGCGGGCGTGGGCCTGGCGGCCGGCGTCGAACTTCTTCCAGCGGTCGAAGCAGCGCGCCAGGCGCGAGGCAACCTGCGGGTTGCGGTCGTGCAGGGCGATGACTTGGTCGGCGATGAAAGCGTAGCCGCTGCCGTCGGCGGCGTTGAAGCGGACAAGATTGGCGCCGAAAGCGCGGATCAGCGCGTAGATCTTGTTCGGATTGCCGGCGTCGAAGGCCGGATGTGCCGTCAGCGCCTTGACCGTGGCCAGCGTGTCGGGGCGGCGGCTGGTCGATTGCGCCTGCAACCACTTGTCGACGACCAGCGCTTCGTCCTTCCACTTGGCGTAGAAGTCGGCGAGCGCCTGTTCGCGCTGCGGGCAGTCGGCGGCATTGACGTTGGCCAGCGCGGCGAGCGCGGCGAACTGGTCGGTCATGTTGTCAGCTGTCTTGAACTGCTGCAAGGCGAGCTGGCGGACGGACAGGGTGTCGAGTTCGAGCAGGTAGGACAGGCACAGGTTGCGCAGGGCGCGGCGGCCGGCCTGCTCGCTGCTCGGTGCGTAGGCTTCCTGTACGGTCAACCCGGCGTAGAGGCCGGAAAACTCGCCTTCGAGCTGTTCGGCGAGATGCCGGCGCAGGCCGTTGCGGGCGGCGTGCAGGGCGTCCGGATCGACGACCGTCATCAGTTCGGCGAGCGTCGTTTCGCCGGGCAGGGTCAGCGCTTCGGCGACGAAGGCGGCGCCGCGCTGGGCTTGCGTCTGGAGCAGCTTGCGCGCGGCATCGACGAAACTGGCCGGCCAGACCGGCTCCTGACCGGCGGCGATGGCCGCGGCGGCGTCGAGGATCAACTGCGTTGCCAGGCGCTGGCCGGCTTCCCAGGCATTGAACGGGTCGGATTCGTGCGCCAGCAGCACGGTCAGCTGTTCCGGCGTGTAGTCGAAATCGAGATAGACCGGCGCCGAGAAGTCGCGCAGCAGCGACGGCACCGGCTCGGCGGTGATCTCGTTGAAGACGAAGGACTGCGTCGTCGCGGTGAGCTGCAGCAGGCGTTCGCTGCCCGGCAGCAGCGTGCCATCTTCGCTGAACAGCGCGACGCGGATCGGGATCAGATAAGGCGAGTCATCGCTGGCGCGCGGGTTGGCCTGCGTGCAGGTCAGCGTGTAGGTCTTGCTTTCGGCATCGAAAAAGCCGTCGACCGTGACGCGCGGCGTGCCCGGTTGGCGGTACCAGCGCATGAACTGCGTGAAGTCGAAGCCGGAGGCGGCGGCCATCGCCGCGACGAAATCCTCGCAGGTCACGGCCTGGCCGTCGTGGCGGCGGAAGTATTCGTCCATGCCGGCGCGGAAGCCGTCGCGGCCGATCAGCGTCTGGATCATGCGGATGACTTCGGCGCCTTTTTCATAGACGGTCGCCGTGTAGAAATTATTGATTTCGACGAAGCTCTCGGGCCGGATCGGGTGCGCCATCGGGCCGGCATCTTCCGGGAACTGCCCGGCGCGCAGGCCGCGCACCTCGCGGATGCGGGCGGTCTGCCGGTTGTGCAGGTCGGCGCCGAATTCCTGGTCGCGGAAAACCGTCAAACCCTCCTTCAGCGACAGCTGGAACCAGTCGCGGCAGGTGACGCGGTTGCCGGTCCAGTTGTGGAAATACTCGTGCGCGACGACGCGGTCGATATTCTCGAAGTCGACGTCGGTGGCAACATCGCTGCGCGCCAGCACATACTTCGTGTTGAAGATGTTGAGGCCCTTGTTCTCCATGGCGCCCATGTTGAAATCGCCGACCGCGACGATCATGTAATGGTCGAGATCGCATTCGAGGCCGAAGCGTTGCTCGTCCCACTGCATCGATTTCTTGAGCGCTTCCATCGCGTGCGGGCACTGGTCGAGCTTGCCCGGCTCGACGTAGATGGCGAGCTGCACGCTGCGACCGGAAGCCGTCTGGAAAGTGTCGAACAGGCCGTCGAGCTTGCCGGCGACGAGCGCGAACAGGTAGGCCGGCTTCCTGAACGGATCGGCCCATTTTGCCCAGTGGCGGCCGTCGGCTTCCTCGCCGCTGGCCACCGGGTTGCCGTTGGCGAGCAGGATCGGGTAAGTCGCCTTGTCGGCGTGCAGCGTGGCCGTGTAGGTGGACATCACGTCCGGGCGGTCGAGGAACCAGGTGATCCGGCGGAAACCCTGCGCCTCGCATTGCGTGAAATAGCCGTCCTTGGAACGGTACATGCCGGACAGACGGGTGTTGCCGTCCGGCTTGATGCGCACGACCGTCTGCAGCGTGAAGCTGGCCGGCAGATCAGTAATGGTCAAGGTGCTGGCTGTCGCGGAAAACGGCACTTCGGCACCGTCGACCGTGATGGCGATGGTTTCCAGTTCTTCGCCATCAAGCACCAACGGCTGCACGACAACTGCCGGATTGCGGCGCATGGCCAGCGTGGCGGTGACGACGGTGCTGCCGGTTTCGATGCTGAAATCGAGGTCGACCGTGTCGACCAGGTAAGCGGGCGGGGTGTAGTCCTTGAGATAGACGGTCTGCGGGGTATCGGTTTTCATGGTTTGACGCTGCGGGGGACGAGAACGCCCGATGATACGTCAAGCCGCCGCTGCCTGCCCCAATGCAAAACGCCCCGGCCGGTGGGGCGGGGCGTTTGTTCAGGCAAGCGCGGACGGGGGCTCAGTCGCGACCATGACCTTTGCCATGGCCGTGGTCACCGCCACCGCGCCGGTCGTCACGACGGTCCTCGCGGAAGTCACGGCGATCGTCGCGTCGGTCTTCCCGGTAATCGCGGCGATCATCCCGGCGCTCATGGCGAAACTCCTGGCGGCTATGGCCATGCTGTTCGCGGTAGCGCGGTGCGTATTCGTTGCTGTACCAGTCGTCGCGCACGAAATAGACGCGCTCGCCACAGGCCCGGTAACGCCCGCAATATTTGCCCCAATGCTTGGCATGGCCGGGCGGTACGCGCAGGTAAAGCGGCGGACGTCCGACCGGCACCCGCTGGATCATCACCGGTTGCGGGAAGAGCAGGGCCGGCTCCGGGAAGCCGCCGATATCGATACGGCCGTAGAAGCCGGGCTGGCCAATGCTGACCGAAACCTGGGCGGTGGCGGGGGCGCTGAAGACCGCGGCGCCAAGGGTAAGCGCCAGAAGCAGACGTTTCATTTTGTTTTCCTTATGGGGTAGTGCCCGATTAACGCAGCAAGGCGTTGAGTCGCCGACAACGGGGTTGCAACAGATTGTAAGGGCGATTTTCTCGTTGGCGCCCAATCCGGTCTGTCGCTGCTGCGCACACTCTTGGGCGGGGCGCTGAGTCAAGTCGCCGACGCCAAGACGACAAGAGGTGGTGCTTCATCGTCTCTTGTCAGCCCCCGCGCCGCCGCTACGCATGCACTGCTCGATCATGGCATCAGCGGCGCTCTCGGAGTCATGCCGTCGGCACCGTCCCTCCATCAATAACGTACTCGGTGCCGGTGATTGAGGCGGCGCGCGGGGAAACCAGAAAAGTGATCAGGTCGGCGACCTCTTGAGGCCGGGCTGGGCGGCCGAGCGGTATGCCACCCAGCGAATCCATGATGATCTTCTTGCCACCTTCATAGTCGGTCCCTGCCTGATCCGCGAGCCGCCGGGCGAGCTGAACGGCCGCCTCTGTCTCAATCCACCCCGGTGAGACGCGAACGACGCGGATGCCTTTCGGCGTAACTTCCTTCGACAGGCTCTTGCTGTAGGTTGATAACGCCGCTTTCGCCGCCGCATAGGCGGTAGTCGATTCCGCCAGTGGCAGTTCGCGCTGTATCGACGTGACGTGAATGATGACCCCCGATCCCTGCGCGATCATCGAGGGAAGCAGCGCCCGGTCGAGACGCACGGCAGGCATCAGATTCTGGTTGATCGCGGCATCCCATTCACTGTCGTTCAGGGCCAGGAAACCGCCGCCAGGTGCGCTTGAGCCGCCGAGAACGTTGACAATGACATCAATGCCGCCGAGACGGTCGAGAACAGTGTCCGCCACGACCTGGCATCCCTCTGCCGTCATCAGGTCTGCGGCGAGATAGATGACGCCCTCTGGCGAGCTGTCAGGAACCGAACGCGCCGTGGCGACGACCGTCACGCCGGCATTGCGCAAGGACTCGACGACTGACGCGCCAACACCTTTTGTGCCGCCGGTAACGAGTGCTCTGCTGCCGGCAAGTTCAAGGTCAAAGCTCATAGCGTGATTTCCAGGGACGCGATTTTATGGCTTTCGAGTCCGAAGAAAAATCGAAGGTTGACAGGACTGCCGGGGAAGTTGCCAGTAACCCGACAGGTGACGATGGTCTTGCTGCCACTGTCTTCGCATGCAAAGGGCTCGCTCGTGTAGGCGTACTTCTTTGACGAGGCCGCTTTCCATTGCTTGATGGCGGCCAGACCGTTGTGGGTTCGGCCTTCATCCTTTACGACGGCATGCTCAGTGAAGCACCGGGCAATAAACTCTTCGTCATCGCTGCCTGCAGTGAAATAGCGGTCAATGGGCGGGGGTAGTTTGATAGGCATGTGCTTGGCTCCTTCGTGAAAGATCGAATCACCCGGTACGATCCGGATTGCTTAGAAAGAAGGATGTGGGCAAACTCCCAAAACAACAAGAACGCACGAAAAAGTAAGGTACACACTAAACGGTATGGCAAAAGAATGGACGCCCACCTCAGCCGCCGATGGCGTCGAACAGGCTCTCAAGATTCTTGAAGGAAAGTGGAAGCTGGTTATCCTGTTTCATCTGTTCGGCGGCAATTTGCTGCGATTCTCCGAACTGGAAAGGGCGATCCCTGCCATCACGCAGAAGATGCTGATCCAGCAACTTCGGCAAATGGAAGTGGACGGGGTTGTTCGGCGGATCGTCCACCATCAGGTGCCACCAAAAGTCGAATACGGCCTGACCGAATGGGGCCAGGCACTATGCCCTGCACTTGACGCGCTGCTGAAATGGGCCGATCTGCGCCAGGATGGAAATAAGAACGACAGGTGACTGGGCGAAGCCGTTCTCTGAATGGCTGCTTCTGCGGTGCTGAGAGCACGAAAGTCGACCGTGGTTTATTGATTTCATTCCTGTTCCAGCGCATCAGCCATGCTGAAGAAGCAGTATGTCCCCCCTTGCTGCTCTACTAGCTCCCGAAAATGTCCTGAATCCCGCCGTCAACCGTTGCGGCTGCGGCGATATGTCGCAGGGTCTGTCGTGTCAGGCTCTATAGAATCGCGCCTTCTTTTATTCTAATTAAATCAGCATGTTAGTGTTTTCTAATGCTGGTTTTTGGGGGCGGCGGTGTTCAGGATCAAATCTTCTGTTTGCATGGTGTTGCTGGCCTTGGGGTCGCTGGCCCAGGCGGTTGAAAGTGGCGAGGATTCCGCCGTGACGCTGGGTGAGGTTCGCGTCCAGAGCGCGGCGGGCGGCTTGCCGGCGCGCAGCGTGCTGAGTTCGGTCAATCTGCTCGGCAGCGACCAGATCGAGAATCAGAACATCAAGGCGCCGTGGCAGTTGTTCAACCTGATGCCGGGCGTGATGATGACCGAGTTTGGTATGGGCACGACCTCGGGCAAGCTGTCCTTCCGCGCCTTCAACGGCGAGGGCGAGGTCAATGCGGTCAAGCTGCTGATCGACGGCATTCCGAGCAACAGCAACGACGGCAACATGCCTTATCTCGACATGCTGGCACCACTCGATATCGAGTCCATCGAACTGGTCAAGGGCACCAACGATCCGCGCTATGGCCTGCACAACATCGCCGGCAACGCCAACCTGACGACGCGGATCGGCGGCAACTACACCCGTGCCCGCATCGGCCTGGGCAGTTTTGCGACGCGCGACCTGCAACTGAGCAAGGGCATCGAGGAAAACGGCCTGGCCCAGAACTATTTCCTTGCCTACCAGGCGGGTGACGGCTGGCGTGACCATGCCTTCTCGGAGAAGTTTTCCGGTGCCGGCAAGTGGTTCTTCAGTCCGAACGAGGGGCGCAGCAATTTCGGCCTGATCGTGCGCGCCTACCAGCAGGTGGCGCAGGAGGCCGGTTACCTGAGCCCGGCCCAGCTGCGCGCCGACCAGCGTCAGTCGCCGGCGATCAATGAAACCGACGGCGGCGAACGCAAGATGCAGCAGGTCAGCCTGCATGCCGACCACCAGTTTTCGGACCGGCTGTACGCCAGTGCCAAGGCCTATCTGAACCACATCGACGACCGCCGCTGGCTCGATTACGGCCAGGGCACGACGCCGCAGGAACGCGCCATCCAGGAAACCCACAAGGGCGTGATCGGCACGCTGACCTGGCGACCGGTGGTCAGCGGCTTGTACGACCTGGCCATCGAGAGCGGCGTCGATGCCGAGTGGCAGGACAACAGGAGCCAGCGCTACACCATCAGCCAGCGCGTTCGCCTCGCCCAGACGCGCGACCAGCAGTTCGACTTCAACATCGCCGGCGCCTTCGTGCAGGCGGTGATCCGGCCGACCGAGAATCTCAAGATCGTGCCTGCCTACCGGGTCGATACCCTGAACGGTTCCTACCTCAACCAGCTGACCGGTGTGCGTTACGACATGAACGACTATGGCGTGATCGGCCAGCCCAAGCTGAGTGCGCTCTATACCTTCGCGCCGGGCTACAGCGTGTACGGCAATGTCGGGCGCAGCTTCCAGGTGGGCGTCGGCACCGGCAGCTATCACCTGAGCGCGCTGGCCGCCCAGGAGCCGTCGCTCAACGACGGCTGGGAGGCCGGTTTGAAGTTCAAGCCGCTGGCCGGTGTTGAAGGGCGGCTGGCGTTGTGGGAGCAGGTTGCCTCGAACGAAATGCGCCGCATGCTGATGGGCGCCTCGAACGATGTCGAGGCGATCGGCAAGACGCGTCGCCAGGGTATCGATCTCGAACTGTCGGTGCGGGCCGGCGAGAACACGCGTATCTGGGCCTTCTATTCGCACCAGGATTCGAAGATCCTGCAGGCCGGTGCCACCGAGCCGGCCGCGCAGGGGCGCCAGATCGACCATGTGCCGCACTACATCGTGTCGGCCGGCGTCGAGCATCGCCTGCTGCCGGCCCTGCGTGTCTCGGCGACGGTCAACGCGCAAGGGGCTTACTATCTTGAGCGGACCAACGTGACCGAAAAATTCGGTGCCTACACGCTGCTCAACCTGTCGGCCAATTACCAGCTCAATCGCACGACCAGCCTCGACTTCCAGGTGCGCAACGCGACCGACGAGCAGTATGACTACGTCTGGTATTCCGCCGGCAACACCTTCCATTCGCCGGGCGAAGGGCGCAGCTTCTTTGCCGCCCTCAATCTTGCCTACTGAGGCCGGGGCATGACGCGGCAGCGTCGGCGCCGCTTCTGGCTGGCGCTGCATCGCTGGCTCGGCCTGTCGGCCGGGCTGGCTTTCGCGCTGCTCGGGCTGACCGGCAGCATCTTGTGCTTCTACCAGGAGATCGATCTCCTGCTCAATCCGTTGCCGCACCCGATGGCGGCAGTGACGGCCGACTATCGCTGGCAGCCGGTGGCCGATGCCTTGCGGGCCAACTACCCGGACTATGCCGGGCCGTGGCGCATCGAGGTGCCGCTCGCCGCCGGGCGGCCCATCGTCGCCCGCTACTACCGGCCGCCGGAACGCGCCGGCCGCGTCTTCGCGCCGCGCCTGGTGGCGCTTGACCCGACGACGCTGGCTGTGGTCCAGGACCGCTACTGGGGCGATTTCGCGACGACCTGGCTGTTCGACCTGCATTACACGCTGCTCGCCGGTGTGACCGGGCGGGTCGTGCTGGCCTGGTGTGGCGCCGCGCTGCTCGTGGTGCTGGGCATCGGCCTGTGGCTGTGGTGGCCGGCGCCGGGGCGCTGGCGCGAACGCATGCGCCCGCAGCTGCGTCCGGGCAGCGTACGGACGACCTACGACCTGCATGTGCTGAGCGGCGTGTACGGTCTGCCCTTGCTGCTCGTGCTGGTGGTGACCGGGATCGTGCTCGAAGTGCCGGATACCGTGCAGCCGGCGGTCGAATTGCTCGGGCCATTGACCAAGGCGCCGGGCGCCTTGCCGGCCGGGCCTGCGCCTTTGTCGCTCGACGCCGCGCTGGCCGTCGCCCGCAGCCGCTTTCCCGATGGCCGGCCGCGCTGGCTGGAGACGCCGGCACGGCACGGCGGGGTGACGCGGATCAGGCTCGAGCGGCCGGGCGAGCCAAGCCGGCGCTTTCCGCAAAGCACGGTCTGGGTCGGGGCGGCGGCCAGTCCGCTGGCGGTGCGCGATATTGCGGCCGATTCGCCGGCCGACCGTTTCATGGCCTGGCAGCATCCTCTGCACAACGGCGAGGCCTTCGGCCTGCCCGGCCGGATTGCAGTTGCTGTGGCCGGGTTGCTGCCTTTGCTGCTCTTTGTCAGCGGTTTGCTGCGCTGGCGCCAGAAGCGCGCTGCCCGCGCCGGTCGGGACTGAAAGCCGGCCTCAGCGCCGCTGCCAGACCTGCCAGCGTTCGCGTCCGGAAAAGACTGCAATCGAGTCGTCGACCGCTGCATCTTCGATCCGCACGAAATTGGGCGTCAGCAGGGCGTCGAGTTCGTCCGGCAGGATGCCGAAGGGCGGGCCTTTCGGTTGTTCGCAGATGAAGAAGAAACCGGCGAGCAGGGCGCCGCTCGGCAGCAGTTCGGCGACGCGCCGGCCCCAGTCGGCCCACAGTTTGCGCGGCAGGGCGCAGAGGAAGGCGCGTTCGTAGATCAGCTCGAACGGTCGACTGCCGGAAAAGGTGAAAAAGTCGGCGCAGACGAGGTCGACCGCTGTGTCGCCCAAAACTTCGCGCGCCGTGGCGACGGCGACCGGCGAGAAGTCGAGCGCCGTCACCGGCCAGCCGGCGTCGGCCAGATGCACCGCTTCCCAGGCGCTGCCGCAGCCGGGAATCAGTGTGTTGAGCGGCGTCGACCGCTGGCCGACGAAAGCGGCGAGGGCGTTCGGCACCTTGCCGGCATCCCAGGGCGTGACGCCTTCACCGAAGCGCTTGCACCAGAAGTCGGGGTGTTCCGGGCGTTGATGGTCTGCTTTGCTCTGTGCCGGGGAAGTCGGGCTGTCGCTCATGCTAAGATTGCCCTCTTCCCAACCCTTGCTGCGTGCCGTTTCATGTCCGCTCCTTCTAAGATAGTCATCGCTTCCCGCGAATCGCGCCTTGCCATGTGGCAGGCTGTTCATGTCCAGGGCCGTCTGGCCAGTCTGAATCCGGGGGCTGAGGTCGTCATTCTAGGCATGACGACCCAGGGTGACCAGATTCTTGACCGGCCGCTCGCCGAAATCGGCGGCAAGGGTCTGTTTATCAAGGAACTCGAAGTCGCGATGCAGGAGGGCAAGGCCCACCTCGCCGTGCATTCGATGAAGGACGTGCCCATGGTGATGCCGGAAGGTTTCGTGCTGGCCGCCATTTCGGCGCGCGAGAATCCGCGTGACGCCTTCGTTTCGAACAAGTATTCCGGGTTGGACGAGCTGCCGGCCGGCGCCGTGGTCGGTACCTCCAGCCTGCGCCGCGAAGCCATCCTGCGTTCGAAGTACCCGCAGCTGGTGATCAAGAGCTTGCGCGGCAATCTCGATACCCGCCTGAAAAAGCTCGATGCCGGCGAGTACGACGCGATCATCCTGGCTGCCGCCGGCCTGATCCGCCTCGGCCTGGAAAACCGCATCAAAACGGTGTTGACCGCTGAACAGTCGCTGCCGGCTCCCGGCCAGGGCGCGCTCGGCGTCGAACTGCTCGACGGCGCCGCCAACATGCTCGATGTCGTCGCACCGCTCAACGATCCGGAAACCGCCCACTGCGTCAAGGCCGAACGCGCCTTCTCGCGCGCCCTCGGCGGTTCCTGCCAGGTGCCGCTGGGCGGCTACGCGATCATCGACAACGGCCAACTGTGGCTGCGCGGTTTCGTCGCCACTGCCGATGGCAAGGAAATGGTCAGTGCCGAGTTGCGTGGCAATCCGGCCGACGACGAGGCGCTCGGCCTGCAACTGGCCGCCACCCTGCGTGCCCAGGGCGCCGACGCCATCCTGGAAAAGCTCGCCCACTGCAAATGAGTTCCGCCGGCCCGCTTGGCGGCCGAACCATCGTTGTTACCCGGCCCAGGGCGCAGGCAGCGCCGCTGGCCGAGGCGATTGCCGCCGCCGGCGGTAATCCGCTGATCTTCCCCCTGCTCGAAATTGCGCCGGCCGCCGATCCGGCGCCGCTCGCCGCGGCCATTGCCGATTTGCCGCAATACAGCCTCGCCGTTTTCATCAGCCCGAATGCGGTCGACCATGCCGTACCGGCCATTTTGGCCCGCGGGGCGTGGCCGGCCGGCTTGCGTCCGGCCGCGGTCGGGCCGGGCACGGTCAAGGCCTTGGCGGCGCATGGCATTGCCAACTGCCTGGTGCCGGCCGAGCGTTTCGATTCGGAAGCCCTGCTTGAGTTGCCGGAACTCGCCGCTGCAGCGGTCGACGGTCGGCGAGTGGCCATTTTCCGCGGTGACGGCGGTCGCGAATTGCTCGCCGCCACGCTGCGCCAGCGTGGCGCGACGGTCGATTGCATCACCTGTTATCAACGCTCCGGCCCGACGGCCGGCGCCGACGAATTGCTCGCCGCCTGGCGCGCCGGGCGGCTTGACGCGCTCACCGTGTCGAGCAGCGAAGGCCTGCGCCATCTGTGCGAATTGCTCGACGGCGCAGGCATGGCCTGCCTGCGCGCCACGCCGCTTTTCGTGCCGCATGCCCGTATTGCCGAAAGTGCGCGCGCCCTCGGCCTCGACAAAATTATCCTCACCGCAGCAGCGGACGCCGGCATCATCGCCGGCTTAGTTGCTTATAATTGGCTGGCATGATGTCCGAAAACGATCAAACTCCCCCTCCCGCCGCGATGCCTGTTTCTGCTCCCGCTCCCGTTGCCGCGCGTTCGGCCCGCTCCGCGATCGCCCTGGCAATTGCCGTCATCGCGCTGCTGCTGGCCGGCTGGCAATGGTTTGAAAGCCGTGCGCGGCTGGCCGATGTGACTGCCGCCAGCCTGGAAGCGCGTGGCGCGCAAAAGGAAGTGCACGAGCAGTTCGAGGCGCTGCAAGTCCGGATGGGCGCGCTCGAAGCGCGGCTGACCGAATTCCAGGGCCAGGGCGCTGCCTTGCAGGGGCTTTACCAGGAAATCGCACATAACCGCGAGGATGCGACCCTGCTCGAAGTCGAGCAGGCCATCACGCTGGCCAGCCAGCAGCTGCAACTGGCCGGTAATGTGCCGGTCGCGGTGCTCGCCTTGCAGACCGCCGACCTGCGTCTGGCGCGTCTCGATCCGGCCCGTTACCTGCCGCTGCGCAAGGCGCTGGCCAAGGATCTGGCGCAATTGAACGGCCTGGTCATGGTCGATGTGCCGGGCATCAGCCTGCGTCTCGAGCAGGTCCTGCTCAATGCCGACAAGTTGCCACTGGTGGCTGACGGTCGACCCGTCGTCAAAGCCGAAAATGCCGCCCCGGCCGCGCCGCTGACCTGGTGGCAACGCCTGGGTGCTGCCGCCGGCGAAGAGTTCAAGGGCCTGGTGCGTATCCAGCGCTTCGACCGCAGCGAGCCGGTCCTGCTGGCACCCGGCCAGGACTTCTTCCTGCGCGAAAATCTCAAGCTGCGCCTGCTCAATGCCCGTCTGGCATTGCTCTCGCGTGATTCCTCCACCTTCCGCGCCGAACTGGCGGTCGCCCAGTCCTGGCTGACCCGCCATTTCGATGCCGCCGACAAGGCCGTACAGGCAACCCAAGCCAGTCTGCGCCAGATGGCCGGCAGCGAGCTGAATGCCGCACTGCCCGACCTCGGTGCCAGCCTGTCGGCCGTGCGTGCCCTGCGTACCGGCAAGGAAAAGCGGTGAAGAGCCTGTTCTGGATCCTGGCGCTGTTTGCCGCCGCCGTGGCCTTGGCGCTCGGCGCGCGCATGAACGACGGCTACCTGCTGCTGGTGCTGCCGCCCTGGCGCATCGAAATCTCGCTCAACCTGTTCATCCTGCTGCTGGTGCTGGGTTTTGTCGGTGTCTATGCCGCCCTGCGCACTTTCTTCCTGACTGCCGGCATGCCGCAGCGGGCCCGCGAATATCGTGAGCGCCGCCAGAAGGAGCGCGCCAGTCTGGTTTTCCAGGATGCCGTCCGCCTGCTCTTTGAAGGCCGTTTCGGCCAGGCCCTGAAAAAGGCGAGCGAAGCGCATGCGGCTGGTACGGCGCCTGGCCTGTCGGCCCTGATCGCGGCACGTGCCGCACAGCGCATGCGCGAAGGCGGCAAGCAGCGAGGCTGGATGCAGCGCGCCAAGCTTGACGATCCGCGCACCGAAGCGGCGACGCTGATGCTCGAAGCCGAAATGATGAACGAGGCGCGCCGCTTCGATGAGGCGCTGGTCGCGCTCGAACGCCTGCAGGCGACGCATGGCCGCCATATTGCCGCCCTGCGTCTGGAGCTGCGGGCGCGCCAGGGGGCGGGAGACTGGGATGGCGTGCTCAAGCTGGTGCGCCAACTTGCCAAACGCGATGCCTTGCCGCTCGAAGTGGTCAGCGAAATCAAGGTGCAGGCGCATCTCGCCAATATTGCCCGGCATGCCGCTGATCTCGGCGAGTTGAGCGCATACCTGCGCGGCATTGCTGCTGACGAGCGCGACTGGCGCATTATTTTGGCTGCGGCGCGGGCGTTGACCGCGCAGGGCGCTGATGCCGAAGCGCAGAAGCAGATCGAGTCGGTGCTTGTCGATGCGGCTCCCGAGTCCGCCTGGCAGCCTGAATTGCTGGTCATCTACGGTCGCCTGGCCGGTGGCGAGCAGACGGCGCGCATTGCCCGTGCCGAAGCCTGGCTGCGCCAGCATCCGGATGATGCCGTGCTGCTCCTGGCGCTGGGCCGGATGTGTTTGCGCCAGCGCCTGTGGGGCAAGGCGCAGAGTTATCTCGAAGCATCACTGGCGGTGGCGGAGTCGCAGGAGGCGCATCTGGAACTGGCCCGCCTGTTCGATCTGCTGGAGCGCAGCGAAGAAGCCAACCAGCATTACCGGGCGAGTGCCGGATCAGAAGTGCATTAGCCTGAAATAAAACAGGAGCGAGGGGAAAATGCTGAATATCGACATGCGCAAGATTTACAACTTTTACCCGCTCGATCCGGCGCCCGATGCCGCCAATCTGCCGAGCGGCGGCGATCTCTACTACGAATGCACCGAGTGCCAGGTCATCGTCAATTCGGTGCCGCACATCAAGTCTGCCTGCGCCTGCGGCAACCTGGCCGGCAGCGGTGGCAAGCTGGACGTGAAAAACCCGGAACAGGTCCGGGTTGTGCGGGGCAAGCTGAAGTAGGATCGAGGATCGAGGATCGAGGATCGAGGATCGAGGATCGAGGGCGGGTCTGCTTTTGCTAACAGCTCGATCCTGAATCCTGGATCCTAAATAGCTACCCAGTCCTGAGGTTTGAGGAAGACCTCATACAACTCGGCTTCCGGCGTGCCGGCTTCCGGCTGCCAGTCGTAGCGCCATTTGACGATGGGCGGCAGCGACATCAGGATGGATTCGGTGCGCCCGCCCGACTGCAGGCCGAACAGCGTGCCGCGGTCCCAAACCAGGTTGAACTCGACATAACGGCCGCGCCGGTAAGCCTGGAAGTCACGTTCGCGCTCGCCGTAAGGCACGTCGCGCCGCTTGGCCAGTACCGGCAGGTAAGCCTGCGTGAAGGCGTTGCCGACCGCCTGGGTCAGGCTGAAACAGCGCTCGAAATCGCCTTCGTTGAGGTCGTCGAAGAAAACGCCGCCGACGCCGCGCGGCTCGTTGCGGTGTTTGAGGAAGAAATACTCGTCGCACCAGGCCTTGTACTTCGGATAGACCGCGTCGCCGAAGGGCGCCAGCGCATCCTTGCAGGTCTGGTGAAAATGGACCACATCTTCGCGTTGACCGTAATAGGGCGTCATGTCCATGCCGCCGCCGAACCACCAGACATCGGCTTCGCCTTCCTTGCGTGCGACGAAGCAGCGCACGTTCATGTGCGCCGTCGGGCAGTAGGGATTGCGCGGATGCAGGACCAGCGAGACGCCCATCGCTTCCCAGGAACGGCCGGCCAGTTGCGGCCGGACGGCGGTTGCCGAGGCAGGCAGAGAGCTGCCGGTGACGTGCGAAAAATTGACACCGCCGCGCTCGAAGAAATTGCCTTCCTCGATCAGGCGCGAGGTGCCGCCGCCGCCTTCCGGGCGAACCCAGCTGTCGGTGCGGAAGGCTTGGCCATCGAAGGCTTCCAGTTCAGCAACGATGCGGGCCTGCAGGCCGGTGAAGAAATCCTTGAGGCGGGTGGTGGGGACGCTTTGTTCAGACATGTTTGCTGCCGGTAAGGTGGGAGGAGGCGCTATAAACTGCGTAGCGATTGCGTCCGGCCGCTTTGGCGCGATACATCGCCACGTCGGCCTGGCTCATCAACTGGCTGGCGGTCACTGATTCGGCCTGCTGGATTTCGCAGATGACAATGCCGATCGATGTGCCGACGGACAGTGCCAGGTCGCCGATCACGACTGGCCTGGACAAGGCGAGCAGGCATTGCTCGGCGACTCTTTCTGCCGCTTCGAGTGGATTGTCGGCCGGGCTGAGCAGGATCAGGAATTCGTCGCCGCCCAGGCGGCCGACCGTATCCGCGGCGCGTACGCAGAGCCGCAGGCGGCGGGCGATCTCGATCAGCAGCAAGTCGCCGATCTGATGCCCATGATTGTCGTTGACCTTCTTGAAGTCATCGAGATCGAGGAAAAGTACGGCCAGGCTGTGCTGGGCACGCGGCATCTGCTTGATGCCGTTTTCAAGGCGGTCGGTGAGCAGCAGCCGGTTGGGCAAGCCGGTCAGGATGTCGTGATGCGCCATTTCGGCGAGGCGGTATTCCTGCTCCTGCAGTTTGCCCTGCAGGCGATTGAAGCTGTTGGCGACGTCGGCCACTTCGTCGGCGGAGCGGGTTTCGACCGGGTGCATCGCGCGGGTGCCTTCCGCCATGTCGCGCAGTTCGCCGGCCAGCGTGGCGAGCGGCTGCAACAGGCGGCTCAGTGCGGCGAGCAGCATGATCACAATCGGCAGTGCGAGCAGGGCGGTGATCAGCAGCAGATTGCGCAGGGTGTTGGCAACGGCTGCGAAGGCCTCGTTGCCCGGCTGGCGGGCGATCAGCAGCCAGCGCGGCTGGGGCACCTCGACAATGGTGACGAGTTCTTCCTCGCCGGCTGCATTGGCAATGATGCGGATGCCGCGCCTGCCATCGATGGCCTGCTCGATCACCGGGTCTTCGCCGGCGTCAGGCAAGGGTACTACCGTTGTGTTCTTGTCCGAGGTCAGCGCAAAAATCCGGTGGCGTGGCGAGATCAATTGGTAACTGCCCTGGGTGCCCGGCCTGACGCCCTGGATCAGGTCGAGAAAGCCGGGCGTGGCCAGCGGTGTCACGCCGGCCAGGATGCCGAGCAGGTTGTTCTGCGGGTCGAAGATGGGGACCGCGACAACCAGTGCCGGTTCTTTCGTGGCACGGGCGATCAGGGGCTTGCTGATGACCGCTTCGCGGCTGGCGATGACGTCGATGAACCAGTCGCGGTCAGTAAAGGATTTGGGGCGGGTTTTCAGGCGCGGCGTATCGGCCAGCGGCGGGCCGCCATCGGGTGGAATGACGATCAGCCCGGTCGGGAACAGGGTGTGGATGGCCTTGCGGTCCTCCAGCCAGGTTTGCAGCGCTGCCGGATCAGTAAACAGCTCGGGTGGCATGTTGAGCGCCACACGCTTCAGGCTTTCGCGACGCAATGTAATCTTGCCGTCGATGTCGCGGGCAATGTAGTTGGCGGCGGTCAGTTGCTGCTGCGAGACAAGATCCTGCATGTCGTCATGCAGGATCTTGGTGGCAAACAGCGATATCAGCGTGATGCCGGCCAGAAACAGCAGGCCGGCAACGACAGCAATCCGTGTCTTGAGACTGCTGCCCAAGTGCAAGGTCATTACGCCGGCAACTTAGCGGGAAATGGCGCGGTAGCCAATGTCCTTGCGGAACTGCATGCCGTCGAAATGGATCTGCACCGCCGATTCGTAAGCCAGCTTCTGGGCCAGCTTGACGTTCTCGCCCAGCGCCGTGACGCAGAGCACGCGGCCACCGCTGGTCACGACCTGGCCATCGGCCTCGGTGGTGCCGGCGTGGAAGACGTGGGCATCCTCGCCGAAGCTGTTGCCGTTCGGCAAGCCGGTGATCTGGTCGCCCTTGCGCGGGGTGTCCGGATAGTTGGCGGCAGCGAGCACAACGCCGAGCGCGACGCGGCGATCCCATTCCGCTTCGACCTGGTCGAGCTTGCCGTCGATGGCGTGTTCGAGCAGATCGACGAAGTCGGACTTCAGGCGCATCAGGATCGGCTGGGTTTCCGGGTCGCCCATGCGGCAGTTGAATTCCAGGGTCTTGACCGAGCCGTCCTTGTTGATCATCAGGCCGGCGTAGAGGAAGCCGGTGAACGGAATGCCGTCGGCCGCCATGCCGCGTACGGTCGGCAGGATGATCTCGCGCATGGCCTTGGCGTGCACTTCCGGCGTCACGCACGGGGCCGGGGAGTAAGCGCCCATGCCGCCGGTGTTGGGGCCGGTGTCGCCGTCGCCGATGCGCTTGTGATCCTGGCTGGAAGCCAGGGCGAGCACGTTCTTGCCATCGACCATGACGATGAAGCTGGCTTCCTCGCCGTCGAGGAATTCCTCGATGACGACGCGGGCACCGGCCTCGCCCAGCTTGTTGCCGGACAGCATGTCGTCGATCGCGGCATGCGCTTCTTCCAGGCTCATCGCAACGACGACGCCCTTGCCGGCAGCCAGGCCGTCGGCCTTGATGACGATCGGTGCGCCCTTGGCGTCGATGTAGGCGTGCGCAGCGGTCGACTCGGTAAATGTGGCAAATTCCGCGGTCGGAATGTTGTGGCGGGCCATGAAGCGCTTGGCGAAATCCTTCGAGGATTCGAGCTGGGCCGCTTCCTTGGTCGGGCCGAAGATCTTCAGGCCACGGGCGCGGAAAACATTGACCACGCCGGCAGCGAGCGGCGCTTCCGGGCCGACCACGGTGAGGTGGATCTTGTTCTGCTCGGCAAAATCCGCCAGCGCCACCGGATCGGTGATGTTGATGTTTTGCAGCTCATGCTCGCGCGCCGTGCCGGCATTGCCCGGTGCGACGAAGACCTTCTGCATGCCGGGCGTCCTGGCGAGGCGCCAGGCCATGGCGTGCTCGCGGCCGCCGGAACCGATGACTAGTAGATTCATGGGGTGTTTCCTTGTCGTTATATCCGAGGCGATTTCGTGGCCGGCAAGGCCGTGACGCGAAGACGAGCCGAAGACAGTGCTGTTGCACGGCGAGGCGAAGTCGACAAAGTCACGGCGTGGCCGGGCGCGAAATCAGTGGCGGAAGTGGCGGGCGCCGGTGAAAACCATCGCAATGCCGTGTTCGTCGGCGGCTGCAATGACTTCCTCGTCGCGCATCGAGCCGCCCGGCTGGATGACGGCCTTGGCACCGGCTTCGGCCAGCACGTCGACGCCGTCACGGAACGGGAAGAAGGCGTCGGACGCGACGACCGAGCCGGCCAGGTCGAGACCGGCATGCTGCGCCTTGATGCTGGCAATCTTGGTCGAATCGACGCGGCTCATCTGGCCGGCGCCAACGCCCAGCGTCATGCCATTGCCGCAGAAGACGATGGCGTTGGACTTGACGAACTTGGCGACGCGTTCGGCGAAGAGCAGGTCTTCGATTTGCTGCGCGGTCGGCTGCACCTTGGTGACGATCTTCAGGCCGGAGGCCTGGGCCGTGAAATTGTCCGGCGTCTGGACCAGCAGGCCGCCGCCGACGCGCTTGTATTCAAGGGCGTTGAGTTGGCGCGAGATCGGCACGACCAGCACGCGCAGGTTGGCCTTGGCGGCCAGCGCAGCCTTGGCTTCGGCGGTGAAGGCCGGGGCGATCAGCACTTCGACGAAGTGCTTGCGTTCATTCATGGCGTTGACGACGTCGATGCCGACTTCGCCGTTGAAGGCGATGATGCCGCCGAAGGCCGAGGTCGAATCGGTCTTGAACGACTTTTCGTAGGCGCCGAGCAGCGTGCCGTCGATGGCGACGCCACACGGGTTGGCATGCTTGACGATGACGCAGGCCGGGGCGTCGAAGGACTTGACGCATTCCCAGGCGGCATCGGAGTCGGCGATGTTGTTGTAGGACAGTTCCTTGCCCTGCAGTTGGGTGTAGGCGGCGATGCTGCCGGCAACCGGGTTGGTTTCGCGGTAGAAGGCGGCCGACTGGTGCGAGTTTTCGCCGTAACGCAGGATTTCCGTGCGGTCGAAGGCGAGTTGCAGCTTGGCCGGGAAGATGGCCGGGACCGGCGCGGCTTCGGCCGGCTTGGCTTCGGCGCCTTC
Organism: Quatrionicoccus australiensis; assembly: GCF_020510525.1. Taxonomy (NCBI): domain Bacteria; kingdom Pseudomonadati; phylum Pseudomonadota; class Betaproteobacteria; order Rhodocyclales; family Azonexaceae; genus Quatrionicoccus; species Quatrionicoccus australiensis. The sequence goes on from NZ_CP075188.1 coordinate 626,756, forward strand.
GGCTAGGCCGGTCAGCCAGTTGGCGATCATGCTGTCGTAGCGGGCGGTGTGGGTGAAGGCCTTCTTGGCCAGACCGAAACGCGTCGCCAGTTGCAGGGCGCCGCCGTTGGCTTTCATCTCGGCGAGCAGCGGGGCGTAGTCTTCCGGATCGGTGACGATGGCCACGCCGTTGTAGTTCTTGGCCGAAGAACGGACCATGGCCGGGCCGCCGATGTCGATGTTCTCGATCGCGTCTTCCAGCGTCACGCCGGCCTTGGCGATGGTCGCCGCAAACGGGTAGAGATTGACACAGACCAGGTCGATCATCGGAATGCCGTGCTGTTCGATGGTCGCCAGGTGTTCCGGCAGGTCGCGTCGGGCCAGGATGCCGCCATGCACCTTCGGGTGCAGGGTCTTGACGCGGCCGTCGAGCATTTCCGGGAAACCGGTGTAGTCGCCTATTTCGGTCACGGTCAAGCCGGCATCGCGCAGCATTTTCGCGGTGCCGCCGGTGGACAGCAGCTTGACGCCTTGGGCGGCAAGGCCCTGGGCGAATTCGAGAACACCCGTCTTGTCGGAGACGGAAATCAGCGCTTGTTTGATGGTCATATTAGGATCGAGTGATTAGGAATTAGGAACGAGTGGTCAGGATGCAGGATCGAGCGATTAGGATTCAGGATCGAGTTGCCCAGGAGTTAGGGGGCCTACTAACAGCTAATGGCTGGATCCTCGATCCTGGAAGCTTGATCCTTAGAGCAACTGGTGTTCGGTGAGTTTCTTGCGCAGGGTGTTGCGGTTGATGCCGAGCATCTCCGCCGCCAGCGTCTGATTGCTGCCGGCCTTGGCCAGAACGACCTCGAGCATCGGCTTTTCGACGCTGCGCAGGACCATGTCATAGATCGCGCCCGGTTTTTCCCCATCCAGGTCGCGGAAGTACTGCTCCAGTGCGTTGATCACGCACCGCCCCAAATCATGTTGGCTCATGCTGCCAACGCCTCCTCTGAAATATATTTAAGATGTTCGTGCGCTTCTGCCTGTTGGTGGAAGAAGTCGTTCACTGCCTGCATCTGTTGTTCGATGCTCGGCAAAGTGTTCATTTCCTTGCGGAAGGCCGCTGAGCCAACCAGCCCCTTGGTGTACCAGGAGATGTGCTTGCGGGCGACCTTGAAGCCGGTTTCCGGGCCGTAGAAGTCGTACAGGTCGACCAGGTGGGCCTTGAGGATTTCGTGAATCTCGGTGACCTTGGCCGGCGGCAGGTGCTCGCCGGTTTTCAGGTAGTGCTCGATCTCGCGGAACAGCCAGGGGCGGCCCTGGGCGGCGCGACCGATCATGACGCCGTCGGCACCGGTGACGTCGAGTACGTGCCTGGCCTTTTCCGGGCTGGTGATGTCGCCGTTGGCGATGACCGGGATGTTGATCAGCGTCTTGACCATGGCGATGGTGTCGTACTCGGCTTCGCCGGTGTACTGCTGGCAGCGCGTCCGGCCGTGGATGGCAACGGCGCGCACGCCGGCCGCTTCGGCAATACGGGCGATGGTCGGCGCGTTGCGGTTGGCGAGATTCCAGCCGGTACGGAATTTCAGCGTCACCGGGGTGTCGGGAATGGCGCCGACCACGGCATCGAGGATCTGGCCGACCAGCTTTTCGTCCTGCATCAGCGCCGAGCCGGCCATCACGTTGCAGACCTTCTTGGCCGGGCAACCCATGTTGATGTCAATGATCTGGGCGCCGTTGTCCACGTTGTGGCGGGCGGCCTCGGCCATCATCTTCGGATCGGCGCCGGCGATCTGCACCGAGATCGGCGCGACTTCACCCTGGTGATTGGCGCGGCGCAGCGTCTTGGCGCTGCCGTAAAGCAGCGAGTTGGACGTGACCATTTCGGACACGGCCAGGCCGGCGCCCATCTTCTTGCACAACTGGCGGAAAGGACGGTCGGTCACGCCAGCCATGGGCGCGACAAACAGGTTGTTGCGAAGCGTGAAACCGACAAAATCCATGGGCGAGCGAGGGCGCGAGGCGAATCAAGGGAAGCCGCACATTTTACCCGAGTCGGCGCTTAAAAAATAGTCAATTTGTAAAGTCGGGAGATCGGTGCTGCGATCTCCCCACTGATCTCTACGGCCAGGCGCGGGCGCCCCAGATCATGCGTTTGGCAACGAAATGGCGGGCTGGCGGGCACAGGTCGAGCGCGAGCAGGCCGAGGCCGCGGGCCAGTTTGAGCGGCCCGAAGTCGTTCGAGAAGGCGCGCACGATCTTGTCGGTAAAAAAGGCGCTGCCCTGGCGGTCGAGCTTGCGGCTGGCGGCATAGCGGGCCAGTGCTGCACGGTCGACGCCGTCGGCGAGCAATATTTCGGCGAGTTGCCAGGCATCGCGGATGCCGAGGTTGAAGCCCTGACCGGACACCGGGTGCAGGGTTTGCGCCGTGTTGCCGATCCAGACTTCGCTGCCTTTGACCAGCGTGTCGCGCAGGCGCAGGTAGAGCGGGAAACGGCTGCGCTTGCCGGGCTTGGCAAAAGTCATGCGCTGGCCGAACTGCTTTTGCAGGGCGGCGATGAAAGCCGCGTCGTCGAGGGCCATGACGGCATCGGCTTTTTCCGGCGGCAGCGTGAACACGATGGAAAACTCGTTGCCAAGCGGCAGCAGGGCAAGCGGGCCATCCGGCGTGAAGCGCTCCCAGGCGCGCTTGTTGTGGCCCGGCGTCGGCGTGACTTCGCAGATCACGGCGTGCTGCACGTAGTCGCTGACCGTTACGCCCGGCTGGTCGCCCGGCGTGCCTTCGGCGTGCGCCAGCAGCCGGGTGCGGAGCTGGCGAATGGCGCCGGCGTGGCGCAGCGTCACGTCGACGTGCGCGTCGCCGGCCTGGATCTCGATGATTTCGCTGCCGGCCAGCACGGCATCGGCCGCGAGATTCTTGCTCAGGGCGGCGCTGAGGTCGCGATAGCGCACGACGTAGCCGAGCGCCGGCAGCTTGTAGTCGTTGCGATCGATGACGGTGCGCCCGAAACCGTCCTTTTGCGAGACATGGATGGTTTCGATCGGCGTTGCGGCGCGTGTCGGCCAGCTGTCGATCTGTTCGAGCAACTGGCGGGCGCCGTGCGACAGGGCGAGGGCGCGCGGGTCGTCCTGTTGCGCGTCCAGCGGTCGACGGTCGAGAAGCAGCGATTTCTGCCCGCCGGCGGCGAGCGCCAGGTGCAGCGTCTGGCCGACCGGGCCGGCGCCGATGATCAGGATGTCGACGTGTTCGATGGCGGCTTCAGTCATGGCGCATGACTTCCTCGATTTCGGCGACTGTCTTCGGCGCCGTGGTGAAGACATGGCAACCCGCTTCGGTAACGCGCACGTCGTCCTCGATGCGGATGCCGATGCCGGCCAGGGCGGGCGGAATGTCGGCGCCGGGGCGGATGTAGAGGCCGGGCTCGACGGTCAGCGTCATGCCCGGTTGCAGCGTGGTCCAGGCGTCGCCGACCTTGTATTCGCCGGCGTCATGCACGTCGAGGCCGAGCCAGTGGCCGGTGCGGTGCATGTAGAAGCGCTTGTAGTCGCCTTTTTCGATCAGGTTGTCGAGATCGCCGCTGAGCAGCTTGAGGTCGATCAGGCCCTGGGTCAGCACGCGCAGGGCGGCGTCGTGACCTTCCATGAAGTGGCGGCCGGGCGCGGTCGCCTTGATCGCCGCATGCTGCGCGGCGAGGACGATTTCATAGACGTCCTTCTGTGCCGCGTTGAAGCGGCCGTTGACCGGGAAGGTCCGGGTGATGTCGGCGGCGTAGCCGGCGACTTCGCAGCCAGCGTCGATCAGGACCAGCGTGTTGTCGTTGAGGATCTTGTTGTTCTCGACGTAATGCAGCACGCAGGCGTTGGCGCCGCCGGCGACGATGGGCGTGTAGGCGTGCGCGTCGGCGCCGCGTTTCCTGAATTCGTAAGTCAGTTCGGCTTCCAGTTCGTACTCGGCCATGCCGGGGCGACAGGCATGCATGGCACGGGCGTGGCCGGCGCTGGCGATGTCGGCCGAGCGCTGCTGGATTTCGGCTTCGGCGGCATCCTTGATCAGGCGCATGGCGTCGAGCTCGAAACGCAGGTCGTGGATCGCGCGCGGTGCCCGCTTGCCGGCCCGGCTCTCGGCGCGCACGGCATTCAGCGCCCTGGCGATGCGCGCATCCCAGGTGTCGTCGTGGCCGACGGCGTGCCACAGCGTGTCGCGGTCGACGAGAAATTCGGGCAGTTTTTGGTCGAGCAGTTCGATCGGGTAGGCGGCGTCGAATCCGAAGGCGGCTTTGGCGGCCTTCGGGCCATAACGGTAGCCGTCCCAGATTTCGCGTTCTTCATGCTTCTCGCGGCAAAAAAGGATGGATTTCGGACGTCGACCGCCGACCAGCACGACGACCGCTTCCGGTTCCGGAAAACCGCTCAGGTACCAGAAGTAGCTGTCGAAGCGGAAGGGGTGATGCGCATCGCGGTTGCGCACGACTTCCGGCGCGGTCGGAATGATTGCGACGCCGTCGCCGATGGTCTTGAGGAGGCGCTTGCGGCGGGCGATGAAGTGGGCGTGGTTCATGCGTTTCTCAATTCGGTATCCAGTTCCGCCAGGCGTTGCGGTGTTCCTACATCGACCCAGCGGCCGTCGTAACGTTCCCCGGTCAGCGCGCCCGCGGCGATTGCGGCATCGAGCAGCGGGCGCAGTTTCATGATCGTGCCGGCTGGCACGTCGGCAAACATGGCCGGCGAAAAGACGCCGATGCCGGCGTAGGTGAGTGTTTGCTCACCCTGCGCGTAGATGACCCGTTCGCCGTCGAGACTGAAGTCGCCGCCGGCATGATGCGCCGGGTTGGCGACGAAGAGCAGGCGGGCGCCGCCGGCGGGGCATTTTGTGGCATTTTCAGCGGTCGACCGGGAAAAACGGGCGAAATCCACATCGCAGTAAACATCGCCATTGACGACCAGAAACGGCTCGCTGTCGAGCAGCGGCAGGGCGCTTGCGATACCGCCCGCGGTTTCCAGCGCGCCCGGCGGTTCCGGCGAGTACTGGATATGCAGGCCCCAGCGCGCGCCGTCGCCGAGCGCCGCCTCGATTTGCGCACCGAGATGGGCGTGGTTGATGACGATGTCGCGAAAGCCCGCCGCCGCCAGACGCTCCAGGTGCCAGACGATGAGCGGCTTGCCGCCGGCTGCGAGCAGCGGCTTCGGTGTGTGGTCGGTGAGCGGTCGCATGCGTTCGCCGCGACCGGCGGCCAGGATGAAGGCTTTCATTTCAGGATCGAGGATAGAGTTGTCAGGATTCAGGGGCGAGTGGTCAGGGCGGGTTTTCACTCGATCCTGACTCCTCGATCCTGATCGCTATCGCCGGTAGCCGATCTGCTCGGTATTGCCTTCCAGCTTGTCGAGCAGGTTGAGCAGCGGCTTGAGCTGGAGGTAGCGGTGCGCCGTCTTGCGGGCGTAGTTCATGAAGCGCGGCAGGTCTTCGCTGTATTTTTCCTTGCCGTCGCGGTACTTGAGGCGGCAGAAGATGCCGAGCACCTTGAGGTGGCGCTGCAGACCCATCAGTTCGTAATCGCGCCAGAAGTCGCCGAAATCCTCGCGCACCGGCAGGCCGGCGGCGCGGGCCTTTTCCCAGTAGCGGACGACCCAGTCGAGTTCCTGCTCTTCTTCCCAGGAGATGAAGGCGTCGCGGAAGAGCGAGACGACGTCGTAGGTGATCGGGCCGCAGACGGCGTCCTGGAAGTCGATGATGCCCGGCGTCAGGTGCTCGGCGCTCTCGACGACCATCAGGTTGCGCGGCATGAAGTCGCGATGCACGAAGACCTTGGGCTGGGCGAGCGCCGAGTTGATCAGGAACTTGAAGGTCCGGTCGAGCATCAGCTTTTCGTTGTCATCGAGCTGTACCCCGAGGTGGCGGCCGATGAACCATTCCGGGAAAAGGTCGAGTTCGCGGCGCAGCAGCGTCGCGTCGTAAGGCGGCAAGGTGCTGGCTTTGGATGACAGTTGCCACTTGATCAGCACGTCGAGGACCGGGCGGATCAGCAGGTCGGCCAGCGACAGGTCGGCATTCAGCGCATCGAGATAGCCGATGCGGCCGAGGTCGGTGAGGACCAGGAAGCCGTTGTCGAGATCCTTGTCGAGGATGCGCGGTGCGGCGAGATCGGCCTTGGCGAGCAGGCCGGCGACGTGGATGAAGGGTTTGCAGTCCTCTTTTTCCGGCGGCGCATCCATCAGGATGCGTGTGTTGCCGTCCGGCCAGGTCAGCCGGAAATAGCGGCGGAAGCTGGCATCGGCCGAAGCGGGGGTGATCTGGACGGTCTGGCCGGGGAAGCGACTGGCAACCCAGTCGGTAACAAGTTGATCGCGCGACATCTGCCTGGAGTGGGTTCGTTGTAAAATGGCGCGATTTTAACACCCGGGTTCCAGCCGTTCCGGTGTTGCCCACCAACTGATCGCCCAGATGACTGGTTTTGCCCGCCGCCCGCTTGCCGTTTTTGTTTGTTGCATGTTTACTGGAATGCAGACCAGTCATGCCGCAATCGACACGGCGCGCCTGCCTTTGCCGCAAGGCGAGACAGTCGCTCCGACGCCGCTGCAGGCAGACGACGCCCTGCTGCTGGCCGCCAACGACACCCCGGTGCGCCTGCGCGTCGAGCGCAAGTTCAATGTGCTGGGCAAGAAGAAGGCGGCACCGCTGCCGGTGGTCGGGATCAAGCACCCGGTCGATTTGAACAAGGATGACAGCTACCCGCTGTTCATCGTCGCCGACAATATTGAAGGGCGAGCGGGAGACGTTACCGAGGCGGAGGGTAGTGTCGAGTTGCGTCGGGCCGGGGAGCTGGTTTTTGCCGACAAGCTGACCGCCTGGCCGCTCGATGACGAGATCGAGGCAAGCGGCAACGTCCGCTTGTTGCAGGATGGTGCAGAGATCGAGGCACCCTATCTGCGTATGAAGATGTCGGAACAGATCGGCTTTGCCAAGGATGCCGACTATCACATCGTGCGGGAAGTGAAAAGTACGTTCTATCAGCCAGAGCAGACTCGCTTGCGAGTGAATGGCCGGTCGGGTACTTCGACTTCCGGGGCGCCGATGATGTTGAATGTCTCGAACGCCTACGGTCTGCCCACCACTGTGGCGCCGACCCGCCCGACCGAGGGCAGTGGTCATGCCGAGCGTATCGACTTCGAGGGCGAGAATCAGATCCGTTTGGCGACGGCGACCTATTCGACCTGCAAGCCGGGTGAGCATGACTGGTATTTTCGCGCTTCCGAGTTCCACCTCGACTATGACCGCAAGGTTGGCGATGCCAGGAACGCCACGCTCTGGTTCGAAGGGGTGCCGCTGTTCTATACGCCGGTCGCTTCTTTCGGCCTGGACCGGGAAGGCCATACCGGTTTCCTGCACCCGCATTTTTCGACCTCAACGAAAAATGGTTTCGATGTAAATGTGCCGTTCTACTGGGCGATTGCCCCCAATTACGATGCGACCTTCTATCCACGTTACATGAGCAAACGCGGCTTCCAGTTGGGGGCCGAGGCGCGCTACGTCGATGAATATACGACTCACGTGACGCGGGGTGAATACCTGCCTGATGACGACGAAGCGAAGCGTAGTCGCTATGCATTGCGTATACAGCATTATCAGAATCTCGGCCGGGGTTTTTCTGCCACCGTGAACTGGAGCGAGGTATCGGACAAGTATTACTGGGAAGATCTCTCGTCGCGCCTCCTGCAAACCTCGCAGGTTCAGCTGCCGCAACAACTGGCCCTGAATTATTCACCCGTTTCCTGGTTGAACAGCAGCCTGCAGATGCGGCATTACCAGACGCTGGAACTCGATTCGACGATTAAGCGCCCCTACTTCCTTGATCCGCAATTTACGGTGGTCGGCTACAAGCCCGATTTCCTGAAAACCGACCTCAGCCTGATCGGGCAGTATTCGAAATTCACGCATCCGACCCAGGATCAGGGCAGTCGTTTCGTCTTCTATCCGCAGTTGTCGCTGCCGATTGTCAGTCCGGCCTTCCGGATCACGCCCAAGGTCGGCCTGCACATGAGCAAGTACGATATCGACCGGCAGGAAAATCCGGGGGAGCCGACCAGTTTCAGTCGCGCCATCCCGACCTTCACGCTCGATGCGACGGCGGTTTTTGAGCGTGACAGCAACTGGCTGGGCAGCGATTACATCCAGACACTGGAGCCGCGTCTCTATTACGTCAATATTCCCAACAAGGATCAGAGCCGGATCCCGGTATTCGACTCGGCATTGACTGACTTCAATTTTGCCCAGATCTTTGCCGAGAATCGCTACAGCGGCTTCGACCGGATCAACGATGCCAATCAGCTGACCGCCGCCGTCACCAGCCGCCTGATCGATGCCAAGACCGGCGTCGAGCGGGTCAAGGCCATGCTCGGTCAGCGTTATTACTTCAAGGACCAGCAAGTCACGATTCCTGGCGAAACCGCCCGCTCCTCCAGCTTTTCCAATCTGGTCGCAGCGGTCAACGGCACGGTTTTGCCGAAAACCTATGTCGATGTGGCCTGGGAATACAACTATCGGGATGGCATCAGCGAGCGTTTTTCCGCCGGGATGCGTTACCAGCCGGAGTTGGGCAAGGTGCTCAGTGCCAGCTACCGCCTGACGCGTGATCCGCTGACCAAGGCCTCGACTGTCGACCAGATCGATATCGCCGGCCAGTGGCCATTGAGCTCGCAATGGTATGCGGTCGGGCGTTACAACTACTCGCTGCGCGACAATAAAATGCTGGAAGCGATTGCCGGTTTTGAATACAACGCCAGTTGCTGGTCGGCGCGCTTTGTCGCGCAGCGCCTGGAAGCGACCTCCACGACGGCCAATACCTCGCTCTTTTTCCAGCTTGAGCTCAGCGATTTCGGTAGTATTGGCGCGAATCCGATCGGCCTGCTGCGGCGTACCATTCCCGGCTATGGCAAAACCAACGAACTGCCCACCAGCGGCAGCCTGCTCTCCCCTTGATGAATACCATGTCCAATCCAATTAGCCGTTTGCTTGTCCTGATTTCCTGCCTGAGCGGATTCCTTGCCCAGCCGGTATGTGCCGCGCCGCAGGAGCCGGTCGAGGCTGACCATATTGTGGCTGTGGTCGGCAACGAGGTGATCACCTATTACGAATTGCGCAGCCGCCTCGAAACGGCGCTCAGGCAATTGCAGAAACAGGGAACGCCGCTGCCGCCGCAGGATGTGCTGGAGCGCCAGATGCTCGAGCGGGTGATCATGGATCGGGCGCAAGTACTTTACGCTCGCGACACCGGCATGCTGGTCGATGATGTCCAGCTCGATCAGGCGATTGGCCGGATTGCCGCCAACAACAAGATGGATGCGAAGCAGTTCCGGCAGGCGCTGGAAAAGGATGGCATCGAATACAGCAAGTTCCGCGAGGAGATCCGCACCGAGATGCTGATGGTGCGCCTGCGCGAGCGCGAAGTGGATAGCAAGCTGGTCATTTCCGATGGCGAAATCGACAACTACCTGGCTAATCAGCCGGCTGGTGCTGCTGCCAAGGAAGAATATCAAATCGCTCACATCCTGCTGCGGGCGCCGGAGTCGGCCAGCCCCGAGCAATTGCAGAAACTGCGTCTGCGCGGTGAGCAGGCGCTCAAGCGCGCCCGCGCCGGCGAAAACTTCGCCGAACTGACCGCCGCTTTTTCCGATGCGCCCGATGCGCTGAAGGGGGGCGACCTCGGCTGGCGGCCGCTGGATCGCCTGCCGGCGCTCTATGCCGAGAGCGCGGCGCGTCTGCAGGCGGGCGGGGTCAGTGACCTGTTGCGCTCCTCGGCCGGCTTCCATGTCATCAAGCTGCTTGGCAAGCGTGGCGGTGCCGGTCCGGCTTCCGTGCAACAGACGCATGCCCGCCATATTCTGGTCCGCATCAACGAAGTCGTTTCCGAAGGCGAGGCGCGGCGCAAGCTGGAAAATGTGCGCGAGCGCATCGTCAATGGCGTCGATTTCGCCGAACAGGCCCGCCTTTATTCGCAGGACGGTTCCGCTGCCAAGGGCGGCGATCTCGGTTGGCTGAGCCCGGGCGACACCGTGCCGGAATTCGAGCGTGCCATGGATGCCCTGAAACCGGGCGAACTGAGCCCGGTCGTCCAGTCGCCGTTCGGCATGCACCTGATCCGTGTCGATGAACGCCGCGAGCGCGACGTCTCGGTCGAACGCGAACGCGGTGCGGCCCGCCAGGCCCTGCGCGAGCGCAAGCTCGACGAAGCCTACCAGGACTGGCTGCGCCAGCTGCGCGACCGGACCTACGTCGAAAACCGGTTGCAAGAACAGTAATGCGGCCGTTGATCGCCGTCACCAGCGGCGAACCGGCCGGGATCGGACCGGAAATCTGCCTGCGCCTGGCCGGCCACGCCAGCGCAGCCGATGTCGTGATTCTCGGCGACAAGCGCCTGCTCGCCGAGCGCGCGGCCCAACTCGGGCTGGCGGTCGAACTGCGCGATTATTGCCCCGGCCAGGCGGTCGACCGTCCGGAATCGGCCAATTCGCTCGCCGTGCTCGACATCCCGCTCGCCGTGCCGGCCGTTGCCGGACAGCTTGATGCCGCGAACGGCCCTTACGTGCTGGCCATCCTTGATCGCGCGCTGGCCGGCTGCCAGTCCGGCGAATTCGCGGCGATGGCGACGGCACCGGTGCACAAGGGCGTGATCAACGCGGCTGGTGTGCACTTCACCGGCCACACCGAATATCTCGCCGAAAAGACCGGCACGCCGCTCGTCGTCATGATGCTGGCCGGCAATACCGAGCGCGGCCCGCTGCGCGTCGCGCTGGCCACCACGCACCTGCCGCTCAAGGACGTGCCGGCGGCGATCACCGCCGAGGTGCTGGAGCGGACGCTGCATATCCTGCATGCCGATTTGCAAAGGAAATACGGTCTGGCCGCACCGCGCATCCTGGTTGCCGGCCTCAATCCGCATGCCGGCGAAGGCGGTTACCTTGGCCGCGAGGAAATCGAGGTCATCACGCCGGTACTCGACAAGCTGCGCGGCGAGGGCCTGCTGCTCTCCGGCCCGTATCCGGCCGATACCATGTTCACGCCGCCGATCCTTGCGCAGGGCGATGCCGTGCTCGCCATGTACCACGACCAGGGCCTGACCGCGCTCAAGTACGCGACCTTTGGCCAGGGCATCAATGTCACTCTCGGCCTGCCCATCATCCGGACCTCGGTCGACCACGGCACGGCGCTGGAACTGGCCGGCACGGGGCGAGCCGATCCCGGCAGCCTTTTTGAAGCGGTCGCCGAAGCGGCCAGAATGGCGGTAAAGCAATGAAAGAACACGTCGCGCGCAAACGCTTCGGGCAGAATTTCCTCGTCGACCAGGGCATCATCGGTGCCATCGTCTCGGCGATCAATCCGCAGCGCGGCGATACCGTGGTCGAGATCGGCCCCGGCCTCGGCGCCATCACCCGGCCGCTGCTTGATCGCGTCGATCACCTGCATGTCGTCGAAATCGACCGCGACCTGATCGCCCGCCTCAAGAAACAATATCCGCGCGAGCGCATGACCATCCACGAGGGCGACGCGCTCGCCTTCGACTTTGCGACTATCGGCGGCAAGCTGCACCTGGTCGGCAACCTGCCCTACAACATCTCGACGCCGCTGCTCTTTCACCTCGCCGAATATGCCGAGTCGGTCTACGACATGCACTTCATGCTGCAGAAGGAAGTCGTCGAACGCATGGTGGCGACGCCGGGCGATGCCGATTTCGGCCGCATGTCGGTGATGCTGCAGTACCGCTTCCATCTCGAATGGCTGATCGACGTGCCGCCGGAAAGCTTCGACCCGGCCCCCAAGGTGCAGTCGGCCGTCGTCCGCCTGATCCCCAAGGATGTCGCCGAGCTGAATGCGAAAAATCACGAGAAGTTCGCCCAGATCGTGCGGATCGCCTTCGCGCAACGCCGCAAGATGCTGCGCAACACGCTCAAGGGCACGCTAAGCGATGCGGATTTCGCCGAACTCGGCATCGATCAGACGGCACGTCCGGAAGACCTGACGGTCGAAGACTACGTGCGCATCGCCAATCATCTTTCCTGAGCGTTGTTCCCTGTCTGCGGCGATGACGGGCAGGGGGCGGAGAAGTTCATGCTGAATATCGAGATTGTTTCGGACATCGTCTGTCCCTGGTGTTTCATCGGCACCCGTCGCCTGGCGACCGCCATCGCGCAGGTACGCACGACGCATCCCGATTTCGTCTGTCGCAAGGTCTGGCGGCCATTCTTCCTGAATCCCGATACGCCGCCGCAAGGCGAACCCTATCTGCCCTTCCTGATCGAGAAATTCGGCAGCCGCGAACGTGTCGAGTCCATCTTCGCGCATGTCCGCAATGCCGGGCAGGCCTACGCTCTCGATTACGCCTTCGAAAAAATCCAGGTGCGCGCCAATACCCTGCAGGCACACCGGCTGATCGCCTGGGCGCAGGCCGACGGGGACGATGCGACACCGTTGGTTGAAGCCCTGTTTGCAGCGCAATTCCAGCAGGGACGCAATGTCGGCGATCGCGGCGAACTGCTCGCCATTGCCACGGCCTGCGGCTATCCGGCAGAGGCCGTCCGCACTTTTCTTGCCGGGGATGACAAGACGGCCGAAGTGCGCGCGCTCGAACGCGAGGGCCGCCGGCTCGGCATCAACATGGTGCCGACCTTCATTCTCGACGGCCGGCGCATCATCGTCGGTGCCGAAGATCCGGCCGTGCTGGCGGCGGGCATTCGCGAAATTCTCGGTGGGTGAAAACAAAAATGGCGAGCACCGTTGCCGGGCTCGCCATCTGACGCCAGTAAAAGCGTGCTTATTTCTTGGTCGGGCAGGTGCTCAGGCCGAGCAGCGGATACAGCGGGCACCAGCCCATCAGGCCGGTAGCCAGCGGCACGATGCCGATGTAGCCCCAGACCGGCAGGGCGCCGGCGACGGTGGCGCCGATCAGGCCGAGGCCGACGACGATACGCAGGATTTTATCGATACCGCCAACATTGCTTTTCATGCTGAGTTCTCCATCTGGTTAGTGAGTATGGGCGAACTTTAGCGGCTGGAGATGACGGGGTATGTAACCTGAGTCACACAGCCGCAAGTTTTTGCAGGCCGGCGCGGTCGCTGACGGTCAACTGCTCGCGCCCGAGCAAAACCAGGCCCTGCGCGGCAAAGCCCTTCAACAAGCGGCTGACGATTTCGCGCACGCTGCCCAGTTCATCGGCCAGTTGCTGGTGGGTGACGTTGAGCACGTCGTCCTGGCGGGCCAGGATCAGTCTGGCGAGACGCTGGTCGAGGCGGCTGAAGGCGACTTCCTCGACCAGTTGCATCAGTTCGCCGATGCGTTCGGCAAACAGGTGAAAGACGAAGTCGCGGAAGGGCGCATGTTCCAGCATCAGGCTGGCAAAGACCGGTACCGGCAGGGCGAGCAGGGTGAGCGGGGTTTCGGCAATGCCGCGCGCGTTGTAGTCGGTATGGCCGAGCAGGCAGCTTGAGCTGATGATGCACGAGCCGCCCGGCGCGACGCGATAGAGCATCAGTTCGCGTCCGCTGCTGGCCAGCTTGATGACCTTGATGCTGCCCGCCAGCAGCAGCGGAAAGCCCTGGCAGGGCTGGTGTTCGGCAAAGACCTGGGTGCCGGCCGGCAATTGCATGACGGCCTGCGGCTGGAGCAGGGCATCGAGCCGCCCGGCCGGCAGGCCGGCGAGGGCTGGGTACAATTTTAGGACTTCAGCGCGGTCGACCGTTGGCATGGCCGTGTCAGCCTAGGTTTGCCCACACCGGGGCGTGGTCGGAAGGGCGTTCGCGCTTGCGCGGCGCCCGGTCGACGCCGGCCGCAGTGCATTTTTCGGCGAGCGGTGGCGAGAGCAGGATGTGGTCGATGCGCAGGCCCTGGTTCTTCTGGAAGCCGAGCATGCGGTAATCCCACCACGAGAAGGTCTTTTCCGGCTGCTCGAAGAGGCGGAAGCTGTCAGCGAGGCCGAGGGCGAGCAGGCGCTGGAAGGCGGCGCGCTCGGGCGGCGAGACCAGGATGCAGTCGTGCCAGCGCTTCGGATCGTGCACGTCGCGATCATCCGGTGCGATGTTGTAGTCGCCGCACAGCGCCAGTTGCGGATGCGCCGCCAGTTCCTGTTCCAGCCAGACGGCCAGTGCGTCCAGCCAGCGCAGCTTGTAGTCGTACTTGTCGCAGCCGACTTCCTGGCCGTTCGGCATGTAGGCGCCGATGATGCGCACGCCGTCCACGGTGCCGCTGATCAGGCGCTTCTGCTCGTCGGGAAAATGCGGGTTGCCGAGCACGACGTCCTCGATCGGCGACCTGGCGAGCAGGGCGACGCCGTTGTAGGTCTTCTGGCCGGAGAAGGCGACGTGATAGCCGGCCGCCTCGATCTCGGCGCGCGGGAAGTTGTGGTCCTCAAGCTTGAGCTCCTGCAGGCACAGCGCATCCGGCTGCGCTTCGGCGAGCCAGTCGAGCAGGTGCGGCAGGCGGACCTTGAGCGAATTGACGTTCCAGGAAGCAATCTTCACTTGCCGCTCCCGCCGGCCGGCTTGCTGCCATAGGGCGCCGTCTTCGGGTAGCCGGCCAGGTCGAGCAGGTTGTTGTAGCCGGCTGCATTGAGGCCGCGACTGGTTTGTGTGCCGACCTTGAGGGTAGGGACGAAGCTGTCGCCGATCAGTTTCTTCAACTCTTCTACATCCTGCGCTGTCTTCAGCACTTTCTCGGTGAACGGGATGCCGCGTGAGTTCAGCAGGTCGCGGGCCTGCTTGCTCTCATTGGTATTTTCCGGATCGGTGTACAGCGTGACCGGGAATTTTTCCATGGCGCGTTTGACGGCAAACGGCAGGTTGTCGCCGCTGCTCGCCGCTTCCTCCGTCTTCGCCACGCCCTGGGTCTTGCCCGGTGGCGGTGTGTCGGAAAAGACGGTGCGGCCGGACGAGTCGATCCAGCGGTAGGTTTGCCCGAAGGCACTGGTACAGATCAGGATCAGGCTGGCGATGAGCAGGCGACGCATAGGATTCTCCCTGGACAAATCAGGCGGCAACCATGCCGCTGTGGCGGAGCAGCGCATCGACGCTCGGCTCACGCCCGCGGAAGGCCTTGAAGGATTCGATGGCCGGGCGCGAACCGCCGACCGACAGGATCTCGTCGAGGAAGCGCTTGCCGACCGTCGCATCGAACGGACTGCCGGCTTCCTCGAAGGCAGCGTAGGCATCGGCCGACAGCACTTCCGCCCACTTGTAGCTGAAGTAGCCGGCACCGTAGCCACCGCCGAAAATGTGCGAGAAGCTGTTCGGGAAGCGCTGCCATGCGGGCGGCAGCAGTACGGCAACTTCCTTGCGCACGTCGTTGAGCACATCCATGACGGTCAACCCGGATTTCGGGTCGAAATCCGAATGGATCAGCATGTCGAACAGCGAGAACTCGATCTGGCGCACCATCATCATGCCGCCCTGGAAATTGCGGGCGGCCAGCATCTTGTCGAACAGGGCGCGCGGCAGCGTGGCGCCGGTGTCCACATGCGCGGTCATCCCCTCGACGACTTCCCATTCCCAGCAATAGTTTTCCATGAACTGCGAGGGCAGTTCGACGGCATCCCATTCGACGCCGTGGATGCCGGAAACGCCCAGCTCTTCGCCGCGCGTCAGCAGGTGATGCAGACCATGCCCGGTTTCGTGGAACAGGGTATTCACTTCGTCGTGCGTGAAGGTAGCCGGTTTGTCGCCGTTCGGGCGGGCGAAATTGCAGTTCAGGTAGGCGATCGGCTTCTGGATGCCGCCGGCCGTGCGGCGACGGGCCCGCGCCTCGTCCATCCAGGCGCCGCCGCGCTTGGTTTCGCGGGCGTAGAGGTCGAGGTAGAACTGGCCGACCAGCTCACCGGTCGACGTCTCCAGACGGAAGAATTTGACGTCCTCGTGCCAGACCGGCGCCGTGTCCGGCTTGACCTTGACGTTGAACAGGCTCTCGATGACCTTGAACAGGCCGCCCAGCACCTTGGGCTCGGTGAAGTACTGCTTCACCTCCTGTTCGGAGAAGGCATAGCGCGCCTGCAGCAGCTTTTCGGAAACATAGGCGGCATCCCAGGGCTGGAAGTCGTCCATGCCCAACTCGTCCTTGGCGAAGGCGCGCAGTTCGGCGATGTCCTTCTCGGCGAAGGGCTTGGCCTTGGCCGCCAGTTCGCGCAGGAAGGCGAGCACCTGGGCCGGGCTGTCGGCCATCTTGGGTGCCAGCGAGACTTCGGCAAAATTGTTGAAACCGAGCATTTGCGCATCTTCCTGACGCAGTTCCAGCATCCGCTGCATGAGCGGCGTGTTGTCCCATTCCGGCTTGCTCGTGCCGTCGGTGAATTCGGCGGCGCGCGTGCCGTAGGCGCGGTAGAGGCGGGCGCGCAGCTCGCGGTTGTCGGCGTACTGCATGACCGGGCCGTAGGACGGCGCGTGCAGCGTGAATTTCCAGCCGGCGACGCCGGCTTTCTCGGCAGCGGTTTTGGCGGCGGCGAGTGCATCTTCCGGCAGGCCGGCGAGCAGGGCTTCGTCGGTGACGATTTCGGCGAAGGCGTTGGTCGCATCGAGCAGGTTTTCCGCGAATTTGGCGGAGAGCTGCGACAGTTCTTCCATGATCGCCTGGAAGCGCGGCTTCTGTTCTTCCGGCAACTCGGCGCCGGAGAGGCGGAAGTCGCGCACCTCGTTGTCGACGACCTTCTTCTGCTCGACGGTCAACGTCGCATATTCGGCACTTTCGCGCAGCGCCTTGTATTTCTCGAACAGCTTCAGGTTTTGGCCAAGCTCGGCGTAGAAGCGCGAGACTTCCGGCAGCATCTCGTTGTAGGCCTCGCGCCAGGCCGGCACGTCATTGACCGAGTGCAGGTGGCCGACGATACCCCAGGCGCGGCCGAAGTCTTCCAGGCCGTCGGCGAGCGCCCCGGCGAAGTCGGCCCAGGTGGCCGGCGTGCTGTCGGCGGTCAGGCGTTCGATCAGGGCACGCCCATCGGTCAACAACGATTCGATGGCCGGTTTGACGTGTTCGGGCTGCACCAGGTCGAAGCGGGGCAGGTCGGAGAAATCGAGCAGGGGATTGGCGGTCGTCATTTTTATATTCCAGGCAAGAAAAACGGGCGGTCAGGCCGCCCGTTGAATCTGGGGGCAGAACCCCTATTCTACAAGCTCGCGGTAGGCATGCCACGAGGCATGGCCGAGAATCGGCATGATCAGGACCAGGCCGAAGAGCAGGGTGGCGAACCCGAGCAGGGTCAGGGCCACCAGCATTGCCGCCCAGAGCAGCAGCGGGACGACGTTGTGTACAAAGGCGCGCAGACTGCACAGCATGGCGCTGGCCACGTCGGCATCGCGGTCGAGCATGAGCGGCACCGCAACGACACTCAGCGCATAGACGAAGAGCGCCAGCACGCCGCCGAGCAGCAACCAGGTGGCGGTGAACGCCAGGTGTTGGCCGGCGAACAGGATTTCGTTGAGATAGGCGCTGGCTACCGGCGCCGAGGTGGCCCCGATCAGGGCGAAGGCGACGGCGGAAAAGCGCTCCCAGAGCAGCATGACCAGCGCCAGGATCAGGCCGAAAAAAGCCAGCGACTGGCCATTGCGCCGGAAGCATTTGAGCGAGTCGATGAACAGGATTTTCTCGCCGGCTTCTGTTCGCCGGCTCAACTCGTAAAGCCCGGCCGCGAGCAGCGGTGCGACAAGGAAAAAGCCGGAAATCGAAACCGTGAGCAGATGCGGGCTCTGCAGCAGGGCGAGGATGATCAGGTCGCCGCCGAGCGCGAAGAGCAGGCCGTAGGCCAGCGAGGGCAGCGGGTTCGCCTTGACGTCCCGCCAGCCGGCACGCAGCCAGTGCCAGGGACGGTCGGCGCCGATGCGCCGGATGTGGGGCAAGGGCATCCCCTGGGCGGGGAAATCGGACAGCGGATTCATGGTGGCCTCCTCGGTCAGGGTTACGGATATTTGACCGGGGGGAGGGGGCGGGGTTCAGTTGAAGGGTGTCGAAGATACGGCATAGGCCCGGCTTTCGTGGGTAAAATATGACAGGAGGGCGCGAAATGAGTGTGGGTCAAACAACCATCCCGGTCCAGTCTTTGATCGGCAGTCGTATTCTGGTGCTGCGTGAACAGCGGGCAATGCTTGATAGCGATTTGGCCGAACTTTATGGCGTCGAAACACGCGTCCTGGTGCAAGCAGTGAAACGCAATCCTGATCGGTTTCCGGAAGATTTCATGTTTCAGCTTGATAATCAGGATATTGTGGCTTTGCGATCACAATCCGTGATCTCAAAGCCCGGGCGCGGTGGTCGCCGGACAGCTCCCTACGCCTTCACCGAACAAGGCGTTGCCATGCTTTCGTCAGTATTGAACAGCCCGCGTGCCATCGCGATCAATATCGAAATCATGCGCACCTTCGTGCGTGTGCGCGAACTCGCCAACACGCACGGCGACTTGGCCAAGCGGCTGAATGAACTGGAAGAAAAAACCGAAGTCCTGGCATTGCAGCAAGACAATTTTGCGCACAACACCCGCGCTCAACTGAAACAGGTTTTCGCGGCAATTCGTGAATTGATGACCCCGCCGGAAGCGCCGAAGCGGCCGATCGGGTTCGTGAAGCCAGAAACAAAAGGCTGAGGGAGAATCTGTGGTCTGGCCCCGTTATTCTTCTTCGTCGCTGAAACGACCTGTTCGGCAAGCTTGCTAGGCCCCTCACATGATTACGGCGCTCTTCGCCACCTCTTTTGCCCTGATTGCCATCTTCGCCGGCATGCATGGCTACCAGCGTGCAGCGAGTGAAAAACCTTCGCGTGGCGGCTGGTACGGGCTGGCCGGTATCGCCCTGCTTTTTTTCGGCCTGTGGCTGGCCGGCCAGGCGGGCAACAAATCGCTTGCCTACGGATTCGGCATCACATTGATGCTGGTGCTGCCGGCCATGCTCTTGGCTGGTGTTGCTGGTGCTATTGGCTCGGCACTGGGCCGGCGCGGAAACAGGAACAGGCAGGGCTGAGCAAAACACAGGTGCTTGGCTTTTCCCGGTTCGGTATCGCCCAACAAAAACGCCCGCATTGCGCGGGCGTTTTTTATGAAGCGACTGTCGCTTACAGCGTCTTGCCGGTGAGCTTTTCGTAGGCTTCGATGTACTTGGCGCTGGTCTTGGCGATGACGTCAGCCGGCAGGGTCGGGCCGGGGGCGACTTTGCCCCAGTCCAGGGTTTCGAGGTAGTCGCGGACGTACTGCTTGTCGTAGGACGGCGGGTTCTTGCCTTCCTCGTACTGGTCGGCCGGCCAGAAACGCGAGGAATCCGGGGTCAGGGCTTCGTCGATCAGGTGCAGGGTGCCGGCGGCGTCAATGCCGAATTCGAACTTGGTGTCGGCGATGATGATGCCGCGCGTTGCGGCGAAGACGGCCGCTTCCTCGTAGAGGCGGATGGCCGCATCGCGGGCTTCGGCGCAGAGCTGGGCGCCGGTCTTGCCGGTGCCCTTGAGGGCGTCGGCGAGGGTGGCGTCGCAGTTGGCGGCGGCCTGCTCGTAGGAGACGTTTTCGTCGTGGTCGCCGACTTCGGCCTTGGTGGCCGGGGTGAAGATCGGGGACGGCAGCTTCTGGGCCATCTTGAGGCCGGCCGGCAGGGCGATGCCGCAGATGGCGCCGGTTTCCTGGTAATCCTTCCAGCCGGAACCGATCACGTAGCCACGCACGACGGCTTCGATCGGCAGCGGCTTGAGGCGCTTGACGACGACGGCACGGCCGCGCACCTGGTCGCGTTCGTTCTCGGCGACGACGCTTTCCGGATCAATGCCGGTCAGCTGGTTGGGCACGACGTGGCCGAGTTTTTCGAACCAGAAGTTGGCAACGGCTTGCAGCACTTCGCCCTTGCGCGGAATCGGGTCCGGCAGGATGACATCGAAGGCCGACAGGCGGTCGGTGGTGATAATCAGCAGTTTGTCGGCGTCGACCGCGTAGATGTCGCGGACCTTGCCCTTGGAGAGCAGTTGCAGGCTGGTGATGGAAGACTGGAAGAGAGGTGCGGTCACGGTCGTGTTCCCGAAAGCTAAAAAGGAAGGATTATAAATTAATGCGCGCCGCCTTCTTCAGCGGCGAGTTTTTTCCGCATCTGGCGGGTGCCCCAGAACACCAGGCTGGCGATCAGCGGGATCGAAATTGCGGTGATCACGTCGGTGTTCAGGTGATGCAGCTCCTTCGTGCCTTTGGCCAGATACTGCACGAGCTGCGATCCGTAATAGGTGAGGACGACGACGGAGAGGCCTTCGACCGTTTCCTGCAGGCGAAGTTGCAATTTGGCGCGCCGGTTCATCTGCGACAGGAGCTCCTGGTTCTGGCGCTCGAGTTCGATATCGACGCGGGTGCGCAGCAACTGGCTGTTGCGTGCGACGCGGCTGGAGAGCTCTTCCTGGCGACGGCTGATTGCCTGGCAGGTGTTCATCGCCGGCAGCAGGCGGCGCTGCATGAATTCGAAAAAGGTCGGCAGGCCGGAGATGCGGCTTTCGCGCAATTCCTCGATGCGCTGCATGACCAGGCCGTGATAGGCGTGCGCCGCGCCGAAACGGAAGGTGGTGCGCGCCACCGAATGTTCGACTTCGGCAGCGAGCGCCGACAGTGTGCCGAGCACGGTGCGCTCGTCGTCGGGCGAGCGCGCCTGGCCGATGCGGTCCATCAGCTCGGCAAGCTGCTTTTCGCCGGTGTACAGCCAGCGGCTGACTTCCTTGGCGACGGGCAGGCCGAGCAGGGCCATCATGCGGTAGGTCTCGATCTCGCACAGGCGCTGCACGGTGCGCCCGGTCTGGCGCTGCGTCATGCCGGCATTGAGGATGAGAAAGCGCGAGAAGCCGTTGTCGATCTTGAAGTCGCTGAAGATCCAGGCCGATTCGTCGGCCACCTTGGCGGCGACCATGGTGCGGCCGTTCGGGGTCAGGCTGGCGAGTACCGATTCCGGGCTGATTTCGTCGGTCGACCGCAGCTCGACGTGACAAGCGACGATCAGCTTGCCGGGAATGCCGGCCAGCCATTCCGGATTGACCGCGTCGAAGGCGGTGACGTCCGGATCGAGCAGTTCGCCGCTTTCGAGCGGCCGGTAGAAGGTGTAGCTCGAGAATTCGGTATGCAGCTCCCAGCGCACGCGAAAGGCGCCGGCATCGAGCATCATGTGCGCGTCCGAACTGTCGATCGAGTTGCAGAGATGGTTCTGGCACAGCTTGCCGAGATTTTCGCGCTCGGCCGGAGCGGTCGTCGCGCTGTGCTTGAAGACGAGGTGCGAGACCAGCATCGCGCCGATCAGCGGCACTGGCGGGCGGGCGTGGAACTCGTTGTTCAGGCGCTGGCGGAGCGGGTGCTCCTCAAGCTCGGCGGCGGCTAATCGGGGATGCATGGATTCTCTTGGTAAACAAGTCCGGCAGGACGGATGGGTGGGCGGATTCTAGCATTCAGGAGGCCGCTGCTTCCGGGCGGCGCAGATGTACCCCGTACTCCTGCTCGAGGCCGGGCGCGGCGTGATCAAGCAGGAAGGAGCGGAACTTCTGGCCGGCCGGCAGCAGGCGCTTGCTGTTCATATGCACGACATACCAGGTGCGCTCGATCGGCGTGCCCTGCACGTCGAGGACGCTGATCTCGCCGGTCTTCAGTTCGAGCGGCAGGGTGTGCAGCGAGAGCAGGCTGACGCCCATGCCGGCCATCACCGCCTGCTTGATCGTCTCGTTGCTGCCCATGCTGATCGTGCGCGCCGGTGTGAACAGGTGGTTCTTGAACATTTCCTCGACGACGCGACGCGAGCCCGAGCCTTCCTCGCGCAGCAGGAAGGTTTCATGGCGCAGCTCCTGCAGGTCGAAGTCGCGCGCCGCGCGCAGCGGGTGGTCGGCCGGTGCGATCAGCACGTATGGGTGGCTGGCCATCGGCTCGGCGTGCGCGTCGATCTCGACCGGGATGCGGCCCATGACGGCGAGGTCGATTGCGTTGTCCTGCAGCTTCTGCAGCAGACCGGCCCGGTTGCCGACGGTGAACTGCACTTCGACGCCCGGATTGTCCTGGGCGAACTTGGCGAGCAGGCGCGGCATGAAATACTTGGCGGTGCTGACCAGGCCGACCGAGAGCTGGCCCGTCTCGGCACCGAGCAGGCCCTGCAGGTTGGCTTCGGCATCCTTGATTTCGCCGAGGATGCGCTGCGCGTGATGGACCAGCATTTCGCCCGCTCCGGTCAGCGCCACGCCGCGTCCGAGCCGCTCGAACAGCGGCAGGCCGACGTTGTCCTCGAGCTGCTTCAACTGCATCGAAACGGCCGGCGGCGTCAGGTGCAGCTCCTCGGCGGCGCGCGCGTAGCTCAAGTGGCGGGCGGCGACGACAAAGATCTGCAACTGGCGCAGGGTCAGGCTGCGAACGAAATTCACGCGCGGGATTTCCTGAAAAATGGAGCGGTCAAAGTAAAGACTGGTTTAACTGTAGGGCTTTGTCCTGAGCCGGTCAAACCCGCCGGCCGGCCACATGAAAACCCCGCCGCAGCGGGGTTGACCGGTAGGAATCCGCTTTCATGCCGCGAGCTTTTGGCGCCAGCCGGGATAAAGCGCATCGGCATCCTGCGGAAACGATGCAAAGGCCCGCGCGAATTCGTGGTGCTCCCTGGCCCAGTCGAGCGGATCAGCCCCCGCCTTCCAGCATTCGTAGGCCTGGCGCAGCGAGCGCGCGCCGGCGGCCGGCGAATCGAGATGGCCGTAGGCGCCGCCGCCGGCCGTGTTGATCACGTTGCCGTGCCCGAGATTGGCGAAAAAGCCGGGCAGGCGCAGCGCGTTCATGCCGCCCGAAATGATCGGCGTCGTCGGCTTCATGCCGTACCACTCCTGGTGATAGGCCGGGCCGGTGTAGCTGTCGCGCTCGATGATGTAGGCGATGGCGCGGTCGTCCTTGTCGCCCTCCATCTTGCCGTAGCCCATGGTGCCGACATGGATGCCGGAAGCGCCCTGCAGGCGGCTCATCTTGGCCAGAACGTAGGCGGTGTAGCCGCGCTTCGACGAGGGCGAGGTGACGGCACCGTGGCCGGCGCGGTGGTAATGCAGGTACTGGTTCGGGTACTGGCGGCGCGCCGTGGTGATCATGCCCGGCCCGCCGACGTAGCCGTCGACGAGGAAGGCCAGCTTGTCGGCATCCGGGCCGAAGGTTTCCAGCGCGAAGTCGGCGCGCGCGCACATCTCGAAATGGTCATCGGCGGTGATGTTCATCGAGAACAGCTTGGCCTCGCCGGTTTCGTCCATGGCGCGCTTCATCGCGTCATAGACGAGCGGGATGGTCTGCTTGAGCGGCGCGAAGACCTGGTTGCCCTGCGGCTCATCGTTCTTGATGAAGTCGCCGCCCAGCCAGAACTCGTAGGCGGCGCGCGCGAAGGGCTCCGGGCGCAGGCCGAGCTTGGGCTTGATGATGGTGCCGGCGATGTAGCCGCCATCCCTGACCGGCCGGCCGAGCATGCGCCAGAGATCGGCGATGTCCTTGGCCGGGCCGTCGAACAGCTCGATGGCGCGGCGCGGCATGTAGAAATCGTACATCTTGGCGTGCTCGATGTCGCCCATGCCCTGGTTGTTGCCTATGGTCAGGGTGAGGAAGGAGGCGAGCATCATGCGCCCGTCCGTCATGTTGCGGTCGAAGAGGTCGAGTGGGTAGGCGATGCGCATCTCCTCGCTCGCTTCATCGATCAGATAGACCAGCGCATCGACCCCCTTGGTGAAGTCGTCGGTGGTGCATACCTCGACATTGGTCCCGGTCGACGACTCGGCGGCAAAATGCGCCGCCGCCTCGAGATAGCCATGCCCGGCCTTGGGTTTCATCTTGTAGGCACACAGGATGTGCCGGCCGCCGGCAATCAGCTCGGCCTCGCGCAGGCTCAGGTCGGCATAGCGTTTTGATTGGTCCATCGTCTCTCTCCTTCAGCATTGGTCTGGAATGGCTGCGGTGCTGGAAGGAATGCTAGGGCTGACAATAGATAAACAAAAGTCAAATATTTTTATCGAAAAGATAAGTTATATCTTAATTTATGTGGGCATAGCTTGATTAAGCGCCTGGGCAAGGCTTCTATTAGTCGTGATGCGCTTCGGTTGTCGGACGAGTTTTGATTAGCCGTGGCTGGCTCAGTTTCGATTGCCTCGGGCTTGAGCCAAGAGCAACGCAGAGCTATTCACAAGACGTTTCTCGGGTAAAGTTCAGGAATATTCTAGGCGGCTGTGGTAATTCCGGTACAACTTGGCGCTTGACGTCAACGCAAGCCACCGTAATGGGGGTTTTATGGAGTTCGATCTGAACGATAGGGGGCTGCCGAGCAGTCCTGCACGCCGCAAATTGTTGGGGCAGGGGGCAGCTTTTGCACTGGCGACGATAGTCCCGTCGCAGCAAGTACGATGTGCGACGCGGCAGGCGTGGCGGCATGGCATCGTTCAGGCCAAGGGTGATTCCGGCTTTTTCTACATGGCGCAACGCCAGGGGTACATGGAACGCCGCGGTCTCCTGGTTGAGATATTGGAATTTAAGGGCGGTAAAGACGTTGTTCGCGCCCTGCTTGCCGGCGAACTCGATAGTGCTGATATAGAAGCCGTCGAAACCTTGTCGGCGGTTGAAAAGGGGGCATCCCTGCGCTTTGTCGGTTCAAGCATTCTCGGCTTTCCTTATGCGCTGTTTGTTCGGCCCGAAATTACCAGTTGGCAACAACTGGCAGACAAACGTTTTGGCATATCAGCGCCCGGTTCTACGCCCCACGTGATGTCGCTTGCCATGCTGCGCGCCAAAGGTGTGAGTGCTGCCCGGGTACAGTTCATGAATGCGGGGGGAAGTGCCGGCCGGATCAAGGCACTTGCTGCCGGGCGCCTTGACGCGGTTGCCGCTTCAAGTGAGTTTATTCCGCTGGCCCAGCAACTTGGAATCAAGGTTTTTATTCATTCCCGGGACATCGTTCCAGAGTTTCCCCGCTTTTTCGTTGTGGCGAGCGCGAAAACCTTAAAAGCCCGTCCCGAACAGACCATTCAGTTCCTGGCTGGCTATCTCGAAGGCTTGCGTTACTGTGCCGAGCATCGTGACGCCACCATCAAACTAGCTGCGGAGATCGACGGTAGTGGCGATACCGTTAGGTACGCTTATATTTTTGACGAAGTGACTCAACGGAAATTGCTCTCCCTCAACATGGAAATTCCGGTTGATCGTATTCGCTGGGTACATGACCTGATGCTCAATCTTGGCGAGTTGTCCGGGCCGCTCAACGTCAATCCATTGGTGGTAGGGCAATATCGGGAGGCCGCTTTGAAACTGCTTCAAAGCGCCTGAATGTCGAGCTTGAGATAAGTGATGGAATTCGGAGCTGACGGCATTGCCATTCGTGTTCGAGATGTCGGCATGCGTTTTACACTGGCCGACGGATCAGAGCGAACCGCCCTGGAGGGGATTTCTTTTGATTTGCAGGCCGGTGCATTTCTTGCCGTAATTGGCCAGAGCGGTTGTGGGAAAAGTACCTTGTTGCGACTCTTGATGGGGCTTGCCCAACCGAGTGAGGGCTCGATCCGGATGTTTGGTGCCACGTCGCTTGGGCGAAAATTGCGATGTGCCATGGTGTTTCAGCATGCTGAACTTTTTCCCTGGCGAACGGCGCTCGGCAACATTGAGTTTGGTTTGGAAGTCGCGGGGGTGCCGGCTGATCTGCGAAGAAAGCGGGCTTGGCTACTGTTGGAGCAACTGGGTTTGCAGAGCGCAGCTGAATTGAGGCCACACCAGTTGTCAGGTGGTATGCGACAACGTGTCGGGCTTGCCCGCGCGCTCGCCACCGAGCCGGATATTTTGCTCATGGATGAGCCGTTCGCAGCGCTGGATGCTTGTACCCGTGCCGATCTGCAGGTCGAGTTGAATCGTCTTCACGAGGGGTCAAAGAAGACTGTTGTCTTCGTCACGCACGATGTTGATGAGGCCTCCGCTCTGGCTGATTCCATTCTTGTGATGACCCCTCAAGGGCGGGTGATGAGTCACGTTGCTACTGGTTTGCAACGTCCCAGAGGTGACCTCGAGAAGCTCAGAACCAGCAGTGATTTTGCGCAAATGAGATACATGACGGCGCAGTTGCTTCGTCGTCCGGAAAGCGGAGAGATTTTGTGAGGACAGCTTTTGTTGGGCAATTGGCCTTGAAACGCTGGGTTTTGCCAGTTACTTCCTTCGCCATGTTTTTGCTGCTTTGGGAAATTTGGGGGCGGGGTGGCGATCCCATCATCTCCTCCTGTCCAAGCGCTGTCTGGTCTGCATTCATTCATGATCTTGCCAGCGGGCAACTGATGCGTGCGATTGCTCAATCGCTACCGGCCCTGTTGGCCGGTTACGCGCTGGCAGTCATGCTCGGTGTGCCAATCGGAATATTTCTTGGTCGCTCGTCCCGGGCTGAAGAGATGTTTGGCTTTTACTTCGTTGGTCTGGATGCTTCTCCGCTGATTGCCTTTGTTCCTCTCTTTGTTCTCTGGTTTGGGCTGGGAGTGGAAGTGAGGTTGATGATGGTCCTGGTTTTTTGCATAACGCCCATCGTCATTAATACGTGGCGCGGCGTACGTGCCGTTCCAGTAACGCTGATTGATGTTGGCAAAGCCTTCGGCGCAAGTGCCGCTCAAATAACCAGCAAAATTGTTTTTCCTTCTGTACTGCCTGCTGTTTTGACAGGCCTGCGTTTGGGAATTGGTCGAGCCGTTATTGCGACAGCCATTTCGGAAATTTTTACGGCGATGACCGGCCTCGGCGGGTTGCTGCTGCGTCGTTCCGAAAGTTATGACATGGCCGGGTCGTTGGTGCCGGCCCTTGTGTTGATGAGTATGGGAATAGTCTTGACCAGTTTGCTGGCGGCAATCGAGCGGAGTTTGTTCGCGTGGTCTTGCAACCGGAATACGCTTTAACGCCGAGTTCTGACAGTCTGGTGGTGAATGAGTCTTGGCAGGAGGATTGGACGGTATGAACGTAGCGGACTTGCTGGCGCGTCAAGCGGTAAAAATGCCCCATGCAACGGCGGTTATTCAGGCAGAAAGAATATTAAGCTTTGCCGAATTTGACGCCCTGGTGTGGGGCCTGTGCCGTTGTTTTCGTGAAAATGGCTTGCTGGTTGGTGATGTTGTGGGCGTACATGTGCAGAATCCGCTTTTGCACCTGGCCACAATCCTTGCTCTCGCGCGTTCAGGCATGGTCAGTGTTGCCATATCGACGCTTGGCAGTGATGGTCAGGCCAGCCGGAATATCCTGCTGCGGGCCGCTGTCTCTGCCGTCATCGATGATGCGGGCAGCCTGAACTGGGGATGCCAGAAACAAATCAATCTTGATCCTGTGCATGCGCTTAATCTCCAGGGGGAGCACGATGAAAGCCTGAGAGTCGATCTGCCCAATGCCCGGATGATGTTGAGGACATCATCCGGGACCACAGGTCTGCCAAAGATCGTCGAAGCGACTCATGCAAGCATGATCGCATCGATCCGGCGCGAGATTGCCTGCATTGGTTACCCGGTGGGCGAGCGTTATCTGACACCCGTTGCCTTGCAGTTTGACGGACCACGGCGGCGTTATCTGTCATGCCTGGCCTCCGGTGCGACTGCGGTAATGCCTTCGGGTGTGCCGAGCTTTACCTCGCTTTTTGCGTTGATCGATCAACACGATATACGGCATTTTTCCTGTGTGCCGAGCCAAGCCTATCAAATGGCATTGTCAGTGCCTCCCGGCAAGCAACGCTTTCCGCAGATGCGCTGTTTCCGTCTCAGTGCAGGCCCCTCGGAGGCTCAGCTCCACCAGTTTTTGCGTGAGCGATTGACGCCCAATATATGCATTAGTTACGGTTGTACCGAGTTGGGGCCTCTTACGGTTGCCAAGCCGGATTTGGTCACGAGCAAACCGCAATCGGTCGGCTACGCGATGCCGGGAATTGAACTGGAAATTGTGTC
Organism: Quatrionicoccus australiensis; assembly: GCF_020510525.1. NCBI lineage: Bacteria > Pseudomonadati > Pseudomonadota > Betaproteobacteria > Rhodocyclales > Azonexaceae > Quatrionicoccus > Quatrionicoccus australiensis. The sequence continues at coordinate 654,628 of NZ_CP075188.1, forward strand.
TGCCAACGATGATCCAGTGCCGGCGGGCGCTGTTGGCATAGTTCGGCTCCGCACCGAAGGAATGCCTGCGGGCTATCTCGGCGACCCGGCGGCGACTGAGAAATATTTCAGAAATGGTTGGTTCTATCCCGGTGATCTGGGCTCGATCGCGGAGGATGGTCTGGTCTTTCACTTGGGGCGAGCCGATGACATGATGATCATGAACGGGGTCAATATCTATCCGGCCGAGATCGAGCAGGCAATGATGTCTCATCCTGCGGTGGTTGATGCTGTTGCAATGCCACTTAAGCACAAGGTTGTTAACGATATTCCCGTTTGTGTGCTGGCTCTTGGGGCTGGTCAGGCCTTATCCGAACAGGAGTTGCTGGTGTTTGCCCGCAGGCGCCTTGAATCACATAGTCCCAAGAGGATTTTTGTTCTGGATGAAATCCCACGAAATGAGCATGGCAAGGTGAAGCGTCCGGAGTTGATACAAACAATCGTTTCGAGGCTTCAGGCTGAAACGTAAGATGACGCTGGATGGTTTGGGCTGGCGCGATTCTTCGAATCGGGGATGGCTTTCGCCTGATCCAGGTATTTCACCGTCAGTATTTCCTGTTGTCCCAGTACCTGTAGCGCCCCGGAAAAATCCTGGTTGGCCGTGTATTCCCCCGGCGTGACCAGGCAGCGCAGGCTGGCGGTCAACGCCGCTTGCAGGCCGTTTTCCGAGTCTTCGATGGCGAGGCAATTCGCGGCTGGCAGTTTGAGGCGGGTGAGGACCCAGTGGTAGATGTCGGGGGCGGGTTTCTTGTTGGGGACGCAGTCGCCGGCACCGATGACTTCGAACCAGCCGGGCGCGTCCGGGCCCAGGCTGGCGCGCAATAAGGCGGTGACGTTTTCCGGCGAGGTCGTGGTGGCGATGGCGAGGCGCAGGCCGGCGCTGTGGGCGGCGGCGATCAGCTCGGCGACGCCGGGGCGCAGCGGCAGTTGGCCGACGGCGACGCGCTGCAGGTAATGCGCGGTCTTGGCGGTGTGCATCTGCTTGACCAGGGCGGCGAAATCGTGGCGCGCGGCGCAGGCCGGATCGTGGTGCTCGGCGTAGTGGCGGATGCGTTCCTTGCCGCCGGTGACGGCGAGCAGTTCGCCGTACAGTTTTTCATCCCAGTGCCAGTCCAGGCCGCAGTCAGCGAAGGCGGCGTTGAAGGCGGGGCGATGGCCGTCGCGCTCGGTTTCGGCGAGCGTGCCGTCGACATCGAAGATCAGGGCGTGCAGGCGGTTCATGCCGGCGACGATAGCGCGCGGCGGGCGGGCGGCGCCAGTCAGGATTGCTGAAGGGTGGATTCAGTGCTGCTTTGGTCAGCGATCACTGAATCGGTCGGTAAAAAATACTGACTGTTGCTTAACAAAGAATACACATATTGTCGCTTCCATCGCAGCACAAAAATAACGATGGAGACAACATCATGCAATTCGGACGAACGACGCTTTCCAAGTTTGTCATCGAGCAGACGCGCGTCCAGCACGCCCAGCTCGGGGCACTGCTGATCGACGTGGCGGCGGCGGTGAAGACCATCTCGGCGCTGGTCGGCAAGGGCGCCCTGAGCGGTTTTTCCGGTGCCCTGGAGTCGACCAACGTGCAGGGCGAGGTGCAGAAGAAACTCGACGTGCTGACCAACGAGGCGATGCTGCGCCATTGCGAATGGGGCGGCCAGCTGGCCGGCATGGCGTCGGAGGAGATGGACGAGCCCTACGCGATTCCCGCCGATTATCCGCGCGGCCGCTACCTGCTGCTGTTCGATCCGCTCGACGGTTCGTCGAACAGCGATGTCAATGTCTCGGTCGGGAGCATTTTCTCGATTTTGCAGCGGTCGACCGCTGGGGATGCCGAAAATGCCGATTTCCTGCGTCCCGGCCTCGAGCAGGTCGCTGCCGGCTACGCCATCTACGGCCCGTCGACGATGATGGTGCTGACCCTGGGCAACGGTACGCATGCTTTCACGCTCGACCGCGAGAGCGGCAATTTCATCCTGACCCACCCGAATATCCGCATTCCCGAGGAGACGCGCGAGTTCGCGATCAATACCTCGAACGAGCGCTTCTGGGAGCCGCCGGTGCTGCGCTATGTGAGCGAGTGCAAGGCCGGGCGCAGCGGCGTGCGCGGCGCCGATTTCAACATGCGCTGGATCGCCTCGCTGGTCGCCGAGGTGCATCGCATCCTGATGCGCGGCGGCATCTTCATGTATCCCAAGGACAACAAGGACCCGGCCAAGCCGGGCCGGCTGCGCCTGCTCTACGAGGCCAACCCGATGGCGATGCTGGTCGAGCAGGCGGGCGGCGCGGCGAGCACGGGCCGGGCGCGCATCCTCGAGGTGATGCCGGACGGCCTGCACCAGCGCATCCCGGTGATTCTCGGCTCGCGCCACGAGGTCGAGCGCGTCGCGCGCTACCACGCCGAATACGACGCCGGCACCGACCGCCCCTTCGTCTCGCCGCTGTTCGCCGAGCGCTCGCTGTTCCGCGACGAGTCGCGCCGCTGAATTCATCGTCCAGGGAGAAAGCCATGTCCGTCAAACACCCCATCATCGCCATCACCGGTTCGTCCGGCGCCGGCACCAGCACGGTGATGCAGAGCTTCCAGCACATCTTCCGGCGCGAGCAGCTCAAGGCGCAGATTGTCGAGGGCGATTCCTTTCACCGCTACGACCGGCTCGCCATGCGCGCCGAGATGAAGGCGCAGGAAGAGCGCGGCAATCTCAACTTCAGCCATTTCGGGCCGGAGGCCAACCTGCTCGAGGAGTTGCAGGATCTCTTCGTCAGCTACGGCCGGACGGGCACCGGCCAGGTCCGCAAATACCTGCACGATGCCGCCGAGGCCGAGCCCTGGGGGCAGGCGCCGGGCACCTTCACGCCCTGGGGCGAGATCGCCGCCGACACCGACCTGATGTTCTACGAAGGCCTGCACGGCGCCTACGCCGACGACCGGATCGACATCGCCAAGCAGGTCGACCTCTGCGTCGGCGTCGTGCCCATCATCAACCTGGAGTGGATCCAGAAACTGCACCGCGACCAGAAGATGCGCGGCTATTCGCAGGAGGCGGTGACCGACACCATCCTGCGCCGCATGCCCGACTACGTCAGCCACCTGTGCCCGCAGTTCAGCCGCACGCATGTCAATTTCCAGCGCGTGCCCATCGTCGATACCTCCAACCCCTTCATTGCGCGCGACATCCCGAGCGCCGACGAGAGCATGGTGGTGATCCGCTTCGCCAACCCCAAGGGCATCGACTTCCAGTACCTGCTCGGCATCCTGCACGGCTCGATGCTGACCCGGCCGAATACGCTGGTCGTGCCCGGCGGCAAGATGGGCCTGGCCATGCAGATGATCTTTACGCCGATGATCCTGCGTCTGATGGACCAGAAGCGCCGCGCCTGATTCGAAAAAAAGGGAGAGAGACATGACCGACATTACCCGCCGCGACCTTGCCAATGCCATCCGCTTTCTGGCGGTCGACGCCGTCGAAAAGGCAAAATCCGGACATCCCGGCGCCCCGCTGGGCATGGCCGACATTGCCGAAGCCCTGTGGCGCGGCCCGCTCAAACACAACCCGCTGAACCCCGCCTGGCCGGACCGCGACCGCTTCGTGCTGTCGAACGGGCATGCCTCGATGCTGCTCTACGCGCTGCTCCACCTCAGCGGCTACGCGCTGGAACTGGCCGAGCTGCAGAACTTCCGCCAGTTTGGCAGCCGCACGCCGGGGCATCCCGAGGTCGGCCACACGGCCGGTATCGAGACGACTACCGGGCCGCTTGGCCAGGGGCTGGCCAACGCCGTCGGCATGGCGCTGACGGAAAAACTGCTCGGCCAGCGCTACAACCGCCCCGGATTCCCGGTGGTCGACCATCGCACCTGGGCATTTCTCGGCGACGGCTGCCTGATGGAAGGCATCAGCCACGAAGTCTGCTCGCTGGCCGGCGTCTGGGGCCTGGACAAGCTGGTCTGCTTCTACGACGACAACGGCATTTCGATCGATGGCGACGTCGCCGGCTGGTTCCGCGACGACACCGCGGCCCGTTTCCGCGCCTACGGCTGGAACGTGCTCGGGCCGCTCGACGGTCACGACGCGGCGGCGCTCGATGCCGCTATTGCCGGCGCGCTTGCCGGCAACGGCAAGCCGACCCTGATCATCTGCCGCACCACGATCGGCTGGGGCTCGCCGGGCAAGGCCGGCAGCCACGACGTACACGGTGCACCACTCGGTGCGGCCGAAATTGCCGCGACGCGCGCCGCGCTCGGCTGGCCGCACGCGCCTTTCGAGATTCCTGCCGCGATCCGTGCCGCCTGGGACCAGCGTCTCGCCGGCGCTGCCGCCGAAGGCGAATGGCAGGCGCTGTTCGCCCGCTACCGCACCGCCTATCCCGAGCTGGCGGCGGCTTTCGAACGCAGCGCCGGCGGCGGCCTGCCCGCCGACTGGCCGCAGATCCGGCGCGCCCTGCTCGAGCAGGCGGCCGGGCGCGAAGGCGCCGTGGCAACCCGCAAGTCCTCGCAAAATTGCCTCGATTTGCTGGTCGACCGGGTGCCGGAACTGCTCGGCGGTTCCGCCGACCTGACCGGCTCCAACCTGACCGCCGGCCGGCACAGCCGACCCTGGCACGCGGCGGCCGGCGGCGTGCCGAATTATCTGTCCTACGGCGTACGCGAGTTCGGCATGGCGGCGATCATGAACGGCGTCGCGCTGCACAAGGGGCTGATTCCCTACGGCGGCACCTTTGCCGTGTTCTCCGACTATTCGCGCAACGCGATCCGGATGAGCGCACTGATGCAGTTGCGCGTCGTGCATGTGCTGACCCACGACTCGATCGGCCTCGGCGAGGACGGCCCGACGCACCAGCCGGTCGAGCACGCCGGCTGCCTGCGCGCGATTCCCGGTCTCGACCTGTGGCGGCCGTGCGACGAGCTGGAAACGGCGGTTGCCTGGACGCTGGCGCTGGAGCGCCAGGACGGCCCGTCTGCCCTCATGCTGTCGCGCCAGAACCTGCCGCAATACAGCGCCGCGGCCGGCCGCGCCGACGATATCTGGCGCGGCGGCTACATCCTGAGCGAGGCCGAGGGGCCGCTGCAGGCGGTGATCATCGCCACCGGCTCGGAAATCATGCTGGCCTTGGCGGCGCAAGCCGAGTTGCAGCAGCAAGGCGTCGGTGTGCGCGTCGTGTCGATGCCCTGCACGCGGCGTTTCGACCAGCAGCCGGTCGCCTGGAAAAAACAGGTATTGCCGGAGGAGGTGTGCCGGATTGCCATCGAGGCGGCGCTGCCCGATTTCTGGTGGAAATACGTCGGTCTCGACGGCGCCGTGCTGGGCATTGGCGAATTCGGCAGGTCGGCGCCAGCCGCCGAGCTGTTTGTGCATTTCGGCCTGAGCGCCGGTCATCTGACCCAAACCGTCCTGCGCACCATCGCCCGCAACAGCGCGAGCGACGGGGACTACTAGCGCTTGGCTCGAGCTTGCTGGCTGCCAGCAAGAGCGCTCTTCCCAATCCTGGATTCTGGATCCTAAACAAGGAGTTTTCCCATGCCAATACGGGTGGCAATCAACGGCTTCGGCCGTATCGGGCGCATGGCCTTGCGCGCCATCGTCGCGGAGGCCGAGTTTTCCGAACTCGAGGTGGTCGCAGTCAACGACCTGCTCGAGCCGGATTACCTGGCTTACCTGCTGCAACACGATTCGGTACACGGGCAATTTGCCGGTGAAATCAGCGTCGACCGCAACGAGCTGCTGGTCGACGGCCGGCGCATCAGGCTCAGTGCCTGCAAGAACCCGGCCGAACTGGCCTGGGGCGAGCTCGACGTCGATGTCGTGATCGAGGCGACCGGCTTGTTCCTGACCGGCGCCAGCTGTGCCGGCCATCTCGCGGCCGGTGCCCGCAAGGTGGTGCAGTCGGCGCCGGCCAGGGACGATACGCCGCTCTTCGTGTACGGCGTCAATCACCTGGGCTATGCCGGCGAGGCCGTTGTCTCGGCCGCTTCGTGTACGACCAACGGCCTGGCGCCGGTCGCCAAGGTGCTCAACGATCGCTTCGGCATCCGGCGCGGCCTGATGAGCACGGTGCACGCGGCGACCGCCACCCAGAAGACGGTGGACGGCCCGTCCGGCAAGGACTGGCGCGGCGGGCGCGGCATCCTGGAAAACATCATCCCGGCCGCGACCGGCGCGGCGCAGGCGGTCGGCAAAGTGATTCCGGCGCTGGCCGGCAAGTTGACCGGCATGGCCTTCCGCGTGCCGACCTCGGATGTCTCGGTGGTCGATCTGACCGTCGAGCTGGCAACGCCGGTCAGCTATGCCGACATCTGCGCCGCGATGCGCGCCGCCGCCGATGACGGGCCGCTGCGCGGCGTGCTCGGCTATACCGAGGCCAAGGTCGTGTCGACCGACTTTCGCGGCAATCGCCGGCCCTCGATTTTCGACGCCGGGGCCGGCATCGCGCTCGACCCGACCTTCGTCAAGGTCGTCGCCTGGTACGACAACGAATACGGCTACACCTGCAACCTGCTGCGTCTGCTGCGTCACATCAGCCAGCCGCAGCTGCACTGAAAGGAGCATCCCCATGGCCCTGATTTCCCTGCGCCAGCTGCTCGACCATGCGGCCGAGCACAGCTACGGCCTGCCCGCCTTCAACGTCAATAACCTGGAGCAGATCCAGGCCATCATGCAGGCCGCCGCAGCCTGCGATTCGCCGGTCATCCTGCAGGCCTCGGCCGGGGCGCGCAAATATGCCGGCGAGCCCTTCCTCCGGAAACTGGTCGAGGCCGCCATCGAACAGTACCCGGACATTCCCGTCTGCCTGCACCAGGATCACGGCACCTCGCCGGCCGTCTGCCTGCAGGCTATGCGCAGCGGCTTCTCCAGCGTCATGATGGACGGCTCGCTGGGCGCCGATGGCAAGACGCCGACGACTTATGCCTACAACGCTGAAACGACCCGTCAGGTCGTTGAAATGGCGCACTGCATCGGCGTTTCGGTGGAAGGCGAACTCGGTTGTCTCGGCTCGCTGGAAACCGGCGAAGCCGGCGAGGAAGACGGCATCGGCGCCGCCGGCAAGCTCGAGCATGCGCAATTGCTGACCAACCCGGAAGAGGCCGCCGACTTCGTCGCCAGGACCGGTGTCGATGCGCTGGCCATCGCGATCGGTACCAGCCACGGCGCCTACAAGTTCACCCGCCCGCCGACCGGCGAAATTCTCGCTATCGACCGCATCAAGGCCATCCACGCCCGCATTCCCAATACCCATCTGGTCATGCATGGCTCAAGCAGCGTGCCGCAGGAATGGCTGGCGGTCATTCGCCAGTACGGCGGCCAGATGAAGGAAACCTGGGGCGTGCCGGTCGAGGAAATCGTCGAGGGCATCAGGCACGGCGTGCGCAAGGTCAATATCGACACCGATATTCGTTTGGCGATGACCGGCGCCATGCGCAAGGCGATGGCCGACAAGCCGGAGGAATTCGATCCGCGTGCTTTTCTCAAGGCCGCCGTGGTGGCGGCGCGCGACCTCTGCCAATTGCGTTTCGACGCCTTTGGCTGCGCCGGTCAGGCCAGCCGCATCAAACCCGTGTCACTGGAAAAAATGGCCGCTGCCTACCGCTGACCAAACCGAGCATCACTCTGCTGTATCTTGCGTTTTGCGGCCCCGAAGTCTGGGGCCGTCTTTTTTCGGAGGTGCCATGCGCCAACCAGATTTCGTCATCGCCCCCAGCATTCTCTCCGCCAATTTCGCCAGGCTCGGCGAGGAAGTCAGCAACGTCATCGCCGCCGGCGCCGACTGGATTCACTTCGACGTCATGGACAACCACTACGTCCCCAACCTGACCATCGGCCCGCTGGTTTGCCAGGCCATCCGGCCATGTACCACGGCGCCAATCGACGTGCACCTGATGGTCAAACCCGTCGACCGCATCATCCCCGACTTCGCCAGGGCCGGCGCCAACATCATCACCTTCCACCCGGAAGCCTCCGACCACGTCGATCGCAGCCTGTCGCTGATCCGCGAGGCCGGCTGTCAAAGCGGCCTGGTCTTCAACCCGGCGACGCCGCTCGACTACATGGATTACGTCCTCGACAAGATCGACGTCATCCTGCTGATGAGCGTCAACCCCGGCTTCGGCGGCCAGAAATTCATCCCCGGCACGTTGGCCAAGGCAAAGCTGGCAAGAGCCAAACTCGACGCCTACGAACGTGAAACCGGTCGTCGCATCCGCCTCGAGATCGACGGCGGCGTAAACACTGCCAACATCGCCGACATCGCTCGCGCCGGCGTCGATGCCTTCGTCGCCGGTTCGGCGGTCTATGGTGCCGGCAAGGACAGCGATCCGCATCGCTACGACACGATCATCGGCGAACTGCGCCAAGAGCTGGCAGGGGTGTGAACGGGACGCTACGCTTCGACCTTCCCTGGAATTGGCTAGCGCCCGGGCTTGGAGTCCAATCCCGGACGGAAGGGGAGACAGGACATGAAGAAAGGCTTTACTGAAGAGCCGGTCGTTGTCTTCCTGCCCTTCTTGTCGTTGCCGGGCAAAAGTCATTTCCGCACGCAAAAAAGCCGCCCGCAGGCGGCTCTATCGGTCAACCCGGAAAAATGGGCTTATTTGACGATCTGGTTCAGCTCGCCCTTGGCGTAGCGCTCGGCCATCTTTTCCAGCGGGATGACCTTGATCTGGCTGGCGCGGCCGGCACAGCCGAAGGCTTCGTAGCGGGCCAGGCAGATCTTCTTGGCGGCTTCGCGGGCCGGCTTGAGGAAGTCGCGCGGATCGAATTTGCCCGGGTTCTCGAACATGTAGCGGCGGACGGCGGCCGTCATGGCGAGGCGGATGTCGGTGTCGATATTGACCTTGCGCACGCCGTGCGCGATGCCCTTGACGATTTCCTCGACCGGCACGCCGTAGGTTTCCTTCATGTCGCCGCCAAACTCGCGGATTTCGGCGAGCAGTTCCTGCGGCACGGAGGACGAGCCGTGCATGACCAGGTGGGTGTTCGGGATGCGCGCGTGGATTTCGGCGATGCGGTCGATGGCGAGGATGTCGCCGGTCGGGCGCTTGGTGAACTTGTAGGCGCCGTGGCTGGTGCCGATGGCGATGGCGAGCGCGTCGCAGTTGGTCTGCTTGACGAAGTCGGCAGCCTGGTCCGGATCGGTCAACAGCTGTTCGCGGGTCATTTTGCCTTCGGCGCCGTGACCGTCTTCCTTGTCGCCCTGCATGGTTTCGAGCGAGCCGAGCACGCCGAGTTCGGCTTCGACGGAAACGCCGATCGAATGCGAGAACTTGACGACTTCCTTGGAGACGGCGACGTTGTAGTCATAGGAGGCAGTGGTCTTGCCGTCGGCTTCGAGCGAGCCGTCCATCATCACCGAGGTGAAGCCGGACTTGATCGCGGCCATGCAGACGGCCGGGCTCTGCCCGTGGTCCTGGTGCATGACGATGGGCAGGTGCGGATAGGCTTCGAGCGCGGCCAGGATCTGGTGGCGCAGGAAGGCTTCGCCGGCATATTTGCGGGCGCCGGCCGAGGCCTGCATGATGACCGGGGCGTCGATCTGGCTGGCGGCTTCGCAGATGGCCCAGACCTGTTCCATGTTGTTGACGTTGAAGGCGGGCAGACCGTAGCCGTTTTCGGCGGCATGGTCGAGTAGTTGGCGCATGGAGACGAGCGGCATGGGAAAACTCCAGGGGAAATTATTATGAAAGGGTAGATTCTATAGGATCGAGGATCGAGGATCGAGGATCGAGCTCTTTACTCTAGCTCCTAGGCAACTCGATCCTTGATCCTAGCAAGAGTGTTCTCCGACGCGGACGATCTTCAGCGTATTGGTGCCGCCGCTCGAGCCGATCGGCTCGCCGATGGTCAGGGCGATCAGGTCGCCCTTTTCGACGACGCCGCGGTCGATCAGCAGTTGTTCGGCTTCGGCGAGCAGCAGTTCGCGGTCGGTGTGCTGCTGCTTCATCGGCAGCGGGCAGACACCGCGGTAGAGCACCATGCGGCCGACCGATTCGGCATCCGGGGTCAGCGCGTAGATCGGCACGCCGGAGTTCATGCGGCTCATCCACAGTGCAGTCGAGCCGGACTGGGTGAGGGCGGCAATCGCCTTGACCTTGAGGTGATGCGCCGTCCAGATCGCCGCCATGGCGATCGACTGGTCGATGCGCGTGAACACGCGGTCGAGGAACTCGCGCTCAAGCGTGAGATCGGCCGAGCGCTCGGCTTCGACGCAGATGCGCGCCATCGACTCGACGGTTTCGACCGGATACTTGCCGGCGGCGGTTTCGGCCGACAGCATCACCGCATCAGTGCCATCGAGCACGGCATTGGCGACGTCGGAGACTTCGGCGCGGGTCGGTACCGGCGAGGTGATCATCGATTCCATCATCTGCGTCGCGGTGATGGTCAGCTTGTTCATGTCGCGTGCCATGCGGATCATCTTCTTCTGCAGCGCCGGCACCGCCGCATCGCCGACTTCGACGGCGAGATCGCCGCGCGCGACCATGACGCCATCCGAGGCGTCGAGAATCTCGGCGAGGTTTTCAACGGCTTCGACGCGCTCGATCTTGGCGATCAGCACGGCGGAGCTGCCGGCGGCACGCAGCAGCTGGCGCGCCATGTACATGTCGGCAGCGCTCTTGGGGAAGGAGACGGCAACGAAATCGACGCCGATTTGGGCCGCTGTCTTGATGTCGTCCATGTCCTTGCCGGTCAGCGCCGGTGCGGTCAGGCCGCCACCCTGGCGGTTGATGCCCTTGTTGTTCGACAGGTCGCCGCCGACGATGACGCGGGTGTGGATTTCCTGGCCGCGCACGCCGGTGACTTCGAGTTTGAGACGGCCGTCGTCAAGCAACAGGATGTCGCCATTGACCACGTCCTTGGGCAGGTCCTTGTAGTCGAGCCCGACGCGCTCCTGGTTGCCGAGCGTGCATTGGGCATCGAGGATGAAGCTGTCGCCGATGACCAGCGTGATCTTGCCCGACTCGAACTTGCCGACGCGGATCTTCGGCCCTTGCAGGTCGCCGAGGATGCCGACGGTGCGGCCGTATTTGGCTGCCGCGGCGCGGATGCCTTCGGCGCGTGCCTTGTGGTCATCGGCCGTGCCGTGCGAAAAATTCATGCGGACGACGTCGACGCCGGCCTGCACCATGCGTTCGAGAACTTCCTGCGTGGATGAGGCGGGGCCCAGCGTGGCAACGATCTTGGTATGGCGGCTCATTTTAGGATCCAGGAGTTAGATGTTAGGTGTTAGTGAGCGAAGTTTTTAGGCCGCTCAGCATGCGGCCGATTTCATCGGTGCTGGCAAGTAGGGTTAGTGATGTCTCTCCGGTGCAAAAGCCGAGCCGTTCGGCCAGCGTGATTTGGGTTTCGAGTTCGGCCAGCGAGCCGGCGGCAATCGAAAGGTGATTCACAAAAGCCCCGGTGCTTTTTCGAGCGTGGCCTTCAGCAATATTGCTCGGGATCGAGACTGCGGCTCGCTGCATTTGTGAGACCAGGGCATAACGTTCCGCAGCGGGAAAGCTCTGGCAAAGGCGATAGATTTCAACTACCAAATCCATCGCCTTCTGCCAAACAACGAGATCGCGGTAAAGCACGCCCACTCGATCCTAGGCAACTAAATCCTCGATCCTAGCCAGCAGCTCGTTCTTCGAGAATGGCAATCGCCGGCAGGGTCTTGCCCTCCAGGAATTCCAGGAAGGCGCCGCCGCCGGTCGAGATGTAGCCGACGTCGTCGGCAATGTGGAACTTGGCGATGGCGGCCAGCGTGTCACCGCCGCCGGCGATGGAGAAAGCTTCGGAGTGGGCGATGGCCGAGGCCATCATCTTGGTGCCGCCGGCGAACTGCGGCAGTTCGAAGACGCCGACCGGGCCGTTCCAGACGATGGTGCCGGCGTTGGCGATGATCTGCGACAGCATGGCGGCGGTCTTCGGGCCGACGTCGAGGATGCGGTCATGGACATGCACGTCGTCGACCGAGATCTTGTTGGCGCGGGCCAGGGCGGAGACTTCGTCGGCAACGACGACGTCGACCGGCAGCGGCACTTCGGCGCCGCGTTCCTTCATGATGTCCATGATGGCGTGGGCTTCCTTGACCAGATCGGCTTCGGCCAGCGAGTCGCCGATGCGCTTGCCGGAGGCGAGCAGGAAGGTGTTGGCGATGCCGCCGCCGACGATCAGCTGGTCGACCTTGCTGGCCAGCGACTTGAGGATGGTCAGCTTGCTGGAAACCTTGGAGCCGCCGACGATGGCGACCAGCGGGCGCTTCGGTTCGTGCAGGGCCTTGGTCAGGGCGTCGATTTCGGCGCCCATCAGGATACCGGCGCAGGCGACCGGCGCGTATTTGGCGATGCCGTGCGTGGTGGCTTCGGCGCGGTGCGCGGTGCCGAAGGCGTCATTGACGTAGACGTCGCACAGCTTGGCCATCTTCTGGGCCAGTTCGTCGTTGTTCTTCTTTTCGCCCTTGTTGACGCGGCAGTTTTCGAGCAGGACGACTTCGCCCGGCTTGACTTCGAAATCGCCATCGACCCAGTTCTGGATCAGGCGGACCGAGGTGTGCAGCATCTGGCCGAGGCGCACGGCAACCGGCATCAGGCTGTCTTCGTGATTCAGCTCGCCTTCGGTCGGACGGCCGAGGTGGGAGGTCACCATGACGGCGGCGCCCTTTTCCAGGCAGTACTTGATCGACGGCAGCGAGGCACGGATGCGGGTGTCTTCGGTGATGTTGCCGGCTTCGTCCTGCGGTACGTTCAAGTCGGCGCGGATGAAGACGCGCTTGCCGGAAACGTCGAGGTCGGTGAGTTTGATAACGTTCATGGATATCTCCTGATTTGGCTTAAGTAGTGGATTCTTGCGTCCAGTGCTGTGACCAGTGGTCGGCCACTTCGAGCATGCGGTTGGCGAAGCCCCATTCGTTGTCGAACCAGACAAAGAGGTTGAGCAGGCGCGGCCCGGCGGTGCGCGTCTGGCTGCCGTCGACGACGGCCGAATGGGGGTCGTGATTGAAATCGATCGAAGCGTGGGCGGCTTCGGAATAGGCGACCAGCTTGTGCAGCGGGCCGGTGGCTGCGTTGGCCAGCAGCGCATTGATCTCGGCGGCGGAAACGTCGCGCCGGGTGGTCAGGGTGAGGTCGATCGCCGAGACATTCAGCGTCGGGACGCGGATCGCCTTGGCGTGTACGCGCCCGGCCAGTTGCGGCAGGAGGCGCTCGATGCCGCGCGCCAGACCGGTCGAGACCGGGATGATGGACTGCATCGCCGAGCGCGTGCGGCGCAGGTCGGTGTGGTGATAGCCGTCGATCAGCGGCTGGTCGTTCATCACCGAGTGCAGCGTGCTGAGCATGGCCTGTTCGATGCCGATTTCGCGGTCGAGCAGGTCGAGGATGGGGACGATGGCGTTGGTCGTGCACGACGCAGCCGAGACCAGGCGCTCGTCGCCGCGCAGGCTGGCGTGGTTGATGCCGTTGACGATGGTGGCATCGACATCGCTGCCGGACAGGCCGGGATGCGAGAGGAGCAGGCGCGGGCAGCCGGCATCGAGAAAACGGCTTAATTCGGCACGTCGACCGTAGCAGCCCGATGACTCGATCAGCAGGTCGATGCCGAGTTCCTGCCAGGCGACATCTTCCGGCTTGCGGGCATGGCTGACCGCGAGCGGGCGGCCATCAATCAGCAGCTGGTCGCCGGCAACCTCGACCTGGCCGGGAAAGCGGCCGTGCGTCGAGTCGAAGCGGGTCAGGTAGGCCATGCTGTCGAGGTCGGCCGGTTCGTTGATGGCGACGACCTGGAGATTGTGTGCAACCGGTGATTCAAGCAGTGCGCGCAGAAAACAGCGACCGATCCGGCCGTAGCCGTTGATGGCGAGACGTAGAGGCATGTCGGGTCGGTCGTTTTCCTGGATTATTTCGGCTGTTCGCCGGTGGCTTCGGGGTTGTATTCGATATAGGTCAGGTCGAGCGGGGTGCTGCCCTTGCAGATGCGGAAGGGGTACATGCTGACGCTGGCGTTGAAGTCGAGCTTGCCCATGCCCTTGAACCAGGCTTCGGCATGGCCGCGGTCGTCACCGAAATAGAACGGGATGTTCTGCTTGCCTGTGCACCAACTGGATTCGCTGGTCGGCTTGCCGACGATGGCGATGACTTCGTCGTACTTCATGCCGATTTTCAGTTTGCCGAAGGGATGGTCGGCCGGCGGATTGCCGACGATGACCGGTTCAGTCGTGCCCTCGGCAGCAGCCGGTTCTGCCAGCGCCGGGGTCGCCAGACAGGCGGCGCTGGCAATCAGGGTGACAAAGGCAAGGCGGTTGGCTTTAAGCATCTTGATTCTCCTGAAGTGGTCGGCGGTTGAAACAAAAGGGGCCTTGCGGCCCCTTTTGCGAAACGAACGGTCTTACTTGGCGTTGATCCAGGCACGTGCGGCATCGAGCATGCGGCAGGAATAGCCCCACTCGTTGTCGTACCAGGCGAGGACCTTGACCAGTACGGAACCGTCTTCGCCCTTGATGACGCGGGTCTGCGTGGCATCGAAGGTGGAGGAAACGGTGGTGTGGTTGAAGTCGCTCGACACCAGCGGTTCGTTGTTGACGTCGAGGATGCCCTTCATCGGACCGTTCGCGGCGGCCGTCATCAAGGCGTTGATTTCTTCCTTGGTGGTGGCGCGGTCGGCGGTGAAGGTCAGGTCGACCAGCGAGACATTGATGGTCGGGACGCGCAGCGCAAAGCCATCGACCTTGCCGACCAGTTGCGGCAGCACCAGGCCGACGGCCTTGGCGGCGCCGGTCTTGGTCGGGATGATGTTGGCAGCAGCGGCACGGGCGCGACGCAGGTCCTTGTGGCGGACGTCCACGGTCACCTGGTCGTTGGTGTAGGCGTGGATGGTGGTCATCAGGCCTTGCTTGATGCCGATGTTGTCGGACAGCACCTTGGCAACCGGGGCCAGGCAGTTGGTCGTGCACGAAGCGTTGGAGACGACGGTCATGTCGGCCTTCAGCACGTTTTCGTTAACGCCGACGACGATGGTGGTATCGACGTCATCACCGCCCGGGGCGGAGATCAGGACGCGCTTGGCACCCTGGTCGAGCAGGGCCTGGGCCTTGGCCTTGGTGGTGTAGGCACCGGTGCATTCGAGCAGGACGTCGACGCCGTGGCTTGCCCAATTGACGCCCTTCGGGTCCTTGGTCGAGTAGAAGGCGATCTTCTTGCCGTCGATGATGATGCAGTTTTCGCCTTCGGTTTCAACGCTGGTGCGGAAACGGCCGTGCGTGGTGTCGTACTTCAACAGGTGGGCGTTGGTCGTCAGATCGCCGGAGGCGTTGATGGCGACGACTTCGAATTCATTCTGCAAACCCTGTTCGTAGATGGCGCGCAGCGTACAGCGACCGATACGACCAAAACCGTTGATAGCAACCTTGATAGCCATGAGTGAGTTTCTCCTCTTTATTGAATCAGGACAGCAGTGCCTTGGCCGTCGAAACGACGTTGGCAACCGTAAAACCGAACATTTCGAACAGTTGACCGGCGGGCGCGGATTCGCCGAAGCGGTCGATACCGATCACGGCGCCGTGCAGGCCGACGTATTTGCGCCAGAAGTCCGGATGTGCCGCTTCAATGGCAATGCGCTTCTTGCAGGTGCCGAGCACGGCGGCCTTGTAGTCGGCGCTCTGGCGGTCGAAGACGTTGGTGCAGGGCATCGAGACGACGCGGGCAGCAATGCCTTCGGCCTTGAGCGCAGCCTGGGCGTCGAGTGCCAGCTTGATTTCGGAGCCGGTCGCGATCAGCGTCAGCTGTGCTTCGCCATCGGCTTCGGCGAGCACGTAGCCACCCTTGCGGATGTCTTCGTCGGCGATGTTCTGCGTCACGGTCGGGAGGTTCTGGCGCGACAGGGCGAGCAGACTCGGGCCGTCGGCACGGTCGACCGCTGCGGTCCAGGCGATGGCCGTTTCGGTCGCGTCGGCCGGGCGCCAGACATCCAGGTTCGGGATGATGCGCATCGACGGGATGTGCTCGACCGGCTGGTGGGTCGGGCCGTCTTCGCCGAGGCCGATGGAGTCATGGGTATAGACCATGATCTGGCGCTGCTTCATCAGCGCCGCCATGCGGATGGCGTTGCGGGCATAGTCGGAGAAGACCAGGAAGGTCGCGGTGTAGGGGATCAGGCCGCCGTGCAGGGAAATGCCGTTGGCGATCGCCGTCATGGCGAATTCGCGCACGCCGTAGTAGCAGTAGTTGCCGCCTTCGGTGCGGGTTACGCCCTTGCTGCCCTTGACGAAGGTCAGGTTGGAGCCGGCCAGGTCGGCCGAGCCGCCGAAGATTTCCGGCACGGCCGGGACCAGCGCGGCGATGGCGTTCTGCGAGGCCTTGCGGGTGGCAATGTTCTCGGCTTTTTCACGGCAGGCGGCGAGGTAGGCCGCCTTGGTCGCTTCCCAGGAGGCCGGCAGTTGGCGCTGCATGACGCGCCGTTCGAATTCGGCGGCTTCGGCCGGGAAGGCGGCCTGGTAGGCCTTGAAGCGGTTCGTCCAGTTTTCTTCGAAGGCGGCGCCGGCTGGCTTGCGATTCCAGGCGGCGTAAATGTCGGCCGGGATTTCGAAGGCCGGATGGTTCCAGCCGATGTAGGCGCGGGCAGCGGCAATTTCATCCTTGCCGAGCGGCGCACCGTGACAGTCGTGCGAGCCCTGCTTGTTCGGCGAGCCGGCACCGATCGTGGTCTTGCAGCAGATCAGGCTGGGCTTGTCGGTGACTGCCTTGGCGGCGAGCAGGGCGCGTTCGATGGCGTCGCTGTCGTGGCCATCGACATTGGCAATGACATGCCAGCCATAGGCTTCGAAGCGGCCCGGCGTGTTGTCGGTGAACCAGCCTTCGACGTGGCCGTCGATCGAGATGCCGTTATCGTCCCAGAAGGCAATCAGCTTGCCCAGGCCGAGCGTGCCGGCGAGCGAACAGGCTTCGTGCGAAATGCCTTCCATCAGGCAGCCGTCGCCCATGAAGGCGTAGGTGTGGTGATTGACGATCTCGTGGCCGGGCTTGTTGAACTCGGCGGCCAGCACCTTTTCCGCCAGCGCGAAGCCGACGGCGTTGGTGATGCCCTGGCCGAGCGGGCCGGTCGTCGTTTCAACGCCGGGCGTGTAGCCGTATTCCGGGTGGCCCGGGGTTCTGGCGTGCAACTGGCGGAAATTCTTCAGGTCATCGATCGAAAGATCGTAGCCGGTCAGGTGCAGCAGGGCGTAGATCAGCATCGAGCCGTGGCCGTTGGAGAGCACGAAACGGTCGCGGTCGGGCCACTGCGGGTTGGCCGGGTTGTGGCGCAGGTGACGCCGCCAGAGCACTTCGGCAATTTCCGCCATGCCCATCGGGGCGCCCGGATGGCCTGAATTGGCCTGCTGCACGGCATCCATGGCCAGAGCGCGGATGGCGCCGGTCAGGGGAGAAAACTTGGGGAGATTGCTGACGCTCATGATCCGGAAATCCAGCCTGCTGAAAAGCTGAAATTATCCGGGAAAAGGCCCTCTTTGGGTAGGGCGATGTTGCCTTCCGGCGGCTAAAAAGCCCGCCGGAATGGCTTCTCTGCTACTTATTGCATCTTCGGGTCGTAATTGATCATCATCAGGACGCCCTGGCCGCCACCCATGCCGCCCCCGGTATAGGCGACACTGCCCTGTCCCGCGTAAACCGCCTCGTAGCGGTGGCTGTCGGTTCCGAAATAGAAGGGTATCCAGGCCTTGGCGGTGACGTAGCCGCGGATGTTCGAAGTGACGCCGAGAATGCGCTCGACTTCGGACTGGTGCATGCCGATCTGCAATTTGGCCCACTTGCTGTTGGGCGGAATGTTGCCGTACACCTCGCCCTCGAAGGTGCCGTCACGCGATTTCATGATGCGCGGCTTGCCGGCTTCGGTCGGTTTGGCTGCTTCGGCTGGTTTGGCTGCTTCCTTGGCCGGGGCGGCTGCGGGGGCTGCCGCAGGTGCCGGTGCCGGAGCAGGTTCGGCGGCCTTGGCTGGCGCGCTTGCTGTCTTCGGCTTGGCTGGTTCGCAATCGGTGTTTGCCGTTTCACCCTTTTTCGCGGCTTTTGTCTTGCTCGTTGCCTTGGTCGTTTTTTTCTTGCCGGTCGCTTCGGGCGGGCATTCCGGCTTGGCGGCTACCGGTGCGGCGGCTGGAGCTGGTGCGGCGGCCACCGGTGCTGGTGTTTCGGCTTCGGGCTTCTTTTCGTTGCTGACGCAGCCGGCCGCGAAGGCGGTTGCGGCAATGACTAGGGCGAGAGTACGCGGATGCATTGCAGGATTCCTTTACAGGTAAGGGTGATGCAATTTACATGAATTCAGGCGCTGTGGTAGCCGCTGACCCGGTCGACTTCGTTTTTCGAGCCCAAAATGACCGGCACGCGCTGATGCAGGTGCGTCGGCGTGATGTCGAGAATGCGCTGGCGACCGGTGGTCGCGGCGCCGCCCGCCTGTTCGACCAGGAGCGCCATCGGGTTGGCCTCGTACATCAGGCGCAGCTTGCCGCCCTTGTCCTGCATCTTGCTGTCGAGCGGATACATGAAGATGCCGCCGCGCGTCATGATGCGATGCACGTCGGCGACCATCGAGGCAACCCAGCGCATGTTGTAGTCCTTGCCGAGCGGGCCTTCCTTGCCGGCCACCATTTCGTCGACGTAGCGCTTGACCGGGGCTTCCCAGAAACGCTGGTTCGACATGTTGATGGCGAATTCCTTGGTGTCAGCCGGAATCTGCACGTTTTCCTGGGTCAGCACGAAGCTGCCCTGCTCGCGGTCGAGCGTGAATACGGCGACGCCGTCGCCAACAGTCAGTACGAGCAGCGTGGTCGGGCCATAAACGGCATAGCCGGCGGCAACCTGTGCCGTGCCGGGTTGCAGGAAAGCGGCTTCGGCGGCTGCCGGCGTGCTCAGGTCAGCACCTTCCGGGCACTTGAGTACGGAGAAGATGGTGCCGATCGAGACATTGACGTCGATGTTGGAGGAGCCGTCGAGCGGGTCGAAGGTGAGCAGGTATTCGCCCTTGGGGAAGCGGTGCGGCACCAGATGTGGCAGGTCCATTTCCTCGGAGGCCATGGCGGCGAGGTGGCCGCCCCATTCGTTGGCGTCGAGCAGGATGTCGTTGGACAGGACGTCGAGTTTCTTCTGCGCTTCGCCCTGTACGTTGTCGCTGCCGGCTTCGCCGAGAACGCCACCGAGGCTGCCCTTGCCGATGGCGACCGAAATGGCCTGGCAGGCGCGCGAGACGATTTCGATCAGGAATTTGAGATCGGCGGTGATGACGCCCTTGTTGCGCTGTTCCTCGGTGAGGTAGCGTGCCAGCGTGCGCTGAACCATGTTGACTCCCTGCTGCAATGACAAAGGCGCGATTTTACTCCGGGTGCTGCCTTGCGTGCAGAAAGGCGAAGGCCGCTGCACTGTCGAGCGGCTTGCTGAAGAAGTAGCCCTGGACCTCGTCGCAGGTATTGCTGCGCAACAGTTCCAGCTGGTCTTCGGTTTCGACGCCTTCGGCGATGACATTGAGGCCGAGCGAGTGCGCCAGGGCGATGGTGCCGAAGGCGATGGCACGATCGTTGAGGTCGGTTTCGATGTCGGCGACGAAGGAGCGGTCGATCTTCAGATGGTCGATCGGGAAGAGTTTGAGATAGGCCAGCGAGGAATAGCCGGTGCCGAAGTCATCGATGGCCAGCGAGACGCCCATGCGGCCGAGGCGCTGCAGGATCTGGATGGCTTCGTCCGGATTTTCCATCACCGAACTTTCGGTGATTTCGAGCTCCAGCAATTCGGGCGGCAGGCCTGAATCGGCGAGGGCGCCGGCCACTGTCTCGCAAAAGTCGCGGCGCCGCAGCTGGCGGGCCGAGACGTTGACGGCAATGCGGATCGGACCGAGTCCGTCATCAAGCCACTGCTTCATCGTGCGGCAGGCATTGAGTAATACCCACTCGCCGATTTCGACAATGATCCCGGTTTCTTCGGCGACCGGAATGAAGCGTACCGGCGAGATCATGCCATCGCTCGGGTGATGCCAGCGGACCAGCGCTTCGACGCCGGTCGGGCGCGAGCCATCGGCCCTGAACTGCGGCTGGAAGCAGAGCGCCAGCTCGTTGCGGGCAATCGCATGGCGCAGCTTGCGTTCGATGTCGAGGCGTTCGGCCGAGGCGAGATTCATGTCGGCCGCGAAGAACTGGTAGTTGTTTCGCCCGGTCGCCTTGGCGTGATACATCGCCGTATCGGCGTTTTTCAGGATGGTGTCGCCGTCCGGTCCGTCGTTCGGGAAGATGCTGATGCCGATTGACGGACTGGTGTGCAGTTCGTGGCCTTCGGCGTGGATCTGGGTGGACAGTGCCGCGATGATCTTGCCGGCCACCAGTGCGGCATCGGAAGGGGTGGAAATGCCGGGCAGGATGACGACGAATTCGTCTCCGCCCAGACGGGCGACGAAATCGGTTTCGCGCACGACATTGGACAGGCGGCAGGCCACTTCACGCAACAGGTCGTCACCGACCTGGTGGCCGAGCGTGTCGTTGATGATCTTGAAGCGGTCGAGGTCGAGGAACATGATCGCCACCTGCCATTCGTGGCGGCGCGCTTCGGGCAGCAGCTGGGCGAGGCGCATGAGCAGGGCAAGGCGATTGGGCAGGCCGGTCAGCGCATCGTGCTGCGCGATGTGGCGCATGCGTTCTTCGGCTTCGCGGCGTTCGGTGATGTCGGCAAGAATCCAGATGTAATGAGCTGGCTGGCCGCTTTGCGGATCATCTACCCGGCTGACCCGGATACCGGCCGGAAACGGTTCGCCGGATTTCGGGGTGAGTTCCAGTTCGCCATACCATGAGCCGCCGCTGTTCAGCTTTTCCTGAAAGGATGCCGGCGTCAGCGCCTGGCTTGCGGCGATCAGGGAAAAAACCGTCTTGCCGAGCAGTTCCAGCGGCTCGTAACCCGTCATCAGTGTGGTGGCCGGGTTGGTCGACAGAATGTGGTGCGCTTCGTCGGTGAAGATGATGCCGGTTGGTGTGTGATTGAACACCTTCTGGGCCAGTTCTTCGCGTTCCGCACTGGCGCGGCGTTCCGAGATGTCGGTGTAAATGGTGACCAGGCCGCCGTCGGCCAGCGGCACGCCGCGGATGTCGAGGGTCGTGCCATTCGGGCGGGTACGCTCGAAATGGTGTGCCTGGTGTTTCTGGCTGCGCGCCAGCATCTGGCTGACCATGCTTTCGGTGTCGCCATCTCCGTATTCTCCGCGTTCGGCATTGAAGCGGAAAATCTTTTCCAGCGTCACCGGGCTGTCTTCGAACAGGGACTCCGGCAGGTCAAGCAGACGCAGGAAGGCCTGATTGTGGAGGGCCAGTTCCTGGTCCTTGTTGAACAGGCTGAGCGCGCTCGGGACATTCTCGATGACCGATTCGAGCAGACGGTGCTGGTGCCGCAGTTCGTTTTCGGCGGCCTTGCGTTCGGTGATGTCGGTGTAGGTGGTGACGAAGCCGGCCAGTTCGCCCTCGATGAACAGCGGTTCCCCCTGAACGAGATGAGTACGGCCGCTCGGGCGCAGGCGCTCAAAGCAGTGGGCCTCGAATTTGAGCGCCTTGGCGGTGATCCGGGTCACCTGTTCTTCGATATCGCCGGGGCCGTATTCGCCGCGGCCAGCCGTAATCCGGATCAGTTCGGAAAAGGGGACGCCGTCGTACACTGCTTCCGGTGGCAGATCGAGCACCTCTAGAAAGCCGCGATTCCAGACGCGCAGACGCAGGTTTTCGTCAAAAACGCTGATGCCTTGCGGCATGCTGGCCATGACTCCTTCCAGATAGGCGTGCCGGCGACTGGGATCGCTAGCAACGCTGGCAGTAGGCTGAGTGGTCGGGGTGCGGTCCACGCGGAGATGGCTTCTGGATAAAGGATGATCATAGCCGAAGGCGTTTCGGCCTTCCAGCGACTTCAGTCAGCTCGCCATTTGATCGAACAGCCGATCGAAGCCCGCTGTTCCAGCGGTCCTCGGCCGGTTTGAGCAATATTTCGCATGGCCTCGAACAGTTCGCGGCGGGCGTCGCCAGGTCCTGGCGTACGCTCCGAGGCGTCGAGGCGGCCGCGGTATTGCAACTCGAGTTTGCCGTTGTAGCCGAAAAAGTCCGGCGTGCACACGGCGCCGTAGGCACGGGCAATCTCCTGCCCGGCGTCAACCAGGTAAGGGAAGGGAAAATCCAGTTCGCTTGCCCAGTGCTGCATGTTTGCCGGCGAATCTTCGGGATAGGCGGCAAAGTCGTTGCTCATGATCGCGACGCAGCCGATGCCTTCGCCGGCCAGCTCACGGCAGTCGCGCACCAGGCGATCAATGATCGCCTTGACGTAGGGGCAGTGGTTGCAGATGAACATCACCAGCAGGCCGTTCGGGCCGCGACAGCTGGCCAGTGTGTGCTGCCGGCTATCTGTGCCGGGCAGGTCGAAGTCGATTGCCGGCCGGCCGAAATCACACACCGGCGGATGCAAAGCAGCCATGATTGCGCTCCAGAAGCCTATTTTCGCCCATAATAGCACCGATGAATCTACCCCGTTTTTACTGCCGCGAAGCCCTCTCGCCGGGGGCGCACATTGATCTGCCCGAGCCGGTGGCTCGTCATGCCGTGCGTGTCTTGCGTCTGCCGCCGGGCGCTTCCGTCGTTCTGTTCGACGGGCGTGGCGGGCAATACGAAGCCTGCATCGAGCGCATCGAAAAAAACCGCGTCGTTGCCTCGCTCGGTGCCTGGCAGGATGTCGAGTGCGAGTCGAAACTTGCGGTGACGCTGATCCAGGCGGTGCAGTCCGGCGACAAGATGGATTTCACCATCCAGAAGGCGGTTGAACTGGGCGTCGGCAGTATCGTGCCGGTCGATAGTCGGCGCAGCGTCACCAAGCTGGTTGGCGAGCGTGCCGGCAAGCGCGTCGCGCACTGGCAGGGGGTTGCAGCATCGGCTTGCGAGCAATGCGGGCGCAACCAGGTGCCGCTGGTGGCGCCGCTGGAAAAACTCGAAAACTGGCTGGCCCGGCCGGCCGGTGAAGGCTTGCGCCTGATCCTGGCGCCGGATGCCGAGTTTGCGCTGGCTGATCTGCCGCCGGCGACCCATGTCCAGATGCTGATCGGCGCCGAGGGGGGCCTTGATCCGCAGGAAATCGTTGCGGCAAGACAGGCCGGCTTCCAGCCGGTTCGCCTGGGGCCGCGCGTGTTGCGCACGGAAACGGCGGCGCTGGCAGCGTTGGCAGCAATGCAGGCTTTGTGGGGTGATTTCAAGGGTTAGGTCAGGCGTGATCTTGTGTCACGCATGATCTGTAAAGTAAAAACAAGGGAGAGAGCAAATGTTCGAATCGGCAGAACTGGGTCACAAGATCGACAAGGCGACGTTCAAGAAAGAGGTGCCGAAACTGCGCGCCGAATTGCTCGACGTGCAGTACGACATGTTGCAGAAGAAGGAATTCCCGGTTGTCATCCTGATCAGCGGTGTCGACGGCAGCGGCAAGGGCGAGACCATCAACCTGCTGTATTCCTGGATGGACCCGCGTCACATTTCGACCCTGGCCTTTGCCGCGCCGAGCGACGAGGAGGTCTCCCGCCCCTACATGTGGCGCTACTGGCGTGCCCTGCCGCCCAAGGGCAAGGTCGGCATCTTTGCCGGCTCCTGGTATTCGCAGCCGATTACCGACCGCATCACCGGCAAGATGCGGCGTTCCGAAATGGACGAGCAGCTCGACGACATCAACCGCTTCGAAGCCATGCTGGTCAATGAAGGGGCGCTGGTCCTCAAGTTCTGGTTCCATCTCTCCAAGGATGGCCAGAAGACGCGCCTGAAGGCGTTGGAAAAGAATCCGCATACTGCCTGGCGCGTCACCAAGGAAAGCTACGACCGCCTGAAGACCTACGACAAGCTGCAAGCAGTCGCTGGCCACGTCCTGCGTGTTTCCAATACTGCACATGCGCCGTGGATCATCGTCGAGGGGACCGATGACGAATACCGCTCGCTGACCGTCGGCCGCATCGTGCTCGAAGCCATGAAGCGCCGCCTGCAACAGGAAGGCCGGCAGCAGGTGCCGGTGGCACCGCCGATCGTGCATGCCATTGATCAGAAGAACGTCCTCTCCGAGCTCAATCTGACGCAGAAGCTGGAAAAGAAGGATTACGAGGCGCAGCTGGCCAAGTACCAGTCGCGCCTGTCGGAACTGGTGCGCGATCCGCGCTTTGTCGGTAAACGCTCGCTGGTGCTCGTTTTTGAAGGCTCGGACGCGGCCGGCAAGGGTGGCACCATCCGCCGCATCGGCGCTGCGATGGACGCCCGGCAATACCAGATCGTGCCGATTGCCGCGCCGACCGAGGAAGAACGGGCGCAACCGTATCTGTGGCGTTTCTGGCGGCATCTGCCGCGCCTGGGCCGGGCGGCGATCTTCGATCGCTCCTGGTATGGCCGCGTGCTCGTCGAGCGGGTCGAAGGTTTCTGTACCGAGGCCGACTGGCTGCGCGCTTACGCCGAAATCAACGATTTCGAGCACCAGATGGTCGATGCCGGCGCCATCGTCGTCAAATTCTGGCTGCAGATCAGTGCCGACGAGCAGTTGCGCCGCTTCAAGGAGCGCCAGGACACCGAGTTCAAGCGCTTCAAGATCACCGACGAGGACTGGCGCAACCGCGAGAAATGGGACGACTACGTGTCCGCCGTCTGCGACATGGTGGACCGGACCTCGACCGGTCTGGCACCGTGGACGCTGGTCGAGGCCAACGACAAGAACTTTGCCCGGGTCAAGGTGTTGAAGACCCTGTGCGAGCGCATCGAAAATGCGCTCAAGGACGACAACGGAAAATACAGCGAGAAATGAGCGAAACCCCTTACGACGAGCACTTCGTCTCCTGGTTCCGGGCGGTCACGCCCTACATCAACGCCTTTCGCGGCAAGACCTTCGTTATTGCCTTCGGTGGCAAGGCGGTGGCCAGCGAGTTCGCCAAGACGCTGGCCTACGACGTCAATCTGCTGGTCAGCCTGGGCATCCGCCTGGTGCTGGTGCATGGGGCGCGGCCGCAGATCGAGGAAGAACTGGCGGAAAAGAATCTCGAGTCGATCTATCACCGCGGCTACCGGGTGACCGATGCGGCGGCGCTCGATTGCGTGCTCGACGCAGTGGGCAGCGTCTATCTCGAAATCGAGGCGATGCTGTCGCAGGGCTTGCCGAACACGCCAATGGCGAACAGCCGGATCCGCGTCATCGGGGGGAATTTCATCACCGGCCAGCCGATCGGCGTGCTCGACGGGATCGACATGCAGTACGCCGGCAAGGTGCGCAAGGTCGACGCCGAGGGCATCAACGCCCAGTTGGGACTCGGCAACATCGTGCTGCTCAATTGCGAAGGGCCGTCGCCGACCGGCGAGATCTTCAACCTGCAGATGGAAGAAGCGGCCGAAGCCGTGGCCGTTGCGATCCGCGCCGACAAGCTGGTCTATCTGACCGACAGTCGTGGTGCGACGGATCAGGCCGGCGAGTTGATCGACGCGATGACCGCCGACGAGGTCGCCGAGCTGCTCAGCGGTGGCGAATGGCTGTCGCCCGACATCCGCCGCTATCTGCCCTGCGCCGTGCGCGCGACGCGGACCGGCGTCGGCCGGGTGCATCTGATCAGTTACGAGCAGGATGGGGCGCTGCTGCGCGAGTTGTTCACGCACGATGGCGTCGGTACCGTGGTCACTCGCGAATCGCTGGAGAACATCCGCGAAGCCAAACCGGACGACATTGCCGCCCTGATCGCGCTGATCGAGCCGATGGAAGAAGAAGGCATCCTGGTGCATCGGCCGCGCGAACTGCTGGAGCGCGAAATCGAGCATTTCTCGATCATGCTGCACGACGGCATCATCGTCGGCTGCGCGGCGCTTTACCGCCACTCCGACGAAGAGGCCGAGCTGGCCTGCCTGGCGGTCAGCCCGGAACATCGCGAATGGGGGTACGGCGAGCAGTTGATGACGCGCATCGAAAAGCGCGCCAAGAAGCTCGGCATCAAGCGCCTGCTGGTGCTGACGACACGTACCGAGCACTGGTTCGTCGAGCGCGGTTTCAAGCTGGGCAATGTCGACGACCTGCCGGCCAAGAAGCGTGACATGTACAACTATCAGCGGCGCTCCAAGGTGCTGTTCAAGACGCTTTGACGATGGGGCGCGCATGACCGAGCCGAGCCGTCCGGAAGCGCTCGCCCTGCTCGCTTATCTCGGCAAGTGGATTCTGCTGGCGCTTGCCGTTGCTGCGCTGGCCGGTTCGGCTTCGGCCTTTTTCCTGTTCGCACTGGACTGGGCCACCGCGACGCGCAGCGCGCACCGCTGGCTGATCTGGGGCCTGCCGTTCGCCGGCTTTGGCGTCGGCTGGCTCTACCTGAAATTCGGTCAACGGGTCGAGGCCGGCAATAATCTGCTGATCGACGAAATCCACGATCCGAAGAGCGTCGTGCCCCTACGCATGGCGCCGCTGATCCTCGGTGGCACGGTCATCTCGCATTTGTTCGGCGCCTCGGTCGGGCGGGAAGGCACCGCCGTCCAGATGGGCGGGGCGCTGGCCGATCAACTGACCCACCTGTTCAGGCTGCGCCATGATGATCGCCGCATCATCCTGATGGCCGGGATCAGTGCCGGTTTTGCCTCGGTGTTCGGGACGCCGCTGGCGGGGGCGATTTTCGGCCTGGAAGTGCTGTCGGTTGGCCGGCTGCGCTACGACGCCATCCTGCCCTGCATGGTGGCGGCCATCGTGGCTGATCAGATCGGCTTGCTCTGGGGCGTGCAGCATACCCATTACGTGATTTCCTCGATTCCCCATCTGTCGGCCTGGGCCCTGGCCGCCATGGTGATTTCGGGGGCGATTTTCGGGTTGACCGGCAAGGCGTTTGCCGAGGCTACGCACGCCCTGGGCGGCTGGATGAAACAGCGCATCGCTTACGCACCGCTGCGTCCGCTCGCCGGCGGCGTGGTGCTGGCCTGCATCGTCTGGTTCCTGGGCGCTGAGCGCTATATCGGCCTGGGCATTCCGACCATCATCGAAGCTTTCGAGCAGCCCCTGCCGGCCTATGACTTTGCCGCCAAGATGTTGCTCACCGTGGCTTCGCTGGGCAGTGGCTTCAAGGGCGGCGAGGTGACGCCGCTGTTCTATATCGGCGCGACCCTGGGCAATGCGCTGGCGCCCGTGCTTGACCTGCCCTTTCCGCTGCTCGCCGGGGTCGGCTTCGTCGCCGTATTTGCCGGGGCGGCAAATACCCCGATCGCCTCGACGCTGATGGCGATGGAGATATTCGGGGCGGAAATCGGTGTTTATGCCGGTATTGCCTGCGTCGTCAGTTTCCTGTTCTCCGGGCATAGCGGCATTTACCGGGCGCAACGCCGGAGCCATGCCAAGCACCGGCAAGCCCCAGCGGAAACCCGGCCGGGCGATTAGCCGGCCGGCTGCTTCACAGATCCTGTTCAGACCTTATAATTCGCGCATCAACCCCCACGGAGTTTCACATGGCACGTACCGTCAATTGCATCAAACTTGGTCGCGAGGCCGAAGGCCTGGATTTCCCGCCGTATCCGGGCGCGCTCGGGCAGCGCATTTTCGAGAATGTTTCCAAGGAAGCCTGGCAGCAGTGGATCAAGATGCAGACCATGCTGATCAACGAAAATCGCCTGAACCTGGTCGATGCAAAGCATCGCAAGTACCTGTCGGAACAGGTTGAAAAGCATTTCTTCGGCGATGGCGCCGACCGTATTCAGGGTTACGTGCCGCCGGCTGCCTGAGCCAGTTGCCTGACCGATGTAAAAAATCCCGCTGCGGCGGGATTTTTTTCGGGCTGCTTTTCAGGCGGCCTTGCTTAGCGCAAAAAGCAGCAGGGCACTGCCGGGAATGGCAATGGCTGCCAGGCGGACGCTGATGCGGCGGATGCCTTCGCCGAGTTCGTCAATGAATTGTTCCATGCCGTCGAAGAGTTCGGGAAAGGCGGCAACATCGCTGCGGCAGTTCTTGTCCATGCTGTCCTCCAGAAGTTCGGTTGATGCTGCCTACTATCGCTAGCGAATGTTGCAAGCACATGAAGGTCAGGGGGCGCAGCCTGTCACACAGGCTTAACACGCCTGCCATAGCCTGCGGCCATCGATTTCAAGAATGCGGTGGCCCCTTGCTGAAAAAATGTTTTGCCCTGCTGTTTGGCGGACTGGGTTTTCGCGGTCTTTTCATCCTGATCGGCGCAGTCTCGATGCTGGCGTTTCTGGCTGTCGCCCTGCCGCATCTGCTGTTGCGTCTGGAGAGCATGCAGACGGCCGCAGCGCGGCTGGCCGCGATCTCCCGCGTGGAACCCCTGCACGCGCTGATCGGCGAGCTGCGGCAGCAGCGCTTGCACCTGTTCCTGATCGGGGCGGGTGATACATCATTGAGCATTTCGCCCCCGAAAACGCCGTTGACCGTTGCCGCCGGTTCGCCGGTCGGCGAACGTCTGCCGGCCTTGCTGGCCAGCACGCCGGAGCAAAGCAGCGGCCGCCAGCGTCTGGCGCTCTTTTCCGAGTACCGGGAAGTGCTCGACGGCTTGCAGCAATCCCTGGTCGAGCAGGTCGAGCAGCCGGGTGGTGCTTCCGGCGGACGGGATGTGGCGGCATTGAATGCGGTCTGGCTGGAAGACCTGCCTTTGCTGAGCGAAATGCTGGCGCGGCTTGAGGTGCTGGCCGGTGTTGCCCAGCGCGAAGGATTGGTGGCGGAACGTCTGCGCCCGGAATTGTCGGCGGCAGTCGCGGTTGCCGGGCACGCCCTGGAGCAGCTGAAGAAGCATCTCGCTGCGCTCGATGCCAGCGATCCGGCGTTCGCCGGATTGCTGGAGCAGGCTGCTGATCTGGATAACCGCTTCGCACTGGCCTTGACCGTGGCCAACGGCCTCGCCTTGAGCAATACCGTCTATTCGCTGCCGGAAATCGAGAATGCCCTGAGCCAGCCGCTGGCCGCAGCGAATGCGCTGGCCGGCTTGAGCCAGACGGCGCTGGTTGCTGCGCTCGACGATGAACTGGCGCGCGCCCGCCAGCATCTGCTGGTGACCGTTTTCCTGGTCGTCGGCAGTCTGCTGCTTTCCGGTCTGGGTCTGTACAGCGCCTATCTGCGGCTGGCCGGTAACATCGATCTTCTCGCCAGGGGAGCCAGCCAGCTGGCCACCGGCGATCTGTCGGTGGCGATCGAACTGGAAGGGCGCGACGAACTGCAACGCATTGCCGGCTCCCTGTGTGAAGTGCGGGACGGCATGCGCCGTCTGGTGGGGGAGATTGTCAGCAGTGCGCAGGCGCTGACCAGCGGTTCGCTGACCGTGGCGCAGGCAACTGCCGCTTCGGCCGGGCGCGCCCGGCAGCAGGAGCAGGACACCCGCCAGGTCGTGCAGGCAGTGGCGTCGGTTGGCCAGCAGGTCGGCGAGATTGTCCTGGCCGCCGGCGAAACGGATGGCGTGGCGCGCAATTCCGACCAGCTGGCCAGTTCCGGCATGGCTTCGGTCAGTCTCGCCAAGCATGTGCTTGAGGGCATGAGCAGCGATATTCTCCAGGCGACGGCTTGTCTTGATCGCATGGAAGCCGAGACGAAGCAGGTGGCGACCGTGGTTGCGGTGATCAGTTCGATCGCTGAACAGACCAACCTGCTGGCGCTGAATGCGGCCATCGAGGCCGCGCGCGCCGGGGAGAGTGGTCGCGGCTTCGCCGTCGTCGCCGACGAAGTCAGGAAACTGGCCGAGCGCACGGCACTGAGCACGCGCGAGATTGGCCAGATGATTGATCGCATGCAGGGCATTGCTGGCGAGACGGCGGAGGCGGTACGCACCGCCGCCAGCCATGTCGCACAGAGCAATCAGCAGGCCGGCGAGGCCGAGGCGGCGATGGGCCGGATGCGCGACCAGGCGCGCCTGGTCGAGGCGGCGAGCGCCCGGATCACGCGGGCACTCGGCACGCACAGCGAAGAAACCGGGCGCATTGAACAACTGGTCAAGGGGATTGCGCAGTTGTCGGCAGAAAACGGCGAAGTGCTGGCGGCTGCGTCCGATTCGGCGCGTTTGCTGGAGGTGCTGGCGGGCGATCTGCGTCTGGCGACCGGCAAGTTCCGGCTGACAGAAAATGCCCTGCCGCAGCGGTCGACCGCTGGAAAAGGGCATTTTTCGCTGCAGGCAGCGCTGGCCTGAACGCTTCAGGCGTCTGGATCAGCCGGCAGCGAGTGCCGGCTCGTTCTTCTCAGTCGTTCAAACGCAGCGTTCGGGGCGCAGCAGGCTGAGGCGCTCGGCCGCGTGGCGGGCCGCTTCCCGGTTGATTTCAGTTTGCTGGCGGCCGAAGGCGTCGCGTTCCTTGGGCTTGCAGGCCGCCGCTTCGATGCTGCGGATGCAGCGCCAGCGGTCGCCAAGCTTGGTCGGGAAGAGACGCATTTGATCCTTGGGGTGGTGTACCCGGCAACAGTAGCAGAACAGCATTTCCGTCATCGCAACCTCGTCGCATTGGGAATCATCATGGCTCTCAGCATGATAGGCCTATATTGCAGGCGCATGACAAATAAAAAATGGCGTTTTCCGGCCTGAATCCGATCTGTCGCGGCTTTGTCACAGAACTGAAATGGCGGCTTTTTAAACTGACCATCCTGTTCACTTGAGATGATCCCGATGATAGTTCTGATGGATGACGAAGCTGTCGAACTCCGCCGTATCCTGGCCGAGCGGCTGCTCTATCCAGTCTTCCAGCCGATCATCGATTTTCGTGTGCGGGCGATACTCGGTTACGAGGCGCTGATTCGCGGTCCGGAAGGCTGTGCCCTGCACCGGCCTGACGAATTGTTTGCCGCCGCCCGCCGCGCCGGTTTCTCGCTTGAACTCGAGCATGCCTGCCGCGAGGTCAGCCTGCGTGCCTTTGCCGGTCAACGTCTGCCCGGGCGGCTTTTTCTCAATGTCACGCCGGGTTGCCTGCTCGATCCGCAGATGATGAACGGCCATACCCGCGAGTTGCTCAGTGAACTGGGCATTGCTCCCAACCGCATCGTCATCGAACTGACCGAGAACCAGCAGATCACCGACATGCCGGGCATCCAGGAGGCGCTGCTACACTACCGCGGGCGCGGTTTCCAGATCGCCATCGACGATCTCGGCGAAGGTTTTGCCAACCTGCGCATGTGGTCGGAGCTGCGTCCGGAGTTCGTCAAGATCGACAAGCATTTCGTGCATGGCATTGCCGACGACCGGATCAAATACCACTTCGTGCGGGCGATGCAGGATCTTGCCGAGATCTGCAATGCTTCGCTGGTCGCCGAAGGCATCGAGCGGCCCGACGATTTTGCCTGCATCCGCGACATGGGCATCGCCTGCGGTCAGGGCTATTTCATCGCGCATCCCGATGTCTATCCGGCTCGCCAGCTGGCGTCCGGCGTGGTTGCCGCGCTTGCCCAGCAACGCCTGTCGCTGTCGCCGATGGCCGCCAGTGCCGGCAAGATGCCGACGGCGCGCAACCTGCTGCGGCCGATCGAGCCGGTGCCCTTCGCAGCCACCAATGCGATGGTGATCGAACGTTTCGAGGCCGATCCGGAGCTTGACGTGCTGCCAGTGGTGCAGGACGGGCAGCCGCTCGGCATGATCAACCGGCACAGCATGATCGACCGCTTTGCGCGACCGTTCCGCAAGGAACTGTTCGGGCGCAAGAGCTGCGAGATGTTCATGGACCACGCGCCGCTCGTCGTCGACCAGAACGCCACCATCCAGGAGCTGGCGCTGATGCTGGCGCTGGCGCCCAAGCATTACCTGTTCGACGGCTTCATCGTCACCGGTGATGGCCGTTATCTTGGCGTCGGCAGCAGCCACGACCTGATGGCGACGATCACCGAGATGCAGATCAGCGCGGCGCGCTACGCCAATCCGCTGACCCAGTTGCCAGGCAATGTGCCGATCAACGAACACATCGACCGCATGCTCACCGCCGGCAGCGATTTTGTTGCCGCCTACATCGATATCGACAATTTCAAGCCCTACAACGACACCTTCGGCTATCGGCGCGGCGACGATGTGATCCAGTCGCTCGGCCGGCTGATCTGCGAGGCGACCGACGAGCGCCAGGACTTCGTCGGCCATATCGGTGGCGATGACTTTTTTGTTGTCTTCCAGAGCAGCGACTGGGAATTGCGCTGCTGGCAGCTGGTGCGCAGCTTCGCCGAAACGATGGACGCCCAGCTCAGCCCGGAAGAGCGGGCGCGTGGCGGTTACATGGCGGAGAACCGGCGCGGCGAGATTGCCTTCCACCCGTTGCCGACGCTCTCGATCGGTGCCGTCAAGGCCGCGCGCGGCGAGTACGAGTCACACCGCGAAGTGGCCGCCGCCGCTTCCGCCGCCAAGAAACAAGCCAAGAAAAAGGCGAAAAGCGCCGACAGCGAAACCCTGCTCGGCGGCAGCCTGTTCATCGAACGGCGGCGTCCGGGCAGCGTCGAGGCGATGCGCCAGGCCTTGCGCACGATCAACTGAGCGCCCGCCGGTCGACGCCGGAAAAACGGCAAAAACCGTTCAGTAGAACAATTTTCCCAGGTCGAGCGTCGATTGCCGGCCAAGGCTGGGCCAGTAGCTGGCCAGCCAGGCGCGCGCGTGTTCGCGGCCGTCGTCGCGCAGGCTCTCGAAGAATTCGATATTGACCGTCAGCTTGCTCTCGGCGGGCAGCGCGCCGAGCAGGGCATCGGCGCTGATCGCATGGAAGCGCTGGCGTTTCAGGCGCTGCTCGAAGCGGTTGAGCGGCAGCCAGTCGGGCAGCCAGGACTCGCCGACCTGGTCGCGCAGGTGCGCGAACATCCGCATCTCGCGCAGGAAGGTCGCGTTGAAGGCCAGTTCGCGCAGGCGCACCCGGATGTCCTGCGCCGTTTCCGGCGTTTCGCTGTAGCGCAGCGGGGTCAGCAGCACGAGCATGATGTCGGCAGCGGTACACTCGTAAAAAAGCGGGAAAACCGCCGGGTTGGCGCTGTAGCCGCCATCCCAGTAAGGCTCGCCGTCGATGATCACGCTGCGGTGGATGGTCGGCAGGCAGGCCGAGGCGAGCAGGGCGTCGACCGACAGTTCGTGGTTCTTGAAAATGCGCAGCTTGCCGGAGTTGGCATGCGTTGCCGCGATGAACAGCTTGACCGGGCTTTCCCGGCGCAGGCGGGCGAAGTCGATCTGCTGGCCGATGATGTCGCGCAGCGGGTTGAGATCGAGCGGATTGAGCTGTTCCGGCGACAGGTGCTCGGTCCATTGCAGCATCATTTTCATCGCCGGCGCCATGCCGGCGCTCTGCCGGCCCTGGTCGAAGGGCGAGCTTTTCGCCACCGCTGTCCAGAAATCGGCCAGCGCCTGGCGGGCGCCGTCGCGGCCGCCGGCCATCAGGCCCTGCGCCAGGCAGGCCGCATTCATGGCGCCAGCGCTGGTGCCGCTGACCCCTTCAAAACTGACGCGGCCGTCGGCGAGCAAGCCGTCGAGGACGCCCCAGGTAAAGGCACCGTGCGCGCCGCCGCCCTGCAGGGCGAGGTTGAGCACGGCCGGGGTGGAGGATGTGATGGTCATGACTGACTTTCCGAAAGGCGGTGCAGAGAGGTGCATCTTGCGGTCGACCGGCAAAAAAGGCAAAAAATGCGCGTCGACCGCTGGCGGTGGAGCGGCAGTGTTAACATTCGCCCCTCCTATGCGTATCGAACATATCCGGGCCCGCCTGCAGGCATGCGGCGCCAAAACCTGCCACGAAGACCGCGTGCTGCGCGCCTGGACCCAGGTCGTCGGCCTCGACACCCGGCACCGCAAGGCCGAGAGCTTTTTGCCGCTCGCCGTGCGCAATGCCCTGTCTGAACTGTTTGCCGATCTCGACGGCCTCGCCCGGCTGCGCGCCGAGCATCCCGGCGAAGACGGCTCGGCGCGCCTGCTCGTCGAGCTGGGCGACGGCCAGACGGTGGAAAGCGTGCTCCTGCCGCGCGACGGCCTGTGCGTGTCGACCCAGGTCGGCTGCGCGGTCGGCTGCCTGTTCTGCATGACCGGCCAGGATGGTCTGCTGCGCCAGGTGGGCAGTGCCGAGATCGTCGCCCAGGTGGTGCTCGCCCGGCGCAAACGCCCGGTCAAGCGCGTCGTCTTCATGGGCATGGGCGAGCCGGCGCACAATCTCGACAACGTGCTGGAAGCCATCGACCTGCTCGGTACCATCGGCGGCATCGGTCACAAGAATCTCGTCTTCTCGACGGTCGGTGACCGCCGCGTCTTCGAGCGTCTGCCGCAGCAGACCGTCAAGCCGGCCCTGGCGCTGTCGCTGCACACGACGCAGGCCGAACTGCGCCGCCGCCTGCTGCCCAAGGCCCCGGACATCGCGCCGGACGAACTGGTCGAACTCGGCGAGCAATATGCACGCGCCACCGGCTACCCGATCCAGTACCAATGGACGCTGCTTGAAGGCATTAACGACAGCGATGCCGAAATCGACGGCATCATCCGCCTGCTCAGCGGCAAGTACGCGATGATGAATTTCATCCCCTACAACAGCAACGAAGGCCTCGGCTTCAGTCGGCCGTCCTGGGAGCGCGCCGGCGAACTCGCCTGGCGTCTGAATCGGCAGGGCATCCTGACCCGGCTGCGCAATTCGGCCGGGCAGGATGTCGATGGCGGTTGCGGCCAGTTGCGGGCGCGGGCGCGCGGCGAACAGGTGGTCGCCGCACCGGTCCACCGGCCGGCGCAATAAAAAAAGCCCGGTCGGACCGGGCAAAATGGAGAGAGCTGGGGCGGCTTCCAGACGACAGCCGGTCAATGTGCCCTGGAGCGGCTTCGAGCGGGCGCCTTGGGCTTTTGTACGGGTTGTTCGGCCAGCGTCTCGCTGATCTGGTGCACTTCGTTTTCGGCGATGCTGACCGTTTCGACGGCGGCAATGCTCATGCCGCGCAGCGTGTTTTCGGCGGTTTGCAGCGTCGTGCGCAAGGCGTTCAGCGCAATTTCGCTTTCCCAGGGGCTGCTTTTGACGGCCCGGTTGAGACTGGCGAAGACGATTTCATCAAACGCGCGGACCTGGGCTTCGGCGCTCTGGATCAGGACCTTGTGGGTTTCGCCGAGGATCTCGCAAGCCTGGTCGAGCAGCTTGCTGCTGCGGATGCTGTGTTCCAGCCAGAAGCTGGTCGGAAACTGGCTCAGGGCATCGAGTTGGCCGTGGCCGAAGCGGTTCAGGTGCTGGCTGCCGGCATGCAGGGTGTCGCGTCCGGCGCCGGCAAAAAGCTCGCTGAAGCGCTGGCCGGCGATTATGCAGGCGGTGGAGAGACCGAGCAGGTTGTTCAGGGCGTGATCCCTGCTCTGGGCGATTTCATGCGGCGTCACGTACATGGGGCGCTCCCGGCGACTGGAAATGTCGCCAGACTAGCGCCCCGATGTGACAGCCAAATGACTCAGATGATGGTTTTTACACCCGCGGCGGTGCCGAGCAGCAAGACGTTGGCCGGGCGGACTGCGAACAGGCCGTTGGTGACGACGCCGGTGATCTGGTTGATCTGCGCTTCCAGCCCCTTGGGATCGGTGATGGCAAGATCATGCACGTCAAGGATCAGGTTGCCGTTGTCGGTGACAAAACCGGCCCTTTCCACCGGTCGACCGCCCAGTTTGGCCAATTCCCGCGCGACGTGGGCGCTCGCCATCGGGATGACTTCGACCGGCAGCGGGAACTTGCCCATCACCTCGACCAGCTTCGAGGCGTCGCAGATGCAGACGAAGGTCTTGGCCACGGCGGCAACGATCTTCTCGCGCGTCAGCGCACCGCCGCCGCCCTTGATCATGTTGAGGCCGGCATCGATTTCGTCGGCACCATCGACGTAGACCGGGATGTCGCTGACGTCGTTGAGGTCGAGCACCTTGATGCCGTGCCCTTCGAGGCGTTTGCGGGTGGCTTCCGAACTGGCGACGGCGCCCTGGTATCTGTCCTTGAGCGGCGCCAGGGCGTCGATGAAGAAATTGGCCGTCGAGCCGGTGCCGACGCCGATAATGCTGCCGGCGGGGGCGTTGGCGGCAACGTAGTCGGCGGCGGCCTGGGCAACGGCCTGTTTGAGTTCGTCCTGGGTCATGGTGGGCTTCCTGAATGGGGTGGGGTGCATTTTAACCTGTCAAAAAAGTTTAACTTTACGAACTGGATAAATCGCTAAACTGCATACATCGTTTTTAGGGAGAACAAGATGAGCGATCAAAAGAAAACTGCGCCAGTGAAAACCGCCCCTGCAGCCAAGTCGACCGCTGCGCCGAAGCCGCCGAAAAAGCTGGTGCCGCGCACCGCGCCGAAGCCGGCTCCGGAGGTCGTGGTTGCCGCAGCGGCCGAGCCGGTCGTGGTGCCGGAAGTTGTTACCCCGGCCCCGGCTGAAGTGCCGGCGACTGCCGCCGCCGTCAAGGCCAAGCCGGCGCGCAAGCCGTCGCGGGTAGATGAAACGGTGAGCAAGCATCAGAAGGTGCTGGCCGATGCGCTGGTCAAGGCACAGGCTATCAAGTACGACAAGCCGGCCGTGGTCAAGGCCGAGCCGCCCAAGGCGGGCAAGGCCGCCAAGGCGGAAAAGCCGGTGCGCCAGAAAAAGCCGAAGCTGGTGCGCGACAGCTATGCCATGCCGGAAGATGAGTACGCCCAGATCGGTGCCCTCAAGAAGCGTCTGGCCGGACTGGGGCGCGAAACCAAGAAGAGCGAACTGCTGCGTGGTGGCATTGCCCTGCTGGCGGCTCTCAACGATGCCGAACTGACGGCGGTCATGGGTCGTGTCGAGCGCATCAAGACGGGGCGTCCGGCCAAGTAAGCGAATTATTACAGTTCGTCATCTGGCTGTAACAAACCGGGACTAACCTGCACATCGTTGTCTAACTCAATCATGTGCAGGAGTTCCCCATGTTCAAGCTTTCCAAGATTGTTTCCGCACTGGCTGTCGCCGGTGTTGCCCTGTTCGGTGCCCAGGCCGTCCAGGCCCAGGTCATCAAGGTTGACGGTTCTTCGACCGTTTATCCGATCACCGAAGCTGTTGCCGAAGAATTCCAGAAGGCCAAGAAGAACGCCATCAAGGTGACGGTCGGCATTTCCGGTACCGGTGGTGGTTTCAAGAAGTTCTGCCGTGACGAAACCGATATTTCCAATGCCTCCCGCCCGATCACGGCGAAGGAAATGGAAGAC
This sequence comes from Quatrionicoccus australiensis, assembly GCF_020510525.1. Classification (NCBI taxonomy): domain Bacteria; kingdom Pseudomonadati; phylum Pseudomonadota; class Betaproteobacteria; order Rhodocyclales; family Azonexaceae; genus Quatrionicoccus; species Quatrionicoccus australiensis. The sequence continues at coordinate 691,732 of NZ_CP075188.1, forward strand.
TGCAAGGCTGCCGGCGTCCAGTACGTTGAAATGCCGGTTGCCTTCGATGCCCTGACCATCGTCATCAACCCGAAGAACAGCTTCCTGAAACAGGCTACTGTTGCTGAAATGAAGACCTTGTGGGAGCCGGCTGCCCAGGGCAAGGTCATGAAGTGGAACCAGGTCAATCCGGCCTGGCCTGACGCACCGGTCAAGCTGTTCGGCGCCGGTGCCGACTCCGGTACCTTCGAGTACTTCACCGAAGCCATGGTCGGCAAGGCCAAGTCTTCGCGCGGCGACTACACCGCATCCGAAGACGACAATGTGCTGGTCCAGGGCGTCTCGCGTGACGTCAATGCGATCGGTTACTTCGGCTACGCCTACTACGCCGAGAACACCGCCAAGCTGAAGGCCCTGGCCGTCGTCAATCCGAAGACCGGCAAGGCCGTCGAGCCGTCTGCTGCCAACGTTGAAAACGGTACCTACGCCCCGCTGTCGCGTCCGATCTTCATCTACGTCAAGGCCAAGTCGCTCGAGAAGCCGGAAGTCAAGGAATTCATCGAGTTCTACATGAAGAACGGCGCCAAGCTGACCAAGGAAGTGAAGTATGTGCCGCTGCCGGCTTCTGCTTACACGGGCAATATCGAGCACATGAACAAGAAGAAGCTCGGCACCGTCTTTGGCGGCCATAACGAAATCGGCATCACCATCGACGAGTTGATGAAGCGCGAAGCAAAGAACTAAGCTTTGCCCTGGCGGTGCAATAATCGCCTGCTGTCGAAGCCCGGCCCTGCACGGGGTCGGGCTTCCCGTTTATGGAATTCTTGATGTGAATTCACACGCTATGTCTGCAAACAACGCTTCTGACCTGCACACGGTCAGCGATCGCCTGGCAAAGAATGCCATGCGCAATGTCAGCGAGAGACTGATCGAGGGGCTGCTGTTCAGCGCCGCGGCAGTCTCCGTGCTGACCACGATCGGCATCATGTATGTGCTCATTTCCGAGTCCATCCATTTCTTCGCCAATGTCAGCATCGTCGACTTCCTGACCGATACGCAATGGACGCCGCTCTTCGACGACGCCCACTTCGGCATCATGGTGCTGGTTTCCGGGACGCTCGTTTCCTCAGCCGTGGCGCTGCTGGTCGCCGTGCCGATGGGTACCATCATCGCCATCTATCTTTCCGAGTTCGCCAACGGCAAGGTGCGTGAAGTTGCCAAACCGATCCTCGAACTGCTCGGCGGTATTCCGACCATCGTCTTCGGCTATTTCGCCCTGCTCATGGTCACCCCGCTGCTGCAGAAACTGTTTCCCGAATTGCCCGGCTTTTCGCTGCTCTCCGCCGGCCTGGTGATGGGCATCATGATCGTGCCCTACATCGCCTCGCTGTCCGAGGATGCGATGCGCTCGGTGCCGATGAGCCTGCGTGAAGGGGCTTATGCACTCGGCTCGACCAAGCTCTATACCGCGATTCACGTTGTTGTCCCGGCGGCCTTCTCGGGTATTGCCGCGGCTTACATCCTGGCCATCTCGCGTGCCGTTGGCGAAACGATGATTCTCGCCGTCGCCGCCGGCATGCAGCCGAACCTGACCTGGAATCCGATGGAGCCGGCTGCCACGATTACTTCCTACATCGTCCAGGTGGCGCTGGGTGACCTGCCGCATGGCTCGATCGGTTACCAGACCATTTTTGCTGCCGGCCTGACCCTGATCCTGATCACCCTGGTCTTCAACATCCTCGGCCAGTGGCTGCGCGCCAAATTCCGGGAGAACTACTGATGCAACCGCTGACTACCGAGCAAATCCGCTCCCTGATCGCCAAGGGAAAATTGCGCGATGCCATCTTCAAGGGCCTGGGTATTTTCTGCCTCGCTGTCGCCCTGCTGGTCATCATCCTGCTGGTGTCCGACATGGTCGAGAAGGGCTCCGAGCGCTTCACGGTCGATTTCTTCATGAACTTCGCCTCGCGGCATGCCAATCAGGCCGGTATTCTCTCGGCCTGGGTCGGTTCGCTGCTGGTGATGACAGTGACCGCCCTGGCTGCCGTGCCGCTTGGCGTCGCCGCCGGTGTCTATCTGGAAGAGTATGCCAAGCGTAACTGGATTACCGAGATCATCGAGATCAACATCACCAATCTGGCCGCCGTGCCGTCGATTGTGTATGGTCTTCTGGCTCTCGGCATCTTTGTGTACCAGTTCGGTTTCGGCCAGAGCATCCTGTCGGCCGGCCTGACCCTGGCGCTGCTGATCCTGCCGATCATCATCGTATCGACCCGCGAAGCGATCCGTGCCATTCCGGCAATGATCCGCGAAGGCTCGATGGCGGTTGGTGCGACGCGCTGGCAGACCTGCCGCTACCACATCATTCCGTATGCCATGCCCGGCATCCTGACTGGTGTGATCATCGGCCTGGCCCGTGCCATCGGCGAAACGGCCCCGATCATCACGATCGGCGCGCTGACTTTCATCGCCTTCCTGCCGCCCGCCCCGTTCATGGGCGAACCGGCGGCCGGCCTGTTCGACTGGGTGATGGCCCCCTTCACGGTGATGCCGATCCAGATCTTCAACTGGACCTCGCGTCCGGACCCGGCTTTTGAAGTCAATGCTGCCGCCGCCGGCTTCGTGCTGATGGCCATGGTGCTGTCGATGAACGGCATCGCTATCTACCTGCGCTACAAGATGCGCAAGAACATCAAGTGGTAAAAGGATAAATCATGCAAATCCAGGACAATCCCCAACTCAAGGCCGAAGCCCGCAACCTCAACTTCTATTACGGTGAGGCCAAGGCGCTCAAGGGCATCAACATGCCGATCTACGACAAGAAGGTCACCGCACTGATCGGTCCGTCCGGTTGTGGCAAATCGACCTACCTGCGCAGCTTCAACCGCATGCACGATCTCTACCCGGGCAACCGTTACGAGGGCGAAATCCGCTTCTTCCCGGACAACACCAACCTGCTGGCGCAGGAAGTGGATCCGATCGAAGTGCGCATGCGCGTCGGCATGGTTTTCCAGAAGCCGAATCCGTTCCCGAAGTCGATCTACGAAAACGTTGCCTACGGCCTGCGCGTGCGCGGTGAAAACAACCGTCGTGTGCTCGACGACAAGGTCGAGCAGGCCCTGCGTGGCGCGGCGATCTGGGACGAAGTGAAGGACCGCCTCAACGAACTGGCTTCCAATCTGTCCGGCGGTCAGCAACAGCGTCTGTGCATTGCCCGTGCCCTGGCAACCGATCCCGAACTGCTGCTTTTCGATGAGCCGACTTCGGCGCTTGATCCGATTGCCACCGCCGCCATCGAGGAACTGGTGCATGAGCTGAAGAAGCGCGTCACCATCCTGATCGTGACGCATAACATGCAGCAGGCTGCCCGCGTTTCCGATTACACGGCCTACATGTACCTGGGCGAACTGATCGAATTCGGCAAGACCGACGAGATCTTCATCAAGCCGCAGGACAAGCGTACTGAAGACTACATTACCGGCCGCATGGGTTAATCAGGGGAACGACATGAACGAAAGCCAACACCTTTCCAGCCAGTTCGACGAGGATCTCAGCCGTCTGCGCACGCATGTGCTGCAAATGGGCGGTCTGGTCGAAACCCAGGTTTCCGCTGCCATCGATGCCTACACCACGGGTGAAGTCGCCAGCGTGAAGAGCATTGTCGAGACCGACCGCAAGGTCAATGAGCTCGAGAAGGCCATCGACGACGATTGCGCCCACATCATCGCCAAGCGTCAGCCGACGGCATCCGATCTGCGCCTCGTGCTCGGCATCAGCAAGATCGTTACCGATCTCGAGCGGGCTGGCGACGAAGCCAAGAAAATCGCCAAGGGCGTGCGCCGGATTTATGAAGGTGGTCACATGCCGTCGCAATACGGCGTCGGCATTCGCCATCTGGCCGAGGCCGCGCTGGTCATGGTGCGGCAGGCGCTTGATGCCTTTGCCCGTCTCGATACGGCGCAGGCCGCCAGCGTGATTCGTGCCGACACCGAGGTCGATACTGAATTCAAGTCGATCATCCGTCAGCTGATCACGCACATGATGGAAGATCCGCGTACGATCACGACGGCGATCGACATCATCTCGATCGCCCGTGCCATCGAACGGATCGGCGACCATGCGAAGAATGTTTCCGAGCAGGTGGTTTATGTCGTTGAGGGACGTGACATTCGTCATACCAAGGAGCTCACCAAGTGACACCGACGATTCTGGTCGTTGAAGACGAACCAGCCATCCAGGAACTTGTTGTCATCAATCTCAAGCACGCCGGCTTTCTGGTGGTGCGGGCGGGTAGCGCCGAGGAAGCCGAGTCGGCGATCCGCGCAGCGCTTCCCGACCTTGTGATCCTCGACTGGATGCTGCCCGGACAGTCCGGCGTGGCGCTGGCCAAGAAGATTCGTGCTGACGAGCGGACCCGTGAATTGCCGATCATCATGTTGACGGCGCGGGTGCATGAAGAAGACAAGGTGCAGGGTCTCGAGGCCGGGGCCGACGATTACGTCACCAAGCCGTTCTCGCCCAAGGAGCTGGTTGCCCGCGTCCGTGCCGTGCTGCGTCGCCGGGCCCCGCACCTGGCTGGTGAAGCGATCGAAGTGGGTGATCTGGCGCTCAATCCGGCAACTCACCGTGTGCTGGCGGGTGGTCAGCCGGTCGAGTTGGGGCCGACCGAATTCCGTCTGCTCTTTTTCTTCATGACGCACTCGGAGCGGGTATACACCCGTGCCCAGCTGCTTGATGAAGTCTGGGGTGACCACGTTTTCATCGAGGAGCGCACGGTCGATGTGCACATCCGCCGCTTGCGTGCCGCCCTTGAGCTTTCGGGTCATCACGAGCGCGTCGAGACGGTGCGCGGCACCGGTTATCGCTTCCGGGGAGCCTGAAGCGGGTGTCAGCGCAACTGATCAGGGCTTTGCTGCTCGCCTTGCTGGCTGCCGTCGTTGCTGTGCCAGTCGGATATTTCGTTGCGATCTGGGCCGGTTGGGCAGTCTTTTGTGCCGGTTTCGGCTTGCAGCTGGCTTTTCATTTTCGCAACTTTGCCCGGCTTGAGCGCTGGTCGCGGGCACCGGTCGTGGATAGCAGCCTGGAGGGCGAAGGTGCCTGGGATGGCGTTTTTGGCCGTCTCTATCGGCACGAAAAGGAGCTGCGGGCGCAGATTGCACGCCGCGATGACGAAATCGCCATGCTGATAGCTGCCGGCCAGGCGCTGACGGATGGCGTGGTGCTGCTCGACGAGAACAACCATATCCTGTTCTGCAATACCACGGCGGAGGCGCAGCTCGGTTTGGTGGTGCGGACCGACCGTGGGCAGCCGGTGGTCAATTTGGTCCGGCAGCCCGAGTTTGTCGGCTATCTGACCGAGGCGGACTTTTCCCGACCTTTGACCCTGCGTTCCGATCGTAGCGAAGATCGCGTGTTTTCGATCTATGTCCTGCCTTATGCCGGCAACCGGCGCCTGATGCAGGTCAAGGATGTCACCCAGACGGATCGTCTCGATCGCATGCGGCGTGATTTCGTCGCCAATGTCTCGCATGAGTTGCGTACGCCGCTGACGGTTCTGGCCGGTTTTCTTGAAACCCTGCAGGAAATCGAGGTCGACCGTGAGGAGCAGGCGCGCTATCTGGCATTGATGGCTGAGCAGTCTCAACGCATGCAGTCCATTGTCCAGGACTTGCTGACGCTGTCTTCGATCGAGTCGGCGCCACCGCCGGCCAACCAGCCCGTTGATATGCCCAGCCTGATCGACAAGTTGCGCCGGGATGCCGAAGCGCTTTCCAACGGGCGTCACCAGATTGTTGTCGAAACCAATGCCCAGGCCGACCTGCGCGGTTCCGAGCCGGAGCTGGTCAGTGCCTTCGGTAACCTGGTAGCCAACGCTGTGCGCTATACGCCGGCTGGCGGCACGATACGTATCATCTGGCAGGCCAATGCCCAGGGGGCAGAGTTCGCAGTCGAGGACACTGGCATCGGTATCGAGGCCAAGCATATCCCGCGTCTGACCGAGCGCTTTTATCGTGTAGACCGGGGGCGTTCGCGCGATGCCGGCGGTACTGGCCTGGGCCTGGCGATTGTCAAACACTCGCTGAATCGTCACCAGGCACAGCTGGAGATCAAGAGCATGCCAGGTGTGGGAAGCCGCTTTTCCGCCAAGTTTCCGGCCAATCGGGTGGTCGGCGTCTGAATTCGGTCTTTTTGCCGAGTCGACCGGTGCAGAAAACCGGCCCGGTCTTGCCCTGTGTTGCAGCCACTGGAAATAAACATTGACCTGAGCGGGGCTTTGCTGGATAGTGCGCACCTCTGACGGACGCGGGGTGGAGCAGTTGGCAGCTCGTCGGGCTCATAACCCGAAGGTCGCAGGTTCAAGTCCTGCCCCCGCAACCAATGAATGAAATCAAGGATCAACAGCGCATGCTGCTTGGTCCTTTTTTTTCGCTTGCTTCGTCTGTTCCGGCGTTAATTTCTACGATTCTTGCAGTGTGGCGGCGGGCGATGATGCAAGTCTGATCCAGAAGCTGCTCGACAATGCCAAACTGAGGGTTGACTAGCCGGATGCGGTTGGCGGCAGTTCCCGGTCAGGGGCTGCCGCCAGTCGGCAATGGGCGCAACGTGAGCGAATTGCTTGCTCGCGTTGCGCCCATTCTTTTTTCAAGAGAAAGGAGCGATTCATGAAATCCGGCAATCCTGGCGGTCGACCGCTAAAAATCGGCCAAAATGCCCTGCTGCGCGGAATTCAGTTCTTGACGGGCTTGACCCGGCTGGCAGCGAGCTTGGCACGGCCGCGCGCTTCGTCGGTATCGTCGCCGTTGGCGACGGCAACGCCCATGCGGCGTTTGACGAAGGACTCCGGCTTGCCGAACAGGCGGATGTCGCTGCGTGGCACCGACAAGGCTTCGGCCACCCCTTCGAAGGCGATGCCTTTTTCTTCCATGCCGCCATAAATGACGGCCGAGGCGCCGGGTTCGCGCAGCGCGGTGTCGACCGGCAGGCCGAGGATGGCGCGGGCATGCAGTTCGAATTCGGAGAAGCGTTGCGAGCACAGCGTGACCAGACCGGTGTCGTGCGGGCGCGGGCTGACTTCGGAGAACCAGACCATGTCGCCCTTGACGAACAATTCGACGCCGAACAGGCCGCGCCCGCCGAGGTTGCCGGTGACGGCGGCGGCAATTTCCTGGGCGCGTTGCAGTGCGCCCGGCGTCATTGCCTGCGGCTGCCAGGATTCGACGTAATCGCCGGACACCTGAACATGGCCGATCGGCTCGCAGAAATGGGTTTCGACCTCGCCGGAGGCGCCGCGGGCACGTACCGTGAGCAGGGTGATTTCGTAATCGAAATCGATGAAGCCCTCGACGATGATGCGCCCGGAATTGACCCGGCCGCCGCTGGCGGCATAGTCCCAGGCTTTCTGCACGTCGTCCGGGCCGCGCAGCAGCGACTGGCCCTTGCCGGACGAAGACATCACCGGCTTGATGATGCACGGGTAGCCAATGCCTTGTTCACCATTGGCGCCATCAATGGCGGCCTGCAGTTCTGCAAGGGAGTCGGCAAACTGGTAGGGCGAGGTGGCCAGGCCGAGTTCTTCGGCGGCGAGGCGGCGGATGCCTTCGCGATTCATGGTCAGTTTGGTGGCGCGCGCGGTCGGGATGACCTCGGCGAGGCCGGCGGCCTCGATCTCGACCAGCATGTCGGTGGCGATGGCTTCGATTTCCGGCACGATCAGGTGCGGCTTTTCCAGTTCGACCAGGCGGCGCAGCGCAGCGCCATCGGTCATCGAAATGACATGGGCGCGGTGCGCCACCTGGTGGCCCGGTGCATCCGGGTAGCGGTCCACGGCGATCACCTCGACGCCCATACGCTGCAATGCTATGATCACCTCCTTGCCGAGCTCGCCTGAGCCGAGAAGCATGACGCGCAGGGCGCTGGGGGAAAGCGGGGTGCCGAGTTTCATTGGGTTCTCCTGGTAGGTGCCGGTTCAGCCGGTTTCCGGCTGAAAATCAGCCCCCGAATTTATGTGCAGCGCGGCAGCGAGTCAAGGCGGTTTGGGGATCTTTCTTGCAAACCCTAATGTCTGTTCAACCAGCTCGTTCCATGTCCCTTACTCTTCCCCGCACCATCGAGCGCTTCCTGCTGTCACCCTGGTCATTGCTGCTGGCGGTGCTGCTTGCCTTCGTCCTGAACAGCTATTCGCTGCCGCTGACCGATGTCGATGAAGGGGCTTTTTCCGAGGCGACGCGCGAGATGCTCGAGCGCGGCAACCTCGTTTCGCCGACCCTCAACGCGCAACCGCGCCACGACAAGCCTATCCTGATCTACTGGGCGCAGGCGGCCACGGTCAGCCTGCTCGGGCCGACCGAGTTCGGTTTCCGCCTGCCCTCCATTCTCGCCGCGATGCTCTGGATGTGGGCGCTCTACCGCTTCTGCCTGCGTCATGGCGACCGCACGACGGCGCTGGTCGCGACGCTGGCGATGGCCTTGTCCCTGCAGGTCGGGCTGATCGCCAAGGCGGCGATTGCCGATGCCTTGCTCAATCTGTTCATCTGCCTGGCGCTGTTTGGCGTTTACGACTATTTCGTTGCGGTGCGGGCCGGGCAGGGCGTGCGTGAAAGCCGCCGCCTGCTGGCGTGGACCTATGCCGTGCTCGGCCTCGGCTTCCTGACCAAGGGGCCGGTTGCGGTGATGTTCCCGCTGCTGATCGGCAGCCTGCTCTTCATTTCGGCCGGCCACTGGCGGGCCTGGCTGCGCGCCTTGTTCTGGCTGCCCGGCTGGGCGCTCTTCCTGGCCATCGTCGTGCCCTGGCATGTGATGGTTTACCTCGATCAGGGCGATGCCTTCTTCCGCGGTTTTTACCTGAAACACAATGTCGACCGCTACACCAGTACGCTCGAAGGCCACGGCGGCAATCCCTTCTATTACCTGATCGCGCTGCCTTTCGTACTGTTGCCGTTTACCGGCTGGCTGCTGGCGATCAGCGGCAAGCTGTGGATGGGTATGCGCAGCAAGTTGCCGGAAGGCGATTTCGAGCGTTTCCTGCTCATCTGGTTTGGCGTCGTTTTCGTGTTTTTCTCGTTCTCGCGCACGCAGTTGCCGCATTACCTGCTTTACGGCTGCACGCCGCTGTTCATCCTGCTGGCACGGCACCGCCTCGATAGCGAGCGGCGCCTGCTCGCTTTCCTGCCGCAGATCCTGTTCGGTCTGCTGCTCGCTTTCCTGCCGCAGATTCTCGATTTTGCCGCGAGCCGCACGACGCGACCGCTGGAAATGGCCTTGCTGAACGAGTTGACCGCTGGCTTTGCCGATGCGTCGCGCTGGTTGCTCGCCGGCTTTGCCGTGCTGGTCGCGGCTCTGGCCTTCTGGCGTCGCCTGCCGGTCTGGCAAGGCTTGGTGCTGGCCGGTTTCCTGCAGGCGCTGGTGGTGTTCGGCGTCGTTTTCCCGGTCGTGCTCAATGCGACGCAGGGGCCGGTGCGCGAGGCTGGGCGAGTGGCCCGGCAGAGCGGCGAAAAAGTCGTGCTCTACAAGCTGTATCAGCCCAGTTTCAGCGTTTACCGTCAGGCGGTGACGCCGTCCGGCAAGCCGGAACTTGGCGAACTGGTTCTCGTGCGCAGCGATCGTTATGTCGAGTTGCAAAAGGATGTGGCGCCGCTGCGGATCGACGAAGTGTACAAGCGCGGTTTCCTTGTTCTTGGTCGCGTGGTTGCCGGTCCGGCCCAATGAGCGACTACGGCCGCACTGACAACGAACGACTGTTGCCCTGGCTGGCGCTTTGTCTGGCGCTGCTGACCGGCGTTTTCGTTCTGACCCAGGGCTGGTTTGGCGGCTTTCGCGAAGCGCAGGCACTGAGCAATCATTTGCCGGGCTGGTTCTGGCAGTCGCTGACGGTGCTTGGCGACGAGCGCGTACTGCTCGCGCTGATGCTGCCGTTTTGCCGGCGTTATCCGCGGGTCTTCTGGAGCATCATCGTGGCGGCGGTGATCGGCGGGCTGGTTTCGCGCGGCATCAAGATCTGGCTGGAAATGCCGCGACCGGCGGCGATGTTTGCGGCCGACCAGATCAACATTATTGGTATTCGCCTGACCAGCAAGAGTTTTCCGTCCGGGCATACCGTGTCGGCGTTTTCCTTTGTTTCCGTCTGGCTCGCCATCGGTGGCTGGCGGCTGTGGCCATTGTTGCCGCTCGCCGTGCTGGCCGGTTTCTCGCGTGTGGCGGTTGGCGCCCACTGGCCGTTCGACGTGCTGGTTGCTGCCTGTATCGGCGTGCTCGGTGCCTGGTTCGGTGTCAAGCTGGCCCGCCGCTGGCGCTGGGGTCTGCGCGTTCGGCCGCATCGCGGCCTGGTTTGCATTGCAGCGCTGGCGGTGGCGACCCTGCCGTTCGAGAGCCAGGGCTATCCCGACTCTTTGGCGGTGCGCCTGCTGGTCTGTGTCTGGGGGCTGAGCGCTTTTGCGATCCACTACCTGCTGCCGCTGCTGCGTGGTGGCTGGCGTGGCGGCGTGCAGTCGGACAGCGAAGCCTAGTTCCTGTAACAAAAGCTTAATCGCCACGTCACCCGGCTTTCATCGCCGGGTTCTATCGTGGCGACATGCCACGGGTCAGATCAGTCTTTTTATCCGATATCCACCTGGGTACGCGAGCGTGCCAGGCGGATCGTCTCCTTGATTTCCTGCGCGAGTATTCCGCCGAGCAGACCTACCTGATCGGCGATATCGTCGATTTCTGGTCGATGAGCCGCGGCATTCACTGGACGCAGGCGCAGAACACCGTCGTCCAGAAGCTGCTGCGCCGGGCCCGTCACGGCGAGCGTGTCGTCTTCATCCCCGGCAATCACGACGAGGCGCTGCGCGACTACTGCGGCATCATCTTCGGCGAGATCGAAGTGGTCGATGAGCTGATCCACGAGACGGCCGACGGCCGCCGCTTCCTGCTCATCCACGGCGACGTCTTCGATCAGGTGACGCGGCATCATCGCTGGGTCGCCGTGCTCGGCGACAAGGCCTACGACCTGCTGGTCCGCCTCAATCACTGGCTGTCCTGGTGTCGGCGCAAGCTCGGTCTGGCCGGTTACTGGTCGCTCGCCGGCTACGCCAAGCGCAAGGTCAAGACGGCGCTCAATTTCATTTTCGATTTCGAGGAATCGGCCATCCATCACGCCAAGGAGCGGGGTCTGGACGGCGTCATCTGCGGCCATATCCATTGGGCGACGATCCGCGAAATCGACGGACTCAGCTACGTCAATTGCGGCGACTGGGTCGATTCCTGTACCGGCATCGTCGAGCATTTCGACGGTCGCCTTGAACTGGTTGCCTGGGGCATGCAGGCGGCGCAGCCCGCGCTGGCGGCGCCGGTCGCTGAAACTGCGGAGGTCTGAATGCGTGTCCTGATGGTGTCCGATGTCTATTTTCCGCGGGTCAACGGGGTGTCGACCTCGATCGAGACCTTCCGCCAGTGCTTGCGCGAACTCGGGGTCGAGGTGCGCCTGGTCGTGCCGCGCTATGGCGACGAACCGGATGAGCCGGGCATCATTCGCGTCGCCGGCCGGCCGGTGCCGGGCGATCGCGAAGACCGCCTGGTCGGCTGGCGCGCCATGCACAAGGCGGTGCTGGCCGCCGCGGCGGATTGCGACCTGATCCACATCCAGACCCCCTTCATCGCCCATTACGCCGGCCTCAAGGCGGCACGTCGCCTCGGCCTGCCGGTACTGGCGACTTATCACACGCTGTTCGAGGAATACCTGCAGCACTACGCGCCTTTCCTGCCCGGTGACTGGTTGAAGGGTCAGGCGCGCGCCTTCTCGCGGCGCCAGTGCAATGCGCTGGATGCGGTGGTCGTGCCGTCTACGGCGATGCAGCAGCGCCTGCTCGCTTATGGTGTCACCGCGCCGCTGCATGTGCTGCCGACCGGCATTCCGCTCGCCCGTTTCGGGCGCGGCAACGGGGCTGCCTTTCGCGCCGAGCATGGCATTCCTCTCGGCCAGCCGGTGGCGCTGTTTGTCGGGCGTGTCGCGCACGAGAAGAATATCGGTTTCCTGCTCGAAGCCATGCTGCGTACCCGCGACATGCGTGCGGACGCGCTGCTGCTGATCGCCGGCGAAGGCCCCGCAATGAACGATCTCAAGGAGCGGGTGCGACAGTTCGGCCTGCTTGATGCGGTGCGTTTCATTGGTTATCTCGATCGCCAGCAGGCCTTGCCGGACTGTTATGCGGCAGCCGATGTCTTCGTTTTTGCCTCGCGCACCGAAACCCAGGGCCTGGTCCTGCTCGAAGCGATGGCGGCCGGTTTGCCGGTCATCGCGCTTTCGGAAATGGGGACCACCGATATTCTCGCTCCGGGGCGCGGCGCTTACTCGCCGCCAGCCGACGCAGCGGCTTTCGGCGAAGTGCTGGGGTACTTCTTCAATCAGCCGCTTGCCTGGCGATACCTGGCAGAAGAAGCGCCGGCCTATGCTGCGGAGTGGTCCGATGCGGCGATGGCGGCGCGACTTGCGGCGCGTTATCGCGAACTCGCCGGGCGGGAAAATGCCCTTGCCGAGACGTTGACCGTTGCGGCGACCTGATCGCCGTGGCAACTTTCCGGCAGTTGGCAGCTGCCGGAAAAGCTTGTTATTAAGAACTGTTCGCATTTATAATCGCTTCAGCCAGCCAGAACTCTGATCGCTGACGGAGAATTTCTCCGTCCTGCCGGTCCGGGATGCCAGCCAGACATCCCTTAGACGAGTTGCCATGGCTGCCAAATTTTCCCTGCGTTTCCTTTGTCCGTCGCGCGCCTTTGCCGCGGTTGCCGGCTCACAGCCGTCCGATCCGGAACTGGCCGCAGCCCAGCGGCGCAGTGCCTGGCGAAAACTCCTGCTCAAGCTGCACTGGATCAGCTCGGCGCTGTGCCTGCTCGGCATGCTCCTGTTCAGCGTCACCGGCATCACACTCAATCATGCCGCGCAGATCGAGGCCAAGCCGCAGATCACGCGCAGTACGCTGCCTTTGCCGGCCGACTTGCTGCCCGGCTTGCAAGGCCTGGCGGAAGCAGCGCCGGCGCGTCTGCCGCCAGCGGTCGACGCCTGGTTGGGCGCCAATTTCCACGTTGACCTGAGCGCAGCCAGTCCGGAATGGTCGGCCGAGGAAATCTACCTGCCGCTGCCGCGCCCGGGCGGCGATGCCTGGCTGCGCATCGGACTCGAAGACGGCGAGGTCGAATACGAACTGACCGAGCGCGGCTGGATTTCCTGGCTCAACGACCTGCACAAGGGGCGCCATACCGGCGGCGTGTGGAGCCTGTTCATCGATCTCTTTGCGCTGGCCTGCCTGTTCTTCTCGGTCACCGGCTTGCTGCTGCTCCAGATGCAGGCCGGACAACGGCCCTCGACCTGGCCGCTGGTCGCTTTCGGTTGCCTGCTGCCGGTCCTCATTGCCCTGCTTTTCATTCATTGATCCCCACGGAGAATTTCATGCAAAAACGCAAACTCCTGCTCGCGGCCGTGCTGGCCAGCGCGCTGCCGGCGCTGGCGGCGGAGTTGTCGGTCAAGATCGACATTCCGCAACTGGCGGTTGCCGAATACCACCGGCCCTACATCGCCATGTGGCTGGAAAAGGCCGACGGCGGTCAGGTCACGCAACTGGCCGTGTGGTACGACCAGAAAAAGAAGGACAACGGCGGCACCAAGTGGCTCAAGGACATGCGCCAGTGGTGGCGCAAGGGCGGCCGCGACCTCGAAGTGCCGCTCGATGCGGTGACCAGCGCGACGCGTGCGCCCGGCCTGCATAGCCTGACTTTCGTTGCCGGCAAGGCGCCGCTCGGCCAGTTGGCAGCCGGCGAATACACACTGTTTGTCGAAGCCTCGCGTGAAGCGGGCGGCCGCGAAGTCGTCCGCGTGCCGCTCACCTGGCCGCCCAAGGAAGCTCGCTCGACCGGCAGCAAGGGCCAGGAAGAGCTGGGCAATGTCACCGTGCAACTGAAACCCTGATTTCTTCGGAGGAAACACCATGCATTCCCTGACTCGCTCCTTTCTCGCCGTTGCCCTGCTCGCTTCGGTTTCGGCGGCGCACGCGCATCGCACCTGGCTGCTGCCCTCGGCTGCCCAGGTGGAAGGCAAGGATCCCTGGGTAACGGTAGACGCTGCCGTTTCCGAGGATTTGTTCGAACTCGGCGCCAACGCTCTCAAGCTCGATGGCCTGAGCATCACCGATCCGGATGGCGGCGCCGTGCAGCCGAACCAGACCTTTGCCGGAAAATATCGCAGCAGCCTGGACCTCAAGCTGGCCAAAAGCGGTACCTACCGGATTTCCCTGGTCAGCGAGACGGCCATGGCCAGCTACAAATTGAACGGCGAGATGAGGCGCTGGCGCGGCAATGTTGCCGATCTGAAAAAGGAAGTCCCGGCCGGGGCGGAAGAGCTGTCGGTGAGCACGACGCTTGGCCGCCTGGAAACCTTTGTCACCGCTGGCAAGCCGAACGCCACTGCGTTGAAACCCGTGGGTAGTGGCCTGGAACTGATTCCGCTTGATCACCCGAGCGAATTCCTCGCCGGCCAACCGGCCCGTTTCCGCCTGCTGCTCGACGGCCAGCCCTTGCCCGGTCTGACTGTTGCGGTGGTGCCGGGCGGCGTCAAGTATCGAGGCGTGCTCAAGGAAACGGCGCTGACCACCGATGCCAAGGGCGAATTCACCGTCAATTGGCCGATGCCGCAGATGTACTGGATCAACGCCGGCTACCCGGCGCGCGTCACTGTGCCGGAAGGCCAGCCGCGCCCGCCGATGCCGGCCAAACGCTACAACTACAGTGGCACTTTCGAGGTGCTGCCGCAATAAGTCTGCGTTACGGGCGCGTCCGGCTGCGGTCGGCGCGCCCATTTGCATGCGTGCTTGCTTGATGCGGCCAAGCCCGGGCATGCGCGCGTGCTCCTCCCGTTTTTTCCGCTTCGGTCGGCCACTGTCTGCCGTTCTCGATAGCGTTTCCTGGATGTTCGATGCTCTGGATGCTTGAACCGGCGCGCGGTGTCGCTGCCGCGCTGCTGACCCTGGCCTATCTTGGCTTGTGCTGGTGGGCCTGGCGGCGCCGGGCGCCGTTCCCTTTGCCTGCAGCAAATGCCGACTGGACGGTGGTCTACGCCAGCCAGACCGGCACGGCGCAGGCCCTGGCGCAGCGTACAGCGCTGGCGCTCGAGCGCAGTGGCGCGACGGTGCGCTGCCTGCCGCTCGACCTGCTCGCGGCGGCCGAACTGCAGGCCGGCGGGCGTTTCCTGTTTGTCGTCAGCACGAGCGGCGAGGGCGATGCGCCGGATAACGCGCGGCGTTTTGTCCGCGACCTGTTTTCCGAAAACCTCGAATTGGCCGGCGTCGAATTCGCGCTGCTCGCGCTGGGCGACCGCAACTACCGGTATTTTTGCGGCTTTGCCGCACGCCTCGAAGACTGGCTGCTGGCGCAGGGCGCGCGGCAGCGTTTTGCCCGCATCGAGGTCGATCGCGGCGACGCGGCGGCGCTCGCTGCCTGGCGCGAACGTCTGGCCGAACTCGGTGCGGCCGATGAGTTTGCCGCAGCGGCCGATGATTTTTGCTCCTGGCGGCTGGTCGACCGGCAGCACCTTAATCCGGGCAGCGCCGGTGGCGAGGTTTATCAGCTCGATTTTGCCGCGAATGGTGCAACGCCGAATTGGGCGGCCGGCGATCTGGCACAGATCCGGCATGCCGCCGATGCCGCTTGCCGGCGCGACTACTCGCTGGCCTCGCTGCCCGAAGAAGGCGGTTTGGTGCGTCTGCTCGTCCGCCGTCACATCCGGGCCGACGGTGCCAGCGGCCAGATGTCCGGCTGGCTGACGCGGGATCTGCCGCTGGGCGGCGAGGTCGCCTTGCGCCTGCGCCCGCATCCGGCCTTCCATCTCAATGCCAACCGCTTCCGGCCATTGATCTGCATCGGCAACGGCGTCGGCCTGGCCGGCCTGCGCGCCCTGCTCGCCAGCCGGATTGCGGCGGGCGTCGACGACAACTGGCTGCTCTTCGGTGAACGCCACGAAAAGCACGATTTTCACTGGCGCAGCGAGTTGACCGGCTGGCAGAGCGCCGGCTTTCTCGCCCGGCTCGACACGGCATTTTCACGCGATGCCGGCGACGGGCGCTACGTGCAGGATTGCCTGGCCGCCAACGGCGATTTGTTGCGGCAGTGGCTGGCACGCGGTGCGGCGGTCTATGTCTGCGGCAGCCGGCTGGGCATGGCGGAGGGCGTGGACGGGGTGCTGCGTGATTTATTGGGTAAAGAAGGCGTCGACCGTCTGGCGGACGAAGGGCGTTACTGCCGCGATGTTTTTTGACCAACAATTTTTAACGGCTCGTTACAAATCGTTGCATGTGCGGATGAGAATCGTTATCATGTGGGCCGTTAAGTAAATCAGCCAGCCATCTGCCAAGGGCCGCCTCGCGCGGCAAGCGCGGAACGCCAGCCAAATCCGGTTAAATCATCAATAGGAAAAGGCTCATGGCGCACATCCGCAGTCGCAAGCACCCCAACCCGTCCCATCTTCTCGCCCTGTTCGCGGCAACCTTGCCGGCAGCGGCCATGGCCCAGGAAAGCGAAACCTCGCTGCCGCCGCTGACAGTAACGGCCGAGGCCGAATCGCCGTACAAGGTTGAAAGGGCTGCTTCGAGCAAATTTACCGCGCCATTGGTTGATACGCCGAAGACGGTGACGGTGATTCCGCAAGAAATCATCAAACAGACCAATGCGGCCAGTCTGCAGGAAGCCTTGCGCGCGACGCCCGGTATTACCTTCGGTATGGGTGAAGGCGGTACGCCGGAAGGCGACAACCCGATCATTCGTGGCTTCAGCGCCCAGGCCAATACGTTCATTGATGGTTTGCGTGATCCGAGTTCGCAATCCCGTAACATGTTTGCCGTTGAGCAGATCGACGTCGTCAAGGGAGCTGACTCCGCCTTCAGTGGCGGCGGTGCGGTCGGTGGCAGCATCAATCTGACCAGCAAGTCAGCCAAGCTGGGCAATTTCAACGAAGCCTCGCTGGGCGTCGGGACGGATAATTTTGTTCGCACGACGGCTGATTTCAATCGGCAGATTTCCGAGACCTCAGCCTTGCGCATCAACTTGCTCAAGGAGACTGGCGACGTGCCGGGGCGCGACCATGTTGATTTCGACCATATGGGCGTCAATCTGTCGGCGGCATTTGGTCTTGGTACGCCGACGCGCGCGACGGTCGGCTTCTATCATTACGAAACCGATGACATGCCGGATTACGGCGTGCCTTACAGCAATCCTTATACGACGGCACCCAATACCCAATACAACGGCGACGGCAGTCCTCTCAAGGTCAAGCGCAGTAATTTCTATGGCCTGACCGGCCGCGATTTCCGCAAGACGGAAGTTGATAGCGGCACACTCAAGCTCGAACATGACATCAACGACAAATGGACGATTCGTAACTCGACTCGCTTTACGAAGTCGCTGAATAACTACATTGCGACAAATCCTGGAGATTCGAGTGGGGTCAATATCACACCGGGCAATATCACGGTGTCAGGTACGACGATTCCTGCCGGTTACCTGAATCGTTCCAGCAAGAACAGGTATTCGGAAGGCGAGGGGTTTGTTAATGCAACCGAGCTGGCTGGTGAATTCATGACTGGTCCGGTCAAGCACAACGTTTCTACCGGTTTCGAGTTCAGTCATCAGGAAACCGATAGTCGTGGTTATCTGATTACCGGCGCCAATATCAACGGCGTCCAGATTGCCGGTGCGCCGCTGGCAAGTATTGATGACCCCGACCCAACGCAGGCCTGGCTGGGCACCATCCGTCGTTCAAACGTCGGTACTTTGTACAAAACGACGAGTCATGGTGCCTATATATTCGACACGCTGACCCTGAGCAAACAGTGGCTGGTCAATCTGGGCGTGCGGCGCGATTCGTTCAGTACGAATGTCGGGACTTATTCGACCAACGGCTATGCCGCAAACACTGCCGCCCTGCCGAATAACACCAACCCGTTTGTGCCGGTCAGCGTCAAGAGCGATGCTAGCTTTACCAGCTATCAGGCGGGCCTTATTTTCAAGCCCCTGGAAAACGGCAGCGTCTATCTCAATTACGCAACGGCCGCCAACCCGTCTGGGATGACGACGGGCGATGGTACGGACAATCTGGGCACCAGTGGCGCTACCTTGTCCTACGCTGATCTGGAGCCGGAAAAGGTCCGCAACATCGAACTGGGGACCAAGTGGAACGTGCTCAACAACAAGTTGGCGCTCTCCGCGGCAATCTTCAAGCTCGACAAGACCAACGCCAAGGTTCAGGTTGATGCCAGCACGTATGCGACGGTTGGGCGTCAGGAAACCGAAGGTTTCGAACTCGGTTTCGCGGGGGCCTTGACCGACAAGTGGCAGGTGTTCGGCGGTTACACCCATCTCGACAGCAAGCTGGCAGAGGTCGGGCCGCTGGCGGCCAACCAAGCCAACAAGGGCAACCAGTTCCCGAATACGCCGAAGGACAGTTTCAGCCTCTGGTCGTCGTACAAAGTGTTGCCCAAGCTGACCGTGGGTGGCGGCGCAAACTACGTTTCCAAGGTCTATGGCAATGTCGCCAATACCAAATGGGTGCCTGAATACTGGTTGTTCAACGCAATGGCCAGTTATGAATTCGATCGCAGTTTCAGTCTGCGTCTGAACGTGACCAACTTGTTCGACAAGACTTATTACGATCGCGCCTACACCACCCATATGGCAACGGTGGGAGCGGGACGACAAGCCATCTTGACCGCCAACTACAAGTTCTGATCTACCCATGTTGCTGCCCGGCCTCCTGAGCCGGGCAGCTTTTTCGCCTGAATCGGTCGTTGACCGTCTCAAGGAGTATTTCGATGCTGCTACATGTCCCCAATGTCCTGACGCAAGAGCAGGTTGCCGAGTGCCGCAGGTTGATGGCCGAAGCCGAATGGGTGGATGGTGCGACGACAGCCGGGGTGCAGGCGGTGCAGAGCAAGCGCAACCGGCAACTGCCGGAAGGCACGCCCCTCATCGAGTACTTGCGGGAAATGATGGTCACGGGCTTGATGAAAAATCCGCTTTTCTTCTCGGCGGCGCTACCCAAAACCATTCTGCCGCCCTATTTCAACAGCTATCAGGATGGCGGCTACTACGGCAATCACATTGACAATGCGATCCGCTATGCACACGGCAGCAAGCAGGCGATCCGCACCGACGTGTCGACTACGATTTTTCTCTCCGAGCCCGACGAATACGAAGGCGGCGAGCTGATCGCCGAGGACAGCTACGGTTGTCACGAGGTCAAGCTGGCGGCCGGCGATGCCATCGTCTATCCGTCGACCAGCCTGCACCGCGTCGAGCCGGTGACCAAGGGCGTGCGCGTCGCTTCCTTTCTGTGGACGCAGAGCCTGGTGCGCGATGCCTGGCGGCGTGCCATGCTGTTTGATCTCGACATGAACATCCTCAAGCTGCGCGGCCAGCTCGGCGACACACCCGAAGTCGTCGCGCTGACCGGGCATTATCACAAGCTGTTGCAGCAATGGGCGGAATGAACATGCCCTTGCCGCCGCTTGATCTCATTCCGCATGACCTGGTTGCCGCCTGCGACTACGAGGCACGTGCCCGCCAGCATCTCGACGACAACGCCTGGGCCTACCTGCAGGGCGGGGCAGCCGACGAGCTGAGCCTGCGTGGCAACGGCGAAGCATTCCAGTCGATTTCGCTGCGTCCGCGCGTGCTGCGCGATCTGACGCAAGGTCACACCCGCTGTTGCCTGTTCGGGCAGGAGCTGGCGCATCCGCTGCTGCTGGCGCCGGTCGCCTATCAGCGTCTCTTCCATCCGGACGGCGAGCTGGCAAGCGTCCTTGGCGCCAGCGTGATGGGCGCCGGCATGCTGGTCAGCACGCTGGCCTCGACCCGTCTTGAAGATATCGCCAGCCAGGCTGGTTCGCCGCTCTGGTTCCAGCTGTACTGGCAGGGCGGGCGCGACGCCTCGCTGGCCCTGGTCCGGCGTGCCGAGGCGGCCGGCTACCAGGCGCTGGTGCTGACTGTCGATGCGCCGCTCAGCGGCATCCGCAACCGCGAACAGCGCGCCGGCTTTGCGCTGCCGCCCAAGGTCGCAGCGGTCAACCTCGCTGAAACACCGAAAATGCCGCTGCTCACGCCCAATGACAGCCCGGTCTTCGCCGGCATGATGGCGCTGGCGCCGACCTGGGCCGATATCGAATGGCTGCGGGCGCAGACGCGCCTGCCGCTCCTGCTCAAGGGCGTGCTGCACCCGGAAGATGCCGCACAGGCAGTCAGTTGCGGCGTCCACGGCCTGGTCATTTCTAACCACGGCGGGCGCGTGCTCGACACGACGCCGGCGCCGCTCGACTTGCTGCCGGAGATGCGCGCCCGGGTTGGTGCCAGCGTCACGCTGCTGCTCGACGGCGGCATCCGGCGCGGCAGCGATGTCTTCAAGGCGCTGGCGCTGGGTGCCGACGCGGTGCTGCTCGGGCGGCCCTACGTGCATGCGCTGGCGGTTGCCGGTGCGCTTGGCGTCGCCCACCTGATCAAGCTGCTGCGCGAGGAACTCGAAGTCTGCATGGCGCTCTCCGGTTGCGCCACGCTGGCCGAAATCACGCCCGACCGCCTGTGGCTGGACGGTTTGAATTGAGGTTTTTTGCAACTGCTTTGTAAAAGTTTTAAGCATTCGTAAGCACACGACTTTTCTGTCTTGTGCGTTGTTATGCTGCGTTTTCCGCAGCCAGCCATATAGCCAGCCAGCAACAACATCTGGAAAACAAAATGACTGACTCCCCCTTCCGTTGCGGCCGCGCGCTGCTTCCCCTCGGTTTCCTGCTGACGCCCATGGCCGCAGCCATCGCCCAGACGGCGCCGCTTGAAGAGCGCGTGCTCTCGGAGGTCAGCGTCAGCGCCAAAAAGACGCAAAGCCAGGAGCTGCGCCGCAATGCGACCGCCGGCAAGATCGTTATCGACCGCGAGGAACTCGATACGATCGACGCCTCGTCGATGGCCGAACTGCTCTCCAAGCTGCCGGGCGGCGGCAATTTCACCGATATGGACGGTGGACCGCGCGGCAAGCAACGCGGCCCCGACCGCAACATGCCGCAGATCCTGGTGGACGGCCAGCCGCTGCCAGGCGGCGGGCGTAACCCGATGGCCGCCTTGCGCCTGCCGGTCGAGCTGATCGAGCGCGTCGAAATCATCCGCAACAGCACGGCCGAATTTCCGGTGCTCAGTCCGGGTGGCGTGATCAACCTGATCCTGCGCGACGTACCCAGCCAGCTGACGCGCAGCGCCAAGGTCGGCATCGGCTTCACCGACGGCGAGCCGTCGTATCGCCTGGAGGGCCAGTACGGCGAGCCGGATGCCGGCGATTTCGGCTACCTGCTGTCCGGCGCCTTCAACAGCCGGCCGGTGGTCGGTACGCAGGAGATGCAGGCGAAAACCTACACCGGCGGCGTGTTGACCGATACGATCCGCGAGAAGGCAACGCAGACCGGGCACGACAACAATCTGACGCTGAGCCCGCGCTTTTCCTGGAATCTCGGCAG
This sequence comes from Quatrionicoccus australiensis, assembly GCF_020510525.1. NCBI lineage: Bacteria > Pseudomonadati > Pseudomonadota > Betaproteobacteria > Rhodocyclales > Azonexaceae > Quatrionicoccus > Quatrionicoccus australiensis. The sequence continues at coordinate 713,223 of NZ_CP075188.1, forward strand.
CGGCAACCGCCTGACCCTGACTCCCTTCCTGACCTATACCGACAGCTTGCGCGACTCGACCATAGCGCGCGACACCTCCGGCGTCGCTTCGACCGATCGCCTGCGCCAGGAAACGACGCGCGCTACCGGTCGACTCGCCGCCGAGTGGCGAAACCAGGGCGCCGGCGGCAGCGAAACCACGGCGCGCGTGATGCTGCAGGGCGAGCGCGACGACAGCGAGCGGACGACGCGCAAATACGATGCTGCCGGCAGTCTGACCGCCAACCAGCGTGACAAGACCGTGCGCGAGGAAAGCGAAATCATGCTCGAACTGCGCCGCAAGCAACTTGTCTTCGACAGCCACTTGCTGACCGGTGCCGTCGAGTGGCGCGACAAATCGACCGACGACAACCAGCAACGCACCGGCGGTGGCAGCAGCAGTTCGGCGCATCTGACCGAAAGCCGCGTCGTCGGCTGGTTGCAGGACGAATGGCAGGTCGCCGAGCAGCATGTGCTGACGCCGGGCCTGCGTTTCCAGGTGCTGCAGACGAAGATCGACGACAGCAGCAACGGCCGCATCGAGCGCAATTACAACTCGGTCGATCCGTCGCTGCACTACCTGTGGCAGGTCACCGATGCATGGAATTTCCGCGCCAGTATTGCCGGCAATACCCGCCAGCCGCAGACGCGCGATTTGAGCCCCATCGTGCGCGAGGCGAATGGCGTCAATTCGTCCGCCAATCCGGATCGCGGCGGCAACAGCCAACTGGCGCCGGAACGCCTGCGCAGCATCGAACTGGGCATCGAGCACTATCTCGCCGGGCGGGGCGGCACCATCGGCTTTTCGGTCTTCGACCGGACCATCGACAACTACGTCCAGCGCCTGATCGAAAACGAAGCCGGGCGCTGGGTCGAGCGGCCGCGCAATGTCGGCAAGGCGCAACTGCGCGGCGGCCTGGTCGATTTCAAGGCAAAGATGGCCGCCATCGGCCTGCCGAGTCTGACCCTGCGCGGCAATCTTGCCTACACCGATACCAAAATGCTGGAGCAGGTGGCGGGCCTGGGCGCCGGCGAAGGGCCGCGCAAAAGCGCCAATCTCGGCATCGATTACGAGGTCCCGTCCTGGCGCCTGACGTTGGGCGGCAATTACAGCTATTCGTCGGCGCTCGACCGCGAAAGCAGCGCCACCGTCCGCCAGCAGCAGGGTGAGCGCAAGCAGCTCGACCTCTATGCGCTGTACAAGATCAGCAGCCAGACGGCCTTACGTTTTTCGGCGCAGAACGTGACGCGCGAAGAGCGCACCAACTGGTTGCAGGAAGTCGACATCAACGGTCTGGTCAGCCGGACCGAAACCGACCGGATGCCGGGGCTGGCCAGCTATTTCCTGACCCTTGAAACAAAGTGGTAATGGCCTAAGCAGGAATTGCCGTGGATAATCGGTCAACCCTTGCCGATTGAAGAAAGCCCCATGAGCGAAGCCTTTGAAGCCAGTTGCAGCCAGTGTCGATATTTCAAGGCAGCCGACGCGCTGAATGGCGCCTGTCACCGTTTTCCGCCGGTCTTTGCCGGTGAAAGCTCACCGCGGGAAACGCATCACTGGCGTTTCCCGGCGGTCAGCGTGCATGCCTGGTGCGGCGAGTTCCTGCCGCCGCACGTTGATCAGATATCCTCGACCGGCGTCACCATCTGATTGACGGCGCGCAGGCGTTCGGCCATGACGCGCATGACTTGGGTGGCGAAGAAGGGTGTCTGCTGTACCAGGTAGTTGAAGCGCTTTTCGTCGATCGCGACGAATTCGCAGTCGCTGGTCGCTACGACCGTCGCCGAGCGCGGTCCGGGCGAGACGATGCCCATTTCGCCGACGATATTGCCATGCTGCAATTGCTCGACAACCCGGTTGTTGACGATGACTTCAGCCGTACCGGTGGTCAGTACGTACATCTTGTGACCATCGTCGCCCTCGGAAAACAGCGGCTGGCCGGTAGCAACGCGGACGATGTCGGGATTGTTGGCGAACAGTTCAAAGAAAACCATGGACGTGCTTCCGCTAATGAGGAGGTAGTACTTTTAGCATAGCGGAGCCGGTGCTTTCGTTACCGCCGGGTTACAAGTGCGCGCTTCTTGACCTAAAACAAGGCCGGCGAGATCAGGCGCAGACCGATCGAGATCCAGCGCTCTTCTCGCAGGTGGCTGAACTGGCTGCCGTAGGTGGTGTCGATCTGCACGCGGTTGGGCACGATCCAGTAGCGCAGGCCGGTCTGGAAGTAGGCGTTGCCCTTGTCCTGGCCGTAGGTTTCGGCGATCACGTAGAGCCGCTCGGTTGCCTGTAACTCGGTGCCGATGCCCCAGGTCAGGCGGGTCTGGTGATTCTCGCGCTCGCGGGTGTAGCCGAGATTGGTATGGATGACGACGCGGTCGTCGGCAAACGAGAAGCTGGTCGGCACGTAGAAATAGGGCGCGCCGGAATGGCCATTGCCGGGCTGGGTGGCATAGCCTGCAGCCAGGCCGATGCCCCAGCCATTGGTGTCGAGCTGCTTGAACAGGGTCTTGCCCTGGATGACCTGGGCGCCGCTCTGCATGGCGCCTTGCGAATAGGCCAGCGCACCACCCACGGTCAACTCGAAATTGCCGCCCGGATTGCAGGCGGGCAGCGCCCACCATTCCTTTTGCTGGCCGTGCAGGTGTAGCCAGGTCTCGACCTGGCAGGCCTGGGCGTCGGTCAGGCGGGCGTCGTCGGTGGTCATCGGTCGCGCGGCGTGGGCCGGCAGACTGAAGGCGAGGGGAAGCAGAAAGGTCAGGAAGCGGCGCATGGGGGCGCGATGGTAGCGGAGATTTCTGACATTTTGGTGACAACGGCTGTCATCAAAGCTTAGCGCAGTCTGATTACCGTGGGCGCTTTCATGGAGATGCCATGCAGGAACCTACGCCGCACGAACTCGGGCTGGACCCGAAGCACGAGTCGCCCTTCAAGGGCAAGACCGGACTGCGCCGGGTCTGGAATGCCTTCAACTACTCGGTCGCCGGTCTCAAGGCGGCCTACCTGTGCGAAGACGCTTTCCGCCAGGAAGTCTGGCTCGCCTTGTTGCTGATTCCTACGGCCTTCCTGCTACCCGTGCCCTGGTTGGGGCGCGGCCTGATGATCGCCAGCCTGCTGTTGGTGCTGATCGTCGAATTGCTCAATTCTGCCATCGAGGCGGTGGTCGACCGGGTGAGCTTGGAAAACCACCGTCTGGCCAAGCGCGCCAAGGATATCGGCAGCGCCGCGGTACTCGTCTCGCTGGTCAATGTGATGGTGGTCTGGGCTTGCGTCTGGCTGGCGGCATCATGACCCGCCTCGATATCGCCTTTGTGACTGAAACCTTCCCGCCCGAGGTCAATGGCGTGGCGATGACGGTCGGACGTCTGGTTGCCGGTCTGCGCGAGAGCGGGCACCGGGTCAGCGTCATCCGGCCGCGTCAGGGCGCAGCGGATTTTGGCAATGAACACGAGTTGACCGTCAGCGGCCTGCCGCTGCCCGGTTACCCCGGCCTGCGCCTCGGCCTGCCGGCCGGACGCCGGCTGACGCGCCAGTGGCGGCATCAGCGGCCGGATCTGGTGCATGTCGTCACCGAAGGCCCGCTCGGCTGGTCGGCGGTCAATGCGGCTCGCCGGCTCGGCATCCCGGTGACTTCGGCCTTTCATACCAATTTCGACCGCTACAGCGTGCATTACGGCGTCGGCTGGATGCGGCCGGCCGTGGCCGCCTACCTGCGTACGCTGCATCGGCGCACGCGTGCGACCATGGTGCCGACCGCTGCCCTGGCGGCCGATCTGGCCGGCGAAGGGATCAGCGGTGTGCGCGTCGTCGGGCGCGGCGTCGATACCAGGCTGTTCAACCCGGTGCGGCGCAGCGAAGCGATGCGCGCCAGCTGGGGCGTCGGTGTTGCCGGTCCGGCCTGTCTCTATGTCGGCCGGCTGGCGGCGGAGAAAAACCTGGCGCTGGTGCAGAAAAGTTTTGCCGCAATCAAGGCCGAGCATCCGGCGGCGCGCATGATCTGGGTCGGCGATGGTCCGTCGGCGGCGCAACTGGCGCGCCAGCATGCCGACCACCATTTTGCCGGTGTGCGCCTTGGTGAGGATCTGGCGGCGCATTACGCCAGTGCCGATCTCTTCCTTTTCCCCAGCCTGACCGAAACCTACGGCAACGTCGTTGCCGAAGCCATGGCCAGCGGCCTGCCGGTCGTCGCCTATCGCAGCGCGGCCGCGGCCGAACTGGTGCAGCATGAAGAAAACGGCACGGTCGCCTCGCCGGGCGACGAAAGCGGCTATCTCGCCGCGGCGCTGTGGATGCTCGGTGACGGCAAGCGCCTCAGCCGGCTGGCTGAAGCGGCGCGGCAGACCATGTTGCCGCATAGCTGGGCCGGCGTCGTCGCCAGTTTTGAAAGCGTCGCCCGCGAGGCGATCGCCGGCTGAGAACCGCCGGCTAAACCCTGCCGGCTGAAAATGCCCGTAAAAATCCGGTCGACCGCCTGGGCGACCGGAAAATGCCTCAGGCGTGCTGGATCAGTTCGATCTTGTAGCCGTCCGGATCATCAACGAAGGCGATGATCGTCGTGCCGTGCTTCATCGGGCCGGCTTCGCGTACCACCTTGCCGCCGCGTGCCTTGATCGCGGCGCAGGCCGCTGCTGCATCCGGCACGGCGAGCGCGATATGGCCGTAGCCGTTGCCCAGTTCGTAGCTCTTGGTATCCCAGTTGTGGGTCAGTTCGAGCACGGCGCCGTTCTCTTCCGGACCGTAGCCGACGAAGGCCAGCGTGAAGCGGCCTTCCGGGTAATCGTTGCGGCGCAGCAGCTGCATGCCGAGGACTTCGGTGTAGAAGGCAATGGATTTGTCGAGATCGCCGACGCGGATCATGGTGTGCAGAATGCGCATGCTGTTTTCCTGATGCTTATAGTTGGGGGATCTGCCGGCCAAGCTGGCGCAGTTCAATGCGCAGCGCCCGCCAGTCCGGACAGAGTTGCTCCACCACAGACCAGAAGCGCGGGCTGTGGTTCATTTCCTTGAGATGCGCCAGTTCGTGGCAGACGACGTAATCGACGACCGGCAGCGGCATGAAGATCAGCCGCCAGTTGAGCGAAATGCCGCCGTGGTGGCTGCAACTGCCCCAGCGCGTGCGTGCCGACGACAGGCGCAGGGCCGGCGAGGCGACGCCGAGGCGCGGTGCATGCAGCGCCAGGCGGTCGACGAACAGGGAACGGGCTTTTTCGCGCAGCGCCTTTTCCAGCAATTGATTGGCGTTGACCGTGGCCGATGGCCACAGATGCAGCTTGGCATCGACGAATTGCCAGCGCGCCCGGCCGAGCGGTGTGACGGTGACGGTCAACGTCTCGCCAAGGACGGAAATGATGCTGCCGTCGACGATTTGTGTTTTTTCCGGGGGCGGCCGCTCGCGCCAGTTGGCGAGCTTGTCGAGCACCCACTGGCCGTGCTCGCGGATCAGTTTTTCGATATCGCCGAGGCGGGCACGCAACGGCGCGGCGACGCGCAAGCCGCGCTGGTCGATGGCCAGGCCGATGGTGCGGCGTTTGCTGCGCCGCAACTGGTAGCCGACTTCTTCGCCGGCCAGTGCAATACGGTGGCTGGTCTCAGCTGGCGTCGTGGTGGACATCCGAATAGCGATGCGGCGAGATGCGCTGCATTTCGCCTTCAATCCATTCCTCGGTGCGCTGATTGACCTCGGCCTCGGTCATGCCGGTCGCGTCGAACGCCGGGCCGATGCTGATCGTCACGGTGCCCGGTTTTTTCAGGAAAGCCTGGCGCGGCCAGAGTTCGCCGGCATTGTGCGCAATCGGCACGACCTTGCAGCCGACGTGGGTGGCGAGATAGGCGCCGCCCGGCTTGTAGCGCTTTTTCTGGCCCGGCGCGACGCGCGTGCCTTCCGGGAAAATGATTACGTAGTAGCCCTGCTGCAGGCGCTCGCGCCCCTGGACGACGACCTGGTCCAGGGCGTTCTTGCCGGCGCCGCGGTCGATCGAGATCATCTTCATCGCGGCCAGGCCCCAGCCCATCAGCGGAATGCGCAGCAATTCCTTCTTCAGCACGAAGACGCAGTAAGCGCCTTTCGGCACGTAATCCTGGATGGTCATCGTTTCCCAGGCCGACTGGTGCTTGGAAAGAATGACGCAGGGCTCTTTCGGCATGTTTTCCAGACCGATGACCTTGGGCCGGATGCCGAGCATGTTCTCGACGCCGAACTGGATGCCGAGGCGCCACAGCTTGCCGGCGTGGTAGCCCCAGCGCCCGCGCAGGAGCAGCGCCGCGCCGACGACGAGCGGCGCGGTAAGAACCGACCAGAGCAATGCCCAGGCCATGAAGACGGTGGAACGAATGGCGATCATGCCTTTTTGCCTGCCAGAATGAAGTCGACCGCTGCCGACAGGTTGGCGAACTCCAGCGTGCCTGCCGGCAGATTGCCTTCGGCACTGGTCTTGTCGCCCTTGCCGGTGTGCACCAGAATCGGCTGGCAACCGAGCACGGCGCTGGCCTGCAGGTCGCGCAGCGAATCGCCGATCGCCGGCACGCCCTTCAGGTCGGCGTTGAGCGTTTCCGCGATGCGCTTGAACATGCCCGGCTTGGGCTTGCGGCAATCGCAGTCGGAGTCGGCCGGATGCGGGCAGTAGAACACGGCATCAATGCGGCCACCGACACCAAACAGCGTCTTGTGCATCTTTTCGTGGATGCTGTTCAGGGTATCCATGTCAAACAAGCCGCGCCCGACGCCGGACTGGTTGGTGGCGACCACCACCTTGTAGCCGCTCTGGTTGAGGCGGGCGATGGCTTCCAGACTGCCGGGAATCGGCTTCCACTCGGCCGGGTTCTTGATGAACTGGGCCGAGTCGAAGTTGATCACGCCGTCGCGATCAAGAATGACGAGCTTGGTTGGCATGGCGGCTCTCCGGATCAGGCAGAAAGCTTGGAAAGGTCGGCAACGCGGTTCATCGCTGCGTGCAGATGGGCGAGCAGGCCGAGCCGGTTGGCGCGCAGGGCCGGGTCCTCGGCATTGACCATGACGCCGTCGAAGAAGGCATCAACCGGCGCACGCAGCGCGGCCAGGGCCTGCAGCGACTCGGTGTAGTCGCCGGTCTCGAAGGCGGCATCGGCTTGCGGCACGACATCGACCAGCGCGGCATGCAGGGCGATTTCGGCCGGCTCGACGAGCAGGGCGGCAACCGCGGTCGGTTCGACCGGGTTTTCGACCTTCTTCAGGATATTGCCGACCCGCTTGTTGGCGGCGGCCAGCGCGGCAGCTTCCGGCAGGGCGGCAAAGGCGCGCACGGCAGCCAGGCGCTTCGGGATGTCACCCAGGCGCTGCGGCCGCTGCGAGACCACGGCATCGACTTCCTGCGCCGTGTAACCCTGCTCGCGCAGGTTGCCGGCGAGGCGGTCGTAGATGAAGTCGGCGAGCGCGCTTTCTGCTGCCTTGAAACCGTCGACCGCGGCAAAAGCCTGGGCCGCAACGGTCAACAGGCTGTCGAGGGGCAAATCCAGATTGCCTTCGGCGAGCATGCGGATGGTGCCCAGTGCATGCCGGCGCAGCGCGAACGGGTCGCGGTCGCCGGTCGGGATCTGGCCGATGCCGAACATGCCGACCAGGGTTTCCAGCTTGTCGGCCAGCGCGACGATGGTGCCGACGCGACCGCGCGGCAGGCTGTCGCCGGCAAAGCGCGGCTTGTAGTGGTCTTCAATGGCATCGGCGACGTCGGCGTTCAGCCCGTCGTGCTGGGCGTAGTAGCGGCCCATGATGCCCTGCAGTTCGGGGAATTCACCGACCATGTCGGTCAGCAGGTCGGCCTTGGCCAGCACGGCAGCCTGTTCGGCATGCTGCACCAGCTCGCCGCCGCCGAGATGCTCGGCGATGGCGCGGGCAATCGCCGCGACGCGCTGCATGCGCTCGCCCTGGGTGCCCAGCTTGTTGTGATAGACGACCTTGGACAGGCCGATGACACGGCTTTCCAGAGACTTCTTGCGATCCTGGTCGAAGAAGAACTTGGCATCAGCGAGGCGTGGGCGCACGACGCGCTCGTTGCCGCCGATCACCGCGCTCGGGTCGGCCGGGCTGATGTTGCTGACGACGAGGAACTTGTTGGTCAGCTTGCCGGCCGCGTCGAGCAGCGGGAAGTATTTCTGGTTGGCCTTCATGGTCAGAATCAGGCATTCCTGCGGTACGGCGAGGAATTCTTCTTCGAACTGGCCGACCAGCACGTTCGGGCGTTCGACCAGCGCAGTGACTTCGTCAAGCAGGGCATCGTCCTCAATCGGCTTGCCACCAGCGGAGGCGGCGGCAGCGGCGAGCTGGCGCGCGATTTCGGCGCGGCGTTCGGCGAAGGAGGCGATCACGGCCCCGTCGGTCGCCAGCTTGGCAGCGTATTCGTCGGCGTTGGCAAAAACGACCGGATCGACGGCGGCTTCAAAGCGGTGGCCATGCGTTGCGCGACCGGAAGTCAGGCCGAGGATGGCGAGCGGCACGACGTCGGCGCCGTGCAGGGCGACCAGACCATGCGCCGGGCGCACGAAATTGACGCTGCTCCAGCCGTCGGCCAACTGGTAGCTCATGACCTTGGGAATCGGCAGTGCGGCGAGCGCGGCTTCGAGGGCCTTCTGCAGGCCTTCGGCCAGCGTTGCGCCCTTGGCCAGGCTTTCGTAGAACAGCACCTCGGCCTTGCCGTCATTTTCGCGGCGCAGGTTGGGCACGCAGGAGGCATCGGCACCGAGCGCGCCGAGCTTCTTGAGCAGGGCGGGCGTGGCATTGCCAGCAGCGTCGAGACCGACGGCGACCGGCATCAGCTTCTGCACGACCGGCTTGTCGGCGGCAACCGCAGCAACATCGGTGACGTGCGCGGCGAGGCGGCGCGGCGAGGCATAGGCAGTGACCGTAGCGGTCGACGCGGCCAGACCGGCGTTTTTCAGCGAGGCGGCCAGGGTCTGGGCAAAGACTTCACCCAGTTTCTTGAGTGCCTTGGGCGGCAGTTCTTCAACGAACAGTTCGACGAGGAGATTCTTGGTCGACATATCAGGCAACTTTCTTTTCAATCTGGGCGAGAACTTCGGCGGCCCATTCCTTCGGGGCCATCGGGAAGCCGAGGCGGGCGCGCGAGTCGAGGTAGGCTTGCGCCACGGCGCGGGCCAGGTTGCGGATGCGGCCGATGTAGGCAGCACGTTCGGTGACCGAGATGGCGCCGCGCGCGTCGAGCAGGTTGAAGGTGTGGGCGGCTTTCAGGACCTGTTCGTAGGCCGGCAGCGCGAGCTGGGCGCCCATCAGGTGTTGCGCCTGCTTCTCGTGTGCGCCGAAGGCGTGGAACAGGAAGTCGACGTCGGAATGCTCGAAGTTGTAGGTCGATTGCTCGACTTCGTTCTGGTGATAGACGTCGCCGTAGGTCAGGCCGTCGGTCCAGGTCAGGTCATAGACGTTCTCGACGCCCTGCAGGTACATGGCGAGGCGTTCGATGCCGTAAGTGATTTCGCCGGTGATCGGCTTGCAGTCGATGCCACCGACCTGCTGGAAGTAGGTGAATTGCGTCACTTCCATGCCGTTCATCCAGACTTCCCAACCGAGACCCCAGGCGCCCAGCGTCGGGTTTTCCCAGTCGTCCTCGACGAAACGCACGTCGTTCTTCTTGAGATCGAAGCCGAGGGCTTCGAGCGAGCCGAGATAGAGTTCGAGAATGTTGTCCGGCGCCGGCTTCAAGACCACCTGGAACTGGTAGTAGTGCTGCATGCGGTTCGGGTTTTCGCCGTAGCGGCCATCTTTCGGGCGGCGTGACGGCTGCACGTAGGCGGCCTTCCACGGCTCCGGGCCGATGGCGCGCAGGAAGGTGGCGGTGTGGCTGGTGCCGGCGCCGACTTCCATGTCGTAGGGCTGGAGCAGGGCACAGCCCTTGTCGCTCCAGTATTGCTGCAGGCGCAGGATGATTTCTTGGAAACTGGGTTTCTTGCTGGTGGTCATGGGACGCACTTGGAAAGACGGAAAGCCGTGATTTTACTGCCTTTTGCGGTGATCCGGCAGGGTGGCCGGCCGGCAAGGGGCGGAGCCGGATTGCACGTCTTGTCGGCCCGGCTTTGGGGGTGGTTTGTTGTTGCGACGCAACACTTTTGCTTGCCCATGTTTTGGCTCGATTTGACAAAGTTCAATCAAATCAATAAACTGCGATTTATGTTGCGGTGCAACACCGGGTTTTTTGGCGGCTGGACCAGCTGCCCTGCGGGTTTCGGGACGTTCCTCGTCCGCCCTTTTCGGTGTCGTATCCCCCTGTAACCGTTCGCTGTCGAAGATGTTTTTTCGCAGTGGCAACAGTGAAGGAGGTCACATGATCGCTTCTGCTACCCTTTCCCCCGCACTTCAGCGGGCTTGTTCTGTCCTCTATCTGGCGCTCAGGAAATTCCTGATGCTGGCCGGACTGATTTTCATCATCGCCCTGATTGGCCAGCAAAGTGGCCGCTATGACCTGCTGGCAGGTTTCCGGGCCGTCGTTCCTTCGTCCGAAGCTGCTACCCTGCTCGGTGAAGAGGAAGCTGTCGATATTTCTGCCGAGCCGTCGCTGGTTTCCCTCAGCCCGCGCATGCGTGGTGCGCTGGATTACGTATCCAAGCGTTACCGGGTGGCCGACGAGGCCCTGCTGCCGATTTTTTCGACAGCGCAGGCCACGGCGCGCGAGTTGCATCTTGATCCGCTGCTGATCATCGCGGTCATCGGTGTCGAGTCCGGCTTCAATCCGTTCTCGCAAAGCGTCGTCGGCGCCCAGGGCTTGATGCAGGTCATTCCCCGCTTTCATCTCGACAAGCTGCCGGAAGAGATCCCCAGTGCATCCTTTCTCGACCCGGTGACCAATGTCCAGGTCGGTGCCCGCGTGCTCAAGGAGTCGATCCGTCGCAACGGTGGTCTGGAAGAAGGCCTGCAGCAGTTCGGCGGGGCGGTCAGCGATCCCGAGCGGCGTTACGCCGGCAAGGTGCTGGCCGAGAAGCAGCGTCTGGAGCAGGCCGCGCTGCGCCTGCGCACGACGACCTGAGTTCTAACGCCGGCGCGGCCAGCGGCTGGCGAGCACAAACAAGCCGGCGAGCAGCAGGAAACCGTAATTGCCGTAACGGATGAACGGCGTCGTGCCGCTGCGGGCGACGACCTCGCCCTGCAGCACGCCGGTCGTGAAGGCCGGCAGCACGGCCTGGATGTCGCCGCCGGCGGCAACGATGGCGGTCATGCCGGTATTGGTGGCGCGCAGCATCGGGCGGCCGGTTTCGGCGGCGCGCAGCTGCGCGATCTGCAAATGCTGCGGCTGGGCCAGCGAATGGCCGAACCAGGCGGTATTCGACAGGTTGGCAAGAATGCCGGCCTGGGGCAGGGCGCGGATGATTTCCTCGCCGAAAACGTCCTCGTAGCAGATGTTGACCGCTACGTGCTGGCCGGCCACGGCCAGTGGCGGCTGGCTTTCCGGGCCGCGCGAGAAGGCGGACAGCGGAATGTTGGCCTGCGCCATGATCCAGGCAAAACCGGCCGGGATGAATTCGCCGAACGGCACCAGGTGCTGCTTGCTGTAAACCTGGCTCGCTGAGGAACCGAGACTGACCGCGCTGTTCCAGTAATGGTCGAGGTCGCCGGTCAGTGTGCCGGTGATCAGGTCGCCGCCATGCGCGCGCACGCTGCGCTGCAGCTCCTGCACATATTCCGGTGGCAGCTGGTCGATGAAGACCGGTAAAGCAGTTTCCGGGAGTATGGTCAGTTGCGCCGGGTGCTGTTCGATCAGTTGCTGATACAGATCGAGTGTCCGGAAGAAGGCTTCCGGACGGAATTTCATTTCCTGCGGCACATTGCCCTGCACCAGCGCGACGCTGACCGGAGTGCCGACCGGCTGGGTCCATTCGATCTGGCGCAGGCCAAAGCCGCCAGCGGCAAGAATGCAAAGTACCGGAACGCCGATGCGCCAGCGCAGCAGCAGGGCGCCGGCCAGTGCGACAAGCAGGCTCAGGCCGTGCACGCCGAGCAGTGGTGCAAAACCGGCGAGCGGGCTGGGCGGCGCTTGCGAATAACCGAGGGCGAGCCAGGGGAAGCCGGTGAAAAGCCAGGTTCTGACCCAGTCGACCGTTGCGATCAGCGCGGCGAAGTAAAGCGCCTGTTGCCAGAAGGCCTCAGGTTGCCAGCGCTTGAACAGCCCGCCGGCCAGGGCGGGAAAGAGCGCCAGTACGGCACAGAACAGGAACGCGGCGGTGCCGGCCAGCCACCAGGGCATGCCGCCGAAGACCGAGAGACTGACATAGACCCAGGAAACCCCGGTCAGGAAGAAGCCGAGGCCGAAGGCGAGGCCGTTCAGCGCGGCCTGGCGGGTGTTGTCGGCGGCGACGAAAAGCGCAAACAGCACCAGCCAGACGACAGGCGCCAGCCAGAACAGCCCGAAGGGTGCGAAGCAGAGTACGCCGGCCGCACCGGTCAGGGCGGCCAGGGCCAGGCGGCGCGCGGCTCGCTCAGGCAGCCGGCTGATCAGCACCGGTCTGGGGCTTGATGACGTCGACGAGCAGCGTGTACAGCCGGCGGCTGTCGGCACGCAGAACCTGGAAGCGGATGCCGTCGATGTCGATGATTTCGTTGCGCTTCGGCACACGACCCAGGTGGCGCAGGATCAGGCCGCCGACGGTGTCGAACTCCTCGTCGGAGAAGCTGGTCGTGAAGGCGGCGTTGAAGTCCTCGATCTCGGTACGCGCCTTGACGCGGTAGCGGCCGGTGGAGTCGAGGCGGATGTTGTCGTGCGCCTCGTCGAAGTCGTATTCGTCCTCGATGTCGCCGACGATCTGTTCGAGCACGTCTTCGATGGTGACCAGGCCGGCGACGCCGCCGTATTCATTGACGACGATGGCCATGTGGTTGCGCGAGACGCGGAATTCACGGAGCAGCACGTTGAGGCGCTTCGATTCCGGAATGAACACGGCCGGGCGCAGCCAGTCGCGCAGGTCGAAGCTTTCTTCGGTCTGGATGCGCAGCAGGTCCTTGGCGAGCAGGACGCCGAGCACGTTGTCGCGGTCGCCGTCGACCACCGGAAAGCGCGAGTGCGCTGCTTCGATGACGACCGGGACGATTTCGCTGAGGGGATCTTCGACGTCGATGACGTCCATCTGGGCCCGCGGGATCATCACGTCGGTGACGCGGGTGTCGGAAGCGGCAAGCGCCCCTTCGATGATGGTCAGCGCATCGGCGTCCATCAGGTTGCGCTCGTAAGCGCCATGCAGGATTTCCAGCAACTGCTCGCGGTCATCAGGCTCGCGCAGCAGCAGGGAAGTCAGTCGTTCGATAAAGCCGGGTTTATTACTGTCACTGTCCATAATGTTTAAACCGCATACGGGTCTGGATAACCCATCGCGGCGAGAATCTCCTTTTCTTCATCTTCCATGGCTTCGGCATCAGCGTCGTTTTCGTGATCCCAGCCCTGCAAATGCAGCATACCATGCACCACCAGATGGGCGTAATGCGCCGCCAGCGGCTTGTTCTGCTCGCTGGCCTCGCGCGCCACCACCGTCGGACAGATGACCAGGTCGCCCATCACCAGTGGTTCGGTGTCGTACGGAAAGGACAGCACGTTGGTCGCGTAGTCCTTGCCGCGATACTCGTTGTTCAACGACTGACCTTCGTCAGCATCGACCAGGCGGATGGTCACTTCGCCGCCGCCGACTAGCGCGGCGCGCGCCCAGCGGACAAAATCCGCCCGCAAGGGTAAGCCCTCGCGGTTACAGGCATATTGCACGGAGAGGTTAAGACGTTTGCTTGCTGTGGGATTCATAGGCGGCAACGATGCGGGCAACCAGCGGGTGGCGCACGACATCTTCCTTCTGGAATTCGGTAAAGGCCAGGCCGCGGACATTCTGCAGGATGTCGCGCGCTTCGCGCAGGCCGCTCTTGTGACCCTTGGGCAGGTCGATCTGGGTGATGTCGCCGGTGACGACGGCCTTGGCGCCGATGCCGATGCGGGTCAGGAACATCTTCATCTGTTCCGGCGTCGTGTTCTGCGCCTCGTCGAGGATGATGAAGGCGTGGTTCAGCGTGCGGCCGCGCATGAAGGCGAGCGGCGCAATCTCGATCGCATGCTTTTCGTAGAGTTTGCTGACCCGGTCGTGACCCATCAGGTCGTACAGCGCGTCGTAGAGCGGGCGCAGGTAGGGGTCGATCTTCTGGGTCAGGTCGCCGGGCAAAAAGCCGAGGCGTTCGCCGGCTTCAACCGCCGGCCGGGTCAGGATGATGCGCTCGACGAGGTCGCGCTCGAAGGCGTCGACGGCGGAAGCGACGGCGAGGTAGGTCTTGCCGGTGCCGGCCGGGCCGATGCCGAAGGTGATGTCGTGCTCCTGGATCGCCTTCAAGTAGGCGACCTGGCGCGGCGTGCGGCCGTGCAGGTCGGTCTTGCGCGTGATCAGCTGCGGGCCGTCGGTGATGCTGCCCGGCGTGATGCGGCGGACCGGGCCGTTGGTGAATTGCACCAGACCGAGCTGGATTTCATCGACCGACAGCGGTTGGCGCGCCATGCCGTAGAAGTGGCGCAGCGCGTCAGCGGTCAACTGGGCTTTTTCGCCCGAAATGCTGAAGCGCTCGTTGCGCCGGCGAATGACGACATCGAAACCGGTTTCAATCTGGCGGATATTTTCGTCGAGCGGGCCACACAAATTGGCCAGCAAAACGTTGTCGACCGGTGCGAGCGCAAACGTCACCGGTTTCTGCTTCGGGGCGCTCGCCCTGGTGGCGCTACTCTTCGCGGATGACAATTTCGCCCCTCAGGGTATGCGACAGCACGCCGGTGATGCGGACATCGACGAAGGTGTTGATTAGACGGGGATTGCCGCCGAAATTGACGATGCGATTGTTGTCGGTGCGTCCGGCCAGTTCGTGTACGTCCTTCTTCGACGTGCCTTCGACCAGCACGCGCTGGACGCTGCCGACCATGGCCTGGCTGATCACCTGCGACTGCTCGTCGATGCGCTTCTGCAGGCGCAGCAGACGCGCCGACTTGACCTCGGTTGGCGTCGTGTCTTCCATCTCGATCGCCGGCGTGCCGGGGCGCGGACTGTAGAGGAAGGAGAAGGAACTGTCGAAGCCGACGTCGTCGATCAGCTTCATCGTCTTCTCGAAGTCGTCGTCCGTCTCGCCGGGGAAGCCGACGATGAAGTCCGAGGAGATCGAAATGTCCGGGCGCGCCGCGCGCAGCTTGCGGATGATCGACTTGTACTCGAGGGTCATGTAGCCGCGTTTCATCGCCGCCAGCACGCGATCGGAGCCGGCCTGCACGGGCAGATGCAGGTGCGAGACCAGTTTCGGTACGGTGCGGTAGGTGTCGATCAGGCGGTCGGACATCTCGCGCGGATGCGAGGTGGTGTAGCGGATGCGCTCGATGCCGGGGATTTCGGCGATGTACTCGATGAGCAGCGCGAGGTCGGCCTTCTCTTCGCTGCCTTCCATGTCGCCGCGATAGGCATTGACGTTCTGGCCGAGCAGCGTCACTTCGCCGACGCCGTTCGCAGCCAGGTCGGCCACTTCGGTCAGGACGTCGTTGAACGGCCGGGAAACCTCGCCGCCGCGCGTGTAGGGCACGATGCAGAAGGTGCAGAACTTGGAGCAGCCTTCCATGATCGAGACGAAAGCCGAGGCGCCCTTGATTTCGGACGGCGGCATCGCATCGAATTTCTCGATTTCCGGGAAGGAGACATCGACCGCCGCCTTGCCGCTGCTCTTGCGGTCGGCAATCAACTGCGGCAGGCGGTGCAGCGTCTGCGGCCCGAACACGATGTCGACGTAGGGCGCGCGCGCCACGATGGCGTCGCCTTCCTGGCTGGCAACGCAGCCGCCGACGCCGATCACCAGATTCGGGTTGAGCTTTTTTAGGTGGCGCACCCGGCCCAGATCGTGGAAAACCTTCTCCTGCGCCTTCTCGCGCACCGAGCAGGTGTTGAACAGGATGATGTCGGCTTCTTCCGGGTTGTCGGTCTTGACGATTTCCTCGGAGGCGTTGAGCACGTCGGCCATCTTGTCCGAATCGTACTCATTCATCTGGCACCCGAAAGTGCGGATGAACAATTTTTTTACCATGGATAAACTACTTTGCAATCAGGGGTTACCGGCGCAGCGGATGGCAACCGGGAAAGGTCGCCATTATAACCGAGCAAAACTCGTTGACCGGACAACGCCTGCCAAACTATAATCCGCGCCCTTGAAGCGTGGTGATGTAGCTCAGACGGTTAGAGCGATGGATTCATAACCCATAGGTCGGCAGTTCGATTCTGCCCATCACCACCAGAAATACAAAAAGCCCGCTGATCCGTCAGCGGGCTTTTTCGTTAACTTGCGATCAATCGCTGCCCGGTGTTCCCGATTGCGACAGGCAGGCGAAGTAGAGCATGGTCCATTGTTGTTGCCACTGGGCCAGCGGTTCGCGGGAAAAGCCGCTGCGTGCGTATTGTTCCCAGCGGCCGACGACGTAGCAGCGCAGCAGGTTGGCGAGGGCGCCGAAATCGGCGTCGGCCTTCAGGTTTTCCTGGGTGGCGGCGATGCGCAGGGCCTGCTTGAGGGCGGCTTCGACCTTGTCGAGCAGGGCGTTGATGCGCTGCTGCAGGCGCTCGTTTTCATTGACCAGCGCGTCGCCGATCAGGACGCGCGTCATGCCGCGGTTTTTCTGGGCGAAGCGCAGCAGCAGGGCGATGATCTGCTCGACCTGCTTGAGGCCTTCGCTTTCGTCCGTGGTGATCTGGTTGATGACGCCGAACAGGCTTTGTTCGATGAATTCGATGAGGCCTTCGAACATCTGTGCCTTGCTGGCGAAGTGGCGGTAGAGCGCGGCTTCGGAGCAATCCAGCTTGGCGGCGAGGGCGGCGGTGGTGATCTTTTCCCCTTTCGGGGTTTCGAGCATGCCGGCCAGGGTTTGCAGGATGTGCAGGCGGCGTTCGCCGGGTTGGATTGCCATGTTTGCCCCCAGATCTGTTTTGGTTTTGGTCTGAAAATTATAGTCGACCGCTGCGCGAAGGTAACTCCAATACGGACCTGATTTTGACGTCTACAAAGGGCGATTGGCGTAAGCCAGCGCTCACCCACACAGTCTTCATGCCGAGTTTCTTGGCAGTGACCAGGTTGGCCAGACTGTCTTCGACCATGATGCATTGCCGGGCCTGCAGGTGTTCGGCGCGGAGCAGGGCATGAAAGCCGCTGCGCATCGGCTTGGGCCGGAAGCCCAGGCTTTCGACCGAATAGGCGGCGTCGAAATGGCGCCACAGGCCGGTGATCCTGAGTACGGCGTCCATGTAGTGGCGCGGCGCATTGGAGTAGATGATCTTGCGCCCGGGCAGGCGGCGGAGGGCGTGCAGCGTTGCCGGCTGGAAGACCAGCTTGGCGGCGAGGTCGGGGAACTGGTGCGTCTCGCGCAGGAAGTGGTGCGGATCGATCGGGTGGTGGCGGATCAGGCCGAGCAGCGTGGCGCCGTAGCGTTCCCAGTAATGCTGGCGGATCTGGTTGGCAGCTTGCCGGTCGAGGCCAAGGTGGCGCTCAATGTAATCGCGCATCGCCCGGTTGATCTGCGGAAAGATATGCGGGCTGGCATCATGCAGCGTGTTGTCGAGGTCGAACAGCCAGGTCGGGTTGTCCATCGTGCGGCTTATGGAAAAAAAGCCCGCAGGGCGGGCTTTTTGAAGATAACGGTCGACACTCAGTGCGACTTGATCATGGTGCCGACGCCGTGGTCGGTCAGGATTTCAAGTAGCAGCGCATGTTCGACGCGGCCGTCGATGATATGCACGCCCTTGACGCCGTTGCGCGCGGCATCGAGTGCCGAGCCGATCTTCGGCAGCATGCCGCCGGACAGTGTGCCGTCCTCGACCATTTCGTCGATCTGCTTGGGTGTGATGCCGGTGATCAGTTCGCCGTCCTTGTCGAGCACGCCCGGCGTATTGGTCAGCAGCACGAGCTTTTCGGCCTTGAGCACTTCGGCGATCTTGCCGGCGACGACGTCGGCGTTGATGTTGTAGGTTTCGCCATCCTTGCCGACGCCGATCGGGGCGATGACCGGGATGAAGGAACCCTTGTCGAGGTGGTCGATCAGGGTCGGATCGATGGAGACGATTTCGCCAACCTGGCCGACGTCGATCAGGTCGCCCGGATGGTCCTTGTTCTCCAGCATCAGTTTCTTGGCGCGGATGAAGTTGCCATCCTTGCCGGTCAGGCCGACAGCCTTGCCGCCGGCCTGATTGATCAGGTTGACGACATCCTTGTTGACCTGGCCACCGAGCACCATTTCGACGACTTCCATGGTTTCGGCGTCGGTGACGCGCATGCCCTGGATGAATTCGCCCTTCTTGCCGACGCGGGCCAGCAAATTCTCGATCTGCGGGCCGCCGCCATGCACGACAACGATGTTGAAGCCGACCAGCTCGAGCAGCACGACGTCACGCGCGAAGCAGCTCTTCAGGTGTTCGTCGGTCATCGCGTTGCCGCCGTATTTGACGACGATGGTCTTGCCGTGGAAACGCTTGATGTAAGGCAGTGCTTCGGCCAGAACGGCGGCCTTGATGCCGGGGGAGAGGTCTTCGATGCTCATGGCGGGCTCCAAGTGGAATCGCCGCGGATTGTACAAAGAAAAAGGCCGGAACGGGGTCCGGCCTTTGCTCGTCGCGAAACGGATTTATTCGATGTTGAGGCGCTTGTTCGGGCTGGCCTGGCGTTTGGGCAGGGTCAGTTCGAGCACGCCGTCGTTGAATTTCGCGATCGCCTTGCTGTCGTCGATTTCCTGGCCGAGCTGGAAGGAGCGCGATACCTTGCCGAAATAGCGCTCCGAGCGAAGCAGTCGGTCGCCTTCGCGGCTTTCTTTCTCCTGCTTCACTTCGGCGCTGAGCGACACCTGGTTGCCGTCCACGACGACATGGATGTCTTCCTTCCTGACGCCGGGCAATTCGGCATGAACCAGATAGTTGTCGCCTTCCTCGCGCACGTCCATTTTTATGCTCGGGGTTTGTTGCGGGCTGCCATTGAAATCAACGGGGCGAACGAAAAAGCCGCGGAACAGATCTTCCAGCGGATCGATGCGGGTGATGTTTGCCATGATGGTCTCCTTGCTGGTTACAACTTCCTGTGACCAATATGGATGACGAGTGGCAATTTTCAAGCCCCTTTTTTGGCGAGGCTTGCCTGTGCTTTTTAATTTGCTCCGCGCGTCGGCAGGGCCAGGATGGCGTCGCGATTACTCGTTGAAAAACAACGTGCTGCGGCTTCCTGCCAGGGGAGCCAGAGCTGGGCAATATGCTCGCCGGGTGCGAGCTTGACTGGCTGGATGGCCGGGATTTCGAGCGAGAAGACGTGCTCGGTGTTGTGTGTGACGCCGGGGGCGTAGCGGTGCCGCCATTCGGCAAAGATCTCATAGACGTTTTTCTGCTGCCAGTCGCTGAGCTTGCCGGCGGCGGCATCGAGTCCGGTTTCTTCCATGACCTCGCGGCAGGCGGTGGCGAGCAGGCTTTCATCGCCCTCCTGGCTGCCGGTGACCGATTGCCAGTAGCCGGGATGAGCGGCGCGTTCGATAAGCAGGACGTCGAGGGCCGGGGTGTGGATGACGACCAGCACGGAAACCGGTCGCTTGTAGTGGCTCATGCGACGGGCAGGGGCGCTATGCCGGGTGCGGGTGCGTCGAGCAGCAGGCACAAGGGATGTCTGCTGCCCGCGGCCTGGGTGGCGCTGCCCAGTACTTCGAGCAATGTTGCAAAGGTCTCCGGGTCGGCCTGGCGCAGCGTTGTCAGGCCGCTTATCAGAACGATGCTGCCGTGCGGGCTGCGCCATTCATCATCGGCCAGGCAGTCGTACAAGGCATCGAGATTGGCGCCGTACCAGTCGGGGAAGGCAAGCGCCTGGCCTAGCGTGTGCAGAACCAATTCGCGAGAGCAGGCGTGGCTGAGATCAACCGGGAGCAAGCGGCTACCTTGACGGCGGGCGATTTTTTCGATTTCGGGACGGTCGACCGGTAAAAAATGGAATAAACCGGAGGCGAGCGATTTTTTCGGTGCGTGCTGCGGCATCGGCTACTCCCGTATCCGGCGGAAAGTCCGGTAATGGTCGTCGGTGTAGTAGTACTCGCGCTGTTCGCCGGCAATGATGCGGCGTGGGCCACGGTCGCGGCGGCCGGGCGTCTTCACGGTGTATTCGGCGTAGTAGCCGCGCTGGCGTTGCGGCAGGCGCTTCTCGTAATTGCCGAAGACGATGCCGTCGCGGGCGTAGGGAAAAGGACCGCCGGTCTTGATCAGGGTCAGCGTGCGCTGCGCTTCGTACGGCAATTCTGCCGCTGGAATCGTGTCGACCGCCTGGCTTTCACGGTTGATGGTGAAAGCGGCTGCGCTGCCGATCGTCAGCCAGAAGACGACAAGGAGGCGCAGCCAGACTTGCATGCTGCTTTAGGCCTTGTCGATGTCGACCTGGGTTTCGACCTTCTGACGCAGACGGATGTGCAGTTCGCGCAGTTGCTTCTCGTCGACGCCGGACGGCGCGTCGGTCAGCAGGCACTGGGCGCGCTGGGTCTTCGGGAAGGCGATCACGTCGCGGATCGACTCGGCGCCGGTCATCATGGTGACGATGCGGTCGAGGCCGAAGGCCAGGCCGCCGTGCGGCGGAGCACCATACTTCAGCGCGTCGAGCAGGAAGCCGAACTTGGCCTGCTGTTCTTCCGGGCCGATGTTGAGGGCCGAGAAGACCTTTTCCTGCACATCGGAACGATGGATACGCACCGAGCCGCCGCCCAGTTCCCAGCCGTTCAGCGCCAGGTCGTAGGCCTTGGCCAGGCACTTGCCCGGATCGGTCACCAGCAGGTCGAGATGTTCGTCCTTCGGGCTGGTGAACGGATGGTGGCAGGCGCTCCAGCGCTTGTTTTCGTCGTCGTACTCGAACATCGGGAAGTCGACGACCCACAGCGGTGCCCACTTGGCGCCGGTGACGAAGCCTTTTTCGTGGCCGATCTTGATGCGCAGCGCGCCGAGGGCGTCGTTGACGATCTTGGCCTTGTCGGCGCCGAAGAAGATCAGGTCGCCGGATTGCGCGCCGGTGCGCTCGATGACGGCCTTGAGCGAGGCTTCGGACAGGTTCTTGACGATCGGCGACTGCAGGCCGGTTTCGTTGATCTGGGTGACGTCATTGACCTTGATGTAGGCCAGGCCCTTGGCGCCGTAGATGCCGACGAACTGGGTGTAGGCGTCGATTTCGCCGCGGGTCAGCGTGGCGCCGCCGGGGATGCGCATGGCGGCGATGCGGCCGCCTTCGCTGTTGGCAACACCGGCGAAGACCTTGAAGGCGACATCCTTGAAGGCGTCGGTGACTTCGGTCAGTTCAAGCGTGACGCGCAGGTCCGGCTTGTCCGAGCCGAAGCGGTGCATGGCTTCGGCGTAGGTCATGCGCGGAAATTCCGGCAGGTCGACGTCGATCGCTTCCTTGAATACCGTGCGGATCAGCTTTTCCATCAGGGCGGTGATCTCGTCCTCGCTCATGAACGAGGTTTCGATATCGACCTGGGTGAATTCCGGCTGACGGTCGGCGCGCAGGTCTTCGTCGCGGAAGCACTTGACGATCTGGTAGTAGCGGTCGAAGCCGGCGACCATCAGCAGTTGCTTGAAGAGTTGCGGCGATTGCGGCAAGGCGAAGAACTGGCCGGAATGGACGCGCGACGGCACGAGATAGTCGCGGGCGCCTTCCGGCGTGGACTTGGTCAGCATCGGCGTTTCGATGTCGATGAAGCCGGCGTCGTCGAGGAAGCGGCGGAAGGCACGCGCCGTCTTGTAGCGCAGCATCAGGTTGTTCTGCATCTGCGGGCGGCGCAGGTCGATGACGCGATGCGTCAGGCGGACGTTCTCGGAGAGGTTTTCCTCGTCGAGCTGGAACGGCGGCGTGACCGACGGATTCAGGACTTCGATTTCATGGCAGAGGATTTCGATCTCGCCGGAAGCCAGGTTGGCGTTGGTCGTGCCGGCCGGGCGCGGGCGCACCTTGCCGGTGATTTTCAGGCAGAACTCGTTGCGGACGGATTCGGCAATGGCGAAGGTGTCGGCGCGATCCGGATCGCAGACGATCTGGGCCAGGCCTTCGCGGTCGCGCAGGTCGATGAAGATGACGCCGCCGTGATCGCGCCGGCGATGTGCCCAGCCGCAAAGGGTGACGATTTGCCCGTCGAGGGCGGCGTTGAGTTGTCCGCAATAATGGCTACGCATGAAACTTTCCGTAAGTTCTAATCAGGTGTTGGTGGTGATGCGAGCGTGTGGCGGTGGCGCCACGACACCCATCGAAATAATGTATTTGAGCGCCTCGTCGACCGTCATTTCCAGTTCGACCACGTCTTTCGCCGGCATCATCAGGAAGAAGCCGGAGGTCGGGTTGGGGGTGGTCGGGACGTATACACTGACGTAATCGCCATCGAGGTGATTTATGACATCGCCGCCCGGTTGACCGGTCAGGAAGGCGATGGTCCAGCTGTTCTGGTGCGGATAGCGAACCAGGACGGCCTTGCGGAAGGCGTTGCCATTCGGCGAGAAAAGCGTGTCCGAAACCTGCTTGACGCTGTTGTAAACCGAATTGACGACCGGAATGCGAGCGAGCAGCATTTCCCACCAGACGACCAGTTTCTGGCCGATGAAATTGGCGGCGAGCAGGCCGGTGAGCAGGATCATGGCCAGGGTCAGCACGGCGCCGGCGCCGGGGATCGGGAAACCGACCAGGTTTTCCGGGTGAACCGATGCGGGCATCAGGCGCAGCGATTGGTCGAGCGTGCTGACGATCATCGACAGCACCCAGCCGGTGATGACCAGGGGCACCCAGATCAGGAGCCCGGTGATGAAGTAACGCTTGATCAGTTGGCCACGCACGACGAGCAGCTTCCTTCCCCGGTCTGGCAGGGAGGTGCGGCGTCAGCTTTTTTGCTGCCGCCCTTGAAATCGGTGGCGTACCAGCCGCTTCCCTTGAGCTGGAAGCCGGCGGCCGACAGTTGCTTGGTATAGCTTTCCTTGCCGCATTCCGGGCAGGTCGTGAGCTGCGGGTCGCTCATTTTCTGCAGATGTTCTTTCTGGAATCCGCAGGAGTCGCAGCGATATTCGTAAATCGGCATGGGAATCCTCCAAAACCTTGAATTATAACCGAGAGCAGGGAATGCTTATATCAGGCTTGCCGCCGATATTTCAAGAGAGCAGTCCGAGATAGCGTTCGGTAAGTGCCGGTCCCCAGAACAGCGCGATGCCACCGGCGGCCGCCAGGTAGGGGCCGAAGGGGATGGGGATGTTGCGGCCATGACGCCCGAAGACGATCAGTGCGATACCGACGCTTGCGCCAACGACGGAGGAGAGCAGGATGATGGTTGGCAGCATCTGCCAGCCGAGCCAGGCGCCGAGTGCTGCCAGCAGTTTGAAATCGCCGTAACCCATGCCTTCTTTTCCAGTCGCCAGCTTGAACAGCCAGAATACCGACCACAGCGCGAGGTAGCCTGCCATGGCACCAATCACCGAAGTTGCGAGATCGGTATAGGTTGTCCCCAGGTTGAAGGCCAGGCCTAGCCATAGCAGTGGCAGGGTGATGGCGTCGGGGAGCAGTTGGGTGTCGAAGTCGATCATCGCCAGGGAAATCAATGCCCAGACCAGCAACAAGGCACCTGCGGCCTGGATGGTCGGGCCGAAATGCCAGACGGTGTAGGCGGAGAGCAGTGCGGTCAGGGCTTCGATGACCGGATAACGCGCCGAGATCGGAGCGCTGCAGCCGGCGCATTTGCCCTTGAGAATCAGCAGGTAGCTGATGATCGGGATGTTTTCCAGGGCCGATATCCGATGGCCGCAGGCCGGGCAGCGCGAACCAGGTTTGGCCAGGGTCAGGGGCTCTTCATCCGGCAGTGTTTCTCCCCTGAGTTCGGCGCACTGAACCTGCCATTCGCGCTCCATCATCTTCGGCAGGCGGTAAATCACCACGTTGAGGAAGCTGCCGATGCACAAGCCGAGCAGCCCGGCCATAACAGCCAGGCCTGTCAGTGACTCGGGAAGCATCAGACGACGGCGCCCAGCTTGAAGATCGGCAGATACATGGCAATGATCATGCCGCCGATCAATACGCCGAGGACAACCATGATCATCGGTTCGATCAGGCTGGACATGGCGTCTACCGCATCATCGACTTCCTGTTCAAAAAAGTCGGCAACCTTTGCCAGCATGGAGTCCAGAGCTCCGGATTCTTCACCGATGGAAACCATCTGGGTCACCATGTTGGGGAAAATATTGACGTTCTGCATGGCGTTGGTCAGGCTGGTGCCGGTCGAAACCTCGCTCTGGATCTGCCGGGTGGCGAGTTTGTAGACATAATTTCCGGACGCGCCGCCAACCGACTCCAGCGATTCGACCAGCGGCACGCCTGCCGCAAACATGGTGGCCAAGGTGCGTGTCCAGCGGGCAATAACCGATTTGCGGATGATGTCGCCAAAGACCGGCATGCGGAGCAGAAGGCGGTCCATGACGATTTGCATCTTTTCCGAACGCTTCCAGCTTTCGAAGAAGGCATAGAAGCCGCCGCCGAGGATGCCGAAAATGGCCCACCAATAGGCAACAAAAGCATCCGAGACGGCAATGACCACCAGGGTGGGCGCCGGCAAATCTGCACCGAAGTTCTTGAAAACTTCCTTGAAGGCCGGAATGACGAACAGCATGATGACCGCAGTGATAATGAAGGCAACCACCAGAACCGCGATCGGGTAGAACATCGCCGCCTTGATCTTGCTCTTGATGGCGAGGATCTTTTCCTTGTAGGTGGCGAGACGCTCCAGCAGGGAGTCAAGAATACCTGCCTGCTCGCCGGCTGAAACAAGGTTGCAATAGAGAACGTCAAATTGCAGCGGGTATTTGCGGAAGGCCTGGGACAGCGAACTGCCGGTTTCGACATCGGACTTGATATCGAGCAGGAGTTTACCGACCGCCGGGTTGGCATGGCCGCGACCGACGATGTCGAAGGCCTGCAGGAGCGGGACACCCGAGCGCATCATGGTGGCCAGCTGGCGCGTGAAAAGGGCGATGTCCTTTTCGGTGATCTTGCCACCGCTCTTGAAGCGGACCTTCTTGATCTTGGCATTGGAAATGCCCTGGCGGCGCAAGGTGGTCTGGACCACAGTCTCGCTGGCGGCACGAATTTCGCCGCGCACGTTTTTGCCATCCTTGTTCCTGCCCTCCCAGAGGAAAGCGCTTTCCTTTACGGTCCTGGCCTTGGGCCTTGCGGCAGTCGCCATTCCACTTCCTTTGCTTTATATGTTGGTGGTGCTCAGCACTTCATCAAGCGAAGTCATGCCTTGCTTGACCTTGAGCAAACCGGATTCGCGCAGATTCTTGACGCCTTCGGCCGCTGCCTGTTTCCCCAGGTCGAGGGAGTTGGCGCCGCTCATGATCAGGCGTTGCATGGCCTCAGAGACCGGCATGACCTGATAGATGCCGACCCGCCCCTTGTAGCCACTGCCTTTGCAGCGTTCGCAACCGACCGGGCCGTAAAGCGTCCACGAGCCATCGAGATCGGACTCGGCAAAGCCGGCATCAAGCAGGGCCTGATTGGGGACCGTCATCGGTTTTTTGCAGGTGCATAGCCGGCGAGCGAGTCGTTGTGCCGTGATCAGCTGGATACTCGATGCGATATTGAAGGTGGGGACCCCCATGTTCATCAGTCGCGTCAGGGTTTGTGGTGCGTCATTCGTGTGTAGCGTGGAAAGTACCATGTGGCCGGTCTGGGCTGCCTTGATGGCGATTTCGGCCGTTTCGAGGTCGCGGATTTCACCGACCATGATGATGTCCGGATCCTGCCGCAGGAAGGCCTTGAGTGCTACCGGGAAGGTCAGGCCGGCGCGGTCGTCGACGTTGACCTGATTGACGCCGGGCAGGTTGATTTCCGCAGGGTCTTCTGCGGTCGAGATATTGACGCCATCCTTGTTCAGGATGTTGAGGCAGGTATAGAGCGATACCGTTTTGCCGGAGCCGGTCGGGCCAGTGACGAGAACCATGCCGTAGGGACGATTGACCGCATCAAGCAGGGCTTCCTTCTGTTCCGGCTCGTAACCCAGGGCCTCGATGCCGAGCGTCGCCGAGGTCGGGTCGAGAATACGCAGAACGATCTTTTCGCCTTGCAGTGTCGGCAGGGTGCTGACCCGGAAGTCGATGGCGCGGGTCTTGGAAAGCACCAGTTTCATCCGGCCATCCTGCGGTACGCGCTTTTCGGCGATATTCAGCCGGGAAATGACCTTGATGCGGGAGGCGATCTTTTCCTTGATGGCGAGCGGCGGCGTTGCAACTTCGCGCAGGATGCCGTCGACCCGGAAGCGGATGCGGTAATATTTTTCATACGGCTCGAAGTGGATGTCGGATGCGCCATCGTTGATGGCGTCGAGCAGCATCTTCTGGATGAACTTGACGACCGGGGCATCGTCGATTTCCTGTCCTGCCGCTTCGTCTGCCTTGGAAGTGGATTCTTCGTCGAGGAAGTCGAGGTTGATATCATCGCCGCCAAGATTCTTCAGGCTGTCTTCGGCGGATTCGGAGAACTTGCTGACCAGCGGGATCAGCTTGGGATGTTCGACAACAATCGGGTCGACCGCGAGACCTGTCTGGAAGCGGATTTCATCCAGTGCCCGCAGATTGGTCGGGTCGGAGATGGCAACCGACAGCCGGTTGCCGCGCTTGTTGAGCGGAATGACCTTGTGGGTGGCCATGAGCTTGCGGTCGATGGCCGTTGCCGGGATGTGGGCTTCATCGAAGGCATTGAGATCCAGAAGCGGATAACCAAAGGTATCGGCGACAAAGCGTGCGATATCAAGGGCCGAAGCCTTCTGGCTGGCGATGATCTGTTCGATCAGTGGGATCTTGGCTGAACTCGCTTGCGAGATCAGTTGTTCGGCCTCTGCCTCCTTGAGTTGCCCGGCTTGTACCAGTGCTCGTGCCAGGCCGCTAAGAGGAGTAGTTTGAGGTGTCGCTGCCATTAATTACAGTCAAATGCCGTCTAGATCGGCTGATGATGCTACGTAGGCGCATGTTTGTAAAGGCTGTTCGCCCGATGGGCTGGTTGTTCAGGGGCGATAGATCCTGACCGTTACGACACTGCGGTCCTTGGTTTGCAGAATCTCGACCGGGATGCCGGCCAGTTTGATGCTGACATCCGACTCGGGAATGTCCTGAAAGTGTTCCAGGATCAGTCCGTTCAGTGTTTTCGGGCCGTCCAGCGGGAAGTTCAGGCCGAGCATGCGATTGATCTCGCGCAATGGGCGGGAGCCTTCGACAATGACCTGGCCTTCCTGGGTCCAGTTGAGAGAGTTTCCCAAGCCGGGCAGCGAGGTGGTGAAATCGCCGACAAATTCCTCGATGATGTCTTCCAGCGTCAAAAGGCCGAGGATTTCACCGTATTCGTCGACGACGAAACCGATTCTCTGGCGGTTTTCCTGGAAGAAGGCCAGTTGTGAAAAGACCGGCGTGCCAGCTGGAATGTAGTAAGGCGCTTGCAACTGCTGCAGAAGTGCCGCTTCGTCGAACTCGGGGTCGCCGAGGCTGGCGAGCAGGCGCCTGACCGGCAAGATGCCGATCAACTGGTCGAGCGACTCGCGGCAAACCGGCAGGCGGCTATGGTGACTGGTGGCCAATTGGGTTCGGACTTCTGTCCAGTCCAGATCCAGGTCGAGAATCTCGATCTGGCCGCGCGGGGTCATCACATCCTCGACGGTGATGTTGGTCAGTTCAAACAGGCTGGATAGAATGGTCTGGTGCTTTTTCGGCATCAGGTGTGATGACTCCAGCACCAGACTACGCAATTCTTCCTGTGAGAGTTTGCTTTCGCCGTGCATGCTGCCGGGTGAAAGGCGAATTGTTTTCAGCAATGCCGTCACGAAAAGATTGACGAACCAGATGATCGGGTAGGCCAGACGCAGCAGGGGGGTGAGGACGTAGCTCAGTAGCGGGGCGAGTCGATCGGCGTGGGTGGCGCAAATCACTTTGGGTGATATTTCGGCAATGACGAGCAGGGCGAAGGTGATGCTGAGCGTGCCGATTTCCAGGGCCCATTTCGATTCGCCGAACAGGGCCAAGGCAATGTAGCCGGTCAGCGTGGCTGCTGCTGCATTGAACAGGGTGTTGCCGAGCAGGATCAGGCCAAGCAGTTTGTCGGTCTGGCTGAGCAGGGCAAGCGCCAGTTTGGCCCCCCTGTGTCCGTTCTGGGCGGCATGGCGTAGCCGGAAACGGTTGGCCGCCATCATGGCGGTTTCGGAGCCGGAGAAAATGCCGGACAGGATCAGCAGCACGAACAGTGCGCCGAACATGGCCGGCAGCGGTAACTCATCCATGGGGTTCAGATCCTGCCGAGTATCACTTCAGCAACGAAGCGGCTGCCCACATAGGCGAGAATGAGCAGGGCGAAGCCGGTCAGGGTCCAGCGCAGGGCGCGTTTGCCACGCCAGCCCCAAGCGTGGCGCCCGAACAGCAGGGTGGCGAAGATGCCCCAGGAGGCGAAGGCGAACAAGGTCTTGTGGTCGATGCTGAACGGCTTGCCAAACAGGGCTTCGGAGAAGAACAGGCCGCTGCCCACGGTCAGAGTGAGCAGGATGAAGCCCAGGGTCAGCATGCGAAAGAGCAGCGTTTCCATCGCCATCAGCGGCGGCAGGCTGGCCAGGCTGCGCTTGAGTGTGCGCTTGTGCAGGGCGTTCTCGGTGAAACCCATGAAAATGGCGTGCAGGGCCGATAGGGTCAGCAGGCTGTAGGCGAGCATGGCGGCCAGGAAATGCAGCTTGAAACCGGTTGCCGAGGCGTTGGCGACCAGATGTACGTTCGGGAAAATCACCGGCAGGAAGGTGCAGGCGGCGGCCAGTGGCAGGACCATGGGCTGCATGCCCTCCATGCGCGCCATGAAGCTTTCCAGCCAGTAGATGAGGACGGCCAGCCACATCATCAGCGACAGCGCGAAGCCGAACGAGAAATGCATGCCGGTTTCGCCAAACAGTCCCTGGTAGAGCCCGATTGCCTGGATCAGCAGGGCGGCAGCAATGGCCGCGCGCTCCCAGGTTTGCATGGGGCAGGCCACGGACTGGTGCTCGCCTTCGCGCCAGCGGGTGTTCCAGAAATGGAAAGCGAGCCCGGCATATAGCAGGGCAGCGAGGATGTGGGGCAGAAGCTGAATTACAATGTCGGCCATCCGCAGATTCTACTAGAAGCCAATCACCCATGCTCGATAACCTGACCAATCGCCTTGCCCGCGTCATGAAGACGCTCAAAGGCGAAGCTCGCCTGACTGAATCCAATATTGCCGATGCCCTGCGCGAAGTCCGCATGGCGCTGCTCGAGGCCGACGTCGCTTTGCCAGTGATCAAGGACTTCATTGCTGCCGTCAAGGAAAAGGCGGTCGGCGAGGAAGTCATCGGTTCGCTGAGTCCCGGTCAGGCACTGGTCGGGGTCGTGCATGCCGAATTGACCCGTTTGATGGGTGATGCGCACGAGGGCATCAACTTCAACACCCAGCCGCCGGCGATCGTCCTGATGGCCGGTCTGCAGGGGGCGGGCAAGACGACCACGGTCGGCAAGCTCGGCAAGTTCCTCAAGGAAAACCACAAGAAGAAAGTGTTGGTTGTCTCCTGCGACGTCTATCGTCCGGCGGCTATCGAGCAGTTGAAGTCGGTGGCCGGGCAGGCGGGGGTCGATTTCTTCCCGTCGACCATCGGCGAAAAACCGGAGGCGATTGCGCTCGCTGCTGTTGATTGGGCGAAGCGGCATTACCACGACGTGCTGCTCGTCGACACGGCTGGCCGTCTG
The DNA here is from genome assembly GCF_020510525.1 of Quatrionicoccus australiensis. Classification (NCBI taxonomy): domain Bacteria; kingdom Pseudomonadati; phylum Pseudomonadota; class Betaproteobacteria; order Rhodocyclales; family Azonexaceae; genus Quatrionicoccus; species Quatrionicoccus australiensis. The sequence continues at coordinate 742,999 of NZ_CP075188.1, forward strand.
GCGGTCGACGAAGAAATGATGGCCGAAATCAAGCGGCTGCACGCGGCAATCAATCCGATCGAAACCTTGTTCGTGGTCGACTCCATGCTCGGTCAGGATGCGGTCAATACGGCCAAGGCCTTCAATGAAGCCCTGCCGCTGACCGGCGTCGTGCTGACCAAGCTCGACGGCGATGCGCGTGGCGGTGCGGCACTTTCCGTGCGCCACATCACCGGCAAGCCGATCAAGTTCTCCGGCGTCGGCGAAAAGCTCTCCGGGCTCGAAGCTTTCCATCCGGAACGGATGGCGTCACGGATTCTCGGCATGGGCGACGTGCTGTCGCTGATCGAGGATGCGCGCAAGGGGCTGGACGAAGAAAAGGCCGTCGCCTTTGCCAAGAAGCTCAAGTCCGGCAAGGGCTTCGATCTCAACGACTTCAAGGAACAGATCGGCCAGATGCGCAGCATGGGCGGCCTGTCGGCGCTGATGGACAAGATGCCGGCGCAGATCGCCCAGGCCGCCGGTCAGTTGCCGGCCGGGGCCGAGAACAAGATGATCGGGCGCGTTGAAGGCATCATCAATTCGATGACGCCGCTGGAGCGTTCGAAGCCGGAGCTGATCAAGGCCAGCCGCAAGCGCCGCATTGCGATGGGTGCCGGCGTGCAGGTGCAGGACGTCAACCGCCTGCTCAATCAGTTCGAGCAGTCGCAGAAGATGATGAAAATGATGACCAAGGGCGGCATCGGCAAGCTGATGCGCGGCATGAAGGGCATGCTGCCCGGTATGGGCCGCTGATCAGCGGCCGGTTTGCGCCAGCCTGGGGGCGGCTTCGTAGCCCCAGTTGTTTTGCCAGGCGGCGCGCACCATGTTCGGGTATTCCGGCTTGCCCAGGCTGCCGTTGTAGCGGCCGAGGGCGCGGTAAAGGTCGCCCTTCTCGATATCCAGGTAGTGGCGCAGGATGGTGCAGCCGTAGCGCAGGCTGGTGCGCAGGTCGAACAGGTTGTCATCCGGTCGACCGATCAATTTGACCCAAAATGGCATGACCTGCATGTAGCCGCGGGCGCCGACCGACGACACGGCGTATTTGCGAAAGCCCGACTCGACCTGCATCAGGCCGAGGATCAGCTGCGGGTCGAGTCCGGCGCGGGTGGCTTCGTAATGCACGCTGCGCAGCAGGTCCAGGCGATATTCGCGATCCGGGATACGCTTGCTTAGCCGGCGCGACATTTCGCCTAGCCAGTCGGCAGCTTCCAGCGGATTCTTGAACGAACTGACCGTTGGCCGCGAGTCCGATACGGCCTTGTGCAGGGCGCCCTGCACGCTGGCCGCGAGCGGCTCGTATTTCTGCGCGCCGGCAAAGGCTGCCGACGCGCTGCACAGCATCAGCGCGGCAATCAGCCGGCGCACAGCTTTCCCTTGATGATGCCGACGATGTCGGCCTGCGGCAGCAGCGTCGCTTCGGCGTCGCGGCGGCCCTTGTACTCGACCTGGCTGTCCTTGAGGCCGCGCTCGCCGATGACGACGCGATGCGGGATGCCGATCAGTTCCATGTCGGCGAACATCGAGCCGGGGCGCTCGTTGCGGTCGTCGAGCAGGACGTCGATGCCGAGCGCCTTGAGTTCGCCGTAAAGCTGGTCGGCGGCGGCCTTGACGGCTTCGCTCTTGTGATAGCCCATGGGCACGATGCAGACCTCGAACGGCGCGATGCTGGTCGGCAGGATGATGCCCTTGTCGTCATTGCCCTGTTCGATGGCCGAGCCGACGATGCGCGAAACGCCAATGCCGTAGCAGCCCATTTCCATGACCTGGCTCTTGCCGGTTTCATCGAGGAAGGCGCAGTTGAGGGCTTCGGCGTATTTGGTGCGGAGCTGGAATATGTGGCCGACTTCGATGCCGCGGCAGATTTCCAGTGTGCCCTTGCCATCCGGCGACGGGTCGCCGGCGACGACGTTGCGGATGTCGAAGACTTCCGGTTCCGGCAGGTCGCGGCCGAAATTGACGCCGGTCATGTGATAGCCGGCTTCGTTGGCGCCGCAGATGAAGTCGCTCATGACGGCGACGGCGCGGTCGGCGAAAACGGCCACTTTTTCACGGTCGACCGCTACCGGGCCGATAAAACCGGGCTTGCAGCCGAGGCGGGCGATGACCTCTTCCTCAGTAGCAAAGCGGAAGGGATTGAGGCCGGCGATCTTGCTCGCCTTGATTTCGTTGAGTTCATGGTCGCCGCGCACCAGGAGCAGGGCAAAGGTCGAGCTGCCATCTTCCTTTTCGCTGACGACGGCGATGGATTTGACGATTTTGTCGAGGTCGACCGCCAGGAACTTGGCGACATCGGCACAGGCCATCTTGCCCGGGGTGTGGGTCTTCTCCATTGCCCTGCCGGCGGCCGCGCGCGGCGTCGTCGGGGCCAGCGCTTCGGCCAGTTCGACATTGGCGGCGAAATCGGAAGTCGGGCAGAAGGCGATGTCGTCTTCGCCGGAGTCGGCCAGAACGTGGAATTCATGCGAGCCGGTGCCGCCGATCGAGCCGGTGTCGGCTGCTACGGCGCGGAACTTCAGGCCGAGGCGGGTGAAGATCTGGCTGTAGGTGGCGTACATCTTGGCGTATTCGCGCTTCAGATCCTCGAAGGAGGCATGGAAGGAATAACCGTCCTTCATCAGGAACTCGCGGCCGCGCATGACGCCGAAGCGCGGGCGGATCTCGTCGCGGAACTTGGTCTGGATCTGGTACAGGTGCAGCGGCAACTGGCGGTAGCTCTTGACGTCGCGACGCACGACGTCGGTGATCACTTCCTCGTGCGTCGGGCCGATCACGAAATCGCGCTGGTGGCGATCCTTGAAGCGCAGCAGTTCCGGGCCGTACTGCTCGCCGCGGCCGGATTCCTGCCACAGTTCGAAAGGCTGGACGGCGGGCATCAGCAACTCAAGGGCGCCGGCCTTGTTCATCTCGTCGCGGACGATGTTTTCGACCTTGCGCAACACGCGCAGGCCGAGCGGCATCCAGGTGTAAATACCGGCGGCAGAGCGCTTGATGAAGCCGGCGCGCAGCATCAGTTTCTGGCTGATGACCTCGGCGTCGGCGGGGGCTTCCTTGAGAGTGGTGAAAAAGAACTGCGTAGTGCGCATGGGATGCTCTTGAATTCGTTGCTAAAAGGGCATTTTACACCTTGCACGTCCTTTGCATGCGGGGGGGCTTTGTGAAAGAATCGAGGTAACTATTAATTTTGCAGGATTCTTATGCTTGACCGTGAAGGCTATCGCCCGAACGTCGGCATCATCCTTTGTAACGCTAAGAACGAGGTTTTCTGGGGTAAGCGCATACGTGAACATTCGTGGCAGTTTCCACAAGGTGGCATCAAGCGCGGCGAAACGCCGGAGCAGGCCATGTATCGGGAGCTGTATGAAGAAGTCGGGCTGATGCCCGAGCACGTGCGCATCCTCGGGCGGACCAAGGGCTGGTTGCGTTATGAGGTGCCGACACACTGGATAAAGCGCGAATGGCGCGGTTCTTACAAGGGGCAGAAGCAGATCTGGTTTTTATTGCGCCTGGTAGGGCGGGATAACGACGTCTGCCTGCGGGCGACCAACAAGCCGGAATTCGATGCCTGGCGCTGGAATGACTACTGGGTGCCGCTCGATTCGGTAATCGAATTCAAGCGCAGTGTTTATGAGCAGGCGCTCAATGAACTTGTGCGTTTTCTCGATCTGGATCGGCGCGGCCGTCAACGCCGCGGTGATGTCGATTTTCCGGCCGGTGATGCGCTCGCGGCGGGCGGAGGGGAGTCATGCTGATGTTGCGCAAGATGCTGTTGCTTGGCTTGTCTGTTTGCCTTGCCGCAAATGTTTTTGCGGCGGTAGAGGTCGACGAAGAGGATGAAAACAAGCCTTGGCAGGAACTGGAGGTTCAGTTCCCCGCGCCGCCACAGGCTGAAAATCTCCAGTCATTTCATGTCAGTGCGACGACTGACAACAAGTTTTTCATCGACATGGCCTCGCTGAGTGTTGGCGATGACGGCGTTGTGCGTTACACGCTGCTTGTCATTGCGCCGGAAGGTGGGCGGAATGTGACTTTTGAAGGTATGCACTGCCAGACACGCGAGCGTCGAATTTATGCCTCCGGGCGGGCAGACGGTTCGTGGGTGAAATCGCGTAATAACCAGTGGATGCGGCTGCAGCCGGCGAGTGTGAATCGGCATCATGCGGCGCTCTTCCTTGAATATTTCTGTCCGACCGGCGGTATTCAGCGTGATGTCGAGGCGGTAAAACGTGCCTTGAAGCAGGGCGGTTACGCAGAAACCTGGGTGCGCTGAAGTATGTCGATTGATCGTCTGATTGTTGAATTTGATCTGGCGCTGCGTACGGTGTGCGCTTCGGCGCATAGTGTGCGTCCGCTGCCGGGGCGGGACTTGCCAGAGCGTGAGCTGGATGCACAGGAGCGGCGCCATGTGGTCGGCCTGATGCGGGTCAATCATTGTGGCGAAGTATGTGCGCAGGCGCTTTATCAGGGGCAGGCCCTGACTTCTCGCGATCCGGAAGTGCGTGAGGCCTTGCGCAGTGCCGCTCAGGAAGAAACCGAACATCTGGCCTGGACCGAGCAGCGGATTGCTGCATTGGGTGGGCGGAAAAGCTTGCTGAATCCACTCTGGTATGCGGGCTCCCTGTCGCTCGGCGTGTTTGCCGGTGCGCTGGGTGATCGCTGGAATCTCGGTTTCCTGGCTGAAACCGAGCGCCAGGTGGAGGCGCATCTCGATAATCATTTGCGCAGTTTGCCGGAGGGGGATCTACGCTCGCGGGCGATCGTGGATCAGATGCGCCTTGATGAAATCCAGCACGCAGAAACCGCGGTTCGCCATGGTGCTGCGGAGTTGCCGTCCTTCGTCAAGCAGGCAATGAAGGCGATGGGCAGGGTAATGACCGGAGTTGCCTACCGCCTTTGATTGCTCAGGCTTCTTCGATGATTTCGAAGTCGTGGGTGATTTCTGCCGTCTTGCCGATCATGATCGAAGCCGAGCAATATTTGTCTTTTGACAGCTCAATGGCGCGTGCCACAGCTTCGGGTTTGAGATTCCTGCCTTTGACCCGGTAGTGAAAGTGAACGCTGGTGAAGATCTTGGGGTCTGTTTCGGCGCGCTCTGCCTTCAGGCTGACATCGCAGCCGCTGACTGCGTGCCGGCCTTTTTTCAGGATCAGCACTACATCGAATGCGCTGCAGCCGCCTGTTCCGGCAAGAACCATTTCCATCGGGCGAAAGCCGAGGTTGCGTCCGCCAGCCTCTGGTGCGCCATCCATAACGACAGCGTGGCCGCTGCCAGATTCTGCAACAAACGACATGCCTGCGTCGTTGCCCATCCATCGTACCGTGCATTCCATCGGGGGTCTCCTTTGAAGATTGGCGATTCTAACGGATATCGCTTTGTTGCTGCGCCGCCATGCGTGTTGCTGCATTGCAGCATTTGCGTTCGTTTTGAGCGCTAAGCGATGGTAGGGTTTTGTGGTTAAACAATGTAATATTTGTGTTGAGATTTATTTATAAATCTATTTATATCAGTAATTTAAATTAAATTAATTAATTTTATTGATCGATAAAACATTTGTTTGTGCGGCGCACAAAAATAGCTTGCTCCCGATTTCGGTTTGGGGGAGAATGCAAAGCGTACGGACCGTAGTTGATAGTTGTGAATCTTCCCCGGTTCAGATTTGTCTCCTCCACCCTCCTCCTTTGGTGTGGATTTAACGCGGCTCAGCGAGCCGCGTTTTTTTTGGTATTTTTATCTGGTGTTTTGTTGTAATGGCATTGACACCTCGGCAGGAGTTCGGCTAGAATCCGCGCCTTTCTCCAATCTGCGCCCAAATTTTTCAGGACGGCACACTTATATGAAAACGTTTTCCGCCAAGCCACATGAGGTGAAGCGCGAGTGGTTTGTGGTAGACGCCACAGACAAGGTGCTCGGCCGCCTCGCTACCGAAATTGCTCGCCGCCTTCGTGGCAAGCACAAGGCTATCTACACGCCGCACGTTGATACCGGCGACTTCATCGTCGTTACCAATGTTGAAAAGCTCACCGTTACCGGTAACAAGGCCGAAGATAAGAAGTACTACCGTCACTCCGGTTATCCGGGCGGTATCTACGAAACCAACTTCAAGAAGATGCAGCAGCGTTTCCCGGGCCGCGCCCTCGAAACCGCCGTCAAGGGCATGCTGCCGAAGGGCCCGCTGGGCTACGCAATGCTCAAGAAGCTGAAGTGCTACGCTGGCGAGCAGCATCCTCACACTGCCCAGCAGCCCAAGGCTCTGGAAATCTAAGGGATCATCATGGCTGAAAGTTATTTCTACGGTACCGGTCGTCGCAAGAGCGCCGTTGCCCGTGTTTTCATGAAGCGTGGTTCTGGCGCCATCGTTGTCAATGGCAAGCCGGTTGACCAGTTCTTCTCCCGTGAAACCGGCCGCATGATCGTGCGTCAGCCGCTGGCTCTGGTCGAGCAACTGAACGGTTTCGATATCAAGGTCAATGTGATCGGTGGTGGTGAGTCTGGTCAAGCCGGTGCCGTTCGTCACGGTATCACCCGCGCCCTGATCGAATTCGATGCCGCCCTGAAGCCCGCGCTGTCCAAGGCTGGTTTCGTGACGCGCGATGCCCGTGAAGTCGAACGTAAGAAGGTCGGTTTCCACAAGGCACGTCGCCGCAAGCAGTTCTCCAAGCGTTAATTCGCTTGTCGCTGCGAAAAAGCCGCCATCTTGGCGGCTTTTTTGTTACTGGGCTGCGGAGTATCATGCTGCCATGCTTGGCGAGACAAAATCCTGTCTGCGCTTTTCCGCTGTTGCTGCTTATTTCCTCTGTGTCCGTGCGAGCCGCGAACCAGTTTCTTTCCTGAGTCAAGCAAAGGCCTGATGCCGACACCTGTTGTCACCTTGAAGTTGCGTAGATTCCGGCGCCGTTTCGGGATTGCGGCGCCGCGTGTCGTGGTGCGCAGCCATTTGCCCTGGTCCTGGCTGGCGACTGCCGCCGGCTTGTTGTTGCTCCTCGTGATTGCCGCTGTCTGGGCCGTCATGCAGCATAACGAAAGTGGTGCCCTGGGGCGCGAACTGGATAATCAACGCCAGATCATCCAGGAGCAGCGCGAAGAACTGCATTTGTTGCGGTCGACTGCCGGCACGGAGAAAAATGCCGCGCATATGGAACGGGCTGCCCAGCAGCAACTGCTCGCCAGGATTCGCGGGCTGGAGCAGGAGAATGCTTCGCTCAAGGAAGACATTCTGTTGTTCGAGCGCCTGATTCCGGTGGTGGGTGAGGAAGCGGCGCTGCGTATCGAGAACTTTCGCCTGACTCCGGAGGGCAAGGGGCGTTATCGTTATCGCCTGTTGCTGGCCTTTCAGCCAAGCAAGCAGGCACCGGATTTTCGCGGTCGACTGCAATTGGCTGTGGTTTTTGCGCTTGCCGGCAAGGAACAGCAGCTGTTGTTGCCCGAAGGGCGAGGCGAGGCAGCCGATTTTCATATTGAAATGAAGCACTTCCTGCGCCGTGAAGGGGTCATTGAGTTGCCGTCCGAGGCGCAATTGCGCTCCATCGAGGCGCGTATCCTGCTCGGTGATACACTTAAAGCCAAGCGCATGGCGCAACTTTAGGAGTTGATTTCATGTTCGGTAAAAAGACTGACAGCAAGCCGCAAGGTCGTATCGACAGCCTGATCGGGGCCGGAACCGTGGTCGAAGGCAATATCCGCTTCAGCGGCGGACTGCGCATCGATGGCGAGGTCAAAGGCAGTGTCGAGGCCGCCGAGGGCGCGACTTCCTCAACCCTGGTGCTCAGCGAGCAGGCGCGGGTTGAAGGTTCGGTAACGGTGGCGCATCTGGTCAGCAACGGTACCGTGGTCGGTCCGGTGACGGTCAGCGAGTCGCTGGAAATGCAATCGCGTGCCCGGATTGTCGGTGACGTCGATTACGCCCTTATCGAAATGCACCAGGGCGCCGTGATCGAAGGGCGTCTGGTCCATCGTGGCGCGAAATCGGTGGAACTAAAGCTCGCCGCTTCGAACTAAGTTGATTGACCGGGATTGCACTGGCTCTCATAATCTCGCAGAAAATTTTTCAGGAGTTTCCCCATGAATGCAGCAACTGATGTCGTTTCCCCCATCCTCTTCACCGACAGCGCCGCCAACAAGGTCAAGGAACTGATCGAGGAAGAAGGCAATCCGGGTCTGAAGCTCCGCGTTTTTGTGACCGGTGGCGGCTGTTCCGGTTTTCAGTACGGCTTCACCTTCGATGAAGAAGTTGCCGAAGACGACACCACGATGGAAAAGAACGGCGTGACCCTGCTGATCGATCCGATGAGCTACCAGTATCTGGTTGGTGCCGAGATCGATTACTCGGAAGGCCTGGAAGGCTCGCAGTTCGTGATCCGCAATCCGAACGCCACTTCGACCTGCGGTTGCGGTTCGTCCTTCTCCGCCTGATTCAGACGGCCGGGCCGAGCGGCTCGGCAGAGCAGTCGCAGCCCTTGCCCGCGGCGATCCAGCGGGCGAGGAGGCGGCTGGCCAGTGGTTCGGCTGCCCGCGGCAGCCAGCCCAGATAATTTCCCGGCGCGGTCAGCAGGCCGCAATGGTAGCGATTGGCCCCTGTTGACCAGCTGAGTGCCGGACAGGGGCCTTTCTTTTGCCGGAAGCGCAGGCGCGCTGCCGGGCAGGTTTCCAGCGCACAACAGGCACCGCAACCGTTGCACGGCTCGCCTTCGGCCGGCTTGGGCGGCGCGGCGTGGTGCAGGCGGATGATTTCCTGCGACATGCCTCAGGGATTGCCGAGAAACAGTTCCGGATCGACCGGTGTGTTGTTGAGAATCACCGCCCAGTGCAGGTGCGGCCCGGTGGCCCGGCCGGTGGCACCGACTGCGCCAAGGATTTCGCCTTTTTTGACTGGTTGACCGCTGCGCACATCGATGCGCGACAGGTGCATGTAGGCCGTGATCAGGCCCTGGCCGTGGTCGATGAAAACCGTATTGCCATTGAAGAAGTAATTGCCGGTATTGGCAACGACGCCGTCGTTCGGTGCCGTTACCGGCGCGCCGCTGCCGGCCGCAACATCGAGTCCGGCATGCGGGTTGCGCGGCAGGCCGTTGAAAATGCGGCGCAGGCCGAAGCGCGACGAGAGGCGGCCGCTGGCCGGCTGGACAAAATCGCTGAGCGGCATGGCCGGTGAAAAACTGCGCTTGATGGCGTCGGTCGTCGCCTGCTCGCGTTCGATGCGGACGAGATCGGCGGCATTCGGCTCGACCTTGCGCTGGTCGCGGATGGTCAGGCGCTGTTCCGGGTAATTCTTGAGCTGGATCGGGACGTTGAGTTTCGTAGCGGTCGACGCCCGTAAAACGACGATTTCCAGTTCGCCGGGCAGCGTGTCGAGCGGGATGCCGAACAATGCGAACCAATGATTGTTGTCGCGAACCACGGCGAGTTGCTGTTCGCCCCAGCGTGCCGTCGGTGCCGGCGAACTGGCCGGGCCGAGATCGATGACCGCGACGCCGCCCGGTACCGGGGCGTGTCGGGGCAGGGCGAGTGCAGTCGTGCTGCAGCAGGCCAGGGCAAGGCAGAGCATCCGGCAGGACTTCATGTGTTCTCCAGCCCGGCCCACCACAAGCGCAGACGCAGGCCGAGTTCGCTGGTGTAGCCGAGGGTGACGAAACGGATATTGCCGGCCGGGTCGAGTACGATGCAAGCAGGCACGCCGGGCAGGCCGTACTGCTGCATCAGGGCGCCGGTCGGGTCGGGGAGGGTCGGCCAGGCGTAGCCGCGTTCGGCCATCACTTTGCCGATCTGTGCCGCGTCGCCGGACTGGCTGGCAATGCTGAGCAGCGGCCATTCATCGGCGATGGCGCTGATGTTGCCGGCGGTGGTCCGACAGACCGGGCACCAGTCGGCCCAGAAATAGATCAGGACGGCCTCGCCGGGATGTTCGCGGCGCCAGTCAGTAAGTTGAAAAAGGCTGCCGTCGAGGCGTTGACCGCTGAACGCCGGCGCGGCGCCGCGTGGCGTGTCGCGCGCCTGCCAGAGCTGGATGCCGATGAAGATCGCGGCGAAGAGCAGGCCTTCAAGCAGCCAGCTACGCCAGCGCGGCGGGGGCTTTTTGTCGTTCAAGGTGGCCTAGAGCGGGTTGGCCTTGAAGGTATTGCACTGGTTCATGTCGCCGCTTTCGAAGCCGCGCCGGAACCAGCGTACGCGCTGCTCGGAGCTGCCGTGCGTAAAGCTTTCCGGGACGATGCGACCTTGTGCCTGCTGTTGCAGGCGGTCGTCGCCGATCGCCGAGGCGGCGGTCAGGGCGGCTTCGAGATCGCCCGGTTCGAGGACGTTTTTCATGGTGTCGGTGCGCTTGCCCCAGACGCCGGCCAGGCAGTCGGCCTGCAGTTCCATGCGTACCGACAGGGCATTCGCCTCGACCTTGCCGGCGCGCTGCTGGGCGTTGTGCACCTTGTCGGCAATGCCGAGCAGGTTCTGCACGTGATGGCCGACTTCATGCGCAATCACGTAAGCCTGGGCGAACTCGCCCGGTGCGTGGAAGCGGGTTTTCAGTTCCTGGTAGAAGGCGAGGTCGATATAGACCTTGTGGTCGCCCGGACAGTAGAACGGGCCCATCGCGGTCTGGCCGGTGCCGCAGGCGGTCGGTGTGGCGCCCGAGAAGAGAACCAGTTTCGGCTGTTCGTACTGGCGGCCGTTGGCGCGGAAAACATCCGTCCAGGTATCTTCGGTCGAGGCGAGCACCTTGGAGACGAAGCGTGCCATCTGGTCGTCGGCCGGCGGTCGGTGGGCGGCCGGGGCGCTTTGCTCGATGGCCGGCATGCCGCCGCCACTGAGCAGGTTGAGCACGGTCATCGGGTTGATGCCGAGGAAGTAGCTGGCGACCAGTGCGATGGCGATGCTGCCCAGGCCGAGACGGCCGCCGCCGAAGCTCAGGCCGCCGCCACCGCGCCGGTCTTCAATATTGTCACTTTCCCGTTGATCGTCGAGACGCATGGTGAATTCCTCGGTAGCTCAGGTATTGATCACTGGGCGGGGCAGGGAGAAACGATTGGCGGTATCAGCGTAAGCGTCGCCGCCGAGCTTGCCGATCGAGTCCAGCTTGGCCGGATCAGGCATGCCATTCGTGAGCACAGCATCGTCAACATGTACATGCAGCACGTCAAGCAGGGCCACATGGCTGCTGCCGGGGCCGTCGCCGAGCGGAATGAGTTGGCGCAGGCGGGATTCGAAACGCACTGGCGAAGCCGCCACGCCGGGCGATGCAACTTGCCGGCTGGGGGTGGTCGCAATGGACAGGGCATCGATTTCACTGATCTCCGGCGGGTAGTCGCCGCAGGTTTGGTTCATCTGTGCGGCCAGTGCTTCGGTGACGATGTTGATGACACATTCGCCGGTTTCACGCAGATTGCGTAGCGTGTCCTTTTCCGGCGACAAACCGCTGTCGGAGCGGCGCCAGGTGATGGTCACGCTGAGTACCGGAGGGTTGATGCAGGCAACGGTGAAAAAGGAAAAGGGGGCGAGATTGGTTTTGCCGGCAGCACTTTGGCTGCTGATCCAGGCAATTGGACGCGGCTGGATGGCAGCTGTGCTCAGCAGGTAAAAAACCGGCATCGGTGGTGTCTGGCTGAGATCGTATTCCATGGGCGGTCTGCTTAGCGGTAAAGATTGATCGCGTCGCGGGTTTGCTGCGCGACGACACGAGAGGCGGCGGCGAAGTTCTCGTCCTTGCCGGCATAGAGAATGGCGCGCGAGGAATTGATCATCAGGCCGGTGCCGTTGGCGGTGCGGCCGGCGCGCACGGTGGCTTCGATGTCGCCGCCCTGGGCGCCGATGCCGGGCACGAGCAGCGGCATGTCGCCGACGATTTCGCGGACGCGGGCGATTTCGGCCGGGAAGGTGGCGCCGACGACCAGCGCGCACTGGCCGGTCGTGTCCCAGGTGTGGGAAGTCAGGCGGGCGACGCGCTCGTAGAGCTTTTCACCGCCGACATCGAGGAATTGCAGGTCGGAGCCGCCGGCATTCGAGGTACGGCAGAGCAGGATGACGCCCTTTTTCTGGTAAGCCAGGTAAGGATCGACGGAATCGCGGCCCATGTAGGGGTTGACCGTCACGGCATCGGCCTGGAAACGCTCGAAGGCTTCAATGGCGTATTGCTCGGCGGTCGAGCCGATGTCGCCGCGCTTGGCGTCGAGAATGACCGGGATGCCGGGGTGCTTGGCGTGGATGTGGGCGATCAGCGCTTCAAGCTGGTCTTCGGCGCGATGCGCGGCGAAGTAGGCGATCTGCGGCTTGAAGGCGCAGACCAGATCGGCGGTGGCATCGACGATGTCGGCGCAGAAGGCGAAGATCGCATCGTCGCGGCCGTGCAGGTGGGTCGGGAACTTGGCCGGATCGGGGTCGAGGCCGACGCAGAGCAGGGAATTGTTCTTTTGCCAGGCGGCGGCAAGCATCTGGATGAAGGTCATGGGGCGTCCTTGGGCTTTGCAGACGGGAGGTAACGGGAGAATTTTTCCGGCAGCAGGCAGTTCTGCAGGCTGCGCTGGGTGAAGATGAAGCGGCCGTCGCAGACGAAACCGAGCTGCTGCCAGTCCACTTCCTTGTTGAGCATCATCGTGCATTCGATCAGGTCGCGCCGGCTGATCCGCTGGTTTTTCGGAAACAGGGCGAGGATGGAGCCGTCGAAGCTGTTGCAGTCGTGCAGGAAGAAGGGCTCGGGCTTGCGCGTGCGGCCATTGACGTAGATGCGCGGGTGCTCGCTGATCGGGAAGGCGCGGCCCCACTGCCACCAGTTGCTTTCGTCGAAAACCTTGACGCGGCGGGCGAGCAGCTCGGCCTTGTGCTTGTCGAGATGCGGGTGCTTGATGCCGTAGAGCATGCGGCGGGTGGCGCCGGTTTCGACGGTTTTCGAATACACGAATTCCATGTTGCCCTTGGCGTGCGTGTAGATCTGGTCGGCCCCGGAGACGGCGCCGACCTTGACCGCGAAGACGTCGGCAAAGCGCACGCTGTGATCGTCGCGCAGGAACATCAGCTGGCCGTCGGCCTCGACGCAGCGGCGGCCGTCTTCCATGCGGCGGTCCATGCGGCCCTTCTCGAAGCGGAAGATGGCGCAGTTCGGGGTGTGTTCGTCGAAGACGCGGACATCGCCGGTCTCATAGAAGTGCGTGATGCTGCCCTGCGCGTACAGCCAGGCATTGAGCTTCTTGGCGGCGGTCAGTTTGATGAATTCGCGCGGCACGATGAAGACCAGTTCGCCGCCCGGCTTCAGGTGGCGGATGCATTTCTCGATGAAGAACAGGAAGAGGTTGCTGCGCCCGTCGAACAGTTCGGATTTGAGCTTTTTCTTGGTGTCGACCGCTACGTCCTGATAGCGGACATAGGGCGGGTTGCCGACGATGCTGTCGAACAGCTCGTCCTGCGGGTAGTCGAAGAAATCGCAGACACGGGCGCCGGGCGGCGCGACGCGCGCATCGACCTCGATGCCGACGCAATCGGCCTGGCGCGCCTGCAATTCCTTGAAAAAGGCGCCGTCGCCGGCCGAGGGCTCGAGTATGCGGCCCCGGTTGCGGCAAAGCTTGAGCATGAAGTCCACGACCTTGGGCGGCGTGAATACCTGGCCGAGCTGGGCGACGTCGCGGCTCATTCCGGCTTGTTATCCGGGGTGGCGGGCGGACAGGCGTCGGCTGCGCGCGCCTTCTTTTCCCAGTAGCGCGTGTTCTTGCTCTCGTCGGCGAAGCGGAAGCGGCCGTACAGCTCGCAACCCTTCATGCCCGGATCGCACGGCAGGTTGTTGATCTTCGTGCAGCGATCAGCAACCTCGTGCGGACAACCCCAGCCGCCGGCCATGCCTTAGCCCGCCTTGCCCCAGGAGTCCTTGAGCGTGACGGCGCGGTTGAATACCGGCCGGCCGTCCTGCGAGTCGACGCGGTCGGCGACGAAGTAGCCGTGCCGTTCGAACTGGAAGCGCTCTTCCGGCTTGGCATCGCGCAGGCTGGGTTCGAGCTGGGCGGTGATGGTCTGGCGCGAGGCGGGATTGAGGTCGTCGAGGAAATCGCGCTCCAGTTCCGGGGCGTCGCCTTCGCGGCGGGCGCCGGGGGCGGGCACGGAGAACAGGCGCTCGAACAGGCGTACCTCGGCGGCGTAGGACTGGGCAGCCGACACCCAGTGCAGGTTGCCCTTGACCTTGACGCTGTCGGCGCCCGGCGTGCCGGACTTGGTTTCGGGCAAATAATTGCAGTGGACCGCCACGACCTTGCCGTTTTCATCCTTGTCGCAACCAGTGCATTCGACGACGTAACCGTAGCGCAGGCGCGCCATGTTGCCGGGAAAGAGGCGGCGGAAGCCCTTGCTCGGGACTTCCATGAAGTCCTCGCCCTCGATCCACAGCTCGCGGCTGAACGGAATCGAACGCTGGCCGAGTTCCGGGTGCAGCGGGTGGTTCGGCGCGAAGCATTCCTCGACCTGGCCTTCCGGATAGTTATCGATGATCAGCTTGACCGGATCGAGCACGGCGATGCGGCGCTGGTCGGATTCGTTCATGACTTCGCGCATCGCATCTTCGAACAGCACGTAGTCGATCAGCGAGTCGTTTTTCGAGACGCCGATGCGCTCGGCAAAGAGGCGGAAACCGGCAGCCGAATAGCCGCGGCGGCGAGCGCCGACCAGGGTCGGCATGCGCGGGTCGTCCCAGCCGGAAACATGCTTCTCTTCAACCAGCTGGATCAGCTTGCGCTTGGAGAGCACGACATAGGTCAGGTTGAGGCGCGAGAACTCGATCTGCTGCGGTAGCGGCCGTTGCAGCAGGCCGGCTTCGGCGAGGCGTTCGAGCAGCCAGTCGTAAAACGGGCGCTGGTCTTCGAATTCCAGCGTACAGATCGAATGCGTGATGTTTTCCAGCGCATCCTCGATCGGATGGGCGAAGGTGTACATCGGATACACGCAGTACTTGTCGCCGGTGTTGTGGTGCGTTGCGTGGCGGATGCGGTAGATGGCCGGGTCGCGCAGGTTGATGTTGGGCGAGGCCATGTCGATTTTGGCGCGCAGGATGTGTTGACCGTCGGCGAACTCGCCGGCCTGCATGCGTTTGAACAGATCCATATTTTCCGCAACCGAACGGTCGCGGAACGGCGAATTCTTGCCCGGCTGGGTCAGCGTGCCGCGATTGGCGCGCATCTCGTCGGCCGACTGGCTATCGACATAGGCGTGGCCGGCGGTAATCAAGGCTTCGGCCGATTGCAGCATCCAGTCGAAATAGTTCGAGGCGTAGTAGAGGTTGGTTTCGCCATCCTTCTCCCACGAGCAACCCAGCCATTTGACGGCATCGATGATGGAATCGACGTATTCCTGGTCTTCCTTCTCCGGATTGGTGTCGTCAAAGCGCAGGTGGCAGCGGCCACCGTATTGCTCGGCGAGGCCAAAGTTGAGCAGGATGGACTTGGCGTGGCCGAAGTGCAGGTAGCCGTTCGGCTCGGGCGGGAAGCGGGTACGCAGCTTGGCCGCGTCGAGCGGGGCGGCAGCATGGTCGGCGGCGGTGCCGGGCTGGCCGGCCCAGTGGCGCTGCGCGTGTTTGCCGGCAGCGAGGTCGGCCTCGACGATGTTCTTGATGAAATTGGCGGCGGGAGCCGGGGTGTTGGCGGGCTGATTCGGGCTGCTCACGGGAAAACCTCTGATTTCAATCCCGCTATTTTAACCGGCAGCGGCCGCCTGACCGCGAAAAAAAGCCCCGCCGCAGCGGGGCTGGTTCCATTTTCAGATCCGGAAGCGTTCGGTTGCCGTTTTCAGGGCTTGTGCCGATCATGGCTGCGAGATATTTCGGCTGGCGCGTTCCGGCGGGAGGTTCTGCAATCAAACTGCAACAAAAACTTCAGAGAATGGCCGCTCCGAATTCATCCCGATGGAGATCCCCATGCGTTCCCTGTTTCTGGTTGGCCTTTCTGCCCTGACCCTTGCCGCCTGCGCCAGCTCGGCTCCCGCTCCTGAAAAAGCAGCAGCCTCCATGCCTGCTCCCGCCGTCGCTGCCGCACCGGCACCGGCCAAGAAGGCACCGCAGTGTTACTCCGGTGATCACGGCAAGTTCTTCGATCTGGGTGCGCGCACCTCGATTTCCGGTGTTGACGTTGTTTGCCAGGCAACCAGCGATGGCAAGGGTGGGCAATGGATGGGCGCCAAGGCCAAGCACTGATCTGCTTCCGTCTCTCGCCAGGCCACCTTTCCGGTGGCCTTTTTCATTTTCAGCGGGCCGTCTTGAGCAATTGCAGGCAGGTGCGCGAGGCGGCCAGGTCGAGCGCACTGAAATCGTCGAAATTCTTCAAGGCCGGATTGGCGCCCTTGTCGAGCAGCAGTTTGACGAGATCTGGCTTGCTGTTCGAGGCGACGTACATCAGACAGCTTGCGCCGTTGCCGTTCTGGTTATCGATATCGACGCCGGCCGCGAGCAGGCGTTCGATCAGGGCATGGTCGCCGTTGTAGCAGGCCAGCCAGAGGGCGTTGCAACCGTCGGCATTGCGCGCATTGAGCTCGGCGCCAAGTGCGAGCAACTGTTCGACGATGTCCAGGCGGCCGAGTTTGGCGGCGCGCATCAAGGGCGTGAAGCGGCCGTCGGCCGATGCGGCATTGATGTCGCCGGCAAAGCCGTGCTCGGCGAGAAAGGCGCTCAGTTCGGGCGTCATGCGGGTTCCTTGCAACGTTGGGGATAGGGTGGCCCGGTTTCGATGCGGGCATCGTTGACCGGCAGGCCGACCGTGAAGTGATAAACGCTCTGGTAGCGCGTGGCGTCCACGCCGAACAATTCATGCACCGGGTCGTCGAAGAAGCAGCCGATGCCGGTGCCGCGCACGCCGACGGCTTCCGCTTCGAGATAGAGCGCCTGGCCGACCAGCCCGGCCTCGCGCAGCAATTCGCGGTAGCCGTGGGCGTCGACCGTGGCGGCGGCGAATTCGCCGAGCATGCCGAGCGAAAAGGCGCTGGTCGCGGCGATGTCCTGGTGGCAGGAGAGTGAGCGGGCCAGTCTTTGCAGTTCCTGCAGGTCGGCGGTGCACAGCTGGATCAGGCCGAGATGCTGCGGGCAGTTGGCATCGAATTCGGCAACCGGACGCTGTTGCGCAAAGCGGGCCTCGGCCGGTGCGAGCGCGGCGGGCAGGGTGCCGGCGGCCGCCGGTGTGCGTGGCAGCAGGTAGAGGCCGCTGGCCAGGCCATCGACACGCAGCACGAAGAGCAGCAGGTGGATGCGGCTCGGCGCTTCCTGCGCCAGCCAGGGGGCCTGCGGGCGCGGCAGGACGCCGTCGAGCAGGCGGTAGAAGGCAGTCTTGCCCAGGCTGTGTTTGGGATCAAAGCGCTGCGCACTGCGTCGTTGCCGGATCAGCGCCGCGGCGCCGAGCGGAGCTGGCGGCGGCGCGAGTGGCGGCAGCGGGGAAAATGCCACTTTTTGCGTGGTCGACCGCTGCGCCCGGCTGGCGCTGGCGGCCTGGTCGATGGCCGGCCAGCGATAGCCGGGGGCGGCATCAATGCGGCTCGGCGTGCCGTGCCAACTGGCGTCGCGCAGCCAGCCGATCAGTTCGTCGCCGGCCGGCGGCAGTTGCAGGCCGGGGGCGCGCAGGGCGACGAGAATCTCCGGCTCTTCGCGTTCGGTAAAGGCGTAGCGCGAAGGCGGGAAGTCTTCCGGACGATCCAGCCCGAGGCAGTGCTGCAAGGTGCTCGCATCGACAGCGAGCGGCACCACTTCCCAGCCGAGCAGCGCCGCCGCGTAGCCGAGGGCGCCGAGCGCATGCCCGACGTCGAGCTGGCAGTAGCGGAAGGCGCGTTCGCCGTATTTCCAGGCTTCGCGCCACATGATGCTGGACAGGCCGACGGCCAGCCAGGGCTTGTCCCCGGTCGCAACAGCGGCACGGCCTTCGAGGGCGTGATTTTCCGGATCGTAGTGCTGCACGCCGGCCGGTATGCCGGGCAGGCCGGCGCTCAGCACATAGGCTTCAACCGGGTGCAGGTTGCCCGACGAAGGATTGCAGCGTAGTGCCCAGCGGTTCGGCCCCCAGCTTTTCCAGGCGGAGAGGCCGAAGGAAAGTTCGAGCAGGGCACCCAGGCTGGCAAGATCCGGGGTGATTTGCTTTTCGGGTTTTTCCGGCAGTCGACCGTATGGACGTTCGAAGCGGTCGGCGCTGAGCGGCAGTTCGAGCACCGGCGCGCCCGGATAGTGACGAAAGGCTGCCGGCTGGGCATCCCAGTCGAGCTGGCCGGGGCCTTCGGCGTAGGCGGCGAAGCGATGCTTGCTGCGCGCGTGGTAGGCACGCACGACGTCTTGTGGGGTATCCGACACGGTCAGCTGGCTTTCTCAATGATCAATTCGGGGGCGGCGGCGCGTGGCCTGTCGCAAGCATGCGCGGCGAGAGGCCGTGCATGAAAACAACGCGCCGCCTGCACTCAGTGCTGCCAACCGGATCGCAGGAAGTCTCCGGCGCCCTGCTCAGGCAGCGACTTTCTCGATTTGTTCCGGTGCCAGGCCGGCCTGGGTGATCAGGCTGCCTTCGCTGGTGTTCCACCAGACGACGACCCAGGCGGTGCCGTCCGGGTCGATGCGCTCGACCTCGCAGCGCGAGCCGACCATGTTCATGAACATGTCGAGGTCGTCTTCATCGAGGTCGGGGTCAGGCGTGATGTCGAGAATGCGGATCTTGTCGCCGGGGGCGACGCTCAGGCCCTTGCAGTCGATAGTGGTGGCGCTCATGGCAGACTCCGTTGGCAATGTGTTCCGGGTTCGCGGGCGTGTCGCAAAGTCGACAGGGCCGGCCGGGTTTCCTGTAATGTGCAACAGGCGTGCCAGGGCGATCTTGCGCTCGAGGCTGCGCATGCTGGCGTCGATTGCCGTACGCAAATCAACGCCGCCCCTGCTTCCTTGTCTCAGCCTATGCCGAGCGCGGCGCGCAGCGTTTTGCCGCCGGGGGTCAGCAGGAGTATCAGCATGCCGCTGTTGAGCAGGACGCTTGTCCAGAATGTCGCAAGAAATGCGCTCTTGCCCGATTTGTGACGCAGGCGGTGTTGCGCCAGCAGCGCGCCCGGCCAGCCGCCGATCAGGGCCAGCAGGTGCAGGGTGCTTTCCCTGATGCGCCAGCGCTGGGCGCGGGCGGCCGATTTGTCGTGGGCGTAGACGCCGAAGGTGAGGAGACTGGCAGCGAAATACAGGGCGGCCAGAAGGCCTGGCAGCTTGCCCGCCCAGGCCGACAGCGCAACAAAAGTCAGGAAGCCGCTGGCGAGGATGGGCGGCAGGGGGCTCGGGCCGGTCGACCAGCTATTTCGGGCAGATTTCCGGCCGTCGACGAAGTCGACCGCTGCGGCCCGCGCTCGACCGCGCTCGTCGCGGCTCAGTTCGTAGGTCACGATCTGCTCGAGTGCCGGCCGTTGCCGGCGACTGACGAAAGACTTGATATGGACGAAGACCTTGTCGCCGCCGATGTTCGGCGTGATGAAGCCGTAACCCTGGTCATCCTTCCAGGCGGTGATTTTTCCCTGATAACGCATGCATGCCGGTTGTGCTTAAGTGCCGCTCATTGTCCTTGATTCACAGGACGTAAAACAGGACTGCAATGAAATGCGCCAGGCTGCCGGCAATCACGAACAGGTGCCAGATGCCGTGCCAGTGCCGGAAGCGCTCGTCGAAGGCGAAAAAGATGATGCCCACGGTGTAGAAAACCCCGCCGGCGGCCAGCCAGGCAAAGCCGGCGAAGCCGAGGGTGGCGAGCAGCGGCTTGACGGCGACGAGAACGATCCAGCCCATCACGGCATAAATGACCAGCGACATGACGCGCGCTTCCGAGCGCGGCTTGATCTCCTGCAACATGCCGATCACGGCCAGAGACCACACCACGCCGAACAATGACCAGCCCCACGGGCCGCGCAGGCTGATCAGGCAGAACGGCGTGTAGCTGCCGGCGATCAACAGGTAGATCGACAGGTGATCGAGCTTGCGCAGGATGGTTTTCACCCGGCCGCGCACGCTGTGGTAAATGGTTGAAATGCTGTACAGCACGACCAGCGTGCTGCCGTATATCGCGGCGCTGACCACCTTCCAGGCATCGCCACTGGCCGCCGCCAGGACGACCAGCCAGATTGCACCAGTGGCAGCGAGCAGGGCGCCGATCAGGTGAGTCCAGGCGTTGAAACGTTCTCCGTAGTACATGGCGGCCCTTTCTTGCAGGCAGCGAAATGATCCGGACATACTAGTCCCGATTGTGCTTTGGCTGCGTTGCAACTCTGTAACGCCTTGTGTCTTTCATGGCTTAAGGCCCCGATTTGCTGCAAAATTCGCCGCTTAACTTTTGCAGGAAAAGGATGGCGCCGAAATCTGGCGCGATCTGGAAGATGGCACAGAACAACGAACAGAAACGATCCCGGTCGGAGAACAACGAGCGCCTGCTCTGCCTGAGCGCCGATTACGGCCGCTTGCGCGGCATGCAGCGCAATCTTTTGCGGTCGACCGGTGAAAAACGGGCAAAACTGCAGGCCGATTTTGCCGCCCTGCTGGAAAAGTCGCGCGCCGGGCTGGAAAAGCGTCAGGCCAGCCTGCCCAAACCCGAGTTCCAGGCCGATCTGCCGGTCAACGAGCGGCGCGAGGAAATCGCGGCGCTGATCAAAAAGCATCAGGTCGTCATCGTCTGCGGCGAAACCGGTTCCGGCAAGACGACGCAGTTGCCGAAAATCTGTCTCGAACTGGGCCGCGGCGGCGCCGGGCTGATCGGCCACACGCAGCCGCGCCGGCTGGCGGCGCGTTCGGTCGCGACACGGCTGGCGCAGGAGCTGAAGACGCAGGTCGGAACGGGCGTCGGCGTGAAAATCCGCTTTCAGGACAAGTCGACCGCCGACAGCTGGGTCAAGCTGATGACCGACGGCATCCTGCTCGCCGAGTCGCAATCCGACCCTTATCTCTCGGCCTACGACACGATCATCATCGACGAGGCGCACGAGCGCAGCCTGAATATCGACTTCCTGCTCGGCTACCTCAAGCAGTTGCTGCCCAAGCGCCCGGACCTGAAAGTCATCATTACCTCGGCGACCATCGATGCCGAGCGCTTTTCGCAGCATTTCAGCGGTGCACCGGTGATCGAAGTGTCGGGCCGGCTTTACCCGGTCGACGTGCGTTACCGGCCAGTCACCGATCTTGAGAAGGATGATGACGAGCGCGATCTCTACGACGCCATCGTCGATGCCGCCGACGAGTTGTCGCGCCTGGGTTCCGGCGACATCCTCGTCTTCCTGCCCGGCGAGCGGGAAATCCGCGAGGCGGCGGAAGCGCTGCGCAAGCACGCGCTGGCGCGGCCTGGCCTGTCGACGGCGCATGCGCCGGAAATCCTGCCGCTCTTCTCGCGCCTGTCGGCCGGTGAGCAGGACCGCATTTTCAAGCCCTCGGGCAACCAGCGGCGCATCGTGCTCGCCACCAACGTCGCCGAAACCTCGCTCACCGTGCCGGGCATCCGCTACGTCATCGACACCGGCCTGGCGCGCGTCAAGCGCTACTCCTACCGCAACAAGGTCGAGCAGCTGCAGATCGAGAAGATTTCGCAGGCCGCGGCCCGCCAACGTGCCGGGCGTTGCGGCCGGGTGGCGGCCGGCGTCTGCATCCGCCTGTACGACGAGCTGGATTTCAACGCGCGGCCGCCGTTCACCGATCCGGAAATCCTGCGCTCTTCGCTGGCCGGCGTCATCCTGCGCATGAAGTCGCTGAAGCTGACCGATGTCGAGAGCTTTCCCTTCCTCGAACCGCCGCCGGCCAAGGCCATTGCCGACGGCTACGCGCTGTTGCAGGAACTCGGCGGGCTCGACGAGGAAAATCGTTTAACGAAGGTCGGCGACGCGCTGGCCCGTTTGCCGCTCGACCCGCGCATCGGCCGCATGCTGGTCGCGGCGCGCGATCTCGGTTGTCTGAAGGAAGTCATGGTCATCGCCGCCGGCCTGTCCACGCAGGACCCGCGTGAGAGGCCGCAGGAGCGTCAACAGGCGGCGGACGAGAAGCACAAGCTGTTTGCCGATGAGAAATCGGAATTCCTCAGCTGGTGGAAGCTGTGGAACTGGTTCCAGAACGCCGTCGAGCACAAGAAGTCGAACAAGCAACTGGTCGATACCTGTCACGCGCATTTCCTGTCCTACCTGCGCCTGCGCGAATGGCGCGAGGTGCATAGCCAGCTGCATTCGATGATCGGCGAGCTGGCGGCCAAGGACGGCGGCTGGAAGGAAAGCGAGATTCCCGGCACCTACGAAGCCATCCACCAGGCGCTGCTCTCCGGCCTGTTGGGGAATATCGGCTGCAAGGCCGATGAATCCGGCTATTACCTCGGCGCGCGCGGCATCCGCTACCTGATCCACCCGTCGTCGCCGCTGCAAAAGAAGGCCGGCAAGTGGATCATGGCGGCCGAGATCACCGAGACGACGCGCCTGTTCGGGCGCTGTGTCGCTCGCATCGAGGATGGCTGGATCGAGAAAGTGGGCGCTCACCTCATCAAGCGCCAGTATTTCGACGCGCACTGGGAAAAACGCTCGATGCAGGTGGCCGGCTGGGAGCGCACGACGCTCTACGGTATCGTCATCAATCCCAAGCGGCGCATCCATTACGGCCCGCTGGCGCCGGCCGAGGCGCGCGAAATCTTCATCCGCCAGGGCCTGGTCGGCGAGGAAATCGACGAGGCCTACGCCAAGCGCTGGCCCTTCTACCAGCACAACCAGAAGCAGATCCGCGACATCGAGCATCTCGAGCACAAGCAACGCCGCCAGGACGTGCTGGTCGACGACGAGCTGATCTTTGCCTTCTACGACTCGATCATTCCCGAAGGCATCCACAACGGCGCGACTTTCGATCACTGGCGCAAGGAGGCTGAGCGAGACAACCCGAAGCTGCTCTTCCTCGCCAAGGACGACCTGATGCGCCACTCGGCGGCCGGCGTGACGACCGAGGCGTTTCCGCATCATCTCAAGCTGGGCGGCGTCGAATACGCGCTCACCTACCATTTCGAGCCCGGCTCGCCGCGCGACGGCGTCACCCTGACCCTGCCGCTCGCCCAGTTGAACCAGATTCCGGCCGGTCGCATGGAATGGCTGGTGCCCGGCCTGCTCAAGGAAAAGCTGGTGCAGCTGATCAAGACGCTGCCGCAGCGCATCCGCGCCAAGCTGGTGCCGGTGCCCGATTTTGTCGAGGAATTCATCGCGGCGACGGCCGGCAACGACCGCAAAATGGCTCAGGGCCTGATCGCACCGCTCATCGACTACATCCTCGAAGCGCGCGGCCTGAACGCGCGCGGCTGGGCGGTGACGCCCGATGCTTTCCGGCCCGATGCGCTGCCCGCCCATTTCTCGATGAACTACAAGCTGATCGACGAACACGGCCGCCAGCTCGACATGAGCCGCAGCCTGGTGCAACTGCGCGCCGACTGGGGGCGCGAAGCGAAGCAGGAATTCGCCGAGCTGCACGAAACGCCGTCCGAATTCACCAAGCTGACCGACTGGACTTTCGGCGAATTGCCGGAACTCATGGAAGTGCCGGTCGCCGGGCAGACCGTGCTCGGCTATCCGGGGCTCAGCGACGACGGCGAAACGGTCAGCCTCAAGGTATTCGATTCGCCCGAGGAAGCGGCCGAAGCGCATCGCGTCGGTCTGCTGCGCCTGTTCATGCTGCAGTTCAAGGAGCAGGTGAAGTACTTCGACAAGAACGTGCCCGGCCTGACCCAGATGGCCATGCAATACATGGCCTTGGGCAGCAGCGACGACCTGAAGAACCAGATCGTCGCCCTGACCTTCGAGCGCGCCTGCCTGACCGAGCCGCTGCCGACGACGCCGGATGCCTTCAAGAGCCGCTGCGGCGACAGCAAGGCGCGCCTTGGTCTGGTCATGCAGGAAGTCTGTCGCCTGGTCGGCACGGTACTCACCGAATGGCAGGCGGTCGTCAAGAAACTGCCGGCCTTCAAGGCGCATGCCGCGGCAACGCAGGATATCGAGGCCCAGTTGAAGCGCCTGATGGGCAAGAACTTCGTGTCCGACACGCCTTTCGAGCGCCTGGCGCATTACCCGCGTTACCTCAAGGGCATCCAGGTCCGTCTCGACAAGCTGAAGTCCAATCCGGCGCGCGATACGCAACTGATGGCCGATTACGCGCCGCTATGGACCAACTACGAACGCCGCGCCATCCAGCTCGCCAAGCAGGGCACGTTCGATCCGCAGATCGATCAGTTCCGCTGGCTGCTTGAGGAGTTGCGCATCAGCCTGTTCGCGCAGGAACTCAAGACGCCGGTGCCGATGTCGGTCAAACGTCTGCAAAAGCAATGGGAAGGGATTCAATATGGCTGAGGTAATGCTTGCCCTGATGCGCACGCTGGCCAGCCTGCGCGACGGCCGGGTCTGGCGCTACCTGCTGTTGCCGGCGCTGTTCTCGCTGCTGCTGTGGATCGCACTGGCTTTCTGGGGGCTGGGTGCGCTGGTCGACTGGCTGCTCGGCCATCCGCCGATGACCCTCCTGATCGGCTGGGGCGTCGCCTGGTTGGCCTACATCCTGGCCTACCTCGGTGGCTGGATGGCGATCTTCGCCTGTGCCTACCTGACCGCGTCGCTGCTCACCGCGCTCTTCGTCATGCCCTTGCTGCTCAAGCACCTGGCCGCAACCGAATATCGCGACGTGGCGGCGATGGGCAAGGACAGTTTTGTCGCCGCAGCGGTCAACAGCATTTTTGCCTCGATTTTGTTCGTGGCCGGCTGGTTCCTGACCCTGCCGCTGTGGATCGTGCCGGGCCTGTCCTTGTTGCTGCCGATGCTGCTGATGGCCTGGCTGAACCGGCGGACCTTTGCCTACGATGCGCTGTCCATGCATGCCACGGAAGAGGAGTGGCGAAGCATGCGCCGGCAAGCGGGAGCGCCGCTGTTCATGCTCGGCCTGATCATGGCGCTGCTCGCCCATGTGCCGGTGATCGGCCTGCTGGTGCCGACGCTGGCGGCGTTGTCATTTGTTCATTTCGGACTGGAAAGCCTGCGCCGCTCGCGCGGTGGGGCCGTCGTCACCATAGAAGGAGAAAGACTGTGAGTAGAACTTTTGGCGCCGTCATCATTGGCGACGAGATCCTGTCCGGCAAACGCCAGGACAAGCATTTCGAGAAAATTGCCGGCATGCTCGGCGTACGTGGCCTGCGCCTGTCCTGGGTCGAGTATCTGGGCGATGACCGCGAGCGTTTGGCGGCGACCTTCAAACGCACGATGGCGGCCGGTGACGTGGTGTTTTCCTGCGGCGGTATCGGCAATACGCCGGACGACCATACGCGGCAGGCCGTGGCGCTGGCGCTGGGTGTCGATCTCGAACTGCACCCGCAAGGTTTCGAGGAGCTGAAGGTGCGTTTCGCCAATGAGGAAATCACCGACAAGCGCAAGCTGCTGGTGACCTTCCCGCAAGGCGTCAACATCATTCCCAACCCGTTCAACCGCATTCCCGGCTTCATGGCCAATGATCATTATTTCGTGCCGGGTTTCCCGCAGATGGCGCACCCGATGATCGAATGGGCGCTCGATACTTTCTACCGTGACGAGTTCAAGGCAGTCGGCGGCATGGTCGAGAAGGCCTTCCTGCTGACCGGGCCGACCGCCTACGAAAGCGCGCTGCTCGACCTGATGGAGCGCATCGTCAAGGATTACCCGAGCCTGCGCCTGTTCTCGCTGCCTTCCTTGAACGGCCAGGAGCGCCGCCATCTCGAACTGGGCGTCGAAGGCGAGCCGGCTTTGGTCGATCAGGCGATGGAGGAAATCCGTCAGGAGGTCGAAAAGCGCGGCATCACCTGGGTGTGGCGCGCCTGAGTCGTCCGTAGCGGTAAACGTAAAAAACCCGGCCATTTTGCCGGGTTTTTCATGTGCAGCGGAAGGTGCCGATTACTTGGCGGCGGTCTTCTTGGCAGCGGCGCTGGTAGCGCTGGTGGTCTTGGCCGTGGTCTTGGCGGCAACCTGCATGTTGGCTTCGGCGATGTCGGCCAGTTGCTTGGCCATGCCGGTCATGTTGCCGAAAGCCTTGGTCGAGGCGTCGAGCATGGATTGCATCGTGGCGGCGAACACTTCACCACCGACCGGAGCCGAGCTCTTGGCCTTGGCAACGGCGCTGCTGGCGTTCTTGCTGAAGGTGCTGTACTGGGCTTCCATGACCGAAGTGACTTCCTTCTGCATTTCGGCAACCAGATCGTAAACATTGCGCGAGTAGTCCATCCACTTGTCGACGCCCGGCTTGGCGAGTTCGCTGTTCAGCTTGGCGACTTCGCTGGCATCCTTGGCTGCCATCAGCTGCTGGGTGCTGGCGACGGTGTTGTTGAATAACTCGCGGGTGGCGGCCAGGTTGAGGGCGGTCAGACGCTCGACGCCATTGAAGGCGGTGCGTACGAGGGCCATCATCACTTCCGCGTTGGCTTTTTGTGCGGCAGTCAGTTGTTCAATATTCGGGTTGCTCATCATCATCTCCAGTCAGTTTTGGTCAGTGTGGATGAAACAAAGCCCCCGCCCTGAGGCGGGGGCCTTTTGAAGCTGATTACTTCTTCTTGCTGGCAGCGGCGGAAGCGCCAACAGCCTTGACCGTTGCGTTGGTTGCAGCAGCAACGTTGGCTTCGGTGATTTCAGCAACTTGCTTGGCAGCCTTGTTCAGGTTGTCGAAAGCAGAGTTGGCAGCAGCGATGGCAGACTTGACGGCAGCAACGGCAACGTCAGAACCGGCCGGGGCAGACTTGGCAGCCTTGTCGAGCAGGTCGGCGACTTGCTTCTGGAAACCGCCGAACTGGCCTTCCAGGGTCTTCGACAGTTCTTCTTGAGCCTGGGCAGAGATTTCATAGACAGAACGCGAGTAGGCAACGGCCTTTTCAACGTTCGGCTGGGCCAGGGAGGCCTGGATGGAGATGGCTTCTTGCACGTCCTTGGCGCCGAGCAGGGCCTTGGTGCCGGAAACGGAATCTTCCAGAACCGAACGGGCGGCGTTCAGGTTCAGGGCAGCGATGCGCTCGGCCGAAGCCAGGGCGGTGTTGGCCAGGGACAGCAGGGAATCAACAGCGGTCTTGTTGGCGGAAGCGAACTGCTCGGGGGTGTTGAAGAAAGTCATGGGTATATCTCCTGGAAAATGTTGCGAACTTTGGGAACAATTTTGCGGTGCGGTGTCTGATGTTGCACTGCACCATGTCTCGAATTATAGAAGTGATTGTTGCATTGTCAACAATTATTTTGTGCGGTGCACCAACGGCTCGCAATCACTTTTAAATCAGTTCGTTAAGTTGTTTCCGAAGGCTTGTCTGATGCGGCTTTCGACGGAATTTGACGAGTCGATGCACTATTCGCGTGCAGGCGTGTCGGTCAAGCCGCCTGCACCCTTCAATTCAAGGCGTTCGCCGCGGCCAGCCGGTTGCATTGGCTGGCTTCCCTTGCTCTTCGGCTGAATGACGGCGCGTACCCGGGCCGGCGGACCTTTCGGATCGCGCGTTTCACCGGCAGTGACGAGATATTTCTCGCTGACCGCGTCGTACCAGATGTAGTCGCCACGTACCTGATCCTCGCCGCTCTTCACCCAGGCGCGGTGGAAGAATTCGGCAATCTCGCTATTGGTGTTGTATTCGATGCGTTCGGCTTCACCATCAGTGAACTCGTCGCGCCCTTCGCGTTTCTGGCGGAAACGGGCCAGACCGTTCTTGCCGCCGAAGGCTGCGCCTTTCTGGAAGCCGTACTGGTCTTCGGTAATCACCACCCGGTCAGCCTTGAGAATCATCGTTCCCTTGATGATCACGACGTCGCCTTCAAGAATCTGGATCTTCTTGGCATCGTCAATGGAAATGCGGTTGGCTTCGAGTTGCATCGGCTTGTCGCGGTCGGCCTTTTCGGCAAAGGCGCTCGACGCGGCGAACAGGCAGAGGGTGAGAGTGGCGAGACGAAGGTTCATGGCGTAGCCCTGGGTCGGATGTACAGGCCGGTAACCTGTGATTGCAGCACGAAGGTGGAGGCGTTGTTGTCCAGCTGCGCCCCAACCCCCTTGATCCAGGACTGGCCCTGGGTGATTTCAACCGGACTGTTGGTGAACGCCGTGCCGGCGTCCGGGTTTGCGGTCAGGTCGGGCATGCGTGCCACCATTTCGGCCCGGTCGGCCCGGTCGGGCAGGGCGGCGCGAGTCACGCTGACATTGTCGCGCAGGAAGATGGTTTCACCCTTGGCGGTGACCGTCGCCCGGTCGCTGGTCACGGTGACCGGTGGCGAGTCCGGGCGGAAACTGATCAGGGTGGGCGACTTCAGTTCCGAGCTGTCGTCGTCGCCGTAATGGACGAGGTAGGGCGAGGTCAGACGGTATTTGACCTTGCCGGTGTTGTCGAAGCGGCGCACGACAAAGTTCTCGGCATAGGCATCCGGGTCGTGACGCAACTTGGCGCTGGGCTTCGGCTCCTCCCGGTCGACTGCTCTTTGCAGCCAGAAACTGAACCCTGCCAGCAGAGCCAGCAGAATGACGGGGATGACTTGGCTGGGCCAGTTTTTCATTGCGTTTCGAGATTGGTGGCGCGGGCTTGGGTATTCATCAGATGACCTTGGCCGTGAACAGGTCATGCATGTTGAGGGCGCCAACCAGGCAGCCATCAGTATCGACGACGAGCAGGGCGTTGATGTGCAGGCGCTCCATCATCTCGACGGCTTCGACGGCGAGGCGGTCGGGGCTGATGCTGCGCGGCGCCGGATGCATTACCGAGGCGATGTTGCCTTGCTGCAGGTCGAGACGTTTTTCGAAGGCGCGGCGCAGGTCGCCGTCGGTGAAGATGCCAAGTGCCTTGCCAGCTGTATCCGTGATGACAACCAGGCCCAGACCGCCGCGCGACATGGCGATGATCGCATCGGTGATGCCGGTTTCCGGCCCCACGCTGGGTACTTGCTCACCGGCGCGCATCACGTCGCGGACGTGGGTCAGCAGGCGCCGGCCAAGCGAGCCACCCGGGTGCGAACGGGCGAAATCTTCCGGGCTGAAGCCGCGGGCGTCGAGCAAGGCAACAGCCAGGGCATCGCCAAGTGCCAGCGCAGCCGTGGTGCTGGCAGTCGGGGCCAGATTGTGCGGGCAGGCTTCCTGGGCGACACCGGCATCGAGGTGAATGTCGGCTTCGCGGGCCAGGGTGGAGGTCGGCACACCGGTCATCGAAATCAGGCGGGCGCCGGAACGCTTGACCAGCGGCACAATGCGCAGCAGCTCTTCCGATTCTCCGGAGTTGGACAGGGCAAGCAGCACGTCCTCTCGCGTAATCATGCCGAGGTCGCCGTGGCTGGCTTCGCCCGGATGAACGAAGTAGGCAGGGGTGCCAGTGCTGGCCATGGTCGCCGCGATCTTGCGCGCGATATGGCCGGATTTGCCCATGCCGCTGACAATCAGGCGGCCCTTGCTGGCAAGAATCAGTTCGACCGCTTTTGCGAAGTCGTCGTTTATCCGGTTTTTCAGGGCGTCGACCGCTGCCGCTTCAATGCTCAGGGTCTGGCGACCCAGTTCCAGAGCGCGTTCCGGTGAAAATCGAGAGGCTGTTTGGCTTGGGTTCATGGGCTGGCTGCGGTTATGATGGCCGAAGTATACCTGAATCGCGAAAACGGCCTTGAGCGCACTCTCCCTTATCCTCCTGCTGCTTGGTGCATCGGTCCTGGCCGTGATCGTCTTTCGCCGCTTCAACCTGCCGCCGGTGCTCGGCTATCTGCTGGTCGGCAGCATCATCGGGCCGCATGCGCTGAATCTGTTGCGCGATGTGCATCGCGCTGAATATCTGGGTGAATTCGGGGTCGTCTTCCTGATGTTCTCGATTGGCCTGGAATTCTCGCTGCCCAAGCTCTATGCCATGAAACGCATCGTGTTCGGCTTGGGCTTGCTGCAGGTGCTACTCAGTCTGGTATTGATTGCAGCGCTGGTCATGTTCTTCGGCGTGAATTGGCAGCTCGGCATTGCCCTGGGCAGCGTTTTTGCAATGTCATCGACGGCGGTCCTGACTAAGTTGCTTGCCGAGCGGATGCAGCTCGACTCTGCGCACGGGCGCGAAATCATGGGCGTCCTGCTCTTCCAGGATCTTGCCGTGGTGCCCTTGCTGGTCCTGATCCCTTCGCTGACCCAGCCGCCGGAAAAGCTCGCGATTCTGCTCGGTATCGCCTTGCTCAAGGCGGTCGTCGTCCTTGCCGTGATTCTGGTCTTTGGCCAGAAGCTGATGCGCAAATGGTTTTATTTCGTCGCCCGCGCCAAGTCATCCGAGGTGTTCGTCCTCAACGTGCTGCTGATCACGCTGGGGCTTGCCACCGTTACCGAGCTGGCCGGTCTGTCGCAGGCGCTGGGCGCCTTCGTCGCCGGCATGCTGATTTCCGAGACCGAATACCGCCTGCAGGTGGAAGAGGACATCAAGCCTTTTCGCGATGTGTTGATGGGGCTGTTCTTCGTCACCATCGGCGTCAAGCTCGATCTCAATATCGTTGTTGGTTTGTGGTGGCAGGTGCTGCTCGGCCTGGTCGCCCTGCTCGTCCTGAAAAGTGCGGTGGTCGGATTGCTCTCGTGGCGCCTGGGTTCGACGCCCGGCAATTCGATCCGTGCCGGTCTCTGGCTCTGTGCCGGTGGCGAATTCGGTTTCGTGCTGCTGGGCGAAATTGCTCATATACCGAAAGTCATCGAACAGCTGGCTCTGACCATTCTGGTGCTTTCCATGCTGGCTGCGCCGTTCGTCGTCCAGTACAGCGAGAAACTGGTCATGCGCTTCGTTGCCAGCGAATGGCTGTTGCGCTCGATGCAACTGACGCAAATTGCCGCACTATCCATGGGAACGGACAAGCACGCCATCCTCTGCGGCTTCGGTCGTAGCGGTCAGTATCTGGCACGTTTCCTGACCCAGGAAGGCATTCACTACATTGCGCTCGACCTCGACCCGGATCGCGTTCGCGAAGCCGCGGCGGGTGGGGAAACCGTGGTTTTTGGCGATGCCGGCCGCAAGGAGGCACTGATTGCCGCCGGCCTGATGCGGGCCAGTGTTGTCATCTTCACGATGAGCGACACGCCACTCGCTGAAAAGGTGTTGCACCACGTGCAAGAGTTGCGGCCCGATTTGCCGGTGATCGTTCGGACCTCGGACGAGCGCGACATGGGCCGTTTATCCAAGGCCGGTGCCGCCGAGGTTGTTCCGGAAACCCTGGAAGCCAGCCTGATGCTGGCCTCGCATGCGCTGGTTCTGGTGGGCGTGCCGCTTAATCGTGTTCTCAAGCGCATCCGGATTATCCGTAGCCAGCGCTATCGCCTGTTGCGCGGCTTCTATCGCGGGCTTTCCGACCGCGAGGAGGAAGACGAGCATCAGCCACGCCTGCATTCGATCTGGTTGACGCCGGGGGCTGCAGCCATTGGCCAAACCCTGGGCGAACTGGATCTGGAGAGCTTTGGTTGTGAAGTCAGTGCGATCCGGCGGCGTGGCATCCGCGCCGTCGAGCCCGCACCGGAAACGCGCCTGGAAGAAGGTGACGTCGTCGTCGTGCTGGGCGATCCGGAAATGGTCACTGCGGCCGAAGAGTGCCTGCTCAAAAATGAAAAAGCCCGCCGCAGCGGGCCACGCTAGGTGTTGCCGGTTTCAGAAGCCGAGGCAGACTGTGTAGAGTTTGCTGCTATCGAATGCAGTTGCGGCAGTTGTGCCGCCTGTTACTACAGCCCGTAATGAGCCGCCGTCTGCGCTGCCATCATCAATTGTAGTGTCCAGTTGTTGCGCCAATTTGCCGTTAATACCCCCACTACAGGCAAAATAAGTGCCGCTCAAGTTTGTGATTGGTGGTGTTCCCATCTGGATGCCAACACGTCCACCCTCTGCATTCGTCGGCAGGCTTGCCTTCGCACTGGTTGTGAAGTCAGTACTGCCGTTGGCGAGTCCGGCTAAACGGATGTGTTGCCAGAACAAGACGTTCTCGTTCTTGATGTCGTCTGCATCCCAGTTGCCTTCGATGCTGCCGTTGCCTGGCGTATGGGTGGTTAAGCTAGCCTTCGTACCTCCGGGCAGGTGGGTTGTTGCACTTATGTCATCCCCCGGCAGCGCCTTGAACTTGTCCTGATAGCCGTAAATGAAAAGCGGGATGGCACGCAGGTCGCCGGCCAGATTCTTGACCTTGGCGCTGTTGACCATTTCCTGCCCTTTAAGGACGCCACCGAGCAAAAGGCCGATAATGACCAGAACAATTGCTATTTCGATCAGGGTGAAACCACGTTGACTCCTTTGCATAATTTCCTCCGGTATTGATTGGCGGGAATATTCCCTTTGGAATTATACATATGGAATATTTTGTGGTTGTCTTGGTATTGTAAAAATCATGCAATTTGTATTTTTCAGGCGTCAAGGCAGGCGTCCTGCCGCAAACAGGCGACTGTAGAGAACATTGGACGAGAGCCAGAGCAGTTGGTCGTCAAATTGCCGTGGACTGCTACTGAATGTGCTTGCAACAAAAAGGCGGTCGCCGTTCTGGTTGGCTATTTCGTCCTTGTCAGTCGGTGTCTGACCGCCATTCTTGCCCAACGAAAAGATGATGGCGGCCGCATCCTTGGTGAGGGCCGTATCGCTGGCGCATTCGGCGCTGCCTGAGCTACCTGTGCTGTTGTTTGCGGTATTGCAGACGCGAAGGTCGGGGGCGGGCGTTACGTTGCTGTTCCACGCGTTACGCAGGCCATACCCGGTTGCCAGACAATGGCCTGTGCCGCATTCCGGGCTTTTGAAAGTTGAGATGGCATAGCGGATCGGATTTCCCCAGGGGTCAATGGCATAGCCTTGCGCGTTGACCGGCTGAATCCCCAATGTGACTGCGGGCAGGTAGCCATCCCAGGGATTGCTGCAGTCACCCCCTCCCTCCGGTGACTCAATGCCGCTTTTTCCCGGTGAGGCGGGGCAGGGCAGGCGATTCCGGGTGATTGCGAAGCCAAGCAGGGCCTCCCTCGCTTCATCCAGGCGCTGACGGGCTTCGAGATTGGCCGCGTTGTCCTGCTGGGCGGCAAAGTTGAGCATCAGGCCGCTTGCGAGCAGTGCAACAACGATCAGCACGATGCTCAGCTCGATCAGCGAAAATCCGTGGTTGTTGAATAGGCGCATCGGGCATTCTCAGTAGGCAAGACGATCATTGAAGGTAGCGGATGGTGCGTGTTCCGAAAACTCAGGCGAGGGACTTGTGGCATCTGCGTTTCGCGAGCTGTGGGCGTTCTGCTCCTCAAAAAAGCCGGCGATCTCCGGTGGCGTGCGTTCCTGCCCGGATAGTCTTGCTCCAGCGGCAATCACGACCAGATGGTGCGTGCCGCTGCCATTGACTTTCAGCTTGCCCGGTGCGGTCTTGAGCGGGTTTGCGATCTGGTAGAAGAGTGTCGCAGCCCATGCGTTTTGTGCCCACCAGTCATTCCGGGCGGGCAGCAAGAAGTCACAACTGCTGCTGGCCCAGACCATGCTCTGGGCGCTGGCGATCGTGCCGGGGGTCGCCTTTTGGACTGACTGCGCCTTCGCGAGTAGTCGGTCGAGTAGCATGGTGGTGTTGCTGACGGCCTTCTCCGCACTGGCTTGGGTCGCGCTCCCCGGCTTGTCGAGGTAGTTTTGCAGTAATTCGCTGGCGCCTTTTTTTCCGGTGATGCTGCCGAGCACATCGGTCGCGGCTTTGTAGGCGGATGCATCGAGGGCGCTGGCTTTGCCGGGGTCTGCCCCCTCCACGGTTGCTGTGGCCTTGGCAAGGGGGGCGCTGATGGCCGCATTGTCGGCAATGATTTTTGCCCAGAAAGCGACGTTGACCGCTGTGCGGCCAACTGTTTCGGCATAAGGGACAATGGCACTCTGCAGCGGTCGAGGTGTAGCCGTGTCAATCTGCACGAAGGCATTGCCGGCATTCCGGTAGGCAGAAAGCTTAGCCAACAGGCTGCTGCGGGTCAGGTTGTTGTCGACAGCCTCATTGTTGCCGATGGCGGTGGCGAGCAGCCCGAGTTTTTCGCTGGCCTGGCTGGTCTGGTTTTCTATCAGCCGATCATCCGGAAACGCGGCGCGGGTTGCCAGAACGGCGGAGTTCAGGGCTGCCAGCGCGTTGTTTTTGCCGTCATTGATACTGTCCGTGCCGGATGTCAGGTCGGTGATTGACCTGCTGATGGTTTCGAGGCCGAATGCCAGGGCTGCCCGGTTGGCCGGGGTGGGTTCCTGGTGCAGTGCCATATTGAGAAGGGTGAGTGCCTTTGCCTGTTCGTCAATTTCGCTGGCCAGTCGGTTGCTCCGGCTGGCGGCAATGCGGGCTTGCAATTCGTCAATGCGCGTCAGCAAGCTCGCTATTGCCGTTCTGGCTGCATCAATGTCGAGTGGTGCATTCGTGTTCGTGGCCACCGTGCCTGCCTGTCCGGCTTGCATGGCAGCATCGGTTGTTGCAGAAAGGGCGGGCTGGATATCCGGGCGGTCGGTGCTGGTTGCCAGCAATAATTCCTGAATGCCTTGCACGGCGGTGGCTGACTCAGGCGTCGAAGCCGCTTGGGCGAGCATGCGGCTGCGGCGTTCGAGTTCGGCCGGAAAGACATCGCTGCCCAATTGGCCAAGCAACTCGGGGAGTTCTTCGCTCACTCGTTTGCTGCTCTCGTCGAGTGCGCGAATGCTGCTGCCTTCGGCGCGGCTGATACGGTCGTTGGCAATCGCCTCGCGGACGGTCGTGTCGATTGTCTGGAGTTGGGCGAGTAGTGCGTCAGCCCGCTGTTTCAATTTGCTGGCATCAAAAAATATGCTGTCGAACAGATTTCTGGCCAGAACGAGTTCGTTGCCAAGTGTCTGGAGGGCGGCGAGTTGTTCTTTTGCGTTGCCTGTCTGCGCAATCGCTGTCCCGATCTTTTCGAGTCGGGCAATGCTGTCGCGCAGCATGGCTTCGGAGCCAATACCGGGTTGCGAGACGGGTAGCCGGCCAAACAGGCTGCCCGCTTTGCCTTGTCCGGAACTGGAGGTGAGTGGTGCCGGCCAGGGGTAGCGATGATCGGTATTGCCTGGCGCATCCGCGTGCCGGTCGAGACAGTTCCTGACTTCGTTGGCCACCCGTTTTTCGACCGCTGCCATCAGCTCCTGACGGCTGATGACCAGCAAGCGATCATTGAATCGGGGGCCAGGAGGGCCGCTGACATAGGTGTGATCGTCGCCATTGCCATTTTCGTCATCCAGATAGTCGGCAGGCCTGTTCGACGGGCGTTGCTGGCCGGCGAGGGGCGTTTGCGGCGCGAAGATGATGGCAGCAATATCTTTCTGGCTATCGACCTGCAAAGCCATGGCGCTCTCACTGTTGATCGGCTGGGCGCTGTCATCGTCGCGCAGGGCCGGTGACAAGGCATACCAGAGGTGATTGTTGCTGTCGTCACGGAGTTCGGGCAGATCCAGATTCAGCCAGGGCAGGCGGCCGATATAGCTTGGGCAGCGGGTCATGGTGAACATGTCTGCCCTGCCGTCATCCGGATAGTTGTTCCAGCCGCTGCTGTCAGTGACCAGGTCGGGACAGGGCAAACTGCCCGGGCGGTTGTCATCGGTCACGGCGCGGGCAATCAGGGCTTCCCGTGCGTGCATCAGTGTTTCACTGAGTGTTTGCTGCTTGTTGCGGCCGAGAGAATTGTGAGTCTTCGCAAAAAGGATGTAGCTGCCGAACAGGCAAACGACGACCAGCAATAGCCAGAGCGCCATGCCCTTTTGGCCGCTTGCATATGTCTTTTTCTTCATTGCGCAGTGTCGCCCCGCCGAATGCTGATTTTTCCGTCGCGGAGCAGGCTCTCTCCGGTGCCGCTGTTGCTGTCGTAGCGGTCACCAACGGCAACCGGGGGTTTTCCGGTGTCGGCGTCATGACTTGCAGTGCCGTTGATCCAGTAAGTGTTTTTGCCGGAGCTGCGCCTGACCTCGCCGTTGAAGATCAGCTTGGCATCTCTTTGTTCCGAGTCGGAAACCGGTGCGGCTCTGCGTTGTTGTTCCAGCGTTTTGCGTTGTTCCGGTGTCAGCAGAAGGCGTCCCAATTTTTCTTGCCCGATCGCATTGCTTGCGCTGCTGAAAAGGAGGAGCGCCGTCAGGGGCGTCAGGATTTGTCGAAATATCATCGTTCCCCCCTGTCTTGCTGGGCGGTGAGCCACTGCATTTTGCAGTCAGCGCTCAATGGCCGTAGCGCTCCCTCGTCAGGCGTTGGACTGCGGCTCAATTGGCAACTGTTTAGCAGTACCAGAGCCGGTGCCCGCCGCTGTATGTCGGCGAGGATGGCCAGAAACTCTGCCTCATGCAGTGGCTTGAACTGCAGATGCAAGGTGCTGCTGAAATAGGGCCAGACATTTCCCGACGTTTTGTCGAGGGGGACGCGGGGGGCGAATTCGTAGCTGATGTCTTGAGTCTGGAAAGCCTTGGCGACGCTGTCCATGACTTCCGCCCAAGCCAAGCGGCTGTCCTTGCCGGTGATGCCGATGCGTTGTAGCTCCCGGTACAGGACCGCCCGTTCGCCGAGTTCGCCTTTTTCCGCAGCGGCTTGTTGCAGGCGCAGTTCGATCTGGTTTTTGCTTTTCCGGGATGTATCACGCGCTTGTTCGGCCTGCGAAGCCAGGTTGTGGCTCCAGAGTGCCAATGCCAGTGCCAGTAGGAGCGATGCGGCCAGCCCGAGCAACGGTTTCGCCAGTCGGACGAAATTGTGTTGGCTTCTGTTCACAGTGATCCGGGGCGGCTCAAAAACAAGGAAAAATGCCCGGTCTGCGCATCTCGCTGCTCGTTGCTGCGCAGGACTTGATCTGGCGAGATTGCATAGGGCTGGCGGGTGAGTGTCAATTGGGTCGCCGGTATGCTGCGTAGTTGTTGGACGAACTGTTCAAGGCTGACCTGGGTTTGCTGCCGGGGCGAATGTTCATCGGCCCGAATCCAGCCACTGATGCTGGTTATTTCTTCTGCAGCAGGGTGGTTGCCAGCGGTCGACGTCTCGGGAATGGCAATTTCCCATTTGATGTTTTCAAGTTCGATGCGTGGATGCTCGTCCATCACCTGGCCGAGAAGTTGAAACATTGCCTCGGGGCTGGCCTGCCGGCGTTGCAGTTCGCGATGACGATTGGTCAGGTGGCGCAGGCTTTCGTTGTCGATATCGAGTTGCGGAAAGGTGGCTGCAATTTCTGCGTAGCGCGCCTGCAGTTGCATTTCGCTGCTGGCGTATTCTGCGCTTTCCTGATGCAGGGTCTGAGTCCGCCAGCTTTCTTCGCCGGCATAGAGGGCGCTGCCAAGCAGGATGCAGAAGCTGGCTGCAGTCAATGCGCGCCGGGTTTGCCAAAGGCGGAAGTCCTGGCGCTGGGCTGCGGTCGCGAATTGTTGCCGGGGCGGTGCATGCGCAAGCAGGGGCAGGAAGAGATGTTCGCATCCGGCGTCTGTTGATGCGTGATTCAGTTTGAGTTGGCGAGCTGCGCTCGGGATGTCGGTGAGCGTGAGTTGCCGGTTTGCATCGTTTTGCTCGCTTGCCCGCAGGGCCTCGATGATTTTCGGGCTGGCAATGATGTGGACCGCCAGGCGGGCATCGTGCTCGATTTGCCGTTGTCCGACCAGGTATTGCTGCAGTCTGGTCGCTTCGCCGGTGATCAGAAGGGCGGCGCTTTTGGCGTCTGCGTTGCCCAGCGCTGTCGTGC
This sequence comes from Quatrionicoccus australiensis, assembly GCF_020510525.1. NCBI lineage: Bacteria > Pseudomonadati > Pseudomonadota > Betaproteobacteria > Rhodocyclales > Azonexaceae > Quatrionicoccus > Quatrionicoccus australiensis. The sequence goes on from NZ_CP075188.1 coordinate 780,585, forward strand.
GCGAAAAAATGGTCTGGCCGTGTTTCAGATAGCTTTGCCGCAAGGTGTCTGCCTGTTGGGTTAGCAGCAGGCAATGCGGGTTGTGCCCGGTGAGCTGGCGCAGTAAACGGCCGTTCAGCTGCAGAGGCGAGTAAATGCCGGCAAGCGGGGCTTCAGTTGCGGCGATTCGTTGTAGCCAGGGGGCAAGGTGCTGCACCTTGTTCAGCCCGGTGAAGAGAAGGCTTTCTTCCTTGCGTCGTCCCTTGATGTGGCCGAGGGAAATCACCGTGTGCAGCTGTGCGCCGTTCAGGTATTGCTGAATCCTGCGCTGGATCAAGGCCTGCCTGTCTTTGCCGCGGAGGAAGGGAATGTTGTCGACGACCAGTTCCTCGTCAGCGAGGTCGCTCAGGAGTCGATAGGGGGCATCCTGGTGGCTGTGCAAGTAGGCAGAAAAATCGTTCAGGCCGGCTTCGTCAGCAGTGAAGCAGCCTTCCTGAAGCAAGTCGTCGTTTTGCCGGCGATAGGCTGTCAGTGTCTGATGACGGTCGAGATGGAGCAGGCGGCATCGGCTCATAGCTTGATCCGGCTGATCACGTCATAGATGGGGGCGATGACTGCCAGCATGATCCAGCCGAGCAGGAGCCCCATGACGACGGTCAGTGTCGGTTCGATCATGGCTTGTGCCTTGCCGACCGATTCACGGACGTCGCGGTTGTAGAAATAGCTGACATTGCGCAAGGCGGTATCGAGCCGGCCGGTGTTTTCGCCAACCCGCAGCATGCGGATGACCAGAGGCGGAAAGAGCCCTGTGTCGAAAAATGCGCTGGCGACATTGCGACCTTCATGGATGGCCTGTTCTGCCTGCGCTACCGCCTGGCTCATGGCGCGGTTGCCGAGGGTGTCGCGGGTGGTCCGGATGGCTTCCTGGATGGGAATGCCTGCCGCGTATAGCAGGGCAAAGGTGTTGGCAAAGCGGGAAAGTATGATTTTTTTGAGGATGTTGCCGATAAGCGGCAGGCGCAGTTTGGCAGCGTCGAGGTAAAGCCTGGTGTTAGGGGTGTGGCGGCGAAGTATTTGCCAGGCGAGAACAGGGAGCAGCGGCGCGAGCAGGAAAGCCGGCCAGTAGTTAACCAGAAGCTCGGAAATGAAAAACAGCAGGCGGGTTTGTGGCGGCAAGGTCTGGCCCATGTTCTTCACGAACGGCTTCAGTTGCGGGACCAGGTAAATCATCAGGAACAAGGTGGTGGCGGTGATGATCGTGGCGACCAGGCCCGGATAGATCAGCAGCTTTTTCGCGTGGGCGGCGAGTTCGTCTTCCCAGCGCAGTGATTCGCCAATACTGGCCAGGGTTTCCGGTAGCTGGCCGCAACTTTCGCCGGCTTGGACAAGGTTGGTGAATACCTGATTGAACGTGCCGCCTTGTGCAGCCATTGCTTGCGACAGGGTCTGGCCGCCTTCGATCCGTTCGATCAGGCTGCTGACAATCTCGCGCCAGTGAGCCTGTTCGAGCGAATCGCGCAGATCTCTCAGGCCATCGAGCAGAGGGACGCCGGCGCGGGTCAGTTGTTCGAGATGGAAACAAAAGTTGATCAACTCGGGGCGAGCAATGCCGCGCCGGATTAAAGCCGGGCGAGCTCGGGCTGGGGAACAGTCGATGAGTTCCAGTGCCATGCGTTTGAGTCGCATCTCCAGATCAAGGGCGTTGGCAGCCTCCTGTCGGCCGACTGAACGACGTCCCGCTTCATCGATGGCCCGGTATTTGAAGAGCATCGCTACATCCGGCTGCTCAGATCGATGACGCGGCCGAGTTCGGCCAGCGATGTGCTGCCATCAAGGACGCGGCGGCAGCCATCGTCGATCAAGGGAGTGAATCCGCTTTGCAATGCCTGGTTGCTGATCTCGTGGACGCTTGCCTGGCGGGCGATGAGTTCGTCAATCGCGGTATCGACGCGCAGGATTTCCATGATGGCAAGGCGACCGCGGTAGCCCTGGAAGTCGCAGTGCTTGCAGCCGGCTGCGCGGAAAATTGTGGTTTTTTCGGTGTCGACCGGTAGGGCGAGTAGTCGCATTTCATCCGGTGTTGCCGAGTAAGGAAGCTTGCAGTGGGCACAGAGGCGGCGGACCAGGCGCTGGGCCACGATGCCGATCATGTTGCCGGCGATGATGCCGGGTTGGACGCCGATGTCGAGTAGCCGGGGGATGCTGCCAATCGCCGAGCCGGTATGCAGGGTGGAGTAGACTTGATGGCCGGTCATGGCTGCTCGCATGGCCATTTCGGCTGTATCGGCATCGCGGATTTCGCCGACCAGAATGATATCGGGATCCTGCCGCATCATTGACCGGATGCCGTTGGCGAAATCAAGGCGGGCTGCTTCAGAGATCGATGTCTGGCGGACCAGCGGCAAGGGATATTCGACAGGGTCTTCCAGCGTCATGATATTGACCCCCTCGGCATTGAGATGGTTGAGCACCGAGTAGAGCGTCGTTGTCTTGCCGCTGCCGGTTGGTCCGGTTACCAGGATGATGCCTTCCGGGCGCGCGATCATGGTTTGCAACAGCGTCAGCTGTTTTTCGTTCAGGCCGAGCTGGTCGAGCGGGACGATGCCTTTTTGGCGATCAAGGATGCGCAGCACAATGTTTTCGCCATGCAGGGTCAATTGGCTGGCAACCCGGAAGTCAACTGGTCGTCCGGAAATGCTCAGACTGATCCGGCCATCCTGTGAGGCGCGGTTCTCGGCAATATTCATTCCGGCGAGCACCTTGATGCGTACGATCATGGGTGGCCAGCAGGCGTTGTGCAGGACACGAATCTGGCGCAGCATGCCGTCGATTCGATAACGGATACGCAGGAAGCTGTTTTCCGGTTCGAAATGGATGTCGGATGCGCCTCGTTTGACGGCATCACTGAGGATCGCGTCGACCAGACGGACGACCGGCTGGCGGTATTCGTCGCTGGCGGTCGACAGGCTGGACCAGTCGATTTCGCCTGTTTCGAGCTCGTGCAGAATGCCGTCTATCGATAACTGGTGTCCGTAATGCCGGTCAATGGCGAGGTCGATTTCCGACTCTCCGGCGAGCCAGGTTTCGATCTCGACTGTTTCTGCGAGTCCGCTCTTCACCTGATCAAGGGCAACGATATCGTGGAGATCGGGAATGGCCAGCGTCAGGCGCTGCAACTGTTCGTCGTAAGCCAGCGCGAGGACGTGATGACGTTTTGCCACGGCATGGGGAACCAGCCGGATGGCCAGTGGATCGATAATGGCCTTGCCTGGGTCGATGCTGCGTTGGCCCAGTGTCTCCGACAAGGCTTCGCGGAGGACGGCTTCCGAGATGAAACCAAGTGCGACCAGCTGTTTTCCGAGCGGCAAATCCCGCTGCATTTGCTCCAGCAGCGCGATGCGTAGCTGGTCTTCGGAGAGTAGTCCCTTCCCGATCAGCTTTTGACCAAGCGGCAGGTGAGCGCCACCTGATTTGCGAGAGCCTCCCTCAAGGGTTGGGGATGATGGTGAAAGGTCGGGCTTCATCGGGTTGCTTGAAAAAGTTTTTCTCGGGAAGCATTTCGCGCAGGCTCCGATAGTCGCCATGAATGTCAGCATCCTTGACGATGATCGGGCGCAGGAAGATGACCAACTCCGATTTCTGGCTCTGATTGTTGCGGTTGTTCAGCAATTCCCCGGCGAGCGGTATTTGCCCAAACAATGGAACGCGCTGCGTCTGATAGTCGACCTTGTCCTCCATCAGGCCGCCCAGAATCGCGATGTCGCCATTCGCAACGCGCATCACTGATTCGACTTCCCGGGTGCGAATCATGGGAACGAGGTTTTCGATGCCGTTTTTGCGTAGATCCGGGTTCGGGTCGGCTATTTCGCGGCCAACGCTGGTGATCGTTGGTCGAATGTTCAGGGTAACCATGTCGTTGGCGCTGATTTGCGGTGTCACGCCCATGACCAGTCCGACCGATACGGTTTGCGGTGTCGTCGTGTACGTGATTGATGTGCCAACGTTGGCGGTGCTGGTGGTGTCCGCCTTGACCGTAAAGTAGACATAGTTCTCAACAACCTTGAGCAGTGCGGTCTGATTGTTGAGTACCGAAAGGCGGGGGCTGGAGAGTACTTTGGTCGTTCCGAAGGTTTCGAGCAGGCTGATCAGCGCGTTGGGATTCTGATCCCGGGTGTAGCGCATGTTGACGGTGCTTTTCAGGGGATTGCCCAGATATTCGATGAGGCCTTTGCCGCCCAGTTGTGTCCAGTCGATGCCCTGCTCGTAGCCATTCTTCAGCGTAACTTCGGCGATGGTGGTCTCGATCAACACCTGGCGCTGTGCCGTGTTGGCCACCTGTTGAATGAATTCCTGGATACGCTCATGCTGGCGTTGCGTTGCTCGCACGGCAATGACCCCGCTTTCCGCATTCATGATTACGGATGCTGCTTCGCGAAAGGTACTGCGGCGCAGTGTGGTGTTGCCGCTGGCTTGAGCGCTGGTGTTGGCGGTTGGTGCGGATTGAAGCAGTTGGCCGTGTTGGGTGCCGCGTTTGCCGATGCCATTTGTGAGAGCAACCAGGCCGGTTGCGGACTGGTTGCTGCTCTGTTCGATCTGCGTTTCGCTGGAGCCCTCCGGGAATACCTTGTCGGTTTCGCGCAGGATGTCCTTGATGTTTTGTTCCAGCGATTCCCAGAACTGGTTTTTCGACGTGTTTTCTATCCGGGTGTTCGAAACGTTGCCGGCCGAGTTGCCTGAGCTGGATGGCGTTGCGGTGCTTCCGGGCAAGCCGCTTGTGATCTGGCTATTTGCGGCGATGGTGCCGCTCATGTTGCGGGAAATATTTACGTAGTCGACGCTGTAGCGGCGCAGGAAAGGTGTGTCTGGCATGATCACCAGATTTTTGCCTTCCATCTCGAAGCGCATATCCACCTGCTTCGTGATCCGGGTCAGTAATTGCGGCAGTGTCTGGTCGATGGCATTCAGTGTGACGAGGCCAGTGATGCCGGGGTGGATGTCAATGTTGATCTTTGCATCTCTGGCCAGCGCAAACAGCAGGTCGTGCACGGCGACGTTGTTGACGATCACGCTGTAAGTTTCTGCTGAGGGAAAATCTTCCCGACTTTCTGCAGAAGGTGCTGGTGCTGCTGGCTGGTAGGGTTGAGCTTGCACTCGAGTTGGTGCCGCAAGCTCGGCGCTCAAGTGTCCTTTGTGTGGCGTGTGTGGCGCGGGGCTCGAACAGGCGATCAGCATCAGGCAATGAGGCGCCAAAGTGGTTACGCCGACTCTCATCGGGCTTGATCTCATCGGAAAGAGGTTTTGTGACGGAGTTACTTCCTTGTTGAAATTTATATCTTTGTCATAAGTTTATGTATTTGGAATTTGTAAAATTTTGTGGCGCTCTCGCTGCTCGTGCTGTCCGAATGAATCCGGCGAAATCCTTCCCTTTATGCTTTCCCGGAGTCCCCATTGATACCGGCTCCAATTGGCGGCGTTGGCTACCCAAATTTTCAGGTTCATCGCGCTTTACCGGGGAAGCGGGGCTTGACGGATTGAAGCGGAGATAGGAGGCAGGGGTTCGGCGTTGGTAGATTGATCGTCGCCAAACAAGTCAATCTTCCAAACCCCTGCCATGTCGAATGCTATGTTGGCCCTTCAATTCTGGGAAGGGCATGTTGTTGATTCGTGTTGCGAAGAGGCCGACGGCTCTCTGCTGATCAGTCTCTCCGAAGCACCAGAAATACTCGCCTGTTGCGGATCCTGCCAAGCCCCTTGCGTTCTGGTTCACGAACGGAATCGGCGACGCATCAGAGAGCGCGACTGGTTTGATCGTCGAGTCTGGTTGGATGTGCCGATTCGCCGGATGGACTGCCATCACTGTGGTGCTCGGGTGGTGGAGCAGATTGCCTGGCTGGACAAGCGCAGCCGAATCACCCACCGGGTCCGGGCCTGGGTGGAAGCCCTGGCGCAACTCCTGCCGATTGCTCATGTCGCCCAACTGACAGGGCTTCACTGGCACACGATCAAGGCCATTGACCATCAGCGCCTGGAGCGCCTGCACGGTGAATTCAACGCCAAGGGGAGCCGGCGCTTGGTCATGGACGAGTTTGCGTTGCACAAAGGGCATCGCTACGCCACCGTCGTCATGGACGCCCAGTGCATGCGGGTACTCTGGGTCGGAGAAGGCAATAGTCGGGAGGCCATTCGGCCTTTCTTTGAATTGCTCGGGGAGGAAGCTTGCCGACAGATCGAAGCCGTCGCGATGGACATGAATACCGCATTCGATTTGGAAGTGCGCAAACACTGCCCCAATGCCGAAGTCGTCTATGACCTCTTTCATGTGGTGGCGCGCTTTGGCCGTGATGTGGTCGATCGCGTTCGCGTCGATCAGGCCAACGCCCTGCGCGAGCAACCCGCGGCTCGAAAAGTGATCAAGCGCAGCCGTTGGCTCCTGCTGCGCAACCGGGATAACCTGCAAGAGGAGCAGGCCGTCAAACTCGAGGAGTTACTTGCCGCCAACGCACCGTTGGCAACTGTTTATCTCCTGAAAACCGAACTCAAGGAAATCTGGTTTGCCCCGTCCGTCCGAGAGGGGGCACAACGGTGGCGGCGCTGGTATCGCCTTGCCATCGAAAGCCAACTTGCTCCCGCCATCCAGTTCGCTAGGCGATTACGGAAGTATCTCCGTGGGATTCTCGCTTCCGCCATCTACCCAATGAATTCCTCCATCCTCGAGGGCGTCAATAATCGGATCAAGGTCATCAAGCGCATGGCCTACGGATTTCGTGACTCAGCCTACTTCTTCCTGAAGATCAAGGCCGCATTCCCCGGTAAAGCGCGATGAACCAATTTTCAGGGGAAATTCCACGTCTGTTTCGCGATATTAGCCATGTCTGATGGCGGTGTTAGCGGGCGAGTCTGCTAAAATCGCACGACTTTTTCGAGGGTGGTGCTTTGTCGGACGACATTCTGGTCGATATCGAAGACCTTCAGTTCAACTATGACGGGCGGCCGGTGCTGCAGGGGATCAACATGAAGATCCCGCGCGGCAAGGTGGTTGCCATCATGGGGGGCTCGGGTTGTGGCAAGACGACCTTGCTGCGCTGTATCGGTGGTCAATTGCGACCGACCGGGGGGCGTGTTCGTCTGGAAAAGCATCAGGTTTGCGAGATGTCGGAGGCTGAGCTTTATCGCCTGCGGCGCAAAATGGGCATGCTTTTCCAGTTTGGCGCGCTGTTTACCGATATTTCCGTGTTCGATAACGTGGCATTTCCTTTGCGCGAGCACACGGACCTCTCCGAACAAATGATCAGCGATCTCGTCTTGATGAAACTCGAGGCGGTTGGTCTGCGTGGTGCCCATAAATTGATGCCTGGAGAGTTGTCCGGGGGGATGGCGCGGCGTGTTGCGCTGGCGCGCGCGGTGGCGCTTGATCCGATGCTGGTGATGTATGACGAGCCCTTTACCGGCCTTGATCCGATCGCGCTGGGCGTGATCGGCCAGTTGATCCGCAAGTTGAACGATGCGCTGGGGGCGACCTCCATCATGGTGACCCATGATGTGCAGGAGTCCTTGCAGATTGTTGATTACATCTACTTCATTTCGAATGGTCAGATTGTTGCCGAGGGGACGCCGGATGAAATCCGCGCCTCGCGCGATCCTTTTGTGCACCAGTTTGTGCATGCCGAGGTTGATGGTCCGGTTCGTTTCGATTACCCGGCGCCTTCGGTGAAGCAACAATTTCTGGCCGGAGGTGCGCATGTCTAGTCCGGCGGTGTTGTTGCGCAAGCTTGGTCATGCTGTTGTGGAGCGCATCTGGCGGCTGGGTTTTGCGACGCGTTTCCTGTTCGCCATCCTGACCCATTCCGGCACGGCGTTCCGTCGCCTGCCCCTGACCTTGCGCGAGATTTATTTCAGTGGCGTGCTTTCGCTGGTGATCATCCTAGTGTCCGGTCTTTTTGTCGGTATGGTGCTGGGCTTGCAGGGGTTTGAAACCTTGCAGCGTTTCGGGTCGACCGAGGCGCTCGGCATCATGGTGGCCTTGTCCTTAACGCGTGAGCTGGGGCCGGTAGTTGCCGGCTTGTTGTTCGCCTCTCGCGCCGGCACCTCGGTGGCGGCGGAGATTGGTCTGATGAAGGCAACCGAGCAGTTGAAGGCCATGGACATGATGGCGGTCAATCCGATCGCCCGTGTCGTGGCGCCGCGTTTCTGGGGGGGCATCATCTCCATGCCCCTGCTGGCGGCGATGTTTTCCGCGATGGGTGTGCTTGGCGGCTGGTTGATTGGCGTGGTGTTCATTGGTGTTGATGATGGTGCCTTCTGGTCGCAAATGCAGGCTGGTGTTGATTGGCGCTACGACATCTGGAACGGCATCATCAAGAGTTTTGTTTTTGGCATCGCGGTATCGCTGATTGCTGTTTTCGAAGGTTACGATTCGGTGCCAACGGCCGAGGGGGTGTCACGGGCGATTACACGTACCGTGGTGACATCGGCCTTGACCATTCTTGCACTTGATTTCGTTCTCACTTCGTTCATGTTCCGGGGAACTTCATGAACCGTACCGCTCTCGACCTCTGGGTCGGCTTTTTTGTGGCGCTGGGCCTTGCAGCTGTGTTGTTTTTGGCGACAAAGGTAGGCAACCTTTCGTCGGCCAACCTGTCTGAGGCTTATACGCTGCAAGCCAAGTTTGATAACATCGGCGGGCTGAAAGTGCGCGGGCCGGTAAAGAGTGCCGGCGTGCTGGTCGGCCGGATTACCGATATCAGGCTTGATCCGGTGAGCTATGAGGCGGTTGTGACCCTGAGCATCGATGGTCGTTTCCGCTTCCCAAAAGATACTTTCGCTTCGATTTACACGGCTGGCTTGCTCGGTGAGCAATATGTCGGCCTTGATGTCGGTGGCGATGAAAAGATGTTGCAGGCGGGCGATACCGTTACCAAAACGCAGTCGGCTGTGGTTCTCGAAAAGCTGATCAGTCAGTTTCTTTTCAGCAAGGCGGCAGAAGGACAGGATAAAAAATGACGGTGAAGCTTGAATTGTTGCGGCTTGGTTCGCGAAGCCGGTTGCTGCTCGGTGCCCTGATGGCGTTGACGTTCGCCGGAAGTGTCGTGGCCGAAGATAATCCGCGTGACCCTTACGAGGGTTTCAATCGCGCCATGTTCTCGGTCAACGAGGCAGTGGACAAGGCGCTGATCAAGCCGCTCGGGCAGGCTTATGACAAGGCCGCGCCGCTGCCGGTCAAAGCCAGTGTCGGTAATTTTTTCGGTAATACCGGTGATCTCTGGATCGGTGTTAACAGCGCGATGCAGGGCAAGTTCGCCGATGCCGGCATTGACGCCGGACGTTTGCTGATCAATTCGACGGTTGGCATTTTGGGTCTCTTTGATGTCGCCAGCGAACTCGGGCTGGAAAAGCATGATGAAGATTTCGGTCAGACGCTTGCGGTCTGGGGCGTGGCGGATGGCGGCTTTCTCTACTGGCCGATCATCGGGCCGCGCACGCTGCGCGATACGGCAGGCTGGGGGGCTGACTCCTTTGCTGATCCGGTGCGTTATGTGCGGCCGGTTACCGTGCGCAACAGCATGAACGCGCTGCGTGTCGTCGATATTCGGGCCAGCCTGTTGCCGGCGGACAAGGTGGTTGAGGAAGCTGCTCTGGACAAGTACGCCTATGTGCGTGACGCCTATCTGCAACGTCGCCGCAACCAGGTTTTCGATGGCCGCCCGCCGCGGCTGGATGATTGATTCAACTCAGATGACGATGATGAAAAAGCTATTTGCCCTCTTCTTTGCCGGTTTTGTCGCTGCCTCGGCCCATGCCCAGGAGGCGCCAGACGCGCTTATTCAGCAGGTGACGGAAGAGGTTCTGGATATTATCCGCAAGGACAAGGATATCCAGAATGGCAACACCCACAAGGTGATCGAGCTGGTCGACAAGAAGGTCCTGCCGCACTTCAATTTCCCGCACATGACGGCACTTGCGGTCGGCAAGGACTGGAAGAAAGCGAATGCTACCCAGCAGCAGCAACTGGTTGTTGAATTCAAGACCCTGTTGGTGCGTACTTATTCGAACGCATTGACTGGCTACAAGAACCAGAAGGTTGTCTTCAAGCCCTTCAAGATGGCGCCGGGTGAAACCGATGTGCTGGTCCGTACCGATATTCTGCAACCGGGCAGCAAGCCGGTTCAGCTCGACTACAACCTGGAAAAGCTGGAGGCCGGCTGGAAGGTGTATGACGTGACGGTGGCAGGGATCAGTCTGGTCACCAACTATCGCGAACAGTTTGGCCAGGAAGTTCGCAACTCCGGCATCGATGGTTTGATCGCCTCCATTTCGGCGAAGAACAAGTCGCTTGATCCCGTAGCCAAGGCCGATAAAAAATGATCGAGCGTGAAGCCGGGCGCCTGGTTGTCAAGGTGCCGTTGATCATGGCGAATGCGCGCAGCCTGCTTGATGCAGGCTGTTCCGCTTTGGCAGAGGGGGAACAGATCTTTGATTTTTCCTGCGTGACCGAGGCTGACTCTTCGGCTGTGGCTGTGATGCTTGGCTGGCTGCGTGCGGCACCGGCTACACGGTCGACGCTCAAATTTGCCCATATTCCAACCGGCGTTCGTTCCCTGGCTGAGCTTTACGGCGTTTCCGAACTGTTGCCCCTCGCCTGAGGGGGATGCTATGCCGGCTGCCGTTTCCATCGTTGACGTCGTCAAGCATTTTGGCTCGCTGCAGGCGCTGGCCGGGGTTTCGCTCGAAATCGCCGAAGGCGAGTTTTTCGGTCTGCTCGGTCCGAATGGTGCCGGCAAGACGACGCTGATTTCGTCGCTGGCCGGTCTGGTGCGGGCGGATTCCGGTTCGCTGAAAGTGCTCGGTCACGATGTGGTCAAGGATTTTCGCGAGGCGCGCCGTTTGCTCGGTGTTGTGCCGCAGGAACTGGTTTTCGACCCGTTTTTCAATGTCCGTGAAACCCTGCAGATCCAGTCCGGCTATTTCGGTATCCGCAAGAACGACGACTGGATAGACGAGATCCTGCACAACCTTGATTTGACCAGCAAGGCCGACGTCAATATGCGCCGTCTCTCCGGTGGCATGAAGCGGCGCGTGCTGGTCGCCCAGGCGCTGGTGCACAAGCCGCCGGTCATCGTGCTCGACGAGCCGACGGCGGGGGTCGATGTTGAGTTGCGTCAGGGCTTGTGGCAGTTCGTGCGCCGTCTCAATACCGAGGGGCACACCATCATCCTGACCACGCATTATCTCGAAGAGGCTGAAGCCCTGTGCGGTCGCATCGCCCTGATGAAGCAGGGGCGGGTCATCAAGCTCGACAGCACCGCCAATCTGATGGCGGCTCATCCCGGTGGCTCGCTGGAGGATGTTTTTGTGCAGGCGATGAATCAATGATCGGTTTCTCGACCCTGTTCTACAAGGAGTTGCTGCGCTTCTGGAAGGTTGCTTTTCAGACGGTCGGCGCACCGGTGCTCACGGCCTTGCTCTACCTGCTGATCTTCGGCCATGTCCTCGACGAGCATGTGCAGGTGCACGGTGTTGGCTATACGACTTTCCTGGTGCCCGGCCTGGTGATGATGCAGGTCCTGCAGAATGCCTTTGCCAACTCGTCATCCAGTCTGATCCAGGCCAAGATCACCGGCTCCATTATTTTCGTGCTGCTGCCGCCGATTCCCTACAGTGCATTCTTCGCTGCCTATGTTCTGGCTGCGGTGGCGCGCGGCCTGATGGTCGGGGCGGGGGTCTTGCTGGCGACAGTCTGGTTTACCCATTTGCAGGTGGTGGCGCCGCTCTGGATCGTTGCGTTTGCCCTGTGCGGCGGTGCGATGTTCGGCGCACTCGGCATGATTGCCGGCATCTGGTCGGAAAAATTCGACCAGCTTGCTGCCTTCCAGAACTTCCTGATCATGCCGCTGACCATGTTGTCCGGTGTCTTCTACTCGATTTACTCGTTGCCGACGTTTTGGCAACGCCTGTCGCATTACAATCCCGTTTTTTACATGATAGACGGCTTCCGCTATGGCTTTTTCGGCGTCTCCGACGTGGCGCCCGAAATCAGCCTGGCTGTCGTCTTTGCCTGCTTTGCAGGAGTGTCGCTGTTGACGCTCAATCTGCTCAAGCGTGGCTGGAAACTAAGAGCCTGAACCCATGCATCCCGATCAAATCAAGGAACTCATTCTCGCCGGCATGTCCTGCGATCATCTTTCGCTCGACGGCGATGGCCAGCATTTCGAGGCGCTCGTGGTCAGTGCCGAGTTCATCGGGAAGAACCGCGTTCAGCGGCAGCAACGTGTCTATCAAACCCTCAAGGAAAAGCTCGCGACCGGGGAGTTGCATGCCCTTTCCTTCAAAACCCTGACCCCGGAAGAATGGAGCGCCCAGCGTGGATAAGTTATTGATTCAGGGCGGCAATGCCCTTTCCGGCGAAATCTCGATTTCAGGTGCCAAGAATGCGGCGCTGCCTATTCTCTGCGCTTCGCTGCTGACCTCCGATCCCGTCCATTTTACCAATGTGCCGCATCTCAACGACATCTCGACGATGCTGCGCCTGCTGGGTGACATGGGCGTCGGTGTGACCATCGACGGGGTTGATGGTCTGGAGCTCAATGGTGGCGGCCTGAACAATCCCGTGGCTTCCTACGAGATGGTCAAGACCATGCGTGCGTCTATCCTTGTACTCGGCCCGCTCGTTGCGCGCTGCGGCGAGGCGCGGGTCTCGCTGCCCGGTGGCTGTGCCATCGGCGCGCGTCCGGTCGATCAGCACATCAAGGGGCTGCAGGCGATGGGTGCCGAGATCAAGGTCGAGCAGGGCTACGTGCATGCCAAGGCTTCGCGTCTGAAGGGCGCTCGCATCTGTACCGACATGGTGACCGTGACCGGTACCGAGAACCTGATGATGGCTGCCTGTCTGGCTGAAGGCGAAACGATCATCGAAAATGCCGCGCGTGAACCGGAAGTGGTCGATCTGGCCAACTGCCTGGTCAGCATGGGGGCACGTATTTCCGGCGCCGGCACCGACGTCATCCGTATTCAGGGTGTGGAGAAGCTGCATGGCGCAACGCATGCCATCATGCCTGACCGCATCGAGACCGGTACCTACCTGTGTGCGGCGGCTGCGACAGGTGGCGATGTTCGTCTGCTCAAGACCTCGGCGGCCTACCTTGATACCGTGGTCGACAAGCTGATGGATGCCGGTTGCGACATCACCGTCGAGCGCGATGCGATCCGTCTCGTCGCACCGAAGCGCCTCAAGGCGGTCAGCCTGCGTACGGCGCCGTACCCGGCTTTCCCGACCGACATGCAGGCGCAGTTCATGGCGATCAATTGCGTCGCCGAAGGCGTTGCGACGATTCGCGAAACCATTTTCGAAAACCGTTTCATGCATGTCAGCGAGCTGATGCGCCTGGGGGCCGACATCCAGATCGAAGGCAATAATGCCATCGTGCGTGGCGTCAACCGTCTGGAAGGTGCAACGGTCATGGCCACCGATCTGCGTGCTTCGGCCTCGCTGGTGATTGCTGCCCTGGTGGCCCAGGGCGAGACGCTGATCGACCGGATTTACCATCTCGATCGCGGTTACGAGCGGATCGAGGAAAAGCTGGCGCGCCTCGGGGCGCAGGTCAAGCGCGTCCACTAAGCATTGTGCGACAAGGCCGGGCGGGATTTAACCCTGCCCGGTGTGTTGTTTATTCGTTGAATCGGATGCTTTTCACCGGTCGCCCTCCGGGCGACGTAAAAATGTCTTTGCATTACCGATTGAAGAGGGCATACTGCGGGCTTCGGGATTTCCAGGCAGTGTTTTGTGCCTACGCCGTACCCGGCTAGTAGCGTTTATTCGTTACCTGCTTTTCGGTTTGTCAGCTCCTCGGTCTTGATTCTCGTATTTTTCTCGGGCTTGTGTTTAGCCGGCCTGTTCTACTGTTTTTTCCAAGGAAGCTATTCATGGCAACTGGTACCGTCAAGTGGTTCAACGACTCCAAAGGTTTTGGTTTTATTTCCCCGTCTGAAGGCGGCGAAGATCTCTTCGCTCACTTCTCTGCCATTCAAGGCAACGGCTTCAAGACCCTGGCCGAAAACCAAAAAGTGACGTTCGACATCGTCACCGGCCCGAAGGGCAAGCAAGCTGCCAACATTCGCCCTGCTGAATAAGTCAGGCGAAAGCGCAAGCTTCGACAAAAGCCCGGCGTCCGCCGGGCTTTTTTGTTTCCAGAAATATCGCATTGGCTGTGTCGTAGCCCGTGCAGGAGAATCATTGCATGGCTAAAGAAGAAATCATTGAACTGCCGGGCGTTGTCGCCATGGTCTTGCCGGATACCCGTTTCCGCGTCACGCTGGAAAACGGTGTCGAAGTTGTCGCCTATGTCTCGGGCAAGATGCGCAAGCACCGCATCCGTATTCTGGCCGGCGATCGTGTGACGCTGGAAATGTCGCCCTACGATCTGACCAAGGCGCGCATCAGCTTCCGTCACAAGGACGAGCGTTCTGCCGTGGCTTACGCTGCACGTCACCAATAAGCACGATCTGAAGTGCCCTGGCGTCTCGGGGATTTGCCGGCTCTGCTAAAATAGCGGTTTCGCCAATCGAGCAAGATTCCCCGTGACGACCATCACCATTGCCCTGTCCAAGGGCCGCATTTTCGACGAAACCCTGCCTTTGCTGGCAGCGGCAGGGATCGTTCCCACCGAAAACCCGGAAACCTCGCGCAAGCTGATCATCGGGACCAATCGTCCCGAGGTTCGTGTCGTCATCGTGCGCGCGACCGATGTGCCGACCTACGTGCAATACGGCGCCGCCGATCTCGGCGTGGCCGGCAAGGACGTGCTGATCGAGCATGGCGGTGAAGGCCTCTACTCGCCGCTCGATCTCAAGATCGCCAAGTGCCGGATGATGGTTGCCGTGCCCGAAGGTTTCGACTATGCCAATGCCGTGCGCCAGGGCAACCGCCTCAAGGTCGCCAGCAAATACACGCAGACGGCGCGGGAACATTTCGCCAGCAAGGGCGTCCATATCGATCTGATCAAGCTGTACGGCTCGATGGAGCTGGCGCCGCTGGCCGGTCTGGCCGATGCCATCGTCGACCTGGTGTCGACCGGTGGCACGCTGAAGGCCAACAAGCTGGTGGCCTGTGAGCACATCATGGACATTTCCAGCCGTCTGGTGGTCAATCAGGCTTCCCTCAAGGTCAAGCGCGAAACCCTGCAACCGATTATCGACGCCTTCGCACAGGCGGTGGAGAAATAATCCCTATGGTCGCCATCAAGCGTCTTTCAACGGTCGACGCCGATTTCACGGCAAAAATGAACGCGCTGCTCGCCTTCGAGGCGGCGTCCGATGAGGGCATCGAGCGCACCGTCGCCGGCATCCTCGCCGACGTCAAGGCGCGCGGCGATGCGGCGGTGGTCGAATACACCAATCGTTTCGATCGCCTGAGCGCAGGCGGCATGGCTGACCTTGAACTGTCCAAGGCAGAAATGCAGACGGCGCTCGACGGCTTGCCGGCCGAGCAGCGTGCGGCGCTCGAAGCGGCCGCGCAGCGCGTGCGCGTCTATCACGAGAAGCAGAAGCTCGAAGGCTGGTCCTACACCGAAGCCGACGGCACCATGCTCGGCCAGATGATCACGCCGCTTGACCGCGTCGGTCTCTACGTGCCGGGCGGCAAGGCGGCCTATCCCTCTTCCGTGCTGATGAACGCGATTCCGGCCAAGGTGGCCGGCGTCAAGGAACTGATCATGGTCGTGCCGACGCCGGGCGGCGAAAAGAATGCGCTGGTATTGGCGGCGGCCTGTCTGGCCGGCGTTGACCGCGTGTTCACGATGGGCGGGGCGCAGGCGGTCGGGGCGCTCGCCTACGGCACGCAGAGCGTGCCGCAGGTCGACAAAATCGTCGGGCCGGGCAATGCCTATGTCGCCACGGCCAAGCGCCGGGTGTTCGGCATCGTCGGCATCGACATGGTGGCCGGACCGTCGGAAATTCTCGTGGTCGCCGATGGTTCGGGCAATCCGGACTGGGTGGCGATGGACCTGTTCTCGCAGGCCGAGCACGACGAGCTGGCGCAATCCATCCTGATCTGTACCGACGCGGATTTCATCGAGCAGGTGCAGGCCAGCATCGAAAAGCTGCTGCCGACCATGCCGCGTCGCGAGACGATCGAAACCTCGCTGACCAATCGCGGCGCCTTCATCCTGGTGCGCGATCTGGAAGAGGCGATTGCCATCGCCAACCGCGTCGCGCCGGAACATCTCGAACTGGCGCTGGCCGAGCCCGATCCGTGGGTCAGCAAGATCCACCACGCCGGCGCCATCTTCATCGGTCACTACACCTCCGAGTCGCTCGGCGATTACTGTGCCGGCCCGAATCACGTGTTGCCGACTTCCGGCAGTGCGCGTTTCTCGTCGCCGCTCGGTGTCTACGACTTCCAGAAGCGGACCAGCCTGATCAAGGTGTCGCAGGCCGGCGCGCAGACGCTGGGGCGCATCGCGTCGACGCTGGCGCAGGGTGAAGGCTTGCCGGCGCACGCCAAGTCGGCCGAGTTCCGGCTGGAAAACTGAGCCGGAAAAGCCGTTGACCGCTGCGACTGAATCGATGCCCAAGCGCCCGGACCTCCGGGCGCTTTTTTTCGGCTTTTCCGCGGTCGGCCTGTCCGGCTTTGGCGGTGTGCTGCCCTTTGCGCGCCGCATGCTGGTCGAGGAAAAGCAGTGGATGACGGCCGAGGAATTCAACGCCCAGCTTGGTCTCTGCCAGTTCCTGCCGGGGCCGAACGTGGTCAATCTGGCGGTGGTGGTCGG
Organism: Quatrionicoccus australiensis; assembly: GCF_020510525.1. Taxonomy (NCBI): domain Bacteria; kingdom Pseudomonadati; phylum Pseudomonadota; class Betaproteobacteria; order Rhodocyclales; family Azonexaceae; genus Quatrionicoccus; species Quatrionicoccus australiensis. The sequence goes on from NZ_CP075188.1 coordinate 797,324, forward strand.
CAAGCGTTACGGCGGTCTGGCCGGTGCCATCGTCGCGCCGCTCGGTCTGCTGGCCGGGCCGTTTGCCATTGTGCTGTTGCTGGCCATGATCTACGACCGTTACGGCAATCTGCCGCAGGCGCAGGCGATGTTGCGCGGCATTGCGGCGGTCGGTTGCGGCCTGCTCTTTGCCATGGCCTGGCGCATGGCGGCGGCGATCAAGGAAAAAGTCTTTTTCCTGCCTTTTGCGCTGTTGACCGTTGGCGCCATCGCTTTTCTGCGCTGGCCGATGCCGCTGGTCATGCTCGGCGGTCTGGTGCTGTCCGGTGGCATCGCCTGGTGGCGGCTGGGTAAGAAATGAGCCTCGTCCTCGAACTCTTCCTCGAGTTTGCCTTGCTCTCCGGCGTCGCCTTCGGCGGCGCGACGGCCTTGCTGCCCGAGATGCACCGCGTCGTGGTCGAGCAGCATCACTGGCTCGACGACACCACCTTTACGCATTTGTACGCCATCGCCCAGGCGGCGCCGGGGCCGAACGTGCTGGTCGTCACCTTGATCGGTTGGAAAATCGCGGGTCTGGCCGGGGCGCTGGCGACGACGCTGGCGATGTGCGCGCCGATGAGCGTGCTGATTTATCTGCTGATCGACCGCTGGGAAAGCTTCGCCGGCAAGCGCTGGCAAAAGGCGATCAGCCTTGGTGTGGCGCCGCTTGCGGTCGGCCTGATCTTCTCCGGCGCAACGCTGATCGCGCAGGCGGCGGGTTTCGGCTGGCCGGCCTGGTTGCTGCTTGGCGCGACGCTGTTTGCCAGTCTGCGCAGCAAGCTGCATCCGCTGTGGTTCATCGGCATCGGCGCGGCGCTCGGCCTGGCTGGCCTCGTCTGATTTTGCCTGCCGGACGGCAGTCGACCGCTAGGACTGCTGGTAAGGGTTGTGCAGCCCGGCGATGACTTCCTGGAAGACGGCGCGGATCTGGCCTTCCTCGCATTCCATCAGCAGCGCATCCTCAAAGGCGTCCTGCGCCATCTGGCGCAGTTCTTCGAGGTTCTCGCGCAGCACCTTGATTTTCTCGGTGCAGGCGACGATGCTGCCGTCCGGGCGTTTCCAGATGGGTTCCATGGGCTTCAGCCGAGGATCTCGCGCAGGGCCGTGGTCAGGGCCTGGCATTCGGCGTCGGTGCCGATGCTGATGCGCAGGAACTGGTCGATGCGCGGCAACTTGAAGTGGCGGACGATGATGCTGCGCTCGCGCAGTGACTTGGCCAGTTCGGCGGCGTCGTGCTGCGGGTGGCGGGCAAAAATGAAATTGGCGGCGGACGGCAGAACCTCGAAACCGAGTTCGCCCAGTTCCGCGCTCAGCGTGTCGCGCGTCGCGATCACCTTGGTGCAGCATTCTTCGAACCAGGCGCTGTCTTCCATCGCGGCGACGGCGCCGACGATGGCCAGGCGGTCGAGCGGGTAGGAGTTGAAGCTGTTCTTGACCCGCTCCAGCGCCTCGATCAGTGTCGGGTGGCCGATCGCGAAACCGACGCGCAGGCCGGCCAGCGAACGCGATTTCGACAGCGTGTGGGTGACCAGCAGGTTGTCGTAGCGGTCGACCAGGGAAATGGCCGATTTTCCACCGAAGTCGATATAGGCCTCATCAACGACGACCACCGAATCCGGATTGGCGACGAGAATCTGCTCGATGGCAGCAAGCGGCAGCAGGCGGCCGGTCGGCGCATTCGGGTTGGGAAAAATGATGCCGCCGTTCGGTCGACCGGTGTAATCGGCCGGATTGATGCTGAAATCGTCAGCGAGCGGCACGGTCTGGTAAGCGATGCCGTACAGGCCGCAATACACCGGGTAGAAGCTGTAGGTAATGTCCGGAAACAGGATGGGCTGCTCGTGCTTGAGCAGCGCCATGAAGACATGGGCCAGCACTTCGTCCGAGCTGTTGCCGACGAACACCTGGCGGGCCGTCACCGCATGCGTGCGGGCGATGGCGTTCTTGAGCAGGTCGGCGTTCGGGTCCGGGTAGAGGCGCAGGCGCGCCGCATCGTCGCCAAGCTCGGCCTGGATCGCCGCCAGTGCCCGCGGGGAGGGCGGATAGGGGTTTTCGTTGGTGTTGAGCTTGATCAGGTTGGCGATCTTGGGCTGTTCGCCCGGGACGTAGGGGGTAAGGTCATTGACGACCTGGCTCCAGAAGCGGCTCATGGGGTTTTCACGGAAAGCTTAAAAGTAGGCCGAAATGGTATCATGGCCCTCCGATCAAATGCCTTTTGCAGCCTTTACCCATGCGGCAAGCCGAAATCACACGCAATACCCTGGAGACGCAGATCACCGTGCGTCTCGATCTCGATGGCACCGGTCAGGGCAAATTCGCCACCGGCGTTCCCTTTCTCGATCACATGCTCGACCAGATCGCCCGGCACGGGCTGATCGATCTCGACATCGTGGCTAAGGGCGACTTGCACATTGATGCGCACCACACGGTCGAGGATATCGGCATCACGCTCGGTCAGGCGCTGGCCAGGGCTTGGGGCGACAAGAAAGGCCTGACCCGTTACGGCCACAGCTACGTGCCGCTCGACGAAGCACTGTCGCGCGTCGTCATCGACCTGTCCGGTCGGCCGGGACTGGAGCTGAACTGCGAATTCACGCGCGCCGTGATCGGCCAGTTCGACGTCGATCTGGTTTCCGAATTCTTCCACGGCTTGGTCAACCACGCCGGCATGACGCTGCACATCGACAACCTGCGCGGCAAGAATGCCCACCACCAGGCCGAGACCATCTTCAAGGCCTTCGGTCGCGCCTTGCGCATGGCGGTGACGCCTGACGAGCGCATGGCCGGTGCCATGCCGTCGACGAAGGGTTCGCTGTGAGCATCGCCGTCATCGACTACGGCATGGGCAATCTGCGTTCCGTGTCGAAGGCACTGGAGCATGTTGCCGGCGGCAAGCCGGTTGTCGTGACTGCCGATCCGGCGGTTGTGGCGGCTGCCGAGCGGGTCGTGTTCCCCGGTCAGGGCGCGATGCCCGACTGCATGCGCGAACTGGATGACCGCGGCCTGCGCGCTGCCGTGCTGGCTGCCGCCAGGGACAAGCCGTTCCTCGGCATCTGTGTCGGCGAGCAGATGCTTTTCGAACACAGCGACGAGGGCAATGTGCCGGCGCTGGGCGTGTTCCCGGGCAATGTCAAACGTTTCCCCGACGAAAAAATGTACCTGCCGAGCGGCGAGCGCCTGAAGGTGCCGCACATGGGCTGGAACGAGGTGCGCCAGACACCGCACGCGCTGTGGCGTGGCATCGCCGATGGCGCACGCTTTTATTTCGTGCACAGCTATTTCGTCGAACCCGCCGATCCGGCGCTGGTGATGGGCACCTGCGACTATGGCGTCCCCTTTACCTGTGCGGTGGGCCGGGATAATATCTTCGCGGTTCAGTTCCACCCCGAGAAAAGCGCCCGCGACGGCCTGCAGCTACTGCAAAACTTTGTTGAGTGGCGTCCCTGAGACGCCTCCTGTTGCCTTCCCCTTCTTCTGATATCCCATGCTGATTATTCCCGCGATTGACCTGAAGGACGGCCAATGTGTCCGTCTCAAGCAAGGCCTGATGGAACAGGCCACCGTCTTCTCCGACAGCCCTGCCGAACAGGCCCGGCACTGGCTGGAGCAGGGCGCCCGTCGTTTGCATCTGGTCGACCTGGATGGTGCCTTTGCCGGCAAGCCGAAGAACCAGGTGGCGATCAAGGCCATCCTGGCTGAAGTCGGCGACGAAATTCCGGTCCAGCTGGGCGGCGGCATCCGCGATCTCGACACCATCGAGCGTTGCCTCGATGCCGGCCTGAGCTACGTCATCATCGGTACCGCTGCGGTCAAGAATCCCGGCTTCCTGCACGATGCCTGCGTTGCCTTCCCCGGTCACATCATCGTCGGTCTTGACGCCAAGGACGGCAAGGTGGCGACCGATGGCTGGTCGAAGCTGACCGGCCATGATGTCGTCGACCTCGGCAAGAAGTACGAGGATTACGGCGTCGAGTCCATCATCTATACCGACATCGGTCGCGACGGCATGCTTTCCGGCCTCAATATCGAAGCCACCGTGCGTCTTGCCCAGGCGCTGACCATTCCGGTCATCGCATCCGGCGGCCTGTCCAACCTCGACGACATCAAGGCGCTGTGCGCTGTCGAAAAGGAAGGCGTGGTCGGTACCATCGCCGGGCGCGCCGTGTACGACGGCTCCCTCGACTTCAAGGCCGCGCAGGCGCTGGCCGACGAGCTGGGCGCCTGATGCTGGCCAAACGCATCATTCCCTGTCTTGATGTCACGGCCGGCCGGGTCGTCAAGGGGACCAATTTCGTCGACCTGCGCGATGCCGGCGATCCGATCGAGATTGCCCGCCGTTACGACGAGCAGGGCGCCGACGAGGTGACTTTCCTCGATATCACGGCGTCCAGCGACCAGCGCGACATCATTTTGCACATCATCGAAGCCTGCGCCGAGCAGGTTTTCATTCCGCTCACCGTCGGTGGCGGCGTGCGCAAGGTTGAGGATGTGCGCCGCCTGCTCAACGCCGGGGCCGACAAGGTCTCGATGAACACGGCCGCGGTCAATGATCCGGATCTCGTCTTCAATGCGTCGAGCAAGGTCGGTTCGCAATGCATCGTCGTGGCGATCGATGCCAAGCAGACGGCACCGGGTCAGTGGCAGGTGTTTACGCATGGCGGCCGCAACAATACCGGCCTCGATGCGGTCGACTGGGCAAAACGGGTCGAAATGCTCGGCGCCGGCGAAATCCTGCTGACCAGCATGGATCGCGACGGCACCAAGAACGGTTTCGATCTGGCGCTGACCCGCGCCGTTTCCGATGCCGTGAAGATTCCGGTGATCGCCTCGGGCGGGGTCGGCAATCTGCAGCATCTCGCCGACGGCGTCACCGAAGGCCGGGCTGATGCCGTGCTCGCTGCTTCCATCTTCCATTTCGGTGAATACACGGTCCGCCAGGCCAAGGAATACATGGCCAGCCGCGGCATCGAGGTTCGCCTGTGAGCGATCTCGACAACAGTCTGCCCTGGCTGGAGGCGCTCAAGTGGGACGCCGACGGCATGATTCCGGCGATTGCCCAGGACGAGAACGGGCGCGTCGTGATGTTTGCCTTCATGAATCGCGAGTCGTTGCAGGAAACGGTCAGTTCCGGCAACGCGGTATACTGGTCGCGTTCGCGCCAGCGCCTGTGGCGCAAGGGTGAAGAGTCGGGCTTCTTCCAGAAGGTGAAGTCGATTCGTACCGATTGCGACGGCGATGTGCTGCTGCTGTCGATTGTACAGGTCGGTAACATTTCCTGTCATACAGGACGGGTAAGCTGCTTCTTCAATGAATTACAGGCGGAACGATGGGTTCCCGTCGATCCGGTTTTGAAAGACCCTAAGGAAATCTACGCAAAATGAGCACGCATGACATCCTGCATCGTCTCTCCGAGACGCTGGCTTCCCGTCGCAACGCCGACCCGGAAAAATCCTATACCGCCAAGCTGTTCTCCGAAGGCCCGGATTCGATCCTGAAGAAGATCGGTGAAGAGTGCGCCGAGCTGATCATGGCCGGCAAGGATGGCAAGCGTCTGAACATCGTCTGGGAATCGACCGACGTGATCTATCACGTGCTCGTCCTGCTCGCCTTCTACGGCTTGAGCATCGAGGACGTTTCCCAGGAAATGCGCCGGCGTGAAGGCATTTCCGGTATCGACGAAAAGGCGGCACGGGGCGCCAAGTGAGCGACTGCATCTTCTGCAAGATCGTGGCGGGCCAGATTCCGGCGAAGAAGGTGTTCGAGGACGAAGACATCCTCGCCTTCAACGACATCAATCCGGCCCGACCGGTCCACGTGCTGGTCATCCCGAAAAAGCACATCACCTCGCTGGCCACGGCCACGCCCGAGGATACGCTGGTGCTTGGCAAGATTCTCGCCAAGGCCAACGAAATTGCCGTCGCCCAAGGAAGCCCGGATGGCTTCCGTGTCATCATCAACACCGGTCGTGTGGGGCAGCAGGAAGTGCCGCATCTGCACGCACATATCGTCGGCGGTCCGGACCCGGTCGGTCCGATGCTGAAACGTATCTAGGAGAAAGTCATGGGCAGTTTTTCCATTTGGCACTGGTTGATCGTTCTGGTCATCGTCATGCTGGTTTTCGGTACCAAGAAATTGCGTAACGTCGGTCAGGATCTCGGTGGCGCCGTCAAGGGCTTCAAGGATGGCATGAAGGAAGCTACCGCTGACAACAAGCCGGCTGAAGAGCAGGCGACGCAGCAGGTCAGCGGCCAGACCATCGACGTCGAAGTCAAGGAAAAGACCAAGGGCTAGGAGCCAGTTGTCAGGATTGAGGATCGAGTGAATATGTTGCTCGATCCGCGATCCTGAATCCTCGATCCCAGGAATCTATGTTCGATATCGGCTTTTCTGAACTCATCGTCATCGCCATCGTGGCGCTGGTCGTCATCGGTCCCGAGCGCCTGCCCAAGGTGGCGCGTACGCTCGGCCTTTTGCTCGGGCGGGCGCAGCGCTACGTCAATGATGTCAAATCCGACATCAGCCGCGAGATGCAGCTCGACGAGCTGAAAAAGCTGCAGTCGCAGGTTGCCGAGTCGGCCCGTACGCTGGAAAGCTCGGTGCGCAGCGAGTTTGACGCGGCCCAGAGCACACTGACCTCGCCGTTCCAGGAGGCTCAGTCGGCGGTTGCCGAGCTTGAGGCTACTGCCCAGGCTGCCGTGCAAGAGTCGCCTGTTGCCACCCCGCCTGTCGTTACCCCGCCGGAAAAAACCGCAGCATGAGCGATAGCCCGGAAGAGTCTTTCATTTCGCATCTGGTCGAGTTGCGCGATCGCCTGCTGCGCAGCCTGATCGCCGTCGCCGTGGTGCTTGGCGTCCTTTGTTTCTATCCCGGTCCCGGCGATATCTACGATTTCCTGGCGGCGCCGCTGACGAGTGCCCTGCCGGAAGGAACCAAGATGGTTGCGATCGGCGTCATCACGCCGTTCATGGTGCCGCTCAAGGTGACTGCCATGGTCGCCTTCGTGCTTGCCCTGCCGTTCATCCTCTACCAGGCCTGGGCCTTCATCGCGCCCGGTCTGTACGACCATGAAAAACGCCTGGGCATTCCGCTGATCATTTCCAGCACCTTCCTGTTCATGCTCGGCATGGCCTTCTGCTACTACTTCGTGTTTGGCCAGGTTTTTCATTTCATTGCCGGTTTCGCCCCGAAGAGCATCACGCCGGCGCCGGATATCGAAGCCTACCTGTCTTTCGTGATGACCATGTTCCTCGCCTTCGGCCTGGCTTTCGAAGTGCCGGTGGCGCTCGTCGTGCTGGTCAAGCTCGGCGTGGTGACGGTTGAGAAGCTCAAGGAATGGCGCTCCTACTTCATCGTCGGTGCATTTGTCGTCGCTGCCGTGGTGACGCCGCCCGACGTAGTGTCGCAACTGGCTCTGGCGATTCCGATGTGCCTGCTCTACGAGTTGGGCATTCTTGCCTCGCATCTGGTTTCGAAGCCGAACCCGGTAGCGGTCGACGCTGCCGCCGAGGCCGAAATGGATGCCGCCGAAGCCGCTTTCCGCAACCTGGAAAAGTAGTCAGCCGGCCTTCTTGACGGGGCCGGGCATGGTTTCCCGCCTTTCCACGACATCGCCCTCGGCAACCACCACAGGGTGCCGGGCGGCATTTCCTGCCAGCGCTCGTTGTCGGTCAGCGGCTGCGTGGCGATGACGGCGACCCGGTCGTGGAAATTGGTCAGGGCGCGGAAGTCGACCGTCACGTCCTGATCGTTCAGATGGGCTTCAGCGAAGGGCGCCTGGCGCACGATGTAGCTGAGCCGGGTCGAAGCGTGCGCAAACAGCCAGTCGCCGTTCGAGAGCAGGAAATTGAACTCGCCGTGGCGGGCAAGCTCAAGAGTCAGTGCGTGCAAGGCCGCAAACAATTCGGCATGCGCCGGGCAATGGCTGCCGAAGCGCTGGCGCAATTGCTGTAGCAGCCAGCAGAAGGCGCGCTCGCTGTCGGTCAGGCCGACCGGGAGAAAGTTGCCATCCAGTTCGGGCGCGAAATCCAGCAGATTGCCGTTATGGGCAAAGATCCAGTATTGCCCCCACAGTTCACGCCGGAACGGATGCGTGTTCTCGAGGCCGATGGCCCCCTGGGTGGCCTTGCGGATATGGGCGATGACGTTCGTCGACTTGATCGGATACTGGCGAACCAGTTCGGCCACCGGTGAGGTGCAGGAGGGATTCGGGTCGAGAAACAGCCGCGTGCCCCGGCCTTCAAAAAAGGCGATGCCCCAGCCGTCGGAATGCACGTCGGTGGCGCCGCCGCGGGCCTGGAAGCCGGTAAACGAAAAACAGATGTCGGTCGGGACGTTGGCATTCATGCCCAGCAGCTGGCACATGGCTTACTCCTGGGAAGCACGCATGGCCGGGCGTTTGCCGATCTTGACCTGGACTTCGAGAATGTTCTTGTCGCGACGCAGGCGGAAGGGCGTGCGCTCGTCCGGTTTGAGCGCGGCGATCAGGTCGAGCATGACCTGCGGATCCTTGACCGGTTTGCCGGCGACTGCGAGCAGGACGTCGCCGGGGCGGATACCGGCGCTGTCGGCCGGGCTGCTGCGTACGACGCCGGCGATCAGTGCGCCTTCGGTGTCGGGCAGGCCAAAGGATTCGGCGAGTTCGGCGGTGATTTCCTGGGCTTCGACGCCGATCCAGCCGCGCGTCACGCCGCCGTTCTGGATGATCTGTTCCATGATGCTCTTGATGCTGGACACCGGGATGGCGAAGCCGATGCCGAGCGAACCGCCGGTGCGCGAGTAGATTGCCGTGTTGATGCCGACCAGGTTGCCGTAGATATCGACCAGGGCACCGCCCGAATTGCCGGGGTTGATTGCCGCATCGGTCTGGATGAAGTTCTCGAAGGTGTTGATGCCAAGGTGCGAGCGGCCGAGCGCCGAGACGATGCCCATGGTCACCGTCTGGCCCACACCGAAGGGATTGCCGATGGCGAGCACGACATCGCCGACGCGCAGGTTGTCCATCTGGCCGAAGGTGATGGCCGGCAGCTTGTCGGCCTTGATCTGCAGGATGGCGAGGTCGGACTCGGGGTCGCTGCCGATGACCTTGGCCTTGAGCGTGCGCCCGTCGTTCAGTGAAACCTGGATGTCGTCAGCCGCTTCGATGACGTGGTAATTAGTCAGGACATAGCCATTGGCACTGACGATGACGCCCGAGCCAAGACCGGAGTTGCGTTGCGGCTGGCCTTCCGGGCGGTCGCCGAAGAAGTGGCGGAAGATCGGGTCGTCGAATAGCGGATGGCGTTGTGCCTTGATTTCCTGTGTCGTGTAGATATGCACGACGGAGGGCAGGGCCGAGCGCGCGGCATCACGGTAGGAACCCGGGGTGCGCGCTTCTTCGCCGGCAATGGCGGGCGCTTCCTGGAGGGCGACGACGCCGCCGCGATGGGGCAGCCACTCGGGTTTCAGGGTGGTGACGACGAACAGAATGGCGACCGCAACAGTCACCGTTTGTGCAAAAATCAGCCACAACCTCTGCATGAAAGACCGTATCGTGAAATGTGAAGCGCTGGTGGAATATCTGGATGGATTGCTTGAGCCCGCCAAGTTCCGGGATTATTGCCCAAATGGCCTGCAAGTGGAAGGACGCCCGCTGGTCCGGCGTATTGTGGCCGGGGTGACGGCCAGTCAGGCGCTGCTCGATGCAGCGGTCGACTGCGCTGCCGATGCCATTTTGGTGCACCACGGCTATTTCTGGAAAGGCGAGGATGGGCGTATCACCGGCATACGCAAACGCCGGCTGGGGACCTTGCTCAATCACGACATCAATCTGCTGGCCTACCATCTGCCGCTCGATGCCCATCCGCTGCTCGGCAATAACGCCCAACTGGCGAGTCGCATGGGCTGGCAGCCGGAGGGGCGCTTCGGCGAGCAGGAAATTGCCTGGCTGGGGCAGTCGACCGCTACGGACAATGCCGGCGCGCTGGCCGTCAAGCTGGAAAACCTGCTGGGTCGTCAGCCCTTGCTGATCGGCGACCCGGCGCGGCCGATTCGGCGGATTGCCTGGTGTTCAGGCGGTGCGCAGGGCTATTTCGAGCAGGCGATTGCGCAGGGTGTCGATGCCTATGTTTCCGGCGAGATTTCCGAGCAGACTGTGCATCTGGCGAGGGAAAGCGGCGTCGCCTATCTGGCTTGCGGCCACCATGCGACCGAGCGTTTCGGGGTGCAGGCACTGGCGGCGCATCTGAGCGAAAAGTTCGCTCTCGACTGCCGTTTCGTCGATATCGACAATCCGGTCTAGCGGGCAGCCCGTGCCGTCTGCCGGCGGCTGACGAAATGCGCCGCCCCGGCGGCGACCAGACCGCCGACCAGCGTGCTGAGCAGGAGTTGCAGCCAGTTGTTGCCGGATCCCTTGCGGGCCGCCACCGGGGCCGGTGCGCTGCTCGTGATGGCCGGCTGCTGCAGGCTTTGCGCCAGTTGCAGCTCATGCTTGGCGGCGAGCATTTCGGTGCTCAGGGTCAGCGAAGTATGCAGGGCATCCATTTCCTGGTTGAGCGTGCTCAGCGAAGTTTCCATCCTGAGTACGCGTTGTTCCAGTTCGGAGCCGGGGTTGCCGGCCGCCGGCGGATTGTCGGTTGTACCGAAGTCGACCGGTGCCGCGCTCAGCACCAGGCGGTCGCCCGTACTCGGCGTGGCTGCGGTGGCGCGCGGCGCACTTTCGCGGATTGCCTGGGCTCGGGGCGGTGTCGAATTGGTGGCAAGGCGTCGTTCCGGCGACTTGCCGGGGGCGCCGGCTTTGGCCTGTTTGCCCGGGCTGGGCGGCGGGTTTGTCTTGCCGGCGGGCGGCCGGGCCGGTGTGAATGCTGGCGGCGGTGCGCTGAGGCGGGGGGCGTTGTCGACCAACATCGCTCCCGGTAGCGGTGCTTCCGGCATCAGGACATAAGTGCGCTGCAAATCAATGCCGCAACCGGCTCTCAGGTTGATGCTGAAGACCGGTTCGGCGAGCGGCTTGCTGCCGATGAGCAGCAGGTGTGTGCCATTCCTGTTCTGCACCAGGCGAATGCGGGCATTGGTGATGACCGGCAGGTCGGCACCGGGAATGGCGGTCAGCGTGAAACAGGCGGCATCGTTGATGTCCCTGGCGTTGCCGGTGAGCGGAATTTCCGCCAGCAATTCTTCGCCAATACGCGAGTGCAGGTTGATCTCGCCCAGGCCGGCGGCGCCGGCCGTGCCGCTCAGCAAGGTGCTGGCGAGCATGATGCCGCGTATCAGGGGCGGGCGGGCTCGCTTGGCTTGAGCCGGGCGGCCTTTTGTTCTCGTTGATTCCATTCCGGCATTGTACTGGCGACAGAAGGGTGAAATATTGCACACTTCTCAGCTGCTTTTTCGTTCAGGGTGAATTTTTATGCCATTTGTCTTTCCTCCGGTCGCCAATTCGGCTTTGCCGGTTGCGGGTAGTGATCAGTTGTTTCCGGTGCGCCGCGTGTTTTGTGTCGGGCGCAATTACGCCGAGCATGCGCGCGAAATGGGCGCGATCGATCAGGCCGACGGGCGCGAGCCGCCGTTCTTTTTCATGAAGCCGGGTGATGCGCTTGTCGGTGGTGACGGTGAACTGGCAGTGGCCTATCCGCCGCAAACCGCCAATCTGCACCACGAGGTCGAACTGGTTGTCGCATTGCGTGCCGGTGGGGCCAACCTAGCGGTCGACGCGGCAAAAGAGCTGATTTTCGGCTACGCCGTCGGCCTTGATCTGACCCGCCGCGATCTGCAGGCGCGCGCCAAGGAGAAAGGCCATCCCTGGGACATGGGCAAGGGTTTCGACCAGTCGGCGGTGATCAGCGTGATCCAGCCGGTTGCGCAGTGCGGCCATCCCGACAGTGGGCGGATCTGGCTGACGGTCAACGGGCAAGTCCGGCAGGACGGCGACCTGGCCTCGATGATGTGGAAGGTGGCGGACATCATTGCCAATCTGTCGCAGTCGGTGTGTCTGGCGGCCGGCGACCTGATCTATACCGGTACGCCGGCTGGCGTTGGCCCCTTGTTGCCGGGCGATGTGCTGGCGGCTGGCGTTGATGGCGTGGCGAGCCTGCAGGCGCGCATCGTCTGAGTGAAATGGAAAACGGCGGCCATCTGCCGCCGTTTTTCAGCTTGCCGCCTATTTCGGCCGCTTGTCGATGACGCGCCTGGCCTTGCCGACCGAGCGCTCGATGCCGCCAATCTCGACCACGTCGATCTTGGCGGAAATGCCGATGTAGGACTTGATGTGATGCTGCAGGTCGTGCGCCACGAATTCCTTTTCCGGGCCGCTGGCAAACTCGAATTCCGGCTTCAGTTCGACATTCACCTTCATCGAGTCGAGGTGGCCATCGCGGGTGACTTCCAGCACGTAGTGCGGCGACAGCTTGGGCTGTTTGAGGATCAGCTCCTCGATCTGCGACGGGAAGACATTGACGCCGCGGATGATCAGCATGTCGTCCGAACGGCCGGTGATCTTGCCGATGCGGCGCATCGAGCGGGCGGTTGGCGGCAGCAGGCGGGTCAGGTCGCGGGTGCGATAGCGGATGACCGGCATCGCTTCCTTGGTCAGCGAAGTGAACACCAGTTCGCCTTCGCTGCCATCGGGCAGGACTTCGCCGGTCAGCGGGTCGATGATTTCGGCGTAGAAGTGGTCTTCCCAGATCACCGGGCCATCCTTGGTCTCGGCGCACTCGTTGGCGACGCCCGGACCGATGACTTCGGACAGGCCGTAAATGTCGATCGCGTCGATATCGAAGGCCTTTTCGATTTCGCCGCGCATGGCGTCGGTCCACGGTTCGGCGCCGTGGATGCCGATACGCAGTTCGGTGCTGCGCGGATCGATGCCCTGGCGGCGGAACTCGTCGGCGATATTGAGCATGTAGGACGGCGTCACCATGATGATGTTCGGCTTGAAATCGCAGATCAGCTGCACCTGCTTTTCGGTCTGCCCGCCCGACATCGGGATCACCGTGCAGCCGAGCTTTTCGGCGCCGTAGTGGGCGCCCAGGCCGCCGGTGAACAGGCCGTAGCCGTAGGCGACATGCACGATGTCGCCCCTGCGCCCGCCGGAAGCGTAGATCGAACGGGCGATCAAGTCAGCCCAGGTGTCGATGTCCTTCTGCGTATAACCGACGACGGTCGGCTTGCCGGTCGTGCCGCTCGAGGCATGGATGCGCACGACGTCCTGGCGCGGCACGGCAAACATCCCGTAGGGGTAGTTGTCGCGCAGGTCCTGTTTGGTGGTGAACGGAAATCTGGCGATGTCGGACAACTGTTGGAAATCATCCGGATGGACGCCGGCGGCATCGAACTTTGCCTTGTAGTGCGGCACATTGGCGTAGGCGTGCTGCAGTGTCCATTTGAGACGTTCTGTCTGGAGTGCCACGATCTCGTCGCGGCTGGCGGTTTCTATGGCGTGCAGGCCTTTATTCATTATGTAACTCCTCCTCAGCCCCGAATTTTCGTTTGCCGGCCGGAAACAGCGCTTGAGCCAGATCAATTCGGCATGTTTTTGCCGGTCGACCGCTGGCCGGCAAATGTCGCATGCGACAATTCCCACCATGCTTCTCGCCGCCGCCCGCGGGCTTCTTGCCCATGCCTTCCCGATCCTGATCGCCCAGCTTTCCTCCATTGGCATGATGGTGGTCGATACCGTCGTGCTCGGTCATGTCAGTCCGCTCGATCTGGCGGCAGTGGCCATTGGTGGCGGTATCCATATTTCAGTGGTGTTCGCGCTGGTCGGCATCCTGCAGGCGGTGGCGCCGCTGGTTGCCCACCTGCACGGCGCACGGCGCGACGGGGAGGTCGCCGGCGTTCTGCAGCAGGGATTCTGGCTGGCCTTGCTGCTGAGTGTGCCGGGTGTGCTTTTTCTGACCCATCCCGGTGTGGTACTCGGCATGGCCGGGATGGAGGCGGCGGTCGAAAGCAAGGTCAGGTTGTATCTTGCCCTGCTTGCCTGGAGTCTGCCGGCTTCGCTTTGCTATCGAACTTTCTATGCCTTCTGCAATGCATTGGGCCGGCCGCGGGTGCTGATGGTGATCGGGCTGGCCGCCTTGCCCCTGCACGCCATCCTGGCTTGGGGGTTTGCCATGCAGGGCTGGCTGGGTGGGGCGCAGGGGGTTGCCGGTTGCGCCTTGTCCAATATCGTGATTGCCTGGGTGGCCTGTCTGGCAGCCGCCGCATATCTCGCCTACGGGCCGCTGGGGGCGCGTTACCGCCCGTTCTCCGACTGGAAAATGCCGGACGGGAAAACATGGCGGGAATTGCTGCGCCTTGGTCTGCCGATGGGTTTTTCCAATCTGGTGGAGATCACGGCGTTTACGCTGATTGCCCTGTTTGTCGCGCCTCTGGGGGCGGAGGTGGTGGCCGGTCATCGTATCGTCGCCAATCTGGCCGCGCTTTGTTACATGCTTCCCCTGTCGCTGGCGATTGCGACGCTGTCCGCGGTCGGGCAGGCGGTCGGCGCGCGTGACTGGCCGCGGGCGCACGCCGTGATCGGTGCCGGTCTGCTACTGGCCGCCGGCTTGTCGACTCTGCTTGGTGTGCTGCTCTGGCTTGCGGCTGTGCCGCTGGTGGCGGCCTACACGGATGATCCTGGTGTCCGGGCGGTGGCGATGAGCCTGGTTGCCTACATCGCGCTCTATCAGTTTTTTGATGCCCTGCAGACGGTTGCCGGCCATGTTCTGCGCGCCTACCGGGTGACTTTCGTACCGATGCTGATCCAGACCTTCTGTTTCTGGGGCGTCGGCCTGTGGGGCGGTTGGTGGCTGTGTTATCGCGCTCAGTCCCCGCTTGGCATCGACGGATTCTGGCTCGGCTCGGTGGCCAGTCTGGTATGTGCAGCGGCCTTGCTCGGACCGTTGTTGTGGCAGGCGGTTCGAGGCACGGAATCGGCGCCGTAATTATGAATTTTGGCGCGCAATGATTTTTGCCGTATGTGGTAATATTTTGGGTCCAAGACGGTATAACCGGGCGGGGTCAGGGGGAAACTCGGCCACTGCTCATTGCTCGCAACTCAACTAAACGCAAGGAAAGCGCATGAAAATTCACGAATATCAGGGCAAACAACTCCTGAAAAAATTCGGCGTTACGGTTCCGCGCGGGATTCACTGCACGACCGTCGATGACGCGGTCAAGGCAGCAGAAACCCTGGGCGGCAAGGTTTGGGTCGTCAAAGCCCAGATTCACGCCGGTGGCCGTGGCAAGGGCGGCGGCGTCAAGGTCGCAACCTCCCTGGAAAAAGTGCGCGAATACGCCAGCCAGATCCTCGGCATGCAGTTGGTCACGCACCAGACCGGTCCGGAAGGCCAGAAGGTTCGTCACCTGCTGATCGAAGAAGGCGCTGACATCCAGCACGAGTACTACGTTGCAGCGCTGACCGATCGCGCCACGCAGTCCGTCGCCATCATGGCCTCCTACGAAGGCGGCATGGACATCGAAGAAGTTGCCCACAATACCCCGGAAAAGATCGTCAAGGTCTTCGTCAATCCGCTGGTCGGCCTGACCGACGAGCAGGGCCTGGAACTGGCCAAGGGCATGGGCATGCTGGAAGCCTCCATTCCGCAGTGTATCGACACGCTGAAGAAGCTCTACACCTGCTACATGGAAACCGATGCTTCGCTGGCCGAAATCAATCCGCTGATCCACGAAGGCGACGGCACCGTCAAGGCAATTGACGCCAAGTTCAACTTCGACTCCAACGCCCTGTATCGCCAGCCGGAAATCGTCGCCATGCGCGACCTGGACGAAGAAGATGCCGACGAAATCGAAGCTTCCAAGTTCGATCTGGCCTACATCTCCCTCGACGGCAATATCGGCTGTCTGGTGAACGGTGCCGGTCTGGCCATGGCCACGATGGACACCATCAAGCTGTTCGGCGCCGAGCCGGCCAACTTCCTCGACGTCGGTGGCGGTGCCACGACCGAAAAGGTGACCGAAGCCTTCAAGATCATGCTCAAGAACACCAAGGTCAAGGGCATCCTGGTCAATATCTTCGGTGGCATCATGAAGTGCGACACCATTGCTGCCGGCGTTGTTGCCGCTGCCAAGGAAGTCAATCTGTCCGTGCCGCTGGTCGTCCGCATGAAGGGCACCAACGAAGACATGGGCAAGCAGATCCTCAAGGATTCCGGTCTGCCTATCATTTCTGCCGATTCCATGGCCGAAGCCGCCACCAAGATCGTCGCTGCGGTCAAGTAAGGAGCTATTGAATGTCCATCTTCATCAATAAGAACACCCGTATCATTACCCAGGGCATCACCGGCAAGACCGGTCAGTTCCATACGGAAAAGTGCCAGGAATACGCAAACGGCAAGGAATGCTTTGTTGCCGGCGTGAATCCGAAGAAGGCCGGCGAGTCCATCTTCAACATTCCTATCTACGCTTCGGTCAAGGAAGCTGCCGCCGAAACCGGCGCCACCGTTTCCGTGATCTACGTGCCGCCCCCGGGTGCTGCTGCTGCGATCTGGGAAGCTGTTGAAGCCGACCTCGATCTGGCCATCTGCATCACCGAAGGCATCCCGGTCCGCGACATGCTGATCCTGCGCAACAAGATGAAGGCCAAGGAAGCCGCTGGCGGCAAGAAGACCCTGCTGCTCGGCCCGAACTGCCCTGGCCTGATCACCCCGGAAGAAGTGAAGATCGGCATCATGCCGGGTCACATCCACCGCAAGGGTCGCATCGGCGTGGTTTCGCGCTCCGGCACCCTGACCTACGAAGCCGTTGGCCAACTGACCGAAATCGGTCTGGGCCAGTCGTCTGCCGTCGGTATTGGTGGTGACCCGATCAACGGTCTGAAGCACATCGACGTCATGAAGGCTTTCAACGACGATCCGGATACCGACGCTGTCATCATGATCGGCGAAATCGGTGGTCCGGACGAAGCCGAAGCTGCCATGTGGTGCAAGGAAAACATGAAGAAGCCGGTGGTTGGCTTCATCGCCGGTGTTACCGCGCCGGCCGGCAAGCGCATGGGCCATGCTGGCGCCCTCATTTCCGGTGGTGCTGACACGGCTGATGCCAAGCTTGCCATCATGGAAGAGTGCGGCTTCAAGGTCACCAAGAACCCGTCCGAAATGGCCAAGCTGTTGAAGGCTATGCTGTAAAATTCGAGCCTAGCTCAACCAAAAAGGCGGGCCTTGTGTCCGCTTTTTTTACGTCTGATGGTTTATGGAACTTGATTTTCTCTCAGCTGCATTCTGGATTGCCGTCGGTCAGATCATTCTGATCGATATCGTGCTTTCCGGCGACAACGCCGTGGTGATTGCGCTTGCCTGTCGCAATCTGGCGCCCGAGCAACGGCGCACCGGCATTTTCTGGGGCGTGGCTGGTGCCGTCAGCCTGCGCGTCGTGCTCACCGTCTTTGCGGCGCTGGTGATGAACCTGCCCTGGCTGAAGCTGGGCGGCGGTCTCTTACTGATCTGGATTGCCGTCAAGCTGATGCTGCCGGAGGACGAAGAAGGGCACGACATCAAGCCATCCTCGCATTTGTGGGGCGCGGTCAAGACGATCGTCGTCGCCGATTTCGTCATGAGCCTCGATAACGTGATTGCCGTTGCCGGCGCCGCCCACGGCAGTCTGGCCTTGCTGCTCTTCGGTCTGGCGGTCAGCATTCCGCTCATCGTCTGGTCGAGCCAGTTGATCCTGCACTGGATGGAGCGCTTCCCGTCCATCGTGTTGTTCGGCGCTGCCCTGCTCGGCTACGTCGCCGGTCAGATGATATTTACCGATCCCGGTGTTCTTGATTTGCTGCCGCCGCTGCCGCTTTGGTCCGCGAAGGTGGCCGGCGCAGTGGGGGCGCTTCTGGTCGTGGTGCTTGGGCGTTGGCTTGAGCAGCGGATTCTGGCGCGTCAGGATGTCACCATCGTTTGATGCAATGATTTTGGGAATGGTAGGAGTTCGGCATGGCCCTGTTTCTCTCGGAAAATGATGTAAAAAAGCTGTTGACCGTCGAGATGGCCCTGGAGGGGGTCGAGTCGGCGCATCGTGACCTGGCGCTCGGCCAGGCCCTGGATACGCCGCGTGCCCGCTCGCGCCTGCCGCAAACGGTACTGCACATCCTGCAGGGTGCCTTGCCGGCCCAGGGCGTGCTTGGTTACAAGGCCTATACCAGCAATCGCAGTGGCAACCGCTTTCTGGTGCACCTGTTCGATGCGGCCAGCGGTCAATTGCGGGCGGTGATCGAGGCCGACTATCTGGGCATGATCCGGACCGGGGCGACCAGTGGCCTGGCTGCGCGCTGGCTGGCGCGGCCGGATTCGACGGTGGCCGGCGTGTTCGGTGCCGGCTGGCAGGCAGAAGGGCATGTTCGCGCCATCTGCGCGGCCTTGCCGCTGGAGCGGGTCAAGGTGTTCAGCCGCAAGGCCGATAAATTGCAGGCTTTTTGCCAGCGCATGAGCGAGGCAACCGGCGTTGCGGTTGAACCGGCGGCCAGCGCCGAAGAACTTGTGCGCGGCAGTGACTTGCTCGGAACCGTAACCACCGCAGCGCAACCGCTGTTTGAAGCCGAATGGCTGGAGCCGGGGACGCATATCAACGCGGCCGGTTCGAATGCGCTGATTCGCCAGGAGTTGTCGGAAGCCGCCTTGAAGCGTTGTGACCTGATTACGGTCGATGCCGTGCCGACGGCTTTGGCGGAAGCGGGAGACTTGCTGCCGCTGCTCGAAAAGGGGCGTTTGCATCCGCGGCAGATGGTCGAGCTGGGCGATGTGATCATCGGTCGGCATCCCGGCCGTACGGACGCCGGCCAGATTACGGTTTTCGAGTCGCAAGGCATGGCCATCCAGGATCTGGCGGTGGCGTTGCGCGTGCTGGCCGCGGCCGAGGCGCAAGGGCTGGGGGTGGAGATTCCCTTGCGTTAAGGTTTGACCGCCAGCCTTGCCTGGCGTAAAAAGATGCCCGGGCAATATGCCATCGGTGCTTTGAAAGGGTTGGGGGATGGCGAAAGCCGCGTTCTGGAAGGCGGACTGGTTTCTCGGGGTGCTGGTCACCCTGGTGATGCTGTTCGCCGGTACCGGGGATCTGTTGCAGAGTCTGGAGCGCAAGGCCTACGATCTGGCGGTGCAGGCGTCGGGCAAGACGGCTTCCGATCGCATAGCCGTGATTGCCATCGATGACCAGAGTATTGCCAACCTCGGCCGCTGGCCATGGTCGCGCGACCTGCATGCGCGTCTGACCGATCTGCTGGCCGGTGCGCAGGTCAAGCTGGTTGCCAACACCATTTTCTTCTCCGAGCCGCAGCTTGATGCCGGCTATGGCTACGTTACCCGCCTGATCGACATGCTGGAGCAGAGCAAGGGTGAAAATGCCGCGTTATCGCCTGAGCTGGAAAAAATTTCGGCCGTACTCCGCGAGGCCGAGGCGGCGCTCAACACCGATGCCCGCCTGGCGAGCAGTTATGCCAATGCCGGTAATGTGCTGTTGCCGCTGCTATTCAGGCTGGAAGAGGCGCCGGGGCGGCCGGACAAACCCTTGCCGGATTTCATCCAGGCCAATCGTCTGGTGCAGGTGACTGATGGCGGCGGCATTGCCTTGCCGGCGTCGCAGGTGCAAATGCCGATCGAGCTGCTGGGCAGCAAGGCGCAGGCGCTTGGTCATCTCAACGCGCTGCCCGATGTCGATGGCGGGATCCGGACGGAAGCCCTGGTCGTGCAGTATTTCGATCAGTTCTACCCGGCACTGTCGCTGGTGATCGCCGCGCGCAGCCTCAATCTCGGGCCGGCCGACATCAAGGTGCAACTCGGGCGCGAAGTCCGGCTCGGCAAGCTGAACATTCCGACCGACCGGTCGACGGCGATGCATACCTATTTTTACAAGGATCGGGACGGTCGACCGGTATTTCCGGTCGATTCTTTCTACGATGTCCTGTCCGGCAAGATTCCGGCCAGCAAGTATGCCGGCAAGATCGTCCTGATTGGTGCGACGGCCGCCGGTGTCGGCTCGGCGCAGGTGACGCCGGTTTCACCAACCATGGCGCCGGTGCTGACGCTGGCGCATGCCGTTTCGAGCATTCTGCAGGAGCATTTTTTCCTGACGCCGGCCTGGGCTGAATGGGCCAGTCTGGCGGCGAAGGTGGTGGTCGGGCTTTATCTGATCCTGCTGTTGCCCCGCCTCTCGGCGGCGGCTGGCGGCTTGCTGACACTGTTTTGTCTTTCCGTGTTGCTCGGCAGTCACTTCGGGCTGATGCTGGGTGCCGGGATCTGGGTGCAATTGATGGGCGCGGCCAGTTTGTTGCTGGTCGGCCATCTGCTGCTGACCACCAAGCGCTATTTGGTCACCGAGCGCAGCAAGGAGAAGTCGGAGCTCGATTCTGCCGAGTCGAACCGCATGCTGGCGCTGGCTTTTCAGGGACAGGGCCAGCTCGACATGGCCTTCGACAAGTTCCGCAAGTGTCCGATGGACGCCGGCCTGCTGGAAAACATGTACAACCTGGCGCTCGACTACGAGCGCAAGCGGCAGTTCAACAAGGCCGAGGCAGTATTCCGCTATGTTGCAGACTTCGATCCGCAGTTCCGCGACGTGACACAACGCCTGCAGCGCGCCAAACAGATGTCGGAAACCGTGCTTCTTGCCGGTGCGAACGGCAAGACGGCTAACGGGACGCTGGTGATGGGCGTCGAGCAGGCCATGCTGGGACGCTACAAGATCGAGAAGGAACTCGGCAAGGGCGCGATGGGCGTGGTCTATCAGGGGCGCGATCCGAAGATCAATCGTGTCGTCGCGATCAAGACCATGGCGCTGGCGCAGGAGTTCGACGCCGACGAGCTGGACGAGGTCAAACAGCGCTTCTTCCGCGAGGCAGAAACGGCCGGGCGTCTCAATCACCCCAATATCGTGACCATCTACGATGCCGGCGAAGAGCACGACCTGGCCTACATCGCCATGGAATTCCTGAACGGGCGCGATCTCGTGCCGCAGACCAAGCCGGCCGGACTGCTGCCGCTGCCCGAGGTGGTGTCGATTGTTGCCCGCGTTGCCGATGCGCTGGATTACGCGCACCGCAACCATGTCGTGCATCGCGACATCAAGCCCGCCAACATCATGTATGAACCGGGCAGCGACCTGCTCAAGGTCACCGATTTCGGCATCGCCCGGATCACCGACTCGTCGCGGACACGGACCGGCATGGTGCTGGGCACGCCCTCCTACATGTCCCCCGAACAACTGACCGGCAAGAAGATCGACGGCCGTTCCGACCTTTTTTCGCTCGGCGTCATGCTTTATCAGATGTGCAGCGGTCAACTGCCGTTTAGCGGCGAATCCATGGCACAACTGATGTTCCGGATCACCAACGAGTCGCCCACGGACATTTTGAGTATCAAACCTGACTTGCCTGCTGGTATTGTGGCAGTCATCACCACGGCGCTCAGCAAGAACCCCGGGCAGCGTTACCAGCAGGGGGCGGAAATGGCTGCAGCCCTGCGTGCCTGCCTGAATCCGCCAGAAAGTCACGTCTCTTGAAAAAAAACCGTCTGGAGTGCAGCCCATGAGGCTTGCCGACGCGCTGGAAATGGTTACCCGCACCGATCCGGGTATGGTCCGTTCGCATAATGAGGATGCGGTGTTTGCCGATGCCAGCCTCGGACTGGCTATCCTGGCTGACGGCATGGGGGGATACAACGCCGGCGAAGTGGCGAGCGGCATGACCACCACCTTGCTGGCCAGCAATCTGACCCAGTTTCTGAGTCCGCCTGCCGTGCCTGACGGTGAGGTCATGACCCCTGAGTTTCTGCAGCAGCGCCTGCTGGACGAAGTTTCGGCCGTCAATGTCGCCGTGTTCAACGCCTCCGAGAGTCAGCCGCAATATGCGGGCATGGGAACGACGGTGGTTGCGGCGCATTTTTACGATAACCGCGTGATCGTTGCCCATCTTGGCGACTCCCGGCTGTATCGCTTGCGCAACGGCCGTTTCGAACAGTTGACGCGGGATCATTCCCTCTTACAGGAACAGCTTGATGGTGGCATGATTAGCGCAGAAGAGGCGCGCCATTCGCACAACAAAAACCTGCTGACCCGGGCGCTTGGGGTCGATCCCTTTGTCGAAACGGAAATCCACGTACATGCTGTGGCACCGGGGGATCTTTTCCTGATCTGTTCGGATGGTCTGAATGACATGATCGACGATGAGGAAATCGCCAATGTCCTGCTGGCGCTGGGTGGCGATTTGTCGCTGGCGGCCGAGGAGCTGATCGAGCTGGCCAACGGCAATGGCGGGCGGGATAATATTTCGGTAATTCTGGTACGGGTGCACAGCAGTTTTGCCGTACCGCGAGGCTGGTGGCAAAAGCTGCTGGCCCGGTTCAAATGAGATGAGGCTGGCAACATGGCAAAAATGATCCTTTCAATGGACGGTCTGGTACTGAAGGAAATTCAGCTCGACAAGGAGCGCCTGACCATCGGTCGCAAGCCGCACAACGACATCCAGATCGACAATCTCGCCATCTCCGGCGAGCACGCGGCGATTGTCACCATCCTCAATGACTCCTTTCTTGAGGACATGAACAGTACCAACGGGACGCTGGTCAATGGCCAGCCGATCAAGAAGCACTTCCTGCGCAACAACGATGTCGTCGAACTGGGCAAGTACAAGCTCAAGTACATGGCCGATCTCAGCGATGCCGCGGCCACCATCGACGAGCATGAAAAGGCTGCCGCGCCGCGTGCCACGCCGCTGCGTCCGGAGGACATGCAACTGGTCGAGAGCGCCACGCGCAGCAATATCGGAACGCGCAGCAATGTGGCTGGCGTTGCCGTCGCCTCGGCTGCCGTGCAATTGCTCAGTGGTGCCAACATCGGCAAGGAGCTGGAACTCACCAAGACCCTGACCACGCTCGGCAAGCCCGGGCTGCAGGTGGCGGTGATCGCCAAGCGGCCGAACGGGTTCTTCATCACCCATGTGGAAGGGACGCAATTTCCCATCGTCAATGGCGAGGTCCTCGACGCCCAGGCCTATCAGCTCAAGGATCACGATGTCATCGAGATCGCCGGCATCAAGATGGAATTTTTCCTGAAGACCTGATGCCCGGCGCGCCGCTGTCATGAAAAAACATCTCGTTCGTTTCGTGCTCGGCGCGCTCTGCATGCTGGTACTGCTCGGTCATGCCGGGCGTGCCTGGCAGATTCCCTTCGTTTCGGCGCTCGATGCCTATCTCTACGATGTCCGCCTGCGGTTGACCATGCCGCGCACGGTCGATGAACGCATCATCATCGTCGACGTCGATGAGAAGAGTCTGGCCGAAGTCGGGCGCTGGCCCTGGGGGCGCAATACGCTGGCCGAGCTGGTGCGGCGCCTGACCGACGACTACAAGGTTGCGGTAATCGGTTTCGACGTTGTGTTTGCCGAGCCGGACGAGAGTTCCGGGCTCAAGGTGCTGGAGAACATCGGTCGCCAGCAGCTGAAAAACGAGCCGAGCTATCAGCGTGCCTTGCAGGATCTGCGCTCGACGCTGGATTATGACCGCCTGTTTGCCGATACCCTGCGTGGTCGACCGGTGGTGCTGGGCTATTATTTTTCCAGTCTGGACAACGCCCAGCGCAATGGTGCCCTGCCGGCGCCGGTCTTTGCGCCGGGTACCTTTGCCGGGCGGCGGATTCCCTTTGTTTCATGGTCCGGTTACGGTGCCAACCTGCCGGCCTTGCAGGCGGCGGCCAGCAGTGCCGGGCATTTCAATCCGCTGGTCGATTTCGACGGCAATTCGCGGCGTGTCCCGCTGATCGTCGAATACCAGGGCGCCTATTACGAGGCGCTGTCCCTTGCCGTCGTGCGTACCTTGCTTGGCCATGGCGAACTCCGCCCCGGCTTTCCCGATGCCGAATCGGCGATCGAATGGCTGGAGGTCGATTCGCCGCGTGGCTCGTTGCGCATTCCGGTCGACGAGCATGTTTCGGCGCTGATTCCCTATCGCGGCTACGAGCGCAGTTTTCCCTATATCTCGGCGGTCGACGTGCTGCGCGGCCGGGTTTCTGCCGAGCAGCTGGCCGGACGCATCGTGCTGGTCGGGACAACGGCGCCGGGCCTGATGGATTTGCGGTCGACGCCGGTGGGGGCGACTTTTCCCGGAGTCGAGGTGCATGCCAACCTGATCGCCGGCATGCTTGAAGGCAGCATCAAGGACAAGCCGGGCTTCGTCCTTGCCATCGACGTCATCCAGTTGCTGCTGTTCGGCGGCATGCTGGTCATGTTGCTGCCCTTGCTCTCGCCTTTCCGCGCAACGCTGCTGGCCGTGGCGACGCTGTCGGCCATGCTCGGCATCAACATGCTCCTGTGGTCGTCGGCGAATCTGGTCATGCCGCTCGCGGCGGGCGTGCTGTCGGTGCTGCTTCTCTACGGTCTCAACATGTCCTGGGGCTATTTCGTCGAATCGCGGACCAAGCGGCAATTTGCCGACTTGTTCGGGCAGTACGTGCCGCCGGAACTGGTCGACGAGATGGCGAAAAACCCCGAGAGTTACAGCATGGAAGGGCAGAACGAGGAACTGACCGTGCTTTTCTCGGATATCCGCAGCTTTACCAGCATGTCCGAGGGGATGGAGCCGAAGGAACTGGCGCGGCTGATGAATGAATATTTCGGGGCGATGACCGAAGTGATCCGGCAGCAGCGCGGCACGCTCGATAAATACATCGGCGACGCCATCATGGCGTTCTGGGGCGCGCCGGTGAATGATCCGGAAAATGCCCGCCACGCGGTGTTGACCGCCCTGGGCATGCGGCAGCGCCTGCGCGAACTTGCCGAACCGTTCAAGGCGCGTGGCTGGCCGGCGCTGCAGGCCGGCATCGGGATCAACACCGGAACAATGACGGTCGGCGACATGGGCTCACCGGTCCGCAAGGCGTATACGGTGATGGGCGATGCGGTCAATCTCGCGTCGCGTCTCGAAGGCATCACCAAGGAATACGGTGTCGACATCGTGGTCGGTGAGGAAACACGGCGCCAGGTCGATGACATCACCTTCCGCGAACTTGACCGGGTACGCGTCAAGGGCAAGGACGCACCGGTCGCGATTTACGAGCCGCTTGGCCTGAGCGCCGAATTGCCGGCCGCCAGCCGCGATGAGCTGGCCTTGTGGCAGCATGCGCTGAGCCGTTACCGGGCGCAGGACTGGGATCAGGCCGAACTGCAATTGTGCATTTTGCGTGAGCGTTTTCCGGCATGCCGTCTGTACGAACTGTACATCGAGCGGATTGCCTATCTGCGGGCGCATCCGCCAGGTGAAAGTTGGGATGGGGTAACCGTCTTCCAGGTGAAATAGCGATGAAACTCAGAGTCCTTGGCTGTAGCGGTGGCATCGGCGGGCAGCACCTGCGGACAACTTCGCTGCTCGTCGATCACGACATCCTGATCGATGCCGGGACCGGTGCCGCAGACCTGTCGATCGCCGAACTGGCCGCCATCGACCATGTTTTCCTGACCCACAGCCATCTCGACCACATTGCCGCCTTGCCGCTGCTGATCGATACCGTGGCCGACCGGCGCGAGAAGCCGCTGACCGTTTATGCCTCTGCCGCCGTGTTGACCGTTCTGCAGAAGCACATCTTCAACTGGGCAATCTGGCCTGACTTCACCGAAATTCCGGATGCCGAGCATCCGGTCATGCGCTACCAGAGCATCGCACTGGCCGAGACCGTGAGTATCGATGGTCGTCGCATCACTGCCTTGCCAGTCGAACACACGGTGCCGGCAGTCGGCTATTGCCTCGACTCCGGTGCCGGCAGCCTGGTTTTCTCCGGCGATACCGGCATCTGTCCTGACTTCTGGCGGGCGGTCAACCGGATAGACAAGCTCAAATACCTGATCATCGAATGCGCCTTCTCCAATCGGGAGGAAGGACTGGCCCGGCGATCGCAGCATCTTTGTCCGAGCCTGCTGGCGGCAGAGTTGCAGAGCCTGGAGCGCGCCTGTGAAATCCACATCACGCACCTGAAACCGGGGCAGATCGAACTGACCATGGCAGAGATCGAGGCCGGTCTCGCCGATTATCAGCCGCGCATGCTGCAGAACAATCAAGTCTTCGAGTTTTGAAATGCTGCTGAATGGTGCCCAACCAGCTTGCCCGGTCTCGCCGCAACGCTTGTCTGTCCGGTCGACTGGATAATTGGAGAAGAAATGACTGATGTCGCCAGCCGCCTGCTGTTTCTGAAAAAATTGCAGGCCGTGACCAACCGGGTGCATGCGACGAGCAATATCGACCAGATCATGCTCGAGTTGTCGCAGGATATCTGTGATCTGTTCGATGCGGACCGCCTGACCATCTACGCGCTGGGCGATGATCGCCAGACCATCGTTTCCAAGGTCAAGACCGGGCTCAATTCCTTCAAGGACATTCGCCTGCCGCTGACCGAGCAAAGCATTGCCGGCTATGTTGCGCTGAATCGTCGGTCGGTGAATATCCGCGATGTTTATGACACAGCCGAACTGCAGCGAATCAGTCCGCAAATCCGCTTCCTGCAGGAGGTCGACCGGCGCACCGGCTATCGCTCGAAGCAGATGCTGGTGGTGCCCATTCTCGATGCAAGCGACGAGTTGCTGGGGGTTCTGCAACTGATCAACCAGCGTCAGGATCAGCCGTTTTCCGAATTTCAGGAAGAAGAGGCGGCCGATCTTGCCAAGACCCTGGCCATCGCCTTCACCCTGCGCCGGAAATCGGCCTTTGTCGTGCGTTCGCGCTATGACCACCTGATTGCCGACGGCGTGATCTCGGCCGGCGAAATGGACGGTGCCTTGCACAGCGCCCGGCACAGCGGCATTGATCTCGAAGAGCTTCTGATGCGTGAATTCGAAGTCAAGCCAGCGACGATCGGGGCAGCGCTGGGCAAGTATTTTGATGTCGGCTACGAGCCATTTCGCGCGGATCGCATCAAGCCGGTCGATCTGCTGCGCAACATCAAGCGCGATTACGTCGATGCCAATGCCTGGCTGCCGCTCGAAGAGACGGCGGAAGGCGTGGTCGTGATGACGCCCGATCCGGAAAGCCTGCGCAGTTCGCGCATGGTGAACAACGTTTTTCCCAAGGCACGCATCGTTTACCGGGTGACTACCCGCAGCGAGTTCGGTGCAACGGTCGACCAGTTTTTTGGTGCCATTTCCGAAATGGGCACGGTCGATGACCTGCTTTCCGGCATGGGTGAGCCGGATGAAGTGGCCGAAGCCGGTGACGAGGCATCGGCTGCCGCCGACAACGAACTGGTGCGCCTGGTCAACCGGATCATCGTCGAGGCCTACCAGCAGGGCGCTTCCGATATTCACATCGAACCGCGACCGGGCAAGGAAAAGACCATGGTCCGCTTCCGCAAGGACGGTTCGCTGGTCAATTACATCGAAGTGCCGGCTTCCTATCGCTCCGCCCTGGTGACGCGCCTGAAGATCATGTGCGACCTCGATATCTCGGAGAAGCGCAAGCCGCAGGACGGCAAGATCAAGTTCAAGAAATACGGACCGCTCGACATCGAGTTGCGCGTCGCAACCATCCCGACCGCGGGTGGTGTCGAGGATGTGGTGATGCGCATCCTGGCGGCCGGCGAGCCGATCAAGCTGGACCAGCTTGGCTTGTCGCCGCGCAATCACGAGAACCTGATCAAGTGCATCGAGAAGCCCTACGGCCTGTTTTTCGTCTGCGGTCCGACCGGTTCCGGCAAGACAACGACGCTGCATTCGGTGCTTGGCTACCTGAACCGTCCGGAAACCAAGATCTGGACGGCCGAAGATCCGGTTGAAATCACCCAGAAGGGCCTGCGCCAGGTGCAGGTGAACAAGAAGGCAGGTCTCGATTTTGCGACCGTGATGAAGGCCTTCCTGCGCGCCGATCCGGACATCATCATGGTCGGTGAAATGCGCGATCCGGAAACCACCGGCATCGGCATCGAGGCCTCGCTGACCGGCCACCTCGTTTTTGCGACGCTGCACACCAACTCGGCGCCGGAATCGATCATTCGTCTGCTCGACATGGGTATGGACCCGTTCAACTTTTCCGATGCGCTGCTCGGCATTCTTGCCCAGCGTCTCGGCAAGCGCCTGTGCAAGGACTGCAAGGAAGCCTATCAGCCAGCACCTGAGGAGATTGAGGCCTTGTTGCACGAGTATTGCGCCGAGCTGACGCAAACCGAAGCCTGGAAAAAAGATCCGCAGGGATCGCTGGCGGCGATCCGGCAGGAGTGGCAGAGTCGCTACGCCAAGGATGGACAGTTCACGCTTTATCGCGCCTGTGGTTGCCCGGCATGCAGCGATACCGGCTATCGGGGGCGCGTCGGTCTGCACGAATTGCTGGTCGGTACCGATGCTGCCAAGAAGCTGATCCAGGAAAAGGCGCGGGTGGCCGATATTCTCGCCTGCGCCTTGAACGAAGGCATGCGTACCCTGAAAATGGATGGCATCGACAAGATCATGCAGGGCATCACCGATATCAAGCAGGTCAGAGCGGTGTGCATCAAATAGGAGCCGAGCATGGAAACCCTCGATGATCTTTTTCACCGTCTTGAACAGCTCAATGACATCGGTGCTTCGCTTTCCAATGAGCGCAACCTGAACCGGCTGCTCGAAAAAATCCTGCTTGCTGCCAAGACCATTACCCGGGCTGATGGCGGCACGCTCTATCTGGTTTCCGAGGACAGGCAGCGCCTGCATTTCGAGATCGTGCGCACCGACTCGCTGGCGATTGCCTTCGGTGGCAGCGACGCGCCGCCGACTTCGGGCAAGTTTCCCGATCTGGCGCTGTATCGGGAAGACGGCTCGGCGAACGACAGCATGGTGGCGGTCCACGCCGCAATTAATGGCAAAACGGTCAATATTGCCGATGCCTACAGCGAAGCCGGCTTCGATTTCTCCGGTACGCGCAAGTTCGACGAGCGGACCGGCTATCGCTCACAGTCCTTCCTGACCGTGCCGATGCAGAACCACGAAGGCGAAATCATCGGTGTCCTGCAACTGATCAATGCGCTCAGTCCGCAAACCGGTGGCGTCGTCGAATTTTCCCAGGCGGATCAACGCCTTGCCGAGTCGCTCGCCTCGCAGGCGGCGATCGCATTGACCAACCGGCAGCTTGTGCAGCAACTGGAAGGCTTGTTCGAATCCTTCATCAAGCTGATCAATCTGGCGATTGACGAAAAGTCGCCCTATACCGGCGGTCATTGCCAGCGCGTGCCGGAACTGACCATGCTGCTCGCCGAGGCGGTCAATGCGACCAGCGAAGGTCCGCTCGCCGACTTCCACCTGACCGACAAGGATAGCTACGAACTGCGCATCGCCGCCCTGCTGCATGATTGCGGCAAGATCACGACGCCGGTGCATGTCGTCGACAAGGCCACCAAGCTGCAAACCATCTTCGACCGCATTCATCTGGTCGATACGCGTTTTGAAGTCCTCAAGCGCGATGCCGAAATCGCCGCGCTGAATGAAATCATCGCTGGCGCCGATGCGGAACAGGTCCGGGAAAAACTCGCGGCAAACCATGCGACGCTGAATGCCGAGCGCGAATTCCTGCGTTTTGCCAACATGGGCAGCGAGCGCATGCGCGATGAGGATATTGCACGCGTTCGTGCCATCGCGCAGAACTATCACTGGCGCAATGAGCAGGGCGAAGAGGTGCCCTTTCTGAGCGACAACGAACTGGAAAATCTCAGCATCCGGGCTGGGACATTGACCGCCGGCGAGCGCGAAATCATCAATCACCACATCGTCGCCACCATCCGCATGCTGGAACAACTGCCCTGGCCGAAGCACCTGAAAAATGTACCGGAATACGCCGGCGGCCACCACGAGCGCATGGATGGCAAAGGCTACCCGAAAGGCCTCACGCGCGAAGAAATGAGCTGGCAGGCCCGCATGATGGGCATTTCCGATATTTTTGAAGCGTTGACCGCGAAGGACCGGCCGTACAAGGAAGGCATGAAGCTATCGCAAGCCCTGGCGATCCTGGAAAGTTTCAGAAACAACGGCCATATCGATCCGGACTTGCATGCGGTTTTCTGCAAGGAAGATGTTTATCGGAAATATGCAGCGGGTTTCATGGCGGAGAAGCAGATTGATTGCTGATACAGGGGTGCCGAGAAACGAAGTTAAGGTGACGGTTTTTGTCACATGCTTTCTGTCTGGTGCCGTGATCGGTGCCAGGCTGTACCGGGTAAACCCATGATAATCAGATAGGTATTTACTGGTTAGATTGGTTTTGTTGTTCGTTTTTTTGTTGGCCTGGTTCGTGCTTTTACTGTGGCAGCGGTTTTCCGCTCTTTTCGCGAAAAAAGGAGATTCAAATGAAACAGATTCAAAAGGGTTTTACCCTGATCGAACTGATGATCGTTGTTGCGATCATCGGTATTCTGGCTGCTGTTGCGTTGCCGGCTTATCAGGATTACACCAAGAAGGCCAAGGTTTCCGAAATTGTTCTGGCTGCAAGTAGCGGTCGGACCTGTGTGTCGGAAATTGCCCAGTCCAGTTCTTCCATTTCGTTTTCGTCCTGCGGTACTACCAAGACGAGCAAATATGTGACTGGCGTTGGCGTTGCAGATACGACAGGGATCATTACAACGGGCGGTACGGTTGATGGTGTCACCATCAGTGTCACATTGACCCCGACGCCGACTTTGTCGGCAAGTCAGCGTGATATCGGTACTTGGTCTTGCGTTGGAACTCCGACCAGCTTGATGCCGGGCTCCTGCCGCGGCTAATATTGTTTGAGCCTATTCTGGCCACCCCGATTTAGGGGTGGCTTTCGTTTTTTTGGGTGCTCTAAATGTGGCTACGATGGTTGAGGTCTGTGTTCGTTGGGCCTGTCGCTCCTACAAGGGCCGTGGGCAAGGCCTCCTGCGGTTTGCCAGTGGAGATTCTGTCTTTTTTCGGGCCGGGCAAAGCGGAAGCTTTCAAGGAGTCAATCAAGAAAGATTTTGAAACCACGAAGGACTGCCAGCCGTATGTCGATAGGTTGATTTGTGAAGCTCGCCGTGTTGGTTGGAGCGAGGGCGAAATTGAAAAAATTCAGATCTACGGGGATTACTTTTCCGATAAGACGGCGGCGGCTTACCAGAGAATCGTTGCCAAGGGATTTCACGAAACCGATTTTGATCTGTTTATCATTGCCTGCATGGCCTTGTATCTGAATGATGATTTTGAACCAGCCTATGCCTTGCTCAAGACTCGCTCCATTGATGATCCTGAGTTCCTGAAACACCCCGATTTCTTGGGGTTTGCTGGCTACATCGCGCTTTCTGCCGGTGCAGGGGTCGAAAATTCATTGCGCTATTTCGATCGAGCGTTGGAAGAGGGAACAATATCGAACTCGTTTCTCGCGAATGCCTATCCAGTATATTTTGAGGCAGGTCGGCATCAGGTTGTTGCCGACCTGTGTCGTTGCATTCATGAAAGTTATTCGCATGACCCTCAAGTGCTTTTTGCTCTGGCTTGTGTTGAGCTGGCAAGGGGGTTTTATCCCGAGGGCTTCCGGTTGGCTGAGGAACGCTACAATCATCCTGATGCAACCCAGTTCATTAACGGAGATTTGTTTGATAAGCCCCGCTGGCAAGGCGAACATTTAGCTGGAAAAAGCTTGCTGGTACATGCCGAGCAGGGGCTTGGTGACTTGGTGATGTGTGCCCGATATTTGCCTTTGCTGACTGATATGGGGGTGAAAGTCGTACTTGAGTGTAACGAAGTGGCAATTCCCCTATTGGCGCCAAACTTTCCCGAAGTAGAACTGTTGCCTGTCCATCGAAAAACGGCAGCAGGTATTGGCTTTGACTATTGGGTCGGAGCTATGAGCCTTCCCCATCTGCTGAATTCGACGGCCGATTCTATTCCCGGGAAAAAATCCTACCTTCAGTGCCCTGTCGAGCATATGCAACACTGGCATGAGCGCCTTCTATCTCATGGCCTTGATAACAAGGCTCGTATTGGTGTTGCTTGGTCTGGAAATCCAAGGCATCGAGCAGACCGAAGGCGATCGATAAGTTTCGATATATTGCGTCAATATATCGATTCACAGAGAAGCGCAGTTTTTTTCTCGCTGCAGACTGATGTGCCGGAAAGTTGCCCTGATAATTTGACGAATTTTTCTGATGAACTGATAACCTTGGCCGATACGGCTGCATTGATCATGGAAATGGACCTTGTCATTACGGTGGATACCTCAGTAGTGCATATTGCTGGTGCACTCGGGAAGCCGGTCTGGTTGCTCTTGCCTTACCGCTACGATTGGCGCTGGGGGCTTGAAGGAGAGAACAATGCTTGGTATGACTCCGTGCATGTATTGAGGCAACCAGTTTTTGAAAACTGGACGGCTCTCCTTGATGACGTGTTTAATTGCCGCCTGCCGCAGTATCTTGGTACGATTTCGAGGAATAACGCATGAGTCTATTGGATTGGCTACTGCCGCAAAGTGATGCCTTGTTGGCCAACGAACTGGCGGAGAAAATTGCTCGCCATTTTCCGCCAACGAGTGAGGCCAAGCTGGCCAAGCTGGGTGGGCGGCGGAGACTGGAGTCGGTATTGCAAACAGTAATGGATGACCTTGATACCCAACGGTTACCGACGAAAATTGGGTGGTTCCGTAAAGCACGCCTCGGGAATGTTTTTCGTTGGCGTCTGGTTGATCTTGGCTACTCCAGTGGCTTTGTTGAAGCGTTGACAGAGGGATTGATCACCCACCTGGCTACCCATAAGTAACCTATGTAGTGAGTGTGGCAATGTCTAGAGTATCGGTAGTAATTCCTCTCTATAACGATCATTTGCGAATTGAAAGAGCCATGTGCAGTGCCTTGGATCAGATGCATCTGAAAGAGGTGATTGTGGTAGACGATTGCTCCAGCGATGCTTCTGTTGCGGTTGCCCAGCGGTTTTCTGCCAAGCATTCTGAAATCAAGATTTATTCCCTGACGGAGAACTCTGGTCCTGCAGCTGCCAGGAATTTCGGGGCATCAATGGCAAGTGGCGAATTCCTCTGCTTTCTCGATTCCGATGATGAGTTACTTGATGGCTATTTTTCTGAAGTCGTTCCATTACTTGATGCAAACCCGAAATTCCATGCTTTTAAGGTTGGGATGGAGTTTTTCGATTCGGTAAGGGGCTACGTCTTGCCAGCCCATGACCCAAGATATAGTGCTGCTGTATTCAGTTCGGCATGTAATGTACTTATTCGTCGTGACTCGTTTAATAAAATGGGTGGGTTCCCGGTCGATATGGCATTTCGGGCAGCGAATGGGGGGGAGGATCATGCCTTCTGTGAAGCTTTGGCGAAGCATCTTCCCCCTTTGGGGAAAATCGAGAAGCCTTACTATCGATGCTGGAGTTATGAGGGGAGCCACCTTCACCGGTTTCTGTCCAACACGAGATTGGCGGAAAATACCGAGGGTTTCCAATTTGTTTCACTCACTTTGGATCAACGGCCTGACGGTGATCTGTCGAGGGCTTTGCGCAACTATTCGAACAAGGTTCGGAAAAATCTCGAAGCGTAATATTGTCGCGTTGCCATCCAATTGAATGTGCATTCAAGCTAATTGAGCTGGAGTAAATTACTTGAATGCAGAGCTTTCTCCACGAGGGAGTTAAATGTCTCGGGTTTCAATAGTTATTCCCTGTCTACGGCAAGACGATCTTGTGGAGATTGCCGTTCGTTCCTGCTTGAGACAATCGCATTTGCACGAAATTATTATTGTTGTAAGCGATGTTTCCCAAGGGTTTTTAACTGAACTTTCCGGCCTGGTATCAGAGTTCCCTCTCCTTCGCTTGACCAGCATGGATGCTCACGTAGGAATGGGGAGTGCGAGAAATTTCGGAGCTGAGCAGGCGACTGGCGATTATATTTGCTTTCTGAACTCACATGACGAGTTGCTAAGTGACTTTCTTGCTACAACCGTTCCTTTGCTGGATCTCCATCCGGAGTTTTCGTCGATCAAGGTCGGTATACAAGTGCTTGATATATACGGAGAACCAGTCATTTTGCCGGGAGATCCTCGTTATACCGCGCTGTTATCAACCTTCTCCGGTAACTTGATTTTGCGGCGGACGGCCTTTGTACGGATGGGGGGCTTTTCCGAAGACCCCCGGTTTTCTGGAGAGTTAGCCGGGGAGGAGGCCGCTTTTTCCAGTGCCGTTGAGCAATATCTGGCCCCTGTGGGATTTTTGCCGGAAGCTTTCTATCGTCACAATGATCGTCCAGGTTCCCGTCTTCAAAATTTCTTGAAGAGTACAAAAGTAGTCGGTAACAATGTTTTTGAGTTTCGTTCCATTGTGCCCGAGCAGGCAGCCGATGGCATATTGGGGCAAGCAATTGATAATTATTTGAAATTGGTTAAAGTGCGGCTGCTGGTTAGCGAAGGGGAGGGGCAAGGATAAGTGCGCGCTTAACGTATCCCAGCGACGATGTCACTCTCACTGGATTTGATGTACCAGATGATGCTAATTTTAGGCTATTGCTTTCGGTTGAACATGAAAATGACGGCAGTCATCGACAACGCAAATATTGTCCAAAATGTGATCCAGTCAGCGACGTATTGCCGTGAGCTTCTCTCGAAAGGGTAAGGTTTGTAGCTGGCAAAGTTTAGTAACTGACTGGATTGAGATGCCTTAAAGGCATCCCATAACTTGCAGTTATTCTCGGCTGGGAACACGAGACAAGCTGGGTTGTGTAGATTCAGCGAACCAGAAGGCGTGATGCTGGTAATAGGACCCGGGACAAGTGGCTCAATCTGCAGTTTCTCTAGGCGATATCCATAAATGGGGTTGTAGCAGCGCATTGGCGATATGCCTGTGAGAAATAAGCCATTGTCGATGATTGAATACCCATTTGGGGCTTTTGGATCGGCAACTTGCGTAATTTGCGGGGTGATCTCGCCGCGTCTGACCGCGTTGTAATAACTGACAATCGGGGTCGGGTCGAAGTCCTGCTGCTGATAGTACTCACGACTTTCCAATGCATTCAGAAGAGGTATCCCGACTACGGTGATGACTGCCAGCCATGTTTTGTATTTGCCTGAGGCTTTTACAATAATGCCAGTCACAGCTGCAATTAGTGGGATATAGATGATAAGCCAGCGGTATGGTGATGTGGTGGAGCCAATCAATGGAAGGTTCTTTAGGACGGAGTTCCATTCCGGGCTGTAGTAGAGAAGAGCCATAGGCACCAAAAGGATCGCGCCTAACACGATGCTTGGAAATCGCGTAGAGGACTTGTCCTGTGCAGGGAATGACAGTTGTGATTGCTTGGAAAGTGCGAATGCTCCGGCGCCAACAAGCATTACCAGTAGAGGCAAAGGCGTTAGGCCGTAGGCCAACTCATGAGGCATGGCTGCCCACTGCATGTTTTTCCACAGAGGGGTAACCGTTTGATACGTGTGTTCGCTTGAATAAAATAGGCTCTGAAAGACAAAGGTGAGCAGGCCGCCTATATCGGATACTCCGGGCAAGGGGTAGTAGTCACGGGAAAAGTTGCTCATCAAAGCCATATTTGCATTGAGCTTTGAGGCACTCAAGGCAATGGCAACGGCTCCCGCAACCAATCCCCGGACAAGAAAAGTCTTTGCAATATATTCCCTGGTGCTGATTGCCATGACGCAGGCCAGGCCAATGACGGCCAGGGTTGCCGGGATCATCAGGGTGGTCAGCCCCGAATGAAACCAATAGGCAACCGCTAGTCCGGCAATGAGTGATTGCCGGATGCTGCGTGCAGAAAGGAGTGGGCTATCCGGCACCTTGAGGAGAAGGTAGGCAATGAATGGCACCAGCATGAAGGACTGGTAGCCGTAGTGGCCAATGATGATGCGGTGCGCGTAAAACCCGTTGAACATGAAAACTGTTGCTGCGACGAGCGCACTTAGGCGCCCCATATACAGGCAACGCCTTGAGAACAAATACATTCCCCAGAAGCCAAGTCCGGCGAAAATCAGAAACGCCGAATAAACCGCCTGAAGTGGATCGACTATGAAGGTCAGGAACTGCGGCAGGGAGTAGAAGGCAGATTGCGGATCGGCAAAGAGTGCCTGGCCACCACAGAACGAGGGAGTGAACCAGGGTGGGGTGATAAAGCCGTTGTTCTTGTACCAGAGGAAGCCATCGAGGAACCCCCCTAGGGTCAGCACATAATCGTGGCCCATTCTTCCGTTGGCTAGCGGGAAATAATTCCGGAAGATCAGGTGGTAGGCGAGCAGCAATAGGCAGAAGACGCCTGCAACGTGGATGGATGATTTGTGCAGGTTCCTAAACATCTTTGCCTTTACGAAAGGTGAAATGTTGGTGAATAAAATAGCTGGCAATGACGATCAGCGCGGTGATCATTGCCTGGGCTATTAAGGGCGGAATGCTGAGGATTTCGACCGCCAATGACAGGCCGACCAGACCCATGGCCAGCGATCCCAGGTGGGCAATATGAAAGCGCATATATTCGGCCCAGACATTGCCGGCAGAGCGGAAAACGATCCAGCGCTGGGTCGCGAATGACTGGGTCACGGCGATCATGTGGCTAAGCACGGCGATGACCATGTATCCGATGTATTTGCTGAGCGCCAGATACAGCCCTGCAAAAATGGCGTAACCGGCCAGCGTATTCCAGGCACCGATGGCCAGATAACGAAATTTCAGACTGTTTTGCCAAAACAGTTTGAGGTTGGCAGGGGGCGACTTCCCGTTTTCTGGCATATGGTTGGTTCTAGTTGCAGGGCAGATCGCTAGGCGAAGCCATTGTGATCCAATGCGCCGATGTGTCGTCCGGCGGGAAGACTCTGTAGCCCCATGGGGCCATACAGAAAGCGAGGCCATTGGCGTTTGAGGCGGAACTGTCTTCCGACTGGTCGCCAGCGTAGGCCGTTGAGGTAACGGCCACCTGTTGTTCCCCGTGAAGCCCCGCCAGCATCGCTGCTTTGTCGGGGAATGCCAGCGTGTACATGACCAGGATTTTCTTGGCTAACGCTTTTCATTGGCGATATTGGTAGCAGCGGGCTGTTGCGATGCTTCTGGCGTATCAAAATTGACCCGCTCCTTCTCGACCACTAAGGGCCGCTTCATCACATGTGTATGGATGGATGCGATGTACTCCCCCAGAATGCCGATGAAAAAAAGCTGTACCGAGGCAAAGAAAAACATGCCGATCAACACCGGGGCCGTGCCCAGCGAAAAGCTATCCCAAAAAATCAATTTAGCAATTAAATAAGCAAGCGCAATCAGCATGCTCAAACCAGAAAGGGTAAATCCGGCAATTGTTGCGAGGCGGATCGGAACCTTGGAGTGGCTGGTCATGCCAAGCATTGCCAGATCGTACAGGGTGTAGAAATTGTTTTTGCTCAGGCCGCGCAGTCGCCGTGGCTGCTCGAACGGGATGGTGACGTAATCAAAGCCCAGTTCGGCAACCAGGCCGCGAAAATATGGGTAGGGGTCATCGATGTCTCGAACGGCGCGTATGACCTGTCGATCGTAGAGGCCGAAACCGGTACAGTCGGGAATCAGTTCAACTTCCGAAATGCGACCGATGGTTCGATAATAGAAGCGGCGGGCCAGGAACATCAAGGGCGTTTCGCGGCTCTTGGGTTTGACCGCAAGCACCATCTTTACCCCTTTTTCCCACTCGGCAATGAACTGCGGAATCATCTCGGGGGGGTCCTGCAAGTCGGAAGCCATGCCGACCACCGCATCGCCGGTGGCGGCCAGAAGCGCATGTACGGGCGAGCGGATATGGCCGAAATTGCGGGTATTGGTGATCAGCTTGATGCGCTTGTCGGTTGCCGCCAGTTCCTTGATTTTCGCCACGGTAGCATCGGTCGACGCGTTGTCGATCAGGATATGCTCAAAGCGATACTGCGGCATGGTGGCAAAGACGGCGCGCAAGCGCCCGACCAACGGCGCGATATTTTCTTCTTCATTGAAGCAGGGCGTAACGATACTGATCAGTTTCATCGTTGCTGCTCAAAGTCCGCGTGCATAGATCAAGGACTTGAGCTCCGGCGTTTCGGCATAGGGGCTGTCGATGACATCGATTAGCAGCGGCGCATCGGCGGCGATGTCCGCAAGAAGTACTTCTCCGTTCATCAGTTCCCGGCAAGAGATTTGCCCTTTTTGCAGGGGAATCGC
The DNA here is from genome assembly GCF_020510525.1 of Quatrionicoccus australiensis. NCBI lineage: Bacteria > Pseudomonadati > Pseudomonadota > Betaproteobacteria > Rhodocyclales > Azonexaceae > Quatrionicoccus > Quatrionicoccus australiensis. The sequence goes on from NZ_CP075188.1 coordinate 835,368, forward strand.
CAGGTAAATGTCATCGGCAGTCAGGATCTGGCCCGCGGTTAAATTGCGCCGGGCATAGACCCCGCGCACTAGGCCGTCGAGGTATTCGATTTCCCGTTTCGGGGGGTTGCGCTTAGCACTGCCTGGAGGACCACACATTTCAACGGATTTTTTCCAGGCCTTGAACCATTGGTCGGCCTGGTGCGGCAAACTGCAATAGGGGGAAACGGCAATGCCATCGGCTTCGATGTCAATGTGGCGCTCAAAAGTGCGAGCGCCCTTGGCGTAGGCCATCATTACTGAACTTTGCCAATCATGATATTCGTGGGTTGAATAACCGATAACGTTGAGCGGATAGCGCTGCCGCAAGAAATCGATCTGGTTCAATTCCAACTCGTGGTCCTCCGAGGGGTAGAGCGAAACACAGTGGTTGATCGCTAAGGGAATGTTGCGATTGGCAAAAAAAGTTACCAGATCGTCGATATCTTTTAACGAAGAGCCTCCGGTCGACACGATCACCGGCTTTTTCGTCTTCGCGATTTTTTCTATGAGAATCCAGTCATTCAAGTCGGAGCTTGCGATCTTGATAATTTCGACGTCCAGTTCCACGCACAGGTCGACCGATGCCTCATCGAATGGTGTGCACATTGGAATGCATCCGCCCTGCCGGATGGCCTCGACCATGACCGCGTAATCGTCCCTTGAAACCTGGGTATCGAGTGTTTTCTTGATATAACGAAGATCGGAGCGTTGCCGGAAATCCTTATGGATGAAATTATCGACGTCCCGGAATTGTAGTTTGATAGCGGCCTTGACGTTGTTGAAACGGACGATCCGCGAATAATCGGTGATGATTTTCAGGGCCCGGTCGAGGCGCCCCCAATGGTTGTTGGCCAACTCAAGCACAAAAAGGCCATCAAAAAGCGTATTCGGGGAGGAGTGATTCATTATTTGATAGCTCCGCAACAGGAGTTAGTGGATGCAAGCATGTTTTCGGCTAGTTCTTCCGGGGAAAGGAAGGGGTACATATCTTCCAACGGGGGGCTGACGATACGGCCATCCGACAGTTGGCGAGAACTCATTCGAGGTTCAAAGCCCTGCGTGTCGTCGAGGATGACTTCGCAAAGATGGGGACCGGGGGTGGCGAGTATCCGCTCGATTTCCTCGTCGAATGCGGCTTGGTTGAGCCGGCTGGCGGGCAAACCGTAAGCCTGCGCCACCTTGCAGAAGTCTGGGAAAGAAACGCCGCTCGACGGGCTTTCGCCCATGACCCGACCAAAGAAGTTATTTTGGGAACTGCGGATCGACAGATAGCCGCGATTATTCAGGACGAAAATCTTGATCGGCAGTTGGTGGAACGCTACGGTCTGCAATTCTTGGATGTTCAGTTGTAGGCTGCCATCTCCGGCCAGACAGATGACGCGCTGCTGGGTGCTGCGCGAAGCCAGAGCACCATACCAGGCACCGATGGCCGCAGGCAGGTCATAGCCCATCGATGCGCTCCCAGAATTGGAAAACAGTCTTTGTCCCTTTTTGAGTTTTGCCGTCTGAAAGGGCACGATGCAGGCACTTGCATTGCCGCAGGCGACAATGTCGTCGTCGGCCAAATGGGAAAACAGGGTATCAACAAAATGGTAAGGATTGATCTTGCCGTGATACTCCCTCTGTTGGGGGGTGACGCCGGGGTAACGGGCCTGCCGCTTCTTGCACCAGGCCAGCCAGTCGGCGAATCGTCGTGGGGCATGACCGCTCGCGGCGGCTTGTTGCGCGAGTTCGGCCAGCAAAGGGCGGACGTCGGCGACTAGGCCGTGCTGCGGTCGATAGGTCGGCTTCTTAAGCTCAGCAGGGTCGATGTCGACCTGGATAACCTCTGCATGGCGGGCAAAGGCGGCGGTGTTGTAGCTGGTCTGGCGGATATTCAGGCGGCTGCCCAGGACTAGTAACAGATCGGCGTTTTGCACGGTGAAGTTGCCAGCCCGGGTACCGATGCTTCCTTGCCGACCGCAGAAGAGTGGGTTGTCGGAAGCAATCAGATCATGCGTCCAGGCAGTAACGACGGGAATACCCAGTGCCTGGATTGCGGCTTCGAATTCGGCGAGTGCCTTGCCGACACGGACGCCGCTGCCTGCGAGGATGACCGGGCGTTCCGCCTGTGCAATTTTGCCCAGGATGAAACGAGCCTGTTGCGGAGTGTCACCTCGGTTTGCCCCTGCTTTTACCCATTCAATGTCCCGTTCTGGTATGTAGGGGGGAATCGTTGTCGGATCGATAAAAGCTGATTGCACGTCGATGGGAATGTCCAGCCAGCATGGACCAGGACGGCCACTCATGGCGAGATGCAAGGCGCGTCCGAGTTCACGGACAATATCTTCCGGGTTTCTTACCATTGTGGCGTACTTGGTGATACCGCGGACCATGGGAATAATATCGGCCTCTTGGTCGCCCAGTTGGCGCAGGTTGGGAAGGTCGAAGCAGCCGAGGTGGGTTTCTCGCTTGACCTGCCCGGAAAGAATCAGCATCGGGATGGAATCCGTCCAGGCGCCAAAGACGCCATTGAGGGCATTGATGCCGCCGGGGCCGGTGGTGACATTGATCACCCCGATGTGGTTGTTGATGCGGGCGTAAGCTTCGGCCGCCATGGCGCAGCTTTGTTCGTGGTGGCAGCACACCGCTTCCAGGCCGGACTGATGCCCCAGCGCATCGTTAAGGAACATGGCGCCGCCGCCTGTCAGCAGAAATACGTGGCGCACACCTTGGGCCACAAGGGTTTGGGCGATGTACTCGGAAACGCGGATCGGTTTGACTTCAGTCATGGTTGAGTCACGGTACAGTTAATTGGGAATGGCATATAAATCAAGTTCAAAGGTGCTGTGGGCATGCTGACGAATAAAGAACCGGTAATTCAGTTGCCAGCTGGCAATCATTAACGGAATTTGCCAAAGATGCGCTGGGTGGTGATACAAGCCAATGGCTAGGCCGGGACGGCAGGATTCGATGGTCTTTCTGGCACCCAGCAGGGCGTCCGGTTCGGCTCCTTCAATATCCATCTTGATCAGGTTGGGGCGAAAATTGATCAGTGCTTCATCGATGGCGACGCATTGAATGTTGGTGTTGCCCTGAGTGCCAAGTGCGCTTGCGGTACCCTGTTCTGCATTGAAGCGCTGCATGGCAGAGGTGACCGAAACACCGCAAGGGAAGCAGGCCGCAGGAGTGTTCGGCATTTGGGCGCGGATGCGTTTGACCAGCGCTTGGTAATTGCGCATATCGGGTTCAAATGCCGCGATAGCCTCAAAATGGTAACTCCCCTTCTGCAAATGATCGAGCGTGTCGCCGTTGAATGCACCGCAATCAATGAAGCGCAAGGGGTTTTGCCACGGAGGCAAATCGCTGGCTCGGTACTGGTCATCAAACGTCGGGGCCGGAAGCCTGCCGTAATTCCCGGTGGTCCGGAATTCAACCACTGCATCGAGCAACTGGCGGCTTTTTTCATCTGCCAAGAGCTTCCTCAGCGAGTCAATGGCTGTTGCAAACGGCGCGTAATAGCCTGCATCGGTTAGCCAGTAGTGGTCGGGCAGGGCGTGTGGGAAACGGTTGTAGAACTCGACGACGTTGATGACCTCGGCGAAGCCCATAGCCCGGATGTCGCGCAGCAGGGGCTCCATATCGACTGCAAAATTGTGGATGGCGACGATGACGCTGACCGAGTCTGGTGTGTGCTGAGCGAGCCAGGCGGCTGGGGAGCAAACCGGAAGCCCGAGGCTGGTCTGGCCGGGCTGTGCATGGGTATCGATGAAGCCAGAAACCAGTCGGCCTGATTGGCGGAGATAGGTGCAGATTTCCCGCCCCTTGTTGCCGGCACCATAGATCACGAAAGAATGAGATGAGGGGTGTTTGTTGCCCATATCAGTTCCCAAGAGTTTTTAAGCTGCGGCAGGAAGCACGATTTCACCCATATAACCCAAGCTGCGGATGCGTGCGCAAATTTCCTCGCTATGCAATGCGGCGGCGACGACGATCACCGTATCTGGCATGAGGTTGCTCAGCCCGGTTTCGGGGGCGGAGATGGTTGTGCCCGCAAATTGCCGCCCCTGTTTGTTGCTGTCCTGGTCGACGATGGCGACGATACGGCATTGCCTCAGCGGGGAGTCCTCGAGCAGTCGTTGGGCGTAAGAGCCCGCTCCCCACAGCAATACCGGACGGCGTTCGTGGGCCAGTGCTTCCAGTGCAGGGTAACTTGCCGCTTGTCGCGACTGCTCGATGTAGGCACGCACTAGTTCGGCTAGTGGCGGCGGTTGGGCCGGCAGCGACGGCATCGCGTTCGCATCCGCTTCGAACAACGCCCAGGCTGCTGGATAGCTACGTTGGTTCGGCAGGGCGATGTCGGTTTCGCCGCCCGCAATGACTTTGAAGCCGTGAAATCGGGCTAGTACGCCTAGTGTCTCCCGGCTGAAGTGGTTGATGTGCTCGCTGTCGAAGTAATAGAAAGGGACTGCAGGGTGGTCTACATAGTGGCTGGCGTCGGGCACTTCGACATAGAGCAGGCCCCTTGGAGCAAGGCGAGAATGCAGGCGTTTCAGCGGGGTGCTAACGTCGAGCAGATGTTCGAGGACGTGAGAAAGGATGATCACGTCGAATGGCTCCTGGTCGGGCAGACTGTCTGGATCTGACAGAACGCCGCGGCTAGCCTGGATGCCTGCCGACTGAAGATGGGTGACACAAACCTGTGACGGGTCCACCCCGTACAGGTTAACAAAACCGTGTTGGCGCAGAACTTTCAGGATGCCGCCCCGTGCGCAGCCGATGTCCAGAATACGGGCGCTCTTGTCGAATAGGTGGGGCAACAGGCGGCCTGCCGTATCTGCAATACGTGTTGCGTCTAGTTCGGAGTCGCCCCCGCCGGTTGCAACACCAGGGTCTTCGTAGTGCGAGAAATCGCTGTAATAACGGTCGTAATCGACTTGTGATGCGCGTGTGTCGGCGTGTACACCACCGCAGTGCGGGCAGGCAACGATAGTGTAGCCAGGGGGCAGAGGGCTGTTTTCCGGTAGCGTGAAGCGCATCGGATGCAGAGGCGTGGCTTCGTTGCTACCGCAGAGCGGGCAGGGGCGGTGGGCAGTGTCGGTCACAAAGCTTCCTTGTGCCAGGCTAGGGTCTTGTCGATACCGTCAGCCAGGGAAATCCAGGAGGATAGCCCGAGTTCTAGGCGGGTGCGGTTTGTATCCGGGACATACGCTTGACGTGCCCGGTTGTGATCAAGGGGCGTGCGAATTTCGACGGGCAGGATCGGGGTGTTGTTTGCCGCGATCAGGTGCGCCAAGTCGGCAATTGAGATCGCTTGTTCTGAACCGACGTTGTAAGGGTGGCAGCTTTGACCGGCCACCATAATGCGCATCAGCCAGATCACCAGGTCGGCAGCGTAGAGATAGGAGCGTAGCGGCTGACCGTCGCCTTCTATCTGGATCGGTCGTCTTTCAAGGGCGTCGCCAATGAAGTTGCCGATGGCGAAATGTGCATCGAGAGGCAGGTGTGGACCGACGAAGGCAAAACAACGGGCGATCTTGATCTCGATGCCGCTCTGCTGTGCGGCAATGGCGCATAGCAGTTCGGATAGGCGTTTGCCCTCCGCGTAGGCAGAATGCGCGGAAAGGCAATTTGGAGCACCGGCATACGTTTCCGGAATGCCGGGCAGTTCAGACGGTTGTGGGCCGTACACCGCGCCGGAACTGGTCAGCAGGAGTTTTCGTGTGCCATGCTGCTCGGCAAATTCGAGCACCCGCTCGGTTCCCCGAACGATGGTGTCCAGCATTTTTTGGGGGCGGGTTACGTTCAGTTGGGCACTGGCCGCCGTCGCCGCGTGAATGATGTGACTGAAAGAGCCCGTGGGGAAGGCAAAATCGGTGATGTCGCCGGTGAGCCAATGAATGCCAGGAGCGTTGGCTAGATGAGGTGAGCGCCGGGCAAATGCGGCCGGATCCCGGCTTAAAATCCAAGCTTCTATATTCGTTCCAAGTAACTGGTTGGCGGCAGTCAGCGCTTCCAGTAACCAGGTTCCGAAAAAGCCGGTTCCGCCTGTGATAAACACACGCTCTCCGCTCAGCGCGAGCCAGTCCGCTTCTCCGTGGGAAAAAATGTGGTCCAGATCGGCCCTGGCAACGGGAGGCAGGTGGCTCATCGTCGGTTTAGCGGCCGCAGAACAGGTCAAGCGACTCTGCTGTGTGATCGAGAGCCTCCTGCCCAAGGCCTGGCCACAGACCCAGCCAGAAGGTCTGGTTCATGATGCGGTCTGCTTGCTCGAGATTGCCAGCGACGCGGTAATGGCGACCAGCCATGTACGGTTGGCGGGTGACATTGCCGGCAAACAATAGACGCGTACCGATTTTTTGTTGATCAAGGTAACGAATCAGTTCTAGGCGATTAAACGGCGCATCATTTGCAAGTGTGATTGGATAGCCGAACCATGAAGGAGCGCTACCGGAAGTTGCAATTGGCAGCATCAGGTGCGCGATGCCGCCCAGTTGGCTGCTCAGATAGGTGAAGTTGCGGCGGCGGGCCGCGACAAACTCGTCAATCCTGTCCAGTTGCGCCAGCCCGATCGCCGCTTGCATGTCGGTAATCTTCAGGTTGTAGCCGAGATGCGAATAGACGTATTTGTGGTCGTAGCCGGCTGGCAGGTCGCCGAGTTGCCAGTCGAAGCGCTTGCCGCAGGTGTTGTCGCAGCCGGGATTGCACCAGCAGTCACGGCCCCAGTCGCGGAATGATTCGACGATGCGCTTTAGTTGGGGGTCGGCGGTGAACACGGCACCACCTTCGCCCATCGTGATGTGGTGGGCCGGGTAGAAGGAGAGGGTGGCTAGGTGGCCGAAGGTGCCGACTTTTTTGCCGCGATAGGTCGAGCCGAGTGCGTCGCAGCAGTCTTCGATCAGCCAGAGATTGTGACGGTCGGCGATGGCACGGATTTCTTCGACGGCAAAGGGGTTGCCCAGCGTGTGGGCGAGCATGATGGCCCGGGTCTTGTCACTGATCGCAGCTTCGATGGTTTCCGGCAGCGGGTTGTAGGTCGGGATATGCGAGTCGACAAAAACCGGAACCAGGTTGTTCTGCAAAATAGGGTTGACCGTCGTCGGGAAGCCCGCAGCCGCTGTAATGACTTCATCGCCCGGCTTGAGGGCGCGCTCGCCGAGAAGCGGCGAGGTCAGCGCGGTCAATGCCAGCAGATTGGCGCTGGAACCCGAGTTGCAGGTCAGGACATGCGGTACGCCGAGATAGGCGGCGAGCTTTTTCTCGAAAGCATCATTGAAGCGGCCGGTGGTCAGCCAGGCGTCGAGCGAGGCATCGACCAAGTTGACCAGTTCCTCTGGGCCGAGCACCTTGCCGGAGGGCGGGATGGCTGATTTGCCGGGAACAAAGGGCTGCGGCGCGAGCTTTTTTTCGGCATAGGCGCGAACCTGTTCCAGCAGCGAAGCGCGTTCGGTATCAAACTCTGACATGGTTGCTGAATTCATTGATCTGTTGAAGGGTGACATCCCGCATATTGGCACCGGTCAACCAGGTTTTATGCCAGGAAATGGTTGCCGCGAGGGCTTCGTCAAGCGAGAGGCGCGACTTCCAGCCCAGTTGCTCTCTGGCCAGCGAGGAGTCGAGGCGCAACAGGCCCGCTTCGTGCGGGAAGTTCGATGTTTCCGGTGCCCAGTTGGCATCGCCCCCCCAGAGCGAACTCATGCGGGTGGCAATTGCACCAGTGCTAAGGCAGTCGGCATCGCCAGGGCCGAAGTTCCAGGCGCCAACGAGGTGCGGGTTGCTGACCAGCCGTTCGGCCAGTATCAGATAGCCGGCAAGTGGTTCCAGTACATGCTGCCAGGGGCGGATTGCGGCGGGGTTGCGCAACTGGGCCGGGCGGGAGGCTGCAAAGGCGGCCAGCAGATCGGGAATCAGCCGGTTGGCAGACCAGTCGCCACCACCGAAGACGTTACCGGCCCGGGCGCTGGCAAGCGCAATGCCGGCCGTTGCCAGGAATGACTGGCGATAGGCTGCCGTCACCAGCTCGGCGCAGGCCTTGCTGCTGCTGTAGGGATCATGGCCACCCAGTGCTTCGTTTTCCCGATAGGGCCAGGACCACTCCTTGTTCTCGTAACATTTGTCGCTGGTGACGACGACGACCGCCTGGACGCCCGGGGTGTTGCGTACCGCTTCGAGAAGGTTTGCCGTGCCCTGAACATTGGTCGCATATGTGCCCAGCGGGTCGCGATAACCTTCGCCGACCAGGGCCTGGGCCGCCAGATGGATAACGATCCGGGGCTGGCTGGCGCTCAGTGCTTGCTGCAGGTGCATCTGGTCACGAATGTCGCCGATGACCGAATGCATGCCATGGCCGACATCTGCAATGTTGAACAGGTTGGGCTGTGTATTGGGCTCCAGGGCGTAGCCGGTCAGTTCGGCCCCCATTTGCTGCAACCACAGGGAAAGCCAGCTGCCCTTGAAGCCGGTATGTCCGGTAACAAAAACCCGCTTGCCAGACCAGAATGCAGGATTTACCACGTTTTCCATGGTGCCTTGCCGGATTGCCAGAGTTCTTCGAGCAGATTCTTGTCGCGCAGGGTATCCATCGGCTGCCAGAATCCGTGGTGTTTCCAGACGGAGAGCTGTTTCTGGCTGGCCAGGGATTCCAGCGGGCTGGATTCCCACGGGATGTTGTCCCCATCAATCAGATCGATGACGCTCGGAGAGAGAACGAAAAATCCGGCATTAATCATTCCTTCGCTGCCATGTGGTTTTTCGTTGAAACGGCTGACCGTCGTGCCGTTGATTTCGAGCATGCCGAAGCGTCCGGGCGGTGTTGCTGCCGTCACGGTGGCAAGAGTTCCCTGCTGGCGATGGAATGCGATGCTCGCCGAGATGTCGATGTCGCCAACACCATCGCCGTAGGTAAAACAGAATTCCGATTCGCCTTGCAGGTATTTGCGGACTCTCTTCAAACGTCCGCCGGTTTGTGTGTTTTCTCCGGTGTCGACCAGTGTGATGCGCCATGGCTCGGCATGACGTTCATGCACCTCCATCTGGTTATTGCTGAGGTCGAAAGTGACGTCGGAGGTATGCAAAAAATAATTGGCAAAATATTCCTTGATCACATAGCCGCGGTAACCCAGGCAAATGATGAAGTCGTTGATGCCATGCGCCGCGTAGGTTTTTAGGATGTGCCAGATGATCGGCTTGCCGCCGATCTCGATCATGGGTTTCGGTTTCAGGTGCGATTCTTCGCTGATCCGGGTGCCCAATCCACCTGCAAGGATGACGGCTTTCACGTTTTGTATCGTTTCACTGGTGTGCGCAGGGGGGCAATTGTATCTGCAATTTCAAAGCCCCCGTATGGCCAGCCAGGTTTCCAGCGTTTCCGGCAATTCGCCGATCAGCAGTGCATGCCGGCCTGCCACCCAGCCGTGAATCGGGCCGTGGGGGCGTTTGCCGAGCGCTTCCTGGAGCAGTTCTTCGGCGGTGATGTGATCGTTGATCAGACCGAGTTCGTCCTGCAACTGGCTGAGTGCCGCGAGGTAGGAACTGAGTTTTCTTTTGGGCAGCAGCGGCTCGAAAAACTCCAGTGAGTAGCGCAGTTTTTTGAAACAGATGCGCATCTGGTGGCGTTCGGTCGACGTCAGTTCGGCATGCCTTTTCGCCAGTTTCCTGGCTTTTCTTGTGTGGCTGGCGACGCGGCTGGCGACGAAGTCGGGCAGCGGGGTGGGCAGTACGTCGCCCAATGCATAGATGGCGGCGGTGAACTCGACCAGCAGGCGCGGATATTCGCGCCCGGCCAGAATGCGGGTGATCGCCTGGCGGGCCGCCTTGGCGCGGCGGCGGGCGGCGTTACGCAGTTGCTTGATGTCGCGATTGTCCGGGAAGGCGGTTTGGATCGGGGGCAGCGTTTCCGTCAGGAAAACATCCCAGTTGCGTGCGTCGCCCAGCGCGCTGGCCAGTGTTTTCCAGGTTTGCCCGTAGGCGCTGACGAATTGTGCCGGCAGGACTGGCGCGAAGAGCTTGATTGCCGAGCGCAGGCGGCGCAGCGCGACGCGCGCCTGGTGTACGAACTCAAGATCGTTGCCGCTCAGCAGGCCGGGTTCGTTGCGCTGGAAATGTTCCAGGCAGCCGAGTGCAATCTGGCGGAAGGCTTCGACCGGCGTCAGCTCGGGCGTCAGGGGCGCGGTTTTGGCGCGGAAGGGGCGTAACGGGGTGTTGGTAAACAGGTTGTAGCCGCGCTCCGCCTTGCTGGCAATGGCGGGTATGAGGTTGAGGTCTTCCTGCAACTGCCGGGTCAGGCCGAAAATGTCTTCGACGGTGCCGCGCAGCAGTTCCAGCTCGATTTCGCAGATCGGCGTGCTCTTGCCGCGGCTTTCAATGCTGCCGCGGTCGACTGCCAGTTCGATCAGCGATTCACCGAAAGGCACGTGCCAGATCTGACGGCGGAAATCGGTGGTGAATACGGGTTCGAGATGTTCGGTGGCATCTTCGAGAAAATGCCGCAGTTCGTCGTTGTCGACGTGGCTGAAGTTGAAATTGCCCGGCGTGGCTTCGGTTTCCCATTCGCTGCGCATGGCGAGGCCGCCGCTGGCCGGTTCGGCCGATTTCACGGTGAGCAGCCACTGCCAGCCCTTCTGGCGAAAGCGGATGGCGATCCGGCGGGCGTGCAGTTGCAACTCCGGTGTGTCGAAATAGGTGTTGAGCAGATGCTGCTTTTGCGGCGTGATATCCGCCAGTAGCGGATGGCTGCCGAGTTGTTTGGCTGCTTTGGGTGTCAGTTGCAGCTTGAGTTCGATTTCTGTGCTCATGGTTTTCTTCAGTTGCGCGGAATGGCCGGGCCGGTGGCGCCGTCAAAGCCGAGGGCGGGGAGCATGGCGAGTTCGGCCGGTGTTTGCACGCTCTCGGCGATGACCGTCAGGCCGATGTTATGGGCAATGCTGCACAAACCCTTGAGGAAGGCCTGGTTGCCGGGTTGGCTGTCGATGGCGCGGATGAAGCTGCCATCGACTTTCAGGTAGTCGAGTCCGATGTCGTGCAGGCGGCCGATTTCGCTGAACTGGCGACCAAAGTGTTCGATGCCGAGGCGGCAGCCGAATGGGCGCAGCGAGTTGCAGAATGCCTGGAACTCTTCGAAATGCTGGAAGGCGCCGATTTCAGGAACTTCCAGCCAGAGGCGTGGCGCCAGGTCCTTGCGGGCGCTGATCAGGGCTTGCAGGCTGCTGCGGAAGGCCGGGCTCAAAATCGACTCGCCGGAGAGGTTGACCGCTACGGCCGGCGTCCCGGCGGCAATCCGGTCCAGTGCCAGGCGGGCGACCGCGAGGTCGAGTTCACTGGTCATCGCGAGGCGTGAGGCCATCGGCATGAAGCTGCCGGCTGCCAGCCATTCGCCGTTTTCGCTGGCCTGCAGGCGCAGCGGACATTCCAGGTGCAGCAACTGGCCGCCGTTGGCGGCCACCGGGAATTCAATCAGGCGCAGGCGATGCATTTCGATGGCGCCTTCGAGCAGTTTCTTCCAGTCCGCATTCGAGGTCGCAATCTGTTCGCAGCCGCTTTCGGCGCGACACCAGGCCAGTCCGCTCTGGCCTTCCGCCGAGGCCAGGGCGGCATCGATATGCGAGAGCAGGTTGCCGATGCTCTGGCCGTGCTGGTAGGTGCCGCTGGCCAGGTGGGCGATGCGCTCGCCTTCGATCAGCCCGGCAGAAGACAGGTCGCGCATGACATGCAGCAGCTTTTCGGCAGCTTCGCTCGGGTCGGAGAGGCCGGGCAGCAGGACGGCAAAGTCGGCGCCATTCAGGCGGGCCGCCGCGGCGTTCGGGCGGCTACCGGCAATCTCGGCAAAGGCGCTGCCGATCCGGCGCAACAACTCGTCGGCGGTTTCACGGCCGGCCCGCTTGTTGATGCCGGCGAGGTCGGCGATGCGCAGCATCAGCAGGCTGCCGCTGGTCGCAGCGTCGTCATTGCTCAAGGCAACTTCCAGCTGGTTGAGGAAGAAGGCGCGGTTGGCCAGCCCGGTCAGGCTGTCCAGCGTCGCTTCCTGGCGCACTTGTTCGAGGCGGGCGGCTTCTTCGGCAAACATCGCCTTGAGGCGTTCGACCATGGCATTCATGGCGCTGGCGAGGCTTTTCAGTTCCGGGGTTTCGGGAACCTGAATGCTGACGAAACGCCGCTCGCTGATCGCGCGTGCCTGCCCCACCACAGCATCGAGCGGGCGCTTGATGCGGCGCAACAGTTGCATGCCGAGCAGTCCCATGCCGATGCCGCCGAGCAGGAACCAGAAGAGCAGCTTGATGCCGCCTTCCCAGAGCTCGCGATAAGCGAAGCGGCTGTGACTGACCAGCTCGATGGTGCCGAACTGGTTCCAGCCGGATGAAACCTGGGCCATGCCGGGGCGCGACTCGATCGGGAAAAGACGGACGAACCATTCGGGAACCGTACCGGCCATCGGCGAGCTGGTCTTTTCGATCACCGTTTTGCCTTCCGGATCGACCAGGCTGACCCGAGCATATTGCCCGCTGTCGAACACGGCCGCGACCTGCAGTTCGATGGTGACCGGATCCTTGTCCAGTTGCGACATCGACAAGGCGAGCGAGGCGGCATTGTCGTTGTTCTTGACCGCCAGTTGCTGTTCCAGATACTGGCGGGCAGTGAACATGCTGACGACAAAACTGCCGGCAAAGGCGATGACGGTGCTGGCAATGACGGCGAGCCAGAGCTGGCGGAAAAGGGACATGGCGAATTACCTCACTGGAAGCCTTCGGCGCGAGCGCGAGCCAGCAAATCCTGCCAGCGCGAGAGATTGCTCTGGCTGGACTGATTGCCGGTGCCTTGCCAAAGCCCCGAACTGTTGAAACTGAAAATGGGTGAGAGATCGCTGCGGCGCGACGCCGGGCGAATCTCGGGAACAAGGTTGTCGAGCACGAGCGGGTCGGCGCTCGGCGACGCGTAATAGACCAGCACCATGTGCGCCTGCTGCACCGGGCCATTGACACCGTTGAGCAGCGCCTTGACGTAGACCAGGCGAAGTTTGGCGACCGGGATGCCGAGGTTGAGCAGGGAATAGTACTTGCCGATCGAGAAATCTTCACAGTCGCCGCGGCCCTGGCCGATGAACTCCATCGGCGTCGCCCAGTAGTCGGATTGGCCCCAGACGCTGAAATCGTCATCGAAAGCGACACGGCGGTTGAAAAAGTCATTCACGCGGCGCAGCTTTTCGGCTTCGGATGTGCCTTGGCCATTGCCAAGCATCTGGCGCCATTCGTCAAAGCGGGCGCTGGCCCATTGATTGTTGAAGCGAGCGCTCAGGGCCTGTTGCAGACGGTCGAAGTCGAGCCCGGCGCCGGCCGTCAGACTGAGTGAACAGACGATGGCAAAGAGGGCGGTCAGGACGAGCAGGCGGAGGGAGTCGAGCGGTTGTTTTGCCAAGTCGGAAAGGCTGCCAGAGTCGATTAGCCAAAGCGGCGAATTTACACGGAATACTTGCAAACGGCTCCAATATAATCCCGGCAAATGTTACCTTGCTCGACCATGAATACCAATAAACTTCTTGTCTGTGCATTTCTGGCTTGCCTTGCCATGGTTTCTGCCGTGGCGGCCGATGAGCCGGTCCGTCCGGTCGGGCCGACGCAAGCCAAGGTGGCGGCCCGTCAGGTTCTGTATGTCGGTTATCGGGAGGAGGCGTTGCCCTTTTCCTACCTGGTGCCTGGACATGCGGAGCCGGTCGGCTACATGTGGGATGTTTGTACGAGTGTTTTTGCTGCCGTGCGTGCGGTGGCTGGCAATGCAGTCCGGGTGGTGCCGATTTCCGTCACCGAGAACGCCCGCACGATGATGCTGAAAACCGGCATCACGGATCTTGATTGCGGTGGTGCCGGCAATACGGTGGCACGCCAGAAGCAGGTCGATCTGTCGTATAACGTCTATGTCAGCGAAATCAAGATCATGGTTCGCAAGGAATCCGGGATCGGCAGTTTCGAGCAACTTGCCGGGCGCAAGCTGGTGACGCTGGCCGGCGGTTCGGCCGAACGTCACGTCAAGCATGCCGCGCTGGGCAGCAACATCACCTTCGTCCATCTACTGGCCGGCACGCCGCAGGAGGCGATGACTCAGCTGGCGCAGGGCGAGGCCGATGCCTTTGCGGCTGATGATGTGGTCCTCGCGGCGCAGCGGGCAGCCAGTCCGGGCAATTTTGTCATCCTCGAAACAGCCTTGGCCAGGGAGCCTTACGCGATCATGTTGCCCAAGGATGATGCGGCATGGAAAAAGCTGGTCGACGACACCCTGGTCGGGTTGATGCAGAGCGGCGAGCTGGAGCGGATCTACGAAAAATGGTTCCTGAATCCGATACCGCCGCTAGGCCACAGCCTGGCATTGCCGATGTCGCCTTCGCTGAAGGCGGCGATTCAGGCGCCGGGCGACGTACCGGTCAACTGAGAGAAACAGGCAAAAAAGGCCATGTCGCGAGTTGCGGCATGGCCTTTTCTGATTGGTCCGGAACTCAGGCGAGCAGCGCCGGATTCAAGGTGTAAGTTGCGCTCAGGCTGCCCTGCGCAAGGATGTGCCCGGCGATGGCCTGGCGTACCTCGGGCCCGCCAAACTTGCCGGTGAGCGGCAATTTGTCGATATCCAGCGCGTAGACCGTAAAAATGTAGCGATGGATGATTTCATCGTTCCATGGCGGGCAGGGACCATCGTAGCCGTAGTAGTCGCCGCGCATGTCATTGTCGCCGGCAAACCAGTCGGTGTAGTTGTTGATGCCCTGCCGGCTGTCATGCGGGGCCTGCGGCCCTGATTTGCCGCGCGGCGTCACTTCCTTGCTGAATTCGCCTTCTGAAATCGCGTTGACCGTTGGCGGCAGGTCGATTAGTACCCAGTGAAAGAAATCAACGCGCGGCAAGCTGGCCGGAACCGTCCTGCCTTCCTGGTTGACGTCGTCGCCCTGGCTCGGTACGTCGGGGTCGTGACAAATCAGCGCAAAGGAACGGGTGCCTGATGGCGCATCGGTCCACGCCAGTTGCGGGTTCAAGTTGCTGCCCAGGCAGACATGGTGCGCCGGGTCGGCAATGCAGAAGGAAAACTCGCCCGGCATGCGTTGTCCATCGGTGAAGCTGGTGCTGGTCAGTTTCATGCATGCATCTCCTTTATTCGGCAGCCCGACGCTTGAAGTCGCGCAGGCGGAAGCCAAGTAGCCATAGTGTAGCGAAATAGGCGCCGGCGCCAAGCGGCACCAGCCAGGCGAGGTGGCTGATGCGTGCCAGCAGGTTGCCGTGCAGCCAGTCGCTGTCCTGCCCCTGGCCTGCCCACAGCGCACCCGCCATCACCGCCATGGCAATGCCCAGCTTGACGATGAAGACGGTCCACCCCGGCTGTGGCACAAAAATGCCCTGCTGGCACAGGCCGCGGTAGAGCAGTGCGGCATTCAGACAGGCAGCAAGGCCGATCGACAGTGCCAGACCGGCATGTTCCAGCCAACCGATAAAGGCAAGATTCATCACTTGTGTTGCCAATAGCGAAATCAGCGCGATGCGTACCGGGGTGCGGACATTCTGGCGGGCGTAAAAACCCGGTGCCAGCACCTTGACCAGAATCAGCCCGGTCAGGCCGACGGAGTATGCAACCAGCGCATTCCGGGTGTTGAAGACATCACTGGCGAGAAATGCGCCGTGGAAAAACAGGGTGGCAATCAGGGGGACGGCCAGCATGGCCAGTGCCAGCGCGGCTGGTGCGGCGAGCAGCAGGGTCAGGCGCAGGCCCCAGTCGAGCAGCTTGGAATATTCTTCATGGTTTTCGCTGGCGTGATAGCGCGACAGCGACGGCAGCAAAATGGTGCCCAGCGTTGCGCCCAGCATGCCGGATGGAAACTCCATCAGGCGATCGGCGTAATACAGCCAGGAAACGCTGCCGCTCTGCAGGAATGAGGCGAAAACCGTATTGATCAGCAAACTGATCTGGGATACCGAAACCCCAACCAGGGCGGGTGCCATCAGTTTCGTGATGCGGCGTACGCCGGGGTCGGCCCAGGCGGCTCGCCAGTCGAGCGAAATGCGCGGCAGCATGGCGATTTTCTTTAGCGCGGGGATCTGCAGCAGAAGTTGCAGCAGGCCGCCAAGAAACACGGCCCAGGCAAGTGCCAGGACCGGTGGGTCGAAATAAGGCGCGGCGAACAGCGCCATGAAAATGAAGGTCAGGTTGAGCAGAACCGGTGTGAAGGCAGGGATCGCAAAACGGCTCCAGCTGTTGAGGATGCCGCCGGCGAGCGCGACCAGCGACATGAACAGGATGTAGGGAAAAGTAATGCGAGTCAGCGTGACCGTCAGTTCGAACTTGCCGGGAACGGCAGTGAACCCTGCTGCGGACAGCCAGACCAGCGCTGGGGCAGCAATGATGCCGATGGCGGTGACGATGAACAGTGCAATGGACAGCATGCTGGCAACGTGATCGACCAGGGTGCGGGTGTCCGCTTCGCCGCGCTTGTTCTTGTATTCACCGAGTATCGGTACGAAGGCTTGCGAAAAAGCGCCCTCTGCAAACATCCGGCGCAGCAGGTTGGGAAGCTTGAAAGCGACAAAAAATGCATCGGTGGCCAGGCCGGCACCAAAGGCCCGGGCGATGACGAAATCCCGGACGAAGCCGAGAATGCGGGAGAGCAGGGTCATGCCACTGACCGTGGCCAGGGCGCGCAATAAATTCATGGATGCTTGGGTACCGGAATGCCAGGCGGCAATTGTACGCTGAGCGCCTGTTTCCGGTCGGCGCAGCAAAAGCCTGAGGGGGGATGTGCTGATTTGCCTGCCAAACTGTTGCCCGGGCTGTTTTCCTGCTGTACAATCCGCGGCCTTGGTTTGCCGCTTTAGCTCAGTTGGTAGAGCAGTTCATTCGTAATGAAAAGGTCGCCAGTTCGATTCCGGCAAGCGGCACCA
Organism: Quatrionicoccus australiensis; assembly: GCF_020510525.1. Lineage (NCBI taxonomy): Bacteria > Pseudomonadati > Pseudomonadota > Betaproteobacteria > Rhodocyclales > Azonexaceae > Quatrionicoccus > Quatrionicoccus australiensis. The sequence goes on from NZ_CP075188.1 coordinate 852,269, forward strand.
TCTTGATCAAGCCCACTTTTAGTGGGCTTTTTCATTTCTGCATGCGGCAATGTCGCGCTTGCGTCTATCCGGTCACGATAAAAATTGTTATAATCCACCACTTGCTGCGCTTGTGGTGAGGGTTTTTTGTGTTAAGAAAACCTTTTCTGCTCTGGTGGATCGAGGGTTCGGTTCGGGTTGGCAGCACGAAAACGATTCAAGCATTCAGCCTCGGTCGCGCCGGGGCTTTTTGCTTTTGGGCCTTGCATCTTCTTCTGGTGCAGCCTGTTTCGTCAATTTTGACGGCGGATAGTTGATCGGCGTCTTTGTAAAGGTTTTGACTATGCACTCCGACGCAATTCTCACCCATCTGAAAAAACACGGCCAACTGCTTGATGCCGATATCGCGGCAAAAACCGGGATCGCGCTTGCCGACGTACGTACCTGTCTGCAGGAACTCTCTGCCCAGAAGGCCATTTCCATGTGCAGCATGACCGTATTCAAGAATGGCGAAGCCATTGAAGGCCTGTTCTGTCGTGTTGCCGGTTACATGCCGTCCGCAGCGCCTGGCAGAAAGCCTGGCGTCAAGACCTGATTTGCGTCGGCTGCAGGCTGTGGATGGCTTGCAGCACGCTTTTGCAGGATTTGTGATTTGATTGATCGTCGAACCGGATTTTCCGGTTCGCGATACTGGTGCCTAAAGGGCGTGGTCGAACTGCTTGGGTAATCCAATCTGGTTCCGGCCGGCCCGCTTGGCGGCATAAAGGTTGGCGTCGGCCGAGTGCAATAGATCGAACGCGGGTTGGTCGGCGTTCGGCCTGGCTGTTGCGATACCAAAGCTACATGAAACGTGGCCGCCTATTCCCTTTTCGTGGGGAATTCGCAACTCGCGCGCCGAGCGCAGCATGCGCCGGGCAACGGAAAGGGCGCCGCAGGCGTCCGTGCCGGGCAGGATGGCGGCAAACTCCTCGCCGCCATAGCGGGCAACCATATCTTCGACGCGGAACAGCGATTCGTTCAGTGAGCTGGCGATGGCCCGCAGGCAGGAGTCCCCGGCCTGGTGTCCGTAGATGTCGTTGAATTGCTTGAAAAAATCCACGTCGCCGATGACGATGCTCAGCGGGCTCTCCAGTCTGATGCAGCGCTTCCATTCAGTGCTCAGCGTCTCATCGAAGTGGCGGCGGTTGGGAATGCCGGTCAGGCTGTCCAGGAATGATATTTCCCGCAACTTGCGGTGGGCGTCGTGCAGTTCTTCCTGCATGGCCACGATGCGCAACATGGCGCGTACTTTGGCGAGCAGAACGACTTCCGATACCGGTTTGTAAAGAAAGTCATCGCCGCCGGCAAGAATGCCTTGCGCCAAAACATCTTCATCCGTGACTGCGGAGAGGAAAATGATGGGTGTCCATCTCGATAACCCGAGGTGCTGGGTGTTCTGTTCGGTTTCGCGGATGGCTCTGGCTATCGAAATGCCCTGCGTGTCGGGTTGGGCGACATCAAGCAGGACCAGGCTGGGCGAGTGCTGGCGAAACATCTGCAATGCCTCGCTACCGGTCGACGCCCCCAAAAGCTCGATTTCCGGAAGCTGGGCCAGACATTCGCAGATCAGTGCCCGGTTTCTCGCGGAGGGTTCAACGACCAGTACGATCAGTCTGTCTTTGTCGTGCATTGCCTGACTGTGGGTGTCTGAAGGAAATCCTGTTCATCATACACTTTTCAGGCGAAAGACTGTCCCACCCTGCTTTAGTTGATCCGGTTTGTCTCGATGCCGGTTTCGCTAATGCCGCTTTGTTCGGCGAAATAGCCACACAAGGGGCAGATGCGGTTGGGCGGGCAGGCATGCTCGCGGGCGCATTCGGCTTGGGTTTCATCGGTCAGGACCATTTCACGAACGGCTTCACAGCGAGCGATGGGGGAATCGAATATGGACATTTTCTTCTCCTTTGAGGTGGCTGGTGTGCTTTGTTGTGACTATTCAAGTCTAGGTCTTGATTGCCTTGATTGCCAATGGCATCGGGATTTTTTGTCAGCTTGGCGCTGGCGTTGTAAGATGCTTCTCTCCATACGCTACCGTGTGGAGTAGCTGTTTGTTTTTGTGAGGTTTTTGAGGAGAGAGCGGCAATGCAAATCAAGGATAAAGTATTTCTGGTCACCGGTGCCGGTTCCGGTCTCGGGGCGGCAACGGCCAAAGTGTTGGCTGAGGCGGGTGCCAAAGTGGTTCTGGCTGATCTGAATCGCGAAGCCGGTGAAAAACTGGCCGCAGAATTGGGGGCTGGGGCCAGGTTTGTCGAAACCGATGTCGCCAGCGAGGCTTCAGCGGTCAACGCCGTGCAGACGGCAATTTCCGTTTTTGGCGGTCTGCATGGCCTGGTTAACTGTGCCGGCGTGGCACCGGCCGAGAAAGTCGTCGGCAAGGAGGGTCCGCACCGTCTGGAGAGTTTTGCCAAGGTCATCAACATCAATCTGGTCGGAACTTTCAACATGATTCGTCTGGCTGCCGAGGCGATGATGAAGGGGGAGCCGGATGTGGGTGGTGAGCGTGGCGTCATCGTCAATACGGCGTCAGTAGCGGCCTATGAAGGCCAGCTCGGTCAGGCGGCCTATGCCGCTTCCAAGGGCGGTATCGTGGCGCTGACCCTGCCGGTGGCGCGCGAGCTGGCACGCAGCGGCATCCGCGTCATGACGATTGCTCCGGGCATCATGGAAACGCCGATGTTGCTCGGCATGCCGCCGGAAGTTCAGGATTCGCTGGGCAAGATGGTTCCCTTCCCTTCGCGCATGGGCAAGCCGGCAGAATACGCAGCGCTGGTGAAGCACATTGCCGAAAACGCTTACCTGAATGGCGAGGTCATTCGTTTGGACGGCGCCATCCGCATGGGTACCAAATAAACTATACTTCGGCTCCACCATCGACCCCCAAAGGCACTTCGGTGCCTTTTCCATTTGCATGCCAGAAGTAACCTGCTATCACTGCGGTCAGGCTGTTCCCGATGAACTCGATTTGCCGGTCACCATCGGCGGGCAGGCGCGCAGCATGTGCTGCTACGGTTGCCAGGCGGTAGCCCAGTCAATTGTCGATAATGGCCTGGAAGACTATTACCGCAGCCGCGATTCGCTGCCGGAGTCGCAGCGTGAGGCGATGCCGCAGATCCTTGATCAGCTGGCACTTTACGATCATGCTGATTTTCAGAAGAGTTTCGTCAAGGAACTGGGCGAAACCGAGCGGGAAGCCTCCCTGTTGCTCGAAGGCATTACCTGCGCCGCCTGTATCTGGCTCAACGAACAACATGTCGGGAAGTTGTCGGGTGTGACCGCGGTCGACATCAATTACGCCACCCGGCGTGCCCGTGTGCGCTGGGACGAATCGCGCATCAAGCTCTCGGACATCCTCGGGGCGATCGCTGCGATCGGCTATCGGGCCTATCCGTATGATGCAGCCAAAAACGAGGAAATCTCGCGCAAGGAGCGACGCGAGGCGCTTTGGCGTTTGTGGGTGGCCGGCTTCGGCATGATGCAGGTGATGATGTACGCCTTCCCGGTCTATATCGCCAATGGCGACATGACCTCGGATATCGAAAGCATGATGCGCCTGGCCAGCTTGCTGCTGACCCTGCCGGTCGTTTTCTATTCCTCGGCGCCCTTCTTTCGCAATGCCTGGCGCGATATCAAGTTGCGGCGCGTCGGTATGGATGTGCCGGTGGCTCTGGGTGTTGGCGCGGCCTTTCTGGCTAGTTGCTGGGCAAGTCTGACTGGGGAAGGCGAGGTCTATTTCGACTCGGTGACGATGTTTGTTTTCTTCCTGCTCGGTGGGCGTTATCTCGAGATGACAGCCCGCCAGAAGGCGCTCAGCGTGACCGAAGCCTTGGCCAAGTTGCTGCCCGCCTTTGCGCAAAAACTGCTTAATTTTCCGGTCGACCGTGCGGTTGAACAATGCGTGGTTGCAGACCTGAGGCCGGGCGACCATGTCCTGGTCCGTGCGGGTGAGGCAATTCCTGCGGATGGCAAGGTGGTTGAGGGCTTCAGTTGCGCCAATGAGGCGTTGCTGACCGGGGAAAGCAAGCCTGTTGCAAAAGCACCGGGCGATTCGGTGACGGGTGGTTCGCTGAATGCCGAAAGTCCCCTGGTTGTCAGGGTTGAGCAGGTCGGAGAGGCAACCCGCCTGTCGGCCATTGTTCAGCTCATGGAGCGAGCAGCAACTGAAAAGCCAAAAATCGTCGAGATGGCTGACCGCATTGCCAGCTATTTTGTTGCCGTGCTGCTGCTGGTGGCAGCCTTGGTTGCGGTTGGCTGGTACATCGTTGATCCCTCAAAGGCGCTTTGGATTACGGTCTCTGTGCTGGTGGTGACCTGTCCTTGCGCTCTTTCCCTGGCGACCCCGATCGCCTTGACGGTGTCGGCCGGCGCGTTGGCTAAGAACGGTTTGCTGGTGACGCGCGGTCACGCAATCGAAACCCTGGCGAGGGCAACGCATTTTGTCTTTGACAAGACCGGGACGCTGACCAGCGGACGCATGAGTTTGCGGGGTGTTCTCGTCGTCGGCAGTCTTCCTGAGTTTGAGTGTCTGGCCATGGCGGCGGCGTTGGAGCACTCGTCCGAGCATCCGGTTGCAGCCGCATTGCGCCATGCGGTGAGCGGTGAGTTGCCGGAGGCGACCATGGCGCTTAGCGAACCGGGGCAAGGCATTGAGGGGGTGATTGATGGTCGTCGTTGCCGTATTGGCCGTCCGGATTACGCCCTGGCCTTGTCCGGTGCGCAACTTCCGGCAGCAGCGGTCGACTGGCTGGAGAGTGGTGAAACGGTTGTGGTGCTGGCTGATGCAAGTGCTTGCCTGGCGTTGTTCCGGATTGGCGACGAGTTGCGTCCTGAGTCGAAATTCTTGGTTGATTACTTGCTCAGCTTGGGAAAGCACGTAGTGCTCCTGACGGGAGATGCTCCGTCGGTGGCGCAGCGCGTTGCTGCCAGGCTCGGTATTCAAGATGTGCGGGCTGGTATGACGCCGCAAGGCAAGCATGCCTGTGTCAAGGCCTTGCAGGAAAGTGGTGCCGTTGTCGCAATGATTGGTGACGGGGTCAATGACGCGCCGGTTCTCGCGCAGGCGCAGGTCTCGATTGCAATGGGTGGCGGAGCTCAGTTGGCCAGAACGCAATCCGATTTTGTGCTGCTATCGGAAAACCTGGATCATCTGCGTGATGGCTTGCGTCGAGCTCGGCAAACCCTGGTCATTATTCGTCAGAATTTGTGGTGGTCATTTGCCTATAATTTCGTTGCGCTACCACTGGCGATTGGTGGCTATGTGACGCCGTGGCTGGCTGGCATCGGTATGTCGGCCAGTTCCTTGCTGGTGGTTCTTAACTCCCTGCGCATTCAGCGCGCAAAGGCGGATTGATGGAAAGTATTTATTTGCTGGTGCCGATTTCGGTCATTCTGGTTTTTGTGATCGCCGTCATTTTCTGGTGGTCGGTTCGCAGTGGCCAGTTTGATGATCTCGAGGGGCCGGGTTTTCGTGTTCTGATGGATGATGATGAGCGGCCGCCGCAACCAGTTGATGCTGATGGCAAAAAAGATAATTCAGGGAAGGTTTGATTTGGGTCAACCCGGTGGCATCTCTGGTCGGGCATCATGGCGGCTGTGTGAGGGTGATGCCTTACGAAAGTTCTCTGTTGGGGTTGGGGTGCGTTGCGACGCACCCTTTTTTTGTTTACAAGCCTGAAAAGCCGCACGGATACTGCATTGGGCAGGCATAAGTCGACCGAGATAATCGGTAGATTGATCTAGGTCAAAACAGCGTCGCTGATCTAGAATAGTATCCGCATTTATGCGCCGCCTTGGGTTCAGGGGGGTGGACATTCTGATTTTCATTAACGAGAGGTGGGTTCATGTCTGGATCGCAAACCACATATAACGATAAGGTCGTACGGCAATTTTCCGTCATGACCGTCATCTGGGGCATCGTCGGCATGCTTGTCGGTGTCATCATCGCTGCACAACTCGTGTGGCCAGAGCTGAATATCGCTTGGCTGCACTTCGGGCGCTTGCGTCCGTTGCATACCAATGCGGTTATTTTCGCGTTTGGTGGCTGTGCTCTGTTTGCAACGTCTTACTGGTGCGTTCAGCGTACCTGTCACACCCGTCTTTGGGGTGGTCCGCTGGTTCCCTTTACCTTCTGGGGTTGGCAGATTGTTATCTTGTTGGCTGCCGTTACGCTGCCGCTGGGTATTACCCAAGGTAAAGAGTATGCCGAACTGGAGTGGCCGATCGACATCCTGATCACGTTGGTCTGGGTTTCGTATGCTCTGGTCTTCTTCGGTACGATCGCCAAGCGTAAGGTTTCGCACATTTACGTGGCTAACTGGTTTTTTGGGGCGTTCATTGTTGCCGTTGCTCTCTTGCATTTGGTCAATAGTGCTGCGGTTCCTGTTTCGCTGACCAAGTCCTACTCTGCTTACTCGGGTGTTCAGGATGCAATGGTTCAATGGTGGTATGGCCATAACGCCGTGGGTTTCTTCCTGACCGCCGGCTTCCTTGGCATGATGTACTACTTCGTTCCTAAGCAGGCTGGTCGTCCGGTTTACTCCTACCGTCTGTCTGTGGTCCACTTCTGGGCGCTGATCTTCACGTACATGTGGGCGGGTCCTCACCATCTGCATTACACGGCCCTGCCGGACTGGACCCAGTCTGTCGGCATGATCTTCTCGCTGATTCTGCTGGCTCCGTCCTGGGGTGGCATGATCAACGGCATCATGACCTTGTCGGGTGCTTGGCATAAGCTGCGCGATGATCCTATCCTCAAGTTCCTGATTACCTCGCTGTCCTTCTACGGTATGTCCACCTTTGAAGGTCCGATGATGTCGATCAAGACCGTCAACGCGCTGTCGCATTACACGGACTGGACCGTTGGTCACGTGCATTCCGGTGCCTTGGGCTGGGTGGCTATGGTTTCCATTGGCTCCATGTACTACCTGTTGCCGCGCTTGTTTGGCAAGTCCGAGATGTACAGCACCAAGCTGGTTACGACCCATTTCTGGATCGCCACCATCGGTACCGTGCTTTATATTGCCTCGATGTGGATTGCCGGTGTGATGCAGGGTCTGATGTGGCGTGCTGTCAATGCCGACGGGACCTTGGCTTACAGCTTCGTTGAATCGGTTAAGGGTTCCTATCCGTTCTGGGCGATTCGTTGGCTGGGTGGTGTTCTGTTCCTGTTCGGCATGCTGATCATGGCTTACAACATGTTCAAGACCATGGCCGGTGGTAACACCAAGGACATGCCGGTTGTTGCTCCGGCTGCTCACCACGCCTGATTAGGGGGAATAATAATGATCAAGCACGATCAAGTTGAACGGAACGTAGGCCTGCTCTTCGTTCTCACGCTGTTTGTTGTCCTGTGGGGCGGTTTGCTGGAAATTGTGCCGCTCTTCTTTCAGAAATCGACCACGACGCCGGTCGAGGGCCTTAAGCCTTACGATGCAGTTCGTCTGGCCGGTCGCGATGTCTATGTTCGTGAGGGCTGCTTCTTGTGTCACTCGCAGATGATTCGTCCGTTCCGTGCAGAGACCGAGCGTTACGGTCACTACTCGGTGGCTGGCGAATATGTTTACGATCACCCGTTCCAATGGGGTTCGAAGCGTACCGGTCCGGATCTGCATCGTGTCGGTGGTCGTTACTCCGACGAGTGGCAGCGCGCTCACCTGATCAATCCGCGTGACGTGGTTCCCGAATCGAATATGCCAGCCTTCGCCTTCTTGGCGAATACCAAAGCAAAAGATAGCGTAGCTGCTGACATCGAGAAAAAGATGCAACTCATGCGTGGTTACGCCAACGTGCGTGGTATCCCAACCTACTCCGATGAAGAGATCAAGGGTGCCAAGGCTGCCATCGGCGACAAGACCGAAATGGATGTTCTGATTGCGTACCTGCAGGAAATGGGTACCTCCTTGAAGAACACCAAGTAATAGCCATGGACATCAACGATCTGCGCTCCATCGTTACCGTTGCCGGGTTACTCTGCTTCTTGGCGATCGTGGGATGGGCATATGGCAAGAGCAGCAAAAAAGGCTTTGAGGAAGCTGCCAACTTGCCATTCGCGGAGCATGATGATGAGGGTGTGGCGTCTGGTACGTCACATCCGCGCTGAAAAAAAGGAAAGCAAATGAGCGATTTCGTTAGCGATTTTTGGAACCTGTACGTTGTGGTAATCGTCTTGGCAAGTATTCTTGCTTGTGCGGTTCTGCTGATCGTCCAGGGTAAAGCGACTTTCACCCCGGGCAAGACCATGGGTCATGTCTGGGATGAAACCCTCGAGGAATACAACAATCCGATGCCCAAGTGGTGGAGCTGGATGTTTGTCATCACCGTGGTTTTTGCGCTGGTGTATCTGGCGCTCTATCCGGGGCTTGGCAACTTCAAGGGCATGCTGGGCTGGACTTCCGGTGGCCAACATCAGGCTGAAGTTGCCAAGATGGATGCTACGGTCAAGCCGCTGTTCGACAAGTACATGGCCATGGATCTCAAGGCTGTTGCTGCCGACAAGCAGGCCAACGAGATGGGCAAGCGTTTGTACCTGACCTACTGCATGCAGTGTCACGGTGCCGATGCTCGCGGTGCAAAGGGCTTCCCGAATCTGACCGATGCTGACTGGCTGTACGGCGGCGAGCCGGACCAGATCAAGGAAACCATCGCCAATGGTCGCATGGGTGTGATGCCTCCGCATGCCCAGCTGGGTGCTGACACGATCAAGGATGTGGCGAATTTCGTCCGCTCTTTGTCGGGTCTGCAGAACGATGCTGTCCGCGCTGCCAAGGGTAAGGAAGTCTTTGCCAGTGCTGGTTGTGTCGGCTGCCATGGTCCGGAAGCTACCGGTATGCATGCCATCGGTGCTCCGAACCTGACGGACAAGGTCTGGTTGTATGGCTCTTCCGAAGCCACCATTACCGAAACCATTACCAACGGTCGTCAGAACAAGATGCCCGCTTGGAAAGAGTTCCTCGGTGATGCCAAGGTCCATCTGCTTGCAGCTTACGTGCTGAGCCTGGGTCAAGGCGCCAAGTAATTGGTCAGAACGGGGCGGTTCGCCGCCCCGTTTTTATTTCAGATTGCATTTCTTGCGTCTGATCAGTATCCAAATTGTTTTAGTGAACTCCCAAGCGAGTTGGTACTAGAGCAATTTTGATACGGATACGGTCTTATGGAACCAACCGAAAAAATCGCCCAAAATCCCGCTGTCGTTTCGTTTTACGAGAAGCACAGAAAAATCTACATTCGCGATGTCAGAGGATGGTGGAATACTTGGCGTTGGGTGCTGGTTTTCCTGACCCAAATATTGTTCTTCGGCCTGCCTTGGCTGCAGTGGAATGACCGGCAAGCGGTTCTTTTTCACTTGGTTGAGAGGAAGTTCTATCTGTTCGGACTGGTTCTCTGGCCTCAGGATGTCTTTTATCTGGCGCTTTTGCTGATCATTTCGGCCTATGCGCTATTCCTATTCACCGCAATTGCTGGTCGCCTGTTTTGCGGCTACGCCTGTCCCCAGACTGTTTATACCGAGATCTTCATGTGGGTCGAGAACCGTATTGAAGGTGATCGATCAGCACGGATGAAGCTCGACAAGGGGCCAATGAGTGCGCGCAAGTTCGGCTTGAAGGCTTTCAAGCATGCGGTTTGGTTGATGATCTCGATTTGGACAGGTTTTACCCTGGTCGCTTATTTCACGCCAGTTAACGAGTTGCTGTCGGCGTTGCCATTCAATCTTTCCGGCTGGGAGTTGTTCTGGTTGTTTTTTTATAGCGGCTTTTGTTACATGCAAGCGGGCTTTCTGCGTGAACAAGTCTGCAAATACATGTGCCCCTATGCACGCTTTCAGGGGGTGATGTTCGATCCCGATACTCTCGTCATTACTTATGATCCCGAACGCGGAGAGCCTCGCGGGGTTCGCAAAAAAGGCATCGATGCCAAAGCGGCCAACTTGGGCGATTGTGTGGATTGCGGTTTGTGTGTGACTGTTTGCCCAACCGGTATTGATATTCGCAACGGAATTCAATACGAGTGCATCGGTTGTGGTGCATGTATCGATGCCTGCGAACCTGTCATGGACAAGCTCGGTTTGCCTCGAGGCCTGATTCGCTATACAACTGAAAATGCACTGGCCAGGCATCTCGGTCCAAAGGAAGTGATGGGGCATATCCTGCGTCCCCGTGTTCTTTTGTACTCGGCGATCCTGATCGGTATTACTCTTGCCGCGATCTGGTCTTTGGCGGTTCGCATTCCGCTCAAGGTGGATGTCATTCGTGATCGCTCCGTGCTGGCGCGAGAAGCCGATGATGGGCGCATTGAAAACGTCTATAACCTGAAGATAATGAACACAACCGAGGAGCCTATGCGCTATCTTCTGTCGGTCGACGGAATGGAGGGGGTGGAAATCCAGGGTGCTGATTTCGTTGATGTTGCAAGTTCCGAGAACCACGAATTGACCGTCGTTGTGCGGGTGCCACCTGAGTCCGGTAAGAAAGGCGCCAACACGATATATTTTGATGTAAAGGCTGCGAATCGCGAAAAAATTGCGGTTCATGAAAAAGCCTCTTTCTTGATGCCCTGACTTATGAGTTCAACAATGACCCTACGAAATGACAATCGCCCTTGGTATAAGGAGCGCTGGCCGTGGATTTTGATATCTGGCCCTGCAACCGTTATCGTGGCGGGGATCGCTACTTTATGGCTGGCTGTAATCAGTAATGATGGCTTGGTTACAGATGACTATTACAAGCAGGGGCTTGCCGTAAATCAAAGCCTGAAGCGTGATCACGAAGCAGGTAGCTTGGGCTTGCAGGCAGATTTGATGCGTGCAGATCAGAACGTTCGTTTGTTACTCAATTCTGATAGTGCGGTAATTTTACCTAGCCAGATTAACCTCAAACTGGCGCATCCGACGCGTGCCGGTCATGATCAAGTGCTGGAAATGGTTGCCGAAGGACAAGGGTTTTATAGCGGCAAATTGAATGCCGATATTGGTGGCCGTTGGCTCGTCTCAATTGAGGACCCTGCAGGGCAGTGGCGCTTGCAAGGAGACTGGCTGGCTGATTCAGGGGAACCGCTACGCTTGACGGCGAAGGCGGGTAAGTAGTTTTTTTCGTTACTGGGAGGTAACTTATGGCTTGGGAACTTTTGTTCAATAGTGATATCGGTCTGATGAGCTTGGGCGTTATTGTCGGCGTTCTTGTCATCGGTGCTTGGATGGGCAAAATGTACAAGGCGAAGATGGAAGAAGAGGCCCGCAATCTGGGTAAATAACTCTTCGGTTTTGCCCTTCTCGCTTGAAGGAAAAGAGTCCCTCGCCAATGGTTTTGGCGGGGGATTTTTTTTGCCCACCGAATTATGAATAATGACGTTCGTGTTGCGGACGACTTTGGCTATTTCCTTACTGATGCATTTGTTGCTGGTGTCGCTGATAACTTCCCGGTCCGGTTTGATCGAGACGGCGTCAGTCAGTCAGGGGGAGGCTTCGTCCCCGAATTTACTGGCCTCGTTAAGGACAGGGGAGCAAAGCGTGGTGCCTCCTGCATCGATATCTCATATATCTGCGACAGAGCAGGCAAAGTCTGGCTCTGTCGCGGCTAATTCGGGTGTGCGAAGAAAAGCTGCATCTGTACGGTCGACCGCCAATTCAGGCAAAAATAGCTGGCGAGGCGACTCGCTGGAGTCGATCGCAGCAAAGGCGGGTAGCCAAGATGCTGTTTCGGATATTAACGAAGAGATTGTTACAAGGTATCGCTTGGCGCTGGCTAGGGAGATACGGCTTCGCAAGAAGGGCTTGTTATGGGAGTATGACAAATGGCCGGGGGGTGAGGTGCTCCTGAGTGTCAATTTTGGCGCTAAATCAGGTGTGCCGGAGTTAATGCTTGTGCGGTCAAGTGGACAGGATATGCTCGATCAACAAGTGATGGTGATGGTCAGCAAGGTGCTGTCAGATAGCCCGCTTCCTGAATATCTCAAAGGCCGGGCATTCAGGATGAGTTTGCTTGTGGGGTCAGTAGTTGAGTGATTAATGGCTTTCATCAAGCGGTGGCAGCGAATTTTCGTGAAAACCGAATGTGCCTGATTCGATATCCTCAAGGTAGTGCCGCAGGCAATATGTCACGCTACGAAATGCGATTTCTTGCCAGGGAATGTCTTCCGGGGCGACGAGCATGACCTCAAGGCTTTCCTCTCCGGCCTCAAAGTGCGATGAGGTAAGGTGGCCACGATAAAACAGGTGAACCTGGTTGATGTGGGCAATACTGCTCATCGAGAACAGGGCATCTATGGCGATAGATGCGCCGGCTTCTTCCTGCGTTTCTCGCCGCGCGGCGTCAGCAGTGGTTTCGCCGTTCTCCATGAAGCCGGCAGGTAGGGTCCAGTAGCCTCGCCGTGGTTCGATAGCTCTGCGGCAGAGCAGTATTCTGTTCTCCCAAGTGGCAACGCAGCCCACGACCAGGCGGGGGTTTTCGTATTGGATATTGCCGCAGGCCTCGCACACATGCCGCGCTCGAGAGTCTCCGGCCGGAATGAGGTGTTCGACTTCGCCGCCGCAGTGATTGCAGTACCTGATCATGATCATCCCGTTTATGCCGTAGCTGGTCATGAGTTTAGCACCGCCTTGTGGCTGGAAATGCGGACGGGTAGGACATCAGGCGCGATTTCTTTCTTTGCGCTTCGGTAACGCCTGTGGCTACAATAGCGGACACCAATAAGTCAGTGCATTTGCGCTGCTGGACGTTGGGCGCATTCGGGGGCTCTGCATGTTTCTAATCATCGGTTATGTGATCATTCTGGCAGCGGCCTTGGGCACGTATGCTGTTCACGGCAGTTTGCTGGCGCTATGGGTGCCGACCGAATACATCGCGATTATCGGGCTGGTGATTGGCTACTTTGTTGCTTCGAACGACATCAAGATCATCAAGGGCACGATTGCTGCGGTGCCCGGCATCCTCAAGGGCTCCAAATTCACGAAGGCCTTTTATATCGATACGCTTGCCATGTTGTTCGAGATTCTCGGCAAAGTACGCAAAGAAGGGCTTATGTCGATTGAGGGCGATGTCGAGAATCCGGACGCCAGTCCAATCTTCAGCAAGTATCCGAATTTGGTGCATGACCACCACATCATGGAGTTTGTTACTGACTACCTGCGCATGATGGTCGGTGGCAACCTGAATACGGTGGAAATCGAAAGCCTGATGGATGTTGAACTGGAAAGTCACCACCATGAGGCAGCGGAACCTGGGCATGTGGTTTCGGCGATTGCCGGTGCTGCTCCTGCATTCGGTATCGTCGTTGCCGTGATGGGCGTGGTGAACGTGATGGGCTCGGTGGGCAGTCCCCCGGCAGTACTGGGTAAGATGATCGGCGGCGCCCTGGTCGGTACCTTTCTTGGTATTTTGCTGGCGTACGGTATCGTCGAACCGATTGCCAAGCTTCTGGAACAAAAGGCCCATGAGGGTGCAACCATCTACAAGTGCATCAAGATGGTCTTGCTGGCATCAATGTCCGGTTACGCGCCACAAGTTGCCATCGAATTCGGGCGCAAGGCGCTTGATGCCGGGGTTCGCCCCAGCTTCCGCGAGCTGGAAGAAGAGCTCAAGGCTCGCAAGGGCAAATAACCATGTCGCAAATTAGCGGGTTCAAGCCATGAGCGACGACTCCACACGTCCGATAGTCATCAAGCGCAAGAAGGTTGTTGCCGGAGGAGCTCACGGCGGCGCCTGGAAAATCGCCTATGCCGACTTCGTGACGGCCATGATGGCATTCTTCCTTCTCATGTGGCTGCTTGGTTCTACCGCCAAAGGGGATTTGCAGGGCATTGCGGATTTCTTCCAGAATCCGCTCAAGGTCGCGCAGCAAGGGGGGAGTGGCTCTGGCGATGCGACCAGTATTCTGCAGGGGGGCGGCAAGGATTTGACGCGTCAGGCCGGGCAGGTCAAGAGCGGTGACGTCGAGAAAAAGAGGGAGACTTCATTTTCCAAGGAGGCGCAGGCCGATTTTCGCCGCAAGGAGCAGGAGCGGCTGGAAACGCTGAAGGCGGATATCGAAAAAATGATCGAGCAGAGTCCGCAACTCGCGCAGTTCAAGAAGCAGATGCTGCTCGATATTACCTCTGAGGGCTTGCGCATCCAGATTGTGGACGAGCAAAACCGACCGATGTTCGACTCCAGCAGTGCAGACCTGAAGCCATATACGCGCGATATCCTCAGACAGATTGGCAAGGCGCTAAACGGTGTCAGTAATCGGATCAGTCTGGCCGGGCATACGGATGCCGCACAGTTCTCCGGTGGGGAGCGCGGATTTTCAAACTGGGAGCTCTCTGCCAATCGGGCCAATGCTTCCCGGCGTGAACTGGTGGTCGGAGGCATGGATGATGCCAAGGTGTTGCGCGTGGTTGGCCTGGCCTCAACAGTATTGTTTGACAAGAACGATCCGCTGGGGTCGGTGAATCGACGGATCAGTATCGTGGTACTAAATCAGAAAACGGAGATGGCTATTCTGCAGGAAGAAGGGCCGGAATCCGAGGTTGCAAATGAAGAAGCCGTTCCACAAGGCTTGAAGTTGCCCAATATGGGCAAGGGAACTGCCGGCTAGTTGGGTTGGTTCCGAGGGGGCGAGGAGAGAGTGTGAGCAGCAACAATAAAGCGGTTTTTGTCGGGGTGCCCTGGTCGGTGCTTGTGCTTGTGGTCTTGCTGGCAGCTGATACGTCGGCAAGGTCAGGGGCCGTTATTTTCGCGCTGGTGCTATTGGTGCTGGGATGGGTGGCCGCCATCGTCTTTTTTTCGCCATCTCCTCTGGAGCAGACAGCACCGAGCGTTGTGTCGGATGCTGACCGGCAGATTATCGAGCATAGCAGCGATGCAATTGTTCGCGTGTCTGCCGAATTTTCGACGCAAGTAGCCGAGATTCGCGGCGAAGTGGCGCGTGCCCGGGATATTTTTTCCGAAGCCATCGCTCACTTGATCGAGAGTTTTCAGGGCATGAATATGCATGTGCAGCGTCAGCGGCAGTTGGGCATGCAGATCATAGCGGCCGAAGGCGACGGCAATTCGGTTGCCGAATTTGAACAGTTTGCGACCAAGACATCCGAGACCTTGCGCCAGTTTGTCGAGAGTGTCGTGGAAAACTCTCGCCTGGCAATGAGTCTGGTCGAAATGACTGACCGGATGAGCGTTCAAATGCGCGAGGTGCGCGGTCGACTTGGTGAAATCGAAGGAATTGCCAAGCAGACCAATCTGCTGGCGCTCAACGCCGCGATTGAGGCTGCCCGGGCGGGAGAGGCCGGGCGCGGCTTTGCTGTGGTGGCTGACGAGGTGCGCGATCTCTCCGGACGAACCAACCATTTCAGCCAGCAGATACGTGCTTCACTCGATGGCATGCAGGTTACTATCGACTCTTCCGAGAAGGCAATCAACCAGATGGCGGCGCAGGACATGACCTTCGCCCTGACATCGAAGGCCGATGTCGAGAACGCCATGTCCGGTATTGAGGATTTGAATCATCGAACCGGAGAAACCGTTGGCGAACTCAACCAGATAGCGGTGCAGGTCGAGGCCTCGGTTAACCAGGCCGTCATGTCATTGCAGTTTCAGGACTTGGTCACCCAATTGCTTGGCCATGTTGAAAAGCGGCTTGATTTGCTGGATGAGGTGGTGACTGACGAGCAGCGTATGGCGACGGTCTTGCGGGAGACCAGGGATCCGGTTGGTGCAGTTCAGGCACTTGATGCCCTGCGTGAGCATGTCGAGCAGCTGTCACAAAAAATGACCACCCTGAAACTTGGGGTGGACAAGAATCCTGTTGGTCAAACTGCATACACCAGCGGTGATGTTGAATTGTTCTGATGAATACAAGAGGAAAACATGGCTAAGACCATTCTCGCAGTTGATGACTCCGCGTCCATTCGTCAAATGGTGTCCTTTACGCTGAAGAGCGCCGGATACGATGTGATCGAAGCGGTGGACGGGATGGATGGCCTGGAAAAGGCAAAAGCAAAGAGTGTGAATTTGGTCTTGACTGATCAGAACATGCCGCGCATGGATGGACTGACCTTGATCAAGAGTCTGCGCAGTACGCCGCAATATGCGTCGACTCCCATTCTCATGCTGACGACGGAGTCTTCCGATGCAATGAAAATGCAGGGGCGTGCGGCAGGTGCTACCGGTTGGCTGGTCAAGCCGTTTGATCCCCAAAAACTTATCGAAGTCGTACGCAAGGTCATCGGCTAGCGCCGAGGGCGGCGAACCAGCGTCTACGCTGTTCGCAGCATTCGATTTCCGGCTGTCGCCCTGAAGGCAGCCGTGGTTAGGGGGTGGCATGGCTATCGATATGAGTCAGTTCTATCAGGTGTTCTTCGAGGAGTCCGAGGAGCATCTGGCGGCAATGGAGGCGCTGCTGCTCGATCTGGATCTTGAAAATCCGGATATGGAGCAGCTCAATGCCATTTTTCGGGCGGCACACTCGATCAAGGGCAGCGCAGGCACCTTCGGTTTTACCGATCTGGCTGACGCAACACACATTCTTGAGAACCTGCTTGATCGTATTCGCAAGCAGGAACTTGTGCTGCGTGCCGATATGGTTGATGCGTTCCTGGAGTCGGGTGACCTGCTGCGCGCCATGCTTGAGGCGCATCAGGGGCGAGGCGAGGTAGATTCGCAGGCGGTTGCGTCCGTGATGGCCCGGTTGCGTCAACTTTCCTCTGACGAGGCCGCTCCTGTTGCGTCGTTATCTCCTGTCGAGCTACCGGTCGACGTCCCCGTAGAGCCTAAAATTCCCTCGGTCCGGCGGGTTTTTGACATTCAGTTTGTACCAACCGAGCTGGCGGCGAAAGGTGATGCAGTTGCCAACCTGCTTGAGGACCTGCGGACTTTCGGTACGCTGGAGGTGATCAGTCAGCCGGATGCCGAGTTGCACGATGTGGGTTTCTGGCAATTGCGACTGAGCACGAACAGTCTTGAGAGCGATTTCTCCGATCGCATTGATTTCATTGCTGACAACGGTGCCTGGCGGATTACGGAGGACCTGACGGCAGCCAATCCGGAAACTGCTTTTGGCCTCTTCAGTGATTCCCCTGGCCTTCCTGATGATGAACGTGGCTACGGTTTTTTTGAGCCGGTTGCCGAGCATCCGCTGAAAGAGATTGTGGCCAGGGTTGAGTCTGCCGACGACAGCTATGGCTTTTTTGAGCCATTGGCCGAGGCGCCTGTTTCGGCCGAGAGTGGTTCCGAGGACGGCGAAGGCTATGGCTTCTTCGCTCCTTTGCCGGCCGTGCCAGCGCCGGTCGTCGAGGATGGCGAGGGCTACGGCTTCTTTGCTCCCTTGCCTGCGGTAGAGCCCGTTACAGAGGTTGTTGTGCCTGCCCAGCCGGTTCCTGCTGAGAAGGAAAGCGCTGTTCGCCCGGCGCGGCCGGCCAAGAATTCAACTGCGGCAACAGACTCCTCCATTCGGGTCAGTGTCGAAAAGGTTGATCAGCTGATCAATCTGGTTGGCGAACTGGTCATCACGCAGGCCATGCTGTTGCAAACCGTGACGCAAATGCAGGAGAGTGCGCCGGAAAGACTGGTCAGTGGTCTGGGGCTGCTCGAGCGGAATACGCGTGATCTGCAGGAGTCCGTGATGTCGATCCGGATGATGCCGATTTCGGCGGTTTTCTCGCGCTTTCCTCGGGTGGTGCGCGACCTGTCCGGCAAATTGGGCAAGCAGGTGGAGCTGAAGACCTCGGGTGAAAGCACCGAACTTGACAAGGGCTTGATCGAGCGCATTGCAGATCCGCTGACCCATCTGATCCGGAACAGTCTTGATCACGGCATCGAGTCGCCGGAGAAACGTGTCGCGGCAGGCAAGAGCCCGGTGGGTACCATTACGCTCAAGGCATATCACCAGGGTGGAAATATAGTCATCGAGGTGGGTGATGATGGTGCCGGCTTGCCGCGCCAGAAAATTCTCGCCAAGGCCAGGGAGCGCGGCCTGCCGGTGTCCGATCAGATGACCGACGGCGAAGTGTTCAACCTGATTTTCGAGGCGGGTTTTTCGACGGCGGATCAGGTGACCGACGTTTCCGGTCGAGGTGTCGGGATGGACGTGGTCCGTCGCAACATCCAGGCAATGGGTGGTCGGGTCGAGATAGAGTCGATTTATGGTGTTGGCACCCGGATGACCGTGCGCCTGCCGCTGACCCTGGCGATTCTCGATGGCATGTCGGTTGCGGTAGGCAACCAGACCTACATCCTGCCCTTGTCGTATGTGGTTGAGTCATTGCAGCCGCAGCCGGGCGATATCAAGACCTTGTCCAACCAGGCGCGGGTGATGCAGGTGCGCGGCGAGTATTTGCCGGTAGTGGTGCTGCATGAAGTATTCAACCTGAAGTCGAACTGGACTGATTTCACGCAAGGCATCATGGTTGTGCTGGATGCCGACGGAGCCAAGGCCGCATTGTTTGTTGACGGTCTGCTCGGGCAGCACCAGGTGGTCATCAAGAGTCTGGAAGCCAATTATCGGCGGGTGACCGGTGTCTCGGGTGCGACCATCATGGGGGATGGACATGTCGCCCTGATCCTTGATGTTTCGGCAATTGCCGGCATGGCCAAATCGAATGTGCAGAAAGCCGGCTGACGGCTGCAATCTGGAGTAAACAAATGGAACCGATGACGCATGCAGGGGCGGTAGTGAGCGATGAGGATCTGGTCGCCAGCGAGTATCTGACCTTCACGCTGGGAAGTGAGGAGTACGCCATCGACATCCTCAAGGTGCAGGAGATTCGTGGTTACGAGCAACCAACGCTGATTGCCAATGCGCCTGATTTCATCAAGGGGGTGATCAATCTGCGCGGCATCATCGTCCCGATCGTTGATTTACGCATCAAGTTCAAGCTCGGCAAAATCGAGTACACCCCGTTTACCGTAGTCGTTATCCTGAATATTGTCGGTCGGGTAATAGGCGTAGTGGTTGACAGTGTTTCCGATGTCATTTCTCTGAATGCCTCCCAGATCCGGCCGGCCCCCGATTTCTCGGGGTCTTTCGACACCAAATACATTCTTGGATTGGCATCGATGGATGCCCGCATGATGATCGTGACCGATATCGAGCGCCTGATGAGCAGTGCCGACATGGAACTGATCGATTCAGCTGTTGAGTGACCCATTGCGCGGCAAAAGGGAATACGGAAATGTTTAATCTTCGCAACTACAACATTGGTACCCGGCTCATCGTGACGACGATCGGGGCTCTATGCCTGATGCTGGCTTTTGTTGGCATTGCCCTGTTTAGCCTGAACACGATAGGTGCGCAGGTTGATCACATCATCAATAACAACGTCAAAAAAACCGATTTGGCGGGCGATATGCGCATGCGCAACCTGCTGATCGGCCGTCACGTCCGTACTGCCCTGATTCTTGAAGAGTCGGAAAAGCAGATGGGCGAAAAGAAGAAGGTGGACGATGATCTGGCCAAGTATCTTCAAGCCGAGGCCAGGATCAGCGAACTGACGGTGTCGGCTAAAGGCAAGGATATCGTCGAACATATTCAGGCCAGTCGTCGCCTTGCCGAGGCCTCGACCAACCAGTTGTTTGTCCTGATCAAGGCGGGTAACCGCCCGGAAATCGAAAAACAGTTTCTTGAAGACTTCCGCCCCAAGATGCAAGCCTGGTTTGATGCAGTGGGCGAATACGTCCAGTTGCAACATGACAACACGGATCGGGATGTGGCCGAGATCAATGTCATCAAATCCAATGTCCAGACGACGATGCTGTTTTTGATGGTGTTTGCGGTGGTTGTCATGATTCCATCCGGAATCTGGGTGACACGACAAATTACGCGCCCCCTTAACGAGGCTGTTGAATTGGCCGAATCTGTTGCTGCCGGGAATTTTGATCACACCGTCAACCCGGTCGGTGACGATGAGCCGGCGCATTTGCTGAAAGCGCTCGACAAGATGCAGGCTGATCTGAAACTGCGTAATCAGGCTGATCGCAAGGCTGCGGACGAAACCCTGCGCATCAAGGTGGCGCTTGATGTTGCCTCGAACAATGTGATGGTGGCCGATCCGGAAGGCAAAATCATTTACTGCAACGAATCGGTGCTGGCGATGATGCGGCATGCCGAAAATGATCTGCGCAAGGAGCTGCCGAATTTCCGGGCGGCAGAGATTGTTGGCGCCAACTTCGATATTTATCACAAGCAGCCGAGTCACCAGCGAAATCTGCTGGCTGGCTTGAAGGGGACATATCGCAACTCGATCCGTGTTGGTGGCCGCTCTTTCAATCTGGTGGCCAACCCGATCATCAATGCCCGTGGCGAGCGCCTCGGAACGGTTATTGAATGGCTGGACCGAACCGATGAGGTGGCCATCGAAAGTGACGTGGCTGGCATTATCGGCGCAGCGGTGTCCGGAGACTTCAGCAAGCGTCTGGACAGCAGCCGGATGAATGGCTTTTTCAAGCAGATATCGGATGGTATCAATGCCTTGCTCGAAGCCAATTCGCGGGCGTTGGGCGATGTGGGCGCCATGCTCGCACGCATGTCGAAGGGCGATCTGACGACGAAAATCGAGACCGATTATCAGGGCATGCTGGGCAAGCTCAAGGATGATGCCAATACAACGGTCGACAACCTGCAGGACATCATTTTGTCGATCAAGGATGCAACTGGCTCGATCAATACGGCGGCCAAGGAAATCGCTTCCGGTAACCAGGATCTGTCGAGCCGGACTGAGCAACAGGCGAGCAGTCTGGAAGAGACCGCTTCCAGCATGGAGCAGTTGACCAGCACGGTGAAGCAGAATGCCGACAGTTCCCGGCAGGCCAGTGAACTGGCCGGCAATGCCCAGCAGGTGGCCGTCAAGGGCGGGGAAGTGGTCGCTCAGGTCGTGCAGACGATGAGTGCCATTCATCAGTCGAGCAGCAAGATTGCCGACATTATCGGCGTGATCGACGGGATCGCTTTCCAGACCAATATCCTGGCGCTTAATGCGGCGGTCGAGGCGGCGCGTGCCGGCGAGCAGGGCCGCGGCTTTGCCGTGGTCGCCACCGAGGTGCGCAATCTGGCGCAACGCAGTGCTGCTGCAGCCAAGGAAATCAAGGGGCTGATCTCGGACTCGGTCGAAAAGGTATCGGTGGGGAATCGTCTGGTTGATCAGGCCGGGCGGACGATGGAAGAGGTCGTGACGAGCATCCGGCGGGTCGCCCAGATCATGTCCGATATTTCGTCGGCCAGCCGTGAGCAGAGTGCGGGGATCGAACAGGTTGGTCTGGCGGTGACCCAGATGGATGAAGTGACGCAACAGAATGCTGCCCTGGTCGAAGAGGCTGCGGCTGCGGCAGAGAGTCTTGAGGAGCAGGCAAATAGCCTGGCGCGTACGGTTGCAGTATTCGCGCTGGCTTCCGACAATCAGCGTTCGGTGACGCCAGAGGCCCGCTCGCAACCGGCAATGTCAAAGGCGCGTGCTGCCTTGGCACACAAGGAACCGGTCCGGCTCGGCACCCCGGCGGTCGACAAGCCGTGGGCGGCAAATTTACACGTGCAGGGTGATGACGAGTGGGCCGAGTTCTAATAACAGATAAACCAACAGAGTAGCGGGTCTAACGTGCGTACAAATCTACCGGTAAGCGATGTCGAGGTTGTTCTTGGCGAGCAGGCAATTATTGTTTCGAAGACTGACCTCAAGGGAAAGATTACTTACATCAATCAGGACTTCATCGAGGTCAGCGGTTTTACCGCGGAGGAACTGATTGGTCAGCCACATAATCTGGTGCGTCATCCGGATATGCCGGTAGAGGCCTTCGCCGATTTCTGGCGCGATCTGAATGATGGGCGTCCGTGGACCGGCATCGTCAAAAATCGCTGCAAGAATGGCGATTATTACTGGGTGCTGGCAACGGCAACGCCGATTCGTGAAAACGGCGAGATGGTGGGCTTCCTTTCGGTACGCCGCAAGCCGACGCGCGAGCAGGTGTCGGCAGCCGAAGGTGCTTATCGCTTGTTCCGCGAGAAGCGGGCGGGCGGGTTGCAGATTCGTCATGGCCAGGTGGTTAATGGTGGCAGTGGATTGTTTGCGAATCTTTCGCTGAAAGCCCGTCTTGTCTCCGGTTTCGCTGCAATCCTGTTGGCGCTCATGCTGGTCGCCGGCATGGGCTTGTTCGGCATGGCGCGTACGGATGATGCGGTCGAGGCACTTTATCGTGAGCGTCTGGCACCGGTTCAGGCACTGGCCGTCGTTGGCAAGTTGATGGCGGACAATCGGTCGCAGGTTCTGCTGTCCTTGCAGCATGATCCTGCTGGCGCTTATGCCAAATTGCATGATCACGAATTGAGCATGCACCTTGATACCATCGCCAAGAACAGTGCGGAGGTCGGACGCCAGTGGGACTCGTATCGCCAGAGCGTTAGCGCCCCCGAGGAGCAGGCTCTGCTGGGTGATTTCCAGCAGGCCTGGCAGCGCTATCTGGCCGAGGGGCTGCAGCCGGCTAGTGCTGCCTTGTCAGCCGGCCGTTTCGATGAGGCGAACCAGATCCTGTTGAGCAAGATCAATCCCTTGTACACGCAGGCTGCCGCCAAGGGGAATGAATTGTTCCGGCAGCAAGTCGAGCATGGCCAGTCACAGATGGCTGCGAGTGCAGAGAACTTCAGTCGCATGCGGGGCTGGATTGTCCTGCTGGTGGCCTTGGCTTTGCTTGCCGGCATTGTCATTGCGCTGTTGATCACCCGTTCGGTAACGCGGCCGATTGCGACCGTTATCGAGACCTTCCAGGCTTTGGCCAATGGCGACTTTACCCGGAACGTCGATGCATCGCGCAATGATGAGATGGGCAAGATTCTGCAGGGCCTGCAGTCCATGCAAATCCAGCAAGGATTCAATGTCGCGGAGAGCGTCAGGCTGGCCAACGACAATTTGCGTATCCGCATAGCCCTCGATTGTGTGTCGGCCAATCTGCGGATTGCTGATGACGATGGCCGGGTGATCTACGCCAACCGCGGCTTGCTCAATACCTTGCGGGCGATTGAACAAGCCTTGCGGGAAAAGACCCCTGGTTTCTCGGTCGACCGCTTCGTTGGCAGCAATATCGGCAATTTTTACGAAAATCCGTCTGCCGCGGTACAGGCTCTGCGCGAGTTGAAGCAAACCAGTTCGCGCGAAATGGAAATTGGCGGGCGTATATACAAGGTGCTGACCAACCCGATCGTAAATGATCGCGGCCAGCGTCTGGGAACGGTTGGCGAGTGGGTGGACCGCACGGCTGAACTGCATGCCCAGCATTCCGTGGCTGAGCTGATCAGCAAGGCGGCAGCGGGTGATCTCGAGGCGCGCCTTGATACCGGCAGCATGGAGGGTTTCTACAAGCAGTTGGGTGTTGGTATCAACAGCTTGCTTGAGACCAGTGGTGGCGTGATTGGCGAAATAGCAACACTTCTCGAGCAGATGGCGGTCGGCGATCTGACCCGCACCATTACCACCGATTATCAGGGCAGCTTTGCCAAATTGCGTGACGATGCCAACGATACGGTCGCGCGCTTGCGTGAATTGGTCAGGGATATCCAGTTTTCGGCAGAAACGATCAATACGGCAGCCAAGGAAATTGCTTCGGGCAATCAGGATTTGTCGAGCCGAACGGAAGAGCAGGCAAGCAGCCTGGAGGAAACCGCGTCGAGCATGGAGCAACTGACCGCGACCGTACGCCAGAATGCCGAAAATGCCCGTCAGGCCAATACGCTCGCCAGTACGGCGCAGGGCATTGCTGAAAAGGGGGGGGTGGTGGTGGGGCAGGTGGTCGAAACCATGGGCTCGATTCATCAGGCGAGCAGCCGGATTGCTGACATCATCGGTGTGATCGACGGGATTGCTTTTCAGACCAATATCCTTGCCCTCAACGCGGCCGTTGAGGCTGCACGCGCCGGGGAGCAGGGGCGTGGTTTTGCCGTGGTTGCCACGGAGGTGCGTAATCTGGCGCAACGCAGCGCAGCCGCAGCCAAGGAAATCAAGAATCTGATCTCCGATTCGGTGGATCGGGTTGCCGTGGGGAGTCGACAAGTCGACCAGGCCGGGCGCACCATGGAAGAAGTGGTGGTCAGTATCAAGCGCGTGGCCAAGATCATGTCGGATATTTCCGATGCCAGCCGCGAGCAAAGTGCCGGTATTGAACAGGTTGGACTGGCCGTCAGCCAGATGGACGAGGTCACGCAACAGAATGCCGCGTTGGTCGAAGAGGCCGCTGCGGCTGCTGAAAGCCTTGAGGATCAGGCAAACAGTCTTGCCCGTTCGGTGGCAGTATTCCGGGTTGAGGCGGGCGGGCAGGCACCTCGCCTGGCGGCGCCGCAGGGGCGGAATGAAGATGCGCAGAATCGGGCCAACCGCTCGGGCAGCAAAAAGCCGCTGGCAATGCCGGCAAGTATTGATGATGAATGGGAAGAGTTCTGACCATGGTCGAATTTCGCAGGCCGGGCATACCCGGCAGTACATCAGCGCCGGTCGGAGTGCAGCCTTTGGCTCCCCGTGAACAGGGTATTCGGGAGTTCAGCTTCTCAGCGGCTGATTTTGAACGGGTCAGAAAACTGATTTATCAGCACGCCGGCATTTCCCTTTCGCCAGTCAAGCAGGACATGGTGTACTCGCGGCTGGCCAGGCGTCTGCGTGCCACCGGCAAGCAGAGTTTTGCCGAATATCTTGATGCCCTGGAAAAAAATGGCGGGACGGAGTGGGAAAAGTTCGTCAATTCCCTGACCACAAACCTGACCTCGTTTTTCCGCGAGCCGCACCACTTCCCGATTCTCGCCGAGCAGTTGCAGAAGCTGGGAACGCAGCGCCCGATCCGTATCTGGTGCTCGGCCGCTTCTACCGGTGAAGAACCCTATTCGATCGCAATGACCGTTGCCGAAACCTTCGGCAGCAATATGTCGCACGTCTCGATTCTGGCTTCCGATCTGGACACCAATGTCCTGGCTACCGCACAAAAAGGTGTCTATGCACTGGATCGGGTTGAAAAAATGTCGCCCGATCGGTTGCGCAAGTTCTTTCTGCGTGGCACAGGCGTTCAGGACGGGTTCGTTGCCGTTCGTCCGGAGCTCAAGCAATTGATTGAGTTTCGCCGTATCAACCTGCTGGAGGCAAACTGGCCGGTCAAGGAGCCGCTGGACATCATTTTCTGCCGCAACGTCATGATTTACTTCGACAAGCCGACCCAGTACAAGATCCTTTCCCGTTTCGCGCCGTTGATGCAGGCCGGCGGTCTCATGTTTGCCGGTCATTCGGAAAGTTTCCTGCATGCGGCAGACCTCTTCAAGTCCTTGGGCAAAACGGTGTACGCCCCGGTCAAGAGCCGCTAGTCGATTGTTCGGGAGCTTGTGTGCAGCACGCCTATGATGAAAATCTCGCCGCCAATCGCTACTACGATCGAAACTTTCAGTCGGATGCAGCGAAGATATTGCCGGGGGAGTATTTCGTCTCGAATCAGGGGATGCTGCTGGTCACTGTTCTTGGGTCTTGTGTCGCTGCGTGCATCCGCGACGTTGATTCCGGTATCGGTGGCATGAACCATTTCATGCTGCCAGACGATGGCGGTCGTGATGTGATGAGTACTTCGGCTCGTTATGGCACTTATGCCATGGAAGTGCTGATCAATCATCTGCTGAAGCTGGGGGCCCGGCGTAACCGCCTCGAAGCCAAAGTATTTGGGGGGGGAGCCGTGATGGCGAGTTTGTCGAGCAGCAATGTCGGCGCCAGAAATGCCGAATTTGTCCTCGATTACCTGAAAATGGAAAACATCCCGATCGTCGCCAAGGATCTGCTCGATTCATATCCCCGGAAGGTCTACTATTTTTCGGCAACGGGGCGTGTTCTGGTCAAGAAACTGCATCGGGTCCATAACGAAACACTATTTGATCGCGAACGCGACTACAAGGGCCGTCTGGCTGGTGGCAAGGTTGAGGGCGATGTCGAACTGTTTATTTGAGCGTAAGTCATCCCGGTTGGAGGACAGGCTGATGCTGGAACTGCACTGATGAAAATTCGAGTTTTGATCGTTGATGATTCTGCCCTAATGCGCGGCTTGCTGACGGAAATGATTAATTCTGCCCCGGATATGACGGTGGTGGGGGTGGCTCCGGATGCGCCGACGGCTCGGGAAATGATCAAGGTGCTAAATCCGGACGTCCTGACTCTGGACGTTCACATGCCAAAAATGGACGGGCTGGAGTTTCTTGAACGTCTGATGCGCCTGCGGCCAATGCCTGTGGTCATGGTTTCATCATCCACCCAGGCAGGTTCCGAGACGACTCTGAAGGCACTGGAGCTTGGGGCAATCGACTTTATTGGCAAGCCCCGCGCCGATAATCCGAAAGTAATGGAAAGTTATGCGGAAGAACTGGTGGAAAAAATCCGGGCGGCCAAAGGGGCGCGTTTGCGCATCAGGCCGATGAGCGCGGCAGCCTCTTCGTTGCCGCAGGCGCCTGTTGTTTCAACATCGGTTATTCGGTCGGCCGCGAGTGGCAAAATCATCTTTGTTGGCGCGTCGACCGGTGGGACTGAAGCTATCAAGGAATTTTTGCTGCGTATCCCGGCAGACTGTCCGCCAATCATGATCGTGCAGCACATGCCTGAGTCTTTTACGGCTTCATTTGCTCGCCGCCTTGATAGTCTGTGCGCGCCTCGGGTAATCGAGTCGCAGGGAAATGAAAAGCTGGAGTCCGGTACGGTTTATATCGCTCCCGGTCACTCTCACCTCCAGGTTAAACGGACCGCTTCCGGATTGATGACCGAGTTGCTCTCGACGCCGCCGGTTAACCGGCATCGCCCGGCAGTGGATGTGCTTTTTGATTCTGCAGCAACGGTGGTCGGGCGACAGGCCGTGGGTGTCATTCTCACCGGAATGGGCAAGGATGGCGCCCAGGGGCTTTTGCGCATGCGTCAAAGTGGTGCGCGTACGATAGGTCAGGATGAGGCCAGTTGTGTCGTGTACGGCATGCCGCGCGAGGCATTCCTGGTCGGTGCCGTCGAAGAGCAAAGTCCCCTTGATGATATTGCACGGCGTGCATTGCAGGCGGTTGGTCGATGAATCGTCAATGACAGGCTTGCCGCCCCGGTCTAAAGTATTAAACTAGTTCCGACTCCTCCGATTTCCAGGAAAGAAAATGCAAGCAAACGTTATCAAAGAAGCTGGCAAAGCCACCATCAAACTGAATGGCCGTTTCGACTTCAACACGCATCGCGATTTCCGCAGCGCCTATGAACCGCTGATTGCCGATGCTGTTGTAAAAGCTGTAACAGTTGATTTTTCCAGTGTTGACTATCTTGATAGTTCGGCACTTGGCATGTTGCTGATGCTGCGCGACAAGATGGGGGGGGCGAACAAGGAGGTTGTGTTGACGGGTGTTCGTGGTAATGTCAAACAAGTTCTCGATATTGCCAATTTTGGCAAATTGTTCCAAATTTGCTAAAGTCGAAGCTGGTCCGGTCGATAAGTGTTGGTGGCACAGTGATGCTGGATGTGCCGGATGGCGCTTGGGTGCGCAGTTTGAGGCGAATGGAAAAGCGTGTATGCTAGATTCGCATCGGTGCCAAAGCCATTAAACAAGCCGATTGCACGAAGTGCGAGGGGATTACGATGTCTGAGTTGTTGAAGAATATCGACGCGCGAACCAAGCTGGCGGGAACCAACAAGCTTGAGATTTTGCTATTTTTTCTTGGCGTGGATCAGCGTACTGGTCGTCGCGAGACCTACGGGATCAACGTGTTCAAGGTCAGGGAGGTCATGCGTACTCCGCTGATCACTGCTGCGCCGGACATGCCGGCTTCGGTTGAAGGCATGGTCAGTTTGCGTGGCGCGCTGGTTCCGGTGATCGATCTCGCCAAGTACTCAGGCATCAGTGCCGATACGCCGCGTGAAATCATGATCGTGACCGAGTACAACGGCCATACGCAGGGTTTCCTTGTTGAAGGCGTTGATACCATTCTTCGTCTCGACTGGAGCAAGATGCGGGTTCCGCCGGAAATGCTGACGGCGCAGACCGGCGGTCTGGTTACCGCGGTTACGGAACTCGACGATGCCCGTTTGGTGATGATGATGGACGTTGAAAAAGTCCTCTCGGAAACCACCAGTATCGACAACGAAATCATGTTCCGTGGCGTTGTGCCGGTTGACCGTCCGGATTGCACGGTTTTCTATTGCGATGATTCCAGTGTTGCCCGCAAGCAGATCGAGCGTACCCTCAGTGTCATGGGGGTCAAAGGCTTGAGCGCGGTCAATGGCCGACAGATGTGGGAAGAAATGGAAAAAGTGGCGACCTACGCCCAGTCCATTGGCAAGCCGGTCTCCGAACTGATCAATCTGGTGCTGACCGATATTGAAATGCCGGAAATGGACGGCTACATCCTGACCAAGAAAATCAAGTCGGACCCGCGTTTCAATGGCGTTCCGGTCATCATGCATTCCTCGCTCTCCGGCATGTCGAATCAGAAACTCGGACAATCGGTTGGGGTTGATGAGTATGTTCCAAAATTTGAGCCGCAGCGGCTTTCCGAAACCTTGGCACGCCGCCTGGGCGTCGAGGTTTCCGCTCCGGTCGTGGCAGCCTGAACACTAGCGGGAGAGGATGATGGATCTCGTTGAAAATAAAAACCTGCTAGACAGCGTTGATGCTCGCACCCGTCTTGCTGGCTCCAACAAAATGGAGATTTTGCTTTTTACTTTGGGGACGCGCGAAATATTCGGCATCAACGTCTTCAAGGTCCGGGAGGTGGGGCGCACGCCACGGATCACCAAGACGCCCAACATGCCGCGCGGTGTCGAGGGGTTGATTTCCCTGCGTGGCAATGTCATTCCCGTGCTTTCTCTGGCGCCGTTCATGCATCTTGATGGCGTGGCCCCGGGGCTGGGAAAAACGATGATGGTGGCCGAGTACTCGAAGAGGACGCTTGGTTTCCTTGTGCACGAAGTGGATCGAATCATTCGTGTCGACTGGGAGCGGGTAAAGGCGCCTGAAAGCGTTTTGGCAGCTAATCAGGGATTGATTACAGCGGTTATCGAACTTGATGGCAGTAATCTGGTTTCGATTCTTGATGTCGAGCAGATTCTTGCCAACGCCTTTGGCGAGGCGATGATTGTTGATATCGCTCCGGCCCGGGTTGATCCCGACACCAGTGTTTTCTTTGTCGATGATTCCGTTGTGGCCCGCCGCAAAATTTCGGAAGTGCTCGACAAACTGGGCGTTCGCCACAAGCATGCAACCAACGGTATGGAGGCTTGGACGCGTTTGCAGGGTATCGCTGCGCATGCCTTGCAGAGTGGTCAGAATATTCGCGACGAGATTCGCTTGATTCTGGTTGATGCAGAAATGCCGGAAATGGATGGCTATGTGCTGACCAAGAATATCAAGTCGGACCCCCGCTTTGACGGCGTGCCGGTTGTGATGCATTCGTCTCTTTCATCCGAAGCCAATCGTGCGATGGGCAAGTCGGTGGGGGTTGATGCCTACGTCGCAAAATTCGATGCCGAAGCGCTGGCCGATACGCTGCGCCCGCTGATTGAACGATAACAAGCAAGCTCTGGAGTACTCATGGCAGCTGATCCAAAAATGAGATTTCTCGTGGTGGATGATTTTTCCACCATGCGTCGTATTGTCCGTAATCTTCTCAAGGAATTGGGCTACACCAATGTTGATGAAGCGGAGGATGGGGCGATTGCCTTGCAAAAATTGCAAGGTGGCGGTTTCGAGTTCGTCGTGACCGACTGGAATATGCCCAACATGGATGGTCTGACGTTGTTGCAGACGATTCGCGCAACGCCCACCCTCAAGCATCTTCCGGTTTTGATGATTACTGCCGAAGCCAAAAAGGAAAACATTATTGCTGCTGCTCAGGCTGGTGCCAGCGGCTATATCGTGAAACCTTTCACGGCAGGAACCTTGTCTGAAAAGCTGAACAAGATTTTCGAAAAGATGGGCTTGGCCTGAGGTGACCATGACCGCAAATAACGATTCCAATGACCTGGAAGCCCTCTTCGACTCGATTGCTGCCGACTTTACGCCGGAGCCGGTGAAGGCGCCTGCTCCGGCCGTGTCAGCAGCTCCTGCAACGGATGATAGTGATGATTTGCAGGCGCTGTTCGATAGCGTGGCTGCGGAATCGCAAGCATCCCACGTTGACTCCGCATCGAATTCCGCGCCGGGTGAACCGGCAGAGGGTTGGTCGAACCAGGAGTCTGTCTTCAACCGGATTGGTCACATGGCGCGTGCCTTGCACGACACCCTTGGTCAGCTTGGATACGACAAACTCCTTGAGAAAACAGTGTCGGCGTTGCCCGATGCCAAGGATCGCCTGGCATATGTGGCAAATTTGACTGAGCAGGCCGCTTGTCGGGTTTTGAATGCGACCGATATTGCCAGTCCGCTGGTGGATGAAATTGAGACTGGTGCGCGCGCATTGGGGCAACGCTGGGATCAGGTCTTTGCTAACCAGGTTTCACCGCAGGATTTCAAGCAACTGGCCGTTGAGACAAGGTCTTTCCTGAATGAGCAGATGCCGCAGAAGACCAAGGCAACCCATGCTCAACTGACAGAAATCATGATGGCGCAGGATTTTCAGGATTTGACCGGTCAGGTCATCAAGAAAATCGTTGCATTGGCGCAAGAGCTTGAGGCTGGCTTGATGAGTGTTTTGGTGGAGATCGTGCCGGACGCCAAGCGCACCGATGAGGTCAATAATTTGATGAATGGGCCGGTGGTTAATGCCGAAGGGCGCACCGATGTCGTTGTCAACCAGGAACAGGTTGACGATTTGCTGGATAGCCTCGGTTTCTGAGGGGGGTCGAAGATGAGCGACTTTGCCGGAATGGAAGACCTGCTGCAGGATTTCTTGCAGGAAGCCCACGATCTGTTGTCGGATGTGGATAACAAATTAGTCGATCTTGAGAAGATGCCGGATGACCGCAGCTTGCTCAACGACATCTTTCGAGGATTCCATACCGTCAAGGGCGGTGCTGGTTTCCTGAATGCCTCCGAGTTGGTGACTCTGTGCCACCTGACGGAAAATCTTTTTGACCGCTTGCGTAATGGCGAGCTCGAGCTGACGCCTGAGTTGATGGATATCATCATGGCTGCCACCAAGGGCGTGCGCGATATGTTTGGCGAGTTGGGGCAAATGGTTTTGCCCCAGCCGGCCGATCCCGAGGTGATCGCTGCCCTGCAAGGTGCGTTGACCGGTGAGCCGCCTGCTGCGCACGCTGCTGTAGATGCCGCTCCGGCGCCTGCTGCCGCGCAGCCTGCAGAGCGTGTCTCGGGTGAGCCCGACTGGAATGCACTGCATGCTGCTGTTACCGGCGAAGCGACAGCTGCACAAGGTGAGGTCATCACCAAGGCCGAGACTGTTGCGGCGCAAGTGCCGGTTACCGCTGCTCCGGCAGGAACGGCCGCGGCCACTACTGGTGGAGCCGCAGCTCCATCTCCCTTCGGTCGTCGTGCAACGGATCGTCCAGGTGGTCAGCCAAGTGCTGCTCGACGGACGGAAGAGCGTGGTCGCGAAAATACCATTCGGGTCGATACCTCGCGTCTGGACCAGGTGCTGAATCTTTCCGGTGAAATCGGATTGACGAAGAATCGGCTGACCAGCCTGCGTGCCGATATTCTGGCGGGCAAGAATGATTCCGAGACCTTGCATGCCCTTGATCAGGCGGTAAGTCAGCTCGATCTGCTGGTGTCGGATCTGCAGAATTCGGTGATGAAAACCCGGATGCAGCCGATTGGTCGCCTCTTCCAGAAATATCCGCGGATCGCGCGTGATTTGGCTCGTCAGTTAGGCAAGGATGTCGAACTGGTCCTGGCTGGTGAGGAAACCGAGGTCGACAAGACGATGATCGAGGATCTTGCCGATCCGTTGATCCACTTGATTCGCAATGCGGTCGATCATGGTGTCGAAATGCCGCTTGAGCGGCAGGCTGCGGGCAAGCCGCAGAAGAGTCTGGTTCGTCTCGAGGCGCGTCAGGAAGGTGATCATATTGTTCTGATCATTGCTGACGATGGCAAGGGTATGAGCGCCGAGCGTATCCGTGCCAAGGCGGTCGAAAAGGGCCTGATTTCGGAAGAGGAGGCCAATACGCTGGATGAGCGTCAGAGCCTGAACCTGATCTTCCTGCCGGGATTCTCGACCAAGTCGCAGATTTCGGATGTTTCCGGTCGTGGCGTCGGCATGGATGTGGTGAAAACCAATATCCAGAAACTGAATGGCGCGATCGAAATTCGTTCTGAGCCGGGCAAGGGCTCTGTCTTCATTATTTCCCTGCCGCTGACTTTGGCCATTTTGCCTGTCTTGCTGGTTTTGCTGGGCGATCAACCTTTTGCCTTGCCGCTTTCTTTGGTCCGGGAAATCCTGCCGATCGAACAAGGGCGCATTCAGGAGGTTGGTGGCAAGGAAACGCTGGTCGTGCGTGGCGAAGTGTTGCCGGTCATTTCCCTGGCGCGCTTGCTCGGTTGGCCGCTTGAGCGTTATCCGGAGTACGGTGTTTTCATGCAGACCGCAGAGCGCAGTTTCATTCTCGGAGTGGATAGTTTTGCCGGGCGTGATGATGCGGTGATCAAGTCGCTTGAAGACTTCCGTCCGCGTGGGGTAGCCGGGGTGACTACGCTTTCGAATGGTCAGATCGTGCTGATTCTCGACATGAAGGAGTTGCTGGCCGATCTCGGGCAGCATGCCGACATGGGGGCTGCCATGCGGGCACTAGAGTTCGTCTGATTTTCCTTTGTGGTCAACGAGTTGAGAGGAGGCTATGCCTCCTCTTTTCTTTTTAAAGTTTACTCTGTCGTCATGTGCTTGCAGTTGGCTGCTGAGAAACAAGCTAAATAAACACACGTACCTCTTTATTTTTTCAGGTTTTTTCCTATAATGCCCATAACTACTACCCAAGACGGTTATGGCAGAAGACAGCGACCTCGAAAAAACCGAAGAGCCTAGCGGAAGGCGAATCGAGCAGGCCCGCGAGCAGGGTCAGGTCCCTCATTCCCGTGAACTTGGTACTTTCCTTGTCTTGATCGTTGCTGGCTCCGCCTTCTGGATGATGGGTGGCTGGTTTTCGCAGCGTGTCATGGCGATTGTCCGCAAGGGCTTTTCCGTTGAGCCAAAGTTCATGCATGAGCCAGCCCAGATGTTGCCCCGGCTGGCTGATATATCCAGTGATGCCTTGCTGGTGTTTTCACCCTTGCTTGCGCTGCTGTTGCTCGCCGCCGTGCTGCCCCCCTTCTTCTTGAATGCCTGGGTGTTTGCGCCAAAGGCATTGGTGCCCGATATCAATCGGATGAATCCGCTCACCGGCTTTGGGCGCATGTTTTCCTGGAACAGTCTGATGGAGTTGGGCAAGGCTGTTCTCAAGGCCGGCTTGCTGGGTGGTGTCGCCGTCATGCTGATCTGGAAAGAGCGTGACGAGATTTTTGGTTTGCTGGCCCAGCCGCTTGAGGCGGCCCTGGCTCACGCTGGCCACTTGGTCAGCTTTTCATTCCTGGTGCTGGTTGCAGCCCTTGTGCTGGTCGTGGCTGCCGATGTTCCGTTCCAGTTGTGGCAGCACTTCGACAAGCTGAAGATGACCAAGGAAGAGGTCAAGCAGGAAATGAAGGAAATGATGGGTGACCCGCACGTCAAGGGTCGCATTCGCAGTCTCCAGATGCAGGCTGCGCGCAAGCGGATGATGGCCTCGGTGCCACAGGCCAATGTGATCGTGACCAATCCGACTCATTATGCGGTGGCGCTCTCTTACCAGGCGGGCATGGCTGCTCCCAAAGTGGTTGCCAAGGGAATGGGGGCGATTGCGCTCAAGATACGGGAGGTCGCCGCCGAACATGCGGTACCGGTGCTCGAGGCGCCGCCATTGGCGCGGGCCTTGTACAAGCATGCCGAGCTTGACACAGAAATTCCCTCCGCCCTGTACAACGCAGTCGCGGAGGTTCTTGCTTATATCTATCAGCTTGCCAACTGGCGTCAGGCGGGCGGTGTTTATCCTGTGCCCCCTCGCGACCTCTCAGTGCCGCCCGAACTCGTTCCGGAGGCTGCGTAAATGGCCGCTCCTTCACTTGGCATGCAAGGCTTGCTGACCCGCCTCAATGTGACGCAGCTTGCTGCGCCTATGCTGATCCTGATGATCCTGGCGATGATGGTCTTGCCGTTGCCGGCATTTGCACTGGATCTGTTGTTCACCTTCAATATCGCCATTTCGATTCTGGTGTTGCTGGTCGCGGTCAACACGCAAAAAACCCTGGATTTCTCGGTTTTCCCAACGGTTCTGCTGGTGACCACGCTGTTGCGTTTGTCTCTTAATGTGGCATCGACCCGGGTGGTGATGCTGGAGGGGCACAAGGGGCCGGACGCCGCGGGCAAGGTGATCGAAGCGTTCGGGCACTTCCTGGTTGGCGGTAATTTTGCGGTTGGTATCGTCGTTTTCCTGATTCTGGTGGTCATCAATTTCGTCGTGATCACCAAGGGTGCAGGCCGGGTGGCCGAAGTGTCGGCGCGCTTCACGCTGGATGCGATGCCTGGCAAGCAGATGGCGATCGATGCCGACCTCAATGCAGGTCTGATCGGCGAAGAAGACGCGCGCAAGCGGCGTCAGGATATTTCGCGCGAGGCCGAGTTCTTCGGCTCGATGGATGGTGCTTCAAAGTTCGTGCGGGGCGATGCGGTGGCCGGCATCGTCATCATGCTGCTCAATGTGGTTGGTGGTCTGGTGGTTGGGGTTGCCCAGCACAACATGGAAATCGGGCTGGCGGCCAAGAATTACACGCTGCTGACGATTGGTGATGGCCTGGTCGCGCAGATTCCCGGTCTGATCATTTCGATTGCCGCCGGTATGGTGGTGACCCGTGTTTCCGATGATCGTGATATCGGCCAGCAGGTGGTCGGTCAGATGTTCCGCAATGCCAAGGCAATCGCCATTACCGGCGCCATTGTCGGTTTCCTCGGGCTGATTCCGGGTATGCCCAACCTGGTGTTTTTGACGCTGGCTTCCGGGCTGGGCTGGGCTGCCTGGAAGATGCAGAAGAAGGAGCAGCAGATCGTTGCCGCACCTGTTGCGGTTGCGCCTGCTCCGGCCCAGGAGTCGATGGAGGCGACCTGGAATGACGTGGCCCCGCTCGATGTGCTGGGGCTTGAAGTCGGCTATCGCCTGATTCCGCTGGTCGACAAGTCGCAAGACGGCGAGTTGCTGCGGCGCATTCGTGGTATCCGCAAGAAGTTTGCTCAGGAAGTCGGCTTCCTTGTCTCGCCGGTCCACATTCGTGACAACCTCGAATTGAAGCCGAATGCCTATCGTATCCTGCTCAAGGGCGTCGAGGTTGGCATGGGCGAAGCCTATGTTGGCCAGTTCCTGGCAATTAATCCCGGCCGTGTTGCCGGTACGTTGAATGGAACGGCAACCAAGGATCCTGCCTTTGGCTTGCCGGCAACCTGGATTGATGGCGGTCAGCGCGATCAGGCTCAGGCTTATGGTTACACCGTGGTCGACTCGTCGACGGTCGTTGCCACGCATCTGAATCATCTGATTTTGACCCACGCGGCAGAGTTGCTCGGGCGTCAGGAAGTGCAGCAGTTGCTCGAACACCTGGGCAAGGAAATGCCCAAGCTGGTCGAGGACCTTGTGCCCAAGATCTTGCCGCTTGGAACACTGCAGAAAATTCTCCAGGGCTTGCTCGATGAAGGTGTCCATATCCGCGATATGCGGACCATCATCGAAACGGTCGCCGACCATGCGACGCGTACGCAAAATGCCGACGAACTTACGACCCATGTCCGCAATGCGCTGGGTCGGGCGATTGTCCAACAGCTCTTCCCCGGTTCTGGCGAGATGCAGGTCATGTCGCTTGATCCGACGCTGGAGCGCCTGCTGGCGCAGGCCGTCGCCGGTGGTTCCGAAAATACCAGTTTCGAGCCGGGCCTGGCCGATACCCTGGTCCGGGAAACCGCTGCTGCGTCGACTCGCCAGGAAGGCCTCGGCCTGCCGGCTGTTCTTCTGGTTCCAGCCAGCCTGCGCCTGCTTCTTTCCCGCTTCCTGCGCCGTACCGTTCCTCAGTTGAAGGTGCTGGCCCATAACGAAGTTCCAGAAACACGAATTATCAAGGTGACCTCGATCATCGGAGGTAAGACATGAACGTCAGAAAATTCATCGCCGCCAACGCAAGGGATGCCTTGAGGAAAGTGAAGGAGACGCTCGGTAACGATGCGATCATCCTCTCCAACCGGGGGATTCCCGGCGGGGTTGAAATCATGGCGGTGGCCGCTCGCGATATGGCGATGATTGTGCCGACCCAGGTTGCCGACAGCACCCCGCCCGAGCGTCGTCCCGCGCCGGCTCCGGTTTCCATGCCCGAAGCTGACGATGATTATCGCGTCCTGCTCAGTTCGGCCCGTGCCAATCTTGCCCAAGGTGGTCAGCCGCGGCCCGTCGCTTCGGCACCAACCCGTCCGGTTGCACCAGCGGTTGCCTCGCCGCGCTCCACCGGAACAGTGAATGCCGGCATTCCGCGCACCGGTTCGCTGCGCAACCTGGAAATGGGGCGGCCGCAGCAGTCGACCGTCCAGCCGCAAGCGCCGATTCCGAATCCGGTGCAGCAGCAGGTCCGGCCGCAGCAAGCGCCGCAAAGTGTTCAGCCCAAGCCGGCGGCCGAAGTCGTGCCGATGGAAGTGATGGACGAAATCCGTTCGTTGCGCCGGATTGTCGAGCAGCATCTCGCTGGCTTTGCCTGGGGCGAGTCGGCGCGTTCCGAACCGGTGAAAACGGATGTTCTGCGTCAGATGCTGGATGCCGGATTCTCGCCGCAGTTTGCGCGTGATCTGCTGGCTGATTTGCCGCTCGAAATGGATGGTTCGCAGGCCATGGCTTGGGTCAAGGGCGCGGCTGACCGTTCGCTGTTTACGATCGGGAATGAGGGCGATATCGTTGATCGGGGTGGTGTCTATGCGCTGGTCGGACCGACTGGCGTTGGCAAGACGACGACCACGGCCAAGCTGGCGGCACGTTGCGTGCTCCGCCACGGTCCGAGCAAGGTGGCTCTGGTCACCACAGACGGCTACCGGATCGGCGCTCACGAGCAATTGCGCATCTATGGCCGCATTCTTGGAGTCTCGGTTTATCTGGTCAAGGACGCTGCCGAGTTGCGTCAGACTCTGAAAGAACTGCAGCACAAGCACATGGTTCTCGTCGATACGATGGGGATGAGCCAGAAGGACAAGCTGGTGCCTGAACTGACCGACATGCTTGCCGGTTGCGATGTTCAGCGTTTGTTGCTGCTGTCGTCGACTTCGCGCGGCGATACGCTCGACGATGTGGTGCGGGCCTACGAAGGTGACAATCTGGCCGGCTGCATTCTGACCAAGATCGACGAGGCGGCCAGTCTCGCTACGCCGCTCGACGTGATCATGCGGCATGGCTTGAAGCTGCACTATGTATCCAATGGTCAGCGGGTGCCGGAAGATTTGCACCTGCCCAACCGGGGTTACCTGTTGCACCGCGCTTTCAAGGACGTGCCGGATAACTCGCCGCACAAATACGATGGTGTCGAACCGGGGCTGCTGATGGCCAATGCCGGCATGGTCGCGGCAGGTGGGCGTCGTGGCTGATTTTCGCGTCGATCAGGCGGCTGGCCTGCGCCGTCTGCTTGGTGGCGGCGGGCAACTGCAGGTCGTGACCTTCGTCGCGGGCTGCGAGGGCGTTGGGCGCAGTGTTTCCGTGGCCAATATCGGTGCTGCCCTGGCGCGTCTCGGCAAGGAAGTGTTGATCATCGACGAGCATGCCTCGCGCGACGATATCGCCTCCTCTTTCGGTTTGATTGCCCATTACGATTTGCTCAATGTCGTCCAGCGCGAACTGAGTCTGGCTCAGGTTTTGTTGCAGCCAATGAATGGCTTGCGTGTCCTGCCGGCTGCTAAGGCAGTCAAGAAGCTGGGGCGTCTGTCCTTGCCACAGCAGCAGACTCTGCTCGATGCGATGTCCGGCTTGGAGCGTCCGGTTGACGTGATTCTGGTTGATGCCAGCATGGCACACCCGCATGGCTTTTCGCCTTTCGGTCTCGCTTCGCAGGAGGCTGTTGTGGTTTTGTCGGGGAACAGTGCATCGATCACCGAGGCCTATTCGCTGATCAAGAAAGTCAGCCACGCTTTCTCGCGGCGCCAGTTCCGGATTCTGGTGAACAAGGTGCGCAGTCAGCCGGATGCGCGCTCAATTTATGAAAACATTGCGCAGGTAGCCGCTCAGCGCGGAATTGCCCGTCTCGACTACGCCGGTGCGATCCCGCTTGACGAGTCATTGCGCCAGGCCAGCCA
Organism: Quatrionicoccus australiensis; assembly: GCF_020510525.1. Taxonomy (NCBI): domain Bacteria; kingdom Pseudomonadati; phylum Pseudomonadota; class Betaproteobacteria; order Rhodocyclales; family Azonexaceae; genus Quatrionicoccus; species Quatrionicoccus australiensis. The sequence goes on from NZ_CP075188.1 coordinate 890,532, forward strand.
ATTGTGTCGTTCCGTCCTCGTTCAGGCACCTGACTCTCCTTCCGCCCATGCTTTCCGTGATATCGCTGCCGATCTGCTTTACTGGCAGCGCGGCGACAGTGAGGCAGGCGGGGTCGAACAATTCATGCAGCAACTGCTACACTTGAGCCAACGCATAACCCCGAACGTATTACGAGCCTGATGTATACCGCTGCAGGGCAGCCAGACAGGGAACAGTTGGTTCAGCGCTTCGTGCCGCTGGTGAAGCGTATCGCCTATCATTTGATGGCCCGCCTGCCGGCCAGTGTTCAGTTCGACGATCTGGTGCAGAACGGCATGCTGGGCTTGCTGGATGCGATGGAGCGCTACCAGGAAGGATTTGGTGCCCAGTTCGAGACTTATGCCACGCAGCGCGTGCGTGGAGCCATGCTCGACGGCCTGCGGGAAAATGACTGGTTGCCGCGTAATCTGCGGCGCGAGTTGCGGCGCATCGAGGGGGCCATCAATCAGCTTGAACACACCCACGGCAGGGCGCCTTCCGAGCGAGAACTGGCTGAGGCGCTCGAGATGTCGCTCGAGGACTACCAGAAAACCCTGCATGAAGCCCGCGGTCATCAGTTGGTTTATTTTGACGACTTCGCCAGCGATGGTGAAGAGGGCTTTCTTGAACGGCATTTCACCGATAATGATGCAGATCCGGCCAATATTCTCGAAGACAAGAAGGTCAAGGAAACGCTGGTTACAGCCATTTCCCGTCTTCCTGAACGTGAGCGCCTGATGATGGCGCTCTACTACGAGCAGGAGCTTAACTTGCGGGAAATCGGTGAGGTCATGGGGGTTACCGAGTCCCGCGTTTGCCAGTTGCACAGTCAGGCGATCGCCCGTTTGCGTAGTCAGGTGATTGGTGAGTTGCCTGCAGCGAAGAAACGTCGCAAGGAGAAGGTGAGTGGATAAGATCAGTCTGGCTGGTCTTGCCATCGGCTTGATCGCCATTCTTGGCGGTCAACTGCTCGAAGGTGGCAATATTGGTTCGCTGGTCCAGCCGACCGCACTGTTGATTGTTTGTGGCGGGACATTGGGCGCAGTGCTGCTGCAGAGTCCGCTGCATGTCTTCAAACGCGGGATGAAAATGGCCAAGTGGGTCTGGGTGCCGCCGGTGATTGAGCAGAAGCGCCTGGTCGACCAGATTCTCAACTGGAGCCAGTTGTCGCGGCGCGAAGGACTGCTGGCGCTTGAGAATTTCATCCCTGGCATCAAGGATGAGTTCATCAAGAAAGGCTTGCAGTTGCTTGTCGACGGTGCTGATCCGGAGCGTATTCGTGAATTGCTTGAGGTGGAAATCAATACCTTTGAGGACGAGTGGCGCCAGTCAGCAAAAATATGGGAGTCAGCTGGTGGTTACTCGCCAACCATCGGTATTCTGGGGGCGGTGATGGGGCTCATCCATGTGATGGAAAACCTCTCCGACCCAACCAAGCTGGGCTCGGGGATTGCTGTCGCCTTTGTCGCCACCATTTATGGTGTCGGGCTGGCCAATCTTGTCTATCTGCCGATTGCCGGCAAGCTCAAGTATTACATTTCGCGGATGGTCTCCAGCCGCGAGATGCTGATTGACGGTCTGGTGGGGATTGCCGTTGGCGATAATCCACGCATCATCGAAGGCCGCCTTCGGGGTTATCTGCTGTAATGGCTCGCAAGCGCCGGGTGGAAGAGCCCGAAAATCACGAGCGCTGGCTGGTGTCCTACGCCGATTTCATTACCCTGCTTTTTGCCTTTTTCGTTGTGATGTATGCGATCTCATCGGTCAACGAAGGAAAATACAAGGTTTTGTCCAACTCCCTGACCAACGCGTTCAGGAATGTGACGGCCGAAGTTGGAGGGCAGCCCATTGCGGTGATTCAAGGCGCGCCGCCCATTCCGCCGCAGCCTATCCTCAAGCCTGACAAGCTGCCCGAGCAGGTCAAGGCGGAAGAGAAAAAGCTTGAGCAGCGCAAAAAAATGAAGAATGTCGCCGGCGACATCATGGCTGCCCTGCAGCCACTGGTTGCGCAAGGCAAGGTGAGGTTGCTGGAGACAAGCCGTGGCGTGACGATCGAGATCAACGACAGTATTCTCTTTCCGGCCGGCCAATCGAAGCTGCAGCCGGCATCGATCAATGCCATGCTGGCAATTGCCAGCGTCCTGGCTCAGTCGGATTTCCCGATCACGATCGAAGGGCACACCGACAATATTCCCATTGCCACGCCGCAATTTCCTTCCAATTGGGAACTGTCGGCGATGCGGGCAACCACGGTCCTGCGCTTGTTCAATGATGGTGGTGTAGGGGCGGAGCGCCTGACGGCGATCGGCTATGGCGAAACCCGGCCGGTGGAAACCAATACGACTATCGAAGGCAGGGCTCGTAACCGGCGAGTGAGCATTCTGATTGACTCCAATCGCCCCGAGGAACCAACGGAAATTCCGCCGGCTCGCAACGCTACGCCCTGATTGGCCTCAGGCCGAGTCGACGATCCTGCTGCCGGTGAGTTGCGAGGCTTGTCCGTTGCTGCCGTAAAGCGCTTGTTTCTGTGGCTGCTGCGTCAGGGCGGACAGCAACTCGCTGGTCTGGTTGAGGTGCATGCTCACCAAGCTGCTGTTCAGGTTATTGAGGGCTTTGGCCTCGCGCGCCAAATCCATCAGTTTTTTCCAGTTGGCCCCGACCCCCGCTTGTCCCGGGTTCTTTTCCAGCCACAGGGTCATCGCGGTGCCGACGTTTTGGCTGTCTGTGACACCGAGCAGGGCCGCACGCATTTTCTCGAAGGCGTTCAGTTGCTCGATCAGTTGAGCTTTTTCCACGGCCAAGTCAGCCAGTGGGCTGACTTCAGCTTGTTTCAGGGCCTCGCATTCCTTTTTCAGGAGCGCAACAAAACGCGAAACCAGATCGATTTCCTGTTTTGTGATTGATGCCAGATCAGCCATCAGGCTTGACGCTTGCCAACCAGGTCACGCGCGGTCTCGATCAGGCGGTCGGCGATGGCCTCGGGATTGATCGTGAAGCGGCCTTCGGAAATGGCCTGACGGATTTCCTGAATCCGCGCCGAGTTGACCGGTGGCTTCTCGGTGCTTTGCAGACTGCCGGCGAGCGGACTCAGACTGACGGCCTCCTGAGTACTGCCGGCGGTTGTCGGTGTCTGTGTCGTTCGCGGTGCGACAGGCGCTACTGTCGGTTTGTATGAGCTATCGATTTTCATTTTGGATCTCGCAATGCTTTAGAACTCAATCCGGTTAACGGTTGCATGAGATAAAACTTTAGGCCTAAAAAGCAATTTCTATGCTGCCATCGGATTTGGCAACGCCACTGACTGTTTGTCCCGAGTTCATTCGAATCTGGGCGATCTGACCCGCGGCGGCATTGTTGAGCGCCTTGCCTTCACTGCTTACGGCAAAGCCATTGCCTTTGGAAATGACCCTTACGCTTTGCCCTTGCTGAATGACCAGGGGGGCAAGCAATTGGTCTCCGCGCAGGGCCTGGCCGGCACCCAATGAGTTGCGCAAGGTTTTGCCGATGGCGTTTGCCGGATCTGTAATGACTCCCGTTGGCTGGCTGCTCAGGTCGCCGGTCATGATTGCCAGATCGCCCGCCTGAATAAGTTGTCCTGCGCCAAGTGGTCGAGTCGTTGTGACATAGGTGCCAGTTGTTGTGATCTGGACCGGGACGAGTGCGCTCCAGATGTTGGGGCCGAGGCAGCGTATGCCGACATGGGTTCTGCCACTAAGCCGTGTTCCGGGTGGAGAGAAGGCTTCGTATGCTGAGCAGGGGGGGAGACGGACGGTGTCCAGTTTTCCCATTGTGATCGTGGTTTTGCCAGGGATGCCTTGTGTTTGCTGGCGAACGAAGCGTTCTGCTGTATCCAGGGCGGCATCCGTTTCGGCCGCGAGTAACGGTCGACCGGCGAAGAGCAGCAAAAATGCGAAGAAAAGGGAGCGAACAGGCATCCCTCCATTCTGCCCGAGCCGGGATCAGGATGGAAAATAAAAATCGCCGGATGTGGCGGCAAGTTTTGCCGAGTCTTGCCAATATTGTTGCCGGATGGGCTTCGTTTGCCGCTTTTTCTGATGGCATGGACTGTGCTTTTGTTAAAGCAAAACCAATGGAGTTTCCCATGAGCAATCTTGAGCAGCACTTGTCCGTTTATAGCCAGGCGATGAATTTTCGCACGCAGCGGCATCAAGTTCTGGCATCGAATATTGCCAATGCCGATACCCCGCACTACAAGGCGCGCGATTTTAGTTTCGAAAGCGCCATGCAGAACGCAATGGCTGGCCGCGGGAGTGACTCGATTGCCATGGCAACGACGTCGGGTGGGCACATCCGGGGCGGTGGTTCCGGGGGGCAGGCAGCATTGCAGTACCGTACGGAAACCCAGTCGGCGGTAGATGGAAATACCGTTGATATGGATGTCGAACGCGCCCAGATCACCGATAACGCGCTGCAATATCAGATTGTCAGCCAATTTATCAGCGAAAAAATTAAAGGTATGCGCAGTGCCTTGGCATCCACTTCGGGTTAAGGAGAGCTGAATGAGCTTGTTTAATGTGTTTCAGGTGTCTTCCAGTGCGATGACGGCGCAGTCGATGCGCCTCAATGCCGTCGCCTCCAATCTGGCTAATGCCGACAGCGTTGTCTCGTCGGATGGCAAGCCGTATCGCGCCAAGCAGGTGGTGTTCGAGGCGACGCCGATGGGTAATGTCGGCCAGACCTCGACCGGCGTGCGGGTGCGCCAGGTGGTGGAGGATCCCTCTCCTGCCCGCATGGTGTATGACCCGAAAAATCCGGCGGCTGACGAGAAGGGCTATGTTGCCTTTTCAAACGTCAATGTCGTCGATGAAATGACCAACATGATTTCTGCCTCGCGTTCCTACCAGACCAACGTTGAGGTCATGAATACTGCCAAGACCATGATGCTGCGTACGCTCAGCATTGGTCAGAGCTAACTGGAGATAGCCATGAGTACCGTTAATTCGACAACGAGCGACGCAGATGTCATCAAGACCTTGAATGGCTCCAGTTCAAAGTCTTCGAGTTCAAACAAAGCCCAGGATCTGCAAAACAGCTTTCTGACCATGCTGACGACCCAGTTGCGGAATCAGGATCCCCTGAATCCAATGGATAACTCGCAGATGACGACACAGCTGGCACAGATCAGTTCGCTGGAAGGGATCCAGAGTCTGAATACGACGCTGACCAGTCTGCTGGCTTCCTACAATACCTCACAGGCTTTGCAGGCAGCTGGTGCAATCGGGTCTCAAGTGCTGGTTTCCGGTAACGGTCTGACTCTTAGCAAAGGCGCTGCGCAGGGTGGTGTCACGCTGCCCAGCGCGGCTGACAAGGTTACGGTCACGATCAAGAACAGCGCCGGAAAAGTCGTCCAGACCCAGGAATTGGGTAAGCAGGCTGCCGGCACTGTAGCCTTCCAGTGGGATGGCAAGAATGCCAGCGGTACTCAACTGGCTGACGGCAAATATACCTTCTCGGTTGAGGCCTCGTCTGGTGGGAAAGTAGTCACGACGAGCCCGATTCAGGTTGGCACGGTATCTGCTGTGGTGAAGAGCGGCTCGTCATTTGTTCTTGAGCTTAGCTCGGGCGATACGGTCGCATTCAGTGATGTTCTGCAATTCATGTAATTCCGGGAGACGGCAATGGCATTCCAACAAGGGCTGAGCGGCCTCAATACATCCTCCAAGGCGCTGGACGTCACCAGTAACAATATCGCGAATGCGAGTACGGTTGGTTTCAAGGGTGCATCCACCCATTTTGCCGACGTCTACGCCGCATCGCTTAACGGCAGCGGTGCTTCGCAGGTGGGTATCGGTGCGGCAAACAGCGCAATCGCCCAGCAATATACCCAGGGCAATATCACGACGACGAGCAACTCGCTGGATATCGCGATCAACGGCGGCGGTTTTTTCCGAATGAGTCAGAACGGCGCGGTGACCTATACCCGCAACGGGCAGTTTCACGTTGATGCCAAGGGGTTTATCGTAAATGACCAGACGGATAATCTGACTGGTTATCCGGCTGATGCGAATGGCAATGTCGTGCCGACGACGGCTCAGCCGCTGCAGATTTCGACCGCCAGCATTGCGCCGCAAGCAACGGGTTCTACCTCCGAGGGGGTTACGGCCCAACTTCAACTCGACTCGACGAAGAGCGCTCCGGTCACGGCGTGGACCGCACCGACCGGTACCAATGCTCCGGAAACGGATACTTATAACTATTCGACCGCGCTGACTATCTATGATTCGCTCGGTAATCCGCATACGGCCACGATGTATTTTGTGAAGAGCACGCCGGCGGCGACCGATCCGACTGGTACGACCGGGGCTTGGGATGTTCACTATCAGATTGATGGTACGAGCGAGGCCAATGTGACCAGCGGCGCTTCACGACTGGCGTTTGATTCAAGCGGCAAGTTGCTGACGACCATGCCGCTGGCGTTCTCCATCGACTTGAATCAGGTCATCACTGATACCGATCCGCTTGATGTCAATGATGCGAGCAGCCCTCTTGCCTTTAATTTCGATTTCACCGGCACAACCCAATACGGCAGTTCCTTCGCTGTCAACAAGCTGACCCAGGATGGTTATGCAGCCGGTAATCTGGCCGGATTGTCGGTTGGTAGCGATGGCATCATCAAGGGTAACTACAGCAACGGTCAAACCAAGAATCTGGGTCAGGTCGTTCTTTGCAATTTTACGAATCCGAACGGCTTGCTTGCCATGGGTAACAACTCATGGATCGAAACAGCGGATTCTGGCCAGCCCCAGATTGGTACGCCTGACAGTGGGACGCTGGGTGTCCTGCAGTCTGGTGCCGTGGAAGACTCCAATGTCGACCTGACCGCTGAGTTGGTCAACATGATCGTCCAGCAGCGCAATTATCAGGCGAATGCACAGTCAATCAAGACGCAGGACCAGATCATGCAGACCCTCGTCAATATTCGCTAAGACGACCGGAGCTGATTGAATGGATCGTCTGATCTATACCGCGATGACCGGTGCCAAGCATGTCTTCATGCAGCAGGCCGGTACGGCAAATAATCTGGCCAATGCCAGCACGATTGGCTTCAAATCGCAGGAGCATCGTTTTCGTGCCGTGCCGGTGGAAGGCTCGGGCATGCCGACGCGGGCGTTTGTGGTCGATGCTTCAGTCAGTGATGTGATGGATGAAGGGCCTTTGATGTTCACCGGTCGCAATCTTGATGTTGCGGTGAATGGCAAAGGCTGGCTTGCCGTGCAGTTGCCCGATGGCAGCGAAGCCTATACGCGGGCAGGCAGTCTTGATGTCGATGTGACGGGCCTGCTGCAGACCAAGGGTGGATATTCGGTGGTTGGTGACGGTGGACCGATCAACATTCCACCCGACAACACGATCGAGATCGCACCGGATGGCACGGTATCAGTGGTGCCGACCTTTGGTACGCCGAATAACGCCAATGCGATTGGGCGGATCAAGCTGGTTAATCCGCCCGAAGCAAATATGGTGCGAGGCGCCGATGGCCTGTTCCGGACGCGCGATGGTCAGGCTGCACCGGCTGATCAGAACGTCAAGCTGACTTCCGGGACCCTGGAGGGCAGTAACGTGAATGTGACGGATGCGATGGTCAATCTGATCAGCCTCTCCCGCCAGTTCGAGATGCAGATAAAGATGTTGCAGACGGCAGATACCAACGCCCAGCGGGCCGATCAACTGTTGTCGCTAAGTTCCTGATAGGACATAAATCATGATTCGTTCCCTGTGGATTGCCCGTACAGGTCTGGATGCCCAGCAAACCCAGCTCGACGTTATCTCCAACAATTTGGCCAACGTCAGTACCAACGGTTTCAAACGCGGTCGCGCCGTTTTCGAGGATTTGCTTTACCAGACCCTGCGTCAGCCGGGCGCCCAGTCGTCGCAGCAGACGCAGATTCCGAGTGGCCTGCAGCTGGGTACCGGTGTGCGTCCGGTGTCGACGGCGCGAATTTTTACCCAGGGCAATCTCCAGAAAACCGACGGCACGCTGGATATGGCAGTCCAGGGTAACGGCTTCTTCCAGATTCTGCTGCCGGACGGGACGACGGGGTACACGCGGGATGGATCTTTCCAGAAAGATAACCAGGGGCAGATCGTTACTTCGGACGGTTATCCCTTGCAGCCCAACATCACGATTCCTGCGAATGCCTTGAGCGTGACGATTGGTACTGACGGCACTGTCTCGATTACGCAATCGGGCAGTTCGGCAACGACCCAGATTGGCAGCATTCAACTGGCAACCTTCATCAATCCGGGTGGCCTGCAGAGCATGGGGCAGAATCTCTTTCTTGAGACGGCCGCGAGCGGTACGCCAACCCCCAATACGCCGGGCACAAATGGGGCTGGCGTCGTCAATCAAGGTTACGTTGAAACTTCCAACGTCAATGTCGCGGAGGAACTGGTGACGATGATCCAGACTCAGCGTGCGTATGAACTCAACTCCAAGGTGGTGTCCACGTCTGACTCCATGCTTGCTCGCCTGACTCAGTTGTGAGGTGTGCCATGAAAGGCTTTAGCTGGATTGCTGCGATTTTCTGTGCTGCTTGCAGCACGGTGCCACCGACGAATGTCCATCAGCCAATGTCGGCTCGTCCGGCTCCGCGTTACGAGGCGGCGTTAGCCAATGGATCGATTTATCAGGCGACGAGCAGTCGACCGCTGTTCGAGGACAGGCGGGCGCGTTATGTCGGCGATACGATTACTGTCACGATCACGGAAAGTACCTCTGCGTCGACCAAGTCGAATGACAAGCTCGACAAGTCGAATACTTCGAGTGCTTCGATTACCGGGCTGAACGGTGTTTTGGGTAAATCACTGGTTGGCCTGAATTATGGGACGAACAGCGCCAATTCATTTAGCGGCAAGGGCGAGGCGGCGAACAACAATATTTTCACCGGCAATATGACTGTTACGGTGATCGATGTCTATGCCAATGGCAATCTTCTTGTTTCCGGTGAAAAGCAGCTGGCGATTGGTCATGAGCAGGAATACGTGCGGATCTCCGGGGTGGTTAACCCGAGCTTCGTTAGTGCAGCCAATACCATCGCTTCGTCGAATATCGCGGATGCCCGCATCGAATACAAATCCTCCGGGCAGATCAGTGATGGGCTGGTTATGGGCTGGCTGGCACGTTTCTTCCTTAATGTGATGCCATTCTGAGAAATATCTCGCGGAGGCGCATCATGAAGAGCAATAGCGGCAAAGTATTCCGGCAAGCGGCAATAGTGGCCGCCTGCCTGTTGCCGTTCTGGAGCCAGATGGCTTTTGCGGAACGCATCAAGGATCTGGCCAGTATCCAGGGGGTTCGCAACAACCAACTGATAGGCTACGGGATTGTCGTCGGGCTCGATAACACCGGCGACCAGACGACGCAGACCCCATTTACGACCCAAGCAATTGGCAACATGCTTTCGCAAATGGGGATCAATCTGACCTCCGATCAGGCATCCAAGCTGCAGTTGAAAAATGTCGCGGCGGCGATGATTACCGCAACCATGCCGCCTTTTGCCAAGCCCGGGCAGCCGATCGACGTGACTGTTTCATCCATGGGTAATGCCAAGAGTCTGCGTGGCGGCACGCTGTTGATGACGCAACTCAAGGGGGCGGACGGGCAGGTATATGCGATTGCCCAAGGCAATATCCTGGTGGGTGGTGTGGGGGCTTCTTCCGGTGGCTCAAAGGTTACAGTGAATCACCTATCGGCTGGACGCATACCTGATGGGGCGACGGTTGAACGAGCCGTCCCCTCGGCGCTTGGTCAAGGTGGATTCGTCTATTACGAGTTGAGTGCGACCGACTTCGGTACGGTGCAGAACGTCGTTGATGCCATCAACAAGAGCATGGGGCCGGGGACGGCCAATGCGGTTGATGGTCGGCGCATTGCTGTCCGAGCTCCGGAAGAGAGTGATGCACGGGTCTCCTTTCTCGGTCGGGTCGACAATCTCGATGTGAAGCCGGTGCAGAGTGCAGCCAAGGTCATTGTCAATCCGAGAACCGGATCCGTGGTCATGAATCAGCGTGTGACCCTGGATGCATGTGCTGTTGCGCATGGTAGTCTGTCCGTGGTTGTCGATGCGCCCAATCCGGCTATGGGTCAGGGCGCCGATATCCAGGTCAAGCAGGAGGGGGGCAGCTTGATGAACGTGAAGGCAGGAGCCAGTCTGGCCGAGGTGGTCAAGGCACTGAATGCACTGGGGGCGAATCCCCTGGATCTGCTGGCCATCCTGCAGGCCATGAAGGCCGCAGGTGCGCTGCGCGCTGATCTCGAAATCATCTGATTCATCACCATGTCGTTCAAAATTCAGGACAGTCCGAATCGGGCAGCGTTCGACGTCACGTCGGCCCAGGATTTGCGCGCCCAGTTCAAGAAGGATCCGCAGCAGGGGCTAAAGGCGGCAGCCCAGCAATTCGAGACCTTGTTTCTGCAAATGGTCATGAAAAGCATGCGTGATGCAACGCCTCAGGATGGCATGCTTGATAGCGATTCAACACGTTTCTACAACGGCTTGCTTGATCAGCAGATGGCGCAGAATTTGTCGACCAGTGGCAAGGGAATTGGTTTTGCGCGTTTGATCGAGCAGCAGCTTGGACGCAACATGATTTCTGCGGAGGGGCAGGCGGCTCTTGGTGCGCCGGCAAATGCTGCCGGCAATGCCTTGCCGCTGACCGCCGCGGATGCGCGTCATCTGCAATATACGCCAGTGCCAAGCAGTCTACCGACGTCTGCCGCGTACTCTTCCATCAATACGCCAACTAATTCAGCCGCCACCTCCGCGGCGGTGGATGTCCCTGCATCATCAAAAGACTTTGTTAATAGAGTTTGGCCAAATGCGGTGGAAGCGTCGCGGTCGACCGGAATTCCCCCTCAGTTCCTGGTTGCCCAGGCTGCACTTGAGAGCGCCTGGGGGCGCAGCGAGATACGTAGAAGCGACGGTTCGACCAGTTACAACCTCTTTGGCATCAAGGCCGGCAAGAACTGGAATGGGGCAACGGTCGATGCGGTAACGACCGAGTATGTCGATGGTCAGGCGCAGCAGAAGATCGAAAAGTTTCGTGCTTACGGCTCATACGATGAAGCATTCCGCGATTACGCATCCTTGCTGCGCAGCAATCCGCGTTACAGCGGCGTGATCGGCTCGCAGGATGGCGCGGAGTTTGCTAAAGGATTACAGAAGGCCGGATATGCAACCGATCCGGCTTACGCCGAAAAACTGAGCCGGATCATTAATGGTCCTACCTTGCGTATGGCATTGGTTGGTTAGGGATCAAGTTAATCCTGCTGGTGTCGTTAACAAGCAGGAAGGAGAGTGGAAATGGGCGGTTTAATCAGTATTGCGGTCACAGGAATCAATGCAGCTCAGGCTGGCTTGCTGACCACCGGCAATAATATTTCCAACCTCGGTACGGCGGGGTACTCCCGTCAGCGGGTGGTGCAGGCCTCTAATCCAACCATCATGACCGGGGCTGGCGGCATTGGTCAGGGCACGCATGTCGTGACTGTCGAGCGTATGTATAGCGAAGCATTGACCAAGCAGGTGCTGAATGCTCAGACCAACGTCAGTTCGCTTGATACCTATAATGCCCAGATTTCCCAGATCGACAATATGCTGGCGGATAAAACCTCGGGCTTGACGCCTGTGGTTCAGGAGTTCTTTGATGCCATTCAGTCGGTGGCAACCAATCCGTCTTCCGCCTCTTCGCGCCAGTCGATGCTCTCCGCTGCCGATACCATGGTGACTAGTTTTCAAAGCATGTATAGCCGCCTGGATGAATTGAAGAATGGTGTCAATTCGCAGATTTCAAGTTTGGTAACTTCCATCAATACCTATACCCAGGAAATTGGTGATATCAATCAACGCATCATTTCTGCCAGTTCGCTGAATGGACAGGCGCCGAACGACTTGCTGGACAAGCGTGATCAACTGGTTTCCAAGCTCAACGAGCTGGTCAAGGTCAATGTGACGACCGATACCGACGGCAGCTACAACGTATTTGTTGGGAGTGGCCAGCAATTGGTGGTCGGCAGTCGGGTGACCCAGATGGCTGCGGTTGCCTCCTCGGCCGATCCGTCCCGGATTGTGGTTGGACTGGTCGGTGCGGCGGGTAACGTGCAGGAACTGCCGGAGTCCTTGATTACTGGCGGGGAACTGGGGGGATTCCTGAGCTTTCGCTCGCAGGCGCTTGATGCCTCGTTCAATCAACTTGGCTTGATGGCGAGTTCAATGGCGCTGACCTTTAATTCCCAGAATGCCTTGGGTCAGGACATGCTAGGCAATATTGCCGGAGATACCGGCTTCATCGCCGATTTCTTCAAGATCAGCCAGCCAACTGTAACTTCCCGCTCCAGTAACGCGGTTGGTAGTCCGACAGTTTCTGCTAGTTTCGATGCGGCTTCCTATAACGGAACGAATTTCTACACAAACCTGACCTCCAGCGACTATCAGCTTTCTTATGATGGCAGCAATTTTTCATTGAAGCGTCTCTCTGATAACACTGCCTGGTCCGGAGCCTCAATCGCCGATATCAATACCGCTTTGGCGGCTGATCCCCAAGGCTTCAGCTTGAGTTCAACCGCCGGCGCTTTCGCTGCCGGTGATAGCTATCTGATCCAGCCTACACGTTATGGTGCGCGCCAGTTTTCTGTTGATAGCAGTGTTGCTGCTGATCCCCGACTGGTTGCAGCGGCCGCCCCTGCAAGAGCTTCCGCCGCATTGACCAATACAGGAAGTACTACGGTAGGTTCAGTCAGTGTCGGCCCCAATTATTCGACAAATGGCTTGCCACTGGCGATCAGCTATGACGGAACCGGTTTGACCGGCTTCCCGGTGGGGTCGGTAACGGTATCAGTCGGTGGTAATCCGCCTGTGACTTATCCGATTACGGCGACAACCGATACGGTTACTTTTACTTCGGGGGCCACCTACACAATCAATGCAGCCAATACGGCAGCTTCGCCGGCAGGAGTGTCGCTGGTGTTTTCCGGTGTGCCGGCTACCGGAGACACGTTCACCGTTGCTGCAAATACCAGTGGCGTTGAAGATGCCAGCAATATGGTCCGCCTTGGCAATTTGCAGACCCAGAATACGATGTTGGGTGGCTCGGCAACCTATCAGGATAACTACGCCGCTTTTGTTAACGATATTGGCAACAAGACTTCAGCCTCCGAGATTTCTTCATCTGCCCAGACTACTTTGCTGTCGCAGGCTACTGCTGCGCGTGAATCGGTTTCCGGAGTCAATCGTGACGAAGAGGCGGCTAAATTGATCGAGTATCAGCAGGCGTATCAGGCCTCTGCGAAAATTCTCGAAATTGCCTCCAATATTTTTGACACCTTGATCTCACTTGGGTAACACCAGAGGTAAATCATGAGCATGAGAATTAGCACCCAACAACTCTATAACGGTGGAACCAGTGGTATCCAGCGTCTGCAGAGCGAGGTTTACACCTTGCAGAATCAGGTGGATACCGGACGGCGGATCGTGACGCCCAAGGACGACCCGGTTGGTGCGGCGCAGGTTCTGGTGGTGACGCAGACCCAAGCGGTTAACGAGTTGTATATCAAGAACCAACAGACGGCTACCACCAAGCTCGGGGCGCTTGATAACGTATTGGGTGGGGTTGGTGATGAGCTGAAAAACATTTACGACAATGCTCTGGCGGCAGGTAATGGCAGCTACTCCGACTCCGAGCGAGCGGCAGTGGCGAGCGAACTTGCCGAGCGGCTAAAAAATCTGGTGTCTCTCGCCAACTCGCAGGACGGAACCGGACGCTACATATTTTCCGGCTTTCAATCAACGACTACGCCATTCGCCTTGAGTGCAAATGCTTCACCCTATTCGTTGAGTAATGGTTACATGAATTACAGCGGTGACGATGGTGTTCAAACCTTGCAGGTCAGTGCCAGCCAGAATCTGGAAACCAGCGTGCCGGGGAGCGAGGTCTTCATGCGTGTCAAGGATGCTGCTGGCAATGTGACCGGACGAAGCATGTTTGATGCGGTCCAGAATATGGTGAACTTTCTCAAGACTCCGGGGGCAAGTGCTTCCTCTGCGACCTACACCCAGGCGCTCGGTGATATCACAGCTTCGATGGACAATGTTTTGACTGTTCGTGCCGCGGTCGGCTCGAAACTCTCCTCCCTTGAGACTATTTCGAACATGGCTGCGGATCAAAAGCTTCAATACAAAGAACAACTTTCCAATCTTGAAGATCTTGATTACGCCTCGGCACTTACCAGTGTGTCACAAAAGAAACTCCAGCTCGATGCGGCCATGGCATCATTTACGCTGACTTCCAAGCTCAGTCTTTTTGATTACATATGAATACTGTCAAGGTGTTGCTGGCCAGCTTTCTGTCAGCATTGATTCTCGCTGGCTGCAGTACGACGGGTGACTCCAGTGCGTCGCCTCTGATTCCGGACAAGGCGCTGAGGTTGACCGCCCAGACCTCGATCTCCCTTTCCAATCTGGCAACCGGTGCGCTGATTGTTGGTGCCATACAGTTGATTTATGACCCTCTGGCGCCCAACTGGGAAATTGAGGAAGCTCGCCTTTCGGAAAATACCTATCGGTTTTCGATGAAAATGAAGCGCTACCATACCGGTGGTGCTGGCGAGTCAATCCAGATACTTAAGCGCCGGGCGCGGCAGTTGCAGTTGGCACAAGGCTACACTGCGTATCAGCTGATGGAGTTTACCGAAGGTATCGATTCGCAGACGTTAGGTGCACGCCGGATTGCCGAGGGAACGGTTCGTCTTGTGCAGCGGGATCAGGCTGACTCCTTCATGCAGAACGAGCTTTACTGAGCATGCACGCCTTAGTGTGAGGGAACCGCGAAACCGAGCATGGCACTCATGCCGAATTCGAAGAGAGCCTGGAGCGGTTCGGCAAGGTAATTGAGGCTGATCGCCAATCCGACGAAACCGATGCTGAGGGTCAGGGGGAAGCCCAAAGCGAAGATGTTCAACTGTGGTGCTGCCCGTGTCAGCACAGCCAGGGCGACGTTGGTAATCATCAATGCAACGACGATCGGCAGGGCCAGCAGAAGCCCGGCAGAAAATATCTTGCCGCCCAGTTCGGCGAGGTTGAGCCAGCTTTCGGCTGCGAGTGGCAGTGCGCTGACCGGAATGGCTGTAAAACTTTGAGCCAAGGTGCCGACATAGAGCAGGTGGCCATTCAGCGAGAGAAACATGAGCAGGGAGAGAAGACTCATGAATTCAGTGATCACCGCAGTTTGTGATGAGTTGAGCGGGTCGTAGGAGGTAGCAAATCCCAGACCCATCTGGGCGCCGATGAATTCCCCGGCAAAATCTACTGCACTGAATACGATCTTTGCAGCAAAGCCCATTCCCATTCCGATCAGAACCTGCTGAACCAGAATCCATAGTCCGAACAAGGATGCCGGCTGTACCGTCGGCATCGCCGGGAGTCCTGGTGCGATTGCAACAGCGATACTGATGCCGAGCACCAGGCGAGTACGGCGAGGAATGCCTGCCGTACTCCAGAGCGGGGCCGCAGCGATAAAGGCAAGGATGCGAGCCAGTGGATAAATGAAGGCGGCAATCCACGTATCGAGCTGAATTGAGGTCAGGCTGATCATCTCAGCCGATCAGTTGTGGAATGCTCTCGAACAGGCGCTGGATATAGTCCATCAGGTATTGCAGCATCCAGGGACCGACCAGAAGCAGGACGAGAAACATCACGACCAGCTTGGGAACGAACTGCAGTGTTGCTTCGTTCAATTGAGTGGCGGCCTGGAAGATGCTGACGATCAGGCCGACTACCAAAGCTGCCAGAAGCATCGGGGCGGCAATGGTCAGCGTGACTTCGATGGCCTGGCGGCCGATTTCCATGACGGTGCCGGGGGTCATGTGCCAAAACTCTGAATCAGTGAACCAATGACGAGATGCCAACCGTCAACCAGCACAAAAAGCATGAGTTTGAACGGTAGAGCAACCATGACTGGCGACATCATCATCATACCCATGGACATCAAGAGACTGGCCACCACCATGTCGATGACTAGAAAGGGAATGAAGACGATGAAACCGATCTGGAAAGCTGTTTTCAGTTCGCTGATGACGAAAGCGGGTACCAGGATGCGCAGCGGTGTGTCTTCGGGCTTTTCTATCTTGTCGATCTTGGCTATGCCGGCAAACAATGCCAGGTCTGACTCGCGGGTCTGCTTGAGCATGAAGCCGCGCATCGGAATGGCAGCTCGATCCGCTGCCTGCATGACGTTGATCTTGTTTTCGGCGAGTGGTACATAGGCATCGGTATAGACCTTTTCGAGCACAGGGGACATGACGAAGAAGGTCAGGAACAGCGATAGCCCGACAATCACCTGATTCGGAGGCGAAGTCTGGGTTCCCATCGCGTGCCGGAGGAGGGAGAGGACAATGATGATGCGAGTAAAACCGGTCATCATCAGCACCACGGCCGGGATGAAGGTCAGCGCCGTCATCAGCAGCAGTGTCTGGATTGTCAGCGAATAGGTGGTGCCACCGCCTGATGCCGGGCTGCTGGTCAGCGCCGGCAGGCCGCCAACTTGCGCGATAGCAAGCGTGGTCGGTACCAGGAGTGCGAAAAGAACGAGCCCCCGTTTAAGCACTGTCGTTACCTCGCTCGGCAACCGTTTTAAACCATTGGGCAAATGGCTTGTCGTCTGCAGAGCCTTGTTTGTCTGTTGTTTGGCTATCTTTCGGCAGTCTGTGCAGTGTGCGAATCTGGCCGGGAACAATTCCGATGACCAGCCAGTCTTCGCCAACCTCGACGAGAACGATGCGCTCACGCGGGCCGAGTGCAACGCCACCGATGACTTTCATGTTGCCCTGGCCGAATCCCTTGCCTCCGGATACCTTTCTTGCCATCCAGGCTGTGCCGAACAGGATGCCTACGATCAGCACCAGGGCGAGCCCTGCCTGCAGGTAGGTGCTGGCCGAAACGCCTGTATTGACGGCTTCGGCCGCGTGGACGGAAAAAGGAAGCAGCAGGAGAAGGATGCGCAACAGACGGCCCGGCATGAGTGGTGGTCAGGGCGCTATCTTAATGCAAAGCAGCCCGCAGGTTAGCGATTGAGTTTTCGCATCCGCTCGGATGGCGTGATGATGTCGGTCAAACGTATGCCGAACTTGTCGTTCACGACAACAACTTCACCTTGGGCGATCAGGGTGCCGTTTACCAGTACGTCCATCGGTTCGCCGGCCATGGCATCAAGCTCGACGACCGAGCCGTGGGCCAGTTGCAGCAGGTTCTTGATGGTGATTTTGGTGCGCCCCAATTCGACGGTGATCTGGACGGGAATATCCAGAATCATGTCGAGCTCGTTCATCATGCCGTTGTTGCCGGTGGTGCCGCCGAAAGAAGGGAATATGTCGGCGGGCTGGGCTGCCGGGGCGGTATCAACGATTGCCTGTTCCGCCATGGCTGCAGCCCAGTCATCTTCACTGATTTGTTCTTCTTCTGCCGCCGGGTTCTCGATATTTTCCATTTCTTCAGCCATTTTTTTCTCCCATCGCCGGTTCTCCGGGCGGTGCGTCGGGCAATGCAGCGATGAATCGCTCGACTTTCAGTGCGTATTGGCCATTGAGCTGGCCATAGGTGCATTCCATCAGAGGGACGTTGTCGACCAGTGCCTGAATTTTTTCCGGAATGTGAAGCGGAACGACATCGCCCACTTTCAGGTTCAGGATCTGTCCCAGCGTGATTTTTCCGCCACCCAGGTGGGCAACGATTTCAACTTCAGCGCCTTGTAACTGCTTGCGCAAGGTGCCGATCCAGCGCTTGTCAGTTGATAGCTGGTCGCTCTGCATGGTGCTGTACAAGAGGTCGCGGATCGGTTCCAGCATCGAGTACGGGAAGCAGATGTGCATATCAGCCGTGGCGCCGCCGAATTCGAGGGTAAAGGTCGTTGAAACGACGATTTCCGATGGTGTGGCGATGTTGGCAAACTGCGAGTTCATTTCCGAACGAATGTATTCGAAAGTGATGTTGTGTACCGGTTTCCAGGATTTCTCGTATTCAGTGAAAACAACGGTGAGCAGGCCCTGAATGATGCGCTGCTCAGTCGGCGTGAAGTCGCGCCCCTCGACCCGGGTATGGAAGCGGCCATCGCCGCCGAACATGTTGTCCACTACCAGAAAGACCAGGTTCGGATCGAAAACAAAGAGTGCTGTTCCGCGCAGTGGCTTGGCCACGACCAGGTTCAGATTGGTCGGTACGACCAGATTGCGGATGAACTCGCTATATTTCTGCACCCGGATCGGACCGACCGAAATTTCTGCATTCCGGTGCATGTAATTGAACAGGCCAATCCGCAAATATCGGGCAAATCGTTCGTTGACCAGTTCCAGCGTCGGCATGCGCCCGCGGACGATGCGTTCCTGGGTGCCAAGATTGTACGAGCGTATGCTTCCGCCGTCGCCCTCGGCTTCTTCGGGCTCGTCAGATTCCCCGGTGACGCCCTTGAGTAGGGCGTCAACCTCGTCCTGGGAGAGAAAATCGCCCGCCATGACTCCTTACTGGATGATAAAGGAGGTGAACAAAACCGACTTGGCCGGACCCTCAGGCATGACCAGCTCGCCCTTCCGGTTTTTCTTCGGCGGTTCAATTACCGAGTTGATTTCGTCTTTCAAAGCTTCGGCCAGATGTTCCTTGCCTTCCTTCGACAGGAGTTCCGAAGACTTCTTTGACGACAGCAACAGGGTGATGTTGTTGCGAATCTTTGGCATCTGCGCCTTGAGTGCCGGTTCGGCCAGCGGGTCTTCGAGTTCGAGCGACAAAACAACCTGCAAATATTGATCGCTGCCAGCAGTTTCCGGGATCAGATTGACGGTAAACGGTTCCATATTGATGAAAACCGGTGGTACTTCATGGCCGTCTTTTTTCTTTTCTTTTTTGGCCGGCTTTTCGGTCTCTTCCGCAGCCTCTTCGTCGTCCGGATTGTCGCTCTTCTTGAGCAGCATGAAGGCCGCGCCTCCACCGCCGAGTACCAGCAGGAGCACGACAGCCAGAATGATGATCAACAGTTTCTTGCTTTTTTTCTTGGGGGCTTCTGCCCCTTCTTCAACTGGTTTGGCATCTTTGGCCATATGTTTCCTCTCTTGTTACCTTGTGGTCGCTCAGGCGAACAGATCAACCATGCCCCTGCCGCGCTGGACCGGGGTGCTGACCGTGTTATCCACGGTATTTCCGATGCCCGGAAGTATAGCGTTTTCGCCCGTCGAACGGTTCCCGTTCGCTGACTGGAACGGTGCTTCGCGGTTTTGTTGGGCCATGTTGGCGCCAACGTCTGCCTGGCCAAGATTGATTCCCGCGCCGGCCAGCATTTCTTTCAGCTGCGACAACGAACTTTCAATTGCCTGGCGCACTTCGGCGTGTGGCGAGGCAAAAATTGCGGAAGCCTGATCGCCGTTTATCTGCAGGGTGATTTGCACGGGGCCCAGTTGTGGCGGGTTGATATTGATCTGAGCAGTTTGCTGGTCGTTTTTTGCCAGCCAGACGATTTTCTCGCTGAAGTTTTGTGACCAGTTGTTGGCATGCAATGGCGTGCTGACTTCAGCGTGGGCGCTTTGAGCTTGTGTTGCCTGCTTTTGTTGGGCAGCTGCAGCCCCGGCGGCAAGCGCGGCGGACGAGTCTTGTTGCGCAGGTGCCTGGGCGAGTGTCTCAGCGGCAATATTTGCCGCTGCCCCTTGTTCCGTCTGCGTTTTCAGTTTGAGGGCAGTGGCAAAATCATCCTGAGAGGCAGTTTGGCTCGGGAGTGCATTGCCGGTTTGATTTGCTTCTCCCTTTGACTGGGTGGCAAGCTTTTCGCCGAGCACATTGCTGATTTCTGCGGCGAGTCCCTTTGTGCCGGTTGTGTCTGATGAGGCGAGAGACAAGGACGGCGTTGCCGCCGGTATGGCCTGGGCAGGAATGGCCATGAACAGCGCAAGGGCCGGGTCTGTTGTGATCAGGTCCGACGTGGCCTTGTTTTCGGCGCTGCTGCCATCTTCTTCTTTGGTAGCCGTGCCTGAGGATAGGGTGCTGGCCAGCGATGCGCTGTTGCCAATCTGTCCGGAAAGCAAGGCTGCGAAACCTGCCGGCAGACCGTCGCCGGGCTGTGCACCCGCAGGCGTCGGGGAGCTTGCAGCGGTCGACACGCTGGAAGTGGAGATAATCGTGATTCCCATCATGAACCTTTACCGGGCGTTGATTTGCCTGGATATCAGCAAATAGCATGCCTGAAGCTTAGTTGTCAGGGTTCTCCGGCATGCTGTATTTGCGTGATGAAAACTCGTCCTGCAGCTTTTGTTCCTGTTTCCCTTCCTTGTAGCGTTCGCGCGCATCGTGGCGCAGGGAGAGTGTGTCGATGGCTTTGAGCTGCTTGTTCTGGTTCTTCCAGTGTTCCTGGCCTGCCTTGGTGCTGTTCTCGGAGTCCATGACGGTCAGGCGCTGCTGCTCGATGGCTTGATCGATCCTGACGAGGAAATGCTGATAGTTGTGCAGGACGAGACGGGTAACGCCTTGCGCCGTCGCCTCGCTCATTCGTTGGGCGTATTCCGCCCGGTAGTCCTCAAGCATTTGCAGCCGGCTGCGTTGATTCTGTTCTGCCGCGATCAGTTGGCCAAGCTTGCGGGTGGCTTCATCGGTTCGGGTCTGCATGACTTCGAGCAGTGGTTGCAGGGAAAAGGGCTGAGCCATGCTTTATCAGAACAATGTAGCCAATGCGGCGGTGCTGGCAGCAAAGTCCGACTGTTCGTTGAGTCGTTGCTGCAGGAAGTGTTCCATCTTCGGATAGATGGCAATCGCCTGGTCGAGTACCGGGTCGGAGCCCGGCGCATAGGCGCCAACCGAGATCAGGTCGCGGGAGCGCTGATAGCGGGCAAAAAGCACCTTGAACCGACGTATTTGATCGAGATGGGCCGGTTCGATCAGGTTGACCATGGCCCGGCTGATCGATTGTTCGATATCGATGGCCGGGTAATGGCCGGCATCAGCCAGCGTCCGCGAGAGAACGATGTGACCGTCCAGAATGGCGCGGGCCGAGTCGGCAATCGGGTCCTGCTGATCATCGCCTTCGGCGAGCACCGTATAGAAGGCAGTAATCGAACCGCCACCTTCTGGGCCGTTGCCGGCACGTTCGACAAGCTGAGGCAGGCGGGCGAAGACGGATGGCGGATAGCCGCGGGTGGCCGGTGGTTCGCCAATGGCCAGCGCAATTTCGCGCTGCGCCATGGCGTAACGGGTCAACGAATCCATGATGAGCAGAACCTGCTTGCCTTGATCGCGGAAATACTCGGCGATGGTGGTCGCGTAAGCGGCACCCTGCAAGCGCATCAGCGGTCCGGTATCGGCCGGAGCGGCGACGACAACGGCGCGGCGCATGCCTTCCTCGCCGAGAATCTGTTCGATGAACTCCTTCACTTCGCGGCCACGTTCGCCGATCAGGCCGACGACGATGACTTCAGCCTCGGTATAGCGGGCCATCATGCCAAGCAGCACGGACTTGCCGACGCCGGAGCCCGCAAACAAGCCCATGCGCTGGCCGCGGCCAACAGTCAACAGCGCGTTGATGGCACGAATGCCGACGTCAAGCGGTTGGTGGATCGCAGCACGCGACATCGGGTTGACCGGCCGGCTTTGCAGCGAACGCGATTGCGCCGTACTGAGATGCCCCTTGCTGTCGAGGGGGCGTCCAACGCCATCGACGACGCGTCCGAGTAATTCATCGCCGACCGGTACCTGCTTGGCGCGGTCAATGGCGCGTCGGCGGAACGGTGGTGGGCCATCAATGCGTGGTGGCGTGGTTGGTGTTTCGAAGGCGACAACCTTGCAACCGGGGGCCAATCCATAGACATCATCGGATGGCATCAGGTAAAGCTTCTCGCCGGCAAAGCCGACCACCTCGGCTTCGACCGGGGCGCCTCCCTGGGGGTAAATGCGGCAGGAGCTGCCGAGCGGCAGTTTAAGTCCGGCAGCTTCCATGACCAGACCATTGATCCGGGTCAGATGTCCGACCGGCCACAGCGGTTGGGCATTGGCGGCGGCAAGCCGGCAGTTGTCGAGAAAGTTTTGCCAGCGCCCGGTGTGATCCGGTGGTGTCACGGGTTTAACCATGCCGTGGGCTCGCTGCCTATGGCTTCGAGAACGCGCTTCCAGCGGGTTTCTACGGTGGCATCCACTTCACTGGTCCCGGCGCGTACCAGGCACCCGCCCGGGCTGATTTCGCTGTCGTCGATGATCTGTGTGCCGCTCTGCTGGAACTGTTCGCCGAGCTGGGCACGGACCCGTGCCGCATCAGCCGGATTCAGGCGCAGGGTCAAGTGGTTGTGTTGCAGGGGAAGGGCAGCGATTGCCTGGCGGATGATCGGGAGCAGGACGTCATCCTTGACCGCGATCGTGCCGGAGATCATCTGGCTGGCGATTTCGGTGGCCAGTGCGAGCAGATGTTCGGCAACGCTTTGGTCCAGCTCATCCAGAGCGCGCTGGAAACCGTCGGCCAGTGTTCTCAGGTTTTCAATTTCAGCCTCGGCTGCGGCACGGCTGCTTTCTTCGGCTGCCAGTCGGCCCTCTTCGTAGCCAGCCTGGTAGCCGGCGGCACGCGTTTCTTCGTGGAGGCGCTCAAGCTCTTCTGCGGTAGGCAGATGGAAAGCTTGATCTACTTCCTCGCTGCTCTCCTCGACCTGTGGCGGGGGCGGAGGGGGCGCTTGTGCGATGACGGGCTTGGGCGGGTCAAAGGAATTGACCTGCCAGCGCTGAAAGCCACCCAGTTTTTCTTTGGGAATGATCTCGGACATGGCTTAAGGTCGTCAGACCATCTGTTCCCCGCCGGCGCCACCGAGGACGATCTGTCCTTCGTCGGCGAGGCGGCGAACCACCTTGAGAATTTCCTTCTGTTCGGCTTCGACCTCGGAGAGGCGAACCGGGCCTTTCGACTCCAGGTCTTCGCGCATCATCTCGGCGGCGCGTTGCGACATGTTCTTGAAAATCTTCTCGCGCAGATCCGGCGAGGCGCCCTTCAGGGCGAGGATCAGCGAGTCGGACTGGACTTCGCGCAGGATGAGCTGGATCGAGCGGTCGTCGATGTCCATCAGGTTCTCGAAAACGAACATTTCGTCGAGAATCTTCTGGGCCAGATCGGGGTCGTACTCGCGGATCGCATCGACCACCGACGTTTCATTGGCGGTGCCGATGAAGTTGAGGATTTCGGCAACCGTGCGTACGCCGCCCATGGCCGTGCGCTTGACGCTGGCCGAGCCGGACAGGATGCGCATCATCGCTTCGTTCAGTTCGCGCAGGGCGGCCGGCTGGATGCCTTCCAGCGTGGCGATCCGCAGCACCACGTCGTTGCGCAGGCGCTCGGTGAAATGGTTGAGGATTTCACTGGCGTGGTCGTGCTCGAGGTGGACCAGGATGGTGGCGATGATCTGCGGGTGTTCGTTCTTGATCAGGTCGGCGACGGTCGGTGCGTCCATCCACTTCAGACCTTCGATGCCCGAGGTTTCACCACCCTGCAGGATGCGCGAAATCAGGTTGGAAGCCTTGTCGTCGCCCAGTGCCTTGGTCAGTACCGAGCGGATGTAATTGTCGGTATCGACGTGAACGGCGGCGCTTTCTTCGGCGACCTTGTGGAACTCGTCGAGCACGGCCTCGACCTTGGCGCGCGGCACCGACTTGAGCGCAGCCATGGCGTGACCGAGCTTTTGCACTTCGCGCGGGCCGAGGTGCTTGAGTACCTCCGCGGCGTGGTCTTCACCCAGTGCGATGAGCAGAGTGGCGCTGTTTTCCAGGCCTTCTTCAGGGCTAGCCATTGGCACCCATCCAGTCTTTCATGATGTTGGCGACAGCCTTCGGGTCGGCCTGGGCAAAGTCTCTTGCCTTCTGGACCTTGGCGGCATAGTGGTCGATCTTGACGTGATCTTCGCCCTCTTCGCCTTCGATCGCGATGTGGCCGACTGCACCGGCCACGCCTTCGGCCGAGGTGCCTTCTTCCGAGCCCGGGGGCGGCGGGAACATGACCTTCATCGAGGGCTGAATAACCTTGAAATAAAGGAAGGCGATGATGCCAGCCAGCAACAGGTATTTGACGATGTCCTTGATGTAGGAAATATTCTCCGGATCCTTCCAGATCGGCAGTTCCGTTTCAGTCTTTTCGCTGGAAGTGAATGGCGAATTGGCAATCGACAGCGTGTCGCCCCGCTCCTTGGAGAAGCCCATCGCTTCGCGGACCAGGTCATTGATCTGCTTCATTTCGGCTTCCGGCAATGCCTTGGTGATGGGTTTGCCATCCTTGCCAAGATCCTTGCGGTGATTGACGACAACGGCAGCCGACAGGCGGCGGATATTGCCGATGGCCTGTTTGGTGTAACGCACGGTCTTGTCGACTTCGTAATTGATCGTCGCGTTCTTGCTGGTGTTGATCGGTTGTCCGGCGGCATTGAGCGGCGCGGTGACGCCGGCGGCTTCGACCTTGCCCTGGATTTCGCCCGGTTTTGCCGGTTGACCGGTGGGGGCGCCAGCCGCGGGCTGGGTCACCGGCGCGGTAGCCGGTACGGGGGGCTGGTTGCTGAGGGCACCGGGAACGCCGCCCGAAGCCTGATTGACGCTCGCGGTTTCGTTGTTCTGCTGGCTGCGGATGCTGGTGTTTTCCGGCGTGTTGTTCGGACGGTAGCTTTCGGCCGTTTGTTCGGTTTGCGAGAAATCGACATCCGCGGCGACTTGCACCTTGTAGTTCTCGCTGCCCAGCACCGGCTTCAGGATTTCATCGATGCGCTTGATGATGCTGTCCTCGACTTCGCGGACGTACTTGATCTGGGCCGGGTCGAGGCCGGCTTCGGTCAACTTGCTTTTGAGCTGCGAAAGCAGGCTGCCGTCCTGGTCGATGACGGTGACGTTCGAGTTGGGCAGTTGCGGTACGCTGGAGGAAATCAGGTGGGTGATACCGGCGATCTGGCCATTGTCGAGTGTGCGGCCGGGATAAAGATTCAGCAGTACCGAAGCCGTTGGCTTTTGTTCTTCACGGACGAAAACCGACGGTTTGGGAATGGCCAGGTGTACCCGCGCCGCCTGTACCGCGCTGATCGACTGGATGGTGCGCGCCAGTTCGCCTTCCAGGCCACGCTGATAATTGACCTGCTCGGCAAACTGGCTGGTGCCGAATTTCTGGTTCTCCATCAACTCGAAGCCGACCATGCCGCCGCGCGGCAGGCCCTGAGTGGCCAGTTTCAGGCGGACTTCATGGACGCGGTCACCGGATACCAGCAGGGAGCCGCTTTCGTTGAACTTGTGCGGAATATTCTGCTGTTCGAGGATGGCAACGATCGCACCGCCATCCTTTTCGTTCAGATTGGAGAACAGTACTTTCCAGTCTGGCTGGCGGCTCCACAGGATGCTGCCGACAATCACCGCAACAATGGCCGCGATGGCGACCATGAAAATGATCTTCTGTTGGTTGCCGAGCCGGTTGAACGCCTCGCGCAGGCGTTCCGCCGGGTTGCCTTCCGGTGCGGTTCCTGCCGTCGTTTCAGTCGTTGCTGCCATCAATGCCCGGGTAAAATTCTTGGAAACAGAAGAAGAATCAATTGGGAAGCCAAATTATCCTAGAAATATTCTACTATTACCCGCGCAGAATTCCCCCAAAACTTTTTTGATGCCCATTTCTCAAACCCCCTCAATTCCTCTCGATTCCGACACCAAAGCCGCTGAGTTGCAACGGGCTTTCGCCATGTTCAATCAGGTTTCGGCCGAATTGACCCAGGCTTACGAAGCTTTGCAGGGGCGGGTTGCATCGTTGACCGAGGAACTGGCAATCGCCAACGGCGAGTTGCGCCGCCAGTACCAGGAAAAGGAAGCGCTTTCCGAACGTTTGTCCTCGCTGCTCGATGCCTTGCCGGCCGGGGTTGTCCTGCTCGATCAGCTGGCCGTGGTCACTGCCTTCAACCCGGCTGCCATGGCGATGTTCGGGAGTGACATGGTCGGGCGGCACTGGGGGGATGTTGTTCGCCAGCATCTTGAGCCAACACTGACGGTGGGTGAGTGGCTGCTCGGTGAGGGGCGGGTATCCATTGCGGAAAGCGTACTGGCTTCGGCCGGCGGCAAGATCCTGCTGATTCATGATGTGACCGCGGCACACAGGATGAAGGCGGAGCTTGAGCGTAACCATCGTCTGGCCGCGATGGGAGAAATGGCTGCGTCGCTGGCGCATCAATTGCGCACGCCGCTGGCTGCTGCCTTGCTGTACACCTCGAACCTCGGGCAGGCTGGCGTGCCGGATGAGGCGCGGGCGCGCTTTTCCGAAAAGGCGAGCGGGCAGTTGCGACGGTTGGAGCGACTGATCCAGGATGTTTTGCTCTTTGCCCGCGGCGAAAGTATTGGTCGCGATATCATCCCGGCCAGCGACTTGTTGCTTGAGGCGGCGCAAACCGTTGAACCGCTGATGCGCGAGCATGGCCTGGAATTCGCTACGGTCGACGCCTGCGCAGGAGCAAAAATCGTCGGCAGCCGCAAAGCCCTGTTTGGTGGCCTGGTCAATCTCCTGGAAAACGCCATGCAGGCGACTCCGGCGGGCGGCAAAATTTGCCTGTCCGGCAAGCGCAGCGGCGATTTGCTGGCGATTGGCGTGCGTGACAGCGGTCCGGGTATTGCACGCGAAACGCAGGCCCGCATTTTTGAACCTTTTTTTACGACCAAGGGCCAGGGAACCGGGCTGGGTCTGGCAATCGCCCTTGGTGTAGCGCGTGCCCACGGTGGCACCATCGAGCTTTTTTCCGAGCCGGGTGATGGTGCCGAGTTTGTCATCAGTCTGCCGCTTGGGTCGGCAGAGAGCGGAATTGAGGAAAATGGCTGAGCATAGTTTGCCGATCCTGGTGGTCGAGGATGATCCGAGTTTGCGCGAGGCGATCGGCGATACGCTGGAACTGGCCGGGCGTCCCTATGTCGCGGTCGACGGTGGCGAAGCGGCGCTCAAGGTGCTGGCTGAGCAGGCTTTCTCGATTGTCGTCAGCGACGTGCGGATGATGCCGATGGATGGCATCACCTTGCTCAAGGAAATTCGTGCTCGCTTGCCGCATTTGCCGGTGGTGTTGATGACGGCCTATGCCGAAGTCGAAAAGGCGGTTGATGCGATGCGTTCCGGAGCCTGTGATTTTTTGCTCAAGCCTTTCGAGCCTCAGGCCTTGCTGGCCCATATCAATAAATATGAATTGCCCGATACTGGCGAGTCGCCGGGAGTCGTCGCCAGCGATGCAGCCAGTCGGGAAATGTTTGCCATGGCCCAGCGCGTCGCACAAACCGATGCAACCGTGCTGTTGACCGGTGAGTCCGGTGTTGGCAAGGAAGTGGTTGCCCGTTTCATTCACCGCAATTCGGCACGCAAGAGCGGGCCGTTCGTTGCCATCAATTGCGCCGCCATTCCCGATACCCTGCTTGAGGCGACGCTGTTCGGTTATGAGAAGGGTGCCTTTACCGGCGCGCAGCAGGCGCAGGCCGGAAAATTCGAACAGGCGCAGGATGGAACCCTGCTGCTCGACGAAGTGACCGAGATGCCGATGAGCCTGCAGGCCAAGTTGTTGCGCGTGTTGCAGGAGCGTGAGGTCGAGCGGGTTGGCGGCAAGAAGCCGGTGCCTCTGAACATCCGGATCATTGCGACCTCGAATCGCGATATGGCGGAAGCGGTCGCCAAAGGCACTTTCCGTGAAGATCTTTTTTATCGCCTGAATGTCTTTCCTGTCGCAATCCCGGCCCTGCGTCAGCGGCGCGAGGATATTGTCGCGATTGCCCGGCATTTTGTCGTCGAGCATGGCGGTCGACTGGGGCGGACCGGGGTTTCCTTGTCTGCACCGGCGGAGCTCGCGCTGCAAAGCCATAACTGGCCAGGGAATGTTCGCGAACTGGAGAATGTTATTCAGCGCGCCCTGATTCTTTCCAGCGGCCCGCTGATTGGCCCCGAGCACCTCAATCTGGTACCCAGGGTTTTCTCCGAAGTTCCGGTTGCGCCTGCGGTTGTCGTTTCGACGCGGGATGTTTCCGGGCTCCCGGAATTGGAAAAAAGGGCAGATAATATGAAGGACTTGGAGCGCGACCATATCCTGCGCACACTGGCCGAGGTCGGTGGTTCCAGGCGGCAGGCAATCGAGCGCCTGGGGATTTCCGAGCGGACTTTGCGCTACAAGTTGCAGCAGTATCGGGATGAAGGCTATTTTCAGGGGTGATTCAGGCCCGGGAATTGCTTGTAATGGCCCGTTGCTAGAGGAGTGAAGAATGGATACCCAAGGGATTGAACAAATGTTGAGTGTGTTGCGGTCTACCGCGGCACAAGCTACCGGCAAAACGGCAGAAACTGCCGCCGCGCCCGGCGCGCCCGACTTTGCCCAGGTTTTGAAAAGCTCCATCGACAAGGTGAATCAGACTCAACAACAGGCTGATCAGATGGGCGAGAAGCTTGCCTCCGGCGATACCAGCCAGAATCTGCACGAAGTCATGATTGCGCTGCAGACGGCAAGTGTTTCATTTCAGGAAATGGTGCAGGTTCGCAACAAGCTGGTCTCTGCCTATCAGGACGTGATGAACATGTCGGTCTGATGAGGTTGTCGTGCCTGTGCGTCAGGCGCGTGCAAGCGAACAGTACGTCTGGTACTTGTCGGGGTCGGGAAACCGGCCCCGTTTGTTTTTGCGGCTACTTGAGCATTTGGTCCCTGCGGCAATACATTTTTCCGTTTTTGCCCTGAAAGGCAATAACGGAGCCGCTCAGAGAGGTGTAGGTCGAGTATTTGTCGTCAGGGTTGTCTTTTTTGAATCGGGCACCGGCCGGGGCTGCCTTGTTGACGGCGTCTGCCAGTTGCTCCGGTGGCAATGAAGTCAATACGCCAATGAAGCGATGTGCGCTGCTCTCGTCGCTGACAAATACCTCGGTCACCGCCGCTCCGTACATTTCCGCTGATGCCTTGAACCAGTAAGCACCTTGCTCCTGTTTATAGGCCGGTTTGATCGCCGTCATGTAGTTGCGAAAAAAGCCGGGCTCGACATCGTCCAGACACAGGACGGCGGTACCCACTGTGGTCGAAAACGTGCTGCCCTGTGCCATTGAAAACTGGGCGGCGAGTGGCAGGGGTAAACAAAGGAGCAGCCTGAAGAGGGCAAATATCCCGGGGTTTTGTCGCGCATTCCTGCCGTGCCGTACTGTTGGGGGTGAGGGCTGCGTCGGCATTGGTGGTCTTTAATCACTCAGACCGGTGTCGCGGGCTTTGCGTTCGCGTTCGATACGGGTGATGTAGCGTTCGATAAATGCCAGTTTGGTTCCGCTCAGGTTAACAAATTCGCAACCGACGCGCAGGCTGTGCTCGCCATTGCGGCTTGATATTTCGATGGTCTTGCGTACCCGAAGATTGACCTGAATAACGCCTTCGCCGGGGATTTCCAGGCGACAGTCCTGAAACAGGGAGTCACGAGGAAAGTTTGCTGCCTGTTCAACCGCAGCAATCAGGCTGACACCACCGCCGCTGATGTCTGACAAGGTAAGTTCAAAAGTCTGGGTCGAGCCATCGGATTTTGTGGTTGCCAGCTTGCACTGAATGGGATGTGAGAGCGGGGGCTCAAGGCGGAAGAACTCCCGCCGCTGCAACCGCAGCAAGAGTCCCGGCATGTTCGAGCTGAGCGTATTCTGCCCCTGGTAGGTCAGTTTCTTCAGGTTGCTCAGACGGACTTGCATCTTGACGCGGTCAAGGGTGGCCACCAAGGTTATCCGGCTTGCGGCAAGGGCGGCCAGATTGCTTTCTTCCGTGTGTGACGGGTCGAGCAAAATCAGGTTTTCTGACAGGTCGACCGCTACAATTGAACTGAGGAAAAAATGGCGGCCATCATCAAGGTATACGGTGACGATGCTGCGTTGCTTGGCCAGCAGTTGCAGGTAGAAGGCGATTTCGCGTGGATTGGTCAGCAGGAACTGGCTGAACTCTTCCGGCTGGTCGATTTCAAAAACCGGGTTGGCGAGTTGTACTTCGTTGGCGCTTGGCATGCCGATAGGGGAAAGTTTTGATTCTGTCCATGGTAATCCATGCGGGCGATACTTGCTGAATGCCGCGATCAGATTGGTGGCAAAGTGCTCTTGTCGCCATGCTCGATACGATAGAGCCAGGCCAGCAGTTCGGCTACTGCCATGTAAAGTTGTGGTGGAATACTTTGGTCGATGTCCACCTGGGTCAGGAGTGCGACCAGTTCGGGGGATTCATGCACGTAAATGCCGTGCTCACGTGCGCGCGAGATGATTTCTTCCGCAATCAGCCCCTTGCCGCGGGCGACAACCCGTGGCGCGGCATCGGTCTGCCGGTAGGCGAGGGCAATAGCCTCGCGCACGCTATCACTCGGTGAGCGTGCCATGTTTGATCGAAAGCCTGATGAGGTTCAGTCCGGCTGCCTCGAATTGCTGCTTTAGCTGGGTGGCTGCGCTGCTGAGGGCTGCTTCACTATTGCCGCTGCTCGCCGAGAGGGCAATTTCAACTTCGTTGCCAGGGCGAAGGCTTAGTGTTGCATCAATCCCGCCCAGTTGAGGGAGATTCAGTTTCAGGCGAGTTTGCCACTGACCAGCGGTTTCCCCGTCGCTGCGAGTGGTATTTTCTCGCTGCTCGTCGATTTCCCAGTGCATTTGTTGGCCCGGCCAGACTTGTCCCTGCCAGGCGAAGGTTTGCGTCGCCAGAGATTCGAGTTGCTGTTGAACCAGCGGCGCAAGGTCTGCTGGAATGCCCACCGCCTGGAGCTTGTTGCCGGTTGTGTTCAGGTCATTGGGTGTCGTCGTGATCAGCGGAGATGCCTTGGATTCGAGTGCGTTTTTTTCGCTGCTGGCAGGTTGGGCTTGCGAGGTGTTGGGGGAGGCCGTTGGCGAAGAGTGCTTGCCTTGCGGTTCCTGCAACAGTTGCTCGGTGGGCAACTGTCCGGCTACCCAGCGTGCCTGATGCGCTTCGTAAAACACGCCGCTCTTGCTCAACGCATCTTTCAGGAGCGGCGCGAGATCGGCTGCGCTGGCCGGGAATTTTTCGACCAGCGGCTGGTTTCCGTTCAACGGTGCGGGAGCAGCCCTTTTTCCTTGACCATCAATATCCGCCAGCAAGTCGCCGATCAGTTTTCCCGTCTGGCTCAAGGTCGTTGCAACAGAATCTTGTGCGCCGCCAGCTTGGGCGCCACTTGTCCTGTTTGATACGACGGCAAGGGCAAGTTTGCCATCGTTTTCAACGACTTCAAGTTCGAGGCTGTCCCCTGGCTTTGCGGCGAAAGGCAGTGCCAGGGTGATGTCACGCTGGGCAACGACAGCGCGGTAAGTACCATTGGGTAACATGGCCTGGATCTCGGCCATGATGCGTTGGCCGGGAACGAGGTCTGAAAGTACATCGCCGAGATTCTTGACCGGGGTGACCGGCTGAGGTGCTGAGGGTTGATCCGGAACAGCCAGCCGCAAATGGCTGGCAATGTCAGCCGGAATCATCCATTGGCTCCAGAGCCTGCATCTGCAAATGCATCAAGTAAAAAAGCGATGTCGCTACGTCGGTCTTTTACCCGGCGAGTGATTTCCTGATTGCAGTCGAGCAGGCTTTGCAAACTTGTCTTTAGCAACGATCGGGAAACATTGCTTTTCCCGATGTTGAGCAGCATCGAGCGGGAGTCGTTCTCAAGGCTGGCCAGCAATGCCCAGTTCTCGGACTTGGCTGCCTGCAGCATTTCCTTGAATGTCTGCTCCAGCCTGGCAAGTTCGGGGGCTATTTGCATGGCTCAGTTATTTGAATTGTCCGGGGTGATTTCAATCCATGCTGAATGAATCTCGTCAAGCAGGGTGCTGACTTCATCAAGTGCAGCGATGTTGTTTTCCAGGTTGGCAGACAGCAGGCGGCGCGCCATGTAGTCATAAAGCGCTGCCAGTTGCTCGGCCAGCTTGCCACCTGCCTCAATGTTCAGGCTGGCCTTGAGGCCGTTGGAGATGATGTCGATGGCCTGGGAAATCAGCTTGCCTTTTTGCGCTATTTCACCGCGCTCAATGTGCAGCTTGGCAACCGAGATTGCCGAGGCGGCGCCTTCAAACAGCAGCAAAATCAATTGGTGGGGCGTTGCTGACTTGATCTTGGCAGCAACCCCTACGTCGGCGTAAGCCGCGACCGGATTTAGGTTTCTTCCGAACATGGGGGTTAGTTGCTCGAGTTAAGGCTGGAAATGAAGCTGGTCAGGTAGTCACCGGTACTGCTTAGCGAAGCAACCAGAGTGTCCAGTGCAGTAAATTGGGCCCGGTAGCGGGTTTCGATGGCGTCGAGCCGCTCCTGCAGTTTGGTTTGTTGCTTTTCAAGATCATTAACCGTCGTGGTGAGGCCTTTGGTCGCGATGGTCAACGATCCGTCGGTATCCATGAGATTGGTGAGCGTGGTGTCAAAAGCTTCGCCAACGTTGGCAACAAGATTTGATACGGTGCCCGAGTCGGCCTTGATGGCGGCATTCAGTTTGCTGCTGTCGATTTCCAGTTTGCCGCTGGAATTGATCGTCACACCAATATTGGAAAGGGTCTGATAGGAAGACGATGCGTTGCCGGAAGTGGCGCTGAAAACAGTTTGACGAATCTGACCCATGGCGTAACGCAAGGTGCTGTTGCCCTGCAGATTTCCTGCCACCTTGGTTTCCGGATCGTAGGCGCCGAGCGCGCTCATCGTCGTTTGTGAACTGTTGTAGGCAGTGACGAATGCTTCAAGTGCCTTGGTCAGATTTGTTGTCGACTCTTCGGTAATCTTCAGCGTGGTTGCCGAGCCAATATTGGTGCTCGCCAGTTCCAGCGTTACGCCTTCCAGCACGCCGGTGACCGTGTTCGAGTGGCTGGTTGCTGCAATGCCGTTCAGGGTGAACTCGGCGTCCAGTGCCGCAAGGCTTTGCGTCATGTCCTGGCTGCCGCTGACATCCGGATCGTAATTGACGCCGCTAATGTCATTTGTCTGTACCAGGGCCGGATCCGTGGTCACGCTGCTGGCAAGGCGCATGACATTGTTGTTCCCCTCGGGGCCGTTAAGGACGAGCTGGGCGCCATTCGTGCCATTGATGATGCTTGCCGTAACGCCAGAGCCGGAGTCATTGATTGCGTCGCGCAAGTCGGCAAGCGTGGCGCCGGCATCAAGTGCAATGTTGTAAGTTCTCGCGGAGTCAGGCTCGTAGTCTCCGGTGGACGCATTCATGCTGCCCAGACTCAGGGTCAGTGTTCCGCCGTTGGTCGTGATACTGGTCGTTGAGGATGCGACTACGCCGCCGGTCAGGCGTTGGCCTTGGGCCAGCTTGCTGACTTCCAGTGAATAACTGCCGGCAACTGCGCCTGTCGAGGCTGTCGCAGATGCGACAGCGGTATTGGTGACCGAGGCCGTATACGAAGCGAATTTCTCGCTGGCGCTTTGCAGCGTGGAGGGCTTCATGCCGGTTGCGGCTGTTTGCAGGGCTGCCAATGAACTGCGCAGCGTACCCATGGCCGAAATCTTGGTTTCGTAGGAGGCCTGTTTTTTTTGCAGCGTGGTCAAAGACACGCTTTCGGCACCCATTAACTTGGATACCAAAGACTCGAGCTCCAGCCCTGAGCCGGAGCCGAGTGATGTAATTGTGGCCATTTTTTCCTCCTAACTGCCAGACGCCAGCATCTTACGCCTTTTGATGCACCAGCAAGCCCTTCAGTTTATCAACAGCTTTGGCGATGGCGACCATTTCTTCCGAAGGAATCTGCTTCAGGACTTCTTTCGTTTCGGAATCCATCACTTTAACGATGGTTTTACCGGTGTCGTGGTCGACACTGAAATTAAGGCTGCTGTTGAGCGTGCTGGCAGCAAAATCGTTCATGCTCTGCACGGCGTCTTGGACTTGCTCCGGTGAAGACTCATTCTGTACTGCGGGCTGAGCGGTTTCGCTCTGCGCCGCCTGAGTTTGTTTGGTAGCAGCCTGAGTTTCTGCCGGCATTGAAAAAGCCGGGGCGCGATTGCCTATGGACTGGATACTCATGTGCTTCTCCTTCCTGATGTGAAAGCAGGCGCGTTAGCTTTGCCGCCAACGCGCCCCATAATTCGAGCTAACCCGGAAACCGGGTAACCGGAGTTATTGCAGCAGCGACAGCACGTTCTGCGGCAGCGCGTTGGCTTGAGCCAGCATTGCGGTACCAGCCTGTTGCAGAATCTGCGAGCGGCTTAGATTGGCGGTTTCAACTGCGTAGTCGGCATCCATGATGCGGCTGCGGGCGGCTTCGGTATTTTCCTTGGCCGAGGACAGTTGCGACAGCACGCCTTCAAAGCGGGACTGGAGGGCGCCGAGGTCGGCACGGGAGGAACTGACCGTGTCAATGGCGGTATCCAGAGCGGACATGGCAGCGGTAGCGGAGGCAACATCACTGATGCTGGTCAGCGAGGAAACGTCAACCGAGCTGATGGTGATGGAAATCTGCGATTCGCTGGTCGTCGTCGAACCGATCTGGAAGGCGATGCTGCTGTAGTTGCCATCAAGCAGCTTGGTGCCGTTGAAGTTGGTGGCGTCAAGAGCGCGGGTGATTTCGCTGGCGAGGGCGGTGAATTCCTTGTCCAGTGCTGCACGGTTGGCGGAATCGTATTGGCCGGATGCTGCTTGCGTGGCCAGTTCGCGCATGCGCTGCAGGTGGGTGGCAACGGTGGCGAGGCCGGCTTCAGCCGTTTGAGCAGTAGAGATACCGTCATTGGCGTTACGCATGGCAACGGTCATGCCGCGCGATTGCGAGCTCATCTTTTCGGCAATGGCCAGACCAGCGGCATCGTCCTTGGAGCTGTTGATGCGCAGGCCGGAGGACAGGCGTTGCAGGGAAGTCTTCAGAGAGCTTTGCGACGAATCCAGATTGCGCTGAGCATTCAGGGAAGCAATGTTGGTGTTGATGATTTGTGCCATTTTCGATCTCCTTGAGAGGGCTTGTTCGATGGTTCCACTAGCTTCGGCGTTTCATTCGCGAAGGAAGTTTCGCCGCTTGAAATCATTAACGGATGTCACTGCTGGAACTTTAGTGTTTTTTTGATTTTCTTGAATCTGCGATCAAACGGGCTACGGAAGCGGATCAGCCGTTAAACTTCGAAACTCGGATTCATGGGGACTGAACTGGATATGAAATCGCGTCGCATGCATGAGCTGGGGCTGGCCGAAGCCGCACTCAAGGCTGGAGATTATGAAAAGGCAGGGGGCTTGTTCGAGACGGTCGTTTCGGTTCAGCCGGATTGTCACCAGGCATGGTTTGGTCTGGGCGAGTTGGCGACACGCATCGGCGACAGTGAGTCGGCATTGCCTTTTCTTGAGCACGCGGCAGGTTTGGCCCCCAAAGTGGCTCAGTACAAGCGCCGCCTGGGGGAGCTTTATTGTCGCCTGGGCATCTTCGAACAAGGTGTGGCGCAACTTGAACTGGCGGTCGGTTTGGCGCCGACCGATACAGATATGCTCTGTGCCTTGAGTGGGGCTTATGTGGCGGCCGGGAACTGGGCCTTGGCCAAGCGGGTCCTGACCAAGGTGCTGGCCAGGAAAGGTGCTCAGGCCGGCCATTACTGCCTGCGTGGCATGGCTTCCCAGCATCTCGGCGAGCTTGACGAAGCACTGGCCGATTTCAAGGTGGCGGCTCGCCTCGACTCCGGTTATGCCGATGCCTGGCTTTCGCTGGCAGATCTTTATCGACTCAAGGGCGAGCTGGATAAGGCGACTCTCGCCGCGCAGCAGGCCTTGATCCTGAGTCCGGCTGCTTCTGCGATTGTGACGATGTGTGGCGATATTGAACTGGCCAAAGGCAACTCCCGCGAGGCCGGACGCTATTTCCGGCAGGCGATTGACCTTGGCTTGGACACGCCCGAAGTCTGGGCCAAGCTGGGAATTGCCCTGGTCCAGTGTGGCGAAACGATTCCCGCCATTGATGCCCTGGAAAAAGCGCATTCCCTTGGTGTTGCCGAGGACTGGATTTTCGAGCATATGGGCTTGCTGTTTACGACGCGCGGACAGATGGATGTGGCGCGAGAGAATCTCGAGATGGCGGTGGCCCGTCAGCCCGAGAATTTGAATGCCTGGAATACGCTGATCGTTGTCTACACCAAGCTCGGGCTGAGTGAAAAGGCCAGGCAGGCAGCCGAAAACGTGCTCGCGATCAATCCGCGGCATGTCAATGCCTTGTTGAATCTGGGCAGCTGGTTCTCCGATCAGGCGAGAAATGCCGAGGCATTGGCACAGTATCGCAAGGCGCTGGCGGTCAATCCGAAGTCGGCGACGGCCTACGTTAACTCGCTTTGGGTGCTGGTGCACTCAAGTGAATCGTCCGCTGCGGATGTACTGCAGCTGGCACGCGAGTTTGATCGCAATCTTTGCCTGCCGCATCGGCGGGAAAATGCCTTTGCCGGGCGAGACAGGACACCGGGCAGGAAGCTGCGGATAGGCTGGCTGACCTCGGATTTCCGTACCCATCCGGTAGCGGCTTTTGTTTTGCCCTTTCTCGACAAGTTCGATGCCGGGAAAATCGAAAGTGTTGTTTATTTCAACTCGCCGGTCTCTGATGCGATTACCCAGCGCTGCCGTGCAGCGGTCGACCTCTGGCGCGAGGTGATTTCCATCGGTGATGACGCCCTGGCCGATTTGATCGAGGCCGACGAAATCGACATTCTGGTCGATCTGAATGGCAATACCGAAGGCAACCGCCTGCTTGCCGTTGCCCGCAAGCCCGCACCAATCGTCGTGACCTGGCTGGGCTTTCCCGGGACCAGCGGCATGTCGGCGGTCGATTACATCCTGGTTCCGCCAGATCCTGTCCTGGAAGCGGGCAACTGGTGCAGCGAAACGCCCTGGCCTTTGCCTGACTGTTATGGGGTGCGGGGAGGCATTCCCGATGTGCCGGTTCAGCCTGGTCTGCCATGTGAGCGCAATGCCAAGCCATTCATGTTTGGCTGTCTGAACAACTTCCGCAAGGTGAGCCAGGGAACAATCAGGCTGTGGGCGGAGATCCTCAATCAAGTGCCGGACTCCCGCCTGCTGGTCGTCGCTCGCGGCGGCACCGATGGTTCGCTGGTCTCCTACATCCATGAGCAATTCGGACGTTACGGCATTGACGGTCAACGCCTCGAAATCAAGGGAATTCAGCCGCAACAGGCGTACTTCAATACCTACAACGAAATCGATCTGGCGCTTGACCCCTTCCCGTTCAACGGCGGTACAACCGGTTACGACTCGATCTGGATGGGCGTGCCTTTCGTGAATTGGCCGGGCGACATGCTGGTTTCACGGATGGGCAAGGCCATTCTGGAAAACGTCGGTCTGGGCGAACTGGTGGTGGATTCGGCAGAGGCCTATGTTGCTACGGCGGTTGCACTGGCTTTTGACCGGGTAAGGTTGCAGAATCTCCGAACCGGCCTGCGTGAGCGAATGCTGTCCAGTCCCCTGATGGATGCACCGCGCCTGGCGCGTGCCCTGGAAAATGCATTCGGGGAAATGTGGCGACGCTGGTGCGGGAAATGATCTCACCTGCGTCATCTGGCGGATTCAAACAATAAAGGGGCTGAGCAAATGCCTTTTCTCTCGCAACAGCAACTGGAGTCCATGGGTTTTCGTTCCCTGGGCAGGAATGTGCGGATCAGTGACAAGGCCGCCATCTACAACCCCGAGCAGATCGAGATTGGCGATCATTCGCGAATTGACGATTTTTGCGTTGTTTCGGGCAAGGTCTCGATCGGCCGCAATGTGCATATCGCCGTTTTCTGCAACGTGGCAGGTGGCAGCGAGGGAATCATCTTCGAGGATTTTTCCGGGCTGGCCTACGGTTGCCACGTTTTTTCGCAAAGTGACGACTACACCGGGCGTACGCTGACCAATCCGACTGTGCCGGCCCGCTTCAAGCGTGAATTCAAGAAGGCGGTCAGGCTCGGCCGCCATTGCATTGTCGGGACCAATTCGCTGATTTTCCCCGGCGTCATCCTGGCCGAAGGCTGCTCAGTCGGCGCGATGTCGATGGTGACCAAGTCGACCGAAGAGTGGGGGGTTTATTCCGGTATTCCGGCCCGCCGATTGAAGGACAGAAAGCGCGATCTGCTGGTTTTGGAACAGGCCTATCTGGATAGCGAGTAGCTTCACAATGAAGGTGGTGTATGCTCCTCATCGAGTGCTTTTGCTGTGTGATGCAGGGTTGCCGTGACACGCCTGAGAATGTCTGGGTGCCATAGTTTGAGTAGTGCATCGCTATCCGGTAGCTTGGCCTGTTTTCCTTCTGCCTTTGTTCGTGGTGTTTGCGTCGGATCCTGGCTGTCAAATCCGTCAAGCTGTTGATGATGTTTGTCGCAGAAGCGCCGGGCCTGTTCGCCGTACTTCTCGTCATACTGCCCTGTTGACTCGTGAATGATCGGAATGTCACAGCAGATGCCCAGTTTGTAACCGGCGAGATAGGCAGAAAAGCTGAAATCAAGATCGTAAAGGTGAAATCCATCAAATGTCACAGCATCAAAACCGATGCTTCTGGCAAGTTCGCCGTTAGCGATCATGCATAGTCCGTCTATGGCCTTGATGCCGCTGATTACCGGCCACGAGTTTACCCCGAATACATCCAGGCTAAGTATCGGCTGCAAGGGGCGAGCGTGTGATATCACCCCATGCAGATGTGGCTGACCCGCGCCAAACCATGTTCCGTTGATTAGCCGACTGGTTCCGACGAAGCCGAGCAAGTCGAATTTCTCAAGGCGCCGAATTATTTTGCGGGCAAAAGCTTTGTCGAGAACGAGGATGTCATCGTGCGAGAAAATCATGATGTCGCCGGTCGACTGCTGGATTCCCCTGTTGTAGCCTTCGGCTAGCGAGTGCGCATCGTGAATGCCGATGATTTCGAAATCGTGGCCCACCATCAGGTTCTGGTAGTTATTGCAGACACGGGCGAATCTGCCGGCATTAATGCTGCAGATAATGATTGAGATTTTTCGGCGGGTCATTTGGCTTTCCCAAAACAGATCCTGGTCAGCGCCTTGCCAAAGTCGATCGCGAGATGCCTGGGGGTATACCGGCGATCCTCCTGGATTGAAGGTCGGAGTTCGAATTTCTGTGGGGTGCCGGCCAGGTTTCTTGCGACGCAGAGATATTCTTCCGGGGTGGCAGCAATCAGTTGCATGAGGCCGACCGAGCGCAAGAGCGCAGTTGGACGGCAGGACCATGGGAGGTGAGAAGCCAGGGCGATGAATGGGGTATTCATCCAGAGTGCCGTAGTTAAAGCCTCTCCTCCCGAACCGTGTAACGGCGCCAGACCGATGTCGATCTTATCCCACGCGGCGCAGAGTGCAGCAGAGGATGTGGCAGATACGAAGAGGAGTCTTGTTGCCGGAACGCCACCGGCGGCAAATTGTGTCGTGATGAACTCGATTGCGCTTTCATCCAGCCCTCCCAGATTGATTGTCAGTCGGCTATCGGGAATCTCGGAAAGTAGTTGCGCAAAAAAGTGCCAGTTCCGGGCGCTGATCTTTCCTGCTGGCGTCAGACAACCAAATTCAGTGTTCCCGGTTTGCGTACGCTTGGTGATGGCCACATCTGGCAGAAGGGCAACTTCACCGAGTCCGCTCAGGGTGATGCAGGTTTCCGGCAGGGACTCCTGGCGCATTTCATTGAGTTGTGCGATTCCGCTAATCGGAATGACCTCTTCGCCGTGCCAAGGCAGTGTGTCGCTCCAGGAGGCTTTGAAGGCTGCATTTGAGGCAAAGAGCAGGTTCAGTCTGTGTCTTTCCCCAAAGCCGCTTACGTCGATCAGGAGATCGAGATTAAGGGCGGCTATCGCGTTGTTCGCTGCTGCATCATCCATCTTGGAGGTGGATAACCAGTGGTCGCTGAGCAGGAAGCAACGTTGAACGAGTGGTGTCGATTTTTCAGTCGGCGAGTCGTCAATGATGGCAGTCCTGAATTTTTTTGGGGGAAGATGCAGTAGCAGCGCTTCAAGGCGGGCCGAATCCATGTTCTGCCCGAAATCGCTGACCAGGAAGCCGACGACAAGTGCTCGCCGCGGGGCTGCGATTTTATTTGTCCGGCGTGTCGTTCCCTGCGCCAGTTGCTTGTTCTTCCAGGACTCAAGCTCGGAGTAGACAAGTTCGGGAGGCGCTCCGCTATCCGCCAGAAGTTGTATGGCCTGAGCCTGCCGGTCTGTGCCATCGCGCATGCGCAGGCAGAGTTCGGCCTGCGCAGCAATATTGCCGCGCTTGTCCTGCATCGAGAACAGTACCTGTCGGATGTTTTCCTGGTCGGTCGACGGAATTTTTGCGCCACTTTCCAGAAGATCGATAGCAGCGTTCATATTGCCATTCAGCCGCAAAGCCTCGGCGAGGGCCGGATAGGCGCCGAAAAAATCTGATTGTTGCATGACCGCCATACCCAAGTATTTCTGGGCCTGCTCCGGGTGTCCAGTCTTGAGAAGCACCTCACCCAGTGCGGCAGGTAGTTCAGGGCGTTCGGGAGCTAATTCCCTGGCCTGTTCGATAAAGGTATCCGCATCGTCGAGCAGACCTTGGGTTGCGCAAATAAATGCAAGATAGGTGTAAGCAAGAGCATTTCCGGGATCCGCTTCGAGTATCTCGGTCAGGCTTTGAGTGGCTGCCTCGTAATTCTTTTCGTTGTAGAAGGCGATGGCTTGTTCGATCGATATGCATGGTGCCCGTTCGAACTCTGGTGTCGCCCTGTTGCGCCTCGCCAACGCCTGGGTTGCGGCAATAAAGGATTCCAGCTGGTTCCAGAATTGATCTTGGAGTGCGTTGTATTTTTCCTGGGCCAGGAAGACGTTTTTTTTGGCCATTTCGATGTCGGCCGGGTCCAGTCCCCAGGATGAACCACCCGGGCCAAGGTATTCACTGGTGCGCTCGGGCAGCATTGTTTCGTTGGGGATGTAAACGATCGGGCAGCCACAGAGCAATGCTTCATAGCAGGCGGTTGAGTGCTCGTAGACGTACATCAGTTCGGCCTTGCGATAAAGCTCTGCGAGCTCTTCCGGTGAACGGCGACCGACCCGAAACGAGATTTCGAGTGATTGATCGGTGACGGGCAGGAGTTGGCCTCCCCGTGTGATGAACCGATTGATGAAGAGCAGAGTCCCTTGGCGGCTTTCCGTATCCGGCTCGGGGGGGGTGTAGATTGAAGAGTCGATCAGCGGCAATTCGAGCAGCTCGCCTTTCATGCCTTCCGGAACGATTTTCAGGCTAAGACTGTAGATCAGGTCCGATGGCTGCCACTGCGGCTTTTCCTTGGTAAGGAAACCGGGAATGTTCAGCAGGTATCGGACGACGTTTCTGGCTGCGAGCGGATTGCCGCTGATGACTTCCGGATAGATGACGACAGGTTCCCTGCCGGCAGCCTTGTGCCGGTTGATCGTTTCGTTTGTCAGGCACGGTGTACGCAGTTTTTCACTGGTTGTTCCGGTCAGGACGTAAGCTTCTTCACCGACCAGATTCAGGGCATGACAGAGATAGTGCATTGCCCGAATGCCGCCAGAGTTTTGCTCGTAAGGTGGCGCATAGATATAGAACGGTGCGGTCAGTTCGCCGAAGAGTTTTTTTGTCATCGCCATTTGGGGTCCCGGTCTATGCCTGGTTAAAACTAAGCACCATGTGTCCGCGCGTAGAACTGTCTGATTTTCTCGCAGA
This sequence comes from Quatrionicoccus australiensis, assembly GCF_020510525.1. Lineage (NCBI taxonomy): Bacteria > Pseudomonadati > Pseudomonadota > Betaproteobacteria > Rhodocyclales > Azonexaceae > Quatrionicoccus > Quatrionicoccus australiensis. The sequence goes on from NZ_CP075188.1 coordinate 932,168, forward strand.
TCATCCGGACCTGCTGTGTCGTCAGCTCGGAGTAAAGCGGCAGGCGCAAGAGACGGGAAGATGTCCGGTCGGTTACCGGCAGTTCGCCACTGGCGCGGCCAAAGCTTTGGCCGGCCGGTGAGCTGTGCAGCGGCACGTAATGGAATACGGCAGAAATGCCGGCGGCGCCGAGGTGCTGGATCAATGCGGCCCGTTCATCTTCGTTGCGGGTGACGAGATAGAAGATATGGGCATTGGTCTCTTCTTCCTCTCCCATCATCGGCAGGGAAAAGTGATTCTCGGCTGCCAGGGCCGCGAGTTGCTTGGTGTATTCCTTGTACAGCTTGCGGCGGTGGGCGTTGATCCGGCCGGCATGTTCCAGCTGGGCGTAAAGGAAAGCTGCGGTCAGTTCGCTGGGCAAAAAGGACGAACCGATGTCCACCCAGGTGTATTTATCAACCTGCCCGCGCAGGAAAGCCTTACGGTTGGTCCCTTTCTGCCAGATGATCTCGGCACGTTCGATCAGTTCGGGATTGTTGATGAGCAGGGCGCCACCTTCGCCACTGATGACATTCTTGGTTTCATGAAAACTGAGGCAGCCCATGTCGCCGATGGTGCCCAGCGCGTGGCCGTCTTCATGCGCCAGGATTGCCTGCGCGGCATCTTCGATCAGGTACAGGCCGTGGCGCTGACAGATTTTCTTCAGTTCGTCCATGGCGCAGGGCCGTCCGGCGTAATGGACGGCCACAATGGCCTTGGTGCGCGGCGTGATGCTTGCCTCGATCAGGCGCTCATCAATGTTCAGCGTGTCTGGCCTGATGTCCACGAATACCGGCACACCGCCGCGCAGGACGAAGGCATTGGCGGTCGAGACAAAGGTGAAGGAAGGCATGATGACTTCGTCGCCGGGGCCGATGCCGGCGAGAATGGCGCTCATTTCGAGGGCGGCCGTGCAGGAATTGGCGAGCAAGGCCTTGCGACAGCGAAGGTTCTCTTCCAGCCACTGGTGGCAGCGTTTGGTGAACATGCCGTCGCCGGCAATGGAGCCATTCATGACCGCCTGGGCGATGTAGAAAAGCTCCTTGCCGACGATGAAGGGTTTGCCAAAGGGGATGCGGACATTCGTCATGTATGGGTTCCGGGCGTTAATGCAGGCGTGAGGGGGTTACGTGGCGGTCAGGCAGCTTGCTGCCATCAGCTGCTGACCACCCGGTTCTTGCCGGTTTTTTTCGCTTCGTACATTGCCTCGTCGGCGCGCTTGATGACGCTGGCCTGACTGTCTTCCGGCAGCATTTGCGTGACGCCGGCGCTGAATGTGATCAGGACTTTCTCGTTGTCGTGCATGAAGAATTTCTTGGTCAGTTCGCGCTGCAGGCGGGTGAGGGCGCTGATCGCATCTTCCAGCGGCGTTTCCGGCAACAGGACGATGAACTCCTCGCCGCCGTAGCGGGCCACGGTGTCCTGCGGGCGCAGGGTTTCGCGGCAGACCGTGGCGAGGTGGATGAGGGCTTCGTCGCCGGTGTCATGCCCCATCGTGTCGTTCAGTTTCTTGAAATTGTCGATATCGAGCAGGCCGACGCAGAGCAGGGTGTCATGGCGCTTCGAGCGGGCTGTTTCCTTCTCGAACATTTCTTCCAGGCCGCGCCGGTTGAGCGTACCGGTCAACTGGTCGTAACGCACCAGATTGCTGGTGTTCTCCAGTTCGGCTTCGAGTTCGCGAATGCGCGCTTCCGATTCTTGCACTTTTTTCTGGGTCGACCGCAGCTCGTCGCGCGAGCGCAGTGCGTTGATCTGGATATTGCGCGTTTCGTGCATGACTTCGCCGAGCACGCTTTCCAGTTCGCTGATGTCGTTGGCGGCGCTGATCTTGCCGGCGTAGCCCTCGATCTTGTCGTGATAGTCCGAGGTGACTTCGGCAAAACTGGCCAGCTGGTCCACAAAACCGGCCAGCATCTGCTTGATCGATTCGCGGGCGTCGAACAGGCTGGCCTTGAGCATGCTCTGCTTGTACAGCACTTCCTTCAGGCGGCGCTCGGCATCGTCGACGGCGCGCTGGGAGAGCGGCTTGTCGATGATTTCGCGGACGACTTCAATCTGGCCATGCAGCCAGCGATCGTCGAGCACCAGCTCGGTCATGTTCTCGACCAGCAGACGCAGCAGGCTGAGCAGGCTGCGCCGCAGTTCGGCCTGATCCTCGGCGAGCAGTTCCAGCTTGAAGGCAAAGCGCTTCAGGCGGGTGAGGAACTCGGCGATCTGGTCTTCGTTCCTCGCCTTGCGGATATCCGCGGCGAGCGCCTTGGCATCGGTCGACAGCACCGGACTTTCAACCAGTTGCGCCGCGATCGCGGTTTCCAGCGTGAAGGCAAACAGCTCGCGCAACTCCGGCAGCAAATTGGTCGGCTCAGCGGTCGACGCACGGGAAACGGCATTTTCCGGCGGGGCGGGTTCGCTGCCATTGCCGTTCTCCTGTTCGCGGCCCTGGCCCCAGGAGCGCAACAGGTTCTGCAGGCGGGTGAACAGCGTTTCCGGGTTGTTGGCGCTGCTACTCAGGACGTGCTCGAGCGACTCGCGCTTGCGGGCAACGGTCAGGCCGACGTGCTTGGCATCCCATTGCCGGACGAGGTCGGTAATCAGCTCGGACCAGGTCAGTTTCTGGACTTCGGTCAGGGCGCTGACGAACTCGACCAGGCGGTTGCGGTAATCGTCCCAGCTGCCGGCCTTGACCGCTTCATCCAGTTGCCGGGCGAGGCGCAACTGTTCGTTGCTGGCCTTGGGCAAGGCTGCGGCCAGTGTGCGCAGCTGCTTTTCCGGGAAGGGCTCGGGGGCGGCCTTGATGCCGGCAATTTCCTGGTACAGGGTCAGGTAATTGTCCGGCGTCGGGGGGACGCGACGGGCCGCCAGCAGGCGGAGCGTTTCACGGGCAATTTCGAATGGGTTGCTTAGCGTGCTCATGTTGTTGTGCGATCGATCAGGCTATAATTCGGCCCGATTGTTCCGGGCCCCCGTAGCATGAAGGTCGTGCAGTTGATTTGTAATCATCAGGTAGCGGTTCGATTCCGTTCGGGGGCACCAGTAAAATCAAGCATTCAAGCCATTCTTCGGAGTGGCTTTTTTGTTTTCCGGCGTCTTTCCCGATTTGTCGCATCGCTGTGCCGTTCTGGTCATCCATGACTGATCCAAGATCATAACCGGGGTGGCGGTTGCAGAAAACGCAATTTGCACAGACTTGCAGTTTGCTGCCCCGGCAATTTTTGCCTAGGCGCGCAGATTGACCAGCGTTCCCAGCATTGCGTCACCGGTCTTGATTACATTGGCGGCGGCCTTGGCATCGATCGCGCTGCGGCTGAGCTCGACCATGCTGCTCGCCATCGCACTGTTGTCGCTGCTGCTGCCGAAGCCGGCGATACGGGCGCCGGCGATGGCGCTGCGGTTCATGCCGGCCTGCATGCTTTGCATGCCGTAGGACAGGATGGAGCTGACGGACATGGGGGGCCTTTCGTGAATTGATCTGCAGGCAAAAGCATCTCTTGTGCCTGAAAGCCGTTGTGCCGCAGGTGTTTTGGCATTTTTCCGCAGTCGGGAAACAAATCTTGCAAGGGGGGCTTGCAAATCCTGATCGGGAATTTATAATGCGCGCCCTTCCCCGATGATTGTTGCGTGGAAGTACAGGGCGGCAGTAGCTCAGTTGGTAGAGCGATACCTTGCCAAGGTATAGGTCGAGAGTTCGAGACTCTTCTGCCGCTCCATTTTCCCATGCGTCCTTAGCTCAGCTGGTTAGAGCGCCACGTTGACATCGTGGAGGTCGGCGGTTCGATTCCGTCAGGACGCACCAGCCCCGCCATCCGTTTGCCGGATCAGGGGGCGGTACTGTTCAGCAGGCTGCTGATCAGCAGAATCTCTTCTTCGTCCAGCATGTTTGCCATGGCCTTCAGGCGCAGGCGGCTCATCACGAACTCGTGGCGCGAGCGCGACAGCTCGAGCTGCATGTTATAGACCTGGCGCTCGGCATTCAGGACATCCAGTGTATTGCGCGTACCGGCCTCGACGCCGCGCCGGGTCGATTTGAGTGCCACCTGGCTGGCAAGCAGGGCCTGGTTGAGCGAATTGAGCCGTTCGCGGCCCTGCATGATGCCGTTGAATTCCTTCTGGACCCGGGTTTCCAGGTCGCGACGGATGCCTTCATAAACGGCCTGGGCGCGCTGATGCCGGGCGCGCGCCTGGGTGGTTTCGGCGTTGACGTAACCGCCTGCGAAAATCGGCACATTGAGCTGGACACCCGCCGAATTCAGGTCGTAGCGCGAGTTGACCGTTGAGACGGTTTCGCTCTCCGAGCGCGATTTGGTAACTACCAGGTCTACGGTGGGCAGATGTCCGGCCCGGGCGCGATTGACGGTCCACGCTGTTTCATCGATGCTTTTGCCCGCGGCCTGCAGTTCGGGGTTGGTCTGCAGGACCAGGTCGCGCCACGCGGCAAAGTCGGCCGGCGCGAGTTGCAGAGCGCTCAGCCTTTTTTCATCCAGGGCAACAATCCCTGTGACGTCGACGCCGAGCAGGGCGGCGAGTTTCTGGCGCGCATTGGCGAGCAGGTTTTCCGTGGCGAGCACTTCCGAGACGGCAATGGCAAGCCGGGAGGCGGCTTCGTCGATTTCAATGCGCGTGCCGGCACCGCTGCGGAATGACTTGCTGGCGGCGTCCTGCTGCGCTTCCAGCGAAGCAACCAGGAAGCGGGCCAGGCGTAGCTGGTCTTCGGTCAGCAGTGCGTCGAAATAGGCCTGGGCGACCCGTACGGTCAGTTGCTGTGCTGCTGCGCTCAGGGTGAAATCGGCCGCTTCGCTATGCGCAACGGTGCGCTTGTAGTCGGCGATGTTCTGGAAGCGGATCAGCGGCTGGCGCAAGGACCAGGCATCGACGCTGGAGTCGTAGCGGGTCGGATTGTTGCTCGCGCCCTGGCGATCGAGTTCATTCTTGTAGCGTGATGCCGAGAAGGACAGCGACGGCAGCAGGCCGGCCAAGGCCTTGCCTTGCTCGGCGCGCTCGTAGCCGGCATCGGCCTGGGCGACCTGCCAGGTCGGGTCGTTTTGCAGCGCATATTGCCAGGCCTGGCGCAGGTTGACCGTCTCGGCCCGGAGCATGGATGCGGCAAACAGCGGCAGCAAGGCCGCAACGAGAAGTCGCTTTTTCATCTCAGGGTTCCCGCAGCGCCGAGAACATGCGCTGGGTCAGCGGTTTCATCAGGTAAGCGGCAAAGGTGCGTTCGCCCGCCTTGATGATGACATCGACCGGCATGCCCGGGTGCAGGTGGTGGTTGCCGAGTTTTTTCAGGCCTTCCGGTGTGACTTCGACGCGGGCCAGGAAGTAGGGCAGACCGGTCAGCGGGTCGGTGTGGCGGTCGGAGGAGACCGAGCTGACCCGGCCCTCGACCACCAGTTGCGGCCGATCGGTGAAGGCATTGATGCGGACATCGGTGGCCTGGCCGGGATGAATGCGGTTAACCATGCCCGGCTGCACCTGGACATCGAGCAGCAGCGCATCGCCTTGCGGCACGATTTCGAGAATGCGCCCGCCCGGTCCGACAATGCCGCCGATCGTCTGGGTTTGCAACGAGACCACCTGGCCGTCGGCGGGGGCGCGTACGACCGTACGCGCGTATTCATCGCGCACCGCCTTGAGGCGTTCGGTCAGTGCCGACAGGTCGCGCTGGGCCTCGACCAGTTGCGCTTCGACATCGCGCAGGAAGTCCTGGCGCAACTGCAACTGGCGCAGGCGGATTTCGGCGGCCTGGCTGGCGTTTTTGGCAATGCTGGCCTGCAGTTCGCTGGTCACGCTGGACAGTTCTGCCTGGGTGCGTTCCTGGGCGAGCAGTTGGTTGCGCGACGCATAGCCTTCGGCAACCAGACCGCGCATGCCGTCGATTTCCTGCTGCAGGAAGCCGGACTGCTGGGTGCGGGCGCTCAGTTGCTGGCGGGTGCCCTGCAACTGCTTGTCGAGGGCAGCCAGATTCTGGCCGTAGATCGCCTGTTCGTTGTCGAGCGCCGACTTGCGGGTCTTGAACAGGTGTTCCTGCGCGTTGACCAGTTCCTTGCCCCAGGGCTCGGCAAAATACACCTTGATCTCTTCCGGATACTGGATGCTGCTGCCCTGGCTTTGCTCTGCCTTCAGGCGGGCGAGGCGCACCGCCGCGGCAAAATATTGCTGCAGTATGGTGTCCTGCGCGGCCTTGGCCTGCACGTCCTCAAAGGTGACGAGGATGTCGCCGGCCTTGACCTCCTGGTTTTCCTTGACGCGGATGCTGGCAACGACGCCGCCGGTCAGGTGGGAGACGGTCTTGCGCTTGGATTCGACGGCCACCGAACCGCTTGCCACGACACCTTCTTCAAGGGGGGCGAAAAAGGCCCAGATCAGGAAACCGCCGAAGCCGAAGATGATGATGTTGCGGCCCAGATTCATCGCCTGGCGCGGATTCTCCCAGTCGTCGAGCGCTGGATCGATGTTTTTCACGCGCGGGAAAATGAAGCCCTTGAAGGCGATGCGCAGCTGTTGCAGGAAACGGCGAAGGGGAGATTTACTGGGGCGCATGGCCATTTTCCACGGCAGGCGGTTGCTGGGGCAGGGTCTTGGCGGACGCATTGGCCAGGCTCTGCAGCACGAGGTCGCGCGGGCCGAACAGCGCCACCTGGCCATCCTGCAGCATGAGGATCAGGTCGCAGTTGCGGATCGCATTCGGGCGATGGCTGACCAGGACGATGGTCTGGCCGCGTTCATGGGCCAGCTTGAGGGCTCCGTCAAGGGCCAGTTCGCCGGCCTCGTCGAGATTGGCGTTCGGTTCGTCGAGAAAGACCAGGGCGGGGGTGCCGTACAGCGCACGGGCCAGGCCGATGCGCTGGCGTTGACCGCCGGACAGGAAGGTGCCGCCGCTGCCGACTGGCGTGCCATAACCCTGCGCCAGACGCCGAATGATGTCGTCGACGCCGGCTGCCGCAGCGGCGGCGAGGATGGCCTCGCTGTTCAGTTCGCCATGGCGGCAGATGTTTTCGGCGACCGTGCCGTCGAACAGTTCGACATCCTGCGGTAGATAGCCGATATGCGGGCCGAGGTCGGCGCGCGGCCAGTGCTGCATGTCGGCGCCGTCGATGCGGACGAGGCCGTTGAGCGGCTTCCAGACACCAGCCAGAACACGCAGCAGCGACGACTTGCCGGCGGCGCTGGCGCCAACCACGGCAACGCTGGCGCCGGCCGGAATGCGCAGGGTGATGTTCTTGAGCGTCGGCGTCGTTGAGCCGGGCGGGCCGGCATAGACGTTTTCGAGGAAAATCTCACCCTTCGGGGCCGGCAGCTTGACGCCGGAAAAGCCGGGCTCGGGCAGTGACAAGGCGTGGTCGATCCGCTTCCAGGCTTCGTGCGCATCGATCCATTGCCGCCAGGAGGCGATCAGTTGCTCGATCGGCAGCATCATGCGGCTGGCCAGGATGCTGCCGGCGATCATGCCGCCGGGGGTGAGTGAACCGTCGACGGCGAGCATCGCACCGGCGCCGAGAATCAGGCCCTGCTGCAGCAGGCGGAAGAAGTGCGTGAAGGACGAGACATGCGCGGCGCGGTCGCTGGCGCGGGCCTGCTCGTAGAGGTGGCCGTCCTGGGCGGCCTGCCAGCGCCCGGTCAGGGCGGGCAGCATGCCCATCGCCTCGACCACTTCGCCGTTGCGCTGATTGACGTCGCTGATCTTCCTCGCTTCATGGGCGTGCGCGTTGGCGCGTGACAGCGGATGCTGGGTCAGCAGTTCGGTGACATAGGTCAGGATGGACAGGATGACGGCGCTGACCAGGGCGATCAGGCCGAGCCAGGGGTGCAGCATCATCGTGACGACAAAGTAGATCGGCACCCAGGGCGCGTCGAGCGCGGCGAGCATGGCCGGGCCGGTCAGGAAGTAGCGGATCTTCGCCAGGTCGCCGAGCAGCGAGCGGCCGGCGCTGCTGCCCTGGTCGATGTTCAGGCGGTGCGCGGCGGCGAGCAGGCGCTTGCCCAGTACATGGTCGAGACGCACGCCAACGCGGACCATGATGCGGCTGCGCGACCATTCGACCAGGCTGAGCACGCCGAAGAGAAACAGCGTGATCAGGCTGAGCATGAGCAGGGTCGTCATGTTGCGGCTGGTCAGCACCCGGTCGTAGACCTGCAGGCTGTACAGCGACGGCGCCAGCATCAGGAAATTGATGACCAGGGAGAAGGCGAAGACCGAAACCAGTGTCGAGCGCATTTCCCAGAGGGCCGCGATCAGCGGTGAAGCGAGCAGGGTGCTGCCCGGTGTCTTTTGTGCTTGGCTCATGCGTGATCTTTCTTGTCGCCGGCGCAGGCGTCAGCCCAGATGTCGGTGTACAGCGCCTCGATGTCGCGGACAAAGCCGGCAGTGTCGAAAAGCGGCGTCGTCAGGCGGTTGACCGCCAGTTTTTGCCGTAAATCGGCGAGTTGTTGCGGCTGGCGGCCGAGTTCGATGGCGAGTGCTTCGTAGTGATCGAAATCGCCGGCGATCATCTCCGGCATGCCGACCGCACTGACCAGGCTGGCGCCGACCCGCGAGGCAAAGCGCTCGCCGGGGAGGGTGAGGACGGGAACGCCGGCCCACAGCGCATCGCTCGCCGTCGTGTGGCCGTTGTACCAGTAGGTATCGAGAAAGAGGTCGGCGTGGCGCAGGCGCGACAGATGCTGCGCCTTGGACATGATCTTGCCGAATACCAGTCGCGTCGCGGCAACACCGTGTGCTTCGGCTTCCCGGCGCAGATTGGCTTCGGTCTGGACCTGGCCGGCGCACAGCCAGAGCACGCTGTCCGGTACGGCCTTGAGGATGTTCATCCAGCGCGTCCAGATCAGCGGGTCGATCTTGTAATGCGTACAGAAGCAGGTGAACACCACGCCGCTTTCCGGCAGGCCGCAGGCGGCGCGCGTCGGTTGCGGTTCGGCGATTTCCTGCTCGCGGTCATTGACCTGGTAGCAGTGCGGCAGGTAGGCGAACTTTTCCGAATAGGAAGCCTGTGCCGCCGGCGGAGTGACGATGCGGTCGGTGATGATCCAGTCGATGAAATCGGCGCCCATGCTGCCCGGATAGCCGAGGTACTGGACCTGCACCGGCGCCGGGCGGAAGGCGAAAATCTCGCTCTTGCAGTCGCGGGTATAGCCCTTGAGGTCGATCAGGATGTCGATTTCGTCGTCATGGATGCGCTGCGCGATGGCCGCGGCGCCCTGGCCGCGCAGCTCGTTGAAGTGCTCGATGTCGTGCAGGGCTTGCCGGCGGTAGTGGCTGCCGTCGTCCGGGCCCCATGAATAGGCGTGGATGGAGAAGCGGCTGCGGTCGTGCAGCTTGAACAGCCCACGCATCAGGTGCATCGTCGCGTGATCGTGGAAGTCGCTGGAGGCGTAGCCGATGCGCAGTTTGCTGCGGTGTACCGGTCGACGTGGTGAAAAGGGCAAAATTCCCCTGGCCAGATTGGCGGCACTGCGTTTGGCGGCGACCAATTGCAGGCTTTCCGGGATGTCGACTGGTAGCGAGAGCAGCACGAAGGGCGGAATCTCGGCTTGCAGATTGCCATCCGGCGCCATGTGTTCGACCAGGTGGCGGGCTTCCGGCAGCACCTGCTGCCAGTCGCAGAATTTCATCGACAGGTGCAGGGCCTCGGCGCGGGCGCCGAGATGGCTGGGATTGAGCGCCAGGCAGCGCTGCTCGCAGGCGAGCGCCTCGGCAAAGCGGCCGGTGAAGCCGTAAAGGGCGCCGAGGTTGAACAGCGCGCTGAAGTAATTCGGGTCGATGTCGATGGCGCGCCGGTAGGCGGCTTCGGCAGCCGGGAAATCGCCCAGCCCCTGATAAACCACGCCGAGGTTGTAGCTGGCGCGCGAATGCCCCGGGCTGCGCGCGAGGACGGACTGGAAGTGAGTAACCGCTTCGTCGTCGCGTCCCTGTTTATGTTGCAGGACGCCGAGGTTGTATTCCGACTCGATATGCTGCGGATCGGCAGCCAGCGCTTCGACGAGGGCGGCTTCGGCTTCTTCGTGGCGGCCGAGTTCCGACAGGGCGGCACCCAGGTTGTTGAGCAGGGCCGGGTTGCCGGGCGCCATGGAAAGTGCCGTTTTTGCCATGTCGACCGCTACGTCCGGCCGGCCGAGCTGGCGTTCGACATCGGAAAGCTCGCGCAGCGCGGCGAGGTGCTTCGGTTCCCTGGCGAGCGCCGCAGTGTAGCAGTCGCGCGCTTCGGCGATGCGGCCGGCGTCCTTGTGCAGGTTGCCGAGATTGCACAGCGCATCGTGGAAATCGGGCTTGAGGCGCAGGGCTTCCTGGTAGGCAGCCTGGGCGCAGAGGGTGTTGCCTTCGCGCCGGCAGATCATGCCGTACAGCGTCCAGATGTCCGGGCGCCGCGTTTCGAGGTCGAGGGCGCGTTCGATCAGCAGGCCGGCGCGCGGGCCATCGCCCTGCTGGTGCGCGGTCAGCGCATCCATGACGACCGGGTGGGCGGCTTGCCGGTTGGCGAGCAGGGCCTGCAGTTCGCCATGCAGGGCGTGGCTGACGCTGGCCCAGTCGCCGCTGCTCGCCTGGCGGAACAGGCGGGCCGACGGATACCAGTAGCTGCGCGTCGGCGTGCCCAGCCAGCGCCAGTCGGCGACATGCATGAGCATGACCCAGACGCGCTTGCCGAGGGCGCCGGCAAGATGGGCGACCGAGGTGTCGGAGGTGATGACCAGGTCGAGCGCCATGATGTAGTTGGCGGTATCGGTGAAATCCTGGATTTCCTGGTCGAGATCGATGATCGGGTCGGTCGGGCGCAGGTCGTTGCGACCGTCGCCCTTCTGCAGGCCGAAGAAGCGCACGCCGGGCTGGTCCCACAACGGGCGCAGTACATCGAGGCGTGGCGAACGGAAACGGTCGTTCTTGACGCCGGGATTGCCGGCCCAGACGATGCCGACCTTGAGCGCAGCCGGATCGCCGGCCAGTTCGTTCAGGCGGCTGGCGGCGGCGCCGGGATTCGGGGCGCTCAGGTAAGGCAAGCCGGGAACGCCGGCGAGTTCGAGCTGCAGCACATGCGGCAGGCTCATCACCGAGAGCTGGCAATCGAAAGGCGGCAAGGCCTCGCCCATCGGAATAACTTGCGCGACACCCGGCAGGCGGGCCACCAGGCGGGCGAGCGGGGGCAGGACTTCGAGCACGACCCGGCCGCCACGTGCCGCGACCCAGGGCACGAAGCGCAGGAACTGCAGCGCGTCGCCGTAACCTTGTTCGCAGTAGAGCAGGATGGTCTTGCCGGCGAGCGGTTCGCCGTTCCAGCGCGGCTGCGCGAATTCGCGCGGCACCGGTAGACGGCGCAAAAAGCGCGATTCGTAGCCGGCGAAGCCTTCCCGGTAACGGCCGCCGGCAAGCAGGGCGAGGGCGCGATCCCATTGCGGGTCGGCCGCGCCGGCCTCGAGTTCGAGCGCCTTGTCGTGCCATTGCACGGCTTCGGCAAAGCGGCCGAGGTCGGAGAGCACGCAGCCGATATTGTTGGCCGCACCACTGTTCGGGCGCAGCTTGAAGGCGATCAGGTAATGCGCCAGCGACTCGTCGGGCGAGCCTTCCCAGCGTTCGAGATTGGCCAGGTTGGTGTGCGCGTCGGCATAGTCGGGCGAGCGCGCAATCGCCTGCAGGTAGGCGTCGCGGGCACCGGCGATGTCGCCCTGCGCCTTGCGGATCATGCCGCACAGCGTCCAGGCGTCGGCCCGGCTGCTGTCGACCTGCATGTAGCTGGCGACCAGGGCGGCGGCCTGGGCGTATTCCTTTTGCTCGTACCCGGCGAGTGCCGCGGTCAGCAGGCTGTCGTCAATGGGTGCTGGCATCCGGGGCGTTGGGCGCTTGGTAACGGGAGGGCTTGATCGCCTTGAGGGCGAACGAGAAGGTGGTGTTGTCGTCCTGGCTGAAGGCGGTGCTGAAATCCGCCTTGAAAATGTAGCGGAAATCGCTCATCGCGGTGCGACCGACCTGGGCGATGTACTGCGCCTGATCGAGGAAGATGAAGTTTTCCGGCTGGATGACGCGGGTGTGCGAGGGATCACCCCAGGCCCACGGCGAATGGCGTGATGGGCAGGTGCCGATGAGCAGGCCGCCCGGCCGCAAAATGCGCCACAGTTCGGCGAACTGCGCGAAGAAGAACTTGTAGTCGCCCTGCTGGCCGGTGTGTTCGAGCACTTCGTAGGCGTGGATCTCGTCGAAACTGTTGTCCTCGAAGGGCAGCGGCAGTTGCGTCAGGTCCCAGACCAGGTCTGGTTTATGGTCGGCATTGATGTCGAGCGTGGTCAGGTTGTGCCAGTCCTGGCGGCCGTTGGCGGCCAGTTTCTTGACGCGGCTGGAGCCTGCGCCGATCAGCAGTTCGCGGTAATCCTGCACGGGTGATGCCTCCTCGTCGGCGGGCAGCGGGTGGATCGTTGCCGGCGCCTGTCCTTTTTCATGGCGGGCCTGCATGGCCCGGTACAAACCTTCCAGATCCCGGGTAAAGGCCCGGGAGTCGAACAATTGACTGTTGCTGCGTGCCGCGACCAGCCGGGCAGCGACTTCGCCGCGCCAGACCGGATCGGTGGCCAGTTGCATGACGCGCGCGAAATAGCTGTCGGCATCGTGCGCGATCAGTTCCGGCAGGCCGACTGCACTGAGCAGGCTGGACGAGACGCGCGACTGGAAACTGTCGCCTTGCCAGGCCACCACCGGCACACCGGCCCACAGCGCATCGCTGGCCGTGGTGTGCGCATTGTACGGCTGCGTGTCGAGAAAGACATCGGCTTCGCCAATGCGCGCGATGTGCTCGGCGAGCGGCGCGACCGGCGCGAAGATCAGGCGCTGGCCGGAAATGCCGGCTGCTTCCGCGGCGGCACGCAGATTGGCTTCGGCTTCCGGGTTCGAACGCAGCAGCCACAGCACGCTGTCGGGCAGCGCCTGGAGCAGGCGACACCAGACCGCGAAGACCTCGCGGCGAATCTTGTAGGTGTGGTTAAAGCAGCAGAAGACGAGGCCACTCGGCGGCAGGCCGCAGGCGGCGCGACCCGGCCGGTTGCCAAGCGGGCGCTGGCGGTCGTTGCACTGGTAGCTGCCAGGCAGGTAGGCGGCGGCTTCGTCGTAGGCGGCGAGATGTTCCGGTGGCGTGACGATGGCGTCGGTGATCACGTAATCGACGAAGCCGGCGCCGAGTGTGCCCGGATAGCCGAGGTACTGCGCCTGCACCGGCGCCGGCCGCCAGGCGAGGATGCCGGTGCGTGAGTCGCGGGTGTAGCCCTTGAGGTCGACCAGGATGTCGATGCCGTCGGCCTGGATCTGGCGTGCGGCAGCCTCGTCGGTGAGGCGCCCGATTTCGCTGAAGTGGTCGAAGGCCTGCTTGAGGCGCTGGCGCATCCTGCCGCCATCGTCCGGGCCGCTCGAATAGGCGAACAGCTCGAAGTGCCGCTTGTCGTGCAGTTCGAAGACTTCGGCCATCAGGTAGGCGGTGGCGTGGTCGTGAAAATCGGAGGACAGGTAGCCGATGCGTAATTTGCCCGTTTTTACCGGTCGACCGCTGGCAACAGGCAAAAATGGCTGCACCGAACCGTAGCGGCGTTGTGCCCACGAGCGGGCGCATTGCTGCTGTTCTTCGCGCGTTGCCGGAATGGCGAGGAAGGCGAACGGGAATACCGTGCCGCCCTGGCGCACGCGCTGGCGGGCTTTCTCTTCGAGCGGTTCGGAAATGTCCCAGGCGCACAGCGACTGCGCCAGACGCAGCAGCGAGGCAGCCGCGTCGGCGTAGTCCGGGTCGATGCGCACGGCTTCGCTCAGGTTGTGCAGGGCTTCGCCGTTCTGGCCGGCATCCATGAGCAGGCCGCCGAGGTTGTAATAGGCGACCGCGGCCTGCGGGTCGAGACGGATCGCGTTGCGGTTGGCTTCGGCTGCCTCGCCGATCTTGCCGCGCGCCTGCAGGGTGGCGCCGATGTTGACCCAGGCCGTGGTGCTGGCCGGATCGGCGGCAAGCACGGCGCGCAACACCTGTTCCGACTCTTCCAGACGGCTCAGGCGGCGCAGCGCATCGCCGCGGCCAATGGCTGCCTGCGGGTTACCCGGGTTGAGTTGCAGGGCCTTGGCGAAACAGGCCTCAGCCTCGCTGTTGCGTTCGGCGGCGAGCAGGGCATTGCCCCAGTTGCCGAGCACGACGGCGCTGGCGGCCGGTGAGTCGGCGAGTTCATTGGCCCGGCTGTAGTGCCGGCAGGCATCGTCGATGCGGTTCTGCTTACGCGCGACCAGGCCGAGCAGGTGGTGGCCATCGGCCAGTTTCGGCTGGTTGGCGACCAGTTGTCCGGCCAGCTTGCCGGCCTCCTCGATGCGGCCGGCCGAGAAGGCCTGCATCGCGGCATTCAGCTGTTTCACTACGCTATCTTTGGCTTTGCTCATCGGGAAGTCGGTGGCGTTGTACTGAGGCGGGCGAGTTGCTTGCGCATGCCGGCAAGCGGCGCGGCCCAGTCGCCCAGGCGGGTCTGGTGGAAAAGGCGCATTGTCGGGTACCAGAAGGTTGTCTCGCCATCGCGCGGCCAGCGCCAGTCGACATTTTGCGGCAGGAACATCCAGGTCGGCAGGTTCAGGCTGGCGGCGAGGTGGGCTGGTGCCGAGTCGATGCTGATCAGCAGGTCGAGCTGGCTCAGGGCGGCCGCGGTGTCGGCCATGCTGCTCAGTTCCGGACCGAGGTTTTCCAGGCGCGGCAGCCAGGGACTGTCTTGATCGCGCGCCGGCAGGTCGCGCTGCAGGCTGACCCAGCAGACGTCGAGCGCGAGCAGCGGCGCGAGCTGGTCGAGTTGCATTGAGCGGAAACGGTCATTCGCATGCACCGGATTGCCGGCCCAGACCAGACCGACCTTGAGGCGCCCGCCGGCGACGGCGGCGAGGCGCGCCGCGAATTTTGCCGCCAGAACGGCGTCGACCGTAAAAGGCGCCGGGCCGGGGGCCAGCTTCGCCGGCGTGTCGAGACCGAGGTGCAGGGGCAGCGAAAGCAGGTAAACCCAGTAGTCGAAATCGAGATGGCGTGGCCGTGCCGCATGCACGGCCTTGAGGCCGGGCAGTCCGGCAAACAGCTGCGGCAGTCCGGGCGAAACCAGCATTTCGACTTCGCTCGCCTGGGCTGCAAGCAGCGGCAGCAAGGAGGAAAACTGGATCTGGTCGCCCAGGCCCTGTTCCCCGACCACCAGCAGGCGCTTGCCGGCCAGCGGTTCACCGCGCCACATCGGCCATTGCGTCTCGTCCATGATTGCCCAGGACGGCTTGTCTGGGCGTTCGTAACGGCTTTCATAGAGCGGCCAGGCGGCGCCAAACTTGCCGGCGTTGAGCAGGGTCAATGCCAGGTTCCAGCGGATGTCCGGCGTGTCCTGGCCGAGGGCGCAGGCCTGGCGCAACAACTGCTCGGCGGCATCGAGTTGTCCGGCCTGACGCAGGACAACGCCTTCGGCAGAAAGGCTGGCGATACCCTGCTCGGGTGACTGCAACGCCGCAGCCTGGCGGAATGCCGTTGCTGCTGCGTCGAAGCGGCCCAGCAATTGCAGGGCTACACCGTGATTGTGCCGGGCGACCGGGTTGTCGGCATGGCGGCGGACCGTTTCGGCAAAGACGGCACAGGCCGCTTCATTTGCGCCCTTGCTGATCAGCGCGGCGCCCAGCGCGAGCAGGGCTTCCGCCGGGAGTGCCAGGGTTTTCAGCCATGCGCAGACGAAGCTTTCCGGCGCCTCCAGCGATGCCAGGCGTTCCAGCAGGGGCTGGATTGCGTCAAGCACGGATTGCGCGGTCAGTTCTGTTTGCTGCATCGATAAGCGGATGAAAAAGGGCCGTCCGGATCGGACGGCCCCAAGATTAACGCATTCGCCGCTGATTCTGACGACTTAGACGAAGTCAGCCTGGGTCAGCGTCGTAGTCAGACCAACCAACTTCACTTCCATATCCACCGTGCCGTTGCCATCCTTGTCAATCTGCAGGACGGTGGCGACACCGGCGGCCGAGGTGGCTGCCGTCAGGCGGGCTTCCGGTCCTCCCAGGGTGCCGGTAAAGGCGGTAGTCCCCTTGAAGGTCAGGCTGGCCACGATATCGGTGAAGTCCAGCTTGTCGGCACCATGCACGAAGCCGGTGATGGTGTCGGCTGCTGCACCAACGCCGGAGTGCGCGAGGGCGCCGAAGACGAAGGTATCTGCCGCGCCGGCGTTGGCGACGAAGATATCCGCGCCGGTACCGCCGGTGACGTTGGTTGCCACCGAACCGGTCAGCGTGATGCTTTCTGCACCGCTGGTGCCGATGATGGTCTCCACGCCGCCGATCCGGAAAGTGCCTCCCGCCAGCAGGGTCAGGGTATCGGTCGAACCCGAGCCGGTGATTGTTTCAACACTGGAGGTCGAGATGGCACCACCGGCACCGCTGATGATCAGGTTGTCTGCGCCAGCCGAACCAAGCACCGTCTCGAAACCACCCGCCGTTACCGTGCCAGCCGACAGCAGGGTCAGCGAGTCGGAAGTTCCGGCGGTGCCAGTCACCGTTTCGACCAGCGACACCTTGATCGCACCACCAGCCAGCATGGTGACGACATCCGTGCCGGTAAAGCCAATCACGGTTTCAACCGAACTCACGCTCAGCGTACCGGAGGCGCGCAGGGTGACGGAATCCGCCCCGGTGGTACCGATTACCGATTCGATCGCGCTCAGGCTGAGCGCATCGGTCGTCAGCATCGTGATCCGGTCGCTGGTGCCGGCGGTGCCGGTGAGGGTTTCAATATCGGAGATGGTCAGCGTGCTGGTCCGCATGGTGACAGTATCAACACCGATCGAACCGAGCAGGGTATCGACGTCGGAGACCGAAATGCTGCCGGCCGCCATCATCTTGACCACATCGACGCCAGCCGAGCCGGTCAGGGTTTCGATACCGTTGATCTGCAGGTCAGTGATTGCAGCCGACAGGGTCACGGTATCGGTCAGGGCTGCCGAGCCGACCATGGTTTCAACACCACCGATGGTCAGGCCTGCCGAGGCGGTCAGCAAGCGGACGATATCCAGACCGGTGCTGCCGGTGACGGTTTCGACCAGGGAAATGCCGAGGTTGCCACCGGCCAGCATGGTCACCACATCGGTGCCGGAGGTGCCGATCACGGTTTCAATCACCGAGACGGCCAGCGTGCCGGCGGTCAGCAGCGTGACGATATCGGCCCCGGCGCTACCGATCAGCGTTTCTATGGCGCTGACCTTGATTGCTGCGGTGGTGAGCAGGGTAACGACGTTGGTACCGGCGCTGCCAGTCAGTGTTTCAACTCCGTTGATCGAGATTGCATCGGTGCTGTTCAGGGTCAGGGCATCAATGCCAACCGAGCCAATGAAGGTTTCGACGGCTGAAACCTTGATGCTGGTGCTGGCGGCAAGCAGGGTAACGATATCGGTACCCGTTGTGCCAAGCACCGAGTCGATGGCGCTGACCCTGAGATTGCTGCTTGTGCCGAGAAGCGTGACCTGGTCAGCAAATGTCGTCCCGATGACGGTATCGACCAGGGAAACTGAAACCGTACCGGCTCCTGCCAGGGTGATGACATCAATGCCACTGGAGCCGACCACGGTTTCAATCAGCGACACCTTGACACTGCCGGCGGCCATCAATTGCAGGACGTCGGTGCCGGTCGTGCCGGTCACGGTTTCGAAGGACGATACATTCACCGTTCCGCCTGCGCCCAGCAGGGTTACGCCGTCCGCACTGGCCGTGCCGATCAGGGTTTCGACGGCACTGCTGTTGAGGTTGGTGCTGGCGGCAAGCAAGGTGACGATATCGGCGCCGGTTGAGCCAACAACCGTTTCAATACCAAAGAGCTTGATGTTATCGGCATTGAGCAGGGTGACGATATTGGTGCCTGTGCTGCCGGTTACCGTTTCGATATCGGAGACATTGACGTTGCCACCGCCGAGCAGTGTCACCGCTTCCGTACCCGTGGTGCCGGTCAGGGTTTCAACCGAAGAGACAGACAGCAAGCCGGCAGCGAGCATGGTTACGGCATCGGCACCGGTGGTGCCGAGCACCGTCTCGATACTCGATACGCTTACCGTGGCGGAGGCCAGCGCGGTCAGGTTCAGGATGTCGATTCCGACCGTACCAACGATGGATTCAACTGCCGTGCCGGCGACCTTCAGTGTGCCGGCAGAAAGCAGGCTCACGATGTCGGTGCCGGTGGTGCCGCTGATGGTCTCGATAGCCGAAACCTTGATTGAGGCGGAAGCGCCGGTCAGCGAGACGCTGTCTGTCGTGGCGACCGTGCCAATCACCGTATCGACGCCGGAAAGCGTGATACTGCCGGCGGTCAGCATGGTGACCGTTTCGTTGGCCGTGGTGCCAATGACGGTTTCGATTCGGGAAACACGGACAGCATTGGCATCGAGCACGGTCAGGACGTCACCGGTGCCGGTAGTGCCGATCACGGTTTCAACGCGCGAGGTGCTGATGGCAACACTGCTTGTGCCAAGCAGGGTGATCGCATCGACGCCCGAAGAGCCGATCACGCTTTCAACCTGACTGACTTGCAGGCTGGCGGTTGCACCAAGCAGCGTTACGATATCGCCGGTGCCGGTCGTGCCGGTAATCTTCTCGATGCCGGCAAGGCCAATGTTGACTCCCGAAACTTCGTCCAGGGTCACTGCATCGGTGAGACCGATGGTCCCGATCACGCTTTCCACATCGCTGACCTTCAGCGCCGTGGTCAGGCCGCTCGTGGTCAGCATGGTGACGACATCGGTGCCGGTTGAGCCAATGACCGACTCGATGACCGAGATGGAAACCGCATCGGCGACCAGCATGGTGACCGTGTCGGTACCGGTGGTGCCGATCAGGGTTTCGATGTCGGATACCTTGAGGCCGGTTTCCAGCATGGTGATGATGTCGATACCGGTTGAGCCGAGCAGGCTTTCGACACCGGTGACGCGCAGGCTGGTTGCTGCGGCGAGCAGGGTGACCGTATCCGCCGTACCGGTTGTGCCGGCCAGCGTTTCAAAGCCGCTGATGCTCAGGGTGCCCGGGGTCAGCATCTTGACCGCGTCGGCGCCAATGCTGCCGATGACGGTTTCGACACTGGAAACCCAGACGGCGCCGGCGGTACCCAAAGTAACCACATCGGTGCCGGTGGTGCCGGTAACATATTCGACGCCACTGAGCCTGATTTCGCCCGAGGCGCCCAACAGGGTGACCGATTCAACCGCAGCGGTACCAATGACCGATTCGACGCCGGAAATCTGCATGGTGGTCGAAGCGCCGAGAATCGTGACGACGTCGGTGCTGCCGGTGGTGCCAATTACTGTTTCGATATCGGAAACCGCCAGGTTGGTCTGGGCGGCCAGCAGAACCACACCATCGGTGGTGCCTGCCGTGCCGATCACCGTCTCGATGCCCGACACCTTGAACTGGGTATGGGCGGCGAGCAGGGTGACAACATCAGCGCCGGTGCCGCCGATCAGCGTGTCGATATCGGACACCTTGAGAGCACCTGCGCCGCGCAGGCTGACGCTCTCCTGGCCACCCGTCGTGCCGATCAGGGTTTCGATGGCCGAAGCCGAGAGGCTGCCGGTGGTCAGCATGGTGATGACATCTGTGCCCGTGCTGCCGGTGATGCTTTCGATCACCGAAACGTTGAGGTTGCCGGCGGCCAGCATGGTGACCGCATCGGTTCCGGTCGATCCAACCAGTGTTTCGATGCCGGAAACCTTGAGCAGGATGGAGGCTGTTGCCAGGGTGATCACGTCGGTGCCTGTGCTGCCGAGCACGGTTTCAATATCCGAAACCTGGAGCTGAGCTGCGGCAAGCAGGGAAACGGCATCGCTGCCGGCCGAGCCGATCAGCGTTTCGACACCGGAAATCTTGAAGGCGGTCGAGGCGGCGAGCAGGCTGACCTGGTCGGTGCTGCCGGTGGTGCCGATCACCGTATCGATGCCGGAAACGGCAATGTTGCCGTTGAGCATGGTGACCGCATTGGGTGCGACGGTACCGAGCACTGTTTCGATATCCGATACAGCCATGCTGCCGGAGAAGGCCATGGTCAATACGTCGGTGCCCGTGCTGCCGGTGACGGTCTCGATCCGCGAGACAGAAAGGCTGCCGGCGGTAGCCATGTTGACAAGGTCGGTACCGGTGCTGCCAACAACGGATTCAACAGCGGATACGCTGAGCGTACCGGCTTTGAGCATGGTGACGATGTCCGTACCAGCGGCACCGATCACGGTGTCGATGTCGGAAATCTTCAAGGTGGTGCTGGCGGCAAGCAGTTGCAGTACATCCGCCGCGGTCGATCCGGAAACTGTTTCAATGGCAGAAACGGAGAGGGCAACGCCATCCGTGATGGTCAGGGCGTCGACACCGGTCGACCCGATGACGGAGTCAATTTTCTCGATCTGCAGTGCAGTCGTCGCGGCAAGCAGCGTCAGGACTTCAACGCCGGTCGTGCCGACCACCGATTCGATTGCCGAGGTCCGCAGGTTGCCAGCGGTCAGCATGGTGACCGTGTCGGCGGCACCGGTTGTACCCAGTACGGAGTCGACGCCGGAGATGCTGACCGAGCCAGCCGAGAGGAGTGTGACGATGTCGGTGGTGCCGGTTGTGCCAATGACGCTGTCGATGGCATTTACACCCAGGTTGCCACCGGACAGCATGGTGACGATTTCGGCCGCGGTAGTGCCGACCAGGCTTTCGATCGACGAGATCGACAGATTGCCGGTCGTCAGCATGGTGACTGCATCGGCGCCGGTGGTGCCGATCAGCGTGTCGATGCTGTCGATCTTCAGGCCCGGACTGGCGGTCAGCAGCGTGACAACCTCGACGCCGGTGGTGCCGGTCAGGGTGTCAATTGCGGAAATGGACAGCGCACCGGCCGCGGAAACGGCGACCGAATCCGCACCTGTACTGCCGATCACGGTTTCAATGCTGGAAATCTGTACGGTAGCGCTGTTGGCGGTGACCAGGGTCAGGACGTCAGTGCCAGTGGTGCCGCTAATGGTTTCAACGCCGGAAACGCGCAATGAACCGGTGTTGAGCATGGTGACGGCATCCACGCCGGTCGAGCCGACGACGCTGTCGATGTCGGAAACCTTGAGCGTGGTCGTGGCTGCCAGCAAGGTAACGGTTTCAACACCGGCCGTGCCAAGCAGTGTGTCGATGGCGGAAATCGCCATATTGCCGGCAGTCAGCACGGTGACCACATCGCTTGCCGTGGTGCCGGTCAGCGTTTCAATGGACGAGACGCTGAAGCTGCCGCCGCCGAGCAGGGTCAGCTGATCGGCACCGGTCGAGCCGGTAATGGTTTCGATGGCCGAGACGCTGAGCGGGGTCGTGGCGCTGAGCATCTGCACGCTGTCGGTGCCAGTCGAGCCGACGACGCTTTCAATGGCGCTGACCGCGATGTCGCCGGTTGCCAGCAAATTGACTGTGTCGCTTCCCGAACTGCCAACAATGGTGTCGACTTCGGAGATCGAGAGTGAACCGGCATTCGACATCGTGACGGCGTCGACACCAAAGGTGCCGAGCACGGTTTCGATATCCGAAACCTTGACCGGTGTGCTGTCCAGAAGGGTCAGTTGATCGGTGCCGGCTGCCGTACCAACGACAGACTCGACGCTTTGCACGGACAGGGTCGTGCTGACCATGGTAATCGTATCTGCACCGCCCGAGCCAACCACGGTGTCGATCTGGTCGACGCGCATTTGGCCACCCGTCTGCATTGTCACGACATCAACGCCCGTCGTGCCGTTCAGGGTTTCGACACCGGAAACGCGCAGGACGGCAGATGCGGTCAGCAGGGAAACGATGTCCTGGCCGGAACTGCCGGTGACAGCTTCGACGCCGGAGATGTTGATGGTGCCAGCAGTCAGCATGATGACTGCGTCACTGCCGGTCGAGCCGGTAATGGTGTCGATGTCGGATACTCTGACCGTCGATGCGTTGAGCAGGGTGATCGCGTCGGTGGTAGCGGTTGTGCCGGTCACCGACTCGACGCCGCTGATTTGCAGGTTGGTGGTGGCGACGAGCAGGGTCAGCGAGTCGGCCGTGCTGATCGAGCCAGTGACCGTGTCGATGTCGGAAATCGCCAGATTACCGCCGGTCAGCATGTTGACCGAGTCAGCCGCCGTAGTGCCCCAGACGGTTTCGACGCTGGACGTCGAAATCGCAGCGGCGCCCGCCTGCAGTTTGACGATATCGGTACCGGACGAGCCGACCACCGTTTCGATTGCCGAAATCAGGACGGTGCCCTGGGTCAGCAAGTTGATTGTTTCTGTCCCGGAGGTACCGGTAACCGTGTCGATCAGGGAGACGCGTACGCTGCCAGTCGTGGTCAGGGTCAGACTGTCGGCGCCGCTGGTGCCGATGATGGTTTCGACGCTGCTGGCGGTCAGTGCACCGGCAGCAAGCAGAGTGACGGTGTCGTAGCTTGCCGTGGTGCCAATCACCGTATCGATTGCATTGATCTTGAGCAGGGTCGACGGCGTCAGCATGGTGATGATTTCGGCACCGGTCGTGCCCGAAACCGTTTCAATGCCGGAAATGGCGAGCGAGCCGCCGGTCAGCATGGTCACCGAGTCGCTGGCGCCTGTGGTGCCGAGGATCGATTCAACGGAGCTTAGCGCAATATTGCCGGCATTCAGCATGGTGACGGTGTCGCTGCCGGTTGAGCCGGTAACCGATTCGACGGCAGAAACAACCAGCGGGCCGGAGGTCAGCATGGTGATGCTGTCGACGCCACTGGCACCGACGACGGTCTCGACGTCGGAAATGGAGACGGTTTCACCCGTTGCCAGAGTCAGGATGTCGGTGCCTTCCGTGCCGAGCACACTGTCGATCTGGGAAATCTTGATGCTGCCGGAAGTAAGCATGGTCAGCGTTTCGACGCCGCCCGTGCCGACAATGGTGTCGAAGTCGGAGGCAGCGATGGCGCCCGCCGTGAGCAGCGTGACGCCGTCGGCACTCGCCGTGCCGAGCAGGGTTTCAACCGAGGAGGTGACCAATGTCGTGCTGGCGACGAGCAAACTGACCGTGTCGGCGCCGGTCGAGCCGGTTACCGTATCGACGGCCGAGATGGCCAGCGAACCGGCGTTGCTCATGGTGACGCGGTCGACGCCGGTGGTGCCGACGACGGATTCGACGTCGACAATCTTGATGTCGGCAGCCGTCATCAGTACAACAGCGTCAGTGCTGGAGGTGCCGGTGACGGTTTCGATGTTGCTGACGGCGACGGACCCGGCGTTGAGCAGGGTCAGGCTATCGGCACCGGCTGCGCCGATCACGGTTTCGACTTCGGATACGGTCAATGCGCCAGCATTGCTGACGGTAACGATATCGGTGCCGATCGAACCCATTACGGTTTCGACCAGATCAATCTTGAGCGAACCAGCCCCTAGCATGGTGACAACGTCGGTGCCGCCAGCGCCGGTGACAGTTTCCACACCGGAGACCTTCAAGGTGGTCATGGAATTGACCAGGGTAACGCTGTCCTGGCCGACACCGCCAATGACGGAATCGATGGCATCAATGCTGATGCTACCCGAGGTCAGCAGGATCACTGTTTCACTACCGGTCGTGCCGACCAGTGATTCGATCGCCGAGGCGCGGATGGTGTCGCCGGTATTCAGCGTGACGGTGTCGCTGCCGGCCGAGCCCAGCACGCTTTCAACGGCGGAGACGGTCAGGCTGGTGGCATTTTGCAGGCGCAGGACGTTGATGCCGCCGGAGCCGATCACCGATTCAATGGCGTCAATGTTGACGGTGCCTGCATTGAGCAGGGTCAGGGTATCGGTGGCGCCGGTGCCGGTGACTGTGTCTACCGAGGAGGTCGAGATCGTGGTCGAGCCGCTGGCTAGCGTAATCGCATCGCTGCCGGAAGTGCCAATGACGGTGTCGATTTCGGAAACATTAAGGCTGGCTGCGGTTTGCAGGCGAACGATGTCAACATTGGTCGAGCCGGTAACGCTCTCGATCTGGGAGATCTTGATATCGACGCCACCGCTCAGGGCCAGTGTGTCGGTGCCGGTGCTGCCGGTGACCGTGCCGATCTGGGAGACATTGAGTGTGCCGCTGGTGAGCATGGTCACGGCGTCGGTGTTGCCCGTGCCGATCAGGGTTTCAACGCCGGAAATCTTGAGTTGGGTCGTCGCTGCAAGCAGGGTCAGCGTTTCCGTCGCGCCGGAGCTGATGACGGTTTCGACGCTGCTCACCGACAAGCTGACACTGCCGCTGCCTGTGGTGATGGTGATGTCGTCGGCGCCAGTCGTGCCAACGACCGTTTCAATTTTGTCGATCTTGACGGAGGCTGCGGTGCCGAGCAGGTTGAGCAGGTCTCCGCTGCCGGTTGTGCCGGTGACAGTTTCAACACGCGAAGTGGTCAGCGAACCGCCGTTGAGCATGGTGATAGCATCGGCGCCGGTGGAGCCGATGACCGTGTCGATATCGGAAACTGTCAGCGAGCCGCTGGTGCCGAGGAGGGTCAGGACTTCGTTGTCGGCAGTGCCGAGAACGCTTTCGATCTTGGAAATTGCGACATTGCCGCTGGCAAGCAGGGTCAGTGTGTCAGTGCCGGCGGTGCCAGTGACAGTTTCCACGGCAGAAGCTGCCAGCGTGGTTGTGGCCATTACGACCGCATCGGTACCACCCGAGCCGATGATCGTGTCGATGCCATTGAGTTCGATATTGCCGGCGTTGTTCAGGGTCACGATGTCCGTGCCGGTGCCGCCAATCAGTGACTCGACACCGGAAACACCGATGGTGGCCGCGGTGGACAAGGTGACGGTATCGTTGCCGGTCGAGCCCTGCAGGATGTCGATGTCACTGATGCTGACGACTGCGCTGGTGCCGAGCAGGCTCAGGGTGTCCTGGCCGGTGGTGCCGACGACGCTTTCGACGCCAGAGATGGCAAGAATGCCTGCTGTACGCAGGTTGACCGTGTCGCTGCCAGCGGAGCCGATGACGGTATCGACCAGGCTGACGTAGAGGCTGGTCGTGCCAGCCATCATGGTGATGATGTCGGCCCCGGCCGAGCCATTGACCGTGCCCAGTCCGGATATAGCCACACTGCCGCCGCCGGAGAGAGTCAGCGAGTCGGTCGATGCATTGCCGACTACGGTTTCGACGTTGGCCGTTGTAACGATTGTCTGGCTGGCATCAAGGGTGACAATGTCGGTGGTCGATGCCGAGCCGAGTACGGTTTCAATGTCGCTGACCTTGAGATTTCCGCCGGTCATCATGGTGACTGCATCGGTGTTGGTCGTGCCGATCACCGTATCGATGCCGGAAACCCGCAGCGTCAGACTGGCGGTGTCGAGCTGGACGCTTTCTGCGGCAGTCGTGCCGATGACGGATTCTACTGACGAAACGTTGATGGCGCCGCTGCCGGTCAGATAAACCGTATCGGTGCCGCTGCTGCCGATCAGGCTTTCGACGCCGGAGAGCGTGACGGAACCGTTGGTCAGCATGGTGATGGTGTCTGCGCCGGCGGTGCCGGTGATCGTATCGACAGCCGAAACACTGACGTCGGCGCTGGCGCCGAGCAGGGTCAGGCGGTCGGTCGTGCTCGCCGTGCCGATGACAGTGCCGAGGCCGCTGACGGAGAGAACGCCGCTGGAGAGCATCTGGACGCCATCGGTCGTCGTCGAGCCAATGACGGTATCGATACTCGAAACGGCAAGATTGGTCTGGGCCGAAGCCATGGTGACGACTTCAACCGCCGTCGTGCCAACCAGACTTTCGATGCTGGATGTTTCAACGCTGCCGGCGCTGGTGATGTAGACAATATCGCCGGTTCCGGTCGTGCCGATGATGCTTTCGATGCCGCTGATGCGGATGGTCGAGGCCGGGGCGGAAACAATCTGTACTGTGTCAGCACCGCCGCTACCGATCAGCGTTTCCACACCATCGACATTGACTGTTCCGGTAAGCGCGTTGAGCAGGGTGACGGTGTTGACGCCAGCCGTGCTGACGATTGTTTCGAATTTGTCGACGGATACAGCGCCCGCTGTCGCCAGGGTGACTGCATCGGTTCCCGTGGTGCCGATCACGGTTTCAATGCTGCTGATTTCCAGTCCGGTGGAAGCGTTGTCCAGGCGCAGGATGTCGGTGCCGGTCGAGCCGACAACGGAGTCGACATCGGAAATGTTCAGCGTGCCGGCGCCGAGTATGGTGACGGTTTCAGCGGTCGTACTGCCGATCACGCTTTCGATGCGTGAAATGCTGAGCGCGGCGGTGTTGGTGCTCAACTCCAGTGTTTCGCCAGTGCCGGTGGTGCCAACGACTGTTTCAATCAGGTCTATGGTCAGGTTGCCGGTGAGCGGGGAAAGCAGGTTGACCTGGTTAGTGCCGGCCGAACCAGTGATGGTCTCGATCCGGGAGATCGATACCGTGCCGGCGTTGAGCAAGGTGATGGCATCGGCATCGGTCGAGCCGACGATGGTTTCGACGCTGGAGACGCTGAGTGAGCCGCCTGATCCCAGAATTACCGTGTCTTGTCCGGAAGAGCCCTTGATGCTGTTGATTGTTCCATCAATGGTCATGCCATCAATATCGGTGGCGGAATTGACGATGGTTACTTGGGTTACGGACATGGCACACCTCTCAAGATTCGAATCAAGTCACCCGGCAAGGGACTATGGGCACAGACAGCAATTACGATCATTAACGACAGGACGCGAAGAAGCTTTAGGGCTTCTTCGCGCTAAATTCTTCAAGACCGGAACGAGCAAAAACCGCACTGAAACGGCGTGCCTGATCGTTGTTTTGAGGGAATGGGGGTGGGAAACTGAAGCGAGTCTGCTCCAGTGCAACCCAGCCATCCTGTCAATCAGGACCTGAGGCTTTGCGTCCTGCAGTTGCCTGCAGTTTGCCGATTTAATGAGTTTTCTTACTTTCCGAAAACTCCTTCCTTATATTTGAAGTGTAAGGAAATGTCAAGATGGGGTGTTGTTGCTGACTTTCAGGAAGCTGTCGGAGCGGTCGGTGCTGTGGATGGCGATGAAATTCAGGTGGTGTTTGTAGACGCGGTAGCCGTAGTTGGTCAGCAATTCGAAGAGTGCTGTCTGGTCGGTCTTGATGGCTTCGATCATCATCGCCGGCCGGCAGCGTTCGATGATCTGGCGAGCGCCGTCCAGTACTTCGAGTTCCATGCCTTCGACGTCAATCTTGATGAAATCGACCCGGCCAGTTTCGAGTGCGTCGAGTGGAACAAGGCGGACGTTGAAGCAATTTTCCGGGGAGTAGTCGATGGTCTGGCCAATGAATTCGGTACGTTCGCGCTTTTTCAGTTCGAGGCTGCCGAAACTGCCTGGCTTCAGGTAGTCAGGTACCGGGATGTCCAGCGTGCCATGCTCGGCCCCGAGTGCTGCGTGGATGGCGGAGGCGTTGAGGCAATTATTGAGGGCAATGTTGCCGGCCAGTGCGTAGAAAACGCGTTCCTGCGCTTCGATGGCGGTAACCCGTCCCCAGCCGTGCATGGTCTTGGCCCATTCGAGGGTATGCACGCCAAGGTTGGCGCCAGCATCGATGGCGACGACGCCATCGCCGAAGAACTCGCGGCGGGCCTTGAGAATGCTTAGCGCAACGCCGACTTCGACCGGATCAAAATTCGAGTTGTTCAGCAACTGGAAGCCGACGCCATAGGCCTGGTTTTCGCCGACCATGCGGTAGTCGTTGCGGTTCACGATCATGCTGCCATGGTCTGTCGATACGAGAACAAAGGGGGCAGGGCGCTTGATGGAGGTCATGGTGTCGGCGATGGTGTTGAGGAATGGGTTGGAAAAGGCACGGTGTGTCATGTGATCGCTTCCGACCGGTCGACACCGGGAAAAGAGCCATTTTCCCTGTTTGTTTCGTAGCGCAGGATACTACCCCGAAATTTCCGGGCATTGAATCCGGTGTGCCGCTTCCGCTTCCGCTTCCGCTTCCGCTTCCGCTTGCGGGAAGTGCTGCGCGGTTTAAACTCCGGCATCGCCCCTACTTTGATCATGGACCGTAAAGACATGCTTTCCGCCATTGCAGAAATTCCTTACACGATCTGTTTGCCGACGGCTTATGGGCAAATTCTGGTCAATCGCTATGACCTGAACCAGACCAATGCGCTGGTCAAGAATCCCTTCGGCCTGGATTACGCCGAAATCGATTTGCTGGTGAAAGTGGCGAAGCTGTTGCCGGAGGGTTCGATCTGTCTTGATGTCGGAGCCAATTTCGGGGTGTACACCCTGGCTCTGGCCAAGGCGCTGGCGCCACGCAAAGGGACAGTGCATTCGTTCGAAGCGCAGCGGGTACTGGCTTACATGGTGTGCGGCAGTGTTGCGCTTAACAGCATGGAGAATGCCCATATTCACCACAACGCAGTGGGTGCGGAAAGCGGCGAGATCGATATTCCGGCTTTTGATTACCGTCGGGTTTCGAACTTTGGCAGCGTCGAGTTCGGTGGCAAGCAGCAGGAGTTCATCGGTCAGCCGTAGGGCGAGAATAGCGGCGACCGGGTCAAGCTGGTGCGGATCGATGATTTCCACTTCGAAAAAGTGGGCATCATGAAAATCGACATCGAGGGCATGGAAGAAATGGCCTTGGCCGGCGCGGTCGAAACGATAGAGCGCAATCGCCCCCTGGTGCTGATTGAATGGTTGAAATCCGACAAGCAGAAACTTGCCGCGTTCTTCGAGCAACGGCAGTACGAAGTGTTCGTCATGGGCGGCAATTTCCTTTGTCTGCCGCAAGGCAGCAGCATCAAGATCTCGCACCAGTTGCCGCGCTGGGGTGCCGAATAGGCTAGCGGGCCGCGAGTATCCGGAAAACGGCCTTTTCGATGGCGAAGCGTTGCAGGCCGATCAACTGGTTGTTCTGCATCAGGTGCACATGGTGCTCGGTCGTTGCGCTGTCCGTGCAGGGGAGGCTGTTCCAGATGCGGCCGGCCCATGCTTCGCCATATTCGCTGGTCACGCCGTAGCTGTTGTTGCCGTACAGCGAGATGATCAGTGGTACGCGTGACAGGCCGGCAAAATGCGAAAAGCCGGTGTCGCCGCCGATGAATGCCGTGGCTGCATTGATGATGTAAAGCAGGTCGTAAGTGTTGCTGCGGGGAACGACGAAGACGCCGTCCGGAGCGTCGATCAGTTCCGGGGTGTCGGTAATGACCCAGAGTTGCTGGCCCAGCTTTTTCGCGAGGCCTTGCAGCAGTTGGTTGACCAGGGCAGGCGACATGCCGCGGCTCTGGTTATAGGGCGGGTTGAACAGGGTGGAGAAAACCGCAAATGGCGCCTTGGGCAAAGCCGGGCCGCCATACAGTGAGGACTCAAAACGGGGGCGTGGCAGCAGTTGACCGCCGTGAGCCGCCACCAGTTCGGGCACGACAATCCAGAGCGGGCCGGGGTCATGGACAGGCGCATCTGCCTCGCCTTGCGTGCGGAACTGATGGATGACGTGCGGAAACAGGCGATCCAGGTGGAGTTCCCGATGGCTGGGCTCAAGATAGGGGAAGTCGACAATTTTGCCTTCCCACATCGCCATGTATTGGGCGTAGATCATCGTGGCTGCGAGATCGCCGATGCGCAGCGTTGTCTCCATCTGCCTGGCGGGCAGCAGGATGGTTCTTCTTGATGCGGCTTGGGTGTCTTGCATGCTCGCCGGCAGAGGTGAATGCTTGCTGCTAGGCGCTCAGCGTATCCGCATTCGGACGGTAACCGAGGCGTTCGGAGAGTGCCCTGGCCGCGGCCAGGATGGTCTTGACCAGCGGGCTGTCCCATTCGACGTTGAATTCGCCGACGGCGCCCAGTGAAGTAATGGCCGCAACCATGGTGCCGCTGTGGTCATACACCGGCGCACTGAAGCCATTGATGCCCGGGGTCAGGCTGCCGGTGGCGCGGGAAATGCCGCGCGTGCGGATTTCGGTCAGCGTTTTCTCGAGTTGGCGGCGCAGTGTAGTGATTGCGGTGTCGCTGCTCTCGGCGGCTTCACGGAGCTCCTCGTCGAGCATTTTCTTCAGGTAGGGCGAGCGGTAAAAGGCCGAGAAGGCACGTCCACTGGCGGACTTGGAGAGCGATAGAACCGTGCCGGCGCGTAGGGTGATGGTGATCGGAGCGCCGGCATCAACGATGCGGACGATGGTCGGGCCATGGTTGCCCCAGACGGCGAGTGCCACGGTTTCCTGGATGTCTTCACAGAGCGCGTCGAGGATGGGGCCGGAGAGACGGACCGGATCGAGGCGGCCCAGGCCTGAGAGACCGAGGTTCAGTGCATAGGCACCGAGATCATAACGGCCGCTGCTGATTTCCTGTTCGACGATGCCGATGCGCAAAAAGCTGACCATGTAGCGGTGCGCCTTGGCGGCCGGCATGCCGGCGCCCTTGGCGATGTCACGCAACATCATCGGGCGGTTGGTGCTGGCCAGAACATCCAGCAAACGGAATCCGACTTCGATGGACTGGATGCCCTGACGATCATCCGCAATTTTTGTGGCCATGGTGACTGCTGTTTATTGAAAGGCTACATTCTATGCATCTATGACGTCCTTGCGGTGCCCGAATATAATCACCCTACAAATATTAAGGGAGCTTGTATGCGTGCAGTTCTGGTGGCGAATCCAAAAGGCGGGGCCGGCAAGACAACTTTAGCAACCAATCTGGCGGGGCATTTTGCCAATCAGGGCAAGAAAACCACGCTCTGCGACCTTGATCGGCAGCAATCTGCCCTGCGCTGGATGGCGTTCCGCGATCCGGTGTTGCCTCCTGTAACGGGGTATTTCGGTGGCAACCAGATTGTCCTCAACCTGCCCAAGGAGGCCGACTGGGTGGTCATGGATGCGCCGGCCGGGCTGCAGGGCTTCAAACTCTCGGATTACCTGCGCGTCGTTGACAAGGTCATCGTGCCGCTGGTGCCTTCCGTGTTCGACATGGCCGCGACCGAGGACTTCCTGGTCTCCATCCGCAACGAGATGCGCAGCGCGCGCAGCAAAGTCGGCATTGTCGCGATGCGCGTTGATCCGCGCACCAAGGCGGCCGGCATGCTGGAAGAGTTTCTCAAGCACTTCGACATTCCCATCGTCGCCTACCTCCGGAATACCCAGAACTACGTCAATGTCGCTGCTGCCGGGCAGACCGTGTTCGATCCGCCGCGCGCCAAACACAAGCGCGATGTCGAGCAATGGGGACCATTGCTGGAGTGGCTGGCAAAATAAATGCCGGTAAATGACGAATTTGATTGACAGAGGTCATGTGCGTCCGGATAATGCGCACCTCTGACGGACGCGGGGTGGAGCAGTTGGCAGCTCGTCGGGCTCATAACCCGAAGGTCGCAGGTTCAAGTCCTGCCCCCGCAACCAGGAAATTCAACGAAGGATCAACTGCTTAGCGGCGTTGGTCCTTTTTTGTTTTTCGGCCGAAAAAAGCTTGTGACAGCTTTGTGCCGCATTCTGATATGTCGCACTACTTGTGCGCGTACGCTAACTCCCGTATTTTGACATTCGACAGTGACCTAAGCCGCAAACGGCTCTGCCTGGGTTCGGCGGATGAGTCCAGGAGTCGAGTTGGTCATTCGCAGCAGGGTTAAAATCAATTTTGTCGAATTTGTATTTTGTGTCAATATTATCATATATTCCTGTTCGCGTCCGGTCGCTAGCGTGAGGTTTCATGGTGTTTTGCCGAGTTGACCGGTGTGACAGTCTTTAAGCAGACTTTGGTGCGGCCGCTTTGATCCGGGTGAGAACTCGTGGCGGTTGCATTGAGAGCGGTGTTTTCAGAAGAAAAACTTCTTCGGTCATCGTTTTTTGGGGAAATCAATGCGTGATCCCGCCGGCACAATATGCAGTCGACTCATTGAACTTGCTGATAGCCAGGTAATTATTTCGCGCTCAGATCTTGCCGGGCGTATCGTTTACGCCAATGCCGACTTCATTGAGGTCAGCGGTTACAGCGAAGATGAGTTGCTTGGCCAGCCTCACCGGATTATTCGTCACCCTGATATGCCTGCCGCTGTCTTCACGGACCTGTGGGCGGATATTTCCAGCGGTCGGCCCTGGGTTGGCGTCATCAAAAACCGCAGCAAGAGCGGTAATGCCTACTGGGTTGAAGCCCATGTTTCCCCGATTCGCGAGAAGGAAGCCATCGTTGGCTATCTGTCGATTCGCCGCAAGGCGAGTGCGACCCAGATCGCTGCTGCCGAGGCGACTTACGCCGCGATGCGCGAAGCGGCGGGCGGCAGCCCGGTTTTCAAGCATGGCGTGCCCCATTCCGCTGGCGGCTTCGCGCATCTGCGCCTTTTGTTTGCCAATGCACCGGTTGCCTTCAAACTGATCCTTTCCTCATTGCTGGTGGCATTGCTCGTCCTCGGCACGCTTGCCTTCTTCTTGGCAAGGAACGTCACGCAGGTGCTCGACCAGGATGCGCGTGAGCGGCTGAAACACGATGTTGGTCTGGTGTATTCCGCATTCTCGGCGCGTATCGAAAGCACCCGCCGCGAGGCGATCGATCATGGGCGTACTTTTTTTGAGCGACTGCATTGGGGGCTCGGCGAGAAAACGCCGGTCAGTCGGGCTGCTCTCGAAAAACTGGCACGTCAGACAAACACCGGAGAATCCAATTCCATCCAGCGCTTCCTGCCTGATCTGAGAACGATAGGAAGTGTCTTTGTGCGCACACCGGAGGGATTTCGGCGGGTGATGTCCAACCTCAAGGACGAGTCGGGCAATGAGGTTGTCGGCTCTTTTCTCGAACCCGGGCATCCTGCACTCGATGCCTTGCTGGCCGGAAAGCCTTCCTCGGGTTCTTTGCTTCTGTTTGGCCGCGAATACATGACGGATTACCGCCCCATTCTTGATGCCAGCGGCGAGGTGATCGGTGCAACTTTTGTCGGGATAGACCTCGCAGAAAGCCTTGAGGATCTCAAGGAGAGGATACGCGGACTGAGCGTTGGCAAGACGGGCTACTATTTCATTGTTGATGCGACTCCGGGCAGCAGTTTTGGCAATGTGATTCTGCATCCTTTCAAGGAAGGGCAGAAAATTCCCGCGATTTACAGCAGCGACGGGAAGGATGTCTTCCAGGAAATCATTCGCCAAGGGCAAGGTGAGCTGGTTTATTCCTGGCGCAATATCGAGGCTGGAGAGACCGGGCTGCGTGAGAAGCTGGTGCGTTTCGAGACATTGTCCGAGCCGCGTTGGGTGGTGGCCGGAGGGTCGGCACTCGACGAATTTACCGCCTTGTCGTCCCACTTGAGCTGGTTTTTGGTGGCGGGCGGACTGGCCATGGCGGCAGCGATATTTTTGATCGTCCTGTGGCTGTTGCGCCTGTTGGTTCTCAACCCACTCCATACCAAGGTACTGCCTGCCTTTCAGGCCATATCAGCGGGGAATTTCTCTACCCGCCTGGATATCTGTGGGGAGGATGAAATTTCACAAGTCATGCTGGGGCTGGAATCCTTGCAGAATCGTCTCGCCCTGGATGCTTGGCAGAGCCAGACGCTGGCTTCTGCGCGTGAAGCCGCATTGCGCGAAGCCGAATCCTTGTCGCAGACGCGGACACAGTTTCTGGCCAATATGAGCCATGAGATCCGCACGCCAATGAACGCGGTAATCGGCCTTGCCTACTTGCTGCAGAAGGGGGAACTCGGGGCGCGGGAACGGGAGTATGTCGGTCGTATCGAAGGTGCAGGGAAATTGTTGTTGGCGATCATCAATGACATTCTTGA
Organism: Quatrionicoccus australiensis; assembly: GCF_020510525.1. Taxonomy (NCBI): domain Bacteria; kingdom Pseudomonadati; phylum Pseudomonadota; class Betaproteobacteria; order Rhodocyclales; family Azonexaceae; genus Quatrionicoccus; species Quatrionicoccus australiensis. The sequence continues at coordinate 965,838 of NZ_CP075188.1, forward strand.
TTTTTCCAAAATTGATGCTGGCGAACTGCATCTTGAGGAGACCGGATTCAAGCTCGACGATATTCTGGAAAATCTTTCCCTGATCGTGCATGACCGGGTGCGGGAGAAGAATCTGGTTCTCGAGTACGTGGTCGCAGCCGATGTTCCGCAAGCTTTATGTGGTGATCCGCTGCGGCTGTCGCAGATCTTGATAAATCTGGTGGGCAACGCCGTCAAATTTACTGCCGAAGGGGCTGTGACCGTCTTTGTGGCCGTTCAGTCGCAAGATGAGGCCCAGATTCGGCTTGGCTTCAGGATTCAGGATACCGGGATTGGCATGTCGCCCGAGCAGTCGGCCAAGGTTTTCCAGGCATTCGCTCAAGCGGACACTTCCGTTACCCGGAGATTCGGTGGCACAGGACTCGGGCTGGTCATCTGCAAGCGCCTCGTCGAGCTGATGGGGGGGCAGATTCAGGTTGATAGTTCACTCGGTCGCGGCTCGGTGTTCAGTTTTGACGTCTTGCTGAAGAGAGATCGTACGGAACTCTCGCCCGCGCCGTTGCTGTCACATCACATTCTGGTGGTTGATGACAACGATCTGGCGCGAATGGTGCTGACGCGGATTCTGCAAAAACGGGGTTGCGTCGTCGAGGCAAGAAGCTCGGGCGATGCAGCGCTCGCTGCCCTGGAAAGCTCTGCCCTGCCGTTTGATTTTGTCCTGCTTGATCTGAACATGCCCGGCATGAACGGTTTGGAGCTTGCCCGGCAGATCCGGTCGAATTTTGGTCGGCAGCAAAAGCTCATTCTTGTGACTTCGGCTGATGTTTACGATGAGGATTACCGCGATGCCTTCGGTGATTTCGAGGCCGTCGTCGAAAAGCCGGTGACTGCAGCGAAAATCACCGAAATGCTCGCCCGGATGGCAAACCAGGAGACCGTCCGAGATGCGCCCGGGAACGAGGCCGCCGAGCAGTTGTCATGCTCGCTCTCCGGAATGCGGATCATGGTTGCGGAAGATGTGCCAACCAATCAGTTGATCATGCGAGATTTGCTGGAGTCGCTCGGTGCTCGTGTAGACGTTGCCGACAATGGTCATGTTGTCCTCCAGCTGCTGGCGCGAGAGGGCGCGTCGATTGACCTGATCCTGATGGATATCCAGATGCCGGTCATGGGGGGGATTGAAGCGTGTCAACGGATCAGGAGCGGGCAGGTGAGGTCTGACATTCCAATCATTGCATTGACAGCCCATGCGATGGAGGAAGAGCGTCAGCGTTGCCTGGGGGCGGGCATGAATGACTTCCTGACGAAACCGATAGAGCCGGACGCCCTGATTTCGCTGATCAAGCGCTGGCGTCCGCAACATGCCGACCCGGTCGCCGCAAAGCCATCCGTGAGCGCAGCCTTGCCGGATGTTGTCGTGCCCGAGTTGCCTGGTATCGATGTTGAAGATGGCTTGAGCCGCATGCTCAACCGCCCCGCCTTCTACAAAAAGGTCCTGCTCGATTTTCGCAGTCGCTTCATTGGTGAAACCGGGCGAATTCTGGCCGCGCTTGAAGCGGGGCAGCAAGAGGACGCAATTCGGCGTGCGCACAGCCTGAAGGGAACCAGCGGCACCATCGGTGCCACCCGGCTGGCTGCTCTGGCGCGAGAGCTCGAGCATGCCATCCGCGACGGGAAATCCGGTGGCGATGATGTGCTGGCGGATGTCGAAAAGGAGCTTGCCCTTGTCCTTGATGGAATTGAACGAGGCTTTGCCACTCGTGAGTGAGTCGTGCACCGCTCCGTTCCTGGCCCGGCTTTGCCTGGCAAAGCGAACGTATCGCAGGTCTCTGCTTCCGGCGGACAAGAGGCTATCCGGGTGGTCAAGGCGGCGCAGCAGAGCCTTTTTTGCGGGATGTGACGGTGATCCCGTGGCGGAATCTTTGTCTGGACATGCCGCTTGCAAGGGAGCGACACTAGTGTCACCGGAGCGCGAAGGAGACTGGGTATGTCCCAAATAGAAAATAATGTGCCGGATCGCAGTGAGGCGGGTAAGCGCCTGCTGACGGTTGACGGCCAGAAACCGCTGATTCTGGTCGTTGATGATGTGCCGGTAAACGTTGCCGTGCTGGCCGAGATGGTGCGTAGTGAAGGGGCCGAAGTACGTGTTGCGGACTGTGGTCTGGTGGCCTTGCAGCGCGCCCGGCTGGCGCCGTTGCCGGATTTGATCCTGCTCGACATCATGATGCCGGGGATGGACGGGTATAGCGTGCTCGGCGAGTTGCGCAAGAATCCGGAAACGAAGGATATCCCGGTGATTTTCATCACCGCACTGGACGGCATGGATGACGAAGAACACGGCCTGCAGGTGGGCGCCGCCGACTTCATTACCAAGCCGGTCAAACTGCCTATCCTGATTGCCCGAATTCGTACCCAGCTCGAGTTGCATCGTGCCAAGCGCCTCTTGTCCAGTCAGAAAAACTGGCTTGAAATCGAGGTCGACCGGCGAGCGATGGAAAACTCGCAACTGGCAACCCGGCTCCAGTTGGCCTTTGAAGCCGCCGGTTTCGGGATCTGGGAACATGACGCCACAAAGGCGAGCGTGCAGTGGAACGAGGCGCTCTGCCAGTTGCTCGGTTACGAAGAGGGGCCGGGCAATATTGCCGGTTTTCTCGATCTGGTCTATCCGGAGGATCGGCCTGTCGTGCAGCATTTGCTCGCCGGTTCCAACCTCGGTAACCAACATGTCGATGTTGCCGAGTTCAGGTTGCGGCATCAGGATGGTTACTGGCTCTGGGTCGAAACGCGCAGTCGGGCGATTCATCATGCGCCGGATGGCGCGCCGCTGAATACCATCGGGACCATGCTCGATATCAGTCCGCGCAAGGCTGCCGAAGCCGAGCACCAGCTGGTGGGAGCGGTTTTCAACGGAGTCAGCGACGGGATCTGCATTACCGATGCCGATCAGCGCATCCTGCTTGCCAATGAAGCATTCAGCCAGGTGACCGGCTATACGGCCGAGGAAATTCTCGGACACACCCCCAAGCTTCTCAAGTCCGGGGTGCACAACGCCGCTTTTTACCGGGAAATGTGGGAAACACTCAATGCCTGTGGCAACTGGCAGGGTGAAATTACCAATCGGCGCAAGGACGGTTCGCTGGTCAGCGAGTGGTTGAACATCTCCTGCGTGCGCGATGGCTCGGGAAATGTGGCCAATTATGTCGGGGCCTTCAGTGATCTGTCCGAACGCAAGTCGGCGGCCGAGCGCATCCAGTATCTGGCCAGCTATGACACCCTGACCGCCTTGCCCAACCGTAACCTGTTTGCCGATCGGCTTGGCCAGGCCTTGCTGACCGCGCATCGTTTCGAACGAGGTGCGGCAGTCATCCTGCTTGATCTCGATCGCCTGCGTCTGGTCAATGAAACCTTCGGGCCGCCGTGTGGGGACGAAGTCCTGGTCGAGGTGGCTCGCCGCCTGCAGCTGCAGGTGCGGGAAGGAGACACGGTCGGCCGGCGGGGCGGTAACGAATTCGGTTTCGTCATGGCCAACCTGGGTCAGGAGCGGGATGCCCTGGCGCTGGCGCAGCGCATGCTGGAAGCGATTGCGGTGCCTTTTGTGATTGCCGGTGAAACAACCGTGATCACTGCCAGTATCGGCATTGCCGTCTATCCGAAGGACGGTACCGATGGTGAAAGCCTGCTCAAGTGTGCCGATGCCGCCCTGCACCGGGCCAAGCAGGGGGGGCGCAATACTTTCCGCTTTTATTCGCCGCAGATGGATGCCGATGCGGCGCGGCGACTGGCGCTGGAGAATGGCCTGCGCGAAGCGCTCAACCGTAACGAACTGAGTGTGCATTACCAGCCGCAGATCAGCCTGGAGAGCGGTCAGATGCTCGGCATGGAGGCGTTGCTGCGCTGGCACAGTCCGCAGTTCGGGCATGTCTCGCCGGTCGAGTTCATCCCGATTGCCGAAGAAACCGGTCTGATCATTCCGATCGGCGAATGGGTGTTGCGTACCGCCTGCCGGCAAACCAAGGCCTGGCTGGATCTCGGGCTGATGCCCCTGCGCGTGGCGGTCAACCTGTCTACCCGGCAGTTTCGCCAGGCCAACCTGGCTGCTACGCTGGCCAGCGCGCTGGCCGATAGCGGGCTGGCCGCGGGGGCGCTGGAGCTTGAAATTACCGAAAGTGCTTTTGTGGACGATCTGGAAGAGGCTGTCCTCATCTGTCGCAAGCTCAAGTCGCTTGGCGTCAAGTTGTCGCTGGATGACTTCGGCACCGGTTACTCCTCGCTCGCCTATATCTCGCGCTTTCCTTTCGACAAGATCAAGATCGATCAGAGTTTTGTCCGCGACATCACGGAGAACCCGGTCAATGCGGCGATTGCCACGGCGGCGATTGTCATGGCGCGCAGTCTCAATCTGTCGGTGCTCGCCGAAGGTGTCGAAACCGAAGCGCAGGCCAGTTTCCTGCGTGGTCGCCGGTGCGATGCAATGCAGGGCTTCCTGTTCAGCAAGCCCTTGCCGCCGGATGAATTTGCCCCCCTGCTGCGCGGCAACAAGCGCCTGCCGCTGGCCGAGCGGCCACGCGAGGCAGTACAGAGCATCCTGCTGGTCGATGACGAGCCCAACATCCTGAGTTCGCTGTCCCGCCTGTTGCGGCGTGAGGGCTACACGATCCTGACGGCAGCCTCGCCACTGGAGGCTTTCGAGTTGCTGGCCAAGCATCCGGTGCAGGTCGTGGTCTCCGATCAGCGCATGCCGGAAATGTCAGGTACCGAGTTTCTTTCGCGGGTCCGCCAGCTTTATCCGAATACGGTGCGTCTGGTATTGACCGGCTATACCGATCTGGAGTCGGTGACCGGCGCCATCAATCGCGGCGCCATCTACAAATTCCTGACCAAACCCTGGGACGATGACCAGTTGCGCGAGCAGATCCGCGAAGCTTTTCGTCTGGCCAAGCAAACAGCCCATCTGGCGGGGGATGGCGAGTGATGCGCCGGATTGATGCCTGTGAAATTTTGCTGCCGGGTGAGCCACATGCCTGATTTCGGATTATTTGCAGTACTGGTCGTGGTGGCAGCCGGCATGCTGTGGCGGATGAGCCGCAGGAAGTCATGCAATGCTGAAGCCGAAATGCGGTTCCGCATCTATTTCGAGCGGGCGATGGTCGGCATGGCGGTGGTCGGTGTTGATCGCCATTGGCAAGTGGTCAATCCGGCCCTGTGCAATATTTTTGGTTACGCCCAGGACGCGTTGCTGAAAATGACCTGGACTGATCTGACGCATCCTGACGATCTGCAGGTCAGCGAGCTAGCGTTCGAGCGTGTGCTGCGTGGCGAAACCAACGGCTATGAGCTCGAAAAGCGCTACATCAGGGCCGATGGCAAGGTGATCGATACCTTCATCACGGTTCAGGCCGTGCGCCGGGATGATGGCAAGGTTGATTATCTCCTGATCATTATCGAGGACATTACGGCGCGACTGGCCGCTGAAAAGGCCTTGCGGAGCAGCGAAGAGCGCTTGCGCCACCTCGGTGACAACCTGCCGGAAAGCTATCTTTACCAGTGCACAAAGACGCCTGAGGGTGATGTTCGCTTCATTTATGCCAGTTCCGGTGTCCGGCTGATCCACGGTTTCGAACCGGGAGATCTGCTGAATGATCCTGGCTTGCTCTTCCAATATACCGATCCGGCGATGCTGCCCGAATGGCGGGCCGCCGAACAGGAAAGCATACGGACACTCAGCGATTTTTCGATGGAACTGCGGGTGCGCCGGGCCGATGGCGACTGGGGCTGGCTGCTCGTGCGTTCGCGGCCGCGCCGGCTGCCTTCCGGCGAGATCATCTGGGATGGCGTTGCCTCGGATATTACGGCTCGGCGCAAGGCGGCGGTCATGCTCGACCTGCAGGCACGCCGGGCTGAGGTGTTGCTTGAGTTGCCACGCCGGAGCAATCAGCTTGGCGAGCGTGAATTCATGCAGTACGCCCTGCAGCAAATTGAGGAAATCACAGCCAGTCAGATTGCCTTCATGCATTTCGTCAATGACGATGGTGAAGGCATCGAACTGGTCGCCTGGTCCAGCCAGACCCTGGAAAAGTACTGTACGGCAGCTTTTGATAACCACTACCCGTTGAGTCAGGCTGGCCTTTGGGCTGATGCTGTTCGCCAGAAAATGCCGGTCGTCATCAATGACTACGCCAGCGCCCCGAACAAGCACGGTCTTCCCGCCGGTCATTCGCGGCTGGTACGGCTGGTCAGCCTGCCGGTGGTCGAGAATGGGCGGGTCCGGATGGTGACCGGTGTCGGCAACAAGGACGTCCCATACACCGAAACCGATGTCGAATCGATTCAGCTGATCAGCAACGAAGTCTGGCGCATTGTCGATCAACGGCGGGCCGAACGGGCCTTGAAGATTGCCACGCAGGTGGTCAATGCCAGCCACGTCGTCTGTTTTCGCTGGCAGGCCAGCGCCGGGTGGCCGGTGGTTTTCGTGTCGGATAACGTCACCCATTGGGGGTACAGCGTTGAAAAGCTGATGGCCGGTCAACCCGCTTTCGCCGATATGGTGCACCCCGACGATCTGACCCGGATCGTCGATGATGTCAGCCGGTACACCGCCGAAGGACGTGATTTTTTCGATCAGGAATACCGCTTGTTGACTGCCTCCGGCGAGGTGCTGTGGGTTGCCGATCGAACCAGTGTGCATCGCGATGCGGCTGGCAATGTCGAGTTCTACGACGGCGTGCTGTCTGACGTCACCAGTCACAAGCGGCAGGAAAAGGAACTCGCCGACAATCTGGCAGCGCAGCGCGTCCTCAACAAGCGCCTGGAAGAAGCCCATAACCAGTTGTTGCAGTCGGAAAAAATGGCTTCCATCGGCCAGCTGGCAGCGGGCATCGCGCACGAGTTGAACAATCCGATCGGTTTCGTGCATTCCAATCTCGGGACGCTGGAGTGCTATCTGCGCGACGTCATGGCGATTATCGATGCCTATGACAAGGCTGCGCATGATCTGGGGGATGACTTCCCCGATCGGGCGCGCATCGAGAGCCTCAAGGAAACATGCGATTTCGCCTTCATCCGCGAAGACACCGTGCAGTTGATGGCCGAATCGAAGGATGGCCTGGCCCGGGTCCGCAAGATCGTTCAGGACCTGAAGAATTTCTCGCATGTCAGCGAGCAGGAGTGGCAATGGGCCGATCTGCAGCAGGGGCTTGATTCGACGCTGAACATCGTCTGGAACGAGCTCAAGTACAAGTGCAAGGTGATCAAGGAATATGGCGATATTCCTCTGGTGTATTGCCTGGTCTCGCAGCTCAACCAGGTGTTCATGAACCTGCTGGTCAATGCCGGACATGCCATCGAAAAGGACGGCAGCATTACGTTGCGTACGCTCATGTACGGAGAGCATGAGGTCTGCATCGAAGTTGTCGACACCGGCAAGGGAATCGCGCCGGAACACCTGTCGCGCGTTTTTGAACCCTTCTTCACGACCAAGCCGGTCGGCAAGGGGACCGGGCTCGGGCTTTCCCTGTCTTACGGCATTGTTGACCGCCATCATGGGCGGATCGAGGTGGCGAGCGAATTGGGCGTGGGCACAACTTTTCGCGTCATTCTTCCCATCGCGCCGAAAAACGGTGAAAGTGCCGGTACTAACACGGAGATTCCGACATGAGCGAAGCGCTCACCCCCGCGACCCTGCTTTTCGTCGATGACGAGCCCAGCATTCTTTCAGCCCTGCGTCGCCTGTTCCGGCCGCATGGCTATCGCATCCTGGTTGCCGAAGGCGGTGCCGCCGGCCTTGCCCTGCTGGAAACCGAGACAGTCGATCTGATCATTTCCGACATGCGCATGCCGGAAATGGACGGTGCAACTTTCCTGAAGCAGGTGCGTGCCCGCTGGCCGCACACCATGCGCATCCTGCTTACCGGCTATGCCGACGTGACCTCGACGATTGCCGCGATCAACGATGGCGAGATCTATCGCTATATTGCCAAGCCCTGGGATGACCTGGAAATCGTCAAGACCGTCAAGGAAGCACTCGAGCGGCAGGCGCTGGAGGCAGAAAATCGCCGGCTGACCGCACTGACCCAGGTCCAGAACGACGAGCTGAAAACGCTCAATGCCAGTCTCGAGCAGAAGGTTTCCGAACGTACGGCCGAACTGCGCCAGGCGCTGACTTTCGTCGAACAGGCGCACGGCGAACTGAAAAAATCCTTCCTGACCAGTGTCCAGGTCTTTGCCGGCCTCGCCGAATTGCGCAACGGGCCGGGCGGCAGCCGCCTGGCCGGGCACGGCCGGCGGGTCGCGGAAATGTCGCGCAGCCTGGCTTTGCGCATGGGCCTGAGCGATGCCGAGGCGCAGAGCATCATGCTCGCCGGCCTGTTGCACGACATCGGCAAGCTCGGCCTGCCCGACGAACTGCTCGGCAAGCCCTTCAATACGCTGAGCCAGGAGCAGCGGGCGCTGGTCATGAAGCATCCGCAGATTGGTCAGAACATCCTGATGGCAATCGACAAGTTCAAGGACGTCGCCATTCTCGTCAAACATCACCACGAATGCTTCGACGGCAGCGGCTTTCCCGAACGCCTGGCCGGCATCAGCATCCCGCAGGGAGCTCGCATCCTCGCCCTGGTCAATGATTATGACGCGCTGCAGATGGGCACGCTGGTGCAGCGGCCGTTGCGCCAGGAAGAGGCGCTCGCCTTCCTGATCGACAATCGCGGCAAGCGTTACGATCCCGCAGCGGTCGACGCCTTCGTCAAGCTGATTTCCGAAACCCAGAAGGGCGGGCCGAGTGAAGTGCCTTTGCGCAGCATGCATCTCAAGCCGGGCATGGTGCTCAGCCGCGATCTGGCACACCGCGACGGTTACCTGCTGCTTGCCAAGGGCAGTCCGCTGACGAGCGACATCATCGGTCAGCTGGTCAAGCTGGAGCAGGCCGAACAGCAGAATCTGACCCTCTATATCCGCCAGGAGGAAAAATGAGCCGCATCCTGCTCGTTGATGACGAGGATTCCATCCTCAAATCCCTGCAGCGTTTGCTGCGTGTTGCACCTTGTGCCTACGGCAATCAGACCTTCAAGCTGGAGGTGCATGCCTTCAATACGCCGGCCGCCGCGCTGGAAAGCGCACGGCACGAGGAATACGACCTCTTCGTCAGCGATTACCGCATGCCATTGATGGATGGCATCGAGTTCCTCAAGGCCGCCAAGGCGCTGCAGCCGGATGCTGCGCGCCTGATCCTGTCCGGCTATGCCGATCTCAATGCGCTGCTGCGGGCGGTCAACGAAGTCGGCATTGAGCGTTTCATCGCCAAGCCGTGGAACGACTACGAGCTGATGTCGGCGATCGCTCAGGCCCTGGCGCATCGCGAACTGCTGCTCGAGAACCGGCAACTGGCCAATCTGGTTCGCCTCGAAATGGGCGACACGACACCGGAGGAACTCGAAGCGCAACGTCTCGAGGCGATCGAACCGGGCATCACCGAAGTCAATTGGGGGCCGGACGGTTCCGTGCTGCTTGATCCGGAGTTTCAGCCGAGGGGCTGAGCCAGTCTGGTCGCAGCTGTGTCTGCGGCCGATCCGGCAGATAAGGTGGAGACAATATAAAAATGGATATCTTTGTCTGGAACGAGAGTTTTGTTACCGGCGAACCGGTAGTCGATGCCGAGCACCAGGGGCTGGTCAGCCTGGTTAACTGGCTGATCGAGCACCAAACGACGTCGACCCCGGCCGAGGAAATCGACAAGGTGCTGGTCCAACTGGTCGATTACGCCGTCACGCATTTCCAGCATGAAGAAGAGCTGATGCAAAGCAGCGGTTGCGATCCACGTTTCGCCGAGATTCACCACAATGTGCATGCCGATTTTGGCCGCCAGGTGGTCAAGATGCGTGAAATGCCGGCTGGCGACCAGGAATTCCTGCTGCGTTTCCTGAGCAGCTGGCTGGCGCACCACATTCTGGGTATGGACCAGTCGATGGCACGCCAGATTCGCAAGATCCGGGCTGGCGTTTCTGCGACGCAGGCCTTCGAGGAAGAGAAGGACAAGGTTGCCGATCCGGCGATGACCAGCCTGCTGGCCGGCATGAACACGATGTTCCGCCTGATCGCGGCGCGCAATGACGAATTGCAGCAGGCAAATGCAACCCTGGAAGCGCAGGTGGCGGCACGTACCGAAGCCTTGTCGCAGAGCAACGAGCAGTTGCTGCTCGAGCAGGCGCGCCTGCAGCATGCGATGCAACAGGTCGAAATCACCCAGAAGAAACTGCTCGAATCCGAGCACAAGCGGGCCGAAGCGGCCAAGCGCAGCATGGCGCAACTGCTGTCGCAGATCATCGATGGAGATCCGGTGCCGACCTTCGTGATCGATGCCAGTCACCGGATCACGCACTGGAACAAGGCCTGTGCCGCGATCAGCAGTCTGCCGGCCGCAGACATGGTCGGCACCAGCGAACACTGGAAAGCCTTCTACCCGGAGCGTCGACCGCTGATGGCCGATCTGATTGTTGATGGCGGTTTTGACGAGCAATTCATTTCGTATTACCAGAACGGCTTTCGGCGTTCCGCCGTGGTGGCGGGCGCATTCGAGGGCGAGGCTTTTTTCCCCAGCCTGGGCGAGCAGGGGCGCTGGCTGTTCTTTACCGCGGCGCCGCTTTACAACGCCGAGGGGCAGAGCATCGGTGCCATCGAGACCCTGCAGGATGTCACCGAACGGCATCGTGCCGAAGAAAACCTGCTGCAATACCAGAACCACCTCGAGGAACTGGTCGTCGAGCGAACCAAGCAACTGGCTACGGCCAATGGCGCCCTTGAGAAGGACAGGCAGGAGCTGGAAATGCTGCTCTCCAAGATCGAGGAGGCGCAGCAGCAACTGCTGCAGTCCGAGAAGATGGCGGCGATCGGCCAGCTGGCAGCCGGTGTGGCGCACGAAATCAACAATCCGGTCGGCTTCGTCAATTCCAATCTTGGTACCTTGAAAACCTATGTCGACAGTCTGTTTGCGGTGATCGATGCCTACCAGGCGGTCGACGCCGGCGCAGACCGAAAAATGCTCGAGGCGGCGCAGCAGAAGGCTGATCTCGAGTTCCTGCGCGAGGATCTGCCGTCTCTGCTGCTCGAATCGCAGGATGGCCTTAACCGGGTAACCAAGATCGTCCAGGATCTCAAGGATTTTTCCCGCGTTGACCAGGCCGCGCGTCAGCTTGCCAATCTCAACGAGGCGCTGGAAAGCACCCTGAATGTCGTCTGGAACGAAATCAAGTACAAGGCGGAAGTGGTGCGCGAGCTGGGAGAAATTCCCGAAATCGAGTGCGTCCCGGCACAGATCAACCAGGTCTTCATGAACCTGCTGGTCAATGCGGCGCAGGCGATCGAGCAGCGCGGCAGCATCACGCTGCGCTCCGGGCTGGAAAATGGTTACGTCTGGTTCGAATTTGCCGACACCGGCAAGGGCATGAACGCGGAAACCGCAAAACGCATCTTCGAGCCTTTTTTTACAACCAAGCCGATTGGTCAGGGCACCGGGCTCGGCCTGTCCATTTCCTACGACATCATCGTCAAGAAGCACGGCGGGCGCATCGACGTGAGCAGCGAGCCGGGGCAGGGCACGACTTTCCGGCTCTGGCTGCCGCAACGCATGCCGGCCGAGATTGTCGCCTAGGCCTGGCGCCGGCTGCGTTCAGATTTTCGGCAGGGCCAGTATCCAGGTGCGCTGGGCGTCCTTGCGGCGCTTGTCGCTGAGGCGCTCGATGATCTTGTCGGCGACTTCGGCGAAGGACAGCATGCCGCTGTCGAGGATTTCGTCGCAACGCATCAGGTGCAGGCCGATCGGCGATTCGAGCACGGCCGACACTTCTCCCTCTTCCAGTGCGAAGGCATACGGCTCGAGTTCGGCGTAGAGCTGGCCGCGCTTGACGGTGCCGAGCTTGCCGCCTTCGACGGCGGTCGGGCATTGCGAATGGCGCAGTGCGGCGTTGGCGAATTTCTCGTCCGAGGTCAGCGTCAACCGTAGCGCTTCCAGCTCCTTGAGTACCTTGAGCTTCTGTTTCGGATTGTTGAAGGTGACCAGGATGTGGCGCAGGCGCCGGGCTTCCGGCCGGTCGAAGGCTTCCGGGTGCAGGCGGTAATAGATCTCGGCATCGACGGCACTCACCGGCGGTGTATCGGCCGCGATTTTCTCGAGCACGCTTTCGACGCGCAGATCGCGCTCGACCGCTTCGGCCAGCGTCGTTTCGTTCAGGCCGCTGCGTTCGAGATCGTGCTGGTAGTCGTCAATGCTGGCGTAGCGCTGGCGGATTTCGCCGAGGCGGGTGCGCAGCGTAGCCGCCGGAACGATCACATTGGCGGCTTCCGGGCTGAGCAGGATGCGCTGCTCGATGCTGTTCTGGCGATTGGCGACTTCGGCCAGACGGCCGCGCTCCGGTTCGGAAAGGGTTTCCGGCGCCTTGTGGAACAGTTCCCAGGCAAGTTTCAGTTCAAGATATCCGGTCTGCATTGTCTTGCTCCACTGCATCCAGGGCGTCTTCAGGAATCTGCAGGACGCGCCCGAGCAGGCATTCGAAGTGAATGTGATAGGCGGCACCGCCGGGGGCGTGACGGACCACCTTGATGACCTCGCCGATCGCGCCGGGCGGGACCAGCACTTCGCCGCCTACCGACAGGCCCTTGATCGAGCGGACCTTTTCGCGGAACTCGAAGCGCGAGGGGACCCACGGATCGTCGCCACCGATCAGCTCTTCCTCGCGGCAGCCGACGATGCGGTCTTCGTCGAGGAAGTTCACCGAATAGATGATCTGGTCCTGCAGGAAGGTGCCGACGTCCATCACGTAGCCGATGCTGCCACGCCGGACGAGCGGCATGCCAGGGTCCATGCCGGGATAGGTGCCGTCATTGCGGACGTTGCGGATCAGGCGGACGGCATCGCCCTGTTCCCAGCGTGAGCCGTTCATTCGCGGAATACCTTGTCGATGGATACGAAGGAACTCATGCCGCCTTCAGGCTTGGAAACGGTCTGGAAGACGGCGAAGACCTTCTCGGTCAACGAGTCGGAAACGACGAAATCCTGATAGGCGCGTTCCAGCCACAGGCGGTAGATGCCGCGCTGCTGATCTTCTTCCGGCGGCAGGTTGGGCGCCTGGCGGGCGAGATAGTCGTGGAAGCGCTGCAGGATGTGCAGGCGGTTCACATGCACCACGCTCGGTTCGTAGGGGATCTCGAAAAAGTCGAGAAAATCCTCGGCAGAGACCAGGTCTTCGAGGGCTTCGGCTAGGCTAAGTGTTTCGTCCATGGTGCTACTCCTCAGGCTGCTGCTAATTGGATTTCGGGTTCTTCGGCGGGGTGGTGGAAGGCATCGACGACTTCGATCAACTTGGCGGCGCCGAGTTGATCGCGGCTGTCGAGGCCGGCCAGCTTGATGAGACGGTCACGCGAGGCATCGATCTGGCCAAGGCGGAGCAGGACCACGCTCGCCGCCTTCAGGGCCAGCAGGTAGAAACGCATCATCCCGAACGAATTGGCGGCGGCCGTGCCGAGCCGTGTTTCGTCGAGCGTGCGCCAGTCCGGCGAGAGGCCGAGCAGGCGGCCGGACAGCTGCATGGCGCGTTCGGCGACCATCAGCGCGTCGTCCAGGCGATGCTGGTAAAAATAGTAACGGTAGAGACCGACCAGTACGGTCAGGTTGTCCGGCGCCATCAGGTGGGCACGCAGCAGCGCGAGCTCGGCCGTGTCTTCGCCGTACTCGGTCGACGCCTGCGCGATCAGCTTTTCGGCCGCGGCCGGCAGCGGATCTTCGAAGTAGAGCTTGCAGTCGGAAAAGTCGAGCAGGTCCATGGTGCGCTCAGTGCATCGCTTCGTGTTCGCAGCACAGGTCACCGGCCGTGCACGTCCGGCATTCGTCGCTGTGATCGGCGGGCGGCGGTTCGTGGCGCAGTTCGGCGAGTTCCTTTTCCATGCTTTCGATGCGCTCGATCAGGCAGGCGATCGACTTGGCAACCGGGTCGGGCAGCAGGTTGTGGTCGAGGCTGATGCCGTTTTCCGGGCGGGCACTGCCGGCGCGGGTATCGACGATGCGGCCGGGCACGCCAACCACGGTGCGGTCAGCCGGCACATCCTTGACGACCACCGAGTTGGCGCCGACGCGGACGCGCTCGCCGATCGTGATCGGGCCGAGTATCTTGGCGCCGGCACCGACGACGACACCGTCGGCCAGGGTCGGATGGCGCTTGCCCTTGTTCCACGAGGTGCCGCCCAGCGTGACGCCGTGATAGAGCGTCACGTCGTTGCCGACTTCTGCCGTTTCGCCGATCACGACGCAGGCGCCATGGTCGATGAAGAAGCGGCGGCCGATGGTGGCGCCGGGATGGATGTCGACATTGGTCAGGGTGCGTCCGAGGAAGGACAGCAGACGGGCCGGGAAGCGCCAGCCGGCGCGCCACAGGCGATGTGACAGGCGGTGGGTGAGAACGGCATGCACACCGGGATAGGTGGTCAGGACTTCCAGCGTCGAGCGGGCGGCCGGATCGCGCTGGAAGACGCAGGCCAGATCTTCGCGGAGAATCGCCCAGAGGCCTGGCGTGGCGGTAAGGCTAGCTGTCATGGTGATCGCTTCAGACATGGAGGTGGCTCCTGACGGAGACCAGAAGAGCCCGCAGATCGGGCGTTTCCGGCGGATGTTTGTGTTCGGCGACAAAGTTGCGGACGCGCGGCAGCAAGGCCTGGGCTTCGCTTTCATTGACCGTGATGCCGAGTCCGGCATAGACGACCTGCACGGCGCGCGAGCCGGAATGCTTGCCGAGCACGATGCGGTGCGCGGCGCCGACTTCCTGCGGGTCGTAACCCTGGTAGTTGTCGGGGTGCTTCAACAGGCCATCGACGTGGATGCCGGCTTCGTGCGTGAAGGCGCCGGCGCCGACGATGCTCTTTTGCCAGGGGACGGCACGTCCGGAGGCACTCGCGACCTGGCTGGAGAGGGCGGGGAAGCCCTTCAGGCTGACCCCGGTTTCCATGTTGTAGAGTTTCTTCAGGCCGAGCACGACCTCTTCGAGCGGTGCATTGCCGGCGCGTTCGCCGAGGCCGTTGACCGTGGTGTTGACGTGCGTCGCGCCGGCCTTGCAGGCAGCCAGCGTGTTGGCGGTGGCCAGGCCCATGTCGTCGTGGGCGTGCATTTCGATTTCCAGACCGGTCGACCGCCGCAAAGTGGCAATTTTGTCGTAGGTGCCGAAGGGCTCGAGGATGCCCAGCGTGTCGGCGAAGCGCAGGCGACGGGCGCCGCAGCGTTCGGCGGTTTCGGCCAGGGCACAGAGGAAGTTCATGTCGGCGCGCGAAGCATCCTCGCAGCCGAGGCCGACTTCGAGGCCGAGGTTGAGGGCGGCGCCGATGAATTTGGGCAATTCGCGCAGCAACCAGGCGCGGTCCTGCTTGAGCTTGTAGGCGAGGTGCTGGTCGGAGGCCGGCACCGAGATGTCGATCAGGTGCGCGCCGAGATTGGCGCAGGCGGCGATGTCGGCCGGGTGCATGCGGCTCCACAGCATCAGGCGCGGCGCGAGCTTGAGGTCGGCGACGGCGCGGATCGAATCGCATTCTTCCGGGCCCATTGCCGGGATGCCGACTTCCAGCTCGGGCACGCCGATGGCGGCGAGCTGGCGGGCGATCTCCAGTTTTTCGGCCAGCGAGAACGCCACGCCGGCCGACTGTTCGCCGTCGCGCAGGGTAGTGTCGTTGATGGTGATGCAAGCCTGGGTCATGGAATTCTCCTCGCCACCTTCTAAGCAAGGGTGGTGCCAATTATCAAGCTATTGAAAAACATGAGTTTTTTTGTCGTTGACCGGATGGCTGTCTGGTCTGTGTCGAGAATCCGACAATTGCTGCAGGTCACCGGTGCGGCAGATTCGGTGTTAGGCTGAATGCACTCCGGGCGTCTGTGGCGCCCGTTTTCCTGCGCATGCCTTTCGGCCTGCATGGCGCTTCCCGCGAAGTGTTGTGTGTTTCGATCAGCAGCTTTTCTGCTTCAACCACACGCAACAATACGACTAGCGAAGGGAGTCCGTCATGACCGGACGCGACAATGAACTCTGGCAGCAATCCTGGCGCGACCAGAATACGGATTTTCATCAGGAGGTCGTCAATCAGCATCTGGTCCGCTTCTGGTCCGGCCTTGGTCTGGCGGCTGGCGAGCGGGTTTTCGTGCCCCTCTGCGGCAAGAGCCTGGACATGCTCTGGCTGGCGCAGCAAGGGCATGCAGTGATCGGGGTCGAGCTCAGCCCGCTCGCGGCGCACGCCTTCTTTCATGAGAACGGGATGCAAGCGACGCAGCGCCGGCTCGGGGCATTCACGCTATGGGAGCATGGCCGGATCGCCATCCTCTGTGGTGATTTCTTTCAACTCAAGGCCGGCGATCTGGGCGAGATTGGCGCCGTTTTCGACCGTGCGGCGCTGACGGCCTTGCCCGATGATCTGCGTGCCGCCTACCTGAAACATTTGCGCGGCATCGTGCCCGCGACCTGCCGGATCCTGCTGCTGACGGCCGAGGAGCCGGAAGCCTGGGAGACTGCCGATCAGCCGTTTGCCGTGGCTGAAGAAATCACGACGCTATATGCAGACGCCTACGAAATCCGTCTCGATCACGTCGAAAGCATTTTCGAGGCAGATCCCGATCCGGAGATCCGCGAACAGGTCAGGATCGAGCACAAGGTCTATCTGCTGACGCCGAAAGCGCTGTGAAGGCATTATTGGCAAAGTTCTTGATCTAGATCGATTTGGCCTATGCGTTTGGTGATAAATTGATGGCATCCATCGCTCAAGGCTGTCGTCATGTGTCGCATTGTTTGTTCGGTGCTGGCAATTCTTGTTCTGGTCTTCGCCCCGCCGGCTCTTGCCGCACCCCCGCTCAAGCTCGGCATCATGCCTTTCAACAGCGCTCTGGCGCTGATCAAGACACATCAGCCGTTGCGCCTTGCGCTTGAGCGGCGTCTCGGTCGTCCTGTCGAAGTGTTTACCGAAGCCGATTACACCGCCTTCGTTAACGAGTCACTGGCCGGGCGTTACGATCTGTTGATCACCGGCCCGCATTTTGCCGTGATGTCGATCGAGAAGGGTTATGTTCCCCTGGTGCATTACAAGGCCCCGCTGCAACCGGTTTTCGTCGTTCGCTCGGCTTCCGACATCACTGCTGCCGAAACTCTCAAAGGGCGTAGCGTGGCGCTTTCCAGCCGTTTTTCGATTTCCTCGATCGGCGGCATGAAATGGCTGGCTGACAAGGGCATGCTGCCCGGGCGTGACTATCAGGTCCGCGAATACCCGACCCATGGTGCCGCTGTTGCTGCCGTCGCCGTTGGCGAGGCGGATGCGGCACTGACCACGCACACGCCATTGAAGCAGGTGCCGAAAGATATCAGCGAACGGGTTCGGCTGCTGCCTTCCGATATTCGCATCCCGCATCTGATGACCCTGGCCCACGAACGACTCGGCAAGGCCGAAATCGAGCTGGTCCGCCAGGCGCTGGCCGAGTTTGCCGCCAGCGACGAGGGCATGCAGTTTTTCAGGGAAACCGGTTATCAGGGCTATGACAATGTGACGGAGGCCGACATCAGGGCCTTGCAGCCGTATGTCAGCCTTGTGCGCCAGCAGATGAATCTGGGCGCCCACTGAATACTCAGGTAACGAAACCGCGATGAATGCTTCCGGCAATACCCCGCGCAAGGTGCCTTTCTTCCACTCGCTGCGTACCCGCCTGCTGCTGACGGCGCTGTCCATCGAAATCCTGGTGCTCGCCGTGATGCTGGGCAGCGGTCTGCGGCACATGGAGAACCAGCTCGGCCGTCAGCTTGGCCAGCATGTGCAGGCACTGCAGCTGGCTTACCAGACGGCGATTGCCGTGCCGCTGGTGTCACGTGATTATGCGACCTTGCGCGACATTCTTGATGGCTGGCGGCAGGCCGACGAGTTGCATTACATCGCAGTGACTGCGCCGGATGGCAAGTTGCTTGCAACCTCCGGCCACCCCGTGGGGGAGGCACTGCCTCAGCCACAGGAACAAGAGAGTATTGCCTGGGGCGAAGTGATGCACCTGGTATTTCCGGTTGATTTTCAGGGACAGCGCTATGGCAGCGTGCATCTGGGACTGGATACCGGGTTCATTGCGCTCGCCAGCCGGCAGTTGATCTGGCAGGGCTTGCTGGTTGCTGCTGCCGGCGTGGCGCTGACCCTGGTTCTGCTGCTGCTGTCGGGGCTGTGGCTGACCCGGCATCTGCAAATCCTGACCCGTGCCGCGGCCAGGGTTGCCGAAGGTGACTATTCGGTGCACCTTGATGTACCGACCCGGGATGAAATCGGCCTGCTGGCCAGGAGTTTCAATGCGATGGCCAGTGCGGTCGAAACCCGGGTCGATGAACTGGCTCGCCAGGCCGGGCATGACTCGCTGACCGGCCTGCACAATCGACGTGCCTTCGAGGCCAATCTGGAAGAGGCGCTGCGCATCCGTCACAGCCAGTCACTGTATGTGCTTTATCTTGATCTCGACCAGTTCAAGGCGGTCAACGACTCCTGTGGTCACGCCGCCGGTGATCTCCTGCTGCAGTCCCTGGGGCGGGTGATGAGTGAACGCTTCGGGGCCGATTTCGTTGCCCGCCTGGGTGGCGACGAGTTTGGCATGGTCCTGCTCAATGCTACGCCGGACGGTGCCCGTGCCCGGGCACAGATGATGATCGACGAAGTTCGTGCCTTCCCCTTCGTCTGGGAAGGGCGTGCCTTCCAGCTCGGCGCCAGCATCGGCCTGGTCCAGGTGTCACCGCACATTGATACGGTGACCAGCTTGTTGATTGCAGCCGATACGGCCTGCTATGCGGCCAAGGAGCACGGTCGCAACCGGGTCGAAGTGTATGCGCCCGGCGATGACTATTTCCGTCAGCGCCAGGATGAGCTGGCTTCACTGGCCGGTATTACGGCAGCCCTGCAGGATGATCGCTTCGTGCTCTATCACCAGCGCATCACCTCGCTGAAGCCGGGGCGTCCGGATCATGCCGAAGTCCTCATCCGCATGCGCGACGATGCCGGCAATGTCGTCCTGCCCGGACGCTTCATCCCGGCTGCCGAACGTTACAACCTGATGCCCTTCATCGACCGCTGGGTGATCAATGCCGCCCTGTCCCGCCTGCAGGAATTTGCCCGCAGCGGCGGTCTGCCGTTCCATCACGTCAATATCAATCTTTCCGGCGCCGGGCTGGCCGAGGATGGCATGCGCCATTTCATCGCCGAACGGATCGCTTTCTACGGCATTGATCCGGCCCAGATCTGTTTCGAGATCACCGAGAGCCAGGCCATCGGCAATCTCGGCGGCGCCCTGGCGCTGATCGCGGATGCGCATCACATGGGCAGCACGATCGCGCTCGATGATTTTGGCAGCGGCCTGTCGTCCTTCGGTTATCTGAAACGCTTCAATGTCGACTACCTGAAGATCGACGGCCAGTTCATCCGCAACCTGGCGCACGATCCGATCGACCGCGCCACCGTTGAGGCAATCATCGGCCTGGCCAAGGCGCATGGCTTGCGCACGGTGGCCGAATTCGTCGCCGAGCCAGAAATCGTCGATATCGTCAGGGAACTCGGGGTCGATTACGCGCAGGGTTTTGCCCTGCACGAACCGAGCCCCTTCTAGGTATCAGACCGCGTACGGGCGGTGCAGCCAGCTGCGCACGACATCGACGTCGCGCTGCGGCAGGTAGGCGAAGCCGGCCAGGGCGTCTTCGACAACGGTCTGGGCCACCCAGTGCGGTACGGCCTTGCTGGTCAGCATGTGGAAATACCAGGCCAGCGGGTAGCCGGCTTCGCGGTCGAAATGACCGAGCGCCGCGTACAACTCCAGGCCGCTGGTGCCTGGTGCCGCATCGAATTCAGGTGCGTCGCCGGCCAGCGTGGCAATCGGCTGGGCGCGGAAAACGCTCTGGTGATAGCGGTCGAGATGCTCGCGGGTGGCGATGACCCAGTGGTTGTAGAAAGTGCTGGTGCTGCCGGCACTGCTTTTTGCCCAGTCTTCGATCATCCGGTGTACCGGCGCGGGTTCGGGTTTTTGCGCCAGCATGCGCTTGAGGAAGGCGCCGATGTGCTGCAGGCGGCGGAAGGCATAGACCGGCATGCCGATCGGTTGCTGCAAGTCGCTGCTGCCACGCGGGTCGACCAGTTCCTCCAGGGTCGCCGGCTCGTTGGCGAACAGGCGATGCACGCGCATTTCCTGCAGGTCCTCGATTTCCAGTTGCAGGAAGTCGTCAGTCTCTTCACCGGCCGAGGCAACCAGATAGTGCGTCTGGCCGACCAGGCGGGTGGCGTACAGGGTTTGCCCGGCGAAATCGTCGATCAGCTGGCCGATGTCGCCATCGCGTTCGTCGAGGGCTGCCTCGACCCAGCTTTCCAGACTGTCGGATACGCGCTGCCCATTGCCATCGACAATGCCGCCCAGGCGATACCAGCCGCCACGGCTCATCGCATGACGAAACTTCCAGTCCGGCAGCGCCTGGCCGAGTGCCTTGACGAAGGCGCCCGGGCCGCTGCTGACCGGCACCTTGCTACAGGTTTCGACAACGGCGGTGGCGAGAGATTTGCAATATTCCGACCAGGCCAGGCTTTCTTTCATCGGGTGTTCCTCGTTTTCAGTTTGCGTTTTCTTCGGTCAGGCGGGCCAGGGCTGCTTCGCGGACCTCACTCTCCGGGTCGCTGGTCAGCGGCGGCAGATGTTCGAGCGGCGCATTGCCCACGGCGGCGAGGCGTACCCACCACTCGCTGTCGGCGAGCAGGGCTGCAGCGAGGCCGGGCAGGGCACGTTCGGCAACGATGGCGCGAACTTCCGGCTCCGGGTCGTCAACCAGCATGTCCAGCGCAAAGGCAGGCAGGCGGGCGGCGACTACCTTGCGGACTTCGCGCTCATTGTCTTTTGCCATCTTGGCCAACTGGCCGTGCGGCAGGCGGCGGGCAACGGTGGCGCGGATCAGGTAATCCGGGTCGTGCAGCATGCGCGCCAGGTGTTCTTCGGGAATGCGGGCTGCCACGCCAAGGCGGACTTCGCGATCCGGGTCGCTGATCATCCTGACCAGAATATCGGCCGGAATACGGTCGACCACGACGCGACGCACGATTTCATCGTTGTCATTGACCAGATGACCGATCAGCTCGATCGGCGCATAGCGTGCTGCGATGGCGCGTCTTTCCCAGAACAGGTCGGCAAGGAAATGTTCGGCCTGGTCCTTGTTGGCGCGAAAAAAGCGGTCGATCTGCCGACCGCTGTGGGCGCGTACGCAACTGTCGCCCGGCTTGCAGCGATTATGGCTGAGGTGACTGTCGGTGTACGGACAACCGGCGCAAAGGCCGTAGCGGCCGACGCCGATGCTTGCCTGTTCAGTCATCTGACTTGGCGGCGACGATGATGCCGGTGGCCGCATTGAAGTCGGTGGTCAGCTCAAGGCAATGGCCGCTGGCGCCCGAGATCAGATAGAGCTCGTAGCCTTCGCATTCCAGTACCGGGTTGAAGCGGGCATTGATGTCATCGGCCGAACACTCGGAGAAGTGCAGCGCCGGAAACAGCGGGCGCAGACTGCTGACCGAAGGATTCAGACGGACCGCTGCACCGACCTCGGCGAGAAGTTCCTGGCTGATCATGCTTCTTCTTCCTCTTCCTCTTCCTCGACTTCGAACTTGGCGAGTGAGGCTGCCGGCAGACCCATGATGCGGGCCAGCCAGGGCGGCGGGCTTTGCAGGGCGCCTTGCAGTTCGTCGAGAACGACACGGACCGGGCCACCCTTCGGCTTCTTCAGCGGATGGACACCAACCCGGACCACCTTGGCCGCAGCCGGGCCACCGATCGACTGGATGTAAACCAGGTCGCAATCGGCGATTACGGCAGCGCGTGCCTTGTTCTTGTCCTCTTCGGCATCGGCATCGAGGCCGGAGCGGATGGCGAGCAGCTTGATCTTGTCGGCCGAGACCTGATAAACGAGGAAGCGTTCGCAGGAACCGAAGTGACCGTCGAGGTTCTCGCCCTTGTTGTTGGCGATGGCGACGCGGATCGAGCCGGGCATTTCGCCCTCTTCGTAGCTGTCGACCGCTGGCGTATCGCTGTTCTCGATGTTTTCACCCCACAGGAAGCGGACGGCTTCCTTGAGTGCATCGGCGGAGAGGCCGACGACACAGTTTTCCTCGGCATGGTCGCCGGCCAGGATGCTGCGCAGGTCTTCCACGGTGATCGAGGCGAGCTTGGACTCGGTGAGCGGCAGATCGAATTTTTCGCTCAGGGCGCCGACCAGGGCACGGACGTCCAGGCCATCGAGGGCACGGGCTGCCAGGGCGATACGGAGAGCGGCTTCGCGGGAGGCGATGGGAGGTGCGGACATGAGGGGCCTTTCAGGATCGAGGATTCAGGATCGAGGATTCAGAGGTGAGGGGATCGAGGATTCAGGATCGGGGAGGCGATTTTTCTCGATCCTCGATCCTGAAAACCCGATCCTGCCCTTAGGCCGGAGAGATGCAGCCGGACGGGCAGACGTTTACGCACATCGGCGTGTCATTCTCGCCTTCGCATTCCGTGCACTTGCTGGCATCGATGGTGAAGAACACCTTGCCCTTGCTGATTGCCTTGGTCGGGCAGATCGGCCGGCAGTCGTCGCAGGCGGTACATTGGTCGGGATCGATATACATAGCCATGATTTAGCTCCTAGTGATTAGTTGCCTAGGATCGAGTTGCCTAGGATCGAGTGAGCAGCGCGGTTTTGCCTTTGCTCGATCCTAATAGCTGATTCCCCGATCCTAGTCTTCAGCAGCGCCGAGTCGCTTGGCTCGCACCGAGATCGGCAGGCGGGGCGGTTTGGCGATCGGGTCGACGTAGTAGCTGCCACCGTTCTCCAGCTTCAGTTCGCCGCCCCATTTTTCCGGGGTGTCGAATTCGATGGAATTGATGGCAGCTTCGAGGTCGCGCTTCGGCAAATAAAACACCAGCCCACCGGCAGCGTTCTGACGAATCATGATGTTGGCCATTGTTGCAACTCCTTGAGTTGCAGGATCTGATTAGGATCGAGTTGTTAGGATCGAGGATCGAGTAGGCGGAGCACGGGGCTTGCTTACTCGATCCTGGATCCTCGATCCTTGCTTTCGATCCTGCTTTCCTTACCGAACCAAGTCGTGGTTGTAGTCAGTCGTACCCATGCCGCGGGTCTGGTCGTCGAGCTTTTCCAGAACCGTGTTGGTCAGGGTGGTCAGGACATACATGGCGCCTTCGTAGCCCAGCGTGGTCATGCGATGCAGGTGGTGACGGTCGAAGATCGGGAAGCCGATGCGGATCAGCGGAACTTCGAACTCGGGACCCTTGTGCAGCGTGTCGCGCTGGATGTACTTGCCGTAGCTGTTGCCGACCAGGAAGTCCGGCTTGTCGGTGAAGCACAGGCTGCGCAGATGCCAGAGGTCAGCACCCGGATAAACCTTGGCACCGGCGCCGTAGGGCGAGGAGGCCAGCAGTTTTTCCATGGCCTTGCCCCAACGCTTGGAACCGTTGTTGCTGACGACGTGGGTCGGTTCGATACCGAATTCCAGCATCAGCTTGACCATGCCCATGACGAAGTCCGGATCGCCGTAGATGGCCATCTTCTTGCCGTGCAGCCAGGCGTGCGAGTCGGTCATCATGTCGAGCAGGCGGCCACGTTCCAGCGAGATGGAGGCCGGGATCGGCTTGCCGGTGACTTCGGAAACCTTCATCAGGAATTCGTCGGTCCATTCGACACCCATCGGGATGTTGAGCTTCGGAACTTCATGATTCCAGGTGTTTTCGACGAATTTCTTCGTCTTTTCCAGTTGCATCGGCTGGATCAGGAAGGTGGTGATGGCGTTCGGCGCATCCTTGACTTCGTCGATCGTCGTGCCGCCGGCGTACATGCGGAATTCGCCGTCAGCCGGGGTGTCGAGGATTTCTTCCGGATCGGAGAGCATCGTGTAATCGACGCCCATTTCCTTCATGTAGCGCTTGATGATGCGGAAGTTGCCGAGGTAGGTTTCGAAGCCCGGCACGAAGTTGATCTTGCCGTTCGAGCCGACAACCTTGCCTTCCATGCTGTTCAGCGTGAAGTACTTGAGGATGCCTTCTTCCATGTTGTCCCAGCCGGTGACGTGGGAACCGACGAAAGACGGGGTGTGCGCGAAGGGAACCGGGAAATCCTTGTCCAGGTTGCCTTCCTTGCGGGCGTTACCGATGAAGGCGTTCAAGTCATCACCGATAACTTCGGCGATACAGGTCGTGGACATCGCGATCATTTCTGCGCCGTAGAGCTTGGTGGCGTTGGCCAGACCTTCATGCACGTTCTTCTGACCACCGAACACGGCGGCGTCTTCCGTCATCGAGTCGGCGATGATCGCGATCGGCTCCTTGAAGTGACGGTTGAAGTAGGTGCGGAAGTAGGCGATACAGCCTTGCGAACCGTGGATATAAACCAGGGTCTTGGCAAAACCCAGCGAGCACAGGGCGGAGCCAAGCGGTTGGCAGGCCTTGGCCGGGTTGATGGTCAGGGCTTCGCGCTTGAAGTTGAGGTCCTGATATTCCTGGGTCGTCGTCCAGGCGAAGGTTTCGGCGACCTTGTCGGCGCTGTGGCCTTCTTCGAACTGGGCACGCTTGTTCGAGATGGTGGCTTTGTAGTCATCATCGCGGAAGAGCGGGAAACACGGCTTGATTTTATCTACGGTTTGCATCTTGATCTCCTTCGCCCGCACCACCTATCTGTGGATACGGGCGTAAGTTGTGTGAATGCAGGATCGAGCTATTAGGATCGAGGATCGAGTGGCATCCGGTCTTGCTTTGCTTACTCGATCCTAATATCTAGCTCCTCGATCCTGTCTCAGGCGGCCTTCTTTTCGGCTTCCGAGCCATCCTTCTGCCAGGGAGTCTTCATCAGGTTCCAGCACGGATTGTTCAGGGTCAGGTCCATGTCCTTGGCGAAAATGGCGAAACCGTCACAACCGTGGTAGGGGCCCGAGTAATCCCAGGAGTGGAGCTGGCGGAAAGGAATGCCCATCTTGTGGAAGACATACTTTTCCTTGATGCCGGAGCCGATCAGATCAGGCTTCATGGCCTTGACGAATTCTTCGAACTCGTAGCCGGTGACGTCGTCGTAAATCAGCGTGGCGTCGCCCATGTCCTTGATCGTGCGATCGTAGTCATCGTTGTGGGCAAATTCGTAGCCGGTACCGACCACTTCCATGCCCAGATCTTCGTAAGCGCCAACCACGTGACGCGGACGCAGACCGCCGACGTAGAGCATGACCTTCTTGCCTTCGAGACGCGGACGATACTTGGCGATCACGGCATCCATCATCGGGGTGTACTTCTCGATGACGCGCTCGGCGCCTTCCTTGATGCTGTCGTCGAAGAAGGAAGCGATCTTGCGCAGCGATTCCTTGATCTTGGTCGGGCCGAAGAAGTTGTACTCGAGCCAGGGAATCCCGTACTTCTCTTCCATGTGGCGGGAGATGTAGTTCATCGAACGGTAGCAGTGCAGCAGGTTCAGCTTGACCTTCGGGGTGTTCTCCATTTCGGCCAGGGTGCCGTCGCCGGACCACTGGGCAACGACGCGCAGACCCATCTCTTCGAGCAGGATGCGGGAGGCCCAGGCGTCACCACCGATGTTGTAGTCGCCGAGGATGGCGACGTCGTACGGGGTGGTTTCGAAAGCCTGACCGTCACGGTTGGAGATGATCCAGTCGCGCACGGAGTCATTGGCGATGTGGTGGCCCAGGGACTGGGAAACACCGCGGAAGCCTTCGCAACGCACCGGCACGACCGGCTTGTTGAGGGCTGCAGCAGCCTTCTTGGAGACGGCTTCGATGTCGTCACCGATGAGGCCGATCGGGCACTCGGACTGAACGGAGATACCCTTGTTCAGCGGGAAGAGCATTTCGATTTCGTCGATCAGCTTGGCGAGCTTCTTGTCGCCGCCGAAAACGATGTCCTTCTCCTGGAAGTCCGAGGTGAAGTTCATTTCGCAGAAGGCATCGACACCGGTGGTGCCGACGTAGTAGTTGCGACGACCGGCGCGGGCGTACTGACCGCAACCAATCGGACCGTGGGAGATGGAGATGATGTCCTTGATCGGACCCCAGACCACACCCTTGGAGCCGGCGTAGGCACAACCACGCATGGTCATGACGCCCGGCAGGGACTTGCGGTTGGAAGTAATGCACTTCTTCGACGACTCGAGTTCCTTGTCGTTGATCATCAAGTGCTTGGCACGGTCCTTCTTGGCCTTCTCGGGATAAACCTCAAGAACCTCGGCGATGAGGCTCGCGGTTTCTTCGCGGGTGAGCGCTGCCATGGTGAAACTCCTTTCGTTGCGCCGGCAACTATCTGTGCACGACGCCAACAGTTGGTTGAATGCTTGGCGGTACTGGTTCGCTGCCGCAGCAGCGAACCGGGAACTACGATCAGGCTGCGGCGGCTTCGGCGGCCAGTTCGGCTGCGGTCTTGCCGACGATGGATTCGTCTTCGACTTCCATGATGCCGAACTCCATCAACAGCTGTTCCAGCTCTTCCATCTCGATCGGGGTCGGGATGACGAAGTTGGTGTTGTTGTTGATCTTGTTGGCCAGGGCGCGGTATTCGTCGGACTGCTTGTGCGACGGATCGTATTCAACGCAGGTCATGCGGCGGATTTCAGCGTGCTGCACGACGTTGTGACGCGGCACGAAGTGGATCATGGTGGTGCCCAGGCGAGCAGCCAGGGCCATGATCAGTTCGTCTTCGCGGTCGGTGTTGCGCGAGTTGCAGATCAGGCCGGCCAGACGGACGGAACCCGAATTTGCATACTTCACGATACCCTTGGCGATGTTGTTCGCAGCGTACATGGCCATCATTTCGCCGGAGCAAACGATGTAGATTTCCTGGGCCTTGTTTTCGCGAATCGGCATGGCGAAGCCACCGCAGACCACGTCACCGAGAACGTCGTAGAACACGAAGTCGAGTTCGTCGTCGTAAGCGCCTTCTTCTTCAAGGAAGTTGATGGCGGTGATAACGCCGCGGCCGGCACAGCCGACGCCGGGTTCCGGGCCACCGGATTCGACGCACTTGACGCCACCGAAACCGATGGACATGACGTCTTCGAGTTCCAGGTCTTCCACGGAGCCGGCTTCAGCAGCCAGGTGCATGACGGTGGTTTGAGCCTTGGAGTGGAGGATGAGGCGGGTCGAGTCGGCCTTCGGGTCGCAACCCACAATCATTACTTTCTTGCCGGATTCAGCGAGTGCAGCCACCAGATTCTGGGTGGTGGTGGACTTGCCGATGCCGCCTTTGCCGTAGATGGCGCATTGACGCAGTTTTGCCATGGTGTAATCTCCTTGATCTGTCAGTCGAGTTGCGAAGAAATCATTGATGAGTCGCACCATCCCTTCTGCACGTAGCGTGCCAGGTCGACGAAAACAATCTAAGCAGCTGATTATTAAATGAAAATAGAAAAAGAGCCGGCTCGGGGTGAAGCGGTAACATCCGACAATTCCCCCACGCTTTGTAGGGGTGACGACAACGCGTCGAGCGCCAGCGAGACAAAACCCGGCTCAGGAGACGCCAGTCTCCTACCTGATCCGTTGCGCGGCAGTCCCGGATTTCCGATCGGGGCAACGCACAACGCGTCGAGCGCCAGCGAGACAAAACCCGGCTCAGGAGACGCCAGTCTCCTACCTGATTCGTTGCGCGGCAGCCCCGGGTTTCAGATCGGGGCAAGGCACAACGCGTCGAGCGCCAGCGAGACAAAACCCGGTTCAGGAGACGCCAGTCTCCTATCTGATCCGTTGCGCGGCAGTCCCGGCTTTCCCATCGGGGCAACGCACAACGCGTCGAGCGTCAGCGAGACAAAACCCGGTTCAGGAGACGCCAGTCTCCTGTCTGATTCGTTGCGAAGCGGCCCGGCCCTGTCGGCCGAGGCGCGCCTGCCGATCAACCGCTGCAACCTGCCGGCCGTCGTGCTCGGGGGGCTGACCTACCAGCAATATCCCAGTCCGCTCCTGATCGATGGCGTCGCCGAACTGCATGCCGACCTTTTTCGCCGTCTTGCCGCCGCGGCCCCCGGCACGGCGGCGGAAGTCTTTCGCGATTACCTGACCGTGCGTTTCCAGCTTGAATGGCTGGAGGAGATGGGCTACACCGGGCATGCCAGCAATCGGGCCAAGGCCAATTACATCCGGATGATCCGCGGCTGGAGTTTTGATTCCGACAGCCGCGAGGGCGCCGTGCTCAAGGGGTGGGTGGAATCGCGTTTCGGCCTGATGCCGCGCTATCACGGCGAGCCCTTGCGCGACCCGAGTGGCGAGGGCTATCGCCGCTACCAGGAAATGCGTTCACAGGGCCTGTATGGCACCAATGCGCTGGAGTCGCAGTTCGACCTGGTCTATTCCTTCTGCCAGCGGGAACTGGCGCTGCGCCATCAGGGCGCGCAGCACGTGACGCTGTACCGCGGCATCAACCGGGTCGGCGAGCACGAGGTACTGGCCAAGGGCAAGGGTGGCCGCCAGACCATCCTGCTCAACAATCTCAGTTCATTTACCTGCAGTCGCGACCGCGCTTGCGAATTTGGCGACTACATCATGGCGGTCGACATCCCGCTGACCAAGATTTTCTTCCACTGCGGCTTGCTGCCCGGCGTGCTGCAGGGTGAAGACGAGTTCCTGGTGATCGGCGGCGTGGTCGATGTCAGTTTGTCGACAATCTGATTTCCGGCCGGCGTGCCGCAGGCCTGGCTTGTCGGCCGGGGCCGGCAAGCGCCCCGGTCTGTCGTCCTAGCCGGCTGTCTTGCGCAGGCTGGCGAACAAGGTTTGCGCTTCATCCGCATTGCCATAGGCCAGCTGCAGCAACAAGCGGATGGCGTCCGGCATGGCGCTTCCGGCTTCGTAGCGTGAGCCTGACGAGCGGGGAACGCCTATCCTGCCCCAGAACTGTTCCTGGCTCAGTCCGGTCTTTTTGCGCAGGGCTGCAAGCTGCGGTGCGGAAAGCGGCGCCCGGGCCGGTTGCGCGGCCTGATTGAAGGCCATGACGTGATTCCGGTAATCCATGTCGGAAATCAGGATATGGTCTTTCCACCAGCTCGACAGGAGTTTCTGCAACTCCGACTTGTCCGGCATGCCGGTTTCGGCGGCCTTGAGAAACGCGTTCACATGCCTTTCGTATTCGGCATGGTCTGCTTCCTGGGTGGCCAGGCGGGGATATTTGCAGGCGCGGAGTATCGACTCTTCGGTAGCGAAATGCTCGCGGGCGTAGGCCGAAAGGTCGGCGAGGATTTCGAAGAACAGCTTGTTGGCGGTCGCGCCGTTGTCCGCCGGGCACGTGGATAAACGATTGCACAAGCGCAGCAGCTTCTGATGCTGGGCATCAAGCGTCGGTTCGCCGACGCTGTAATTTTGATTCCAGGACAGTTTCTTCGGCATGCGATTTCTCCCGAAAGTGAAAGCTTCGACCAGCGGCGAATTATCTGCCACATGATGTGTCCGTGTCAGCCCGGGAGTGAAGTTTTTACGGTCGGCAGGGGTCGCCAAGTGATCAATACGAGCGTTTGATCGCATGCCGGCAAGAAACAATCGGGCATTTTTCCCGTTTTCGGGCAGTCGACCGGTTCAGTCGAACTTGCCGTTGTCGAGGCGTTCGGGCAGGGTCGGGCCGATCTGCTTGAAGGTGTAGATCCGGCGTCCCTTGTGATCCTTGAGGAAGTCGTCGGCATCGGCCTGGTTGGCGAGCGGCACGAACTCGTGGCCCATCGGGCCGAGCACGTCGGAGCCGGTGACGAACAAGGCCTGGCGTGCATCCATCCGTTCCAGATTGTAGAAATCGGTGACCCAGATGCCGGCGATGTCCTCCTTGCGGTGGCCCGGCGCGTATTTCTTCAGGTCGTGCAGGAACTTGAACATGTCCTTGGCACCGTCGAAGAAATGGCTGTGACCATCCTTCCAGGTGACGACGGCGACCCAGTTCGGGTATTTCGAGACGATCATGCCGCACACCGGGCAGAGGTCTTTGGCGCCCGGTTTGGGCACGCTCTGGGCGAGCGCAAGGCTTACCCAGAGGCCCAGGCAGAAGCCGAGAAAGGCGCGGCGCAGCATCAGCCCTGCTTCTGCTCGGCAGCGCGGCGACGGCGCTCGGCGCGGTTCTTGCGGACCATGTTGGCGTCGGCGGCCATGTCGAGATAGGACTCGCGCAGTGCGTCGTCGAACTTGGCCAGGGTGCCGCCGTGCTTGGCCTGGAATTCCTTGGCGACATCGGCACTGGCGAAGGAGTGCTTGCTGCGCTTGGTCATCGCGTGCTTGAGGTCGGCGCCGATCAGGTAGGTCAGCTGATCGACCGGCAGCAAGGGGCGCGGCTCGACGGTAGACGCGTAATCCGGGCCATAAATCACTTTCGGTTCGCGGTCGATGTTGAGGCCCAGGCTCAGCGCCAGGCAGTGAATGGAGCAGACGCCGTCGACCAGGTCATCCGAGTACTGAACAAGCATGCGGGTGCGGTTGTGTTCCTTGCGATCCATGCCGCAGTAGGGGCACTTGGCGTACTTCTCCAGTTCGTTGTCGAGCGGCTTGGCATCGGCGGCTTTTTTCGGGATGAACTGGTTCGGCGTGCCGTCGGTGCTGCAGGCCGTTTCGGCAGCGGCGGCGCCGGCAGAAACGGTAGCGAGACCGGCCAGGGCGGAAATTTTCAGAAGATCGCGGCGATTCATTGTTGTGCTCCCTCGGTTCGACAAACGGAGCGGCTATGTTAGCGGCGGATTATGGAGTGGCTGTGCGGCATATTGTCGCAGTCAGCCGAGCAGTTTGCGCATCACCAGGTAGTAGTCGATGCCCTGCCACAGCGTCGAGATGCCGAGCGCGATGACGAAGAGTGCCGCCCCTTTGAGCAGCCAGCCGCGCACCTTGGGGCCGAGCTTGCCGAACAGCACGGAGGCCGAGAGCATGGCGGGCAGCGTGCCGGCGCCGAAGGCGAGCATGAGCAGGCCGCCTTCGAGGACGGAGGGCGCCGTCGTCGCCTTGACCGCCATGGCCATGGTCATCGAACACGGCATCAGGCCGTTGATGGCGCCGCCGATCGCTGCGCCGAGCAGCGGCCCCTTCTCGGTGGCCAGCCCGAACTGCCGGCGCAGCCAGGCGAGCGGCGCGAAACCGACGCTGTTGCGCAGTGGCGAGACGCCGAGCAGGTCGAGGCCGAGCAGGATGACGACGAGACCGGCGACGATCTGCAACACGCCCTGCCACTTGCCGAAACTGCCGGTCTGCACCAGTACGGCGCCGAGTCCGGCAGCGATCAGCCCGACGCTGGCGTAAACGCCGAGGCGGGCGCCGTGGTAGGCGAGGTAGGGCCAGATGCCGCGGGCCTGCAGGCGCATGAAGAACGCCGAAACCAGGCCGCCGCACATGCCCAGGCAATGGCCGCTGCCGAGCAGACCGGTCACGAAGGCGAGGCTGTAGGAAAAAACGGCGAGGCCGTGGGCGTGGCTGTGGTCCATGGGCGGGCGGCGGGTGAGAGTGCGCGCAGTGTAGCAAACCGGCCGATTGCCCGCGGCCGGGCCAAGCCCGGCTGGCCGCGCTGCGGCGATATGTCGCGGGGGCGAGCGCCCGGCGCCGCCTAAAATCGCGGCTTCCCGATTTCGAGCCTGCCAGTTTCCCGCGTACGCCATGCCCAGCGCGATTGCCTCCCTGTACATCGACCACATCGGAGAAATCCGCCGCTTCCTGACCCGGCGGCTGTCCTGCGTCGAGGTGGCGACCGAACTGGCGCAGGAAGTCTTCGTGCGCTACCTGCTCGCCGCGCCGCAGCGCCCGGTCGATAACCCGCGCGCCTTCCTCTTCCGGATTGCCGGCAACCTAGCCATCGATCATGGCCGCGCCAACCCGGCGGCGCATTGGGTCGATATCGAAGAGTGCGCCGACCTGGTTTCCGATTACCCGTCGCCGGAGCGCTTCGCCATCGCCCGTCAGGAAGTCGAGCGCCTGCGCCGCGCCATCGATGCCTTGCCGCCGAAATGCCGCGAAGTCTTCATCCGCCACAAGTTCGACGGCGTGCCGCAGGCGAGGCTGGCGCAGGAATACCGGGTCACGCTCAATGCCATCGAGAAACATCTGGTCCGGGCGCTGCTTGCGCTGCGTCTGCAGGTCATGCCGGCATGAGGCCGGAGGCGGACAGCGGCGAGCCGGCCGGGCACGGCGCGGCCGAACGTCTGGCCGAAGAGGCGGCGACCTGGTTCGTGCGGATGCGTTCGCCAGCGGTCGACGCGCACGCAGAGCAACATTTCCGGCGCTGGCTCGGGGCTTCCGAGCTGCATCGGCGCGAATACGGCAATTTCGAGAAACTCTGGGGCGCGCTCGACAGCGTCGCCCGGCCGCGCCGGAAGCGGCGGACCGGCGGCGCGCTGGCCATCGTCGCCGCGCTCGCCCTGGGGATGATTTACCACACCCAGACGGTCGACCGCCCGGAAAGCAGCAAAATCGGCGAAGTCCGGCACCTGGTGCTGGACGACGGCTCGCAGGTTGAACTCGATGCGGCCAGCGAACTGCGCGTCGAGTACACGCCCTGGCGGCGGCGCATCGAATTGCTGCACGGCCAGGCGCTGTTCAAGGTCGCGCCCGGCTGGCGGCCATTCGAAGTGCAGGCGGCCGGCGGCAGCTTGCGCGACATCGGTACCACCTTCAATGTGTTGCAGGACGAGGGGAAGGTCAGCGTCGCGGTCGCCGAAGGCGCGGTCGAGATCCGCCTGGCCGACGGCCGCAAGCGCCGGCTGGAGGGCGGCGAACAAGCCACTTACCAGGCCGGGGAAATCGCTGCCAGCCGCGTCGTCAATCCCCTGAATGTCGGTGTCTGGCAGCAGGAACGCTGGATTTTCGAGGATGCCTCGCTCGGCGAAGTCGTGCGCCAGATCAACCGCCAGCATGCGCGCCCGCTCAGCCTGGGCGGGGCCGGCCTGGAGAACTACCGGGTCAGCGGCGTCTTCGACCGGACCGACCGGGCCGGCCTGCTCAA
The DNA here is from genome assembly GCF_020510525.1 of Quatrionicoccus australiensis. Lineage (NCBI taxonomy): Bacteria > Pseudomonadati > Pseudomonadota > Betaproteobacteria > Rhodocyclales > Azonexaceae > Quatrionicoccus > Quatrionicoccus australiensis. The sequence goes on from NZ_CP075188.1 coordinate 998,794, forward strand.
GGCCCTGACCGTCCTGCTGCCGCTGCGCGTCGAGGAAAAGGCCGAGACAACGCAGTTGCGCCGGCGCTGAAAAATATTTACAGATCCTTGTCAGGGTGCTGCCCCGTTTTACGTCTCAAGTCATACAGGACCTGCAGGTCCGCTTGAAAACAACGTAACAGGGGTTCCAAACATGCACAAACCACTACGCCTGGCGCTGCTCGTCGCCGCCATCCATTCCGGCGGCGTTCTCGCCCAGGCCAAAGCACTCGACATTCCCGCCCAGCCGCTGGCCGCTGCCCTGACCGCACTGGCCAGCCAGAGCGGTATCCAGCTGCTGTTCAACGCCGATGAACTCAAGGGCGCGCGCGCATCGGCCCTGCACGGCAATCTCTCTCCCGAAGCGGCCTTGCGCCAGTTGCTCGAAGGCAGCGGCTTCAGCTTTGCCAGTACGGGCAAGGGAACCTTTGTCGTGCAGAAACGGGCCGCGGCCAGCGGTGAAAGGGAGTTGCCAGAGGTGCTGGTAACGGCTGCAGCCATGCCGCTTTCAGCCGGCGAAGAACACCTTGATCGGCGGGTAATCGAGGCCTTGCCGCGAGGCAACGGCGACATTACCAGCCTGCTCAAAATCCATCCGAACGTGCAGTTCGATTCCAAGGTTCTGCAGTCAGCCAAGGGTGGGGAAATCGCGCCGGCCGATATCAGCATCAACGGCGCCAAGTTTTACCAGAACTCCTACATGCTGGACGGTATGGGGATCAGCAACCATCTCGATCCGGCGACGAAAACCGAGAATATGCCGCACATGCTCTCGGGCAGCGCCTTCGGCATGAATATCGACTCCAGCCTGGTGTGCGACATCGTGGTGCGTGATGCCAATGTGCCGGTCGAGTTCGGCGGTTTTACCGGCGGTGTGGTCGAGGCGAAAACCTGTGAGCCGAAACGGGCGTTCGGCGGTCAGCTGTCGTACCAGACGACCCGTTCCTCGTGGATGCATGCCTATGTCGATGAGCGTTACAAGGATGCTTATCAGAATTCCAGTGACAGCTTTCTCGGTCAGCCCAAATTCACCAAGCAAAGCTGGCGCCTTGCGCTGGAAGGCAAGCCGACCGAGAACAGCGGTTTGATCGGCAGTTTTGTCCAGACCGAATCGAGCATTCCCCTGCAGAGCTACCAGGGAGGCGGTGCCGCCAGCCCGCAGAACAATCTGACGGAAACCCGCAAGCTGGAAAATTTCTTCGTTCGCGGTTTCTGGCATCCGGTGAGCGATATTGATCTGGATATGTCCTTAACTTATGCGCCGGGCGAGGACCGGCGCTACATGAATACCTGGCAAAACTCGGGGTGGACCAACCGGACCGGCGGCATGGGCGCCAATCTTGGGATGGCCTGGCGTCTGGACAAGGGAACACTGACCCAGCGCGTCTCCTGGACCGAAGTCGAAGGCTCGCGCGGCAACGAGGATGCAACGTCCTCCAAATGGTGGCTTGCCTCGCCGGAAAAGAACTGGGCCGCAGCCGGATCGAATGCCGTCGAAGGCGGCCGCGGGCCGCAAAACCAGAGGGAGCGGACGGCTACCTATTTCGGCAAGTTCGACTGGAATGCGCTGCAACTGGGCAATTTCCGGCACCAGTTCCAGGCCGGCCTCGAACTCTCGAAAACCGAAGCCTATTACGAGCGGGAAAGCAGCTTTTCCTATTACGAGAAACCCAAGGACACCAATTCGTGCATCGGCCCTGACGGTGTCGCCGACTTTACGACCTGTTCGTTGTCGGCGCCCTACAACCAGCCGACCTGGAGCGGACAATTCCTGTCGCAACGCGCGACCTACCGCGCCGGGCGGATCGAGGCGGAAGGCTATCGCCGGGCGCTGTTCATGCAGGACGAAATCCAGCGGGGCGATGTGCGTTTGCGCCTTGGCTTGCGTTACCAGAACGACGACTTGTCCACCAAATCGGGTCTGGCGCCGCGTCTGGCTGCATTCTGGGATGTCTTTGGCGACAAGCGCACGCAGTTCGAGGCTGGCTTGAATCGCTATTACAGCTACCCGCTGTTTGCCTACCAGCTGACCGCCGGCCGGCGTGGCCTGCTGTATTACGAAACCCGGGCCAGCATGGCGTCACCTTGGGTATATAGCAGCAATGTCTTTGACCGGGATCGCGCCCGTCCTCTGGAAAATCCCTATGACGACGAAGCGATGCTTTCCCTGCGGCAGCAATGGGGAGGTTTCTCATGGACAGCAAAATGGGTGAACCGCAAGGGGCGCAAGCAGGTTGCGACGCAGACGGTGACCGATCCGGGTGGCTCGGGCAATCTGCTCTACTACTTCAGCAACGACGGGAAGAGCGATGCGGATACCTTGTCGCTGACCGTCACCAATACCACGCCCTGGAAATTCGCCGGCACGAGCACGGAAGCGATGTTCGTGCTTGACCAGACGCAAGTCACGGCATCGCACCTGAGCTATGGCGAGACCCTGGACAGCAACGGCCTGGCCCGGATGATCCGCTATAACGGCACGGTGATGCCCTGGTCCGACAAGCCGGTGGATAACTACATTCGCCCATGGACGGCACGCCTGTTGCTGAACACCGAGATTCCGGCGGCGCGCGTCAGGATTGGCAACTTCCTGCGCTATCGCGCGGGTTATGACCAGGTCGTCTCGGTCGGTAGCTACAGTTACAACGGTTCGAATATCACGGATTACGCCAAGCGCCATTTCGGCGGCGCCATGGTCTGGGACTTGAGCGCTACGTGGTCGATTCCGACCGGTATCGCCAAGCAGGAAGCCTATACCACGGTGTCGATCAACAACGTGCTGGACCGAAAAGTTGCCATGTACGACAACGGCACCAGCCTGGGCGGGCTTTACGAATACGGCCGTCAATTCTGGCTGGAAATCGGCTATCGGTTTTGATTGCTTGGCGCATGCGGCGTTATGACTTGAGGAAATTGCGATGAAAAGAAGAAATGTATTGTTGGGGGCGTTGCTTCTGGCTGGCGGCAGCCGGGTGATGGCCGAGATGGATCGAGGTGCCGGTGACCCGGAGCCGCTGGTCAATGAGCTGGAGAAGTACCCGCGCTGCGTCATCTGCAACATGGACCGGCGCAAGTTCCACTACGCGCGCCACCTGCTGCATTACGGCGACGGTGCGGCGCAGGGCACCTGTTCCGTGCATTGCGCCGCCGAGTGCATGTTGCGCGAGCGGCGGCGCGGCTTCCGGGCGATCTATGCGCCCGATTACGCGTCGACCGCTGAGCCCAAACAACTGGTCGAGGCGGCGTCGGCGACCTACCTGATCGGTAGCGATCTGCGCGGCGTGATGACGCCGGTCAGCAAGGTTGCCTTCGCCAGTCGGGAGGCGGCGCTGCAGGCACAACTGACCTATGGCGGCGAGATCGGCAGCTTTGCGACGGCGATTGCGGCGTCGTTTGACGAGACGGCAAACAGCCTGGTCCGACGCTACGCCAACGACCGCGAACGCCTGCTGCGCAAGGGCGGCAGCTGAGCAGCTAAATGGCCGGACGCGATCAGGTCACTGTTCGCGCCCGGCCATTTTGTTTGCCGACCGGTCGACTGCCTGAAAATCGTGTTTTTCCGGCAGTCGACCGGTCGGCGTTTCAGGCGCGCTGCAAACGCAGCGAATTGCTCACCACCGATACCGAACTCAGGCCCATGGCCGCAGCCGCGATCATCGGGTTGAGGCGGCCGGCGGCGGCGACGGGGATGGCGACGACGTTGTAGCCGAGCGCCCAGAACAGGTTCTGGCGGATGATCGCCATGGTGCGCCGGGAGAGTTCGATGCCGGCCGCGACGCGGGCGATGTCGCCGCCGACCAGCGTGATGTCGGCGGCCTCGACGGCGATGTCGGCGCCGCCGCCGATGGCGAAGCCGACGTCGGCCGCGGCCAGGGCCGGGGCGTCGTTGATGCCGTCGCCGATCATGCCGACCTTGCCGCCTTCGGCTTGCAGGCGGCGGATCAGGGCGAGCTTGTCGGCCGGCGTGGCGCGCGCGACGACTTCGTCGATGCCGACTTCGCGGGCGACGTGACGGGCCACGGCTTCAAGGTCGCCGGTCGCCATTACCGTCTTGAGGCCGAGCCGATGCAGCAGGGCGATGGCTTCGCGGGCGCCCGGACGTGCCTGGTCGGCAATCGCGAAAAGGGCCACGGCGACGCCGTCGACCGCCAGGAAAACCGGCGTCTTGCCCTGTTCGGCGAGGCGTTCGGCCTCGCTGGCGAGCGGGCCGCTGGCGATGGCGTTTTCTTCGAGGAGCAGGGCGTTGCCGGCGACGATGGCGTTGCCGTCGACGCAGGCGATCACGCCGCGTCCCGGTTCCGCGCGAAATTCGCTGCAGACGGCCGGGCGCTGCGTGCGCGGCCGGCACCAGTCGGCCAGGGCGCGCGCCAGGAAATGTTCGGAACCGGCTTCGGCGGCGCCGAGCAGGGCGGCGAGTTCGGCCGCATCCTGGCCGGGCAGCAGGAAGCTGTCGGTGACCACCGGCTTGCCTTCGGTGATCGTGCCGGTCTTGTCGAAAACCAGGGTGCTCAGTTGCGCCGCGGTTTCGAGTGCTTCGCCGTGGCGGATGTAGATGCCGCGCCTGGCGGCCTGGCCGGTGCCGACCATGATCGCCGTCGGCGTCGCGAGGCCCAGCGCGCAGGGGCAGGCGATGAGCAGCACGGCGACAGAATGGGCCAGGGCGTGCGCCACCGGATGGCCGGCCAGCGCCCAGCCGCCGAAGGTCAGCGCGGCGATGCCGCCCACCGCCGGCACGAAGCGCGCCGAAATGCGGTCGGCGAGTTTCTGCACCGGCAATTTGCTGCCCTGCGCCTGGTCGACCAGCTTGACGATGCCGGAGAGCACGGTGTCGGCGCCGATGGCGGTGACCGTCATGGTGAAACTGCCGTTGCCGTTCAGGCAGCCGCCGACCACCTTGTCGCCGGGCGTTTTTGCGACCGGCAGCGATTCGCCGGTGAGCATGGCTTCGTCGACGGTCGAGCTGCCGGCCAGCACGCGGCCATCGGTGGGGATCTTGTCGCCGGCCCGGACGCGCAGCGTGTCGCCGATCTGCACGGCGTCGATATCGACCTCGAACTCGCTGCCGTCGGCTTCGATGCGCAGCGCCGTGGCCGGCTGCAATTCGATGAGCTTGCGGATCGCCTCGCCGGCCTTGCCCTTGGCGCGTTCTTCGAGATAGCGGCCGAGCAGCACGAAGGTGCAGATGCCGGCGGCCGACTCGAAATAGACGTGGTGGTGCATCCGGAACACGCCGGGAATGCTGTAGGCCCAGGCGGCGCCGGCGCCGCCGGCGATCAGCGTGTCCATGTTGGCCTCGCCCTGGCGGGCCAGCGCCCAGGCCTTGCGGAAAATGCTGTTGCTGCTGCCGAACAGGATGGCGGTCGACAGCCCGAATTCGACGACGCGCAGCAGCGGCGAGCGGTGCATGGCCATGCCGGAAAGCATGACCGGCACGGTCAGGAGGGCGGCCTGCACGAAACGCTTTTTGGCTTCCGCGATGCGTTCCTTTTCGCGTTCGACGAGCAGGCGGCGCTGGCTCAGGGTATCCATCGGCCGCGCTTCATAGCCGAGGCGGCGGACCAGTTCGGCGATGCCGTCGCGGTCGATGACGCCGAACACGGCCAGCGTCGCCGAGGCGAAATTGACGGTGGCCGAGCGCACGCGCGGGTCGCGCTTGAGCTTCATCTCGATGAGCAGGGCGCAGGAGGCGCAGCTCATGCCTTCGACGGCCAGCGAACATTCCTGCACTGGCCCCTCGACCGGCGCGAGCGGTGCCTGCGGTGCACGCGGTGCGGCCAGCAGGTTGCCGAGCACGGCGTCGAGCGTCGCCAGCAGGCGCGCTTCGGGCAGTACGGCCGGGTCGTAACGGATGGTCAGCGAGCCGATCTCCGGCACCAGGCTGACGTCGCTCACCGCCGGATGCTTGCGCAGCAGGATTTCCAGGATGTAACAGCGCTCCTGTTCCTTTTCCAGCGCCGGGGCCAGCACGCGGATGCGGCGCGCCAGGCGGTGCACGACCTTGAAATGCTTCATTTGCCGGCGTTGCTCTTGCGATAGCGGACGAGCAGGAAGACGAGGTAGAAGACCGTCATCCAGGCATTGCTGTAGGCCAGCGGCGTCTTGATCCAGCGCTTGCTGATCAGCTCCCAGTGCGTCTTGACGAGGTAGAAGGCGACCAGGTCGTTGAGGAAGTTGTAGATCGCCTTCTCGGTCAGGGCGCTGGCCAGCACCGGTTGCAGGCGGGCCTGCAGGCTGCCGTCGGGGGCCGGCTCGGCGAGGCCGAGCAATTGCTGCAGGCGGTCGAGCAGCGGCTGCAGGCCGAAGGGCGTCGCTGCAGCCGGGGCGTTTTCCGGACTTTCTGCCGGCGTTTCGGCGGCGGGCGCCTCAAGCGGCAGGTCGGGCAACAGGCCGAACAGGTGGCGGGCGATTTGCGGCGCCGTGCTCACGGCCGTGTCGTGGCGCACCGAAAGGCGCTGCCAGGGCCGGTCGACCGTGGCCAGGCTGACGCCGGGCAGGGCCAGCAGGCCGTTTTCGATGGCGGTGGCCGCGGCGGGGCCGCACAGTTCGGCCGGCAGTTCCAGGCGCAGGTAGCCGGCGGCGCGATGCACCACCTGGATGCGCCGGGCCAGTTCGTCGGCGGTGCTCATGCGTCGTCTCCCTTACGCGGCCGGGGTGTCGCTGTCAGCTGCCTTGGGGGCCGGCGCTTCGCTGGCCTCGGCCATGAGGTCGGCGAGGTTTTCCTTCTGGTGCAGCGCGAAGTCCTTGCCCATGCCGCTCGCTTTCGACAGGCCGTCGATGATTTCCTTCTGGTACTTGTGGGCCAGGAAACCGGCCGCGACGCCCGCCGCAACGCCGGCTGCGAGCAGGGTCAGCGGATTGCGCAGCAGGCTGAAACCGAGCAGGCTGCGCCCGGCCGCAAAACCGCCGGCGGCCAGGGCGGCGCCCTTGGCGACGGGCTGGGCCAGCATGTGGCCGGCCGTGCTCATTACATGCGGCATTTTCTTCAGCATTTCTTCGCTCATCATGATTCTGTCCTTTCAGGAATTCGGGGGCGGTTTGCCGCCATTCTGGGCTGCTGGCGGTTGAATGTCATGCAGCATCTCGTAGATGCCGCGACAGCCTTCGCAGCAGAACTGCAATTCGCGCTCCGCCGTGGCCAGCGGGAAGGGTTTGGCGCCGACCTCAAGGCCGCACAGGTCGCAGGGGCGGGCTTCGCTCATCGCAGCAGCGCCAGCGCCTGGCGCTCGAAAGTGGCGGCATCGGCCTCGCCGACGATCTTGGCGCGGACGATGCCTTGCCCATCGACAAAATAAGTGGTCGGCAGGCCGACGACGCCGTAGCGGCGCGCAATGGCCGAGCTTTCGTCGAGCAGTGCCGGGTAGCTGACGCCTATCTTCTTGATGAAGGCCTCGACCGTCGCCTTGTCCTGGCCGGCGTTGATCGCCACGACCTTGATCTGGCCGGGGTGACGGCGGTAAACCTCCTCGATGGCCTGCATTTCGCCGGCGCAATACTTGCACCAGTCAGCCCAGAAGCGGATGACCAGCGGCTGCCCGGCGAAGCCGGCGGGGAAGTCGTGCTGGCGGCCGTCGAGCGCCGGCGCCGAAAAGGCGGGCGCGGCATCGCCGGTGTTGAGCTTGACGGCGGCGTCGTCGCCGCAGGCGCTGAGAAAGAAGGAGAAAAACAGGGCGGCGAGCAGCAGGCGCATGTCAGTGTTCGATGAGGATCAGATTGGAAGCCAGCACGAACCAGGTGGCCAGCGCAGCGAAGAGGGTAAATCCGCCGGCGGCGACGGCGGCCAGGCGCGCCGAAAGTCGCGGCAGGCTGGCGGCCAGGCTGGGAATCCTGGCGAAGGGCTGCAGTGCCCCGGCGCCGAGGCCGGCCGCGGTGGCGACGAAGAGCGGCAGGTAGAGCGCGTAGCCCTGGTAATCGTATTCCGGCTTGAGGATGCAGAACGGGCAGTGGTGATGCGGATGCTCGTAGATGTAGAGCGAGACGAAGGAGAGAATGCCGGTGATGGCCGCAACGAAGGCGCCGCCGCTGGTCGCCGCCAGGATGTAGCCGCTGGCCCGGCCGGCACGCCGCCAATGGACGAGGGCGACCGTGACCGCAGCGGTCAACGCGGCGTAGAACAGCACAATGGCCGGCTGTGCAGCCATGCCCGAGGCCTCGCCGGCGATGGTTTTCGCTTCGCCGGAGAACAGGCTGCCGCAGCAGGAGGTGATCACATTGGCCTTGAGCCCGCGGAAATATTGCAATTCCAGCCAGAAACTGCCGGCCAGCAGCGGCAGCAGGACGAGCAGCAGGCCATACTTGAGACGGACCAGCGGGTAGTCGCGGGCCTGGCTGTCGGCATGGTTGATGGTCAGCCACATCGCGGCCAGAAAGAAGACGCCGATCTGGGTGAGCAGCGAAGGAAAGCCGTAGCCATTGACGTTGAGCGTGCCGACCGCGCACATCGCGCCGACGAACATCACGCTCAGGCGGTCGGCGGTGAACACGAAAAGCAGCAGCGCGCCGAGCTGGGCCGCGAAGACGAAACCGAGCAGCGTCGAGAACAGGTAGGTGCGGCGTTCCAGCGCCAGTTGCAGCTCCGAGCCGCTGGCGATGTCCCAGCGCCGGATGACCTGCACGGCAAACGGTGCGGCAGCCGCCAGCATGAGTACGGCGAGGCCGGAGGCGAGCAGCAGGGCGATGATGGCCGGCTGAAAAAGCATGTTTTTTACGCGTCGACCAGTCGGCCGTCGCGCATGCCGACGACGCGATGCACGGCGCTCGATTCGACGACCAGCGGGTCGTGGCTGGTCAGCAATACCGTCTTGCCGGCCGCCGTGAAGCTTTCGAGGATGGCCATGAATTCCTTCGCCAGCGCCGTGTCGAGATTGGCCGTCGGCTCGTCGGCGATGATCACCGCCGGATCGTTGATCAGGGCGCGGGCGATGGCGACGCGCTGCTGTTCGCCGCCGGACAGCCATTCGACCTTGGCCGTGGCGCGGTGGCCGAGCTTGAGCTGGTCGAACAGTTGCTCGGCTTTTTCGACCAGTTCGGGGCGCGGCCGGCCGGTCGGGAAGGCCGGCAGGATGACGTTTTCCAGCGCCGACAGGCCCTTGATCAAATTGAATTGCTGGAAGATGAAACCGAAGGTCTGGCGGCGGATTTCGGTCAGGAAACGTTCCGGCAGGCCGGAAATGTCCTCGCCCCGAAGGCGGACGCGGCCGCTGGTCGGCCGCGCCAGGCAGCCGATCAGCGTCAGCAGCGTCGTTTTGCCGGAACCGCTCGGGCCGCGCAGGGCGGTGACGCGACCGGCCTCGATGGCCAGGTCGATGCCATGCAGCGCCCAGTATTCATTGGGTCGGCCCTGGTTGAAGGCCTTCTTGACGGCGGAAAGTTCGATCATGGCTTTATCTCATCACCGCGTCGGGATCGGTCGTCGCGGCGCGCCAGATCGGCACGAGCACGGCGGCGCTGTAGGGGAAGATGGTGAAGAAGGCCAAAGTGGCGATCTGCAGGCCGTCGACCGCCGGGACCAGCGTGAAGCTCGGGTAGAGTACGGCCCAGCCCTGCAGCACCGGCTTGAAAATCGCCGCGCCGAAATAGAAGACATGGATGTAGGCGGCGACGAAGCCGAGCAGGAAGGCGGTCAGCGAAACGAGGACGCCTTCCCACAGCTTCATGCGGATGACGTCGCCGGTTTCCCAGCCGATGGCCTTGAGGATGCCGATCTCGCGCTTCTCCTCGGCCGACAGCCCGGACGCCTTGTCCCAGGCGAGCAGCGCGAAGGCCAGGATGGCGCCGGCCAGCACGGTGAGCACGATGCCTTCGCGCCAGTCGAAAATGCTCTGGTAGGTGCGCAGCACTTCCTCGCGCAGGATGGGGCGCGAGTCGGGCAGCGCATTGGCGAGTTTGGCGGCGATGTTGCGCACTTCCTGCGGATTGGCCACCGACAGCGCGATGTCGGTGTAGTGGCCGGCCGGGTAGTCGAAGAAGGCGCGGAAATCGTCTTCCGAGAGCAGCACGAGGTCGGCTGCGAGCAGTTCGGAATCGGGCGAGAGCAGGGCGGCGACCTTGAAGCTGAACAGCTTGCCGGCATAGGAACGGAAGGAAATCAGGTTGCCCGGCTGCAGGCCGCGCGCCCGCGCCAGTGTCGCGCCGAGCATGATGCTGCCGCTCGCCACTTCCTCGGCCGGACGGGCCATGAAGGTGTAGTTGGCGCTCACCACCGGGTCGTAGTAATAGCCCCAGAGCCGGCCTTCCTGCTTCTGCACGCCGCGCAGGCGGCCGATCTTGTCGAGGTAGCCGGGCGGGATCAGGTCATGCCGGCCGGCCACCATGCGCTGGACGATGACTTCCGGCGAAGCGGCGAGCACGAAGCCGGCTTCCTTGCGCAGCGCCTGGGTGAACAAGGCGAGCGAGGCGAGCACGAAGACGAGCAGCGCATAGGCGGCGAGCAGGCCGATATTCTTCGCCTTGCGCCGGGCCAGTGCGGCCAGCGTGAAATCAATCAGGTGACGCTGTTTTTCCAGCCAGGGATGCATACGGGGCAGTCAGGTGAGGCGGCGGCGCGAGCAGCGAGCCGGTCGGGAAATGGTCGAAAGCGGCCGGATGGTCCTGCAATGCGGAATGCAGGTCGGCCTGCGAGGGATGGCGGGTGTAGCGGGCTTCGGTGAATAGCGAAAGATCGGTCAGGCCGAGCTTGTCGACCAGGGCGCGGCGTTCATCGCGTGCCGGCTGGCGGGCGTCGCCGAGGCTCGCCGCATCGAGCAGGCTGACCGCGAAGGCGAGCCCGGCGGTGCCGAGCAGGACGGCGGCGAAGGTCGAGGGACGCAACATCAGAGCAATTGGCGGATGGTGGCGAGCAGCTTGTCGGTCGGGACGCCGAGATCGAGCACGGCCGCCAGCTTGCCGTCCGGCCCGACGACATAGGTCGATACCGTGTGATCGACGGCATAGGAACCGTCGGCCTTGGCCGCCTGCTTGACATAGCCGGCACCGAAGCTGCCGGCAATTTTGGCGATTTCGGCCGGTGTACCGGTGGCGCCGAGCATCTGCGGATGGAAGAAGCCGGTGTATTCCTTGAGGTGCTGCAGGCTGTCGCGCTCGGGATCGACCGAGATCATCAGCAGGCGAACCTTCTCCCGCTCTTCCGGCGTCAGCGCATTGAGCGCCTGGCCGCCGGCCGCCAGCGAGGCCGGGCAGACGTCCGGGCAATGCGTGTAGCCGAAATAGACGAGCAGCACCTTGCCGCGCAGCATTTTTGTGTCAAAGGGGCCGTCGACCGTCTGCAGCACGAAATCGCCGCCGGCCGGCAGGTTGACCGGTCGGGCCGGAACGCCGCCGCGCAGGAAGAGGGCGGCGCCGAGCAGAAGCGCGAGAAACAGGGCAATGCCGATCAGGGTGTATTTTTTCATGGCGGGCAATGCAAAAGGGCAGGCCGACAGTCTGCCCTCGGATACTTTCGGGAAACAGCACTTATGTCAAAAAGCCGGTATTAAAAACGATTGGCGGCGCGCATCAGGGCGCCGCGCAGCGCGATGGTCAGGCTCGAACCCATGCCGATGCGTTGGGCGACGGCGGGCAGGATGATCAGCGATGCCAGCGCAAAACCGGCGCCGAGCAGCAATGAGGCCATTTCCGGCTCTTTTTGGGTGGTCTGGTTCTGGTTCATGGTGGTCTCCCCGGTGCAGTGCTCGCATGCTAACGAGTTTTCTCTGGGCACAAGTGCGACATAGTGTCGCACCGGGCGTGTCGCATCGTGCGCCGAATGTCGTGTCGCAAAGCCGACAACGGCCCGGCGCGAGGCGCGCAAAGCCGCATGGCTGCGTTGTTCTGCGTCGGGCGTGGATTTTGCGTGAGGGCATCTACCCTAGCCCCACGACAGAGAAAAAACATGACCCCAGAACTGCGTGCCGAGCTGCTCGCCGGCCTCAAGGACGGCAGCATCGTTCCCTATATTGGTTCGGGCGTGCTCGCCGACGTCAGGAATGTCGCGACCGGTGAGCCTATCCCGGCCGACAGCGACTCGCTGATCATCGCCATGAACGGCGGCAAGCCGATGGCGCCCAAGCTGATGTACGAATTTCCGCGCGCCGCGATGAACATCGAACTGAAGCGCGGGCGCAGCGCCGTCACCAAGTTCCTGACCCGCACCTACGGCGAGACGGAATGGACGCGCGGCGCCTTCCACGACTGGCTGAAGGAGATCGCGCCGCATTACGTCGTCGATATCAATCGCGACACGCAGTTGCAGGACTCCTACGCCGGCGTGCCGCACAACCTGGTGGTCGGCATTGCCCGCATCGGCGGTACCGATTTCCGCTACAAGCTCTATCTCTGGGACGGTGCCGCCTACCAGAAGAGCGAGGCGATCAACCCGGCCCTGCCCATCCTGTTCAAGCCGATGGGCACGCCCAAGCCGGAAGCCAACTACATCGCTTCCGATGCCGACTACGTCGATTTCATTACCGAACTGATGGGCGGCTTCTCGATTCCGCCCGAGGTCAAGGAACTGCGCAAGGGCAAGAAATACCTGCTGATGGGGCTGCGCCTCAACCGCGACACCGAACGCATGGTGATGTCCGACTTCATCTACGCCGCCGCCCAGCCGGCCGGCTGGGTCTTCATCGCGACGCCGACCGACAAGGAAAAACGCTTCTGCAAGAAGGTCGGTCTCGAAATCATCGATGCCGATATTTTTGACTTCATCGGCGCCCCCGTTCCCGCCTGAACTTATTTAATCAACCAAGGAAGAAACATGCTGCTCGATCGTTACCAACACCTCTTTTTCAATTCCAACTTCAAGGAAGCGGCCACCAAGCCGGGCGTCGTCGCCTATCGTGGCGAGTTCATCCTGAAAGAGGGCGAAGTGGCTGATGCCCAGGGTCGTCGTGGTCCGCCGGCTGCGGTTCTCAAGCAGGCTGCGCTGCTTGCCGAGGGTGACGATCTGAAACTGCTGTCGGGTTCGCTCGACGAATTGCAGGAATTCCCGCTCCTGGCTGAAATTCTGGGTGCCGATCTCAAGGCCGGCGCCATCGTCGTGCTGTTCACCATCAATATTCCCAAGGCCTTCATCACCACGGTGAATGGCGCCACCGTCGTCTTCATCCCGCTTACCGAAGGCATGGCCTGGAATGAGCTGATCGACATGGTCGGTCTGGAGAAGGGCGACTTCAAGGGCCAGACGTCGGCTGACAAGGTCGTTACGGTCTATGAAGCCCTCAAGTCCGAAAAATTCAAGTATCCGGAATCGACGGTCGAAGAAGCCATGAAGACCACCAACAACGCCAAGCGCATCACGCACGGCGCCGTCTGATGCCGTGGGATGAGCGTTTTGCGCTCGGGGTGGCGGACATGGACGCCACCCACCGGGAATTCGTCGATCTGGCCGATGCCTTGCAGGGTGCGCCGGATGCCGAATTCCCGGCCCTCTTTGCCCGTCTGCACGAACATACCCGGCTGCATTTCGAGCACGAAGGCAAGCTGATGAAGGCCTGCCGCTTCCCGGCAATCGGTGAGCACAACAGCGAGCATCTGCGCGTGCTCGGCGAACTGGCGCATTTTGCGCGCGGCGTCGCGGCCGGTCGACTGGTCAGCGCACGCCAATATGCCCAGGCACTGCCCGGGTGGTTTGCCACCCACCTGGCGACGATGGATGCCGCCCTGGCCGGCTGTATCAAGCAGAAGGCGGCAACGCAGTAATCAGGGGGCTGGCGTGCCGCTGCGGCTGGCCCAAAGACCTTGCAGCCAGGCGCCGGCAAGAATGCCGGCCAGCGCGATCAGCAGATCGCCGTTGCCGGCGCCGAGTCCGGCCAGTGCCGGTCCCGGGCAGACGCCGCACAGGCCCCAGCCCAGTCCGAACAGGACGCCGCCGCTCAGGGTCTGGCGGTTCAGTGTGAATGGGCGTTGCTGGAAGGCGTCGCCGAGCAGGGCGCGTTGGCGCAGGCGCGGCGCGAGCTGGAAGACGAGCAGGTTGAGACCGACAGCGCTGCCGAGTACGAGGAGCAGGCCGAGGTCCTGGAAGTTGAGGAAGGCGAGTACCGACTCCGGCCGGATCATCGTCGACCAGGCGAGGCCGAAGCCGAACAGGGTGCCGCTGGCCAGGGTGACGATCTGGTTCAGGCGCTGCTTCATGGCGCAACTCCGAAGTGACTCAGGGTTTGCGCGGTGATGATGGCGGTGCCGAGGAAGGTGAGCACCATGAGCAGGGAACCGGCTGACAGTGAGGCCATGCCGCAGATACCGTGGCCGGAGGTGCAGCCGCCGCCCTGGCGGGCGCCGAAACCGATCAGCAGGCCGCCGACGGCGAATTTCCAGGCTGGCAGCTGGCTGGCAGCGAGCGGCAGGCCAAGTTCGGCGTAGAGGGCGCCGCCGAGCACCAGACCGAGCGCGTAGAGCAGGCGCCACTGGCGGCTGTCGCGCAGACTGGCTTGCTGGAAGAAGGGATGTCGACTGAACCAGGACCAGACGGCGCTGAAAAAGGTACTGACGCCGCCCTGGCGGCCGGTGCCGAGAAACAGCAGCGCGACGCCGCTACCGATCAGCAGGCCGCCGATCAGGTAAGGCGCCAGGCCGTTCGGGAAATAGTGTGCAATCATTAAGAGAAACTTGCGGTGGAAAAAGCGCGAAATTGTCGCACTAGTTGGCCTTGGCGGGTGGGCTTGCATACCGGTTTGCCGGTATTCCGCATGCTAAACTGTGACGAACAATTAAATTAAACAAATACAGATCAGGGGGTGGGGTGGCGGCGAAATGGTCTTTGCGTTTCGGTGCATTGCTGGTAACGGCCCTGTGCCTGGGCCTGTTCGGCTGGGTCGGTCTCGACCTGCAGCAATCGCGCGAGCGCGAGTTGCATGCAGCCGAGCATGTCGGCCACACCCTGACCAAGTTGCTCGAAAGCCATCTGCAGGGCACGGCTGGCAAGGTCGACCATCAACTCTCTGATTTCGTGCAGCGCTTTCAGTATGAGGTTGTGGAGCGTGTGCCGCGCGCACGCATCGAAGATGGAATGCGGGACTATCTGGCGCGTATCCCTGAAGTGCACAGTTTTCGCGTTGCCGATACCAACGGGAGTTATATCTACGATGCGAGCGGTGTGCTGAGTGGTATCAATATCGCTGACCGTCCCTATTTCATTCGCCTGCGTGACGATCCGGCGGCCAATCTGGTCATTTCGCCACCCCTGGTTTCCCGCAGTACGCATGATGTCGTGATCGTTTTTGCCCGGCGTCTGCAGGACCGGGCAGGCAATTTTGCTGGCGTCGTATTTGCAACCTTGCGTGCCGATTATTTCGAACATTATTACCGTGGGCTGGATGTCGGTCGGCATGGCGTCATCGCCTTGTGGAGTCGCGACATGACCTTGTTCGCCCGCGCCCCGAAACTGCCGGATCGACAGGGCGGAAAATTGACCGATAGTTCGATTCCGGCCGCCCTGCAGGCGGGTGAAACGAGCGGCAGTTTCCGGCGGGCCGGCGGCCTGGATGGCGTGCAACGTGTCTTTATCTTTCGGGCGGTCGAGGGCTTCCCGTTTGTGGTCACGGTTGGCCTCGCCGAAGCCGAGATTCTTGCCGAATGGAAGCGCCGGGCATTGATTTACGGCGTCCTCGCTATTGTGTTGCTCGGTGCTTTGCTCGCACTGGTGCGCTCCTGGGGCATGGGCTACCGTCAGGCCGAGGCGCTGGCGGAAAAGCTGGCAGCCGATTTTGCCGACAAGTCACGCGAGAGTCGCGCCCTGCTCGATTCGATTCCCGATCCGGCTTGGTTGCTCGACAACGATGGCCACTATCTGGCGGTCAACGAGGCTTTTTGCCGTTATTTGGGGCGGCCGATGGATGCGATCATCGGTCATACGGTCGATGAACTTTTCCCGGCAGAAGAGGCCAGGGTGCTGCGCGCCGGACAATTGGAGGTTTATCGTCAGGGCGGACCGGTCCGCCAGCTGCTCTGGTTGCATCTGTGCGGCAAACTGACCCCTTTCGAATTCCTGCGCGTACCGGTTTATCGCGACGATGGTCAGCCGCGCGGGCTGGCCGGTGTGGCCTGGGACATGAGTGAACGTTTTGAGGCTGAAGAGCGGCAGCGCCTGATCACCCACTTTTTCGACAACGCCAACGATGCCGTCCTGATTCTTGACGAGGAGCGACGCGTCCTGACCCTGAACAAGGCGGTGACAGCGATCAGCGGTTACACGCTGGAGGACCTGCAGGGCCGTTTGCCGCGCTTCATGGTGGAAGGTTGTCAGGACCCGGCGGCACTCGACGCTGTGGTGCAGGTGCTGGATGAACAGGGCTGCTGGCGCGGCGAAATGCAGGCGGTACGCAAGGATGGCAGCCAGTTGCCGATTCATTGCAATGTCAGTTCTATCCGCAATGATGAAGGACAGGTCGTCAACTGGGCGGTGTTTGTTACCGATCTGAGCGAACGCAAGGCGGCCGAGGCGCGCATCGAGTCGCTGACCCACGTCGATCAGCTGACCGAATTGCCGAACCGCCAGGCATTTGCCCGTGTCCTTGGCGAATGGCTGGCTGCGGCGCAGCGGGGCGTGTTGATCGTTATTGACCTGAATCAGCTCAGTCGCGTCAATGATGCATTTGGTCATGCCGCAGGTGACACCCTGTTGCGGCGGATGAGCGTGCGTTTGCGCAAGATGCTGCGCGAAGGTGATGTCGTCGGCCGACTGGGCGGCGACCAGTTTGGTGTGCTGCTTGCCGAGGGTACCCGCCCGGTGGCTGCCGAAATCGTCGCGCGGAAATTGCTTCAGGTGATCGGTCGACCGGTGACAATCGAAGGTAGTGATGTCGTAACCACGGCTTCGGCCGGTATTTGCCTGCTGCATGACGATGGCAGTGATGTTGCGACCCTGCTGCGCAATGCCGACAACGCTTTGCACCACGCCAAGGATTCCGGGCCGAACAGTTTCCGGTTTTTCTCGGCCGACATGAATGTACGGATGGAGGAACGCCTGCGTCTGGAAAGTGATCTGCGCTGGGCGCTGCCACGCGGCGAATTGCTGTTGCATTATCAGCCGCAAGTCGATATCCAGAGTGGCGCGGTGATCGGCTTCGAATGTCTGTTGCGCTGGCAGCACCCGGAACTCGGCATGGTCTCGCCGGTCCGTTTCATTCCGCTCGCCGAGGAAAGCCGCTTGATCCTGCCGATCGGTGCCTGGGTACTGGAAGAAGCCTGTCGCCAGAACAAGGCCTGGCAGGATGCCGGCATGCTGCCGCTGGTGGTTGCTGTCAATCTGTCGGCAGTGCAGTTTCATGGTGCCGATGTTGTCGCTGCCGTCGCGCAGGCCCTGCAGAAGACAGGGCTGGAGGCGCGTTATCTCGAACTGGAAATTACCGAAAGCGTCATCGTCGAGGATCCGGAGCGGGTGGTGCGCATCATGGAAGAACTCAAGGCGCTCGGGGTCAGCCTGTCGATCGACGATTTTGGTACCGGTTATTCCAGTTTGTCGTATCTGAAGCGCTTTCCGATCGACAAGATCAAGATCGACCGCTCCTTCGTGCGCGATCTCGAGCGTAATTCCAATGATGCGGCAATCGTGCGCATGGTGATCGGCATTGCGACGGAGCTTGAGCGCAAGGTGATCGCGGAAGGCGTTGAAACCATCGAGCAGCTTGAGTTCCTGCATCGTCACGGCTGTGACGAATACCAGGGCTTCTATTGCAGTCCGGGCATCCCGGCCGGGCAGATTCCGGCCTTGGTGAGCAAGCAGTCGATCTGAGCGATCAGGCCGCGGCCGGGATTTTTTCGTCGGCGAGCTTGATCAGCCCGGTCGCCTGCCGTTCGCAGGCTTCCCTGGTTTTGCCATCGAGCACCTTGAGCCAGCGTTTCGGAATGCCTTCCAGTCCATAGCGGGCGCCGGCCAGCATGCCGGCGATGGCACCGGTGGTGTCGGCATCGCCGCCACGATTGACGATGTCGATCAGGCAGTCCTCGAAATTGTCGGTGGCAAAGAAAGCCTGGAAGACGGCTTGCATGGTTTCCACGACATAGCCGCTCGGGTTCTCGCGCGGTTTGCCGTCGAAGGCGTAAAGCGGGTGCAGGCGGGCCAGGGCATCGGCCCGCGCGCGGACTTCGCTCGGCTCGCGGCCGGCGAGCAGATCCTGGACCATGAAGACCAGGGTTTCGCCGGCGGCATCGGAGAGTTCGTTGTTGTGCGTGACGTGCGCCTGGGCGCGGCAGGCAAAAATGGTGTTTTCCGGCGGTTGACCGCTACAGGCCAGCGCAACCGGCAGGACGCGCATGATTGCGCCGTTGCCGGCATCGTGTTCGCTGGCGACCGCTTCCGGCCGGCCCGTTTTCCTGAACTGGATCAGGTTGCGGCGCACCGTGTTGCCAATGTCCACCGGCTTGGCGCGCATCCAGGCATCGAAAGCCTGCGCCGCGGCAAGGGCATCGACGCCGCCGCTGGCCAGGATGGCTTCACCCAGCGCCAGCGCCATCGTCGTGTCGTCGGTGACCGTGCCGGGTTTGAGGCGCAGCCAGCCACCGCCGGTGATGTCACGGTGTACGCCGTGGGTGTGGCGAATTTCGTTGGGCGTCATGAATTCGACGCTGGCCCCCAGTGCGTCGCCAATCGCCAGGCCGAGATAGGCAGCGCTTGCCTTGTCGAGCCGGAGCGAGGCCCAGGGGGGCGGTGCGGCGCGCCGGCGAACCGGTGCGGTGCGGGCGATCAGTTCTCCGGTCCAAAACATTTGGCGTATTCCTGACATTGACCACAGGAGGGCGCGGGGCAGACGTAGATGCCTTCACGCGAGCAGAATTGCCGGTAGAGAAATTTCTTCCATTTCATGTCGCCGGTGTTGGCGGCGGCGAGGGCAGGGAAGTTCGCCCACATCAGTGTGCTCAGTTCGGCCCGGTTGAGCAGGCCGAGGTCCTGCCAGAGATGGTCGCGGCCGGCACAGGCGGTGGCGACGATATTGGCAAGCAGCAGTTCGGACGGGTGCCGGCGGGCGCGATGCTCAAGCAGCAGCTTTTGCAGGTCGCTCCATTCGGGAATCGCTTCAACCTGGCGGGTTTGGCCAGAAATGTCGGCACCGGGGAAGTACTCGCCAAGCAGATGGCGAAATACTTCTTCTCCCAGTCCGAGATCGGGCGGCAGGCAACCTTCGCCCATGCCCTGACCGGCCAGCATGCTGGCCAGCAATGAACGGTTCGGATCGCCGGCTGCCTTGCTGCTGCACGGGGCAAGCAGGAGTTCCGCGAAGACGACTTCGCGGGCGAGGCGGCGGTCCGGGCCGTTCATGATGGGTGACTCACTTGCTCGGGTATTCGATCAGCACGTCTTCGTCGCGCAGCACGACCTGGCAGGCCAGACGCCATTGGGTCGGGCAGAGGTCGTCGACGCGCATCTGGTCGATCTGGGCCTGGGTGATGTGACCCATTTCCTTGAGCACGCCGACTTCGTGATCGGTCAGCGGGGCGCCCATCGGCGAGCGCTTGGCATCGACCGAGGAAACCTTGACCAGGCAGGTGCCGCATTCGCCATCGCCGCAACCGAAGTCGATCGGAATGTGGTGTTCCTTGGCCAGTTCCAGAACGGTCTGGCGGTGGCTGCCGGCAACGGCATAGACCGTCTTGTCCTTGTGCATGTGACTGCTGAATGTAATGAGGGCCATCATATTTCTCCTGAGCGGTTTTAGAGGTTTCTCTGTTGCGGTTGGTTTTGTTTATTCTTTGCCTGAAGGCGCATTGCACCCAGGACGCGAAGACGAGCCGAAGATGACCAACGGAAATCCCCGTGGGACAGTGCAAATTGCACGGCAAGGCGAAGTCGACAAAGTCATGGGGGCAACGCGCCTTCAGGCCGGTTTGACGACGATGTCGCCGCCGATGATCTGCGCCTGGCAGGCCAGGCGGTGACCGCGCGGCGCGAGGTTGTCCTTGAGCACCTGGTCTTCGAGGATGCTCGGCGGCGCGAGGTTTTCACCGCCGGAGATGACCTTGGTCAGGCAGGTGCAGCATTCGCCCTCACGACAGCCGTAGACGATGCCGGCGCCGACTTTTTCCGAGACTTCGATGAGGCGGGTGCCGGCCGGAACGGTGACGGTGACGCCGATGTCTTCGAAGGTGACTTTTGCTTTTGGCATTGTTTTCTCCCCTGTTTTAAGCGAGCGACGCCATGTCGATCTCGCGGTGTTCGACCTGGCCGGTCAGGTGACGGGCCAGGCTTTCGCCCAGACTGCGGCAGTGTTCAAGTTCGTCGGCAGCCGGCACCAGCTTGACGCGCAGTCCATCCACCGGCAGGCGCAGCTTGAGGCCGCGCAGGCGGTCCTCGATCAGGCGCACGGCTTCGCCGCTCCAGCCGTAGGAGCCGAAGGCGGCGCCGAGCTTGCCCTTGATGTTGACGGTGGTCAGCGAGGAGAGCAGGTCCCAGATCGGGCGTACGGCGTCGCCGTTGATGGTCGGGCTGCCGATGGCGATGCCGTCGGCCTCCTCGATCAGGTCGGTAAAGATGCCGGATTCGCCGCCTTCGAGGTCGTACAGCGAGACACGTACGCCGTCTATGCGTTCGGCACCGGCGGCCAGCGCTTCGGCCATGCGCCGGGTGTTGCCGTAGGCCGAGATGTAGAAGACGACCAGGGTCTTTTCGCTGCGCGCTTCGTTGAACAGGCGGGGCGAGGCGAGTTCGCGGTAGCGCAGCACGTAGTCGCGCGGCTGGTGGCGCAGGATGGGGCCGTGCGCCGGCGCGATCAGTTGCAGGGCTAGCGGCTCGATCAGCGCCATCGCGTCGAGCACGTACTCGCGGAAGGGGCGCATGATGTGGGCGTAGTAGTACTCGAAGGAAAAGCGGAAATCGCCGACCCGGTCATTGAACAGCCGACCGTCGCAGAAATGGCAGCCGAAGACGTCGCCGGTAAACAGGATCGCGTCTTCCTCGAGATAGGTGCACTGCGTGTCCGGCCAGTGCAGGTAGGGCGTATGCAGGAAACGCAGCGTCCGGCCGCCGAGGTCGACGGTGTCGTCGGTGGTGACCGGAATGTATTCGGGCGGTTTTTCGCCGGAAGGCTTCAACAGTGCCTTCAGCATCATCTGGGCGCGGCTCGACAGGTAAACGCGGGCCTGGGGTGCGCGCTTCAGCAACTCGGGCAGGGCGCCGCTGTGGTCCGGCTCGAGGTGGTTGAGAACGATGGTGGTGATTTCGTCGTAACGGGCCACCGATTCGAGGCGGCGGAAGAAATCGTCGGCAAAGCTTTCCTTCACCGTATCGATCACCGCCACGCCCGTTTCGCCACGCACGACATAAGCGTTGTAGCTCGTGCCGTTGGCGGTTTTCAGGATGATGTCGAAAGTGCGCAGATGCGGGTCGAGGGCGCCCACCCAGTGGACGCCCGGCGCGATTTCTACTGCAAGATAAGGCTCCCCGGCCGAGCTGCCGGGCGCCTTGCTCACGCTCGTGGCCGGGCCTTCGGCCCGAGTCGGGACCATTGTCCCGCTGGCGCAGGACTCGTGGTCAGTGACCGCCGCAGCCGTCATGTTCAGCCTCGTCCTCATGTTCATGGCTGCCGCAGCTGCCGTGGCCTTCGGGACCATGCACGCAGGCTTCGATATTGCCTGCCGGCAATTCGACGTCATTCAGCCCGATCCAGGCGTCGACCGCTGCGACATCGAAACCGACCATGCGCTCCTCGCCGATTTCCATCAACGGGCGGCGAATCAGCAGCGGGTTTTCGAGCAGCAGATTGACGGCATGCTCGAAACCGAGGTTCTCCGGCACGATCTGCCCGGCCTTGATCGCCGGTGCCGCCGGGTTGAACCAGCTGCCGATCGGCAGCTTGCCGAGGAAGGCAAGCAAGCGCTCAGCGGTCCACGCCTCGGTTTTCAGGTTTTTCGCCTGCACGGTGTGGCCGGCTGCAGCAAGCAGGGTCTTCTGGCGAAGATTGCCCTTGCAACCGGGTTTTTCGTAAAACGTGACAACTGCCATAGGGTTATGCCGCTTCTTTCCAGAGGCCGAATTGCTTCAGCTTTTCAATCGGGATGCCGGTCAGCGAACCGGGCGGGTTCAGGAAAGCGCCCAGTTCATCGACGATGGCCATTTCAATCGG
The DNA here is from genome assembly GCF_020510525.1 of Quatrionicoccus australiensis. Classification (NCBI taxonomy): domain Bacteria; kingdom Pseudomonadati; phylum Pseudomonadota; class Betaproteobacteria; order Rhodocyclales; family Azonexaceae; genus Quatrionicoccus; species Quatrionicoccus australiensis. The sequence goes on from NZ_CP075188.1 coordinate 1,020,840, forward strand.
GCAGATCGCAGCGCATTGCGGCACGCTGTGATCGCCCAGACACTCGGTACATTTATCGTCGGCGATCAGGAAATGCGGCTTGTCTTCGTAGATCGCGTCGTTCGGACAGACATCGACGCAAGCCCAGCAATTGACGCAGGATTCGGTAATTTGGAGGGCCATTTACGCCACCTTCAGGGTTTCTGCGGACGGACTCAGCTTGCCGGTCGCTGCGATTTCCTTGTACACCGCCATCACCGCTTCCTCGATCGGCTCCATCGCGTGTTCACCATTCGGCACGATGCCGGCGGCTTCCAGCTTGCCCCAGGGCTCGTAGCCGATCTTGGAGCAGAGCACCACTTCGCAGCCTTCAAGAATGCGGATGTTGCGTTCGAGCAGCGATTCCGTGGCGCCGGCATCGACGACGTCGCCGTCACCGCAGGCATCCATGCCGCCGCAGTAGAGTTCGGTCTTGCGATGGCTCATGAAGCGCGCGCCAGCCGGCGAGGCTTCGTAGATCAGGAATTCGCGGGCGTGTCCGAAGTGCTCGGCAACGACGCCGTTCTTGCCGGCGACCGCCATCAGCACCGGCCGGGCATCGGCCGGAATGCCGAGTTCTTCGGCCTTGGGCTTGACGTTGCCGCGCTTGGCTTCAAGCTGTTCGATGATCGAGTCGTGCACTTCCTTGCGGCGGACCATGGCGGCTTCGTAATCGACCTCCATGACGTCGATCTTGTCCATGGTGAACTCGTCGCCGCGGTCCTCGCCGAGCAGGCCGACCGCATCGGCACGGCACTGGCGGCAATGGCGCATCATCGCCATGTCGCCGGCACAGGCGTCCTGCAGTTCCTGCAGTTGCTCGGGCGTCGGTTCCGGCTGTTCCATGATGCCGTAGTAGGTGCCGTGTTCCGGCTCGGCGATCAGCGGCATGACGTTGTGCAGGAAGGCGCCCTTGGCCTTGACGATCTTCGAGACTTCCTTGAGATGCTCGTCATTGACGCCGGGGATCAGCACCGAATTGACCTTGACCAGGATGCCGCGGTCGGTCAGCATCTGCAGACCCTTCTGCTGCTGCTCGATCAGGATGCGCGCGCCTTCGACGCCGAAAATGCGCTTGTTCTCCCAGAAGATCCACGGGTAGATCTTGGCACCGACTTCGGGATCGACACAGTTGATGGTGATCGTCACGTGGTCGATGTTGTGCTGGGCGATGCGGTCGACATACATCGGCAGGTTGAGGCCGTTGGTCGACACGCAGAGCTTGATGTCCGGGGCGCGCGCCGAAAGCTCTTCAAAAGTCTCGAAGGTGCGGGCCGGGTTGGCGAGAGGGTCACCGGGGCCGGCGATGCCGAGTACCGTCATTTGCGGGATTTCGGCCGCGACGGCGAGCACCTTGTTGATCGCCTGTTTCGGCGTCAGCACTTCGGAAACGACGCCCGGACGGGATTCGTTGGAACAGTCATACTTGCGGTTGCAGTAATTGCACTGGATGTTGCAGGCCGGGGCCACGGCAACGTGCATGCGGGCAAAGTAGTGGTGCGCTTCTTCGGAATAGCAGGGGTGATCCTGAACCTTGGCGCGGATGTGGTCGGGCAGGTGGGCCAGCGCGTCGGGCGCACTGCCGCAACCGCTGGAGGCGCAGCCGCCGCCTTCTGCGGCTGGCGGGGTATTGCTGATAACTGGAAGTTCCACGATGAAGGCTCCTCGAAATCGGTTCGCAGCCTATTCAGCAATCGCTGTGCCAGTCGTCTTATGTTATTTAAATCAATAACTTGTCTGTTTGTTGTTTGGCTTCTGTCGGGTGCCTTGTCAGAAACGCGACAGCCCGGCGCGGGCTTTCCGACTTTGCCGGCTGACAGCCCTCACTGGTTTTCGAAAATTTGCTGCTTCAAGACATTGGTGTATGTCATTTGATTGACTTCGCGCGGCGTGCTCCTACAATCATCAGGATTCCGGGGGCGGGGCGACGTAATCTGCCGCAGGCAGCCCGGACGCATTCACGGGGGGAGATGCAGCATGGCAAACCTGAAACTGTTTTATGCGACCAACCGGCACCATCTGGGCGATGCCTTGCATCCCGATGGCTACGGCACCAAGTTCAGCGACGACGGCATGGAAAACCTGCGTTTTGGCGTGTTGACCGTCAAGGCCGCCGATGCGCAGATCAAGAAGTGCCTCAAGGCCGATGTCGGCCCGCTCGGCAGGGGCAATGGCGAGAAACTCAGCGAGTACCTGGCAACTTGTGCGGCAACGGCAAGCATCGATGTCTATCCCGAGACGATCAGCAAGGATATTGCCGATGTCGCGCAGAAACATGCCAAGCTCGGCTCGCTCGCCATGTTCGAGGACCTGATGTGCCTGATGGAGGCGAGCAGCGACGTGCTGATCTACATCCACGGCTTCAACGTCAAGTGGAACGAGGCGGTGGGTGGCGCACTGGCCCTGCAACTGATGCTCGACAACAGCCCGCGGCGCGATCCGGCGCAGAACCTCTCGGTCGTCCTTTTCTCCTGGCCGTCGGACGGCGCGGCGCTGCCCTGGGTGTCCTACAAGTCGGACCGCACCGAGGCGGCCGGCTCGGGCGGTGCGGTCGGGCGCGCCTTCCTCAAGGTGCGCGATTTCCTGGTCGGCCTGCGTGACAAGGCACGCGCCGGCGGACGTGAACTGTGCGGCCAGGACATTCATCTGCTCTGCCATTCGATGGGCAATTTCCTGCTCGAAAATGCGCTCGCCCGGCTCTACGACTTCTCGCCGGGCAACGCCCTGCCGCGCCTGTTCGAGCATGTCTTCCTGTGTGCGCCCGATCTCGACGACGATGCGCTGGAAGAGGGCAAGGCGCTTGGCCGGATCAACCAGATCGCACGCCAGGTGACGCTCTATTACAACCGTCACGACAAGGCGATGTATGTCTCCGACTACACCAAGGGCAATCCGGAGCGCCTCGGCCATAACGGCGCCGCGCATCCGGCGCAGCTGCACAACAAGATCCATCAGGTTGATTGCACGCCGGTGGTCAGCGACTTCACCGGCCACAGCTATTACCTGAGCGGCAGCGTCAATGCCGACATCCGCCTGAGCATCGATGGTCGGGCGCAGGACGATGCGCTGCGCCAGCGTGCGCGCAACGCCAATCTCGACAATTGCTGGACGATGCAGGTGGCGCCATGATCAAGTTCTCCGGATTTTTGCCCTTTTTGCGGCGTGGACCGCTGAGCTGGCTGGCAATACTCCTGTTGTTGCTTGGACTCGGCGGCTGCGCCTCGTCAGCGGTCGACTCTTCGCCAGCGGCAGAAATGCCGGTTCGGGCCAGTGCCGTGGCGCCAATGCCAGTGCCTGCTCCGACGCTGCCGGCGCCACCGCCGGAAAATGCGCTACCGGGCGAGGCGCAGGCTGTTGCAGCGGCACCGGTTGCTGTCGCAACGAGCGCCCCGCATCGCGGCTCGGCCCGCCCGGTAAGAGCGCGCCGCGCGGCCAGCCAAACGCCGGAAGTCGCCTTCCTCGAAGCCGAAACGCCGCCGCCCGAACTGGTCGAGGCCAGTCTCGCCTACAGCGTGACGCGCGAGATGCACATCGGGCGCAGTTATCCGGTCGAACTCTGGCTCGATCAACAAGTCGGCGAGGCCGATCTCGGGCGCAATCTGGCCTTGAAGATCAAGCCGGCGGCGGGCGAGGTCGATACCGGGCGGCTGGTCGTCGAACTCGGCAACGAGGTGGTTGCCGAACTGCTGGTTTTCAACGGCGAGTTCGAGGTCAATCCGGCCGGCCCCATCGTCCAGCCGGTATTGCCCAAGGTTCCGCTGCGCTGGCAATGGCTGGTCAAGCCGCTGAAGACCGGCGAGCTGAAACTGCAGGTCCGGGTCGCGGCGCGCATCAGCGGCCGGGAGAGCGGCGTCAGCACGCCCTATCTTGGCAGCGTCATCGTCACTTCGTGGCCGCCGGCGACCTTCGAGGAATTCATCGAGTTGCTCAAAAGCTGGGTCAGGCAGGTAGACAGCCTGTTTGCCCTGCTCGGCACCAGCCTGGCGGCCATCGCCGCATTTTTCTTCAAGCGGGGTAACGGCGAAAAGACGGCCGAGTAGACGTGCCCCTGCGGCGGCAAGCGGGCAAAAATGCCGTTGCGGGCAGGTCGACCGTTGGGGATTCGTGTTGATGTGACACCAGGGCCGGTCGATCCGGCCCTGATTATTTCTGGCGCGCCGACAGTTTGTCGAGCAGCAGCTTGAAGAAGATATCCGGGTCAATCGGCTTGGTCGCAAAATCATCCATGCCGGCCGCCAGGCAGCGTGCCTTGTCTTCGGCAAAGGCATTCGCGGTCATCGCGATGATCAGCTGTTCCTTGCCGCCGGGCTGGCTGCGGATGCGGCGGGTCGCTTCCAGACCATCCATGCGCGGCATCTGCATGTCCATCAGGATCAGCGCGTAGTGCGGTTGTTGCTGGAACAGCGCGACGGCCTGTTCGCCATCTTCGGCGGTGTCGACGTGGAAGCCGATTTCTTCGAGCAGGATCTGGGCGATCTCGCGATTGATCGGTTCGTCTTCGACGAGCAGGACATGGCTGCCGGCAAAGCTCTGGCGCAGGGAGGCCTCGGCATCGAGTTCGTCAGCAATCTGGCTGACGGGGTGAGGTAGCGGCTTTTTCAGGCGGGCGGTGAACCAGAAGGTGCTGCCCTTGCCCGGTTCGCTTTCGACCCCCACTTCGCCGTTCATGGCATCGGCAATTTTCGCGGTAATCGCCAGCCCCAGCCCGGTGCCGCCATATTTGCGCGTCGTTGAGCCGTCCGCCTGTTCAAAGGCGGTAAACAAGCGGGGCAGGGCCTCCGGCGCAATGCCGATGCCGGTGTCGCTGACCTCGAAGCGCAGCAGCAGGCTGGCGGCATCCTCTTCGAGGATGACGGCGCGCAGGGTGACGCTGCCCTGTTCGGTGAATTTCACGGCATTGACGGCGTAATTGAGCAGCGCCTGTTGCAGTCGGGTCCGGTCGCCAAGGACCAGCGGCGGCAACTCGGGCAGGGTGTAGGACAGGTGCAGCTGCTTTTCCCTTGCCCGTTGCTGCAGCATCGAACTGACATTTTCAAACAGGCTGCCGACCGGGAAGCTGTTTTCTTCGAGTATCAGTTTGCCGGCTTCGATCTTGGAGAGGTCGAGCACCATGTTGATGACTTCAAGCAGGTGTTCACCGGCCGCTTCGAGCTTGCCCAGACGTTCGCCCTGCTCCGGACTGAGGCCGGCGCGCCGCATCAGCAGGGCCATGCCGCTGATGGCATTGAGTGGCGTGCGGATTTCGTGACTCATGTTGGCGAGGAAGGTGCTCTTCGAGCGGCTGGCCGCTTCGGCCGCTTCCTTGGCCTGGTAGAGGGCGGTGGTGCGCTCGCTGACCCGCGCTTCCAGGCTGGCGTTCATGTCGCGCAGTTCATGCTCGCGTTCGAGAATGGCGTTGGCCATCTTGCCGATATCGTCGGAAAGGTGATTGAACTCGGTAATCCGGCCGCGCGGCCAGGCGTCCACCGTTTCGCCTTGGGCGATCTGGTGCGCCTGGCGGACGATGCCGGCCAGCGGTCTGAGCAGCCGCGAAGCACCGTAAAGGGCAAGCAGGGAACCGATCAGCAAGGATGCCAGGAAGCCGCCACAGACGATGAGGACGGTCATGCGGATTTCCGGGTGGTCGAGGCCGGCCGGCAGGCGGGCAATGAAGGACCAGCCCAGGGCGGCCGAGCGGGCACCGCCGACGTAATAGCTGCGGCCGTTGAAAGCATATTGCGTGGGCAGGGTTTCGCCCTTGAGCACGGCATTGAGGATGGGCGAGTTGTAGAGATTGAGTTCGCCGACCCGTTTTGCCGATTCGGTATCGGCGAGCAGTTCGCCGCGCTGGTCGATGACCCAGATCGCTCTTTGTTTTTCCCCGGGGTTGCGATCGAGGATGTTGAGCAGGTAGCTGAGCGGAATTTCCGCCAGCAGCACCTGCTCGTTGCCGGCCGGTACGGCCAGTCCGACCGTCACGACGCCGCTCAGCGCCGACAGGTATTTGTCGCTCCAGACCGGCCCGCCGCGCAGTTTGACTTCACGAAAGAGCGGCGTGCCGGAGAGGTCGCTGCCGAGTACCTCGCGTTCGAGATGCCGGTAGTCCGGCGGCAAGCCGGCGGTGACCACCTCCCCGCGGGCCGAGAGCAGGTAGAGCGCCCGGAAAACCTTGCCACCGGCAACCGCCTGACTGATCAGCGCAGTCGGTGATGCACTGTTGTCCAGGGCGCTGGCGACCAGGGCCAGTTGTTCCTGCTGGGCCAGCATCTGCATTTCGATACGGAAAGCCAGTTCGCGGGCATCGCCTTCGGCGCGGGTGCGGATTTCCGATTCCAGCTGCGGAATGCGGGTGAGCAGGAAGATCGAGCCGACGATCAGGAAGGTCAGCACCGAGGTTACTGCGAGCAACACGCCGAGGTAAGCGTGCAGTCGCCATTCGCGCAAGGCGGGTGGGGTCATTTGAGCTGGTGCAGGCTGCCGTCGTGAATTTCGGTGAAAAAGACCCGGCGCGTCGCGTCGCCATTGGCATCGAAGCGGATTTCCTGCTGCACGCCCTGGTAGGGGCCGTATTTGAGCAGGGCTGCCTTCATGTCTTCATCCTTGTCGCGTTTCTGCAGCGCGGCAAAGACAACATTGGCCGTGTCGTAGGCAAGCAGCGAGAAGGAGCCGAACTCGCGCTGGAAGCGCTGTTTGAAGGCGCTGCGGAAATTCTGGTAGGCCACTCCCGGATCGTCCCGGTTGTAGGCGTGGGTCATCAGCATGCCTTCGACGGCGCTGCCGCCCATTTCACTGAGCGCTTCGCCGGAGGCCGCCCATTCCGATGAACTGAGCGGCAGGCCGGGGGCGAGACGGCGGGCCTGCTGCGCCAGGCGTGCCGTGTCGAGCGTGCTGGCGACAAAGATCAGCGCGTCCGGCCGGTCGGCCAGCAGGCGATTGATGACGTCGGAAAAACGGGTGCTCGCTGTCGATTCGAAACCGGCGGTGCCGCTGGTGACGCCGCCCAGTTTTTCGAACTCGGAAGAGAATCCCTTCACCCAGGTTTCGCCAAAGGGCAGGTTGGAGGCATCGAAGGCGAGGCCAACCCGGCGGCTGCCGCGCGCGTAGAGCACCCGGGCATGCTGGATGGCGGCCTCGCGGGTCGTGCAATTGACGCGGAAGAGGTTGTCATCCTTGCCGTAAAAGTCTGTCGATGCCACGGTCGGGCTGATGATGATCTGGCCGGCCTGATTCATCAGCGGCATGACCACGGCCGCCATCGAACTGGTGACCGGCCCGATGATGATGTCGGGGTGCTGCGCGATCAGTTCCTGGGCGGCCTGTCTGGCCTTTTCCTTGTCCTGGCCGTCGTCGCGCACGAGCAGTTCGATCTTGCGGCCATTGATGCCACCGGCCTGGTTCTGTTGCTCGACGGCAAGGATGACGCCATTGCGGACGCTTTCGCCAAAATCGGAGCCGCGGTCGGACAGCCCTGCCAGCAGGCCGATCCGGATCGGCTCGGGCGGCGTGCAGGCGGCCAGTGCGAGCAGCAGGCTGCACGCGCCGAACAGCCGCGAAGTTCCAGGCAAGATCATGGCATCTCCCTCCTCGATTCTTGTTGTCTTTTAGCCATCTCCGTGGCGAGGAGGTTTTTTACCACCCGGCCCCGGGAGGGTCAAGCGCAATGCCAGTAGCCATGCGGGATTCGGCCATTCCGGATGCTTAACCGGCGCCTTTCGCAGGCGGCCCGCAAAGCCTGCCGATGGCCCGGGGCCGGGCTTGTGGCGGCATGGCCTGGCCGAGCGTAATGTTTGTTGCATTGTCGACAAATGCACCTTGCCTATCTGCCTGATTCTGCGTGTTTTCCCGGTGGCGTTGCTCTTGCTTGGTGCTCTATATGAAAACCCATCTCGACTGGTTGGCCTACGATACCTATGGTGCCGGCGACGCTTATGCCGGCATTCCGGCGACCGGCGGCAACTACGCCAAGGCGGTTGCCGTGTGCATGAACAATCACCAGTGCCAGCGCGACGGCAAGGGCGTCATGTGCCCGAGCTACCGCATCACGCACGATCCGGCGCATTCGACCGGGGCGCGCGTCAAGGCCTTCAAGGCGGCGCTCAACGGTGAACTCGGCGCCGAGCCCTTTTTTCATCCCGACCTGGCGGCGGCGATGGATCTCTGCGTGTCGTGCAAGGGCTGCAAGAAGGAATGTCCGAGCGCCGTCGACATGACCCTGATCAAGACCGAATACCTGGCGCAGAAAAATGAGCGGCACGGGGTCTCGCGGCGCGCCCGCCTGTTCGGCGCGCTGCCGGCCTGGTTGCATCGCTGGCGGACGCCCCTGGCGCTGCTCGTGCGCTGGCGTAACGCCTCGCCCTGGCTGGCGGCGCTCGCCGAGCGCCGGCTGGGCATCGCGGCACAGCGGCCGATTCCGGAAATCGTCGGCGGCCCGCTTCCGGTCGAAGATGCGCCGGCCAGCGGTCAACGCGGCAAAGTGATCCTTTTTGTCGATACCTTCACGCATTACTACACGCCGGAAGTCGCCACGGCTGCGCGCGAAGTGCTGACGGCTGCCGGCTACGCCGTCGAGCTGCTGCTCCCAGCGGCCGATGACGGCGAGCCGGAAAGGCCGCTGTGCTGCGGCCGGACTTACCTGTCGCAAGGCATGGTCGATGCGGCCAAACTTGAAGGCAAACGGGTCATGGCGGCGCTGGCGCCGGCATTGGCAGCCGGAACGCCGATCATCGGGCTGGAACCCTCCTGCCTGCTCGCCCTGCGCGACGAGTTCTACAGCCTGTCGCTCGGCCCGGACGTGGCGCAAGTCGGCAAACAGGCCTTCCTGTTCGAGGAATTCCTGATGCGCGAGGCCAACAAGGGGATGAAGCTTGAACTGAAGCCGCTGACCGGTGCCAAGGCGCTGGTGCACGGGCATTGCCACCAGAAGGCCTTCGGCGCGATGAAGTCGGTCAGGAAGGTGCTCGCCTGGATCCCGGAATTCGAGTTCGAGATCATCGACGCCAGCTGCTGCGGCATGTCCGGCAGCTTCGGGCTGGAAGCCGAGCATTACGAGGCTTCGCTGGCGATGGGCGAACTGGCGCTGTTTCCGGCGGTGCGGGCCGCGGCGCCGGAAACGCTGATCGTCGCCGACGGCTTCTCCTGCCGCCACCAGATCGCCGACGGCAGCGGCCGGCAAGCCATTCATGTAGCGGTGCTGCTGCAGCGGGCATTGGACTAGGCGGCACTTGACGCATGTTGTTGGTCGGGCTCGGGTTGCTTGCTTGAGCTATCCCGATCAGGTTTGCTGCAGGGAAGTCGCGGTCGAGCTGTGTTTTTGTTTTTCCTGAAGAGGGCTTAAAAATGGTTCATCGCGCTTTACCGGGGAAGCGGGGCTTGACGGATTGAAGCGGAGATAGGAGGCAGGGGTTCGGCGTTGGTAGATTGATCGTCGCCAAACAAGTCAATCTTCCAAACCCCTGCCATGTCGAATGCTATGTTGGCCCTTCAATTCTGGGAAGGGCATGTTGTTGATTCGTGTTGCGAAGAGGCCGACGGCTCTCTGCTGATCAGTCTCTCCGAAGCACCAGAAATACTCGCCTGTTGCGGATCCTGCCAAGCCCCTTGCGTTCTGGTTCACGAACGGAATCGGCGACGCATCAGAGAGCGCGACTGGTTTGATCGTCGAGTCTGGTTGGATGTGCCGATTCGCCGGATGGACTGCCATCACTGTGGTGCTCGGGTGGTGGAGCAGATTGCCTGGCTGGACAAGCGCAGCCGAATCACCCACCGGGTCCGGGCCTGGGTGGAAGCCCTGGCGCAACTCCTGCCGATTGCTCATGTCGCCCAACTGACAGGGCTTCACTGGCACACGATCAAGGCCATTGACCATCAGCGCCTGGAGCGCCTGCACGGTGAATTCAACGCCAAGGGGAGCCGGCGCTTGGTCATGGACGAGTTTGCGTTGCACAAAGGGCATCGCTACGCCACCGTCGTCATGGACGCCCAGTGCATGCGGGTACTCTGGGTCGGAGAAGGCAATAGTCGGGAGGCCATTCGGCCTTTCTTTGAATTGCTCGGGGAGGAAGCTTGCCGACAGATCGAAGCCGTCGCGATGGACATGAATACCGCATTCGATTTGGAAGTGCGCAAACACTGCCCCAATGCCGAAGTCGTCTATGACCTCTTTCATGTGGTGGCGCGCTTTGGCCGTGATGTGGTCGATCGCGTTCGCGTCGATCAGGCCAACGCCCTGCGCGAGCAACCCGCGGCTCGAAAAGTGATCAAGCGCAGCCGTTGGCTCCTGCTGCGCAACCGGGATAACCTGCAAGAGGAGCAGGCCGTCAAACTCGAGGAGTTACTTGCCGCCAACGCACCGTTGGCAACTGTTTATCTCCTGAAAACCGAACTCAAGGAAATCTGGTTTGCCCCGTCCGTCCGAGAGGGGGCACAACGGTGGCGGCGCTGGTATCGCCTTGCCATCGAAAGCCAACTTGCTCCCGCCATCCAGTTCGCTAGGCGATTACGGAAGTATCTCCGTGGGATTCTCGCTTCCGCCATCTACCCAATGAATTCCTCCATCCTCGAGGGCGTCAATAATCGGATCAAGGTCATCAAGCGCATGGCCTACGGATTTCGTGACTCAGCCTACTTCTTCCTGAAGATCAAGGCCGCATTCCCCGGTAAAGCGCGATGAACCTTAAAAATGGTGCAGCGATGGTCAAGCGGTAGGGCCATTTTACCGGCCTGGTTTGTCGGTGAATAAATGCACCAATTTGGATTTTGTGGCACGTTTGTGGTGCGGACGGGGGCCGTTCCGGGGTGTGGGCTTGGCTTTTTCCGTGGAAAATTGCTGATTTTCTAATGGCACGACTCATGCTTATGCCTGTTCGCGCCAATTGCAGAGTTGCATTGTGCAGCAGCCTCCGCCAAAGACGGCGGAATCCGGATTGAGCAGTTTGTCTTTCCGGTAATTCCAAACCGACAATGTGCCGCGATTCGCGGAGGCTTTCATGCAGATCCCGGCAAACCCGGTGATCACGGTAATGCGCGAAGTCCCCGTTTGTGGCCGGGCAGAACCAAACATGAAGATAATCCTCGTTGGCCACGGTATGGTGGGCCATAAGTTCCTTGAGGAACTGCACCAACTCCAGCTTCCCGATGTCGAACTGACGGTCCTATGCGAAGAGCCGCGCATGGCCTATGACCGCGTTCATCTTTCCGAGTTTTTTTCCGGCAAGAGTGCAGCCGACCTCGCGCTCGCCGATGACGGCTTTTTCGCCGCAAGTGGCTTCCGTATCCGTCTGCAGAGTCGGGCCGTCGCGATTGATCGCCGACACAAGACTGTGATGACGCTGGACGGAGAAACCTTGGCTTACGATAAGCTGGTGCTCGCGACCGGCTCCTATCCCTACGTTCCTGAGATCAAGGGAAGGGAGCGCAAACACTGCTTTGTTTATCGCACCATCGAAGATCTCGAGGCGATGCAGGCCTCCGGCAAATTGTCGCGTAGTGGTGTCGTCATCGGTGGTGGCCTGCTGGGGCTGGAATGTGCAAAGGCCTTGCGCGATCTTGGTCTCGAAACCCACGTCGTCGAATTCGCGCCGCGGCTGATGGCGGTGCAGGTCGATGATGACGGCGGCCGCATCCTGCGCAGCAAGATCGAGGCGCTTGGCGTACGTGTCCATACCAGTCGTAGCACCCAGGAAATCCGCGACGGCGCGACGGCGCGCCATCGTCTGGTTTTTGACGATGGTTTTCACCTGGAAACGGACATGATTGTTTTTTCCGCCGGTATCCGGCCGCGTGACGATTTGGCCCGGCGCAATGCCTTGGCTGTAGGTTCGCGGGGTGGCATCGTGATTAACGATCATTGTCGTACCAGCGACCCAGATATCTACGCGATCGGCGAGTGTGCCGCGTGGCGTGACCAGATGTTCGGTCTGGTTGCCCCCGGCTACGAAATGGCCCGTGTCGTAGCCCGCCAGTTCGCCGGCGATAGTGGGGCCACCTTTGCCGGTGCCGACATGAGCACCAAGCTCAAGCTGATGGGTGTCGACGTCGCCAGCATCGGCGACGCCCAGGGCAAAACGCCGGGCTGCCGCAGCTTCCGCTACGCCGACGAGTGCAAGCAGGTGTACAAGAAGATCGTCGTCAGCGCCGACGGCAAGCGCCTGCTCGGCGCCGTGCTGGTCGGCAATGCCGACGAGTACGGCACGCTGCTGCAGATGACGCTGAACGGCATCGCGCTGCCTGCCGATCCCGAATTCCTGGTGCTCCCGGCCGGCGACGGCAAGGCCAAACCCGGCCTCGGCGTCGATGCCCTGCCCGACAGCGCGCAGATCTGCTCGTGCAACAACGTCAGCAAGGGCGACATCTGTCAGGCGGTCGCCGCCGGTGCCACGACCATCGGTGAAATCAAGGCCTGCACCAAGGCCGGCGCCACCTGCGGCGGCTGCGTGCCGCTGGTCACCCAGGTCATGAAGGCGGAGATGGCGCGCCTCGGTCTGACGGTCAACAACCATCTTTGCGAACATTTCCCGTACTCGCGCCAGGAGCTCTTCCACCTGATTCGGGTCGGCGAAATCCGCAGCTTCGACGATCTCCTCGCCCGTCACGGCAAGGGCCTCGGCTGCGACATCTGCAAGCCGACGGCAGCCTCGATCTTCGCCTCGTGCTGGAACGAGTTCGTGCTCAAGGGCGAACTCGCCAGCCTGCAGGACAGCAACGACTACTTCCTCGGCAACATCCAGAAGGACGGCACCTACTCGGTGGTGCCGCGCATGCCGGGTGGCGAGGTGACGCCGGACGGGCTGATCGCGGTCGGCCAGGTGGCCAAGAAATACGGCCTCTACACCAAGGTCACCGGCGGTCAGCGCGTCGACCTGTTCGGCGCCCGCGTCGAGCAATTGCCCCTGATTTGGGAAGAACTGATCGCCGCCGGCTTCGAATCCGGCCACGCCTACGGCAAGTCGCTGCGCACCGTGAAGAGCTGCGTCGGCAGCATCTGGTGCCGCTACGGCGTTGATGACTCGGTCGGTCTCGCAGTTGAGCTGGAAAACCGCTACAAGGGCCTGCGCGCGCCGCACAAGATCAAATTCGGCGTCTCCGGCTGTACCCGCGAATGCGCCGAGGCGCAGGGCAAGGATATCGGCATCATCGCCACCGAGCACGGCTGGAACCTCTATGTCTGCGGCAATGGCGGTATGAAGCCGCGCCACGCCGAACTGATCGCCAGCGACCTCGATAAGGCCGGGCTGATTCGCCTGATCGACCGCTTCCTGATGTTTTACGTGCGCACCGCCGACCGCCTGCAACGTACCAGCACCTGGCGCGAGAGCCTGGACGGTGGCCTCGACTACCTCAAGGAGGTGCTCATTGGCGACAGCCTGGGCATCGCCAGCGAACTTGAGGCACAGATGCAGCACGTGGTCGATACCTACCAGTGTGAATGGAAAACGGCGGTCAGCGACCCGGCGGTACGCCAGCGTTTCCGTTCCTTCGTCAACAGCGAGCAGCCCGACCAGCGCATCGTCTTCGTCCGCGAACGCGGCCAGATCCGGCCCGCTCGCGACGAAGAGCGGGCCTTCGCCGCTGCCGATCCGCTCACCGCCTGATCTTTACTGGAGTCCCGCATGGCCCCCGAAAACCTGCCCTGGACGGTCGTCTGCAAGACCTCCGAAATCCTTCCCGGTACCGGCGTCTGCGCGCTTGTCGCCGGCCGCCACGTCGCTGTCTTTAGGCTTGCCGGTGAGCGTTACCTCGCGCTCGACAACGTCGACCCGCGTTCCGGCGCCAGCGTGCTGTCGCGCGGCCTGGTCGGCAGTCTCGGCGAGCGCGTCGTTGTCGCCTCGCCACTTTACAAGAACCACTTTGACCTGAACACGGGCGAATGCCTGGAGGCACCGGAACACTCTGTCCGCGCCCACCCCGTGCAAGTTCGCGGCGACGACGTGCTCGTCGCCGTTTCCTGATTTTTTATTTTTCTCGATAGGAATCCTCATGGCCTACCTCGCCCCTGCCGAATTCGTCACCAAGATGGTTGACGCTGGTGAATCCAAACTGCTGATGTCTACTCGCGATACGCTGGTTCGTGCCTACATGGCCGGCGCCATTCTCGCGCTTGCCGCAGCCTTCGCCGTCTCGGTCTCGGTCAATACCGGCAACCCGCTGATCGGAGCTCTGCTGTTTCCGGTCGGTTTTTGCATGCTCTATCTGCTCGGTTTTGACCTGCTGACCGGTGTGTTCACGCTGGCACCGCTGGCTGTTTTCGACAAGCGTCCTGGTGCAAGCTGGGGAGGGGTGATGCGCAATTGGTCGCTGGTGTTTACCGGTAATTTTGCCGGTGCCCTGACTGTTGCGTTGTTCATGGCAATCATTTTTACCAACGGCTTTACCAGCGCGCCAAACGCGATTGGCCAGAAGATCGGTCACATTGGCGAAGGTCGTACGGTCGGTTATGCCGCGCTCGGTGCTGCCGGCATGCTGACCTTGTTCGTACGTGCGGTAATGTGCAACTGGATGGTGTCGACCGGTGTGGTCGCGGCGATGATGTCGACTAGCGTCTCCGGAAAGGTGATTGCGATGTGGATGCCAATCCTGGTCTTCTTTTACATGGGCTTCGAGCACAGCATCGTGAACATGTACCTCTTCCCCTCGGGCCTGATGCTCGGCGGTAATTTCACTTTCATGGACTACCTGATCTGGAACGAGATCCCTACTGTGCTCGGCAACCTGGTTGGCGGCCTGACCTTCGTCGGGGCGACCCTGTATTCGACGCACTACAAGACGGCGCCGAAGCGCAAAATTGCCTGATTTTCCCGGTCGACCGGACTGCCATGCGTAAATTACTCCGTGTCACCATCGGCCAGCATTCGCTGGCCGGCGCACACACACAGAACCAGGATTTTCATGGTGCACTGTTGCCCTCGGGGTATTTGTGTTCGAGCAAGGGTATCGTGCTGGCTCTGGCCGACGGGATCAGTTCCAGCGAGGTTAGCCACCTGGCCAGCGCTACCGCGGTTCGCTCTTTTCTCGACGATTATTATGCAAGCGCTGATGCCTGGACGGTACGCCGTTCGGCGCAGTGTGTGCTGGGGGCGACCAATGCCTGGCTGCATGGCCAGACCATGCGGAGTGCCGGTCGCTTCGATAAGGATCGCGGCTACGTCTGTACCTTCAGTGCCCTGGTCATCAAGGGGCGTCAGCTGCATTTGCTGCATGTCGGTGATTCGCGGATTTTTCGTCTTCACCCGCAAGCTCTGGAGCAGTTGAGCGAGGATCACCGGATCCGGTTCGGTGCCGCAGAGAGCTATCTGGCGCGTGCGCTCGGTACCGGGCCACACGTCGAAATTGATTATCGCAGTTGGGAAGCGACGGTGGGTGAGGTCTATATTCTGGCGACTGACGGCGCCTACGAGTATCTCGATGCGGCGCAGATCCACCGGGCGCTTGTCGCTCACGGCGACAATCTGGACGCAGCCGCCGAGGAACTGGTTGCCCTGGCTCGGGCAAATGGCAGTGAAGACGATGCTACGCTGCAAATGTTGCGTATCGACGATCTGCCAGAAGATGATACGCCACAGGCTCAATTGCGTCGCGAGGACCGTCTGTTGCCGCCTATCCTGGCACCGCGCAACTCCTTTGAGGGCTTTAGCGTTGTACGCGAATTGCAGATTACTTCGCGCAGTCATTTGCATCTGGCAATCGATGAGGCGAGCGGGCAGCAAGTGGTACTCAAGACGCCTTCGGTCGACCTGCGCGAAGATCCGGATTATCTCGACGGCTTCGTGCTCGAGGAGTGGGTCGCCCGCCGTGTCGATAGCCCGAACGTGGTCAAGGCCTGGGTTGGCGACCGGCCGCGTACGCATCTCTATGTCGCGCTCGAATATATCGAAGGACAGACCCTGGCGCAGTGGATGACTGACAACCCAAATCCTTCGCTTGATGCGGTGCGTGCAATCGTGCAACAGATCGCTAACGGCCTGCAGGCCTTGCATCGACGGGAAATGGTGCATCGCGACCTGCGTCCGGAAAACGTCATGATCGACCGTCACGGTACCGTCAAATTGATTGACTTGGCCAGCGTTCAAGTCGCCGGCTTGATCGAAGGAAGCGGCGGGCATGCGTCAGCATTACCGGCGGGGACACTGCAGTATCTTGCTCCGGAATGTCTGCTCGGCGACGCGGCAACACCGCAGTCGGATCTGTTCGCGCTGGCCGTGCTGACCTATCGGATGCTGAGCGGTCATTTACCTTACGGTTTGGATGCGGCCCGGGTACGCCAGATCCAGGATTTGCGCCGTTTGCGCTATGTTTCCTTGCGCCACCATCGGCCGGAGTTGCCGGCCTGGTTGGATGGCGTGCTCGCCAAGGCGCTGCATGTCACTGCAGCTAGGCGGCAGGAGGCTGTTTCCGAACTGGTTTTCGACCTGGAATCGCCGGGCGCACAATTTTGTCGTACCCGGCGGCAGCCATTGCTTGAGCGCGATCCGGTTCTTTTCTGGAAGTGCCTGAGTGCCTTGCTGGGCTTGGCTTTGATCGTTTCTTTGCTTTTGCGCAGCCGAGGATTTTGAGCTTGCCGCCTGTTCAGCGGCGCAATCAAACCGGCAGCGGCACCGGCATCAGCGGCACGCGGCCGGTGGCGAGGTAGGTCTCGCAGCGTTCGATGTGTTCGCGCGTGCTTTTTGGCATCGGCGTACGGGCGCGGGTGATGTAGAACACCAGGTCGCGGCCGTTGCGCAGCAGTTGCAGGCCGTCGGTGATGCTGTGCAGGGGCTTGTTGCCGTCGACCGGGGCGAGCGGTGTGAAGTTGGCCAGGCGCTCGCCGGCGGTGACCAGTTCCGACCAGACTTCGAAAATGTCGCCGTCGGTGCGCAGGATCTCGGTTTTCAGCCTGGCGGCTTTGGCAAAGTCGCGGATCGGCGCTTCGATGCCGGCAAACACCGGGATCTGGGCAAAGCAGGCAATCATCGCGTTGGCGATCTTGTCGATGTCGCGCAGGCTCTGGCCGATCTTGATGTAGCGGCTTTCGTAGAAATCCTCGAGCGGGATCGAGAAGGCGCGGAAGGGTTCGCCCCACAACTCGTCGATACCTTCGTCGCCGCTGCGGTGGCGCACGCAGTGGCCGAGTTCCATGGCGCTCAGCAGGCACTGGCCGCATTCGCGCATCAGGGCGTCGTCGCTGCGGATCTCGATGCCGCAGGATTGCAGTTCGACCAGTTTGCGGAAGATGTCGGTCGCCCGGTTGAACAGCGCGCCGGCCAGCATCGCCGCCTTGACCCGCTTCTTGGCCGGGTCGGTTTCCGCCTCGTGGCTGGCGCGGGCCTCGGCCAGGCGCGTGCCGGGGATGTTGAGGCCGTGTTCGGTGTGGTTGAAGAGGCGGCGGGTGAGCGCCTCGATCAGGCGCTTCTTGGCTTCCAGCGTGTCGGCCGGGACCTCGTAGGTCTTGATCCAGTAACCGTCGTAGAGCACGCGCTCTTCGCCGTCGATCAGGCGGCGCGTGCCCTCCGGCGGGTTTTCTTCGGGCGTCTGACTGTGTTGCAGATGATGCACGTTGTTCATGTTGGGTCGCTGTCGGTCAACGGATTAGCCATCAAGCAATAAACATGCGCCTCGGGATGAAACCCCAAGTTGCTGAATTTGATGGAAAAATCGGCGTTTGGAAAAAGCTTCCGGGGTGAAACTCGCCTCTTTTCGGTGCGTGGTGCCCCCGCTTCGGGCGACATTCTAACCGAGGAGTGCGACGGCTTTGATCTGGGCGCGCAGGTTTAGACCCGGCTGGATCGCCAGACGTTCCGCCGAACGTCGGGTAATGCGGGCGAGCAAGGGGGTGTTGCCGACATCGAGGCGGACCAGGACATGTCCCGGCGTCTCGGTGGGCGCCAGGTCGACGACGCTGGCCGCAACGCAGTTCAGGATGCTGCTTTGCACCTGCGGCAGCAGCGTCAGGCTGACGTCGCGGGCGTGGATGCGGCAGCGCAGCGGCGTGCCGACCGCTTCGCTGCGGCGCGAGACGTAGATTTCGCCGCCGGCGAATTCGAGGCGGGTCAGATCGTCGGCTTCGTGTTCGGCGACACGGGTCTGGATGACGACGCCGGCATCGTCAGCAAAAGCCTCCGGCAGGTCGAGGCGGGCCAGCACCTCGTTGAGCGGGCCGCTCGCCACCATCCGGCCCTGGTCGAGCAGGACGAGATGATCGGCCAGGCGGGCGACTTCGTCCGGCGCATGGCTGACATAGATCACCGGCAGCGCCAGTTCCTGATGCAGGCGTTCGAGATAGGGCAGGATTTCCTGCTTGCGCTTCAGGTCGAGCGCGGCGAGCGGCTCGTCCATCAGCAGGATTTTCGGTGCGGCGAGCAGGGCGCGGGCAATGGCGACGCGCTGGCGTTCGCCGCCGGAGAGCTGGCCGGGCATGCGTTCGAGCAGGTGGCCGATGCCGAGCAACTCGCTGACGGCGGGCAGGGCGAGGCCGTCCTGAGCGGTCGACGCGCGTTTTTGCCCGAATTCCATATTGCGGCGCACCGAGAGATGCGGGAACAGGCTGGCTTCCTGGAAGACGAAACCGAGGGCGCGCTGGTGCGGCGGCACGAAATGGCCGCGCGCTTCGTCCTGCCAGACCTCGTCGCCGATCGCGAAATAGCCCTGCGGCGCGCGTTCAAGGCCGGCCATGGCGCGCAGGCAGGTCGTCTTGCCCGAGCCGGAATGGCCGAACAGGGCGCTGACGCCGCTGCCCGGCAGGCGCAGATCGACGTCGAGCACGAAGTCCTGGCGGTCGACATGAAAACGGGCGGTGATTTCGCCGCTCACAGGGCTTTCCTCCGCGCCGGGTTGAAGGTGTACAGGCCGAGCAGGACCATGAAGCTGAACAGCACCATGCCGCCGGCCAGCCAGTGCGCCTGGGTATATTCCATCGCCTCGACGTGGTCGTAGATCTGGACCGAGACGACGCGGGTTTTATCGGGAATGTTGCCGCCTATCATCAGCACGATGCCGAATTCGCCGACCGTATGGGCAAAGCCGAGAATGGCGCCGGACAGGAAGCCGGGCCGGGCGAGCGGCACGGCGACCGACCAGAAGGCATCCCACGGGCTGGCGCGCAGCGTCGCGGCAACTTCGAGCGGGCGATCACCGATTGCCTCGAAGGCATTCTGGATCGGCTGTACGACAAAGGGCAGCGAATAGAAAACGGAGGCGATGACCAAGCCGGGAAAGGTGAAGGGCAGCAGGCCGAGGCCGAGCTGTTCGGTGAGTTGGCCGATCGGTCCGTGCGGCCCCATCACGACGAGCAGGTAGAAGCCGAGTACGGTGGGCGGCAGGACCAGCGGCAGGGCGACGACGGCGCCGACAATGCCCTTGAAGTTCGAGCGCGTGCGCGCCAGCCACCAGGCGATCGGCGTGCCGATCACCAGCAGCAGCGCGGTGACGACCGTTGCCAGTTTGAGGGTCAGCCAGACGGCGCCGAGATCGGAACTTTCCATGTTCAGTCAGGTTCAGTGTCGGGAAAACAGGTCGCGCACCTTGCACAGCGTCGTGGTGATGTCGAAGCGCGTATCGGGCAGGGCTTCGCCGGCCAGGATGCGGCTGATTGCCATGGTCGGGTCTTCTTCGCCGGTGAGCAGCACTTCGGTGCCGCGCAGCTTCATGTGGCGGATGAAACCGTCGCCGGCACTGGCGGCGACGACGATATCGACGCCGTCGAGCGGGTGCGGTTCCTTGTCCTCGAAAGTGTGCAGGATCTGCTCCTTGCTCAGGTCGACGAATTGCGGCGCCGGCAGCAACTGGTTGGAGCGATGTTCGGTCAGATCATAGAGCAGCCATTGCCGGGCTTGTCCGGCGTGACCGCTGACTTTGCTGAAATCCTTGGTGGCGATGGCGATTTTCATGGGGATAGCCTCGGCAGATCGGTTGGCGAGGTCGCTAGGCAGTGCGCAACAGCGACCGGAACATTCGCATGATAGCGAAGCTGCCGGGCGGCGTCCGGAAGGAAATGCGCTTGGGCTTGGCGCATGGGTGGGCGTCTCGCGCCTCAGGCGAGCGGCGTGATGCTCACCGCGACGTCGCGCGGCGCGGCGAAATAGGGCGCGCTGCTGACCAGGATCAGGGCGCCGGCCTGCACGTAGGCCGCGGCATTGCCGGCATTGACGCCGCCGGCCGCGGCCAGGCGGGTGGCGGGAATTTGCCGGTGCAGGCGGTCGACCGCTGCCGGCGACCATTTTTCCAGTTGCAGGATGTCGGCGCCGGCCGCGGCCCAGTTCAGCGCTTCGGCTTCGTCGGCCACCTCGACGACTAGGGCGCGTTCCGGCCATTGCCGGCGCAGGCGGGCGAGGCTCTCGGCCGGCGTTTCGGCGCCGAGAAAGGCGCGGTGTTCGGCGAAGACGAGCAGGGTTTCGGACAGGCTCAGGCGATGCGGACTGGCGCCGGCGCAGAGCACGGCCTTCATCGCCGCCTGCTTGGTGCCGGGGAAGTTCTTGCGCGTGCACACGACGCTGGCTGCCGGGTCGGCCTGGCGCGCGGCGGTGACGATGTCGGCAGCGCTGCTGGCGATACCTGAGAGGTATTCCATCAGCGTCTGCGCGGTTTTCCAGACGACGTGCAGGGCGGCGGCGTCACCTGTCAGCGTCAGGATTTCCGCCCCGGCCGGCAGGCGCGTGCCGCTCGCGACGACCCCGCCCACCACCTGCAGGCCGCGCAGCTCGCCCAGACGCTGCGCCTCTTCGCTGCCGCAGACGACCATCTCGTAACGGGCGCGAAAAACCATCTTTCCGGGCAGTTGACCGATGGCCAGGGCATGCGTGGTGGCATCGCCGCTGGGCGCATCGTCGTGCAGCAGTTGTTCGAGCTGGCTGTCGGGCAGGCGGAAGGGGGTCATGGGCGAGGTTTCTTTCAGCGCAGTTCGTAACCGAAGGACTTGATCACGGCCTTGGCCTTGTCGCCCTTGAGATAGTTCATCAGCGCAACGGCGGCCGGCTTGTCCTTGCCCTTGGCGAGGATCACCGCATCCTGGCGGATCGGGTCATAGAAGCTGCCCGGCACGATCCAGCCCGAACCGCTGCCGATCTGACCGTTCTTGATCACCTGCGAGTAGGCGACGAAGCCGAGTTCGGCGGCGCCGGTCGAAACGAACTGGTGCGTCTGCGAGATGTTTTCGCCCTGCACGAAGAGCGGCTTCAGTTTGTCCACGATGCCCAGCTTGCTCATGGTCTGCATGGCGGCAGCACCGTAGGGCGCGGCTTTCGGATTGGCGATGGAGAGGTGCTTGAAGCCGCCCTTTTTCAGGATCTCGCCCTTGTTGTCGACCAGCTTGGGGTCGGTCGACCACAGCACCAGCGTGCCGATGGCGTAGGTGAAGGGTGTGCCGGCGACGGCATTGCCTTCCTTGACCAGCCTGGCCGGGGTTTCGTCGTCGGCTGCGAGCAGCACTTCGAAGGGCGCGCCGTTGCTGATCTGGGCGTAGAACTTGCCGGTCGCGCCGAAGGCGAGGCTGGCCTTGTGGCCGGTATCGCGCTCGAAGAGCGCACTGATGACCTGCATCGGGCCGGTGAAGTTGGCGGCGACGGCGACCTGGATTTCATCGGCCTGGGCGGTCGACAGCGCAAAAAGGGTAAAAATCAGCGGCAGGGTGCGTTTCATGGAAGTTCTCCTGGGGTTGGACTGGCAATGAGAGATAGATGCGAGGGGCGTGTGCCGGAATCCGCCGTTTCGGCGGATGGGGCCGGCGCGACGCCTGGCGCCGGGCTGCTTTCGGCTGCTTGCGCCGGGCGGACGCGGTAACCGCCACCACAGCCGTGCGCCAGCGCAATGCCGGCGCCGGTGGGGAGTCGGAACGAAGGATCCGGATGCGGTTCGCGCATGGCTTTTTCCCGTTCAGGCGTATTTGCAGAGAATCACGGCGGAAGCCTTGAACACGGCGCAGGCCTGTTCGCCGACGGCGAGGCCGAGGCGCTCGACGCTGTCGTGGGTGACGACGGCGCAGACCGACTTGCCGCTCTTCATGGTCAGCGTGATTTCGGCATTGACCGGGCCGTCGTGGATGCGCGTGATTTCACCCCACAGGTGGTTGCGGGCGCTGGTCTTGACGCTCATGTCGTTGAGCAGCAGCACCGACGACGACTTGACCAGCGCGTTGAGCTCCATGCCGATCGAGAGGCCCATGGTTTCGGCCGATTCGCCGGTGATCACGGCGACGATTTCGTTTTCTTCGTCGAGCTTGAGGCGCACTTCGTAATCGACATCGCCCTCGCGCAGGCCGACGATATGGCCGGCAAACTGGTTGCGCGCGCTGGTCTTCATCGACATGCGCTTGAGCAGTTTGCTGAACTGCTTGAAGTCGCTGGCTTCGCCGTCGTTCATGCTTGCCGTCAGGCGGTCGAGCGCGGCCTGGTATTCGGCTTCGAGGGCGCGGTAGAGGGCGATCACCTTTTTGCCGTACTCGGTGAGCTGCGTGCCGCCGCCGTTCTTGCCGCCGGTCGAGCGCAGCACCAGCGGCTGGTCGGCCAGGTTGTTCATGGCGTCGATCGCATCCCAGGCCGCCTTGTAGGAAAGCGGCACGGCTTTTGCTGCCTGCGAGATCGAGCCGTGCCGGTCGACTGCCTCAAGCAGGCGAATTCGGGTATCGCCGAGAAAGGTGCCGAATTCGGTATCGACTTCCAGTTTGCCACGCAGGCGGTGCAGTATCGTATCCATGATTTCGCGATGTCGTTGTCTATATAGCGCTTACTATAACTCAAGTCCATTTACTGAAAATACCGGCTGCGCTATGGTTGTATTCGTGTAACGCTAGCGCCTACAGTGTCGATAACCCGACAATATTCGTTGAGTTGTTTTGTATATAGCGAAAATCGGGCCAGTCGGATCAACCAATTCAGGAGAGCAGCATGAGTGTCAGCGCCCGCAATGTATTCAAAGGAAAAATCACCGCCCTGGTCGATGGTGCGGTCAATGCCGAAGTCGAGTTGACGACAGATGGTGGCGACAAGATTGTCGCAATCGTGACGGAAGGCAGTGTCCAGTCGCTTGGCCTGGCGGTCGGCAAGGAAGTCGTCGCCTACGTCAAGGCGCCCTGGGTCATGCTGCTGGCCGGCGTCGAAAACGTGAAATTCTCGGCCCGCAACCAGTTGACCGGTACGGTCAGCGAGCTGCACAAGGGCGCTGTGAATACCGAAGTCGGCGTCAAACTGGCCGGCGGGAGCACGGTTTTTGCCGTCGTCACCAACGAAGCCGTGCTCGAACTGGGCCTCAAGGAAGGGGCTCCCGCTTCTGCCCTGATCAAGGCCAGCCACGTCATTCTCGGTGTGCCCGCCTGAAAATCGCCGGGTTTTCGCGCAAGGCGGCCACGGGCCGCCTTTTTTGTGCCGGTTTAAATGCTGGCCGGATTGCCCGGAGAATGCCAGAATCGCAGGCAAGAACACGCCGTCGAGTTTGGACGGAGCGCATCAGGCCGGGGGGACTGATGCCATATCCGGGAGTGATCATGATTGCAGTACTGGAACGAATGGGCCGCTGTGGCAGGGGACTCGGCCTGGCCCTCGCGTTATGCCTGCTGCCGGCCTGGGTGGCAGCGGCGGATAGCGGCAGGAGTTTTACCCTGGGTGTCGTTCCCCAGTTCGAGCAGCGCAAGGTTTTTGCGATCTGGAAGCCGATTGCCGATGAGCTGAGCCGGCGGACCGGCCTGGATATCCGTCTGGCCGTGACCCTGACCGTGCCGGAATTCGAAGCCGGCCTGGAGAAGGGCAGCTACGACTTCGTCTATGCCAATCCGTATCACATCCTGCGCAGCAGCGATGTCCAGGGCTACATCCCGCTGGTGCACGACCGTGAGCCCTTGCGCGGAATACTCGTCGTGCGCCGCGACAGCCCGGTGCAGAAGGTCGAGGATCTGGCCGGGCGGACGCTGGCCGTACCTTCGCCCAATGCGCTGGGGGCCAGTCTGCTGCTGCAGGCTGATCTGAACCGCCTGTTCAATACGACGATGAACGCCGTCAATGTGCAGACCCATAGTTCGGTTTATCTCAATGTGCTGAACGGCCTGACCGACGCCGGCGGCGGTGTCGAAAAGACGTTTTCCGAGCAGGATGCCGGGATTCGTAACGCCTTGCGCATCCTCTACACGACGCGTGCCATGCCTTCGCATCCGGTGGCGGCGCATCCGCGCATTCCGGCCGAAGTGCGCGAGCGGCTGCGCAAGGCCATTCTCGACATGGCGGCGACGCCGGCCGGCAAGGCCTTGTGGGAAGAGGTACCGATGCACGTACCGGTCACGACTTCACTTGATGATTTTCTCGTCATGCGCAAGTGGGGCCTTGAAACCTATTGGGTTCCGGCCCGGAAATAAACGCCATGTCGCTACGCTGGAGATTGTTGCTGCCGCTCGTGCTGGCCAGTCTGGCCACCTTGCTCTTCCTGCATCTGGTCTGGATTCCCGGCTATCTGGAAACGCAGAAGACAGAGTATCTCGAAGAGACCGATCATCACCTGGACAGCGTCATTGAAGGTCTGATCCCGCTGATGATGTCCAGCCAGCTCGACACGATCAATGCCAACCTGGATGAGCTGCGAAAGAAGAACCCGCAGTGGCAGCGCATCGTGCTGCGCAACGAGCGCGGGCAACAGTTGTATCCGCCGCGCACCGGTGTTGATCTGCCGCAAGCGGAGGCGCAGCAGGTGCAGACACTGGAAAAGGACATCGCTTACCTGGGGCGGCCGGTCGGACACCTGCATGTGCGGGTTGATCTGTCTCGCTGGCTGGAAAAACGTTACCAGCAACATCAGCGCCTCGCCATGCTGCTGGTCGGGACTGTCCTGCTGCTCGGCGTGATCTGGGTGATCATGGTCGAAACCGTGGTCGTGCGGCCGATGCAGCGCTTGTCCGGTGCCGCCAAGGCGCTTGCGCAGCGCCGCTTCGACGTGCCGCTGCCGGTCGGCAAGGGAGATGAAGTCGGCGACACCATCGAAAGCTTTTCGGCGATGCGGCGCGACCTGCAGGCTTATCACGATGAACTGCTCGGTGAAATCCGCGAGCGGCAGAAAGCCGAAAACGAATTGCGCGAACATCGCCAGCATCTCGAACTGCTGGTCGAGCAGCGTACCGCAGAGTTGCAGGGCGCCCGCGATATGGCGGTGGCAGCCAGCCAGGCGAAAAGCACCTTCGTCGCCAACATGAGTCATGAAATCCGCACGCCGATGAATGCCATCATCGGTCTGACCCACCTGCTGCGGGTCGGCGCCACGGCGGAGCAGGCATCGCGTCTGGCCAAGATCGGCAGCGCCGCCCGCCACCTGCTGTCGATCATCAACGACATTCTCGATCTCTCCAAGATCGAATCGGGCAAGCTGCAACTGATTGACGACGAGTTTTCCCCGGGAGCGGTGCTCGATCATGTCCGCTCCATGGTTTTTGAAGCGGCACAGGCCAAGGGGCTGCATCTCGAGATCGACTACGACCACCTGCCGAAATGGGTGCGTGGCGACCAGACGCGTTTGCGCCAGGCATTGCTCAACTACGCCGGCAATGCCGTCAAATTCACCGAGCAAGGGGTGGTCAGCCTGCGTGCGCAATTGCTGGAAGAGCAGGGTGACGACGTGTTGCTGCGTTTCGAGATTGTCGATACCGGCATCGGCATTGCGCCCGACAAGCTGGAAAAACTGTTTGTCGTCTTCGAACAGGCCGATGCCTCGACCACGCGCAAATATGGCGGTACCGGGCTCGGCCTGGCGATCACCCGGCGCCTGGCCGAACTGATGGGTGGTGAAGTCGGCGCCGAGAGCGAGCCGGGCAAGGGCAGTACCTTCTGGTTCACGGTACGCCTGCAGCGCGTCCAGACGCATGCCGTGGCCGAAGTCGCTGAAAGCGATGCCCGCAACCTCGAAGTCGAACTGCGCAAGCGGCATGCCGGCGCCCGGCTCCTGCTCGCCGAAGACAATGCGATCAACAGCGAGGTGGCTCTCGAGCTGCTGCACGGCGTCGGTCTGGTGGTCGATACCGCCGAGGACGGTCTGCTCGCCCTGGAGCGGGCCCGCAACAACGCCTACGACCTGATCCTGATGGACATCCAGATGCCCAACATGGACGGTCTGGAAGCGGCGCGCAGCATCCGTGCCCTGCCGACGTTCAATCGGGCGCCGATTCTGGCGATGACCGCCAATGCGTTCGACGAAGACCGCCGCGCTTGTGCGGCGGCAGGCATGAGCGACTTCATCGCCAAGCCGGTTGATCCGCAGACCCTGTACGAAGCCTTGCTGAAATGGCTGCCAACGCGGGCCGGGGGCGCCGAACCGGCCGCTGGCGTGATTCTGCCGGTGCTGCCGGATATCGGTGATGAGGCCGCCTTGCGCGCAGTGGCGCGACGCCTGCCGGATCTCGACATCGAGCGCGGCCTGAAGGTCGTGCGCGGCAAGACCGGGCGCTATCTCGACCTGCTCGGACGCTTTGTCGAAGGACACGTCAATGACATGGCCCTGGTCGCCGCCAGCCTGGCCGAAGGCGATCAGGTCAGCGCGCAGCGCCATGCGCATTCGCTGAAGGGCGCCGCTGCAACGCTGGGCGCCGATCATCTGGCGGCATGTGCACGCAGTCTGGAAGCCATGCTGCGTCCGGGCTGTGACATCGTCGCGCAACGCGACGAGATACACCGGGAAATGGAAGTCGTGCGCCGGCAGCTGGATATCCTGGCGGCGGGCCTGGGGCGCTCATCCGCGGCAGTGAAAGACAGCTTCCTCGTGTCGGAGCAGACGATTCCGCCGCGCGTCCTGCAGGAACTCGATGATTTGCTGATGGCGGGTGAAATGAGCTGCCTCGGCCTGCTCGACGCCTACGCGCTGCAATTGCGCCATGCGCTGGGGGCGCGCTACGACGCTTTCCTGCGCCAGATCAGGTTGTTCGACTTTGAAGGGGCGCAACAAACCCTGCGCGAACTTGGCCGGCACAGTGATGGCGCATCGCACGCCGCGCAATCGGCGGTGGAAGAGCCTGCCGATTGAGCCGGGCGGCCGCCGGCCGCTCTGTTTTCCGCAGTCAACGAAAACACCCTGGGGGCGCCGGCGGCCCGGCTGACGCTGACCAGCTCGGCCTGGCCGTTCCGGCCGAGCAGATATTCGGCCAGGCGGTGTGCCCGCTTGCGTCGTGCGCTGTCGGCCAGATGCCGGAGAGGACGAGTCCACCGACGACCGCGACGCGGACTTCAGCGCCCGGATGTGCCGCGGTTTTTGCCCCGGCGGCGGCGTCGACCGCTACGAGGCCGAGCAACAGGCTCAGCGCGCGGGAAAAGTGGCGTAAATGCATTGCCATTGTCCCCGGCCCTACAGCGTCGGCAAGCCGGCGTAGCGGGTCCGGGCCAGGGCGTAGGGCAGGTGCACCGGCTGCGCCTTGGTCGTGCGCCGATTGATCATGCGCACCGTGAACGGCTCCATCCAGGCCCAGTACTCCTCGCGCAGTTCTTCCGGAAAGCCGGTCTCGACGATCGCCTGGTAGAGCTTCTCCAGCCAGATCTCGCGGCCGCGCTCGTCGATGCTGAACGGGAAATGCCGGGTACGCATGCAGGTGTTGCCGTTGGCCGGCGAGAACAGCGCGGGGCCGCCGCAGATTTCGACGACGTAATCGGCGATGCGCTCGACCAGGGCCGCGAATTCGGCATCGTCGGCGGCAAACAGGTGGCCGATGGCGCTCTGCCGGAGCAGGCCGTGGTGGTGCCGGACCAGTTCGCGCAGGCGTTCGGCGCCGGCGACGGCGAGCACGCGCGGCGAGGGAAAGGGCACTTCCGGCATTTTCATTTCATGGCTGGCCGGCACCCGGCGGCCGACCTCCGGCGTGCTGTTGTGAGCATGGCCGCCACAGCCGCAAACGTGGGCGGGCGGGTTTTGCGGAACGACGGGTGTGGTTGACTGACACATGGTGGTTCTCCTGGCTGGACGGTCGACGGTTGAAAAAAGGCAAAAATGTGTTGGCGGCGTTGCGCTGCCTTGTCCGGGCGGGCAAGCCGGTGGCGTGCGCTGCCACCGTGTTCATGCGCCGCCCGCGGCCTGCGGCCGAAAGGCGATGCACTGGCCGGCGTGGTCGTGCAGCACGGCGACCGGCACGCCGTACAGGCTTTCGATGGCGGCGGCGGTGACCACCTGCTGCGGCGGGCCGTCGGCGGCGATGCGGCCGTCGCGCAGGAGCAGGACGCGGCTCGAGGCGATCAGCGCGTGTTCCGGGTGATGCGTGGTCATCAGGATGCCGTAGCCTTCGCCGGCCAGCTGGCCAAGCCGCTCGAGCAGGCGGAGCTGGTGGCCGTAGTCGAGGCCGGTCGCCGGCTCGTCCATGATCAGCAGGCGGGCGCCCTGGGCCAGCGCGCGGCCGATCAGGCAGAGCTGGCGTTCGCCGCCGGAGATTTCGGTATACGGCCGTTCGGCCAGATGCGCGATGGCCAGGCGTTCGAGCACGGCAGCGACGGCGGCATGGTCGGCTGCGTTCGGCGCGCGAAAAAGGCTGCCGCCGGGCAGTCGACCGAGCAGCACGATGTCGCGCACCGAATAGGGAAAAGGCGTGACATGCACCTGCGGCACATAGGCCAGGTGGCGGGCCAGCTCGCGCCGGCGCCAGGCGGTCAACGTCCGGTTTTCGAGCAAAACCGTGCCGCGTTCGGGCGGCAGCAAGCCGAGCAGCAGGCGCAGCAGCGTGCTCTTGCCGGCACCGTTGGCGCCGAGCAGGGAGATCACTTCGCCGGGCGCCAGGTCGAAGTCGATGCCGCGCAGCACCGGGCGCCGGCGGTAGGAAAAATGCAGGTTGCGGACGGCGAGCTGCATCAGCCGACCCAGCCGCGCCGGGCGCGATGCAAAACCAGCAGGAAGGCCGGGATGCCGAGCAGTTCGGTGACGATGCCGATCGGCACTTCGGTGCTGCCGAGATTGCGCGCAATGCCGTCGGCGAGCAGCAGGAAGATGCCGCCCAGGCAGGCGCTGGCCGGCAGCAGGCGGGCATTGCCGGGGCCACTCAGGAGGCGGGCGACATGCGGCACGAGCAGGCCGACCCAGCCGATCATCCCGGCCAGCGACACGGTCAGCGCCGAAATCATCGTCGCCGCGCCGATCACCGCATAGCGCACCGTCTTGACCGGGATGCCCAGGGTTTGCGCTTCCTCGTCGCCCATCGCCAGCGCATCGAGCGTCCGGCCGAGGCCGCCGAGCACGACGATGCCGACCAGCATGGCCGGGGCAAGGCGCGCGACATCCTTCAATTCGGCGCTGGCCAGGCTGCCCATCAGCCAATAGACGATGGCCGGCAACTGGTTGTAGGGATCGGCGACGTACTTGACCAGCGACAGGACGGCCGTAAACAGCGCGCCGCTGATGATGCCGCCGAGCACCAGCATGACCATGCTGCCGCCGAACAGCGCGCCGATGCCGACGCCGATGGCGACGGCGAGCACGCCCATGGCGAAGGCGGCGAGCTGCATCACCCACCAGTTGCCGGAAAAGACCAGACCGAGCGCCGCACCGCTTGCCGCCCCGGCCAGCACGCCGAGCAGGCCGGGCGAGACGAGCGGGTTGCGGAACACTGCCTGGAAGGCGGCGCCCGAGATCGCCAGCGCGGCACCGACCAGCACGGCAGCAAGCACGCGCGGCAGGCGGATATCGATGATCAGGTTATGCAACAAGGCCTGGCGTTCCGGCGCCAGTTCGCTGAGCCCGAGCCGGGCGAGAAAAAAGTCCGCCACCTCCAGCGGAGGCAGCGGATAACGCCCAAGCGCGAGGGAGAGAAGCATGGCCCCGGCCAGCAGCACGACCAGAAACGGCAGCAGCGCCAGGCGGGGCAGACGGTACGGAGCGGGCATCAGTGGCGGACGGGCGGGAGCAGGCTGTCGAGTTGGGCATCCGTCGGCTGGGTGCCGAGGAAGAGCTGGTAGAACTCGCGCGTCTCGCGGCGCAGGTCGAGCGGATAGGCCTTGGGATAGAACAAACTGGCCAGCCATTGCACGCCGAGCACGCGCATCATCGACGGCGGGCGGTCCACCCAGTTGTGCGGCCAGCGCGGCACGACGTAGATGCGGCCGGCCTTGACCGCCGGCACGCCCTGCCAGCGCGGCTCGCCAAGCACCGCCGCGGCAAAGCCCTTTTCCTGGGTGACGATGACTTCCGGCGCAAAGGCCAGCACCTGTTCCAGGCTGATTCGCTCCATGCCCATGTGGTCCTTGGGTTCGCAGCGATAGACGTTGTAGCCGCCGGCCAGTTCGATGGCTTCGGTATGGAAGGAGCGGTGGCAGTCGGTGGCCAGGCCGTCCGGGCCTTCGGCGTAATAGACCTTGACGCGCTTGTTTTCGGGAATGGCGGTGACGACCTTGCTGACCTTGGCCAGGCGTTGTTCGATGTATTGCGCCTGGGCTTCGGCATTTTTCGCGTGGCCGAGCAGTTGACCGGTGTAGCGCAGCGCAGCCGGCCAGTCGGCGAGGACGTCGAGCTGGATGAAAACGACCGGCACGCCGATCTTGGCAAAGGCGCCCTCGATCTTCGCCTGGTCGATGAAGGGGCTCTTCCAGGCGAGCGCGATGTCCGGCTTCAGGGCGAGGATGGTTTCGGCATTCATCTGCTGCCCCATGCCGAAAATGCCGCCGACCACCGGCAGCGTCTGCAGGCGCGGCGGGAAAAATGCCCGGTTTTCATCGTTGACCGGAAAGCTCAGGCCGAGCATGGTTTCCGGCGCCACGGCGTGGAGCAGCACGTTGAGCGGTGGCGCCGAGCCGAAGACGCGTTCGATCTTGTCCGGCACATTGACCTTGCGGCCGGCCATGTCGGTGATTTCGCGGGCGCCGGCGAATTGCGCGAGGCAGAGGCCGGCGAGAAGCAGGAGGATTTTTCGCATGCTGATTTCCTTAGAGACTCAGGCTGAGGGTGGCGACCAGGGTGCGCGGCGCGCCGGGGTAGTAGATGGCGCCGCTCGCCGAGGTATTGACTTCGCTGGTGCTGACCTGGCCGATGTACTTGCGGTCGAACAGGTTGAGCGCGGCGAGCGCAAGCTGCCAGCGGCCGGGGCCGGCCTTGGCGCCGTAGCTGACGGTGAGGTCGGTGGTGCTGTAGGCGTCGAGGCGCTGGTCATAGTTGCTGGTCGACCAGCGTGGGCCGACGTACTGGACGACCGGGGCGACGCTGAAGCCACCGTGCTGCCAGAGGGCGCCGACATTGCCCATCCATTTCGGTACGTCGGGCAGTTGCTTGCCATCGACCGGCAGGACGGCGCCGGCCGTGGTCAGCACGTTTTCACGGAAGGTCGAGCGGCTGAACGAGAGCGCCGCGAACAACTGCAGGCTGCTGTAGGGCTTCCAGCCGGCGGCGAGCTGGAAGCCGCTGCCCTGGGTTTTGCCCACATTTTGCGAGTAGACCGTGTTGGTCGCCGAACTGAAGACGCTGACCGCTTTGTTGTTCGAACGCGAGAAGTAGATGGTCGGATCGAGATAGATATCGGCGAAACGGATGCGTGCGCCGATATCGAGGCTGGTCGAGGTTTCCGGCTTGAGCTGGTCCCAGTACTGCTGGCTGCTCGTGATGCTGCCGGCGAGGTTCTGGTTGAAAGCATCGAAGGACGGCGCGCCGATGTTCTTGCCGAGGCTGGCGTGCACTTCGACGGCTTCGTTGAATTGGTAGGAGAGGCCGGCCTGCGGCAGCCAGCTCGCGAAATCGCGGCTCGCCACGCTGCGCGCCGGATTCTTGACGGCGCGCGCCAGGGCTTCCTCGGCGGAAACGTCCCAACTCGCCCCGGCCGTTGCGGCGCCGGCGTTGTAGGCATCGATGCCGGGCAGTTTCTGGTAGGCATGGCGCAAGCCGCCGCTGAGCTGCAGCTTGCCGAACTGGTGTTCGGCCGTCAGGTAGGTGTTGGCGAATTCATAGCGGTCCACCACCTTGGAGAGCAGAGCCCATTGCTGGAAGACCAGCTTGCCGACGACGACGCTGTATTGCTTGCGCGTGGTCGGCGGGCCGGGCGGCTCGGTCGACGTCCAGGAATAGCCCAATTTGAAGCGGGTATCGGCCAGCGTCGTGCGCAGCTCGTTGGCGATGCCGTAGGTCGTGTGGTCGATCAGCCATTTCTGGACCTGCGTCGCCGTCGTGCCGGCATAGAGGTAATAGCCTTCCTCCTTGGCATAGTAGGGCTTGATGCTGAGCGAGGTGGTCGGCGAAAAGTCGTAGCTGATTTCGGCCAGCGCCGCCTGGTTGGTGAAATCCTGGCGGTTGTAGTCGTAGTAGTCCGAGGTCGTCGACTTGCTGCCGTAGTCGTAGCGCCGGTAATTGCCGAGATCGGTCGCCTGGGCGTAGGTCAGCGCCTTGTAATTGTTCTGCGCCTGCTCGTTGTGGGCCAGGGCCAGCTTGATCTTCAAATCGCCGGCCGTCTGTTGCACGGCCAGTTCGACGTTTCTCCGGTTGGACGGCGCATCGCCTTCACCGCGCCACTTGTCGGCGGAGGTATCCGAGGCCGACAGGAAAAAGGACGTACCGGTTGCCAGCAGGCCGCTGTCGATACGGGCAAAGCTGCGCCGGAAATTGTTCGAGCCAGCGCTGTAGGAAACATCGGCCTGGGCCGTGGCGCGCGGCCACAGCAAATGGCTGTCGATCGCGCCATAGACGTTGTACAGGCCCGGCCGGTCGGGCGAAACGGCGCCCTGCGCGAAGGTGATGCGGGCAATGTTCTCCTTGTCGAACAGGAAGAGATAGCCAGGGCCGGGGCCCGGGCCACCGAGCGAGAGGCCTTCGAGCGTGCCGGCGACGCCGTGCGTGCTGACCTCGCCGCGCACGCGCAAGCCCTTCTGGCCGCCCTGCATGTTGTTGAGGCCGTAGGCATCGGCCGTTGTCACCTTGACGCCCGGCACTTCGGCCAGCGCCGTGTAGGGATTGGTGCCGCCCGGCGTGTCGAACAGGCGCATGTTCTCCTGGCTGACCTGATAGACCGTTGACGGCGTGCTGGCATCCGGCTGTCCGGGCGCGATTTCCGGCTTGTTTGCCGTCACCGTGACGGTGTCGAGCACGGCTTCCTCGGCACCGGCCTGGCCGGCGGCGAATGCCGTTGCCAGGGCAAGGGCGAGCTTGCCCAGTCGTCCGGCCTGGTTGTTGTTTTTCCCCATTGCTGTTTCCCCTGTGTTGTTCAAAGCGATTGCAGGAAGGCGAGCAAGGCCTCCCGTTGATTTTTCGGTGTCGCGGCATAGCGCTGGCGGGCAATCCTGGCTTCGCCGTCGTGCCAGAGAATGGCTTCCTGCAGGTTGCGGGCGCGCCCGTCGTGCAGGTACTGGCTGTGCTCGTTGATCAGCGGCACCAGGCCGATGCCCCACAGTGGCGGCGTGCGCCACTGGCGGCCATTGGCCTGGTAGTCGGGGCGACCGTCGGCGAGGCCCCGGCCCATGTCGTGCAGCAGCAGGTCGGTATAGGGCGCGATCGTCTGGTTGGCGGTAAGCGGGAAGCGCTCGTTCGGACCGGTTTGCAGGCTGGGGCGGTGACAGGCGGTACAGCCGGAGTCAGCGAATACCTTGGCGCCGAGCGCGACTTGCGGATCGGTGGCATGGCGCTGCGGCGGCGCGGCGAGATTGGCGAGGTAGAACTCGACGGCGTCGAGATCGGCGTCGCTCAATTCCGGGTGGCCGCCGGACGGTGCCCGGCGGCAGGCCTTTTGTGCCGGCGTGCAGTTCTCGGCGGGAAACAGCGAGGATGTCATGCCGAGATCGCCCAACATGGCGCCGGCGCTTTGCTGGCGCAGGTTGGGCATGTTGGCCTTGAAGCCGAAGCGCCCGACGACGCTGCGTTGCGCCGCGGCATCCCATACCTCGTTGACGCTGCCCTTGACGCCGTCCGGCTTGGCTTCCGCAGCCATCGCCAGCAGCGTCGCCGCCGGCACGCTTTCGAGCAGTCCGAGGCCGTATACCGGCTGACCAACGCGCAGCGAATAGAGCATCTTGCCCGGCTTGCCGTAGGCCATGTCGGTGAAGCTGACTTGCGGTTTGCGCAGCGCGACCTTCTCGCCGCCGGCCAGGGTCTGCGGCGCCAGCTCGCGCCAACTGATGGCGGCACGGCCTTCGGCCGGCACGCCGGGAATGCCCTCGTCGTTCAACTGGCCGCCGTAGACCGGATGCGGCTTGGGACCACCATCGCCGGCGCGGCCGGGTACCGAGAGGCGGACCAGCATCGACAGCATGCGTTCGTCCGGGCCGTCCGGCGAGCGGCCGCGCCCGTTCTTCTGGTGGCAGGAGATGCAGGACAGCCGGTTGTAGAGCGGCCCCAGCCCGGCCGCCCGGTCGTTGGCCGGGGCGACCACCCAGCTTTGCCGGAAGACGCTGCGGCCGCGCAGGAAGAGTTCGCGGTCAGTCTCGCCCAGGCCGGGCAGGGGCTGGGTGTAGGCTTCGCGCAGGGCGATCTCCGGCTCGCCGGCCTGTGCCGGGCCGAACTGGTGGGCGAGTCCGGCGCCAAGTAACACATAGAGCAGGAAGCGTTGCTGCATGTTCACGCTCCCATTTCCTGCAGCAGGCGACCGGCCGCTGTCCGGTTGGCCTGGCTGCGTTCATGCCAGACCAGTTCGCTGGCCCCGGCGCTGCCTGGGTCGCTGCCTTCGAGGCGATTACGGAACTGGCGTTGCAGGGCCGGGTCATCGGCTTCGGCGGCACTGATCAAAGGGCTTTCCAGCAACTGGCGCGCAGCGGCCACGTTCTTGCCGGCCGCTTCGGCCCGGTGCAGGCGTTGCCAGAGTTCGACCAGTTCGCCGTGGCTGTTGATCAGCATCTGCTCGAACAAGGCGCTGAGCAGGCCGAGACGGTTGCGGCCGAGCTCGCCGTCGTAATCGAAGGCACCCTTCTCGGCAGCGGCGAAGGGATTGAAATAAGCGTCCGGCAGTTCGCGATAGACGGCCGGGCGTACCGGCAGCTTGTGGATGTCGCTGTGGGTGAGGATCTTCTGGCCGGCGGCGGACAGCACGAAGCGGGCGAAGGCGCGGGCACCCTCGGGGTTGCCGGCGCTTTTGGTGATTGCGATATGGGCCGGATTGATGCCGCCATGTGCCGGGTAGGCGAAGCGCAGCGGCGCGCCATTGGCGATCGCCGCGACGGCGAAGAAGTCGATCGACAGGCCGAGCGCGCGCCGGCCGCTGCCGACTTCATCGGTGACGAAGGTCGAGCCGCGATCCATCAGCGTGCCGGCATTGCCGGCGATGGCGCTCCAGGTCGCCCAGCCTTTTTCCCAGCCGTAGGCCTGGAGCAGGATGTCGACCATGACTGGCGCAAAACCGACGCGCGAGGGAATGGGTATGACGATCTGGCCGGCGTAGGCGGGGGCGGTCAGGTCGCGCCAGTCCTTCGGTTCGGCGAGGCCGAGCCTGGCCAGTGCGCCGGGATTGACGATAAAGCCGTAACCGGCCATCTCGGTTGCCGTGTACAGCCCGTTGGCGTCGCTCAGGCGCGCCTTGCCGATATTCTCGGGCAGGCCGTCGCGGGCGATGCCGAGCGGTTGCCAGGCGCCGTCGGCGGCGAGGGTCGCGAAGGTGCGCGGCGAGGCGCTCCAGTAAACATCGGCGCCGCCCTGCGCCGGCTGGCGCAGGTAGGGCAGGGCATCGTGCGGCATGCGCCAGACCAGTTGCAGCTTGTAGCGCGGATTGGCCTTTTCGAAGGCCGCCTCGAAGCGCGAGAAGGTTTCGTCGTTGTAGCTGGTGACGACGACCACCGGCTGGCGCCCGGTCGTCCGGGCGCTGGCGGCGAGCGGCGCGGCGAGCAGGCTGCCGAGGCCGGCGGCAGTGGCGAGAAAGCGGCGACGGCGTGGGTTGAGCAGGCTTTTCATGCGACCTCCCTAGAACTGGTAATTGGCGTTGGCAAACCACATGCGGCCGGGGGCGGGGAAGCCGTCGGCCAGGGAATAGTTTTCGTCGGTCAGGTTGGTGACGCCGGCTTCGAGACTGATTCCCTTGAGCGGCCGATACACGGCTTTCAGATTCAGCGTCGTGTAGCCGGCGAGCTTCACGGTGTTCGACGCCCAGCGGCCGCTGTTCATTTCCACGAAAGGAATGAGGTCGACCGTACCGATTGGCTTGATGACCGCGTAGGCGGTGAATTTGCTGTCCGGCACGTCGGTGATCTTGGTGGCCGGGGCGCTGACATTCTTCATGTCGAGATAGGTGTAGTTGAAGCCGGCATCGAGCCAGCCGGCGAGCGGCGTACGCAGGCCGAGTTCGAGGCCGCTGGTATGCACCTCGCCGACATTGCGCATCTGGCACTTGGCGCTGCTCGAGCACTTCGAGGCGACCGTGCCGACGAAGACCGACTGGATTTTGTCGTCGATCTCGCTGTAGAAGACGGCCGCCTCGGCCTTGGCGCCGGCCCACGGGCTGCCCTGGTAGCCGATTTCGTAATTGAGCGACTCTTCCTGCTGCAGCGCCGGATTCGGGAGATAGGTGCCGAGCTTGCCCGAGTAGCGATCCTTCAAGGTCGGCAGCCGGGTCTTCTGGGCGATCGTCGCGTAAAAGCGGGTGTTCGGCGTGAAGTCGTGGAAAAGGCCGATCTGGCCGTTGTCGGCTCGTTGTTTGCCGGGTAGCGGATAGCTGCCGTCGCTCTTGTACATGCGCTCGGCGCTCAGTTCGTGGTGTGCGTAGCCAATGGAGAGCAGCCATTTTTCAGCAAGCTGGATGTTGTCCTCGGCCGCAATCGAGAACAGCGTGTCTTCGAAATCGGCATTGAGCTGCGCGTTGGCATCGGTTTCCCGGTGTTTGTCAGTCTTGTAATGTGTGACCAGGCGCAGCGTGTTGTTGGCGATGCGGGTCGATTCCAGTTCGATTGAGCCGCCCGTGGTTTCATCGTCGTAGAGGCTGCGCCCGGTGCTGACCGAGCCCGATCCGCTGGTGCGCGGTACGCTGTAGGTGCCGTCGGTGTAGCTGTCGACTTCGTTCTTGAACTTGTCGAGATAGAGCCGGGTTTTCAAGGTTTCATGCTGGCCGAACACCGTCTTCGACAGGAAGTAGAGGCTCTCCTTGTCCCAGTACGGCCATTTCCAGTAGCGGGCGTCGGCCGGAATGGTCGAGGGCGGCTGCCCCTTTTCGCCGTCCTGCTTGATGTAGCTGAGCGCGTATTCGTCGCTGGCGTTGGGGGTCAGGCCGACCTTGAAGGAAAGCTTGCTGTCCTTGCGGTAGGAGTTCTCCCGCTTGCCGCCATTTTCCGTTGCGGTCGCCTTGAAGTCCTTGGACAGCGGGTAATAGTCGGCGTCGGCGTAGGATGCGCCGGCCTGGAGATACCACATGCCCTGATTGGAGCCGACATTGACCGAGGTCTTCCTTTCGTTGCCGGAGCCGAAACCGATGCTGACATCGCCTTCGAACGGCGTGCGCGGCTTGCGCGAGACGAGATTGATCGCGCCGCCGATCGCGTTCGGGCCGTAGGCGACCGAACTGAAACCCTTGACGACCTGGATGGCGCCCAGGTCGGCCGTGCTGAACCGGTTGTAATCGACATAACCGTCGTAGGGCACATAGACTGGGATGCCGTCGATGAAGAGCGGTGCCTGACGGGCGTCGTAGCCGCGCAGGTAGATCATTTTCTCGTTGCGTGTGCCCACCGACAGCGTGACGCCGGAGAGCAGGTTGACCGCGTCGCCGACATTCTCGCGATTGAAGGTTTGCATGTCCTGGCGGGTGATCAGCGAAGCGACCTGTTCTTCGCCGACGTCGCCGACCTGTTCCCGCTTGGCGCTGACCTGGATGGTGCCGAGTTCGAAGGCCCCTTCAGCAATGGCCTGGCCGCCGAGCAGGCTGTTGGCGATCAGTGCGGCCAGCAGCTTGCGGCGGATTTTTAGTCTGTGGTTCGGCATGTTGTTCCCCTGGTTTGTGAATTGGTTTTTTGGCTCAACGCGGCATGTCACTGGCGAAGGCGTAGAAGCTGCGTGGCTCGTCTGTCTGGCTGGTGCTGTTGCGGCGGTAGATCAGCCAGCGACCATCGCGCATCCGCCAGGCCGACATTTCCTCGCAATAGGTGACAACTTCGTAGAACTCCTCGTCGTCGTCACTGGCCAGGCTGGTCAGCAGGTAGTAATGCGAGGTGAAGCAGGGGCGGTCGTCGGCGTCGTAGCCGACGCTGCGCCCGGCGCTGATTTCGTATTCGCTGTATTGCTCGAAATAGAGCGGCGATTCGACGGCATCCAGCCACTCATGCGGGAGGTGGCTGCGCCATGCCGGCTTGCCTTGCAAGGTTCTTTTTCCGCGGGGCTGGCGGTTCGGCTGCCAGGGCTTCCTGGTATCGGCTTGGGGCAGGGTTTTCATTTCAAAATATAGCTGTCTATATAGCGATGCTTGTGGCTTCGCAAAAGGCATGCCCGGATGAATAAGGTGATTAGCCGTATTTTCGCCGGTGCTTTTATCCGTTATGTCGTTAACTACACAACGAATGTTGTTAATCCGACAGCGCGTGTGCGGTTTGCTTCATTCCGCCCCCTGGTGCGAAAGCTCTGTTGCCGGTGCGTTGCGAGTGCGCCATGAAGAGGCCGCCGGCTGCAGGCGGGGAGGGCGTTTGGCTGGTAAATTGATGTACTCTGACGCTGTCTTTGTTTTCCTCTGATCGAGTCAAACATGCTGCGAATCCTGTGTGCCTTTTTGCCCTTCGTTCTGGCCTTTCCGGCCCCTGTCCTGGCGCAGGACAACGTCTACCGCTTCTCCCCGGTCAACCAGTGGGATATCAACAAGACGGCGGCCTACTGGAACCCGATCATCAAGTACGTCAGCGACAAGAGCGGGGTCAGGCTTGAACTCAAGATCGGTCGCACGTCGGCCGACACGACGGCCTACGTGCTGGCGCAGGAGGTCGAATTCGTCTTCTCGAATCACCTGTTCAGCCCGGCGCGGGAAAAGCTGGGCTGGAAAGTCTTCGGTCGGCGCTGGACGCCGCCGCTTTCCGGCCAGATCGCGGTCCCGGAAGACTCCCCGATTACCCGGCTGGAGGAACTGAAGGGGCAGGAAGTCGTATTCGCCGGACCGGAGGCATTTGTTGGTTACAAGGTTCCCTACGGCTATCTGCTGTCGAAGAACATTGATGTCAGAAGCGTCTTTGCCGGTAACCAGAATGCCGCCTTCGCCCAGTTGTTTGCCGGCAAGGCCAAGGCTGTCGGCAGCAATTCGGCCCTGATCGATGGCTATACGACGCGGGAGGGCAAGCGTTTCCGCGTGTTGTGGACTTCCGAGTCGTATCACGATCTGGCCCTGATGGCGGCGAGCAAGGTGCCGGAAAAGGACGTGAAGGCGGTTGCTTCCGCCTTTGTCGGCATGCACCGCGATCCGGTGGGCAAGGCCATCCTGCAGCGTTCGTCGGAAGAGGTCGGGCTCGATCCGAAAGCCTATTTCCTGCCGGCTTCAGCGGCTGACTATGCTTCTTATCGCCGGTTCTACGAAAGTGCACCTGCAGCGCTGCGCTGAGTGTCGGCTATGAGTGTTTTGCGTCGCGTTCTGCCGCAATCCCTGATTGGGCGGGTGTACGCCCTCTATTCGGCCACCCTGTTGCTGTTTGTCGGTGGCAGCCTGGTGTTGTTTTATCAATACCAGTACAACGAAACCATCGAGGAGGCGCAGCGTTCGGCAACGATGCTGATCGAGGTGGTGGCGCAAACCGTTTCCGACAGTGCGGTGATCGGCGATTACGACACCATTCAGCGCACCCTCGACAAGTCCATCCTGCGTTCGCAGTTCGAGTCGGCCAAATTCATCGATCTGGCTGGCGGTGTGCTCAAAAGTGAAAACCCGCAGATGGCGCGGACCAAGGCGCCGGATTGGTTGCGCCAGCGGGTGGCCGATCAGCTGTATGACGTCAACCGAAACGTGGGGGCGGGTGGTGTCGATTACGGGGTGCTGCGCCTGGTGTTTGCCGTCGACAGCATCGCTGAAGGACTCTGGCAACTGATCCGGGTCGGCGTCAGCCTGGCCTTGTCCAGCCTGTTCGGTGGCCTCCTGCTGATCTGGTTTCCGCTGCGGCACTGGTTGGGGGCGCTGGAGCGCGTGCAAACCTTCGAGCGGGATTTCCGTCTTGATGCGAATGCCGCCGATGCGGCCCTGGTCGATGATTTGCCGCTCGAGTTCAGACCGGCTTTTGAAGTGCTGCAGCGTACTGCCGAGAGCCTGCGCACCGAACTTGCCGCCCGGGATCAGGCGCTGCACTCATTGCGCGAGATCGTCGCCAGCATGCTGCCGGTCAGCGAACTCGGTGCCGAACAGAAGACCGACGATATTGCCGTCCTCTCGAAAGTCATTGCCCGCATGGTCGCCGAGCGTGAAGCCAGTCGCCTCGAGTTGCAGCAGGCGAA
Source organism: Quatrionicoccus australiensis (assembly GCF_020510525.1). Taxonomy (NCBI): domain Bacteria; kingdom Pseudomonadati; phylum Pseudomonadota; class Betaproteobacteria; order Rhodocyclales; family Azonexaceae; genus Quatrionicoccus; species Quatrionicoccus australiensis. The sequence goes on from NZ_CP075188.1 coordinate 1,061,070, forward strand.
GGAGGCGGCCGAGGCGGCGAGCCGTGCGAAGAGCGAGTTTCTCGCCAACATGAGTCATGAAATCCGTACGCCGATGAATGGCATCATCGGCATGACCGATCTTGTCCTCGATTCGGACATCAACCCCGAGCAGCGCGAGTTTGTCGGCATCGTCAAGACGTCGGCCGAGTCCTTGTTGACCATCATCAACGACATTCTCGACTTTTCGAAAATCGAGGCGGGCATGCTCTCGATCGAACGCGTGCCTTGCGAGTTGCGAAAAGTCATCGAGGCGTCGTTACAGCCGATGGAGCTGCTCGCCGCAGAAAAACATCTGGTCCTGCGTTCCGAAATCGCGCCGGATTTGCCGGTGAGCGTGGTTTGCGATCCGGTGCGTCTGCTGCAGATCCTGACCAATCTGCTCGGCAATGCGCTCAAGTTCACCGAGTCCGGCGAAGTTGTGGTCAGCATTGCCTGGTTCAATGACGCTGCGAGTTCCCGGCTGCTGCATTTCACGGTGCGCGATAGCGGCATAGGCATTCCGCCGGAACGGCTGGATCAGGTTTTCGATGCCTTTACCCAGGCTGACAATTCGACGACGCGCAAATATGGCGGTACCGGGCTGGGTCTGACGATCTGCCGCCGTCTCGTCGAGCTGTTGGGCGGGCGTATCTGGGTTGAGAGTCAGGTCGGGGTGGGCTGCCGCTTTCACTTCACCTTGCTGGTCGAGGCCCTGCCGCAGGAACTGCCGGTTTCCAGCTCGCCGGAGGCTGCAACGGGCAAAGCCGAAGTCCCGGATGTTTCGCTTTTGCCGGCCCAGCAATTGCTGCTGGTCGAGGACAACCCGGTCAACCAGCGTTTGGCGAGGACTTTGCTCGAGCGGCGCGGCTATCGCGTGACCCTTGCCGAAAATGGCCAGGAAGCGATTTCCGCCCTGGCCGGCAATGCTTTTTCTGCGATCCTGATGGATATGCAGATGCCGGTCATGGACGGGCTGGAGGCGACGCGCCGCATTCGCGCCGACGAGGCAGCTTCGGGCACGGGTCATGTGCCGATCATCGCGATGACAGCCAATGCCATGCAGGGCGACCGCGAGTTGTGCCTGGAAGCCGGGATGGATGATTACGTTTCCAAACCGATCAATGCCAGGCAGCTGTTTGATTGTCTCGCCCGCTGGGTTGGGCCGCAGAACTGAGTCGGTCAGGCGCCGAGGTCGGGCAGTTCAGGCGTCGAAATGAATCGCCAGGCTTTCGAGCAGCCTGGAGAGCGGCAGGTTTTCTTCGCTTTCCATGATGCCGGGCACCGGGTGCGGGTATTCGAGGAAGATGCCGTAGGTGCCGGCACGTTGGCCGTGCAGGTAGATGTGGGCGCGCAGCTTGTCGAGTTCGGTGTGGCGCAGGATGACGATCTGCGGATCGTTACCGGCGTCGGGTACGACGTCGCAGGCGCTGGCCAGTTGCGGTGCGAGCGCGACGAGAACCTTGCGGATCTCGCGTGCCTTGGGGGCGACCCAGGGGTTGATGTTCATCGCAGCAACTCCGGGGTGATCCGGGCCAGCCAGCGTTCGACACGTTCTTCGGTGAGCAGCGGCTGGTTGATCTGGTCGATGGCGAGGCCGAGGAATTCGTCGCCGTCGAGCGCCTGCGAAATGTTGAATTCGTAGCCGTCGACCGGCCAGCGGCCGATGACTGTCGCGCCGGCGGCGACGACGACATCGTGGATGAGGCCGATCGCGTCGACGAATTCGTCGGGGTATTTTTTCTGGTCGCCGAGGCCGAAGATGGCGACGATTTTGCCGCGCATGTCGGCGCCGGCCAGTTGCGGCAGGAACTCTTCCCAGCTCGGCTGGTTGAGGCCGGTCGACAGGCCGGGCAATTCGCCGGCGCCCAGCGTCGGGCTGCCGAGAATCAGCCGGTCATGGGCAAGAAAGTCGGCCAGCGTCGTGCGCCCGATATTGACCGGCGCCGCGGCTGCATCGCCCAGCTTCTTGGCGATCTGCTTGGCGAGCAGCCTAGTGCGGCCGGTGTCGGTGCCGAAAAAAATGCCGATGCTGGGCATGCTGGGTCAGGCGGCGACCAGCTTTTCCTGGGTCAGCTCTTCCGGCAGGCAGCCGACCGGGGCGCCGAGTACGCCTTCCGGGCCGTTTTCAAACTGGACCAGGTAGACGTGCTGGGTTTCGTCGGCTTCGGCGCGGCCGAACTGGATGATCATGCCGCGCATGCCGGCCGGCGCGATCAGGCCTTCCTCGTCGTCGATGCCAGGCATGCCGCCATCGTTGAGGATGTCCACGGCGGCATAGACCAGCTCGCCGATGTCGTATTTGTAATCTTCCATGATCTCAGCTCCAGACGTCGGGCGTGGCCAGCAGGCGCTGTACCGGCTGGTCGAACATCAGGTGCTCGTCGATGATCACGGCGACGTCTTCCGGCTTGACGTTGGTGTACATGATGCCGTCCGGGTAGACCAGCACGCTGGGGCCGACATGGCAGGGGCCGAGGCAGCCGGTGTTGGTCAGCGCAAAGCCCGAAGCCCACAGGTTGCGGGCCGTGAATTCATCGGAAAAGGCTTGCCAGGTCTGGCCGCAGCCTTTTTCCTGGCAGGAACCGCGCGGGTGACCGGCGGGGCGGCCCTGGACGCAGACGAAGACGTGTTTTTTGGGTTTTCCAGACATGGTGCTCTCCTTGTTGATGCAGAAGGCAATGCAAGGGTAGTGCCAGGCTTTAAATCCAATGAATTCAGTTGCTTGCGACCAATTGTCGATGTCGCTTTTGCGACAAGAGGACGCGCTGTTCAGTCAGTTGCCGCAAAGCGCTTGTTCAGCCAGCGGCCGATGTCGGCAATTTCCTCGATGCAGACCGAGTGCGGCATCGGGTAGTCATGCCACTCGATCGGGTAGTTCATCGCCTGCAGGTGGGCAAATGCCTGGCGCCCGAGTTGCAAGGGCACAACGTCGTCGTCCGTGCCGTGGCCGGCGAAAACCGGCGTTTCGCGGTTGGCGCTCAGTGCCGCATCGGTGAGCAGGCCGGGCGCCGGAATATAGGCGGACAGGGCGATGATGCCGGCCAGTCTTTCCGGATGCGTCAGGCCGGCGCTGTAGGCCATTGCGCCGCCTTGCGAAAAGCCGGCCAGCACGATGTTGCGACAGGGGATGCCGAGCTCGTTCTGGCGGGCGATCAGATCGCGGATGCGCGCAGCGCTCTGGCGGACGCCATCTTCATCGACCCCGCGGTCGATGCCATCGATGTAGGTGATGTCGTACCAGGCCGGCATCACATAGCCGTTGTTGCAGGTCACCGCCAGTTCCGGTGCGTGCGGAAATACGAAGCGCACGCGCAGTCCGGCGGGCAGGTCGAGGTGGGGAATGATCGGTGCGAAATCGCCGCCATCGGCGCCCAGACCGTGCAGCCAGATGACGGCGAATTCCGGATTGGCTGCGGTTTCGATTTCGATGGCGGGGAGCAGGGTGGGCATGGGCTGGTCTTTCGGCGTACGGTGGAGCGAGGCCGCATATTAACTTGCGTTTGCGCTGCCCGGACGGCTGGTTGTGCGCAGACTTCAATGCTATCGTCGTATCCTGTCCGGTGGCGTACGGGAAACAGGAGGGGCAATGGCGGAAAAACTGATGCGGCGGCGCTTGTTCATCCTCGCCTTCCTGCTATGGACGCTGACGCTCGCTGCCTCGGCGATCTGGAACCTGCACAATGCCGAGGTCCAGGTCATGAACATGGCCTATGCCGAGGCGCGTGCCAATCTCAACAAGGATCTGACGCTGCGCCGCTGGGGAACGATGCATGGCGGCGTCTATGTGCCGATTACGGCGACCCAGAAATCGGTGCCCTTTCTGGCGCATGTGCCCGGGCGCGACGTGACGACCAGCGACGGGCAGCAGCTGACCCTGCTCAATCCGGCCAGCATGCTGCGCCAGATGATGGATCTGTATGCCGACAGCTACGGCATCCGCGGCCGCATCACCGGCCTCAAGTACCTCAATCCGGGCAATGCGCCGGATGCCTGGGAAAAACTGCAGCTCGAAGCCTTCGTGCGCGGCGAGCGCAAGGAAGTCTGGGCGATCAACCAGATCGACGGCCAGCCCTACCTGCGCTACCTGCGCGCCATGTACATGGAGGAAGGGTGCAGCAAATGCCACGCCATTCTCGGTTACAAGACCGGCGACATGCGCGGCGCGACCGGTCTCAACCTGCCGCTGGCGCCTTACCTGGCGCAGATCGCCGAGTCGCGCCTGACCCTGGGGGCGAGTCATCTACTGATCTGGCTGCTCGGCATGGCCGGGCTGGCCTGGGTCGCCAGGCTGGTCGGGCGCTGGGCCGACGAGCGGGAAAAAGCGCAGGGCGAATTGCTGCGCCACCAGGAACATCTCGAGGCGCAGGTCGCCGAGCGCACCCGGGCCCTGACCGCGGCCAGGGACGAGGCCGAGGCAGCCAACCGGGCGAAGAGCACCTTCCTCGCCAACATCAGCCACGAAATCCGCACGCCGCTCAATGCGATCACCGGCATGGTGCACCTGCTGCAGCGCGGCGGGGCAACGCCGCAGCAGGCCGACCAGTTGCAGAAGATCGACAATGCCGGGCGGCATCTGCTGGAAATCATCAATGCCGTGCTCGAACTCTCCAAGATCGATGCCGGCAAGTTCGTGCTCGAGGAAAGCGAATTGTCGATTCCCGCCCTCGTCGCCAATGTCGTCTCGATCCAGCAGGAACGTGTCCAGGCCCGGCATCTTCGCCTGCTCACCGAGTGTTCCGGGCTCGAGCAGCGCCTGCTGGGCGACCCGACCCGGCTGCAGCAGGCGCTGCTCAATTACCTCAACAACGCGATCAAGTTCACGGCGGCCGGCAGCATTACACTGCGCGCCCTGCACCTCGGCGAGGATGGCGATTTTGTCATGGTCCGCTTCGAGGTCGAGGATACCGGGATCGGCATTCCGCCGGAGGTGGTCGGCCGCCTGTTTACCGACTTCGAGCAGGCCGACAACTCGACGACGCGGCAATACGGCGGCACCGGCCTCGGCCTCAGCATCACCCGCAAGATCGCCGAACTGATGGGCGGTGCGGCCGGGGTCAGCAGCACGCCCGGCGTGGGCAGCAATTTCTGGTTCACCGTCCGCCTGCGCAAGGGCGGGGCGCAGGCGGAAGGCCTCGCGGCGCCATCCGCCGATGCCGCCGAGGAAGTCCTGGCCCGCGAGTTTCGCGGCCGGCGCATCCTGCTGGCCGAGGACGAACCGGTCAACCAGGAAATCGCGCGTCTTTTGCTCGAGGAGGTCGGGTTGGTCGTCGAAACGGCGGAAGACGGCCGACAGGCGGTCGACCTGGCGCGCGAACGGCATTTCGACCTGGTCCTGATGGACATGCAGATGCCCAATATGGACGGCCTGGCTGCGGCGCAGGCGATCCGGGCACTGCCCGGCGGCGCGAAGCTGCGTATCCTGGCGATGACGGCGAATGCCTTCGACGACGACCGGCAGCGCTGTTTCGCCGCCGGCATGAACGATTTCGTCAGCAAGCCGGTTGATCCGCCGGTACTGTTTGCCGCATTGCTGCGGAATTTGCGGGCGGTGGATGCGGCCGGCTAGGCGAAACGGTATCCTTGCCGGATGCTGATCGAAAACGCACTTGCCGACATCGCGCTGCGCCTGGCCCGGGCCGAACGCGTCCTGTTCATCACCGGGGCCGGTATTTCGGCCGATTCAGGCCTGCCCACCTACCGTGGCGTCGGCGGTCTCTACAATGGCGAACATACCGAGGACGGCCTGGCGATCGAGGATGCGCTGTCCGGCGAGGTGTTCGCACTGCGCCCCGATATCACCTGGAAATACCTCGCCCAGATCGAGGAAAACTGCCGTGGCGCCCTTCCCAATCCGGCGCACCTGGCGATCGCCGAACTTGAGCGGCGGTTGGATCGGGTCACCGTGTTCACCCAGAACGTCGACGGCCTGCACCGCAAGGCCGGCAGCAGCGACGTGATCGAGATCCATGGCAACCTGCAGGAATTGTTCTGTACCGCCTGCGACTTTGCCGAGACGGTCGACCACCTGGCCGGGCACGAAATGCCGCCACGCTGTCCGCGCTGCGGCAGCGTGCTGCGCCCGAATGTCGTGCTGTTCGGCGAGGCACTGCCGGAGGCGGCCATGGAGCGTTTTCTTGACGCCCTCGATGCCGGTTTCGACATGGTGTTCACGATCGGCACTTCCGGCGTCTTTCCCTACATTGCCGAGCCGGTGGCGTGGGCTGCACAGTCGGGCATTCCGACGGTCGAGATCAATCCCCTGCAGACCCGCCTCAGCCCGATTGTCGATTACCACCTGCCACTGGGAGCCGCCGTGGCGATGCAGGCGCTGATGCAGAGACTGGGCGCGCCGGCCTGAGTGCTGCCGGCGCCCGGTCAGCGTGCGGCGTGGGTGCCGTGCTTTTCCCGCACCATGTCGTCGAGTGCGATGATCACGCCGTCGCTGCCCCGTTCGACTTCCTCGAAGGAAGAGAACAGCTGTTTCTGGATCGCAAAGTCGGTTTCCCAGCCGCTGCCCATCAATTCGAGCGCATGGTGCATGTTCTGGTGCACCCCGCGGTGCGGCGCGGCGATCTGCTTGAAGGCGCCGAGCCGGCCGAAGATGGACTGGGTGGTGTCGTTGCCCAGCCACTTGCCGAGGCGGCAGCCGGTTTCGCTGACCTTGATCGCCTGCGCATTGTCCGACTCGATGCCGCGATTGATCGCCATGTAGCCATTCTGCTTGTAGATGAAATGGTCGACCTTGGCCAGCGAGGCGAAACTGACGTCGTGCACGAAGCGGATCTGCGCCAGCGCCGTTGCCGATGAGGTGGCAACGTCGGCGAAGCGGCGGTCGAAGTCGCCGATCGTGCCGCGGGATTCCGAGGCGATGCCGCGCATTTCGTCCGAATTGGTCAGCATTTTCTCGGCATCGACCTGCAGGGTCTGCATGATCGCGGAGATTTCCGAAGAGGAAGTCTTCGAATGTTCGGCCAGCTTGCGTACCTCGTCGGCGACGACGGCAAAGCCGCGCCCGTGTTCGCCGGCACGGGCCGCTTCGATGGCGGCGTTGAGGGCAAGCAGGTTGGTCTGATCAGCGATGTTGGCAATCAGCTGCACCGAGCGGGCGACCTGTTCGCGGTGGCTGTTGAACTCGTTGATCGCCTGGCCGGTGTCCTCGATTTTTTCGACTAGGCGGTTCATCGCACTGACGACCTGGGTAATCGCGGCACTGCTTTCCTCGGCGGCACTGGAGTTGGCCTCCGAGATCGCGGCCAGCTCATCGGTGGCGGCGACGATGCCGAGCATGTCCTGCTGGCTGGTCTTCATGTTCTTCAGCAGGTTCTCGGCATTCAATTGGCCGAGGCGGGAAAGCAGGTTGTTGCGCATTTCCTGGTGATAGTTGTCGAGCAGGATGTCGAGCGAGCGGTTGCCGCCATCGACCGCGTCACGGAATACGCCGCGCAGGCTGCTGCTGTCGAGCTTCTGCTGGAACTGGTTGCTGCTGGCGGCTTCGAGTGCCTCGCGCTGGAGACGGAAGCAGCCTTCCATCTGGTCGAGCATGGCATTGACGTTGCTGCATACCCGGCCCAGTTCGTCGGTCCGGTGATTGTCGGGAATGCGGGTGCCGATCACGCCTTCGGCGATTTCGCCGGAAATGCGGGCGATGTGCTGCAGCGGCGTCAGCGCCACTTTCAGCTTGTGCAGGTAGAACAGGCCGCTGCCGATGCCGAAGCACATCAGCAGGAACATCCAGATCCCGTCGAGCAGTTGCCAGCCGTGCGTGGCCATGCCGATCAGGCCGGCAACGAGGAGCAGGACGTTGAGAAAGATGACTTCGAGCACGGCGCTCGAAAGGAAAGGGGTTCGCTGCATGGAGTTTGGGCCAAGGGGCAAAAATGTGGTGGATTGTCGCGGCGCAATGTTACCGCTTCGGGTCGAAAGGCCCGAAGCGGCTTGTTTTGCGTCGGATCAGAACTGCTTGACCTCGATATTCAGGGTCTGGATGCGGTAGGCGATCTGACGCGGGGTCATGCCGAGAATGCGGGCTGCCTTGGCCTGAACCCAGCCGGCCTGCTCGAGGGCGGCAATGACGCGTTCCTTCTCCGACAGGTTGGGGTCGTCAATGTCGATTTCCGAAAGCGGGCTGGATGCCGGATTGAAAACGGCACTGGAAACCGGGTTGACCGCTGGCGCAGAAAAGCCGCGTTGCGGTTTTGGCGAGCTGCGTTCGCGGCTGCTCGGAAAGCGGATCAGGTCGACATCGATCTTGCCGTCCTCGGAGAGCACGGCAGCGCGCTCCAGGCAGTTTTCCAGTTCGCGCACATTGCCCGGCCACTCGTAGTTGGCGAGTCGGCGATTCGCCATGTCGGTCAGGCTCAGCTTGCGTTTCTGGTCGTTGCCGATTTTGGCCAGCAGGTGGCGGGCAATCTCGGGAATATCCTCGATACGCTCGCGCAGCGGTGGCAGGAAGAGCGGCATGACGTTCAGGCGATAGAACAAGTCCTCGCGGAAATCGCCCATGTCGACAGCTGTCTCTAAATCGCGATGCGTGGCGGCGATGATGCGCACGTCGACCTTGATCGTCTTGCTGCCGCCGACCCGCTCGAACTCGCCTTCCTGCAGGATGCGCAGCAGTTTGGCCTGGAAAGGCGCCGAGACTTCGCCGATTTCATCGAGGAAAAGGGTGCCGCCGTGCGCCTGTTCGAAACGCCCCTTGCGCGATTCGACGGCGCCGGTGAAGGCGCCGCGCTCGTGGCCGAAGAGTTCGGATTCGAGCAGGTTTTCCGGTAGTGCGGCGCAGTTGAGCTTGACCAGCGCATTGCGCGCGCGCGGCGAGTTGTAGTGGATGGCGTTGGCGATCAGTTCCTTGCCGGTGCCGGTTTCACCGCGGATCAGTACGGTGGTGTTCCACTTGGCAACCAGGCGGGCCTGGTCGAAGACGCGGCGCATCACCGCCGAGCGGCCGACCATGCTGTCAAAGCCGAACTGGTGACGAACGGTGCGGCGTAGCAGGTCGCGTTCCTCGAGCAGGGTCGATTTTTCCTGGGCGACTTCGAGCGACAGGCGCAGGCTCTGACCAATCAGGTTGGCGACCATCTCGACGAACTGGGCGCGCTCCTCGAGCAGGCCGTCTTCCGGCTGTTCGGGTTGGACGGCAAGGACGCCCTGCAGGTTGCCGCCGACCTTGATCGGCACGGCGATGAAGGGCAGGTCGGGCTGGTAGACGCCCTGGCGATTCAGGAAGCGCGGTTCGTCGGCAACGCGTTCGAGCTTGATGGTGCGTTGCTTTTCCAGGACCAGGCCGATGATGCCTTCGCCAGGGCCGTACTGGACGTCGGCCAGATCGGGGCCGTCCGGGTTGTACAGGGTATGAATGCTGAGCTTGCCGCTTTCCGGGTTGACGACGCTGATCAGGCCGCGCGTCAGGCCGGCTTCGTCGTGCAGGACGCGCAGGACGTCGCGCAGTGTTTCCTTGAAGGCGAGCGAGCGGCTGAGCACCCGGCTGACCGCGTAGAGCGCGGCGAGCAGCAGGATGTTCAGCTCGTGCGTTCGACAGTAGCCGCCCGCGGGCGGGCACTCGTCAGCAGAATGGATGATGTGTTCGTGCATGCTGTTCCCTTTTTCTTTTTCTTAGATCGGGTCGCCGTCGAGACGGAATTCGACGATTGCCGCGCAACCGCCGCTCGGACTTTCTGCCAGATCGATGATGCCGCCGTGGTCGGCGACAACCTGCTGGGCGCGCGACAGGCCGGTGCCGATATGGCGGCCGCTGCCGTTTTTGGCGGTGAAGAAGGGTTCGAAGGCCTTGTGCCGCCATTCGTGCGGAATGCCCGGGCCGGTGTCGAGCACGGCAATCACCACGCAGTCGCGCTCGACGGCGCTGGTCAGGCTCAGTTCGCGGCGTTTCCAGCCCTTGATGTTCATCGCTTCGATGGCGTTATCGACCAGGGCCTTGAACAGCATGCGCAATTGCAGTGGACGGCCGATGATCGGCGGCAAGGTCGCGGCCGGTTGCCAGTCGACGATGACGCCCGCGGCAAGCAGGCGCGGCGTGCAGATTTCGAGGACGTCGCGCAGGATTTCGTTGATGTTGATGCGCACGGCGATTTCCTGCGGGCTTTGCGGGATGACCTGGCGCAGCATTTCCATGTGTTCGCGGCTGGCGGCCAGGGCCTGCTGCAGCACGCCGGCGCTGGCCGGGTCGCGGCGTTGCAGCACGGAAGCAGCCGAGGCCATGACATTCATCGGTTCTTCGAGACGGAAGATGGCGGCCGAGAGGCCTTCGCGGATCGCCGCGGTGCGCTCCTCGTCGGCCAGCACGGCCTGGAGCACGGCGGCGCGCGCCTTTTCCTGCTCTTCGCGCAGGGAGGTGATGTCGGAAATGACCAGCAGCAGGCCCGGCTTGCCGCCGGTGTGGAGATAGCTGTCGGCTTCGTCGCCGTGCATCTCGATCACCGATGAGCTGACCGACAGCCAGCGCGGGCGGCCGGCGGCACGGTCGATACGCGCTTCGCGGCTGACAAAGCCGCATTTGCCGGGGGCGCTGGCCAGGCTTCCCAGCCAGTTCGGCATCACGCTGTCGAGCAGGGTGTGGGCCGGCTCCTTGACGCGCAGGTCGCTGACCAGCTTCTTGTATTCCTGGTTGTCGAGAATGACACGACCTTTCTGGTCGAGCAGGGCAAAAGCCATCGGAGCGGAATCGACGACCGATTCGATCAGTTGCTTCTGGTTGAGCACCATGCTTTCCAGGCGGCGCATCTCGGTGATGTCGCGGTGCATGCCGAGGAAGTGCGTGGTCTTGCCCTTGCTGTCCACGACCGGCGAGATGTGCAGTTCGGCGAGATAGCGTTCGCCGCCTTTCCTGACATTGAGCAGCTTGCCGGTCCACGGCCGCTGGGCGGCCAATTCGCCCCACATCGACTTGTACAGCTCGGGCGGGGTGGTGTGATTGGAGAGTACGGACTCGTTCTGGCCGATGATTTCGTCGGGGGTGTAGCCGGTGACGCGGGCAAAGGCTTCGTTGGCGAAGAGGATGTTGGCCTTGGGATCGGTGATCGAAATCGCCAGATCCGCCTGGTCGACCGCCTGGCGATAGGCCTCGGGCGGCAGTTCCGTCTTTTGCGCGTTGGGTGCCTGGGCACTGGGGACAGCCGACATGGTCATGCTCCTGATTAGTACGTTTGGTCTGGTCGTATGGGTGTTTGCTCCGTAATAAGCAGGTTCCGTGCCGCTCGCTGCAGGTCGTGGCGAAGGCGGCTTGCCGTCAGGCTTGCGGAGCAAATGCGACGAAATTCGTGTCGTCTTTGCGACATTGCCACTTCTGTGGTTTTGCCCTGTTTTGGTGCGTTGACCGCAAAATCGTGCATCGACGCGGGTTTGCGGGCGGTGCTGGCGATTTGGCACGTCTTGTGCAGAGAGGCAGGCGGTAAAACTGGAATCCGAAAGCCATGAGCGAATTTATTCTCCTGTTAATTTCCACCGCGCTGGTCAATAACGTCGTGTTGATCAAGTTCCTTGGCCTCTGTCCGGTCATGGGCGTCTCGAAAAGTGTCGATAGCGCGCTCGGCATGGGCCTGGCGACGACCTTCGTCATCATGCTCGCCACCGCTGCTTCCTGGATGCTCGATGCCTGGCTGCTGACGCCGCTCGGCCTGGGTTACCTGCGCATCCTGACCTTCATTCTGGTCATTGCCTCGGTCGTCCAATTCACCGAGATGTTCATCAAGAAAACCAGTCCCGGTCTCTACCAGTCGCTCGGCATCTACCTGCCGCTGATCACCACCAATTGCGCCGTGCTCGGTATTGCGCTGCTCAACGTGCAGCAGGAGTTCAGCCTGTTCAAGAGCCTGCTCTACGGTTTCGGTTCGGCGCTCGGCTTCACCATCGTGCTGCTGATTTTCGCCGGTCTGCGCGAACGCGTCGCCCTGGCCCGTGTGCCCGGCGCCTTCGTCGGGGCGCCCATCGCCTTCGTCACCATCAGCCTGCTGGCGCTCGCCTTCATGGGCTTCTCCGGCCTGAACGTCTAAGGGAGATCACAATGATTGTTGCCATTCTCAGCCTGACCCTGCTTGGTGCCGCTTTTGGCATCCTGCTCGGCATCGCCAACAAGTTCCTGCGCGTCGAGGGGAATCCGGTGGTCGAGGAACTGCTCGCCCTGATGCCCGGCTCCAACTGCGGTCAATGCGGCTTCCCGGGATGTTCCGGTGCCGCCGAGGCCATCGTCGACGGTTCGGCCGCGCCGACCTGCTGCCCGCCGGGCGGCAAGGCGCTGGCGGCGGCAATCGCCGAGAAACTGGGGATAGAAGTTGACCTGTCCGGCATGGTCGATGACGGCCCGAAAATCGCGCTGGTCGCCGAAGAGCTATGCATCGGCTGCTGCCGCTGCAGCAAGGTCTGCCCGACCGACGCCATCCTCGGTGCCGCCAAGCAGATTCACAACGTGCTGCGCGAGGCTTGTACCGGTTGCAGTGCCTGCATCGAAAAATGCCCGACCGAGGCCCTGGTGATGACGCCGGTGCCGGTGACCCTGCAACACTGGGTCATGCCCAAACCTCTGGCTGCGTGAGATCAACATGGGATTCATGAACCTCTTCAAGCATTTCCTCGGCAAGGACTGGGGTGTCCATCCGGCCGACCACAAACGGCCGGCCTCCGACGTGCCGACCCGCAAGCTGCCGATTCCGCCGCGCCTGCACCTGATGCTGTCGCAGCACGTCGGCGCCCCGTCCCGGCCGATCGTGCTGGTCGGCGAAAAGGTCAGGAAGGGCCAGCTGATTGCCGCCGCCCAGGGCAACATCTCGGCGCCGCTGCATGCCTCGACTTCCGGCACGATCAGCGCGATCGGCGAAATCACCGCGCCGCACGCTTCCGGCCTGCCCGGCATGGCGATCTCGATCGACAGCGATGGCGAGGATGCCTGGGTCGAAACCGAAGTCATCACTGATCCCTTCTCGCTCTCGCCCGAGGACATCGCCAAACGTGTCGCCGCCGCCGGTGTGGTCGGTCTGGGTGGTGCCACCTTCCCGTCCTCGGTCAAGCTCAATCTCGGTCGCCGTTCGAAAATCGACACGCTGATCATGAACGGCAGCGAGTGCGAGCCCTACCTGTCCTGCGATGACCGCCTGATGCGCGACCGCGCCGCCGACATCGTGACCGGTATCCGCCTGATGCTGATCTCGACCGGCGCCGGTGAGGCCAAGGTCGGTATCGAAGACAACAAGCCGGAAGCGATCGCCGCGATGCGCGAAGCCGCAGCCCGTTTCGACAATGTCACGATTTTCCCGGTGCCGGCGCGTTACCCGATGGGTTCCGACCGCCAGTTGATCGTCGAGCTGACCGGGCGCGAAGTGCCGTCCGATGCGCGTGCTGCCGACGTCGGCGTCATCGTCCATAACGTCGGTACGGCCTACGCCGTGCAGCAGGCGGTCTGTCTCGGCCGGCCGCTGGTCAGCCGGGTGATGACCCTGAATGGTGGTGCCGCCGCGACCCCGGGCAATTACGAAGTGCCGCTCGGCACGCTGATCAGCGACCTGGTCGCCTTTACCGGCGGCACGACGGGCGACGTCGCCAAACTGGTGATGGGCGGGCCGATGATGGGGACCATCCTGCCCCACATGCGGGTGCCGGTGATCAAGGGCACCAGCGGCATCCTGCTGCTCGATGCCAACGAGGCCGCGGGTGGCGAGGTCGAGGATTGCATCCGCTGCGGCAGTTGCGTCAAGGCCTGTCCGATGGGGCTGCTGCCGCTCGAAATGAGCGCGCGCATCCGCAACGACGAAATGGATGCCGCGGCCGATCTCGGTCTGGCCGACTGCATCGCCTGCGGCTGCTGCGCCTACGTCTGCCCCTCGCACATCCCGCTGGTCCAGTATTTCTACCACGCCAAGGGCGATCTCTACGCCCGTGAGCGCAACAAGCTGCGTACCGAGGCGACCAAGAAAATGGCCCTGCAACGTCAGGAACGTCTCGAGCGCGAGCAGCGCGAGAAGGTCGAGGCTGCCGCCAAACGCAAGGCCGAACGGGCTGCGGCTGCCGCCGCAGCAGCCGCAGCCGAAGCGGCCAAACAAGGAGAGTCCGCATGAGCACCAGCAGCCTGACTGCGCCACCGATCGCCTCGCCGCACGCGCACGGCGGCAATTCGGTCACCCTGACCATGTTCCGCGTCCAGCTGGCGCTGCTGCCGGCGACGCTGTTCGGCTTCTGGCTGTTCGGCTGGCCGTCGGTCTTCCTCTTCCTGCTCACCGTCTTGTCCTGCCTCGGTTTCGAGGCCCTGTCGCTCAAGCTGATGGGGCGGCAGCGTTTCAAGGGCACCCTGTTCGACGGCTCGGCCATGCTCACCGGCTGGCTGCTGGCGATGACCCTGCCGCCCTGGGCGCCTTGGTGGGTCGCGGTTTTGGGCGGTTTCATCGCGATCGTGATCGGCAAGCAGGTGTTCGGTGGTCTGGGCCAGAATGTCTTCAATCCGGCCATGGTGGCCCGCGTCGCCTTGCTGATCTCCTTCCCCGTGCCGCTGACCCAGTGGGTTTTCCCCCTGCCGCTGACTTCGCTGGCCGCGCCCGACTTCATCGACGGTCTGCGCATCTTCCTGACCAGCCTGCCGTTGCCGGATGCGATGGCCAGTGCTTCGCTGCTCGGCTTTTCCAAGACCGAAATGTCGCGCGGCATCGACCTGCTGCATTCGCTCGCCGGTGCCCAGGCGCCGGCCCTGTCGTGGCTCGGTACGCGGGCCGGCAGCTTCGGTGAGTCGGCTTCCTTGCTGATCCTTGGCGGCGGCCTCTACCTGCTGGCGCGCGGCATCATTACCTGGCATACGCCGCTGGCGGTACTGGCGGGTCTGGCGATTCCTGCCGCAATCGGCCATGCCATCGATCCGGGGCATTACCTGAGCGTTTCGGCGCATCTGCTCTCCGGTGCAGCGATGCTCGGCGCTTTCTTCATCGCGACTGACTATGTGACCTCGCCGAATACCGGCGTCGGACAACTCATCTTCGGTCTGGGTGTCGGTTTGCTGACCTGGGTCATCCGCACCTGGGGCGCTTATCCGGAGGGGATGGCTTTCGCGGTCCTGCTGATGAACGCCATGACGCCGGTCATCGATCGCTTCGTCAAGCCGCGCATCCTTGGCCGTGACCGCAAGGGCAAGCCGTTGAGCATTCCGGAAAAGAAGGGGGCCTGAGATGGGTTTTGCATCGATACGTGAAAAACTGGGTTACCAGCCCGTCCTGCTCGGCGTTTTTGCGCTGCTGGCGAGCGGCGCCCTGGCCTGGGTCTCGGAATCCACCGCCGGCGCCATCGCCGCGGCTGAAGCCAAGGATCTGCGCGACTCGCTGGCCGAAGTGCTGCCGCAAGGCTTTGCCGACAACGATTTCCTGCACGATACGGTCGACCTCGAAAACAAGGGCAAAACCGTCACCATTTACCGCGCCCGCCAGGGTGGGGTGGTCAAGGGGGCGATTTTCAAGGTGGCCGAGCGTGGTTATGCCGCCGATATCGTCATCCTGATGGCGGTCGATGCCGACGGCAAGATGCTCGGTGCGCGCGTTCTCAAGCATGCCGAAACGCCGGGCCTGGGCGACAAGATCGAGCTCTCCAAGGCACCGTGGATCAAGGATTTCGACGGCAAGTCGCTGGGCAATCCGGCGCCCGAGAAATGGGCCGTCAAGAAGGACGGTGGTGTCTTCGACCAGTTTGCCGGCGCCACCATCACGCCGCGGGCCGTGGTCAAGGCGGTCAAGGGCGGGCTGGATTTCTACGCCGCGCATCGCAAGGAAATTCTCGGAGACAAATCATGAGTGACGCCCTGAAAGAAGTCCCCTTGGGGGAGAACTACGGCAGCATCATCAAGGACGGCCTGTGGGAACAGAACGTCGTGTTCTCGCAGATGCTGGCCCTGTGCCCGACCATGGCGGTGACGACAAGTGGCACCAACGGTCTCGGCATGGGACTGGCGACCACGGCGGTGCTGGTGGTTGCCAATATCCTGGTCTCGATGATTCGGCACACGGTCAGTTCGCAGGTGCGGATTCCGGTCTTCGTGGTCCTGATTGCCACGCTGGTGACTGTCGTCGATATGGTCATGAATGCCTGGATGCACGATCTCTACAAGGTGCTCGGCCTGTTCATCGCGCTGATCGTGGTCAATTGCGCCATTCTCGGCCGGGCCGAAGCCTATGCCGTCAAGAACGGCGTGTTCGCCTCGGCGGTCGATGGCCTGGCGATGGGCCTGGGTTTCACCGGCGCCCTGACCCTGATCGGCCTGATCCGCGAATTTCTCGGTTCAGGCACCTTGTTTGCGCAGGCCTCGAACCTGCTCGGTCCGTCTTTCGCGTTTCTCGAAATGAAACTGCCGGGTTACGGCGGTGCCCTGCTGATGATCCTGCCGCCGGGCGCTTTCGCCGTGCTCGGCTTCCTGCTTGCCGGCAAGCGGGTCATGGAGCAGCGGGCAGAAGCGCGGGCAAGGAATGCAAGTGGTGGTGCAGCACCGCTTGTTGCGTAAAGGGAGAAGAAAATGCAGATCGGCATTGCTTATTCAGAACCAGGGCAGCAAATCTGGTTGAATATCGAGGTTCCGGACGAGTCGACCGTTGCAGAAGGGATCGAACGTTCGGGTGTGCTCAAGCAGTTTCCGCACATTGATTTGGCAACTCAGAAAGTCGGCGTGTTCGGTCGTCTGGTAAAGTTGGATGCCGCCCTTAAACCGGGCGATCGTATCGAAATTTACCGGCCGATCATCGCCGATCCGGAAACCGTCCCACGTCGGGACACGAACGAAGAAGAATAAACACTATGTCTTTAACTATCGGTGTGGTGCGCGAAAGTGCACCGGGAGAACATCGCGTCGCACTTGTGCCGGAAACGGCCAGGAAATTCCAGGCCTTGGGGGCGAAATTCGTCCTCGAGAATACGCTGGGGCTGGAAAGCCACTTCATGGATTCGACCTATGAAGGGGCCACTTTCAGCCAGGGCGTGCAGGGAATTTATCGCGGCGCCGACCTGATTTTGCGCGTGACCCCGCCTACCCTCGAGGAAATTGCAGAAATCCCCGAAGGTGCGGTGCTGATCGGTCTGCTCAAACCCTTCGAGGACAAGGCTCGGCTGGCGGCGCTCAATGCCCGCAAGATCACGGCTTTTGCCCTTGAACTGCTGCCGCGCATCTCGCGCGCCCAGAGCATGGACGCACTGTCCAGCCAGGGCGCCTGTGCCGGCTACCAGTGCGGCCTGATCGCCGCGGCCCGCTGTACCAAATTCTTCCCGATGCTGACCACGGCGGCCGGCACCATCCGTCCGGCCCGCGTGCTGGTGATCGGGGCCGGCGTTGCCGGCCTGCAGGCGATCGCCACCTGCAAGCGCCTCGGCGCCATGGTTGAAGCCTACGACGTCCGGGCTGCCGCCAAGGAGCAGATCGAATCGCTTGGCGCCAAGTTCGTCGATACCGGCGTTTCGGCTGACGGTGCCGGCGGTTATGCGCGTGAACTTTCCGCCGAGGAAAAGGCGCAGCAGGCCGAAAAGCTCGCCAAGGCGGTCGAAATGGCCGATGTCGTGATCACTACGGCAGCCATTCCCGGCAAGAAGGCGCCGGTGATCATTACGGTCGACATGATCAAACGCATGAAATACGGCGCCATCATCGTCGACATGGCCGCCGAATCGGGCGGCAACTGCGCGCTGACCCAGCCGGGTGAGCACGTCATTGCCAATGACGTGAATATCCATGGCCCGCTCAACCTGCCGTCGCGCATGCCGACACATGCTTCCGAGCTGTATGCCAAGAACCTCTACAACTTCCTGTCGCCGTGGATCAAGGACGGCAAGCTCGAGTTCGACTGGAGCGATGAAGTGGTGGCCGGCACCTTGCTCTGCAAGGATGGCGCAACGGTGCACGCCACCGTGAAGCAGGTTTTGGGAGACGCATGATGGACGGTTTGCTCGCTTTATATATCTTCACGCTCGCCGCCTTCACCGGCTACGAGATCATCGCCAAGGTGCCGGTCATCCTGCACACGCCGTTGATGTCCGGTTCCAACTTCGTGCACGGCGTGGTCGTGGTCGGCGCCATGCTCATGCTGGGCACGGCTGACACCCCGGTGCAGCAGGCCATCGGCTTCTTCGCTGTTGCCCTCGGCGCGGCCAACGCGGCCGGCGGCTACGTGGTCACCGAGCGCATGCTCGCCATGTTCAAGAAGAAGGAGGCTTGATCATGACGCTGCCTATCTACGTTCAAGGTGCCTGGTACGCCGGCGCACTGCTTTTCATCTTCGGTCTCAAGGGCATGGGCTCACCGGCTTCCGCCCGCAAGGGCATCGTCATCGCCGGCTACGGCATGCTGCTGGCGATTGCTGCGACCTTCCTGATTCCCGGCCTGCAGAACCTGGCGCTGATGGCCCTGGCGCTGGTACTTGGCGGGGCGGTGGCCTGGATCTCCGGCAAGAAGGTCAAGATGACCGACATGCCGCAGATGGTCGCCATCTACAACGGCATGGGCGGCGGCGCGGCGGCGGCGATTGCCGCCATCGAGTTCGCCAAGGGCGATGCGCACAGCGTGGTCACCACCATCCTGGCGGTGGTCGGTGCCTTGATCGGTGCCGTCTCCTTCACCGGCTCCTGCGTCGCCTGGGCCAAGCTGCAGGGCGTCCTCAAGAAGGCGCATCGTCTGCCGGCCCAGAATGCGGTCAATGTCGTGCTGGCCCTGGTTGCCATCGGTCTGGGTGGCGCCATGGTCGTCATGGCCCCGGCCCAGCCGGAGCTGATTTTCGGCTTCTTCGCGGTTGCCCTGGTGCTCGGCCTGATCGTCACGCTGCCGATCGGCGGCGCCGACATGCCGGTCGTTATCTCGCTGTTCAATGCCTTCACCGGCCTGGCGGTCGGTTTCGAAGGCTACGTGCTGGGCAACCCGGCACTGATCATCGCCGGTATCGTGGTCGGTGCGGCCGGTACGCTGCTCACCCAGTTGATGGCCAAGGCGATGAACCGGCCGCTGACCAACATCCTCTTCACGCCGATGGTGGCGAGCGGTCCGGGCGAGGCGATCACCGGCACGATGAAGGAAGTTGGTGCGATCGATGCGGCAGCGATGATGCGCTATGCCAGCAAGGTCATCATCGTGCCCGGCTACGGCATGGCGGTGGCGCATGCGCAGCACAAGGTCTGGGAAATGACGGCGATTCTTGAAGAAGCCGGGGTCGAGGTGAAGTTCGCCATCCACCCGGTGGCCGGGCGCATGCCGGGGCACATGAATGTGCTGCTGGCGGAAGCCGGTGTCCCGTACGACAAGATCTTCGACCTCGAGGAAATCAACGGCGAGTTTGGCCAGGCCGACGTGGCGCTGATCATCGGTGCCAACGACGTGGTCAACCCGAGCGCGCGTACCGACAAGACCAGCCCGATCTACGGCATGCCGATTCTCGATGCCGACAAGGCGCAGAACGTGATCGTCATCAAGCGCGGCAAGGGTACGGGTTATTCCGGAGTTGAAAACGCCCTGTTCTACACCGACAATTGCCGCATGCTCTACGGTGATGCCCAGCCGATGGCCGGGGAAATCATCCAGCAACTGAAGGCGATGGGCTAAACCCTGCCTCCCGAAAAGCCCGGCTCTGCCGGGCTTTTTACAGATTTTCATTCTTGTGGAATTTTCAGCCATGTATCGCTTGCTGCCCCTGCTCGTCCTTTTTCCGTCACTCGCCCAGGCGGCCGACACGCTGCCGATGGTGGGCGGCATCCCGGTCGACTTCATTCTTTTCGCGCTGACCCTGCTCGGCGTGGCGCTTTTCCACCATGCCACGCTGTACGTTGCCCTGACCGGCCTGGCGACGATCAGCCTGTACAAGATCATCTTCACCGGCTTCAAGACCGGCCTCGGCATCGCCGGTTTCTTCGGCCATCTCGGGCATGAGTGGGTGACGCTGGCCAACCTGTTCTGCCTGCTCACCGGCTTTGCGCTGCTCGCGCGGCATTTCGAGAAGAGCCACGTGCCGGTCATCCTGCCGAAGTTCCTGCCGAACGACTGGAAGGGCGGCTTCGTGCTGCTGGTCATGGTCTTCGTGATTTCCAGCTTCCTCGACAACATCGCCGCCGCCCTGATCGGCGGCGCCATGGCGCACCAGTTGTTCAAGGGCAAGGTGCATGTCGGCTATCTGGCCGCCATCGTTGCGGCTTCCAATGCCGGCGGCTCGGGTTCGGTGGTCGGCGATACGACGACGACCATGATGTGGATCGACGGCATCAGCCCGCTGGTGGTTCTTGACGCTTATGTCGCGGCCGGCGTCGCGCTGCTCATCATTGCTTATTTCGGCGCCAAGCAGCAGCACGCCTACTCGCCGATCATCAAGGGCGCGCACGAGCATACGCATGTCGATTGGGGGCGTATTTTCATCGTCGGCCTGATGCTGGTCTTTGCCGTTGCGACCAATGTCACGATCAACGTCAATTACCCCGAGCTGGCCGATCACTTCCCCTTCATCGGGGTTGCCGTCTGGACGGCCATCATCCTGACCATTCCGGTACGTCGCCACGACTGGGAGTTGCTGCCGGATACCGTCAAGG
Organism: Quatrionicoccus australiensis; assembly: GCF_020510525.1. NCBI lineage: Bacteria > Pseudomonadati > Pseudomonadota > Betaproteobacteria > Rhodocyclales > Azonexaceae > Quatrionicoccus > Quatrionicoccus australiensis. Next base: position 1,081,593 of record NZ_CP075188.1, read on the forward strand.
GTTCGATCTTCCTGCTTTCGCTGGTCACCTGCGCCTCGATGATGCCGGTCGAGCAATTGCCGCAGGCATCTTGGCAGTCCGCCCTGGCGCTCGGCTTCATCTCTGCCGTGTTCGACAATATTCCGCTGACCGCGCTGGCCTTGCGTCAGGGCGGCTATGACTGGGGCTTCCTGGCCTACGCCGTCGGCTTCGGCGGTTCGATGCTGTGGTTCGGCTCGTCGGCGGGGGTCGCCTTGTCGAGCATGTTCCCGCAAGCCAAGTCGGCCGCCCAGTGGTTGCGCCACGGCTGGCACGTCGTGCTTGCCTATGTCGTCGGCTTCGCAGTCCTGCTGGCGACTTTGGGCTGGCATCCGGATGCGCATCACAAGGCGCTTGCCGTTCCGGCGCCGGCTGCTGTCGAGGCACCGGTCGCTCACTGATCCGGTTGTTGTTCGAATGAAAAAGGGGCTCTGCGGAGCCCCTTTTTCATGTCGGGTTTGTGACAAAAGCGTTCTGTTCTTGCACCATGATTGTGCGTAAAAATATTAACTAACTATATGATAAAAAAAGAAAAATCAATTCTATAATGCGCGCCTTTTTATACGCTGAATAGGCCGTTTTCATGACTAATGTATCCAGCTGCATGACCCGTATCGGTGACAACCATGGTTACCGTTTCGCTGGCGATTTCGTGCATCTCAATGCCGAAGTGAGTTTTTCCGATGCCGATCTGATGGCGGGTGCCAATTGGGCGCTGCAGTTGTGGGCCAGTGAAGCCGGTTTCTTCGATGGTTTGTGCGGGGTCAAGCTGGCCGAGCAGGCGGTCTGGCCGGTTGCCGGCGGTGTGCTGGTGAATGCCGAGTGCGCAGCCATGCTGCCAGCCGGGACGGCTGATCAGGCGTTGGCATTGGCCCTCGTTTCCTTTGCTGCCGACGGTCAGGCCGAGCTGCGTGATCTGGCGGTCTACCCGGTGCGCGAACGCTTTTTCCAGCCGCTGCTCGAAGGCAATGTTTCCTGCGCGCTGGCTGACTGTATGGCCGAACTGAACATCGATGCGATCGGCAACCCGCGCGCTGCCGACAATCTGAGCGGTACCTTGTCGCTCGAAGTCTGGGCACTCGATGCTCCCTACGCCGGCGGCAGCTGGGTGGGTACGCCGGTGGCGACGGTCATTCTTGGTACCCTGGCCGGTGGCGAGCAGTGGTCGGCCTGCCACTACAGCGTGCCGGCTGCGTTGCCGGCCGCTGGCGCGGCGCTGACCGTGATGCTGCGCGAATGGACGCCGGCTGGTTACGTGACCCGCGATTACCGCAATATCGCTGCAGTTGCACCGCTGCTCGCACCGGCGCCGGTCGCGGCGCCTGTTGCAGCAGATCCGGTGGCCAAGGCCAAATCGGCAGGCAAGAAGGTGGCGGTTGCCGAGCTCGCCAAGGAAACGGCGGCCGAGGCGGACAAGCCGGCCAAGTCAGGCAAGGTAGCCAAACCGGGCAAGGCAGCCAAGGCTGCCAAGAAGGCTGCGGCCAAGAGCGAAGCCAGGGCCGTATCGGTCAACACCGCCAGCGAGGCAGAATTGGCCGCGGTCAAGGGCCTGCCGCCCAGCGTCGCACGCGCGATCGTCGCAGCGCGTCCGTTCGCCAGTCTGGAAGACGTCTGCAAGGCCAAAGGCATGGGTCCGAAGATGCTGGCCAAGCTGCGCGAGCAACTGGTTCTGTAAGGGGTTTTTGTCGTACGGGCCGGGGCTTGTCGCATTGGCGACAAGTTTCGGCCTTGTTTTTTTGTTATAAAACAATGAATTGCAGGTGGCACCCGTCTTGCTAACTGTTATCCAGAACCTCTGGAGAACAGCATGAAAGCCAGCGAAATCCAAGCCCTGCTCGACGAGCCCGCCTGTACCCACAATACCAAGGAAAAATCCGGCTGCGCCAAGCCCAAGCCGGGAGCGACGGCTGGTGGCTGCTCTTTCGACGGCGCGCAGATCGCGCTGCTGCCGATCGCCGATGTCGCGCACATCGTGCACGGCCCGATCGCCTGTGCCGGTTCCTCCTGGGACAACCGCGGCACCCGGTCGAGCGGCGTCACGCTGTACAAGATCGGCATGACCACCGACCTGTCGGAAACCGACGTGGTCATGGGGCGTAGCGAAAAGCGCCTGTTCCATGCGATCAAGCAGGCCATCGACAGTTATTCGCCGAAAGCAGTCTTCATCTACAACACCTGCGTCACGGCGCTGATCGGTGACGATATCGAAGCCGTCTGCCGCGATGCCTCGGCGCGCTGGGGCACGCCGGTGATCCCGGTCGATGCGGCCGGTTTCTATGGCACCAAGAATCTCGGCAATCGCCTCGCCGGCGAGGCGATGTTCAAGCATGTCATCGGCACCGCCGAACCGGCGCCGGCCGCGCCGCGTGCCGACGGTCTGCCAACCTACGACGTCAATCTGATCGGCGAATACAACATCGCCGGCGAATTCTGGAATGTCGCGCCGCTCTTCGACGAGCTGGGCCTGCGCATCCTGTGCACCTTGTCCGGCGATGCGCGCTTCCATGAAGTGCAGACCATGCACCGCGCCAGGGTGAATATGGTGGTCTGTGCCAAGGCGCTGCTCAACGTCGCCCGCAAGATGCAGGACGACTTCGGCATTCCCTTCTTCGAAGGCAGTTTCTACGGCGTCGCCGACGTTTCCAACGCGTTGCGCGATTTTGCGAAGTTGATCGGCGACCCCGACCTCGTGGCGCGTACCGAAGCCGTCATCGCCCGTGAGGAAGCCAAGTCCAATGCCGAACTCGATGCCTGGCGCGTGCGCCTGAAAGACAAGCGCGTCCTGCTCTATACCGGCGGCGTCAAGTCGTGGTCCATCGTTTCCGCGCTGCAGGATCTGGGCATGAAGGTAGTCGCCACCGGCACCAAGAAATCGACCGAAGAAGACAAGGCACGCATCCGCGAACTGATGGGCGAAGACACCAAGATGATCGATGACGGCAGCCCCAAGGCGCTGCTCTCGACCTATCACGAGTACAAGGCCGACATCCTGATCGCCGGTGGGCGCAATCTCTACACCGCCTTGAAGGCACGCATTCCCTTCCTCGACATCAACCAGGAGCGCGAATTCGGTTATGCCGGCTACAGCGGCATGGTCGAACTCGCCCGCCAGCTCGCGCTGTCGATGGAAAGCCCGGTCTGGGCGGCCGTCAGGAAGCCGGCGCCATGGGCCAAGGGGGCTGTCTCGGGCGCTGTGCTCACCGCCTGACGACGCCTGACGTCATTCGCCGGGCGCGCTGCTTACGTCGGTGACGAATTGGTCGGTGATGGCCTCGTCCCCTGGCGGGGTGGGCCTGCGCTCAGGGCGCCAGCTTTTCTGCCCGGCAGCGGTCGACCGGAGAAAAGAGGCGATTTTTGGAATGAGTTGATGGCTTGCGTCTTGCCGCTTACGTAGTGGGCAAAGCCTGGACAACACGATTGCGTCCTGCCTGTTTGGCGAGATAAAGCGCACGGTCGGTACGGCTGTAGAAACTTTCCAGCGTGTCGCCTGCTTCGGACAGTGCGACGCCGATCGAGGCTGTCAGATGGCCTTGCGGCATTCCCGGGTGCGGCCAGTCGGTGGCGTCGATGCGCTGGCGCAATTGTTCGGCCCAGTATTCCACGTGATCTGCATCGGCATCGGGCGACAGCACGGCGAACTCTTCGCCGCCGACGCGAAACGCCTGGTCGGCGCTGCGTCGGGCAAATGTACTCAGCAAGCGGCCGATGTGGGCTAATGCCTCGTCCCCGGCCTGGTGCCCTGACAGGTCGTTGAGCTGTTTGAAGTGATCGAGGTCGAGCAGCAGCAAGGCGGCCGGTTTGCCTTGCCGGCGAGAGCGGGCCAGTTCCTGCTGAACCACCTCGTTGAAATGGCGGCGGTTGTAGAGCCCGGTCAGTGCGTCGCGGACGGCCAGTTCGTGCAGGCTGCGATTGGCCTGCTCAAGTTCACTGGTGCGCTCGCATACCTTTTCCTCGAGTGCCTCGGCAGCATGCTTCAGGGTGGCATGGGCCAATTGTTCGGCCTCCAGTTTCTCGCTTTTCAGGCTGTTGATACGGTGGGCCAAAGCCAGTGCAAGCAGCAGGAACTCCAGCGCCGAGCCGATATTGATCGCGTGGATGGTCAACATGTTGGCTGGCAGGAGATCGAAGGCGGTGAGGTAGTAGGGCAGGGTGCCGGCGTACATGCACCCGATCGCCGCCACGTAGATGCGGGCTGTCGTGTTGCCGCACCAGGCGAGGCGGGCTCCGGCGAGCAGCAGGGTTGCCATCAGGATCAGGCCAAGCGGATTGAGCGTGGCGAACAGGCCGGTATCGGGGCTGAGCAGGGTGACGGGGATATGCAATAGCGCGCACAGCGTCAGGATCAGGGCAACCCGGAACAGCCACGGGGTTTGGCGACGCAGGTCAAGCAGGCTCCAGCTGAAGGCGGCGAGGCCGGTCAGTGCCAGTGGAACGAGAACTGCCATCGCGCTGGCGTTCCAGGCCGCTGCTTGTGGCCACAGGTACTGGAAGGCAAAGCCACGATACGAGAAGTTCCAGGCCAGGAAGCTCGCCAGGTAAACCGCATACCAGAGGAAGCTGCGTTCGCGAGTGCTGGCGAAGACCAGGAGGTTGTACAGCAGCAGAATGACTACAGCGCCGAAATAGGCGCCGTAGGCCAGCAGATCGAGTTGCATGCCGGCCAGAAAGTCCTCGCTGCGCCATAGTCGCATTGGCAGCGGGTCGTGCTCGCCATCATGGGCGTGTGCAAGGATGAGCACATCGACGCGGGTCTGCGCCGGAATCTCCAGACGCATGCTCGGGTGCCGATAGCTGATTGGCCGGCTGGCAAAGGCAATACGGTCGCCCATGCTGGCTTCGCTGAGCACGCTGTTGCCGTTCAGTACCCGGAAATGAAGATCGTCGTACAAGGGTTCGGCGACTTCGATGATGCGCGTGAGCGGTGTTGTTTCCGGATTGTGCAGAGCCAGGTGGATCCAGTAGCGGGGAGGACCGAAGCCGACATTGAGTACCGGTTCATTGACCTGTTTCCAGTGCAGTGTCGGGCTCGACATCACCTGTTGCGGATTTTCGGGGGGCGTGGACGCTGCGGCAAAACGTGCGTGCGGGGCCAGCCATGTCCAGCCACTGGTGCTGTGCTCGAGTCTGCTGACATCCAGTGCCGGATGTTCGGCATGCAGTTTGCTGTTGCCTGTCAGCAAGCAGAAAACGAGGCACAGCCAGGACAGCAGGTGGTGGTGGCGCAATATTCGCCGGTCGCACTGAAACCGGGCGGCGGTCATGTGCTGGTGATATGTGTTTTTGTCATATGGGTTCGGGATTGTAGCGGCTCGGGTCAATGGTGCGGTGGTGAAGTTGCATTGTCGGCTTTGTGACACGGCGTTTTGATTTCAACTTGTTGTTTTTAAATGAAATCGCTCCTTGGCGCGTTCCTTGCTCGGATGAAGGCAATCTCATCAGGACGATGTCCAAATGGCCGAAATCATCCAATCCAAGAAGGCGCTGGCGGTCAATCCTCTCAAGGTCAGCCAGCCGATCGGCGCTTCGCTCGCCTTTCTCGGGCTTAACCGCAGCCTGCCGCTGATGCATGGCTCGCAGGGGTGTACCGCTTTCGGCAAGGTGTTTTTCGTACGCCATTTCCGCGAGCCGATTCCACTGCAGACGACGGCGATGGATCAGGTGTCGACCATCATGGGCGCCGACGAGAACATCATCGAAGCTCTGGCGACGCTGTCCGACAAGAGCAAGCCGGACATCATCGGCCTGGTTACCACCGGTTTGTCGGAAACGCAGGGCACCGACATCCTGCGCTCGGTCAAGGAATTCCGCGCCGCGCATCCCGAGTTCGCGCATGTCGCCGTGGTGCCGGTCAATACGCCGGACTACGTCGGTTGCCTGGAAAGCGGTTACGCACTGGCCATCGAGTCGCTGATCCAGACGCTGGTGCCGCCGAGCGGTTGCGTCGGCAAGCGGCCGAAGCAGGTCAATGTGCTGGCTTCGGCAATGCTGACGCCGGGCGACATTGAGGCGATCAAGGACTGGATCGAAGCTTTCGGCCTGCGCCCGGTCGTCGTGCCGGATATCGGCGACTCGCTGGACGGCCACCTGGTTGAGGCGGAAACCTCGTCGCTGACCATAGGCGGTACGCCGCGCACGGAAATCGAGTCCATGGGCGAGTCGACCGCTACGCTGGTGATCGGCCCCTCGCTCGGCAAGGCGGCCAATATCCTGAAGGAACGTACGGGCGTGCCCGACTTCCGTTTTGATGGCCTGATGGGCCTCGATGATTGCGATGCCTTCACGCAGGCCCTGGCCGACATTTCCGGCAAACCGGTGCCGGAAAAGATCGAACGCCACCGCGCCCAGTTGCAGGACGCCATGGTCGATAGTCATTTCATGGTTGGTTTTGCCCGCATCGCGCTGGCTGCCGATCCCGACCTGCTCGGCATGCAGGTGCGCTTCCTGACCAGCATGGGCGCCGAAATCGTCAGCGCGGTGAGTCCGGCCAAGCACGAAAGCCTGGCGTCGCTGCCGATCGGGAAAGTTATCGTCGGCGATCTCGAAGACATGGAAAAGCAGGCGCGGGCAGCCGGTGCGCAGTTGGTCATCGCCAACTCGCATGCCGTCGATACCGCGCATCGTCTTGGCCTGCCGCTGCTGCGCGCCGGCTTTCCGCAGTACGACCACGTGGGCGGTTATGCCCGCACCTGGGTGGGTTACCGCGGTACGCGGCAAGCCCTTTTCGATCTCGCCAACCTGATGCTGGGGCAACACCATGAACCCGAACCCTATCGATCAAGCTACTGGGCCGACGACCGCGACAACTGCGGCCCCGGCAAACAACATGTCATCTCGTCGTCTGCAGCTGGTCTGGTCCACTAAGCAGGAGCCCGCTGCCATGATCAAGGTTGCCTTCGCCACCACCGACCGCCTGCGCGTCAATCAGCACTTCGGTGCCGCCGAAGCCTTTGCCATCTACGAGGTGACGCCCGACAAGGCGACCCTGGTCGGCATCGGTGAGTTCGCCGAGGAGGCCATGGACGGCAACGAGGACAAGTTGATCGCCAAGGTCGATTTCCTCGAAGGTTGTGCCGCGGTCTACGTCATGGCGATCGGCGCCTCGGCGATCAAGAAACTGATGGCCAAGGGTATTCAGCCGATCCGCACCAATGAGGTCGATGCGGTCGACGACCTGCTGGGCGAGATTTCCCGGGCGATGAACGAAGGTGGCGTGGCCTGGGTTGATCGGGCCGTTGCCCTGCAGGCCAAGAAGACCGAGGACCGCTTCGCCAGCATGGAAGAAGAGGGTTGGCAGGGATGAGTGCCGGCATGATCGAACATCGCGGCATCGTCCAGCGCATGGAGGCAGACCAGGCGATCGTCGCCATGGAAACCGCCGGCTGTTCGTCCTGCGGTCAGGGCGGTTCCTGCGGCATCGGCAAGATGGCGAGCGGGCGGGCGGCAACCTTGCTGACCCTGCCGGCCGGGCCGGATCTGCGGGTTGGTGACGCGGTCAGCATCGTTCTGCCGCAAAGCCGCCTGACGCTTTCTGCCTTGCTCGGCTATCTCTTTCCCGCCTTCGCCATGCTGCTCGGCGCCGGGCTCGGTGCGACGCTCGACGGTAGCGATGCCGCCACGGCACTCGGTGCCATTGCCGGCTTTCTCGGGGCGCTCGTCATTTCCCGCGTTGCGATCAGCCTGATTCCCGGTTTGTTGCCGACACCGCAACTGATTTCCCTATCCAGTCATTCAAATGTTTCACAACAGGAGTTTCACCATGAGCACTGATCCGATCTTCGAAACCGACTTCGTCAAGGAAATGGCTCGCCAGATGCGCGCCCTGGATACCTACGGCACCTACACGGGCTGGACGGTCGAAAAGATCCTCGATCCCTACATCCTGACCAAGGAACGCAAGGCCGGCATCCCGCTGATCGGTGATCCGGATGACGAGACCATTTCGCGCGTCAAGGCCTTCTACAACGCGATCGCCGTATTGATCGAGAAGGAATGCAAGCTGCTCGCCGTGCCCCTCGTCCATCTGACGCACGAAGGCTTCGGTCGTTCGATCATCACCGTCGGCAAGCTGGTTGCCGTTGAAAAGACGCTGCGCGACGTGCATCGCTTCGGCTTCCCGAGCCTGTCCAAGATGAAGGACGAAGCCGACAAGCTGCTCGGCATCGCCCTTGAGCGGATCGGGCAATACCCCGAAGTCGCCGGGCTCTGAGCGGTCGACACCTTTTTTATCGTCAAAATCGTCGTCACAGGGAGGTTAGCTTGACCGAGGAAGAAATCAAAAACTTGGACAAGGAAGTCAAAAAGCTCAAACGCATTGCGTCCGAGTGGGCATCGCAAATGCACGATCTGGTTGAGGATCGTCTGCCCGCCGGTTATCTCGAAATCCCGGGCATCGCCCAATCCACGTTCGACGCCTGCGAGGCATGGGCGAAAGCCAATGCCAAGCTGGCAGCCATTCAGAAAGGTTAAATCATGAGTTCCTACACTGCTCTTACCCGTGGCGGCGATGCCTGGGTTCCCGAGTTCGTCACCGCCATCAATCAGGAGAAGTGCATCGGCTGCGGCCGTTGCTACAAGGTCTGCCCGCGCGACGTGCTCGACCTGATCGATTCCGATGCCGATGATGACGAAGACGAAAGCGCAGCGGCCAAGATGAGCATCAAGGATGCCAACGACTGCATCGGCTGCGGCGCCTGCAACCGCGTCTGCCCGAAGCTCTGCTACACCTACGCGCCGATGGCTGCCTGAGTTTGAGCAGCATGCCGAATGCCAGCGGTCCGGCCAGACCGGACCCGGTTCTCGGTAGTGAGCTCTGCCTGGCGATTCGCCGGCAGGTGGAAAAACTCGGCCTCGAGATCGGCAATGAGCCGGTCTGGGCCGAGGCCGCCTTTGTCGAACAGGCTGACCCCTATTCCGGGGAGCGCAGCCTGGTCGGCACCTGGCGCGGCAAGGCCCGCTATGGCACGGTGACCCTGTTTCCGGACGGTCGGGTCTTCGCCGAGTATCAAGTGCTGTTGCCGCACCCTGCGTTGCCTGGGCACTATGTTGAGGCAGTCCAGGTCTGGGGGCGTGCCGGTGCGTTGAAAGGCGATCCGGTGATAGCCGCGTTTGCCGCTTGATCCGTATTTATCCTGGAGCTGCATATATATATGAGCGAAACCACTGAACTGCCTCGCCTGATCATCCTGCACAAGCAAAGTACCAGTGCCCGGGTTCGCTTCATGACGCTCGGCGACAGTGTGCTCGCCTTTTCTCCTTTGCCGGAGCAGGCGCTCCTGAGCGACGAGGCTTACTCGCCGACGCTGCAGTTTCATCCGACTGCCGCGTTGCGTGCCGCCGAGAAGCAGCTTGGTCTGCCCGAAGGCGGACTGGAGCCGGTTGCCGAATTCTGTGTCTGGGTCGATACCGCGGACGGCGATCAGGCTGTTTTGCTGGCTGCCTGTACCAGCATCGATCCGCCGTTTGAAGCGGCGGAAAAACAGGGCGGGAAATTCATCGCCATTACCGAGGCGCGCCGCCTGCCTTTGCTTGAGCGCGAACTCTTGCGACGCGCTTACGAACATCTTTTGGGGTGATTGTCGCAAAAGCGACAAAGCGTCGTTGCGCAACAAGTCAATGGATTCAATTGTTTATGGGTTTTTCCCGGCATGGCACAGGGCTTGCAATGATTAGCCCATCTACTCTGGGAGAAACGCCATGATCAATCTGACCCCCGCTGCCGTTAAAGCCGTACAACGCTTTATTCGTGGTTCTGAAACGCCGGTTATCGGCCTGCGCCTGGTTATTTCGGGTGGTGGCTGCTCCGGCCTGCAATATGGCATGAAGCTCGAAGCCGAGAAGGCCGAGGATGACTGGGAGCTGGAAATCGACGGCGTCAAATTGCTGGTCGATCCGATGACCATGCCGATGATCGACAACGTCACGGTCGATTTCATCGACACCCTGACCCATACCGGCTTCAAATTCGACAACCCCAACGCCAGCGCCCAGTGTTCCTGCGGCTCCTCGTTCTCGGTTTAAGGAGCAGACAACATGTGGGAATACTCTGACAAGGTTCGCGAACACTTCTTCAACCCGCGCAACTCCGGCCCGCTTGAAGAAGCCAACGGTATCGGCGACGTCGGTTCCATCCAGTGCGGCGATGCGCTGCGCCTGATGCTCAAGGTCGATCCGGAAACCGAGATCATTCAGGATGCGCACTTCCAGACTTTCGGCTGCGGTTCGGCGATCGCTTCTTCCTCGGCGCTGACCGAAATCATCAAGGGCATGACCCTGGACCAGGCACTTGAAGTGTCAAACCAGAACATCGCCGACTATCTCGACGGCCTGCCGCCGGAAAAGATGCACTGTTCGGTGATGGGCCGTGAAGCCCTGCAGGCCGCCATTGCCAACTACCGTGGCGAGGAGTGGTCCGACGACCACGAAGAAGGCGCCCTGATTTGCAAGTGCTTTGCCATCGACGCGGTGATGATCGAAGACGTGGTCAAGGCCAATAACCTGAACACGGTTGAAGAGGTCACCTTCTATACCAAGGCCGGCGGTGGTTGTGCTGCCTGTCACGAAGGTATCGAGGAAATTCTCGCCAAGGTCATGGCCGAGCGCGCCGGCCCGGGCGAAGTCTCGCCGCCGCCGGCTTGCCCGGCAACACCGGAAGCACCGAAGCCGCCGGTCAAGAAGCTGTCGATTGTTGAGAAGATCGCCAAGATCCAGGAAGTGCTGGAGTCGGTCCGTCCGATGCTGCAGCGTGACCACGGTGACGTTGAACTGGCCGACGTGCAGGGCAAGAAGATCTATGTGCACCTGAAGGGTGCCTGTTCCGGCTGCATGATGGAAGCGGCCACGCTGGGCGGCATTCAGCAGAAGATGATCGAAACGCTGGGCGAACTCGTGCAGGTCCTGCCGTCCTCGCACATGCCGGCCGACGCGTAAGAATCCCCAATCCCGACAGAGAAACCAAAGGACTGCGCCATGGAACCGATCTATCTCGACAACAACGCCACGACGCGCTGCGATCCCGCCGTCGTGCAAGCCATGCTTCCTTTCTTCACCGAGCATTTCGGTAACGCCTCGTCGATTCATGCCTTCGGCAGTGAAGTCGGCAAGGCGCTGAAGAAAGCCCGCGGTCAGATTCAGGCGCTGCTCGGTGCCGAACACGACTCGGAAATCATCTTTACTTCCTGTGGTACCGAGTCCGACTCGACCGCGATTCTCTCTGCGCTCAAGGCGCAACCGGAGCGCAATACGGTCATTACGACCAATGTCGAGCATCCGGCCATCCTGACGCTGTGCGAATGGCTGGAGAAGGAAGGTTATATCGTCCACAAGCTCAAGGTGGACAAGAAGGGGCGGATCGACATCGACGAATACAAGTCGCTGTTGAACGACCGTGTCGCCATCGTTTCCGTGATGTGGGCCAACAATGAGACTGGTACGATTTTCCCGGTGGAAGAAATGGCCGAGCTGGCCAGCGCCAAAGGCATTATGTTCCACACCGATGCCGTGCAAGCCGTTGGCAAGATTCCCATCGATCTGAAAAGCACCAAGATCGACATGCTGTCGCTCTCCGGCCACAAGCTGCACGCGCCAAAGGGGATAGGCGTCCTCTATCTGCGCCGTGGTTGCCGCTTCCGCCCGCTGTTGCGTGGCGGTCATCAGGAGCGCGGTCGCCGGGCCGGTACCGAAAACTCGGCTTCCATCGTCGGCCTCGGCGTTGCCTGTGAATTGGCGATGCAGCATATGGAAGAAGAGAACACCACGGTCAAGCGTCTGCGCGACAAGCTGGAAAAAGGCCTGCTCAGCCAGATCACACATTGCTTCCCGACCGGTGATGTCTCTAACCGCCTGCCCAATACCTGCAATATCGCCTTCGAGTACATCGAAGGTGAGGGCATTCTGATGCTGCTCAACAAGGTGGGCATTGCCGGCAGTTCGGGTTCTGCCTGTACCTCCGGCTCGCTCGAGCCTTCGCATGTGATGCGGGCGATGGGAATTCCCTACACCGCCGCCCATGGCACGATCCGTTTCTCTCTGTCGCGTTACAACACCGAAGCGGAAATCGACCGGGTGATCGCGGAAGTCCCGCCCATCGTTGCCCAGCTGCGCAAACTTTCTCCGTACTGGAGTGACAAGGGGCCGGTTGCCAATCCCGAGGCCGCCTTCGCTCCGACTTACGCCTGACGACACCAGTTCTCTCTCAGCAGTAACCTCGGTTGGCCCCGGAAGCGATTCCGGGGCCCTTTTTTGTCTACAGCCGGGATAAGCGGGTGAAAGTGCGAAAAGCCGCCTAAAAGAGACGAATTCAATTAATTTTGAAAACAGTATTGACCGTGTGCCGAAGATCTATATAATGCGCGGCTCCTTGCAGCGCTTGGTTCTACGGGCGGTGGAGGGAGGAAGTGGTGGTTTGAGTTTTGGCGGGTTGAGCAGAAAAAAGATTTCAAATTTTGCTTGACGGTTTAGCTGAAGTTCTTCATAATCTCGCTTCTCTGCTGCTGACGGATTTAACGAGACGGCGCGGTGGAAATGATCTTTAACAATTTGAACAACCGATAGGTGTGGGTGCCTTGATGCTAGTGGCTTAGGTCACACAAAAGTATTAAAGGCAATCACACGGATGGAGAGATCCATCGAGGTAGAAGTTAAATTCTACCGTCAGTGAATTGTGAGTAGTAATGTTGGATTGAACTGAAGAGTTTGATCCTGGCTCAGATTGAACGCTGGCGGCATGCCTTACACATGCAAGTCGAACGGCAGCACGGGAGCAATCCTGGTGGCGAGTGGCGAACGGGTGAGTAATGTATCGGAACGTACCATTGAGTGGGGGATAACGTAGCGAAAGTTACGCTAATACCGCATATACCCTGAGGGGGAAAGCAGGGGATCGCAAGACCTTGTGCTCTTTGAGCGGCCGATATCAGATTAGCTAGTTGGTGAGGTAAAGGCTCACCAAGGCGACGATCTGTAGCGGGTCTGAGAGGATGATCCGCCACACTGGAACTGAGACACGGTCCAGACTCCTACGGGAGGCAGCAGTGGGGAATTTTGGACAATGGGGGCAACCCTGATCCAGCCATGCCGCGTGAGTGAAGAAGGCCTTCGGGTTGTAAAGCTCTTTCGGCCGGGAGGAAATCGCATCAGTTAATACCTGGTGTGGATGACAGTACCGGAATAAGAAGCACCGGCTAACTACGTGCCAGCAGCCGCGGTAATACGTAGGGTGCGAGCGTTAATCGGAATTACTGGGCGTAAAGCGTGCGCAGGCGGTTTTTTAAGACAGGCGTGAAATCCCCGGGCTCAACCTGGGAACTGCGCTTGTGACTGGAAGGCTAGAGTATGGCAGAGGGGGGTGGAATTCCACGTGTAGCAGTGAAATGCGTAGAGATGTGGAGGAACACCGATGGCGAAGGCAGCCCCCTGGGCCAATACTGACGCTCATGCACGAAAGCGTGGGGAGCAAACAGGATTAGATACCCTGGTAGTCCACGCCCTAAACGATGTCAACTAGGTGTTGGGTGGGTAAAACCATTTAGTACCGGAGCTAACGCGTGAAGTTGACCGCCTGGGGAGTACGGCCGCAAGGTTAAAACTCAAAGGAATTGACGGGGACCCGCACAAGCGGTGGATGATGTGGATTAATTCGATGCAACGCGAAAAACCTTACCTACCCTTGACATGTCCAGGAGCCTGAAGAGATTTGGGTGTGCCCGAAAGGGAACTGGAACACAGGTGCTGCATGGCTGTCGTCAGCTCGTGTCGTGAGATGTTGGGTTAAGTCCCGCAACGAGCGCAACCCTTGTCGTTAATTGCCATCATTTAGTTGGGCACTTTAACGAGACTGCCGGTGACAAACCGGAGGAAGGTGGGGATGACGTCAAGTCCTCATGGCCCTTATGGGTAGGGCTTCACACGTCATACAATGGTCGGTACAAAGGGTTGCCAAGCCGCGAGGTGGAGCTAATCCCAGAAAGCCGATCGTAGTCCGGATCGTAGGCTGCAACTCGCCTGCGTGAAGTCGGAATCGCTAGTAATCGTGGATCAGCATGTCACGGTGAATACGTTCCCGGGTCTTGTACACACCGCCCGTCACACCATGGGAGCGGGTTCCGCCAGAAGTAGGTAGCCTAACCGCAAGGGGGGCGCTTACCACGGCGGGGTTCGTGACTGGGGTGAAGTCGTAACAAGGTAGCCGTAGGGGAACCTGCGGCTGGATCACCTCCTTTCTAGAGAAAGCATCTCTGGCACCCACAACCTATCGGTTGTTCAATGAGTAGCAAACAGACGAGGGTCTGTAGCTCAGTCGGTTAGAGCACCGTCTTGATAAGGCGGGGGTCGTTGGTTCGATTCCAACCAGACCCACCAACGTCAAATCAAGTAAGCGAGCAGTACGAGGCGCGAGACATCGCCGCATACCTTGGTATGCAAGATGTTGAGCAACGACGTAATGCGAAGCTTAACGGGGGATTAGCTCAGCTGGGAGAGCACCTGCTTTGCAAGCAGGGGGTCAACGGTTCGATCCCGTTATCCTCCACCAGAACCTAAAGATAAGCAGCGATGTTTATCTTTAGCTTTTGAGGAATCAATTGCTACGCTCTTTAACAAATTGGAAGAAGGTTGTGTCACTCGTGCTGATGAGGCATGGGTGATGCGTTGTGATTGCATCTGTAACGTCTTCGGACGATACAGCACAAATATGAGTTTGCCTGTAGCCGCTCTCGTTAAGAGAGTACAAGGTTATAGGATCAAGCGACTAAGTGCATGTGGTGGATGCCTTGGCGATCACAGGCGATGAAGGACGTGCAAGCCTGCGAAAAGCGGGGGGGAGCTGGCAATGAAGCTTTGATCCCCCGATATCCGAATGGGGAAACCCACCTCTTATGAGGTATCCCTGACTGAATACATAGGTCAGGGAGGCGAACCCGGTGAACTGAAACATCTAAGTAGCCGGAGGAAAATAAATCAACCGAGATTCCCCAAGTAGTGGCGAGCGAACGGGGAGCAGCCTGCTAGTGATAGCGGAATGGTTAATGGAACGGAATGGAAAGTCCGGCCGTAGTGGGTGATAGCCCCGTACATGAAAACCAATCCGTGGTACTAAGTTAGCGAAAAGTAGGGCGGGGCACGTGAAACCTTGTCTGAACATGGGGGGACCATCCTCCAAGGCTAAATACTCGTGATCGACCGATAGTGAACTAGTACCGTGAGGGAAAGGCGAAAAGAACCCCGGGAGGGGAGTGAAATAGATCCTGAAACCGCATGCATACAAACAGTGGGAGCCGACTTGTTCGGTGACTGCGTACCTTTTGTATAATGGGTCAGCGACTTACGTTGTGTTGCGAGCTTAACCGAATAGGGGAGGCGTAGCGAAAGCGAGTCTGATAAGGGCGTTTAGTAGCACGGCGTAGACCCGAAACCGGATGATCTATCCATGGCCAGGATGAAGGTGCCGTAACAGGTACTGGAGGTCCGAACCCACTAATGTTGAAAAATTAGGGGATGAGCTGTGGATAGGGGTGAAAGGCTAAACAAATCCGGAAATAGCTGGTTCTCCCCGAAAACTATTTAGGTAGTGCGTCACATATCACCAACGGGGGTAAAGCACTGTTATGGCTAGGGGGTCATCGCGACTTACCAAACCATGGCAAACTCTGAATACCGTTGAGTGCGAGTGTGGCAGACAGACAGTGGGTGCTAACGTCCATTGTCAAGAGGGAAACAACCCAGACCGCCAGCTAAGGTCCCCAAGACACAGTTAAGTGGGAAACGAAGTGGGAAGGCATAGACAGCTAGGAGGTTGGCTTAGAAGCAGCCATCCTTTAAAGAAAGCGTAATAGCTCACTAGTCGAGTCGTCCTGCGCGGAAGATGTAACGGGGCTCAAACTGTGCACCGAAGCTGCGGATATCGAAAGATATGGTAGGGGAGCGTTCTGTAGGTCTGTGAAGGTGACTTGAGAAGGTTGCTGGAGATATCAGAAGTGCGAATGCTGACATGAGTAGCGATAAAGGGAGTGAAAAGCTCCCTCGCCGAAAGCCCAAGGTTTCCTACGCAACGTTCATCGGCGTAGGGTGAGTCGGCCCCTAAGGCGAGGCAGAAATGCGTAGTCGATGGGAAACAGGTCAATATTCCTGTACCGATTCTAGATGCGATGTGGGGACGGAGAAGGTTAGGTCAGCCATCTGTTGGAATAGGTGGTTTAAGCGTGTAGGAGTGTCCCTTAGGCAAATCCGGGGGAATTATCTGAGGCGTGACGACGAGGCACTACGGTGCTGAAGTGATTGATACCAAGCTTCCAGGAAAAGCCACTAAGCTTCAGTCTAGAATTGACCGTACCGCAAACCGACACAGGTGGGCAGGATGAAAATTCTAAGGCGCTTGAGAGAACTCAGGAGAAGGAACTCGGCAAATTAACACCGTAACTTCGGGAGAAGGTGTGCCCCGGTAGGGTATAAGTCCTCGCGACGAAAGCCCGATGGGGTTGCAGTGAAATGGTGGCTGCGACTGTTTAATAAAAACACAGCACTCTGCAAACACGAAAGTGGACGTATAGGGTGTGACGCCTGCCCGGTGCCGGAAGGTTAAGTGATGGGGTGCAAGCTCTTGATCGAAGCCCCGGTAAACGGCGGCCGTAACTATAACGGTCCTAAGGTAGCGAAATTCCTTGTCGGGTAAGTTCCGACCTGCACGAATGGCGTAACGATGGCCACACTGTCTCCTCCTGAGACTCAGCGAAGTTGAAATGTTTGTGAAGATGCAATCTCCCCGCGGCAAGACGGAAAGACCCCATGAACCTTTACTGTAGCTTTGCATTGGACTTTGAATCGGTCTGTGTAGGATAGGTGGGAGGCTGTGAAACCGGGACGCTAGTTTCGGTGGAGCCAACCTTGAAATACCACCCTGATTTATTTGAGGTTCTAACCTTGATCCGTGAATCCGGATCGGGGACCGTGCATGGTGGGCAGTTTGACTGGGGCGGTCTCCTCCCAAAAGGTAACGGAGGAGTACGAAGGTACGCTTAGGACGGTCGGACATCGTCCATAAAGTGCAATGGCAAAAGCGTGCTTGACTGCGAGACCCACAAGTCGAGCAGGTGCGAAAGCAGGTCATAGTGATCCGGTGGTTCTGTATGGAAGGGCCATCGCTCAACGGATAAAAGGTACTCTGGGGATAACAGGCTGATACCGCCCAAGAGTTCATATCGACGGCGGTGTTTGGCACCTCGATGTCGGCTCATCTCATCCTGGGGCTGTAGCCGGTCCCAAGGGTATGGCTGTTCGCCATTTAAAGAGGTACGTGAGCTGGGTTTAAAACGTCGTGAGACAGTTTGGTCCCTATCTGCCGTGGGCGCTGGAAATTTGAAGGGGGCTGCTCCTAGTACGAGAGGACCGGAGTGGACGAACCTCTGGTGTACCGGTTATGACGCCAGTCGTATCGCCGGGTAGCTATGTTCGGAAGAGATAAACGCTGAAAGCATCTAAGCGTGAAACTCGCCTTAAGATGAGATTTCCCGGAGTCTTGAACTCCTTAAAGGGTCGTCGAAGACCACGACGTTGATAGGTCAGGTGTGGAAGCGCAGTAATGCGTTAAGCTAACTGATACTAATTGCCCGTACGGCTTGATCCTATAACCTTGTAATACACTGCAAGCAATACTCATAGCAGTCACAACAACAACCTTCTATCCCAATTTGGCCTGACGCCCTCCGCGGCAGGCACACAAGTTACGCTTGGCGGCAATAGCCTGCTGGACCCACCCCTTCCCTTCCCGAACAGGACCGTGAAACAGCAAAGCGCCGATGATAGTGAGTATTTCGCTCGCGAAAGTAGGTCACCGCCAGGCTCCCATTTCAAAAGCCCCCCTAGCTAACGCTAGCGGGGCTTTTGTGCGTCTACCCAACAGAAAATAGCGAGCGAATGAAATTGAGCGCGCGAAAAGACCTGGCCGATTCTGTCGGCCAGGTCGTGTTCTGTCAGCGATTTATCAGGCGGGGGGCTGATTCAGCCCGTTTGCCCACTGCAGCGCCTGCGTCTGGGCACGGTTGAGTGCCTTGATGCTGATGCCGGAAAGTTTCTGCAGGTGTTTGCTCAGTATCTCCAGGTCGCCGGTTTCACAGGCGGCGGTGATCTGCAGCAGGTTGCCCAGTGTGTTGTCGGGATTTGAACCGGTCAGTGCTTCCCTGACTTCCTCGGCAAGGCCGAGCGGGGCAATGATTTCCTCGATCGGCAGACTGATCAGCGCGGGCATCAGGGACATGATGCCAACCATGAAGGCATGATCGGCAAAGGCGTTGTTGCCGGCCTGCATTTCCTCGGCGAGCAATTCCATCAGGCGGCCGCGGGTTGCTGCCATCAGCAGTAGCGGATTAGTCGAGCCGGCTTGCTTGCCGGAAGAGAAAACCAGGAGTTGCAGCCAGCGTTGCAGTTGGCGACGGCCAAGTACGGTGATGGCGTGGCGCAGAGAGGTAATGGTTTCGGTACTGCCGGCGCCGACTGAATTGGTCATGCGCAGCAGGTTGACCGTCAGGCCTGGCTCGGGTTTCAGTGCCTCTTCCAGTTCGCTGGTGTCGGCATCGCCGAGCAGCAGTCCCATCAGCTTCATCAAGGAAAGCTGCGAATGGTCGAGTTTCTTGCCGGCGATAATGGTGGGTTTGGCGAAGTAGTAGCCTTGAAACAGCGTAAAGCCAAGTTTCAGGCATTGTTCCATCTGTTCGCGCGAATCCACTTTTTCTGCCAACAGGATTTTGCCCATCGGTTTCAGTTTCATCACCAGCTGCATGATCTCGACGCGAGACAGCGGCTGGATATCGACCTTGATGATTTCGACCAGCGACAGCAACTCGGCAAATTCCGGTGCGAGCTGGATGACATCATCGAGGGCCAATGTAAAGCCGCTCGCTTTCAGTATCTTGCAGCGCTCGATGACGGCCGGAGTTGGCGGAACTGTCTCAAGGATTTCGAGAACCACCGACTCTTTGGGCAGCAGTTCGATCAGATCACTGAACAGGAAGGCTTCATCGATGTTGATGAAACCGCGACAGTTGCCCAGCGCCGCTTCGACGCCCAGTTCGGAAAAGGCATTGGCGATGACGGTCGCGGTCGCCTGAACGCCATCGGTGACGTCGGCAGCATTGCGCGAGCCATTGCGGAACAGGAGTTCATAGGCGTAAAGCCGTTGCTCCCGGTCAAGAATCGGTTGTCGTCCGAGAAAGAGTTGGTCGGCAGCGGCTTCGCTCAAAAAAACTCCTCAAATCAGGATTGTGCTCCGGCTGGCAAGCCTTCCGCACAGGTCAATATGTCATGGGGCAACAGCCCGCTCGGCAGTTTGTCGGCATCAGGATCGGGGGTGCTGATCTTCTGGCCGATTCGCCCGCCTTGATTCCGCTATTCTACGCGCAGGCCGGCCAAGTGGCGCGTGCCACCCTTTGGTAGCAAGAGGCGGCGCGGGATCAGGATGATTGCTGCAAGCGCCTACGACGTTTGATGCCGGAAGAAATGCAGCAGGCGTTGCGGCAACCAGTCCAGGTTTCCCGGAAACGGGCCGCTGACAAAGCCGACATGCCCTCCTTCGGCCGGCTGTTCGAGGCGGACGCAAGAGCCGACCTCTGCCTGGCTGGGCAGATGGTGTGCCGGCAAAAACGGGTCATTTTTCGGGTTGACCGCCAGGGCGGGGACGCGGATCGAGGCCAGCCAGGGTTTGGCGGAAGCGCGAGCCCAGTAGTCGTCGGCGCCGGCAAAGCCATGCACCGGCGCGGTGACGGCATCGTCAAACTGGTAAAGGTTGATCGCCTGCCGCATGCGGACGGCGTCGAAGAGTCCGGGAAAGCGCTGCAGGCGGGCGGCCGAGACGGCTTTCAGGGTTTTCAGGAAGTGCTGCGTGTAAAGGCGGTTGAACCCGCGTGC
Organism: Quatrionicoccus australiensis; assembly: GCF_020510525.1. Taxonomy (NCBI): domain Bacteria; kingdom Pseudomonadati; phylum Pseudomonadota; class Betaproteobacteria; order Rhodocyclales; family Azonexaceae; genus Quatrionicoccus; species Quatrionicoccus australiensis. The sequence goes on from NZ_CP075188.1 coordinate 1,101,501, forward strand.
CAGATGGTGGCCACAACCGGCGAGGTCGAGCGGAGCGCACATCGCGGCAATGCCGGTGACCAGTTCTGCTGCTGTTTCGCCCCGTTCGCCGGCCCATTTGAGCAGCGCATTGCCGCCGAGCGAGACACCGGCGGCATGCAGGCGGCCGCCCTGATTGGCATGGTGCAGCCGGCGCAGGATCCAGTCGATTTCAGCCGAATCGCCGGAATGGTAGGCGCGTGGCTGGCGATTCAGTTCGCCGGAACAGCCGCGAAAATGCGGCAGCACGAAATGCCAGCCAGCCTTCCGGCAGGCACGTGCCGTTGAAATCGCGTAGTGGCTGCGGGCACTGCCTTCGAGGCCATGAAAGAGCACCAGGACCGGAGCACCGGGTGGCGCGTCGAGGTGGTCTACGTCAATGAAGTCGCCATCCGGGGTAGTCCAGCGCTCGCGCCGCAGCTTCAGCGGCGTGGGCTTGATCAGCAGTGGCCAGATGGTCTGGGCATGGCCGCCGGGCAGCCAGGCCGGGGCGTGGTAAGGCTTGGCGGCCGGGCTCAATGCAGCGTGTGCGAGACGGCTTCGGCGCTCGCCTGGTGGCCGTCATCAGCGGCCGAAGCATGCCGGCTGACCAGGCGCCAGCCGTGCGCGCCGCGCGAATAGACGTGCGTGACATGCAAGGGGCCATGCGGGCTCGGGTCGTCGCCGATGAACAGGGTTTCGGTCAGGTGGTGGATGGCCAGCATCGAGCCTTGCCAGTGGGCGACCTGTTCGGCCTGGACGCGCAGGCGGGCAGCACCGAAGATGCTGCGCCAGCTTTCGCGGATCGGCACGATGCCCTGCAGGCGAATGCCGGTCGGGTGCACGCACAGGGTTTCTTCTTCCTCTGCCCAGAGCAGGATCATCAGGTCGGCATCGCCGCGGGTCAGGGTTTCGTAGAAGGCCTGCTCAAGGTCTTCGGGCGTGGCGTAGGCATTGGACTTGCTCATCGGGAAATCCGTTTCAGGCAGGCGGCGAGCACCATCTCGGGCGTCAGCCGGTTGAGACAATCGAGGTGGCCAAGCGGGCATTCGCGCTTGAAGCAGGGGCTGCATGCGAGTTGCAGGCTGAGGATGTCGGCCTGGTCGGAGAGCGGTGGCGTGAAGCCGGGCGACGAGGAGCCGTAAAGCGTCACCAGCGGGCGGTCGAGCGCCGCGGCGACATGCATCAGGCCGGAATCGTTGCAGACCACCAGATCGGCCATTGCCAGCAGGTCGACCGCCTGGGCCAGCGAGGTCGCACCGCACAGGTTGCGACACAGGCAGGGGGCCAGTTGCGCGATTTCCTCGGCGACCGCATGGTCCTTTGGCGAGCCGAACAGCCAGATGGCACAACCCTGTTCAGCCAGCTTTTTAGCCAGGGCGGCGAAGTGCGCGGCCGGCCAGCGCTTCGCCGGCCCGTATTCGGCGCCCGGGCAGAAGGCGACGATGCGTGCCGGGCGTTCGAGGCCGAGTTCGTCCAGTGTTTTTTGCCGTTCGCCAGCGGTCGACCGGATGCGCGGATAGGAAACCGGGCGCGCCAAGGCGCCACCAGGAATTTCAGCCAGTTGTGCGAAACGTTCGACCATTAGCGGCAGGGCGGCCTTGTCGAGCGTGTGGCGGATATTGATCAGGCCGTAGCGCGACTCACCGGTAAAGCCGATGCGTTGCGGGATGCCGGCCATGAACGGAACGAGTGCCGACTTGAGCGAATTGGGCAGGACATAGACGGCATCGTAGTCGCGGGCCGCCAGCTGCCGGGCCAGTTGCCAGCGCGGCTTCAGCGAGAGCTGGCCGTGCCCGAACGGGCTGTCGATGACCTCGCTGATTTCGGCCATGCGCTGCAGAACCGGGGCCACCCAGCGTGGGGCCAGGGCGTCGAGCTGCAGTCCGGGATGCCTGGCCAGCAGGCGCGCCAACAGCGGCTGCGCCATGATGGTGTCGCCGATCCAGGACGGGGCGACGATCAGTGCCTTCTTCATGCGAAAACGGCGGGTTTGCGGCCCGCCGTCCTGAGCTTAGTGATGGCCCTTGGGGGCTTCGCCCTTGAACACGTACTTGGTGCTGCAGTACGGGCAGGTGACTTCGCCGGTCTTCAGCACGTCAAGGAAGACGCGCGGATGCTGGCTCCACAGCGCCACGCTCGGCGTCGGGCAGTGCAGCGGCAGATCGTGGGCGGTGACTTCAATGGTCTTTTTGTCGGACATCTTCTTCTCCCTGGACTTAGATGTAGGCCAGCCAGCCGTCGTGCTGGGCCGAGCGGCCGTATACGACATCAAAATATTTCTGCTGCAGCTTCTCGGTGATCGGACCGCGGCGGCCGATGCCGATCTGGCGACCGTCGAGTTCGCGGATCGGCGTGACTTCGGCGGCGGTGCCGGTGAAGAAGGCTTCATCGCAGGTATAGACTTCGTCGCGGGTGATGCGCTTTTCCTGGACTTCGAGACCGAGTTCGGCCGCCAGTTGCAGCACCGTGGCGCGCGTGATGCCTTCCAGGCAGGAGGTCAGGTCCGGCGTGTACAGCTTGCCTTTCTTGACGATGAAGAGGTTCTCGCCAGCGCCTTCGGCAACGTAGCCTTCCGGATCAAGCAGCATGGCTTCGTCGTAACCTTCGTTGGTCACTTCGTTGTTGGCCAGGATGGAATTGATGTAGTGGCCGGAAGCCTTGGCACGCACCATCGAGATATTGACGTGGTGGCGGGTGAAGCTCGACACCTTGACGCGGATGCCGCGTTCCATGCCTTCTTCACCGAGGTAGGCACCCCACGGCCAGGCGGCGATGGCGACATGCACCTTGGCGCCCTTCGGCGAAACGCCCATCTTTTCCGAGCCATAGAAGGCGATCGGGCGGATGTAGCCGGATTCGAGATTGTTGGCGCGCAGCACTTCCTTGTGCGCTTCGTTGATGGCGGCCTTGTCGTAAGGCATGGTCATCTGGAAGATGTGGGCGGAGTTGAACAGGCGGTCGGTATGGTCTTCCAGACGGAAGATGGCGGTGCCGCGCTCGGTCTTGTAGGCACGGACGCCCTCGAAAACGCCCATGCCGTAATGCAGGGAGTGGGTGAGGACGTGGGTGGTGGCTTCGCGCCAGGGCACCAGTTTGCCGTCTTGCCAAATAAAGCCGTCGCGATCCGACATGGACATGTTCGATTCTCCGTGTTGCGCCTGTAAAAGCCCATAATTCTAGCCGAAATCAGCAGGTAAAATAACGCTTTTGCCGACCGTCTACCGCTCATGATCTGGAAACCCCATGTGACCGTTGCCGCCGTTGTCCAGCGTGACGGCAAATTCCTGCTGGTCGAGGAAGAAACCGACGCTGGTCTGGCCTTCAACCAGCCGGCCGGCCACCTCGAGGAAGGCGAGTCGCTGCTTGACGCCGTGGTGCGCGAGGCGCTTGAGGAAACCGCTTACCATTTCAAGCCGACGCACCTGGTCGGGATCTACAACTGGAAGCATCCGACCAAGGAAGACACGACCTATCTGCGCTTTGCCTTTGCCGGCGAACTGCGTGGTTACGAGGCCGGGCGCAAGCTCGACGACGGCATCGTCGCGGCCCGCTGGCTGACGCTGGACGAGGTCAGGGCGACGCAGGCGCGGCATCGCAGCCCGCTGATCCTGCGTTGCATCGAGGATGCGCTGGCCGGCAAGGCGTATCCACTTGATCTGTTGGTGCATTACGCTTGATGCGCGGGCTGGTTTTTGCCTTTTTTGCGCTGTTGACCGCTACGGCCTTTGCCGACGAGCGGGTCGAGATCTGCCATGGCTACGGTTGCCTGGTGCAGGTCGATGTCGCCTACAGCGACGGCCAGTTGGGTGAAATCCGCCGCTTGCTGTTTTCAGCGGTCGACGCCGTCGGCGAGCGCGAAATGCTCGCCCTTGCCATCGGCCGGATGTACGCCTGGGCCGGCCAGATGACCGATATCCACAATGATCGTGGTGGCAACCTGGCCGACGCCGGTGTGCCGGGCAAGATGGATTGCATCGATCACTCGACCTCGACGGCGCGCCTGCTGCGCCTGCTCGACGCGCGCGGCTACCTGCGCTGGCACCGGGTGGTCGGGATCGAGGTGCGCAACTGGGCCTATCTTTTCCCGGCGCACTACTCGGCGGTGATCGAAGAAAAAGAGGGCGGCGAAGCGGCGCGCTTCGTTGTCGATAGCTGGTTCGTTGATAATGGACAGCCAGCGGTGATCCTGCCGCTGGATGAATGGAAGAAGGGGGCTGGGCCCGATGTCTGAAAAAACTGTGGTGGTCGGCTTGTCCGGCGGTGTCGATTCCTCTGTCGCGGCCTTGCTGCTCAAGCAACAGGGCTGGAAGGTGATCGGCCTGTTCATGAAGAACTGGGAAGACGACGATACCGAGGAATACTGCTCGACGCGCCAGGACCTGATCGATGTGATGAGCGTCGCCGACACTATCGGCATCGATGTCGAGGTGGTCAATTTCGCGGCCGAATACCGTGAGCGCGTCTTTGCCGAATTCCTGCGCGAATACCAAGCCGGGCGCACGCCGAACCCGGACATCCTGTGCAATTCCGAAATCAAGTTCAAGGCCTTCCTTGATCACGCCATGCAGCTCGGCGCTGACAAGATCGCCACCGGCCATTACGCCGGCGTGCGCGAATTCAATGGCGAATTCCAGCTGCTCAAGGCCGAGGATGGCACCAAGGACCAGAGCTATTTCCTCTATCGCCTGAACCAGGCGCAGCTCTCGAAAACGCTGTTCCCGCTGGCCGACATCTACAAGCGCGACGTGCGCAAGATCGCCGAGTCGGCTGGCCTGCACGTCGCCACCAAGAAGGATTCGACCGGCATCTGCTTCATCGGCGAGCGGCCGTTCAAGGATTTTCTCAGTCGCTACCTGCCGCCCAAGAAAGGCGAGATCCGTCGTCTCGACGACGGCAAGGTGATGGGCGAGCATGATGGCCTGATGTACCACACCATCGGCCAGCGCAAGGGCCTGCAGATCGGCGGCATCAAGGAAAAGGGCCGGCCCGGCGGCGGTGACCACGACGCCTGGTTTGTCGCCGGCAAGGACATGGAAAAGAATGTGCTCTACGTCGTCCAGGGGCATGATCACCCGGCGCTGTTGGTTGATACGCTGGTTGCCGAGCAGTTGTCCTGGGTATCCGGGCGGGCGCCGCATCCGCATTGGGTATACACCGCCAAGCCGCGTTACCGTACGGTCGACCAGGCTTGCGAGGTCGAAACGGTTGATGCCGAAAGCTGTGAAATCCGCTTCGCCGAGCCGCAATGGGCGCTGACGCCGGGGCAGTCGGTGGTGCTTTACGAGAGCCGCGTCTGTCTGGGGGGCGGGGTCATTCGCTGAGCTCTCCGCGAGGGCGCCGGACAGGGCAATTCTGTAAATTATTGTAGGTAGTTGCGGGCTTTCAGTGATGGCCTGCAGGCTCTCACGGCGCATTCCAGGCCCCGGTTTGGCTGCGCCTTGCGCATTTCTGCGGTAGTCGATCTGATTGCCGGGGGATGCCGCCGAGTAATGTAAGTTTTGTGTAAATCGGCTGACTTCAGCGGGTTTGCCGATCAGGGGACGGCTGCGCATAATCCGCCGCCCGTTTCCGGTGTTGCCGATAGGGCTTTGCCGGAAACCTGTTGCATCAAATTGATGATCAGCCTGAAGGTGTTGCCATGAATTTTCGTTCCCTTGTTCGTCCTGTTTCCACGCTGGCCGCCATGGCGGCCATCTTGCTGCTTGCGGCTTGTGCCACAACGCCGCCACCGGCGCCGCGGGTGACCCTGGCGGTCGCCCAGGTCGAGCGCGGGGTGATGGTCTGGCTGCCGGATAGCGTGCTTTTCGAGTTTGGCAAGTCGGCTCTTGATCTCAATGCGGCCGGGCCGTATCTCGACCGGGTTGCCCAATTGCTGAAAGAGAAGTCGACCAGCGATATCCTGCTTGAGGGGCATACCGACAATATTGGTAACGCGGCTGCCAATCTGACGTTGTCGCAGCGCCGGGCCGATGTGGTTCGCGATGTGCTGCTGGTGCGTGGCGTACCGGAGGCTCGGATGAAGGTGGTGGGGCTTGGTCTGAGTCAGCCGCTCGCGCCCAATGACACGGAAACCGGACGCAAGCTGAATCGTCGGGTCGAGCTTATCCTGCTGGGCGAGCGTCTGGAAAACCTGAAGCGCGGAGAACCGGATAATGCCTTTGAAGAGGCATTTGATCGCCTCAAGCGCCTGCTTGAACAGCCGCAAGGCAAGAGCTGAGTGGAGGCATCGATGCAAGGATTTTTACCCAAACGCCGCCAGTTGCTTGGTGCCTTGCTGGCGGCGCCGCTGCTTGCTGATGCGGCAACCGTTCCCACCGGTACGGCGCGGCGGCTGACCGTCGTGCTGGGTGGTGGCTCGGCCCGCGGCTTTGCCCATATCGGTGTGATCAAGGCGCTTGAAGCGGGTGGTATCCGGCCGGAGCTGATCGTCGGCTGCAGTGCCGGTTCGCTGGTTGGCGCTTTTTGGGCAGCTGGTTTCACTGGCTTCCAGATGGAAGAACTGGCGCTGCGCGTCAAGGACAGCGAAATTGTCGATCTGGTCAGTGGTGGCAGTTCTACACAACGCGGCATGGTGACCGGGCGCAGCCTGCAGTCCTTCGTCAATCAGGCGTTGCAGAATCGCAATATCGAATCGCTGAAGACGCCATTTGCCGCAGTGGCGACGAGTTATCCGAGTGGTGAGCCGGTGGTCTTCGACAAAGGCGATGCCGGTTTTGCCGTCCGTGCCTCCTGCTCCATTCCCGGAGTGTTCATTCCGGCCAGCGATGAGGGGCGGGAATATCTGGATGGCGGTCTGGTCAGCCCACTGCCGGTAGCGACCGCCCGCAAGCTGGGCGGTGATCTCGTACTGGCGGTTGATGTCGGTGGGGCGGATCCGGCGGCTGATGATGGTCACGGCCTCTACAACCTGCTGCTGCGCTCCTTCGAAATCATGAGCCAGTCCTTGCGTAAACGTGAGGCAGCAGATGCCGACATCCTGATCCGGCCCGACCTGAGCCGGATTGCCAGCACCGATTTTGGCGCCCGCAAGGCGCTGATTGCCATCGGTCAGCAAGCCGGGGCGCGTTTGTTGCCGGTGATCAGGGAAAAGCTGGCGACGCCAAGGCGTCGCGTTTGAAACCGGTGACGCCGTTTGCCCGGGCAAACGGCGTCACCCGTATCAGTCGTGCGGCACCGTGTCCGCGAACGAGGGGCGCTGCAACAGCTTGGCGTTGAGCTTGTCCAGGTTGGGATGGGTTTCCTGCCAGTTGATGTCGGGGAAGCGGAAACTCAGGTAGCCGAGTGCCGTACCGAGCGCGATGTCGGCGAGCGAGAAATGCGTGCCCATGCAGAAGTTCTTTTCGCCGAGTTCGCTGCTCATGAAGGCCAGGCTGCGCGTGATCTTGTCGCGCTGGCGGGCGATCCAACTGGCGCTCTGTTCCTTCTTCGGGCGCTTGGCTTCGAGGAAGGCGGCGACGCCGGCGTCGCAGATGCCATCCGCGAGGGCTTCCCAGCGCTTGACTTCGGTGCGTTCGCGATTCGGGGCCGGGAAGAGCTTGCTGTTCGGGGTGACGTTGTCGATGTATTCAACGATGACGCGGGAGTCGAACAGCGGCGTGTTGTCGTCCAGCACCAGCACGGGGATCTTGCCCAGCGGGTTTACAGTCGGGACCTTGCTCTCTTCGAGCCAGGGCGAGTCGATTTCGAAATCGTAGTCAATCTTTTTTTCGGCCAGCACGATCCGCACTTTTCGTGCAAACGGGCTGGTGTGGGAGCCGATCAGCTTCATCGCATGCTCTCTGGTTTGGGGATGTCGATTATAGCGTATGGCGAGCCCTTCGCCGGGCAGGTAAAATGTCGGGCTTACTGAAAAGGATGTTTTTATGACCTTCAATCCCCTGACTGCCCTTTCCCCGCTCGATGGCCGCTACGCCGGCAAGGTCGATGCCCTGCGCGAGCATTTTTCCGAGTTTGGCCTGATCAAGAGCCGTCTGAAGGTCGAGATCGAGTGGCTGAAGGCGCTCGCTGCCGAGCCGCATTTCACGGAAATTGCCCCGTTTTCGCCGTCGACCGTTGCCGAACTCGATGCGCTGGTTGCCAACTTCAGCGTCGAACAGGCCGCCGAAGTGAAGGCCGAGGAAGCCGTCACCAACCATGACGTCAAGGCGCTCGAATACTGGATCAAGAAGAACACCAAGAACAACGCCGAAGTGGTCAAGGTCAGCGAATTCATCCATTTCGCCTGCACTTCCGAAGACATCAACAACCTGTCGCACGCGCTGATGTGCAAGGGCGCCCGCGAGCAGGGCATGCTGCCGATGCTCGACAAGCTGATCGAGCGCCTGCGCGAACTGGCCCACGTCAACGCCGAAGTGCCGATGATGAGCCGCACGCACGGCCAGCCGGCAACGCCGACCACGCTCGGCAAGGAAATGGCCAACGTCGCCTACCGCCTGCAACGCGCCCGTGCCCGCATCGTCGCTGTCGAACTGCTCGGCAAGATCAACGGTGCAGTCGGCAACTACAACGCTCACCTGACCGCCTACCCGGGCTACGACTGGGAAGGCTTCGCCAAGCGCTTCGTCGAGTCGCTCGGCCTGACCTTCAACCCGTACACCATCCAGATCGAGCCGCATGACGCGCTGGCCGAGCTGTTCGATGCCTTCGCGCGCACCAACAGCATCCTGATCGACCTCGATCGCGACATCTGGGGCTACATCTCGCTCGGCTTCTTCAAGCAGAAGGTCAAGGCCGGCGAAATCGGTTCTTCAACCATGCCGCACAAGGTCAATCCGATCGACTTCGAAAACTCCGAAGGCAACCTCGGTCTGGCCAACGCGATGCTCAAGTTCCTCGCCGAAAAGCTGCCGGTTTCCCGCTGGCAGCGCGACCTGACCGATTCCACCGTGCTCCGCAACATGGGCGTCGGCCTCGGCTATGCGCTGCTCGGCTACGACTCGCTGTTGAAGGGCCTGTCCAAGCTGGAAGTGAACGCCGACCTGATGAAGGCCGACCTCGACGCCAACTGGGAACTGCTCGCCGAGCCGATCCAGACGGTGATGCGCCGCTACGCCGTGCCGAACGCCTACGAAAAGCTCAAGGAACTGACCCGCGGCACCCGCGTTTCGCGCGCCGGCATGCAGGAATTCGTGTCCACGCTGGAAATTCCGGAAGCCGCCAAGGCCGAGCTGCTCGAACTGACGCCGTGGGATTACACCGGCAAGGCCGCCGAACTGGCCAAACGCATCTAGGAACACCGCCAAAAAGCTCCTGGCGTCGTTGCGCCGCCTGGCCGTACGTCTTGTACTGTCTGCGGCGGCGCGCCTAGCCAGGACCGCTTCGCTGCTTTTTATCGGCGTTCCTCCGCTCCCGCTCCTAATTACTCATAGCTAGCAACCAAATCCATGTCTTTCGCTGAAAACCTGAAGAAACTGCCCGGCATTTCGCATCTTGCCGCCATCAACCTGCTCGATGCCGAAGGCGGCGTCGTTGCGACGATCGAGAACAAGGCCGGCAGCCAGGGCTCGCTGGCGGTGTACAACCACCTGGCGCAGACCTATGGCTCGATCAACCTCGAAGCGGCGAAGAAGGGCATCGAAATTTTTGCCGAACACAGCGAGGACGAGCGGGCCAATCCGGGCAAGCACCCGAATATCGCCCGCCTGATCGCGATCGAGAACGGTGGCCCGGCGCTGCGCGTCAAGCACGTTTTTGCCGTCTGACAGTTTTGTCCCGATAGTCGAGCAAAAGGCTGACTGTCATATTAGCCGGTTATAATGTTCCGCGGATTTATGGCTGTTTTAACCGTTGACCGGTGGGCAGCCGTTTTTTCTCAACTACAACGGAGAATACCCTATGAAATCCAAGCTTTTGCTCGCTCTACTCACCGTCGCCCTGACTGGTTCTGCCGTCGCTCAGGTCAAGCCGGAAGATGCCATCAAGTACCGCCAGTCCGGCTATGTCTTCATGGGCTGGAACATGGGCCGCATCAAGGCCAATGTCGAAGGCCAGTACAACAAGGATGAAGTGATCAAGGCCGCCAACGCCATCCAGGCGATTGCCAACTCCGGCATGGGCGCGCTTTACCTGCCCGGTACCGACAAGGGCAAGGGCTGGGAAGAAACCCGTGCCAAGCCGGAAATCTGGACCGACAAGGAAAAGATGGGCAAGGTCGCTACCGACTTCGTGCGTGAAGCCAATGAAATGGCCAAGGTTGCCGCAACCGGCGATGCTGCTGCCGTCAAGATGCAGCTCGGCAAGCTGGGCGGTACCTGCAAGGGCTGTCATGACGACTTCAAGGTGAAGAAGTAAACTACTTCGCTCGCGTGTTGTGACCTTACAGGCGCCGCAGGGCGCCTGTTTTACTTCATCGATAAAAAAGGAAAAACATGAACAGCAAACGCATCCGTCTCTGGGATCTGCCGACCCGCCTGTTCCACTGGCTGCTCGTGCTGGCCATGCTGGGCGCGGTGGTCAGCGGCCAGCTCGGCGGCAACCTGATTGACCGGCATGCCGTCATTGGTCTCTTCATTCTCGGCCTGCTCGTTTTTCGCCTGGTCTGGGGCGTGCTCGGCTCGACCTACGCCCGTTTTGCCCAGTTCTTCCCGACGCCGGGCCGTATCCGCGCCTACCTGAAGGGCGAGTGGCAGGGCGAGGGGCATAATCCGCTCGGCGCACTCTCGGTTTTTGCCCTGCTCGGACTGTTGACCGTACAGGCCCTGACCGGCCTGTTCAGCAACGATGACATCGCTTTCGTCGGCCCGCTTTTCGATCTGGTGAGCAAGGATCTGAGCAATCGTCTGACCGGCATCCATCACCTGATTGCCGACGGCCTGATCATTCTCGTCGTCCTGCACATCGCGGCGATCGCCTTCTATGTCCGGGTCAAGAAAAAGAACCTGGTCAAGCCGATGCTGACCGGCTGGCAGGAGGGCGAGGGCAAGTCGGCGACGGGCGGCGGCCTGGTCGCCTTCGTCATCGCCGTGCTGATCGCCGCTGCGGCCGTCTATGGCGCCAGCGGCGTCTGGTTGCCGGAGCCACCGCCGCCACCGCCGGCGGCTGAAACGCCGAGCTGGTAGGCGCTGCATTGCCGGCGCGCGGCCGGTTTGAACGCTGACGCGCCGGGCTCAGTGCGTGTGCTGTACCCCGTCTTGCTGCTGCAAGCGGGCAACGAAAGGGTCGTATTCCTTGTCGCCGAAATCGGCCGCGTCAATTACCGCGTAGGTGGCGATGCGTTCGGCGCTGGCGCGCGGCCAGCGACTTGATTCATTGCTGCGGATTTCCCGCAGTTGCATATGAAAAGAGCCGGTTTTGCCGACCAGTTGCAGTTGCGCGGGCAATTGGGCTTGTTCCAGCCACCACATGGCAAGTCGTTGCCCCGCCAACTGGCCGCTGTAATACACGGCATTCTGGCCGAACAGTGATTTGCTGCCGCCGCGCCTGAGCTTGCCCAGCAGACGGGGAGAAATAATGCTGCCGAGCGCGCTCCAGTCCGGCTCGGCCTGACGGGTGCGAATTTCGCCCGGGGTATATTCGACGATGCGCCGGTCGTCGTGAAACACCTGGCGGCGGTTGTAGGCATCCTGCCCGATCCGCTCCCAGATGTCACCGCGGCCGCTTGCCGGACTGGCCGTTTCAATACGTTTTTCGTCGCGCCAAAGGTACCAATCGGTATTGGCTTTGCCCTTGCCGACGGTGAAGCGCGCTGCCAGCGGCACTATGATCTGCTCGGCGGTCGCCCAGACCGGATTGCCGGCGAGCAGGCCGAACGAGGCGAGCAAAATGTATATTTTTTTCGGGTTCACCGCTGGTTTGTCCTCGCGTATCGACTTGTTGCTTGCGGTTCAGAAGCCAAAAGCCGCTTTCATGACGTGATAGATCCAGTTCTGTTCCATGCTGCCGTGGACCAGATAGGCTTTCGGTCCGCGGGCAAAGATGGCGACATCTTCGCCGGCATGCGTTTCCGACTTCAGCGGGATGAGCGCCTGTTGCAGATAATCGAGGGCGGTCGTGTCGACACCGGCGAGATCCTTGTTGCGTGGCGTCGCAGCCCCCGGACCATTGTGGTAGCCGAGCGTGGTGTAGGGGCGACCATCGTCGGCCTTGGCGGGCGAGGGAGGCGTGCCGTCGGTGCTCGGTACTTCGCTGGTCAGGCCGAGGATGTTGTTGCCGCGGTGCGGATAGCCGGCAATCGTGAACGTATGGCTGTGATCGGCGGTGACGATGATCAGGGTATCCCGCGGGTCGCTCAGGGCCGAGGCCGTCCGCACGGCCTTCGCCAGTTCTATCGTCTCCAGCAGGGCGCGCCGGGCATTGCCTGCGTGATGGGCGTGATCGATGCGGCCCCCTTCGACATGCAGGAAATAGCCTTCCTTGTTTTTGGCAAGCAGGGCGATGGCTTTCTCGGTCATTTCGCTGAGCGAGGGTTCGCCTGCCGTATCGCTGCTTCGATCGGCTTCGTATTCCATGTGCGAACGTTCGAAGAGGCCGAGCAGATAGTCGGTGTTGGTCGGCGTGACGGCGGCAAACCCGGCCGCGTCGAAGACAAAGCGGGCGTTGCCGTCGCGCGTGCTCGACCATTCGGCGGTCAGGTCGCGACCATCGGTACGCAGGCCCTTCCGGTTGGCGTCTTCCGGATCGTTCTGGCTGTTATGGCGAAAATATTCGCGACCCCCACCCAGCGCGACCTTCAGGCTTTTGCGCACAGCCGGTGAAAGTTCGATCAACTGGCGGGCGATGTCCTTGACCGGCTCGGCGACGCCGGCACAGGCTGCAGCAACCAGACCATCGTGTTCCCAGTCGCGCATTGCGGTATGGGCATAGAGCGCGGCTGGTGTAGCGTGCGTGATGCGCGCCGTGGAAACGATCCCGCTCGCCTTGCCGGCGGCGGCCGCTTGCTCGAGGATGGTCGGCAGGCTGTGGGCGGCAATCCGGGCGGCGTCGCATTCGCCGCGGCTGGTCAGGTGATCGACCGAGAGCATGGCTTCGCGCGCCTTGTAGCCGGTGGCCATCGCCGTCATGGTCGGTGCCGAATCCGACGTTTGCTGATCCCAGGAGTAGGTCTTTGACAGGCCAAGATGCGGGAAGGTCTCGAAAAACAGGCGGTTTTCCTCGCCGCTTTTGCCCTTGAGCTGTCCTTCGAGAATACGTGCCGCTGTCATCGTCGAAATCCCCATGCCGTCGCCGACGAAGAGAATCACGTTCTTTGCCCGGTGGCGGATGGAGCTGAGTTGTTCGCCGTCGCGGATGAACTTTTGGCCCTGCTGGTACCACTCCGTGACCGATTCCGCTCCCTGGATGACCGGGGGGGCAGAGTAGACGGGCATGACCAAGGCACAAGAAGCGAGCAGCATGCCGTTCGCGAGGTGTCGGCGAGTGATTGCGGGCATTGATAAATCTCCTGATCGGCGGGCATTGCAGCCCGAAAGCGGGGTTTGAAGATGTCGTTCGGACTGGCGGGGCGGGTGGTGCCTTCAGCAAGCCTGCTTGCCTGCCGGGTCGAGAATCTCGCTGCGTAGCGAAGATGGTGTCAGGCCGGTCCAGCGCTTGAGCGAACGGCGGAAATTGTTGGCATCGTGAAAACCCAGGTAGGCGGCAATCTGTTCGTTGCTGTAGCCGTGGTTGTGGATCAACTGCAAGGTCGTGTGCGTCCTGACCAGGTCGAGTTCAGCCTGGAAATGGGTGCCATGCAGCGCCAAGTGACGTTTGAAGGTGGCCGGGCTGCTGCCGAATGCGCTGCAGGTTTGTTCCAGGGTCGGGGTCATCCGGACGTGCTTGTGCAAGTGATCGTAGAGGGCTGCCAACAAACTGCGCGGCGCGTGTTCGCCAATTTGCCGGTCGGCTTCAAGCTTGGTCATGCCGACGCCGAGGGCGCTGCCGCGCGGCCAGGGACGGTCGAGCCAGGAATTGTCGATCGCCATTGCGTCGAAATAAGCGTTGAAGCGTACGTTGCTGCCCAGGTGCACAGAGTATTGTTCGATATGTGCCGGTTTTGTCCGGTTGAAACTGTATTGCCAGGGCAGGCGTTCGCCGCTCAGCCAGCGGCTCATGCCGCTGACGGCAGACATCATCATCTCCGTGACAAAGCCGCGCAGACGAGTGCTGACATAGCTGTCCGTCCAGTAGAGCACGGTCTGTTTGCCCAGATGCATCAGGTGCGGGGCGAGCAGGGGACTGAGCCACGCCTGGTAGCGCAGCAGCAAGTCGAGCGCCTGTCCGAGGTTGCCGGCTTGCAGCAAGGCATGGCTGATCGGGCCGAGATGGCCGGGCAACAACTGTTCACCGAGCAAAAAGCTGGTTTCGCCCTCGGGCATGGCCAATGCCAGGTTGTCGAGCAGATGCAGGTATTCGGCCGGGGTCAGCAAACGATTGGCGTGGCCGACCTCGGCGCGATGCAGCGTGCCGCCCCGGAACAGCAGGGCGTCGTCCAGGCCCTGGCGCTGAACGAATTCGATCGCCTGTGCAGCCTGATAGGCCGCCGGGATAAAACGGCTATTGGCCTGGTAGCAGGCGATTGTTGTCATGCTGGTTCAGGCGTTGGCCAGGCCGCTATCGCGCTGGCTGGCAAGACTTTCGAGATTCCGGTTGAGCTTGCTCAGGAAACTTTCCTCATCGCAGTCCGGGATTCCCCAGGTCGTGCGGGCGGAAAGATCAAGGCGTTGGCCATGGCGGGTGTGATGGGCGAGCGAGGCGATTGCTTTTTCCAGGTGTTGCGCCAGCGCACTCGCTTCCGCTGGCGTGGCGCCGGGCAGCAGGATGGCGAAGCGGTCGCCGGCATAACGACAGAGCAGGTCGTCGGCGCGCAGGTTGAGCAGCAACAAGTGACTGACCGCCTGGAGCAGGCGGTCGCCTTCGCCGGCGCCGTGTGCCCGGCTGATCTGATGGAAGTTATCGAGGTCGAGCAGGATCAGGGCACAGCTTTGTTGCGGCTGGCGTTTCTGCTCGAGGCGCAATTGCCGGCGCAGATAGTCGGCGTTGGCCAATTGCGTGATACGGTCGAAGGAGCGGTGCTCGCGAAACAGGCGTTCGCGTTTTTGCATGTGTTCGTTCAATGACCATTGTTCCTGGCGCCAGTAATAGAGGCCGATGGTCAGGGTCAGCATGCCGCCTGGCGTTAGCAGGGATTCAAGCAGATTGTCCCAGTACTGGTCGTGCGGGATGGCGAAAAACTCGTCTAGGCAGTCGACCCAGGCGCCGAGCATGATTGCCGCCAGGCCGCCAGCCAGCAGGCTGGTAACCCGTCCGCTTGGGCGACTGCCGAGAATCAGCAAGGTCCAGATGCCGGCCATGATCGCCGTCCCTCCCTCGCCAACGATATCCATCCATTTCCAGAGCGCGGGGGGCTTGGCGAGTCCCAGATTGGCGTATAGCGCGAAACAAAGTCCGGCGAGGACAAGCAAAACCAGCATGGCAGTTCGGTGCAGGGCGAGCATCGGAGATCGGAGGGCAATGAAAGAGTGTCATCGTAGGTAGTCTCTGTGACAGTCAGGTTGCATTTGGCAGGCTTTTCTAGCGGGGGGTGCATTCGGCTCATCCAATAACCCCCGCATGTTTTTTGCCGGGCGGACTTGAGCTCGCGAACGGCTGGGCCGGGGCCTAGGCACGGCAGGCAAATTGGCTCAATAGACGTGGTTTTTGTTAATAACCCATTGATTGTTAATGTTTATTGCGTCTATCTGTAACATCTCTGCAAACAATGCCCCCTAGCCTGCGTCTCTTTCGTGAATCAACGGAGCGTACTTTGCGCTCCAATCAAGGGGAGGCTTTGTGCAAAACAGCATTGTTCGGAATACGCCGGAGGGGTTCGGCTTGCAGCGCAAGACGCTGGTATTAATGCTTGGCCTGGCGCTGGCGCAAGTGGCGCCGGCCCAGGAAAATGTCCAGACGCTGGGTGAAGTCGTGGTAACCGGACAGGCAGCCAGCCTGGACAGCGCGCTCGATGTGCAGCAGATGGCTGACAATATCGTCAGCGTCGTTCACGCCGACGCGATCGGGCAATTGCCTGATGCCAACGCGGCCGAAGCCTTGCAGCGCATTCCCGGCTTGTCGGTCGAGCGCGACCAGGGGGAAGGACGCTATGTGCGGGTACGCGGTCTGGGCCCCGATCTGAATGCGGTAACCATCAACGGCAGCCTGGTTCCCGCGCCGGAGAGCGAGCGGCGGGCGGTGGCGCTTGATGTCCTGCCGGCCGGTCTGATCCGCTCGCTCGAGGTAAAGAAAACCTTGACCCCGGATATGGATGCCAATTCCCTGGGCGGTACCATCGAGGTCAAGACCATCTCGGGTTTTGACCACAAGGAAATGTTCTATTCGTTGGAGGGGGGTGTCAGTCACGATACCAATGTCGGCGAGAGCAGCCCGAATTTTGCGGCGGCCTGGAGCAATCTCTTTCTCGATGGCAAGTTGGGTATTGCCTTCGGCTTGAGCTCGCAGAAACGTAAATTCGGTTCCGATAACAGTGAGACCGGCGGTGCTTGGGACGGCAATCTGCTGGAGAAGTTCCAGCGGCGCGACTACAGCATTACCCGTGAGCGCCAGGGGGCGATCTTCAATGTCGATTATCGCCCGGAGGCCGGCGAGTCCTATTATTTGCGTACCTTGTTCAGTCGTTTTTCCGACGAGGAAATCCGGCAACGGCATAACATCGAGTTCGCCGACGCGCAGGCGAGCGGCGTACTCGGCGATGCCGAATCGTCGCGCGAGTTGAAGGCACGCAAGGAAACCCAGGACATCAGCTCGATCGTGCTCGGCACCGAGCGCAAGCTCGGTGCGTGGAACCTGGTCATGGCTGCGGGAACCAGTTCGGCGCGGGAGAAAACGCCACAGCATATTGCCGCGGCGACTTTCGTGTCGGGGACGACCTACACCTCCGGTTTCAGCAATAGCAGTCGGCCGGAACTGATCGGAAGCAGCAGCATCAATACGGCCAGCGACTACACGCTCGATTCGATCAATCTGGAAGAGCAAACGACCCGGGACCGCGAGCGCAATATCCGTCTCGATCTCGGACGGTCATTTGATCTGCTTGGCGGCAGTAACGAGTTCAAGTTTGGCGGCAAGCTCAGTCGCCGCAAGAAGACCAACGAATTGACGGCTTGGGAAATAGATGGTGGCGACTTCGCCAATCCTTCGTTGAGCGGTTTCGTTGCGGACAACATCGATTACGCCTATGGCAATTTTGGGCCGGGCATCAGCCAGTCGGCGGTGAATAGTTTCCTCAGTGGTGTAGACAAGTCTGCCTATATCGATGAGGAAGAATCGCGCATCAACGATTTCACGATGCACGAGAACATCAATGCCGCCTACCTGCAGAATACCTTCAGCACCGGCTTGTGGCGGATACTGGTCGGGATGCGCTATGAAGGAACGCACTTCAAGGCGAGCGGTACCGGGCTGGATGGTGGCGTTTTCGTCGCGACGGAGGCCCGGAACAGTTATCACAACTGGCTGCCGGCCGTGCATCTGCGGCGCGATCTCGATAACGATACGACGGTGCGCGCGGCATGGAGCAATTCGGTAGTCCGTCCGACCTTCGGACAACTGGCGCCGGGTTATGTCATCGACGGCAGCGAAGCCCAGTTCGGCAATCCGTTGCTCAAACCGATGAAGTCGGCCAACCTTGATCTCGGTATCGAAAAGCGCCTGGGGTACGCTGGCGCGGTGTCGGCCTACCTGTTTCACAAGAATATCCGTGATTTTGTCTATAACACCGATGTTGCCGGGACCGGGGCGTGGGCCACTTTCGACGAGGCACACACGTTCGCCAATGGTTCGCGGGCGCGGATCAGCGGCCTCGAACTCGCCTTTACTCAGGCCCTGAACCATCTGCCAGCGCCGTGGGATGGCCTGCTGCTTTCGGCAAACGCCACCTTCAGTGACGCCAAGGCGAAAATTGCCGGCCAGTCTGGCGGTGTTGCCGTGGCCCGCGATATTCCTTTGCCCAGCCAGTCGAAAAATACCTTCAACCTGATGCTTGGGTATGAGAAGGGGCCGTTTAGCCTGCGCGTTGCCGCGACCCACAAGTCGCGTTATCTGCTGGAGATTGCCGATCTGGGCGATGCCGCCCAGGATCAGTATGTCGATGCCCAGACGCACTACGATTTCTCGGCGCGTTACAAGCTGAGCAAGCAGGTCCAGTTGATCTTCGAGGCGCTCAATCTGAGCAATGAAAAGTACTACGTATACGCCGGCAACCAGAGCCGCAATGTGCAGTACGAGTCCTATGGCCGTACCTTCAAGCTGGGTCTGAAAATTGCCTCCTTCTAACCTGCAAGGGGCCGCCTCGGGAGAGGCGGCCGGGGATGTCTCGATGAAATCAGTATTCATTTTCCTGTTATTTGGTGTTTTCAGTCTGGGGGCCGTTGCTGGAGGGATTCCGGGCAGCATTCGTCAGGCGGGCGAGTTGGCGGCCATGCCCGATGGCCACTGGCTGGTACTCGACAAGCGCCAGCTTCGTCTGGTCGATGCCAGCGGCCAACAGCGGGCGGTGCTAGCCGTGCGCGGCAAGGCCCTGGATAGTCGGAGCCTTGCGAGCGGCGGACTGGCTGCACTGATCGATGCCGATACGCAGGAAAGCCTGTTGATCAGCGTCGATACCGCACGCGGCCGACTGGAGGTGCGCCAGCGTCTACCGGCTCCGGATTTCGCCCTGGAAACCCTCTGTCTTTATCGCGATGTTCAGCGCAATGAGCAGGTTTTCCTGCTCGGCAAGGATGGTAGGGCGCAGCAATGGCTGCTCGGCGACCGCGAACCCTTGTTGTTGCGCCAACTGGCTTTGCCGCCTGGCAGCGAGCACTGTCGTGTCGACGACGCCGAGAATCGCCTCTTTGTCAGCGAAGCCGGGTTCGGTCTGTGGGCGTATGCCGCCGATGGCGAAGGCGTTCCCCGGCGCCATCTGGTTTCCTCCGCGGTACGGCAGGAAGGCGGCGCGCTGGCCGTGGTTCCCGGCGGTGTTGCCATGCTTGCCGCCCAGGGGCGGCAGATCCAGGTCTGGGGTATGACCCCGGTTGGCTGGCGCAGCGTCGCAAGGGCCTCGGTGGATGGTGATGGCGATAGCCGCCTGCTCTATGCCAAGGCTTTGCTGTTCGGTGGCAAACACGGCTGGCGGCAGCTTGCCCTGTCGCTGCCCGACAAGCAGGCGGCCAAGCCGCCTCTGCCGGTGGTCATGGCGCGGCGCCAGACCGATTCGGTCGCCCGTTTCGGTGATGCGGCCGATGATCCGGCAATCTGGCTGCATGCCTCTGATCGCTCGCGTTCGTTGGTGCTGGCGACCAACAAGAAGCAAGGTTTGCTCACTTACGATCTGGCCGGGCGTCAGCAGCAATTGCTTGAGGCTGGCCGGTTGAACAATGTCGATGTGCGCCAGGATGTGCGTTTTGGGGAAAAGCGGGTCGATCTGGCCATCGCGACCCAGCGCGACGAGCGTGCCCTGGCGATTTTTGAAATCGACGGCGCCGGTCATGTGCGCGATGCCGGCAGAATAGCCACCGAGCTCGCAGATATTTACGGAACCTGTCTCTACCGTCCGGCGGATGGCGGTCTTGAAGTCTTTGCCAACGACAAGGATGGACGTTTTGCCCATTACCGCCTCGAGATGGCGGAAGACGGCCACTACAGCGCTCGGTTGTTGCGCAGTTTTCGCATGCGTAGCCAGCCCGAAGGATGTGTGGTTGATGACAGTAACGGTCGCCTGTTTGTCGGAGAGGAGAAGCGCGGTATCTGGCGCATGTCGGCCGTGGCCGGCGTTGATGAAACGCCGCAACTGATTCTTCCGGTCGGTCCCTTGCTGGTTGCCGATGTCGAGGGTCTGGCGCTTTATACCGGGAGTGGCGGGCGTTACCTGATTGCGTCGAGTCAAGGCAACAGCAGCTACGTCGTGCTCGATGCCGATCCGCCGCATGCTTATCGCGGCGCCTTCCGGATCGGGATCAACCCGGCGGCACGAATTGACGGCGTATCCGATACCGATGGCCTGGAGGCGAGTGCGGTCAACCTGGGAGAAGCTTTCGGGCAGGGCATCCTGGTCGTGCAGGATGGCTACAAACGCCTGCCGGACGGCGCGCAGAACTTCAAATATGTCGCCTGGCAGGATATTGCGCGCACTTTGGGATTGCCATGAGCTTTGCCGTTCCGGATGCGCCCGCCTCATGGTCGGTTCAAGCCGATTCAGCCGGCAGGCCGCGTTTGGCTGGTGCCTGGGGACTGGCTCTGGCGTTGCACCTGCTGCCGCTTTTCCTGTTGTTTCATCGTCCACCGGTAAAGCAGGTGTCGCCGCCGCGAGTCATGGCCAGTCTTTGGTTGGCACCGGCCGCAGCCGAAACCAGCCCGCCACCGCCAGCGGCAAGTCAGCCTTCTCCGGTCAGTCAGCCAGCGCGGGCATCCTTGCCCTTGCTGAGTCGACAGCGCGAGCCTGCGGTGGCGTCGGAATATCTTGTCACACCGGCTGCCCAAGCGCAGGTGACGGGATCTTCGGCTGAGCGGATGCCGGCGCCGCCGCGCGACGCTGCGCCGGTCTCGCCTGGCGACGCAGGCGATTTCGTGCCGCCCGCTTTCAAGGCGGCTTATTTGAGTAACCCGCAGCCGCCGTATCCCTTGCTTTCACGCCGACTGCGAGAAGCCGGTGAAGTGCGCTTGCGTGTTCAGGTCAGTGCATCCGGCCTGGCTGAGCAGGTCGTGATCCATGCCGGCAGCGGTTACGAGCGCCTTGATCTGGCGGCGCGGGCGGCGGTCCGGGAGTGGCGTTTTGTTCCCGCCCGACGCGACGGGAATGCGGTGAGCGGCTGGGTCGAAGTGCCCATCCAATTCAAACTGGAGAATTGAAATGCAGGATATGAACCCGATTGAATATTTTTTTGCCCACACGGATACGCTAGGTGCGATCCTGTTTTGCCTGTTGTTCCTGATGTCGCTGATTTCCTGGTTTGCCATTCTCAGCAAGGCGTTCCTGTTCTGGCGCATTGGTCGCTGGGCGAGGGAGTTTCGCGCGGAATTCCGGCCGCAGCATGTGCCGCAAATTCCCGGTCGGGTGGCGGGCAATCCCTTTTCCCGACTGGCCCTCGCTTCCTTCCAGGTCCATGGCGAGTTGGAGCGGGCGCCGGAAGGTCACGGTGAAGATTTGTTGCTGCGCTGTATGAGCCGCATCGTCGGCGAAGAAGGGGCGCGTCTCGACAACGGGCAGACCCTGCTTGCCTCGATCGCTGCCGTGGCACCGTTCATCGGCTTGTTCGGCACGGTCTGGGGCGTACATAACGCCCTGGCGGCGATCGGCGCCGAAGGGGCGGCATCGCTCGAACTGATTGCCGGACCAGTCGGCGAAGCGCTGATCATGACCGCTCTCGGGTTGGCTGTGGCGATCCCGGCGGTGCTTGCCTACAACGTCTTTTCACGCAGCAGCCAGGTATTGCTGGCACAGCTCGATGCCCTGGCCCACGATCTTTACCATTTTCTGCTGACCGGTCGGGTTCTGCCGGACAAGGTCCGGGAGTTCTGAGATGGCTTTCCTGAATCCGGGGGCAGCCGGGCGCGGCGTGCCGCGTGCCGAGATCAACATGATTCCGCTGATCGACGTGATGCTGGTACTGCTGGTCATTTTCATGATCACCGCTCCCTTGCTGACCCATGCCGTCAAGCTCGACTTGCCGCAAGCCAGTGCCCAAAGCAGTGCCGCAGCCGAAAAAGTCGAGATTGCCGTCGATGCCGCCGGCACTCTGCACTGGGATGGCACCGCGCTGGATCGGCCGCAATTGGCGAGTCGTCTGGCTGAACTTGGACGCACTCGGCCGAAGACCGAGATCCACCTGCATGTCGATAAATCGTCGCGTTACGAGACGGTAGCGGAAATCATGGCACAGGCTGCCGGCGCCGGCCTGGTGCGGATCGGCTTCGTGACGCAGCCGCCAGGGCAGGGCTCGCGTTAAGGAGCGGCAAATGTTGGCGGTGTTTGCCGAACGAAGCGGGGAAACCGTCGTTTGGCAGGAAAAGCGCAGTTTTTTTGCCGTTGACCGTCTGGCGACAGGCTTGCCTTGTGGCGATGCACCGGAGTTGCCGGGGCATCGTCGCCGTTTGTTGTATCCAGACAGTGTTTGTTTTTTCAAGTTCGCGCTTGAAGGAGGGTGTTCGGTCAGCGCAAGATGACATTGCGGTCGAGTCCAATCTGTTTTTTCCTAGTCGCAGTCGCGTAAATACTGCACGTATTGCTTGTCGGTATGCAGGATGTGTTCATTCCACCACTCGGAGAGGCAGTGGGTCAGGCCGGCGCGGTCGTATTCGCCAAGGCCGGCGGTAAGCAATAGCTCGGTCAGTTTGAGCTGGTAGGTGATGTGTTCCTGGCGATGCTTTTCGTACATCGGGAAGGCGCATTCACGCAGCATCGCCTCTTCCAGGTTGAAGTGCTCGCGCACGTAGTCAGACAGTTCGTTCAGGACATCCTGGAAATGCGCGATGCCTTCGCTGCCGGTCTGCTCCATGCAGCGGATGGCGCGGCCGCACAGTTGCAGCAGTTGCTTGTGTTGCCCATCCAGCAAGGCATTGCCGACACTGTAATGGGGCTGCCATTCGGTAAAGTCGCTTTTGTCCATGCGCGGACCCTCTATTGTTTGCAGGCAGCTTGGCGTGCCCTTGTATCCCTTGTGCGCAGTAACTATATACGAATCAGGTGTTTGCCATTCGCGCCGTCAAGAAAAAAGGGAGCCAAAATGGCTCCCTTTTTGCGGTCGACCGGTCAAAAACGGCTTAAACCACGGCGCCTTCTTCGTTGGCGCCTTCGACGACTTTCTTCTGCTTGGCGATGAACTGTTCGCGCGAGACGCCCAGCCACATGACCAGCGGGCTGGCGACCAGCACTGAGGAGTAGATGCCGAAGCAGATGCCGATGGTCAGCGCCATGGCGAAGTAGTGCAGGGTTTCGCCGCCGAAGATCAGCATCGAGAGCACCATCATCTGCGTCGAGCCATGGGTGATGATCGTCCGGCTGATCGTGCTGGTGATGGCATGATCGAGCACTTCCGGCGTCGACATGCCGCGGACCTTCTTGAAGGTTTCGCGCACGCGGTCGAAGACGACCACCGACTCATTGACGGAGTAGCCGAGCACGGCAAGGATGGCGGCCAGCACCGACAGCGAGAACTCCCACTGGAAGAAGGCGAAGAAGCCGAGAATGATCACCACGTCGTGCAGGTTGGCGATGATGGCCGAGACCGAGAAACGCCATTCGAAGCGGAACGCCAGGTAGATGACGATGCCGATCACGACCAGCAGCAAGGCCATGGCGCCATTTTCGGCGAGTTCCTTGCCGACCTGCGGGCCGACGAACTCGACGCGGCGCAGTTGGGCACCCGGCGCATCGGCTGCGAGCGACTTCATCACGGCTTCACCGAGCTGGTTGCTGTTCTGCTCGCCCTTGAGCGGCAGACGGATCATGACGTCCTGCGACGAACCGAAGTTCTGCACGGCGTAATCGCTGAACCCCGCCTTGCCCAGCGCATTGCGCACCTTTTCCAGGTCGGCGGTCTGTTCGTAGTGGGTTTCGATCAGCGTACCGCCGGTGAATTCGACCGACAGGTGCAGCCCCTTGGTGAACAGGAAGACGACGGCGAGGATGAAGGTGACCAGCGAGATGACGTTGAACGTCAGCGCGTGGCGCATGAAGGGAATGTCTTTGTGGATGCGGAAAAATTCCATGTCCGTTCTCCTTATTTCTGACCGTCGGTCGTGGCGGCAGCGGGTTTCCAGAGCTGGCCGATGGCAACCTTGGTCAGCTTCTTCTGGCGGCCGTAGATCAGATTGACCAGGGCGCGGGAAACGACGACCGAAGAGAAGATCGAGGTCAGGATGCCGAGACAATGCACGACGGCGAAGCCGCGCACCGGGCCGGAGCCGAAGATGAGCAGCATCAGGCCGACGATCAGCGTCGTTACGTTGGAGTCGAGAATGGTCCCGAAAGCACGTTCGTAGCCTTCCGAGATGGCACCTTGCGGCGGCATGCCGCTACGCAGTTCTTCGCGGATCCGTTCGTTGATCAGCACGTTCGAGTCGATGGCCATGCCCAGCGCCAGTGCGATGGCGGCAATGCCGGGCAGGGTCAGCGTCGCCTGCAGCAGCGAAAGCAGGGCGATCAGGAAGAGCAGGTTGGCGCCGAGTGCAACGACGGAAACCACGCCGAAGACCTGGTAGTACACGATCATGAACAGCGCGATTGCGGCAAAACCCCAGAGCGTCGAATGGAAGCCCTTCTGGATGTTGTCGGCACCGAGCGACGGGCCGATCGTGCGTTCCTCGATGATGTCCATCGGTGCGGCCAGCGAACCGGCGCGCAGCAGCAGGGCGGTGTCGTTGGCTTCGCTGGTGGTCATGCGGCCGGAAATCTGGACGCGGCCGCCGCCGATTTCGGTGCGGATGACCGGCGCGGTGACGACTTCGCCCTTGCCCTTTTCGATGAGCAGGATGGCCATGCGCTTGCCGACGTTTTCGCGCGTGATGTCGCGGAAGATGCGGGCACCGGCCGAGTCCAGCGTCAGATGCACGGCGGCTTCCTGGGTCTGGTTGTCGAAACCGGGCTGGGCGTCGGTCAGGCGGTCGCCGGTCAGGACGACCTGCTTCTTGACCAGCAGCGGCTGGCCGCCACGCTCGTTATAGACCTCGGTGCCGAAAGGCGGATTGCCGGCCAGCGCGGCTTCCAGGCCACCTGGTGCATCGTCCACCATGCGGATTTCGAGGGTCGCGGTACGGCCGAGAATGTCCTTGGCCTTGGCGGTATCCTGCACGCCCGGCAGCTGAACGACGATGCGATCGGCGCCTTGCTGCTGGATCACCGGTTCGGCAACGCCGAGTTCGTTGATCCGGTTGTGCAGGGTGGTGATGTTCTGTTTCAGCGCGAATTCGCCGATCTTCTGCTGTGCCTGCGGCTTGAGCGTCGCAATCAGCTTGAAGTCGCTGCCGTCGGACTGTTCGGCGACCAGCAGGTCCGGCTGGCCGTCGCTGATCACGTTGCGTGCCTTGTCGCGGGTTTCGACTTCGCGGAACTTGACGACCAGACGGTCGCCTTCGCGGCTGATGCCGGCGTGACGCAGGTTCTTGTCGCGCAGCAGGGTGCGCAGGTCGCCGGCGGTCGAGTCGAGGCGCTTGGTCAGCGCGCCCTTCATGTCCACCTGGAGCAGGAAGTGCACGCCGCCGCGCAGGTCGAGGCCGAGATACATCGGCAGCGAGTGCATGGCGGTCAACCATTGCGGCGAGGCCGAAAGCAGGTTGAGGGCGACGACGTATTTCGGATCGGCCGGGTCAGGATTGAAGGCTTTTTCCAGGACGTCCTTGGCCTTCAACTGGGTGTCGGTGTCCTTGAAACGGGTCTTGACGCCGTTCAGGTCGAGCAGGATGCCGTCGTTGGCAACGCCGGCGGCGCTCAGGGCTTCTTCGAGGCGGGCCTTGGTCTTGTCATCGATCTTGATGGTGACCTTGGCGCTCGAAACCTGCACGGCCGGCGACTCGCCGAAGAAATTGGGCAGGGTGTAGATGAAACCAAGCACCAGCGCGATGGCGACGGTGATGTACTTCCAGAGAGGATAGCGATTCATGGTGGCTTTAAAGCGAAAAGGCGGCCAGCGGCCGCCTTTTTTGGGGTGATTACAGCGACTTCAGCGTGCCCTTCGGCAGAACCAGGCCGATGGCCGGTTTTTGCACGACGACTTCGGTACCTTCGGCAACTTCGAGAGTCACGTAGTTGTCGCCAACCTTGACGATCTTGCCAACCAGGCCGCCGCCCGTGACGACTTCGTCACCCTTGGCCAGTGCATCGATCAGGGCCTTGTGTTCCTTGGCCTTCTTCATCTGCGGACGGATGAAGAGCAGCCACATGGCGGCCACCATGATGAGCAGCGGGAGGTACTGCATCAGGCCGCCGGTCGGGTCGTTGGCGGCAGCGGTCTGGGCGTGGGCAAGACTAATCATTGGTCAAACTCCTGGATGCGAAAAAACAAAACGTGGATTCTATCATTGGCCCGCAGAACGGTCCCGGGCAAAGGCAGCCGACCACTGGTCAAGCGTGCCGGCCTCGATGGCAGCCCGCATCTCGGCCATGATGGTCTGGTAGAAATGCAGGTTGTGGATGGTGTTGAGCATGCCGCCGAGGATTTCGCCGTTGCGGAAGAGGTGGTGCAGGTAGCTGCGCGTGAATTGCGTGCAGGTATAGCAGGTGCAGGACGGGTCGAGCGGGCCGGTGTCCAGCTTGTAGCGGGCGTTCTTGATCTTGACGTCACCGAAGCGGGTGAACAGGTGGCCGTTGCGCGCGTTGCGGGTCGGCATCACGCAGTCGAACATGTCGATGCCGTTCTTGACGCCGTTGACCAGGTCTTCCGGCGTGCCGACACCCATCAGGTAGCGCGGCTTGTGGGTCGGCAGGCGCGGTGCGGTATGCGCCAGGATGCGCGCCATGTCGTCCTTGGGTTCGCCGACCGAGAGGCCGCCGATCGCCATGCCGTCGAAGCCGATGTCGCACAGGCCGGCCACCGATTCGTCGCGCAGGTCTTCATACATGCCGCCCTGGACGATGCCGAACAGCGCATTGCCGTTTTCCAGGCGGTTGTGCTCGTCACGCGAACGTTGCGCCCAGCGCATCGACATGCGCATCGATTTGGCGGCTTCGTCGTGGCTGGCTGGGTAAGGCGTGCATTCGTCGAAGATCATGACGATGTCGGAATTGAGCACCTTCTGGATCTGCATCGAGATTTCCGGCGTCAGGAAGAGCTTGGCGCCGTCGTGCGGCGAGCTGAACTTGACGCCTTCCTCGGTGATCTTGCGCATGGCGCCGAGCGAGAAGACCTGGAAACCGCCCGAATCGGTCAGGATGGGCTTCTGCCAGTTCATGAAATCGTGCAGGCCCTTGTGCGCGGCGACGACATCCAGACCCGGGCGCAACCACAGGTGGAAAGTGTTGCCGAGACAGATCTGTGCGCCGATGTCGTTGAGACTTTGCGGCGTCATCGCCTTGACCGTGCCGTAGGTGCCGACCGGCATGAAGACGGGGGTCTGGACCTGGCCATGGGCCAGGGTCAGGGTGCCGCGGCGGGCGGCGCCATCGGTTTTGTGGAGTTCAAATTGCATCGGTTTTTTCCAGAAGCATGGCATCGCCATAACTGAAGAAGCGGTAACGCCCGGCCACCGCGTGCGCATAGGCAGCGCGGATGTTGGCGTAACCGGCAAAGGCCGAGACGAGCATGAGCAGCGTCGATTTCGGCAGGTGGAAATTGGTGATCAGGCGGTCGACGACCTTGAAGCGATAACCCGGTGTGATGAAAATGTCGGTTTCGCTGGCGCCGACGCGCACCGTGCCATCATCGTTGCCGGCCGATTCGAGCGAGCGCAGGCTGGTCGTGCCGACCGCGATGACCCGGCCACCGGCGGCGCGGGTGGCGGCGATGGCAGCGGCCGTCGCCTGCGGGATTTCGTAGCGCTCGCTGTGCATGCGGTGATCGGCGATTTTCTCGACGCGCACCGGCCGGTAGGTGCCGGCGCCGACATGCAGCGTGACGAAGGCGGTATTGACGCCCTGCGCGCGCAGCGTGGCCAGCATTTCCTCGGTGAAGTGCAGGCCGGCAGTGGGCGCGGCGACGGCGCCCGGCTCACGCGCATAGACCGTCTGGTAGCGCGTCTCGTCGGCGCCTTCGGCCGGGTGTTCGATATAGGGCGGCAGCGGCAGTTTGCCGTACTGTTCGGCGACTTCCCAGAAGTCCGTACGGTCGACCAGCTCCAGGGCAAAGAAATCATCGTCGGCGCCGGCCCGGCCGGTCATTTTTACCGTGAAGGCGTCGGCCAGCAGCAGCGTGCAGCCGGTCTTCGGCGCCTTGCTGGCGCGAATCTGGCAGATCGCGTGCGTCGCATCGACGATGCGCTCAAGCATGATCTCGACCCGGCCGCCGCTGTCCTTGACACCAAAGAAGCGTGCCTTGATGACGCGCGTGTCGTTGAAAACGAGCAGGTCGCCGGCCCGGAGCAGTTCCGGCAGTTCGGCAAATTGCCGGTTCACAAGCTGTTGACCGCTGACGTGCAGCAAGCGGCTGCCACCGCGTTCGGCGGAGGGATGCTGGGCGATCAGTTCGGGCGGGAGGGGGAAGTCGAAGTCGTCTACTGTCAACGACATGGGCAAAATCCGTATTCCTGAATGATGACGGCGCCCACAGGGAGCGCCGCTGGCGGATGGCGCCATCTGGCGCCGGCATTGGCTGGAAATGAACGGCATCAACGAGTTGGTGTGTCGCTCAATCAAGCGGGGCGAATATTACCATCCGCAGGCTTCCCCGGTCTCGCTCCCGGTAAAACGCCTGTTCGGAATGCGTTTACTGCCTGCGGCATGTCCATCCCGGCCGGAAGGTCGATTGCCGCCGGCATTCATCGTCCGGGTGAAGTGGGCGAACGGGTTTCATGAATCCGGAGGCTCAATAAAGCCAATTAATTGATTTATTTGTGTTTCGCTGACAACCAAATCGAAATTGCTGCGTTAAGCATGCATTGAGTACGTATTTGCAAGGGAATCGAAGTGCGCTGGATAGCAATCGCATTGGCTGCAGCATTGGTTTCAGGGGGGGGCGGTGCCGCCGAACCTGAAGTAACGGCTGTGCCCGCAGCAGAGGTCGTAACGACAGTGATCGATTACGCCCAGACCGCACGTGCGACAGTTGATATTGCGCAAGTTGCCGCAGCGAGCAGTCTTCCTCAAATTACGCCACAAAAAGTGGCAAAGCTTGAGAAAAAGGGCACGATCAAGAAATCGATGCTCTCCAGAAGTGCCCGCAGCCAGATGAGCTTGTTGAGCACGAAAGCCATGCCTGAACTGGCCGCCTCGTTCAAATTCATCGACGATGGCGATGACGATGAGGGCGCCGATGATCTTGACCTGCATCGTTCATTCAGCCGCCCGAAGCTGGCCGGTTCGGAAGATCAGGATGATGAGCAGATTGCTTATCCGGCCATTTCGGAAACCGCCAAGCTCAGACTGTTCCTTGCGCGCATGAAGGCGGTCGAAGCCCACAAGATGGCTAATGTTGCCGGCATCGATGAGCAGGCAGCCGAAGATGTTTCCGACGCGGTGAAGCTCAGGTTGCTGATTGCCCGGACAAAAGCCGTTCAGGCGCATGAGCGGAAGTTCTCTTAAGGTTCGACGCCCGCTGTCGTCGCCCATCCCGCGAGTCTGATCGCGCGGGCTGAATTCCAGAAAGCCGGATCCTCGTTGCCGAGGAGCCGGTTTTTTATTGCGGAAAAACCAACAAAAAACCCGCACAGAGGCGGGTTTGATGGACTTGCTTGGACTGCTTTAACCAGCTAACTGGTGCCCCGAGCCAGACTCGAACTGGCACACCTTTCGGCGGCGGATTTTGAATCCGCTGCGTCTACCGATTCCGCCATCGGGGCGAATGGAGGCCGGATTATCCATGAATCACTTCTTCGTTTCAAGTGAATCAGGACAGGAGAAGGATTTAGCCAGGGCGCTGGCGACCAGCATGGCGGTGTTGCCGCCCGGTTTTGGCGGCAGGTGTTCGAGGTGGGCGAGCACGGCGCGGACCAGGCGCGGCGTCAGATCGGCGTCGTTC
This sequence comes from Quatrionicoccus australiensis, assembly GCF_020510525.1. Taxonomy (NCBI): domain Bacteria; kingdom Pseudomonadati; phylum Pseudomonadota; class Betaproteobacteria; order Rhodocyclales; family Azonexaceae; genus Quatrionicoccus; species Quatrionicoccus australiensis. Next base: position 1,131,053 of record NZ_CP075188.1, read on the forward strand.
GGCAGGCAGAAGGCGTTGATCTTGAGGCCGATTTTTTCGGCGAGATAGTCGCTGATGGCGTAACCGTCGGCAAAGCCGGCGACGTAGGAAATGCAGCGGGCACTGCGTACCGACTGGTAAGGGTCGGTCGTTTTCTTCTGGGCATAAAAGTCGTCGGCAGCCTGACAGTCGTCGCGTAGTTCATCGATCGAGTAGGCGTGGGCTGACGCGGCACAGCAGAGAGCGAGCAGGCAGAAGAGTTTTTTCATGATTTTTCGAACCAGTTGAGCTTGTCATGCAGGTTGACGACGCTGCCGACGACGATCAGCGCCGGCGGCTTGATGCCGGATTCGGCTATGCGCTGCGGCAGGGTGCCGAGTGTGGCGAGCAGGGTTTGCTGTTCGGGCAGGGTGCCCTTGCGGATGACAGCGGCCGGTGTCAGTGACGGCAGACCGTGCGCGATCATCTGCTGGCAGATTTGTTCGGCGGCACCGATGCCCATGTAGAAAACCACGGTCTGGCCGGGGCGGGCCAGTGCCGGCCAGTCGAGATTGACGCTGCCATCCTTGAGGTGGCCGGTGACGAAGGTGACCGACTGGGCGTGCTCGCGATGCGTCAGCGGGAAGCCGGCATAGGCGGCGCAGCCGGCCGCAGCGGTGACGCCGGGGACGACCTCGAAGGGAACGCCGGAGGCCTGGAGAATTTCAAGTTCTTCGCCGCCGCGTCCGAAGATGAACGGGTCGCCGCCTTTCAGCCTGACCACGGCGAGGCCTTCTGCTGCCAGTTCGACGAGCAGCTGGTTGATCTCTTCCTGCTTCAGGGTGTGCCGGGAGGCCTTCTTGCCAACGTAGATGTGACGGCTGTGGGCCGGAAAGAGCGCGCGCACGCCTTCGCCGACCAGATGGTCATAGACGATGGCATCGGCACTGGCGATCAGGCGGGCCGCCTTGACAGTCAGCAGGTCGGCATCGCCGGGGCCGGCGCCGACTAGCCAGACCTTGCCGGTGGAGAGGGTTGCGTTGTCGTTCATGGTGGTTTCCGGCAGTGGCTTGTATGCTGGGAGGCTGGCGGTCGACCGGGGAAAAATGCTGTTTTTCGCCGGTCGACCGATAAAAGGAAAGGGCTGCCGCCTGGTGCGCGTACACCTTGCAGCAGCCCGTGGCGCATGTTGCTTGTCGCTTTAGCCGGCTTCGCTGATCCGTTTGGCGATATGGGCGAGTGCCTCGTCGACCTGGTCGATCAGGATCAGGCAGAGGTCGCCCGGACGCAGGCGCTCCAGTGCCGTATCGATGGCCAGGAACTCGCCGGTGATCGCATCGATATGCTTGGTGCGGCTGGCATTGGCCAGGCCTTCACGCAGCAGGCCGATGACTTCGCCATCTTCGCGGCCGCGCTGGCAGGCATCCTGGTAGAGGATGACGTCGTCGAAGGCTTCGCCGAGGATTTCGGTCTGCTGCCGGATATCGTCGTCGCGCCGGTCGCCGGCGCCACTGATCACCACCGAGCGACGCACCGCCGGCATGTTGGCGATGCCGCCGACCAGCGCCTGGATGGCATCCGGATTGTGGCCATAGTCGGCAATCAGCGTCGCACCCTTGTAGTCGAAGACGTTGAAACGACCGGGGGCGGTTGCTGCGTCGCTGACAAAGTTGGCCAGTGCCTTTTCGATCACGTCCCAGGCGTAGTCGAGCGCCCAGCCGGTGCCGATGGCCGCCATGGCGTTCTCGACCTGGAAGCCGATCGTGCCGTTGCGGGTGAGCGGAATGTTGGCGAACGGGATGCGGTGTTTCTTGCGGCCTTCGCCGCAGATGATCGCATCGCGTTCGGCGTAGATCACCCGGCGGCCCTGGGCGCGGTGCGTGGCGAGTACCGGGTTCATGCGGTCGCGGGCAAAGTAGATGATGTCGCCGTGGCAATGGTGAGCCATGGCGGCAACCACCGGGTCGGCGGCGTTGAGCACGGCGGTACCATCCGGTGCCACGTTTTCGACGATGACCCTTTTGACCACCGCCAGCTCGTCGACCGTCGTGATGTAGTTGAGACCGAGGTGGTCGCCGAGACCGATGTTGGTGATCACGGCCACATCGCACATGTCGAAGCCGAGACCTTCACGCAGTACGCCGCCACGGGCGGTTTCGAACACGGCAGCGTCGACGTCCGGATGCAGCAGCACGTTGCGCGCGCTGCGCGGGCCGGAGCAGTCGCCGTCGTCGGTACGGCGGCCTTCGATGTAAACACCGTCGGTGCTGGTCATGCCGACGCGCAGGTTGTTGGCTTCGAAGATGCGGCCGATCAGGCGGCTGGTCGTTGTCTTGCCGTTGGTGCCGGCGATCGCGACGACCGGGATGCGGGCGTTGTCGCCGTCCGGGAACATCATGCCGACAATCGCTTCGCCGACGGCGCGGCCCTTGCCGAAAGACGGGTCGAGGTGCATGCGCAGGCCGGGGGCGGCGTTGCATTCGACAATGCCGCCGCCCTGTTCTTCGAGCGGCTTGTGCATGGTGTCGCAGACGACGTCGATGCCGCAGATGTCGAGGCCGACCGTCTGCGCGGCAGCGATGGCGGCAGCAGCGAGTTCCGGATGCACGTCGTCGGTGACGTCGGTGGCGGTGCCGCCGGTCGACAGGTTGGCATTGTTGCGCAGCACGACACGCACGCCGCGGCCGGGCACGGAGTCGGCTGTATAGCCTTGCTCTTCGAGGCGGGCGATGGCGATTGCGTCAAAACGGATCTTGGTCAGCGAGGTGGCGTGACCGTCGGAACGGCGCGGATCGCTGTTCACGATGTCGACCAGCTCGCGCACGGTGTGTGTGCCGTCGCCGATGACCAGCGGCGGATCACGCCGGGCGGCAGCGATCAGCTTGTCGCCGATGACCAGCAGGCGCCAGTCGTGGCCGGGCAGGAATTTCTCGACCATGATGTCGTCGAAGAAGCTGACGGCGACCTGGTAAGCCTTGCGGACTTGTTCTTCGGTGGTCAGGTTGACCGAGATGCCCTTGCCCTGATTGCCGTCCTGCGGCTTGACGACGACCGGCAGGCCGACTTCCTGGGCGGCAACCCAGGCGTCGTCCTCATCCTCGACCGGGCGGCCGTAGGGAACGGCAACGCCGGCGGCATGCAGCAGCTTCTTGGTCAGTTCCTTGTCCTGGGCGATGGCTTCGGCGATGGCGCTGGTGAAGCTGGTTTCGGCGGCCTGGATACGCTTCTGCTTGGAGCCCCAGCCGAACTGGACGAGGCTGCCCTGGGTCAGGCGGCGGTAGGGAATGCCGCGCGCCACAGCGGCAGCGACGATGGCACCGGTCGATGGGCCGAGGCGGATATCCTCGTCGAGGTCACGCAATTCCTTGAGCGTGCCTTCAAGATCGAAGGGCGTGTCAGCGATTGCAGCCAGGCAAAGTTGCTCGGCGCGCTCGAAGGCGAGGCGACCGACTTCTTCTTCGGTGTACTCGACCACGACCTGGTAAACCCCCTGGTCTACGGTCTGTGCCGTGCGGCTGAAGGTGACCGGGCAGCCGGCCTGGGCCTGCAGGCCGAGAGCGGCGAACTCGAGGGCATGTGCCATCGACACGGTGTCGAGGTGGTCGGCCGGGATCAGGTCGCCCAGCGCCGGGAAGCGCTCGCGCAGGCGGGCTTCGAAATTGTCCAGATCAGAGATGGCACATTCGGCACCTTCACAGGTGACGATGGCCTGGATCGCGGTGTGCCGGCTCCACAGGTTGGGGCCGCGCAGGGCACGAATACGGGAAACGTCCATGACGCTAAATCCTTGTTAGTTCCGGTGGGTCGCCGGCTTTTTGGCCACGGGCGATTTCTTGGCGCGCAGCGGCAGCAGCGCGGCGGGGTCGGGCAGTTCGATGCCGAAGGTCTTGAGGCCGGTGACGATGACTTCCTGCGTCAGGCCCAGGGCCCAGCCGGCAGCGACAGCGGCCAGCACATTGGCAATGGTGTGCGGATCCTTCTGCTTGCCGATGACCGGGGCATCGCCCAGGCGGCAAAGACGAATCTCGTCCTGGCCGCTGGCCATGATGATGCGGCCCTCGGCGACATAGACCGTGCGGCCGTTGCCGGCGCGGTGCGTGACCAGAGCCGGGGTGGCCGGATCGGCGGCGTAGAAGATCACTTCGCCGTCGCACAGCTCGGCAAAGTCGGCGACCAGCTCGTCGGCGCCATTGAGCACGGCATGGCCGCTGGGCAGCACGACATCAACCTGGGTGCGGTAGATCGAACGGTGCGTCGTGTAGTACTCGCCGCCCGTGGGCTGGACATCCCAGCGTGACAGGTCTTCGTCGGCCGGCACGATGTCGGTGATGACACCGACCGAGCAGCGGTCGTAGGGCAGGCCTTCGCCGAGGATGACTTCGGCGCCGTTCTCGATGACGGCAGCTTCAACCGAGCGGTTGAGCAGCAGGCGACGGCCGCCTTCCCAGTTGGCTGCATTGCTCTTCTGGACCTGGCGACGGCCGAGGAATATGCCGTCGCTGCAGGCCAGGCCGGCCTTCTGACCGGACAGGTAGAGGAAGTGGGCGATCAGCTTGGCGACGGCCGTCTTGCCGTGCGTGCCGGTCACGCCGACCAGCGGTACGCGGCCACCGACGTTGGGGCCAAACAGGTTGTCGACGATGGCCTGGCCAACCGGACGCGGCTTGCCGATGCCCGGTTTTATGTGCATCAGCAGGCTGGGGCCGGCGTTGACTTCAACGATGGCGCCGCCCTGTTCGCCGAGCGGCTTGGCGATGTCCTTGCAGACGAGGTCGATGCCGGCAATGTCGAGACCGACGATACGGGCGGCGAGGGCGGCAGTACGGGCCGTTTCCGGGTGGACGTCGTCGGTGCAGTCAAAGGCGTGGTTGGCGTTGCGCTGGATCAGTACTTCGCGCCCGGCGGCCGGTACGCTGTCGGCGTTCAGGCCCTGGCGTTCGAGTTCCATGCGGGCCGCGGTGTCGATGCGGATGATCGAGAGCGGATGCAGTTCGGTCGTGCCGCGGCGCGGATCAACGTTGATCTGGCTGTCGATCAGTTCCTGCACGGTCGACTTGCCGTCGCCGTTGATTGTGATCAGGTCGCTGCGATTGGCGGCGACCAGTTTGCCGCCGACCACCAGCAGGCGGTGTTCGATGCCCTGGATGGAGCGCTCGACGAGCACGCCGGAGCCTTCTTCGACGGCGATGGCGTAGGCCTTGGCAACCTCTTCCTTGCTGGTCAGGTCGATGAAGACGCCGCGCCCGTGGTTGCCGTCGGTCGGCTTGACGACGACCGGTACGCCGATGTCTTCGGCGGCTTCCCAGGCATCTTCGGCGCTGCTGACTTCGCGGCCTTCCGGGATGGCGACGCCGCAGGAGGAGAGCAGGGTCTTGGTAAGGTCCTTGTCGCGCGAGATGGTCTCGGCAATGGCGCTGGTCTGGTCGGTTTCGGCCGTCCAGATGCGGCGCATCGCGGCGCCGTAGCCGAGTTGCACCAGGTTGCCGTCGTCGAGCAGGCGGATCGCCGGAATGCTGCGCGCTTCGGCGGCATTGACGATGGCTGCGGTTGACGGGCCGAGATACTTGCGGTCGACGCGGCGGCGCATGGTGCTGGTCGCTTCGGCCATGTCGAAGGGCGTGTCATTGACGGCAGCGAGGATGAGCTTGATGCCGAGTTCGAGGGCGAGGCGGGTGCAGTCTTCCTGGAAGTTGCTGATCGCCAGCTTGTAGACGCCGCGCTCGGTGGTTTCGCGGGTGCGCCCGAAGCCGTCGGGCAAGCCGCCCAGCGTCATCAGTTCGAGAGAAACGTGCTCGAGCACGTGGCCGATCCAGGTACCTTCGTCGAGGCGGCGCAGGAAGCCGCCGCGTTCGTCGTAGTTGCAGCGATGTTCGATCAGCGACGGCAGCCAGGCCTTGAGGCGGTCCACGAAACCGGGCAGCTTGTTGGACGGGTAGTCCTCGAATTCGCCAATGTCGATCCAGGCTTCGAGGGCCGGGGGATAGGTCCAGATGCTCGGACCGCGCAGGGAAATGATGTCCCGGATGATGATGTCTTTTTTCTTCATGATTCCTTCGCCCGGCTCCGTTTCACGGTCAAGATTGTTATTGGGGCAGATGGTGATTATTAACGCTTTCGAGGGGCGATGGATTACCCGTGACAAAAAAATGTCACAACCCGGTACGCCCGGTTACAGGAAGCGGTCGAGCAATTTGCGGCTTTGCCGGTCGAGCACGGTCAGGTCGCGGACCAGAAACTGGATGCCGTTGCTGTCGGCAATCAGCAGACAGGTCTGCGACAGGCGGCGGATATCTTCTTCGCCCTTGAGGACGAGCGCCGTTGCGCCGCGGTTGGTACCTACCTGCCAGGTGCTCGGACAGGCGAAGCTCGACACCTCGGTGATCTGCGTGATCTCCGGGACGAATTCGCGGCTGGCCAGTTCTTCTTCAAGCAACTGGCCGATCGCCGGCGGCAGGTCGGCGATGTTGTCCACCCAGGCCACTTCGTGCCCTTCGTAATTGATTAGCGACAGGCCTTCGTCGGGGGCGGCGATGGGGAAGGCGCGGACCGGCGTGATGCCTTCGTGGCGTTCGCCATTTTCGCCGGTCAGGATGAGTCGACCGTAAGCGTCGCGTTCGAGCTGGAAATTGGGGTTCGACATGATGACTTTCAGGCCGTGACGGTTTTCGGAAGATCGGGGGAGCGCGGCAGTTCCTGTTCGGTATCGACGTTGCGCGCCTGGGCCTGGTAGAGCTTGTAGTAATGCCCTTCGAGTTCCATCAACTGGTCGTGATTGCCGATTTCGACGATGCGGCCGCGATCCATGACGACCAGACGGTCAGCCTTCCTGAGCGTGGACAGGCGGTGCGCGATGGCGATTGTGGTACGGCCACGCACCAGGTTGTCGAGCGCCTTCTGGATTTCCTTCTCGGTTTCGGTGTCGACCGCCGAGGTCGCTTCGTCGAGGATCAGGATGCGCGGGTCGATCAACAGGGCGCGCGCGATCGAGATGCGCTGGCGTTCGCCGCCGGACAGGCCCTGGCCGCGTTCGCCGACCAGCGAGTCGTATCCGTGCGGCAGGCGCAGGATGAACTCGTGGGCGTGCGCGGCGCGGGCGGCGGCGATGATTTCCTGGCGCGTTGCCTGCGGCTTGCCGTAGGCGATGTTCTCGGCGATGGTGCCGAAGAAGAGGAAGGGCTCCTGCAACACCAGGCCGATGTGCTGGCGGAATTCCTCGACCGGCACGGAGCGGACATCGACGCCGTCGATCAGCACCTGGCCTTCGGAGACGTCGTAGAAGCGGCAGATCAGGTTGACCAGCGTGCTCTTGCCCGAGCCGGAGTGGCCGACCAGGCCGATCATTTCGCCGGGCTGGATGACCAGATCGACGTCGCGCGTCACCGCACGTGTGCCGTAGCGGAAGCTGGCCTTCTTCAGTTCGAGCTGGCCGGTGACCTTGCTCAGGTGGATCGGGTTGGTCGGTTCCGGCACGCTGGAGACGTGGTCGAGAATTTCGAAAATGCGCTTGGTGCTCGACGCGGCGCGCTGGGTCGCGGAGACGATGCGGCTCATCGAGTCGAGACGGGTGTAGAAGCGGCCGATGTAGGCGAGGAAGGCGGTGAGCACGCCGACCGTGCTGGCACCCTTGGAAATCTGCCAGATGCCGAAGACCCAGACGACGAGCAGGCCGACTTCGGTGAGCAGGGTCACGGTCGGGGTGAACAAGGACCAGGTCTTGTTCAGCTTGTCGTTCATCTGCAGGTTGTGCTCGTTGGCGGCGCGGAAGCGGGCGCCTTCGCGCTTTTCCTGGGCAAAGGCCTTGACGACGCGGATGCCGGGGATGGTATCGGCCAGCACGTTGGTCACTTCGGCCCAGACGCGGTCGATTTTCTCGAAGCCGGTGCGCAGCTTTTCGCGCACGAAATGGATCAGCCAGCCGATGATCGGCAGCGGCAGCAGTGTGACCAGCGCCAGCCACGGGTTGATCGAGAACAGGATGACGGCGGTCATCGTGATCATCAGCACGTCGGTGGCGAAGTTGAGCAGGTCGAGCGACAGGAAGATGTTGATGCGGTCGGTTTCGTTGCCGATACGTGCCATCAGGTCGCCGGTGCGCTTGCCGCCGAAGTATTCGAGCGACAGGCCGAGCAGGTGGTCGTAGGTCTGCGTGCGCAGGTCGCGGCCCATGCGTTCGGAAACCAGCGACAGGATGTAGGTGCGGATCCAGCCCAGGCCCCAGGCCAGCACGGCGGCGCCGAGCAGGCCGCCGAGATACATGAGCACCAGCGGCCAGTCGATCGGCTTGCCGTTCTGGAAAGGGATCAGCACGTTGTCCATCAGCGGCATGGTCAGGTAGGGCGGCACCAGCTGCGCCGCGGTCGACGCGAGCGTGAGCAGGAAACCGGTCAGCAACTGCCAGCGGTAGGGGCGGGCGAAGCGCCACAGGCGGAACAGCGTCCAGGTCGATGGCGGAACGGCGGTTTCGCGATTGCAGTTCGGACATTCGTCGTCGCCCGGCTCGAGCGGTGCCTTGCATTTCGGGCAGACGTCTTCCGGCGGGCGTTCGACCGGCTGGCTGGAGACGATGCTTTGCAGATGCAGCTCGAACTCGGCGATGACGCGCAGGGCGGCCAGGTTGTGGGCCAGCGTGTAGCGCCAGCAGGCCTGGCGGCCATGGGTATCGAGCAGTTCGAGCGTGCCGACGCCGGCATGGTCGACATGGTTCAGGCTGAGGCCGGCTTGTAGCGGCCAGGTTCGCCAGTTGCTCTCGCCCGGCGCCAGCGCCAGCAGGCGGCGGTCAGTGATGACGACCAGGCCGCGGGCGAACTGCAGACGGGCATCGAGATCGATTTCAAGCCAGGCCTGGGGGTTTTCGCCGGCGCTCAGTTGCGCTTCGACTTCAGCCGCCCAGTGAGCGGGGAGCACCGGCTCGTTGCCGGCGGTGTTTTGTGCAATGGCAGTCATCGGGCGAGTATATCGCAAGGCTGGGGGTAGCCGCCTAACGCCCGGCCGGCAGGACGGTTGACCGGAGCCGGTCGCCGGGCGCGTCCGGCTCGGCTAGAATTGCCCTCTTTTTCCGGGTTGACCGCTGCGCGCCGTGTCCAGAATCGTTTTCTTCAACAAGCCTTACGGTGTGCTCAGCCAGTTTACGCCGGAGGGCAAATGGCGTTCGCTGGCTGAATTCATCAGTCTCAAGGATGTTTACGTCGCCGGCCGCCTCGATGCCGACAGTGAAGGCCTGCTCATCCTGACCGACGACGGCAAGTTGCAGGCGCGCATTGCCGATCCGAAGCACAAGCTGGAAAAAACCTACTGGGCGCAGGTCGAGGGCGAGCCGCAGGAAAGCGATCTGGAACGCCTGCGCGCCGGCATCAAGCTTTCCGACTTCACGGCACAACCGGCCAAGGTTCGCCTGATCGACGAACCAGCCGGGCTGTGGCAGCGCGACCCGCCGATCCGCTTTCGCCAGGCGATTCCGACCCGCTGGCTGGAAATCCGCATTGCCGAAGGCAAGAATCGCCAGGTCAGGCGAATGACAGCGGCCATCGGCTATCCTACGCTGCGTCTGATCCGCGCCGCGATCGGTGGGGTTGGCCTGGCCGGTCTGTCGCTTGGCCAGTTGCGTGTCATCGAAGGCTCTCTCAAGGATTTGCAAGGAACATTCCATGAATAAGAACGTATTTGCCGCCTTTTTCGGCCTGCTGCTCAGCGGCGCGGCGCTGGCGCAGACGGCCATGCCGGTCGTCGAACTGACCGCCGGCTTTCACCGCATCGAGGCCGAAGTCGCCGCGACCGACCAGAACCGGCAGACCGGTCTGATGCAGCGCAAGTCGATGCCGGCGCAGCGCGGCATGCTGTTCGTCTTCCCGCAGCCGAACGCCTATTGCATGTGGATGCGCAATACGCTGATCCCGTTGTCGGTGGCCTTTCTCGATGCCGAGGGCAAGATCATCAATATCGAGGACATGCAGCCGCAGACCGAAGACAACCATTGCGCCAAGAAGATGGCCAGTTACGCGCTGGAAATGAATCTCGGCTGGTTCGCCCAGCGCGGCCTCAAGGCCGGCACCCGCCTCAATGGCATCGAAAAGGCACCGCGGGGGCAGTAATGCGCAGCAATCGCTGGCAGTCCGGCCTGGGCCGGGCGGCCGTTTCGCCTTCCCTGGCTTCCTGGTTGAGCGAGCCGACTTCGTTGACAGCGCGCTGTCAGCGCCTGAGCACGGGCTTTCGCGTGCGCCTGCTCGCCTACGGGCGCGGCCGGCCGCTTGCCGATGAAGGGTTGATTTTCGATCAGGGCCGCCAGCCGGCCTGGGTGCGCGAAGTGGCGCTCGAATGCGACGGCGTGCCGGTGATTTTTGCCCATACCACGTTGTCGACCGCTGGCCGCGGCCGCCTGAGCCGCTGGCTGGCGCGTCTGGGTAGTCGTTCGCTCGGTTCGCTGCTCTTTGCGCATCCCGGCTTTCGCCGTGGTGATATCGAGTTTCGCCGCCTCGACAGCCGGCATCCGCTCTATCGCCGGGCCGCGGCGCTCGCTGCCTGCGGCCCCCATCTCTGGGCGCGTCGCTCGCTGCATCGCCTGGGCGGGCAGCAGGTGGTGGTCACCGAGGTCTTTTTGCCGGCGATCGAACGCCTGGGCTGAACGCCGCTCAGGCGGATTGTTTGGCGTTTCGCTCGCGCACGACCGGGCGCATGAACTTGACCGAGAACTGCCAGCCTTCCGGCGTTGCCTTGAGAACCAGGGTTTTGGAATGGTCGCCGTCTTCGAAGGCCGGTTCGCCGTGCAGTTCGATGGCGCCGATGCCCTTGATGACGCAGGCGCCGGGCAGGGTGACGAAGGCCGATTCGGCAGCGACCAGCACGAACTGGCCGCTCTTCGACTCCGAGCAGGCCAGGCCTTTCGGTACGCCGGCCGGATTTTCCTTCCAGCTTTGCCGCAGTTTTTCCAGGCCGTGCAGCAGTTCGTCGGTGGTCTGGGCGGCGAGACTGAGCTCGCAGGATTTTGCCTGGGCCATGCGCGTGCTCCCGGTTTAAGCGGCGGCCGCCGCTTTGGCGGCTTCCAGTTCGAGATGACAGGGCGCGAGCAGCAGGTGCGCCAGGTGCTCCGGGTCGTTCGAGTGCATGTGTTCGGCAAAGGCGGTCAGGCGCGGGTCGGCGGCTTCAGTGAGGCTGGCGATCAGGGCACGGGCGGCTTCGCGCGGGTTCGGGCCGGGCTGGTAGGCCGGCCAGTCCTTGTAGTGCGACAGCAACTCGGCGCGGTGATCGAGATAGAGCGGGCTGCTGCAGGTGTAATCGAGTTCGGCCTGGCGGGCGGCGATTTCGGCATCGATTTCAGCGTCGGTGTTCTTGTAGTGAGCTTTCTCGGCCTCGGTCCAGTGCGGCTTTTCGCCGTGTTTCTCGCGCAGCGTCGCGAAGGTGCTGTTGAGCACGATCTGCGAATGCGTGCCGGCATCGCGGAAGATATGGACCAGATCCTTGCCGTGTCCTTCGGTGCCGACGTAGCGCATGCCGGCCGTGACCCGGCGCGGGTTGAAGGCGAACTGACGGGCGCAGGCGGCGCGCAGGACATCGAAAAGGGCGTTGATTTTGGCGGGATTCACGGCGGACCTGCTTTCGCTCGAAGGTGGCGGCCGGAACGGCCGATCGGTGCGGTGCACGATACGCTTCTTGCTCGGCCAGCGGTCGACGGCTGTTTTTTGCCGATTTTCACAATCCGGGCCGGCAATGAAAAAAGCCCTGCGGACGGTGCCGCAGGGCTTCTCTGGTTCAGGCCCGGATGCGCCTGAATCCGGCGTTTAGCCGGTGAAGTTGCTTTCGGCGAAAGCCCAGTTCACCAGGCTGGCGAGGTAGGTTTCGACGAACTTCGGACGGGCGTTGCGGTAGTCGATGTAGTAGGCGTGTTCCCAGACGTCAACGCAGAGCAGGGCCTTGTCGCCGGTGGTCAGCGGGGTGCCGGCGGCGCCCATGTTGACGATGTCGACGGAACCGTCGGCCTTCTTGACCAGCCAGGTCCAGCCGGAACCAAAGTTGCCGACAGCCGAGGTCTGGAAGGCGGTCTTGAATGCATCCAGCGAACCCCACTTGGCGTTGATCGCGTCAGCCAGGGCGCCCTTCGGAGCGCCGCCGCCGTTCGGGGTCAGACAGTTCCAGAAGAAGGTATGGTTCCAGACCTGGGCTGCGTTGTTGTACACGCCGCCAGCCGGAGCCTTCTTGACGATGGCTTCGAGGTCGAGGTTTTCGTATTCGGTGCCCTTGATCAGGTTGTTCAGGTTGGTGACATAGGCCTGATGATGCTTCGCGTAGTGATAGTCAAAGGTCTCGGCCGACATGTGCGGGGCCAGGGCATCCTTGGCGAAAGGCAGCTGGGGCAGTTGATGTTCCATTGGTATTCTCCGTTATGTTCAAGGGGTAAAACAAAATTCTAGTCAGCTTCGGGTGTGGCCACAACCTGATTGACGGTGACGTCGGCCGAGCCCCGGGCGAAGCTGAGTTTGAGTGCGTCGCCACGCGCAATCTGTGCGGCATCGCGCACGGCACGCCCGTCGGGGCCGATGGCCAAGGCATAACCGCGGGCCAGCACCGCTTGCGGGTCCAGCTGTACTAGACCGCTGCTTAACGCATTAAGTTTCCCGGTCTGTTGAGAAATTTTCCAGAGCGCCTGGCTATGCAGCCGGTAATGCAGATGCACGAGCTGTTCGCCGAGCTTGCCCGGCTGTGGTCGGGCGGCTTTATGGCGCTGGCCGAGGACGGCGAGGCGCAGTTGCTGGCTGGCAGTCTGGCGCAACATCGCCTGGTGCAGACGGCGGCCGAGCTCGGTCGCGTCCTGGCGGCGCTGTTCGATGCGCGCCGCGGGGTGGATCAGGCGGCTGGCCAGCCAGTCGATCTTTTGCTGCTGGTCGGCCAGGGTGCGTTCCATGCGCCGTTCGAGATGGCGCTGCAGTTCGGTGAGGCGGGCGAGCAGGGCGTTACGGTCGGGACTGAGCAGCTCGGCCGCGGCGGTCGGCGTCGGGGCGCGCTGGTCGGCGGCAAAGTCGGCAATTGTGAAATCGGTTTCGTGGCCAACCCCGGCGACGACCGGGATGGCGGAGGCGCGTATGGCACGCGCCACGCATTCCTCGTTGAAGGCCCAGAGATCCTCGATGCTGCCACCGCCGCGACAGAGAATGAGCGCGTCACAAGCGCTGTCGCCGGCCGCCATGATCGCGGCGGCAATTTTTTCGCCGGCGCCTTCGCCCTGGACCGGCGTCGGAAAAAGGCTGATCCGGATATGCGGCGCACGCCGGTGCAAGGTGCTCAGCACATCGCGCAGCGCCGCGGCCTGCGGGCTGGTGACGATGGCCAGGTGGCGCGGAAAGGTCGGCAGCGGCCGTTTGGCTGCGCTGGCGAACAGGCCTTCGGCTTCGAGTTGTGCCTTGAGGCGCAGGAAGCGTTCGAACAGGTCGCCCTGGCCGGCGCGGCGGATGGCTTCGACATTGAGCTGGAATTCGCCGCGCGGTTCGTAGAAGGAAACCAGCGCGCGTGCCTCGATCTTCTGGCCGTTTTCCAGACGCCAGCCGAGCAGTTGCGCCCGGCTGCGCCACATCACGCAGCGCACCTGGGCGGCGGCATCCTTGAGCGAGAAATAGACGTGGCCGGAGGCGGCGTAGGTCAGGTTGGAAATCTCGCCGCCGACCCAGGTCAGCGGGAATTTCGCTTCAAGACATTCGCGGACCAGGCGGTTCAGGCCGGAAACCGTGAGTGTGGAAGAGGGGGCGGTGGTGGTGACTTCACGCATCCGGCGATTGTAACCCGTCGATTTTTGTTGCGGGCTTTGCTTGACAGGTTGGATTTTATTTAACCCGTTGATTTTTATCAATTTAAATAATGTGCCTTGTTTTTTGGCAGAGCAGGAAAAAGCCTTTGCCGGAGTGGGTTTAGCGCAACTGGCCACAATTCATTCACAGACTTATCCACAGATTTTGGGGATAAGCGCGGCCGCGCCTGATTTTTAGGGCTTGCCCCGCCGGAAGGGGAGAGGCAAAATCCACGGTTAATTTTCCAGCGAGGAATTCCCACGTGTTTGCGATCGTTCAGGCTGCCGGTTGGCCCATCTGGCCGTTGTTGCTGGCCTCCATCATTTCCGTTGCGCTGATCATCGAGCGTCTGGTTGCCCTGCGTCGTTCCAAGGTTGTCCCGGCCGGCCTGCTGCAGCGTGCGGTCGGCGAGTTCAAGCGCGGTGCCAACAACGACAAGCTGCTTGAGGACCTTGAAAAGCATTCGCCGCTCGGACGCGTTTTGTCGGCCGGCCTGCGCAACGTCAATGCGTCGCGCGAAATCATGAAGGAATCGATCGAGGAAGCCGGCGGCGCCGTGGCGCACGAGCTCAACCGCTACCTGACGACGCTCGGCACGATTGCCTCGATCAGCCCGCTGATGGGTCTGTTTGGCACCGTGGTCGGGATGATCGAGATTTTCGGTTCGCAGTCGCCGAGCGGCTCGAATCCGCAGCAACTGGCGCATGGCATCTCGATTGCCCTGTACAACACCGGTTTCGGCCTGGTCATCGCGATGCCGAGCATGATCTTCTGGCGCCATTTCCGCGCCCAGGTCGATGGCTTCGTGGTCGAGATGGAACAGCAGGCCGTGCGTCTCGTCGAGTACATGCACGGCGACCGGAAGTAAGCAATGAACTTTCAGCGCGGACGCAGCCGGGAAGAGCCGGAAATCAACCTGATTCCGATGATCGACGTCTTGCTGGTCATCATCATTTTCCTGATGTTGACGACGACTTACGCCAAGTTCTCCGGCCTAGAAATCAATTTGCCGACGGCCGATGCCAGCAAGCAGGCCGAGCAGCCCAACGAGATCGATGTCGCGGTGACGGCGAGCGGCCAGATCCTGGTCAACAAGTCGCCCTTGCCCGGCGGTGACGTCAAGAGCATTGCCGATGCCCTGCAGCGTGCGGCCGGTACCCGGACCGATCCGCTGATCGTCATCAACGCCGATGCCAAGGCGACGCACCAGAGCGTCATCGATGTCATGCAGGCGGCGCAGTCGGCGGGCTATCCGCACATTTCCTTCGCGACGCAAGCGCCACGCTGATGGCGCGCTGGTTGCAGCGGCAGTGGTTCGAGCAACGCCGGCTTTCGCCGGCGTTGTGGCTTTTGCTGCCGCTCCTGCTGCCCTTGTGCGGGCTGTTTGTCCTGCTCGCCAAGCTCAAGCGCCGCCGCACGCAGCCGCTGCGCCTGCCGGTGCCGGTCGTCGTGGTCGGCAACATCACCGTCGGCGGTGCAGGCAAGACGCCGCTGACGCTGTGGCTGGCCCGGGCGCTGCAGGAGCGCGGCTGGCAGCCGGGTATCGTCAGCCGTGGCTATGGGGGTCAAAATTCGGCGCCGCGCGCGGTACTGGCCGACGCCTCACCGGTCGACGTCGGTGACGAGCCGATTTTGCTCGCCCGGCGCAGCGGCGTGCCGGTCTGGGTCGGGCGCGACCGGGCGGCGGCCGGGCTGGCCTTGCTGGCGGCGCACCCGGAAGTGAACCTGATTCTTTGCGACGACGGCCTGCAGCATTACCGTCTGGCGCGCGATGTCGAACTCGCCGTCTTTGACGGACGCGGTGCCGGCAACGGCTGGCGCTTGCCGCTCGGGCCGCTGCGCGAACCGCTGGCACGGCTCGATTCGGTCGATGCCGTGATCTGCAACGGCATGCCGGATGAACGTCTGCCGGCCACCGTGCCGTCCTTTGCAATGTGTTTGCAGCCCGGCGATTTCTATCGTCTCGATGATTTTGCCCGTTTCTGTACGGTCGACCGTCTGCGCGGGCAGAAATTGCACGCGCTGGCCGGGATCGGCGATCCGGGGCGCTTTTTCCGGACCCTGCAGGCATTGGGTTTGGTGTTCGAAGCGCATCCCTTTCCCGATCATCATGCCTACGTGGCGGCCGATCTGGCCTTCGCCAAAGACGGCATCCTGCTGATGACCGAGAAGGATGCAGTAAAATGCGCCGGATTGACGCCCGGCGAAACCTGGGTTTTGCCCGTCGCGGCCGAGCTTGCGCCGGCCCTAACTGAACTTATTCTGGAGAAACTTCGTGGACGCCAGGCTGCTTGATATCCTCGTCTGCCCGATTTGCAAGGGCAATCTCGAACACCGCAAAGCCGAAAAGGAACTGGTCTGCAAACCCTGCAAGCTGGCTTTCCCGATCCGCGACGACATCCCGATCATGCTCGAGGATGAAGCCCGGCAACTGCCCACGGAGGGTTGAACATGGCCCACACTGCATTCAAGGTGGTGATTCCAGCCCGCTACGCCTCGACGCGTCTGCCGGGCAAGCCGCTGCTCGATCTCGGCGGCAAGCCGATGGTTGTGCGCGTGGGCGAACGGGCGCGCCTGTCGGGGGCGGATGAGATCTGGGTGGCGACCGATCACCCGGAAGTGCGTGCTGCGGCCGAAGCGCATGAATTCGCCGCGCTGATGACGCGCAGCGACCACGCCACCGGCACCGATCGCCTGGCCGAAGTCGTGCAGCAGCGCGGCTGGAGCCGCGACACCATCATCGTCAATGTGCAGGGCGACGAGCCGTTGATCGAGCCGGACATCATCGCCCGGACGGCGCGCCAGCTGGCGATCAGCGGTGCCGACATCGCGACGGTGGCGCATCCGATCGCCGAGGCAGGCGATTTCTTCAATCCCAATGTGGTCAAGGTAGTCTGTCGCGCCGATGGCGATGCCGCTTATTTCTCGCGGGCGCCGATTCCCTATGCGCGCGATCACTTTGCGCGTGAAAACGGCGGCGAAACCTTGCCGGCGGACTTTCCGGCCTATCGCCACGTGGGTCTTTATGCCTATCGCGCGAGCTTTTTGCAGGCTTACGCCGGGTTGACCGTTGCGCCGACCGAGCAGTTCGAGTCGCTCGAGCAATTGCGTGCCCTTTGGCATGGTTACCGGATCAGCGTTTTGCTGGTCGATGCGGCGCCGGCACCGGGTGTCGACACGCCCGAAGATGCAGAGCGGATGCGCAAATTGTTTGACCGGGCCGGCAATAGCGAGTAATTTTTCGCCTTTAGAGAACGGCAGCCAGACAAGCCGATAAAAAGAACGAATTAACATTTTTGAACCGAGGGACACTCCATGAAATTGATTCTGTTGGGCGCACCTGGCGCCGGTAAGGGTACGCAAGCCAAATTCATCTCCGAGAAATTTGGCATTCCCCAGATTTCCACCGGCGACATGCTGCGCGCCCAGGTAAAAGCGGGCACTGCCCTCGGTCTGGAAGCCAAAAAACACATGGACGCCGGCGGTCTCGTACCGGACGCCGTCATCATCGGCATGGTCAAGGATCGTTTGACCCAGGACGACTGCAAGGGCGGTTACCTGTTCGACGGCTTCCCGCGCACCATTCCCCAGGCCGATGCCATGAAGGATGCCGGCGTTGTGCTCGACGTCGTGCTCGAAATCGACGTGCCGGACAGCGATATCGTCGAACGCATGGCCGGTCGCCGTGCTCACCTGGCTTCGGGCCGTACCTACCACGTCAAGTTCAATCCGCCGAAGGTTGAAGGCAAGGACGACGTGACTGGTGAGGACCTCGTCCAGCGTGACGACGACAAGGAAGAAACCGTCAAGAAGCGTCTCGAGATCTATCACTCGCAGACCAAGCCGCTGGTTGATTTCTATACCAAGTGGGCTGCAACCGGCGATGCCAAGGCACCGAAGGTTGCCAAGGTGGCCGGGGTGGGCTCGGTCGACACGATTACCAAGAGCGTTTTTGACGCACTGAAATAAGGGACGAAGATGACGGTTAAAAACGCCTTCTACGCGCAGTCAGGGGGCGTAACAGCCGTCATCAACTCAACGGCGTGCGGCCTGATCCAGGAAGCACGCCGCCATCCCGACAGGATCGGGAAGGTTTATGCCGGTCGTGACGGAATCATCGGTGCCCTGACCGAAGACCTGATCGATACCAGCCTCGAAACCGACGAGGCCATCGCCCGCCTGCGGCACACGCCGGGCGGCGCTTTCGGTTCCTGCCGCTACAAACTGAAAAGCCTGGAAGACCATCGCGCCCAGTATGAGCGCCTGATCGAGGTGTTCAAGGCGCACGACATCGGCTACTTCTTCTACAACGGCGGCAACGACTCCATGGATACTGCGTGGAAGGTCTCGCAGATCGCCGAGAAGCTGGGCTATCCGGTCGTTTGCGTTGGTGTGCCAAAGACTGTCGATAACGATCTGCCGCTGACCGACTGCTGTCCGGGCTTCGGTTCGGTTGCCAAGTATGTCGCGACCTCGATCCGCGAAGCCGGTTATGACGTCGCCTCGATGGCGCGGACGTCCACGAAGATTTTCGTTCTCGAAGTCATGGGGCGCCACGCCGGCTGGATTACCGCCGCTTGCGGCCTGGCTTCGGAAAATGCCGGCGAGCCGCCGCACATCCTGCTCTTCCCGGAAGTGCCGTTTGATCCCGAGCGTTTCCTGGCGCGCGTTCAGGAATGCGTCGAGCAATATGGCTATTGCACGGTCGCCGTCTCGGAAGGTTTGTCCGATGCTTCCGGCAAGCTGATCGCCGATTCCGATACCAAGGATGCTTTCGGGCATTCGCAACTGGGCGGTGTCGGTCAGGTAGTTGCACAACTGATCAAGGACAAGCTTGGCCACAAGTATCACTGGGCGCTTGCCGATTATCTGCAGCGCTCGGCCCGCCACCTGGCTTCGCGTACCGATATCGAACAGGCGCATGCGCTCGGTGTCGCAGCGGTCAACCTTGCTTTGCAGGGCAAAAATGCCGTCATGGCGACCGTCGACCGTCTGGCCGACAAGCCCTATCGCTGGCAGATCGGCGAAGCGCCGCTCAAGGACGTCGCCAACGTCGAGCGCAAGATGCCGGCCGAGTTCATTACCGCCGATGGCTTCCATATCACCGATGCGTGCCGCACCTACCTGCAGCCGCTGATCGAAGGTGAGGAGCCGCCACCGTATCGCAATGGCTTGCCGGACTACGTCCGCTTGCAGAATGTCTCCATCGGGAAAAAGCTGGGGGCGTTCAAGATCTGATTTTTTGTTGACCATGAAGAGGGGGGAGTAATGTCTAATGCGTTGTTGTTGGCGCTTGCCTGCGCCGTATTGGCTGTCCTGTATGGCTGGATTTCCAGCCGACAGATCCTCGCGTTGCCTGCCGGCAACGAGCGTATGCAAGAAATCGCCAAGGCGATCCAGCAGGGGGCCGAGGCTTACCTGAACCGACAGTACAAGACCATTGCGATGGTCGGTATCGTGCTCTTCGTGGTGATTGGCGTTATTCCCAAACTCGGTTGGCTCACCGCTTTCGGCTTCTTGATTGGTGCCGTACTGTCCGGTGCCGCCGGCTTCATCGGCATGAATGTCTCGGTGCGCGCCAATGTGCGTACCGCGGAGGCGGCGCGCGGCGGGATTGCCAAGGCGCTTGATGTCGCCTTCAAGGGCGGTGCCATTACCGGCATGCTGGTGGTCGGTCTCGGCCTGCTCGGCGTGGCTGGCTACTTCGCCTTCCTGAAATCGGTCAATGCGCCGGATGCCGAATTGAGTCATGTCATCGAGCCGCTGGTCGGCCTGGCCTTTGGTTCCTCGCTGATCTCCATCTTCGCCCGTCTCGGTGGTGGCATCTTCACCAAGGGCGCTGACGTCGGTGCTGACCTGGTGGGCAAGGTCGAAGCCGGTATTCCTGAAGATGATCCGCGCAATCCGGCGGTGATTGCCGACAACGTCGGTGACAACGTCGGTGACTGCGCCGGCATGGCGGCCGACCTGTTCGAAACCTACGCCGTGACCGTGGTTGCCACCATGGTGCTGGCCGCGCTGACGATCAAGGCGACGCCGGGGCTGGGCGAAAACCTTCTGCTCTACCCGTTGGCCCTCGGTGGCGTCTCGATCATCGCTTCGATCATCGGCTGCTATTTCGTCAAGGCGACCGAAGGCGGCAAGATCATGGCAGCCTTGTATCGTGGCCTGACGGTTGCTGGCGTGCTGGCGCTGGTCGCCTACTATCCGGTGACTTCCTGGTTGATCGGGGCCGGCGCCGTGCTGCCGGATGGTTCGACGATCAATACCATGACCATGTTCGGTTGTTCGCTCGTCGGCTTGCTCCTGACGGCTGCGCTGGTCTGGATTACCGAGTATTACACCGGTACCGAATACGGGCCGGTCAAGCATGTTGCCGAAGCCTCGACGACCGGACACGGGACCAACATCATCGCCGGTCTGGGCGTTTCGATGAAGTCGACGGCCTGGCCGGTGCTTTCGGTCTGTGCCTCGATCTACGCCGCCTATGCCATGGGCGGGCTGTTCGGTATTGCCATCGCCGCTACCTCCATGCTGTCGATGGCCGGTATCGTCGTGGCGCTTGATGCCTACGGCCCGATTACCGACAACGCCGGTGGTATCGCCGAAATGGCCGGGCTGCCGAAAGAAGTGCGCGATGTCACCGATCCGCTCGATGCCGTGGGCAATACCACCAAGGCGGTGACCAAGGGCTATGCCATCGGTTCCGCCGGTCTGGCTGCCCTGGTGCTGTTCGCCGACTACACGCATGCGCTCGGTCTGGACAAAACCACGGGCCTGCCCTTCACCTTCGATCTGTCGAACCACATGGTGATCATCGGTCTGATCATCGGCGGTCTGATTCCCTACCTGTTTGGCGCGATGGCCATGGAAGCGGTGGGGCGTTCAGCCGGGGCTGTGGTTGTCGAAGTGCGTCGCCAGTTCAAGGAAATTCCCGGCATCATGGAAGGCACGGCCAAGCCTGACTATTCCAAAGCCGTCGATATGCTTACTGTGGCGGCGATCAAGGAAATGATGATCCCGTCCATTCTGCCGGTCGCCGTGCCTGTATTGGTTGGTTTGTTGCTCGGTCCGGTTGCTCTGGGTGGCCTGTTGGTCGGTACCATCGTCACTGGCCTGTTCGTGGCCATTTCGATGACGACGGGCGGTGGCGCCTGGGATAACGCCAAGAAATACATCGAAGATGGCCATTTTGGTGGAAAGGGCTCTGAAGCGCATAAAGCGGCAGTCACCGGTGACACGGTTGGCGATCCCTACAAGGATACAGCCGGTCCGGCCGTTAATCCGCTGATCAAGATTATCAATCTCGTGGCACTGCTGATTGTGCCGTTGATCGCCTGATAATTCGGTGTTGAGCGCAAAGGCGGCCTTTGCCGCCTTTTTTACATTAATTCAAGCTGAGTAAATTCGTCTAAGATAGAATCGAACGTCAAAATGCTGGGAAGGCCATGAGCGCGGATATCGAAGTTTCTTCAGAAGTTGGCAAGGCGGGTGTGCGGGAGGATCTTCTGCATCATGACCCGCTGCTGGATTGTCTGGTCGAGCTGACGCGCATTCATGGGCGGCCGAGTACCCGTGCCGCACTGATTTCCGGCCTGCCTCTGGAAAAGGGTTCGCTGACGCCCGGTTTGTTCGCACGCGCGGCGAGTCGTGCCGGTCTCTCTGCCAAGCTGGTCCGGCGACCGCTTGTCCGTATCGATCCGGCATTGTTGCCCGCTGTCTTGCTGAATCACAACGAAGAGGCTTGTGTTCTGCTGGGCTGGGACGAGTCCGGAGAGAACGCCCGTTTGCTCTTTCCTGAAACTGGCCAGGGTTCCGTCCAGATGTCGCGCGAGGCCCTCGAGGCTCGCTACACGGGCGTTGCGATTTTTGCCCGGCCGCATTTCCGCTTTGACAAACGTACGCCGCAGGTTGGTGACATCAAGCTGCGCCACTGGTTCTGGGGGGCGCTGGCTGAGCAGTGGCCGGTTTATCGCGATGTGCTTGGCGCGGCCTTGCTGATCAATGTGATGGCCCTGGCCATGCCGCTCTTCTCCATGAATGTGTATGACCGGGTGGTGCCCAATCGGGCGATGGAGACGCTCTGGGTGCTTGCACTCGGCGTCTTGCTGCTGATTGGTATTGATTTCATCTTGCGTCTGCTGCGCGGTCATTTCATCGATCTGGCCAGCGCGCGTATCGACATGCAATTGTCGGCGCAGATCATGGAGCGGGTGCTGGGAGTGCGTATGGAGGCACGACCGGCTGCGGTCGGGGCTTTTGCTTCCAACTTGCGCTCTTTTGAGACGGTACGTGATTTCATCGCTTCGGCAACGGTAACCGCATTCATCGATCTGCCATTTGCACTCATTTTCATTGTCGTGATCGCGATCATTGCCTGGCAGCTGGTGTTGCCGGTTCTTCTGGCAATCATCATGGTGGTGATCTACGCCTATATCCTGCAGCACAAGATGCATGCCTTGTCGGAAACGACTTACCGGGCCGGCGCCTTGCGTAATGCAACCCTGATCGAAAGTTTGTCGGCACTGGAAACCATCAAGACGCAAGGCGCCGAGAGCGTGATGCAGTCCAAGTGGGAAAAATCGGTGGCTTTCGTTTCCCGGGTAAACAACCAGATGCGCTTTCTTTCGGCTGCCGCGACCAACGGGGCTTCCGAAATCCAGCAGATGGTGAACATCGTTGTGATTATTGCCGGGGTTTACCTGATTGCTGACGGCAAACTCAGCATGGGCGGCCTGATTGCCTGCACGATGCTGGCTTCACGGGCTGTCGCCCCACTTGGGCAGATGGTCGGTTTGTTGATGCAATACCACAGTGCCAAGGTGTCGCTGACTTCGCTCGATCAGGTGATGAACAACCCGGTCGAACGACCGGCTGATGCCGCCTTCGTGCATCGTCCCGATCTGAAGGGCAATATCGAATTCCGTGATGTCGGGTTCAGTTACCCGAACTGTTCGATTGCTGCGTTGAAGGGATTCAGCTGCCGGATTACCTCCGGAGAAAAAGTCGTTGTTATCGGTCGGATAGGTTCCGGTAAAACGACTTTGCAGAAGTTGATACTGGGGCTTTATCAGCCGACCGCTGGTGCGGTGACCATTGATGGCGTTGATGTGCGTCAGCTCGATCCGGCCGATTTGCGGCGCAACATCGGTTATGTATCACAGGATGTGACTCTGCTTTATGGCACGCTGCGTGACAATATCGCGATTGGTGCCCCTTATGCTGACGATGCGGCAGTGATGGCGGCGGCGGATGCGGCCGGGCTGACCGATTTCGTCAATCGCCACCCCGATGGTTTTGACATGATGATCGGCGAGCGGGGTGATTCCCTTTCTGGCGGGCAGCGTCAGGGCGTGGCGATTGCCCGGGCCTTTCTGATGGATCCGCCAATTTTGCTGCTTGATGAGCCAACCAGCTCCATGGACTTTTCTTCCGAGCAGCAGTTCAAGCAGCGGCTGAAGGATGCGGCTGCCCACAAGACGGTGATTATCGTGACGCACCGCAACAGCTTGCTTGATCTGGCAACCCGCGTGATTGTCGTTGATGATGGGCGTGTGGTGGCGGATGGTCCGCGAGATCAGGTGATTCAGGCGCTGCAGAGCGGCCGGATCGGGAGGGCGGCATGAGTCGTCTGAAATTGATTTTAGGCAAACTGCATGCCTTGCTGGAGCGGGTGGCTGTCAGTAATGCGCCGCGCGTCGAAAAAATCCTGGGGCGCCTGCCCAATCGTGAGGATATCGAAGCCGTCGATTTTGCGACGGACGCAGATCTGGCGATGCTTCGTCAGGAGCCCCTGCGGGCCCGGGTTCTGTTGCGCTCGATTGGTATTGTTGCGGTGATCTTCCTTTTGTGGGCCGCGATTGCGCAACTTGATGAAGTGACGCGCGGTGATGGCAAGGTGATCCCTTCGCGGCAACTGCAGGTGTTGCAGAGTATCGATGGTGGTCTGGTTTCGGAAATTCTGGTCAAGGAAGGTGATGTGGTCCAGGCCAATCAACTACTGATCAAGATTGATGAAACCCGCTTCGCCTCATCGGTCAACGAGAATCGGGCGCAATATCTCAGTTTGCTTGCCAAGGCGGCGCGTCTGAAGGCGATGTCGGAGGGCAAGGCTTTCGTGCCGCCACCAGAAGTGATGAAGGAGTCGCCGGAGGTGGTTGAGCAGGAAATGCAGTATTACGAAGCGAAGCGCAGTGAGATGGGGGCGGCTATATCGATTGCGCGCCAGCAACTGTCACAGCGCCAGCAGGAGTTGAATGAAGCGCAGGCGCGACGGACCCAGGCCTCACAGGGCTATGACCTGACTTCGAAGGAGCTTACAGTCACCAAGCCGCTGATCAATTCGGGTGCTGTTTCGGAAGTCGAATTGCTGCGTCTGGAGCGTGATGTGTCCAGGTATCGTGGCGAGCGTGATCAGGCTTCGGCTCAGATTACCCGCGTTCAGGCGGCGATCAATGAAGCTCAGCGCAAGATCGAGGAGGTTGAATTGACCTTCCGCAACGATGCGGGCAAGGAGCTGTCGGAAATAACGGGCAAGCTGAACGGGCTGGCAGAAGGAAGTGTCGGTCTTTCCGATCGGGTCAAGCAGTCCTCGATTCGTTCGCCGGTCAAAGGAACGGTCAAGCGCCTGCTGGTGAATACCGTCGGTGGCGTGGTTCAGCCCGGCAAGGACATGATTGAAATCGTGCCGCTCGATGAGGCCTTGTTGCTTGAGGCGCGGGTAGTGCCACGCGATATTGCTTTTCTGAGGCCTGGTCAGCCAGCCATGGTTAAATTCACTGCCTATGACTTTTCTGTCTATGGCGGCCTTGAGGGAACCCTGGAGCATATCGGTGCGGATACGGTAACCGACGATAAAGGCAATGCCTTCTATATTGTTCGGGTGCGCACCAACAAGCCTGGTTTCGGTGATAGTAATTTGCCGATCATTCCCGGGATGGTGGCCGAGGTCGATATTCTGACGGGCAAGAAAAGTGTGCTGGCGTATCTCCTGAAACCGGTATTACGTGCCAAAAATGTGGCCATGACGGAGCGTTGATGCAACACTGGTTCATTGATACTGATATAAATCCTCTGCCTACGTGGCAGGAGGCGATGCCGAAAGCAAGGTTTCTGCGTCGAGATCAGCTTGCAGCCATTCCTGATGGGCGTCAGGGGGTTATCTGGTGTCGTCTGCGTTCAGGCGAGTCACTCGACTCTCTCGTGCAAAGCGTTTTTACCTGTGCCAACGGCAAACCGCTGATCCTCCTGTGCGACGAGCCGGAGGAGTGGTTAACCATGGAGGCCTTGTCCGCGGGGGCGGCAGGGTGTTGCAATACCAATGCGGCGCCCGAGGTGCTCAAGCAGGTGGCATTGGTTGTCAGTAACGGCGGACTCTGGGTTGGTCAGTCATTGTTGCAGCGCCTGGTTGGCAGTACCTCGCGTGCGCTGGGTGAGAAGGCAGAGCGGCCGCCGCGGGATGACTGGTCGACCCTGCTATCTGAACGGGAGACCCAGGTTGCACGTCTTGTTGCGGGTGGTGCAAGCAACAAGGAAATTGCCGGTCAACTCGCAATTACTGAAAGAACGGTCAAGGCGCACCTCACCGCTATTTTTGAAAAGCTGAGTCTGCGTGATCGCCTCCAGCTCTCGCTCAGGATTAATGGTCTGAGTCTCTGATTCAAGGTGGCGAGTTACGTCGCTGCCGTTGTTGAACTGTACTTTGGTTCAATTGTTTTGCATGGTTGAGGCTCCTACACTGGCAGTATCGAAAACAGTGTCTGGAGTATTACCATGGCCCAATCCCAAGTCATCGCCAAAGTCTCATCCATTACCGGCGAAGCCTTTGCTCGTGACGGTGCTGGCAAGTTGCGGCGCCTCAAGGCTGGGGATGCCATTCGTGAAGGCGAAAGCGTAGTTGCCTCCGATGGCTCCCAGGTGAACTTGGCGTTGGCTGATGGTCGCGAGATGACTGTCCGTCCGGGAGAGGTTGCCAGGCTTGATGCCGAAGTTGGTGCCCCGGTCAAACCAGATGCCGCTGACAGTGCTGTTGCCGACCATGGCAAAGGCGGACTCCAGAAAATTGCCAAGGCTCTGACATCAGGCAACAGTCTCGATGCCCTGCTTGATGAAGACGCGCCGGCCGCTGGTGCGGGGCAGGGTGGCAACGAAGGTCATACTTTCGTTGAGTTTTTGCGTGTGGTTGAGACGGTTGATCCGTTGTCTTATCAGTTTGCTACCAGCCGCGGTGTGCCACTTGAGTCGATCGAGGCTGGTCCTCTTGTTGCTGCCACAGCCGTTCCGGTGCTGGCGGTGAGCGACGTGACGGTGGAAGAAGGCAGCACGGCGGTGTTCACGGTGAGCCTGGACAAGGCCACGGAAAGCGCAGTGACGCTGACGCTGACCCCGGAAATCAAGGTGGGCGACACGGCAGAAGCGAGCGACATCGGTGGCGTGACGAAGGTCAGCTACACGGACGGCACGGGCGAGCACGTGATTGCGGCGAACCCGGACGGCACGTACACGATTCCGGCCGGCGTGCAGACGCTGTCGGTGAGTGTCGGTACGACGAACGATGCGGTCTATGAAGGCAACGAAACCTTCACGCTGAAGGCAGAAGGCACGGTATCCGGCGCCACGCTGACGGCCGCGGAAGGCAAGGGCACGCTGACCGACAACGGCAGCGGTCCGGATGGTGATGATCCGGGCACGACGCCGGACAACGACCTGCCGGTGCTGGCGGTGAGCGACGTGACGGTGGAAGAAGGCAGCACGGCGGTGTTCACGGTGAGCCTGGACAAGGCCACGGAAAGCGCAGTGACGCTGACGCTGACCCCGGAAATCAAGGTGGGCGACACGGCAGAAGCGAGCGACATCGGTGGCGTGACGAAGGTCAGCTACACGGACGGCACGGGCGAGCACGTGATTGCGGCGAACCCGGACGGCACGTACACGATTCCGGCCGGCGTGCAGACGCTGTCGGTGAGTGTCGGTACGACAAACGATGCGGTCTATGAAGGCAACGAAACCTTCACGTTGAAGGCAGAAGGCACGGTATCCGGCGCCACGCTGACGGCCGCGGAAGGCAAGGGCACGCTGACCGACAACGGCAGCGGTCCGGATGGTGATGATCCGGGCACGACGCCGGACAACGACCTGCCGGTGCTGGCGGTGAGCGACGTGACGGTGGAAGAAGGCAGCACGGCGGTGTTCACGGTGAGCCTGGACAAGGCCACGGAAAGCGCAGTGACGCTGACGCTGACCCCGGAAATCAAGGTGGGCGACACGGCAGAAGCGAGCGACATCGGTGGCGTGACGAAGGTCAGCTACACGGACGGCACGGGCGAGCACGTGATTGCGGCGAACCCGGACGGCACGTACACGATTCCGGCCGGCGTGCAGACGCTGTCGGTGAGTGTCGGTACGACGAACGATGCGGTCTATGAAGGCAACGAAACCTTCACGCTGAAGGCAGAAGGCACGGTATCCGGCGCCACGCTGACGGCCGCGGAAGGCAAGGGCACGCTGACCGACAACGGCAGCGGTCCGGATGGTGATGATCCGGGCACGACGCCGGACAACGACCTGCCGGTGCTGGCGGTGAGCGACGTGACGGTGGAAGAAGGCAGCACGGCGGTGTTCACGGTGAGCCTGGACAAGGCCACGGAAAGCGCAGTGACGCTGACGCTGACCCCGGAAATCAAGGTGGGCGACACGGCAGAAGCGAGCGACATCGGTGGCGTGACGAAGGTCAGCTACACGGACGGCACGGGCGAGCACGTGATTGCGGCGAACCCGGACGGCACGTACACGATTCCGGCCGGCGTGCAGACGCTGTCGGTGAGTGTCGGTACGACAAACGATGCGGTCTATGAAGGCAACGAAACCTTCACGCTGAAGGCAGAAGGCACGGTATCCGGCGTCACGCTGACGGCCGCGGAAGGCAAGGGCACGCTGACCGACAACGGCAGCGGTCCGGATGGTGATGATCCGGGCACGACGCCGGACAACGACCTGCCGGTGCTGGCGGTGAGCGACGTGACGGTGGAAGAAGGCAGCACGGCGGTGTTCACGGTGAGCCTGGACAAGGCCACGGAAAGCGCAGTGACGCTGACGCTGACCCCGGAAATCAAGGTGGGCGACACGGCAGAAGCGAGCGACATCGGTGGCGTGACGAAGGTCAGCTACACGGACGGCACGGGCGAGCACGTGATTGCGGCGAACCCGGACGGCACGTACACGATTCCGGCCGGCGTGCAGACGCTGTCGGTGAGTGTCGGTACGACGAACGATGCGGTCTATGAAGGCAACGAAACCTTCACGCTGAAGGCAGAAGGCACGGTATCCGGCGCCACGCTGACGGCCGCGGAAGGCAAGGGCACGCTGACCGACAACGGCAGCGGTCCGGATGGTGATGATCCGGGCACGACGCCGGACAACGACCTGCCGGTGCTGGCGGTGAGCGACGTGACGGTGGAAGAAGGCAGCACGGCGGTGTTCACGGTGAGCCTGGACAAGGCCACGGAAAGCGCAGTGACGCTGACGCTGACCCCGGAAATCAAGGTGGGCGACACGGCAGAAGCGAGCGACATCGGTGGCGTGACGAAGGTCAGCTACACGGACGGCACGGGCGAGCACGTGATTGCGGCGAACCCGGACGGCACGTACACGATTCCGGCCGGCGTGCAGACGCTGTCGGTGAGTGTCGGTACGACGAACGATGCGGTCTATGAAGGCAACGAAACCTTCACGCTGAAGGCAGAAGGCACGGTATCCGGCGCCACGCTGACGGCCGCGGAAGGCAAGGGCACGCTGACCGACAACGGCAGCGGTCCGGATGGTGATGATCCGGGCACGACGCCGGACAACGACCTGCCGGTGCTGGCGGTGAGCGACGTGACGGTGGAAGAAGGCAGCACGGCGGTGTTCACGGTGAGCCTGGACAAGGCCACGGAAAGCGCAGTGACGCTGACGCTGACCCCGGAAATCAAGGTGGGCGACACGGCAGAAGCGAGCGACATCGGTGGCGTGACGAAGGTCAGCTACACGGACGGCACGGGCGAGCACGTGATTGCGGCGAACCCGGACGGCACGTACACGATTCCGGCCGGCGTGCAGACGCTGTCGGTGAGTGTCGGTACGACGAACGATGCGGTCTATGAAGGCAACGAAACCTTCACGCTGAAGGCAGAAGGCACGGTATCCGGCGCCACGCTGACGGCCGCGGAAGGCAAGGGCACGCTGACCGACAACGGCAGCGGTCCGGATGGTGATGATCCGGGCACGACGCCGGACAACGACCTGCCGGTGCTGGCGGTGAGCGACGTGACGGTGGAAGAAGGCAGCACGGCGGTGTTCACGGTGAGCCTGGACAAGGCCACGGAAAGCGCAGTGACGCTGACGCTGACCCCGGAAATCAAGGTGGGCGACACGGCAGAAGCGAGCGACATCGGTGGCGTGACGAAGGTCAGCTACACGGACGGCACGGGCGAGCACGTGATTGCGGCGAACCCGGACGGCACGTACACGATTCCGGCCGGCGTGCAGACGCTGTCGGTGAGTGTCGGTACGACGAACGATGCGGTCTATGAAGGCAACGAAACCTTCACGCTGAAGGCAGAAGGCACGGTATCCGGCGCCACGCTGACGGCCGCGGAAGGCAAGGGCACGCTGACCGACAACGGCAGCGGTCCGGATGGTGATGATCCGGGCACGACGCCGGACAACGACCTGCCGGTGCTGGCGGTGAGCGACGTGACGGTGGAAGAAGGCAGCACGGCGGTGTTCACGGTGAGCCTGGACAAGGCCACGGAAAGCGCAGTGACGCTGACGCTGACCCCGGAAATCAAGGTGGGCGACACGGCAGAAGCGAGCGACATCGGTGGCGTGACGAAGGTCAGCTACACGGACGGCACGGGCGAGCACGTGATTGCGGCGAACCCGGACGGCACGTACACGATTCCGGCCGGCGTGCAGACGCTGTCGGTGAGTGTCGGTACGACGAACGATGCGGTCTATGAAGGCAACGAAACCTTCACGCTGAAGGCAGAAGGCACGGTATCCGGCGCCACGCTGACGGCCGCGGAAGGCAAGGGCACGCTGACCGACAACGGCAGCGGTCCGGATGGTGATGATCCGGGCACGACGCCGGACAACGACCTGCCGGTGCTGGCGGTGAGCGACGTGACGGTGGAAGAAGGCAGCACGGCGGTGTTCACGGTGAGCCTGGACAAGGCCACGGAAAGCGCAGTGACGCTGACGCTGACCCCGGAAATCAAGGTGGGCGACACGGCAGAAGCGAGCGACATCGGTGGCGTGACGAAGGTCAGCTACACGGACGGCACGGGCGAGCACGTGATTGCGGCGAACCCGGACGGCACGTACACGATTCCGGCCGGCGTGCAGACGCTGTCGGTGAGTGTCGGTACGACGAACGATGCGGTCTATGAAGGCAACGAAACCTTCACGCTGAAGGCAGAAGGCACGGTATCCGGCGCCACGCTGACGGCCGCGGAAGGCAAGGGCACGCTGACCGACAACGGCAGCGGTCCGGATGGTGATGATCCGGGCACGACGCCGGACAACGACCTGCCGGTGCTGGCGGTGAGCGACGTGACGGTGGAAGAAGGCAGCACGGCGGTGTTCACGGTGAGCCTGGACAAGGCCACGGAAAGCGCAGTGACGCTGACGCTGACCCCGGAAATCAAGGTGGGCGACACGGCAGAAGCGAGCGACATCGGTGGCGTGACGAAGGTCAGCTACACGGACGGCACGGGCGAGCACGTGATTGCGGCGAACCCGGACGGCACGTACACGATTCCGGCCGGCGTGCAGACGCTGTCGGTGAGTGTCGGTACGACGAACGATGCGGTCTATGAAGGCAACGAAACCTTCACGCTGAAGGCAGAAGGCACGGTATCCGGCGCCACGCTGACGGCCGCGGAAGGCAAGGGCACGCTGACCGACAACGGCAGCGGTCCGGATGGTGATGATCCGGGCACGACGCCGGACAACGACCTGCCGGTGCTGGCGGTGAGCGACGTGACGGTGGAAGAAGGCAGCACGGCGGTGTTCACGGTGAGCCTGGACAAGGCCACGGAAAGCGCAGTGACGCTGACGCTGACCCCGGAAATCAAGGTGGGCGACACGGCAGAAGCGAGCGACATCGGTGGCGTGACGAAGGTCAGCTACACGGACGGCACGGGCGAGCACGTGATTGCGGCGAACCCGGACGGCACGTACACGATTCCGGCCGGCGTGCAGACGCTGTCGGTGAGTGTCGGTACGACGAACGATGCGGTCTATGAAGGCAACGAAACCTTCACGCTGAAGGCAGAAGGCACGGTATCCGGCGTCACGCTGACGGCCGCGGAAGGCAAGGGCACGCTGACCGACAACGGCAGCGGTCCGGATGGTGATGATCCGGGCACGACGCCGGACAACGACCTGCCGGTGCTGGCGGTGAGCGACGTGACGGTGGAAGAAGGCAGCACGGCGGTGTTCACGGTGAGCCTGGACAAGGCCACGGAAAGCGCAGTGACGCTGACGCTGACCCCGGAAATCAAGGTGGGCGACACGGCAGAAGCGAGCGACATCGGTGGCGTGACGAAGGTCAGCTACACGGACGGCACGGGCGAGCACGTGATTGCGGCGAACCCGGACGGCACGTACACGATTCCGGCCGGCGTGCAGACGCTGTCGGTGAGTGTCGGTACGACGAACGATGCGGTCTATGAAGGCAACGAAACCTTCACGCTGAAGGCAGAAGGCACGGTATCCGGCGCCACGCTGACGGCCGCGGAAGGCAAGGGCACGCTGACCGACAACGGCAGCGGTCCGGATGGTGATGATCCGGGCACGACGCCGGACAACGACCTGCCGGTGCTGGCGGTGAGCGACGTGACGGTGGAAGAAGGCAGCACGGCGGTGTTCACGGTGAGCCTGGACAAGGCCACAGAAAGCGCAGTGACGCTGACGCTGACCCCGGAAATCAAGGTGGGCGACACGGCAGAAGCGAGCGACATCGGTGGCGTGACGAAGGTCAGCTACACGGACGGCACGGGCGAGCACGTGATTGCGGCGAACCCGGACGGCACGTACACGATTCCGGCCGGCGTGCAGACGCTGTCGGTGAGTGTCGGTACGACGAACGATGCGGTCTATGAAGGCAACGAAACCTTCACGCTGAAGGCAGAAGGCACGGTATCCGGCGTCACGCTGACGGCCGCGGAAGGCAAGGGCACGCTGACCGACAACGGCAGCGGTCCGGATGGTGATGATCCGGGCACGACGCCGGACAACGACCTGCCGGTGCTGGCGGTGAGCGACGTGACGGTGGAAGAAGGCAGCACGGCGGTGTTCACGGTGAGCCTGGACAAGGCCACGGAAAGCGCAGTGACGCTGACGCTGACCCCGGAAATCAAGGTGGGCGACACGGCAGAAGCGAGCGACATCGGTGGCGTGACGAAGGTCAGCTACACGGACGGCACGGGCGAGCACGTGATTGCGGCGAACCCGGACGGCACGTACACGATTCCGGCCGGCGTGCAGACGCTGTCGGTGAGTGTCGGTACGACGAACGATGCGGTCTATGAAGGCAACGAAACCTTCACGCTGAAGGCAGAAGGCACGGTATCCGGCGCCACGCTGACGGCCGCGGAAGGCAAGGGCACGCTGACCGACAACGGCAGCGGTCCGGATGGTGATGATCCGGGCACGACGCCGGACAACGACCTGCCGGTGCTGGCGGTGAGCGACGTGACGGTGGAAGAAGGCAGCACGGCGGTGTTCACGGTGAGCCTGGACAAGGCCACAGAAAGCGCAGTGACGCTGACGCTGACCCCGGAAATCAAGGTGGGCGACACGGCAGAAGCGAGCGACATCGGTGGCGTGACGAAGGTCAGCTACACGGACGGCACGGGCGAGCACGTGATTGCGGCGAACCCGGACGGCACGTACACGATTCCGGCCGGCGTGCAGACGCTGTCGGTGAGTGTCGGTACGACAAACGATGCGGTCTATGAAGGCAACGAAACCTTCACGCTGAAGGCAGAAGGCACGGTATCCGGCGTCACGCTGACGGCCGCGGAAGGCAAGGGCACGCTGACCGACAACGGCAGCGGTCCGGATGGTGATGATCCGGGCACGACGCCGGACAACGACCTGCCGGTGCTGGCGGTGAGCGACGTGACGGTGGAAGAAGGCAGCACGGCGGTGTTCACGGTGAGCCTGGACAAGGCCACGGAAAGCGCAGTGACGCTGACGCTGACCCCGGAAATCAAGGTGGGCGACACGGCAGAAGCGAGCGACATCGGTGGCGTGACGAAGGTCAGCTACACGGACGGCACGGGCGAGCACGTGATTGCGGCGAACCCGGACGGCACGTACACGATTCCGGCCGGCGTGCAGACGCTGTCGGTGAGTGTCGGTACGACAAACGATGCGGTCTATGAAGGCAACGAAACCTTCACGCTGAAGGCAGAAGGCACGGTATCCGGCGCCACGCTGACGGCCGCGGAAGGCAAGGGCACGCTGACCGACAACGGCAGCGGTCCGGATGGTGATGATCCGGGCACGACGCCGGACAACGACCTGCCGGTGCTGGCGGTGAGCGACGTGACGGTGGAAGAAGGCAGCACGGCGGTGTTCACGGTGAGCCTGGACAAGGCCACGGAAAGCGCAGTGACGCTGACGCTGACCCCGGAAATCAAGGTGGGCGACACGGCAGAAGCGAGCGACATCGGTGGCGTGACGAAGGTCAGCTACACGGACGGCACGGGCGAGCACGTGATTGCGGCGAACCCGGACGGCACGTACACGATTCCGGCCGGCGTGCAGACGCTGTCGGTGAGTGTCGGTACGACAAACGATGCGGTCTATGAAGGCAACGAAACCTTCACGTTGAAGGCAGAAGGCACGGTATCCGGCGCCACGCTGACGGCCGCGGAAGGCAAGGGCACGCTGACCGACAACGGCAGCGGTCCGGATGGTGATGATCCGGGCACGACGCCGGACAACGACCTGCCGGTGCTGGCGGTGAGCGACGTGACGGTGGAAGAAGGCAGCACGGCGGTGTTCACGGTGAGCCTGGACAAGGCCACGGAAAGCGCAGTGACGCTGACGCTGACCCCGGAAATCAAGGTGGGCGACACGGCAGAAGCGAGCGACATCGGTGGCGTGACGAAGGTCAGCTACACGGACGGCACGGGCGAGCACGTGATTGCGGCGAACCCGGACGGCACGTACACGATTCCGGCCGGCGTGCAGACGCTGTCGGTGAGTGTCGGTACGACAAACGATGCGGTCTATGAAGGCAACGAAACCTTCACGCTGAAGGCAGAAGGCACGGTATCCGGCGTCACGCTGACGGCCGCGGAAGGCAAGGGCACGCTGACCGACAACGGCAGCGGTCCGGATGGTGATGATCCGGGCACGACGCCGGACAACGACCTGCCGGTGCTGGCGGTGAGCGACGTGACGGTGGAAGAAGGCAGCACGGCGGTGTTCACGGTGAGCCTGGACAAGGCCACGGAAAGCGCAGTGACGCTGACGCTGACCCCGGAAATCAAGGTGGGCGACACGGCAGAAGCGAGCGACATCGGTGGCGTGACGAAGGTCAGCTACACGGACGGCACGGGCGAGCACGTGATTGCGGCGAACCCGGACGGCACGTACACGATTCCGGCCGGCGTGCAGACGCTGTCGGTGAGTGTCGGTACGACGAACGATGCGGTCTATGAAGGCAACGAAACCTTCACGCTGAAGGCAGAAGGCACGGTATCCGGCGCCACGCTGACGGCCGCGGAAGGCAAGGGCACGCTGACCGACAACGGCAGCGGTCCGGATGGTGATGATCCGGGCACGACGCCGGACAACGACCTGCCGGTGCTGGCGGTGAGCGACGTGACGGTGGAAGAAGGCAGCACGGCGGTGTTCACGGTGAGCCTGGACAAGGCCACGGAAAGCGCAGTGACGCTGACGCTGACCCCGGAAATCAAGGTGGGCGACACGGCAGAAGCGAGCGACATCGGTGGCGTGACGAAGGTCAGCTACACGGACGGCACGGGCGAGCACGTGATTGCGGCGAACCCGGACGGCACGTACACGATTCCGGCCGGCGTGCAGACGCTGTCGGTGAGTGTCGGTACGACGAACGATGCGGTCTATGAAGGCAACGAAACCTTCACGCTGAAGGCAGAAGGCACGGTATCCGGCGCCACGCTGACGGCCGCGGAAGGCAAGGGCACGCTGACCGACAACGGCAGCGGTCCGGATGGTGATGATCCGGGCACGACGCCGGACAACGACCTGCCGGTGCTGGCGGTGAGCGACGTGACGGTGGAAGAAGGCAGCACGGCGGTGTTCACGGTGAGCCTGGACAAGGCCACGGAAAGCGCAGTGACGCTGACGCTGACCCCGGAAATCAAGGTGGGCGACACGGCAGAAGCGAGCGACATCGGTGGCGTGACGAAGGTCAGCTACACGGACGGCACGGGCGAGCACGTGATTGCGGCGAACCCGGACGGCACGTACACGATTCCGGCCGGCGTGCAGACGCTGTCGGTGAGTGTCGGTACGACGAACGATGCGGTCTATGAAGGCAACGAAACCTTCACGCTGAAGGCAGAAGGCACGGTATCCGGCGCCACGCTGACGGCCGCGGAAGGCAAGGGCACGCTGACCGACAACGGCAGCGGTCCGGATGGTGATGATCCGGGCACGACGCCGGACAACGACCTGCCGGTGCTGGCGGTGAGCGACGTGACGGTGGAAGAAGGCAGCACGGCGGTGTTCACGGTGAGCCTGGACAAGGCCACGGAAAGCGCAGTGACGCTGACGCTGACCCCGGAAATCAAGGTGGGCGACACGGCAGAAGCGAGCGACATCGGTGGCGTGACGAAGGTCAGCTACACGGACGGCACGGGCGAGCACGTGATTGCGGCGAACCCGGACGGCACGTACACGATTCCGGCCGGCGTGCAGACGCTGTCGGTGAGTGTCGGTACGACGAACGATGCGGTCTATGAAGGCAACGAAACCTTCACGCTGAAGGCAGAAGGCACGGTATCCGGCGCCACGCTGACGGCCGCGGAAGGCAAGGGCACGCTGACCGACAACGGCAGCGGTCCGGATGGTGATGATCCGGGCACGACGCCGGACAACGACCTGCCGGTGCTGGCGGTGAGCGACGTGACGGTGGAAGAAGGCAGCACGGCGGTGTTCACGGTGAGCCTGGACAAGGCCACGGAAAGCGCAGTGACGCTGACGCTGACCCCGGAAATCAAGGTGGGCGACACGGCAGAAGCGAGCGACATCGGTGGCGTGACGAAGGTCAGCTACACGGACGGCACGGGCGAGCACGTGATTGCGGCGAACCCGGACGGCACGTACACGATTCCGGCCGGCGTGCAGACGCTGTCGGTGAGTGTCGGTACGACAAACGATGCGGTCTATGAAGGCAACGAAACCTTCACGCTGAAGGCAGAAGGCACGGTATCCGGCGCCACGCTGACGGCCGCGGAAGGCAAGGGCACGCTGACCGACAACGGCAGCGGTCCGGATGGTGATGATCCGGGCACGACGCCGGACAACGACCTGCCGGTGCTGGCGGTGAGCGACGTTTTGGTTCACGAAGGGGATACCCTGCACTTCATCTTGAATACGGGGACTGCTTCGTCTACCGACAGTGTCGTTACCTTCACGGTGGGTGGTGCATCCTCTGATACGGTTGAAGCCGATGATTACTCCTTGCCGATTACTGTTTTCATCGGTGGGGTTCCGGTGGCGGTGACTCATGTTTCCGGCGGCACTTACAGTTTTACCATGCCATCAGGGGCAACCAGTGCTGATGTTGCGATCAATAGCAATCCCGATGGTTCGTTGGAGGGAGTTGAGCAACTGGCCGTCAGTGCGACGCTCAGCGGCGAGGTAAATGGTATTCCTTTCAACTCTTCGGCCGGAGCGACGGGTTACATTTCCGATGCCAACATGGCACCGTCTGGCCAAGACTCGACGATCAGCCTGAATGAGGACGCGTCCTACGCTCTCAAGGCGAGCGATTTCGGATTTGTTGATTCGGATGGCGGAAATCTGCTCAGCATTTTGGTTGGTCCTACCTCTGCGGGGACTTTGTATTTGAATGGTTCGGCAGTAACTGGGCCGGTTACCGTGACGTTGGCAGAGCTGAATTCCGGTTTGTTGACTTTCGAGCCGGTGGCCAATGCAAACGGCAGCCAGTACGCCACGTTCAATTTCCAGGTCAAGGATGATCAAGGGACAATCAACGGTGGGCAGGATATCGACCAGACGGCGAACACAATCACGTTCAATGTCGTTCCGGTCAATGATGCACCGACGACGACGCCGGTCACGCTGACGGCGATTGCGGAAGACAGCGGTGCGCGGGTCATCACGCAGGCCCAGTTGCTGGGGAATGCAGCGGATGTCGAAGGGAACACGCTGACGGCGTCGAACCTGACGATCACGAGCGGCAACGGCACGCTGGTGAACAACGGCAATGGCACCTGGACCTACACGCCGGCGCTGAACGACGACACGAATGTCAGCTTCAGCTACACGATCACGGACAACGGTACGACGAATGGTGTGTCGGATCCGAAGAGCGTGGCTGGTTCGGCAACGCTGGACATCACGCCGGTCAATGATGCACCGACGACGACGCCGGTCACGCTGACGGCGATTGCGGAAGACAGCGGTGCGCGGGTCATCACGCAGGCCCAGTTGCTGGGGAATGCAGCGGATGTCGAAGGGAACACGCTGACGGCGTCGAACCTGACGATCACGAGCGGCAACGGCACGCTGGTGAACAACGGCAATGGCACCTGGACCTACACGCCGGCGCTGAACGACGACACGAATGTCAGCTTCAGCTACACGATCACGGACAACGGCACGACGAATGGCGTTTCGGATCCGAAGAGCGTGGCTGGTTCGGCAACGCTGGACATCACGCCGGTCAATGATGCACCGACGACGACGCCGGTCACGCTGACGGCGATTGCGGAAGACAGCGGTGCGCGGGTCATCACGCAAGCCCAGTTGCTGGGGAATGCAGCGGATGTCGAAGGGAACACGCTGACGGCGTCGAACCTGACGATCACGAGCGGCAACGGCACGCTGGTGAACAACGGCAATGGCACCTGGACCTACACGCCGGCGCTGAACGACGACACGAATGTCAGCTTCAGCTACACGATCACGGACAACGGTACGACGAATGGCGTGTCGGATCCGAAGAGCGTGGCTGGTTCGGCAACGCTGGACATCACGCCGGTCAATGATGCACCGACGACGACGCCGGTCACGCTGACGGCGATTGCGGAAGACAGCGGTGCGCGGGTCATCACGCAGGCCCAGTTGCTGGGGAATGCAGCGGATGTCGAAGGGAACACGCTGACGGCGTCGAACCTGACGATTACGAGCGGCAACGGCACGCTGGTGAACAACGGCAATGGCACCTGGACCTACACGCCGGCGCTGAACGACGATACGAATGTCAGCTTCAGCTACACGATCACGGACAACGGCACGACGAATGGCGTGTCGGATCCGAAGAGCGTGGCTGGTTCGGCAACGCTGGACATCACGCCGGTCAATGATGCACCGACGACGACGCCGGTCACGCTGACGGCGATTGCGGAAGACAGCGGTGCGCGAGTCATCACGCAGGCCCAGTTGCTGGGGAATGCAGCGGATGTCGAAGGGAACACGCTGACGGCGTCGAACCTGACGATTACGAGCGGCAACGGCACGCTGGTGAACAACGGCAATGGCACCTGGACCTACACGCCGGCGCTGAACGACGACACGAATGTCAGCTTCAGCTACACGATCACGGACAACGGTACGACGAATGGTGTGTCGGATCCGAAGAGCGTGGCTGGTTCGGCAACGCTGGATATCACGCCGGTCAATGATGCACCGACGACGACGCCGGTCACGCTGACGGCGATTGCGGAAGACAGCGGTGCGCGAGTCATCACGCAGGCCCAGTTGCTGGGGAATGCAGCGGATGTCGAAGGGAACACGCTGACGGCGTCGAACCTGACGATCACGAGCGGCAACGGCACGCTGGTGAACAACGGCAATGGCACCTGGACCTACACGCCGGCGCTGAACGACGACACGAATGTCAGCTTCAGCTACACGATCACGGACAACGGCACGACGAATGGCGTGTCGGATCCGAAGAGCGTGGCTGGTTCGGCAACGCTGGACATCACGCCGGTCAATGATGCACCGACGACGACGCCGGTCACGCTGACGGCGATTGCGGAAGACAGCGGTGCGCGAGTCATCACGCAGGCCCAGTTGCTGGGGAATGCAGCGGATGTCGAAGGGAACACGCTGACGGCGTCGAACCTGACGATCACGAGCGGCAACGGCACGCTGGTGAACAACGGCAATGGCACCTGGACCTACACGCCGGCGCTGAACGACGACACGAATGTCAGCTTCAGCTACACGATCACGGACAACGGTACGACGAATGGTGTGTCGGATCCGAAGAGCGTGGCTGGTTCGGCAACGCTGGACATCACGCCGGTGAATGACGCGCCAACGACGACGCCGGTCACGCTGACGGCGATTGCGGAAGACAGCGGTGCGCGGGTCATCACGCAGGCCCAGTTGCTGGGCAATGCAGCGGATGTCGAAGGGAACACGCTGACGGCGTCGAACCTGACGATCACGAGCGGCAACGGCACGCTGGTGAACAACGGCAATGGCACCTGGACCTACACGCCGGCGCTGAACGACGACACGAATGTCAGCTTCAGCTACACGATCACGGACAACGGTACGACGAATGGTGTGTCGGATCCGAAGAGCGTGGCTGGTTCGGCAACGCTGGACATCACGCCGGTGAATGACGCGCCGACGACGACGCCGGTCACGCTGACGGCGATTGCGGAAGACAGCGGTGCGCGGGTCATCACGCAGGCCCAGTTGCTGGGCAATGCAGCGGATGTCGAAGGGAACACGCTGACGGCGTCGAACCTGACGATCACGAGCGGCAACGGCACGCTGGTGAACAACGGCAATGGCACCTGGACCTACACGCCGGCGCTGAACGACGACACGAATGTCAGCTTCAGCTACACGATCACGGACAACGGTACGACGAATGGTGTGTCGGATCCGAAGAGCGTGGCTGGTTCGGCAACGCTGGACATCACGCCGGTGAATGACGCGCCGACGACGACGCCGGTCACGCTGACGGCGATTGCGGAAGACAGCGGTGCGCGGGTCATCACGCAGGCCCAGTTGCTGGGCAATGCAGCGGATGTCGAAGGGAACACGCTGACGGCGTCGAACCTGACGATCACGAGCGGCAACGGCACGCTGGTGAACAACGGCAATGGCACCTGGACCTACACGCCGGCGCTGAACGACGACACGAATGTCAGCTTCAGCTACACGATCACGGACAACGGTACGACGAATGGTGTGTCGGATCCGAAGAGCGTGGCTGGTTCGGCAACGCTGGACATCACGCCGGTGAATGACGCGCCAACGACGACGCCGGTCACGCTGACGGCGATTGCGGAAGACAGCGGTGCGCGGGTCATCACGCAGGCCCAGTTGCTGGGCAATGCAGCGGATGTCGAAGGGAACACGCTGACGGCGTCGAACCTGACGATCACGAGCGGCAACGGCACGCTGGTGAACAACGGCAATGGCACCTGGACCTACACGCCGGCGCTGAACGACGACACGAATGTCAGCTTCAGCTACACGATCACGGACAACGGTACGACGAATGGTGTGTCGGATCCGAAGAGCGTGGCTGGTTCGGCAACGTTGGACATCACGCCGGTAGACGATCCGATTGGTGTGACGGGTATTGGCGTCGCAACTGGTGATGAAACGGTGTACGAAAAGAATCTGTCCGCCGGAACTTCCCCTGATGCGGCAGCACTGACGCAAACTGGAACCTTCGCCATTCAGGCAATTGACGGTGTTTCGTCGCTAAATGTTGGCGGTACGATTCTTTCCCTCGCCCAACTGCAGACGGCAGCTACCTTCCCTGTTGTGGTTGATACGCCTTATGGTGCGCTGACCTTGACGGGCTACTCTGGCAATACGCAGGGTGGTACGGTCAACTACTCCTATCTGTTGCAAACTAATGTCGATAACGATACTCAGGCCGGTGCGACGACTTCTGGCTATGTCGAGTCTATTGCCGTTACCGTAACTGATACTGATGGTGATACGGCTGCGTCTTCGGTCAAGATCAATATCGTTGATGATGCGCCGGTCACGCATGATGCTTCCAATAACATCTATGTCGGCGTCGATCTCATCAATGTCAATGACTTGAAGGCTGGTTGGCAGAATTCAACCTATTCGAGTGGTACGGGTACGACGGGAAATACCGATGCCGATGCTTACGTTGATACGCTTACCTGGGGTACTGCACAGAATGGTGGTTCGAGGTCCGGCTATACGTTGGTCGACAACACCGCATATACCAGTGCGGCTGGGACAGTTGTACAGCAAGGCACGTTGATCAAGCTGGCTGATTTCACCCATAACAACTTCCCTGTTTCAGGTGGCTCGCTGACCGGAACCGATTTGATCATGACGATGGATGTTGTGATCAACGGAATCTCGACACCTGTCTCGTTCACTGTCCATCTCACCCATACGGAGACACCCAATACCGGTACTGCCGATCAAAATCGCGACATCATCACTTTGCCGACTCAATCAGTGTCAGTGAATATCAATGGGCAACCCTACGTGGTTAAGCTTGATGGTTTCCGGGATTCCTCCGGTAATGTCGTGAATACCATTTATACCAACGAGAGTGCTTCCAATGTCTATGGTGTGTATGGATCCATCGTGACAACCGATGCCTTGCCGTCGGCTACCGGGAATGTTCTGCATGAAAATGGTGCAGATGCCTCGGCGACGAACGTTGTTTGGGATGCGGTTACCAGCACCTACGGATCGTTCGTCGGTAATTCTGACGGAAGCTACACCTTCGTCATGAATGATGCGACACGTAATTCTCTGACTGCGGGTCAATCGTTGTCGATAACTTATGGCTATACGGTAACTGACAACGATGGTGACGCCTCGCACAGCGTCCTGACCATCAATGTTGGCGGGTATCAGAATATCGAAGGTAGTTCTGCCGCCAATACGCTGACAGGTACGGCTGCCAACGAGATGTTGATGGGCTACGCCGGCAATGACTCCCTGGTTGGCGGTGCGGGCAACGATGTGCTGGTTGGTGGTGCCGGTACGGATACCCTGACTGGCGGCACTGGTGTTGATGTGCTGAAGTGGAATCTGGGTGAAACCGGTAGTGATAATGTTGTCGGCTTCGGCAGTGCTGCGGGTACGGATATTCTTGACCTGCGTGACCTGCTGGTTGGCGAGTCTCATGCCGGGACGAATGCTGGAAACCTTGCTAACTTCCTGCACTTCACCTATGACTCTGGCACTGGTAACACGACGCTTAGCGTTCATGCGACCGGTAGTGCAACTGTCAATCAGACCATCATCCTGCAAGGGGTTGATTTGGGTGCAACCGGAACCAATGATGCAACGGTTATTCAGAATCTGCTGACCAATGGCAAGCTGATTGTTGATTGATAGTCTTTAGAGTTAGCAAAAAGGGGCGGATTTTCCGCCCCTTCAGACTGCTGACGAACCCCCGATTTTTCGGGGGTTTTGTTTTTCTGTTTTGGAATTCGGGCGTTTTTCGGATTCAGGCCGAAACAAGGCGGATTCTGGAATTCTCGTGGTGGAGCGCCATCGGCAGGTAATTGCGGGCGAAGTCGGCCGCAAACAGGGCCTGCCCGAGGATTTTGGCCAATAAGGCTGCCGCCTTGCGGGCCAGCAACAGGGCCATCTTCTTCATGTTCTGACAGGCCGCCGAGAGCAGGCACTGCGCTTGCACCTTGGCCAAGCCGCGGAAGCGGGCGTAACGGTGGCCGTGCAACTCCTTGGCATCGGCAAAGCTGCGCTCCACTGTTTCCTTGCGCCGGGCGTACAGCCGTTTGCCCAGGTCGCTCAGGCGATTGGCGTTGATCGCTTCCTTGAAACCTTCCCAGAGATGCCGGGTCACGAGCTTCTGATGATTCCGGCTCTGCGTGCACTGCCCGCGCACGCCACAATCAGCGCAACGGGCGGGATTCGAGGCATATTCCCGATAGCCCAGCCGGTTGGTCGTCCGGTACGGCAGAACCTCCCCGGCCGGGCAGCGGTAGCAGTCCTGGACCGCATCGTAGAGATAGTCCCGCTTGTAGAAATAGCCATCGCGGTGTGTGGGTCGCTTGTAGCCCATCACCCCGAACAGTGCCCGCTCGAGAATGCCCTTGCAGACTTGCGGGGTGAAATACCCGGCATCGAGCCCGACGGCGCCCACGGCCAGATCAAAGCGCTCCATGACCCGGTCCAGGCGGGCCAGATAGGGCTGGCTGTCATGGACATTGCCCGGCGTGACATGGGTATCGACGATCAGGGCATGCACGCCATCGACAGTCCGGTGATCCAGATAGAAGAAGCCGGTCGGCTTGTTGTCGCGGGCCATGAAACCTGCGTCGGGATCGACCGTGCTGACCTTGACCTCCTTCAGTGGCGGTGTCGAATCATCGTCATCACGCTTGAGCGGCTTCTTGCCCGCGGCGGCACGATCCGCTTCGATGGCTGCATCCAGCTCGGCCAAATAGGCCGCCGGCGTTTGCTCGACCTGATGCACCTCGAAGTGCCGTTTGTTGGCATTCGCCTTCAGATGCGTGCTGTCCGTGTAAAGCACCCGCCCGCCAATCAGCTTGTGCTCAATGGCTTGCTCGACAATCCCGTCAAAGATGCGTTGCTCAATGTCCGTCCCGACAAAGCGGCGACGCCGATTCTGCGACAGCGTCGAGGCATCCGGCACTTTGTCCGTCAGCCGAAAGCCGAGAAACCAGCGGTAAGCCACATTGACCTCGATTTCCTTCACCAGCCGTCGCTCGGAGCGAATCCCGAACAGGTAGCCAATGAACAGCATCTTGAACAACACCACCGGATCAATCGCCGGTCGGCCATTGTTCTCGCAATACAGGTGCTGGGTCGCTTCACGAATGAAATCAAACCGGATGTGCTGGTCGAGCA
The DNA here is from genome assembly GCF_020510525.1 of Quatrionicoccus australiensis. NCBI lineage: Bacteria > Pseudomonadati > Pseudomonadota > Betaproteobacteria > Rhodocyclales > Azonexaceae > Quatrionicoccus > Quatrionicoccus australiensis. The sequence goes on from NZ_CP075188.1 coordinate 1,174,885, forward strand.
GCCGGAGCAAGTGGTCTTTCGGGACCAATTGCTCCAACGTCACCATCTCCAGTTCCGTTTGGGCAGGGTAGGCAGGCTTGAGCATGCCTGCATTATAAAAAAATAAAGCCCCCAATCGCTTGGAGGCTTTGTCAGCGGTCTGAGGGGCGGTTTTTCCGCCCCTTTTTTTATTTTTAGTTGTCTGCGAATTGAACCGGCTGGCCCGTCTTCAACTATCGTGTGCCCGCAAGCCAGCGACATCGGGAATGCAGATCTTGCGTCCCTTGACGACAATCAGCCCGAGTTCGCTCAGTTCATGCAGGATGCGGGAAAAGTGTTCCTGGGTGAGGTTCAGGCGGGAGGCGATGATGCCCTTGCTGGTCGGCAGGGTGACGGCAATGTCGTTATCTGCCGTTGCATCTTCCGGAATGTCGCGCAGCAGGTAGCCGATGATGCGCTGCTTGCCGGAACGCAGGGAATAGGATTCGACGTCGTTCATCAACTGGTGCAGGCGCACCGCCATGCCGGCCAGCATCTTGCGGCAGAGGCGGGGGTCGCGCTCCAGTTCGGCGTAGATCACGGCTTTGGGGATGTGCAGCAGCAGCGAGTCGCTGAGGGCCTGGGCGAAGACGATGTAGGGCTTGTCCATGAACATGATGGCTTCGCCGAAGCTTTGTCCCTGGCTGATGATTTCGACGACCTTCTCGTTGCCTTGCGACGAAGTGAAAGCCAGTTTGATCTGGCCGTAGACCAGCAGGTGAAAGCCGGTGCAGGGGTCGCCCTTGTGAAACAGGATGTCGCCCTTTGCCGCCTGGCTTTCGCGCGCGGAGGCGGCAATGCGGGCAATTTCCTCCGGCGCCAGGCCGTTGAACAGTGGCAGGTGGGAAAGAAGGGCCTCGATGTTGATACGCGGATTGGCTGCCATGGGAGCTCGCTGGAAAGTGTCGCTGGATGGTGGCATTGCCCCGTCCGGCGAGCAATACCTCTTTCGGACTAGATGCGGATCACCGTCGGAGATACTCCCGCTGGCGGTATACTCCGTCACCCTCTCTCTGGATGAACTTCATGGCCGCACCCAACGATAATGTCAGCATGGCGCTGTTCTGCGATTTCGAAAATATCGCGCTTGGCGTCCGTGACGCCCAGTACGAAAAATTCGATATCCGCCCGGTTCTCGAGCGTCTGCTCGCCAAGGGCAGCATCGTCGTCAAGAAGGCCTATTGCGACTGGGAGCGTTACAAGGGCTTCAAGGCCGCGATGCACGAGGCCAATTTCGAGCTGATCGAGATCCCGCATGTGCGCCAGTCCGGCAAGAACTCGGCCGACATCCGCATGGTGGTTGATGCGCTCGACCTCTGCTACACCAAGTCGCACGTCGATACCTTCGTGATCATCTCCGGCGATTCCGACTTCTCGCCGCTGGTTTCCAAGCTGCGCGAAAACGCCAAGCGGGTGATCGGCGTCGGCGTCAAACAGTCCTGTTCCGACCTGCTGGTCACCAATTGCGACGAATTCATCTACTACGACGACCTCGTGCGCGACCGCGACTCCAGCCGTGGCGGCCAGCGCCGCGAGCGCGAGAAGCGTTCGCCGGAAGAAGAAGCCAAGCGCAGCGAAAAGCAGGAAGAGCGCAAGAGCAAGGCGGTCGATATCGTCTCCACCACCTTCGTCGACCTGATCGCCGATCGCGGCGAGAGCGAGCGCATCTGGGCTTCGGTGCTCAAGGAAGTGGTCAAGCGCCGCAACCCCGGTTTCAACGAAAACTATTACGGCTTCCGCTCTTTCGGCAACCTGCTGGAAGAAGCGGCCGGCCGCGGTTTGCTCGGCTTCGGCCGTGACGACAAGGGGGCCTATGTTTTCCGTGCGCCACAGCGTCCGGCCGTTGCTGAAACAGAGAGTGCCGGCGAAGTCCCTGCCGTCGCCGAAGTGCCAGCGGTCGACGTCACGGAAACGGCAAAAACCGAAACGCCAGCGTCCGAAGTCGAGACTTCCGGCAATCCGCGTCGCCGCGGTGGTCGCCGTTCGCGCAACGGCAAGGACAGAACGGCTCAGGCGGAAGTCGTCGTTGCGAACGAGGCTGTCGAGCTTGCCGCGCTCGAAGCGCCGGCATCGGTGAGCGAAGCCGCCGCCGTGGCACCCGTTGCGCCGGAGTCAGCAGAAAGCGTCGAGGCCAAGCCGCGGCGTGGTGCCCGCAGGCCGCGCAAGGCTGCCGAGCCGGCTAAGGTCGACATGCCGGTGGCAGTCGAGGTGGCGGCAGCGGTCGACCCTGCGCCGAAGGAGAAAAAGGCGGCCAGCCGCAAGGCCAAGGACGGCGAGAAGAGCCCGGCCAAGCCCAAGGATGCTAAGCGTCCGGCCCGTACCCCGCGGGCACGCAAGCCGAAGGCGAGCGAGGCTGCAGAGAGCTGAGCCTCCCCGGAGATGCAGCAAGGGCAGCGCGAGCTGCCCTTTTTTTGTCTGCCGTCCTCAGATCACCTGCAGCAGCTTGCTGCGCAGCGATTCGGCCTCGCGTTTGCCTTCACGTGTCATCACGATGGTGTGATACCACTCGTCGTAGAGCGCCCGCAGACCCGCATGGCCGGCCGCCTCCTCGATGCGGTCGAGCAGCGAACTTGCACCGAGTGTGCCGTTGAAGGCTTTCAGCGTGTTGGTCATGAAATTGCGTGCCCGCTGCAGGTCGACCGGGTCGTGGTCGCCCGGCAATTCGCGAAAGGCGGTAATCGATGGCAGCGGCGCCTGTACGGCCACATTCTGCCCGCCCTTGTCGGTCAGGCCGGCAAGTTCGATGTAGCCTTCCTCCTCCAGCATGCCCAAGGTGTGTTGCAAGTCGTCGGATTGCAGCATGCCGCGCAATTCGTCGACACTGCGTTTGCCATCCACAAAAATCAGCACCCGTCGGACGCGGGGCGTCAGCCCCCCGGCCTTGGTGGCGATTTCGTCATGCCCCTTCGGGGTCTTGGCGAAAACAACGCCCATGGTTTGTCTCCAGTGTTTTTATGAAATTCTGCGGGGCATTGTACACAAAGAAAAACCCGCCGGAGGGCGGGTTTTTTCGGGTCCGGCGAACGACAGGATCAGGCGGCGGCTTGCACCGGGATCTTGTGGCCGCGACGGACGATGCGGTTCTGCGAATCAACGTAAATCAGCTCCGGCTCGTGCTTGGCCAGTTCGACTTCGTTATAGACCGCAAAGGTCGCAATGATCAGGATGTCGCCAGGTGCAGCACGGCGGGCAGCCGAGCCGTTGACGGAGATGACGCCAGAACCACGTTCAGCACGAATTGCATAGGTGGTGAAACGCTCGCCATTGTTTACGTTCCAGATGTCGATCTGTTCGTATTCCTTGATGTTGGCGGCTTCGAGCAGGTCTTCATCAATGGCACAGGAACCCTCGTAGTGCAGGTCGGCGTGGGTTGCTGTCACGCGATGCAACTTGGATTTCAGCATTGTTCTCTGCATGGTTTCACTCATCCAGATGGTTGGGGGATGCGAATTGTAGCCCCTACAAAACCGCTGTCAACGATCTTTTTATGCCCGGCGGAAGGGCGTCAAATCTCAATGTTATCAATGAGCCGTGTTGTTCCCAGTCGGCTGGCGGCAAGCACGACCATTGGGGCGTCTACGCCTTTCGGCATAGACAGGTCGGACTGTTGTCGCACTGCAACATAATCGCTCTGCCAGCCGGCAGCGGTCAACGCATCCAGCGTGCCTTTTTCCAGTTTCGCGATGTCGGTTTCGCCATTGCGCAGGGCGTCGCGAATGCGGTTCAGCTCGCGATACAGGCGCGGCGCCTCGGCGCGTTGCTCCGTTGTCAGGTAACCGTTGCGTGATGAAAGGGCCAGGCCGTCCTCGGCGCGTACCGTTTCGCCGCCGATGATGTCGATCGGCAGGGCCAGCTGGCGCGTCATGTTGCGAATCACCATCAGCTGCTGGTAATCCTTCTTGCCGAACAGTGCAGCCTGTGGCTGGACAATGTTGAACAGCTTGAGGACCACGGTGGCGACGCCGCGGAAGTGGCCGGGGCGAAATTCGCCGTCGAGGATGTTCTGGATGGCCGGTGGCTCAACCAGATATTCTTGCGGCTCGGGGTAGAGGTCAGCCTCGGTCGGTGCGAACAGCACGTCAACGCCGGCGGCGGCCAGTTTGTCGCAGTCGGCCTGGAAGGTGCGCGGATACTTGTCGAAGTCCTCGTTCGGGCCGAACTGGATGCGATTGACGAAGATGCTGGCAACCACGGTGTCGCCATGGGCGCGCGCCTGGGTCATCAGGCTGATGTGACCGGCGTGCAGGTTGCCCATGGTCGGCACGAAAACAACGCGGCCGCGTCCCTTGAGCGCCGCACGCAGGTCGGCGATGCTGGAATGGATTTGCATGTGAATACTCGCTGCGAAATTAGCCGGCGTAGGTATGTTCCGGACCCGGATAGCTGCCATCCTTGATGGCGGCAACGGCACGGCTGGCGGCATCGGCAATGCTGCTGGCGCCATCCATGAAATTGCGGACAAACTTGGCCTTCTTGCCGGGGGGGATGTCGAAGGCGTCGTGCAGCACCAGTACCTGGCCGGAGCAGTCGCGGCCGGCGCCGATGCCGATGGTGATGATGTTGAGGTCGGCGGTGACTTCGCTCGCCAGCTGGGCCGGGATCGCTTCCAGCACGAGCATGGTCGCACCGGCACGCTGCAGGGCCTGCGCATCATCCTTCAGGCGTTGCGCGGCGGCTTCGCCCTTGCCCTGGACCTTGTAACCGCCCAGCGCATGCACCGACTGCGGCGTCAGGCCGAGATGGCCGCAAACGGGGATGCCGCGGTGGGTCAGGAATTCGACCGTGGCTGCCATTTCCTGGCCGCCTTCGAGCTTGACCATCTGGGCGCCCGCGGCCATCAGGGTCACCGCATTGCGGAAGGCCTGTTCCGGCGATTCCTGGTAACTGCCGAAGGGCATGTCAGCGATGATGAAGGGGCGGTCGCTGCCGCGCTTGACGGCGGCGGTGTGGTAGGCGATGTCGGCGACAGTGACCGGCAGCGTCGTGTCATGTCCCTGGATGACATTGCCCAGCGAGTCGCCGATCAGCAGCGTCTCGACGCCGGCACCGTCGAGCAGACGGGCGAAGCTGGCGTCGTAGCAGGTGAACATGCTGACCTTTTCGCCCGCCTGGTAGAGCTTGGCGAGGTCGGCCTGGGTCAGGCGGCGGGTGACGACTTGTGCAGACATTCAGGTCCTGAAAACGAAATAGACAGCGCCTAGGATACACAGGGCAGCCCACAGGTAGTCAAGCTTCAGCGGCTGATCCATGTAAAAAATCACGAAAGGCACAAAAACGGCGAGGGTGATGACTTCCTGCAGGATCTTGAGCTGGCCGAGGCTCATCTCGGTGTGGCCGATGCGGTTGGCCGGCACCTGGATCAGGTACTCGAACAGTGCGATGCCCCAGGAAAACAGCGCGGCAATCCACCACGGCTTGTCATTGAGGTTTTTCAGGTGCGAATACCAGGCGAAAGTCATGAAGACATTCGACAAAGCAAGCAGGATCACCGTCTGCCAGAGAACCGGCAGGTTGAAACCAGGGAAATTCACAGGCGGACGATGCCCTGGTTGGCGACGGCCGGCAGCCAGGCAGCGATGCTGCCGCGGCCGGGGATGACCAGGTCGGGGGAGATTTCAGCCAGCGGCTGCAGGACGAAGGCGCGCAGGTGCAGGCGCGGATGCGGTAATTGCAGGCGCGGCAGGTCGAGAAACTGGTCGTTGTAGAGCAGCAGGTCGAGATCGAGCGTGCGCGGGCCGTTTTTCTCGGCACGCAGGCGACCGAAGCGGTTTTCCAGGTCGAGCAGCGCGTCGAGTAGGCTTTCCGGCGCCAGCGTTGTTTCCAGTGCAGCGACGGCGTTGATGAAGTCGGGCTGGTCGGCAAGGCCGACCGGTGCCGTGCGGTACAGCGACGAGGTATGCACGACGCGGCTTTCCGGCAGGTTGGCCAGGGCACCGAAGGCAGCGCGGACGGTGCTCGCCGGGTCGCCGAGGTTGGCGCCCAGCGCGACGTAGGCGAGGTTCATTCGGCGCTGCTGGATTCGCCGCCCGCGGCCGCAGGCTTCTTGCGCCGGCGGCGGCGTTTCTTGTCGGCAGCCTGTTCCGGCAGCAGCATTTCTGCCCTTTCTTCACCGTCGACCGCCTGGAAGCGCGTCCACCAGTCCGCGACTTCCATGTCGAGCTCACCGGACTCGGCGCGCAACACGAGGAAGTCGTAGCCGGCGCGGAAGCGCGGCTGCTCGAGCAGGGCGTAGGGGCGCTTGCCGGCGCGCTGTTCGAAGCGCGGTTGCAGGGCCCAGATGTCCTTGATGTCGCCGGCGATGCGGCGCGTGATGGCGAGCTTTTCGCCCTGCACGTCGAGCACCGTGTCCATGGCCTGGTAAAGCGCCGGGATCTTGGCTTCGCCCTTGTTCTTGAGCTTTTCCCAGTGTGCCAGCACTTCGTGCCAGAGCAGTGTCGCGAACAGGAAACCGGGCGAGATGCCCTTGCCCTTGCGTACGCGGGCATCGGTGTTGGCGAGCGAGAGCATGATGAATTTCTCGCCCATCGGCTGGTCGAGAATGACGTCGAGCAGCGGCAGCAGGCCGTGATGCAGGCCTTCGTCGCGCAACTGGGTGATGCACTTGACGGAATGGCCCGAGGTCAGCAGTTTGAGCATTTCGTCGAAGAGGCGGGCAGCCGGCACGTTTTCGAGCAGCACGGCCATCTCGCGGATAGGCTTCTTGGCTTCCGGGTCGATCGACAGGCCGAGCTTGGCGGCGAGACGCACGGCACGCAGCATGCGCACCGGGTCTTCGCGGTAGCGGGTGCGCGGCTCGCCGATCATGCGCAGGGTTTTCTGCTTGAGATCGCCGACGCCGTGGTGATAGTCGATGACCGCTTCGGTGGCCGGATCGTAATACAGCGCATTGGCGGTGAAGTCGCGGCGGGCGGCATCCTCGGCATGGCTGCCGAAGACGTTATCGTGCAGCACGCGGCCGTGTTCGTCGGTTTTCGTCTTCTCGTCCAGGGTGCCGCGGAAGGTGGTGACCTCGAGGGTTTCCTGGCCCATCATCACATGCACGATCTGGAAGCGGCGGCCGATGATGCGGGCGCGGCGGAAGTGGCGACGCACTTCTTCCGGCGTGGCATCGGTGGCGATGTCGAAATCCTTCGGCTCGGCGCCGATCAGCAGGTCGCGTACGGCGCCGCCGACGACATAGGCCTTGTGGCCGTGTTCCTGCAGGGTTTCGCAAACACGCCGGCTGCCGGAACTGATCCGGTCGCGGGTGATGCCGTGGGTGGAGACGGGGATGACGGCCGGCTCATGGTGGCCGGCCCTGGGTTTTTTGCCGCCTAGAACGCGGGAAATGAATTTGCGGATCACTTATTACCGATCATTGAGCGCTTGCTGCGCTGCGGAAAAGAAGCGATTCTACCGCAAAGTGATGATTTTTCATCGAATTGGCATCAATCCAGACCAAAGAACTCGCGGATTTTCCTGCCGATTGCGGCACTGCCCGGGACTTTCTGCTGTGCTTCGTTGCGCCCCTGGTGGTAACCATGTTCGAGCTCGGCAAAGCGCTGCAGGCGGGCTTCGAGAATGCCGGACAGGCTGTCGGCCAGCTCGGGGCGCTGCTGGATGATTTCCTGGAAACCTTCCTTGTCGAGGCGGTAGGCCTCGACATTGCTGGTCGCGATCACCGTGGCCCGGCGCGGCGCCCCGGTCATCAGGCCGATTTCGCCGAAGACGCTGCCCGGGCCACGCTTTTCCAGCAGGCGGCGGGGGCCTTCCGGCGGTTGCCACCAGGCTTCGGCCTCGCCATTGACGATGATGTACAGCCAGTGGGCGATGGCGCCCTGGCGGGTGAGGATGTCGCCGCGCGCGAATGGCGCGTTGATCAGGTGTTCGGCGAGATGGCGCTTTTCGCTGTCATCGAAGCGGGCAAACAGCTCGATCGAGTTGATCGCCTGCAAGCGGCGTTTCAATTCGCGGCTCTGTACCTCTTCGCGATGTGCGGCACCTTCCTCGACGAGGTGGATGGTGTGATCGTCGGTGGCGAGGCGGATGCCGTTGCGTTGCAGCGTGGCGAGTACGTGCGTGCGCACATCGGAGTCGGTGAGGTCGTCGGGCAGCGGGTTGTGCAGCCAGTAGCGCAGCGTGTAGTGGGCGTAACCGGGGCCGAAATTCATCAGCACGCAGCTCGGTGCCGGGTCAGGTGCGACGTTGCTGATCGTCGCCGCGGCAATGTCTGCCTCGATCAGCGGGATCAGGCGGCCGGGCTGTACCGCGAGGTCGATGTTGAAGTCGATGCTGCGCCGCCAGGCCGGGTGCTCGCTGTTCTTGTCGCAAATGATGTAGTAACGCCCCTTCATCAGTTGGCTGTTGGGAACGATGACCTTTTCGCCGTTGCGCGTGAGCAGGGCGGTGTAACGCCACTGGATGTCGGTAACCCGGCCTGACAGGTCGTCGACCCTGATCCAGTCGCCGATTTCCAGTGAGTTGTCCATCTGCAGCGCGAGGCCGCCGAGCAGGTTGCCCAGCGTGTCCTGCATCGAGATGGCGAGCACCGCGGTCAGGATGGCGGAGGTGGCGAACAGGTGGGTCAGTTCAACGCCGGACTGGTTGAGGCGGAAGAAGCCCCAGCCGATGTAGCCGATGATGACCAGGATGTCGGCCAGGATGCCGGCGATGTGGATGCGTACGCGCGGCAGGGCGACATTGAACAGGGCAAGGCCGGCGAAGCGGATCACCGCCAGGCCCTCGCCGAAAATGCTCATCTGGCGCAGCCAGCGGGCAGCGGCGGTCATTGCCTGGTCGGCAAGGAGGAGGCCGGCGAGCAGGTCGCCGAGCAGGCAGGCGGCGAAAAAGACGCTGGTATTGATCAGCGAGCGGCGCAGCGGCTTCAGCGGCTGCCAGATCAGGAGCAGCAGAAAACCGAGGGCGAGGAAGGTGAGCGGAGCTTCGCGGCTGAGAAAGGGGATGTTCAGCATCAGGCGTTGCGCAGGCTGATCGAGATCCAGTCATGCGCGTCGGCGTGCGCCTGCAGTTTTTCATCGGCATCGACCGCGACCGGCGTCTTGACCTTGCCCATCAGCGGCAGGTCGTTGTGCGAGTCGCTGTAGAAGAAGCTGTCCTCGAAACTGCCCCACCACAGGCCGAGCGATTCGAGCCAGGCTTCGACGCGGACGATCTTGCCTTCACGGAAGGACGGTACGCCGCTCGGCGCGCCGGTAAACGCCCCGGTTTGCACGTCGACCGCCGGGATCGTGCCGATCAGGTGCGGAATGCCGAAGGCGCGGGCAATCGCGCCGGTGACGAAGGTGTTGGTGGCGGTGACGATGGCGCACAGGTCGCCGTTGTCGAGGTGCTGGCGCACGACGTCGAGGCCTTCGCTGCTCATGATCGGGCGGATGTGCTTTTCCATGTACTCGGCGTGCCAGGCATCGAGTTCGGCGCGGCTGTGACGGGCGAGCGGGGCGAGCTGGAAGGCGAGGAATTCATGGATGTCGAGGGTGCCGGCCTTGTACTGTTCGTAGAACTGGACGTTCTTGGCTTCCTGTACTTCGCGGTCGACGACGCCCTTGCTGATCAGGAACTGCGCCCATTCAAAATCGGAGTCGCCGGAGAGGAGGGTATTGTCCAAGTCAAAAAGAGCGAGGTTCATGCGTTTTCCATATTGAGCAGTTCGCGCAGCAGCGGCAGGGTGACCGGCCGTTTCTGTTCGAGGGTGTATTGATCGAGGGCGACGACCAGCATCGACAGCGTGCGCATGTCGCGCGGCGCGTGGCGCATCAGGTAAGCGATCACTTCCGGCGTCAGCTTGAGGGCGCGTTCCTTCGCCTGGGCGGCGACGGCGGCGGCCTTCTCGGCGTCGGACAGCGGCTGCAGGCGGTAGATCAGGCCGGAGCCCAGGCGGGTGCGCAAATCCTCGCGCAGCGCGAGGTGGACCGGTGGCTGCGGTGCGGCGGTCAACAGCATGCCGTCGCTCATTTTCAGGCGATTGAAATGGTTGAACAGGGCGATCTGGCCGACCTCGTTCAAGGCATCGACGTTGTCGACCGCGAGCTGCTCGGCTGCCGGGGCGCTGCCCAGGGACGGATCTAGCGCCGCATCGACCAGCGTGAAAGTGCTCGCCTGCAGCAGGTGCGAGCGGCCGCAACCGGATTCGCCCCACAGGCAGAACGAGGTGTCACGCCGTTCGCCGGCCAGCCAGCCGGTCAGGGCGGCGACCGTTTCCGCATTGCCGCCGGCGACGAAGTTGTCGAGCGAAGGCGGGCTTTCCGGCAACAGGTCGAGAATCAGCTGGCGCATCATGGGGCGGGTAGGAAACAAGGGTGGCGATTTTAGCATCGCTGCCGGCAATCGCCGGTGCTTGCCGGGTGGCGTTGAAGCTTTCCAGGCGTTGCCAGGCGGTCGACAGCGTTTTTTGCCCGATTTTGCCGGCCTTGAGCGCTTGTGCTGCGCCGTAGAGGGCGCGGAAATACTGGTCCGGATCGTAGGAAACGAGGACCAGGTCGACGCCGGCGGCAAGCGCTTCGCTGGCCACCCGGCCGATGCCGCGTTGATAGACGGCGCCCATGTTGAGATCGTCGGTAATCAGGATGCCGGCGTAGCCCCAGTCGCGGCGCAGCAGGCCGGCAACCACGGCGGCCGAGTGCGAGGCGGCGTGCGCCGGATCGATGCTGTCCAGCGTCACATGGCCGAGCATGATCGCGGTCGCCGGCTGCCCGCCCAGGGCGCGGAAGGGCAGCCAGTCGGCCGCCAGCGCGGTTGGTGTGGCGGTGAGGCGGGCGGCCTTCAGATGGGTATCCTGGCGCACCTGGCCGAGACCGGGGAAATGCTTCAGTGTCGCGCGCACCCCGTTGTTGCTCAGGCCGGTGATGTAGCCGTCGGCGACTTCGCTGACCAGCAGCGGATCGGCCGAGATGGCACGGGCGCCGATGTTGGTCAGCATGTCGTCGGCGACGGGCCGCTGCGGGCGCAGATCGACGACCGGGCCGAAATTGAGATTGACGCCGAGCCGCGCCAGGCCGGCGCCCTGTTCCTCGCCATAGCGGCGGGCCCGCTCATGCAGGCTGCCGCCTTCCCGCTCAAGCAGACTGGATAGCGGCGGCAGGTTGGCCAGCATCGGCGAGAGGTGGGCCACGCTGCCGCCTTCCTGGTCGGCGGCGACGATCAGCGGCGGCAGGCCGTTCTGCTGGCGCAGCTGCTGCAAGCGGGCGATGGCAGCGGCGACTAGGCCGGGCGAACTGTGGCGCACATTGCGCCGGGTCAGATAGATGCCGCCGATCAGGCCGCGCGCGGCGAGCGGCTCGAGATCGTCGAAGTGCTCGAAGCCGACGATGAAATGCCTGCCCAGCCGGCGCATGTCGGCATCGGCGGCTAGCACGCTGGCGCGCTGCAACTGGAATTCCAGCTCGCGGTACAGGGTGAGCGCGACCAGAGCGAGCAGCGCCATGCCGAGCAGGCGGCGGTTGCCGCCGGGCCGGCGCAGGGCGAACCCGGCGCCGGTCATGCCGATCAGCAGCAGAGCCGGCGTTTCCCAGGCGCGCCAGACATGGAGCAAGGGATGCTTGAGATGCCAGGCGACGCCGAGCAGCAGGCAAACTGCCGCCCAGCCGGGGGCCGGGCGGAGCAGGCGACAGAGTGGTCGCAACATCGTCTTGCCTTACTCGACGGTCGGGTTGAGGCTGGCGCCGATGCGGTACCAGTCGAGGCGGCGCGTGGCAAGCATGGTGGTGGCGAGCGCCAGGAAGAGCAGGATGGCGCCCATCAGCAGCGCGTTGTCTTCCGAGAGCAGGACGCCGTAGAGCACGCCGTACAGCCCGGTCAGGCCGCCGGCAAAGGCGAAGCCCTGGCGGGTGCCGCCGAGCGCGCCGGCGAGGTAGGTGCCGATCAGCAGGATGCAGGCGGCGGACGACAGGCCGTAGGAGACGACAAAGGGCAGATGCTCGGAAAGTGCGATCAGGAGCAGGAAGAAGATCGCCAGCGCGAGGCCGACCAGCAGGTATTGCATGGGGTGGATCGGCGAGCGGCGCAGGATCTCGGTCAGGAAAAAGCCGGCGAAGGTCAGCGCGACGAAGAGGATGCCGTACTTGATGGCGCGTTCGGCCTGCAGATAGACATTGACCGGGTCGACGAAGTCGACGCTGAGCACTTCGCCGCTGGCCGGGTTCAGCGTGTTGGCGAAATTGCGAGCCAGGTGCGAGATCTCCCAGTGCGCGCTGAAACCGTCGGCGCTGATCTGGCGTTCGCGCGGCAGGAAGCGGCCGCCGAAATTGGGATGCCGCCAGTCCGACTTGAGCTGGACGCTGTTCGCCTCGCCGCTCGGTGCGATGGCAAAGCGCTCCGTACCGGTCAACTGCAGCGGAAAGCTGAAATTGAAAGTGGCGCCCTGGGCCGGGTCGATGCTGCCGAGCGCGATGCTCAGTTGCGGCATGGGCAGTTCGGCGTCGCTCTTCGTCTTGCCGCTGGGCGAGGCAAAGCGGCGGCGCTGGCCGTTGATGCTGACTTCCGGGTCGCTGTCGACGCCGCGCGGATCGCTCAGGCCGAGGATCAGCGTCGCCTCGACATTGCTGATCGCGCCGGCCTCGCCGCCGAGCGGGGCAATCACGAAACGGCCGGCGGCCTGCAGGTTGAGGTGGAAGAGGCGGGCCTGGTAGATGCCGCGGTTACGCGCCTCGACCTTGGCCTCGCCGCTGATGTTCAGGGTTTCCGGCGGCAGCAGGCGGGTTTTGACGACGTAGCGCGGGGTCCGGATCAGGCGGCCGCTTTCCGGGTCCTTGCTGACTTCCGGCTCGACCGCCTCGTGGTAGCGCAGGGCGATCACCGGGCCGCTCAGCGTCTGCGCGCCGGCCGCGCTGTTGGCGATGTTTTGCTGCACCTCGTTCTGGCGATTGCTGCGCGCCCGGATCTGGTCCTCGATCAGGCCGAGCGGAATGAGCAGCAGGATGGTCATCAGGCCGATGGCCAGCATCTTGTACAGCAGTTTCTTGTCCATGACAGGCTCCCTTGTTGAAAGTGATGCCAGTCTGGGCGGCCGGCGTGAACCGTTGACGAAGCCGGGGTGAAGGCCTGTGAAGCGAATGTGAAGTCGGGTTTTAAATGTGACGCAGCGGTCGACCGCCTGGATTCGCCAATTTCGTATGCGAGGTGGAAAGCTGCATCAATCGTGACTGTTCGAGTCATCCTTGTTTGGTAACATTGTTGAAAATAATGCGCCCAAGCGCAGCCAGGAAAGCTCCCCCAACATGCAAGTTCGTCGTTTCGCCAACAGTCTTGTCGTTCGCGCCGTCCTGGTCGGCGTGCTGATTACCGTGATCGGCACGGTTATTCGCTTTGCGCTGCTCTCCACCAGCATGCACGACAGCATCGAAGTGACCGTTTCGGCGCATCTGCTGTCCGATGCGAGCTACGTGGCCAAGGACATCGACGAGAAAATCAACCAGCGCAAGATTCTTCTCGAAACCCTGGCCCGGCAATTGCCGCCTGCCCTGCTCGGCAAGCCGGTGGCGCTCGAGGCCTGGCTGGCCGAGCGGCATGCGCTGGCGCCGCATTTTTCGCTCGGGCTTGCCGTGCTGCCACCCAACGGCCGGGGCGCACTGGCCGATTACCCGGTTTTGCCGGGGCGGCGACAATTCAACTTTGCGATGCTGGACTGGTTCCTGATGGCGCGCGATCAAGGTGGTTTTGCCATTGGCAAGCCGACCGTCGGGCGCATCTCGCATCAGGGAGTCATCGCCATGGCGGTGCCCGTGCACGATGCGCAGGGGCATGTGCTGGCGATCATTGCCGGTGCCACGGCGCTCGATGCGCCGGGTTTTCTCAACCTGATCCAGGGCAACAAGATAGGCTCGACCGGTGGCTTTCTTCTGGTTTCGCCACGGGATCAGCTCTTCGTGACGGCGCTGCAACCGGACATGCGTCTGAAGCCGACGCCGGCATCCGGCATCAATCCGCTGCACGACCGGGCGATGGCCGGTTGGCGGGGCGTTGGCCGGACGGTCAATGCGGCCGGCGTCGAGGAACTGGCCGGAGTTGCCAGTGTGCATGCCGCCGACTGGTTCGTCGTCGCCCGCATGCCGACGGCGGAAGCCTTCAGCTCGGTCGACGAGGCGCGCCGCATGTTGCTGAAAATCGGCACGGTCGCCGGCGTGATCGTCATCCTGATTTTCGGCGCCGTCTTGTTCCGGCTCTTTCGGCCCTTGCGCGAGGCGGCCCGCCAGATGCACCGGATGGCCAGTGGTGAGGCACCGCTGGCGCCGCTGGTGCGCGTGCGCCATGACGAAGTCGGCGACATGGTCGATGGCTTCAACTTCCTGGTCGCCCGGGTCAGGGAAAAGGAGTTGCGCATGACGGAACTGGCGCACCACGACACGCTGACCAGCCTGCCCAATCGTCTTTCCTTCCTCAAGCGGGCGCAGCAGACCGTGGCCCTGAGCATGCGCCAGAAGGGCCGTCTGGCCCTGATGTTCATCGACCTCGACGGCTTCAAGCCGATCAACGACCGGCACGGCCACGAAGCCGGTGACATGGTCTTGCAGCAAGTTGCGGTTCGTCTCGGCGAAGGCTTCCGTCAGGCCGACATGGTGGCGCGTTTCGGCGGCGACGAATTCGTCGTGCTGCTGACCGACGTCCGCGACCGTGAATGCCTGACCCGCATGGCCGACAAGGTCATCGCCCGTCTCTCCGAGCCTTACCTGATCGATGGTGCGAGCTATTCGATCGGCGCCAGCATCGGCATCGCCTGCCTGCCCGACGACGCCGAAGACATCGAATCGCTGATCGCCCAGGCCGACGCCGCGATGTACGACGCCAAACGCGCCGGCCGCAACTGCAGCCGCTTTGCGCATCGGGTGGATTGAGGCGGGGCTGCGTTACCCGCCTTGAGCATTCGGTTGGCATGGCTGTGGGCGGCGCTATATCATGCCGAGCTTGACCCATGCGGCACAGGCCGGTTCCCCGATGACCGAAAACCAGAATCCAGAACAACAAGCCCGCGACCGCATCGACGCGCAACTGCGCGCCGCCGGCTGGGTGGTGCAAGCCAAGAACAAGGTCAATTTTGCTGCCGCAATCGGTGTCGCCGTGCGCGAATGGCAAACCGACGTCGGTCCCGCCGACTACGTGCTCTTCATCAACAAGCAGGCGGTCGGCGTCATCGAAGCCAAGCGCGAGGAAGAAGGCCAGCACCTGACCGTGCACGAAACGCAGACCGAAGGCTACGCCGCCGCCAAACTCAAGTGGGTCAATAACAAGCAGCCGCTGCCCTTCCTCTACGAAGCAACCGGCATCGTCACCCGCTTTACCGATGGCCGCGACCCCAAGCCACGTTCGCGTGAAATCTTCAGCTTCCACCGCCCGGAAACCCTGCGCGACTGGCTGACCGAGGATGAAAGCCTGCGCGCCCGCCTCGCCGAGTTGCCTCCGCTCAACCCCGCGCATCTGCCGGCCGCCCAACTGCGCCTGCGCGATTGCCAGGAAACGGCGATCACCAATCTCGAACAGTCCTTCCGCGAAGCCCGGCCGCGCGCGTTGATCCAGATGGCCACCGGGGCCGGCAAGACCTACACCGCCATTACCAGCATCTACCGGCTGTTGAAGCACGCCGACGCCAAGCGCGTGCTCTTCCTGGTCGATACCAAGAACCTCGGCGAGCAGGCCGAGCAGGAAATGATGGCCTATGTGCCCATCGACGATAACCGCAAATTCACCGAGCTTTACAGCGTCCAGCGCCTGAAAAGCAGCTTCGTCGACAAGGGCGCCGACGTCTGCATCTCGACCATCCAGCGCCTCTATTCGCTGTTGCAGGACAAGGAACTTGACGAAGCCGCCGAAGAAATCAACCCGGCCGAACTGGTCCAGCCGAAAGCGCCTGCGCCCGTCGCCTACAACGCCAAAATCCCGCCCGAGTTCTTCGATTTCATCTTCATCGACGAATGCCACCGCAGCATCTACAACCTCTGGCAGCAGGTGCTCGACTACTTCGACGCCAGCCTGATCGGCCTCACCGCCACGCCCGACAACCGTACCTACGGCTTCTTCAAAAAGAACGTCGTCAGCGACTACAGCCATGAAAAGGCCGTCGCCGACGGGGTCAATGTCGGCAATGAAATCTACCTGATCGACACCCTGGTCACCCAGCAAGGCGGCGTCATCGCCGCCCAGCAGCAGGTCGAAAAGCGCGAACGCCTGACGCGCAAAAAGCGTTGGGAACAGCAGGACGAAGACGCCGCCTACACCGCCAAGCAACTCGACCGCGACATCGTGAACCCGGACCAGATCCGCACCGTCGTCCGCGCCTTCCGCGACAACCTGCCGGCCATCTTCCCCGGTCGCGAGGAAGTCCCGAAGACCTTGATCTTCGCCAAAACCGACAGCCACGCCGACGACATCATCAACACCGTGCGCGAGGAATTCGGCGAGGGCAACGCTTTCTGTAAGAAAGTCACCTACCGCGCCACGCAAGACAGAAAACTGCCCGATGGCACGGTCGACCGTGGCGAAGACCCCAAATCCATCCTTGCCCAGTTCCGCAACGAATACCACCCGCGCATCGCCGTCACCGTCGACATGATCGCCACCGGCACCGACGTCAAGCCGCTCGAATGCCTGCTCTTCATGCGTGACGTCAAAAGCCGCAACTACTTCGAGCAGATGAAAGGTCGCGGCACCCGCACGCTGGACATGGACGACCTCAAGAAAGTCACCCCCAGCGCCAAAACCGCCAAGACTCACTACGTCATCGTCGACGCCATTGGCGTCACCAAATCGCTGAAGACTGCCAGTCAGCCGCTGATCACCAAGCCCGGCGTGCCGCTCAAGGATCTTGCGATGGGCATCCTGATGGGCGCCTGCGACACCGACAGCGTCTCCTCGCTGGCCGGTCGCCTGGCCCGGCTCAACAAGCAGCTCGACGCCGACGACCAGCGCCGTCTGCGCGAAGCGGCCGGCGGCGTCGAACTCAGCCACCTGATCAGCAAACTGTTCAACGCCATCGACGGCGACCTCATCGAAGCCCGCGCCCTCGAACTGGCGGAATTACCCATCGGCAACGACCCCGGCGACACCTTGCGCGACCAAGCCCAGCAGCAACTGGTCGGCGAAGCCGCGGCGCTGATGAACGGCGAATTCATCGAACTGATCGACACCATCCGCCGCGAAAAAGAACAGACCATCGACCACGACACCCTCGATCACCTGACCTACGCCGGCTGGAGCCAGGACAGCGCCGCCAACGCCGAAGCATTGACCGGCGAATTCGCCGACTGGTTGGCCGCCAACCGGGACGAAATCGAAGCCCTCAGCATCTTCTTCGCCCAACCCTGGCGGCGGCGCGAGGTCACGCTCAAGCTGGTGCGCCAGGTGCTCGACAAGCTCAAGGCCGACAAACCGAAGTTGGCCCCGCTGCGCATCTGGCAAGCCTACTGCCAGCTGGACAGCTACAATGGCGCCCCGCCGGAATAGGAACTGACCGCGCTGGTCGCCCTGATCCGCCGCGTCTGCGGCCTGGACGCCAAAATCACCCCATTCGCCGACACCGTGCGCAAGAACTTCCAGACCTGGATCATGCAGCACCACGCCGGCGGCACCGACAAATTCAACGAAGAACAGATGAACTGGCTACGCATGCTCCGCGACCATATTTGCCACTCCTGCCACGTCGACCGTAACGATCTTGAGCTTCCTCCCTTTGGTCAGGGCGGGCTGGGGAAGATGTGGCAATTGTTCGGCGAGGGCATGGACCCGCTGCTGGATGAACTGAATGAGGCGTTGGTGGCGTGATGGGTGCGGCTGCGTTGCCAGAAAGCTGGTGTGTTGCAACCCTGAATGACATTGCGCAACCTTTTGGCGGCTCAACACCGTCCAAAATTGACGCCTCCTTATGGAGCGATGGAACTGTGCCTTGGGTTTCGCCCAAGGACATGAAGGTTTTTGATTTACGGGGAAGCGAAGATTTAGTTTCCGAAAAAGCCTTGGCAAGACTGTCACTGATTCCCGAGGGCAGCATTTTGGTTGTGGTCCGTTCTGGCATCCTTTCGCGCATCCTTCCCGTAGCGATCAACCATCTGCCAGTGACGATCAATCAGGACATGCGTGCTTTTGTTCCGGCCCCCGAAATCAGCGCAAGATTCATTGCGTGGCAGTTGTTGGCAAATCAGCGTGAAATTCTTGGCAAGTGCTCGAAAGATGGCACTACCGTGGCGAGCATCGAAGCGGTTGCGTTGGCCTCATTTCCCTTCGCGCTGCCTCCCGCCGCTGAACAACACCGCATCGTCGCCAAGATCGAGGAACTGTTTTCCGAACTCGATCAGGGCGTGGCCAGCCTGAAAACTGCCCGCGAACAACTCAAGGTCTATCGCCAGTCGCTGCTCAAAAATGCCTTCGAGGGCAAGTTGACCGCTGCCTGGCGCGCCGCCCACCGCGACCAGCTCGAAACCGCCACCGCCCTGCAACAACGCATCGCCCGCGAACGCGAAGCCCGCTACCAGCAACAACTCGCCGACTGGCAAGCCGCCGGCCAAGCAGGCCCCAAACCCAAATTCCCCAAGCTCCTGCCACCGCTCACTGCCGAAGAACTCGCCGAGTTGCCTGAATTGCCGGGAGGATGGGGATGGATTCGAGTTGGTGAGTTGGTCGACCGAGTAACGGTCGGTTACGTAGGCCCTATGAAGAACGAATACATCGAACAAGGGGTGCCATTTTTGCGTTCGCAGAATGTTCGAGAAAACCGTTTTGATTCCGAAGGCTTAAAGTTCGTATCAGAAAGATTCCATCAGTCCTTGAGCAAGTCCGCCTTGTCTGCGGGGGATGTGGTCGTGGTTCGGTCAGGCTCTGTTGGCGTTTCTTGTGTGATCCCTGAGCATCTGGGTGAGGCAAATTGCTCTGACCTTGTTATTGTCAAAGCGCCGCGACATGTTTCCTCGCATTTGTTGGCCTACTACATGAACTGGCAAACGCAGGGGCGCGTAAAACAAAAGATGGTTGGGGTTGCGTTGATTCACTTCAATACCAAGTCCGTTGAAGGTTTTGCCTATCCGCTTTGCAGTGAGCAAGAACAGCAACAAATAGAAAAACTGCTTGCTGAAAAACTCTCCGAAGCCGACCAACTCGAACTAACCCTCGCCACCGCGCTGCAACAGGCCGACGCGCTGCGCCAGTCCATCCTGAAAAAGGCTTTCCACGGTCAACTGGTAAAACAGGCCAAAAACGAAGAACCCGCCACCACCCTGCTCGAACGCATCCGCACCGCGCGTTCCGCCAACCAACCGGCCCGCCGTGGCCGTTCTGCCGGGAGCCAGCCATGAGTCTTCTGCTTGCCGATGTCCGCCAGCTCATCGTTTCCGCCCGCGTCCGCGTGGCGCAGGCGGTGAATAGCGAGTTGAGCCTGCTTTACTGGCAGGTCGGGCAGCGGATTCGCAATGAGGTGTTACAGGGCGAGCGCGCCGAGTACGGCAAGCAGGTGGTCGAGTCGCTGGCCGGGCAGTTGTCGCTGGAGTTCGGGCGAGGCTGGGGCGCACGCCAGTTGCGTGACTGCCTGCGCATGGCTGAGGTTTTCCCTGAGGCGGAGATTGTGCACACGCTGTGTGCACAATTGAGCTGGTCGCATTTGCGCCTGATGTTGCCGGTGGACGATGCGCTGAAACGGGATTTCTACCTGACGATGTGTCGCCAGGAAGGCTGGAGCGTTCGTCAGTTGCAGGAGCGCATGCGCTCGATGTTGTTCGAGCGCACCGCCATTTCCCGCAAGCCGGAGGAAACGATCCGGCAGGAATTGGTGCAACTGCGCGAGAGCGGCGAGCTGTCGCCCGATCTGGCGTTTCGCGATCCCTATCTGCTGGATTTCCTCGGTTTGGCCGACAGCTATTCGGAGAAGGATCTGGAGACTTCGATCCTCGCGGAGTTGCAGCGCGTCATCATCGAACTGGGGAGCGACTTCGCGTTCATGGCCCGGCAAAAGCGGATTGTCATCGACGGGCGGGACTACTGGATTGACCTGCTGTTTTTCCATCGTCGCCTGAAATGCCTTGTGGCGGTGGAGCTCAAGATCGGCGAGTTCGAGGCCGCGCACAAAGGACAGATGGAGCTTTATCTGCGCTACCTCGAAAAATACGAGCAGATGGAAGGTGAGAACACGCCGATTGGCCTGATCCTTTGCACCGGCAAGAATCAGGAGCATGTCGAATTGATGCGTCTGGACCAGAGCAATATCCGCGTTGCCGATTACCTGACGGTTTTGCCGCCGCGCGAGATTCTGGAGGCTAAGTTGCATCAGTCCATTGCCATGGCCAGGCAGCGATTGTTGGAGAGTGAGGAATGATCGCAACGAGGATATTCTGGGCGTGATTTCTTGATCCTGTTTTGATTCGATGGGTGCTGCTTGGGGAAACGTATGGCAAAGAAACCCAATAAATCAGGTTGTTGTGGGCGTTCCGGGTACGCCGAATTTCTTGATTTACAGTTGCCGATGCATAGCCAGGACTGATCGCCGAGAAAAGCTGTTGACCGGTTGTTATGCGCCTTGGCGCATAAATTACCGCTTGGTGAAATACTTAATAAACAATTACTTATTCAAATAACGAAAGATTTTACGCGCTGAGGCGCATAAATTTACGCGCTTAACTTTCGTTTTGAGCGTGAGCAGCAAGCCAAAAAAGAGAACCTGAATTCATGAACGCAACCGCATCCATCGTCTCCCGTGTCTGGAGCTTCTGTACCACGCTGCGCGACGACGGGGTCAGCTATGGCGACTATCTGGAGCAGCTTACTTATCTTATCTTCCTGAAAATGGCCGATGAATACGGTCGACCGCCCTACAACCGCAAAATCGGCATTCCCGAAAACCTCGGCTGGAGTAGCCTGAAGGCAGTGCGCGGGGCTGCGCTGGAGGTGCATTACGTGACGGCGCTGCGCGAACTGGGCAACAAGCCGGGGTTGCTCGGGCAGATTTTCACCAAGGCGCAGAACAAGATTCAGGACCCGGCCAAGCTGTCGCGGCTGATCGACATGGTCGACGAAACCAGTTGGGTGACGCTGGGGGCGGACGTCAAGGGTGACATCTACGAAGGCCTGCTCGAGCGCAATGCCGAGGATACGAAGTCGGGCGCCGGGCAATACTTCACGCCGCGGCCGCTGATCCGGGCGATGGTGGAATGCGTGCGGCCGCTGCCGAACAAGACGATTGCCGACCCGGCCTGCGGTACGGGCGGCTTCTTCCTCGCCGCCTACGATTTTCTGGTCGCCACCTATCCGGGTATGGACAGCGAACAGCGCGCTTTCCTCAAGCATGAGACGTTTTTCGGCAACGAGATTGTCGCCGGCACGCGCCGTCTCGCCTTGATGAACATGTTCCTGCACAACATCGGCGAGATCGACGGTGACAGCCCGATTTCGCCGAACGATGCCTTGGTGGCTGCGCCGGCCCAGACCTTCGACTACGTGCTGGCCAACCCGCCCTTTGGCAAGAAGAGCAGCATGAGCTTCACCAACGAGGAGGGCGAGCAGGAAACCGATGCGCTGACCTACAACCGTCAGGATTTCTGGGCGACGACCTCGAACAAGCAGCTCAATTTCGTGCAGCACATCAAGAGCCTGTTGAAGAGCACCGGCCGCGCCGCCGTGGTGGTGCCGGACAATGTGCTGTTCGAAGGCGGGGCGGGCGAGACGGTGCGCCGCAAGCTGCTCGAAACGACCGATCTGCACACCATCCTGCGCCTGCCGACGGGGATTTTCTACGCCAACGGCGTCAAGGCCAACGTGCTGTTCTTCGACAACCAGCCGGCGAGGAAGGAAGCGTGGACGCGGGAAGTCTGGGTCTACGACTACCGCACCAACATCCACCACACGCTGAAAAAGAAGCCGCTGCGCTACGAGGATTTGAAGGATTTCGTCGCTTGCTACCAGCCGCTGAACCGCTTCGAGCGCGCCGAAACCTGGCACGAGACGCAAAACCCGGAAGGCCGCTGGCGCAAGTTCAGCTACGAGCAGATCGTTGCCCGCGACAAGACCAGCCTGGATATTTTCTGGTTGAAAGACAAGAGCCTGGCCGACCTCGATAACCTGCCCGAACCGGATGATCTGGCCGGCGAAATTATCGAAAACCTGGAGGCCGGGCTGGCCAGTTTCCGGGCGGTGGCGGCGGCTTTGGCGTAAGCGAAGCGCTTAGCCTTCCGGGAAGAACACGAAGAGCACGCAGCCCTCGACGGACTGCGGGATGTGCGAACTGCCGGCCGGGTTGTGGATGAAGCTGCCGGCCGGATAGCTGGTGTGGCCGTCGCAGAAGGTGCCGGAGACGACGAAGACCTCCTCGGCGCCGGGCGCGTGGATGTCGAGCTCGGGATAGACGGCACCGGGCGCGATTTCGAACAGCAGGGCCTTGCGGCCGTTCTCGCCGGTCCACAGCAGGCGGGTCGTGAAGCCGGGATGAATGCTGCGCGGCGGGACGTCTTGCCAGTGGCAGGCGACGACGCCGGTGAGATTGAGTGCGGGCGGGGTGTTGGCGGTCATGCTTGGCGGACTCCGGTTCGGCGTTAAATCATTTGGCATTATTTTGCCCGGTTTTTAGCGGTCGACCGCTGTGAGACAGCATTTTTGCCCAAGACAGCCGCCCGGTCAGCCATTATGCTTGCTGCCTATTCGGTAACCACGGAAGCAACGCCATGCAACTCGCCTACACCATCCTCTACGTTGAAAATGTCGCCGCAAGCCTCGCTTTCTACAGCGCGGCCTTCGGGCTGGAGCGCAAATTCCTGCACGAATCCGGCGATTTCGGCGAACTGGCGACCGGCACCACGACACTGGCCTTTTCGTCGCGGCAACTGATGCGCTCGCTGGGCAAGAACCCGCAGCTGGCGCGCCCGGAGGCGCCGTGTTTCGAGATTGCGCTGAGCACGCCGAACGTGCCGGCCGCCTACGCGCAGGCGCTGCAGGCCGGTGCCAAGGCGGTGCAGGCGCCGGAGCAGATGCCCTGGGGCCAGACCGTGGCTTACGTCGCCGATCCCGACGGCTTTCTCGTCGAACTGTGCACGCCGATGGGCTGACATGAAAACGGCGACCCGCAGGTCGCCGTTGTTGTATCGGGCCGGCCGGCTTACTGCCAGCTGATCAGGCCGTAGTTCTTCTTGCCGCGACGCAGGATGGTGAAGCGGCCGTAGAGCAGCTCGTCGCCGCTGACCGCGTGGTCGAGCGCCTCGACCTTGTTGCCGTTGATGCTGACGCTGCCGCTCTGGATGAAGGTGCGTGCTTCCGACTTCGATTTGGCCAGACCGGCGGCGACCAGTGCGTCGATCAGGCCGGCATTGGCCTTGTCGATCTGGACGCCGGGCATGCCGTCCTGGGCGAGTTGTTCGAGGTCGTTTTCGGTCAAATCGGCGAGTTGACCGCTGAACAGGCATTCGGTGATGCGCCGCGCCGCCATCAGCGCGACTTCGCCGTGCACCAGGCGGGTCGCTTCCTCGGCCAGGATGCGCTGGGCTTCCGGCTTGGTGCCGCTGGCCTGGTCGGTGGCTTCGATCTCGGCGATACGGTCGACCGGCAAAAAGGTGAAGAATTTGAGGAACTTGTAGACGTCGGCGTCGCTGGTGTTGAGCCAGAACTGGTAGAAGGCGTAGGGCGAGGTCTTTTTCGGGTCGAGCCAGATGGCGCCGGATTCGGTCTTGCCGAACTTGGTGCCGTCGGCCTTGGTGATCAGCGGCAGGGTCAGGCCGTAGACCTGCTTCTGGTGCAGGCGGCGGGTCAGGTCGGTGCCGGCGACGATGTTGCCCCACTGGTCGGAGCCGCCGATCTGCAGCACGCAGCCGTGGCGCTTGTAGAGCTCGGCGAAGTCGTAGCCCTGCAACAGGCTGTAGGAGAACTCTGTGTAGGAGATGCCCTGGTCTTCGCGGGTCAGGCGCTGCTGCACGGATTCCTTCTTGATCATGGCGTTGACCGAGAAGTGCTTGCCAATGTCGCGCAGGAATTCGAGGCAGTTCATGCCGCCGAACCAGTCGTAATTGTTGGCCATGATGGCCGGGTTGGCGCCTTCAAACTTGAGGAAGGGCTTGACCTGCTCGCGGATGTTACCGACCCAGCTGGCAATCACGTCCGGCGTGTTGAGCTTGCGCTCGGTCGCCTTGAAGCTCGGGTCGCCGATCATGCCGGTGGCGCCGCCGACCAGCGCGATCGGCTTGTGACCGGCTTCCTGGAAGCGTTTCAGAATGAGCACCGGCACCAGGTGGCCGAGGTGCAGGCTGTCGGCCGTCGGGTCGAAGCCGCAATAGAGCGTTACCGATTCCTCAGTCAGCAGCTTGTCGAGCGTCTCGGCGTCGGTGATCTGGGCGATCAGGCCGCGCTCGTGCAGATCCTGGATGAGGGGGGACTGGTACATGGCAAAACTCTCCACTGGGACAGGCGCTCGCTGAAAGTCGCGGGCGCCGAAAAATTCGGACCCGCGATTTTAGCAGAGGCGGGCGGCACCCGGCCCGCCTTGGCGCGGCATTTGCCGCTGCGTGCCGGGCCGGTGCTCAGGCGGGCAGTGCCACACCATGCGCGGCAAACACTTCCTTGGCCGCAAACAGGCCGTTCAGGGCGGCCGGAAAGCCGGCATAGACGGCCATCTGCATGATCACCTCGACGATTTTCGCGGGTGTCACGCCGACATTGAGCGTGCCGCCGCTATGCGCCTTCAATTGGCTGGTCAGGCGCGCGGGAGTGTTCGATCTGCCGGTAATGTGCAACCCCGGCCGATGCGTTCGTTGTAGCGCAGCGTATGGAGGCTGAGTCCGCGACGTGTCGCCACTGCCTTGATGGTCAGGTCGGACGCCATGGGCGGGACTGTAAAAGTTCGAGCGCGCTCGAAGTCAAGCGGGGTTTGCGGCAGCACCTCCACCAATGCATCACGACGAATCCCTGTTTAGGGATTCAGGAGGAACTCCTTTATCTTCTCAATCGTTGGATTATCCATGGTGGATATGTCTTTTAAGGAGTCTCGGGTGATAGAGAGTTCTTTCTCTATCAGGCCTAGCGTTTCGTGACTGACAGTTCCTGTGCTATCGACCTCCATCCTGACCAGCTGAAACAGGTTAAAAGCATTTCCCACATAATGCGACGTAGCCAGCATTGCTGCGTCATACGTCGCAACTCGCTCTTTGATAAGCCGCGTCTGATTGAAATGCGCAGAAAGTTCTTTGGAAACCCACCAGGCGATCAGTGTCGAAAGCACAGAGGTAAAGACGATCGTTATCACGTGGGATTGCCAAAGGGTCAGATTCCCAAATATTTGCTGTTTGAGGGACTCATACGCTGTCATCACGACTGCGGTCGTCACAAAGGTCGTGACTGCTACAGAGGTGCTTGAGCTGATCATTCGTTCCAAGCGTTCGGGTTTTTTTGCTGTGTGCACAAATGTCTCCTCATCCTTATTCACCATCTGGTGCCGGAATTAGTATTGCTTTCTCAGATTATTAACCTGGCAAATAGATAGGGCGTTTATGTTATGATATTTGCATGGATAAAGAAGATGCCCGCAAGCTCAGGCCAGAGCAACAAAAGGAGAAGCGCAAGATAGCGCTTCGCATGCGAATGAACGGACGCGAATTTGCCGAGATTGGATTAGCGGTCGGAGTACATTCCCGTACGGTCCAATATTGGTGGTCGCGCTACCAGGCAGAAGGCCTCAAGTCGGCGGTAGAAGGCGGCAAAAGAGGCACGGAGATTGGTGAGCGACGCACACTCAGCGTGGAACAGGAGTGGGCAGTGCAGCAGTTGATCAGCGAGAAAATGCCTGACCAACTCAAGCTTTCCTTCGCGCTCTGGACACGGGCAGCAGTTCAGGAGTTGATCCATCGTCGTTTCAAGATCGACATGCCGATTCGGACGGTCGGTGAGTATCTCAAGCGCTGGGGTTTTACACCGCAGAAGCCGTTGAAGCGGGCCTATGAGCAGAAACCTGAATTGGTGGAGGCTTGGCTCAAGGAGAGTTACCCACGCATCGCCCGGCGCGCCAAGGACGAAGGGGCGGAGATTCACTGGGGTGACGAAACGGGCATCCGTAGCGATTGCCAACATGGCCGGAGCTATGCGCCAGCGGGAAAAACACCTGTTCAAAGGGTGCCCGGCAGCCGGTTTGCCACGAACATGATCTCCACGGTCACCAACCAGGGGAAAGTGCGCTTCATGCTCTATCGGGAAACGATGACGGCCACTGTCCTGATTCGATTCCTTGCACGCCTGGTTCGTGATGCTGGACGCAAAGTGTTTTTGATTCTCGACAACCTGCGAGTGCATCACAGCAACAAGGTTCGGGACTGGTTGGAAAAACATACCGAGCACATTGAGTTGTTCTTCTTGCCCGCCTACGCCCCGGAACTCAATCCGGACGAGTATCTGAATTGCGACCTGAAGGCCTTGGTTCATGGCGGAAAGCCTGCCAGGAATCGGGATGAACTGGAATCAAAGGTGCGAGGTGCAATGATGAAAATACAGAATCGCCCAAAACGGGTTATGTCCTATTTTAGACACCGAAAAATCCAATATGCCGCGTAATGAACCTATTGGATTGCCGGGTTAATAGCAGTTAGCAGCTCAATTGATCAATTGTTGCAAATGGCATGGCAGGAAGATGCGTGTCTTGGCTCTTGGGTGTCCATATCTGTAGCGTGCCTCCTTAAATCGGCCGACTTTTGCGTGGATTATGGATAAGCCTAGTTGAACTGCGCGGGCGCCAGAGCAATAGGAAAAAAAGTTCGGCCCATCAGTTTTCGGGCCGTAGCTTCAGTGATGGAAAAACAGGCGCCATAACGTACGGCTCCGTCATTTTGGGATCGGTTTGCCTGCACCGCGGTTACGACACCCACCAAGCGCCCTTGGCCATCCAGCAAGGGTCCTCCGGAAGATCCGGGGCGACAGTAATTCGAAGTCACCAAATAGGGCACGCCGTTACGCTCTGTTCGAGCAATAAATTTTGCCTCTGACCAAATAACGTCTGACGATCCGCCCGGATGCCCGAGATTGTAGGTGGTGTCGCCGTTTCCAAGGTTATCTGAAGCCCCCCAGGGAATCACGTCTCCGCCAGCCCCTGGTGCATGCAGCAAACATACGTCCTCGTCAGCCAGGCGCGTATATTGTTCCACCCTTGCCACGGTGTTTGTTTGCTTGTGAATGACGATCAGCCCGTTGGTTGCCCCGCCAGCAAGCACGTGGCAGTTAGTGAGAATGCGGTCTGGCGCAATGAGTACGCCTGAACCCGATTTGTGACGTTGGCGAATCATGAACACGGACCAGGCGAGGCATTGAGGGTCAAATCCCGGTTTGCAGGCTGGATGCGAGTAAGTGACAGTCCTGGTCTCGGCCTTTGGCTGAGCGGCCTGGATGTCGGATGGCAACGCGACAGGTTCGTTTTGCGCCGGTATTTCTGCGGGAGGCGCTTCTGCTTCTGCAGATGGTGGTGCAGGCAAATCAGGTGCAGGCGAATCCATTGCATTCTCTTGTGCCAGCGATAACGGCGGCGAAGGGTTTTCGATGGGTTTCTTCTTCCAATAGGCCGCGCCAATGGCAAGCAGGAGCATTAGGAACAGCAAGGAATAACGGCGCCCGCCAGGTTTCGATTCCACGCTCTCAATCGCCCTGGACTGGAGGGCCCTTTCCCGGGCAAGCCTGCGATCATAAGCTGCGCGTAAATCCGGAACACGCAGGTTGTCGTAGGCGATTTTTAGCAATGACGTCTCCGTGCCGGCATCCTGCGCTTCTTTTAGTCGGGCCAGATAGGCCATTTCGATGTCTTCGGCGGAGGATGAAGCCTCAATGCCCAGGATCGCATACAGTGTGTTTGGTTGGCTCATTCGGTGTCAGTGATGGCGGGAATGAATAGTTTGACGTCTTGCTGCTTCCTCAACAGGCCCGGGGACGCTGGAGCAAACGAGTATTCATCGGCATCCTGCCGTAAAGCATATGGAATATCAAGGCAGCATTTTTCCTCGAATTTGCTGCCGGCGGCTGCTATGGAGCGCATTGGTGAGAGCCCGGTTGTGCGCGATTGCTACCTCTTCTCCCCGCTAGTCAAACCATCGCCAGCCGAATCCACGCCACTCCGCCACCCTCCGGATGATTCGCAAACCCCGCTTCGCCGCCATGCAGCCTGGCCACTTCGCGCACCAGCGCCAGCCCCAGGCCGGTGCTTTTTTTGCCGGTGGCCGGGCGGGGCAGGGAATAGAAGCGCTCGAACAGTTGCGGCAGGGCGTAGTCGGGGGCGCCGGTGCCATGGTCGCGGATGCGGATTTCGGCCTCGTCTTCGCCAACTTCGAGCGTGATTTCGATGCGGCCGCCGTCGGGTGAGAATTCGATGGCGTTGTCGAGCAGGTTGAGGACGGCCTGTTGCAGCAAAAAGGCATCGCCACGCAGGTCGACCGCTGCAGGGGCATCGAGTTGGCAATCAAGGTGGCGGGCATCGAGGAACTGGCGGCGCAGTTCGATCGTGGTTTTGAGCATTTTGGCGAGGTCGACCGTCGCGCCGCCTTCAGGGGCCTGCAGTTGTTCGACGCGGGCGAGCATCAGCATGCGCTCGATGATGGCCTGCAGGCGACGGGCCTGTTCGCCGATGCTGTCGGCGAATTTGCGGCGGTCGGCGGCGGGCAGTTCGTCCTCGAGGATTTCGGCGGCGCCGATCACCGCGGTGAGCGGGCTTTTCATTTCGTGCGCGAGGTTCTGCACGTAGCGTTCGACGTATTGCTTGCCTTCGAGCTTTTCGCGCATCTGGCCCAGCGCGCGGGCGAGTTCGGAAAACTGGTGGCCGCCGCCGGTCGGCGGTTCGACCTTGCGGCCGTCGGCGACGGCGCGGGCGTAGGCGCGCAGGCGGTGGATGGACCAGCTCAGCCAGCCCGAGAAGAAGAGGCCGATGGCGGCGGTGGCGGCGAGCAGCCAGAAGCCGGATTGCTTGACGCGTGCCGTGGCGCGGCTGATGTAGGGGGCGAGCGAGGACATCGGCTTGGCGACCGAGAGCACGCCGATGCGTTCGCCCTGCCAGAAGATGGGGGCGGCGACGTACATCACCGAGGAGTAGGGATCGTCCGGGTCGTCCAGCGTGCTGCGCGCGCCGTATTCGCCGCGCAGGACGCGGGCGATGTCGCGCCATTGCGAGTAATCCTCGCCGAGCGCGGCGTGTTCGGAGTCGTAGACGACGATGCCCCTGGCGTCGGTGACATAGACGCGGAAGTCGATGCTTTCCTTGTGCACGCCGGCGATGTCGGCACGCGGGCTGCGCCGGGTGGCGGCGCGCAGCGAGGCGGCGAAGCTGCCCTGGTTGATGCGTCCGGTCGACAGTTCGAGGGCGGCCATTTCGGCCAGCACGTGCGCCGTGTCGACCAGGGTTTCCTCGGTTGCCTGGCGGATGCCGGGCTCGGTTTCGCGGTTGATGACGGTAAGCACGAACCAGGCGGCCAGGCCGACCACCAGGAAGTAACCGAAAAACAGGCGGACCGAGACGTTCACCGCAGTCTCAGTCGGCCGTCACGCTGTAACCGAGGCCGCGGTGGGTCTGGATGCAGTCGGCGGTGGCGTCGATGGCGCGCAGCTTGCCGCGCAGGGTCTTGATGTGGGTGTCCACGGTGCGCTCGAAACTCTCGCCGCTGTCCTGCCAGACGCTTTCCATGATCTGGGCGCGGTTCAGGATGCGGCCCGGCCGCTCAAGCAGCTGCGCCAGCAGCAGGTATTCGTAACGCGTCAGGTTCAGCCACTGGCCGTGGTAGGCGATGCGCAGGCCATCCCGGTCGACGGCAAAACGGGCACTTTTTTCCGGTCGACCGTCAGAAATGCCTGTTTTTGCTTCCGGCCGCAGGCGGCGCAGGATGGCGCGGATGCGCGAGACGACTTCGCGCGGGCTGAACGGTTTGGCAACGTAATCGTCGCCGCCCAGCTCAAGGCCGACGATGCGGTCCACCTCGTCGGTACGTGCGGTCAGGAATAGCACGGGAATATCGGAAAAGCGGCGCAACTGGCGGCAGACGTCGAAACCGTTCAGGTCGGGCAGGCCGACATCGAGTACGACCAGGTCGTGTGCGCCGTCCTGCAACATGGCCAGCGCCGCACTGCCCAGCGTGCAGCTGTCGGCCGTGAAGCCGTCGGCGCGCAGCGCGTAGGCCAGGGTTTCGGAAATGGCGGGTTCGTCGTCGACGATCAGGATTTTCATGGCGCCATGATAATTCATCCCTTTGCCAATTTTGCCAAACTCTACCTGGCCGACTGCTCTCGCGTGCTATGCTTTTCCGGACGGGCCGCTTGCCGGCGGCGCGCTCAGATTGTTGTTTCTGGAGGAGGCAACATGAAGCAGATACATGAATTGGTCGTCCAGTCCTTTGCCGATCCGGCGACCCGGCCGGCGGCGCTGGCACGTTATCTGGAAGCGGCGGCGGCTGCGGCGCCGGTTGCGCCGGAACTGCTCGAAGCGGCCCTGGTCGATGCGCTCACTGCCTGTCAGGCCATCCAGGCCGACAGCGCCCGCCAGGCGGCGGAGCGGCTCGATGCCGAGGAACATACCGAGAACCTGTTGCAACTGCTCGGCACCATCCTCGAGTCGTCCGACGAAGGCATCCTGGCGCTCGATACCGAAGATCGCATCATTCGTTTCAACAGCCGGCTGGTCGGCCTGTTCGCGATTCCCGACGAGGTCATCGCCTTCTGGCGGCACGAGGATGTGATGGCGGCGCTGCTGGCGCAACTGGCCGACCCGGCTGCCTTCAGCCATAGCCTGGCAGAGCTCTGCCTGGCGCCGGACGCCGACTGGCGCGAGACCCTGGAATGCGCGGACGGGCGCGTCATCGAGTGGCGCTCGCAGCCGCAACCGGCGGTCTGGGCAGGCGTCAAGCGGGTGATCAGCTTCCTCGACGTGACCGAGCGCTTCCGCTCGGAAACCAACCGCCGCCTGCTTGAGCGCAAGCTCGACGAAACGCGCGAACGCCTGTTGCAGGCCGAAAAGCTCGCCGCGATTTTCCAGCTCTCGGCCGGGCTGGCGCACGAAATCAGCAATCCGATCGGCTTCATCCAGTCCAATCTTGAGGCGATGGGGCGCTACGTGCATACCATGCTTGGCCTGCTCGAACTCTACGCGCAGGCCGAGGATGATTTGCCGCCCGAGGGAGCCAGGATGGCGGCACTCGGTGCAGCCAAAAAGGCAGCCGACCTCGAGTTCCTGCGTGACGATGTCGTCGATCTGCTCGACGAGTCGCTGCGCGGCACCCGTCGCCTCGCCACCATGGTCGGCAGCCTGCGCGTGCTGGCGCATGCCCAGGGCAGTGCGATGCAGACGGTCGGTCTGGCCGGACTGCTCGACGCCGCGCTGGTGGCCGCCGATGCGGCGGCGGGCGGGCGCGTGCAGATCCGGCGCAGTGTAGATGACAGCCTGCAGGTCGAGTGCCGTCCCTCGGAACTGGGCGAGGCGCTCAAGAATCTGTTGCACAACGCCCGCGATGCGATTGCCGGGGCGGGCGAAATCAGTCTGCGCGCCGGCGCCGACGAGCGTCAGGTCTGGCTCGAGATTGCCGATACCGGCTGCGGGATTCCGGCCGGGAACCTGGGCCGCATCTTCGAACCCTTCTTCACCACCAAGCCGCCCGGCGCCGGCATGGGGCTCGGCCTGTCGGTGGCCTATGCGATCGTCGCCATGCATGGCGGGACGATTGCAGCGACGAGCGAGGCGGGGCAGGGCAGCGTTTTCCGGATCTGCCTGCCGCGGCACCAGGCAGCAATACCGGCAGCCTGAGCTTTCCGGCGCGTCACCCGCACGTGGGCCCGAGCCGACTTCACCCTCGCTTCGTCATCTCTTCACCGGGTGGGCAAATGCTGACAGCTCTTCGTTCAAGGAGCCTGCCATGCCTGCCATCATTCCCAAGATTCTTCTGCTCAACCCGCCGCATACCGCCATCGGCAGCCGCATTCCCGACGATCACCTGCCGCCGCTCGGCCTGCTCGCCATCGGTGGACCGCTGCTCGATGCCGGTTTTGCCGTCGAATTGCTCGACGCCGATTACGACCCGCTGGCGCCGGCTGAAATCGTCCGCCGCATCGTCGCCGCGGCGCCGCGCATCCTCATGCTCGGCCATGCCGGCTCGTCGACGGCGCATCCGACCTGCGTGGCGCTGGCTGTGCGGATCAAGGCGGCGCTGCCGGCGGTGACGATCGTCTATGGCGGTGTTTTTCCGACCTATCACTGGCGGGAAATCCTCGCCGAGTGCCCGGCCATCGATGTCATCGTGCGCGGCGAGGGTGAGCGGACGGCCGTGCTCGTGGCGCGCGCCATCGTCACGCACGGCCTGCTCGCCACCGTGCCGGGCTGTGCCTACCGGGATGGCGGTCTGGCGCGGGCGACCCGGCAGGCCAAGCCGATTGAAAACCTCGATGCTTACCGGGTCGGCTGGGAACTCATCGATTTTGCGCGCTATTCCTACTGGGGCGGGCGCCGGGCCGTCGTCGTGCAGTTCTCGCGCGGTTGTCCCTACCTGTGCAATTACTGCGGCCAGCGCGGCTTCTGGCGCAGCTGGCGGCATCGTGACCCGGTGCTTTTTGCACGCGAACTGGCCTGGCTGCACCGTACGCATGGCGTCGAAGTGATCAATTTCGCCGACGAGCTGCCGACCGCCTCGCGTCCTGCCTGGCAAGCCTTCCTCGAAGCCCTGATTGCCGAAAACGTGGCGCTCACGCTGGTCGGTTCGACGCGGGCCGGCGACATCGTGCGCGATGCCGACATCCTGCATCTCTATCGCCAGGCCGGCGTCGTGCGCTTCCTGCTCGGTATCGAAAGCTACGACGCCGCCACCTTGCAAGCCATTCGCAAGGACGCCACGCCGCGCGAGGACCAGCAGGTGATCCGGCTGCTGCGCGCGCACGGCATCGTGTCGATGGCGACCTACGTCGTCGGTTTTGCCGCCGAGACCGACCGCGATTACTGGCGCTCGCTGCAGCAACTGCTGCGCTATGACCCCGACCAGATCCAGTTGCTGTACGCGACGCCGCATCGCTGGACGAGTCATTTCGCCAGCGTGGCGCAGCACGAAGTGGTGCAGCCTGATACCCGGCTCTGGGATTACAAGCACCAGGTGCTGGCCGCGCCGGGCATGCCGCCCTGGCGCATGCTGCTCTGGGTGAAGGGCATCGAGGTCGCCATGCAGTTGCGGCCGCGCGCCCTGTTGCGCACTTTCTTCAGTCGCGATCCGGAATTCCGGCATGCCATGCAGTGGTATGTGCAGATGGGACGCCGCGTCTGGCTGCGCGAAGTCGGCGAATTCATTTTTGCCGCCCGGCCGCGGTCGACCGGTGTGCGCCTGGCCGATTTCCGCGGGGCGGGGTATGGCGCTCGCCCGACGGCGATCCCGGCAGCGCGGCCAGCGCCGCCGATCGTGCAGAAAATCCTGCGCTTCGCGCGTTTGGCAC
Source organism: Quatrionicoccus australiensis (assembly GCF_020510525.1). Lineage (NCBI taxonomy): Bacteria > Pseudomonadati > Pseudomonadota > Betaproteobacteria > Rhodocyclales > Azonexaceae > Quatrionicoccus > Quatrionicoccus australiensis. The sequence goes on from NZ_CP075188.1 coordinate 1,208,257, forward strand.
TGATGGCGGGCATCGACAGAAGCGCTTAGGAAGCAGGCCGGTTTCGGGTAAAATCGCCGTTTTTTCCAGCGGCCATCCGCCGCCACCGGCGAGTTCACCAGACCATGACCCAGACTACTTCCCTCTCCTACCGTGATGCCGGCGTCGATATCGATGCCGGTGACGCTCTCGTCGAACGCATCAAGCCGCTCGCCAAGAAGACCCTGCGCGAAGGCGTGCTCGGCGGCATCGGCGGCTTCGGCGCGCTGTTCGAAGTGCCCAAGCGCTACAAGGAGCCGGTCCTGGTGTCCGGTACCGACGGCGTCGGCACCAAGCTGCGCCTGGCCTTCGACCTGAACCGCCACGACACCGTTGGTCAGGATCTGGTCGCGATGAGCGTCAATGACATCCTGGTGCTCGGCGCCGAATCGCTGTTTTTCCTCGATTACTTCGCCTGCGGCAAGCTCGATGTCGATACCGCCGCAGCGGTTGTCGGCGGCATCGCCAAGGGTTGCGAACTGGCCGGCTGCGCGCTGATCGGTGGCGAAACCGCCGAAATGCCGGGCATGTACCCGGCCGGCGAATACGACCTGGCCGGTTTTGCGGTCGGTGTTGTCGAAAAGTCCAAGGCCATCGACGGCAAGGACATCGCCCCGGGCGACGTCGTGCTCGGCCTGGCGTCCTCCGGCGCCCATTCCAATGGCTACTCGCTGGTGCGCAAGATCATCGAGCGTTCGAACCCGGACATGAATGCCAAGTTTGACGAAGTTGACGGAAAAGCGCGCACCCTGGCCGACGTCGTCATGGCGCCGACCCGCATCTACGTCAAGCAGGTGCTGGCGACCATGCAGAAGGTCAATATCAAGGGCATGGCCCACATCACCGGCGGCGGTCTGCTCGAAAACGTGCCGCGCGTCCTGCCGGAAAACGTCGTCGCCGAACTGACCAAGGCTGCCTGGCCGCGTCCCAAGCTGTTCGACTGGATGCAGGCCGAAGGCAATGTCGCCGAGAACGAGATGCACCGCGTCTTCAACTGCGGCATCGGCTTGGTCATCGTCGTTGCGGCAGCCGATGCCGACGCTGCCATCGCCGAACTCAAGGCGCAGGGCGAAGCCGTCTATAACATCGGCAAGATCAGGGCTCGTCAGGGTGACGAAGCGCAGACCCTCGTGGTCTGATCGGCTGCGGTGGGCCGCCGCCACGCTGGTGGGCGGCCTGCTTCTGCTGAATGTCTCGTTGGCCGACGCGGCAACGAGCAAGAATCCATCTGTCAAAAAGGTCGAAGTTTCGGCCCGGGCCGCCGCGCGGCAGGCCGGGAAAAAGCCGACCAGAACCGTGGTGCGCGGTACGCGCACGCTGGGGCGTAACAACCTCAAGCAGCGCAGTGAAAGTCATGCCGCGCCGGAGGTGCTGACCGCCGAAATGAAGGACAACGCGGCGACCGGCTTGCATGGCGCCGCCAGTTTCTATGCCTACGGTTTCCATGGTCGGCGCACGGCGACCGGCGAGGTTTTCAAGGTCAAGGACTTCACGGCGGCGAGTAATCACTTTCCGCTCGGCACCATGGTTGCCGTGCGCCGTCTCGACAACAGCCTGTGTGCGATCGTCAAGGTCAATGACCGCATGCATGCCAAGCATCGCAAACGCATCATCGATGTTTCGCGCGGTGTCGCCGAATACCTCGACATGATTCGCGCCGGTGTGGTGCTGGTGCGCGTTGCCGCGTTGCGGCCGGACTGGCGCGAGCAAGGTCTGGGAGCCTGTCAGGCGGCGTTCGAGCCGGTAGGCGATTGTCCGTCCTGCGCTCAGGCGCCGCGTCTGCCGGATTTTGCCGGCGAGCCGCGCGACTAGCCGGGAATTTTCTCCGGTTTTTTCCTTCCGGGTCCTTGAAGCCGGCCATTGATCGGCAGACAATCAGAAAACACAGGGAGAACGAGATGAGCACAGGCTTGCGGCTGTTTGTCGTCGATGACGATCCGGTACTGACCGAAATCTTCATGGCGACCCTTGAGGATGATTTCCAGCTTGAGACCTTTGCCTCGGCCGAGGCCTGTCTGGCCCGCGTCGCAGAGCAGAAACCCGACATCTTCCTGCTCGACGTTTCGCTGCCTGGCATTGATGGTTGCCAGCTCTGCCGGCAGTTGAAGGACGACTGGGATACGCAGGACATTCCGGTGCTCTTCGTTTCCGGCAGCGATGACATCGAGGCGCGCCTGCTCTGTTACGACGCCGGCGGCGAGGATTTCATCAGCAAGCCGTTCGACCCGAACGAATTGCTGCGCAAGCTGCGCATTGCCGCCCAGTTGATCAACAGCCGCCGGCAGTTGCACGAACAGGCCGGCTATGCCCAACGCACCGCGATGTCGGCGATGGTCAGCATGGGCGAACTGGGCGTCGTGCTGCAGTTCCTGAGCAAGTCGTTTGCCTGCGAGAGCGCCGGAGAGCTGGCCGAGGCCTTGCTCGAATCGATGCGTCAGTACGATCTGCAGGCCGCCGTGCAGGTGCGCCTGGGCGAAGATATGCTCTCGCTCAGTGAAAACGGCCGCGATCTGCCGCTCGAAACTTCGGTGCTCAATCACGTCAGCCACGCCGGCCGGATCTTCCAGTTCAAGTCGCGCTGCGTTTTCAATTACGGCCGCGTCACGCTGATGGTCAATAACATGCCGCTCGATGATGCCGACCGTTGCGGTCGCATCCGCGACAACGGCGCACTGCTCGCCGAAGGCGCCGATGCGCGGCTCAAGGCGATCGAGGTCGAGCTGTCGGCACAGCGCCGGCGCAGCGGCATCGAGGCTGCGCTGCCACGCGTGCATGCCACGCTGGATGCGGTGCAGGGCAATTACCGGCGCAACTGCTACGAGCTGACCCAGGTCATGGTCGAATTCCAGGAGGCGCTGATGAAGTCCTACGTGCATCTCGGCCTGACCGAGGGGCAGGAGGAGCAGATGACGGCAATGGCCGGCGAGTTCATGCAGCGCATGGTCGGCACGCAGGACGAGAGCCTGCACATCGTCGGCCAGCTCGAGGAACTGGCCCACAGCCTGGAAGGGCTGGTCAAAGCTTGAGGTAGTCTCCGACGCGGGCGGCGATCCGCTCGCTCAGCGCCGGATCGAGACAATCGAAGCTTTCGGCGGCAAAGGAGTTGCCGAGCCAGGTGATCTGCCGCTTGGCGAGCTGGCGGGTGGCGAAGATGCCGCGCTCGCGCAACTCCCTGGCCGGCAGCAGGCCATCCTGCACTTCCCAGGCCTGGCGATAGCCGACGCAGCGCATCGACGGCAGGTCGAGACTCAAATCGTATTTTTGCCTCAGCTGGCGGACTTCCTCGTCCAGCCCGGCGAGCAGCATCTCGTCGAAGCGGCGCGCGATGCGTTCGTGCAGCACGGCACGCTCGGAGGGCAGCAGCGCGATCTGGAGAAAGTCGTAGGGCGGTTTCTGCTGTTCGCTCTCGGCGAGCAGTTCGGACATCGGCCGGCCGCTGAGCAGGCAGACTTCGAGCGCCCGCTGCAGGCGCTGGCTGTCGCCCGGATGCAGGCGGCCAGCGGTCGACGGGTCGAGAACGGCCAATTTGGCATGTATCGCCGGCCAGCCTTTTTGCGCGGCTTCGGCATCGATTTCGGCACGCAGCGCCGCATCGGCCTGCGGCAGTTCGGCCAGGCCCTGGAGCAGCGAGCGGAAGTAGAGCATGGTGCCGCCGACCAGCACCGGCACCTTGCCGGCGGCCGTGATCTCGGCCATCGCGGCGAGCGCATCCTGGCGGAAACGTGCCGTCGAGTAGCTTTCTTCCGGTGAAATGATGTCGATCAGGCGGTGCGGGTAGCGCGCCAGCGTCGCCGGGTCCGGCTTGGCGGTGCCGACATTCATGTCGCGGAAGACCTGCGCCGAATCGACGCTGATCAGCTTGACCGGGAAACGCTCGGTCAGCGCCATGGCGGCAGCCGTCTTGCCCGAGGCGGTCGGGCCCATGATCAGGATGGCGGGAGGCAGGCGGGGCGAATTCATGGCGGCGAATGCTACCACGCCGGCTGCGCTCGCCGCTTTTGTCGGCCAGCGGTCGACGCCGCGAAAAGGGCAAAAATGCCCGGCATTCAATATGCCCTTGAGCTTTCGCGGCAACGGCCTCATATTGGCGCCACTTGTCTTAACACTGGGAGATTCCCGCCATGAAGCTACGCCTGCTTGTCCTGCTTTCCGTTATCGTTTCGCTGCTCTCCGGCTGCGGCTACAACCAGATCCAGATCAACGACGAGGCGGTCACCGCCAGTTGGTCCGAGGTGCTCAATCAATACAAGCGGCGTGCCGACCTGGTGCCCAATCTGGTGTCCATCGTGCAGGGCTACGCCGCCCACGAAAAGGACGTGCTGACCCGCGTCACCGAAGCGCGCGCCGGCGTCGGCAGCATCAAGGCCACGCCCGAGCTGGTCAATGACGAAGCCGCCTTCGCCAAGTTCCAGAAGGCGCAGTCCGAATTGTCGAGCGCCCTCGGTCGACTGCTCGTGGTCTCGGAAAACTATCCGCAACTGAAGGCCGATGCCAATTTCCGCGATCTGCAGGCGCAGGTCGAAGGCACCGAAAACCGCATTACCGTTGCCCGCAACCGCTACATCAAGGCAGTGCAGGACTACAACATCTCGGTGCGTACCTTCCCCAACAACCTGACCGCCATGGCGATGGGCTGGAAGGCCAAGGCCAACTTCACGGTCGAGGACGAGAAGGCGATCAGCGATGCGCCGAAGATCGATTTCAACGCGCCGAAGGCAGCCCAGTAATTTCCGCATGAAAGCCTGGCGGCACGGCCTGCTCGGCCTCTTCCTCTGTCTCTGCGCCAGCCTGTTGTGGGCGGCGCCGGCAGCGGACGGGCTGGTGCCTATCCCGGCGCTGACGGCGCGCGTCACCGATCTGACCGGCACGCTGGATGCCGCGCAGAAGGCGGCGCTGGAAGAAAAGCTCGCGGCTTTCGAAGCGCAGAAGGGCGCCCAGGTCGTCGTGCTGTTGCTGCCGACGACGCAGCCGGAGACGATAGAGCAGTTCGGCATCCGCCTGCTCGAAGCCTGGAAAATCGGGCGCAAGGGCGTGGACGACGGCGTCCTGCTGATCGTTGCCAGGGATGACCGCAAGCTGCGCATCGAGGTTGGCTACGGCCTGGAAGGCGCACTCAACGACGCGACGGCGAAGCGCATCATCGCCGAAACGATCACGCCGCTGTTCAAGGCCGGCGACCTGCCGGGCGGCGTCGCGGCCGGGGTCGATGCGATTCTCAAGGTGGTCGGGGGCGAGGAACTGCCGGCGCCTTCCGGTCTGGCCGGGGGCGCTACGGTCGACCTCGGAAATATCCCGGAATTCGTCTTTTTCGCCGTGCTGATCGGCGTCGTGCTGGGTGGCACGCTTCTGCGTCACCTGCTCGGCAATCTGCTCGGCTGCGGCGTCGTCGGCGCGGTGACAGGCGGCATCGGCTGGCTGGTGGTCGGCGGTCTGGCGGGCATCATCGGCGGCGCCCTGGCCGGCATCTTTCTCGCCGTGTTCGGGCTCGACCTCGTGCTGAGCGGCATCCTGAGCGGTGGACGCGGCGGCGGGGGCGGTTTTGGTGGCGGCGGCTTTTCCGGCGGTGGTGGTTCAGGCGGGGGCGGTGGTGCCTCGGGGAGCTGGTAAATGAATTTCGCGCGTCTGTTCAAGCATCTGCTGGCGCCGCCCTGGCTCGCGGCGCACCGCTTCAATGCCCGGCTGGTCGCCGAGATCGGTGCGGCCGTCGAGCTTGCCGAAGCCGGCCAGCGCGGCGAATTGCGTTTCGTCGTCGAAGGGCCGCTGCCCTGGGCCGACCTGCGCCGCGGGCGCACTGCCCGGCAACGCGCCGCCGACCTGTTCGCGCGGCTTGGCGTCTGGGATACGGCGGAGAACAGCGGCGTGCTGATCTATGTCCAGCTGGTCGACCGCCAGGTCGAGATCCTCGCCGATCGCGGCATTGCCGCCAAAGTGGCGCAGGCCGAGTGGGATGCCATCTGCCGAAGCATGGAAGCGGCGTTCCGGATGGGCGACTACCGTGCCGGCGCGCTCGCCGCGATTGCCCGCGCCGGCCAGTTGCTGGCCGAGCATTTTCCGGTCGACGGGGAAAATCCCAACGAATTGCCGGATCGCCCGCTGCTGCTCTGAGCGGGCGGATCAGGCCGATGCCGGATCAGTCGTGCCCGGCGGCCGGCGCAAAGCGTTGCAGGACGTGCCGGCTCATGCCGCGCGCCAGTTCTTCCTCGCCGAAAAACACGGTGCCCAGGTTTTCCGTGCGTAGCAGGCGTGATTCCTCTTCGCTGTGCGTGCGCAGCACGATCTCGATCGCCGGGTTCAACGTGCGCGCGGTGTCCACCATCTGTCGGATGTTGAGCGTGTCCGGCGCGGCGACGACGAGCATCGCGGCATGCGCGATATGCGCCTGGATCAGCACGGCCGGTTCGGCGGCATTGCCGGAAACCGCGGCATAACCCTGTTTCCGCAGGCCTTCGACCTGTTCGCGGTTTTGTTCGACGATGACGTAAGGAATGCCGCGCTCGTCGAGGCTGGCGGCGATGCGCTTGCCGACGCGGCCGAAGCCGATCAGCACGATCTGGCCCTCAAGGAATTTGCGTTCGGTGCTCATCGGCAGTTCGGCATAGGGATCGTCGCGGCTTTCCAGGCGGCGGGCCAGCGCCGAGCAGGCGATGACCCAGCGGCCGAGCGGCTTGACGACGGCAAAGACGAGCGGATTGAGGGCGATCGAAATCAGCGCCCCGGCCAGGATCAGGCTCATGCCTTCGGCCGGCATCAGTTTCAGCGAAATGCCCAGCGCCGCGAGGATGAAGGAGAATTCGCCGATCTGCGCCAGGCTCGCGGCCACCGTCAGTGCCGTGTTGAGCGGGTAGCGGAAGACCAGGACCAGCGCCATCGCGGCCAGCGATTTGCCGATCACGATGATGGCGACGACGGCCAGCACCTGCAGCGGCTGCTCGAGCAGCACGTTGGGCACGAAGAGCATGCCGACCGACACGAAGAAGAGCACCGAGAAGGCATCGCGCAGCGGCAGCGATTCCTCGGCGGCGCGGTGGCTGAATTCCGATTCGCGCATGACCATGCCGGCGAAGAAGGCGCCGAGCGCAAAGGAGACATGGAAGAGCGCCGAGGCGCCGTAGGCGATGCCGATCGCGACGGCGATCACGGCCAGCGTGAATAATTCGCGCGAACCGGTGCGCGCCACCTGCCAGAGCAGCCAGGGCAGCACGCGGCGGCCGACGATGAGCATCAGGGCGATGAAGGCGGAAACCTGGAGCAGGGTCTGGCCTATGGTCTGCCAGAGCGGTGCGCCGTCGCCGGCCCCGGCGTCGCCGCCGAGCACGCCGGCGAGCGGCGGCAGCAGGACGAGGATGAGGACGGTGGCGAGGTCTTCGACGACCAGCCAGCCGACCGCGATACGGCCGTTCATCGAATCGAGGATGCCGCGCGCTTCGAGCGCCTTGAGCAGGACGACGGTGCTGGCGCAGGACAGCGACAGGCCGAAGATCAGCCCGGCACCGAGACTCCAGCCCCAGCCCCAGGCGATGCCCATGCCGAGCAGCGTCGCCAGACTCATCTGGACGACGGCGCCGGGCAACGCGATGCGCTTGACGGCGAGCAGGTCGTCGAGCGAAAAATGCAGGCCGACACCGAACATCAGCAGCATTACGCCGACTTCGGCGAGTTGCGAGGCGGTGTGGATATCGGCAACGAAGCCCGGTGTCGCCGGGCCGATGATGATGCCGGCGACGAGGTAGCCGACCAGGGCCGGCAGCTTGATGCGTTCGGCGATGAAGCCGAGGATCAGCGCGACGCCGAAACCGGCGGCCAGGGTGGTAATCAGGGAGATATCGTGTTCCATGCCGGGGCGGGTTCCATGCGTGAGGCTGGGTGGAAGGCGTCGACGGCGAGCGACGGACAGCCGCTATGCTAGCCGGTTTTTCCCTGGCCGGACCGGCCGGTCAAACTCGGTCAAACTTCGTCAAGCTTGGTCAGCCGAGCGGCGCGTCCCGGCGCAGCAACTCGGTCATGGCGTCAGCCGGCATCGGCCGGCCAAAATGGTAGCCCTGCATCAGTTCGCAGCCTTCGGCGAGCAGGAAGCGGCGCTGTTCTTCCTGTTCGACGCCCTCGGCAATGACTTCCTTGCGCAGGCTCTCGGCAATGCCGATGATCGCCCGCGTGATGGCGACATCGTCTTCATTGTGCGGCAGGTCGCGGACGAAGGACTGGTCGATCTTGATCCGGTCGAAGGGCAGGCGCTTCAGGTAGCCGAGGCTGGAATAGCCGGTGCCGAAGTCGTCGACCGATAGCTTGACGCCGAGCTTTTTCAGGCGCGCCAGGGTTTCGATGATGCGTTCGGTGTCGCGAATGAAGGCGCTTTCGGTGATTTCCAGTTCCAGCCAGCACGGATCGAGGCCGGTTTCGGCAAGTACGCCGGCGACCTGCTCGGCCAGGCTGGCCTGGCGCAATTGCACGGCCGACAGATTGACGGCAACGACGACCGGTGTGATGCCTTGCCGAATCCATTCGGCATTCTGGCGGCAGGCTTCGTGCAGCACCCATTCGCCGATGGCGTTGATCAGGTTGCTTTCCTCGGCAACCGGAATGAAGCGCACCGGCTGGATCTCGCCAAGTTCGGGATGCTGCCAGCGGATCAGGGCTTCCATGCCGATCAGGCGGCCGCTGCTGCCATCGACCTGGGGCTGGTAATGCAGGCGGAATTCCTGGTTGTCCACGGCGCGGCGCAGGCTGTTTTCCAGCGTGACGCGCTCGGAGATGCGCGCATTCATTTCCGGCGTGAAGAAGCGGTAGGCGTTGCCGCCGGCTGCCTTGGCCTGGTACATCGCCGTATCGGCGTTCTTGAGCAGGCCGCCGATGTCGGAGCCATCCTGCGGGTAGATGCTGATGCCGATGCTGGCGCCGACCCGCAGTTCCTGACCATTTACCAGGAAGGGCTGATTGATGCCGTTGATCAGGCGCTGCGCGATGATCGCGACGCGCGACAGGTTGTGGAAGCCCTGCAGCAGGACGGCGAACTCGTCGCCGCCCTGGCGGCTGATCGTGTCGCGTCCGTCCAGGCAGTCGCGCATGCGCTGGGCGACCTGCAGCAGCAACTGGTCGCCGGTGTCGTGGCCGAGCGTGTCGTTGATGTATTTGAACTGGTCGAGATCGAGGAAGAGCAGGGCTAGTTGGGCCTGCTCGCCGAGCACGTCGGCCAGCGCCTGCGACAGGTGTTCGCCGAGCATGGCGCGGTTGGGCAGGTCGGTCAGAATGTCATGTTCGGCGAGGTGGCGGATGCGTTCCTGGTTGTCATGCAGTTGCGTGATGTCGCGCGCGACGCCGGCCACGCCGGCCAGACGGCCTTCCTCGTCAAGCACCGGGGTCGAGATGTACTCGAAGTGGCGCTCGCTGCCGTCGGCGACCAGCTGGCTGCCCTCGCGGCGTTGCTGCAGGCGGCTGTGCATGGCTTCGGCATCCTGCTCGACGAGGGCGATGGCGGCTTCTTCGGGCCAGATCTCGTCGGCAGTCCGGCCAAGGATTTCGCCTTCCGTGCGTCCGCTCACCGAGCAGTAGGCTTCGTTGACGGCAATCATGCGCTGCTGGCGATCGCTCAGCCAGGCCGGGTCGGGCAGGCTGTCGAGCAGGGCGCGGGTGCGCCGCAAGGTGGTTTCGTAGGCGCGTGCCATGCCTTGTGCGAGACGGCGGGCATTGCCGTAGGTGCGCAACCAGACGGCAATCCAGCCCGCCAGAACGAGGCTCAGGATGACCGTGCTGATCACCCCCCAGATGACCTGCTGGTACCAGTTGGCGAGGTAGTCGTCGGTGGCGTGCCCGATCAGCACGTAGAGCGGGTAATCGCCGACCTTGCGCAGCGCGTACAGGCGTTCGACGCCGTCGACGCCGGAGTGCGTGGTGTACAGGCCGCCCTGGCCGTGACCGCCGGCGACCAGCTTACGTAGCGTCTCGCTTTCGATGACCTTGCCGAGCTTGTCGGGGGCGGCCGGATAGCGGGCGATCAGGCGCAGTTGGTCGTCGATCAGCGTGACGCTGTGGTTGGGGCCGAGATTGAGGCTGGCGTAGAAGGTCTGGAAATGCTCGGCGCGCACGGCCGCCTGGATGAGGCCGGCGAATTCCCCGTTCCGGTCGTTGAGGCGCCGGCTCAGTGTGATTACCCAGTTGTCGGTGATGCGTGCGAAAAGCGGTTCGGAAATGACCAGGCGGCCGCTGTTGTCGGCCTTGTTGTGCAGGAAATAATTGCGGTCCGCGATGCTGGCCGTGGAAATCTCGCCCGAGGCGTCATAGATGAATTTGCCAGTGCGGTCGGCGATGCGCAGGCTTTGCGACTCGTCAATCAGAGCCAGGTAGCGGGCCAGCGAAGCGTTGATCGCGCTGGCGTCCATCGCCTCGCCGGCGAAGGCGCTGTTCAGCCGTTGCTGGCTGGCAAGCAATACTGTGTCGATCTTGTCAATGCTGCTGCGGGCATGGCTTTCGAGTACCTTGGCGAGGTTTTCCTGGCCACGCCGGGCAAATTCGTTCTCGCGGTCGTAAGATTGTTTCAGGCCGATCAGGCCGAGACCGACATAGGTGGCCAGTGCGATCAGGCCGAGCGCGATAATCGCGACACTGCGCCAGATTTCTGCGCAGTTTTTCGCCAATGGTGGCGTTGCGGGGTTTTCGCGCTCCATGTGGGTCATTGGCGATAAAAAGGCGCTTATTGTCCGCGCAGAAACAGTGTGTCAAGTTGATCCAGCGCAAGTTCCGTCCATGTCGGTCGGCCGTGGTTGCACTGGCCGGCGCGCTCGGTTTCCTCCATCTGGCGCAGCAGGGCGTTCATCTCGGGTAGCGCCAGCTGGCGCCGGGCGCGCACCGCGCCGTGGCAGGCCATGGTGGCGAGCAGTTCGTTGCGCCGCGCGGTGGCGAGCTGGGTAATGCCGTGCTCGCGCAATTCGGCGATCAGCGAACGCGCCAGCGCCGCCGGGTCGCCCGATTGCAGCAGCGCGGGGACGCTGCGCACGCCCAACTGGTTGGGGCCGAGCGGGGCAATGGCGAAACCGAGATCGGCGAGCGCTTCGGCATGTTCCTCGACGGCGGCGATATCGAGCGCGTCGGCCGAGAAAACGGCCGGAATCAACAGTGCCTGGGTGGCGATCTGGCGGTTGTCGAAAGCGGTTTTCAGCTTTTCGTAGAGGATGCGTTCGTGCGCCGCGTGCATGTCGACCAGCACCAGGCCGCGCGCGTTCTGGGCCAGGATGTAGATGCCGTGCAGTTGCGCCAGCGCGTAGCCGAGCGGCGGGCCGTCGTTGCCCTGGGAAATCTCGCCCGTGGACCGGTCGACCGTTGGCGAAGGGGCAAAATGCGGCGTCGTCGCCGGGGTGGCCGCGGTGTGCTGATTCTGGCCGATGTTCTGCGTTGCCTTGGCGAAAGCGAGATAGGCCGCGGCGGCAGGTTCGGCAACGCCGAGCGAGGTCTGGTGGCGCAGCGGCGGCGGATAATTCGGCGGCGTGAAATTGGCCGTTTTTGCCGCGTCGACCGCTACGGAATACTGCCGCTCGACCAGCGGCGGCGTCGCTTCGGCCTGCACCGGCGCGGCCAGCGTGCGCTGGATGGCGTGGAAGACGAACTGGTGCATGGCGCGCGAATCGCGGAAACGCACCTCGGTCTTGGCCGGATGCACATTGACGTCGACCAGTGCCGGATCGATGTTCACGAACAGGCAGACGGCCGGCTGGCGGCTGCCGTGCAGCACGTCGCGGTAGGCCTCGCGCAACGCGTGGCCGATGATCTTGTCGCGCACGAAGCGGCCGTTCACAAAGACGTACTGGCCGTCCTTGGCGTCGCTGGCACGGGTCGGATCGATCGCGAAACCGCTGATGGAAATCGGCCCGCCGGCGGCGTCGACCGTACGGGCTGCGGCAAGGAAGTCGTCGCCGAGAATGTCGGCGATGCGTCGCGCGCTGTCGGCCGGCGCCAGCTGGAACAGGCTGCGCCCGTTGTGCGAGAGGCTGAAAGCGACATCGGGCCGGGTCAGCGCCAGGCGGCGCACGGCATCGGCGCAATGAGCGAACTCGGTGCCCTCGGCCTTCAGGAATTTGCGGCGGGCCGGGGTGTTGTAATACAGGTCGCGCATCTCGACCACGGTGCCGGCCATCAGCGCCGCCGGCTCGGGCTCGGCACCCGGCTCGCCGCGCAATTTCCAGGCATGGCCGGCGCCGCGTTCGCGGCTGGAAATCGCCAGGCGGGCGACCGACGCCACCGAGGCCAGCGCCTCGCCGCGAAAACCCAGGGTATTGACGCATTCCAGGTCGTCGAGCGAAACGATCTTCGAGGTCGCATGCCGGGTCAGGGCCAGCGCCAGTTCATCCTTCGCTATGCCGCAACCGTCGTCGGTAATGCGGATCAGCTTGACGCCGCCTTCCTCCAGATGCACCTGGATCGCCTTGCTGCCGGCGTCGAGGCTGTTTTCGAGCAGTTCCTTGAGAACCGAGGCGGGACGTTCAACGACTTCGCCAGCGGCAATCTGGCTGATTAGGAGGTCGGGGAGGCGGGCAATGGTCGGCATGGCGGCGATTATCCCAGATTGGCTGTTACCGGCTTGTGGATAACGAAAAAATCCACTGTCGAGACGCAAGAGGGATGCTGCGGAGTTTCTGGTCCGTTGTCCGCCAAATCTAGTACATCAGGCAGGGGAAAGTCATCTCGCTGATCAGCTGACAGGCATGAGGTGGCAATCGGCCACAACCGGTCATCCAAGAAATCGCTCCATAGCTGACATTTGCGTGGAAATTTTGCCCGTACCTTGTAATCACGAAATATACGCGACGCGTTGAAGTGCTCAAATCTCAGGTAACGAATCCATCGGACTGTGCATTCCACGGCCGCCAATCTTCAATACATGGGTATAAATCATGGTCGTCGCCACTATTCGGAGTTCCAGACTATGCCGACTGTAATCACATGCACGCTCGAAAGCGTGCTGCCGGTGGTCGTTCCAGGGCGGATGCACGTAGGCAACTCGGCATAGTCCAGCGCTTCAGTCCTTATAATTCCTTGAGGAACGTCAGCAATTGGTCATCCGGCCGGAAGCGGCCAGGAGTGACGTCGGGTGGCGCGGTTCTGGCCAGTGCTGATGCACGAATCAACCGTCATTTGGGGTAGAAAGCCAAATCCAAAGTAGTACTATTGTGGAATTCATCAACTTCGTTGCTCCACGATATGAATCCCCCCCCCCGCCTTACCCCCAGCGAGGCGATCAGTGCGACTGAGCTTGCCCGGAAAGGTAAGTTCAAGGAATCTGGCATCAAAGGCAGTGCGGCATTAGCCCATGCAGACAAGACTACCGTCAGGATGGCGGGGTTGTCTCGACGGATCGTTTCCTTCTCGTTGTTTGGCAGCGAACCGGGCTATTGTGAGACCGCCATCCTGAACGCGCAGGCCATGGGACAGCTTTACCCTGGCTGGGAAATGTGGGTCTTCCACGACAACACGGTGCCGACTTCCGTTCTTCAACGGCTGGAGGCAGCAGGAGCTCACCTTACAACGCCAAGTGAGTGGGGAATTGCCCATTGGCCGGGTACATTTTGGCGGTTTGCCGCCCTGCTCTTTCCGCACACGGAGAAGGTGATTTTCAGGGATGCGGATTCTGTTGTCTCGATCAGAGAAAGCGCGTTGGTATCGGTGTGGCTGACGAGCGGCAAGCCGTTTCATGTTCTCCGCGACTGGTACTCGCATGTCGACCTGATCCTGGCCGGCTTGTGGGGGGCTCATGCGCCTTTCTTGGGTGACATTCGGAGTTTGGTCGAAGCCTTCCTTGGTCAAGGGAATCTGCATCCTACGCACGCGGATCAGCATTTTCTCGCGGAATCGATTTGGCCGCGCATCCGGGACTACGTGCTTGAGCATGACAGCATTCATTCCGGGCCAAACATCGTGGCCTTTGACGCGCCCAATGCAGCGGCAAATGGCAAGAATGCATTGGGGGGGTTTCGCCTCAATCAGTTGAGCTTTGTGCTGGATTCAGGGTGGAGTGGCCCCTATGATTTCGTGATCCTTGACGGGCGCAAACAGGCGGTTTGCAGCTATCGCCGGGCCTTCGTGGCCGGCAAAGACTCGGTTGAAATTCCCTACGAGTACAATGATCGGATCAATAGCAAGCAGTGGGAGGTTGCCCTGCGCCGGGTAAGCGTTGCACCCACCATTCAGGTTCGACTCTCGCCGACAGGAAGAGCGTAATGCGGTTGTGCCAAGTGTGTTGCTTCAGTCCAGATTCTTCTGGATGGTCGAAGGGGTGCGATTTGCCGCATTTTAGGCAATCCAGAAGTATTCAAAAATCAAGCCACTGGATTGCTTTGCTACGCTCGCAATGACGGTTTCTCGATTGGATTCGGTTCCCTTTACGCTTTCTTCGCATCCCAGCGCATTTGCGGCGGCTTTTGGGTTTCGCGATTTTTCAGTGATAAAACGCATAACCAATCAGCACCGCCCCGACCAGCCCGACCGCATCCGCAATCAGCCCGCAGGCCAGTGCGTAGCGGGTTTTCGTGATGCCGACGCTGCCGAAGTAGACGGCGAGCACGTAGAAGGTGGTTTCGGTCGAGCCCTGGATGATGGCGGCGAGTTTGCCCGGGAATGAGTCGACGCCGTAGGTCGTCATGACGTCCACCATCAGGCCGCGCGCACCGCTGCCGGACAGCGTCTTCATCAGGCCGACCGGCAGGGCCGGGACAAAGTCGGCATTGAGGCCGAACGCCAGGACCAGGCTGCGGATGCCGCCGATCAGGTAGTCCATGCAGCCGGTGCTGCGAAAGACCGAGATGGCGACGAGCATGGCGATCAGGTAGGGAATGATCTGTACGGCGACGCCGAAGCCCTCCTTGGCGCCGTCGACGAAACTCTCGTAGGCGTCGATGCCCTGCCAGGCGGCGACTGCGACGAAGAGCACGATAATCGACACGATGATGCCGCTGCCGAGCAGGCCGATGGCCTGCGCCATGGCCTCGGGCGGCAGGCCGCCCAGCCAGGCGTAGAGGCCGCCGAGCAGGGCCGCGAAGGCGGCGAAGAAGACGAGCACGGGGCGGCAGAAAAGATTGATGCGCTGCCACAGTGCAACGGCGATCAGCCCGGCGCAGAAGGAGATGAAGGTGGCGAGCAGTGTCGGCAGGAAAATGTCGGCGGCGTTGAAACCGACCAGTCCCTGCTTGAGCGCCAGGCTCTGGCGGATGGCGATCACCGAGGTCGGGATCAGCGTGATGCCGGCCGTGTTGAGCACCAGGAACATGATCATCGGGTTGCTGGCGGTATCTTTCTGCGGATTGATTTCCTGCAGCTCGCGCATGGCCTTGAGGCCGAGCGGGGTCGCCGCGTTGTCGAGGCCGAGGATGTTGGCCGAGACATTCATGACGATGCTGCCGCTGGCCGGGTGGCCGGGCGGGATGTCGGGGAAGATGCGGCGGAACAGCGGTGCGATGAGTCGGCCGAAGAGCTGGATCAGGCCGCCACGCTCGCCGATTTTCATGATGCCCAGCCACAGGCTCATGACGCCGACCAGACCGAGCGAGACTTCGAAGCCGGTCCGGGCGCTGTCGAACAGGCCGGCGAGGACGCGCGCAAAGACATCCAGGTCGCCCTGCAGCAATTGCAGCAGCGCCGCAGCGAAGCCGACCAGAATGAAGGAAATCCAGACGCGATTGAGCACGTTCTTTGCGGCCTTATTCCGGGGGAATGCGGCCGGCCGGGAAATGGAAAGCACGCAGTCTAGCGGTCCGGCCGCCGGCTGTCATCGCAAGCGCCTCAGGGCAGCGCCCAGACGGCGCGGAAATGCGCGTATTCTGCTTCTGGCAACTGGACGAGCAGCGGCATGGCGGCGCCATCCAGCCAGGTGCAGATTTCCGTGATCTCGGCCAGTGCGCCGGCCGTGCAGCCAGCCGTCGGCACGCCGGGCGCCTGCCAGACGTGCAGGAAGATGCAGGAGCCGGCCCCGGCGAGCGGTGCGGGGCTGTTGTGGGCGATCACGGCGCCGATTGTGTAGCGGGCATCGGTGCGCAGCATGTCTTCGTGCGAATGCCAGTCGCGCTGCGGGGCTGTGGCGAGATCGACGAAGCGGTTGTAATGCGCCGAGGCCGGGTCGTCCACGCATTTGAGATCAGCGCTCGCCGCGCGGTAGGGCAGGCGGGCGGCGTTGGCGAAGGCGCTGTCGGCGCTGGCCGCACCGAACAGTTCGCTGATCGCGAAAATGCCGGCCGGCGCGCAGCCATCGCCTTCCCGCTTGCGCGGTCCCGGACGGTCGACCGCGCCATGCAGGCCAATTCCCCAGGCCAGCCCGCTACGCCCGAGGCTGACCGGGATGCATGCGCCAATCGCTTGCCAGTCCGAACATAGACTTTGCCGTGCAAAGCGCTGCAATTTGCCGGTTGTGCACGTCCAGTCCTGTGCCACGACGACGAGCAACTGGTTTGAGTTTGCCAGTGGTGACGCTTTGTGTTGTGGCAGTTTGTCAGGGCAGTGGTTGGTCATTGTGGCGGGGATTGCAGCCTGTTTGACATCGGGGTACTTATTGGTGCCGGAGATGTTGGCGAATAACACGAACCAGATCATCGGCAATAATCGGTTTGGCAATGTGTCCAACCATGCCTGCAGCAATGCACTTGTCGCGCTCCTCCTCAAAGGCGTGCGCCGTTTGGGCAATAATTGGCAAGTCCGGGACTAATGCTAGGATGTGTCGCGTTGCTTCGTAACCGTCCATCTCGGGCATCTGTAAATCCATCAGCACGATGTCGTAAGTGCTGCCGCCA
The DNA here is from genome assembly GCF_020510525.1 of Quatrionicoccus australiensis. Taxonomy (NCBI): domain Bacteria; kingdom Pseudomonadati; phylum Pseudomonadota; class Betaproteobacteria; order Rhodocyclales; family Azonexaceae; genus Quatrionicoccus; species Quatrionicoccus australiensis. The sequence continues at coordinate 1,225,035 of NZ_CP075188.1, forward strand.
TCCTGGCGAATCTGCTCGAAGGCCTCCTTGCCGTTGGTGACCAGAACAACCTGTGCGCCTTCTTCGATCAGGCAGTCTTCGAGTATGGCCCGGTTGACCGGTTCATCCTCGGCAACCAGGACGGAAATGCCGGCCAGTGCTTTGCCTTCCCGTGATGAATCTGCTCTCTTTTGAGAGCTTTCCATTGGCGGTGCGACAGGAAGGATCAGCGGTATTGAAAAGGAAAAAGTGCTGCCTGATCCCAAATGGCTTTCGACGCTGATCCGGCCCCCCATCAGTTCGAGAATTCGCTTGCTGATCGCCAAACCCAAGCCGGTTCCGCCAAAGCGTCGCGATGCAGAAGCATCGGCTTGATGGAAAGCGCTGAACAACTCGACTAGTTGCGCCTCGCTCATCCCGATTCCGGTATCGCTTACCGTGAAGTGAATTTCATCGTTTGTCCGGGAAACCGATACGGTGATACGCCCCGATTCAGTGAATTTGACAGCATTTGACAGGATGTTGAGGAGGACCTGGCCTATCCGTAGCGGATCGCTGATGCAAATGGCTGGCAAATCAGGCGCAACTTCGAGTTGCAAGGCGAGATTCTTGGCCTGGATGCGGTCGGCAAGAATTTCGATTGTTTGATGGGTGATATCACTCAAGCAGACCTCTGTCTGCTCGATTTTTAGCTTGCCCGCCTCGATCTTTGAAAAGTCGAGAATGTCGTTAATGACACCCAGTAGCCGCTTTCCTGAGGAAATGATTTTCTGGAAGGCATTCAGAGCTTTTTCGGGATTGTGGCAATTGCGCAGGCCGATGTCGGCAAATCCCAGAACGCCATTGAGCGGTGTGCGGATTTCGTGGCTCATGTTGGCCAGGAATTCACTGCGTATCCTTGCCAGGTTTTCTGCCGCAAGCAGTGCACGCTCACGCGCTTCGCTGGCGGCCCGCTGTTCGCTGATGTCTACGAAACTGGTTACCGCACCGGTGATTTCGCCGTTCTTGATCATCGGATGGGTCGCATAAATGACTGCGATGCCATGCCCGTCAGAGTGCCAATAAACTTCGTTGTCGACGCGAATTTGCTGACCCTGCTGCAATGCACGGTAGCTCGGGCATTCAGATGCCGGATAGAACGTGCCATCGCCCCGGCTGTGATGGAAAAGCGCATGCGCTGATTGCCCGATGACTTGTTCCGAGGTGTATCCGAGCATGCTGCAAGCAGCCGGGTTAATGAAGGTGATCAGTCCGCCGCGGTCAATGCCGTAGAGGCCGCCGGCACTCGATTCAAGCAAGTGGCTGGCTTTGGCTTCAATCTCGTTGAGTGCGGTTGTGCGTTCCTCGACCAGGGTTTCAAGATCATGCCGGTAGGCCTCAAGCTCAATTTCACCTTTCTTGCGCTCGGTGATGTCGCGAAAGACATTGACTGCTCCGCTGACTTTTCCATCCTGAAGCAGGGCTGAAACGGTATATTCGACCAGAAAAGACGAGCCATCGCGGCGCCAGTAGCAGTCATCCTTGATGTGTCGTTGCTCGGCATCAAGCATGGTCGCCGTTATCGGGCATTGTGCGGAGGGGAATTCCTGCCCATTGGCGTAATGGTGGTGCGTCAACGCGTGCAGGTTGCAGCCGATTCCTTCACCTTCCTTCCAGCCCAGCAGTTCGCGGGCTGTTTGGTTGATGAATATGATATTGCCTTCCGTGTCGACACCGCAGATACCTTCGCCGACAGACGCCAAGATCAGTTCGATTTTCTGGCGAGCATCTTCTGCTTCCAGGCTGCGCGCGGCGAGTGCTGCATTCAACTCGTTCAGCTTGTGTTGGGCGAGTTCACGTCTTTGCCAGCTAACATAAGCCTGGCGGGCAAAAAACAGGGTCGCAATCGAGAACAGCGCTACCAGTCCAAGAATTTTCAAGGAATGGTCACGCCATTCCGCCAGGTAGTCTTCGTCGGCCAGGCCGACAACCAGAAACAGTTCGTGCGGCTCTATTTTTTGGAAGCGATAAATGCGGCTAATGCTGTCGATGCCCGATGTTGCGTGATAACTGCTTTCTCGCAGGTCAGACTCCAGAAGCCCCCGTAATTGTGGAGAAGGGGATGTCGAGCCTGTTTGGGCTCCGACTGGGTCGGCCTTGCTGAAGCGCGCGATCAACTGGCTTCTGTTCCATAAGCCGGAGTTTCCCTGGTTTCCCAGGTCGAGCTTGGAGAACAGGTTAAGGAAGTAGGCGATGGGCACCGAAATATAGGCTGCACCAGCGAAGGAGCCATCCGGGTTGTTGATGCGCCGCGCCAGAATGATTGCCGGTTTTTGGCTTAAGCGGCCGAGCAATGGTTGGGAAATGACCAGTCCGCTATCAGGGTTGTTGCGCAGGCGCAGGAAATAATCCCGATCAGCATTGTTGCTCTTGGCGATCGTGACATTCGATACAGCGAACAAAACAGCACCGTCGGCATCAGAGATGCGTATACCCAGTGTGCCTGGTAGATGTGATTGCTGTTGCGTCAGGAAGGCTTCAAGCTTGCTTGATTTGATGCCGCCGAAGGGTTCCTGGCGCTTAACTTCGTCAATCACGTTCAGGAGTGTGATGTCGATTTGTCTGATGAAACCGGCAATGTTCTGTTCGAGGATCTTGGCGTAGTTCTCGGTCAATCGCTGCGCCTTATCCACCGAACTTTGATGGTCTTCGGTGATGACGAGGGTGGCCAGACTGAAAATCAGCAGATTGGCAATCAGGGTGCCCAGCCAGATGAGTCGACCAAACCGTTTGTCGAATTTGCTTTCCTTGCCAATCACCATTTCAATTCGCATCCTTGGCATGTAGTGAGTGAGGCACGTCGAAATAACTTGCGTCGAGTTTAGCAGTAGCCGGAGCGCTTCCGGTTGCCAGTGTTTGCAAAGCGGCCAGTGGGTTTTTTGCAAAATGACAGGTGCCTGTCGCCCCCGTTTTCGGCGGGCGCGTGGGGTGTTTGGTGGACGCATGCTGAAATTGCCTTTAGTGGCGCAGTTCATCTCCCGTTGCTCTCCCGCAGCCCAAGCCCCCTTGGGGTAAAATCGCAGCCTCTCTCCTCATCCGGCGTATCCGCATGGAATTCCTCGCGCAGTTCATCGATATCGTGCTTCATCTGGACAAGCATCTGGCCTTGCTGGTGCAGCAATACGGCTTGTGGATCTACGGCATTTTGTTTTTCATCGTCTTTGCCGAAACCGGTTTTGTCGTGACGCCCTTTCTGCCCGGCGATTCGCTGCTGTTCGTGGCCGGGGCGCTGGCTGCGCTGGGCGAGGGCGGCATGGATATTTTTGTGCTGATCGGCGTGCTGTCGGCGGCCGCGATTCTTGGCAACATGCTCAATTACCAGATCGGCCGCTTTTTCGGGCCCAAGGTGTTCCACTGGGAGAACTCGCGTTTCTTCAACCGCAATGCGCTGATCAAGACGCATGCCTTTTATGAAAAGCATGGCGGCAAAACGCTGGTGCTGTCGCGCTTCCTGCCACTGTTCCGGACCTTTGCGCCCTTCGTGGCCGGCATCGGTGCGATGTCCTATGCCCGATTCACGCTGTTCAACCTGATCGGCGCCATCGGCTGGGTCGTTTCGTTGTGCGCTGCCGGCTACTGGCTGGGCAATATCGCCTGGGTCAAGGCCAATTTGTCGCTGATCATCATCGGTATCGTCGTTTCCTCACTGGTGCCGATCGGCATCGGTTACCTGAAAACCCGGGAAGCCTGATGCGCTGGCTGGTCATCCTGCTGGTGCTCAGCCTGTCGGCCTGTTCGACGCGCCTTGGCAAGGATGGCCGGACCGAGACTACGGTCGACGCCAAATATCTGATCAAAACCGAGGTCGACCGGATCGCCGATACCGGGCGTGCCGAAGTCATGGGCGGCCTGATGCTGATTGCCGACAAGCTCTACAAGCGCAATCCCAAGGAATGGAAAAAGGCGGGTCTGGCCAGCCGCGAGGCGGCGCTCGAGCGCCTGAGCCTGCGCAACCAGCGCAGCTGGCCGGAACTGGCCGGGGCGCGCGAAGGGCCGGCGGCGGCGCTGGCTTTCAGCGAGACGTTCAGTGGCGACCGGGTCGCGGCGTTGATGTTCGGGCTGTTCAGCATGGCCGACGCGGCTTTCGAGCACAAGGAAGAGTTCTACATCCTCGACGGCCTGAACGAGATCAAGCTCTACAACTGCGCCCGCAACATGGAGGTGGCGATCTGGAAACTCAGCCAGGACAAGAACTCGCTCGGTGAGCCTTATCTGCTGTCGAACGAGCTCGATCCGGCCAGGCGCAATCTTTCCTTCGAGCGCGAGTTCGGGCGCCTGATGGGCATTCTCGATTTTATGGCCAAGGTCGTTGCCGACCGCAATGGCCGCAATTTATCCCGGCTGACCCAGACGGTGGTCGGCTCGATCTTTTTACCGGTGAGTTTTTTGAAATGAAGAATATCGTCATCCTGATTTCCGGCCGCGGCAGCAACATGGAAGCCCTGATCGCCGCCCGCGATGCCGGCAATCTGCCGGTCAACATCGCTGCCGTGATCAGCAACCGGCCGGATGCCAAGGGGCTGGAGACGGCGATGAAGGCCGGTATTGCCACGCATTACATCGACCACAAGGCATTCGCCGGGCGCGAGGCTTTCGATGCCGCGCTGGCCGAATGCATCGACGGCTTTGCGCCGGATCTGGTTGTGCTCGCCGGTTTCATGCGCATCCTCAGCGAGGGCTTCGTGCGCCATTACGAAGGTCGGCTGATGAATATCCATCCTTCGCTGCTGCCGTCCTTTCCTGGCCTGCACACGCACCAGCGGGCGCTGGAGGAGGGCGTGCGCATTCACGGCTGCACCGTGCATTTTGTCACGCCGACCCTCGATCACGGCCCGGTCATCATCCAGGCTGCCGTGCCGGTGCTTGATGCGGATGATGAAGATGCCCTCGCCGCCCGCATCCTGGTGCAGGAACACAAGATCTATCCGCAGGCCGTGCGCTGGTTTGCCGAAGATCGCCTGCGTCTGGAAAACGGCCGTGTACGCCTGTCGACCGCCCTGGCTGACAGCAGTGTGCTGATTTCGCCCGAGATTCGCTGAGCCGCAATGCCCTTTGCCCTGGTTGTCGCATTTGCCGGTTCGTTGGCGCTGCACGCCCTGGCCTTGTTCGGCACCGATCTTGAATTGCCTGGCAGCGAGCCGGAGCCGCTGGTGCTGCATGCCGAACTGCGCATGCCCTTGCCGCCGCCCGCCGTGCCGGATCCGGTGCAAGCGGCGCGCGAAAAAAAGCCGCGGCCGCTCAAGAAAGTACCGCTGACCCGTGCCGCACCGGATGCCGTGAGCCTGGCGCCGGCGCCGGAACTCTTGCCGGTGGAGGAAGCGCCGCCGGAGGAGCAAGCGCCCGAAGTGTCGACATCGCCGCTGCCGACCGAGCCGCTGCTGCCGGCCAGTGGTGCGATTCGCTACGCGGTCTACAAGACCTCGCTCGGTATGCAGGTCGGGCGCGCCGAGCATCGCTGGGAGTTCGACGGCGAAGGACATTACCGTCTGACGGCCTTTACCGAAACCAGCGGCCTGGTGGCCTTGATCAAGCCGGTGCGCGTCGACATGGAAAGCCGCGGCCGGCTGCTTGCCGGCGGTCTGCAGCCGGAGAGCTATCGCACCTGGAAAAAAAGCGGTGACGAGGAAAATGCTGATTTTGACTGGTCGACCGGTCAGGTGCGCCTCAGTCGCGATGGCGGCGTTGCCAACATCGTGCCGGGGACGCAGGACCTGCTGTCGCTGATCTACCAGCTGGCCTACCTGCCGCACCCGGAGGAGGGCGGTAGCATCGGTGTCGTCACCGGTCGCAAGTACGACCGCTACGAACTCGACTCGCATGGTGAAGAGCTGATCGAGGTGCCTGCCGGGCAATTCCTTACCCTGCATTTGCGCGCCGTGGCCGGTGGAACCATAACGGAAATCTGGATTGCGCTCGATGACTCGCGCTTGCCGGTTAAAATTCGCTTTACGGATAAAAAGGGCGACAGCTTTGATCAGGTCGCTACAGAAATTGCAATGAAGGTCGAACCGCCTCAACCGTGAGGCGAGCGTCGACCGCTCAGAACCGGTGCGGCGAATGCCGGCCGTCGATTTAGGAAAATGATGAAAGCTCGCTTTACGCCCGCCCTGTTTGCCCACGCCGAAGCTGTGATCGGCCAGTTGTTGCGCTTCGAGCACCCGGCCGACGCCGTTGTCTCGCGCTACTTCCGCGATCACCGCGAACTGGGCCACGCCGACCGCGCCTTCGTTGCCGAGACGGTCTTCGCCGTGCTGCGCCGCGGCCGCAGTCTGGAAGCACGCTGCGCCGGCCAGCTGTCGGATCGTCACCTGCTGCTCGTCGCGCTCGCCGTGACACGCGGCTGGAACCAGCGCGAACTGGCACCGGTGCTGCGTGCCAACGAGGAAGAATGGCTGGCCACTGCCCGCGCCATGCCGGACAGCGAATTTTCGCCGGCGGTGCGCTGCGACCTGCCGGACTGGCTGTACAACAAGCTGGAAGCCCAGTTCGGCGCCGAGGAAACGGAAAAGCTGGCGCACGCGCTGAATCAGCCGGCGCCGCTCGACCTGCGCGTCAATACGCTGAAGACCAATCGCGATGCGGTGCTCGCCCGCTTTGCCGAAGAAGGCATTGGCGCCGCTGCCGGGCCGCTCTCGCCGACCGCCATTCGCCTGCGCGAAAAGCCGGCGCTGGCCAAGCATGCGCTCTTCCTCGAAGGCGCTTTCGAAGTGCAGGACGAAGGCAGCCAGTTGCTCGGCTACCTGCTCGAACCGCGCCGCGGCGAGATGGTGGTCGATTTCTGCGCCGGCGCCGGCGGCAAGACGCTGCTGCTCGGCGCGCTGATGAAGAACACCGGTCGTCTCTACGCCTTCGACGTGTCCGACAAGCGCCTCGTCAAGCTCAAGCCGCGCCTGGCGCGCTCTGGCCTGTCCAACGTGCATCCGGCCCGTATCGAGCACGAGCGCGACCAGAAGATCAAGCGCCTGTCCGGCAAGGCCGACCGCGTGCTGGTCGATGCGCCGTGTTCCGGCCTCGGCACCCTGCGCCGCAATCCCGACCTGAAATGGCGGCAGAGCGAGGAATCGGTTGCCGAACTGACCGTCAAGCAGGCCGCCATCCTCGATTCGGCGGCGCGCCTGGTACGCCCGGGCGGGCGTCTGGTTTATGCCACCTGCAGCCTGTTGACCGCTGAAAACGATGCGATCGTCGAGGACTTCCTGGCGAAGCATCCGGAATTCACGCTGACGCCGGCGTCGACCGTGCTGGCCAAGCATGGCATCGAGTTCTCCGGCGACCTGCTGCGCCTCTTGCCCAACCAGCACAACACCGACGGTTTCTTCGCCGCCGTTCTCGACCGGAAAGCATGATGCAGAAAAACCCGGCGCTGCAGCTGTTCAATGATCTTTGGTCGGATATCAACGAGCCCAATTTCATCTGGCAGGTGCTCGCGCTGATCGGCTGCCTGGTCGTTGCCTACGTGATTGCGCACTGGTGGCGCAGTCGTCACGCCGAAGGGGCCGGGCGCCTGAGCGACGCCGGTTCGCGCCTGGTTTTTCCGCTCACCGGCATGATCCTGGTCGGGGCGGCGCGGCTGGCATTGAAGCCTTTCTTTCACGTCAATCTGCTCAAGCTTGCCTTGCCGCTGCTCGGTTCGATGGCCCTGGTGCGCAGCGTCATCTTCGTGCTGCGTCAGGCCTTCCCGCGCGCTACCTGGCTGACTGCCTGGGAGCGCATCATCGCGGCCGTGGTCTGGAGCTGGCTGGCGCTCTACATCACCGATCTCGCACCCTACGTGGTCGACGCGCTGGAGCAGGTCGATTTCGCAATCGGCAAGCAGCGTGTCGATCTGTGGATGATCCTGCATGGCCTGATCACGGTCTTCCTGACCGTCGTTCTCGCCCTCTGGGTGGCCGGCATCATCGAAGCCCGCCTGATGCGCATCGATACGCTGGACTCCAGCCTGCGCATCGTCGGCATCCGCGTCGCCAAGGCGCTGCTGACCGTGCTGGCCATTGTCTCCAGCCTGTCGCTGGTCGGCATCGACATGACGGCGCTCTCGGTATTTACCGGCGCACTCGGTGTCGGGCTCGGTTTCGGTCTGCAGAAAATTGCCAGCAACTATGTTTCCGGCTTCATCATCCTGCTCGACCGCTCGATCCGCCTCGGCAACATCATCCAGGTCGGCAGCGAGGGTGGCCAGGTGACGCAGATCACGACGCGCTACACCGTGCTCAAGCATCCGGGCGGTACCGAGTACATCGTGCCCAATGAAACGCTGATCGGCAGTGTCGTGCAGAACCAGACCTATTCCGACAGCAGCCTGCGCCTGACGACGACGGTCGGGGTTGCCTATGACAGTGATCTCGATCTGGCCATGCGTCTGATGGTCGAGGCGGCCGCGGCGCAGGCGCGCGTGCAGAGCGAGCCGCCGCCCAAGGTTTTCCTGACCCAGTTTGCCGACAGCAGCATCAATCTCGAACTCGGCTTCTGGATCGAGGATCCGGAAGGCGGCAAGGGCAATGTCGTTTCCGACATCAACCTGGCGATCTGGAAGTCCTTCCGCGCCCACGGTGTCGAGATTCCCTTCCCGCAGCGCGACGTGCGCATCGTCAACGAAAAAACGGCGGCCTGACCGGTGGACCGGTGGCCGCCGTGCCTGGCCGCTGCCGTTTCAGGTCAGCGGCTGCAGGCTGCGCTCGAAGGCGCGCAGTGCCCGTTCCTTGCGGCGCTTGTTGATCGCCCGCGTGGCGTGGGCGATGCGCTGGCCGAGCTTGTCCAGCTTGAGAAACTTGCCTACCTTGCTTTTCGTCTTTTGCATGTTCGTCTCCTTTGTCGATTGCAGGTGAAATCACTCTAGCAAGGTGCAGGTGGCGAATTTGTCCTGTTTTCTTGGCGGCTTTGTAACGCTTGCTGACTTCCCGCTGGCGAGGCAAAAAAAACCCCGCCACGTGGGCGGGGTAACAGGGAGTTTCTCGAATGGGGGATTCGAGAGGGAGGTAAAACTGTTCAGTGTTTCGTGCGCTGCTTCAGGTAGTGGCGGGCGGCGGCGATGACCACACCGGCGGTGATGGCGGCGGCAATTGCTTTCAGCGGTTCCGCCTGGCCTTCGGTAAGCCAGTCATAACCGGCGACACCGACAAATACGCCGAGTGTTTCGCTGACTGGCAAACTGCTGCCAAAGGCCATCACTGCACCCGGCAGGCGGTGCTCAGGTTTTGTTGCACTGGCGCGCTGACCAGGCCAAAAAAGTGCTGGCGGGCGGCGGCGATGAATTGTTTGATGTTGTTTTCGAGCATTTCGGGGTTCTCCTCTTGCGGGTCTTGTTGCTGATCCATGGCTTGCATTCTAGGGAGGGCAAGCCATGGTGTCTGTTGCGCAAGAGTGGCCACGACGTAACGTGGCTTGATGTTCTATGACGCTTTGTAACCGGCGGCGGGAGATGGCCTACTGGTGAGCCTTCCAGGCCAGCGTGAAGCGGGCGCCGCCGAGCGGTGCGGCTTCGGCGGTGGCGGTGCCGCCGTGCAGTTCAAGCACGCGGCGGGCGATCGCCAGACCGAGGCCGTAACCACCGGTCGCCCGGTCGCGCGAGCGGTCGAGGCGGGTAAAGGCGGAGAAGACATGGTCGCGCTCTTCCGGCGGGATGCCGATGCCGTCGTCGTCGACGTGGATCAGGATGCGTTCGCCATCGACTTCGGCGCTGACCACGATCTGCCGGCTGGCGTACTTGAAGGCATTGCGCAGCAGGTTGCGCAGCGCGTAGGGCATGGCCTTGCGGTCGAGATCGACATTGAGCTTTTCCGGCAGTTTTTCGGTGTCGACCGTAATCTGCAACTGGCGGCCGAGCAGGCGGACGCTATCGACCTCATCGGCCAGCCATTCGTCGAACTGGACGCTGGAAAAGTGCGGCTGCGGCGCTTCACGCTCGAAGCGGGCATAGGTCAGGCTGGTGTCGATGAGGTGGTCGAGCTCGTCGAGATCAGCCTCCATCATGCCCCACAGGCGCTCGCGCTCGGCAGTCTCATCGGTCTCGGTGAGCATTTCCAGCGCAAAGCGCATGCGCGCGATCGGCGTGCGCAGTTCGTGCGAAATGCCGCAGGACAGTTCGCGATGCGTCGCGAGCAGTTGCTGCACACGTTCGGCCATGCTGTTCATGGTGTCGGAGAGCGGTGCGATCAGCTGACTGATGGCGGGGGGCGAGCGGGCGTCGAAATTGCCGTCGCCGAGATCGCGTGCGGTCTGGCGCAGCGACTCGAGGTCGCGCCAGATCGGGCGGACCCAGAACCACAGCGCGATCCCGAAGATGACGCCGATCAGGCTCCAGGTCAGCAGGCGCAGGCGCAACTCGAGCGGCAGGCGTTCGGCGAGTTCCGGGTTGCGGTTGGCGGCGAGCGGGCCGACCACGAGCACCTGGCTGCTGTTGCCGAGGCGGTGGTACATGATGTCGCCGTCGTGGTCGATGGCAATGTCGCCGGCGTCGAGCTTGCTGACCTGGACCGGGGTCAGGCGGCGGTCGAGCGACATGCGCTCGACGATGTCGAGCTTGTACGAGAATTTCTCGTCGAGCTCCTTGATGTTGCGTTGCCAGGTCGTGCGCGGATGGCGAAAGAGCTCGTCTTCGATCAGCGTGATCGTGCCACGCATGAAGCGGCGCGCGTAATCATCGGTGATGCCGCGCTGGGCCGTGGAAATGATGAAGTCGGCGGTAAACGCGATGGCGACGAAGGAGCCCATCGCCAGCAGGTAGAAGTTGAAGAACAGCTTGGACAGGCTGTAGCGGCCGCCCCGCCAGCGCGGCAGCGAAACGCGGAACAGCGAGCGGGCAAGCCCCTGGCTGCTTTCGCTGGCTTCCTTGTCGGCCGGCGCCGGCTCAGTTCCAGTCATGTTTGCTGAACAGGTAGCCCTTGCCGCGGACCGTCTTGATCCGGGTCGGATTTTCCGGATCGTCATTGAGTTTCTTGCGCAGGCGCGAGATGCGGGCGTCGATCGAGCGGTCCAGGCCGTCGAAGCCGATGCCGCGCAATTCCTGCAGCAGGTCGTCGCGCGACAGCACGTTGCCGGCATGTGAGGCGAGCAGCCAGAGCAGGTCGAACTCGGCGGTGGTCAGGTCGATCGTGATGCCGGTCAGCGAAGCCGTGCGGGTGGATTGGCTGATCCGGAACTGACCGAAAACCATGGCTTCGGATTCGTCGCTGCTGCTTTCGCCGGTGTTCGGCCGACGCCGGAGCAGGGCCTTGATGCGGGCCAGCAGCACACGCGGCTGCACTGGCTTGGCGATGTAGTCGTCGGCGCCCATCTCGAGGCCGAGAATCTGGTCGAAGTCCTCGTCGCGCGCAGTGAGCATCAGGATCACGCCGCGATAGTTCTGGCGCACGGCGCGGCAGACTTCGAAGCCGTCCTTGCCGGGCAGCATGACGTCGAGGATCACCAGATCCGGCTGTTCGGCCAGGATGCGGGTCTCGGCGGTGTCGCCGCGCGGTTCGATGGAGACCTGGAGATCGTTCTTGGTCAGGTATTCGGCGGTCAGTTCGGCCAGCCGTTCGTCGTCTTCGACAAGCAGGATACGTGTATTCATGCGCCAATCTTAACGGCGGGGCGGCCGGTGGTCCACCTTCTTGCGGTCAACCGCACTGCCAAGGCCATTTTCGCCGGGTTAGAATCCGGGCTCGCATCAACTTTACTGGAAGCCTTGTTATGCCTTGGTCCAAAGTGCCCGTCCGGGCCTGGTTTGCCGCCTTGTCGCTGGGTTGTTTCGGCCTCGTTGCGGTCGGTATGGAATTACAGAGTCTGCTGCGCCTGGCGCCTTGTCCGCTGTGCATCTTTCAGCGCCTGCTCTATCTGGTGATCGGCGCGCTCGCCCTGTTCGGCTTCATCCTGCCGCAGGGCCGTCAGGTGTGGACGGCGCTGATTGCAGTTGTCGCACTGTTTGGTGTCGGTGTTGCCGGTTACCAGACCTGGATGCAGGCTTTTCCCGAGCTGGCCAGCGAATGCAGCTATGTCGATCCGAACCTGATCGAGCGTTTTGTCGACTGGCTGGGCATGCAGTATTCGCCGCTCTTCCTGGCGACCGGTTTCTGTACCAGCAAGGAATGGGTATTCCTTGGCCTGTCGATGGCCAACTGGTCGGTACTGATGTTTGCCGGTATCGCGGCTTACGCTGCCTTGCTTTTCCGGCGCCGGGCCTGAAAAAACAAAACCCGCCGAGAGGCGGGTTTGTCGAAAGCTGGAGGATGCCGAATTACTTCAGCTTCACTTCCTTGTAAGCAACGTGCTTACGGGCCTTCGGGTCATACTTGTTGAACTCCAGTTTGCCAGGCGTCGTGCGCTTGTTCTTGGAGGTGGTGTAGAAGTGTCCGGTACCAGCTGTAGATTCCAGCTTGATTTTTTCGCGTCCGCCTTTAGCCATTTTACTTATCCTTCCTTAATCAGACTTCGCCGCGGGCACGCAGGTCGGCCAGAACGGTATCGATACCATTCTTGTCGATCAGACGCAGACCGGCGTTGGAAACGCGCAGGCGGACGAAGCGGTTTTCGCTCTCGACCCAGAAGCGGCGATACTGCAGATTCGGCAGGAAGCGACGCTTCGTTCTATTGTTGGCGTGGGAAACTTTGTTCCCAACCATCGGGGCTTTACCCGTTACTTGGCAGACTCGCGCCATGATTGGTGCTCCAGAATTCGCTAGAAGAAAGCCCGCGATTTTACGAATAAGCCACGGTAATTTCAAGTACTTTTTGCTTTTTCTATAAAAGGCCACGCTCGGCGAAGGAGAGTGGCAGCTGATTGCCGGCCACGATGAAGTGGTCGAGCAGCCTGACATCGACCATGGCAAGCGCCTCCTTGAGCGAGCGGGTGAGCATTTCGTCGGCGCGTGATGGCTCGGCGATGCCCGACGGATGGTTGTGCGCGAGGATGACGGCCGCGGCATTGTGGGCGAGGGCAATCTTGACCACTTCGCGGGGATAGACCGAAGTCTGGGTCAGCGAGCCGGTAAACAATTCCTCTGCTATTAGTAGACGATTCTGCGCATCGAGCCAGAGTGCCATGAAAATCTCGCGCGGCTGGCTGGCCAGTTTCAGGCGTAGCCAGTCGCGTACCGCGCCGGGGGCGGACAAGGTGTCGCGCTGCGCCAGTTCCTGGGAAAGGGCGCGCCGGCTCAGTTCGAAACTGGCTTTGAGTTGTGCCGCCTTGGCCAGGCCGATGCCCGAGACGCTGGCCAGTTCCTTCAGCGAGGCTTCGGCCAGGCGGCTCAAATGGCCGTCGAAGCGCTTCAATAAATCGCGCGCCAGATCGACCGCGCTTTTGCCGCGCACGCCGACTCTTAAATAGATGGCGAGCAGTTCGGCATCGGAGAGCGCTTGCGGGCCATGCCGCAACAAACGTTCGCGCGGACGTTCGGCGAGGGGCCAGTCGGTGATCGACATGCTAATTCCAGTAAAATGGAAAGGCTCTCATTCTAATGGCAAGACAATGGAATTAAATGCAAAACGCATAGTTCTTGGCGTGACCGGTGGTATCGCTGCCTACAAGGCGGCGGAACTGGTTCGTCTGCTGGGCAAGCAGGGCGCCGACGTGCAGGTGGCGATGACCGAGGGCGCGACGCACTTCGTGACGACGACCACTTTCCAGGCCCTGTCCGGCAAGGCGGTATTCACCGACCAGTGGGATCAGCGCATGCCGAACGCCATGGCGCATATCGATCTGTCGCGTGCGGCCGACCTGATCCTGGTGGCGCCCGCTTCCGCCGACTTCCTGGCACGCATCGCCCACGGTTTTGCCGATGACCTGTTGTCTACCATGGTGCTGGCGCGCGCTTGCCCGCTGCTCGTGGCGCCGGCGATGAATCTGCAGATGTGGCAGAACCCGGCGACGCAGCGCAATGTCGCGCAACTCGCCGCCGATGGCGTGCAGCTGCTCGGTCCGGCCAGCGGCGAGCAGGCCTGCGGCGAAGTCGGTGCCGGTCGCATGCTGGAGCCGGAAGAGATTCTCGAAGAGGTGATCGCCTTCTTCACGCCCAAGGTGCTGGCCGGACGCAAGGTGGTGATTACGGCCGGACCGACTTTCGAGGCGATCGACCCGGTGCGCGGCATTACCAACCTGTCGTCCGGGCGCATGGGTTATGCGCTGGCACGTGCTGCGCGCCAGGCCGGGGCGCAGGTGACGCTGGTTTCCGGGCCGGTTGCTTTTGCCGCGCCACAGGGCGTCGACCGTATCAATGTGCGCAGTGCGCTCGAAATGCATGCGGCGGTGATGGGCGCGGTCGGCGCTGCCGATATTTTCATCGGCGTTGCGGCGGTGGCCGACTACCGCGTCGCGAATGCTGCCGAGCACAAGCTGAAGAAGGATACGGGCGGCATTCCGCCGATCGAGCTGGTTGAAAACCCGGACATCCTGGCCGAAGTCGCCGCCTTGCCGGCCGCGCCGTTCTGCGTCGGCTTTGCGGCCGAGAGCCGCAATCTCGAAGACTATGCGCAGGCCAAGCGCAAAAAGAAGAATATCCCGCTGATTGCCGGCAACCTGATCCAGGACGGCTTCGGCGGCGACGACAACCGGCTAGTCCTGTTCGACGATGCCGGTGTCCATCCGCTGACGCCGGCGCCGAAATCGGTGCTGGCCCGTCAGCTTGTTGAACACATTGCCCACATGACAGGAAACACCGATGCACACGATTGACGTCAAGATTCTCGACAACCGCCTGCGCGATACGCCGCCGCACTATGCAACGCCCGGCTCGGCCGGCCTCGACCTGCGCGCCTGCATCGCCGAACCGCTCACCGTGGCACCCGGCCAGACGACGCTGGTGCCGACCGGCATGGCCATCCATCTGGCCGATCCCGGCCTGGCGGCAATGATCCTGCCGCGCTCCGGCCTCGGTCACAAGCACGGCATCGTGCTCGGCAACCTGACCGGCCTGATCGACAGCGATTACCAGGGCGAGTTGATGGTCTCGGTGTGGAACCGCGGCCAGACTGAATTCACGCTTAATCCGCTCGATCGCATCGCGCAGATGATCATCGTGCCGGTGCTGCAGGTCGGCTTCAATATTGTTGACGAGTTCGACGCCAGCAAGCGTGGCGAGGGCGGTTTCGGCAGTACCGGCCACGCCTGAGCAAATATTTAGTGCGCGGGGTGCAGCGCCGCGTTCAGATGGTCGATGACTTCCGCCCAGGCGGCATCGACCAGGATTTCCTCACGCAGGAAAGTGGCCTGGGCCGGGCTCCAGAACGGGGCATCGGCCAGGCGGGCCGGTTCGGGTAGCGGGCCGTGCGTTTCGATGAAGCGCGCGATGTCCGCATCTTCCGACGGCAATCCCAATTGGGCGAACAGATTGCGCATGCTGTGGCTGTGGGTTTCCATGGCTGACCTCGATGTGATTGTTTGTTGCGGCGGCCGAATGTGGCGTGCTGCAGGTTGGAGTCCGGCGCGCCGGCAAAGTTCATGACGCCGTCAGCGGCGTAGCGGTCGACGCCGGCTGCAGCATGTTTTCCGGGCGCACCCATTGCGCGTACTCGGCGGCCGTCAGGTAGCCCAGGGCCAGTGCCGCTTCTTCCAGTGTCGATGCGTCGCGCTGCGCCTTCTTGGCGATCTCCGCCGCCCGGTCGTAGCCGATGTGCGGCGTCAGTGCCGTGACCAGCATCAGCGAGCGTTGCAGCAGTTCGGTGATGCGTTCGCGGTTGGCCGTGATGCCGCGCGCGCAGTGCTGCTCGAAGCTGCGCATGCCGTCGGCGAGCAGGCGGATGCTGAAGAGGAAGTTGTGGGCGATCAGCGGCTTGCAGACATTAAGTTCGAAATTGCCGGCCGCGCCGCCCATACTGATCGCCACGTCGTTGGCCATAACCTGGATGCAGGCCATGGCGAGCGCCTCGCTTTGCGTCGGGTTGACCTTGCCGGGCATGATCGAACTGCCCGGCTCGTTTTCGGGCAGGGCAATTTCGCCCAGTCCGGCACGTGGACCGCTGGCCAGCCAGCGAATGTCGTTGGCGATCTTGCTGAGTGCAACCGCCAGCACCTTGAGGCCGCCATGTACGGCGACCATCGCGTCGTGCCCGGCCAGGGCCGCGAACTTGTTGCCGGCGCTGGTGAAGAGCAGTCTGCTGCGCTGAGCGACCTCGGTCGCAACGCGCCTCCCGAATTCCGGGTGCGTGTTGAGGCCGGTGCCGACCGCCGTGCCGCCCACGGCGAGCGGGTAAAGCGCCGGCAGCAGCACGTCGATTACGCTTTGCGCCTGATCGAGTTGCGCGACGTAGCCGGAAAATTCCTGGCCCAGCGTCAGTGGCGTCGCGTCCTGCAAATGCGTGCGGCCGATCTTGATGATGCTGGCGAATTCGCCGGCTTTGGCGTCCAGCGTGTGGCGCAGGGCGCTCAGCGCCGGCAGCAGTTGCTGCACGATGCCGGTCGCCGCGGCGACGTGCATGGCGCTCGGGAACATGTCGTTCGAGGATTGCCCGAGATTGACCGCATCGTTGGGATGCACAGGCTGTCCGAGTTGCTCTCCGGCAAGGCGGGCGAGCACTTCGTTCACGTTCATGTTGGTCTGCGTGCCGGAACCGGTTTGCCAGACGGAGAGCGGGAATTCGGCGGCGTATTCGCCCTTTGCCACGGCGTCGCCGGCAGCGGCGATGGCGGACGCCGTGTCCGGCGGCAGCAGGCCGAGTTCACCATTGACGCGGGCGGCAGCGGCCTTGAGCAGGGCGAGGGCGCGGATCAGTTCCTCCGGCATGCGCTCGCGGGAGATGGCGAAATGCTGCAGCGAGCGCTGCGTCTGGGCGCCCCACAGATGCTCGGCGGGAACCTCGATGGCGCCGAAGGCGTCGTGTTCGGTGCGGGTGTTGCGCATGGCTGGCCTCGCTTTCTCCCTATTAAGAGAGCGTTGCCGGCCGGAGGTTCAGAAATCGTGCCTTTTTACCGGTCGACCGTCTGGCGCGGCCGTTTTTCGCCTAGTCAGCTTCCGGCGGGTTGTTGCAGAAGCGCAGTTCTTCCGGATAGGGGAAAAAATCCTCGACATGGCCGGCGCGGATCTTCTCCTGCGCGTCCTGCCAGAATTTCGCCGAGAGCAGGTCCTTGTGGTGCTTGTGGAAAATCTTGCGCAGGGTCGGCGAGGCGAGCAGGAAGGTGGCGAACTCTTCCGGGAAGATGTCGTTCTTCGCCACCGGATACCAGACCTCGCCCGACATCTCGGTCTCGAAATCCGGCGCCGGCGGGATTTTGCGGAAATTGCAGTCGGTCATGTACTCGATTTCGTCGTAGTCGTAGAACACGACGCGGCCGTAGCGGGTGACGCCGAAATTCTTCCACAGCATGTCGCCGGGGAAGATGTTGGCCTGCGCCAGTTCGCGGATGGCGTTGCCGTATTCGCGGATCGCATGTTCGAGGCCTTCGATGTTGTTGCTGCGCTCCATGCGGTCGAGATGCATGTTGAGCGGCTCCATGCGGCGTTCGATATAGAGATGCTTGATGATCAACTGGTCGCCATCCACCTCGAAACAGTTGGGCGCCAGTTTCTGCAATTCGGCCAGCACCTCGTCGTCGAAGCGCTTGAGCGGCAGCAGCACGTTGGAAAACTCCAGCGTGTCGGCCATGCGTCCGACCCGGTCGACTTGCTTGACGAGCAGAAATTTCTTTTTGACCGTGGCGCGATCCATGTTCTTCGAGCTGCCGAAGACATCCTTGATCAGCTTGAAGACGTAAGGGTAGGAGGGCAGCGTGAACACCAGCATGACCAGGCCGCGGATGCCGGGGGCCATGATGAACTTGTCTTCCGAATGGCGCAGGTGATAGATCAGGTCGCGGAAGAACATGGTTTTGCCCTGCTTGCCGAGGCCGAGCATGATGTACAGCTCGGAGCGCGGCTTGTTGGGCAGGATGGAGCGCAGGAACTGGACGTAGCCGGACGGCACTTCCATGTCGACCATGAAATACGCGCGCGACAGCGAGAAGAGCAGGCCGATGCGCCAGGCGTCGAGCAGCACGGTGTCGATGAAGAGCCGGCCGTTCTCGTCGTGCAGCACGGGAATGGTGAACGGATATTCGGCAGCGCCGTTGATCGCCTTGCCGATGATGTAGGCGGCCTTGTTGCGGTAGAAGGCGGAAGCCAGCACCTGGATCTGGAAATTCACCTCGCGTTGCGGCATGCCCTGCAGGAAGCGGCTGATCGCCTGATAGACGCGATTGACGTCGCGCTCGAGATCGGCAAACGGCCGGTGCCAGTTGAAGTCGGCGATGATGCTGGCGACCGCGCCGCGCAGGCCGTCGGCCTTGGCGTAGTAGCTGCGGTAGGTTGGGTCGGTGTCGGCCTCGATGTTTTCGGTCGACAGCGTCGGACGGACGAAAATGAAATCGTTGTGATAGTAGTTGCGGTCGAGGATCTTGGTCGTCACCGAGTTGAAGAAGGTTTCGGCCAGTTCCGGCTGCTTGTGGTTGAGCAGCAGCCCGATGTAGAGCAGCTTGATCTGCTGCCAGGTCGGCTGGTCGATGTGGCTGGCGTCGAACTCGTCGCGCAGGCGCTCGACGCATTCATCGACGCGGTCGTCGTAGAAGCGGATGCGCTCCTTGACGGCGAGCTGTACGCCCGGCCAGTCGGCCTTTTCGAAGCGTACCTTGGCTTCCTGGCTGGTCGCGCGAAACAGCGTGTAATGCTTGTTGAAGCCCTGGATCAGGGCGAGCGCGATCTGGTGGGCATTGGTGCCGTAGAGGCCGACCGCAATTTTCATTTTTGTCTCCTGACTTTGCCCGAAATTCTAGCATCCGGCATGCGCGTTGATGCCTTGCCGGGCACGCTGGCAAGCCGTTTTGGCAGCGTCGACGTTGACTGCCATACGGCTGGCAAAGGATACTCTTCGTTTTGTCGCTGTAAGTATGGCGAAAGGGGGGCGGCGTACATTCGTCCCGGTAAATCTAACCTAATACGAGGGGGTAGCATGGCTGCAGGGAAGTCAAAGATCATTTACACGCTTACGGACGAGGCGCCGCTGCTGGCGACCTGTGCCTTTCTGCCGATCGTTCGCACGTTTGCTGCCCCGGCCGGGGTCGAAATCGAAAAGGCCGACATCTCCGTGTCCGCCCGCGTTCTGGCCGAGTTTCCGGAATGCCTGACCGACGAGCAGAAGGTCCCGAATACCCTGGGTGAGCTGGGCAAGAAGTGCCTGCTGCCGGATACCAATATCATCAAGTTGCCGAACATTTCTGCCTCCGTCGCCCAGCTCAAGGCCTGCGTCAAGGAATTGCAGGAAAAGGGCTACAAGATCCCCGATTACCCGGAAACCGCCAATACCGAAGAAGAGAAGGCCCTCAAGGCCCGTTTTGGTAAATGCATTGGTTCCGCCGTCAACCCGGTGCTGCGCGAAGGCAACTCCGACCGCCGCGCGCCGATGGCCGTCAAGAATTTTGCCAGGAAGCGCCCGCATTCCATGGGCGAGTGGAAGCAGTGGTCGCAGACCCACGTTTCGCACATGGAACACGGTGACTTCTACCACGGCGAAAAGTCGCTGACCCTCGACAAGGCGCGCGAAGTCCGCATGGAACTGATCGCCAAGGGCGGCAAGACCACCGTTCTGAAGCCGAAGCTTTCCCTGCTCGAAGGCGAGATCATCGATTCGATGTTCATGAGCAAGAAGGCGCTGTGCGACTTCTACGAAGCCCAGCTCGAAGATTGCCGCCAGTCCGGCATCCTCTTCTCGCTGCACGTCAAGGCGACGATGATGAAGGTCTCGCACCCCATCGTCTTCGGCCATTGCGTCAAGATCTACTACAAGGAAGCCTTCGAGAAGCACGGCAAGACCTTCGACGAACTGGGCATCAACGTCAATAACGGCATGGTCGATCTGTACGAGAAGATCAAGCAATTGCCGGAATCCAAGCGCGACGAGATCATCCGCGACCTGCACGCCTGTCAGGAACACCGTCCGCGTCTGGCCATGGTCGACTCGGCCAAGGGCATCACCAATTTCCATTCGCCGAACGACATCATCGTCGACGCCTCCATGCCGGCCATGATCCGTCAGGGCGGCAAGATGTGGGGTGCCGACGGCAAGCAGTACGACAGCAAGTGCGTCATGCCGGAATCGACCTTTGCCCGCATTTACCAGGAGATGATCAACTTCGTCAAATGGCATGGCAACTTCGATCCGAAGACCATGGGTACCGTGCCGAACGTCGGTCTGATGGCCCAGCAGGCCGAGGAATACGGCTCGCACGACAAGACTTTCGAAATTGCCGAAGACGGCATCGCCAACATCGTCGATAACGCGACCGGCGAAGTGCTGCTGACGCAAAACGTCGAAGCCGGCGACATCTGGCGCATGTGCCAGGTCAAGGACGCGCCGATCCGCGACTGGGTCAAGCTGGCCGTTACCCGTGCCCGCCAGTCCAACACCCCGGCCGTGTTCTGGCTGGACGCCTATCGTCCGCACGAAAACGAACTGATCAAGAAGGTTCAGAAGTACCTCAAGGAGCACGACACCACCGGCCTCGATATCCAGATCATGTCGCAGGTCCGCGCCATGCGCTTCACGCTGGAACGTGTCATCCGCGGTCTGGACACCATCTCGGTGACCGGCAACATCCTGCGCGACTACCTGACCGACCTGTTCCCGATCATGGAACTGGGCACCTCGGCCAAGATGCTGTCCATCGTTCCGCTGATGAACGGCGGTGGCATGTACGAAACCGGTGCCGGCGGTTCGGCGCCGAAACACGTGCAGCAGCTGACCCAGGAAAACCACCTGCGTTGGGATTCGCTCGGCGAGTTCCTGGCCCTGGCCGTTTCCCTGGAAGAGCAAGGCATCAAGGACGGCAACAAGCGCGCCATCCTGCTCGCCAAGACGCTCGACGCTGCTACCGGCAAGCTGCTCGACAACAACAAGTCGCCGTCGCCGAAGACCGGTGAGCTCGACAACCGCGGTTCGCAGTTCTACCTCGCCATGTACTGGGCGCAGGAACTGGCTGCCCAGACCGAGGACAAGGAGCTGGCCGATCATTTCGCCAAGCTGGCCAAGACCCTGACCGACAACGAAGGTCAGATTGTCGCCGAAATGAAGTCGGTACAGGGCAAGCCGGTTGATATCGGTGGCTACTACAAGGCCGATGCCGAGAAGTGCAAGGCCGTGATGCGTCCGAGTCCGACGCTGAATGCCGCGCTGAAAGCTGCACGCATTTAAGCTGGCAGGCCCCGGCCGGGGCTTGTTCCTGACTTGAAGCAAGGGGAGAAATGGCTGCCATTTCTCCCCTTTTTGTTTCATAATCGCCGGCACGATCTGCCATGGCGAAGCCAGCAGCGGGAAGCTTCTTCCCGGATCAACGCAGCCGAAAACAATTCAAGGAGTGGTCATGACATCCCACATCAGGATTCCGCAAGGTGGTGAGAAAATTGTTGCGGGGCAAGCGATCCCGGACAATCCGATCATTCCTTTCATCGAAGGTGACGGGGTGGGCATCGACGTCACGCCGGTCATGATCAAGGTGATTGATGCAGCGGTCGACAAGGCCTACGGCGGCAAAAAGAAAATTCACTGGATGGAAGTCTATGCCGGCGAGAAATCGACCCGCCTGTACGGACCGGATGAATGGTTTCCCGAGGAAACCTTCGCCGCGCTGAAAGAGTATGTCGTCTCGATCAAGGGGCCGATGACGACACCGGTTGGTGGTGGCATCCGCTCGCTCAATGTCGCACTACGCCAGGAACTCGACCTTTATCAGTGCGTGCGGCCGGTGCGCTATTTCAGGGGCGTGCCCTCGCCCCTGAAGTATCCGGAGCAGACCAACATGGTGATCTTCCGCGAGAACACCGAAGACATTTACGCCGGTGTCGAGTGGGCATGCACGTCGGAGGAGGTCAAGAAGGTCATCAAGTTCCTGCAGGACGAAATGGGTGTCAGGAAAATCCGTTTCCCCTTCTCGTCTGGCATCGGTATCAAGCCGATTTCAGTCGAAGGCAGTTCCCGCCTGGTGCGCGCCGCGATCAAGTACGCCATTGCCAATGACCGCAAGTCGGTGACTATCGTGCACAAGGGCAACATCATGAAATACACGGAAGGCCTGTTCCGTGATGTTGCCTATGAGCTTGCAAAAAATGAATTCGGAGCCGAGCCGATCGATGGCGGACCATGGTGCAAGGTCACCAATCCGCATACCGGGCGCGAAATCGTCATCAAGGATTCCATCGCCGATGCCTTCCTGCAGCAGGTCCTGCTGCGGCCGGCCGAATATGACGTGATTGCGACGACCAACCTGAACGGCGACTACATCTCCGACGCGCTGGCCGCCCAGGTCGGTGGCATCGGCATTGCGCCGGGCGCCAATATTTCCGACCAGTATGCCTGTTTCGAAGCGACGCACGGCACGGCGCCGAAGTATGCCGGTCTGGACAAGGTCAATCCGGGGTCGCTGATCCTGTCGGCGGAAATGATGCTGCGCCATCTCGGCTGGAAGGAAGCCGCCAACCTGGTGATCAAGGCCATGGAATCAGCCATCGGCGACAGGAAAGTGACCTACGATTTTGCCCGCATGATGGATGGGGCGGATGAGTTGTCGTGCTCCGAGTTTGGTGATGCGCTGATCGAGCGGATGTAATATCTGCTGCGAAGCGGCTATTGCAGGAAGCCCTCCGGACGGGGGCTTTTGTTATTTTGGGCTGCTCCGCGCCCGGTCAGGCAACGAGCAGGCCCGTCCGGCGCAGGTCTTTGCTCAGTTCGTGCTGCTGGCTGGCGATGAAACGGTTGCGCGTATGCAGAAGGCGTTCGAGCAGGCGATCGCAGCGTTCGCCAAGGTCGGCCTCGCTCCAGCCCGATGTTCTTCCGCACTCGTGGCCCTGGCACGCATCTTCCAGCATTGTGAACAACAATTGGTTGGCGGAGCGAGTGATCGAGCGCAGGTTCGTTTCATAGCGCCGGCTGTGACGTACGGAAGGAAACAAGCGCCTGATGATGGCCAATTCGTTCCAGGCCCAGTTGATGTTGGGGGCGAGCGAGCGCTGTCCGTGTACCCAGCCGGCCATGCTGGTTAACTCGTGCACTTCCTTGTACAGGCTTTCGATACATGGTTCGAGGAAGTCGTAGTCGGGGTTGCAGATGTCGCCGCGCATGCGTCCTTCCGCTTCAAGGGTTGATTTGATCGGCGTTCCCTCATAAGGGAGCATGCGGCAGAAAACGGCCGCTGCACTGCCGTCACCAACGATCTCCCGGAGAAAGCGGATATTGTCGCGGATGCCGGGCAAGGTACTGGATGGATCGAAGAGCATGAAACCGAACTCGAACATCATGCCGATTTGCTTGAGTAGCGCGACTGCCCGCAGGTTCTGTTCGACATCGATCTGCTTGTGGAGCGTCTGCAGTCCGTGTTCGCTGCCCGATTCGAGTCCCATATAAACGAGGTAGAGGCCGGCTGCGCGCATTTCCGTGAATAGCGCTGCGTCGACCGCATCGGCGCGGCAGTTGATTTTCCAGGCGATTCGCCCGGCCAGCCCACTGCGCCACAACTCGGCCACGAACAGGCGAGCCCAGCGCTGCCATGCCTTGCCGTAGAGGGGAAAGTCGTCATCCTGGAATAGGAAGATGTTGATTCCCCGGGTGTGGTGCAGGTGGTGCATTTCCTCGACGACATGTACCGGTTGCCGGGTGCGTACGACCTTGCCGGGTGCCTGGCGGTAGAAGGTGTGGATGGAGCAGAAAGAACAGGTCCGGGCGCAGCCGCGGCTGGCAATGAGTGGCATCGCTCGTTGGCCGAGGATGGTTTCGGCTTCGTACTCGCGATCTGGATAGGGCAGGCGGTCGAGGTCGGGGAGCAGGGGACGCAGCGGATTCATCCGGACTCTCTCATCCTGCCGGTAGGCGATGCCGTCGATGTCCTGCCAGGCTTGTTGTTTGTCAAGGCGGCTGGTCAGTTCGAGCAAGGTCTGTTCGCCCTCGAAACGTACGACGCTGTCGAGGTGGGGGATGTGCTCCAGCGTGAGCGTCGGGTTCAGGCTGGGGAAGTGCCCGCCTATTGTGAAGTGGCAGGTCTGGTCATACTCGCGCAGGCGTTCGGCGAGAGTTGCAAAGCGCGGCAGGTAAAACTGGAAGATCAGCGAGAAGCCGATCAACAGGGGGCGCAGTGCCTGCGCCGCCTGGCACAGGCTGGCGACATCCTGTTCGATATCGAGAATCTCGACGCGATACCCAGCTTGGCGCAATGTTGCCGCAAGATAACCCAGACCGAGATTGCCCTGATTCAGGAAACCGATCAGCAGGACCGGTTGCTGCGTGCGGGCGGAATGCCGGGAGTCAGCCCGGGGAGCCGTCGTGACGGGAAGCGGGAAATGGCGCATCGTTCTCTCCTCGCGAGCGGCGGGATACGCGGCGGGCAGGGCGCCGTCCGCCGCGGGGTAATGAACTGCCTATTTTTTCCGGTTCAGTACGACGAGCGATTTGTCGAGCGCCTCGAGTTGCGCCTTGAGGACGGTGCGCTGTGCCTCAATCTGCAGGGCGCCGAGTTCACGGATCGCATCCGGGGTGAGATGGTCGATGACCCAGTCGGGGACCGGGTCCCACCACCAACGCGGACGGAAGTGAAAAGTGTCTTGAAGCTGGACGGGAATCTTGCTGGTTGTGGCCATGTTGAATCCTCCTGTATGACACGCTTGAAAATCAAAACCCATGACAAATGGGTAAACAAACACTAGCACTGCGCTGCTGGGTGGTCAATGACAATGGCGAATCTCCGTAAGTGCCGGGCTGGACATGCCGTGGTGTCGACGAGCACTTCAGGCAGTGCTGGGCTAAACTTGCAATCGGTTTGATAAGGACCGTCCCGGCTCGGGCGGCAACAAATTGGAACGTACCCAACCCATCGCTGTTTTCGACTCCGGCTTAGGCGGACTAACTGTCCTTCGTGCTTTGCGCGGTCGACTGCCGCATGAAGACTATTTCTATTTTGCCGACACCCGTTTTCTGCCCTATGGCGACCGTTCCGAGTCCTTCCTCAGGGAGCGCGGTGTCCTGATCGCGCAGGCGCTGGAAAAGCGTGGCGCCAAAGCCCTGGTGATTGCCTGCAATACGGCCACGGCGGCGGCGGCCGAGGCAATCCGGGCCGCAATCAAGCTGCCGGTGGTGGCGCTGGAGCCAGGCGTCAAGCCGGCGGTGGCGCTGACCCGGAGCGGTGTGATCGGCGTCCTGGCGACGACGCGTACTTTGCACAGCGAGCGTTTCCAGCGTCTGGTCGGCAATCATGCGCCGCATCTGAAGGTGCTGGCGACGGCTTGTCCCGGTCTGGCCGAGGCGATCGAGATGCGCGGCGCGCACAGCCCCGAGGTGGCGGCCCTGCTCGACGAGTTCGTGTTGCCGCTGGCAGAGGCCGGGGCCGATGTCGTGGCGCTGGGCTGTACGCATTATCCGTGGGTGGCCGAGGCGATTGCCCGGCGCCTGCCGGCCGGGACGCGCCTGCTCGATACCGGCGAAGCGGTGGCGCGCCAGCTGGAAAGACTGCTTGCCGCCGGCAATCTGCTCGGCGGCGGGGGCGGGCATCTGACGGTGGCGACCAGCGGTGCGCCGGCGTCGGTGGGCGCAACGGTCGACCGTCTGTGGGGGCAACATTTGCCCGTCGAACACTGGGAACCCTGACATGAGCGACATGCAAAAACCGCTGGCCGGCTTGCGCGTGATCGAACTCGGCACGCTGATCGCCGGGCCGTTCTGCACGCGCATCATGGCCGAATTTGGCGCCGAGGTGATCAAGGTCGAGTCACCCGACGGCGGCGATCCGCTGCGCAAGTGGCGCAAGCTCTACGAAGGCACCTCGTTGTGGTGGTACGTCCAGGCGCGCAACAAGAAGTCGGTGACGGCCAATCTGAAGCATCCGGAGGGCCGCGAATTCGTGCGCAAGCTGATTGCTGGCGCCGACATCCTGGTCGAAAATTTCCGTCCCGGCGTGCTGGAAAAGCTGGGCCTGGGCTGGGAGCAGCTCAAGGCTGACAATCCCGGACTGGTCATGGTGCGCCTGTCCGGATTCGGGCAGACCGGGCCGTACAAGGATCAGCCGGGCTTTGGTGCGGTCGGCGAGGCTATGGGCGGGCTGCGTTATATCACCGGCTTCGCCGACCGGCCGCCGGTGCGTACCGGAATTTCGATCGGCGATTCGATTGCTGCGCTATGGGGCGCCATTGGTGCGCTGATGGCGTTGCGCCACAAGGAAGTCAATGGTGGCGCCGGGCAGGTGGTCGATGTCGCGCTCTACGAGGCGGTGTTCGCGATGATGGAGTCGCTGGTGCCGGAATTCGATGTCTTCGGCTTCGTGCGCGAGCGCACCGGCAACATCATGCCCGGCATCACGCCGTCGAACACGCATACGACGCGGGATGGCAAGCACGTCACCATCGGCGCCAATGGCGATGCGATCTTCAGGCGTTTCATGCGTGCGATCGGCCGCCCCGATCTTGCCGATGATCCCGGCCTGGCTGACAATGCCGGGCGCGACGCGCGGCGCGACGAGATTTACGGGCTGATTGACGCCTGGTGTGCGCAGCACGACGAGAGCGAAGTGCTGGCCATTCTGGCGGCGGCCGAGGTGCCGTCGTCGCGGGTTTATTCAGCGGTCGACATGTTTGCCGACCCGCAATTCCTCGCCCGGCAGATGCTTGAATCGGCCCGCCTGCCGGATGGCAGGGAATTCCGCATGCCCGGTATCGTGCCCAAGCTTTCTGCTACGCCGGGCTCAACCGAGTGGCTGGGGCCGGAGCTGGGCGCACACACGGCTGAGGTCCTTGCTGAACTGGGTTATGCCCCCGGGGAAATTGCCGAGCTGAAAGCAAACGGGGCGGTTTGAGCCGCCCCATTGTTGTGGACCGTCAAGGCGCTTTATACCCGGAAGCGTCCGATCAGCTGTTTCAGGCTGTTGGCAATGCCCTGCAGCTGATGTGCCGTGGCTGCCGTGCCGCGGATGGTGTCGGTGGTTTCTTCGACCATGTTGGCGATCTGCTCGACGCGCTGGGCAATCGACGTGCTGGCGGCACTTTGTTCCTGCGTCGCATCGGCGACTTCACCCACCCGCTCCAGCGTGCGCCGGGCACCCATCTCGATGGCCTGCAGCGACTCGGAGGCGGAGCTGGCGAGTTGTACGCCTTCCTGGACTTCCGGCAGGGCTGAACTCATGGCTTCGACGGCGCCGACGGTATCGCTCTGGATGCCGATGATCATCTGCTCGATCTCGGTTGTTGCCGACGAGGTGCGTTCGGCCAGCTTACGCACTTCGTCGGCGACCACCGCAAAGCCGCGTCCCTGTTCGCCGGCGCGGGCGGCTTCGATGGCGGCATTCAGGGCGAGCAGGTTGGTCTGGCCGGCGATGTCCTTGATTACGTTGGCAATTGACGATACCTGCTTGGCCCGCTCTTCCAGGGCGCGAATCCGCCCCGAAGCATCGGAAACGGTATCGGAAATTTTCTGGATTGCCTGCGAGGCTTGTTGCACCCGCTCTGTCCCCTGGCCGGAAAGGGTGACTGCCTCTGTTGTGTCACGCGCGGTTTCGCGGGCACTGTCGGAGATGTGATTCGAGCTGACGGTCAGCTCCTCGATGGCGGCAGCCATCGCCGATGTTGCATCCGACTGCTGTTCGGCCGCACGTGCCACCTCATCCGAGGCGGTGGCAATTTCTTCGGCATTGTTGACCAGGCGGTTGGCGTCATTGTTGATTTCGGTCACCAGCTGGCGTAGCGAGGTCACCATGTCACCCAGGGCGCGCAGCAGGCTGCCGGCCGGGGCCGAGTCCAGACTGGCAGTCAGGTCGCCACCGGCAACGCTCTGCATGACGGCGGTAGCATCCTGCGGTTCGCCGCCCAGCTGGCGCAACACGCTGGCGCCCACCTGCCAGCCAACGAGCCCGAGCAGGACGAGCAGGGCTGCGGAGATGGCGCCGAGCAGCAGGGCGTTGCGCTTGTATTCGCGATCAATGTCGTCGATGTAGATGCCGGTGCCGAGCACCCAGTTCCAGGGAGTAAACGCCACAGCATAGGAAATCTTCGGTTCGGCAGTCTGCTGTCCCGCTTTGGGGAACCAGTATTCGACAAAGTCGCCGCCTTTTTTGCCGGCGCTGACCAGGTCCCGGATCAGGTATTTGCCGTTTGCATCCTGCATGTCGCTCTTGTTTGCGCCCTCAAGTTCCGGCTTGGGCGGCAAAAGGACATAGTTGTGATTGGTGTCGACGATGAAAAAGTAATCAGTGCTGTCGTAGCGCAGGTTGCGCAAGGCTTCCTTGGCGGCTTTTTTGGCATCTTCTTCCGCCAGCTTGCCGTCGGCTACCTGTTTCTGATAGTGAGCGAGCGTGCCGATGCCGATTTCGACCAGATTGCGGGTCTTTTGCTTGCGGTCTTCGAGCATGCTCGACTTGACCTGAAAAAGCGCGGTGAAACAAAGTATCAGCAAACCGGCCAAAGCCAGTCCAACCAGAATCTGAATGCGTGTCGCAACGCGCAAAGAGCCAAAGGCATTCATGTTGCTTCCCCCTGAACTACTAAAACGATTTTTTCAGTATCAGCGAATACTGATTCTGAGCAAAATCATACACGCCTGAAGTACCAGTAATACAGTATTGGTCAGGCCAATTTTCTATTTCAGTCTGAAGCGAACCGGCAACAAGGTTTCGCGGGGGGCATCGGCAGGCAGCGAGTGCAGCGAACGCACTGCTCGCAAGGCCGCCGCATCGAGAATTGCCTGGCCGCTCCCCTGTTCAACCCGGGCTGCACTGACCTGCCCCCGTTCATCAAGCAGCATCAGAACCACCACCTCGCCTTCGAGGCCGCGGGCGATCGCTTCGGCGGGATAGAAAAGGCCATCCGCAAGCTGCTTGTTGAATTGCTTGCGAACTTCCTGCGTCCATGTTTTTGTTGATTTTATATTATTTGGTGAATTTCGGTGTGGGGCTTCTTGTTTTTGTGCAACAGGCGGGGCGGGGGGCTTTTTTTCCAGTTCGAGCGGCACCGTGCTGACGGCAGGTGCGGCAGGTCGCAGTGCCGCCTGGATCGGTGGCGTTGGAGGCGCGGCTGGCGGTGTCTGGACGAGGCCGCCGATAAAAGGCGAAATGTGCAACAGCAGCGACAAGACCAAGGCGAGGGCTAGCCGGAAAGTGGTCCGGGTCATGCGAAAATGCGGCCTGGCCGGGGAGGAAAGTAATTTGATGAAGCAGACAATGGTGCGGGCAGTCAGAAGTAATCTGCTGGCTATGATAATCGCGATGAGCCCGGTTTTTCCGGCAATGGCGGAGCAGGCAAGCACATTGCCGACGCCGATCACCTTTACCAACAACATGGAACTGGGTGATCTGGGGCAGGCGCAGCGCTGGCTGGATGCCGGCCTGCCGCCCGACTTCATGGGCAGCCGCGTTGGTTCCGGCCTGATGATCGGTGCCTGGGAAGGCAATTTCGAGTTGATGCGCCTGTTTCTGGCCAATGGCGCCGATATCAACCTGTTGAACGACAATGGCGAATCAGCGCTGGTCCTCGCCGCCTGGCGGGGCAAGCTGGACGTCGTGAAATGGCTGCTCGAGCGTGGCGCGCGCATCAACGCGCCGCAACGGCAGTGGTCGGCGCTGCATTACGCGGTGTTTTCCGGGCATGCCGAACTCGCCGATTACCTGATCGAGAACGGTGCCGATATCGATGCCAAAAGCACCAACGGCTCCAGTGTGCTGATGATGGCAATTTATGAAGGCCGCGAAAGCCTGGCCCGCAAGCTGATCGAAAAGGGCGCCGACCGTTCGCCGCGCAACGACTGGGGCGACGGGGCGCTGGAATGGGCGATGCGCTTCAATCACCTGAATGTGGCGCGCATGCTGACCAATCCCGAAGAGTTCAATATCGCCGTCAGTCAGCCGAAAGAGAAATGGGGCGAGCCCAAGCGCTCGCTGCGGACATCGAAAGAACTCGATACGCTGGTTTCGATGCGTGAAAAACTGGTCGAGCGCGGCATGTCGACCGAGACCATAGACCGGCGCATTGCCGCCGAGCGGGTGCGTATCGTACGCAGCGAGCTGGATCGCCAGGCTGCGCCGGCACGGGCCGCTACGCTGGAAGTGACGGCCAGCCGCAAGACGCCGCAGCAGCAATCGACGCAGCTGATCTACGACGACAAGGGCAAGGCCGTGGGTTTCAAGGCGCCACCGGCGACTTATTTTGGCACCCCGAAAATGCCGCCCAAGGGGAACGTAAAGAATTATTAATGGCTGCGGCGGCCTGCATCTTGCACCTTTGTCTGATTGCAAAGCGGGCGCGCCTGATGCAGACTTCGAAAATAACGATTGGGAGGTTTTTGCATGCTTTATGTGGCCAGAGACGGCAATGGACTAATTTGCGAATTACATCCGATGCCGGTCGGCAACGCGCAGGAGGAGTTGACTGCCGACAATCCGGAGGTTCTGCAGTTCATTCACGAGCGTTGGCGGGAAAGCCAGCTGACCGAGCTTGATCGCGACTTCGTGCGCGTCATCGAGGATACGATCGAGTTGCTGATTTCCAAGGAAATCATCCTGTTCACCGATCTGCCGCCCAAGGTCCAGGAAAAGCTGCTGCGCCGCAAGGAAGTGCGCGAACTGACCAATTACGAAGGCACCATGGGTTCCGGCGGGGATGACCTGATTCCCCTCTGAGTTGTTGCCCGGTTCTGCCCGAAAAAATGCCGCTTCATGAAGCGGCATTTTTTTATCGGTCGACCAGCATTTTTCGGCCTATTTCAGACTCATTACCGCCTTGACCAGCTCGGCCAGGGTGCGCACCCCCATTTTTTCCATGACGCGGGCGCGATGGGCTTCCACCGTCTTCATGCTGATGCTGAGCTGGTCGGCGATCTGCTTGTTCAGTTTGCCGGCAACGACCAGTTGCATGACTTCCTTTTCACGCAGGGTCAGCTGTTCGAGACGATGGGTGATGGCGCCGTCGCGGTGGCGGCGGGCGGCGAGTTCGGCATCGAGTTCGAGGGCGCGGCGGATGCGCGACAGCAGGTCTTCGTTGTGGAAGGGCTTTTCGATGAAATCGCAGGCGCCGCGTTGCAGGGCGCCGACCGCCATCGGCACGTCGCCGTGGCCGGTGACGAAGATGATCGGCAGTTGCGAGCCGAGCGCATCGAGCTTTTCATGCAGTTCGAGGCCGCTCATTTCCGGCATGCGCACATCGAGCACGATACAGCCCGACATGTCGTCGCGGCGGGCGGCAAGAAAACTCTCGCCGGAGTCGAAGCAGGCGACGCGGTAGCCTTCGCCTTCGAGCAGCCAGTTCATCGAGTCGCGCATGGCCTCGTCGTCATCGACGACGTAGATGGTTTGCGTCAGCTCACTCATTTTCTTCCTCTATCGGTACGGTGAAACGGAACACGGTGCCGCCCTCGCGCTGCGGTTCAACCCACAGCCGTCCCTGGTGAAACTCGATGATCGAGCGGCAGATCGCCAGCCCTATCCCCATGCCTTCCGCCTTGGTCGTGTAGAACGGCGCAAAGATCTTTTCGATGTCTTCCTCGGCCAGTCCGTGCCCCTGGTCGCGCACGGCGATTTCGAGCATTCTTTCGTCGGCGAGGCGGGCCTTGATGAACAGCCGGCGCCGCTCGAAGGGGATGTCGTGCATGGCTTCAATGCCGTTTTTCACCAGGTTGAGCAGCACCTGTTCGATCATGATGCGGTCGACGACGATGCGCGGCAAGTTTTCCGGCAATTCGACGCTGATTTGTGTGCCGGTGCGCTGCGCCTCTATGTCGGCAAAGGCGCGTGCTTCGTCGACGATGTCGGCGAGTGCGACCGGTTGCCGGTTGGGGTCGCTCTTCTTCACCATGTCGCGCATGCGGCGGATGATCTTGCCGGCCCGTTCGGCCTGGTCGGAGGCTTTCTGCATCGCGGCGAGCAGGTCTTCGAAGCGGTAGTTGCCGGCCTGCATGCGCTTGACGCAGCCGGCGCAGTAGTTGGCGATGGCCGACAATGGCTGGTTCAGTTCATGTGCCAGCGACGAGGCCATCTCGCCCATGGTGATCAGGCGCGAGGTCTGTTCGAGGCGCTTTTGCTGCTGCAGATTGACTTCGTCGATCAGTTTTCGGTCGGTGATGTCGGCGGCGATCTGGACGCGCACGGTGCGCCCGTCCACCCAGCGGATGGCGCGTTCGTGCAGGTGATACCAGTGGCCGGACAGTGCGTGCTGGATTTCGCCGTCAAAAATTTCGCAGGGCAGTTCGTCGACCGAGAGTTCGTTCGGGTCGGCATGCAGGGCTTCCGGCGGTGGCCGGCAGGCGGCGGTGACCAGCGCCGAATCGCGGCCGACCGTGTCGAAGCCGAAAATGTTCTGGAAGGCCCGGTTGGCAAACAGGATTTCGCCGCTATCGACGGCGGCGACGTGCACGGCGGTATCAAGGCCGTCGATGACGGTGACGAAGCGCTCATGGGCCCGCTCCAGTTCGACGCGCACGCGCTTGGGTTCGGTGATGTCGTTCATCGAGGCCATCCAGCCGATCTGCTGGCCGTTGGTGTCGATCAGCGGCGAGAAGTACAGGCGGACGTCGAAACGCTCGCCGTTCTTGCGCATGATGCGCATCTCGAAGCCGCTGGCCGGGGCCTGGCCGGCCAGGGCGGTATCGATGTTGTGCTTGAGCTTGTCGAATTCTTCTGGCGGCCAGTAGGGGTAGGGCGGGGCAATGCCGACCAGCTCGGCTTCGTCGAAGCCGGTCATGCGGCAGAAGGCGGCGTTGACGAAGGTGATGCGTCCCGACAGGTCGATGGCGCGCATGCCGGTGATCAGCGATTGCGACATCGCCTGGCGGAAGGCGTAGGCATCGCGCAGCTTTTCTTCCGTTTCGGCGCGGCGCTGGGCATGCCGGCGCAGCTGGACCAGGGTGCCGGCGGCGATCAGGGTCAGGATGACGATCAGCGCCGCCGGTACATAGTGCAGCCAGGCACCGCCGCCGCGATAGGCGACGATGTTGAGGCCGAGCCGGTTGCCGGGCAGGTCGAGGCTGATCGTGCCGGAGATCTGGCGGTCGGTCGGCTTGATCGAGGAGTTGCTGTACACCTCGCGATCCTGCGCGTCGACCACGCTCAGGCTGTAACGGGCGGTAAATACCGTCGGCAAGGTCGCGCGCAGCAGGGTTTCCAGCGACTGCAGCGCGATGAAGGCGCCGATGTCGCTGCTGCTGCGCTGTACCGGCTGGATCAGGTCGTTGCTGTGCTGCTGGTAGGCATCGGTATAGTCCGGCGAAAAGATCGTGCGGCGCACGCGCAGGGCTTCCTGCAGGGTGGCCAGGCGCTGCCCGGTCAGTTGTTCGCCGACGAAGGTGACGTTCGACTCGTTGGGTGACACCCATTCCACCTTGCCGTCGGTATCGACCCAGACGATGGCGAGGATTTCCGGGTTTTCCTGGACGTAGCGCGTGGCGCGGACCTGGAAGGATTCGTAGGTGAGCTGCTTGAACTCCTGTTCGCGGGCAAGTTCGCCGAGAAAGTCCTGGTGCGCGTGCAGGCGGTTTTCGATGGTGCGCTCGGCCCAGTGCATGTCGCCTTCGAGGGCCGAGCGCGCCGTATCCTGTTCGCGCCACTGGAGCAGGGCGGTCAGGACGAGCATGGCGACAGCAAAAATGCCGATCGCGACGTAGGGGGCGAACCACAGCCAGGGTTGTTTCGGCTGGCTGGGTGGAGGTCGTATGAACATGGTCTGATTCTTCGCTGCGCCTGCCTTGCCGACCATAGGTACTTACCCTAACTGGACAGGGCGGCAAAAGCCGGCGGCAGGCATTTTTGCAGTTTTTCAGCGGTCGACCGCCGGGAAAGGCATCAAACGGCGCCCAGCCAGGGCGCGATGAAGGGCAGCAGCAGCGCCGTCAGCGCACCGTTCAGGCCCATCGCCAGCGCCGCGAAGGCGCCGCTCTGCTCATTGACCTGGAAGGCGCGTGCCGTGCCGATGCCGTGCGAGGCAATGCCGATCGCGAAGCCGCGGATGGCCGGGTCGCGCAGTTTCATCGCATCGAACACGTAACGGGCGCCAACCGCACCGATGATGCCGGTGACGATGACCAGCACCGCGGTCAGCGACGGAATGCCGCCGATGCGCTCGGCGATGCCCATGGCGATCGGTGTCGTCACCGACTTGGGGGCGAGCGAGAGTTGCGTCGGCAGGCTGGCTCCAAGCAGGCGGCCGATCGCGACGGCCGACAGGATGGCGGTCAGGCTGCCGGCGAAAAGCCCGGCGACGACCGGCAGCAGCATCGCGCGCACGCGGCGGAACTGCGTGTAGAGCGGAATGGCGAGCGCCACCGTGGCCGGGCCGAGCAGGAAATGCACGAACTGCGCGCCGGAAAAATAGGTCTGGTAACTCGTACCGGTCAACGTCAATAAAAGCACCAAAATGCTCACTGCGATCAGTACCGGGTTGGCCAGCGGATGACTGCCCGAGCGCCGGTAAAGCCAGAAGGCGGCCTGGTAGGCGAGCAGGGTCACGGTCAGGCCGAGCAGCGGCGAGGCGGCGAGATAGACCCAGATTTCGTTGAGACGCGGCGTCATGCGCTTTCCCCATCGGTTTTCGCCGGGTGCTGACAGAGTTTCATCACCAGGCCGGTGACGACCAGCGTGGCCAGCGTGCTGAACAGCAGCGACACGAGCAGGGCCGGCCATTCGTCGGCGATGCGGTGCATGTGCAGCATGACGCCGGTGCCGGCCGGCACGAAGAGCAGTGACAGGTGTTGCAGCAGGTTCTGGCTGGTCGTCTGCAGTTCGTGGTCGGGGCCGTCGCGCAGCAACAGGGCGATGAAGAGCAGCAGCATGCCGAGGACCGGGCCGGGTACGGGCAAGTCGAGGCCGCGCGCGATCACTTCGCCGGCAAGCTGGAAAATCAATAGTTGGGTGAGGGCGGCGAGCATGCGGCAATCCTTCATTGGGAAGGATTGCAGTGTATTTGCTCTTTCCGGTCAGCAATAGACGGTGATTCGTCTATTTATTGTTGACTGGAAGTATCGACCGGCAAATTGCCTCTTTTTTGCCGGTCGACCGCTACGGCTTAGTATTCCTTGGTGTCCGACCACATTTCCGGGTTGAAGCGGATCACCCGGTTGCGGCCCTGTTCCTTGGCCTGGTAGAGCGCCACGTCGGCGAACTTGACGGCCTGCCAGAAGGTGTCGCTATCGGTCGGGAAGTCGGAAATGCCGATCGAGATGGTCTTTTGCAGCACGATCCCCGATACCTGCACCTTGAGCGCTTCGACGGCCGCCCGGATATTCTCGGCAACGCGCTCGGCGGCGGTGCTTTCGCTATCGACCAGGATGATCAGGAACTCTTCGCCACCGTAGCGGATGACCAGGTCGGAGGCGCGCACCGACTGCTTGAGCACATTCGAAAGCGACTTCAGCACGGCATCGCCGGCGTCGTGGCCGTAGGTGTCATTGACCATCTTGAAGTAGTCGAGGTCGAGCATCAGGATGGCGACGTGAGTGCGCTTGCGCTGCACGCTGGCGACCAGGGTTTCGACATATTCCTCGAGGAAGCGCCGATTGTTGAGGCCGGTCATCGGGTCGCGCAGGGTCGAATCGCGCAGGCTTTCCATCAGGCGCTTGGTTTCCAGCACCGGTGCGGTTTCGCGCAGATAGACGTTGATGAACGGAATCTGGCTTTGCAGCTTTTCCTGTTCCTCCGGGCTTGCCAGCAGCTGGACAACGCTGCCTACCGAGCCGGACTGGATGATCGGGAAGCAGACATGGCGGCGCTCGCCGGCTTCGATCGGTGGCTTGAACGAGTAGCAGATGTCGGGATTGCTGATGCCGTCGACGATATGGCCGGTACGGCGGACGCGGCAGGCTTCCGGGCGGATCATGATTTCCGGATCGCACCAGCGGCAGGTTTCGGCGATCGCGCCGTCGACCATGATGCTGCGCATCTGCTTCTTGTTGCTGCTTACTTCGTAGAGCGAGAATTCCTTGAGGGCAAACTCCTGCTGCAAGGTGCTCGACAGGCGCTGGTAGATCTCGATCTTGACTTCGTCTTCCTCGATCGCCTGCTTGAAATGCGCGGCCTTGGTCAGGCCTTCGACCATGTCGATGGTTGCCGTCAGCAGGTTTTCACCGGCGGCCGGCGTGCGGTCGGTGAGGCGGGCGACATTGCTGCCGATGCGGTTCAGGCCATCGTCGAGGAAGGTCAGCAGGCGGTTCATGTCGGTGGCGATCTGGCCGATCTCGTCATTGGTCTTCTTCTCGACATGCGCCTTGAAGTCGCCGCGCAGGGCGTGCTGTACGGCGTCCTCGACGGCATTCGCAGTGTCGGAAATCGGGCGCAGCAGACGGCGCAGCAGGACGATGACGAGCAGCACGAAGAAGGCGACGGCACCGGCAATGCCGGCCACCGTGAACAAGGCCTTCTCGCGCAGCGCCTCGATCGACATGGTCATGCTGACCGCACCGAGCACGGCGCCTTCTTCGACCTGGTGGCATTGCAGGCAGTTCGGCGTGCCGCTGGCCGAAGCGATGTAGGGAATCGTGCCACGAAAGACCGTTTCGTAGCCGTTATCGATGACATCGAAATGCGCCTTGCCTTCCCGGAGAACGCGGCGTTCGTTGTCATCCGCCACCGACTCGACACTCAAACCTTTGCCGAACTGTTTTTCGACTTCGGGCGAACGTATCACCCGTGCCGATTTCAGTCCCTGCACTTCCAGCATGCGCTTCAGGAAACTCTCGCGCTTGTCGATGACGCCATTGATCATCGACTCGGTCAGATGCACGCGAACGATTTCACCTGCGGTGCGGATATGGTCAGTCGCCGAGGCAATCGAAAAGCTGCGAAAAGCGTAGAGACTGATGGCAACCAGGACAGCCAGCAAGGCTGCGGCAATGCACATGAAAAAGAGAGTGACCTTGGCGTTCAGATTCACGGTTTAGCTTTCGGAAACACTGTTTTTTGAAGAGCGCCATTATGTCCGATCAGCTTTGTCCGGACCAAGCTAATGCGCTGAAAACAAAGGGTAGAGAGCGAATCATTTGACCAAGGTCAAATCCCTTTTTGGGGGTCATTGAGACTTCCTTGAGGTGTGTTACCTGTTTTTTGGTATGTTTGCTCGGTGGTGGCGATTCGCGATCTGTGTCGCGCAGTTTCCCCCTGGGGCCATGGATGTCTAGGCTTGCCATCGTGGAGCGAGGGGGCGACATGGATCAAGGGCGTGAGCGGGCAAGGGCCGAGCGATCCTGCAGCATGTCGACAAAGGCTTTCAGGCCGGCCGGCATCAGCTTGCGGCTCGGGTAGTACAGATAAAAGCCGGGGATTTCCGGGCACCAGTCTTCCAGCACGGTTTTCAGCCGGCCATCGGCTACCGGCGCCGCCGCGTACTGGGCATAAACATAGGCCAGCCCGAGACCTTGTTCTGCGGCCGTGATCATCAGCGGCA
Organism: Quatrionicoccus australiensis; assembly: GCF_020510525.1. Taxonomy (NCBI): domain Bacteria; kingdom Pseudomonadati; phylum Pseudomonadota; class Betaproteobacteria; order Rhodocyclales; family Azonexaceae; genus Quatrionicoccus; species Quatrionicoccus australiensis. The sequence goes on from NZ_CP075188.1 coordinate 1,262,372, forward strand.
TCTGGCCGACGGCGACCGGCCCGTCGACCTCGATTTCAAACTGCTCGCTGCCGCGGGAAAATTCCCAGCGATAGAAACTGCCGTTGGGAAAACGGATGCGGATGCAGCGGTGCTGCTGCAATTCGCGCGGGCATTCGGGTACGCCGTGCGCCGCCAGATAGTCGGGCGAGGCGACCACGACAAAGCGCTGGGGCGGGCCGAGCGGCACGGCGACCATATCCTGCTGCAGACTTTCGCCAAAGCGGACGCCGGCATCGAAGCCGGTGGCGACGATATCGACGAAGGCGTCGTCGGCCACCAGTTCGATGCGCATGCCGGGGTTGGCTTCCAGAAAGCGCCCGAGCAGCGGCGCCAGAACCAGCTCGCAAGCGGCACGCGGCGCGTTGATGCGCAGCGTGCCGAGTGGCGAGTCGCGAAAGGCATTGACCTCGTCCAGCGCGCCGTGGATGTCTTGCAGAGCGGGCGACAGCCGGTCGAGCAGGCGTTGGCCGGCCTCGGTTGGCGCCACGCTGCGCGTTGTCCGGTTGAGCAGGCGGACGCCGAGCCGGGCTTCCAGGCCGCGCAAGGCATGGCTCAGGGCTGACGGTGAAACGCCAAGTTCGGTGGCCGCCTTGCGAAAACTGCGCAAGCGGGCCACGGCGGCAAATGACTGGAGATCGGCAAGACTGGCAGGATTCATGATTGGTGAGGATAGCTCAATAGCCTATCAAGCAGTATGCGGATTGTTGCACAGTTGGTCGGGGGGTAGGCTGCTTGCTGTCATATCCCCAACCCCGCAATGGAGAACAACATGCAAAATATTCTGGCCGACCTCTCGGGCAAAACCATTCTCGTTACTGGTGCTTCGTCCGGCATTGGCGCCGCCACCGCCCTGGCGCTTGGTCGGGCCGGGGCCAGGGTGGCGCTGGCCGCCCGCCGTCTGGATGCGCTGGAAAATCTGGTGATGCAGATTCGCGCGGCCGGCGGCGACGCCATCGCCATCCGGACCGACGTCACCGTCGAAGCCGATATCCAGAACGCCGTGGCGACGACCGTCGCCCACTTTGGCCGGCTCGACGGTGCCTTCAACAACGCCGGCGTGCTGGGCAAGGTGGCACCCATCCACGAATTGACCAGTGCCGATTTCGCCGAAGTCATGCAGGCCAACGTATACGGCGTGTTCTGGTCGCTCAAGTATGAAATGGCCGCGATGCTGAAAACCGGCGGCGGGTCCATCGTCAATACCGCCTCCGTCGTTGCCCAGATCGGTTTCGCCAATTTCTCGCCCTACACGGCCAGCAAGCACGCCGTGCTCGGGCTGACCCGCAGCGCGGCGCTCGAAGGTTTCCAGCAGGGCATCCGGGTCAACGCGGTCAATCCCGGTCCTGTCGTCACGCCGATGGCCGAAATCGGTTTCGGCGGGCTGGAAAATCTCGAAGCCACGCTCAAAACCAGCCCGGCGGGCCGTCCCGGTCAGCCCGAGGAAATCGCCAACCCCGTGCTCTTCCTGCTTTCTTCGGCGGCCAGCTACATCAACGGCCAGGGCTTCGCCATCGACGGCGGCTACACCGTTCAGTAAAGGGCCATCAACATGCAAACACGCTTTCTTGGTCAGCAACAGCAGCCGGTCCCCGCCATCGGTCTCGGCTGCATGGGAATGAGCGAATTCTACGGCGCCAGCGACGATGCCGAATCCCTGCGTACGCTGGCCCGGGCACTCGAGCTCGGGATCAATTTCTTCGACAGCGCCGACACCTACGGCTTTGGCCACAACGAGAGCCTGCTCGGCCGCTTTCTCAAGGAAGGCGGCCCGGCGCGCCGGCAGCAGGTGGTGATTGCCAGCAAGTTCGGCATTGTCCGCGAGCAGGGCAAGTACGAACGGCGCATCGACAACAGCCCGGCCTACATCCGGCAGGCCTGTGAAGCCTCGCTGCAACGTCTCGGCGTCGAGCAGATCGACCTCTATTACTGTCATCGCCGCAACCCGGATGTGCCCATCGAGGACATGGTGGGCGCCATGGCGCAACTGGTCGCTGCCGGCAAAGTCGGCCAGATCGGTCTTTCCGAAGTTTCGGCCAGGACGCTGCGGCAAGCCAGCGCTGTGCATCCGATTGCCGCCGTGCAAAGCGAATATTCCTTATGGACGCGCGATCCCGAGCGCGACATGCTCGCCACCTGCGCCGAGCTGGGCACGACTTTTGTCGCCTACAGCCCGCTCGGCCGCGCCTTCCTGACCGGTACGGTCAAGCCGGAGGAACTGGCCGACAATGATTTCCGCAAAAGCAATCCGCGGTTTCAGGGCGAAGCCGAACACGCCAACCGGCTGCTTGTTGAACAACTTGCTGCCTTCGCCTCGGCGCGTGGTCTGAGCAATGCCCAGGTCGCCCTGGCGTGGCTTCTCTCCAAACACTCCCACGTCATCCCCATTCCAGGCACACGACGTATCGCCTACCTCGAACAAAATGCGGCTGCCGCCAACCTGACTTTGAGCTCGTCGGAAATCGCCGGGCTTGATCTGCTTTTCGATCCGCTACAGGTCGCCGGCCAGCGTTATCCGGATGCCGGTATGGTGGGGCTTGAATCATAGGAAGCGGCTCGGCTTACTCTCACCAAGTCGCGAACGGAGTTGGTTTTTAAGCGTGTCCGGGTCGACAAAAAACGCCGGGTCTCCCCGGCGCTTTTCTTCCAGCTTCTCTGTCGGAGTCGGGCGTCTTTGCGCCTTTTTCCGGGTACTGCTTATTCCATCGCTTCGTACAGCGGGAGGGTCAGGAATTCCGGGTAGTCCGGGGTCAGGGACATCTTGTCGAAGATCACGGCGGCCTGGTCGTAGGTGGCGGTGTCTTCGCCCTGGGCGGAAACCGTTGCCTTCACCTTGGCCAGTTCTTCGGCGATCATCGGTCGGACCATCTCTTCGGTGACCTTGCGGCCGTCGTCGAGAATGCCCTTCGGCGAAACCACCCATTGCCACACTTGCGAGCGGGAGATTTCAGCGGTGGCTGCATCTTCCATCAGGTTGTGGATGGGCACGCAGCCATTGCCGGCCAGCCAGGAGCCGAGGTAATGGATGCCGACGTTGATGTTGTTGCGCAGGCCGGCTTCGGTGATCGGGGCTTCCGGCTGGAAGTCCAGCCACTGGGCCGGGCCGAAGTTGCCTTCAACCTGCTTTTCCCACTGGTTCGGCTTGTCGCCGAGGACCTTGACGAACTCTTCCATCGCGATCGGCACCAGGCCCGGGTGAGCCACCCAGCCGCCGTCGAAGCCGTCGTTGGCGTCGCGGGTCTTGTCGTGGCGAATGCCGGCCAGGGCCTTTTCGTTGGCGACCGGGTCGTTCTTGATCGGGATCAGGGCCGACATGCCGCCCATGGCCGGAGCGCCACGCTTGTGGCAAGCCTGCACCAGAGCCAGGGCGTAGCCGCGCATGAAGGGCACTTCCATGGTGATGGCGCTGCGCTGGGCCAGGCAGAAGTCCTTGTTCTTCTTGAACTTCTTGATGCACGAGAAGATGTAGTCCCAGCGGCCGGCATTGAGGCCCGACGAATGGTTGCGCAGTTCGTAGAGGATTTCTTCCATCTCGAAGGTGGCGAGGATGGTTTCGATCAGCACGGTGGCCTTGATGGTGCCTTGCGGCAGGCCGATGTGGTCCTGGGCCATGACGAAGATGTCGTTCCACAGGCGGGCTTCGAGGTGGCTTTCCATCTTCGGCAGGTAGTAGAACGGGCCGGCGCCGCGGGCGATCTGTTCCTTGGCGTTGTGGAAGAAGACCACGGCGAAGTCAAAAATGCCGCCGCCGACGCGTTGACCGTCAACCAGCACGTGCTTTTCGTCGAGGTGCCAGCCGCGCGGACGGATCTGCAGGGTGGCGATCTTGTCGTTGAGCTTGTATTCCTTGCCGTTTTCGTTCTTGAACGAGAGTTCGCGGCGGATCGCCTTGTACAGGTTGATCTGGCCCTGGATCTGGTTGTCCCAGTTCGGCGAGTTCGAGTCTTCGAAGTCGGTCATGTAGGAGTCAGCGCCCGAGTTGAAGGCGTTGATGATCATCTTGGCTTCGACCGGGCCGGTGATTTCGGTGCGGCGGCACTCGAGGGCCTTGGGCAGCGGGGCGATCTTCCAGTCACCTTCACGGATGGCCTTGGTTTCCGGCAGGAAATCCGGCATTTCGCCGGCGTCGATGCGGGCCTGGCGGGCAACGCGGGCCTTGAGCAGTTCCTGGCGACGGGCTTCGAAGGCGCGATGTAGCTTGGCGACCAGTTCGAGGGCTTCGAAGGTGAGGACGGATTCGTAACCCGGCTTGATCGGGCCGGTGATTTGCACGCCTTGGGGCAGGTTGAGGCTCATGGAAACTCCTTGGTTAAGGTTGAAAAGAGGTGAATGGTTCAGCCCTGCAGGCCGCCGACGTAGGTCAGTACGTCGGATAGCTGGCGGCCGCTGGCAGTCGGGGTGACGTCGAGGACTTCCCCGGGCTGGTTGTTGCGATTGACCCAGAAGGTCGTGAAACCGAACCAGGTGGCAGCACAGGCATCCCAGGCATTGGCCGAGACGAAGAGAATCTCGTTTTTCGGCACTTTGAATGCGTCGACCGCCAGCTGGTAAACCTCGGGCGAAGTCTTGAATTTCTGCACGCTGTCGGCCGAAAGAATGTGGCTGAACAGGTGGCTCATGTCGTTGTACTTGACGGCGATGTCGAGCATCGAGTGCGTGCCGTTCGACAGGATGGCGAGTGGATAGCCCATCGCCTGCAGCGTTTCCAGTGTCGCCATGTTTTCCGGGAAGGGGCGCAGGCAGGCGTACTGGTTCATCAGGTGCTGGCGCTGCGTATCACTCATGTCGAGGTCGAGGCGGCGGGCGGCGAACACCAGCGCGTCGCGGGTGACTTCCCAGAAGGTCTTGAACTGGCCGCTCATCGTCCGCACGCGGGTGTATTCGACTTGCTTCAGGCGCCATTGCACCGTCAAGGCGGCACCCTGGCCGGGGAAATACTCTTCTGCCAGGGCTTCCATGCAATAGACGTCGAACAGCGTCGCGTAGGCGTCGAAGGCGATGGCTTTGATCGAAGAAGGGGCGGTAGAGGAGAGCATGGACATGGAGTTTATTGTTACTTTTAAGATAAGATAAGTGGCATTTCCGGCGTTAATTCTTTTACTTAAAGTAAAGAATCTATGGATACTTTCAAACAGATTTCCGCATTTGTAAACGTCTCGACGCGGGGCAGCCTGTCGGCGGCGGCGCGCAGCGAAAATGTCACGCCGGCCATCATCGGTCGCCGCCTCGATGCGCTGGAAGCGCGGCTCGGTGTACGCCTGCTGATCCGCACGACGCGCAAGCTGACGCTGACTTTCGAAGGCCAGGCTTTTCTTGAAGATTGCCAGAAGGTACTGAACGACCTGGCCAATGCCGAGGCTGCAGTATCGCTGGGCAGTCTGCAAGCCAGTGGCCAGTTGCGGGTGTCTGCGCCTTCCGGCTTTGGCCGCCGGCATGTCGCGCCGCTGGTCGGCGAATTCATGCTGGCCAATCCCGAGGTGCGGGTCAATCTGAATCTCAGCGACCGCCTGGTCGATTTGCTCAATGAAAATATCGACTGTGCCATTCGCATCGGCGAACTCACCGATTCCAGCCTGGTCAGCGTGCGCCTCGGCGAAATGCGCCGCATGGTGGTCGCCAGTCCGGCCTATCTGGTGGCGCATGGCGTGCCGCGCGAACCGGCCGATCTGGCGCAGCACAACTGCCTTTCGCTCGGCCAGCAGCGCGGCTGGGTGTTTCGTGATCCGGACAGCGATCAGGTCGATACCATCAAGGTTGGCGGCAGTTTCGAATGTAATGACGGCGCGGTCCTTCACGAATGGGCGCTGGCCGGGCGCGGTCTGGCCTGGCGTTCATTGTGGGAGGTTGGGCAGGATCTGAAGGAGGGCCGCCTGACTTCCGTTCTCGATGCCTGGCAGGCACCGCCCATGGGGATCTACGCTGTTTTTCCGCAGCGCCGGCATTTGCCCTTGCGGGTGCGCTTGTTTATCGATTTGCTGAAGGAAACCTATAGCCGCGCCAGCTACTGGGAGTTGCGCTGAAAAACGGCTCGCTGTAACGGTCGACCGTCCGGCAGCAGGCAAAATGAAAAAGGCCGACCCCTCGTGAGGGTCGGCCTTCCTTTGCCACCCGGTCGGGCGGCAATTCAAAGCGCTGAGTTCTTAGTGGAACTGTTCTTCTTCGGTCGAGCCGGTCAGGGCGGTCACGGAAGACTTGCCACCCTGGATCACGGTGGTGACATCGTCGAAGTAACCGGTACCGACTTCCTGCTGGTGCGACACGAAGGTGTAGCCACGGTCGCGGGCAGCGAATTCCGGCTCCTGAACCTTCTCGACGTAGGCCGACATGCCGCGCTTGGCGTAGTCCTGGGCCAGATCGAACATGTGGTACCACATGTTGTGAATGCCAGCCAGGGTGATGAACTGGTACTTGTAGCCCATGGCGCCCAGTTCCTTCTGGAACTTGGCAATGGTGGCGTCGTCGAGGTTCTTCTTCCAGTTGAAGGAAGGCGAACAGTTGTAGGCCAGCATCTTGCCCGGGTGAACCTTATGTACGGCTTCGGCGAACTTGCGGGCAAATTCCAGATCCGGCGTGCCGGTTTCGCACCACACCAGGTCGGCGTAGTCGGCGTAAGCGATGGCGCGGGAGATGGCCTGGTCCAGACCCTTCTTGGTCTTGTAGAAGCCTTCGGCAGTGCGCTCGCCGGTCAGGAACGGCTTGTCGTTTTCGTCGTAGTCGGAGGTCAGCAGGTCAGCAGCTTCGGCATCGGTACGAGCGATCACCAGGGTCGGCACGCCATAGACGTCGGCAGCCATACGGGCAGCGATCAGCTTCTGCACGGCTTCGGTGGTCGGAACCAGAACCTTGCCGCCCATGTGGCCGCACTTCTTGACGGAAGCCAGCTGGTCTTCCCAATGCACGCCGGCAGCGCCAGCGCGGATCATGGCCTTCATCAGTTCGTAGGCGTTCAGCACGCCGCCGAAACCGGCTTCAGCGTCGGCGACGATCGGCAGGTGGTATTCGACGTGGCCGGCATCGCCAGCGTTGATGTTCTTCGACCACTGGATTTCGTCGGCGCGGTTGAAGGCATTGTTGATGCGCTCGACAACCTTCGGCACGGAGTCAACCGGATACAGCGACTGGTCCGGGTACATGGCGGCGTACTCGTTGTTGTCGGCAGCAACTTGCCAGCCGGACAGGTAGATGGCCTTGATGCCGGCCTTGGCTTGCTGAACGGCTTGACCGCCGGTCAGGGCGCCCAGGCAGTTGACGTAGGGGGTGTTGTTGACCAGATCCCACAGCTTTTCGGCACCGCGACGGGCCAGAGTGTGTTCAACCTGGAAGGAGCCACGCAGACGGACGACGTCAGCAGCGGTGTAGCCGCGCTTGATGCCCTTCCAGCGGGGGTTGGTTGCCCAGTCTTTTTCCAGTTCGGCGATTTGCTGTTCGCGAGTGCTCATGTCTGTTCCTCGAAAGTTGGCTGTTGTTGGGTGACTCGATGTCGCTCTGGAGAACTTGCCGAAGCGCCGATCGATGGAAGAAGTATAGGTTTTTTCTTGCAGGGCAGCAACAGTCTTATATAAGACATAAGACAATTTTTTATTGTTTAGAATCAGTTGCTTGAATACGTGATTTCACAATATGAAAAGCTATTTGTTTTTGTGAAATGAAAACCTGTCGCAGTGCCGCATCGCAGCGGGAACAAATCGTCCGGCTTGGGCCGATTGTCGTGCACCTTGTTGCCGGGGAGCTTGCGCCTTCGTCTTTCTTTGCGCTGCGCAGACGTAAAAACGGCGCCGCGTGGCGCCGTTTCTGATGGCCTGCTCAGTTGAGCGGGCGACTGCTGACCAGCACGCCGTCTTCGTCGGCATAGAGCCATTCGCCGGGATTGAAGGTGACGCCACCGAAGGTGACGGCGATGTCGCGATCGCCGACGTTTTTCTTGATGCTCTTTTGCGGATGCGTGTTGAGGGCGCGCACGCCGATATCGATACCATTGATGTCGCCCGAGTCGCGGATGCAGCCGTAAACCACGACGCCTTCCCAACCGTTCTTCTGGGCCAGGATGGCGAGTTGGTCGCCGACCAGGGCACAGCGCAGCGAGCCGCCGCCATCGATGACCAGGACCTTGCCTTTGCCATCTTCGGCAAAGGCGGTGCGGACCAGCGAGTTGTCCTCGAAAATTTTCAGGGTGACGATCTCGCCACAAAATGCAGTGCGGGCGCCGTAGCGCTGGAACATCGGGGCCACGATGCGCAGGCTCTTGCCGATTTCGCCTTCGAATTCATCGCACAGGTCGGGGGTCTTGAAGCTCATGGTTTTGTCTCCGGAAATAAAAAAGCCGTGCAATCTTGCACGGCTTTCGGGGGAACTGGCAATCGTCAGACGACGGCTTCGCTCTTTTCTTCCTCGAAGTCGAGCCTGATTTTGCCTTCTTTATCGAGGTCGACCGTTACGTGACCGCCACTGGCCAGTTTGCCGAACAACAGCTCATCGGCCAGCGCCGAGCGGATGGTGTCCTGGATCAAACGTGCCATCGGACGGGCGCCCATCAGCGGGTCGAAGCCCTTGTCGGCGAGCATCTCCTTGACCTTGTCGGTGAAGTGGGCGTCGACCTTCTTCTCGTGCAACTGCTCTTCAAGCTGCATCAGGAACTTGTCGACCACGCGCAGGATGACCTCGCGTTCAAGCGGCCCGAAGGAAATCGTCGCATCCAGACGGTTGCGGAACTCGGGCGTGAACTGGCGCTTGATCTCGGCCATTTCGTCGCCGGTCTGCTTCGAGTTGGTGAAGCCCATGCTCGACTTTTGCAGGTCGGCAGCGCCGGCATTGGTCGTCATGATGATGACCACGTTGCGGAAGTCGGCCTTGCGTCCGTTGTTGTCGGTCAGCGTGCCGTGATCCATGACCTGCAACAGGATGTTGTAGATGTCCGGATGCGCCTTCTCGATTTCGTCGAGCAGCAGCACGCAGTAAGGCTTCTTGGTAACCGCCTCGGTGAGCAGGCCGCCCTGTTCGAAGCCGACATAGCCCGGCGGGGCGCCGATCAGGCGGGAAACGGCATGGCGTTCCATGTACTCGGACATGTCGAAGCGGGTCAGCTCGATGCCCAGGCAGTAAGCCAGTTGCTTGGCGACTTCGGTCTTGCCGACGCCGGTCGGGCCGCTGAACAGGAAGGAGCCGATCGGCTTGCCCGGATTGCCGAGGCCGGAGCGGGCCATCTTGATCGCCTTGGCCAGCGCGTCGATGGCCTTGTCCTGGCCGAAGACGACCGCCTTCAGGTCGCGATCGAGGTTCTTCAGGGCGCCGCGATCATCGAGCGTCACATGCTGCGACGGAATGCGGGCGATCTTGGCGATGATTTCCTCGATGTCGGTCTTGTTGATGACCTTCTTCTGCTTCGATTTGGGCAGGATGCGCTGTGCGGCACCGGCTTCGTCGATGACATCGATCGCCTTGTCCGGCAGGTGCCGGTCGGTGATGTAGCGTGCCGACAGCTCGACTGCCGACGTTAATGCCGTGGCCGAGTACTTGATGCCGTGGTGTGCCTCGAAGCGGGCTTTCAGGCCCTTGAGGATTTCAATGGTTTCGGCCACCGAGGGTTCGTTGACATCGATTTTCTGGAAGCGGCGGGACAGCGCGCCATCCTTCTCAAAAATGCCGCGGAATTCGGTGTAGGTCGTCGCGCCGATGCACTTCAGCTGGCCGGAAGAAAGCGCCGGCTTGAGCAGGTTGGAGGCATCGAGCGTGCCGCCCGAGGCGGCGCCGGCGCCGATCAGGGTATGGATTTCGTCAATGAACAGGATGGCGTGCGGATTTTCCTGCAGCGCCTTGAGGACACCTTTCAGGCGTTGCTCGAAATCGCCGCGATACTTGGTGCCGGCCAGCAGCGAGCCCATGTCCAGCGAGTAGACATTGGCCTTGGCAAGGATTTCAGGTACGTCGCATTCAACGATCTTGCGCGCCAGACCTTCGGCGATCGCCGTTTTGCCGACGCCGGCTTCGCCGACCAGCAGCGGATTGTTCTTGCGCCGGCGGCACAGTGTCTGGATGACGCGCTCCAGCTCCTTGTCGCGGCCGATCAGCGGGTCGATCTTGCCCTGCAGCGCCAGCGCATTCAGGTTGATCGTGTATTGCTCGAGCGGGCCGGCCTGCTGCTGTTCGCCTTCGTGCTCAGCCTCGCCCTCGGTCGTGGTCTTCGGCTGCGGCACCTTGCTGATGCCGTGCGAAATGTAATTCACCACATCAAGGCGCGTGATGCCCTGCTTCTGCAGGAAATAAACGGCGTGCGAATCCTTCTCGCCGTAGATCGCAACCAGTACGTTGGCGCCATTGACTTCCTTCTTGCCGGACGATTGCACGTGCAGGATGGCGCGCTGGATGACGCGCTGGAAGCCAAGCGTCGGCTGGGTATCGATGTCATCCTCGCCGGAAACGGTCGGCGTGTGCTCGATGATGAAGTTGGTCAGGTCCTTGCGCAATGCATCAGGCTTGGCGCCGCAGGAACGCAGCGCATCGGCGGCCGACGGATTGTCGATCAGCGCGAGCAGCAGGTGCTCGACGGTAATGAACTCGTGGCGTTTTTGACGCGCCTCGACAAAGGCCATGTGCAGGCTGACTTCGAGTTCCTGGGCAATCATCAGTTTTCCTCCATGATGCAAGCAAGCGGATGTTGATGCTGGCGGGCAAATGCGCTCACCTGTTCAACCTTGGTCGCAGCGACGTCGCGGGAAAAGATTCCGCAGACACCACGACCTTCGTTATGAACTTTGAGCATGATTCGCGTCGCTTGTTCAGTATCGAGAGAAAAAAAACGTTGAAGAACGGTAATGACGAAATCCATCGGCGTGAAATCGTCGTTCAACAACATCACCTTGTACATTTTCGGCGGTTGCGGCTTGGTGCGTTGTGCCTCAAGCAGCCCGTCTTCCTTAAACTTCGTAGCCATGCGTTCGATTCTAAACAGTTCGGTCCAATGTGCAACCGGGAAAAATGATCAGGGGACATCCTTCCTGATGATAAATCAAAGCAATTCTCTTGCCTGACTTTTGCTGCGCTGCCGCATCGATACTTGTTGACGGCATATTTCAACTCGCGTAGAAAGCAATCGTGTTTGGCTTCAAACTGTGTCAAGGTTGCCGCAATGCACCGGGTCACTGAGTTCAAACAGGGAGTCGGGGAGACCCGTAAATTTGTTCGTTTTTTGTATGAAAGTTGCAAACATGGCAATCGGTACTGTCAAGTGGTTCAATGATTCCAAGGGCTTTGGTTTTATCACTCCTGATGATGGCAGCGAAGACCTCTTCGCACATTTCTCCGCCATCAACATGAATGGTTTCAAGACTCTGAAGGAAGGCCAAAAAGTTTCCTTCGATGTCGTGCAAGGCCCCAAGGGCAAGCAGGCATCCAATATCCAGAGCGTCTGAGCAACGGATAGCCGTAATTTATAAAGCCCGTCTGAATTCAGACGGGCTTTTTTCATTTGGGTGGCGCAGGAATTGTCGGCAATCAGCCAACGGTCACTTCATCCTGTCGCTTTTCGCCCAGATTGTCGGTCCACGCCACGCTCAGCTTGTCACCTGCCTTGATCCCGCGGCTGCGGAACGTGAATAGCGGATTCTTCGATACCGAGGTGTTGAGCTGACCGTCGATAATCGGTTTGCCATTGAGGTTGACCGTAAAGTTCTGGATGAAATGGCTGGGCAGCAGTTGTCCCTGCTCGTTGCGGCGTTGCCCGGTTTCCATCGGATGCTGCATCAGGATGCGGATTTCGGCGATTTCGCCCTGAAGTAGTGCGCGGATCTTGATCTGCTCAGCCATTGTCATGCTCCGCAGCCACCGAGGGTGACCTTGATGTCGCGCCAGGCGACGTGGGTCTTGCCATCGGCTGTTTTGGCGACGACACGGATCCGGGTGCTTTCGGCCAGTTTCAGTTGCAGCTTGGCATAGGGCAGGACCGGGCCGGAAAAATCAAGGGCAGCGCACAGCGGCAGCGGGTTCTTGTCGGCGAAGACAGCAAGGCTGCGCGTGTTGGCGAGGTTGCTGCTGATCTCGATATCGACCTTGGCGCCATTTTCGGAAATTTCCGGGGCGGTGATCTGGATGTCGCGTGCCTCGCCGGTGGCGGGGGCGCCATAGGCCTTCAGCGCTTCGTTGATGGTGCGGGCGGTGAAGGCCGGGCGATTCCAGTCGGCGGCGCGGGCGGTCTGCGGCAGGAGCAGGCTGCTGCCAAGCAGGGGCGAGAGCAGCATGGCGCTGCCGCCCTTGAGCCATGTACGGCGGAGTTCTTGCATGTCGTTTCCGGAAAAGGTTTATTCGGCCAGCCAATGCCCGGACTTGCCGCCGGACTTCTCGAGCAGCCGGATATTTTCGATACGCATGCCGCGGTCGACCGCCTTGCACATGTCGTAGATGGTCAGCAGGCCGACACTGGCGGCGGTCAGGGCTTCCATTTCGACGCCGGTCTTGCCGTGGCATTCGGCAATGACTTCGCAATGCACGGCGTTTTTCGCTTCATCGACGACGAAGTCGACCGCAACGCGGGTCAGGGCGATCGGATGGCAGAGCGGGATCAGGTCGCCGGTGCGTTTCGAGGCCTGGATGGCGGCGATGCGGGCGATGCCGATAACATCGCCTTTCTGGGCCGAGCCGTCGCGGATCAGTGCCAGCGTCGCCGGCTGCATGAAAATGCTGCCGCCGGCACGGGCAACGCGGGCGGTTTCGGCCTTGCTGCCGACGTCGACCATGTGGGCCTGGCCGGTGCTGTCGAAATGGGTGAGGGGGTTCTGGGTCACGATGGTCACGATTGGTTACGATTCCGCCCGGAAAGGCCCGGAACGGCTGCGTTATCATAGCACCATGCCTGTTTTGCAGCGTTTTGCCGCCGGCCTCCTGGCCTTGTCCCTGGTCGTCCAGCCCTTGCGGGCCGACGATCTGCCGGAGCTCGGCGATGTCGCGAGCAACGAATTGTCGCTGGCAACCGAGAAAAAAATCGGGCAGCAGATCATGCATGAAATTCGCTGGCGCGAAGCCACCTACCTCGACGATCCGGATGTTGAGGCCTATCTCAACCAGCTCGGCGCCCGCCTGGTCGCCTTCAGCAATGATCCCGGCATGGGTTTCTATTTCTTCGGGATCAACGATCCGAGCATCAACGCCTTTGCGATGCCGGGTGGCTTCATCGGCGTGCATAGCGGCCTGATCCTTTCGGCGCAGAGCGAGTCGGAACTGGCCGGCGTCCTGGCGCACGAAATCTCGCACGTCACACAGCGCCACATCGCCCGTCAGCTCTACCAGTCCAAGCAGCTCGGCATCGCCTCGATGGTGGCGATGGGGCTCGCCCTGCTCGCGGCACGCTCGAACGGCCAGGTGGCGGGAGCGGCGATCGTCACGGCGCAGGCCGGGAGCCTGTCGGCGCAACTCGCCTATTCGCGGGATTTCGAGCGCGAGGCGGATCGTCAGGGTTTCGAGATCATGCGCAAGGCGGGCTATGAAGTGCGTGGCATGTCGGATTTCTTCGTGCGCCTGCAGCAGGCGGTTCGCCTGTACGAGAACAATGCGACGGCCTACCTGCGCACCCACCCGCTCACCGGTGAACGTCTCACCGACATGCAAAACCGCGAGCAGGCGGCGAGTTACCGGCAGGTTGCCGACAGCGTCGATTTCCTCCTGGTGCGGGCGCGTTTGCGCGCCTTGCAGGGGATTCCTGCCGAAGCGATCAAGGATTTCGCGACCTTGTTGCGGGAAGGTAAATACACCTCCGAGGCGGCGACGCGCTACGGCCTGTCCTGCGCGCTGTTCCGCGCCCGTGACTGGGTGGGGGCCGAGCGCGAACTGCGGGCGGCGCGTCAGGGGAAGATTTCCTCGGCCATGCTCGAACGCCAGTTTGCCGAAACGCGCATCGCGAGCGGCGATATCGACGGCGGACTGAAGGTCTATCGCGACGCGATGGTGCGTTTTCCGATGAATCTGGCGCTGGTTTACGGTTACGGCGACGCTTTGGTCAAGGCACGGCGCTTTGCCGATTCCCTGCGTTTTGCCGAAAACCAGTTGCAGAATTACGCCCAGGATATTCGCCTGCATCGTCTGCGGGCCGAGAGCTACGCCGGTCTCGGCCGGCGGGCGCAGCAGCACCTGGCGCTGGCCGAGGCTTTTGCGCTGCAGGGGCAGACGGAGACTGCGGTGAATCAGTTGCTGTTCGCGCAGCAGGCCGGCGACGGCAATTTCTATGAAATGTCGGTCATCGATTCCCGTCTGCGCGAGTTGAAACAGCGTCGCCTTGAGGAACTCAAGGAAAAACGCAATTAAGGGTAAAATCCCTCGTCTTGTTTAACTGGCCTATCGACCATGGAATTTGATCGCGATCTCGATGTAAAAGGCTTGAATTGCCCGCTGCCCATCCTGCGCACCAAGAAGGCGCTGGCCGAGATGGAAACCGGTCAGGTCTTGCGCGTGCTGTCCACCGATGCCGGCTCGCTCAAGGATTTTCCCGCTTTTGCCAAGCAGACCGGTAACGAGTTGCTGGCGCAGAGCGAAGAAAATCGCGTCTTCGAGTTTTTCCTGAAGCGCAAATAAGTACCCCGTTCCACGCATTTTTTGAAGATCGGCGGGCGCCCTCGGGCGAACCCGCCGCTTGGCTTTTCTCCGCCCCGATCGATTGCCTGAGCGCGCACGATGCGCCCAGCCTGAGCGCGGTACTGGCTCGCCTGCAGGCCGAACCGGGCTGGACGGTGATGGCGCTCGACTACGAGCTCGGGCATGTGCTCGAACCCCGTTCAGCACCGCCCGGCGGGCAATCGGGGCCGGAACGTCCGCTCGCCCGCTTCTGGCGCTTCGCCGAGTGTCGCCGGCTGGATGCCGCAGCAGCCGATGCCTGGTTGCTGCGCCAACAGGACGAGGCTGCGGCCGGGATCGGCGGCTGCCGGCCGGCGCTCGATGAAAAACAGTACTGCGCAGCGGTCGACCGGATAAAACGCTACATTTCCGACGGCGATTGCTACCAGGTCAATTTCACCTTTCCGCTGCATTTCGACTGGTTCGGCTCGCCACTGGCGCTTTATGCCCGCCTGCGCCAGCGTCAGCCGGTGCGTTACGGCGGCTTCGTCGGCGATGCGACGCAAGCCGTGGTCAGCCTGTCGCCCGAGCTGTTTCTCGAGCGGCGCGGCGACCGCCTGCTGACCCGGCCGATGAAGGGCACGGCGCCGCGCAGTGCGCCGCCCGAAACGCTGCGCAATTCGGCCAAGGATTGCGCCGAGAACCTGATGATCGTCGATTTGCTGCGCAACGACCTCGGCCGCGTTGCAAGCAACGGCAGCGTCCATGTCGACAAGCTGTTCGAGGTCGAGGATTACCCGAGCGTCTGGCAGATGGTGTCGGAAGTCTCGGCCGACGTTGCCGGGCGCAGTTTCGCCGACATCCTGCCGGCGCTGTTTCCCTGCGGTTCGATTACCGGCGCGCCGAAGATCCGCGCCATGCAGATCGCGAATGAACTGGAAAACGGGCCGCGCGGCCTGTACACCGGTGCGCTCGGCTGGCTGGCGCCGGATGGCGACTTCCGCCTCAACGTGGCGATCCGCACGCTCGAACTGACGGCTGACGGTAGCGGCAAGCTCGGCATCGGCAGCGGCATCGTCGCCGATTCCGAGCCGGCTGCCGAATGGCGCGAATGCCAGCTGAAGGCAGGCTTCCTGCGCGATTGCGATCCGGGCCTGCAACTGATCGAAACCCTGCGCCGGGAAAACGGCATTTATCCGATGTGGACCGGTCATCTTGCGCGTCTGCGCCGTTCCACCGAATGGCTGGGTTTTCCGTTGGATGAGCAGGCGCTGTTCCGGGAGCTTGGGGCACAGCCGCGCAGCGGCACCTGGCGCGTGCGCCTGACGCTGGACAAGGCGGGCGCAATCGTCGTCCAGTCCTTCCCGCTCGATGCGGTGCCGCCGGTGCTGCGCCAGGCTGCGCTGGCGACTGAACGTATCGAATCGAACGATCCCTTGCGCCGCCACAAGACGACGGCGCGCCATCTCTACGATGCTGCCTTGGCCGGCTTGCCGGCCGGTTCACCGGTTTTCGACCTGGTTTTCCTCAACGAGCGCGGCGAAGTGGCGGAGGGCGCACGCAGCAATGTCTTTGTCGAGCGCGACGGCATGCTGCTGACGCCACCGCTGGCGAGCGGTGCCTTGCCCGGCGTCTTGCGTGCCGAGTTGCTGGCCAGGGGCAAGGCGTGCGAGGCGGTGCTTTATCCGGCCGATCTCAAGAATGGATTCTGGCTGGGCAATGCCCTGCGCGGCCTGATGCCGGTCGAACTGGTCTGATTTTCGGGTTTTTTGTGGTGTCGACCGCTGGCCGACGGGTTTTCCGGCCGGGCGGCCGGAAAACCTCTTCGCAATTTACTTGCGGAACTTGCGCAGCCAGAAGCCGAGCAGGGTCAGGCCGGCGCCGGCCAGGGCGTAATACAGCGCCTTGACCGTGACATCCTGCGACTCGACGAGGACCGGTACCTCGTTTTCCAGCTTGTAGCGGATGACGGTCTGGAAGTGCCAGGAGGAGAATTTCAGTTCGATCAGGTCGTTGACCTTCTTCCACTGGATCCAGCCGTCCTTTTCCATGACTTCGCCGGCATCGCCGGGAATTGCCAGCGTGCTGTACAGAGCTTTTTCCCTGGCCTGGGCGAGTTGACCGTAGGGAATGCTGCAGATTTCATTCTCGGCACAAACGGCGGCAACGCGGAATTCCGGCTTCCAGTCGCCGTCCTTGTCCCATGGCCAGGCCATGATGATGCCGACCGCCCAGATCCAGACGACGGCGCAGAACAGCATCACGGTGAAAAAGAACTTGGCGAGAATGCCGCGTTTGTCTTCGGACATGGATTTCCTTTGCGTTTAGCCGAGCTTGGCAAGCTGCGGCTTGAGTTTTTCCAGCGTCGCCGTGAAGTCGGCCACCCGCTGCTTTTCCTGATCGATCACGGCAGCCGGGGCGCGCGCGACGAAGCCTTCGTTGTCCAGCTTGCCCTGGGCGATAGCAATCTGCTTTTCCAGCTTCTCGATTTCCTTGGCCAGGCGAACCTTTTCGGCGGCGACGTCGATCTCGACCTTGAGCATGAGCCGGGTTTCGCCAACCACGGCGACCGGCGCCATGGCATCAGCCGGCATGTCGTCCACCAGTTGTACCTCGGACAGCTTACCCAGAGCTTGCAGGATGGGCGCGAAGTCGGCCATCTCGTCGCCGCCGCCGGCAACCAGCAGCGGCATGCGCAGGGCGGGCGAGACGTTCATCTCGCCGCGCAGGTTGCGGCAGGCGTAGGCGAGGGCTTTGAGGCGCTCGACCTTGGCTTCGGAGGCCTGGTCGAGGCGGGCGAGGTCGGCGCGCGGGTAGGCGGCGAGCATGATCGAGTCGTGCGTCTTGCGCCCGGCGATCGGGGCGACGGTCTGCCACAGTTCTTCGGTGATGAAGGGAATCAGCGGATGCGCCAGGCGCAGCACGGCTTCCAGCGTACGGATCAGGGTGCGGCGGGCGCCGCGCTGCTGCGCTTCGTCGCCGGTCTGGATCTCGACCTTGGCGATTTCCAGGTACCAGTCGCAGAACTCGTCCCAGACGAACTTGTAGATGGCCTGGGCGATCAGGTCGAAACGGTAGTCGGTGAAGTGGCGTTCGACTTCCTGTTCGACGCGCTGCAGCTGGCTGACGATCCAGCGGTCGGCAAAACTGAATTTGAGGCGTTTTTCGCCGTCGACCGCTGCGCATTCGCCGTTGCCGGCGCCTTGCTGGTGATCGAGGGCGAGGTCGTGGCCTTCGACATTCATCAGCACGAAGCGCGTCGCGTTCCACAGCTTGTTGCAGAAATTGCGGTAACCGTCGCAACGGCCGAGGTCGAACTTGATGTCGCGGCCCGGGCTGGCGAGCGAGGCGAAGGTGAAGCGCAGCGCGTCGGTGCCGAAGGCGGCGATGCCTTCCGGGAATTCCTTCTTGGTCTTCTTGGCGATGCTTTCCGCCTGTTTCGGATTCATCAGGCCGGTGGTGCGCTTTTCGATCAGCTTTTCGAGGTCGATGCCGTCGATCAGGTCGATCGGGTCGAGCACGTTGCCCTTGGACTTCGACATCTTCTGACCTTCGCCGTCGCGGATCAGGCCATGCACATAAACGTGCTTGAACGGGATCTGGCCGGTGATCTGCTTGGTCATCATGACCATGCGCGCGACCCAGAAGAAGATGATGTCAAAACCCGTGACCAGCACGGTCGACGGCAGATATTGCTGCAATATCGGGTTGGCCGCGTCGAGTGCCGCGTCGCCGGTCCAGTCCAGGGTCGAGAACGGCCACAGGGCGGAGGAGAACCAGGTGTCGAGGACGTCGTCGTCACGCTTGAGGGCGCCGCTGTAGCCTTGTTTGGCCGCTTCGGCGCGGGCTTCTTCTTCGCTGTGGGCGACAAAAATCTCGCCGTTGTCGCCGTACCAGGCCGGAATCTGGTGGCCCCACCAGAGTTGGCGCGAAATACACCAGTCCTGGATGTTGTTCAGCCACTGGTTGTAGGTATTGACCCAGTTTTCCGGGTAGAACTTGATCTCGCCAGAATGCACGACGTCGAGCGCCTTCTCGGTGATCGACTTGCCGTCTTCGCCCGGCTTGGACATGGCGACGAACCACTGATCGGTGAGCATCGGCTCGATGACGACATTGGTCCGGTCGCCGCGCGGCACCTTGAGCTTGTGCTTGTCGACCTTGATCAGGATGCCTTGTTCCTCGAGGTCGGCAACAACGGCCTTGCGGGCGTCGAAGCGGTCGAGGCCGCGGTATTTTTCCGGGGCTTCATCGTTGATCTTCGCATCCAGGGTCAGGATGGAAATCATCGGCAAACCGTGGCGCTGACCAACGGCATAGTCGTTGAAGTCATGCGCCGGCGTGACCTTGACGCAGCCCGTGCCGAACTCGAGATCGACGTAGCTGTCGGCGATGATCGGGATTTCGCGACCGGTCAGCGGCAGTTTCACCATCTTGCCGATCATGTGCTTGTAGCGCTCGTCTTCCGGATGCACCATCACGGCGGTGTCGCCGAGCATGGTTTCCGGACGCGTCGTGGCGACCACCAGGCTATCGCTGCCATCGGCCAGCGGATAGCGGATGTGCCACATGAAGCCGTCTTCTTCCTCCTGCACGACTTCGAGGTCGGAGACGGCGGTGTTCAGCTTCGGGTCCCAGTTCACCAGGCGCTTGCCGCGGTAGATCAGGCCTTCGTTAAAGAGGCGGACGAAGGTTTCGGTAACGACCTTGTTGAGACCGGCATCCATCGTGAAGCGTTCGCGCTTCCAGTCCGGGCTGGTGCCCATGCGGCGCATCTGCTTGGTGATGGTGTTGCCGGAGTATTCCTTCCATTCCCAGACCTTTTCCAGGAACTTCTCGCGGCCGAGGTCATGGCGCGAAATACCTTGCGCATCCAACTGGCGCTCGACAACGATCTGCGTCGCGATACCGGCGTGGTCGGTACCCGGCTGCCACAGCGTGTTGTGGCCGCGCATCCGGTAGTAGCGGGTCAGCGCGTCCATGATCGTCTGGTTGAAGCCATGGCCCATATGCAGCGTGCCGGTGACGTTGGGCGGCGGCAGCAGGATGCAGAAATTTTCGTCCGGGGCCTTGCTGCTGTCTACGCCGGCAGCGAAGTAGTTGCGGGATTCCCATTCGGGGTACCAGCGGCGTTCGATATCGGCTGGTTCAAAGGCTTTGGCGAGTTCCATGGGGGTGTCGGCGTAGGGGAAAACCGGCAATTATACCCGGTCGACCGCCTCACTGATCCTGTGGCGCACCCGGTTCGATCAACAGGACGCCCCAGGTGGCTTGTCGATAGCCGCTCGGTTTCCACAGGTGATGCCAGGGGGCTGCAATCAACCGGGCATTGGTGGCATTCTGGCTACTCGGGAGCAGGGTCTTGAAACTCGCCGGCAGCGCAATGTCCTGGTCGGAAACGCCCCAGACAAGCGCAATCTGCTTGTTGCGGTCGGGGGGCGGGTTGTCCTGGCCGGTCAGCAAAATGCGCGATTCCGGGAAGAAACGGCGCAGGTTGCCGGCGATCTGCACGTTGTTGCTGATCAGAGTGCCCTCCGTAAAGCCCTGGGCGCGGATTTCCTGCGCCAGTTCGGTATACGGAATGCCCCAGCGGCAGCGCGAGCAGAAAGGTTCCTGCACGAAAAGATTGCCCGAGCGCACGCCATAAGCGGTCGCCGTGAAGGCGAGCAGAATGGCCATGAACACCTTGATCCGCCGTGCCGAGGGTTGTGTCTCCTGAGCCTTGGCGGTCAGCCAGGGAATGGCCATGACGAGCATGGGCAGGATGCTGTGCACGGCGTAGCCGGCGCGCGAATAAACCAGGCCATTGACGAGCATGATGCCGGCCAGCTCGAAAAGCAGGATATGCACAAGAAACAGCTTGGGATCATGGTCGACCGTCCGGGTCGGGCGAAATGCGGTCTGCGTGAAGATGTTTTTCAGAAGGGAGGGGAATACTGCCGGCAGGATCAGGATGTAGGGCGCGAGCACCAGAATGGGGAAGGTGGCGGCGTCGCGCACGCTGCCCAATAGCCTGCTCAGGGTATGGCTGGTGAAATCGGGGCGATACGTGGCGAGCAGCGTATGCAGGCGTTGCGGTTCAGCCAGCAGCCAGAGCAGGTAAGGGGCGACGATCAGTAGTGTGAGCGGGGTGACGGCCAGCATTTGCCACGAGAACAGGCGCTGGCGAATGGCTGCTTGCATCGTGCCGGCGAGCAGCAGCGCGATCAGGAAGCAGGCAAAGCTCGGCTCGGTCAGCAGGCCCAGACCGGTCAACATGGCAAAAAGCAGGTAATTGCGCCAGGTGCCATGCTCCAGCAGGCGCAGCATGGCCCACAAGGTCGCCAGTGCCAGCGCCATGGCGCCGACCCGGTGCGTGAAGCCTTCGTGCAGACGCCAGAAGATCTGGTAAACCGAGGCCAGCGATTCGACCGCAATGAAGGCCCATAAGGCGCTTCGGGTGAGGCGCTGGGTGATCAGGAAGACAAAGCCGGCGATAGCCGTCAGCAGTGAATATTTGAGTGCCAGAAAACTGACCAGACCAGTGCCGAGGAGGTGCTGCAGCAACCAGAGCAGCCAGTCATAAAGCGGACCGTGTTCGATGCTGTAGCCGGGAGCGAGTGTCTGGACCAGAAGATTGTCGAGCGGATCGTCTTCGCCGAGATTGCCCGAGGCCAGCCAGCGGGTCGTGGCGTGGATCAGCGTATAAATCGCCACCACCAGCAGAACGCCGGGCAGCGTAAAGGGAAATCCGGTTCGCCCGGCGAGGCCGGACGGCGATGGTTTGCTCATGGTCATGGTCGGCTGCAAACAGGTCTGAGCGTGTTTACAGGTCTTTTCTGCTGTTATGTTCGGCCAGAAAGTCGCGCACGGTGGCGGCGATGATGGCCGGCAGTTCGGCGCTCAGGCGAGCTTCGATGCGCCGGCTCAGTTCGCGTACGAGGTGTTCGTCCAGGTCGGCATCCGGGGCTGGCGCCGTAATCACTTCGGGCGCTGCTTCCGGTGTCGGTGGGGTGGCGTCGTCAAGCTGATTGGGTGTGTCGGCGCTTTCTGCCGGTTCTGCTGCGGGCGCTGGCGTATCGACCAGGAGCAGGATGGGGATGTCTTCGTCGTCGAGGGCATCGATCAGGACGGGGACCTCGTCCGCGCCGGCGAGGTTCTGGCGACGCTTTTGCATCAGGGCGTCGGCGCGGGCAATGATGGGGCTGGGCACCGGTTCTCCTAGCGCTCGCTGAGATCGAAGTAACGCACTTCGTAGCCGCGGTCCTTGTAGAACTTGACGCGGTCGCGGGCGGCTTCACGGTCGGCATCATCCTGGCCGACGACTTCAATCAGGCTGGCAAAGCGCGAGAATCCGGGCGGAATAACCTGGCTGAGATTCATCAGGCGTTCGTCCTGGGCGATGCTCTCCAGCGAGTCAGCGATCAGGATCGGCGTTTCCGCCGCCAACGGCGAGTCGGCACGGCAGTGCGGAACGAAGCCGAGTGCCGGGTGCGTCCACAGCATACGGTCGACGCTGCCGGCGACCTCTTTTTCCGGCGCAAACACCAGCATCGGCTTTTTCTTGGCATAGGCGCCGCCGAGCAGGGCGCAGGCGGCGGCGATCCTGTCCGCCGCGCCGTGATAGAAAAAGACCTGGGTCAATTGAGTTTGCCGGCGCGTTGCAACAGGTAATGCGTGAGCAGCGGCACCGAGCGGCCGGTTGCCCCCTTGTTGCTGCCAGACTTCCATGCGGTACCGGCGATATCGAGGTGAGCCCACTCGAATTTCTTGGTGAAGCGGGACAGGAAGCAGGCGGCCGTGACGGCGCCGGCCAGGCGGCCGCCGATGTTGGCCATGTCGGCAAACGGGCTTTTCAGCTGATCCTGGTAGTCATCCCAGAGCGGCATATGCCAGGCGCGGTCATGGGCTTCTTCGCCGGCGTCGAGCAGGTCGCGGGCCAGTCCGTCCTTGTTGGCGAACAGGCCGCTGGCGACATCGCCGAGGGCAACGACGCAGGCGCCGGTCAGGGTGGCGACGTCTATCACGGTGTCGGGTTCGAAACGTTCGGCGTAGGTCAGGGCATCGCACAGGATCAGACGACCTTCGGCGTCGGTGTTGAGAATCTCGATGGTCTGGCCGGACATCGAGCTGACGATGTCGCCGGGGCGGCTGGCATTGCCGCCGGGCATGTTTTCAGTGGCGGGAACGATCACGGTCAGATTGATCGGCAAGGCCATCCGGGCTGCGGCCTGCATCGCGCCGAGCACGCTGGCTGCACCGCACATGTCGTATTTCATTTCATCCATGTCGGCGCCCGGTTTCAGCGAAATGCCGCCGGTATCAAAAGTGACGCCCTTGCCGACCAGAACCAGCGGCTTTTCGGTGCTTTTGCCACCCCTGTGGCTGAGCACGATCAATTTTGGGGGTTGATGCGAGCCGCGGGCCACTGACAGCAGCGAGTGCATGCCCAGGGCTTCCATGTCGGCACGTTCGAGAATCTCGCAATCGAGCGTGAATTCGGCGGCCATGCTGCGCGCCTGTTCGGCCAGATAGGTCGGGTGGCAGACATTGGGCGGCAGGTTGCCAAGATTTCTGGCCAGGGTGACACCTTCGGCGATCGCCAGCCCCTGGTTGAGGGCTTCTTCGGCGAGACCCAGTTCGTTGCGCCGTTCGACGCCGATGGTCAGTTTGCGCAGGGGGCGGCGGACTTCGTCCTTCTTGCTCTTGAACTGGTCGAACTTGTAGGTGACATCCTGCGCAATCATTGCCGTCTGGCGCACGCGCCAGGCGATGCTGCGTTTCTTGACGGCAAGTTCGGTCAGGAAGATCGTGGCGTCAAAAGCGCCGGTTTCATTGAGTGTCTTGATCGCAAGACGTGCCGCGTTGATGAATTCCTTCTCGCGGAAATCCTTTTCCTTGCCCAGACCGACCAGCAGGACGCGGTCGCAGAGTGTGCCGGGAACGTTGTGCAGGAGCAGGGTGCTGCCGGCTTTGCCTTCCATGTCACCGCGCCGGATGATGTCGGAAATGTAGCCATTGGCAGCTTTGTCGAGCAATTCCGCCGAAAGCGTCGGCTTTCTCGGTTCAAAAACGCCGACAACGACGCAGGCGCTGCGTTGTTTTTCCGGGCTACCGCTTTTTATGCTAAATTCCACAGGCTGCTCCTGTTCAGGGAAATATCAGTATTCGAGGGATTATCCTCGTATTTTTTTGGTTTCGTCAAAGCATGATATTCGAGCGCGCCGTACGCCGCGAGTTCGCTCAGGCAGCCGTGGGCATCAATGTTGCCCTGCTGGCTATCCTGGCTTCCATATTGTTGCTCCGCATGCTCAAAGAAGCAGTCGGCGGACGCATCGTGCCCGAGGCTGTCGCCTCGATGCTCGGGCTGGCAATGTTGAATCTGATGCCCCTGTTGCTGACCTTGATGCTTTTTGTGTCAATTCTGCTCACTTTGACGCGTGCCTATCGTGACTCCGAGATGGTTGTCTGGTTTTCCAGTGGCTTGCCATTGACAGCCTGGGTGCGCCCCGTGCTCCGTTTTTCCTTGCCGGTGGTGCTGGCGATTGCGCTTTTTTCGGGTTTTCTCTCGCCGTGGGCAAATTACAACACCGCTGAATACCGACAGAAAATGGCTGCTCGCAGTGATGTTTCCCAGGTTTCACCCGGAACATTCCGTGAAGCAAAAAACGGCTTGCGTGTTTTTTTCGTTGAGGCGCTGGCAGAGGATGCAAGCCATGTCGGGAATGTATTCGTTGCTTCTGTCCAGGGGGGCAAGCTGGGCGTCGTGATGTCGAACTCGGGGCATCAGGAAGTCGCGGCGAATGGCGATCGTTTCGTCGTGCTCGAGCATGGCCGCCGCTATGAAGTCGAGCCGGGCAGCCCGGAGTTCAAGGTCATGGAATTTGAGCGCTACCGGGTGCGCACCGAAGAAAAAGAGGCGGCGCCTGCCGAGCGTTCGCCAACCCGCCAGCCGATCACAGAGCTGATTTTTGACGACAGCAATCAGGCGCGTGGCGAATTGCTGTGGCGAATCGGCATGCCGCTTTCGGCGCTGATCCTTGCCTTGTTGGCAATACCGCTTTCCTATGTCAATCCGCGGGCCGGGCGTTCAGCCAACATGTTGATTGCCGTGCTGATTTATGCAACCTACAGCAACCTGCTCTCGGTCAGTCAGGCCTGGGTGGCCCAGGGCAAGCTCTCCTTCTGGATTGGCGTCTGGGCGGTGCATGCGCTGATGCTGTTGCCGCTGCTGTTGCTCTTTTACCGGCGGATCGCCTTGCGATTGCCCTGGCAGCGGAGAATTGTCTGATGTTCCGGCTTGATCTGTACCAGCGGTATTTGATGCGCGAGATCTTTGCTGCGATCTTTCTCGTGCTGCTTGCCTTTATTTCCCTTTTTGCCTTTTTTGACCTGATCAACGAATTGCGCAGTATCGGCAAGAATGGCTACCAGCTTTATCAGGCAATGTTTTTTGTCGCTCTCAGTCTGCCTGGGCTGGTGTATGAGTTGATTCCGATTGCTGCCCTGATCGGGACGCTTTACGCCTTGTCGACGCTGGCGCGCCATTCCGAAATTACCGTGCTGCGCGCCTCCGGGCTGGCGACGCGGGATTTGCTGATGACGCTGTTCCGGGTGGCCGGCCTGCTCGCCCTGCTGATCTTTCTGGTCGGCGAAGCCCTGGTGCCCTTTTCCGAGCGTGTTGCCCAGGAAATGAAGGCGCGGGCGATGAGCGAAGTTATTGCCCAGCAGGGATTCGAGTCGGGTTTGTGGGTCAAGGACGGGCGCAGCTTCGTCAATATTCGTCAGGCGACGCCGGATGCCAGGCTGCAGGGAGTCAGAATCTACAAGTTTGACGATGCTGGTGCGCTGGAGTCAGTCACCGATGCCGAGGAGGCCAGTTTTGTTCCGCCCGGACACTGGTTGCTCAAGACGGTCGTCAGAACGGTACTGGAGGGCGATACCTCGCGTGTCGAGCGTTTGCCCGGCAGCGAATGGAATTCAGCGGTCAACCCGGATTTGTTGTCGGTTTTGATGGTTGCACCGGAACGCATGTCATTGTATGGGCTGTTCAATTACACGCGGCATCTGCTGGAAAATCACCAGAAGACCGAACGCTACGAAATTGCCATCTGGAAGAAGCTGGTTTATCCGCTGGCAACCCTGGTGATGGTGGCGCTTGCCCTGCCTTTCGGCTATTCGCATAGCCGGGTTGGCGGAGTGAGCCTGAAGATCTTCGCCGGGGTGATGATGGGTATGCTGTTCTACGCCCTGAATGGCCTTTTTTCCAATCTGGGCATCATCAACTCCTGGCCGCCTTTTGCCAGTGCCACTGCGCCTTCGGCCTTGTTCCTGCTGGCGGCCACCGGCATGCTCTGGTGGGTGGAGCGGCGCTGATCAGCCGTTTGTCGAGATGATGCGGGTGCCTGCGATCCGGTCGTGCAGGAACTGTTTATCCTTGTCAAATACCGCCCAGATAATGCCGATGCCGAAACAGCCAATGCTCGGCCAGGCCGCCAGGTAGCGGAGCAGGGCCTGGGTCGGGCGCAGGCTGCTGCCGTCGGCCGTGCTCAGGGCGAGCTTCCAGGTCTTCATTGGCAATGTTTGCCTGCCATTCAGCCAGGACCAGACGAAATAAAACATCAGCAACAGCCAGATGTGCAACATGAGTACTTTGCCGCCAAGTTGCAGGCCAAAGGCAAAGAATACCGATTGCGGGATCAGGAAGCCGATCAGCAGGATGGAGAATACGACCAGGCTTTCATACAGCAGACAGGTCAGGCGACGGCCGAGACTGGCGATTTGGCTGGGCATTATTGCTTACCTGCTTCGCTGGTGGCTTCTGCTGCCGTCGCTTGGGATGCTGGCTCGCCGGACGGCGACTTGCTTGCTTCCTGTGCGGGAACGGCCAACCGCCTGGATGATTTGCTGTTTTCGCGAATTCGCTGCTTGTCTTCCGTTGGCAAGCTGGAGTACGCCTCCCATTTTTGCTTGACGATTTTTTTCTGCTCGGCTGGAAGCTGGTTGAAGTCCTTGTAGGTGTCCCTGGCCTTGGCCCGTTGTTCCGGCGTCAGGTTCGCCCACTCGCGCATGCGCAACTGAACGCGACCCTGTTCGTTGGGTGCCATGTTCGGATAGCGCTCGGCAATGCCCAGCCATTTCTTCCGGCGAACGTTCTCCATCTTGTCCCAGTCGCCTGCGAGCGGCGTCAGGATGTTTTTTTGCTGAGCGTTCAATTGTGTCCAATCGGGTTGTGGCGGCGTACCGATGATGATGGTTGTCGGCGTTTCGGCAACAAGAGGCGTGGCCAGTGCAAAGCAGAGGATTACTCCTCCGGCGAGTCGTCTTTTAACCATTCGAAGAAATCATTGTCCAAAAAGGCTTCGGGAGGCAGGTCGTCGGAAAGCAAGGAGCTGTCGACTTCCTCCAGTTCGGTGACGTACTCGACGCTATGCCAGTAAAAGGAAATCCACATGCCCAGCAGCAGTGCCGCAATTGCCAGGGCTTGTTTCAAGTAGGGGATATTCGGGCCCAAGCGGAGTGAGGGCGCATGTCGCCCTGCTAGCGCCAGTTCGGTGGCACCCTGTTTTTGCCTGGATAGTGCCAGATGACGGGCTGCTTCAAGGCGTCGGGCTGCGGGGGCGGGGATTTCCTTCAGGCCGTGGTTCAGCGCCTGGCGCACACGGTAGGCGTAACGGTCTTCATTCGTCATAACTTGATCCCCTTTGCCGTCAGGGCGGCTGCCAGCGCATGCGTGGCGCGCGAGCAATGGGTTTTGACGCTGCCTTCTGAGCAGCCCATCGCTGCTGCGGTTTCGGCTACATCCATGTCCTCCCAGTAACGCATGAGGAAGGCTTCGCGTTGGCGCGTGGGCAGTTTTTTTATTTCGTCGTCGATGGCGTTGAGGGTCTGGGCTTGCAGCAGCTGGCTTTCCGGGGTGCGTGTGCCGCCGGCGTCTTCATCTGCCGCCAGTGTTTCCAGGGGGTCGTGGTCCTCGTCATCGTCCCGCGAGAAAGCCGAGAGCAGGGTGGTCCACATCGATCGAACCTTGCTGCGGCGATAAAAGTCGCGGATGGTGTTCTGCAGGATGCGCTGGAAGAGCATGGGAAACTCTTCGGCCGGTCGGTCACCGTATTTTTCGGCGAGCTTGAGCATGCTGTCCTGAACAATATCCAGAGCGGCGTCTTCGTCATGAACAGCAAACATGGCTTGTTTGAACGCGCGGCGTTCGACGGATTCGAGAAAGCTTGATAATTCGCGGGAGGATGCCAGGGTAGTCTCTTTTGCTAAAGGCCTTGAGTATTATATGGTTATGTCGGCAAACCTTGACCGAACAAGGGCGGTCGATTAAGGTTACGCCCTTTTAGGCAACAGCTTTTTGGGCTCAAGAATGATGATCAGCGGTGCGGAAATTGTAATCAGGTGCCTGCAGGAAGAAAAGGTCGATTGTGTATTCGGTTACCCGGGTGGGTCCGTACTGCACATTTATGATGCCCTTTTCAAGCAAGAGCAGGTCAAGCATATTCTGGTTCGCCATGAGCAGGCAGCTGTTCACGCGGCCGATGCCTACTCGCGTTCCTCGCAGAAAGTCGGCGTTGCGCTGGTGACCTCCGGTCCGGGCGTGACCAATACCGTGACCGGTATTGCGACTGCCTATATGGACTCGATCCCGATGGTCGTGCTGTGCGGCCAGGTGCCGACCCAGTATATCGGTCAGGATGCCTTCCAGGAGTGCGACACGGTCGGTATCACCCGGCCTTGCGTCAAGCACAATTTCCTGGTCAAGGATGTCAAGGATCTGGCGGTCACGATCAAAAAGGCCTTCCATATCGCGTCGACCGGTCGCCCCGGTCCGGTGGTGGTGGATATCCCCAAGGACATCACCGCCCAGCTCTGCGAGTTCGATTATCCGAAGAGCATCCAGATGCGCTCCTACAACCCCGTGGTCAAGGGGCATCTGGGGCAGATCAAGAAGGCTGTTCAGCTGTTGCAGGAAGCCAAACGTCCGATCATC
The DNA here is from genome assembly GCF_020510525.1 of Quatrionicoccus australiensis. Lineage (NCBI taxonomy): Bacteria > Pseudomonadati > Pseudomonadota > Betaproteobacteria > Rhodocyclales > Azonexaceae > Quatrionicoccus > Quatrionicoccus australiensis. The sequence continues at coordinate 1,290,894 of NZ_CP075188.1, forward strand.
TATACCGGTGGTGGCGTGATTCTTTCCGATGCCGCAGAAAAGCTGACCGAACTGGCGCGCAAGCTGAATTTCCCGGTTACCAATACCCTGATGGGTCTCGGCGGTTATCCCGCAACCGACCGTCAGTTCGTCGGCATGCTGGGCATGCACGGGACTTTCGAGGCCAATAACGCGATGCACTACGCCGACGTTATTCTCGCCATCGGTGCCCGTTTCGACGATCGCGTGATCGGCAATCCGGAGCATTTCGGTGGGGAAAAGCGTCGTGTCATCCATATCGACATCGATCCGTCGTCGATTTCGAAGCGCGTCAAGGTCGATGTGCCCATTGTCGGCAATGTGCCGGACGTGCTCGACGAAATCCTCAAGCTGATGGACGGCAATTTCAAGACCGATCCGGAAATCGCCCTGTGGTGGAAGCAGATCGACGAATGGCGCGGGCGTGATTCGCTGCGTTATCGCCAGAGCGAACACATCATGCCGCAGTTCGTCATCGAAAAACTCTACGAAGTGACTGGCGGCGATGCCTTCATTACGTCCGACGTCGGTCAGCACCAGATGTTTGCCGCGCAGTACTACAAGTTCGACAAGCCGCGCCGCTGGATCAATTCCGGCGGTCTGGGCACGATGGGTGTCGGCCTGCCGTACGGTATGGGCGTCCTGATGGCCAACCCCGATGCGCAGGTCGCCTGCGTCACCGGCGAAGGCTCGATCCAGATGTGTATCCAGGAAATGTCGACTTGCAAGCAGTACGGCTTGCCGGTCAAGATCATCAACCTGAACAACGGCATGCTCGGCATGGTCCGTCAGTGGCAGGAGATGTTCTATTCCAAGCGCTACTCGCAGTCCTATGTCACCTCGCTGCCCGATTTCGTCAAGCTGGCGGAAGCCTATGGTCACGTCGGCATGAAGATCGAGAAGCCGGAAGATGTAGAACCGGCGCTGCGCAAGGCCTTCACGGAACACAAGAATGATCTGGTCTTCATGGACTTCATCATCGATCCGGGTGCCAATGTCTTCCCGATGGTGGCGGCCGGCAAGGGCCTGACCGAAATGATCCTCGCTGAAGATCTGTAAGCGGGGGAGGAAAAGAAAAATGCGTCATATCATTTCCATCCTGATCGAAAACGAATCGGGTGCGCTTTCCCGTGTTGCCGGGCTGTTCTCGGCGCGCGGCTACAATATTGAATCGCTGACCGTGGCACCGACGGAAGATCCCTCGCTGTCCCGGATGACCATCCTGACCTGGGGTTCCGACGAGGTACTCGAACAGATCACCAAGCAGCTCAACAAGCTGGTTGATGTCGTCAAGGTGGTCGATCTCTCCGAAGCGGCCCACGTCGAACGTGAGCTGATGCTGATCAAGGTTCGTGCTACCGGCAAGGACCGCGAAGAGATGAAGCGTATGGCCGATATTTTCCGTGGCCGCATCATTGATGTCACGGAATCGACCTTCGTCATCGAGTTGACCGGTGCCAGCTCAAAACTCGACTCCTTCATCGCCGCGCTCGATGCCGGCCTGATTCTCGAAACCGTTCGTACCGGTGTCTGTGGCATCGGTCGCGGTGATCGTATTCTTAAAGTCTGACTATCTATAAATAAAGAGGATTTCATGAAAGTTTATTACGACAAGGACGCTGATCTCTCCCTCATCAAGGGCAAGAACGTCACCATCGTTGGCTACGGTTCGCAAGGCCATGCCCACGCCCAGAATCTGCGTGATTCCGGTGTGAACGTGACCGTTGGCCTGCGCAAGAGCGGTGCTTCCTGGTCCAAGGCCGAAGGTGCTGGCCTGAAGGTTGCCGAAGTTGCCGAAGCCGTTGCTGCTGCTGATCTGGTCATGATCCTGCTGCCGGACGAAAACATTCCCGAGGTTTACAAGAACGACGTCGAGCCGAACATCAAGAAGGGTGCAACCCTGGCTTTCGCACACGGCTTCAACGTGCATTACAACCAGGTCGTGCCGCGTGCCGACCTCGACGTGATCATGGTTGCCCCGAAGGGCCCGGGTCACACGGTGCGTTCCGAATACCTCAAGGGTGGCGGCGTGCCGTCCCTGATCGCCATTTACCAGGACAAGTCCGGCAAGGCCAAGGATATCGCCCTCTCTTACGCTGCTGCCAATGGCGGCACCAAGGGTGGCGTCATCGAGACCAACTTCCGCGAAGAAACCGAAACCGACCTGTTCGGTGAGCAGGCTGTTCTGTGCGGCGGTGCCGTCGAGCTGGTCAAGATGGGTTTCGAAACCCTGACCGAAGCCGGCTACGCTCCGGAAATGGCTTACTTCGAGTGCCTGCACGAACTGAAGCTGATCGTCGACCTGATGTACGAAGGCGGCATCGCCAACATGAACTACTCGATCTCGAACAACGCCGAATACGGCGAGTACGTGACCGGTCCGGAAGTCATCAACGAGCAGTCGCGTGAAGCCATGCGCAATGCCCTGAAGCGCATCCAGACTGGCGAATACGCCAAGATGTTCATCCTCGAAGGCAAGACCAACTATCCTTCGATGACGGCCCGTCGTCGTCTGAACGCCGTGCATCCGATCGAAACGGTCGGTGGTGCGCTGCGCGACATGATGCCGTGGATCAAGAAGAACAAGCTGGTCGACCAGACCAAGAACTAAGTTTGTTCTGTGCCCGGTAGGGCAGCCTTGCCCTACCTTCGCTCTCGGGCGGTGCGGAATCTCGCACCGCCCTTGTCGCTTCTGGAATTTGATGTGGGCTAGGGTGTATCCTTCAAGCCCCTTCCGGCCAAATTGTCGTGATCAATGACTGAACTCAAGCCACGTAAAGCACTGTTTAATCCCGAACTCAAACGGCGCGGCATATATGTCCTGCCCAACCTGTTCACCACGGCGGCGCTGTTTGCCGGTTTCTTTGCCATCGTGCAGGCGATGCAGGGCGATTTCGAGCGGGCTGCGATGGCCATCTTCATCGCCATGGTGCTCGATGGCCTCGATGGTCGGGTGGCGCGTCTGACGCATACCCAGTCAGCCTTTGGCGCCGAGTACGATTCGCTGTCCGACATGGTCAGCTTCGGTGCGGCGCCGGCGCTGGTGATTTATGAGTGGGCCTTGCGTGACATGGGGCGTCTGGGCTGGATCGCCGCCTTCATCTACTGTGCCGGTGCTGCCTTGCGCCTGGCGCGCTTCAACACGACGCTGGAAGTCATGGACAAGCGTTTCTTCCAGGGCTTGCCTTCGCCGGCAGCGGCAGCGCTGGTGGCTGGCCTGGTCTGGGTGATGATCGTTTCCGGTGTTTCCGGAGCCGATGTGCGCTGGCTGGCCTGCGTGCTGACCATCGTGGCCGGCGTAACCATGGTTTCCAATATCCGTTATTACAGTTTCAAGGACGTTAATCTGAAGAAAAGCGTGCCTTTCTTCGTGATCGCGGCGATTGCGCTTGGTTTTGCGCTGGTTGCCTACAGTCCGGAAATCGCCCTTTTCGGGTTCTTTGTCCTTTACGGTTTGTCCGGCTACGTGCTGGCCACGCTTGGTCTTTTCAAGCGCAAGGCGCTGTGACAACTCGGAGCAACTCATGAACAAGCAACATCTGGTAATTTTTGACACCACCTTGCGCGACGGCGAACAAAGCCCAGGCGCATCGATGACCAAGGAAGAAAAGATCCGCGTTGCCCGCCAGCTGGAAAAAATGCGGGTTGATGTGATCGAGGCCGGTTTTGCCGCCGCTTCGCCGGGCGATTTCGATTCCATCCAGGCGATTGCCCAGGTCATCAAGGATTCGACCATCTGCTCGCTGGCGCGCGCCAACGAGAACGACATCCGCCGCTCCGGCGAGGCGATCAAGCCGGCCAAGTCCGGGCGTATCCATACCTTCATCGCGACTTCGCCCATCCACATGGAAAAGAAGCTGCGCATGACGCCCGATCAGGTGGTTGAGCAGGCGGTCAAGGCGATCGGCTGGGCGCGTGAATACACCGACGATGTCGAGTTCTCGGCCGAAGATGCCGGGCGCTCGGAAATCGATTTCCTGGTCCGCATTTTCGATGAGGTGATCAAGGCTGGTGCGACGACGATCAATGTGCCGGATACCGTCGGCTACAACATTCCGCAGCAGTATGCCGAGACGATTCGCCAGCTGATCGAGCGCGTGCCGAACTCCGACAAGGTGATCTGGTCGGTGCATTGCCACAACGACCTCGGTCTCGGTGTCGCCAACTCGCTGGCCGCCGTGTTGGCCGGGGCGCGCCAGGTGGAATGCACGATCAACGGCCTCGGTGAGCGGGCCGGCAATGCTTCACTGGAAGAAGTGGTGATGGCAGTGCGTACGCGCGCCGACGTTTTTCCGGTCGAAACCCGGATCGATACGACGCAGATCGTGCCGGCCTCGAAACTGGTTTCGCAGATCACCGGTTATCCGGTGCAGCCCAACAAGGCGGTGGTCGGGGCCAATGCCTTTGCGCACGAATCCGGCATTCACCAGGATGGCGTGCTCAAGCATCGCGAAACCTACGAGATCATGCGCGCGCAGGATGTCGGCTGGTCGCAGAACAAGCTGGTCCTCGGCAAACATTCCGGGCGTAACGCCTTCAAGACTCGCCTGCAGGAACTGGGGATCGAGCTCGATAGCGACGAAGCGCTGAATGCCGCCTTCGCCCGTTTCAAGGAACTGGCTGATCGCAAGCACGAAATTTTTGATGAAGATCTGCATGCGCTGGTTTCCGACGAGGTGGTGACGCCGGAGCAGGAACATTACAAGCTGGTCTATTCGCACGTCTGTTCGGAAACCGGCGAGATGCCGCACGCCTCGGTGATCCTCAATGTTGGCGGCGTCGAGCAAAAAGGCGAGGCTGGCGGCGGTGGACCGGTGGACGCGACGTTCAAGGCGATCGAAAGCATTGCCGGTAGCGGCGCCGAATTGCTGCTCTATTCGGTGAATGCGATCACGACCGGGACCGACGCCCAGGGCGAGGTGACGACACGGCTTGCCAAAGGCGGGCGCATCGTCAATGGCAATGGCGCGGATACCGACATCGTCATTGCCTCGGCGCGTTCCTACCTGAATGCACTGAACAAGCTGCATTCGACGCTGGACAAGGTGAGGGCGCAGGGCGACGTCTAAAGGTGCTTGCGCCCCGCAGAAAAGGCCGCTCCGTTGTTACTGGGCGGCCTTTTCTTCTTGCGGGAGGCGCGTGCTGCGAATGTAGAGGATCAGGGAAACGAACAAGATGGTGGCGAGAACGGTTTCGCCGGCGGCCAGCCACTGCGAGAGCCCGTGGTCGCTGGTGGCGCGGAGCAGACCTTCCATCAGGTAAAACTGGATGAAGAGTGACAGCCATTTGTAGGTGTAGCGCTTGCCGCGCAGGATGCCGAACAGCGGAATCAGCAAAAAGACCGCCTTCAGGATCATCCAGGAGCCACCTGGGCGCAGTGGCGCCAGCCAGCCTTCCCAGAGAAGGCAAAGAAAGGTCAGGGCGACGAGGCTGATGCTCGCTGTCAGTTGGTAGTGCTTGCTCACGGTCGACTCAGTTTCAGGGCAATATTTGCCAGACGCTTGCCCTGGGCAAAGGCGAGCCGGCTTTCGGTTTCGGAGAGTTGCGGGTTGCCGTCGCTGCCTGCCACCCGGCTGGCACCGTAAGGCGTGCCACCGGTGCTGGTGTGGGCGAGGTCGGGCTCGGTGAAGGGCAGGCCGGCGAGGAGCATGCCATGGTGCAACAGGGGCAGCATCATGCTGAGCAGGGTGCTTTCGTTGCCGCCGTGCTGGCTGGCGCTGGAAGTGAACACGCAGGCCGGTTTGCCGGCCAGGCTGCCGTTTTGCCAGGCGGCAATGGTGCTGTCCCAGAAGTATTTCATCGGTGCGGCCATGTTGCCGAAGCGAACCGGGCTGCCCAGGGCGAGGCCGGCGCATTCTTCAAGATCGGCGAGTTCGACATAGGGCGCACCGGCGTCCGGGATGGCGTCAGCACTGGCTTCGCAGACGGTGGATACGCGCGGCACGGTGCGTAGCCTGGCCTGGGCGCCGGGGACGGATTCGATGCCGCGCGCAATGCGTTCGGCGAGGGCGCGCACCGAGCCGCGATGGCTGTAATAGAGAACGAGGATGTCTTGCATGGTCGGCTATTATACGGCCCCATGCAAACGCACTCCCGTTATCGTCGAACCCGGCCAAAATCAGTTCGCGCCATCAGCATATTTCAGCGTTTTCATAATGAAAACATGATGCAGACGAGCTCGGCGCTGGCTTTCACCACCTTGATGGCGCTGGTGCCGCTGGTTGCCGTGGTGCTTTCGGTGGCGGATACGGTCCCTTATCTCGATGTGTTGCTTGGTCGCCTGGATTTGCTGATTCAGGGGGCGATGCTGCCGCAAGGGGCGGCCGGTACGATTGCCGGCAGCATTGGCCGCTTTTCGCACAAGGCGCAGCAGTTGACCGTAGCCGGCATTGCCTTTCTCAGCATCACGGCGTTTTTGCTGATGAATACCATTGAGCGTGCGCTGAATCATTTGTGGCAGGTCGGGCCGCGGCCGCTCCTGGCGCGCTTGCGTCTTTACGCGCTGGCGATGGCGGTCTGGCCGTTCCTGCTGGGGGCGGTGGCGGCAGCCATGTCGTTTGCCGTAACGACCTCGCTCGGTTTGTTCGATGAGCCGGTCTGGATTCGCCGCTTTCTGCTGAAGGGGGTTTCAATCGCCTTGCTCGGCTTGTTTTTTTCCTTCGTTTATTACGCCGTCCCCAATGCCAATGTGCCACGGCGGGCAGCCTTGCTGGCCGGGCTTTTTGCCACGCTGGCCTTTGCTGCGATGCAGAAGGTGTTTGAACTCTATCTGGTCAGTTCGGCAATGCTGAAAAGCATCTACGGTGCCTTTGCCGCATTTCCGGTGTTTCTGATCTGGCTGCACCTGTCCTGGGCGGTGGTGCTGTTTGGCGGCCTGATCGCGGCTAGTCTGTCCCGTCCGGCGCAACGCTGAATATTTCGATCAGGCCGGTTTGTTCATCGAGGTGGGTGGCGCGTACCTCGCGGATTTCGAGGTTGTGTTTCTCCACCAGAACGATGATCCGGTGACTTTCATCCTTGAGGACGCCGCTTGGCATGATCAGTGATTGTGCGCGGGGGGGCGTCAGTTTCTCCGGCAGGACAAGGGCTGAGATGCTTCGCGGGTCACGCGAATCGGGGAGTGTTATTTTGGCGGCAATGGCCTGGGAGGCGAGGAGTTGCAAACCCAGTTCAATGTGCTCCGGATTCTCGGAAAGAGCCCAGCGCACGATGCAGATGTGCCACAAGGGCACGCTTTCGCTGCGTTCGCCGGTTGGTTGCAGGGCGACAACATCGCCAACCCGCAGGCGATGGGTCTGCCCGGCCATGTGCATCAAGGCATAGCCGTCCGGGCTTTCGTTGATCACCATCCATTCGCTGAGGTTGTTGTTTTCCTCGTGCGGGGCCTTGAACAGGCGCCATAGATTGTTCAGGCCGACACACAATTGCACACGATAAGACTGGCGACGCCGAGGAAAGCGGCGTTTTGCCGGTTGTCCCCAGAGCAGGTTGAGGCGGCGCAGGGTGCCTTGCCCTGAGCTGGTTTCGGCAAAAGCGCCCAGGCCGAGTGCGGCTGCCTTGACGCCCTGTTTGAGCAGGGAGAGGTCTTCGCGTGCCTTGTTGGCGATTTCTTCGCAGGAGAAATACAGTATCCGTGTTTCCGCGGCGGGAATCCGTCTGATCAGTGCGTGGGCGGGGAGGTCCTTTTCCAGGTCCACCCAGAAAATGCCGGTGCTGTCCGGCGGGTTATCAAACAGGTTGAGATTGTGGTTGTTCTGTTCGATGTACTGGCTGATGAATTCGAGTTCGCGAGAATTGAACGAGGCGGGCTGGGCGATTGCCGCAAGCAGGGCGCTGGTGTAGATCTGCAGTATTGACTGGCTGTCGCGCGGGCCGGGGAGTTCGGCAACCCCCAGGCGGCGCGCGGTGCGGAATGCGGAATGGAGCTGTTGCCACAAGCCGATTCCGGTTGGTGAGGCAACCAGGTGGTTGATCCGGATTTGCCAGCTGATGCAGTACATGACGCGGCGCAGTGTTGTCTGCGGCGTGCGGGATGGGGAGCCGCCCAAGGGGTCGAAGAGTTCGGCCAGTGTGTTGAAGTAATCCTGGGTCAGGGTTTCCAGCAGCTTCAGGGTCAGCCGGATGCGCTGGCGCAGTTTGCGTGAAATCGGCAGGGCAACTTCATAAAGGCTGGGGCGTTCCGCTTCGACCAGCTTTTCAGCTTGTCCGTACAGCAGGTCGAGGAGCTTGATGCGCTGGGCCGTTGGGATGGGGGTTTCCCGCAGCAACAGAAGTTGCCGGTAGAGCGGATCGAGGTTTTCGCCTTCCTGCTGGTCGTGCGTCAAGGCCAGCCACTCAAGAATGCTCTTGATATTGGCTTCGGCTGAAGTTGCGGGATGGTTCTCCAGATCGGCGCTCATTTCGGGCGAGAATATACAGAAATTTACATTCTGACCATCTGTGTGGCGACCAAAGGTCTGTTCCGCCCTCCGGGTGGCATCGTGTGCCCATCGTTTTTAGATTGGCTAAGTGGCTTGTTTTTCCTTGGTAAAGAGATATAATCTCGGGTCTTTTTTCCAGCTTACGAAAGAATCACATGGTTGTTATTCGTCTTGCACGTGGTGGCGCCAAGAAGCGTCCTTTCTACAACATGGTTGTTACCGATTCGCGCAATCGTCGCGATGGCCGCTTTGTCGAGCGCATCGGCTTCTACAACCCGGTTGCCTCCGGCAATGCTGAAGGCCTGCGCATCGCTACCGATCGCCTGGCTTACTGGCAAGAGAACGGCGCCCAGCTCTCCCCGACGGTTGCCCGTCTGGTCAAGCAGCACGCTGCTCAGCAAGCCGCCTAAGCAGTTTTCGCTTTGACCGGCAACGATATTGTTATTCTGGGGCGGCTTGCCGACCCCTATGGAATTCGTGGCTGGCTGAAGCTGCATCCTTTTGGCGATGACCCGCTGGACTGGGGTGAAATTCCCGTTTGGTGGGTCAGCAAGGACGGCGAGACGTGGCGTGAATGCGGGCTGAAAGGCCTGAAAGTTCACGGTAATGGTGTCGTGGTGCTGCTTGAGGGCATTGACGACCGGACCGCAGCCGAAGCCATGAAGGGTGTATTGGTCGGGGCGCCGCGCGATGCGTTGCCCGAGACTGATGAAGATGAGTTTTACTGGGCCGATCTGATCGGTCTGGATGTCATAAATACCGCCGAAGAGCGGCTCGGCAAGGTGGTCGGGCTGCTTGAGACGGGGGCGCACGATGTCTTGCGCGTCGTTGGTGATGACGAAGTCGAACGCCTGCTGCCGTTTGTGGCGGCAGTCGTGCTGACGGTGGACAAGGAAGCGCGACTGATCCGCGTGGAGTGGGGGAGCGACTGGTGAGTCGCAGGGGCAGCAAGGGGTGATCCGCTTTGACTGCATTACCCTCTTCCCGGAGATGTTCGCGGCAGTAACGGAAAGTGGCATTACCCGTCGGGCGCTGGAAGAGCAGCGCTGGGCCTGGCAAGGCTGGAATCCGCGTGATTTCGCCGAAAATGCCTGGCGGCGGGTGGATGATCGTCCTTTCGGTGGTGGGCCTGGCATGCTGATGCAGGCGGCGCCGCTGGAAAAGGCGATCAATGCTGCCAAGGCGCAGCAGCGTGAGGCGGGGCTGGCGAACAGCCGGGTCATCTACCTCTCGCCGCAGGGGGCGCCGCTCACTCATGAACGGGTGATGCAGCTGGCGACTGGCGAGGAAGGTTTGATTCTTCTTTGCGGGCGTTATGAAGGAATTGACGAGCGTCTGATCGAGCGCTGTGTCGATGAAGAAATTTCGATCGGGGATTTTGTCCTGTCCGGCGGCGAGTTGCCGGCGATGGTGCTGATTGATGCCGTCGTCCGCCAGTTGCCGGGCGTATTGGGCGATGCCGCTTCGGCGGTGGAAGATTCGTTTGTCGGTGGTTTGCTGGATTGTCCGCACTACACGCGGCCCGAGGTTTATGAGGGCGCAGCGGTGCCGGAGGCCTTGATGTCCGGCGACCACAAAAGAATTCGACGCTGGCGGCTTAAACAGTCGCTGGCCCGGACCCGGAAGCGCCGGCCGGATTTGCTGGCGCACCGCGTGTTGAGCGCGGAAGAAACGCAACTACTCACGGAGATTTCCGGAGAGGAGCAATGCGGTGAGTAAGTGTTTATAAATTAGAGGATCTCACATGAACCTGATTGAACAGCTGGAAAAAGAAGAAATTGCCCGTCTTGGCAAGACCATTCCCGACTTCGCACCGGGCGACACCGTTGTCGTGCAAGTGAAGGTCAAGGAAGGTAACCGCGAGCGTCTGCAGGCTTACGAAGGCGTTGTCATCGCCAAGCGTAACCGCGGTCTGAACTCTGCTTTCACCGTTCGCAAGATTTCTTCCGGTGAAGGCGTCGAGCGTACTTTCCAGTCCTATTCCCCGCTGGTTGCTTCGATCGAAGTCAAGCGCCGTGGTGATGTGCGTCGCGCCAAGCTGTACTACCTGCGCGAGCGTTCGGGCAAGTCGGCTCGTATCAAGGAAAAGCTGGTCCGCAAGGAAAAGCCGGTCGCCGCTGCTTAATACGCAGATCAAGACCACAAAAAAGGGCGCTTCGGCGCCCTTTTTTATTTTCCGGTTTTTGCCCCTGGCGGGGCGTTGACCGGTGAGGAAGCCGTTCAGGCTGCCGTCTTGTCCTTTTCAATCAGCGCGTAGGCTGAGTGATTGTGAATGGACTCGAAGTTTTCCGATTCGACCACGTAGGCGTCGATGCGGCCTTCGGCGTTGAGGCGGGCGGCAACGTCGCGCACCATGTCTTCGACGAATTTCGGGTTGTTGTAGGCGCGTTCGGTGACGTACTTCTCGTCGGGGCGCTTGAGCAGGCCGTAAAGCTCGCAGGAGGCTTCCTGCTCGACCAGTTGGGCAAGCTCCTCGATCCAGACGAAATCGTTCGTTCTGGCCGTCACCGTGACGTGCGAGCGCTGGTTGTGGGCGCCGTACTCGGAGATTTTCTTCGAGCAGGGGCACAGGCTGGTCACCGGGACGACGACCTTGACCGAGGTGGTGACTTTGCCGTGACAGATGTCGCCGATGAAGGTCACGTCGTAATCCATCAGGCTCTGCACGCCGGAAACCGGGGCCGTCTTGTTGATGAAGAACGGGAAGTTCATCTCGATGTGGCCGGTTTCGGCTTCGAGCTTGACGACCATGTCGCTGAGCATGGCCGGGAAGTTCTCGACCGAGATCTCGCGCTCGTGGCTGTTCAGGATCTCGACGAAGCGCGACATATGGGTGCCCTTGAAATTGTGGGGCAGGCCGACGTACATGTTGAACACGGCGATGGTGTGCTGGACGCCGACGGATTTGTCCTGGACCTTGACCGGATGCCGGATCGACTTGATGCCGACCTTGTTGATGGCGATCTGGCGAGTGTCGGCAGAGTTCTGGACGTCGGGGATGGTGCTGTTCGGGGTGCTCATGGGCTGTTCTTCAATCAATTATTGTGGGTTGTTGCGGGGGAAGCCGCACGTACGGCGCGCACGATGCCATCCTTGTCGAGGCCGAGTTCGGCCAGCAACTGGCCTTGTTCGCCGTGGTCGATGAAGCGGTCGGGCAGGCCGAGGCGCAATACCGGCACCGTCAGTCCGTTTTCCGCCAGCACCCGTTCGATTTCCGAACCGGCGCCGCCGATGATGGCGTTCTCTTCGATAGTGACCAGCAGGGAATGGTTCCCGGCCAGTGCAACAATCAGTTCGACATCAAGCGGCTTGATGAAGCGCATGTTGGCTACGGTTGCGTCGAGTTCATTGCCGGCGGCCTCGGCGGCGGTGACCAGGCTGCCGAAGGCGAGCAGTGCGATGTCCTTGCCCTGGCGACGGATTTCGCCCTTGCCGACGGGCAGGCTGTCAAGATTGGTTTCCGGGATCTTGCCGCTGCCGCCGCCGCGCGGGTAGCGCACCATGCTCGGGCAATCGAGTCCGTAGGCGGTGGACAGCATCTTGCGGCATTCGGCTTCGTCGGCCGGGGCCATGACTACCATGTTGGGAATGCAGGTGACGAAGGAGAGGTCGAAGGTGCCGTGGTGGGTCGGGCCATCGGCGCCCACCAGGCCGCCGCGGTCGACGGCGAAAACAACCGGTAAATTCTGCAGGGCGACGTCGTGGATCAGTTGATCGTAGGCGCGCTGCAGAAAGGTCGAGTAGATGGCGACGACCGGTTTCAGGCCTTCGCAGGCCAGCCCGGCGGCAAAGGTCACGGCATGTTGCTCGGCGATGCCGACGTCGAAATAGCGGTCGGCGTGTTCGCGGGCAAAGCGGACCATGCCGGAACCTTCGCTCATTGCCGGCGTGATGCCGATCAGGCGCGCATCGGCCTTGGCCATGTCGCATAGCCAGTCTCCGAAAACCTGGGTATAGGTCAGCTTGCCGCCGCCCTTGCCGGATTTGATGCCTTCATCCGGCGCGAATTTGGCGACACCGTGATAGAGGATGGGATCGGCTTCGGCCAGCTTGTAGCCCTGGCCCTTCTTGGTGATGACGTGCAGGAATTTCGGGCCCTTCAGGTCGCGCAGGTTTTCCAGCGTCGGGATCAGGGCGTCGAGGTCGTGGCCGTCGATCGGACCGTAATAATGGAAGCCGAACTCCTCAAACAGCGTACCCGGCGCGATCATGCCCTTGACGTGCTCCTCGGCGCGGCGCGCCAGTTCGAGCAGCGGTGGCGCAAAGCCGAGCATGTGACGGCCGGCCGAGCGGGCGACGTTGAAGGTCTTGCCCGACATCAGGCGGGTCAGGATGTTGTTGAGCGCGCCGACCGGCGGCGAGATCGACATCTCGTTGTCGTTGAGGATGACCAGCATGTCGGTATCGCCGACACCGGCATTGTTCATCGCCTCAAAAACCATGCCGGCGGTCATCGCGCCGTCACCGATGATGGCCACCGCCTTGCGGTTTTCGCCTTTGAGCTTGGCCGCTTGCGCCATGCCCAGGGCGGCCGAGATCGAGGTCGAGGAATGGCCGACGCCAAAGGTGTCGTAAGGGCTCTCGCAACGCTTCGGGAAGCCGGAGATGCCACCGTGCATGCGCAAGCGGCTCATGCCTTCGCGGCGTCCGGTCAGGATCTTGTGGGCGTAGCACTGGTGGCCGACGTCCCAGACCAGGCGGTCATCCGGTGTATTGAATACGGCGTGCAGGGCAATCGTCAGTTCGACGGTGCCGAGATTGGACGACAGGTGACCACCGGTCCTGGCGACGGAGTCGATCAGGAAGTCGCGCAGCTCGCTGGCGAGTTGCGGCAGTTGCTTGCGTTCCAGACCGCGCAGGTCGGCTGGGCTGTTGATGCTTTCGAGCAGGGGATAGCTCATCTCAGAATTGCCGGTGGCAGATGAAGTCGGCCAGCTCGGTCAGGCGGCTGGCGCGGTCGCCGAAAATGGCAAGGGCGGCGAGTGCATCGGCGCGCAGTTCGTCGGCGTAGCGGCGGGCGCCGTCGAGACCGAGCAGGCTGACGTAGGTCGGCTTGTCGGCGGCTTCGTCCTTGCCGGCCGTCTTGCCGAGCGTGGCGGTGCTGGCCGTGCAGTCGAGGATGTCATCGACCACCTGGAAGAGCAGGCCGGCGCGCTTGGCGAAACGGTCGAGATTGCTGCGCTCGTCGGCCGACAGCGGCTGGCCGGCGAGGGCGCCGAGCAGCACGGCGGCGCGGATCAGGGCGCCGGTCTTGAGGGCGTGCATCAGTTCGAGTTCGGGCTGGTCGAGCGCCTTGCCGACCGAGGCGAGGTCGATCGCTTGGCCGCCGGCCATGCCGCGCGAGCCGCTGGCGTGGGTAAGCAGGCTGATCATTTCGAGCTGGCGGGCCGGGTTGGCATCGGGCTGGCTGGCAAGCAGTTCGAAGGCGAGCGTCTGCAGACTGTCGCCAACGAGCAGGGCTGTCGGTTCGTCAAATTCGACGTGGCAGGTCGGTCGACCGCGGCGCAGCACGTCGTCGTCCATGCACGGCAGGTCGTCGTGCACCAGCGAATAGGCGTGGATCAGTTCGACGGCGCAGGCAGCATAGTCGAGTTGCTCGGCGCTGGCGCCGGTCAGTTCGCCGGCGGCGAAGGCCAGCAGCGGGCGGACGCGCTTGCCGCCACCCAGCGTCGCGTAGCGCATGGCTTCGTGCAGGCGGGCGGGGATGCAGTCAGGGCCGGGCAGGTGCCGGGCGAGTGCGGTTTCGGTGCGGGCCTGGGTAGCGGCCATCCATTCGGCAAACGGGGTAGCGCTCACTCAGCCTCCAGGCTTGTACGGTCAACGTCCTTGAACTGGCCATTTTCGAGAACACGAATCTGCGTCTCGGCAGCACTCAGCTGGGCCTGGCAGTGTTGCATCAGTTCCATGCCGCGACGATAGGCGGCGATGGAGGCTTCGAGTTCGAGTTTGCCGCTTTCCATGCTGGAGACGATGTTTTCGAGCTCGCCCATGGCGGTTTCGAATTTCATGTCGGCGATGGGGGATTGATCCATGTCAACGGGTTTCGAGGAAACACGCGAAAATACTCCATCCGGGGGCTTCTGGTCAAATTGCGGGCAGGGTAAAATCCCGCTTTTTTAACCCGCTGGAGGCGTGGAATGTCCGACGTGGCGAGCTTGTCCCGTTTGGTCCCCGCAGTTTCCCAACTGCCGGTGGACTGGTATTTCGATGAAAAAATTCATGAGCTGGAGAAAAAGCTCATCTTCGATGCCGGTCCGGGATATGTCGGCCACCAGCTGATGGTGCCGGAAGCGGGCGATTATCGTTCGCTGGAGTGGAAGGACCACGGCCAGATGCTGCTCAACGGCGGCCAGTCGGGCGAACACGCGGGTATCTGGCAGATGTCCAACGTCTGCCGGCATCGTCAGGCGATCATGCTGCAGGGCTCAGGCAAGCTGCAGGGCAATGTCGTCTGTCCGATCCATCGCTGGACCTACGATACCGCCGGTCAACTGATTGGCGCGCCGCATTTTCCGCAGAACCCCTGTCTCAACCTGAACAAGGCGAAGCTGGAAAACTGGAACGGCCTGCTCTTCAAGGGACCGCGTTCGGCCAATGCCGACCTGGGCGGGATGAATGTTGCCGGCGAGTTCGATTTTTCCGGCTACAAGCTCGACCACGTCGAGATGCACGAGTGCAACTACAACTGGAAGACCTTCATCGAGGTTTATCTTGAGGATTACCACGTTGTGCCTTACCACCCGGGCCTGGGCAATTTCGTCACCTGCGACGACCTTAGCTGGCAGTTCGGCGAATGGTATTCGGTGCAGAAGGTCGGCATCACCTCGCTGATGAAGGATTCTTCCTCTACCGCCTACAACCGCTGGCAGAAGGTGGTGCGCGAGTACTACGGTGATCGCGGCCAGACGCCGCCGCAGGGTGCCGTGTGGCTGACCTATTATCCGAATATCATGGTCGAGTGGTATCCGCACGTGCTGGTCGTGTCGACGCTGATTCCGCAGGGGCCGAACAAGACGATGAATGTCGTCGAGTTCTACTACCCCGAGGAAATTGTCGATTTCGAGCGCGACTTCATCGAAGCCGAACGTGCCGCCTACATGGAAACCGCGATCGAGGACGACGATATCGGCGAGCGCATGGATCGCGGCCGCAAGGCGCTGCTCGCCGAAGGCCGCAACGAAGTTGGTCCTTACCAGAGCCCGATGGAAGACGGCATGCAGCACTTCCACGAGTTCTACCGCCGGATCATGCAGTCAGCCATCGAGACGCGCTGATCGGTGCATGCAAGGCAAGGGGCGTCGGGGTAAAATCCGGCGCCTTTTTTATTTTTGAGCCGCTTCATGCAATCACTCTGGATGGTCGTCGCCAGCCTGCTTTTCGCTTGCATGGGGGTGTGCGTCAAATATGCTGCGCAAACGCACTCGGCGGTCGAAATCACCTTTTACCGCAGCTTCATCTCGCTGATCCTGATGTTTTGCCTGGTGCGCCTGCGTGGCGTGCCATTGGCGACACCGCACTGGCGCTGGCAAATCAGTCGCGGCGTGGTCGGCTTCGTCGCGCTGTTCGCCTATTTTTATGCAATCACGCTGTTGCCGCTGGCGACGGCGGTGACGCTCAACTACACCTCGGCGATCTTCCTCGCCATCTACCTGGCGCTGGCCGGCATGCGCCTGCGCGCCGGCATTCTCGGGGCGCTGCTGGTCGGCCTGCTCGGCGTCGCCTTGCTGTTGCGGCCGACGCTGGGTGCCGAACAACTGGTTGGCGGACTGGTTGGTCTCGGTTCCGGCGTGCTGGCCGGCATGGCTTATTTCAGTGTGCGCGAACTGGGCGAGCGTGGTGAGCCGGAGGCGCGTACGGTGTTTTACTTTTCCCTGGTTTCCTCGGTCTGTGGCGGAGGCTGGTTGTTGTTCAGCGAACTCCATGCGGTCGACCTGCACAGCGGCCTGCTTTTGCTCGGCGTCGCCTGTTTTGCGACAGTGGCCCAGCTCGCCATGACCCGCGCCTACACGCGCGGCAAAACGCTGATGTCGGCAGCGCTGGCTTACAGTACGGTGATTTTTTCCAGCCTGTTCGGCGCCTTGTTCTGGGGTGAAGTGCTCGATGGCGAGGCGTGGTTTGCCATCGGCCTGATCATCCTGTCCGGCATTGCGGCAACGCACTTTTCCCGCGTCGCGCCGGTGGAACAGGATTAAACGGCGTTAAACTCGAAGCAAACAACAACGGAGTCAAACCATGATCGTCATCGACCACCAACCCAGCCGCGTCAATGTTTCCGTCTTTGGCGAATTCACGCTGGCCGATTACAAGGAATTCGAGGAAGTCGTCAATTACAAGGTCAAGTTCGAAGGTCCGGTCGATCTCTGTTTCGATCTGAGCCAGATGGCCGATCTGACCATCGACGTCGCCTGGGAGGAGATCAAGTTCTCGCGCGCCCATGCCAACGATTTCAAGCGTGTTGCCGTGGTCACCGACAGCCAGTGGGTGACGTGGAGCGCCTGGTTGTCGCAGACCTTCGTCAATGCCGACGTCGAAGTGTTCGACAACGCCGAAGAAGCGCAAGGCTGGCTCGCTTCAGCATGAATTACACGACCCTGGTCGACGTCGCGACGCTGGCGGCGCATCTCGATGATCCGGCCTGGCTGGTGGTCGATGTGCGCCACCAGCTGGCTGATACCGGCTATGGCGAGCGCGCCTATGCGGCCGGGCATATCCCTGGAGCGGTCTTCCTGCACTGCGACCGCGACCTCTCGGGGCCGATGAATGGCGCCAATGGCCGTCACCCGCTGCCGGCGCCGGAAAAACTGGCGCAGTGTTTTGGCGCGATCGGTATCGGGCCGCAAACGCAGGTCGTGGTGTACGACGATGCGCAGGGCATGATCGCCGGTCGCCTGTGGTGGCTGTTGCGCTGGCTCGGACATGACCGGGTCGCCTTGCTCGACGGCGGCCTGCAAGCCTGGCAGGCGGTCAACGGCCCGTTAACGCCGGAAATGCCGCGCCGCTCGCCCACCACTTTTTCGGTCACGATGTGCGAATCCTGCGTCGATGCCGACTACGTGCGCGCCTTCATGCAGACCTCGCGCATGCATCTGGTCGATGCACGGGCGCCGGATCGTTTTCGTGGCGAGAACGAGACAATGGATCCGGTCGGCGGTCACATCCCCGGCGCGGTCAACCGCTTTTTTCGCGACAATTTGCAGGCCGATGGCCGTTACAAGCCGGCCGCCGAACTGCGTGCCGAGTGGCTGGCCGTACTCGCCGGCACGACGCCGGAGCAGGTCGTGCATCAGTGTGGTTCCGGGGTTTCTGCCTGCCACAACATGCTGGCCATGGAGATTGCCGGACTGACCGGCTCCCGGCTCTATGCCGGTTCGTGGAGCGAATGGTGTGCCGACCCGGCGCGGCCGGTCAGCACCGGTTGAAACAAAGCCCCGCCCGTTTTTGGCGGGGCTTTTTTCCTTATTGGGCCGGGGTGACCGCCTGCGGGTTGAACGGCACGCCATTGACGCTGAGCTGGCCCTTGCTGAAACCGATCTTGCTGCGCAGCATGCTGCCGTCCTGCTGTACATAACCTTGCTCGATCAGCCCGGCGATCTGCGGTGTCTGGGCGGATTCGCCGAGCAGGCTGGCCGGCAGGGCAATATCCGCGCTGGCCTCGAGTTTGCCGAGCAGCATGAAAGGATTGGCCAGTTCTTCCGGTTTCAGTTCGCCCAGCTTGGCGCTTGCCGAGATTTTGGCTTCGCCTTGCGGGCTCTGGAAGCTGATCCGGTCGACACGGATTTCCGGGCTGAATTTGAGCAGCGCCAGCGCCGGATCGCGCAGCGGTGCCATGCTCTGCAGCATGGCAGCCGGCTCCCGGGTGGTGCGGCGGCTCGGGTCGGCATACCACTGCAGCAGGGCGCGATGCAGGTTGGCCAGCGTGCGCGCATGCAGGTGGCGCAGCGAAAAATCGTAGTGAGCCGGGCCGTAGTTCTGCGCGCCGACTTGTGCCACCTCGACGCCGATCTGGCCGATCAGGTCGATGAACTCGCCATTGACCGGCAGCGCCGCATCGTAGGTCAGTTGCTTGAGCAGGAAGGCCGGCTTTTCGACGCCTTCGGCATCTTTGCCTTCGTTGAAGCTCAACTGCGCCAGCGTCATCTTGCTGTTGCCGACATAAAAACGGGGCTCGTCGTCAAACAGGCGCTGCTGGTCGGCTTCCAGATGCAGTCCGTTCATCTGGACGAGGCCGCCCTGCTCATTCCTGATCTCCAGGCTGGGCGCGTCGGCTTGCAGCGTGTAGCGCTGCATGTGGCTGCTGAAATCGACCACCATCCGGATGCCGCCCCAGCTTGCCCGGCTCGTTTTGCCTTCTTCTGTTTTCGGCAGGTCGAAGGCAATGGCCGGACTGCTTGCCGTGCTGATGCCGCCGCCCAGGAGACGGAATTCACTATGGATCTGCAGCGGCTTCTGCTCGCCGAACAGTGCCGTAGCTTGTTGCTGTTGTTCGGCAGTAAGTACCAGTTCGCTGTCGGCGACAGCGGCGGCCAGCGTCGAGAAGCCGGGGAACGGGCCATGCGTGAACTCGGTGCGCAGCGTGATCCTGATTGGTTCGGCGGGCGGGGTTTCTCCACCGTTGGCGCTATCGCCTGTCTGGGCCAGGGTGGTCAGTTCGTCTATGCCGACCAGTTCGATGGTGGCAATTTCCGTCGAGGAAAAAATGCCGCGCTGGAAGTCGCGGCTGACCAGTTTGACGTAAGGCTGCTGGTCGAAGGAGCGATACTGTTCGTCGAGCCTGGCTTCGACGCGCGTTCCGAGAAACCAGGCGCTGGCCGGGTAGGCGATGGCGACGAGGGCGGCGCCCAGGGCGAGAATGGCGGGTTTTTTCATGGTCGGATCAGTTGGTGGAAAGGCAAACGGGTTGCGGGTGCGGCGCATCATGCCATTGTTATAGTTTGGCCGGCAAGCGGCACGCGGAAACTCAGGCAGTGCGCTCGCCCAGGCGGGCCAGCGCCCACGCGACATGCTCGCGCACGAGCGGCGAAGGATGGTCGGCCCGGCTATTCAGTGCGGCCAGCGTGGCTGGCGTCGCTTCGCCATTGCCCAGTCCGATGGCGATATTGCGCAACCAGCGTTCATGCCCGATGCGCCGGATCGGGTTGCCAGCAAGGCGATCGTTGAATTGCTGCTCGCTCCAGGCAAACAGCTCGGTCAGTTGCGCCGTGTCCAGGCCGTGGCGCGGCGCAAATTCGCCATCCCCCGGTTGCGCAAAACGGTTCCACGGGCAGCACAGCTGACAGTCGTCGCAGCCGTAGATGCGGTTGCCGATCAGCGGGCGGAATTCCTCGGGAATGGCGCCGTCCAGTTCGATGGTCAGGTAGGAAATGCAGCGTCGCGCATCGACCCGGTAAGGCGCGATGATGGCGCCGGTCGGGCAGGCGCTCAGGCAGGCCGTGCAGCTGCCGCAGTGTTCGGCGATGGGCGCATCGGGCGGCAGCGGCAGGTCGGTGTAGATTTCGCCGAGAAAGCGCCAGGAGCCCTGTTGCGAGAGCAGCAGCGTGTGCTTGCCGCGCCAGCCGAGGCCGGCCTGGCTGGCGAATTCGACTTCCATGACCGGTGCCGAATCGGAAAAGGCGCGGTAGCCGAAGGGGCCGATCCGGACGCTGATTGCATCGGCCAGTTTCTGCAGCCGGCTGCGCACCACCTTGTGATAGTCGCGCCCTTGGGCGTAGCGGGAAATCGCCGCCTGGCCGGGCTGGTCGGCGATTTTTGCATGTGGCAGGTAGTCGACCGCTGCGGAAATCACCGTGATCGTACCGGGTTGCAGCAAGGCGGGCTGGGCGCGCAATTCGGCGTGCCGGGCCATATAATCCATCCCGCCATGGCAGCCGGCGGCCAGCCAGTCGCGCAGATGCCCGGCGGCAGCGCCCACTTCGGCGCGCGCCACGCCGATGGCGGCAAAGCCCAGTTTTTCTCCGGCCTGACGGATGTCTTCCTTCAGCGCCGCGTAATCCACAGTGGAGTCCTGATCGTGCATAGCCCCGATGTTACCGCCGTTTATGAATTGCCCGACGAGGCCGCAACGCAGCGCCTCGGTGCCTGCCTGGCGCCGCTGCTCGCCGGCGGGCGCGTCGTCTTCCTCGAAGGCGACCTCGGGGCGGGTAAAACGACGCTGGTGCGGGCCCTGATTCGGGCGCTCGGTTACGCCGGGCCGGTCAAAAGTCCGACCTATTCTCTGGTTGAAGTTTACGTAATTTCGAGCTTATACTTATATCACTTTGATTTTTATCGGTTCGAGTCACCGGAGGAGTTCCTCGATGCGGGCTTTTCTGAATACTTTAACGAGCATGCGCTCTGCCTTGTCGAATGGCCGGAACGCGCTGCAGGCTGCGTACCGTCGCCAGACCTGCGGTTGCGCCTTCATCATGCAGGTCTCGGGCGTGTCCTCGAAGCCGTGGCAGATACACCGGAAGGGACGCAATGCATAAGAGGGCTAAAGTCAGCCTGGACCGACGGCAGCTACTCCGCTATGCCGGCGCCTCGCTGATCCTCTCTGTTTCACCACTGGCCGGGGCCGCCATCAAGGCGCCCTCGGTGCTTGCCGTGCGCATCTGGCCGGCACCCGATTACACGCGCGTCACGCTCGAATGCGACGCGCCGCTCAAATACACGCAATTCACCGTCGAGAATCCGGACCGTCTGGTCGTCGATATCGAAGGTGTCGAATTCAACAGTGTGCTCGACAGTCTGGCGCGCAAGGTCGCGACCGACGATCCCTACATCAAGCTGCTGCGTGCCGGACGTTTCAAGCCCGGCGTCGTGCGCCTGGTCATGGAGCTCAAGACCAAGGTCACACCGCAGGTTTTCGAACTCAAGCCGGCCGGCGAATACGGCCACCGGCTGGTTCTCGACGTCTATCCGGTCAATCCGCCCGACCCGCTGATGGCGCTGCTTGAAGGGCGCAAGGATGCGGTCGAGCCGCCGCGCCTCGAACAGGATTTCCAGATCGGCAAGAAAGAGCCGGAAGATGCGCCGCTGAAAAAGGCCGAGAAGCTGCCGGAAGCGCCGGAGGTTCACACCAGCAAAAAATCGGGTAAACCGGTGGTCGACCGTCTGGTCACGGTCATGCTCGATCCCGGCCATGGCGGCGAAGATCCGGGGGCGATCGGGCAGGGCGGCTCCTACGAAAAGAACGTTACCTTGCAGGTCGCCAAGCGCCTCAAGGCGCGCATCGATGCCGAACCCAACATGCGGGCCGTGCTGACGCGCGATTCCGATTTCTTTGTGCCTTTGGGCATGCGCGTGCAGAAGGCGCGCCGCGTCCAGTCTGACCTCTTCCTGTCGATCCACGCCGATGCCTGGATCAAGCCGGATGCGCGTGGTTCCTCGGTCTTCGTGCTTTCCGAGCGCGGCGCCTCAAGCACGCAGGCGCGCCTGCTCGCGCAGCGCGAGAACGAGGCGGATCTGGTCGGCGGCGTCAATCTGGGGGCCAAGGATCTGTTCCTTGCCCGTACCCTGCTCGACCTGTCGCAGACGGCGACCATCGCCGACAGCCTGAAACTGGGCAAGTACCTGTTGGGCGAACTGGGCTCGGTGAATACGTTGCACAAGAACAATGTCGAGCAGGCGAGTTTTGCCGTGCTCAAGGCGCCGGACATTCCCTCGGCACTGATCGAGACGGCCTTCATTTCCAATCCGGAAGAAGAGCGTCGCCTGAACGACGATGCCTATCAGGACAAGCTGGCCGAGGCCATCGTGCGCGGTGTGCGCCAGTATTTCAGCAAGAATCCGCCGGGGCCGAAAGCGAAACTGGCAACGCTGGGCTGATTGCCCAGGCTCAGGCCGCAGCCTGCCGGCAAGGCGTGAATCACCGATTCGCGCCTTTTTTATTTCAGTGTTTTCTTTGGGTGATGCATGCGCAAACTGATTGCCGAACTCCAGCGGCTCTATTTTCTTCCCGATCAACACTGGCAGAACGATGCGGGTGATGATTCACGGTCCGGTGCCGCCATCGCCGATGCGCTGGCCCGCAGCCTGGATGGCGAATTCGCCATCGAACTCCGGCAACCCGTCGCTGAGGGCCAAGTCCGGTTGATGCGGCTGAATTTCAGGAAAGCGCGTGACTGGGAGGCCGTCGCCCAACTGTATCAGGCGGTGCAGGACGAACTCGACCTGCCGCGGCCGGCGATTTCGGTTTCCGCCGAGAGCGGTTTCCACCTATGGTTTTCCTTGGCTGCACCGATTTCGGTCGGGTCGGCAAGGTCATTTCTCGAGGCTTTGCGGCGCAGATACCTGGCTGAGATTCCCGTTGCGCACATTGAATTTTTTCCCGGCGATGACAGCGCCGTCGGTGTGACGCTGGTGCCGGCGCTGCAGCGGGCGAGCGGAAAATGGTCAGCCTTCATCGACCCGAGCATGGGCAGCATGTTTGTCGAGGAGTCCGGGCTGGACATGGCGCCCAACATGGAGCGCCAGGCGGACATGCTGGCAGCGCTCAAAAGCATCAAGGCGGAAGATTTCGCACGGGCTGTCGAATTGCTGCTGGCACCTGTCGCAGCGGCGAGTCCGATGCCTGCCCTTGCTTGCGGCGAGAGCGATGCCAGCTCGGTACTGCGACAGTCTGCCGATCTTCTCGGTGTCGGCAGCAATTTCACGGATCCGGCCGGTTTCCTGCTGGCGGTGATGAATGATGCAACGGTCAGCGCCAGCCATAGAATCGAGGCGGCCAAGGCCTTGTTGCCTTATTTTGCCGGCCCGGCGAAGTAAGCGGCTGTAGCGGTCAACGTCTTGTTTTGGCCGGTTTTCCGGCGGGGCGGCTCAGAACAGTTCGACTTCGCCACTGGCCGGTGCGCGCAGCTTGAGTTCGCCTTGCGCAACCAGCATCTCGTAGCAGTCAACGCGGTTGCGGCCGTGCTCCTTGGCGTAATAGAGCGCTTCGTCGGCGCGGTCGATGGCATCGGTCGGCGTGTCGTTGGGCAGCAGCCGGCTGAAGCCGATGCTCACTGTGACATGCCCGATCCGGCTGAAGACCTGCTTTTCGACATCCTTGCGAAAGCGTTCCAGCGTGGCCATGGCTGATGCCTGGTCGGTCGGCTGGAGGAGGGCGATGAACTCTTCGCCACCAAAGCGGAACAACTGGTCGTCGAAGCGGAAGGAGTTCTGCATGACTTGCGCCAGCATGATCAGCACTTCGTCGCCGATCAGGTGGCCGAAATTGTCGTTGACCTGCTTGAAGTGATCGATGTCGCAGACCGCCAGCCAGTGGCTGCTCAGTGTCGACTCACCGCGTCGGCGCAGCGGCGCCTGCAGCGTGTTGGTGCGCAAGTGTTCGTCGGCTGCTGATTTGCCGAGCAGTTCGAACAAATGCTTGTCAAAGGTTTTGCGGCTGGCCAGTCCGGTCAGCGTGTCGGCTTCGCCGTAGTCGAGCAGGGCGATGTGGTTGCCGAAGTACTCGATCAGTCCCATCAGCGAGACACGCTGGTCGGCCGAAAACTCTTCCGACAGCGCCAGATCGATCATGTAAATCGGCTGATCCAGACGGTTGACCGGGAAGACGATCCGGTGCGAACCATCCTCCAGCATGTCGAGAACGGCCGACGCCTCCTTGCGGCAACGGTTGAGCAGTGGATCGCGGTCGATCGGCTGACAGAAACGATGGTCCGGCAGGTAGGCGTTATGGACAAAACGTCCGTCCGGGCCATAGCCGGCGCAGGCAAAAACGGTGGCTTTTTTCTTACCCGGATAGCAGCGGTAAATGGTGACCGACTGCGGATGAAACAGCTCGGTCAGCGCATCGACCATGGCGGCATTGATCTCGGTGCGATCGCGGCACGACGAAAGTTTGACGATGTGGGCGATCAGATTGAGCATGGAGCCTGGTATATGGGCGGAATTTGTCTTTGACCGTTGATTATAGCCAAACGCTTATCCCGGAAGGCGTCTTATCTTGTGTCGGCTGTTATTTTTCTTATTTCTCTTTAGTGGCTGTCGGCGGACCGGGGCCGTTATAATTCAACGTTTTTTTTCGCTCCCAAGCCCATGCGCGTCTTTCGCGGTCACTCGCGTCCAGTTCCCTCTCCCGTTGTGCTCGCCATCGGCAATTTCGACGGCGTGCATCTCGGCCATGCCGCGCTGCTCAAGCAACTGGCGGCGGCCGCGGCACGCCTGCAACTGGCGCCGACGGTGCTGACTTTCGAGCCGCATCCGCGCGAGTTCTTCGCGCCTGAGTCCGCCCCGGCCCGTCTCACCACCCTGCGCGAAAAACTTGAGCTGCTTGCCGATTGCGGCGCCAGCCAGGCAATGATCTGCCCGTTCAATGCGGCCTTTGCTGCCTTGTCCGCCGAGGAATTCATCGAACAGGTGCTGGTGCGCGGCCTGCGCATCAAGCATCTGATCATCGGCGACGACTTCCGTTTCGGGCGCGGGCGCAGCGGCGACTTCGCCTTGCTCCAGGCGGCCGGCAAGCAGCAAGGTTTTACCGTCGAAGCCATGCAGAGCGTCACGGTCGACGGCGAAAGAGTCTCCAGTTCCGGCGTCCGTCGTGCCCTGGCGGCCGGCGACATGAACCATGCGGCAGCCCTGCTCGGGCGCCCCTACATGATAGACGGCAGCGTCCGGCATGGCGACAAGATCGGGCGCCAGCTCGGTTTTGCCACGGCCAATATCCGCATCCGCCACAATCCGCTGCCGATGACCGGCGTGTTTGCCGTTGAAGTCGCCGGTCTCGGCGAACAGCGGCTGCCCGGCGTCGCCAATCTCGGCATTCGGCCGACCCTGGGCGGCACGCGGCCGCTGCTCGAAGTGCATCTATTCGATTTCGACCGCGACATCTACGGCACCCACCTTTCCGTTCGTTTCGTGCACAAGCTGCGCAACGAGCAACGCTTTCCCAATTTTGATGCCCTCAAGGCGCAGATCGCGGCAGATGCCGCGGCCGCCCGGGCCTTCTTCAAGCTGTGAGCACGCAAAATGGCTGATTACAAAGACACCCTGAACCTGCCGGATACGGCTTTCCCGATGCGTGGCGACCTGCCCAAGCGCGAACCGCAATGGGTCGCCCTGTGGCAGGAAAAGAAGCTCTACCAGCGCATCCGCGAAATCTGCGCCGGCCGGCCGCGCTTCGTGCTGCACGATGGTCCGCCCTACGCCAACGGTGACATCCACATCGGCCACGCGGTGAACAAGATTTTGAAGGACATTATCGTCCGCTCGAAGACGCTGTCCGGTTTCGATGCGCCCTACGTGCCGGGCTGGGACTGTCACGGCCTGCCGATCGAGCACCAGATCGAAAAGCTGCACGGCAAGGCCATCCCGGCCGACAAGGTGCGCGAACTGTCGCGTGCCTATGCCGCCGAACAGGTCGAGCGCCAGAAGAAGGATTTCATCCGTCTCGGCGTGCTCGGCGATTGGGACAATCCTTACCTGACCATGAATTTCGCCGCTGAAGCCGGTGAAATCCGCGCCCTCGGCAAGATTCTCGAACGCGGCTACCTGTACCAGGGCCTGAAGCCGGTGAACTGGTGTCTCGATTGCGGTTCGGCGTTGGCCGAAGCCGAGGTCGAGCACGAGGACAAGACCTCGCCGGCCATCGACGTCGCTTTCGAAGTGCATGAAAACCACGCCGCCAAGCTGGCGGCGGCTTTCGGCCTGACGCATCTGCGCGGCCCGGCCTTCGCCGTGATCTGGACGACGACGCCATGGACCCTGCCGGCCAACGAAGCGGTCAGCGTGCATCCGGAGCTGACCTACGACCTTGTCGAAACGGCGAAGGGCGCCCTGATCCTGGTGCACGAACTGGCCGAATCGGCGCTCAAGCGCTACGAACTCGAAGGCACGGTGATCGCCTCGACGACCGGCGACAAGCTCGACCAGATCCTGCTCAAGCACCCGTTCCAGGCGCGCGACGTTGCCATCATCTGCGGCAAGCACGTCACCACCGAGGCCGGTACCGGCCTGGTGCACACCGCGCCGGCGCACGGCGTGGACGACTACAACGTCGGCCGCCAGTACGGTTTGCCAGTGAACAACCCAGTCGGCAACGATGGCCGCTTCATTTCGACCGTTCCGGCGCTGTCGACCGGTGAGCTGGCCGGCAAGACGGTCTGGGAAGCCAATCCGCTGGTGCTCGCCGAACTGGCCGCCAGCGGTCGACTGCTGCACGAAGAGAAAATCCGCCACAGCTATCCGCACTGCTGGCGCCACAAGACGCCGATCATCTTCCGCGCCACGACGCAATGGTTCATCGGCATGGACCGCAAGCAGGACGAGAATGCGCCGACCCTGCGCTGGATCGCCGAGCGCGCCGTCGATGAAACCCAGTTCTTCCCGGCCTGGGGCCGCGCCCGCCTGGAAGGCATGATGAAGACCCGCCCGGACTGGTGCGTCTCGCGCCAGCGCAACTGGGGCGTGCCGATTCCCTTCTTCCTGCACAAGGAAACCGGCCAGCCGCATCCGCGCACGGCCGAACTGGTCGAGCTGGTTGCCCAGCGCGTCGAGAAGGCCGGTATCGAAGCCTGGTTCAGCCTGGATGCCGCCGAACTGCTCGGCGCCGAGGCCGAGCAGTACGTCAAGATGAAGGACACGCTGGACGTCTGGTTCGATTCCGGGACGACACACTGGCATGTCCTGCGTGGCACGCATGCGGCCGATCTGGCCTATGTCGCCGATCTTTACCTCGAAGGCTCCGACCAGCATCGCGGCTGGTTCCAGTCCTCGCTGCTCTCCGGTTCCGCCATCGACGGCCAGGCGCCGTACAAGGCGCTGCTGACGCACGGCTTCGTCGTTGACGGCAAGGGCCACAAGATGTCGAAGTCCAAGGGAAACGTCATCGCGCCGCAGCAGGTTTCCGACAAGATGGGTGCCGAGATTTTGCGCCTGTGGACGGCGTCGACCGATTACTCGGGCGAGCTGACCATTTCCGACGAAATCCTCAAGCGCGTCGTCGAAGGCTATCGTCGCATCCGTAACACCTTGCGCTTCCTGCTCGCCAATGTTTCCGACTTTGATGCTGCAGCCGACATGCTGCCGGTTGAAGACTGGCTGGAAATCGACCGCTACGCGCTGGCCCTGACCCGCGAACTGCAGGCAGGCTGCCGCGCCGATTACGACAAGTACGAGTTCCACCGCGTCGTCCAGGCGCTGCAGACCTTCTGTTCGGAAGATCTTGGTGGCTTCTACCTCGATATCCTCAAGGACCGTCTGTACACGACGGCACCGAAGTCGCAGGCGCGCCGCTCGGCACAATCCGCGCTGTGGCACATCACGCAGGCCTTCACCCGCCTGCTGGCGCCGATCGCTTCCTTCACCGCCGAAGAAGTCTGGTCGGTGCTGACTGGCAAGGCTGATGACTCGGTGATGTTCCAGCTTTGGCACGACCTGCCGGCGCTGGCCAACGAAGGCGAACTGCTCGCCAAGTGGGCCATCGTGCGCGCTGTCCGTGCCGATGTCACCAAGGCGCTGGAAGAACAGCGCGAAGCCGGCAAGATCGGCTCGGCGCTGCAGGCCGCGGTCGAAATCCGCTGTGCTGGCGAGAAATACGAGGCTCTGGCTTCGCTTGGCGATGATCTGAAATTCGTGCTGATTTGCTCGTCGACCGTGCTGGCGCAGGGTGAAGCCGAGCAGGTGATCGCCTCGCCGCTGGCGCACGCCAAGTGCGAACGCTGCTGGCACGTCCGCGAAGATGTCGGCGCCGACCCGGCGCATCCTGGCTTGTGCGGACGCTGTGTCAGCAACCTGCACGGTGCCGGCGAGGCGCGTCACTGTGCCTGACAAGGCGGCTCACTGGTACGCCCTGGCCGGGCTGGTCATAGCGCTCGACCAGCTCAGCAAGTGGCTGGTGCTGGGCAATATCGAGTTCGGCCAGACGATCTATGTCGCGCCGTTCTGGAACTGGGTTCTGGCCTATAACCCCGGTGCCGCCTTCAGTTTCCTGGCCGATCAGCCGGGCTGGCAGCGCTGGCTGTTCACCGTGCTGGCGCTCGGCGTGTCGGGCTGGATCGCGCTTGAGTTGCGCCGCCATCCCGAACAGAAGACGCTGTCGCTGGCGCTCGCGCTGGTCATGGGCGGGGCGCTCGGTAACGTCATTGACCGCGTGCGTTTCGGCGCGGTCGTCGATTTCATTCAATGGCATGTCGCCGGTTACTACTGGCCAGCCTTCAACGTCGCCGATTCGGCCATCACGCTCGGCGCCATTTTGCTGGTCCTGGCGCAGTTGACCGCCGGCGGCCACGACAAGGATACAAAATGAGCAGCACCGTCCGTTCCGACAGCTATCTGACCCTGCATTACCGCATCACCACGCTCGACGGCGAGGAGTTTCTGTCTACCTTCGACATGAGCCCGGCCACCTTGCAGATGGGCAGCGGTCAACTCGCCGAAAACCTCGAAAATGTCCTGATCGGTTTGCCCGCCCAGGAAAACTTTGTTTTCGAACTGGAGCCGGCGCAGGCTTTCGGCATGCACAACGAACGCCTGGTCGAGCGCATCGCGCGCAGCGGTCTGCCGGCCGAGATGGAACTGAAGGAGAATTCCGTCGTCGAATTCACCGCGCCCAACGGCGGTACCTTTGCCGGCTTCCTGCGCGAGCTGGATGCGACGCACGCCCTGTTCGACTTCAACCACCCGATGGCCGGAAAGACGATCCGCTTCGAGGTGAAAATCATCGGAATCATGTAAATGCAAGTTCTCCTCGCCAACCCCCGCGGCTTCTGTGCCGGCGTCGAACGCGCCATCGCCATCGTCGAGCGCGCGCTGGAAAAGTTCGGTGCGCCGATCTACGTGCGCCACGAAGTCGTGCACAACAAGTTCGTCTGCGACGACCTGCGTGCCAAGGGGGCGGTATTCATCGAGGAATTGGCCGAAGTGCCGGCCGGCAGCACTGTCATCTTCAGCGCCCACGGCGTCTCGAAGGCGGTCCGTGCCGAAGCCGAAGAGCGCGGCCTCAAGGTGTTCGACGCGACCTGTCCGCTGGTCACCAAGGTGCATGTCGAAGTCGGCAAGATGCGCAACCAGACGCGCGAAGTGGTGATGATCGGCCACAAGGGCCACCCGGAAGTCGAAGGCACCATGGGACAAAGCCCGGAAGGCATGTATCTGGTTGAAACGGCCGAGGAAGTCGCCAGCCTGGATGTGAAGCATCCCGAACAGTTGTCTTTCGTCACCCAGACCACGCTGTCGGTCGACGATGCGTCGGTGGTCATTTCTGCCCTGCGCACGCGATTCCCGGAAATCCAGGGGCCGAAGAAGGACGACATCTGCTACGCCACGCAAAACCGCCAGGACGCCGTCAAGGCGCTGGCTGAACAGTGCGACCTGGTGATCGTCGTCGGCAGCCCGAACAGCTCCAACTCGCGCCGTCTCAAGGAAGTTGCGGTAGCGCGCGGGATTGACGGCTACCTGGTCGATGGTCCCGACGAAATCGACGCAGCCTGGCTGGCCGGCAAGAATAACGTCGGCATCACCGCCGGCGCCTCGGCCCCCGAAATCCTGGTCAGCCGCGTGGTTGACCGTATCCGCGCGCTGTCCGGTGCCTCTGTGGCACAACTGGCTGGCGTGGAGGAGGGCGTCTCGTTCGCGCTGCCGAAGGAACTGGCTGATCGCTGAGTCGTGAGTCTGTCGGCATACCGCTGACCCCCTGCTTTGTTCCGCTTGTCGTGAGCGCAGGCACGGTGACAAATATCTGAATTACATTGCAGGCGTCTTCAAGGTTTGTGTGGTGCCGTGCTCGTGTGAAAATTGCCGGCCGCATGTCCCGTTTGTCTTGTGGCTTTCCCGTGGATATTGCTCGGGAAGCCGGAAAAGCAGAGGTTAGTCATGAACTATCGCTTCCGACTCAATTCCATTCGTCTGGCGCTCTGCCTGGCTTTTCCGGTAGCCGGCATGCCTGCTTTCGCGGCCGAGCCTTTCCCTTCGCTGCCGCCGACGCTATCGACATCGGTGACGCCGAATATCGTACTTTTTCTTGATACCTCGGGCAGCATGCTGCAGGACAGCAACAACGCCTGGATGCTGACCAATCTCTGCAATTCCTACAACAATTGGAGTGCTTGCGTTAACAATAATACTAATAATTACCGCACACGAATTGACGACGAGGCGTATTCCCCGAATACCAAGATGAATATCGCCAAGCGGGTGGCCAGAAACCTGATCAATAACAATACGGCCTTGCGGTTCGGCCTGTTTACGTTCCACGACAGTCAGGGCAGCATTGGTGGTACCGAGCGTGGTGAGGCGAGCCGCTTACGCTATGCGGTAAACGACATGAGCGTCGCGGCGAACAAGACAGCACTGTTTACCGCCCTGAACGGGATTTACGGGCGAACCAGTACGCCGCTGGCTGAGGGCTTGCTCGAAATCACTCGCTACTACGAAGGAAAGACCTCCCTCTACAGCGGAGTCAACGGCAATACAGCCTATACCAGTCCGATTCAGTACCGTTGCCAGAAAAACTTTACCATTGTGATTACCGATGGCGAGGCGACAGATGATGATAATTTGCCGGGTAGCGGTAAAAGTGCGCTTGACTATACGGCACGCAATTCAAGTGGAGGTGCTGTAAGCAAGAGTTTCTCGGTCTGTACCGCTTCGAATGCAACGGCTGCTGATGGCTATTCGGTGACCTGTCCCTCCAAGTACGATGGAACCACGACGGACCGCAGTTTTGGCGATGCAGATAATCGCTCCAGCGCTATCCGCGACGTCGCGATGTATGGCAATGTGGCCGACCTGCGGGTGGGGGGGACTGATGCCGACCTCAAGAGCTTTGATGATCCGAAGTTTGCCAAGCAGAATATGTACACCTACACCGTCGGTTTTTCGGTGACCAATCCCGTGCTTCCTTCTGCTGCTCTGGTCGGTGGAGGCAAATATTACACGGCGACTGATGAAGCGACCTTGTCGGCGTCGCTGGCTGACGCAGTGAATGCGATCAAGGCCTCCACATCGAATGCTGGTGGTCTGGCGACAACCAATCCGGTCAAGATATCCGGGAACAAACTATTTCAGCCGGTCTTCAATCCTGATGGCTGGTATGGTGAGTTGCGTTGTTATGACTATGACAGCGTTACTTATGATGGGGCTGGCAATATCGTCAGTGGTGCTTGCACGCCCAATGCCAAGGCGCAGATTCCTGCTGCGGCCAGTCGGACAATTTATTCATCGAAATGGTCGGCTGCCGCAGGTCAAATCGATTCAGGAACGGCGACGACGGGTACCGGGGCGTTCGCCTTTACAACAGGTTCTTTGGCCTCAATGACCACCGACCAGAAAAATACGCTTGGCTCCACAGATACTGACCGCCAGAGCATGATTACCTTCCTGCGTGGTGGTACGGTGAGCGGCATGCGGACGCGCACCTATTTGCTGGGCGATATCATCGATGCTCAGCCCATTGTCGTTGCGGTGCCATCCGGGGTTACTTCAGATACGACCTACGATGCATTTAAAACCACGAATGCCAGCCGCAGCATGGTTTTTATCGGAGCCAACGATGGCATGATGCACGCGTTTGGCATCTCGAATATGACCGAATTGATGGGTTATGTTCCTTCGTCGATTTATCCCCATCTTGATGATTTGAGCAAGACGGACTATGGCGTTTCGGGTGGCACACCGCACACCTATCATGTCAATGGTGAGGTGCGCCAGGCTGATCTCAAGTTGAGTGGTGCCTGGAAAACTATTCTTGTAGGCGGTGTTTCCCAAGGCGGGCAAGGATTTTATGCGCTTGACGCAACGTCATCTTCACAATTGACGACATCTGCTGCTTCTGCAGTCAAGTGGGAGTGGAACGATCAGCATGACAACGAAATGGGTTATACCTTCGGCGCCCCGCTGATTTATAACGTCCGGACATCGGCATCGACAGTCGTGCCTGCGGTCATTTTGGTCAATGGCTACGAAAACGACTATGACGACACGGCCGTTGGTGGCAAACGCAAGGCCGAGAACACCGCTGTTTGTACCCGGGTTGTCAGTGGTGTCACGAAAGCCTGTAATACCTCGGCACTGTTTATCGTCAATGCTGACACCGGTAAATTGATCAAGAAAATTTCCGTTCCCGGGCGCTCGGATGGGATTGGCGGATTGTCCTCGCCCGCCGGCGTCGACTTCGGCCAAGATGGTGTGCTTGATTATGTTTATGCCGGGGATCTTAGCGGCAAGCTGTGGCGATTTGACCTGACGGCCTCTGATCCGGCTTCTTTCTCGGTGGGGAGTAACCCGGTTTTCGATGCCGGAACCGGTCAGCCAATTACCTTGCGCCCCGTGGTCAAGGCCATCAATACGGCGGCAGGGGTAGCCAGGGGGAATCTGGTGATGTTCGGTACTGGCAAGCTGCAAACCGATATTGACCGCAATTCGACAACGACGCAGAGCTTTTATGCTGTTCTCGATGAAATGGCGACTACGCCAACGACGGTCAGTAAAACCAGTTTGTTGCAGCGCCAGTTTGATACTGATGAGCACGCTGTGAGCGGGACGGGATATTCTGCTGGTACCTATCGCAAGGTGTTGGATCTGGCCAGCAATGTGACGATTGATCTGACCTCGGCTTCAGAAGCTTGGAAGGGTTGGTATATGGATT
Organism: Quatrionicoccus australiensis; assembly: GCF_020510525.1. Lineage (NCBI taxonomy): Bacteria > Pseudomonadati > Pseudomonadota > Betaproteobacteria > Rhodocyclales > Azonexaceae > Quatrionicoccus > Quatrionicoccus australiensis. The sequence goes on from NZ_CP075188.1 coordinate 1,323,891, forward strand.
TTCCGACTTCATCGGAGCGCCTAGTGAGTTCTCCTCTGTTGCTTGAGTACATGTTGCTTTTTGGTACGGGTATTCCGTCGTCGGCTGAAAAATGCATTCCTGGTGGTAAGGGCTGGGTGATCGGGCTGGATCCTATGACTGGTGGCGTGACTGTTAGTAGTACAAAAAAACAGTACTCTTTTGTTGATGTCTACGCAGACGGCAGTTCGACGACCGCCGATAAAGTGGCTTTCGCGACGGGTAGTGCCTATGTCAACGGATTTGCGACTGACGGGATTCCGACTGAGCTGACCTATGTTGCCGATCAGAGCAAGATTGTCACCATCGATTCGACAAGCAATAGCGGGTTGGGTAGTTCCGGCAATGTTATTGCCCTCAGGGATGCTAATGTGATGTCGGTCTATGGAGGGAATGCGGCAGCCGGTGTCAGCAAGGGTGATGCCATGGGTGCGCCAACAGCGGACGGTCGCTATGGTGGGCGAATTGTTGGCGGTGTGGTTGGGGGGCCAACAGTATTCGATAAGAAAGGACCGCCTCCTCCGACTGATGCCTACAAAGTACAAACCACGATATGGCGGGAGATCAAGTGATGCCTCTTTTTGTCGGTTATCGTCGGTTTGAGGGCGCAGGTTTTTCTCTGATCGAAGTGATGGTGGTGCTGGTGATCGCGATTGTCCTGACGCTGGTTGCAGTGCCGGGCATGACCAATCTTTTTCGCGACGCCCGCCTGTCGACGCAGACGGACATGTTGATCAGTACGCTAAACAGCGCCCGTCTTGAGGCTGTAAAGCAAAGAAAGAACATCACGGTTTGTCCGATGACCAATGCTGATACCGGAACGGCGTGTTCCGCTTCGGCCAGTGACTGGACAAATGGTTTTGGTGTTTGGGATGGTACTGCAATCATTCAGCGGGTTGCGGCCAAGGGGGATGCGGCGATAACGACTGCGGCAACCTCCGTGGTTTTCGTCGGTACCTTTGGTAGCACGTCGGCGGCGGCCAGTTTTACCCTGTGCGCCAGCGGCAGAAAGCAGCAGCAAATTGATATTGGTGTTTCAGGTCATGTTTCCAAGAAAATCAATTCGACGCTTTGCTCGTAGTATTGAAAAGGAAGGTCAAGTCATGAAGCAGCAGGGGATGTCGCTGATTGAGGTCATGGTCGCCGTAGCCATTCTGGCTGCGGGCCTGCTTGGTCTTGGAGCCTTGCAGGCGCGTTCGGTGACAATGAATCAGAGTGCTTATTACCGCAGTATCGCGGCCGATCTCGCATCGGATCTGGCCGATCGTGTTCGTGCCAACCGGTCGACCTATTTGGCCAAAGGCGATACGGGTATTCCCACGAATTTCCCCTTGCCGCCTAATTTTGCGAGTTGTCCGCAGAATACTTCGGCACCGGATACTGCTCCAACTTGTGCTACGCAGATTGGTGGGCGTAATGCTTATCTGGTGCAGGCCGAGATGACGGCCTGGAATACAGCTTTGCGGGCCCAGCTTAAAAATGCGACTTACACACTGGTTTCTGCTGATGCCGGCAATGGTTTTCTCAAGTATGTGCTGACCATCACCTGGCTGGATGACCGGACTTCATCTGCTGCTGCAAATACGACTTATACGGCGGTGATCGAATGATGCGCAGACGCAATGCGAGTCGAGGCTTTACCCTCGTTGAACTGATGGTGGCGCTGGTGATCGCTCTGGTTGCCATGCTTGCGGCCATTTCACTTTATGTCGGTACCCGGCAGACTTACCGCATACAGGGTATGCAGTCGCGTTTGTCTGAAGATGGGCGTTTTGCCATTTCGATGCTGCAGCGCCTGACCTTGCAGGCCGGTTTTCGTGACAATCCTGCGACGGCGATTACCGCTGGCTATATTACGCCAGTCACTTCGTCGCAATTTACGGTTAAATTTACTGGTGATAACGTTAATACAGTCGGCTGTAGCGGTGCTGCGGTTACAGGCGCTCAGTCGCTGACGATAAGTGAAAACTCCACCGACAAAAAGCTGACATGTGGGGCCGTCGACTGGATTGCGCCCGCCGGTAGTGGCACCGAGTTGATGGATTTTCTTGTCGAGTATGGCGTTGACTCCGGGCCCAATACGACTCCCGCTGAGTATGGATGTGGCGCAGATATTGCATCCACGGTGTACAAGGAAAGGGATTGTGTGGCGGATGCCTATCCCGTGGCCGCAACTGCTCTGGCCAGCATGGACAAGATTGTTGCACTTCGTTTTTGTCTGGTTTTGCGTACAGAGGATACCGATGTCTCGGTAAATAAAAATGCGGCCTACAAGGATTGTTCGAATGTCGATATTGCCAATTCACAGACCGATCACAAGCTGTATCGGACCTTCCGAACAACGGTCCAGGTAAGGAATCGCTGAGGTCTTCCATGAAAAAAATATCGATGTGCGAAGGTGGTTTTGCGCTTATCGTAGCGATGATCATTCTGGCGGTGATGAGCATTCTTGTCGTCAGTTCCGTGCGCAATACGACCCTGAGCGAAAAGATGTCGGGGAGCTATTTGGATCGTAACCTGGCGCAGCAAGCTGCAGAGCAGGCACTTAGACAGGGAGAGGCAATCCTTGTCACCAATGGGGAAATGTGTGCTTCGGGTTGTGCAGTTTCATCGGCTGGTGCTGTGACCTCGTCAGCCGTGACGACTGCCTTTTCTGCGGTGGCTTGGGATGAGAGTGCTGCTGTGAGTATCAGTAAACCAACTTCACAAAAAACATCTGCGAAGTATTTCGTTAAGCTTCTGCCTGACTCTGCCAAGCCCGGCTATCCTTCTTATGCTGGTTCTCTTAGTGGTATGGCAAGTTGCAAGCCGTATAGTGTCATGGGCAAGGGGCTTGGGCTGGATTCGCGTACGGTTGTGATACTGCAGACCGTGGCATTGGTATGTCCTGTTTAATAAAGGAACGGTATGAATAATCGTTATTCCGAGCATCGTTTTGTCAGCTTCGGGCGATCAGCAGGTTTTACTCTCATCGAGTTGATGATCACTGTCGCCATCATCGCAATTCTGGTCAGTATTGCTTTCCCCTCTTACAACAATCAGATGGTCAAGTCGCGGCGTGCCGATGCGCAGCGTGAGGTGGTTTCCTATGCGCAGTCGCTGGAACGCTGGTTCACCACCAATGGAACCTATCTGAATGCGGCGGGGACGGCCTGTGGTGTTGCTTACTCGGGGGCAACCCAGTATTACGATGTTGCATCGGGAACGGTTTGCACAGCTACCACGTTCGCTATTACCGCAAACCCAGTTACGAGTGGTCCGCAGAGTTCGGACGGAACCTTGACGCTGAACCAGACCGGTGCTCGAGGAGGGTCGGTAAATAGCGGTAACTGGAAGTATTAGGTGAAAATTGTTGTTTCGCCTTGTCGCAAAAGACTTTTACTAGTATAATTTTCTTTTGTTTTTTCACCGTATCTGGAATCTTCATGGCCAATAGCGCACAAGCCCGCAAGCGCGCCCGTCAAGCTGACAAGCAGCGCTCCCATAACGCCAGCCTGCGTTCGACCCTGCGTACCGCGATCAAGCGCGTGCGCCAGGCGATCGAAGCTGGTGATAAAGCCGCAGCTCAGGGCGTCTTCCAGCAATCCGTTGCGGTTCTCGACCGTATTGCTGACAAGAAAATCATCCACAAGAACAAGGCTTCTCGTACCAAGAGCCGCCTGTCTGCCCAGATCAAGGCTATTGCTGCTGCCTGATCCGGCTGGATGACAATAAAAAAGGCATCTTCGGGTGCCTTTTTTATTGTCTGTTGTCTTGCCGGTGAGGGTTATTTTTTTTCTTCGAGTGAACAGACGCCGTCAATGATCTGAAGGTCGTTGTCCTGAGCGAAATTGAGCATGAAACGATAGGCCATTGGTTCGACTTCTCCGAGGCGGCCGTCAACGAAAACTGCTTTTTCCCCGTTGTAGTCACCAGGGCCGACATAGGGGGAGTACTTCATCTTGCGTTCGGCGCCGAAGGCCGACATGACGCCACAGAGGCGTTCGGCCCAGTCGCTGGGGCGAAATTTCTTTCCTTGTTTGGTAAGGCCAACAATGATGAAGGTGGTCGATTCTGATGTTGTCATTGTTCTACTCTGCTTTTATCGGGCGTTGCGACCTTTGGTGGAGGCATTCTAGCAGAAGCGTTGTAGCTGTGGCGCCTTTGCCACTATTGCTAGAAAACTTGTTTTAACAGAAAGGGATGCGTTGTTTTTGTAGAATCGTCTGCATATACTGAAGCTACTTCATTGATATGCAGAGGGTTTTATGGTGCCCCATACCGTTCTGAAATATCTGTTTCGCATTCGAACCCGTAGCGGTGTCGTCGTTGAAAATTTGTCGATCTACGGTCGGGACGAAGTGGAAGCGAGACGCAAGCTGTGCCAGATGTACAACGACTGCGAAATTCTTGAGGCGCGCGGCCAACCGATGGCCTTGGGGGCGCGCAATGCGGCCTGCAGCTACGAGGATGTGGTCGATATGATTGTGGCCGGCTAGGCTGTTTTTAGATGTCGCCTTTGCGCTGCAATTCGTCGAGCAGTGACTTGTAATCATGGGCGCCCGCGCTCGACGCGTTGTGGCGGAAGACGTCGCGGTTAACCGACGGACTTTCCGCTACGGCGACATTTTCTGAAATGACGGTGTCGCAGACTTCGTTGCCATAACGTTCGCGCAGTTTGTTGCGGACGTCGTCGCTCATGCGGCGGCGGCGGTCGAAGCGGGTGAGCAGGTAGCGGCGTTCCACTCTTCTTTTGAGGACGGGCTCAAGGACTTGCAAGGTGCGTGTGATGTGCTCGGCGGCCTGGAGCGACAGGTAATCGGTCGAGATCGGAATGAGCAGGCGGTCGCAGGCAAAAATGGCATTCAAGGCAAGTACACCGATATAAGGGCAGCAGTCGATGATGGTTGTACGCTGTGGCTTTTCGCTTTCGAGCAGGTCGAGGCCGCTGCGCAATTTGTTGAGAATGGCCGGCCCCTTGCCGAAAATCGAGTCGACCTTGATCAATTGCTGGTGCGCAGGAATCAGTTGGCCGATATTTTCCCACTCGACTTCCAGTTCGGCGAGGCTGCGGCTGTCCTGGTAGAAGGCAAACAGGCTGCGGCTGGCTTCGGTGGGCAGCGTGCCATGGATGCTTGACAGATGTCCTTGCGGATCAAGGTCGATCAAGAGTGGAGGCGTGCCGGCACGATGCAGCGCAGCGCCGAGATTGAGTGCGGTTGTCGTTTTGCCGACCCCGCCTTTCTGGTTGAATATAGCGATGCGCATGGTTTTGCCGTTCTATACAAGGCTCTATTTTTCACTTAACATCTGGTTTTCTGCAACTCTTTCCGGTTATTGCGATCCGTAAAGTGTTGTGGTCGTTTCGGCGGCGCTGGCCGCCGTTTTCGTTTTTTGGGGTTGTGCTCATGTCGCATGTCATGAATACCTATGCCCGGTTGCCGGTGACTTTCAGTCATGGTCAGGGATGCCGGATTACAGATACCGAAGGCAAAGAGTACCTCGACGCGCTGTCCGGTATTGCAGTTTCTACGCTGGGGCATGCTCATCCCAAACTGGTGGCTGCGATTTCAGCCCAGGCTGGCCGGATGTTGCACACCTCCAACCTGTACCGGATTCGCGAGCAGGAAGAGCTTGCCGACAAGCTGTGCGAGCTTTCCGGCATGCAGGAAGTTTTTTTCGGCAACTCCGGTGCCGAGGCCAATGAGGCGGCGATCAAGCTGGCTCGTTTTTATGGTCACAAGAAGGGTATCGAGTCGCCGACCATCATCGTCATGGAAAAGGCTTTCCATGGCCGGACCCTGGCCACTCTTTCGGCGACCGGCAATCGCAAGGCGCAGGCAGGCTTCGAGCCGCTGGTCGCCGGCTTTGTCCGCGTTCCCCACGATGATCTGGACGCAATCCGGGCGGTTGCCGAACACAACAAGAACATCGTCGCTGTCATGCTGGAAGTGATCCAGGGCGAAGGCGGCATCCATCTGGCTTCGCTCGAGTATCAGCGTGGCCTGTGCCAGTTGTGCGACGAGCAAGGCTGGTTGCTGATCTGCGACGAGGTGCAATGCGGCATGGCACGCACCGGCAAATGGTTCGGTTATCAGCACGCCGGCATCCAGCCTGATATCGCCACCCTGGCCAAGGGCCTTGGCTCGGGCGTGCCGATTGGCGCCTGCATGGCGGGTGGCAAGGCGGCCGGGTTGTTCGGGCCGGGTAACCACGGTTCGACTTTTGGCGGTAATCCGCTGGTATCGACGGCAGCGCTGACGACGATTCAGACCATCGAACAGGATGGCTTGATGGCCAGTGCCGAACGCATCGGTGCCTTGATTCGTTCGCTGATGGCCGATGCGTTGGCTGGTGTCAAAGGCCTGGTCGAGATCCGTGGTCATGGTCTGATGATCGGTATCGAACTCGATCGTCCGTGCGGCGAACTGGTCGGCAAGGCGCTGGCGGCCGGCTTGCTGATCAATGTGACGGCTGACAAGGTGGTGCGCTTCCTGCCGCCACTGGTTTTCAGCGAAAATGATGCTCGGGAGCTGGTCGACCGTAGCGCTCCCCTTATCAAGGAATTTCTGGCGGCCTGAACCATGGCGATCAAACATTTTCTGCAATTCAAGGATTTCACCCGCGACGAGCTGGAGTACGTCTTCGACCGTACGCGCTGGATCAAGAACCAGTTCAAGTCCTACCAGAAGTACTGGCCGCTCAGCGACCGCACGCTGGTGATGATTTTCGAAAAGGCCAGCACGCGCACCCGTCTCTCCTTTGAGGCGGGCATGCAGCAACTCGGCGGTTCGGCGATCTACCTGAACACGCGTGACTCCCAGCTGGGGCGCGGCGAGCCGGTCGAGGATGCGGCGCAAGTGATTTCGCGGATGAGCGATATCGTCATGATCCGCACTTTCGAGCAGGACATCATCGAGCGTTTTGCCGCCAATTCGCGCGTGCCGGTGATCAATGGGCTGACCAACGAATACCACCCGTGCCAGATCCTTGCCGACATCTATACCTACATCGAGCATCGCGGCTGCATTCAGGGCAAGACGGTTGCCTGGGTCGGCGATGCCAACAATATGTGCAATACCTGGCTGCAGGCAGCAGAAGTGCTGGATTTCAAGGTACATGTATCAACGCCGCCGGGGTACGAGATCAATCCCGAGTTGGTTGGCGTGATCGACGAGTCGCATTTCAAGGTCTTTGCCGACCCAATGGATGCCTGCCGCGGTGCCGATCTGGTAACCACGGATGTGTGGACCTCGATGGGCTTCGAGGCAGAAAACGAAGAACGGATCAAGGCCTTTGCCGACTGGTGTGTCGATGGTGACATGATGCGTGTCGCCAATGAAGGGGCGGTATTCATGCACTGCCTGCCGGCGCACCGAGGTGAGGAAGTGACGGCAGAAGTCATCGACGGACCGCAATCGGTGGTCTGGGATGAGGCGGAGAATCGTCTGCACGTCCAGAAGGCGTTGATGGAATATTTAATGTTGGGCCGTATCAACGGCTGAGTTGAATTGAAACAAGGAACTGAAATGAGCGACATCAAGAAAGTAGTGCTGGCCTATTCAGGCGGTCTGGATACCTCGGTCATCCTCAAGTGGTTGCAGGATGTGTACAAGTGCGAAGTCGTCACCTTCACGGCTGACCTCGGTCAGGGTGAAGAGCTGGAACCGGCACGCGCCAAGGCGCTGAAGGCGGGCATCAAGCCAAAGAACATCTACATCGACGACGTGCGCGAAGAATTCGTCCGCGATTTCGTCTTCCCGATGTTCCGCGCCAATACCGTCTATGAAGGCGAATACCTGCTCGGTACCTCGATTGCCCGGCCGCTGATCGCCAAGCGCCTGGTCGATATCGTCAATGAAACCGGTGCCGACGCCATCTGTCACGGCGCCACCGGCAAGGGTAACGACCAGGTGCGTTTCGAGCTCGGCGCCTATGCGCTGAAGCCGGGCATCAAGGTCATCGCACCGTGGCGCGAGTGGGACCTGATGTCGCGCGAAAAGCTGATGGCCTATGCCGAGAAGCATGGCATCGAAATCGACATGAAGCACAAGAAGGGTGGCTCGCCGTATTCGATGGACGCCAACCTGCTGCATATCTCCTACGAAGGTCGTCACCTGGAAGATCCGGCCGCTGAAGCCGAAGAATCGATGTGGCGCTGGACCGTGTCGCCGGAAAAGGCGCCGAACAAGGCCGAGTATCTCGACCTCGAATTCGTTGCCGGTGATCTGGTGGCAATCAACGGCAAGAAGATGAAGGCGCACGAGCTGCTTGCCACGCTGAACGAGCTTGGCGGCAAGCACGGCATCGGCCGTCTCGACCTGGTCGAAAACCGCTACGTCGGCATGAAGTCGCGCGGCTGTTACGAAACCCCGGGCGGCACCATCCTGCTGCGCGCACACCGTGCCATCGAGTCGGTCACGCTGGATCGCGAAGTCGCCCACCTCAAGGACGACCTGATGCCGCGTTACGCCAGCCTGGTGTACAACGGCTACTGGTGGAGCCCGGAGCGCAAGGCGCTGCAGGTGCTGATCGACCATACGCAACAGACGGTCAACGGCACGGTTCGCCTGAAATTGTACAAGGGCAACGTCATCGTCGTCGGTCGCGATTCGCAGACCGATTCGCTGTTCGATTCGACCATCGCCACCTTCGAGGACGATGCCGGTGCTTACGATCAGCGCGATGCTGGCGGTTTCATCAAGCTGAACGCCCTGCGCATGCGCATCGCCGCCAATCTGGCAGCGAAGAAGGCGGGCAAGCCGGCGGCCAAGAAGGCAGCCTCGGCAGCCAAGGCCGCACCGGCCAAGGCGGCTGCACCGAAGAAGGCAGCAGCCGCCAAGAAGCCGGCCGCCAAGAAGAAGGCTTAAGACATGGAAAGCGGCACCGTATTCGGTTTCAACGAAGAACAGATCGCAGACTTTTTCTCGACCTGGGGTGTCGCGGCTTTCATTATTTTCATGCTCTTCATCATCGGCGAGATTGCCTGGAAGTCGAAAGCCGGCAAGACGGGCACCTTCGTGCTCTTCTTTGTGCTGGCTTTCGGCATGGTCGGTTTTGTCGCCAAATCAGTCATTCAGAAAATCTGGGGTATTTAAATGTCGCAATACGACAAGGTTTCCGTGGTCAAGAAGGCCAATGTTTATTTTGACGGCAAGTGCGTCAGCCATACCGTCGTGCTCGAAGACGGCACCAAGAAGACAGTTGGCGTGATCCTGCCATCCAGCCTGACCTTCAATACCGGCGCGCCGGAAATCATGGAAGGCGTTGGCGGCTCGTGCCGCGTCAAGCTCAAGGGCGAAAGCGAATGGACGACCTATGGTGATGGCCAGTCCTTCAACGTGCCGGGCAATTCCAGCTTCGAAATTGCCTGTGACGAGCCGTATCACTACGTCTGCCATTTCGGGTAATAGCCATGCCGAGCTTTGACTTCACCTCCGAAGCCGACATGGTCGGCCTGAAGAATGCCATCGACGTCACTTCGCGCCAGATCGACAATCGCTATGACTTCAAGGGCACTTCGGCCAAGGTCGAACTGAACGAGAAGGACAAGGTCATCACCCTGTGGGGCGACTCCGACTTCCAGCTTGACCAGATCAAGGACCTGCTTTTCCCGGCCATGGAAAAGAAGGAAAAGGAAAGCGTCAAGCGCCTCGATCACCAGAAGGTGGTCAGCGTTTCCGGCAACAAGGTCAAGCAGGAAATGAAGATCAAGGACGGGATCGACAGCGAACTCGCCAAAAAAATCGTCAAGCTGGTCAAGGATGGCAAGCTCAAGGTCCAGGCCTCGATCCAGGGCGATACGGTGCGTGTCCAGGGCGCCAAGCGTGACGATCTGCAGGGCTGCATCGCGTTGATCACCAAATCGATTACCGATTTCCCGATCAAGTACGGCAATTTCCGCGACTAGACATTCCTGTCGGTCGACCGGCTGAAAAAGGCAAAAACGGGCATCGTGGATGCCCGTTTTCTATTAGCCGGATACTCCGGTTCAGCGCTGCAGCCCCTTGATCCAGGTCGAATAAAGCTGTTCCGACAGGAGGCGCATTTTCGGCAGGCGGGCGGCGATTTCCTGCTGCATGACTTCCGGCAACTGGACGCTGGGCTGGTCGGCGGCTGTGATCGCCTCGTCGGCCCACTGTTCGCACCAGGTGGCGATCATTTCGGGAGTCATTTCGACATGGCATTGCATGCCGAGGTGCGGCCCCTTGACGAACATCTGGTTGGCGCAGTGCGCGTTGCTCAGCAGGCGGCTGGCCTCCTCCGGCAGGCTGAAGGTCTCGCCGTGCCACTGGAAGATGGTGCCCGCCTTGCCGGCAAAGGGACCGAGCCATTGTCGGGCGATTGCATTGTCCTCGCCACAGCCTTCGCTCCAGCCGATTTCCTTGACCGGGTTGCGGGTGACCTGGCCGCCCAGCGCCTTGCTCAACAGCTGGCCACCGAGGCAATGGCCGATGACCGGAATGTTGCTGGCCGCGGCCTGGCGAATCAGCGCGCAGACAGGCTCTATCCAGGGCAGGGGGTCATTGACGCTCATCGGCCCGCCCATGAAACAGAGGCCGGAAAAGGCGTCGACCGTGGTCGGTACGGCTTCGCCTTCGTCAAGGGCGATCAGTTTCCATGGAATCCCTTGCTGCTCAAGGAATATGGCAAAATAACCGGGACCTTCAGTCGGGGAGTGGCGAAAGATGGCAACAGGTAGCATGGCAATAAAGTCGTCAGGGAAAATGATGCTTCATTTTACGCTGGCCTTGCTGACTGCAGGCCTGTTTCCCGTGCTTGCCGCGGCGCAGGAGGTTGGCTTGGCTGGCATCATGGGAAGCAAGGCCATGCTCATGGTCAATGGTGGCGAGCCGCAGGCCGTGGCGATCGGGCAAAGCCTGGATGGCGTCAAACTGCTCTCCGTTCAGGGTGATCAGGTCGTGGTCGAAGTCGGGGGCAAAAAACGGCCGCTGCGCGTCGGGCAGCATGCGATTGGCGTCTCGAATGGCGATGGTTCGGGCAAGATCATCATGACGGCCGATGGTCAGGGACATTTTTATACGACAGGGACAATTAACGGAACTTCGGTGCGCTTTGTGGTGGATACTGGAGCGACGATGATTTCCCTGGGCGCAACCGATGCCAAGCGGATTGGTTTGGATTTTAATCGTGGCGAGAAAATGATCTCGCATACGGCCAACGGCCAGACCGTGGTCAGCAAGCTGCAACTCGATACTGTTCGCCTGGGTGATATCACCCTGCATGGCGTCGATGCAGTGATTCACCAGAATGAAATGCCGATTGCGCTGCTGGGCATGAGTTTCCTCAACCGGATGGAAATGCAGCGCGACGGCAGTACCATGACACTTAAAAAACGATTCTAGGAGAGAGATCATGCCGGACCGTGACCAGGAAATAAGCATGTTGCGCCATGAGCTGGAAATGCTGATGAGCGAGCGCCAGTCGATATTGCGGATTGTTGGTGCGGCGGCGGCACTGATCGCCTGTCTGGACAGCAAACGTTTGCCGGTGGGCGCGATTGAAGCGGCCGATGTGGTTGCCACGTCGATCAATTGCCTTTCGGAAGAAACTTTGCAGGATGCGCTGAATGCCGTTCATGCCGAAATCGAGGACAATGTTTCGGCAGCATGAATCCCGATCTGCAAAGCATCAGAAATTGCCTGCTGGCGGTTCCTGCCGCCAGTGACTTCGTTCAGGAAGAGGGGGGGGAGGGTTTGTCGCTGACCGCGGCGGCCGTGCTTTTCCCGATCGTGCTGCGTGAAACCGGGCCTACCGTTCTGCTCACCCAGCGTACAGCCCATTTGCGCGACCATGGTGGCCAGATCAGTTTTCCCGGTGGCCGGGTCGAGAATGAGGATCTGACACCGGTTGATACCGCCTTGCGAGAAACGGAAGAGGAGATCGGGCTGGCGCGTCAGCACATCGAGATTCTCGGCTTTCTGCCGGAGTACCGAACCGGCACCGGTTTCAGGGTGACGCCTGTGGTCGGATTGGTGCAACCGCCCTTTGAATTGAGCGTTGATCCTTTCGAAGTCGCTGAGGCTTTCGAGGTGCCGCTGGATTTCCTGCTGAATCCGCTGAATCACAAGGAACATTCGCTGCATTATCGGGGTGCCATGCGGCATTTTTTCGCCATGCCTTATGGCGACTATTTTATCTGGGGGGCGACGGCTGGCATGATTCGTTCGCTGACTGCCCGTCTTGGTCTGCATCCCGCCTGAGCTTGTGGTATGGTGGTGCTTTAGCATAAGAAAACAAGCCGATTACGGCGAAATCTCTGCCCCATGAGTCTTTTCTCGCTGATTGCTGTTTTTCTCATCGAGCAGCTACAACCCCTCTCTTACCGCCGCGTGGTGGTTGCCCCTCTTTCGGCCTGGGCGGATTTCATCGAGTCCCGCTTCAATGCGGGCGAGTATCGTCATGGCGTCATCGCCTGGTGTCTCGCCGTGTTGCTGCCGGTTGGTATGGTGGCCGTGCTTTACGGCCTGCTTTATTCGTTGAATCCCCTGTTGGCCTGGGCATTCAATGTTGTCGTGCTGTATCTGACCATGGGTTTTCGTCAGTTCAGCCATCATTACACCGAAATCCAGCTGGCATTGCGCCAGGGGGATTTGACCCAGGCCCGTGCGCTGCTTGGTGAATGGCTGGGGCGTTCGGTCAGTGACCTGGGGTCGGAAGATATTGCCCGGCTGTCGATAGAGCAGGCGCTGCTTGCTTCGCACCGCCACGTATTTGCCGTGTTGCTCTGGTTTGTCTTGTTGCCGGGGCCGTGTGGTGCTGTTCTTTACCGGATGTCGGCAGTGATTGCCGAGCGATGGCACAACCGTAATGTGACTGAGCATAATGTGTTCTTCGCGTTTTCCCGCCAGGTTTTCGGTATTATCGACTGGCTGCCATTGCGTGCTACGGCTGCCGTCTTCGCCATCGTCGGTGATTTTGAAGATGCGGTTTATTGCTGGCGGACGCAGGCGGACCAATGGCCGGAGCGTGATCAGGGGATCGTGCTGGCCAGTGGCGCCGGGGCCCTGGGGGTTCAACTCGGGATGCCGGTGCTCGATGATGGCCTGGTGACGGATCGTGCCGCGCTGGGAACCGGTGATCCGGCGGATGTCGATTTCATGCAGAGTGCCGTGGGGCTCGTCTGGCGGGCCACGGTCATGTGGATTGTGTTGCTGTTTTTGTTGGGGCTTGCCAGTCTGGCAGGCTGAATGATTCTTACAAGGAGATGTTTATGAGCAGAGAAGTCGTCGTTCTTAGCGCAGTCCGTTCGCCGATTGGCGCCTTTGGTGGTTCCCTTGCTGATTTCGAAAGCACCGAACTGGCCGGCATCGTCATGAAGGAAGCGATTGCCCGCTCCGGTGTCGATCCGCAGGCAATCAACTACGTTACCGTCGGCACCACGATGCCGACCGATTCCCGCTACGCTTATGTTTCCCGCGTTGCTTCGATTCAAGCCGGCCTGTCGATGGATTCCGTCGCCATGCAGGTTTCCCGCCTGTGTGCCTCCGGCCTGCAGGGCATTGTGACCACTGCCCAGAACCTGATGCTGGGTGATGCCGACTACGGTATCGGTGGCGGTGTCGAAGTCATGTCCAAGGCTGCCTACCTGCTGCCGGCATTGCGTTCGGGCGCCCGCATGGGTGATACCAAGGCCATCGATTCCATGGTTGCCGTCCTGACCGATCCGTTCGGCGTTGGCCACATGGGTATCACGGCCGAGAACCTGGCTGCCAAGCATGGCATTACCCGTGAAGAGCAGGATGCCTTCGCTGTCGAATCGCAGCGTCGTGCCGCTGCAGCGATTGAAGCCGGCCATTTCAAGTCGCAAATCGTGCCCATCGTCAAGCAGACCCGCAAGGGCGAAGTGGTGTTCGATACCGACGAATACGTCAAGGCCGGTACCACGCTGGAATCGCTGGCCAAGATGAAGCCGGCTTTCAAGAAGGACGGCACGGTCACCGCTGGTAACGCCTCCGGCATCAACGACGGCGCAGCCTTCTTCGTGCTGGCTGCTGCTGACGTCGCCGCCAAGAATGGTCACAAGGCACGTGCCCGTATCGCCGGTTATGCCGTTGCCGGTGTGCCGAATGATGTCATGGGCGAAGGTCCGGTTCCGGCCACCAAGCTGGCCCTGAAGAAGGCCGGCCTGACGCTGGATCAGATGGATGTCATCGAGTCCAACGAAGCGTTTGCTGCCCAGGCTCTGTCTGTTTCCAAGCTGCTCGGTCTCGATCCGGTCAAGACCAATCCGAATGGCGGTGCCATCGCTCTCGGCCACCCGGTCGGCTGCTCTGGTGCTTTCATCGCGACCAAGGCCCTGTATGAACTGGAACGTGTCGGCGGCAAGTATGCGCTGGTCACGATGTGTATCGGTGGTGGTCAAGGTATTGCCGTCATCTTCGAACGCGCCTGATCGCTTCGGTCTTTCCGTTGTACAGAAAACCCGCCGGAGCAATCCGGCGGGTTTTTTATTTGCACCACTTTGAAATACAGATGCACCACCGTAGGGCGCGGCCCTGTTCTGTTGATTTCTAATTCACTGATTTCGTGATGTTTTGGACAGTGGCATGGAATCTGCTGAATTACTTTCGAGAGCATCCTCAGCGACGAGTCCAATATGAACTTCTATAACGAAATGATGGACGCCAACGACGGCGTCCGTGCTCACTACCAGGGTTACGATCAATGGCTCAAGGCGACACCGGCGGAGCGCATCGCGCGCAAGCGGGCTGAAGCGGACCTGGCTTTCCATCGGGTTGGCATCACCTTCGCGGTGTATGGCGAAGAGGCAGGCAAGGAGCGTCTGATTCCCTTCGACATCATTCCGCGCATCATTCCCTCGGCTGAGTGGCTAGCGCTGCAGGCTGGCCTGCGTCAGCGTGTCACGGCGCTGAACATGTTCCTGCACGACATCTACCACGATCAGGAAATTCTCAAGGCTGGCAAGATTCCGGCCGAGCAGATTCTCAACAATGCCCAGTATCGCCCGATCATGCAGGGTGTCGATGTGCCGGGTGGCGTCTACGCCCATATCGCCGGCGTCGATATCGTGCGTGCCGGAGCGGGCGAGTTCTACGTGCTGGAAGACAATCTGCGCGTACCGTCCGGTGTTTCCTACATGCTCGAAGACCGCAAGATGATGATGCGCCTCTTCCCCGAGTTGTTTGCCAAACACAAGGTGGCGCCGGTGCAGCACTACCCGGACATGCTGCTGGAAAAACTGCGCGCCGTCGCGCCGCAGGGCGTCAGCAATCCGACCGTGGTTGTGATGACGCCGGGCGCCTATAACAGCGCCTATTTCGAACATACCTTCCTCGCCCAGCAGATGGGTGTCGAACTGGTCGAAGGGCGTGATCTCTTCGTCAAGGACGAAGTGGTCTACATGCAGACGACGCAGGGGCCGCAGCGCGTCGATGTGATCTATCGTCGGATCGACGACGACTACATGGATCCCAAGGTTTTCCGCGCCGAATCGACGCTGGGCGTGCCTGGCATCCTCAAGGCCTACCAGGCCGGCAACGTGACCCTGGCCAATGCAATCGGTACCGGTGTTGCCGACGACAAGTCGATCTACCCGTACGTGCCGGACATGATCCGTTTCTACCTCGGCGAAGAGCCGAAGCTCAACAACGTGCCGACCTACATGTGCCGCAAGCCGGACGATCTGAAATACGTTCTTGACCATCTGCCGGAGCTGGTGGTCAAGGAAGTGCATGGGGCCGGTGGTTACGGCATGCTGGTCGGACCGGCTTCGACGAAGGAGCAGATCGAGCATTTCCGGCAACTGCTGATTGCCAAGCCGGAGGGCTATATCGCCCAGCCGACGCTCGCCTTGTCCAACTGCCCGACTTTTGTCGAGGAAGGCATCGCGCCGCGTCACCTTGATCTGCGCCCCTTCGTGCTGTCTTCGGGCAAGTGCGTCAACATGGTGCCAGGCGGCCTGACCCGTGTTGCCCTGACCAAGGGCTCGCTGGTCGTCAATTCGTCGCAGGGCGGCGGTACCAAAGACACCTGGGTTCTGGAGGATTAAGTCATGCTGAGTCGTACTGCCGATCACCTTTTCTGGATGTCCCGCTATATCGAGCGGGCCGAAGGCCTGGCTTGCCGGGCTTCAGCGCAGGCTCACATGAGCGAAGCGAATGTTACGCCGGAGCTAAAACCGGGTGGCTTTGGCGCAGCCAAAGCCGGAGGTTTGCGGCCTGCCGTTCAAGGAGAAACAACATGTTGAGCCGTACCGCCGATCATTTGTTCTGGATGTCCCGCTACATCGAGCGGGCCGAAAACCTCGCCCGTCTGCTCGACGTTACCTGGCAGATGTCCCTGGTGCCGCAATCGCTTGATGCCGCCAACCAGAACTGGAACGCCATCATCGCCCTGAACAGCCTTGAGGCGGCCTATGCCAAGAAATATTCGGAAATCACTGCCGAGAACGTCCTGCGTTTCATGGTCAGCGATGCCGACAACTTCGCCTCCATTCACAGCTGCCTGCGCATGGCGCGTGAGAATGCCCACGCCGTGCGTGGCACGATCACCACGGAAATGTGGGAAACCCTCAATTCGACCTGGCTGGAAGCGCGTGAAAAAAGCTTCGAGCAACTTTTGAACGCCGGGATCAGCGAGTTCTTCGAGTGGGTCAAGATGCGCTCCTCGCTGTCGCGTGGCACGACGCTGGGCACGCTGTTGCAGGACAAGGCGTATCACTTCATTCGCCTCGGCACGCTGCTTGAGCGGGCGGACAACACGGCACGCATTCTCGACGTCAAATATCACGTCCTGCGCCCGCACGGTGACGAGGGTGCGACCGACTTCTATCAGTGGGGCGCCTTGCTGCGTTCGGTATCGGCCTTCGAGGTTTATCGCAAGGTTTACCGCGATGCCATCACACCGGAACGGGTTGCCGAGTTGTTGATCCTGCGCGACGACATGCCGCGTTCGCTGCATTTCTGCATGAACGGCGTGGTCAAGAATCTCGATCTGATCGCCAACAGCCATTCCGGCGAAACCCAGCGTCAGGCCGGTTTGCTGCATGCCAAGCTGCATTACGCGCGGGTCGAGGATATTCTCGAGCAGGGTTTGCATGAGTGGCTGACTGACTTCATGGATCACATCTATATGCTGGGGGATGGGATCAGCAAGGACTTTTTGGCGCCGATGGCGGAGGCGGCTTAAGGTTGGTTTTTCTCCAGCCACGATCGGGTTTCGGGTCGTGGCTGGAGTGTCGTCCTCCGTAATTGGGTATTTCGTTGTTTGGCGTGATGTTTCCGCCTTGCGAGCGGGCAGCATCGCGTGTTGAACCGTTGCTTTCCGCCTTGCGGGCGGGCGTACTTTCTTTTGCTTCGCCAAAAGAAAGTAGCCAAAGAAAAGGCGACCCCCGGGTCGGCGCCGGGCGTTGCCCGGTTCCTTGCGCTACTCGGTCGTCCGGGCGGCTTGCTAAACTCGCCTGCGGCTCAGACAGACGCAAGCCGAATGCCCCCGGCCGTCCTGCGTTGCTCAGCGCCTCTCAGGGGGACCCGAAAGGCGTCTCGGAACAACGGCTCTGCCCTGGAAAAAACAAAAAAGGTGTTTTTTAGCGGTCGACCGCTGGAAAACGGCCAAAACCATTTTGAGCGGTTCGGCGGCGACGCTTTTCCGGGTCCCCATGTGGAGCGCCGAGCAACGGAGCTGATGGCGGATAAAGGGCGAGGACTGTCTGAGGGGCGTAGCCCCGAGTTCCGCAGCCCCCGCCAGCAGCGAGTAGCGCAGGGGAGTCGGCGCAGCCGACCGCGTAGCCTGGGGTCGCCTTTTCTTTGCTTACTTTCTTTTGGCGAAGCAAAAGAAAGTGAGACGCCCCGCAAGGGCGGAACCCGCACGTAAAACAAGCACAGCATCTTCCGTAAGCGAGACGGACACCCCGCCGAGCGGAAACCAGCCGCCAATCAAACCAGAACCCACATTTGCCGCGCACCGGAATAGCCCGAAAGCCCCCTTCGGCGTTATCCTCCCGGATCAACAAAAACACCCTCAGGAGCCACCCCATGTCCCGTCTGCTGCCCGCCGTCGACCCCGACGGCCTGCTCGAATATTCCGTGGTCTATACCGACCGCGCCCTGAACCATATGTCGCAATCCTTCCAGGGCACGATGCGCGATGTGTCGCGGATACTCAAGCAGGTCTATGGCGCGCATTCGGTGGCCATCGTGCCGGGCAGCGGTACCTTCGGCATGGAGGCGGTGGCCCGCCAGTTTGCGACCGACAAGAAGGTACTGGTGATTCGCAATGGCTGGTTCAGCTTCCGCTGGACGCAGATTTTCGAGATGGGCCGGATTCCTTCCGAGGCAGTCGTGCTCAAGGCGCAACGCCAGGGCGAGGGAAGCCAGGCGCCGTTTGCGCCGCCAGCGGTCGACGTCGTGGTGGCGGCCATTTTGCGCGAGAAGCCGGCCGTGGTTTTCGCGCCGCATGTCGAGACGGCATCCGGCATCATCCTGCCGACCGCGTATATCCAGGCGGTGGCCGAAGCGGTACATGCCGTGGGCGGCTTGTTCGTGCTCGACTGCATCGCTTCCGGCGCAATCTGGGTCGATATGCAAGTAACCGGCGTCGATGTGCTGATCAGCGCGCCGCAGAAGGGCTGGAGCGCCTCGCCGTGCTGCGCGCTGGTGATGCTGGGCGAGCGGGCGCGCGCGGCAATCGAGACGACGACCAGTACCAGTTTTGCCTGCGACCTGAAAAAGTGGCTGCAGATCATGGAAACCTACGAGGGCGGTGCGCACGCTTATCACGCAACGATGCCGACCGACGGCATCGCGCGCCTGCATGAAGTGATGCTGGAAATGGAAGCCTACGGTTTCGATCGCATCATGGCAGAGCAGCAGGCGCTGGGCGATCAGGTGCGGGCGCTGCTCGCCAGCCAGGGTTTCCCCAGCGTCGCGGCCGAGGGCTTCGGCGCGCCGGGCGTGGTGGTCAGCTATACCAGCGATCCGGATATCCAGACCGGCAAGAAATTCGTCGGTCTCGGTCTGCAGACGGCGGCTGGCGTGCCGCTGCAATGTGACGAACCGGCCGATTACCGGACGTTCCGGGTTGGCCTGTTCGGGCTGGATAAACTGCACAACATCGAGCGTACGCTGCGTCATCTGGCTGACGCATTGGTGCAAGTAAAATAATGCGACAAGAGGTGCGCACCGGCCTGGTGCGCACCAGGTTGAACCAGGCCTTGGCTTGGTGCCTCTGGCTCGGCGCATTGCCAATAATCAATGGCTTACAAGCTGGTTCATGTCTTGCTTTTAAGCTATCAGTCTATTTGCCCGGAGCAAGCCCGTGTCCATTCACGTTGCACTAAATCACGTCACTCATTACTCCTACGATCGCCTGATCAATCTCGGGCCGCAGGTCATTCGCCTGCGCCCCTGCCCGCATTCGCGGACACGCATCCTCTCCTATTCGCTGAAGGTCGGGCCGGAAAAGCACTTCATCAACTGGCAGCAGGATCCGCAGGGCAATTACCTGGCTCGCCTGGTCTTCCCGGAGAAGACCCGCGAATTCCGTGTCGAGGTCGACCTGGTCGCCGAGATGTCGGTGATCAATCCTTTCGACTTCTTCCTCGAGCCGCACGCCGAGAAGATTCCTTTCGCCTACGAGGCCGGCGAGCGCCACGAACTGGCGCCTTATCTGTACAAGGTTAACTACGGCCCCGAGTTTGACAAGTACGTGGCCGGCATTTCGCGCGAACCGCTGCGCAGCGTCGATTTCCTGGTCGCGATCAATGCCCAGGTACAGCGCGACATCGGCTACACCATCCGCATGGAACCCGGCGTCCAGACGCCGGAGGAAACGCTGACCAAGCGTTCCGGCTCCTGCCGCGACTCCGCCTGGCTGCTGGTGCAGGTGCTGCGTCACCTGGGGCTGGCGGCACGTTTCGTTTCCGGCTACCTGATCCAGTTGACCGCTGACGTCAAATCGCTGGACGGCCCGTCTGGTCCGGAAAAGGATTTCACCGATCTGCACGCGTGGACCGAGGTGTATCTGCCGGGCGCCGGCTGGATCGGCCTCGATCCGACCTCTGGCCTGTTCGCCGGGGAGGGCCATATCCCGCTTGCCTGCACGCCGGAACCCTCGTCGGCGGCGCCGATCAGTGGCGGTATCGACAAGTGCGAAACCGAATTCAGTCACCACATGGGCGTTACCCGCTTCTGGGAGGCACCGCGCGTCACCAAGCCCTACAGCGACGAACAGTGGCTGGAAATCGAAAGCCTCGGTCACAAGATCGACGGCACGCTGCAGGAACTTGACGTTCGCCTGACCCAGGGCGGCGAGCCGACCTTCGTCGCGGTCGACGATCCGGATGGCGCCGAATGGAATACCGCCGCCCTCGGTCCGACCAAGCGCATTTTCGCCGCCGACCTGTTCCATCGTCTGCGCGAGAAATACGCGCCGAACGGCCTGATGCATTTCGGCCAGGGCAAGTGGTATCCCGGCGAACAACTCCCGCGCTGGTCTCTGAACTGCTTCTGGCGCAAGGATGGCGAGCCGATCTGGAATTCGCCGGCGTTGTATGCCAATGAAAGTATCAATTACGGCGTTACCGCCGAGCAGGCCGGCCACTTCCTGCGTCGCGTTGCCGAGCGTCTTGGTGTCACCGGCGAGCATGTCTTCCCGGCCTTCGAGGACGTCTATTACTACATGTGGCGCGAGCGCCGCCTGCCGGGCAATGTCGATCCCTTCGATTCGCGTGTCGACGACGCACTGGAGCGCGAACGCCTGATGAAGGTATTCACCCAGGGCATGACGCATACCATCGGCTACACGCTGCCGATCATGAAGAACCTCGCCGACCAGTGGCAGACCGGGCCGTGGTTCCTGCGTGCCGAACGCTGTTACCTGTTCCCCGGCGATTCGGCCATGGGTTACCGCCTGCCGATCGACTCGCAGCCGTGGACGGCACAAAGCGATTACCCCTACGTCAATGTGCCGGATGCCGAAATGGCGACCGATCCCTTGGCGACGCACGCCGAACTGCGCGAGCGAGTCAATGCGGCACGTGCCGCCCGCGGGCCGCAGATGCAGGACAGGCGCAGCAGTTCGGCTGCCGGCTTTGCCGAAGTGCATGGCAAGGGCCGCGCCTGGGAAAAGCCGAGCGATACTCGTCCCGGCTTCAAGGAATCCGCCGCCTGGATCACGCGCCTCGCGATGTGCGCCGAGCCGCGCGACGGCAAGCTCTACATCTTCATGCCGCCGACCGAGAAGCTCGACGATTACCTGGAAATCGTTGCTGCCGTCGAGTCGACCGCTGAGGAAATGAACCTGCCGGTGATCATGGAAGGCTACGAGCCGCCGTCCGATCCGCGCCTGACGCATTTCCGTGTGACGCCCGACCCCGGCGTCATCGAAGTCAATATTCACCCGGCCAAGAGCTGGGATCAACTGGTCGAGCAGACGACGCATCTCTACGATGCGGCGCACCTGACCCGCCTGACCACCGAGAAATTCATGGTCGACGGCCGCCACACCGGCACGGGTGGTGGCAATCACTTCGTGCTCGGCGGTGCGACGCCGAACGACTCGCCCTTCCTGCGCCGCCCGGATTTGCTGAAGAGCCTGATCGCCTACTGGCACAATCATCCCAGCCTGTCCTACCTGTTCTCCGGCCTGTTCATCGGCCCGACTAGCCAGGCGCCGCGTGTCGATGAAGCGCGCAACGACTCGCTCTATGAGCTGGAAATTGCCTTCAAGCAGATCCCGCAGCCGGGCGGAATGCACGCAAACTCGGTGCCGCCCTGGCTGGTCGACCGTATCCTGCGCAACTTGCTTACCGACGTGACCGGCAATACGCACCGTTCCGAGTTCTGCATCGACAAGCTCTATTCGCCGGACGGCCCGACCGGGCGCCTCGGCCTGCTCGAGCTGCGCGCCTTCGAAATGCCGCCGCATGCGCGCATGTCGCTTGCCCAGCAACTGCTGCTGCGCGCCATGATTGCGCGCTTCTGGGAGCAGCCCTACGAGCCGGCCCGTCTGGCGCGCTGGGGTACCGAGCTGCACGACCGCTTCATGCTGCCTTTCTATGCCGAGCAGGACTTCAAGGACGTCATGCAGGAAATGACCGAGGCGGGCTACCCGTTCAAGGCAGAATGGTTCGCACCGCATTTCGAATTCCGTTTCCCGAAGTACGGCGATTTCGCCGTCAAGGGCATCGAGTTCGAATTGCGCCACGCGCTGGAACCCTGGCATGTCATGGGCGAGGAGGGCGGCGCCGGGACCACGGTGCGCTACGTCGATTCCTCGGTTGAGCGCGTCCAGGTCAAGGTCAAGGGCATGGCGCCGGATCGTTATGTGCTGACCTGCAACGGCGTGCCTGTCCCGCTGCAGAATACCGGCATCAACGGCGAATTCGTTGCCGGCGTGCGTTACCGTGCCTGGCAGCCGGCTTCCTGCCTGCATCCGACCATCGGCGTGCATGCGCCGCTGGTTTTCGACCTGGTCGATACCTGGATGCAGCGTTCGCTGGGCGGTTGCCAGTATCACGTGACGCATCCGGGCGGGCGCAGTTTCGATACCTTCCCGGTCAATGCCTTCGAAGCCGAAAGTCGCCGTCTGGCCCGCTTCTTCCGCTTCGGCCATACCCCGGGCAAGATGTCGGTCGGGACACCGCAGATCAGCGCGGAGCACCCGTTTACGCTAGACTTGCGCCGTTCCTAACCCTTCCAGATGCGGGTTGCGGCTTTCGGGCCGCACAAAAAAGGGCCGGAAACGGCCCGCCCGCATTGCTTGACTGGCTGAATGGCCCGCACACTCCTCGCAATCTACCCCCACAGCGCTCGCCGCTACGATGAAATGCTCGACGCTGACGGCACTGTCCGTCCGCACTGGCGGCAGTTCTTCATTCATCTTGACGCGGTCGCGCCTGACGAAATGCATCGTCGCCTTGATTTCGTCGATCGACGGATCCAGGAAAACGGGGTCACCTACAACGTTTACGCCGATCCCAGCGGCGCCGACCGGCCGTGGGCGCTCGACCCGCTGCCGCTGATCATCTCGGCAGAAGAGTGGGCCGAAGTCTCGGCTGCGGTCGCGCAACGGGCAACCCTGCTCAATGCCATTCTGGCCGACCTCTACGGCGAGCAGAAGCTGCTTGCCGAAGGCCTGCTGCCGCCGGCGCTGGTCTATGGCCAGCACGGCTATCTGTGGCCCTGTCAGGGCATCAAGCCGGCCGGCGGTGTCTGGCTGCATCAATATGCGGTCGATCTGGCGCGTTCGCCGGATGGTCGCTGGTGGGTGATTGCCGACCGCACGCAGGCGCCGTCCGGGGCCGGTTATGCACTGGAAAACCGCCTGATCGTTTCGCGCGTTTTCCCGGAAATGTTCAGCGACCTGCACGTGCAGCATCTGGCCGACTTCTTCCGCGACCAGCAGGATGGCCTGGCTGCCATCGCACCGGTCGACGCAGGCGAACAGCCGCATATTGTGCTGCTGACGCCGGGACCGTACAACGAAACCTATTTCGAGCACGCCTATCTCGCGCGTTATCTCGGCTTCCCGCTGGTCGAGGGGCAGGATCTGACGGTGCGCGGCGATACCGTTTATCTGAAGACCCTGCGCGGCCTGAAGCGGGTGCATGTCATCCTGCGCCGGCAGGATGATGACTACTGCGATCCGCTTGAGTTGCGCGGCGATTCGGCGCTTGGCATCCCCGGGCTGCTCAACGTGGCGCGCGCCGGGCGTGTTGCGATTGCCAACGCGCTGGGCAGCGGTCTGCTGTCGTCCGGCGCGCTGATGGGCTTTCTGCCGGCAATCTGCCGCAAGCTGCTCGGTGAGGAACTGGCGATGCCCTCGGTGGCGACTTGGTGGTGCGGCGAAAAGCCGGCCCTGGAATACGTGCGCGAAAACTTCGACGATCTGGTCATCAAGCCGGCTTACCCGACGCAGCGCATGGACCCGGTGTTCGGGCATGAACTGGAAGGCGCGGCGCGCGAGGAAATGCTGCGCCGTATCGAAGCCCGGCCGCATGCCTATGTCGCCCAGGAAATGGTCGATCTGTCGCAAGGCCCGACCTGGAGCCGTTCGCACGAGCGGCGCCTGCTTGCCCGCCCGGTCGGTCTGCGTGCATACGCAGTGTCCTCGGCCGATGGTTATTCCGTGATGCCGGGTGGCCTGGCGCGCGTCGCGACCGGTGCCAATGCCCGCATCATCTCGATGCAGCGCGGTGGCGCCTCGAAGGACGCCTGGGTGCTGACCGATGGCCCGGTCAGCGAATTCACGCTGTTGAAGCCCTCGGTCGGGGTGCGCGATCTGGTCCGGGCCGGCGCCAACCTGACTTCGCGCGTCGTCGAGAACCTGTTCTGGCTTGGCCGTTACTCCGAGCGTTTCGACGACAGTGCCCGCATGTTGCGGGTTGCCTTGAGCCGGGTGGTCGAGTCGGGTGGCGAGAAGACGCCGGCCCTGACTTCGGCCATGGAAATGGCCATGCTGATCGGTATCCTGCCCAAGCCGGAAGAGGATAACGAGATCAAGGAAGGCAGCGAGCATGTCCTGCTCGAGGCAATTTACGATCCGGATCAGCCGGGCAGCCTGGCCGGCAATATCCGCAGCCTGATGTGGGCGGCGACGCATGTGCGCGATCGCCTGTCGCTCGATCACTGGCATTCGCTGAACCGTCTGCAGCGCGAGCAGCAGACCGCGCTGAAGGCGCATCCGACCCTGGTCGAGGCGATTGCCTTCCTCGATCGCGTCCTTGGTGTTTCGTCGTCGCTGACCGGGTTTGCGATGGACAACATGACGCGTGATGACGGCTGGCGTTTCCTGATCATCGGTCGACGTCTCGAACGCCTCTCTTTCCTGGCGCAGGCGATTGCCTATTTCCTGACCATGGCATCGACGCGCGGACCGGGCAGCCTTGAATGGCTGCTCGAACTGACCGACTCGATCATTACCTATCGTTCGCGCTACTCGCGTCTGCCCGAGTTGCTGCCGGTGCTCGACCTGCTCGTTTTCGACAACAGCAATCCGCACGGCGTGGCCTTCCAGGGCGGCGTCGTGGCGCGCTATCTCGACCGCATGGCACGCGATCTGGGTGACGACAGCGGCAGTCTGCTGCCCGATGTGCTGGCCCGGTTGCGCGAATTCGACATGAGCAAGCTCGAGCATGCGCAACTCGACAGCAGTCGCGCCGACTCGCCCTGCGCCGAACTGGCCAAACTGCTGCGCGAGCTTGATGCGGCAGCCGTGAAGTTGTCGGACTGGCTGGGCATGCGCTACTTCACCCATGTCGGCGATGTCAGCCGGCAAACGATGGCGCTCTGAGCATGGACAAGACTCCCGTCCGCTATCACGTCCTGCACGAAACGACGTACGACTACGGCTGCAATATTTCCCTGTCGCAGCAGCAACTGCATCTCTCGCCGCGCATCCTTGCCTGGCAGCAGATCGAGGAGCAGTGCATCACGATCAAGCCGGTGCCGACCTGGCGTCGCGATGGTCAGGATGCCTTCGGCAATCCGGTGACCTGGATGGCTTTCCATGCACCGCATGACAGTCTGCGCATCAGTTCGGTGATGGCGGTTGCGGTCATGCCGCATCTGCCGGTCGATCTGGAAAGCTCACTGCCCTGGGAAGAAGTGCGCGAACGCCTGGCCTACGATGCTTCGGCGCCGAAGCCGGAAGATCTCGATGCGACGCGCTTCCTGTTCGAAAGTGCCCACGTCCGCATCAAACATGAACTGGCCGATTACGCGGCCGACTGCTTCCCGCCGGAAACGCCGGTGCTGGTCGGGGCCCAGGCGCTGATGGCGAAAATCTTCCGCGAGTTCAAATTCGATCCGGAGGCGACCACGGTGTCGACGCCGGTCATGGAAGTTCTCGAAAAGAAACGCGGCGTTTGCCAGGATTTCGCTCACCTGATGATTGCCTGCCTACGCGCGCTCGGCCTGTCGGCACGCTATGTCAGCGGTTATCTGCTGACCCGGCCGCCGCCCGGCAAGCCGCGCCTGATCGGCGCCGATGCCTCGCATGCCTGGGTTTCGGTGTATGCGCCGGGCTTCGGTGACAATTGGGTGGACTTCGATCCGACCAACAACCTGCTGCCCGATACCGAGCACATCACGGTCGCCATCGGCCGCGATTTCGGCGACATCTCGCCGCTGCGCGGCATCATCCTTGGTGGCGGCGGGGCCGAACCGGAAGTGGCCGTAACGGTCACGCCGCTCGACGAGGAAGAGTTGCTGCCGGAACTGGCCGGCAAGGCGCCCGCCAAGGCGGCGGAAAAAGTGCCGAAGGCGCCGGAAGCCGACGTCGAGGAAGCCTGATGCCGCGGATTGCCATCATCGGTGGCGGTCCGGCGGGCTTGATGGCGGCGGAGGTGATTGCCGCCGCGTCTGAAAATTGCCCGTTCGGGACGGTCGACCGTCTGGAAGTGCAGGTTTTCGATGCCATGCCCTCGGTCGGTCGCAAATTCCTGATGGCCGGCAAGGGCGGCATGAACATCACGCACGCCGAGCCGCTGCCCGCTTTCATTGCCCGCTACGGCGAGCGTAGCGGCGAAGTGGCTGCCTGGCTGGCGCGTTTCGGCCCGGCTTCGCTGCGCGACTGGATCCATGGCCTGGGTATCGAAACCTTTGTCGGTACTTCCGATCGCGTCTTTCCGACCGACATGAAGGCGGCGCCGCTGTTGCGTGCCTGGCTGCACCGCCTGCGCGAGCTTGGCGTGCAATTCCATGTCCGGCATCGCTGGCTGGGCTGGACGGCCGAGCGGACATTGCGTTTTGCGACGCCGGCCGGCGAAATCGAATGCATCGCCGATGCGGTGGTCCTGGCGCTGGGTGGTGGCAGTTGGGCAAAACTGGGTTCGGATGGCGCCTGGGTGCCCCTGCTGCTTGAACGCGGCGTTGCCGTTGCGCCGCTGAAACCGGCCAATTGCGGTTTCGATGTGGCCTGGAGTCGGCATTTCAGTGAGCGCTTTGCCGGTCACCCGGTCAAGCCGGTGGTCGCCTCCGTTGCCGGGCTGAGCCGGCAGGGCGAGTTCAACATCACGGCGGGCGGTATCGAGGGCGGTCTGGTTTATGCGCTGTCGGCGCCCTTGCGCGACGCCCTGGAACGGGACGGCAAGGCGGCGCTGACGCTCGATCTGGCGCCCGGGCGTACGCTGGAGCGACTGAGCGCCGATCTGGCGCGGCCGCGCGGGCGTGATTCCCTGGCCAATCATCTGCGCCGGCGGGCCGGTCTGGATGGGGTCAAGGCCGGCTTGCTGCGCGAATTGTGCCCGCCCGAGGCGTTGACCGATACGGCCAGCCTGGCTGCGGCGATCAAGGCGCTGCCCTTGCCGGTGCAGGCAGCCCGACCGATCGATGAAGCGATCAGCAGTGCCGGCGGGATTCGCCTGGCAGCACTCGATGCGCGCCTGATGCTGGCGGAGCTGCCAGGCACCTTTGCGGCGGGAGAAATGCTCGACTGGGAGGCCCCGACCGGTGGCTATCTGCTGACTGCCTGTTTCGCCAGTGGGCGAGTGGCCGGTGAAGGTGTCCTCGACTGGCTGGCAGGCTGGGATCAGCAAGGTATTTCCGGGTAAGTTTTTAGCCAAACTGAACTTTGGTACATGTCCCAGAAGTGTTAAATCCGCTAATCTAGCGCGCATTCACTGTCGATAGCATCGGCGGAGCGATAACCGGGAGAACCGCCTTGACGCAGACGTGCATACTGGTCGTTGATGATGAGCCGATTGGCCGCGAAACGCTGGCGGAAAATTTGAGCGAAGAAGGTTATGCGGTGGTCGAGGCGGACTCGGGAGAGGCCGCCTGGCGCCTGATCGATGCCGATCCGGAGCGCTTTGACGCGATCCTGCTTGATCGCATGATGCCCGACATGGACGGCATCGAAATCCTGCGCCGGGTCAAACTGCGGCCGGACATGATGCACGTGCCGGTCATCATGCAGACCGGCATGACGGCGGATGCCGATGTGCTCGAAGGCCTGCAGGCCGGTGCCTATTACTACCTGACCAAGCCTTTTTCCGCCGATACGCTGCTGGCGATCGTCGCCGCCGCGACGCGCGATTACCGCGGCCACAAGGAACTGGCGGAGGCGGTGCAGCGCCAGAGCAGCACGCTTTCCTGTCTGGTCCAGGCGCGCTTCGTGTTCAATACCCCGGAAGAAGCGCGTGACCTCGCCGCCCTGGCCGCCAATGCGGCACCCGATCCCGGGCGTGTCGCACTTGGCCTGTCGGAGCTGATGCTCAACGCTGTCGAGCATGGCAACCTCGCCATTGGCTATGACCAGAAATCCAGGCTCATCGAGGATGGCAGCCTGCATGAGGAAATCAGCCGGCTGCTCGAGCAGCCGGAGTTCAACGGGAAATATGCCGAACTCGAAATCGAGCGTAGCGCTGGCGAACTGGTTTTCACCATTCGTGACCAGGGGGCCGGTTTCGACTGGCAGGCTTATCTCGAAATGAGTCCGGAGCGGGCTTTTGATACCCATGGCCGGGGTATCGCCATGTCACGCATGATCAGTTTTGACAGTCTTGAGTATCGTGGTCGCGGCAACGAGGTGAAGGCGCTTATCCGGCTTTGAGCCGGCTCATGCCGGTGAACAGCTGTCGCTGGTGAGGGCCAGGCGGCTTTCCAGCAGGTGCAGTGCCTGCGGGAAATCGAAATTGTCGAGCTCACGGCGGAAGTCCGGATAGTCCGGGCCGAGCAGCTTGCTCAGGATGGCGGCGGACTGCTGTGCCAGGTTGAGGCTGTTCATGTTGTCTTCCGCCAGCAGGGCACGCAACTGCTCGATCAATTGCCCTGTATCGGTGTTTGTGCCGATGGCCAACACGACCCTTTCTTCACCGATTGCCTGGAATACGTCTTTGCGCAGCCGGGTATGCACGCCGTCCAGCTCGCTGATCAGCGCATTCAGCCGGTCAGTCTGGTTCTCCCGTATGGCGAGTTCCAGAGCGGCAGCCGCCAAACGGATGCCGTCCAGCCCGAGGGTTGCCGAGGCGCCTTTTTCGGTATGTGCCAGGCGGCGGGCCGTGGCGCTGTCGCCAGTGCCGAGTGCGCTGCGGATTTCGTCGGCGGCACCGGCATGGCGCTCAAGATATTTGCGCAGCAGACTGATATAGCGCTCGGCCTTGCCATTCAGCGCAGTGAGTCCGGCCGCCGTGTTCAGGCCGGGAACCACCGCCAGTCGGGCGAGCGTAGCTGCCACGCCAGGATCGCCAGCCGCGGCAATCCGGTTGGCCGGTGGCTGCAGCAGCAATGCCGGGGTGCTGACCGCCGGCAACCAGTGCAGGATTTTGGCGTAGAGAATCTCGGGGCTGACCGGCTTGCCGATATGGTCGACCATGCCGGCCGCTAGGCAGGCTTCCCGGTCTTCGTTGAAGGCATTCGCGGTCATCGCAACGACCCGGGTTGCTGCCCGTCCGGGTAGGGCGAGAATGCGCCGGGTGGCCTCCAGACCGTTCAGCACCGGCATCTGCATGTCCATCAGGATCAGGTCGTAGGCAGTCTTTTCCGCCATTTCAACGGCCTGCTGCCCATTCTCCGCGAGATCGGCTGTGAGTCCGGCGTGCCGCAACAGTTCGAGTGCGACCTCCTGGCTGAGCGGGTCGTCCTCGACCAGGAGGATGTGCGCGGTCTGGCGGGTTTGGCGGATTTTTGCCTCCAGATCGATGTCGACCGCTGCCGTTTGCCGGCTTTCGATTGTTGCTGCGGCAACGCCCAGGCGAACCGTCATCCAGAACGTGCTGCCATTTCCTGGCTCGCTGCGCATGCCGGTATCGCCGCCCATCAGGCGGGCGAGCTGGCGGCTGATGGCCAGGCCGAGGCCGGTGCCGCCAAAGCGCCGGGTCGTCGAGTCGTCTGCCTGCTCAAAGGGGCGGAACAGGCGTTCCTGGATGCCGGGTTCGATACCGATGCCGGTATCGCTGACTTCGATACGCAGCAATACCTGCCTGGCAGTCTGCTCGGCCACTTCTGCATGCACCCTGATCTGGCCATGCTCGGTGAATTTGACCGCGTTGGAGAGGAAGTTGAGCAGGATCTGCTGCAGGCGTTTGGGATCGCCGCGCACGGCCGGTGGGAGATCCGGCGACAGTTCGGCAAACAGCGCCAGCCCTTTGTCGTGGCTGCGATATTCAATCATTTCCAGCGTTTCGCCGATCAGACGCGAGATCGAGAAGTCGCTTTCCTCAAGCTGGAGTTTTTCGGCTTCGATCTTGGATATGTCGAGAATGTCATTGATGACGTCGAGCAGGTGTTGTGCCGAATCCTCGACCCGGCTGAGACGCTCTTTCTGCAGCGGATCACTGGCGTCACGGCGGATCAGGTGGGTCAGCCCGATCACGGCATTGAGCGGCGTGCGGATTTCATGGCTCATGTTGGCCAGGAAGGCGCTCTTGGCCCGGCTGCCGCGTTCGGCGTACTCCTTGGCCATGGCCAATTGGCTGGTTCGCTCGCTGACCATGGCTTCCAGGCGGCGCCGGTATTCCATCAGTTCGGCTTCTGCCTGGCGGCGTTCGGTGACGTCGGAGGCAAAACCGAGGATATGCGAAACCCCGTCGATATCGATGATCGCCGCCGAGAGCTGGATGTCGTGCAGCTTTCCTGATTTGTCACGCCACTGCGTTTCGTAATTGAGCGTAGACCCTTGCCGGATCAGTTTTTCAACCCATGCAGAACGGGCTGTCCGGTCTAGCCACAGCCCGAGTTCGGTACCCGTCTTGCCCAGCATTTCCTCGCGGTTCCAGCCGAAGTAACGCTGGTAGTTGTCGTTGGCGTCGACAAAGCGGCCATCGTCGGTGCGGGCAATCGAGGTTGCCATCGGACTGGCGTTGAAGGCAATGCGGAAACGCTCCTGTTCGGCCCGGGTGGCGCTTTCCGCTTCGAACAGGCCACGGTAATGGCGGGTTCCCCGTTGCTGGTAAATGAACCCGAAAATGCCGGCCGTCGCCAACAGCAGTCCGATGGACAGGGCGATGATCAGACGGGAGGCGAGCAGCCATTCGGCGAGTGCTTCCTCGCGATCGATCTTGGTGACGATATGCCAGGACGAGTCGGGAATCGACTGGAGGGCTGCAATAACCGGGGTGCCGCTATAGTCGGGGCCTGCAACGATACCGCTCGCCTTGTCGAAGATCGCACGTACCGCCGGTATATCTTTATTCTCCGGGGAGATGCGCAGTTGCGAGGTTGCAGCCGGGCGATTACGTAGTTCGTTGAGAAACTGGACTTGATCTTCATCGCGCCGGACGAGGAGCGTTTCCGCCGTGCGACTGGCCAGCGGCCAGGACTGCAGGGTCGGGAAAAGAAAGTCACCGGGATCGATCTGCATGGCGAGGGAGCCGATCCAGCGGGTGCCGTGGTCGGCAAACAGCGGAACAATGACCGAGACGTGGAACAGGCCCTCATCGTGATCCCGATGGAAATCGGTCAGGCCGGCATGCTGGGATTTTGCTGCCAGTTCCTGATAAAGAGCGTAGTCGGTGAGCTGTCTTGCCTGGTGATCAGTCAGACTCATCCGGATATTGCTGTTGCTGTCGAGCAGCAGGATGTCGTGGTATTGATAGTTTTTCAGCAATGACAGGAAGCGCGCGCGCAGTTGCTGTTCTGTCCTGGCATCCGGCCGCTTCAGCCAGTTGTCGATCAGGTTGCCCAGTTCCCTGTCCTCGCTGATGACCTGGCCATCCGCAACCCGTTCGTGGCGCCAGTCGGTGATTTGCCGAGACTTGAGTTCGGCCACGGCCAGCAGTTGCTGACCGGCTTTCTCGAGCATCTGCTGGTGCTCGGTTTTGTAGAGCAATGCACCGCCAACAATCTGCAAGACAAAGACGAGGATCAGGCTGGGTATGAACCAGCGTGGTAATTCCGAGATTGCCTTTGGTGCGGACATGACGCGCTATTTTTCTGGTGCAGGGGGTGTTGCGGAGTCCAGTCGGACCAGGGCGGATTCGAAATCAAAATTGCTGATGGCGGTTTCGAAGGCCGCATAGCCTTCTCCCAGCAACTCGTGCAGAAGCGGCACCTGTTCGGCAAGCAGGGTCTGGGCACTGAGATCGCCATCGTTCAGGCGATGACGAAGTTCGCGCAGTATTTTATTGCTGGCCGGGGTTTGGGTCTGGGCCGGTGGGGCGTTTTCGCTTGCTGCCGGGGGCGGCAGGAGTGCGAGCAGGCTGGCACTGAGTGTCTGGTAGGCGGTCGCGCAATGCTTGATCAGGGTTTCGATGTCGCCACTCTGATCGCGAATGGCGATTTCGAGCTCGGCTGCCGTCTGGCGCACGACGGTTGCGCCGAGCGTACCAGCTGCCCCTTTCAAGGAATGCGCCAGGCGCCGGGCCTCGTTCGGGTTGCCGTTGTCCAGTTCGCGCCGAATGCTTGCGAAATCCTCGGCATGGTTGCCACAGAATTTACCGAGCAGACGGCAGTAGCTGTGCAAGCGGCCGCGTACCGATTGCAGGCCGAAAGATGCATCGAGATCAGGCGTCGTGTCGAGGGCTGCGCGCAATTGCGCCTCGTCGAGAGGGGCTGGCGGGGGCGGTACTTCCTGAATCCGGGGCGTGGTGGCTAATGCGCCCGCCGCTTCGGGTAGCCAGCGGACAAGCGCGCTGAACAGCACGTCGGGGTCGACCGGTTTGGCTATATGGTCGTTCATGCCGGCGGCGAGACAGAGGTTGCGGTCATCGTCGAAGGCATTGGCGGTCATCGCCAGAATGGGGACGTGCGCGTAGCCCGGCAACTGGCGAATCTGGCGGGTCGCTTCCAGACCGTCCATGACCGGCATCTGCATGTCCATCAGGATCAGGCTGTAGGGCGGCTGGCCGGCGGCCATGGCAACCGCCTCGGCACCGGTGCGGGCAATATCGACGTCGAGACAGACGCCGCTCAGCAGATCGGTGGCAACCTCTTCATTGATCGGGTTGTCTTCAGCCAGCAGGACGCGCGCGCCAGCAAGCCGTTCCGTTATTTCCCGCTCGTTGTTACGGGGCGGGGGCAGGCTTGGCGAGGCGAGGCCAGGCAACCCGGCTCGACCGAGACGGGCCGTAAACCAGAAGGTGCTGCCGGCGCCCGGAGTGCTATTGACGCCTACCGCACCATTCATCGCTTCGGCGAGGCGGTTGCTGATCGCCAGGCCGAGGCCGGTGCCACCGAAGCGCCGGGTTGTTGAACTGTCGGCCTGCTCGAAGGGATGGAACAGTCGCGCCTGGACCTCCCGGCTGATGCCGATGCCGTTGTCGCGGACTTCGCAACGGACCAGCAGGCCATCGTTGTTTTCATGGATCAGGCGGGCAAGCAGGCGAATCTCGCCGCGCTCGGCAAACTTGACGGCGTTGGACAGGAAATTGAGCAGGATCTGCTGCAGGCGCAGCGGGTCACCATGCAGCCTGGATGGCAAATCCGGATCGATTTCCCAGTTGACCGGCAGGTGTTTGCTTTCGGCGCGTTCGGCAATCAGCGAGCAGGCCGTCTTGAAGACATCGGCAAGCGAAAAGTCGGTATTTTCCAGGCTCAGCTTGCCGGCCTCGATTTTCGAGAAGTCGAGGACGTCGTTGATGATGGAAAGCAGGTGTTGCGCCGCATTGGCTACCTTGTTGAGGCGGGAAAGCTGGGTCGGCTCACTGGTCGCACGCTGGCTGAGGTGGGTCAGGCCGATGATGGCGTTCATCGGCGTACGGATTTCGTGACTCATGTTGGCCAGGAAGGCGCTCTTTGCCCGGCTCGCTTTTTCCGCATCGTCCCTAGCCTTGATCAGTTCGGTCGTGCGTTCTTCGACCAGCGCTTCGAGGTGGTCGCGGTGGCTTTCGAGTTCGGCGGCAAGCCGCTTCTTCTCGGTGATGTCCTCCTTGATTGCCAGGTAATGGGTAATGTGGCCATCCGGCTGGCGGACCGGGGAAATGATGGCAAATTCTTCGTAGACCGTATCGTCCTTGCGCCGGTTGATGAATTCGCCACGCCAGATCTCGCCGCGGGCCAGGGTGTCCCAGAGGTCCTTGTAGGTGCTCTGCGGGGTCTGGCCGGAGTGGAGCAGGCGCGGGTTGGAGCCGAGGATTTCCTCGCGGCTGTAGCCCGTGTTGCGGACAAAGGCATCGTTGACGTACTCGACATCGCCGAAGGTGTTGGTGATGACGATGCTGTGCGGGCTTTGTTCGATGGCCAGCGAATGCTTGTGCAGCTCTTCCTCGGCGGCTCGCCGTTCGGTGACATCCTGCACCGTGCCGACCGCATAGACCGCCTCGCCTGCCGCGTTGAAGTGAACATGGGCACGTTCGCGTACCCAGCGGATGGCCTGGTTGACGATGATCCGGTGTTCAGTGTCATAGACCCGGCCATGCAGCGCAGCTTGCCAGTCGGCGATGACGCGTTCGCGGTCGTCGGGATGAATGCGGTCGATGAAGGAGGCGAACACCAGCGGGCCATTTTTGCTTAGTCCGAAGATCTTGTAGGTTTCATCGCTCCATTGCAGATCGTGGCGCAACAGGTCGAGCGTCCAGCTACCGAGGTTGGCGATGCTCTGGGCCTCGCGCAAGGCAGCCTGCTTTTCGAGCAGGCTCTGCTGCATGGCATGCGCTTCGGTGATGTCCTGGATGGTGCCGAACAGCCTGCTCAGGCGGCCGTTTTCATCGAGTTTGACCTGGCCGACGCCATGGACATGGCGAACCATGCCGTCATTCTGGCGGACGATCCGGTATTCGACATCGAAATGCAGGTTCTGGGCGCGAATCTGGGCGCGCTGGTAGGCAATCAGGCTTTCCCGGTCATCGGGGTGAACGATTTCGATCCAGCTTTGCTTGGAGCGGACGAACGTGGCATCGATCCCGAAAATTTCGTCGAGCATCGGCGAGGCGGTCCAGATGTCGAGTTTCGGGTCGAACTGGAAATGTCCGAGGCGGGCCAGGCGTTCCGCCCGCTGCAGATTGGCTTCGCGCTGGGCCAGGGCCGTACGCGAGCGCTGCATGGCGAGTCCGATGCCGATTTCACCGGCCAGATCGCAGAGCAGGGGGATTTCATCATCGCTGAACGCATCCGGCTCGGTTGCGTACAGATTGAGCGAGCCAATGACGCGGCCGTTGATGCGCAAGGGCAGGGCGGCCGATGACTGAAAGCCGGAGTCGCGGGCGAAGTCGCGCCACAGTGCATAGCTGGGGTCATTCAGCACATCGTGGATGATCACCGGCACGCCGGTGCGGATGGTGCGGCCGGTTGGTCCCTGGCCATTGGGTACGTCGGCCCAGCTGATGTTGAGCGAGGCCAGGTAGTCGGCGCCGAGGCCCGATTCGGCGAGCGGGATGACACGCTTTTCGCTGTCGTCCATGGCCTGGGCGATCCACGCGTAACGGTAGCCCCCGATTTCGACGGCTGTACTGCAGATCTCGTTGAGCATCTGGAGTTCGTCATCATGCCGGATCAGGGCCTGGGCAATGCCGCTCATCAAGCGCAGGGCGCGATTCTGGCGCTTCAGGGCGACGCTGGCCCGGCGTCGCTCGCTGATATCGGTCAGGATGCCGGTGGTCAGTCTGGGGCGGCCGTCCTCGGTGTGCTCGATGACGCAGCCCCGGTCTTCGATCCACCGCCAGTTGTTTTCCTTGCACCGGATACGGTATTCGCTGCGGTAAACACGGATTTTGCCCTGTGCGACGGCGTCGACCGTTGCCCGCAGCGCGGCCAGGTCTTCCGGGTGTATCCGGCCCAACCAGTCTTCCTGGCTGCGTGGTGCATTGGCGGCCGTGCACTCGATCAGCTGCAACGCACCTTCGCTGAAGAAATGCTTGCCACTTTCATGATCAAACTCCCAGCTGCCGGCGCCGGCAGCATCGAGCGCCATCTGCAGGTGAGCTTCGAGGCGCAGCCGGTCGCGTTCCCTGGTTGCCTTCTCCAGCGCCTCCTCCAGATGGTGCGAGGCGAGATGCTCGAAAAGCCGCCGCTGGCTGACAACGCCGACAATATGCTCGTGCTGGTCGAAAACGACCATGTGCCGCATGTGGTGCTCGGTCATCTGTTCTAGGGCAGCGCTGACCGACTGTTCGACCTTGAGACCAAGTACCGGCGAACTCATGATCCGGTCAACCCGGATCTCGGCGAATTGCTCAAAGTCCCTGACCAGGCGCGGAATGTCGCGTTCGGTGATGATGCCGAGCGGGCGACCTTCCTGATTGGTAATGATGACGTAGTCGGAGTCGGCATCGACCATGCGATTGATCGCCTGCTCGAGTGAGGCATCCGGCCCGAGATGCGGGATGTCGCGTGCCATCAGGCTGTCCAGGGTGCGCAGATGGCGGAAGATGTCGGCGCCGATATGGATGCGGAAATCGGTGTCGCTGACCAGGCCAAGCGTGTGGCCGCTGGCGGAGACAATGACCAGATGCCGGATCTGATGCTGCATCGCCAGTTGGCGTGCGGCAAATAGATTCATCTCGCTGTCGCGGGTGATCAGCGGGTGGGACATGATCGCTTCGATGGGCGTGTCGAGCGGGCGATGTGCTTTCAGGGCATGAACGATGTCGGTTTCGGTAATGATGCCCACCGGTTTGCCAGCGACTTCCACCAGCATGCTGGATATCCGGGCTTCCGCCATCAGACGGGCGGCCTCCCGCAACGGCTGCTGCGGTGCAATGCTGCGGACGACGCGGGTCATGACGTCGGCGAGGGTGGCGAAGGCTCCGGCTTTCATGCATTCCCCGCGGAACTGCCTGACAGGCTGGCCAGTGCGTTGTCAATCAACGGAAGCATGCGCTGATGTTCGCTGCTGAGCAGCTGCAGCAGTTCTCCGGTTTCTCCGGTCGGCTTGCCGGCATGCAGTGCGGCCTCCAGTTGTGCCGCAGCATGCTGGATGGCAACGATGCCCAGGGTGCCGGCGGCGCCCTTCAGGGTATGGGCGGAACGGGTCGCCTCTTCCAGTTGGCCGGCGGCAAGTTGCTGCGATATTTCCGCTGGAACATCGGCGTGGCTGCGAATGAAAGTGGCCAGCAGGCGCAGGTAGCTGGCCTTGCGGCCGCGTACGGAATTGAGTCCGATCACGCTATCGAGGCCGGGGATATTGCCCAGCGTATCGGTCAGGTCGGGCATCGGTGAGGCTTCAGTGGGGTGTTCGGGAGTGGGCACGTTGTCCATGGGGGCTGATTGGGCGGGCAGCCATTTGATCAGGGCTGCGTAAAGATCCTGCGGGTCTACCGGTTTGGCGACATGGTCGTTCATGCCGGCCTCGAGGCAACGCCGTCGGTCTTCACTGAAGGCGTTGGCGGTCATGGCGAGAATCGGGACCTTGCGACCGCTTGCCGCTTCCGCCTGACGGATCGCTGTGGATGCGCTGAGACCATCCATGATCGGCATCTGGACATCCATCAGGATCAGGTCGTATGCCTTCTTGCTGGCCATTTCGACGGCTTTTTTACCGTTGACCGCCACGTCGGCCTGCAGGCCCACGGCATGCAACAAATCGAGGGCGACTTCCTGGTTGATCAGGTTGTCTTCGGCGAGCAGGATGCAGTTCCTGCCGTGGCGTGCGGCGAGCAGTGATTCGGCATCGCCGGCCGGCGCAAGCTCATGGTCGGTGCCGCCCGCTTGTTTCGCCGGCTGCAGGCAGGCGGTGAACCAGAAGGTACTCCCGACGCCCGGTGTGCTGCTCAGGCCGGTCTCGCCGCCCATCAATCGGGCCAGGCGACGGGCAATGGCCAGGCCGAGGCCGGTACCGCCAAAGCGGCGGGTGGTCGAGCTGTCGGCTTGTTCGAAAACATCGAAGATACGTGCCTGTTGTTCCTGCGGGATGCCGATGCCGGTGTCGCTGACGGTAAAGCGCACGATTAGTCCTGCTGGCGTTTGCTGCTGCAGGGTCACCTTGACGGTGATCGAGCCCTGTTCGGTAAATTTGACCGAATTGGACAGGAAATTGAGCAAAATCTGGCCGGTGCGCAGTGAGTCGCCATTGACCAGCGCGGGCAGGGCGGGGTCGATTTCGCTGTGGAATTCAAGGCCACGCGAGCGGATGCGATCAATCAGCAGGGCACTCGTGTTGTCGAGCAGACGGCTCAACGAGAAGTCGTCGGGGACCAGTTCCAGCTTGCCGGCTTCGATTTTCGAAATGTCGAGAATCTGGTTGATGATGGCCAGCAGGTGGTGGGCTGCGCTGCTTACCTTGCCCAGGCGTTCCAGTTGCGCGGGTTCTTCGGTGTTGCGCTCGACGAGATGGGTGAGGCCGATGATGGCGTTCATCGGCGTGCGGATTTCATGGCTCATGTTGGCCAGGAAGGTGCTCTTGGCACGGCTTGCTTCTTCTGCCACCTCCTTGGCGGCAGCCAGTTCGGCCGTGCGGGCCTGGACCAGTTCTTCCAGGTGGTGGCGGTGCTTTTCCAGTTCGACAGCAGCCTGGCGCTGCTCGGAAATGTCGTCGATGAACACGACCAGATGGGGCTCGCCATCCATCTGTACGGTTTCCGCCGACATGCTGGTGATGCGTCGTTGTCCATCGCTGGCCACGCCGATGCTCTCAAAATCGTTGATACGGCCGTCGCGACGGATGATTTCGACGAATTTCTGCCGGTCACCTTCATCGCCCCAGAGACCGGCTTCCAGTGTTGTCTTGCCGATCAGATCGGCGCGTGTCCAGCGATATTCCTTGAGTAGGCAGTCGTTGGCATCGACCAGCTTGCCATCGCGCAGGCGGGTGATGCAGGCAGCGACCGGTGCCGCCCGGAAGGCGGTGGCGAGGCGTTCCTGCAACTGGGAAATTTCGTTTTGCGCCTGCTCGCGTTCCGATACGTCGACAATGAAGGAAAGGACGTAGGCTTCGCCATGCAAGGTGATGATTTCAGCCGACAGGCTGACTTCTATCGGTTCACCGTTGCGTTTGTGCCATTTTGCCCGGCAGTCGCGAAGGCGTTTTCCGGCAACGAGTTGTTGCCGCCAGGTGTCGCGGCTTTCGGGGTTGGGCCAGAGCTTGCTGTCCAGCGTGCTTTGCTCGAGCAGCTCTTCACGGGCCCAGCCTGTGGTCGCGCAAAAGCGCGGATTGGCATCGAGGAAGATGCCGGCTTCGAATGTGGTGATGGTGATGGCGATCGGGCTGGCATCAAAAGCGACCTGGAAGCGCTCCTGCAGTTCATGCAGTTGCGAGACATTGCGGCCGATGCCGAGTACCCCGATCAGCTTGCCATGGGCGTCACGCATCGGCGCCTTGATGGTGTTGAGCATCTCGCGATGGCCATCACTGGCAAAGGTGACCCACTCCTCGTTGCTGCGCGGTGCGTCGGCGAGCAGGGCGGCCTGGTCGTTGGCGCGGAAAAAACTGGCTAGCTCGTGGTCGACAAAGTCAAAGTCGGTCTTGCCGAGTATGTCGGCCTCCCGGGCACCGAAGAATTGCTCGAAGCGCCGGTTGCAGCTCAGGTAAACCCCCTCCGGGTCTTTCAGCCAGACGAGATCGGGCAAGGTGTCGAGCAGTGTCCTTAGCTGACCATGCTCTTCGGAGATTCGCCGGGCGGCGGTCAGGGCGATGGCTTGTGCCTGATGTTCACGTCTTTGCCTTTCATTGATCTGACCGAGCAGGCGACGCAGCAACACGACCAGCAGGAGTGCGGTGATGCCGACGAAAAACCAGCCCTTCAGAATGCTGGCCAGGGCCAGCTCGGCCGGGTCGGGAAAAAAAAGGCCGGCCAGCCGGTCGGACACGAGAATCCACAGCACGGAAAGCGCGATGTAAGGGAATACAATCAGCGCAATTGCCCGGCTGATGCTCCCGTTTTCTTCTTGCTGCATATTCATGCGTCTGCCTTGATGCGCTGAGCCGCGATGAGTGGTCAGTCGGAGTAAGCGTCGGCAATGGCCTTGAAGGTCGCAAACTGGCTGGTAAAGGCTTGGACAATATCCGGGTCAAAATGTGAACCGCTGCCTTCGACGATCATCGCATGTGCCTGTTCGAGCGGGAAAGGCGGCTTGTAGATCCGTTTGCAGATCAATGCATCGAAAACGTCGGCCAGTGCCATCAGGCGGGCGGCGATGGGAATTGCATCACCGCGCAGGCCTTCCGGGTAACCGCTGCCATCCCATTTCTCGTGATGGTAATGCGCGATCTGCTTGGCGATGGCAAGGAACTCGACCGGCTTCTCGGCATCGCGTTCGGCCAGTTCGATAGCGTCGCTGCCCAGCTTGGCGTGGGTTTTCATGATTTCCCACTCTTCCGGCGTCAGTTTGCCGGGCTTGAGCAGCACGTGATCGGGAATGCCCACCTTGCCGATGTCGTGCAGCGGGGCAGACTGGGCCAGGGCGTCGATGGTGCGCGGATCAAGAAAGGCGGCAAAGCGCGGATGATCGGCCAGAGCCTGGGCCAGGGTGCGGACGTATTGCTGGGTGCGGCGCAGGTGATTGCCGGTTTCCGGATCACGCGTTTCGGCGAGGCGGGCGAGGGCGTGGATGCTGACCTGCTGGATCAGCTGGTTTTCGCCCATGCGATGGGCAACTTCGGCTTCGAGATAACTGTTCTGGTCACTCAGGAAATCACGCGCCCGCTTCAGTTCCAGCTGGGTCCGGACGCGGGCGAGGACGATGGCCGGACGCAGCGGCTTGGTGATGTAGTCGACGGCGCCGCAGTCCAGACCGTGTTCCTCATCTTCGGTGGCATCCATCGCCGTGACGAAGATGACCGGAATCTGGCTGGTGACCGGATCGGCACGCAGGGCGGCAATGACGCCGTAGCCGTCCATGTCGGGCATCATGACGTCGAGCAGGATGAGATCTGGTGTCGGGTGACTGTGCGCAATCTGCAAGGCGCGCCGGCCGGAATTGGCAGCCCGCACCCGATAGGTGGGTTGCAGCAATTCGCCGAGAATGCTCAGGTTCTCGGGCGTGTCATCAACGATCAGAACGGTCGGTTGGCCGTTGGTCATTTCGTCTCCCCGCTGGCGTGGCGGACTTTGTTGTACGCAGATTATGGGCGCCTCGCGAAAATATTGCTACCGCCGGAGAGACAAGCAAGGCAGGCATTCCTTGCTTGTGCGGGCAGACTGTCAAGCCGGGCGTAGTGTTCCCATGATGCGGTGGTAGGTGGCAAAGCGCTTTTCTTCGATTTTTCCGGCGTTGACCGCTGCGCTCAGGGCGCAATCCGGCTCGCGGTTGTGGCGACAGTCGCGGAAGCGGCATTGCCCGAGATAGGGCCGGAATTCGCGGAAGGCATGTTCGATTTCCTGCGTGTTCAGATGGCCGAGACCGAATTCCTGCAAGCCCGGCGAGTCGATCAGCTGGCTGGCGGCATCGAGGTTGTAGAGCGTGGCGTGCGTCGTGGTGTGCTTGCCGGAGTCGAGTGCGGACGAAATTTCGCGCGTCGCGGCCCGGGCTTCCGGGAACAGCGCATTGACCAGCGTCGATTTGCCCATCCCGGACTG
This sequence comes from Quatrionicoccus australiensis, assembly GCF_020510525.1. Classification (NCBI taxonomy): domain Bacteria; kingdom Pseudomonadati; phylum Pseudomonadota; class Betaproteobacteria; order Rhodocyclales; family Azonexaceae; genus Quatrionicoccus; species Quatrionicoccus australiensis. Next base: position 1,365,199 of record NZ_CP075188.1, read on the forward strand.
GCCGACCAGCACGCTGGTTTTGCCGTGCAGGGCCGGGCGCAGGTCCTCGGCGTGCTCGAGGGCGGAGAGTTCGAGCACGCGATAGTCGAGCGCGGCGAACATTTTCAGGCGTTCACGGGCGATTGGCAGCTTGTCGGCGAGGTCGCACTTGTTGAGCACGATCAGGACTTCGATTTCCTCGCTTTCGGCGGCGATCAGGGCACGCGTCACCAGTTCGTCGGAAAAGCCGGGTTCGGTGGCGACGACGATGACCAGCTGGTCGACATTGGCGGCGATCAGTTTCTGTTTCACCTCGTTCGAGCGGTAGAGCAGGCTGCTGCGCGGCTGGATTGCCTCGATGACGCCCTGGTCGGGCGCCGTCTGCTTGATATCGACGCGGTCGCCGCAGGCGACATCGCTCTTCTTGCCGCGCGTGAAGCAGGGCAGCAGGCTGCCGTCGGCCAGTTGCACGAAATACTGCCGGCCATGCGCGGCGACGACGCGCCCTTCGATCAGGCCGGGCTGGCTCATGCGGTCTGCTCCAGTTTCTGCAAGTGGGCAATGCGCTGGGCGGCCGGCGGGTGCGAGTCGTAGAACAGCGAATGCAGCGGGTCGGGCGTCAATGTCGCGGCATTGTCTTCGTAGAGCTTGACCAGGGCGCGTACCAGATCGCCAGCCGAGGCGTGTTCGGCTGCGTAGGCGTCGGCCTCGAATTCGTTGCGGCGCGACAGGTAGCTGCCGAGCGGGCCGAGCAGGAAGGTGAATACCGGGATGACGAGGAAGAAGAGCACCAGCGCCAGGGCCGTGTTCTGCGCCGGCACGCCCAGCCCCGAGTAGAACCACGGCGCATCGATCAACTGGCCGAGCAGCCAGAGGAAACCGAGTGACAGCGCGAACATCAGCGCCATGCGGTAGACGATGTGGTGACGGCGAAAATGCCCGAGCTCGTGGGCGAGCACGGCTTCGACTTCGGAAGGCGTCAGGCGCTCGAGCAGGGTGTCGAAAAAGACGATGCGCTTGTTGTTGCCGAAGCCGGTGAAGTAGGCGTTGCCATGGCTGGAGCGTTTCGAGCCGTCCATCACGAAGAGGCCGCTGGAACGAAAGCCGCAGCGCGTGAGCAGGGCTTCGATGCGCGTTTTCATCTCGCCGTCGGCGAGCGGCGAGAATTTGTTGAACAGCGGCGCGATCCAGGTCGGGTAGACGGACATGATGAGCAGGTTGAAGGCGCTCCAGAACAGCCAGACGTAGAGCCACCACAGGCTGCCCATGCTGTTCATCAACCAGAGTACGGCAAGGATCAGCGGCGCGCCGATGCCGATGCCGATCAGCGTCTGCTTGGCGAGATCGGCGAAGAACAGGCCGAGCGTCATGCGGTTGAAGCCGTGTCTGGCCTCGATGACGAACTGGCGGTAGAGCGAGAAGGGCAGGTCGATGATGCCGGAAATCAGCATGACGCTGAAAATCAGCGCCAGCCCGTAAGGCAGCCCGTCGAGCCGGGCCGAGCACAGGTCGTGCAGCCAGGCGAGGCCGCCGCCAAGGGTCAGGAACATCAGCAGGGCGCTGTCGACCAGCGTCGTCTGCAAGGCGAAGCGGCTACGGTCGACGCTGTAATCGGCGGCTTTTTGGTGGGCAGCGAGCGGAATGCGTGCGGCGAACTCGGCCGGAACCTCGGCCCGGTGGGCGGTAACGAAACGGATGTGGCGCAGGGTGAGCCAGAGGCGAACCGCCAGGCTGAGCAGGAAGGCGGCGATAAACAGGGTGGTGAATGGTGTGGTCACTAAGTTGGCTGCAAAGCTGTGAGAAAATCGGGGTTTTCAGAAGTGGGCGATTATATGACAGGCAACGCAAACAACCTCGTCTGGCTGGATATGGAAATGACCGGCCTGAATCCGGAGGGTGACCGCATCATCGAGATGGCGATGGTGGTGACCAATTCCGAACTGGAGATGGTTGCCGAATCGCCGTCCTGGGTTGTCCATCAGTCCGATGCGACGCTCGCCGGCATGGACGAATGGAATCAGAAAACGCATGGCCGCTCGGGCCTGATCGACAAGGTCAAGGCTTCGGAGATGGACGAAGCCGCGGTCGAGGCCGCCGCGCTCGAATTCCTCAAGAAGTATTCCCTGCCCGGCCATTCGCCGATGTGCGGCAATACCATCGGCCAGGACCGCCGTTTCATGGCGCGCTACATGCCGACCCTGGAAGCCTTCTTCCACTACCGCAATCTCGACGTCAGCACGCTCAAGGAATTGTGCAAGCGCTGGCAGCCGGAAGTCTACAAGGGTTTCAAGAAGAAGGGCCGGCACACGGCACTGGCCGACATCCACGAGTCGATCGACGAACTCAAGTATTACCGTGAACATTTCCTGAAGGGCTGAGCCCTTCATGCCGGGCGGTCAACGCCGGAAAAGACGGAATTTTTCCCGGCGTTCGCCCGGCCGGCTGCCTTCCCAGACCTTGCTCCAGCGGGCATCGGGGGCAGCCAGTTGCGCGCGGTTTTCACCGCCGACCAGCAGCCAGTTGCACTGGCGGCCGGCGGTGCTGTCCACGGCTGCCGGTTCGATACCGACAAAGTAGGCCAGTGACGCCAGTTGAGTATCGTTCAGTCCGCGCTCGGCAAGGCAGCCATGATCGTTCGGCAGGGTGCTGGCGATGGCCTGGGCAACCGGACGATAGCTCTTGCCGTAGTCGAACCAGGGCAGGATCAGGGTGGTGGCGAGCAGCCACAGGCAGGTGAAGCCCATCGTCCAGTGCGTCAGGCTGCGGTAGGGGGAGCGCGGTGCGGTAAAGATCAGCCAGCCCCACCACAATGTTCCAGCCAGGCCGACCAGCAAGTCGGACCAGTCGAGGCTGCCGACGAAACCGGGACGCAAGACGACCACCCGTTCCGCCATCTTGCCCGGCCAGCCGAGCGCCATCGCCGACCAGCCGAGCCAGACCAGCGCGGCGAACAGGCTGAAGCTCATCATCGCGAACCAGTCGAAGGCATTGGCGGCGCCGCGCCGCAGCGTCAGTGCCCCTGGCGTGGCGAGCAGGGCCAGCGACGGCAGCAGCAAGAGTGTCGGAATCTGGCGTGGGCGATAGGCCAAAGCCAGCATCAGGAAGGTCAGCAACAGGAAAACCAGCGGCAGCAACTGGGCCGGGGCTGCAAGGTTCTTGCGGCGTGTCCACAAGGTCCAGCCGGCCAGTGGCAGGGCCGGGAAGGCAAACCAGGGCAGCATGGCGAGGAAGCGCCCGGCGCCGGTGAATGAGAACGGGGTTTGCAAGGGGGCCAGTTCGGTTGCGATCCAGCCATGCAGGCGGGCCGGTTCCATGGCGAGGAGCAGCAAGGGCCAGGGCAGGATCAGCAGGAGAGCGATGCCGAGGCCGATGGCCAGTGTCTGGAGTGCTTTCGGGCGATCCGGCGACAGCCACCAGGCGATTGGCAGTATGGCAAGCAGCGGCAGGGTCGGGGCAACGCCGGCACTGAGCAGGCAGCCGGCGACAGCAATGCCGTAGAAGATTCCGGTCAGACGGGGGCGTCGACCGATGGCAGCGAGGCTGCCCAGGGCGCCGGCATAGGCGGCGAGCGCAATCAGCATCGGCTGCGCATCGTGAGCGTGGAAAAGCAGACCGGTGCAACCAGCCAGCAACAGCGGGCTGGCTGCCGCACTTTCCTGGCCGTAAAGTTCGCGCCCGGCGTAATAGAGGCCGGTCAGGGCCAGTGTCACCCAGATGCCACTGGCGAGGCGCATGGCTTCGTGCAGCGGCAGCAGCCAGCCGAAAATCTTGCCGGTCAGGGCGGCGCTCCAGTAATAGAGCGGTGGTTCATGGAAGGAGCGGCCGGCCAGGTCGGGTGACAGCCAGTCAGCGTAGGTCAGCATGTGCCAGGCGGTACCGATGTGGATGGCGTCTTCGCCCTTCCATGGGTCGCGCCCGAATAGCCCGGCCAGCACGTAAAAGGCGAGCATGGCGGCGAGCATCCAGCCGGCCGGTGGCAGGCGGATGCCGCGACGGATCAGGGCAGCTAGCTCAGGCATGTGCAGTGCAAATGAAAAAGGCAGCCCAGCGGCTGCCCTTTTTTGTGCGATTCAGCCAGATCAGGCAGAAGCCTTGCCGCGCATGGCGCCGAACTTCTGGTTGAACTTTTCAACGCGACCCGCGGTGTCGACGATCTTCTGCTTGCCCGTGTAGAACGGGTGGCAGAGCGAGCAGACTTCAACATGAAGGGCTTTCTTCATGGTCGACTTGGTGGTGAAGGTGCTGCCACAGGAGCAGGTTACCTGGATTTCGTTGTACTCGGGATGGATGTCGGCTTTCACTTTGTGTCCTTTCGTTATGCGACCGGCGGATGTGGCCGACCTGGAAAACGCGTGATTATCCTCGAATAATCACGCGCTTGCAATACTAAATGCCTGTTTTTCCTGGCAGTCTGTTTAGCCGCGACGCATTGCGTCAAAAAACTCCTGGTTGCCCTTGGTCGATTTGACCTTGTCGAGCAGGAATTCCATGGCTTCGAGATCGTCCATCGGGTAGCAGAGCTTGCGCAGGACCCACATCTTCTGCAGGACGTCCGGCTTGAGCAGCAGCTCTTCACGACGGGTGCCGGAACGGTTGACGTTGATCGCCGGGTACATCCGCTTCTCGGCCATGCGGCGGTCGAGGTGGATTTCGGAGTTGCCGGTACCCTTGAATTCTTCGTAGATCACTTCGTCCATGCGCGAACCGGTGTCGATCAGCGCCGTGGCGAGAATGGTCAGCGAGCCGCCTTCCTCGATGTTGCGTGCGGCGCCGAAGAAACGCTTCGGTTTCTGCAGGGCGTTGGCGTCGACGCCGCCGGTCAGTACCTTGCCGGAAGCCGGTTGTACGGTGTTGTAGGCGCGGGCGAGGCGGGTAATCGAGTCGAGCAGGATGACGACATCCTTCTTGTGTTCGACCAGGCGCTTGGCTTTCTCGATGACCATTTCGGCAACGGCGACGTGGCGCGAGGCCGGTTCGTCGAAGGTCGAGGCAACGACTTCACCCTTGACGGTGCGGGTCATTTCGGTGACTTCTTCCGGACGCTCGTCGATCAGCAGCACGATGAGAATCACTTCCGGATGGTTGGCGGTGATGGCGTGTGCAATGTTCTGCAGCATCACCGTCTTGCCGGTCTTCGGCGGGGCGACGATCAGGCCGCGCTGACCGCAGCCGATCGGGGCGATCATGTCGATGACACGGCTGGTAATGTTCTCTTCGGACTTGATTTCGCGTTCGAGCTTGAGATGGCGCGTCGGGTGCAACGGCGTCAGGTTCTCGAACATGATCTTGTTCTTGTTGGCTTCCGGCGGGAAGCCATTGATGCGATCGAGCTTGGTCAGGGCAACATAACGCTCGCCATCTTTCGGCGTACGAATCTCGCCTTCGATGGTGTCACCGGTACGCAGGTTGAAGCGGCGGACCTGCGACGGCGAGACGTAGATGTCGTCCGGATTGGCCAGATAGGAGGTATCCGGTGAACGAAGGAAACCGAAGCCGTCCTGCAGCACCTCAAGCGTGCCATCGCCGTAGATGGTGACGCCTTTTTTGGCTTCATTCTTGAGAATGGCGTAAATCAGTTCTTGCTTGCGCATCCGGTTGGCGTTCTCGATGCCGGCTTCGGTGGCCATGTCGAGCAGCTTGCTGACGTGATGCGTCTTTAGTTCGGAAAGTTGCATGTGTGGGTGTACGTGGCGCCAGAACGGGGGCCGGACAAAAGAAGCCGGAACCAGGGCGCAGATTTAAATGCTTGAGGAGGGGAGGACGTCAGGCGGTGTGCCTGCCACGTCGGCCTGAAGACGCAGAACGCATCTTCAGGCGGGGAGCGTACGGTGATTACAGGTTGCTGTCAATGAATGCGGCGAGCTGGCCCTTGGAGAGGGCGCCAACCTTGGTTGCTTCGACGTTGCCGTTCTTGAAGATCATCAGCGTCGGGATGCCGCGGATGCCAAACTTGGCCGGCGTAGCCTGGTTGTCGTCGATGTTCACCTTGGTGACCTTGAGCTTGCCGGCATATTCGGCAGCGATTTCGTCAAGGATGGGGGCGATCATCTTGCAAGGGCCGCACCATTCTGCCCAGTAATCGACGAGAACCGGTTGCTGCGCCTGCAGCACTTCGGCTTCAAAGGTGTCGTCGGTGACGTAATGGATGTGCTCGCTCATGAATTGCCTCGTGAATGGAGTGAACCGGAGTGTCGGGAAACTGGTGCCGGAATGGCACTGGTATTGCGGCAAGATGCTAACGAAAAAAGGAGGCTTAGGGAAGGGTCAGCGGCCGGGTTTGAGCAAATTGGCCAATTCGACGGCAGTCTTGACCTGCATCTTGTCGAAAAGGTTGGCTCTATGCACTTCCACGGTGCGCATGCTGATGTTCAATTCGTCGGCAATGACCTTGTTGAATTTGCCGGCCAGCACCAGTTCCATGATCTGGCGTTCGCGGGTGGTCAGGCTGGAAAGTCGGGTATTCAGCGAGTCGACCGTTGCGCTGGCAACGCGCTGGCGGGCGTCGAGTTCCATGGCTTCCTCGATGCGGGTCGCCAGTTCGTTGTCATTGAGCGGTTTTTCGAAAAAATCGAAAGCCCCTTTTTTGAGCGTGCTGACCGCCAGCGGGACATCGCCGTGGCCGGTCAGAAAAATGACCGGCAGACTCGAGTTCTGCTCGCGCAATTTGTCGAAACAATCGAGGCCGCTCATGCCCGACATCCGCATGTCGAGTACGATACAGCCAGCCAGTTTGCTGTTCCAGGCGGCCAGGAAGTCTTCAGCGTTGGCGTAGGTGGTGCAGGGGATACCGCGTGACTGCAGGAGCCAGGAAAGGGCATCGCGGATCGCTTCGTCGTCGTCGACCAGGTGGGCTTGCGGCGTATTCATGCGGTTTCCAGGGGCAGGGTGAATGAGAATATCGTACCGTTTCCGGTGGGTGAGTCGGGATTGTCCTCGGCCCAGAGTCGGCCACGGTGGAATTCGATGATCGAGCGGCAGATCGACAGGCCAACCCCCATGCCTTCCGGCTTGGTGGTGAAAAAGGCGGTGAACAGTTTTTCCCGGATTTCGGGCGCGATGCCGCAGCCATTGTCGGCGACGCTGATTTTCAGTTCGGCATCTGCGATGCTGGTCTGGATGTGCAAGCGACGATGGGCCTCTGGTGTGCTTGCCATGGCTTCCATGCCATTGCGGATCAGATTGAGCAGCACCTGTTCGAGCATCAGGCGATCAGCCGGAATCGGTGGTAGCTGAGGCATGTCGCAGTCTATCCTGACGTGGCGCTTGCGGGCGTCGGACTCGATGAAGCCGAGGCAGTCGTCGATGACTTCCGTCAGTTGGCAGGGCGCGCGCTTGGGTTCGCTCTTGCGCACGAAGTCGTGTACCCGGCGAATGATGCGGCCGGCACGCTGGGCCTGGACGCCGATTTTCTCCAGCGCCGGCCGGATGTCCTGCGGCGTGCAGTCCGGGCGTTCGAGCAGGTTGAGGCAGCCGCTGTTGTAACTGGCGATCGCAGCCAGTGGCTGGTTCAATTCGTGCGCCAGGGTTGAGGCCATTTCGCCCATGGTGACCAGACGCGAGGTGAATTGCAGCTGTTCCTGTTGCTGCCTGGCCAGTTCCTCGGCGTGTTTGCGTTCGGTGACGTCGAGTACGGAGGCCATCCAGCCGGTGTGCCGCCCCTTGCCGTCGATCAGTTTTGCTTCATAAACCAGGGCGTGGAAACGTTCGCCGTTCTTGCGCATGAAGGTGATCTCGAAACCGTCGAGCGGCGCCTTGCCTGCCATGACCGACTGGTGCACGGCAAAGGTCTCGTCTATTTGTTCCGGAATCCAGTAGGGCATGGGTGGCGTGCTGCCGACCAGTTCCTCGCTGGAAAAGCCGGTGATCTTGCAGAAAGCCGGGTTCACATAAATTACCTTGCCATTCAGGTCGCGGGCGCGCATGCCGACCGTCAGCGAGTCTTCCATCGCGGTCCGGAAAGCGTGTTCGGCGCGCAAGGCTTCTTCGGCGCGCGAGCGCTTCTTCATCAGGTCGCGGACAATCCACAGACTCCATAAAACGCCGGCGGCGAGCGTGATGATGGCAATGGTGAGCAGGCGTTGCAGCTGGTTGGTGTTGTTCTGATAGCTGCTGATCCGCAGTTTGAGGCCGTAGCCGGGGGGGTCGAAGAGTATTTCGTAAATCTGGTTGCCGACGTCGTCAATCCGCGTTTTGGCGGCGTACTGGACTTCGTTGTCATCGATGATGACAACCTTGTATTTTTCGGTGAACCACCAGGGAACCAGGTTATTGAGCAGGGCTTCGAGCGGGTAGACGGCGACCAGCATGCCGGCGAATTTCTGGTCGTGGTAGATCGGGACGACGACCTCGATGAAGGCGCGGTTGTTTTCCAGGAAAAAAGGCTCGCTATAGACCAGCTTGCCCAGTCGGCGGGCCATTTCGAAAGCCTTTTCGGTGATGGGAGGGCCGAATGCCTCGATTTCGTGCTCCGGTGGCGTCATGCTTGGCAGCGCGTTGATGACTTTGCGTTGCGTGTCGAACCAGAGCAGTTGCGAGATTTCGGGGTTGTTCTTGAGCAGGTGGCTGGCCCGCAGTTCGAAGGTGTGGCGCGGTTTCGGCAACAGGGTCATGTCGACCGCCAGTTGTTGCAACTGCTCTTCGTTGCCGTTCAGATGAAACTGCAGGTTTTGCTCAAGCCAGAGGACATCCTTGATCAGTCCGCTGCGCTCCTCGTCGACTTCGTTGAGATGCAGCAGCCAGAGCAGGCTGAGCAGGGCAGTGACGAGCAGGATGATGCCGAACTTGGGCAGGGCGAGCAGCCAGCGCAGTTGGTGCGGGCTCGGGGTGCGGGCTTGGGCGACGGGGGGCATCGGTAAATGGTACATCACGTTCTTTTGCGAATTGACATTGGGGCTATCCACAATTCGGATTTCCACAATGGCCGTTGCTTGGTGCTTTGGTGATACTCGGGAAAATTCTCAATAGACCATTTCCAGAGGAGTCGATTCGCGTGGCCAAAAAGTCCGTCTTCAAAAGCCTGTATTTTCAGGTGCTGGTTGCCATTGCCCTGGGGGTCAGTCTCGGGCATTTCTATCCCGAGTCGGGGGCGGCCATGAAGCCGTTGGGGGACGGGTTCATCAAGCTGATCAAGATGATCATCGCGCCGATCATCTTCTGTACCATCGTGGTCGGCATTGCCGGCATGGAAGACATGAAGAAGGTTGGCAAGACCGGCGGCCTGGCGGTGCTTTACTTCGAGGTGGTGAGCACGATTGCGCTGATCATCGGTTTGATTGTCGTCAATGTGTGGGCACCGGGTGTCGGCATGAATGTCGATCCGGCTTCGCTTGATACCAAGGGCATCGCCAAGTATGCCCAGCCGGGCCAGATGCAGTCCACGGTTGATTTCCTGATGAACATCATCCCGACCAGCGTCGTTGATGCCTTCGCCAAGGGCGACATGCTGCAGGTGCTGTTCTTCTCCATCCTCTTCGGCTATGCCATGCACGCCTTCGGTGAGCGTGGCAAGCCGGTCTTCGAGCTGATCGAAAAGCTGTCGCACGTCCTGTTCGGCATCGTTGGTGTGATCATGAAGGTTGCTCCGATCGGTGCCTTCGGCGCCATGGCCTACACCATCGGCAAGCATGGCGTTGGTAGCCTTACCCAGCTGGCCAGCCTGATGGGGGCCTTCTACCTGACCTGCGTGATTTTCATTCTGGGGGTATTGGGCAGCATTGCAGCGGTCCACGGCTTTTCCATCATCAAATTGATCAAGTACATCAAGGAGGAGCTGTTCCTGGTGCTTGGCACTTCCTCGTCGGAGTCGGCATTGCCGCGCCTGATGGCCAAGATGGAAAACGCTGGCGCCCAGAAGTCGGTGGTTGGTCTGGTCGTGCCGACAGGCTATTCCTTCAATCTTGACGGTACCTCGATTTACCTGACGATGGCTGCTGTGTTCATTGCGCAGGCGACCAACACGCCCCTTGATCTGGAGCACCAGATTACCTTGCTGGTCATTCTGTTGCTGACTTCCAAAGGGGCGGCAGGGGTTACCGGCAGTGGCTTCATTGTGCTGGCAGCCACACTGTCTGCCGTTGGTACCGTGCCGGTAGCCGGTCTGGCGCTGATTCTCGGGATCGATCGCTTCATGTCGGAAGCACGGGCATTGACCAACTTCATCGGTAACAGTGTCGCGACGCTGGTCGTGGCAAAGTGGTGCAATGCGCTCGATAGTGCCAAACTCAGTGCTGTGCTCAATGGCGAAACACAGGATGAGGCTGATTTCCCCGAATTGGTGCTTGATGATGCACAGGAGCCACCGATTCCGCACAGTCCGCGTCCCATCGTTGAACATCACTGATTTTCCGAACGCCCGGATTACCCGAACCGCCAGCCAGTCTGGCGGTTTTTTATTGGGGCGTATCATGTGGATAACCACAATACGCGGCGGTTTCGTATTTCGTAATAATTTCACTTGGTCGCAATTTTCCCTGCGATTCCATTTTTGGAGGAGAAAACAATGAAAGTTTCCAAACTTCTGGTTGGTCTGCTGGCCGGTGCCCTGTCTCTGGCTGCCTATGCGCAGCAGCCGATCGTTATCAAGTTCAGTCACGTTGTTGCTGCCGATACGCCCAAGGGCAAGGCGGCCGAAATGTTCGCCAAGAAAGCTGGCGAGTTGACCAAGGGCCGGGTCAAGGTCGAGGTTTATGCCAACTCGACGCTGTACAAGGACAAGGAAGAAATGGAAGCGCTGCAATTGGGCGCGGTTCAGATGCTCGCGCCGTCGCTGGCCAAGTTCGGTCCGCTGGGCGTCAAGGAATTCGAAGTGTTTGACCTGCCGTTCATCTTCAGCGATTACGATGCGCTGCGCAAAGTGACCAATGGTCCGGTCGGCAAGCAACTGCTGACCAAGCTCGAACCCAAGGGGATTCGCGGCCTGGGCTACTGGGACAACGGCTTCAAGTCCTTCTCGGCGAACACGCCGATCAAGACCCCGGCCGATCTCAAGGGCAAGAAGATGCGTATTCAGTCGTCCAAGGTGCTTGAGGAGCAAATGCGTTCGCTTGGTTCCCTGCCCCAGGTGATGGCTTTCTCCGAGGTTTATCAGGCCTTGCAAACCGGTGTGGTCGACGGTACGGAAAACCCGATTTCCAATCTCTATACGCAGAAAATGCATGAGGTCCAGAAGCATCTGACCCTGACCCAACATGGCTATCTTGGTTACGCCGTGATCGTTAACAAGAAGTTCTGGGATGGCTTGCCGGACGATGTGCGCAAGCAGCTTGATGATGCCATGGAGCAGGCGACCCGTTACGCCAACCAGATCGCCAAGGTTGAAAACGACAGCGCTCTGGATGCAGTGAAGAAGAGTGGCAAGACCGCTGTTTACACGCCGACCCCGGCTGAGCGCCTTGCCTTCAAGAAGGCGCTGGTGCCGGTGCATCAGAAGATGGAAGGTCGTGTCGGCAAGGAAGTCATCCAGGCAGTTTACAAGGACACCGGTTTCAAGCCCGACAGCCTGTAATTCGCCAGTGAAATAAAAAAAGATCGGGGGCTGCGGCCCCCGGATCACAGCAGGGGACACTTATGCTGAACAAAGCACTAAATCACCTAGAAGAGCTGTTGGTGACCTTCCTTATGGGAGCGGCCACCCTCATCATCTTCATCGCGGTCATGCACCGCTACCTGGCCGGGGTGGAAATTCCCGGGCTTCAGGACTGGTTGCTGACGCTCAATTTCGGCTGGACGCAGGAACTCTGCATCATCATGTTCGTCTGGATGGCCAAGTTCGGTGCTGCCTATGGTGTGCGCACCGGCATCCACGTCGGGGTCGATGTACTGATCAATCGTCTTGGTGATGGCATGCGCGGCAAATTCATTGTTTTCGGCTTGCTCGCCGGTGCCTTGTTTACCGGCATCGTGGCGACGCTGGGGGCGCATTTCGTCTGGGAAAACGGCGCGCATTACGCGATCTTCCAGTTCCTCGGGCTGGATACGGGTGACAACTATGAAGGGCCGACGACGCCCGATCTCGAGTGGCCGACCTGGATTGTCTACAGCGCCATTCCGCTCGGTTCTTCGCTGATGTCCTTCCGCTTCCTGCAGGTGACCTGGAGTTTCCTGAAGACTGGCGAATTGCCGCATCACGATCATGGTCATGTCGACGGGCTGGATGACGAGACGCCGCCAGTCGATGTCAATCTTTATGGCATGGATGACAACCTGCACATGCACGATCTGAAGCATCCGTTGATGGGCGAGCGCCGGAGTGGTAGCGAGCGCCGTGAGCAGGATGGTGGCGTGCCGGCAGGCGAAGAGCATCGCCATGGCGAGCGGCGTGGTGGCAACGGTAAAGGAGAGGCGCAATGAACGCCCTGGTGATTTTTGGCCTCTTGGCCGTACTGATGCTGACCGGCATGCCGATCTCGATTTCGCTTGGCCTGACCGTGTTGACCTTCCTGTTCACGATGACGCAGGTGCCGCTCGAATCGGTGGCTCTCAAGCTGTTTACCGGTATCGAGAAGTTCGAGATCATGGCGATTCCCTTCTTCATTCTGGCCGGGAATTTCCTGACCCATGGCGGGGTGGCGAAGCGGATGATCAATTTCGCAACCTCGATGGTCGGCCACTGGTACGGTGGTCTCGGTCTGGCCGGCGTCGTGGCCTGTGCGCTGTTTGCCGCCGTTTCGGGATCCAGTCCGGCGACGGTCGTGGCAATCGGTTCGATCCTGTTGCCGGCCATGGTCAAGGCAGGCTTTCCCAACAAGTTCGGGGCTGGCGTCATTGCCACGTCGGGGGCGCTGGGTATCCTGATTCCGCCGTCCATCGTCATGGTGATGTACTCGGTGGCGACCAATACCTCGGTCGGCGCCCTGTTCATGGCCGGTGTCATTCCCGGTCTGGCGTTGGCAGCAACCTTGGGTGGGGTGACCTGGTATCGCGCCAGGAAATACGACTATCCGCGCCAGCCGAAGGCGACCTGGGGGGAGCGCTGGAAGGCTTTCCGGGCTTCCGTCTGGGGCTTGCTGTTGATCGTTGTGGTGATGGGCGGGATTTATTCCGGCATCTTCACCCCGACTGAAGCGGCAGCGATGTCAGCGGTCTACGCCTTTGTTTGTGCCGTTTTCATCTACCGCGACCTGGGCCTCAAGGATGTGCCGAAGGTGCTGCTCAATTCGGCCAACATGTCGGCGATGCTGCTCTACATCATCACCAATGCCGTGCTGTTCTCCTTCATCATGACCAACGAGAACATTCCGCAGGCGCTGGCTGACTGGATGCTGGGCAATGGTCTGGGGACGATCACCTTCCTGCTGGCGGTGAACATCATCCTGCTGCTGGCCGGGAATTTCATGGAGCCGTCGTCGATCGTGCTGATCTTTGCGCCGATTCTCTTCCCGGTTGCGGTGGCGCTCGGCATTCATCCGGTGCATTTCGGTATCCTGATGGTGGTGAACATGGAAGTCGGCATGTGTCACCCGCCGGTTGGTCTCAATCTCTATGTCGCTTCGGGTATTACCAAGATGGGTATTACGGAATTGACCATTGCGGTCTGGCCGTGGCTGCTCTCGATGCTTGGTTTCCTGATGCTGGTGACTTACTGGCCGGAGCTGTCGCTCTGGTTGCCGCGGACCCTGGGCATGATCTGATTCTTGCCTGCTGTTTTGGTAAAAAGGCCGTCTTCCGGCATTGTCGGAAGGCGGCCTTTCTGTTTCGGCAGGGAGGCTGTGGCACAATCGCCTTCTTTTTGCACCGGTGCCCCCATGAAATTTGCCCTGTCGCTGATTGCCTTCGTTATTGCGGCGCTGATCCTGCCCTTCTTTTTGCCCGGCCTGGGCAAGCAGGAAGGTGTCGATCCGAACAGCAACCTGCCCTGGCAGATCACGCTCGACGGGCAGGGCGGGAGTTCGGTGTTCGGTCTGCAGCCCGGGGTCAGTACGCTGGCTGACGTGCGTCGCCGCCTGGGCGACACGATTGAGGTGGCGATCATTGCCCAGCCGGACGAGGAAGGGGCGCTGGAAGGCTATTACTCGCAGGTGCCGCTCGGTTTTGTCCTGGCCAAGGTGATCGTGACGGTCGACGTCCCGAAAGAGACGATTTTGGCCATGCGCGAGCGCGCCCTCAAGGCGCAGCACATGGAAAGCACGACGCGCAAGATTACCCTGCATCCGGACGATCTGGCGCAGGCCGAGCAGATGCGGGTCAAGGCGATCAGTGTCATTCCGACGGTCAATCTTGATGAAGCGACGGTGGTTCAGCGCTTCGGCCAGCCCGGTGAGCGTCTGGTGGTGTCGGAAAAGCGGACGCATCTGCTTTACCCGCAGCAAGGTCTCGACGTGCTGGTCGATTCCGATGGCAAGGAGTTGCTGCAATATGTCGCGCCGCGCAACTTTGCGACGCTGGTCGAGCCCTTGCGGGCGGCGGAGGCGGCAAAAGCCGTGGTGCAGTGAGGCGGGCGTTCGCATCGCTATTCTGCTAAAATTGCCCGTTTTTCAACTGTCTAGCTTTGCGGAGCAATCATATGGCTATCGAACGCACCCTCTCCATCATCAAACCCGACGCTGTTGCCAAGAACGTTATCGGCAAGATCTACTCCCGTTTTGAAACCAACGGTCTGAAGATCGTTGCCTCCAAGATGGCCTGGTTGTCGCCGCAGGAAGCCGGTCAGTTCTACGGCGTGCACAAGGAGCGTCCTTTCTTCAAGGATCTGGTTTCCTTCATGATTTCCGGTCCGGTGATGATCCAGGTTCTGGAAGGCGAAAACGCCATCGCCAAGAATCGCGAACTGATGGGCGCGACCGATCCGAAGAAGGCTGACGCCGGCACCATCCGCGCTGATTTCGCCGAATCGATCGATGCCAACGCCGTGCACGGCTCAGATGCCCCGGAAACCGCCGCTGTTGAAATCGGTTTCTTCTTCCCGGGCATGAATGTTTACGCTGGCCGCTAAGAGCAGCTACTAGGATCGAGGATCGAGCCGGCAGCAAAAAGCTCGATCCTGCGTCCTGAATCCTATGCAAAACCTACTTGATCTCGATGGCGAAAGCCTGACCGCCTGGTTCGCCGAACAAGGCGAGAAGCCCTTCCGCGCCCGCCAGGTCTTGCGCTGGATCCATCGTTCCGGCGTGGCGGACTTTGATGCCATGACCGATATTGCCAAGAGCCTGCGCGAGAAACTCAAGCAGCGGGCTGTTGTGATGCCGCCGACGGTCGTTTCCGACAAGTTGTCGGACGACGGCACGCGCAAGTTCCTGATTGATGTCGGCAATGGCAATGCCGTCGAAACGGTGTTCATTCCCGAAGATGATCGCGGCACCTTGTGCATTTCGACGCAGGCCGGCTGCGCGCTTGACTGCGCCTTCTGTTCGACCGGCAAGCAGGGTTTCAACCGTAACCTGACGGTGGCGGAAATCATTGGCCAGCTGTGGCAGGCCAATCACGCACTCGGTGCGGTCCACGGCGACGAACGGGTCATTTCCAACGTTGTGCTGATGGGCATGGGCGAGCCGCTCGCCAATTTCGAAAATTCCGTTGCCGCCTTGAAGCTGATGCTCGACGACAACGCTTACGGTCTGTCGCGGCGTCGCGTCACCGTATCCACCTCCGGCCTGGTGCCGGTCATGGATCGTCTGGGCGATGAGTGCCCGGTTGCCTTGGCTGTCTCGCTGCATGCGCCGAACGACAAGCTGCGCGACCAGATCGTGCCGATCAACCAGAAGTACCCGTTGAAAGAGCTGATGGCTGCCTGCCAGCGTTATCTGGACAAGGCGCCGCGCGATTTCATTACCTTCGAGTACATCATGCTCGACGGTATCAATGACAGCGATGCGCATGCCCGCGAACTGCTGGCGCTGGTCAGGCAGGTGCATTGCAAGTTCAACCTGATTCCCTTCAATCCCTTTCCGGGCTCGCCGTTTCGCCGTTCTTCGGCCGAGCGGGTGCGGCGTTTTGCCGACATCCTGATGGGGGCTGGCATCGTCACCACGACCCGCAAGACCCGTGGTGATGATATTGATGCAGCCTGCGGCCAGCTGGCCGGTCAGGTCATGGACAAGACCAAACGTACTGCCGGGCGGGTGATTCCGCTCAAGGAGGCCAGGTCATGAAGCGTGTTGTGCTGAAAAGCCGGATCGCCGGCGTTCTTCTCAGTGTTTTCTGTGTTTTCCCGGTTTTTGGGCAGATTTACGATAGTCAGCCGACTAACCGTAGCCAGAATTCCGGTGATCCGAGAAATCGTGCCAAGATTCATACCGAGTTGGGGGGCATGTATTTCCAGAGCGGGCACATGGCGGCTGCACTGGATGAGCTTGGTATCGCCATCAAGGCCGACCCCGGATTTGTTTCGGCCTACAG
Organism: Quatrionicoccus australiensis; assembly: GCF_020510525.1. NCBI lineage: Bacteria > Pseudomonadati > Pseudomonadota > Betaproteobacteria > Rhodocyclales > Azonexaceae > Quatrionicoccus > Quatrionicoccus australiensis. The sequence goes on from NZ_CP075188.1 coordinate 1,381,510, forward strand.
TGTGCGCGGCTTGGTCTATACGCAACTGCGTGATTACCCCAAGGCCGAGGAAGATTTTCGTTATGCACTGAACCTCGCGCCTAACGATCCCGAAGTCAATAATAACTACGGTTGGTATCTCTGCGAGACCGGCAAGGAGCGCCAGTCCATTGCCTACTTTCTGCAGGCCCTGAAAAACCCGCTCTATGAAACGCCTGATCGAGCCTATGCCAATGCCGGCACCTGCGCCTTGAAGGCCGGAGACGTGCAGGGCGCAGAGGGGTATTTGCTCAACGCCCTGCGTTTCGCGCGCGATGGTGCGCCCGGCCCGCGTCTGCAATTGGCCAAGCTGTTTTTTCAGCGAGGCATCAATGAAGAGGCGCGCATCTATCTGAGCGAGGCGCTCAAGCAGATGGAGCCTCCGACATCAGAAGCGCTTTGGCTGGGGGTGCGGATCGAACGCAAGCTGGGCAATCGTTCTGCTGAAAGTGGTTACGCCTCCCAATTGCGGAGTCGCTATCCGACCTCGGATGAATATCAGGAATTCCTGAAGGGCAATTATTAATGAGTGAAGAGATGGATATTGGCGAGCGCGCAGTGGAAGATGCCGGCCAGGATGTCTTGCCGGTCATGCCCGCGGTTGGCGCACAGTTGCGTGCGGCACGCGAGGCACGTGGTATCGCCCTGTCGGAAGTCGCTGCCACCCTGAAACTGGGCGTGCGCCAGCTTGAAGCGCTGGAGCGTGGTGACTGGCAAGTGTTGCCGGGCGCGACCTTTGTGCGTGGTTTCGTGCGCAACTATGCCCGCTTCGTACAAATCAATCCTTTGCCGTTGATGAGCCAGCTTGATGCGGTACTCGAGAAGCCGGTCAGTCGTTTGGGCGAGGCGGATTCGCAACAGACCGCGATGCCGCAAGGCGGGCCCGGTATTTCCCGGCGCGACCGGATGGTCGTGCTGAGCGGTGGTCTGCTGGTGGTATTCGCGGCGCTGATATATTTCCTGTTGCCGAACGACCTCTCGGTCTGGCGTGACAGTGTTCAGGAGCTGATCAGTTCGCTGGCCCGCAAGGACGAAGTGGCTCCGGTTGCTGTGGTCGAACCGGCGCCTGCCAGCGAACCGGTTTTCCCGCCGGGCACGACGCCGCAGCAGGTCATGAATCCGCAGGCTGAGACGCCAGCGGCCGACGCCGTGGCGCCGCAAGCGGCAATGCCGGTGGCGGAAAAGTCCTTGCAGGTAGCCGGTGCGCCGGATATGCGCTTTGTTTTTGAAAAGGAATCCTGGGTCGAAGTGCGTGATCGCGATGGCAAGGTCATCTTTTCGCAGCGCGGTCAGGCGGTTTCAGAGCAGAGCGTTTCCGGTCAGGGGCCGTTCTCCCTGGTGGTGGGTTTTGCGCCCGGGGTCAAGTTGTTCTGGCACGGTCAGACCGTCGATCTGGCGCCCTATACGCGTGGCGATGTCGCCCGGTTGGTTCTGGAGTAGTTTGTGAGTGCTGTGGAAAAACGTTTGACCCGCGTTTGTCGCGTTGGTCACGTCGAACTGGGTGGCAAGTCGCCGGTCGTCGTGCAGTCGATGACCAATACCGATACCGCCGACTATCTGGCGACAGCCATTCAGTGTGCCGAGTTGGCGCGTGCCGGTTCGGAACTGGTGCGCATCACCGTCAATTCGCCGGAAGCTGCCGCGGCCGTGCCGAAAGTGCGAGAGCATCTCGACCGGATGAACTGCAATGTGCCGCTGATCGGCGACTTCCATTACAACGGTCATCGCCTGCTCACCGAGCATCCGGCCTGTGCCGAAGCCTTGGCCAAGTACCGGATCAATCCCGGCAACGTCGGTTTCGGCAAGAAGAAGGATGAGCAATTCGCCCAGATGGTCGAGTTGGCCTGCCGCTATGACAAGCCGGTGCGTATCGGTGTCAATTGGGGCAGTCTCGACCAGGAATTGCTGGCCCGCATCATGGACGAGAACAGTCGCAAGGCGGTGCCACTGGATGCAACCGAAATGATGCGCCATGCGATGGTTACCTCGGCGCTCGAGTCCGCAGCCAAGGCAGAGGAAGTTGGTCTGGCCGGCGAGAAAATCATCCTGTCCTGCAAGGTGTCGAGTGTCCAGGATTTGATCGCCATCTATCGTGAGCTGGCCAGGCGCGCGGATTATGCCCTGCATCTCGGGTTGACCGAGGCGGGTATGGGGTCGAAGGGCATCGTTGCGTCGACGGCTGCGTTGTCCGTGCTGCTGCAGGAAGGCATCGGCGATACCATCCGTGTTTCCCTGACACCCGAACCGGGTGGTTCGCGCGCCCAGGAAGTGATCGTCGCCCAGGAAATCCTGCAGACCATGGGCTTGCGCGCCTTTACGCCGATGGTTGCGGCCTGTCCCGGTTGTGGTCGGACGACGTCGACCTTCTTCCAGGAACTGGCAGGCGAGGTGCAGGATTTCGTGCGCGCCAAGATGCCGGAGTGGAAGCTGCAATACGACGGCGCCGAGAATATGACCTTGGCCGTCATGGGTTGCATCGTCAATGGTCCGGGTGAGTCCAAGCACGCCAATATCGGCATTTCCCTGCCGGGTACCGGCGAAGCGCCGTCGGCGCCGGTCTATGAGGATGGTCAGAAGACCGTCACGCTCAAGGGCGACAATATCGCCAACGAATTCAAGCAGATCATCGAGCGCTATGTGGCGCGTACCTACACCAAGAAACTGAAGTCATGAGTCAAACATTGCAAGCCGTGCGCGGGATGAACGACGTCCTGCCCGACGAAGCCGCCTTCTGGGAACTGTTCGAGGACACCATTCGGTCGTGGCTGAAGAGCTACGGTTATCGTCCGATCCGCATGCCCATCGTCGAGCCGACGCCGCTCTTTAAACGTGCCATCGGTGAAGTGACCGATATCGTCGAGAAGGAAATGTATTCCTTCATCGATGGCCTGAACGGTGAGGCGTTGACCCTGCGTCCGGAAGGCACGGCCGGTTGCGTGCGGGCCGTCATCGAACACAATCTGGCAGCACGCCAGACACAACGCCTGTACTACATGGGCCAGATGTTCCGGCATGAGCGGCCGCAGAAAGGGCGTTATCGCCAGTTTCATCAGGTCGGTGTCGAGTCTTTCGGCATCGCCGGGCCGGATATCGATGCCGAAATGATCCTGATGGGCGCCCGTCTGTGGAACGACCTCGGGCTGGATGGCATCGAGCTGCAGATCAACAGTCTCGGTCAGCCGGCTGAGCGTGCCCAGCATCGTGCGGCGTTGATCGCCTATTTCGAAGCCAGCGCCGAACTGCTCGACGAAGACGCCAAGCGTCGTTTGCACACCAATCCGCTGCGCATTCTCGATACCAAGAATCCGGCCATGCAGGCGTTGTGTGCTGCTGCGCCGAAACTGATCGATTATCTCGGTGCCGAATCGCTGGCGCATTTCGAAGGCGTGCAGGCCATCCTGCGTGATGCTGGTATCCCGTTCAAGATCAATCCGCGTCTGGTGCGTGGCTTGGACTATTACAACCTGACCGTTTTTGAATGGGTCACCGACAAGCTCGGCGCCCAGGGCACGGTTTGCGCCGGTGGTCGTTACGACGGCCTGGTCGAGCAACTGGGCGGCAAGCCGACGCCGGCCTGCGGTTTTGCCATGGGCGTCGAGCGCCTGATCGCGCTGATCAAGGATTCCGGTGGCGAGCCGGCTGCCCCGGCGCCGGACGTGTACCTTGTGCATCAGGGCGAAGCCGCGGCCCGCCTTGCCTTCCGTGTTGCCGAAGGCTTGCGTGACCAGGGGATTGACGTGCTGCTGCATTGCGGTGGTGGCAGCTTCAAGTCGCAAATGAAAAAAGCCGATGGCAGTGGCGCCGGCTTTGCCGTCATTATTGGCGATGACGAGGCGTCGACCGGTGAGGCGCAGCTCAAGTCGTTGCGGGCCGAAGGTTCGGCGCAGCAGAAACTTAAAGTCGATGATCTGGCCGAAGCCATCATCGATCAATTGATTGATTCAGACGCAGACAGCGAAGAGGAATAAGCACATGGCGCATTTGGACCTCGAAGAGCAGGAACAGATTGATTCCCTGAAAACCTGGTGGAAGATGTACGGCAATCTTTTCACCTCGGTGGTGGTGGCTGCATCGATTGGCGCCATCGGCTGGCAAGGCTGGAACTGGTACCAGCGCAGTCAGTCGGCCCAGGCTTCTGCCATCTATGGCGTGCTGGAACAGGCCGTGGCAACGCAGGATACGGCAAAGGTCAAGGCCGCTGCCGGCGAGCTGGCCGAGAAATTCGGCCGTACCAGCTACGCCGGGCTCGGCGCCTTGCTGGCTGCGAAGCAGTTATTCGAGGCCGGCGACCTGAAAACGGCACGCGCCCAGTTGAGTTGGGCGGCTGACAACGGCAAGGATGAGGTTCGCGATCTCGCCCGCCTGCGTCTGGTTGCGGTCCTGCTGGACGAAAAGGAATACGATGCCGCTCTGAAGCAACTTGAGGCAACCCACGCCGCTGTCTTTGCTGCTCGCTTCCTCGAGTCGAAGGGTGATGTCCTGACCGCACAGGGCAAGAAAGCCGAAGCCCGCACCGCCTATCAGGCAGCCCTCGACAAGGGCGAAGCCAAGGCCGGTCCGGCGCGTGAACTGCTGCAACAAAAGCTCGATAGCCTGGGGGAGGCCGCCTGATGTCACGTCGCCTGCTTGTCCTGCTGATTGCCGCCGGCTTGTCCGGTTGCGCCACCATTTCCGACGGGATTGACGCGATCAATCCGTTTTCCAGTTCCGGTCCGAAGATGACGCCGCTGCAGCCGATCAAGGATGCTCTCGAACTGCGTGTGCAGTGGTCGGCTGGCGTAGGCAAGGCCGGCAGTTACAGCTTCGCACCGGCCATCGTTGGCAAGTCGGTTTACGCCGCTGCCCGGGACGGAACGGTCCACAAGCTGGAAGAGGGCAAAACCGTCTGGAAGATCGATGCGGGTCAGCCCCTGTCCGCCGGCGTGGGTGCCAATGCCCGTCTGGTAGTGGTCGGTACGGCCAAGGGCGATGTCCTGGCGTTCTCGGCGGTGGATGGCAAGCCGCTCTGGCAGGCCAGAGTCTCCAGCGAGGTGCTGGCTGCACCGACGGTGGGCGATGATGGTGTGGCCGTGAAGAGCGGTGACAACCGCGTTTTCCTGTTCGATGGTGGCGATGGTGGCCGCAAGTGGGTGTACCAGCGTTCGACGCCGACCTTGTCGGTGCGCAGCGCCGGCTCTCCGGTGTTCGCCGACAGTTATGTGTTCGTCGGTTTCCCCGGCGGCAAACTGGTTGCTCTCAGCCTGCAGAATGGTGCGCCGGTCTGGGAGGGCGCGGTTGCCTTGCCGAAGGGCGCCACCGAGCTTGACCGCGTGGCCGATGTCGTCGCGCCGCCGGCGATTGACGGGCGCCAGGTTTGCGCTGTCGCCTTCCAGGGGCGGGTTGCCTGTTTTGACCTCGGTCAGAGCGGTGCCCTGATCTGGTCGCGCGATATCTCGTCGGCGACCGGTGTGGCGCTCGACGGGCGCTACCTGTTTGTGACCGATGACAAGGGTGCCGTTTATGCACTTGACCGCCTTTCCGGCAGCAGCCTGTGGAAGCAGGACAAACTCCTGAATCGACGTGTTTCCGGCCCGGCCGTCTATCGCAGCAACGTGGTTGTTGCCGATGGCGAAGGTCTCGTGCACTTCCTTTCACGCGAAGATGGCAGTTTTGTCGGCCGTCAGAAAACCGATGGCACGCCAGTCCGTGCGCCGGTACAACAGCTTGGTTCCGGTTTCCTGGTGCAGACCAGTGGCGGCAATCTGAGCGCTATAGAGGCCCAATGAAACCTACGCTAGTCCTGGTTGGCCGACCCAATGTCGGCAAATCCACGCTTTTCAATCGCCTGACCAAGTCACGTGACGCGATCGTCGCCGATCTGCCGGGTCTGACCCGCGACCGTCACTACGGTCACGGCAAGCTTGGGCGCAAGCCTTACCTGGTGGTCGATACCGGCGGTTTCGAACCGTTGATCAAGGAAGGCATCCTGCACGAAATGGCGCGCCAGACCGAGCAGGCGATTGCCGAAGCCGATGCCGTGATCTTCGTGGTCGATGGTCGTACCGGCCTGACCCCGCACGACAAGGAAATCGCCAACAAGCTGCGGCGCCTGGCGCGCCCGGTCATCGTCGCGGTCAACAAGGCGGAAGGCCTCAATTCCGGCATGGTCGAGGCCGATTTCCACGAGCTTGGGTTGGGTGAGCCGTATGCCATTTCCGCCGCGCATGGCGAAGGTGTGCGCGGCCTGGTCGATCTGGCGCTCGATACCTTCCCCGAGCCCGAGGAAGAAGAAGCGAAATCCGACGCCATCCGCGTCGCCATTGTTGGTCGGCCGAATGTCGGCAAATCGACGATGATCAATACGCTGCTTGGCGAAGAGCGCGTCATCGCCTTCGATGCGCCGGGTACGACCCGCGACTCGATCGAAATCGATTTCGAGCGGGGCGGCCGCAAGTACGTGCTCGTCGATACGGCCGGCATGCGCAAGCGCGGCAAGGTCTTCGAGTCGATCGAGAAGTTTTCGGTGGTGAAGACCCTGCAGGCGATTGAAGACGCCCATGTCGTCATCCTGATGGTCGACGCGCAGGCTGATGTGTCCGAGCAGGATGCCCATATTGCCGATTTCATCGTGCAATCCGGACGCGCCCTGGTCGTTGCGGTCAACAAGTGGGACGGCCTCGATTCCTACACCCGCGAGCAGACCCGCCTGGTCCTGCAGCGCAAGCTGAAGTTCCTCGATTTTGCCAAGTTCCATTTCGTTTCGGCCAAGGAAAACATCGGTCTCGAGTCGGTCTTCCGCTCGGTCGATGCCGCCTTCGCCGCGGCGATGACCAAAATGTCGACGCCGCGTCTGGCTCGCGTCCTGGCCGATGCCGTCGCCCGTCAGGCGCCGCCCAAGCATGGCCTGTTCCGGCCGAAGCCGCGCTACGCCCACCAGGGCGGCTCGAATCCGCCGATCATCGTCATTCACGGCAATGCGGTTGACCAGATCAAGGACAGCTATCGTCGTTATCTCGAAAATACTTTCCGCGAAGCCTTCAAATTGCATGGAACTCCCTTGCGAATCCAGTTCGTGACCGCGAAAAATCCGTTTGCCGACAAAGATAAAAACTAATCCGTAAATTCTTCGCCACGGCCAAGTAATTTTGGGTACATTAGGCATCTCATAACAACACACATGGAGTCCACACCATGAGCAACAAAGGGCAACTTTTACAAGACCCCTTCCTTAACGCTCTCCGTCGCGAGCACGTTCCCGTTTCGATTTACCTGGTCAACGGGATCAAATTGCAGGGCCAGGTTGAATCGTTCGACCAGTACGTCGTACTGCTCAAGAACACCGTGACCCAGATGGTGTACAAGCACGCAATTTCCACGGTGGTTCCGGCCCGTCCGGTTAACCTCCAGCAAGAACAGGCGGCGGAATAATTTTTCCCCGTCTTGTGGCCCGCGTTGCTCGCGGGCCTCTTTATTTGACTTCCGGAAACACCCATGAATGAACGACCCGCCGCCGGTGAACGTGCGGTGATCGTTCAGCTTGACTTCGGCCAGCCTGATTTGCAGGATCAGCTGGAAGAAGTCCGGCTGCTTGCCGAGTCGGCGGGGGCTGTCGTTGTCGCCGAGGTTTTTGGCCCGCGGCACAGCCCGGACCCGAAAACCTTTGCCGGCAAAGGCAAGGTCCTGGAAATCGCTGCAACATTGCGTGCCGGCGAAGCCGACCTGGTGATTTTCAATCATGAACTTTCACCGGCGCAGGAACGTAATCTCGAACGCGAACTCAAATGTCGCGTGATCGATCGTACCAGTCTGATTCTCGATATCTTTGCCCTGCGCGCCTCGAGTGCAGAGGGCAAGTTGCAGGTCGAACTGGCGCAACTCGAGCATTTATCCACCCGGCTGGTCCGTGGCTGGACTCACCTTGAGCGCCAGCGTGGCGGTATCGGCATGCGCGGTCCGGGCGAGAAACAGCTTGAAACCGACCGGCGTTTGCTCGGCAACCGTGTCAAGTTGCTGAAGGAGCGTCTGGAAAAGCTTTCCCGGCAGCGAAACGTGCAAAGAAAAGCCCGTTTGCGTGGTGATGTGCTCAGTGTTTCGCTGGTCGGTTACACCAATGCCGGCAAGTCTACGCTGTTCAATGCGCTGACCCATGCAGGGGTTTTTGCTGCCAACCAGTTGTTCGCCACCCTGGATACCACGTCGCGCAAGCTATGGGTCGAAGGGGCTGGCAATATTGTCATTTCGGACACGGTGGGCTTTATCCGTGATCTGCCGCACTCGCTCGTTGATGCCTTTCATGCCACACTGGAGGCGGCCACCGATGCCGATCTGCTGCTGCATATCGTGGATAGCGCGAGCCATGCCCGAGATGAACAGATGTTTGAAGTGAACAAGGTACTTGAAGAGATTGGCGCCCGTCAGGTGCGGCAGGTCATCGTCTGGAACAAGATCGATCTGACCGAGGCTGCGCCGGGAGTCGAGCGGGACGAGTATGGTACTATCGCGCGCGTTCGCGTCAGTGCGCGGGCAGGAGACGGCCTGGATTTGTTGCGTGAATCCCTTGCCGAATTTGCCCGGGCCAAGGCCGAAAGTCGCCAGCGTGAGCTGGCGGCGGCAGAACGCGAAGCCCAACAAGATTACATAAGCTGATACCCGACATCCATGATTCCGACCCTAGGTATATTTATGTCGCTCAACGACCCGCAGTGGGGCAACCGTGGTGGTAACGACGGTGACAAATCCGGTGGTGGCGACCCGCGTCGTCCCAATGACGGACCGCCCGATCTGGAAGAGTTGTGGCGTGATTTCAACCGCAAATTGTCCGGCATGTTCGGCAAGAAGACCGGTGGTGGCGGTAATGGCGGCGGTGATGGTCCGCGTCTGCCGCAGTTCGATTTCAATCCGCGTTTTCTCGGTGGTGGTGTCGGTTTGCTCGGCGCCCTGGTTGCCGCTGTCTGGCTGGTTTCCGGCTTTTATATTGTCGATGCTTCGCAGCGCGGCATCGTGCTCCAGTTCGGCAGTTTCCATGAAACGACCGAGCCGGGCCTGCGCTGGCGTTTTCCCTATCCGGTGCAGTCGCACGAAATCGTCAATCTGAACGGTGTGCGTACTGTCGAAATCGGTTATCGCGGCAGCGAGCGCAACAAGGTGCTGAAAGAAGCCCTGATGCTGACCGATGATGAAAACATCGTAAACATCCAGTTTGCCGTGCAGTACATCCTGAAGGATCCGGTCGAATACCTGTTCAACAATCGTTCGCCGGATGAAGCCGTGATGGGCGCTGCCGAAACGGCGGTGCGCGAGATCGTCGGCAAGAGCAAGATGGATTTCGTGCTCTATGAAGGTCGCGAGCAGATTGCGACCCAGGCTTCCAAGCTGATGCAGGACATTCTGGATCGCTACAAGAGCGGCATCCTGATTTCCAAGGTGACGATGCAGAATGCGCAGCCGCCGGAGCAGGTACAGGCGGCCTTCGATGATGCCGTCAAGGCTGGCCAGGATCGTGAACGGCAAAAGAACGAAGGCCAAGCTTACGCCAATGACGTGATTCCGAAAGCCAAGGGTACCGCCGCACGCCTGATGGAAGAAGCCAACGGTCACAAGCAGCGCGTCATTTCGACGGCGGAAGGTGATGCCTCGCGCTTCAAGCAGGTTCAGACCGAGTACGCGAAGGCGCCGGAAGTGACCCGTCAGCGCATGTATCTGGAAACCATGCAGCAGGTTTATTCGAGCACCAGCAAGGTGCTGATCGATGCCAAGGGACAGGGCAACCTGCTTTACTTGCCGCTCGACAAGCTGATGCAGGCCACGGCAGCGACGGCTGCCGTTGCGGCCGAAACGCCGACTTCGATCCAGTCCGGCCGGCCGGCCACGCCGCTGTCGTCGGAAGTGCCGCCGCAGCTCGAGCAGGCACCTGCGGTTGGCGGCAAGTCGTATTCAGGTAGTTCGCGTGAAGGCTCGCTGAGCTCGCGTGATCGGGAGAGTCGTTGATGAGTCCGCGTATCAATTTGATCGGTGCCTTGATCGCCAGCGTGCTGGTGGTCATTGCGATGTCGGTATTTACCGTTGATCAGCGCCAGTTCGCTGTCGTCTTCCAGCTGGGTGAAGTCAAGCAGGTGATCACCGAGCCGGGGATGAATTTCAAGATTCCGCTGATCCAGAACGTGCGTTTCTTCGAAAAGCGCATCATCACGCTCGACAATGCCGAGCCGGAGCGTTTCATCACCTCCGAGAAAAAGAACGTGCTGGTCGACTCCTACATCAAGTGGCGCATCGTTGATCCGAAGCTCTATTACATCTCGGTCGGCGGCGACGAGTCGCGTGCCAAGACCCGTCTGAACCAGACGGTCAACGCCGGTTTGCGTGAAGAATTTGGCAAGCGGACCGTGCATGATGTCGTGTCCGGCGAGCGTGACAAGATCATGGAGCAGATGCGCGAAAAGGCCGATGCCGATGCACGCAAGATCGGTGTCCAGATCGTCGATGTCCGCGTCAAGCGTGTCGAATTGCCCAGCGAAGTGAGCGATGCCGTCTATCGCCGCATGGAAGCGGAGCGCAAGCGCGTTGCCAACGAACTGCGTTCGGAAGGTTCGGCCGAGGCGGAAAAGATTCGCGCCGATGCCGATCGTCAGCGTGAAATCATCATCGCCGACGCCTACCGTGATGCGCAGAAGATCAAGGGCGAGGGCGATGCCAAGGCGTCGGCGATCTATGCCGGTGCGTTCGGTCAGAGTCCCGAGTTCTATGCCTTCTACCGCAGTCTGGAAGCTTATCGCGGCAGCTTCAAGAACAAGGGCGACGTGATGGTGGTTGAACCCAACTCCGACTTCTTCAAGTACATGAAGAGTCTTGGACGCGGCGCCGACAAAGGCAAATGACCTCGACCCTGCTGCTGGCCTTCGCACTGATGCTGGTGCTCGAAGGCCTGATGCCCTTTATAGCCCCGGCGGCGTGGCGTGAAACCTTTCGCCGCCTCATTCAATTTTCGGATGGACAGATCCGTTTCGTCGGCTTGACGTCGATGATCATCGGTCTGGTCCTGCTCATGGTCTTCGCATGAACTGGCTGTTACCTGAATACATCGCTGATGCCCTGCCGGCGGAAGCCGCTCGCATCGAGCAACTGCGCCGTACCGTCCTGGATCATTTCCGGGCCGGCGGTTTCGAATTTGTCATGCCGCCGATGCTGGAATACCTGGAGTCGCTGTTGACCGGCGCCGGCCAGGATCTGAACCTGCGCACCTTCAAGCTGGTCGATCAGCTTTCCGGCCGGACGATGGGCGTACGCGCCGACATCACGCCGCAGGCGGCGCGCATCGACGCCCACCTGCTCAACCACCAGGGCGTGACCCGCCTGTGCTATTGCGACAGCGTGCTGCATACCCTGCCGGCCTCGGTTTCGGCCGGTCGCGAGCCGCTGCAGATCGGTGCCGAGCTGTACGGTTTTGCCGGCATCGAGGCCGACCTGGCGATCATTCGCCTGATGGCCGGAGCCTTTGCCAAAATCAAGCTGCCGCTCAGCCGGGTCGACCTCAGCCATGTCGGCATCTTCCGCGCCCTGGCCGAAGCGGCCGGACTGGCGCCGGATGCCGAAGAAAATGTGCTCAGCCTGTTGCGTGCCAAGGATGTGCCGGGGCTGATCGAAGCCTGTGCCGGCGTTGCCTCGCCCTACCGCGAAGCCCTGCAGGCGCTGCCGCTGCTTTATGGCGACGTCGGGGTGCTGGCCCGGGCCCAGGCCGAACTGCCGGCCTTGCCGGCGATCACGGCGGCGCTCGACGGTTTGCGTCACCTCGTCGAAGCAGCGCCGGAACTGCCGTTCTCGATCGACCTGTCGGATCTGCGCGGCTATCACTATCACAATGGCGTGGTCTTCGCCGCCTACTGCCCGGACTATCCGGCCGCGATCGCGCTGGGCGGGCGTTACGACGGCGCCGGCAAGGCTTTCGGGCGGGCGCGTCCGGCCACCGGTTTCTCGATGGATCTGCGTGAAGTGGTGCGCCTGGTCGCACCGGGCAAGGTGCAAGGCGCCATCCTGGCTGGCGCTGCCGGCCACGACAAGACACTGGCGGCGCTGATCGCCGCCCTGCGCGAGCAGGGCGAGATCGTCGTCGAACTTCTCCCCGGCGAAACAGCCTGCGAGGGTCCGTTCTGCGACCGCAAGCTGGTCCAGGTCGGTGGGCAATGGATTATTGAAGCAATACAAGAGGATTAATAAAAATGGCCAAGAATGTCATTGTGGTGGGCACCCAGTGGGGTGATGAGGGCAAGGGGAAGATCGTCGACTGGCTGACCGACCACGCCAAGGGTGTGGTCCGCTTCCAGGGTGGCCACAATGCCGGCCATACGCTGGTTGTCGGCGAGCAGGTCTACAAGCTCAATCTGGTGCCGTCGGGCATCGTGCGTGATGGCGTCGATTGCTACATCGGCAATGGTGTCGTGCTCGACATCCACCACCTGATTTCGGAAATTGCCGAGCTCGAGAAGGGCGGCATCGATGTCCGCTCGCGCCTCAAGATCAGCCCGGGCTGCCCGATCATCCTGCCGTACCATTCGGCCATCGACAAGGCGCGCGAAGGCGCCAAGTGTGCCGACAAGAAGATCGGCACGACCGGCAAGGGCATCGGCCCGAGCTACGAAGACAAGGTCGCCCGTCGCGGCCTGCGCGTCTATGACCTGTTCTATCCGGAACGTTTCGCCGAGAAGCTCAAGGAAGTGCTGGAGTATCACAACTTCGTGCTGACCGAGTATTTCAAGGCCGAACCGGTCGACTTCCAGGCCGTCTACGACCAGGCGATGGCGGATGCCGAGTTCATCAAGCCGCTCGTCGTCGACGTCTCTGCCGCGCTGTACGACGCGCATGCTGCCGGCCAGAACATGCTGTTCGAAGGCGCCCAGGGCACGCTGCTCGACATTGACCACGGTACCTACCCGTTCGTCACCTCGTCCAACTGTGTTGCCGGTCAGGCAGCAGCGGGTGCCGGCGTCGGTCCGGGCATGCTGCATTACGTGCTGGGCATCACCAAGGCCTACTGCACGCGCGTCGGTGGCGGTCCTTTCCCGAGTGAGCTGGATATCGACACCGAAGGCACGCCGGGCCACCAGATGTTCTCGGTCGGCAAGGAATTCGGCACGGTCACCGGGCGCAAGCGCCGTTGCGGCTGGTTCGACGCTGCACTGCTGCGTCGTTCGGCCCGCATCAACGGCCTGACCGGCCTGTGCATCACCAAGCTCGACGTGCTCGACGGCCTCAAGGAAATCAAGATCTGCACCGGCTACCAGCTGGGTGACAAGGTGGTCGATCTGCTGCCGATCGGTGCCGACGACGTCGCACGCTGCGTGCCGATCTACGAAACCATGCCGGGCTGGGAAGGCACGACCTTCCGCGTCAAGCGCTGGGAAGACCTGCCGCAGGGCGCCCGCAATTACCTGAATCGCCTCGAGGAACTGTGCCAGGTGCCGATCGCCATCGTGTCGACCGGCCCGGAGCGCGACGAGACCATTCTCAAGCAGCATCCATTCAATTAACCGGCGTCGCCGGTCATGTCTGCAGGGCGTCATTCCTGCGGCAAAGAGAAACGGGCCCGGCGGGCCCGTTTTTATTTTGCCTTGATCGTCCCGCTCAGCGCGGCGGCATGACCGGCTGCCAGCCTTCCGGGCAATACTGGACGTAGGGATAGTATTCGCCGGCCGAGCCGCAGTAATACCAGTTGCCGGCGGCCGGCTGGATGCGCACCGGCGGCGGGGGCGGTGCGATATAGACCGGGGCGGGCTGGTACTGGTTGTAGGCGACCGCACCGACCGCCAGGCCGGCGATGGCGAGGGCTGCCGCCGGACCGATCCAGCCCGGGCCGCCGCGGTGGCCGTGATGGTGATGCCGTTCCGGTCCCGGACGGTAATCGCGGTGGCCGCCGTAGCCGCCGTGGCGTCCCCAGTCGGCCTGGGCGGTACCGATGCTGCCCAGGGCAAGGCTGGCGGCGAGGAGAAGGGCGGTGGCTTTTTTCATGGTCTGGCTCGTTGTGGTCTTGATGAGCCGAATAACGCGGCGCGGTGGCGTACCGATTACCGCTGCCGTGTACGCAATTGTCAGAAATTGTTGCTGTACGGTCGACGCGCTGAAAAAGCCTGTTTTCCAGCGGTCGACCGCTGCCGTAAACGAAAAAAGCTGCCGCACTCGCGCGCGGCAGCTTTTCGGGCTTGAAAGAACTCAGGAACCGATCAGGCCGCCGTCGTTCTTGGTGATGACAACGGTCGTCGAGCGCGGCCGTGCCGTACCGCCTTCCGGCCAGTGGCTCTGGTAGCTGGCGGTGGCGTTGTTGGCCACATCGCTGGCCAGGGTGCGCTCACCCGGGTGCTGGATATTGACGAAGATCGTCTTGCCATCCGGTGTTTCGCTGATGCCGGTGATTTCGCAGCCCTTCGGTCCGACCAGGAAGCGGCGCAGCGTGGCGTTGCTGGCATCCTTGCCGGCGTAGGTGGTGATCGTCTGGTTGGCCGGGCCGGCGGCCGGTACGGCCAGGTTGGCGACGCTGACCGCGCCGCCGTCCCCGTAGGCGCCGGGCAGGGCGGCCAGCATCATGCAGTTGGTGACGTCGGTGTAGGCATCGTCGTCGGTCTGCAGCCACATCAGGCCGGGAATGGCCTGGCTGAACCAGAGACCGTCCGGGGCGGAAAAGTCGTTGTCGTCGGTCAGGCCCGAGATGTTGATCGAGGTCGTGTCGAGACCGGTTTCGGCACCGAACAGGTAGATGTCCCAGTTGAAGGTCGTCGCAGCCGGATTGCTCGTGGTTTCGCGCATGCGGATGATGTGGCCGTTCGGGTTGCCCTTGTTGCCTTCGCCATCATCGTAGTAGCGCGGGTTGGCGGCGTCGAGGGCGCGCGACTTGCCGCTGTTGAAGTTGCCGGTCTTGCCGCGGTCGGCATTCTTGGTCAGGGTCACGTACACGTCACCGGTCACCGGATGTACGCCGGCCCATTCCGGACGGTCCATCGAGGTTGCGCCGACCGCATCGGCGGCCAGGCGGCAGTTGATCAGCACGTCGGCCTGGTTGGCGAAGGTGTAGTTGGCGTAACCGGAGATCTGGGTGTTGCTGATGTTCAGCTCGGTCCAGGTGCCGCTGCCGTCGGCGGCGAAGGTCGCGACGTAGAGCTTGCCGTCGTTGAGATACTTGTCGCCGGCGGTCATGCCGCCATTGGCATCGGCGGCATCCCAGTTGCTCGTCGAAACATACTTGTAGATGTATTCGCCGATCGCGTCGTCACCCATGTAGAAAACGATGGGCTTGCCGGCGACGGCCTTGGCCGGCATTGCACCTTCGTGACCGAAGCGGCCCATGGCAGTGCGTTTGCGCGGCGTGGTGGCGGGTGCGAAGGGATCGATCTCGACGACCCAGCCGAAGGTGTTGGCGGCATTGCGATAATCGAGGGTGCTGTCGGCGCCGGTCAGGTTGAGGTTCCAGCGGTCGTAGAGACCGGTAGCAGAGAGGTCGCCGCCAGCCGGGTTGGCCCACCCGTAGCTGCCGTTGCTGGAGCCTGAGCCGATGTAGCGGTTTTGCGCGGCGGCGGCGTTGGTGCCGAGCGTCGAACTGGCCGGGCGCTTGAAGTAGCCGGCCCAGTTTTCTTCGCAGGTCAGGTAGGTGCCCCACGGCGTGACACCATTGGCGCAATTGTTCAATGTGCCGCGTGTGGCAGTGCCGGCTGTCGAATAAGGGGTGACGAGCAGGCTGTCGCCGCTGGCCGGGCCGGCGATGTCCATCGGCGAAGCGGCGGTGTAGCGACGGTTGAAGCCGGACAGCTTGTTGACCGAGAAATTGCTGCTGCGCACGATCTCGATGGCCGAGACGCCATGGGCATGGACTTCCTTGTCGATCTGGTCAGCGACGCGGGCGGTGTTGACGATGCCGGCCGTATAGTCGGCGGCCGTGTGCAGGAACTGCTGATTGATGTTCTCGTGGTTCATGCACAGCACGCCACGGTTCGAGTTAGTCAGGTCCTTGGCCAGGCCGGCGCTGTTCAGTCCGAAAAAGGCCATGCCGTCATGGTGGTCGCCGGCGCGGAATTCGAAGCTGGCGGCGGTATCCGTGCCGTCGTTGGCATAGGCGGCAGTGGCCAGGTTGATCGGGTCGCCGGTGCGATAGAGATATTGCGCAGTGTAGCCGGTCGGAATACTCAGCACGTCGGCCAGACTCTTGGCGACGACAGTGAAGCCGAGGCTGAAGCTGTCATTGCTGTCGTCGCTCTTGCTGTTGCTCAGGCAACCGGCCAGGCCGACACTCATGAAACTGCTTGCGGCCAGGCCGAAACCGCCCTTGAGGACATTGCGGCGCGACAGGCGGACATTGAGGATATCGGTAAAACCCGGATTGCCGGAGGTGTTCTTGGACACGTCATCCTGGCCGTTCGGCGAGTCGGGGTGGTGCTTGGTAAGGAGTTCGGACATGGCTGTTCTCATTGGTTTGGAAAAATCACGATTGTCGGCAGGCTTCATGATGTTGGTGTGACACGAACGTGAACACGGCATGACAATTATGTTGCAGACCAGTCCAGGCGGTAGCGGCCGCCTCCCTGCGGCTGGGCAATCATTTGCAAGTAGCGGCCGAGGCGGCTCTCCGCATCATTTGCCAGGCGGGCTTCGCCAGTCAGCTTGCCTTGCCAGCCGCGCCCGGCATTTTTGCCGTGCAGGACGAGTTGACCGTCCAGTTCGATGTTTCCCTGTCGGCCACCGGCGAGCCGCGCCTGCAGGCCGTCCGCCTGGTAGGCCCAGGCGATCCTGAGTTCGCCCAGCGGATAATCCTCGAGCAGGCCGCTGGCGGCGCCGTGCCAGACCAGCTCGCCCTGGCTGTCGGGGATGCCGGCAAAGGACCAGTGTGTCGTGCTGCGGCCAAGGGCCAGCCGACCCTGCCAGCCGCTGCCCGGCAGCTTGAGCGCTGGTTGGGCAAGGAGCAGGGCAGCCGGCAGGACGAGGCCGTCGGCGCTCAGGTGCAGGCCGTCGCCGGCCAGGGCGAGCGTCGCGCGGCCGTCGCCAAGGCGGATTTCGGCGCTGGCGGAAAATGGTTTGAGTTGCCAGGCGAGTGGGCCGAGATCGAACCAGGCGTCGGCATCGGGCAGGCGTGCGAAGAGGCGGCCGCGGCCTTGCCACCAGGCGCCGTCGGCCTCGGCGATCCGGCACTGGCCGGCGCAGGCGGCATTGAGCGCCGCCGCCGGCCAGCTTGCCGGCAACTGCGCCAGGCCGAGCAGGCTGCACAGGCCGAGGATGAACAGGCGGCGCGGCCAGTTGGCCGGCCGGCCGACCGGGCGCGGTCGCGGATGTCTCATGGCGCCGTCGCCGCGAAGGCGAAGACGGCATCGACCACGACACCGTCGCCGCCCGGTTGCAGCCGGACGCGTTGCAGGAGCAGGCGGTTTTCCTGCTGCATCGCAGCGGTCCACGTCAGCCAGCGGGCAAAATCGGTACGCCCTTCAAGCTGCAGTTCGCCGTTGCCGTTCCAGCGCGCGACGAGCTTCGGGCCGAGTTCGCCGAGACGCTGCTCGACGGCCTGGCGCAACACTTCGGGGCGCGGCAGCGGGCGTGCCGCGTTGGCGGCGCTCAGTTGCTGCCAGGCTTCGTAAAGGCGATCGCTCTGTTCGGCCGTTGCCGCGAGTTCGGGCATCTGGCGCAGCAACTTGTGCCGGCTGCTGGCCAGCGACCAGGCGAGTTGCACAAGGAGGGCGCCGAGCAGCACCGCGCCGAGTATTTGCAGCGCCCGTCGCTCGCGCGGGGCGCGTTGCTGCCAAAAGGATAGCGCTTGTTGTTGCCAGTTCAGAACAAGGGTTTTCATCGCAAATCTCCGGCCTGGATGCTGAAACTGCCTGGGGTGGCCTCCGCGATCAGGCGCAGGCCCTGGCTGCGGCCGGCCTCGGCGAGGCGGCCGAGGGCTGCGGCATTGAGCTGGCTGAGCAGGTGCAGGCGGCCTTGCTCGTAGCGGATTTCGCCGAGCAGGCCGGCCTCGTTCGGCGTCAGACTGGCGAGCGGGCCGAGCAGGCGCAGGAAGTCGTCATCGGCCAGTTGTCCGGCCTGGCGGCGGGCGTTGTCGACCTGGCGCCGCATCTGGAGCAGCGGATCGACCAGCGTCGCCTGCGGAAAGGCCTGCCGGAAGCGGGTGACGACATGCTGGCGATAGTCGTTTGCCTGACGCTCGAGCCAGATCCACTGCGCCGTGGCGAGTACGGCGACGAGCAGCGCGGCGCCGGCTGCAAGCTGCCCGGCGTGGCGGAAGTGGCGGGCCAGGACGAGGCGCGGCTTGGCTGGTGCCAGTTCGCCGTAAAGAAAGCCGGCACCGGCGGGGAGGCTCAGGCTGGCCGGTTCGGTGCCGCTGTCGCGCAATTCGCCGCTGTTCCTGCCGGTTTCGAGCAGCGCCGTGACCGAGTCCGGCAATTGGCGATCGAGATTGCGATAGCTGCTGATCGGCAGTTGCGCCAGCCAGCTGCCGAGATGCGGATCGCTGTCCAGGCTGGCGAAACTGCCATCGGCCAGCGCCAGGTCGAGGCTGCCGGCGTAGAGCCAGGCGTGGCCGGCCGGCAGTGCCATGCCCAGCGGCCAGGCGGCGCGCGGGGCGAGGCCGAGTTCGCGCAACAGGGCGACGATGCCGGCCAGGCGCTGACGGGCGATGATGCCGATCGCACTGGTTTCGTCCGTGCCCGCCTCGGCGGCCGCAAAGAGCAGTTGTTCGGGGGCTTCGAGCAGATTGTCCTCAAGCGCACCGGCGATCACCTGTGGGCTGCGGGCGCGCGCGGTCTGTGGCAGGCGGGCGCGCTGGCTGGCACACTGGCTGCCGCTGAGCAGGATTTCACAGGGGCAGCCGGCGGTGTCGCCATTGGTTTCGCCTATGCCCGGCCAGTAGGCCGGTTCGCTGTGGCCCTGGCGGACGATGCGGCCGCTCCGGTCGCGCAGCAGCCAGCTGCAGTCGCGGCGGTGTTGCGGCCAGTCGGAGGGAATGAGCAGGATCAGGGTGGTCATCGCAGGCTTTGCCAGTAGATATGGACGGGGCCGCGCTCGCTGGCGCGACTGATCAGGGTGTCGACCCGGCTGCGGCTGCGTCCGGTGCGAACCTCGACATGAATCAGGAAGTGCCGGCTGGCACCGGTCAGCGGCAGCAGCGGCGCGGGCAGGTTGGGTTCGGGCAGGCGGTTCTGGAAGTCGCCCTGGTCGCGGAACGGCTGCTGCAGGCGTTGGCCGGCCAGGGCGCGCGCCGCCCCGAGGCTGAGGCCGGGCTGCACGGCGGCGAGGACTTCCGGCGGCGCGGTATTGATATTGACCGCCTGCTGGCCGGGCAGGACGCTGACGAAATCCTGCAGGCGGCGCATGTTTTCTGCGCTGTAGCCGGCGATGGCGCGCAACTGGGCCGGGTGGTCGAGCGGCCGGGCGAGGCCCGCAGGTTTTTCGTTGCCGCCCAGCGCTGCGGCGAGGCTGTCAGCCAGCCCGTCGGCGAGGCCGAGCAGGGCGAGCAGGCGGCGGTAGGCGCGCAGGGCCTGCGGGTCGAGTTGGCCGTTGCTGCGGCGCAGGTTGTTGAGATTGAAGCGGCCCTGCATGTCCTCGATGCGGCCGGCCACTTCGCTTTCTTCGTAGCGCAGCGGCGGCAACTGGCGCGCCCAGTCCTCATTGAACGTGTCGAGGGCACCGGCGCGGCCGTCCGCGGCGAGGATGGCCTGGGCGTAGGCGAGACCGGCGCGCGCCATGGTGTAGGCCTGCGCCTTGTCGCGGCTGCCGGCCAGGCGTTCGATCCAGTGATCGGTGCGGCTGAGCAGGCTGATCGCGCTCGCCGCCGCCAGTGCGGTAACCAGGATGGCGATGATCAGCGCCGCGCCGCCTTGCGGTCGACGGCCCGGAAACGGCATTTTTGCCCGGACTTCAGTCGGCAGCGGGAACATCGAAGATCCTTTCGATCGTGCCGCCTTCCTGCAGCTGGAGGCGCAGGCGCAGGGCCCGCGGCAGGGCCTGCTCGGGCGGGTTCGGCCAGCTTGCCAGCCAGCGTCCCTGGCGATCGAGATAGGCGAATTCGAGGTGCTCGATGCCGCTCAGCAGGCGGTAGCTGCGGCCCGGCGCGAGCGCGTCCGGCGTCGGCCAGAGCAGCAGGTCGAGCTGGCCGTCCTGCCAGCGGTAGGCGAGGCGGCTGAGCTGGCCGCCGCTGTCGCCGAGCCGCGTAAAACTCATCTGGGCGCTTTTTTCCGTGCTGCTGCCCTGCCAGGGCGGCGCGGCGCGACCGTCGGTCTGTCGTCCGGGGACGGCGATCGCCTGGCGGACGTCGCTGCCGATGCGCTCGCCGACCAGGGCGAGTTCCTGCCAGCGCGCTGTGGTTTCGCTGAGGTGCAGGCTGGCCTGCTGCACGTTGTCGAGACCGCGCCAGCCGAGCGCGCCGATCAGGGCGAGCAGGGCTACCGCGACGAGCATCTCGATCAGCGTGAAACCGGCCGTTTTGCAGCGGTCGACCGTCATGGCGCAGGCAAAAAGGCAACCAGGCGGCCGACCGGTGCAGCCGTGCCGGGGGTGCTGAAGACTTCGATGTCGACGCGGCGGAATTGCGCCTGCGGCAGCGGCGCGACGCGCTGCCGCCAGGTGAAGCTCTGGCTGCCCATCGCGGCCGTGCCGCGGCTTTCGCCGAGCGCCGGCCAGGCGCGTTCGGCGTAGAGCAGGGCGATCCGGTTTTCGGCGATCCAGCCGGCCAGCTGGCGCGTGCGCAGGGCTTCGATGGTGTCGGCCGAGCCGCTGCCGGCGCGGATGGCCGCAGCCAGCCCGACGGCGAGGATGGCGAGGGCGATGAGGATTTCGAGGAAGGTGAAACCGGCGGCGCGTTTCACGGCACTTCCTCGAGGCTGATCAGGCCGCTCGGCTGACCGGCGATCTGCCAGTGCCGGGCGCCGTCGCCGAGGCGGACGACGAAGAGCGGCGGCGTGGCGCCGAAGCGGATCAGGCTGCCCGGCGCCTGGGCATGGCCGTCGATTTCCAGGCTTTCGAGGGCGAGTCCCTCGGCCAGTGGCAGGAAGGGCGGCTGCAGTTCGGCCGGCCGCCAGGTCGCATCCTTCTCGACCAGCAGGCGCGCCGTGCCGTTGTTGACCTGCCAGGCCCAGTCGCGCGCTTCGCGGCTGGCCTGGCGTGCCGCGGTTTCGGCCTGTTCCTGCCAGGCGCGGGCGCTGTTGCGCTGGGCGCCCAGGCGGCTGTCGGGCAGGGCGGGCACGACGCTGGTCGCGAGGATGCCGAGCAGGATCAGCACGACGAGGATTTCGATCAGGGTGAAGCCGCGCGCCATGGTTTTTCGCGGCTTACAGCGCCCAGTTGCCGATGTCGGCATCGTTGCCTTCGCCGCCCGCCTGGCCGTCGGCGCCGTAGCTGAAGACGTCGATCTCGCCATGCAGGCCGGGGTTCAGGTAAAGATAGGGCTGGCCCCAGGGGTCGCGCGGCAGGCGTTCGACGTAGCCGCCGTTCTTCCAGCCGGCCGGTACCGGCGGCAGTTGTGGCTTGCTGACCAATGCCGCGAGGCCCTGTTCGCTGCTCGGGTAGCGCTGGTTGTCGAGGCGGTAGAGCTTGAGTGCCTGGACCAGGCTGGCGATGTCCTGGCGGGCGGCGACGATGCGCGCCTCGTCCGGCCGGCTCATTACCTTGGGCACGACGAGCGCGGCGAGGATGCCGAGAATGACGATGACGACCATCACTTCGATCAGCGTGAAGCCAGCGGTCGACCGGCGGAAAAGGGCATTTTTCATGGAGTACCTAGCGCAGCAGTTGGTTGATTTCGATGATCGGTTGCAGGATGGCGAGAACGATGACGAGCACGACGAGGCCCATGCCGAGAATCATCAGCGGTTCGAACAGGCTCATCGCCAGGCCGAGCCGGTGGCTGACCTCGTCGCTTTGCTGGCGCGCCGCCTTGTCGAGCATGGCGTCGAGGCGGCCGCTGTTTTCGCCGCTCGCCACCATGTGCAGCAGCAGCGGCGGGAAATGCCCGGTCTGGGCGAGCGCACGGTGCAGCGGCATGCCTTCGCGCACCTGGTCGGTGGCAGCGCCCAGCGCGTCCTGCAGCGGACTCAGCCAGAGCACGGCACGTCCGGCCTGCAGGGCATTGAGCAGGGGCACGCCGCTGCCGACCAGGATGGCCAGGGTCTGGGCGAGGCGGGCGCTGTCCAGGCTGCGCAGCAGAGGCCCGAGCAGCGGCAGGCGCATCAGCTGCGTCTGCCAGGCGCGGCGGATCGCCGGCTGGCGCCAGGCGCGGTGGGCCAGCCAGGTGCCGAGCAGGCCGCCGCCGAGCAGGCCGGGCCAGGCGACGCGCAGGAAATCGCTGAGCGCGATCAGGCCGCGCGTCAGGAGCGGCAATTGCTGCTTGCCGTTCTGGAAGACGGCGATCACCTGCGGCACGACATAGGTCATCAGGCCGAGGATCACGGCGCAGGCGACGACGACGACCAGCACCGGATAGACGAGGGCCTGGACCAGGCGCTGGCGCAGGGCGCTGCTGCGTTCGAGGTGATCGGCGAGGCGGGTCAGGATGCCGTCGAGCTGGCCGCTCTGTTCGCCGGCCGCGATCAGGGCGCAGTAGAGGCTGTCGAAACTGCGCGGGAAACGCGCCAGCGCCTTGTGCAGCGGATGGCCGGCGAGCAGTTCGGCGCGGATCGCGGCGAGCAGTTGCCGTGTCGCGGTGTCGGCGCTCTGCTCGATCAGCGCGGCGAGGGCACGCTCGACCGGGATGCCGGCTTCGAGCAGGGTTGCCCACTGGCGGGTGAGCAGCATCAGGGCGGCGTGGCCGAGGCGCGGCGGCCGGCGCAGCGGCGTCTCCGGGCTGGCCGCGCTGACTGCCGTCTGGACCTCGACCGGGAACAGGCCTTGTTCGCGCAGCAGGCTGCGCGCCTGGCGCGCGGTGTCGGCATCGAGCACGCCGGCGATTTCGCCGCCGGCGAGATTGACGGCACGGTAGCGGAAGGCGGCCATGGCGTCAGTTACGTGTCACGCGCAGCAGTTCGGCGAGCGAGGTTTCGCCGGTCGCCAGCCAGCGCAGGCCGTCCTCGTGCAGGTAGCGCAGGCGGCGCTCGCCGCGCCCGGCCAGACGGGCGGCGGCGCGCAGTCCGCTTTCGTCGGTGCCGTGGTGGAGCAGCGGGCGCAGCGTCTCGTCGATCTCGAGCAACTCGTAGATGCCGATCCGGCCGAGATAGCCGGTCTGCGCGCAATGCGGACAGCCGACCGGCTCGCAGAGCCGGCTGATTTCGGGCGGTAATTGGTCGTCTACCGTTGCCGGGCGCGTCGTCTTGCACTGCGGGCAGAGTCGGCGCACCAGGCGCTGCGCCAGGATGCCGAGCAGGCTGGAGGCGAGCAGGAAGGGCTCGACGCCCATGTCGATCAGGCGGGTCGCGGCGCTGGCGCTGTCGTTGGTGTGCAGCGTGGCCAGCACGAGGTGGCCGGTCAGGCTGGCCTGGACAGCGATCTGCGCGGTTTCGCCGTCGCGGATCTCGCCGATCATGACGACGTCCGGATCCTGGCGCAGGATGGCGCGCAGGGCGCGCGCGAAGTCGAGGTCGATGCGCGGATTGACCTGGATCTGGCCGACCCCGGCCAGTTCGTACTCGACCGGGTCCTCGACCGTCATGATGTTCTGCTGCCGCGCATCGAGGCGCGACAGCGCGGCGTACAGCGTCGTCGTCTTGCCCGAGCCGGTCGGCCCGGTGACCAGCACGATGCCGTGCGGCTGGCTGATCAGGTGGTCGGTGCGGGCCAGGGTGTCGGGCGCCATGCCGAGCCGCGCCAGGTCTAGGCGTTTCGGGTCCTTGTCGAGCAGGCGCAGGACGACGCGTTCGCCGTGGCTGGAGGGCAGCGTCGAGACGCGCACGTCGATGCCACGCCCGCCGATCCGGATGCCGAGGCGGCCGTCCTGGGGCAGGCGCTTCTCGGCGATGTCGAGGCTGGCCATGATCTTGATGCGCGACACCATGGCCGCGTGCAGCGCCCGGTTCGGGCGCACCACGTCGCGCAGCATGCCGTCGAGGCGAAAGCGCACGCAGGAGTGGCGCTCGTAGGGTTCGATGTGGATGTCCGAGACGTCCTCGCGCGCGGCCTGGGTGAGCAGGGCGTTGATCATGCGGATGATCGGCGCGTCGTGCCGGGTGTCGAGCAGATCCTCGATCGGCGGCAGTTCTTCGACCAGGCGCGCGATGTCGAGATCCTGGTCGATGTCGTCGGCGACTTCGGCCGCCGTCTGTTCGCCCTGGGCATAGGCTTCGGCCAGGCGGCGGGCGAATTCCTCGGCAGTGACCGGCTGCGGTTGCAGCGGAAGACCGCTGCTGCGGCGGATTTCAGAAAGTGCGGCGAGCGGCAGCGGCGCATCGGTGCGCCAGAAAACAGGCAAGAAATCGGCGTCGACCGTACCGAGCACGACACCGTGCTGGCGGGCGAAAGCGTAGGGCAGGCGGGTCATTGCCGGCATTGCTGCGCTCAGTTCGCGGCCGGCAGGGCCGGCAGTTCCGGCACGCCGGCTTCGCCCCAGCTCGGGATCTGCTTTTCGCCCTGACGCTTCTGGCCGTCGAGCAACTGCTGGTAGCGATCCTCGGTCATGTCCTTGTAGGCGAGTTCGTCACGCACGATGCGCGGGCGCAGGAAAACCATCAGGTTGGTCTTCTTGCGGTTGCGGTCTGCGTAGCGGAAGAAGTTGCGCAGGAAGGGAATGTCGCCGAGCAGCGGCACCTTCTCCTCGTTGGCGCCGAAACTGTCCTCGATCAGGCCGCCGAGCACGATGATCTTGCCGTCGTCGACGAGCACGCTCGATTCGATCGAGCGCGTGTTGGTGATCGGCCCGGTGGTGTTGCTCGCCGTGCCCGACTGCACCGACGAAGCCTCCTGGTAGATCTGGATGCGCACGACGCCGCCTTCGGTGATCTGCGGCTTGACCTTGAGCGTCAGGCCGACGTCGCGCCGCTCGTAGGTCTGGAAGGGCGTCACCGTGCTGGTCGTGCTGGTCGTGCTGTAGGAGCCGGTGACGAAGGGCAGGTTCTTGCCGATGACGATTTTCGCCTCTTCGTTGTCCAGGGTCATGATGTTCGGCGTGGACAGGATGTTGGCGTGCGCCTCGCTTTCCAGGACGCGGGCGAGAAAGCCGAGATTGGCAATGGTGCCGACGCCGGGAATGGTGATCTTGCCGTTGGTGATGCCGAGATTGAGGCCGGTGCCCAGCGTGCTGATCGAGGTCGACGCGGTGATGATGTTCTGGCCGGTGCCGCCGAAATTGGTGCCGCCTATCGTGCTCAGGCCGGTCTTGCCAAGGCCGCTCAGGTCCTGCCACTGGATGCCGAATTCGGCGGCGCGTTCGGCGCTCAGCTCGACGATCAGCGCCTCGATATGAACCTGGGCGCGGCGCCGGTCGAGCATGGCGATGACGTTCTGCAGGTTGTTGAAGACCGGCTCGGGCGCCGTGATGATCAGCGAATTGCTCGCCACGTCGGCTTGTACCATGCTGCCGGGAACGAGGGCGGCGCCGTTCTGGCTGCTGTTGCTCTCGTTCGCCCAGTTGCTGCCGGCGTTGCTGCCCGTTGCTGCGTTCTGCGTGCTCAAGGCGTTGTTGCCGGTGCCTGTGCTGCTGCCGCCGGATTGCGTGCTGCCGGTGAGGCGAGTGTTCTGGCTGGCGGCATTGCTGCTGCCGGTTTCACTGCCAAGGATGGCGCGCAGCATCTGGGCAATGCGCGGCGCCTCGGCGTGTTTCAGGTAAACGACGCGGATGTTGCCGAAGCCGGCATCCGGCTGGTCCATCTCACTGGCCAGCGCGGCGGCGCGGGCAAGCAGGCCGGGATTGTCGGCACGCAGGATGATGCGGTTGCCGCGCGGATCGGCCGTTGCGACCAGGCTGCCGGCGGTGCCCGCGGCGCCGTTGCCGAACAGGCGGCCGATATTGGCGGCGACCTCGATCGCCGAGGCATGCTTGAGGCGGATGACCTGCGGATCGTCACCGTGCGGCACGTCGATCGAGGCGATGATGCGTTCGATGCGGCGCAGGTTGTCGGCGGCATCGGTGACGACCAGGGTGTTGCTGCCGGCGTTGGCGGTAATCGACTGGTTGGGGCCGACCAGCGGTTTCAGCGCATTCAAGACCTGCGGTGCCGATTCGTAACGGATGTGAAAGACCTGGGTCGTGATCTGGTCGCCGAGGCCGCGCCCGCCGACCGGGCCGGCATGCAGGCGGGCATCGGCATCGGGCAGGATCTTGGTCACCGCGCCGCCCTCGACCACCGAGTAGCCCTGCATGCGCAACGCCGAGACGAGCACCTGGTAGGCCAGGTCGC
Source organism: Quatrionicoccus australiensis (assembly GCF_020510525.1). Taxonomy (NCBI): domain Bacteria; kingdom Pseudomonadati; phylum Pseudomonadota; class Betaproteobacteria; order Rhodocyclales; family Azonexaceae; genus Quatrionicoccus; species Quatrionicoccus australiensis. The sequence goes on from NZ_CP075188.1 coordinate 1,407,786, forward strand.
GCGATACCGGCTTGCCGGAAATGATGTTGATCGTGCCCTTGACGCGCGGATCGATGACGAAATTGCGCCCGGTGATTTGGCCGATCGCCTTGACCGCCGACTCGATGTCGGCGCCGACGAAATTGAGGGTCATTTCCTCGCTGGCGGCCAGCCCGGGCAAGGGTGAGGCGAGGCAGCAAAGCAGGAGGCAGGCGTGCAGCAGGTGGCGCTTGAGGCGGGTGTTCATCGGTTGGGGTCAGTTTTCGGAAGAAGGTGAAGCCGGCTCGGCGGCCTGTGCGGCGGGGAGATTCAACTGGCTGCTGGTGCTGCCGGCGAGCAGCTCGACCTGGCGGGGGGTGATGCGCTTGACGATGAACTGTTCGCCGATCCGGTCGCCGACGGCGACGACCAGCGGCGTGGCTTCGCCGTCGCGGCGAATGATGGCGCGCGCCTGCGCCGCCTGGTCCGAGGCGAAGACGCCGAGCAGTTGCAGGTGGCTGGCCGGTTCGGCGCGCGGTGCGGCCGCGCTTGCTCCGGCGAACAGGGGCGAGGCGACGAGATGGGCGGCCGCTACCTGCGGATCGTTGTTGCGATTGCTTGCCGGTGCGGCGGCGGGCAGGACGAAGGCGCCGAGCAGGCCGGCGAACAGCCAGACGGCGGCGAGCAGCACGGCGAGGCTGGCGAGATGTCCGAGTGCCGGCCAGAGCGGCGCCGGGTCGAGGCGAGGGAAAAGCTGGGCGGGGCGGCGCAAGGTGATCATGTCGGCGGGAAAGGGCGCTATGCCGGGGGCGGTGCCGGCCCGGCGAAGGACGCACGATAGTCGGCCTTTGTTACGCTTCGATGACGCCTTGTCATATTCGCCATGGCTGCCCGGTCGGGCCGGCGTGATCGCCGGGGGGGGGCTGTTTCCAGAAGCCGGAAACGACAAAGGCCACCGAAGTGGCCTTGATCATGTTGCGGACTGAACCGCTTTTCGCGTTCTTGCCGGTGGCGACCGACAAGAAATCGCTGGTGCCCAGGAAGGGACTCGAACCCCCACGGAGTTACCCGCTAGTACCTGAAACTAGTGCGTCTACCAATTCCGCCACCTGGGCACAGGTGCGAAGAGGGCGCATTATAAGGACTTTCTCGGGCTTGTACAGCGCTTTTTGAAAATTTTTTAATCCGGCTGTTGCGGAGATTTCCCGGCGACGCCTGTGGCGGCCTGTGAGACAATGCGGCCTGTCCCGCAGGTGTGGGGCAGAAATGAAAAAAGGCCTTGTTTTCACAAGGCCTTCAGTCAAAATCGTTGGTGCCCAGGAAGGGACACGAGTAGCTAGAAAATCAACGGGTACGACAGATATAACCTATTGATTTCTAATGGCTCTGATTCTAGGAAATCCCTAGAACACAACACCACATGACGCAGTTTCTGTCGCACCTACAGTATCACCGTTACCCGGCTGTGTGTAAAGGGCGTGTAGCCTCCGTACAATTTTCAGAGCGGGCTAAAATCTGACCGTAGACTGAAGACCGTCCATATGAACAACTATATGAAGAGTAAAGAAGGTCGATTTCGGGTTGGTTCATAAGAAGTGGGAATTACCTCAGTTATGAATACATCCAAAATGAGTAAAGCCGCCCGAAGGCGGCTTTACGAGTACGTGTCGGAACGGCGCCCGCAGTATCCATTAGAAGATTTCGCTTCAGGACCCCTGCGCTAGGAAACCTAGCACCCCGTTCAGATGGATGACTGAGTCATATGGCCCCATCTCTGCTAAACTACACCTCGCTTTCGTGCCACTACAGCGGGCAGTTCGTCGTATTCAGCGACAGACTCAGTATAGCGCAATCAAATTATAATTTGCAACTGAACCGTCCCCTGAGACGACTCAGAAGGGGACCGAATGACTTACTCTGTAGCAAGCAGAAAACGTGACTATTGGACTGTAAACGGCCAGATTAACTTTGGATTCATTCCTGGTGGACTTGTCCCCAGTGTAAAAGACCCACTGCCTGTGCGATTGCAGCGTGGTGATGCTAACGCACAGTGGGGGCACGACCATATCATGGCTGACCATGCACATTGGATTCGGAGCACAGGTTTGTCGGTTCCACACTTGCTCCTGACTAAACTAGCGCAACCAGGTCAAGCCTACACGACTGAAGTCGACTCGAAATTCAAAATAAAACTCAACCTGACACCCAATGCACTACTCCTCTTGAAGTTAACGCAAGGTGCTGATCCATTTTTTGGAGTCACCTCGCTTTATTAACCTGGCAAATAGATAGGGCGTTTATGTTATGATATTTGCATGGATAAAGAAGATGCCCGCAAGCTCAGGCCAGAGCAACAAAAGGAGAAGCGCAAGATAGCGCTTCGCATGCGAATGAACGGACGCGAATTTGCCGAGATTGGATTAGCGGTCGGAGTACATTCCCGTACGGTCCAATATTGGTGGTCGCGCTACCAGGCAGAAGGCCTCAAGTCGGCGGTAGAAGGCGGCAAAAGAGGCACGGAGATTGGTGAGCGACGCACACTCAGCGTGGAACAGGAGTGGGCAGTGCAGCAGTTGATCAGCGAGAAAATGCCTGACCAACTCAAGCTTTCCTTCGCGCTCTGGACACGGGCAGCAGTTCAGGAGTTGATCCATCGTCGTTTCAAGATCGACATGCCGATTCGGACGGTCGGTGAGTATCTCAAGCGCTGGGGTTTTACACCGCAGAAGCCGTTGAAGCGGGCCTATGAGCAGAAACCTGAATTGGTGGAGGCTTGGCTCAAGGAGAGTTACCCACGCATCGCCCGGCGCGCCAAGGACGAAGGGGCGGAGATTCACTGGGGTGACGAAACGGGCATCCGTAGCGATTGCCAACATGGCCGGAGCTATGCGCCAGCGGGAAAAACACCTGTTCAAAGGGTGCCCGGCAGCCGGTTTGCCACGAACATGATCTCCACGGTCACCAACCAGGGGAAAGTGCGCTTCATGCTCTATCGGGAAACGATGACGGCCACTGTCCTGATTCGATTCCTTGCACGCCTGGTTCGTGATGCTGGACGCAAAGTGTTTTTGATTCTCGACAACCTGCGAGTGCATCACAGCAACAAGGTTCGGGACTGGTTGGAAAAACATACCGAGCACATTGAGTTGTTCTTCTTGCCCGCCTACGCCCCGGAACTCAATCCGGACGAGTATCTGAATTGCGACCTGAAGGCCTTGGTTCATGGCGGAAAGCCTGCCAGGAATCGGGATGAACTGGAATCAAAGGTGCGAGGTGCAATGATGAAAATACAGAATCGCCCAAAACGGGTTATGTCCTATTTTAGACACCGAAAAATCCAATATGCCGCGTAATGAACCTATTGGATTGCCGGGTTAATACTTCCGGAATTCTTCTGTCGATGGTTCTTGGCTTGGAAATTATCCGGCCTGCACTCATGCGAGTAGTTTGCTTGCTGCCGACCCCATATTTAAATTGTTGGAACCCGTCCAACCAATTGTCACAATCAAGAAAAAGCGAGTTTTTACAAAACCTGCTGCTACCAAGGCCTAAAATCAGACCCAGATGAATCCCAAGGGTTCTTGGGTGTTGGATATTGAAAACCCGTATCGGGTATCTCTGCCACCTTGGGTTCTTGCCAACCATAATCGCATTCAGGTTCTTCATGGACCGGTTCGTCAACCTGTTGACGTGCCGGAATCTCAGGCGCTGGAGGTTCGACAGATGGTTGTTTAGGCTGAGGCTGGTTAACCTCTACCGTTGGTTTAGGTTTATCAGGTTCAAGGGTTTCGACCTCCCGTACAACTTTCCATACTGCATGAGTAGGTTGGTCTGCTGGTAGTTTATAGCGCTTGCCAAATAATATCTTGATAACTGAATCAACATGAGTTTTGTATTTATCTGGTATGAAATTTTTAAACTCTGTTAGCTTATCGTTAAAATTATTGAATACAATAGTTGCCATCGCTCTCCACCAACCAAGACTGCCTCCATATTCAGTTTCGGCATTAAAACCATCTTGTATTTCCTTGTAGTAGGATGACCAAGAGTATTTTCGACCGATTAGATTCATAATTTTATGTCGGTCTCTATATTCAACATCAGCATCTTGGCCTAGTAGTGCACGTAACGAGTAACATGCCTGTACATCCATAGGATTGGTTGGCATGTTGTAGCATAGCGTTTTATCTATTCCATTTTTAATTTCCGGCGCTTCATAAACAACCATGGCACGGCATTCAGATTCTTGAAGTGGTCTGACTGATTGCAAGATGCGTTTTCTTATACTGACTAACTTCGCAGTATTGGTTGTTTCTGGCTTAATAATGTTTTCCAATGCTGAGTCACTAGCCAGTGTGACATTGATGGTTTGTGACTTGGTATCTTGAAATTTGATACTATCAATATTAGGTTTTTGCGAACCAATATAGTGTGCTTTCAATATTTCGGTATCACGTTCTTTGTTGTAATCAAGTCCGCGTGATTTTATTAATTCACTCCATGATGCTTTGACTTGGCTACCTTTGAATGTTTGGTTTTCAACTTCAAAACTGAAGCCGTTCATGGTTCCGTTTTGTGCAATATTGGCAACAACAACGATACCCATGCTCTCTAATTTGGATATAAATTTTTCGACAGTTGCGCCACCATCAAGTGCTTCATCTATGGCTCTGGATAATCGCTTTTTTGGATTCAGATGGCTTACATTTGTTTCCTGCTTGCGTTTCTCCATAGCCAACTCTTGTTTGGTTGACTTAACTTCCATGCGTGTGTTTATTTCGTTGTTTGGTGCAATTTTAATTTTGCCAGCATCATCTGTTACATAATTCAAACCTTTTGTAGTGGTCAATCCAAACTCTTTTTCAAGCTCAGAGATGATGCGAGTACTGATAAGGTTCTCGTTTCTGCCAAGATATACAGAGCCATCAATACCTATTCTGTTGGCAATGATGTGTATATGCTGTCCATCTTCATCATCGTGAAGTACGCAAACATATTGAAAGTTGCTTGTGTCTAATTCAAGCAAATTTAAATATGCTTCCGCAATTTTGGCCCATTGTTCTTTGGTCAATTTGTCACCCTTTGGCAACCTTAATGAGTTGTGCCAAACGGGTTTTTTTATGTCCTTACGTGACTTTCTGATGGCATTGAACTCAGCAACTAACTCATCAACATCCAGACCAGCCATGTTGCTATCAATCAATTGACCTGGGTTGTCTGAGTGTCCATTTTTACGATCAAACACGTATAAGAGCACACCTCTGAAGAGGATGCCGCGTTTGATTTTCTGCATACCTTTCATTAGTTTTTACCTACCAGTTCACGCTGTAATTGTTTAACAGCATCTTTGATTTCGGATAGGTTCGTTTCCTGCTCAATGGTCAAGGTTTTGTCGTTCTTGATGATGCTACCGACAGCGCCAAGCAATTTATTGAGGCGCATGTATAGCTCCCTATTCTCGATAGAGATGATGGGTTGTATGGAGCGTAGAACGCACATACGTACCCATTCGTGTTGAGGAACTGAGCCACGGTTTTTGGTGAAGGTGGCATATTCCGATTTATTCAATCGGCAGCAAACAAGCTTAGTGCGTTTGCTCTCGTCAGCGTCAAAACCTAACGATAAATCTTCGGTTTTAGATAGATAATTTTTAGACATAAACCCTCCGTTTATAGGTGCCAACGGCAGGGGTCCAGGGGCTTGCCCCGGCCAGGATAGCTAATATATAGCAAGCGTAGCGCTGCGGAATATTAGCCCTGGCTTCTCCGGTGTTAAAACAAAAAAATAATCGTATCGTTTAACCCTAAAAAGAACTGTTCCGTTAAAACCTAATCAATATTGATTTGATTATATTAACACAAATTAATTAGGTTTCGATAAATAATCTAATATTGTTGATTAATAATATGTGTGTGATATAAGTAACGGTAGAAGGCTCTAGGATACAAACAAGAGAGGGTAAATATGAGCGTGCTAACGAAAAAGGTAGTGATTGAAACAATGTCTATGAATGTGCGTGTTCCTAAACAGCTTCATTCAGACATCGAAGCTATTAATAAAAAATTAGAAGAATATGAACTCGGTTTGGAGATTGTATTATCCAAGGTTGTCATACAAGCCATGAAGGAAGCAAAACGCCAAGGTGATAAGGTTATTAAAGAACATGAAGCAAAATTGAATGCTTCTAAGTCTGCATGATTGACGTTATTGCGATGTATCGACAACGGGATATTGTCGATACATGCGCTTTGGTTTAATTAACTGCAACGTTATATTGTTGTTTGGTTGCTGACATGTTGACGCTTGAGTTCATCGAGTAATGTTGTTACTTGATATAAACATATTTGCCCATCGCAAATCAAGTCATTAGAGAAATCAATAAATCCAAAACCGTTTATGTCACTTAGCATCAGTTCCAGATGGGCGATTGCTTCTGTGATTATATTTTTTAGGTGCTCGTAATTCATTTTGTGTAGCTTGGTAGTTGAGAAGGTGTATACCAAGCTACTTCGATTTATTGAATTAAGGCAACATTTGTTTTGATATTGACATGTATTTTCCTGTCAATACACGTCCATACATGAAAAGCCATGCCAATATATTTATGGCTTTAAACTTGTAATCTGAAAATAAAAATGGGATGCTTTTCTAATTTAGAAAAGCATCCCTATATAGAGTACGCTTGTGTAATTTTACTTAAAACCCAATCCGCTGCTTTGTGTTGGCGTAACAGTGCAAATATCATCATTTGTCCAGTTAATAATGAAACCTTGAAACCAAATTAGATTGTGAGCAGTTAAAGGAAAATGCAATGCTTCGGTTTGTCCTCGTAGAATAATGCAAATTTGTTTGATGCCATTAATGATGGTAATTGAAATTGAAACTATATCGTTCATTTCAATTTCTTGCGTGCCGCCGCCGAACGTGTCAAGGGATACTTTCATTTTATTCCAATAAACGTATCTAACTATCCAAATAGTATGCTTTATCTTTGATATGGCTTTTCTCATTTTTCACTCTGTTTTAATCTGTTCTTAAAATTAAAACAAAAAGTGAAAAATTAAAATCATTTAATCAAAAACTCTTCTTTGTCGTGACCGGCATCAATCAGTGCCTGGAACTCTTTAGGAGCGCGACCACGACCAGTCCAAGTCTTCTTACCATCAGGAGTGATGTACTTGGGCTTAGCTGGTGCACGAGTAGCGGTAGCGACTTCAGTAGGTTCGTTGGTAACAGAACCGAAACCACACTCAGCAGCAGTCAAACCGTATTTCTTGATGATGGCTGTGACTTGTTGGATTGCATCCGACAATTCTGCTTTACGTGCTTCTTCGATACGCTTGTCTAGTTCGTCACGTTCAGCCAGTAGGTCGTGGTAGCTTGCCATGGTGTTTATCTCCTGTGTATGCAAAGTAGAAAGTTTGGCAATTTACTACTGTTTATCATTAGTTACAAGAAACTCTTGGCAATAAAAAACCCACCGGTTTGGGTGGGTTCGGTGTTTATCAGAAATAGTGGGTTGGTTTTTCAGGCTTCAATTTCCCGTTTTGAAACCCAAGGTATGTACTACTTGAAAGCATGCCTGTCACAGGGTCTTCAACTCCACCGTAAGCAAACTGTTCTGTTCCATCACTGTTTCTATCGTACCCACGAGGCTTTCCAAATTTCTTCATAACCTCTTCTGGTGATGCACCATATAGTTTTTCAACTGCAGCATCAAACTCAGCAATGGTATAACCAAGTTTTGGTTTGGCGGCTTGAGTAGGGTTTGTTGTTGGTGTTGGTGCAGGTGGTGGTTCAGAAGAGCCACATGCAGTTAAAGCCAAGCAACACAAAACGATAGCTGGTACATATATTTTCATATTCAACGCCTTTAATTAAAATATTTTATTCGCAAGGCTAATCCTCACCTTTATCGAATATTGCGAAGTAGATTAAACGGAGAATCGGCATCAAGAACCATGGAAGAGTCAAAATCCAGAACACAACAACATCGAGTTTGTCCAGGTCCAGCGTGTCGAAAACGCCGGTTTTTCCAAAACGGCCATGTCCATGAATCCACGCAAACCATGCCGGAATTAGATAGACAATGCTTATAAAAATCAGATATATAAATCGAAGATACCCACTCAGCGATATATATATAAAATAAAGATATTCGAACAATTGTGTTTACTCCACTTTTGATTTAATCATCATCCATTGCTTCGCCTGGGCGATGATATGCACAAACAACCATTTCTATACGGCTGCTTAATTTCTTAATTTCTTTTTGCTTCTTGGATGTGTCACGCCAGTAAAGTTCTCTGGCTAGGATAGTGGTAGCTTGACCAACTAAATTAGATTCCGGGTAGGTGGTAACGGATAGTTCTCGTACTTGGCTACCAGTGTCGCAGTTGAACTCTGCGAGAATTTCGGCAGACTTGACCTTCGATGGGTTCTGGCTAAATCCATCACCAATAATAAATTGTTTTAATTGTGGGTCGATTAGTGTGAACCTTAATACTCCGTATTCACCAATGCGTTTAATCGAACCTGCTTTGATATAGGCACTCATGCCTTTGATGTTTAATGCAGGGTTGCCTACCGTGATGCCTTCATTATCTTGGGCTACTACTCGTTCACGTTCAGCTTTGGCTTCTGCATCCTGTTGTACGTGGTGAGCTGCATAGATGCTCATGCCGGTTGTAATGAGTAGCAGTGCAATGAATGGGCCTGTTCTATATATACGGGTGAGGTAGCTAGGCCACAAAAAGTGAACTAGTCGTCTACTGATGCCGGCTTTTTCTGATCGTCCATAGTCTACAAGGCGCTTGCGTATGGTCAGGTCAAGAACCAAGGCGGTGACGCCTAGCGCCAGTAGTAGCGCAGCCAACCCAACTAGAAGATTGGTAGATATATAGCCGGTCAGAGCCGCTACACCTGCGGAGAAGGCTAGAAGCGTGTTGTAGGGAAGGATGTACTTGACGACGACATGACCAAGGTCATGGCCTACGTGTGGAACGTCTGTTTGGTCGCTTACTGGGTGGGTCATAAATCGGTGAAATGCCGTACTAGACCTAAAGAGTTGAAAGTTTCAACTTAAAACGCACTTCATGTCAATCGGTTGACACTAGACCATCTGGGTCGAATGGAGACCTGTATGCGTGTTGATGAACGTGCGTTAGCAAAAAGGCTTGGGCAGATTGTTGCCAAGCGTCGTGCCATGTGTGGCCTGACCCAAGAAGACCTTGCTGAACGTTTGAATGTTGGTAACGAAGCTGTATCTCGTATGGAACGGGGTACAGTTCCACCGAGTGTTGCTCGTTTACATGAGCTGGCTGGAATCTTCAAATGTTCGGTATGTGACCTACTGATCGAGTCCAGTGCCAGGGCAGAAGAACAATCGGCCTACTTGTCAAAATTGCTTGCGAATGTGTCAGACGATGACCGTAACGTCATTCTGGATGTTGTACGCAAGTTGTCTGAGCACATGCAAAAATAGTCGCTTGTAGAGGCCTTATAGCTCGAAATTGAGTATTAACCTGGCAAATAGATAGGGCGTTTATGTTATGATATTTGCATGGATAAAGAAGATGCCCGCAAGCTCAGGCCAGAGCAACAAAAGGAGAAGCGCAAGATAGCGCTTCGCATGCGAATGAACGGACGCGAATTTGCCGAGATTGGATTAGCGGTCGGAGTACATTCCCGTACGGTCCAATATTGGTGGTCGCGCTACCAGGCAGAAGGCCTCAAGTCGGCGGTAGAAGGCGGCAAAAGAGGCACGGAGATTGGTGAGCGACGCACACTCAGCGTGGAACAGGAGTGGGCAGTGCAGCAGTTGATCAGCGAGAAAATGCCTGACCAACTCAAGCTTTCCTTCGCGCTCTGGACACGGGCAGCAGTTCAGGAGTTGATCCATCGTCGTTTCAAGATCGACATGCCGATTCGGACGGTCGGTGAGTATCTCAAGCGCTGGGGTTTTACACCGCAGAAGCCGTTGAAGCGGGCCTATGAGCAGAAACCTGAATTGGTGGAGGCTTGGCTCAAGGAGAGTTACCCACGCATCGCCCGGCGCGCCAAGGACGAAGGGGCGGAGATTCACTGGGGTGACGAAACGGGCATCCGTAGCGATTGCCAACATGGCCGGAGCTATGCGCCAGCGGGAAAAACACCTGTTCAAAGGGTGCCCGGCAGCCGGTTTGCCACGAACATGATCTCCACGGTCACCAACCAGGGGAAAGTGCGCTTCATGCTCTATCGGGAAACGATGACGGCCACTGTCCTGATTCGATTCCTTGCACGCCTGGTTCGTGATGCTGGACGCAAAGTGTTTTTGATTCTCGACAACCTGCGAGTGCATCACAGCAACAAGGTTCGGGACTGGTTGGAAAAACATACCGAGCACATTGAGTTGTTCTTCTTGCCCGCCTACGCCCCGGAACTCAATCCGGACGAGTATCTGAATTGCGACCTGAAGGCCTTGGTTCATGGCGGAAAGCCTGCCAGGAATCGGGATGAACTGGAATCAAAGGTGCGAGGTGCAATGATGAAAATACAGAATCGCCCAAAACGGGTTATGTCCTATTTTAGACACCGAAAAATCCAATATGCCGCGTAATGAACCTATTGGATTGCCGGGTTAATATTGATAGCGGACCTAGTGCACGGCAAGCCGCGCCATATAAAATTTTTTTGGTTTGGCTAGTTATTGTTAAAACCTGATTTTTTGTTTTTGATTAAACAGAAGATAAATATACTTCGTTTGCGAAGCAATAAATGTAAAAAAGCAGCCCCTTAAAGGCTGCTTTTTTACTATAGTATCTTTAGTAACTATAGTAGGAAATTTTTTGCTTCTTGAATCGTTGAGAGAGTAGGAAGACAAAAATGGGGGCGTGTCTGAAAGTACGGTAGAACGTGATTGAAAGTACGGTAAAGCGTGTCTGAAAGTACGGTTGTTTTCATTTTAATTTAGGACGTTTTATCGTCACAAAACCTGATTCTTTGTCTTCAATACATTCCCATCCGTTCAGTAAATTAATTTCGTCTAATGCATTGCGCAAATACTCTCGTCTTTTTCGAAGTTTTGCGGTTTCAGATTCATCACCCCATACATGCGGCATTAGTAAATCTAACTGGATTTTGTTTTCAGCACCATGGCGAATCCAACTTGATAACCAAACATGCAGACGTTTAGAGACTTCACTTTTTAATTCTCGTTGCTCTTTCATGTCTACGAAAGTTGATTGACCACCTGCTAATGCTTTACTCAGCATCGGGTTTATTGCAATTACTAAACGTTTGTCAATTCCTGCAATATGGCTGAACAGGTTGGCTTGCCAGAATAACGTAGTTACGTCATCACCTTTATAAATTACAAAACTAACGCCCGATAAACGGATAAGGCTTTCTTTGATTTGTTTGTAATTGTTTCCTGCATCAGTAACACCCATTACTTTGCAAATTTCGTTTACTGTCGTTTCCAATACCAATACATCAAGGTCGGATGCGTCATATTTCAATTTAAGAGCATCCCTAACCTCTTTCATTGTTTCAGATTCATCCGCTGGGCCAACACGTGTAACTCTACCTTTTTCAGATGCAAGTCTATGTACTGCCAAGAATACTGATTGGTCTGTAATGTTCAATGGGCAGTAGTTACGCCACCAAAACGTAAGGGCTTTGTACTTGTACCGGATTGATAAAGATTGACCTTCAAAGGATTGCCGTTTTAGCGGTCTGAACAATCCATCAGTCAAACAATGCGATGGGTCTACGCGTGCATGGTCGAACACAATCACATGCTTTTTTGTGTTCACAGGTGGTTTCTTGGTGGGTGTCTTTTTCTTTTTAGTCATAATTAAAAATAGTATATGACTGATTAGATATTAAACAAGTAATCAAAAGTTCATACCCATCTCGGGTAACTGGTTTTCCTCAGCCGTAATAATTTCGTTTCTGACCAACTTGATACCCTTCGGAATACGGTCAGTTTGTACAAGGTTCTGTGAAAGCATCTTGAATGGGGTCAGTTCTAATTTGAAGTCGACTTGTTCAATGTATGGCAGGAGTACATGCGGGTAGTAGTTGTCGCCGTACATTTGGTAGGTCTTGCCACGACCTTCCCGGTCATCTTCAAGCTTTTCCTTGTCTGAACGGCTATAAGCATGGCCTGCAATATCAGCGGCAATGCGTTCCGGTAGTTGGTTCTGCTTGAAGAAGTTGATGAACGTATGCCGGAATGAGTGGTTTGAGATTTCAGGGCGTTTGATTTTTAGAATATCCAGCAGCCGACCGAACCAGTCACCTACATAGTCAGAGCGTTTTTGTTTGCCATCCAGACGCAGGTTGGGAAACAGGTAGTCAAACCCATGACTCTTGATGGTTTCATAATATTCTTTGAACCCAAGGTCATTCCAAAGCTTCGGATGGATAGGAATCAGGCGTACAGACTCTTTGTTCTTGAGCTTCTGGCCGGTGCCTTCATGGAAGTAGAAGCATGGGATGTGTTCAGAACCGGGGATGTTTTCCGGGAACACGATATCTGCGGTTTGAAGTTGGCAGACCTCGTTTAGCCTGGCACCTGTGAAAAGCTGGATGTGTGGCACAAAGTATTGCTCTGGCCGGTTGTATTCTTCTAGATTGTAGTAACGGCTTTCAAAGATGGCCTTGAGTTCATCGGCTGAAAAAGGATCACGACCCTTGCTGTCATCTTCGGGTAAGTCGAGTCCGTTGGCTTCGTTGGTAGCTACCCATTTTTGTTGAATGGCATATTCGTAAAACTGACGTAGCACCCATAGATAATTATTAACGGTCTTGTTTGAACGAGTCTCAAGGTAGTCTTCAATCGCTACATTGATGACCTCCATGTCATTTTTTCTGGCCTTCTCCAAGTCGGTAATGTAGGCCTGCCACTTGGTCCTTTGTTTAGCCAGTACAGTTTCAAGGGTTTGTCCTTTGAAATCGGTCGTAAGGCGCTTCTTGAAATTGGGTGGGGTCAATGCGATGTTGGTACGAGCTTCAATAATCATGTCATGGGTGACATGAGCCACATCCATTTCTCCGATGTGGTAGGCCCATTCTTGAAGGTTGGATTTACGCTCCCCGGCTGAAGATGCTGTGTTCCAACCTTTTTTAGCTGTACGTTGTCCGGGTTTGACCTCGGTTGCACTTTCAATAAATGCGGCGATGGCTTGCGGGAAAGTGACGCCAGAAGCCTTTTGAGGTGCTTGGTGTGGGGTAGGTGCTACCAGTGTATTTTGATGGCTTACAGGGGCGTTTTGGCGAGCCTCGAAAATCTTCAAGATGCGTTCAGCGTTGCCAACCTCGGTTGGGTTGTTCTGATCGTAATCGAGCTTGAAGATACCCTTCGACAAGTCGATTTCTGCAATCAGATGGGTGTCATTGGGATTCGGTTTGATAGCCATACCAATCGGGGCATTAGATGTAAAAACCGTATGGTATTGGGCTACAAGCTCTCTTGCTAGTCGGATGGCTTCTTGAGCGTTCCCGGTACGCAAGGATTGACGGATGTTGGTACGGTTGCCAACCGATTCCCGTAGATGTTCAGGAACATGCAACCGGAAATAATAAATGCCGTGGCGTGAGCGGCTGAGATAAGATGGAACCCGCATGATGAATCCCTTGAACCGTCACCAGTGCGTTGTCCGACCATCTGTCTCACTAGATGGCTATGTTTGGGATTTTCAAGGGGTAGAAAAACAAAAAGCCCTGACGAATCAGAGCTTTATGCTTTTTGTGGTGCCCAGAAAGGGACTCGAACCCCCACGGAGTTACCCGCTAGTACCTGAAACTAGTGCGTCTACCAATTCCGCCACCTGGGCACAGGTGCGAAGAGCCGCGATTATAGAGAAAGAAAAAGAGATGTCAAGAATCAAACTATCCAAGATCCGCCGTGCCGACCCGTTCTTCGAACGTGAGTGCACCCGCTACGAATTCCCGCTGCCGTCCCGCGAATATATTTCCAAGGTGCTGACCGAAGAAGGCCGGCCGCTCTCCTTCATCGAACTGACCGGACTGCTCGACATTGCCGGCAGCGAACGCGACATGTTCCAGCGCCGGCTCGGCGCCATGGAGCGCGAAGGCCAGTTGATGCGCAACCGCAAGGGCTCCTACATCCTGCCCGAGCGCGCCAGCCTGACGCCGGGCCGCATCCAGGGTCACCAGGACGGCTACGGCTTCCTGGTTCCCGATGACGGCAGTGCCGACATCTTTCTCGACCAGCACCAGATGGGCAAGGTCCTGCATGGCGACCGGGCACTGGTCCGTGTCGTCGGTACCGACCGCAAGGGGCGGCCGGAAGGCAGCATCGTCGAAGTCACCGAGCGCGCCAATACGCGCGTCGTCGGCCGCGTCTTTGTCGAGCACGGCGTCGTCTTCGTGGTGCCGGAAAACAAGCGCATTGCCCAGGACATCCTGGTGTCGACCGAAAAGAAGGGCAAGATCAAGCCGGTTGCCGGTCAGGTCGTGATGGTCGATATCATCGAGCAGCCCAGCAAGTATTCCAAGCCGATCGGCTGCATCAGCGAAGTGCTGGGCAATTATGCCGATCCGGGCATGGAGATCGAGATCGCGCTGCGCAAGCACGACCTGCCGTTCGAGTTTTCCAAGGCTGCGCTCGCCGAAAACAAGGCCTTGCCAGACAAGGTCAAGAAATCCGACCTGGCCGGCCGCGAAGACCTGCGCGAACTGCCGCTCGTCACCATCGACGGTGAAACGGCGCGCGATTTCGACGATGCCGTCTTCTGCGAAAAGAAGGGCCGCGGCTGGCGCCTGGTTGTTGCGATCGCCGACGTCTCGCACTACGTCAAGCCGGGCATGGCGCTCGACAAGGAAGCCATGGAGCGCGGCAACTCGGTGTACTTCCCGCGCCGGGTCATTCCCATGCTGCCGGAAAAACTCTCGAACGGCATCTGCTCGCTCAACCCCGATGTCGAGCGCATGGCCATGGTTTGCGACATGGAAATCAGTGCTGCCGGCAAGATCGGCAAATACCGTTTCTACCCGGCAGTGTTCCGCTCGCATGCCCGCCTGACCTACAACCTGGTCTGGTCCTGGCTGTCTGGCGAAGCCAAGCCGGAAAGCGATGTGCACAAGCAGATCCAGCCGCAGGTCAAGGATCTCTACAAGCTGTTCCACGCGCTGCACAAGGCGCGTGAAGTGCGCGGCGCGATCGATTTCGAGACCACCGAAACGCAGATGCTGTTCAACGAGCAGGGCAAGATCGAGAACATCGTGCCGGTAGTGCGCAACGACGCCCACCGCATCATCGAGGAATGCATGCTGGCGGCCAATGTCTGCGCCTCGGCTTTCCTGGCCGAGCACAAGCAGCCCTGCCTGTACCGCATCCATGAAGCGCCTTCGGCTGAAAAACTGAAGAACCTGCGCAGCTTCCTCGGCGAGTTCGGCCTTGATCTGAGTGGTGGCGACGAGCCGGATGCCAAGGATTACGGCAAGCTGCTCGAGCAGGTCAAGCCGCGTCCGGACTTCCAGCTGCTGCAGACGGTGATGCTGCGCTCGCTGCGCCAGGCCATGTACAGCCCCGACAATGTCGGCCACTTCGGCCTAGCCTACGAGCATTACACGCACTTCACCTCGCCGATCCGGCGTTATCCCGACCTGCTCGTGCATCGCGCGATCAAGGCCGTGCTCGCCAAGGAAAAGTATGTTCCGGTCGGCAGCTGGGACGACATCGGTCTGCACTGCTCCGGTACCGAACGCCGTGCCGACGAGGCAACGCGCGACGTCGAGAACTGGCTCAAGTGCTTCTTCATGAAGGAGCGTATCGGCGAGGAGTTCGAGGGCACCATTTCGGCAGTGACCGCCTTCGGTATCTTCGTCGCCCTCGACACGATCTACATCGAAGGCCTGGTGCATGTCTCCGAGTTGGGCGAGGACTACTTCCAGTTCGACAACGTCAAGCACCAGATGCTCGGCGAACGCACCGGTCAGCGCTTCCGTCTCGGCGACCGGGCCAAGGTCAAACTGGTCCGGGCCGATCTGGAAACCAACAAGATCGATTTTGCCCTGATCCGCGAAGGCAAGACTCGTCCGGCCGGCAAGGCCGCACCGGGCAAGGCGCGCCAGGGCGGAAGAATGCAGCAGACGGCCGTGCCGACGCTGGTGCCGGTGTTCGAAAAGCCGGTCGGCAAGACTGCGGCCAAGGTCGGCCGCAAGGCAGCGCCGAAGGTGATCGTCGAGGCGCCCGCCAAGGCGGTCGCAAAGGCCCCCGCCAAGAAGGCAATCAAGGCGGCTCCGAAGAAGGTTGCCAAAGCACCGGCCAAGGCACCGGCCAAGGCGGCCGCCAAGCGGGGTGTCAAGGCTGCGGTCAAGCCGGCGGCAAAAAAGGCGACCGCCAAGCGTTGACCGCTTGAATCCTCAAGGCTCGGTCGGCTCGATCAATTCGGCCGCCTTGAGGGCGAGGAGGGCAGCCCCCTCCTCGTCGATGCCGGGCAACTGCTCGGCCAGCCAATTGAGCGAGGCCCCCGGAATCAGGTGCCTGGCCTCGACGATATCCGAGGGCAATGCCGGGTCATGATGGCCGCCGCTCGCCAGGTGGCGGGCCGTGTCTATGCACAGCCGGGAAAGATTGGCGCGCGTGTTGTCGATGCCGCGGATCAACTGCGGCAGCAATGGCGGCAGATTCCAGATGCTGGCGCATTTCAGGGTCAGATCCTTGAAGCGGAAGCCGCAGACGTCCATTTGCGCCTGGATGGAGCGTTGCGCCTTGCCGCTGTGCAGTGCCTCAAGGGCGGCCAGCGGCAGTTCCGGGGCGAAGGACCAGAGCAGCAATTCACCGATTTCCGAGAGCAGGGCCGCCATGGCGATTTCGTCCGGCTGCAGGTCGGTGCGGGCCATCCCCCAGCGCAGGGCGAGGCGGCTGGCCAGGTGGCTGCGCGCTTCGCAGGCGGCCAGACCGGCATTTTCTTCATTGGTCGCCGGGCAGTCGCGCAGCAGCTTGTGGAAGGTGTCGGTGCCCAGCTGCATGACCGCACCCAGCGGGGTTGTCGTTTCATGGCCCAGGCGCTGGCTGCGCCGGCTTTCGGCGGCGCGCAGCAGGCGCAGGCAGAGAAAAGGATCGGCGCCGGCAATGTCGGCGAGATCACGGGCGGACAACTGCTCGCCGAGTTCGCTCTCGCGTTCGAGCAATTGCGCCTTCGAACGCGGCATGCAGGGCAACTCGTGGTTGCTCAGGTAGGCAGCCCATTGATCAACGCCCCATTGTCGCTGGTGTTCGTTCAGCACGGATTTCCCTTTCATCGGTGAGGCAAGCCGTCAGGTGGTTATCGGCCGCGATGTCGACAACTCAAGGTTCGACCGGAAAATAGGCGTTTCGGCGTAGAATGCGGAAACAATATTTCGCAGGCAGACGACATGTTCGAGCAAGGCATTGGTGGGGCGGGCGTGCCGGCAGATACGATGCCGACCGGTTTGCTGACCGGTAACCGGACCATCGATCTCGAGCATCAGGAACTCTTCGCCGCACTCAAGGCGGCGCGCACCATCTGCCTCGATCTCAAGACCTATTCCTCCTGTGCCGGTTGTGGCGAGGCGCGTCATCAGCAGTGCGAGCAGGCGCTGGTCGATGTGCTGGGCAATGTGCTCAGCTTCGTCCTCGATCACTTCAAGACCGAAGAGTCGATCATGCGTGATTCGCTGCTGATGATGATCGACCGCGAATTGTGCCAGGTGCACATGGAAGACCACGCGGGAATCTCGGCGATGGTCGAGCGCATGGTCAGAGAACTTGATTCGACGCAGACCGTCAGCCTGGTGCGCGAACTGGATCAGCTGCTGACGCGCTGGGTTGCGCAGCACATCGCGACGCACGATGTGGCGCTGGTGAACTGGATCGAGCGCGAGGATTCGGCGCTGCGCACCAGCTTTTGAGCCCGTTTTGACGGTCGACCGCCGCCGGCGCGGTAAAATCGCGCCTTCAATTTTCAGAAAGTCGCCATGTCTTCCCGCCTGATCTACGGTTTTCACGCCGTTACCGCTAAGCTCCGCCACGATCCTGCCGCCGTCAAGGAGATCAGTTTCGATGCCGGGCGTCAGGATGCGCGTCTGCGCGACCTGCTCAAGCATGCCGAACTGCAGGCGGTGAAGGTGCTGGCGCTGGATGCCAAGCGGCTTGACGGCATGGCGCCGGGCGCCAAGCACCAGGGCGTCATCGCCCGCATCGAGGGCGGCCGCAAGGTGGCGCATCTCGACGACGTGCTCGATACGCTGGAAGAACCGGCCTTCCTGCTCGTACTCGACGGCATCACCGATCCGCGCAACCTCGGCGCCTGCCTGCGGGTTGCCGATGCGGCCGGCGTCCATGCCGTGATCGCGCCCAAGGATCGCGCTGTCGGCCTCACCGATGTTGCCGCCAAGACCGCCTGCGGTGCTGCCGAAACGGTGCCCTACGTGATGGTCACCAACCTGGCGCGCACGCTGCGCGAGCTGCAGGAACGTGAAATCTGCGTGATCGGCACGGCTGGCGAGGCAGAAGACGATCTCTATACCGCAACCTGGCCGCAGGCAACCGCCTGGGTGCTCGGCGCCGAAGGCGAAGGCATGCGTCGCCTGACCCGCGAGAACTGCGACCAGCTGATCAAGATCCCGATGCACGGCACGGTGGAAAGCCTCAACGTTTCCGTCGCGGCCGGCGTCTGCCTGTTCGAAGCCCGCCGGCGCCTCGGCTGATCCACGGTCCCGGCCGCGTCAGGCGGCCGGCCGGCGGTATTTCCGCCACATGCTCCAGCTGAACACGAAAAGCCCGAGCCAGATCAGCCCGAAGCTGACCAGGCGGGCGTTCTGCAGCGGTTCGCCGAACAGCCAGACGGCGGTCAGGAACTGCATGCTCGGGTTGATGTACATCAGCATGCCGACGCTGGCCAGATCGAGGCGCTGCGTCGCCGCGGCGAAGGCCATCAGCGGCAGGGCGGTGAGCACGCCGGCGGCAACCAGCAGCCAGGCGGTCAACGCGTCTGGCGCGGCAAAAACCGCGTGACTGGCGGTTTGCCACTGCCACAGCGCATAGATGCCGCACACCGGCAGCATGGCCAGGGTTTCCAGCCATAGTCCGGAAATGGCATCGACCGGCACCTGCTTGCGGACCAGACCGTAGCTGCCGAAGCTGGCGGCGAGGAAGAGCGACACCCAGGGCAGGCTGCCCAGGCTGAGCACCTCGTTGAGCAGCGCCGCGATGGCGAGCCCGACCGAAATCCACTCCAGCCGGTTGAGGCGTTCCTTGAGCACGAGCAGGCCGAGCAGCACATTGACCAGCGGCGTCAGGAAGTAGCCGAGACTGGAGGCGACCACCTGCTGGTTGGCGACGGCCCACAGGAAGACCAGCCAGTTGCTGCCGACCAGCAGCGCGGCCAGCGCCAGCATGGCGAACTGGCGCGGCGTTCTGAACACGGCCAGCACCTTGCCCCAGCCCTGGCGCAGGGTGAGCAGCAGGCTGACGAAAACGCAGGCCCAGACAGCACGGTTGGAGAGCACGTCCATCGGCGCGACATGCGACAGCTGCCGGAAGAAAAGCGGGAAAAAGCCCCAGATGCCGTAGGCGAGCAGGCCGAAGCCGATGCCGGCGAGCGGAGTGGTGGCGCGCATCGGGTCTAGTCTTCTTCGCGCAGGATGGCTAGCGCCGGCGACTGGAAGTCGCGCCGGTAAAGCACGATCAGCACGCCGATGGCGAGCGCGCCGAGGACGACCGGGTGGAGCAGCCAGCCGGAGGCGGCCAGGCCGAAGTAATAGGCGCGGATGCCGCGGTTGAAGTCGTCGCCGGCCAGGCTGTTGGCGCGTGCGACGCGCAGCGCGTAGCGGTCGATGGCCGGATCGCCTGCCTTGCCGAAGGGGGCGGCGCCGACCAGGATGCAGAGCAGGTTGAACTGGCGCAGCGACCAGGTGAACTTGAAATAGGCGAAGACGAAGGACGCGAGCAGCAGCATCAGCTTGAGCTCAAGCAGTTCGCGGTTGCCCTGGCTGCCGAAGGGCAGTTCGGTGGTGAAGCTGAGCAGCTTGTCGGAGGCACCGAGCGCGGCGAGCAGGCCGGCGATGATGTAGATGGTGGTGTTGGCGTAGAAGGAAACGCTGGTCACCAGGTTGCCGATCAGGGTCGAGTCGGCGACGCGGATCTCGCGCTCCAGCATGCGCTGCGCCCATTGCAGACGGTAAGCCTGGCTGGTGCGGACGAGGCCGCCTTCGCCCCAGCGGCTATGTTCGGAATACCAGGCGTAGCCGGCCCAGGAAGCGAAGAAAACGGCCACCGCGAGCCAGTCGACCGTGGAGAGATGAGGAAGTGCGTTCATGGCGTGGAGTTTGCCACAAGGCAGGCCGTCTGCGCGTTTCAGGCGGCGCCGGGAAGACGCTTCCTGCCGCCGATGACGAGGCCGATACCGCCGAGGATGGCGAGCGAACTGAGCAGCAGTTGCCAGCTGATCGCTTCGCCGAGAAAGAGCACGCCGCCGAGCGCGGCGAGCACTGGCACGCTCAGTTGCAGGCTGGCCGCCGTGGTTGCGGCGAGGGCCGGCAAGGCCGCGTACCACAGCGCGTAGCCGAGACCGGACGCGATGCCGCCCGAGGCCAGCGCGTAGATGACGCCGGCCGTATCGAGATTGATCCGTTCCAGGCCGGCGAGGCTGAGGACGAGGCAGAACGGCAGGGCGCGCAGGAAATTGCCGGCGGTCGCCACGGTCGGGTTACCGAGGCGCTTGCCGAGCAGCGAATAGACGCCCCAGGCGACGCCGGCGGCGAGCATCAGGGCGGCGCTGAGCGGCGGTGGCGCACTGCCCAGGCCGGGCGCGAGCAGGCTGAGCAGGCCGCCGAGGGCGAGGATGAAACCGGCCGTCTGCAGCGCCTGCAGGCGTTCGCCGCGCCACAGGCCGGTACCGATCATGGTCATCTGCACGGCGCCGAACAGGAGCAGGGCGCCGACCGCAGTCGGCAGGCTGAGATAGGCAAAGGAAAAGCCGGCGGCGTAGATGAACAGTGCCGCCGCGGCCAGCCAGCTGCCGCCGGGCGGCGTCGCCGGGCCGCGCCAGCGCACGAGCAGCCAGAGCACGGCGGCACCGGAGGCGAGGCGCAGGCTGGTGAAACTGCCAGCATCGATGCCGGTGGTTTTCAGCGCCAGGCGGCAGAGCAGCGAGTTGGCGGCGAAAGCGAGCATGGCGAGGACGACGATCAGGGCAAGGCGGCGGACGGGCATCGATATTTTCCGGGGCTGGCGGGCGACAGGCTGTGCTTGGGAAAGCGCGGCGGCGCCTTAAGTTCCCTTGCCCTTCAGCGCGCGGACTTCAAAGGCGGTTTCGTCCATCGTTTCGCCGCGCCCGTTTTCCAGGCGCAGCTTGTGGCGGCCCGGTTGCGGCAGCCAGGAGAGCTTGTCGCCGGCCTTGCCGAGCGGCTTGTCGTCGAGGCGCCAGCGCCAGTCGGGACCGGCCGTGGCGGACAGGCGCAGCGGCACGCGCTGGCGTTGCGGCGGGATGTCGGGGTCGAGCGCGATGACGCTGCCGTTCGCCGGGTAGGCGATGCGCGCCAGCGCCGTGCTTGGCGCGGCGCGCACGACCGGCATCTCGGTGCCGGCGAGGAACCATTCCGCGCGTTGCGGCTCGCGCGCCGGTTCGAAGCGGGTTTTCATCCGGACCAGACCGGCCGGGGCGGCGGGCGGCGCGCTGCGCACGCCGGGTCGGGCATGGCGCGCATCGCCGCGCTGCAGCCAGTCCATGACCTCGCGCCAGACCGGCGCCGCGCCGGACACGCCGGAGACGTCGTGCATCGGGCTGCCGCTCGCATTGCCGACCCAGACGGCAACGGTATAGCGGCGCGAGTAGCCGATGCACCAGTTGTCGCGCATGTCCTTGCTGGTGCCGGTCTTGGCCGCAGCCCAGTAGGGCGTGGCGAGCCAGGATTCAAGGCCGAAGGTGGTGGCGCGCGCATTGCGGTCGGCGAGGATGTCGCTGACCAGAAAGGCACTTTGCGGCGTGTTGACCGCATGCGGCGTGCCATCGAAAACGCCGGCGCAGCCTTCGCGGCGGCAGGGCGGCTCGGCCGCGGTCTTGCCCGGCTCGGCGCGCAGCGGCGTCCAGAGGCCGGCGTTGGCCAGGGTGCGGTAGGCGTTGGCGAGCATGAGCAGCGAGACGTCGGCCGAGCCGAGCGCCAGGCTGTAGCCGTACCAGTCGCCGCTTTCCTTGAGGCTGCTGAAGCCGCTCGCCTTGAGGCGTTGCTGGAAGGCATCCGGGCCGAGCCGGACCAGGGTCTTGACCGCCGGCACGTTGAGCGAGCCGGCCAGCGCGACGCGCGCCGAGACCCAGCCGCGGTAGTGCGGCTCGTAATTCTGCGGCGCGTAGAGGCCGTTGCCGGCGTCCAGCGTCAGCGGAGCATCCTCGATCAGCGAGGCCGGCGTCAGCTGGCGGCGTTCGAAGGCTTGCGCGTAGAGAAAGGGTTTGAGCGTCGAGCCGGCCTGGCGCAGCGCGGTCACGCCATCGACCTCGGCGGCACCGGAAAGGTCGCCACTCGAACCGATCCAGGCGAGGATCTCTCCACTTGCATTGTCGATGGCGACGAGCGCGCCGTCTTCGACGTTCTGGCGGTGCAGGGCCGAAAGGTGGCGGCGCAGCGCCTCGCCGGCAAAACGCTGCAGGTCGCCTTCAAGCGACGAGCGTAGCGGTCGACCGGTCGAATTGAGCATTTTTCGCGCGAGATGCGGCGCCAGTTGTTCGCCGGGTGGCGTTGCCGGCGCGCCCAGGCTGCCGCCCAGCGCAAGCGTCGCGAAGCCGTCGAGACCGTCGCATTCGCCGGCCCGGTTCATTTCCTTGAGGAGGTTGCAGGCGCGTTTGACGACCAGCGCCGGGGCGGCGTTCGGGGCGCGCAGCAGGGCCGCGGCCAGCGCTGACTCGCGTTCGTCGAGCCCGTGCGGCCATTTGCCGAACAGCTTGCGGCTCATCGCGCCGACGCCCTGCAACTCGCCGCGGAAATCGACCAGGTTGAGATAGGCCTCGAGAATCTGCCGCTTGTTCCAGGAGCGCTCCAGGCGCAGCGCAGCGGTCGACTGCGAAATTTTGCCCAAAATGCTGCGTCGACCGCTGCGTTTCCCGTCTTCGTCGAGCAGACCGGCCAGCTGCATGCTCAGCGTGCTGGCGCCGCGCGTGCGGCCGCCCCAGAAATTCGTCCACGCCGCCTTGCCGGCGGCCTGCCAGTCGACGCCGTCGTGTTCGAGAAAGCGCTTGTCTTCGGAAACGATCACGGCGCGCACGAAGGCCGGCGCGATGTCGTCCAGTGCGGTCCACGCTTCGCGGCGGCCGTTTTTGTCGAGGCGCAGCGTGTGCAGCGGCCGGCCGTCGCGGGCGAGCAGCGTCGCATCGGAGCTGACGTAGGCGGCCCGCACTTCGGCAAAACCAGGCAGCGCCAGCGCCATGCCGGGCAGGCTGCCGGCAAGACAGAGAAAGAGAAGCGGTGCGCGGAGCTGGCGAATGGGCACGAGGAAATGGGGCAGATTGGCTTGCTCGATGCTTATAACGGCTTTGTCGCTGGTGATGCAAGCTGGTTTCCGGCGCCGTCCTGCACTTGCCAGGCTTTTATTCACCGGCTTGTTTACCTGGCGAGAGCAGGACGGCGCATCATGGCGGGAGTACAACAAGAAAAATCATCGATGATCGAATCCATTCTCCTGACTGCCGCCCGCATCTTCACCTTCAACCGGCAGCAGCACCTGACCAACGCCAGCGGCTTTTTCTTCGCGCGCGGCGAGCGGCTGTTCCTGGTGACCAGTCGGCATGTGCTGTTCGATGAACCGAGCAAGCATTTTCCCAATCGCATCGAGATCGAGCTGCATATCGATCCCGACAACATGGCGCGTTCGACCGGTTTCTCGATGCCGCTCTACCGCGATGGCAAGGCGGTCTGGCGGCAGGCGACCGATGCGGCCGGCGAGATCGACGTCGCCGTGCTCGAGATCAATCGCGAGGCCTTGCCCAAGACGACCGTCTTCCGCGCCTTCACGCCGGCCCACCTGCTGGCGCCGGACGACCAGATCGAGGTCGGCAGTTCGCTGCTGGTGGTCGGCTTTCCGCTCGGCTTTCACGACACGCTGCATCACACGCCGGTGGTACGCCAGGCCATCGTCGCCTCGTCCTTCGGCCTGCGCTTCCAGGGCGAGGGCTATTTCCTGACCGATGCGCGCACCCATCGCGGCAGCAGCGGTGCGCCGGTGGTCATGCGGACCAGCGAGGAAAAGCCGGAACTGGCCGGCCTGCCGTGGATGTTGCTCGGCATTCACTCGGCGCGGCTCGATGTCGGCACGCGCGACCTCAAGCTCGACGAGGCGCTCGGCCTCAATTGCGCCTGGTACGCCGACCTGCTGCTGATCCTGACCAAGGACTGATTTATTTTGCGCCGCCCGGTTAATCAACGGGCATCGGCCTATAGTGGGTTGGACCGGCAACTGCCGGAGTCAGTCAGGAGTACGAGCATGGGCAAGACGACGAAAAGCAACAAGGAAACCAAGAAGGCCGCTGTGTTGACGCCGAAGGAAAAGAAATCCGCCAAGCAGGTCAAGAAGCACGCCGGTGACGTCGCGCCCCTGATCCACCGCTAGGCGTTTTCAGTTCAGGCAGCGCCCTTGAGCATGCTCAGGGCGACCTGCTCGGCGACCTTGATGCCGTCCACCGCCGCCGACAGGATGCCGCCGGCGTAACCGGCGCCTTCGCCGGCCGGAAAGAGGCCGTGCGTATTCAGGCTCTGGCATTCGGCATTGCGCGTGATGCGGATCGGTGACGAAGTGCGTGTCTCGACGCCGGTCAGGATCGCATCGGCCATCGCGAAGCCGCGAATCTGCTTGTCGAAAGCCGGGATCGCCTCGCGCAGCGCTTCGATCACGTAAGCCGGCACGCAACTCGCCAGATCGGTCATATGCACGCCCGGCTGGTAGGACGGATCGACCTCGCCCAGCGCGGTCGACGCCCGGCCGGCGAGGAAATCGCCGACCCGCTGTGCCGGTGCGGCATAGGTGCCGCCGCCGGCGACGAAAGCCGCCGATTCCCACTGCCGCTGAAAGTCGATGCCGGCCAGCGGATTGGTCTTGAAGTCGCCGGGAAAATCCTCGGGATTGACGTTGACCACCAGCGCCGCGTTGGCATTGCGCTCGGCGCGCGAATACTGGCTCATGCCGTTGGTCACGACGCGGCCTTCTTCCGAAGTCGCCGCAACCACCTGGCCACCCGGACACATGCAGAAACTGTAGGCGGTACGCCCGTTCTTGCAGTGATGCACCAGCTTGTAATCGGCGGCGCCGAGCAGTTCGTTGCCGGCATTCGGGCCGAAGCGGGCGCGGTCGATCAGGGCCTGCGGATGCTCGACGCGGAAACCGATCGAGAAGGGTTTGGGCTCGATATAAACGCCCTGCGCGTGCAGCATCTGGAAAGTGTCGCGGGCACTGTGGCCGATCGCCAGCACGACATGCCGGCTGGCGAGCGAGCTGCCGTCGGCAAGCGTCACGCCGGTGACCTGGCCATCTTCGATGTCGATACGGTCGACCTTGCTCGAGAAGCGGATTTCACCGCCCAGCGCGGTGATCGTCGCGCGCATGTTCTCGACCATCTTGACCAGGCGGAAGGTGCCGATGTGCGGCTTGCTGACGTAGATGATCTCTTCCGGCGCGCCGGCCTTGACGAATTCCTCGAGCACCTTGCGGCCGTGGAACTGCGGGTCCTTAATCTGGCTGTACAGCTTGCCGTCCGAGAAGGTGCCGGCGCCGCCTTCACCGAACTGCACGTTCGACTCCGGGTTGAGCTTGTTGTCGCGCCACAGGCCCCAGGTGTCCTTGGTGCGCTCGCGCACGGCCTTGCCGCGTTCGAGGATGATCGGTTTGAAACCCATCTGGGCCAGCATCAGGCCGGCGAGCAGGCCGCAGGGGCCGGTGCCGATGACGATGGGCCGCTCGTTCAGCCCGGCCGGCGCCTGCGCCACGAACTTGTAGTTGGTGTCCGGCGTCGGCGCGATGTGGGCGTCGTTGTTGGCCGCCTTGAGGCGCTGCACGACCGCGGCTTCGTCGCGGATCTCGACATCGAGCGTGAACACGAAAACGATGTTGCTGCGCTTGCGGGCATCGTAACCGCGACGGAAAACCGTGAAATTCAGCAGGTCGACCGGTGCGATGGCGAGGCGTTCGACAATCGCGGCACGCAGGTCGTCGTCGGTGTATTTCTTGAGCGGGAGCTTGATTTCGGTCAGGCGCAGCATGGTGTCTATCCGTGGGGGCGCATTGCGGGCGCGTATTCTAACGCAGGCCGGGCGGGCCGCCGAGCAGCGCGCCACCGGCCGGGAAAATCAGGTCGCAGCGGCGGTCGACCGGTGTTCGATCAGGCGGCCGCGGCCGGCATCCTTGGCGGCGTAGAGCGCCTCGTCGGAACGCAGGAGCAGCGCGCCCAGTTCGCTTTCATCGGCCAGGCAGGCCAGGCCGGCGCTGTAGTCGAGCGGAAAGCCGAGCGTTGCCGCGGCGCGGGCGTGCAGGGCGCTGCGCAGGCGATGGTCGAAGGCGCGCGCGGCGCCGGCCTCGGCCATCGGCAGCAGGACGCAGAACTCCTCGCCGCCGATGCGCGCGACGATGTCGCCGCTGCGCTGCTGCTCGCGCATCAGTTGCCCGAACAGGCGCAACGCTTCGTCGCCCTTTTCATGGCCGTGTTCATCGTTGACCCGCTTGAAATGGTCGAGGTCGAGGGAGAGCAGGGCAAGCGGCTGGCGGTAGCGGCGGGCATTGGCAAAGGCGCGTTCGGCCTGCTCGTTCCAGCCGCGCCGGTTGAGGATGGTGGTCAGCGGGTCGATCACCGCCTGGTCGCGCAATTGCTGTTCCGCCTCTTCGCGCCAGGCAACCAGCACCGAAACATTGGTCAGGACCAGCGTCGCATTGGCGACGACGAGGGCGAGCAGGTTGATCGGGTGCGGCGCCGCGAAATTCGGGTACAGTTCGCTGAAAAAGGCGCCGAGGATGCCGCGGGCCAGGGTCAGTGTCGCCATCGTCGAGCAGCAGATGAACAGCGCGTGCCGCCAGCGACCGCGCAGCGCGCTCGATGAATTGAGGGTGGCGCTGGCGAGGATGGCGATTTGCAGGGCGATCAGCGCATTCGACCAGCCGACCCGCCAGGCGTAACTGTCGAACAGGAGCACGTAGCCGATCGGCATGGCGATGACCAGCGCGAGCAGGAGCGGCGCAAAGCGGCGCGGCCCGAGCCAGCGGCCGAGCGCCTGATAGAGCAGCCAGTTGCTGGTGCTGAAACAGGCCATGGAAATGGCCGACAGCACCAGGTTGGGCCAGCGCGTATCCCATTGTTCGGAGAGGATGACGGCGATCCAGGCGCCGGCATGCACGATCAGCGACAGACGAGCCGCGTGCGCGGCCGGGCTCAGCGCCCGCCCCATGATGACGGGGAGCAGAATCGCCAGCGCCAGCAGATTGACGACGTTGACGACGAGCAGGGTTTGCGGATCGAGTGCCATGGCGGGCTATTCTGGGTGGTGGCCGGGAATTGTCAAAGCGGAATCCGGCCATTCGGGTCGGGGCCTGCTCGGGCAAGGCATTCGGGCAAAGGTTCCCGGAGAAAGCCGGTGCCGTACGGTCGACGCCGCCGGGAAGGCCTTTTTCGGCCCGACCGGCTGGCGGTCGACGCGGCTCAGGCCGGCGTTTTTGCCGCGCGCCGGGCGAGCAGCGGCAAACCGAGTTGCTGGCGCAGTTTCTGGCAATCGGGATTGGGCGTGCCGTCGGCCTGCCAGTTGGCAAATTCGCGGCAGGGCGTCGGGCGCTTGCTGTAGATCGTGCAGTGGATGCCCGGCCGGCCCAGTTCGCCGCGCAGCGCGACGCAGCGTCCGTGGCCGCTTTCGGTGCCCTGCATGCAGGCAATCAGCGGGGTGACCTGGCTGGTCAGCTCGGCCGGCACGAAACCGCCCAGGCCACCGGTCAACTCGCCGCAATAGAAGGAAACGCGGTAATGCGCGCAGCAGGCGCCGCAGTCGAGGCAGGGATTGTCCGGCGTCGCGGACGCCGGAGCAGCGGGAACCGGGGAGGCGTGAATTCCTTGGCTCATCTTCGGAAAACGGGAAAAACATGGACAGGGACGCGAATTTAATCAATTCGGCCCGGTTTTGTCAGCCTCCGCTGGGTTGCCCAGGCGCTGCGCCGCTTCGATAACGGCGAGCACGCTCGGGTGGGTCAGGCGGCGCTCGACCGAGATGGCGAAATAACTGACCTGGACCTCCGTCGTCCGGCCGAGCACGGCCAGCTTGCCGGACGCGACGAATTCCTCTTCGGCAATGCTCGCGATGGGAAAGGCGCCAATGCCGCGCAGGCCGAAGGCGGCCATCAGCGCCGTATCGTCGAACTCGCCGACGACGCGGGCGCGGATGCGCTTGCGTTCGAGCCAGGGCTGCAGGCTCTTGCGCAGGGTCGAGTCCTCGCCCGGCAGGAGCAGCGGCAGATGGTTGAGGCAGGCCGGAAAGTCGGCGGCATGCAGCGCTGCTTGTTCACGGGTAACCAGGAAGGAGACGCCGGAATCGAGCAGGCGATGGTTGTAGGCGCGCACGCTGAAACCGGGCGGCAGCGGGCCGTCGGAAATGACCATGTCGAGCTCGTGGACCGCCAGTTGCGCGAGCAGGCGGTCGAGCTGCCACTCGCGGCAGGCGAGGCGGGTCGGTTGTTCGCCGCGGATCGCCGGTTCGAGCAGCGTGCAGGCGAGCGACTTGGGCACCGCATCGGAGACGCCGACGCGGAACTCGGTCGGCCGGCCCTGCGGATGATGCTTGATCATGACCTCGAGTTCGGCGCTCAGCGCGAACAGCTCGTCGGCGTATTCGAGCGCCATCTTGCCGGCCTCGGTGAGCACGATGTTGCGTCCCTGGCGGGCGAACAGCTCGGTGCCCAGGCTGCTCTCGAG
Organism: Quatrionicoccus australiensis; assembly: GCF_020510525.1. Lineage (NCBI taxonomy): Bacteria > Pseudomonadati > Pseudomonadota > Betaproteobacteria > Rhodocyclales > Azonexaceae > Quatrionicoccus > Quatrionicoccus australiensis. The sequence goes on from NZ_CP075188.1 coordinate 1,436,648, forward strand.
CAGGCCGATCTGGCCGCTCAGTGTCTGCGGCGTGACATTGATCGCCGCGGCGGCGCGCGCCACGCTGCCGGCCCTGGCCACCTGCCAGAAGTAGAAGAGATGTTTGTGATTCACGGGAGCTGGTTATCCATCGAGAAAGCCGCATGATTAACTGAAATAAATCGAATTTATTTTAATCCGCACATGCGCTAACTTGCTAACCCGATTCCGCGCGGGCCGATTCTGCTCATCGTCCGGTCCGTCACGCCCAGTCCCCTTCTTCGAGGTTTTGCATGCTTTCCGCCCTTGTCGTCGTTTTCATCATCGCTTATGCCGCGATCGCGCTCGAGCACCCGCTCAAGATCAACAAGTCCGCCTCGGGCCTGATCGGCGCCGGCCTGCTCTGGACAATTTATGCCATGGTCCAGGGCGATCCGCACCTGGTCGGCGAGCAACTCGGCGAGTCGCTGACCGGCACGGCGCAGATCGTCTTCTTCCTGATGGGGGCGATGACCATTGTCGAAGTGGTCGATGCGCACAACGGTTTCGAAGTCATCACCAAGCGCATCCGGACGACCAAGTTGTCGTCGCTGATGTGGCTGGTCGGCTTCGTGACCTTTTTCCTCAGCGCCATCCTCGACAACCTGACCACCACCATCGTGATGATCTCGCTGGTGCGCAAGCTGCTCGCCAAGCACGACGACCGCCTGTTCTTCGCCGGCATCATCGTCATCGCCGCCAACTCGGGTGGCGCCTGGTCGCCGATCGGCGACGTGACGACGACCATGCTGTGGATCGGTGGCCAGATCACTTCGCTTGCCATCATCAAGTCGGTGCTGCTGCCGTCGCTGGTCAGCATGCTGGTGCCGATGGCGATCACTGCCTGGGTCCTGCGTGGCAAGGAGGTGGTCAGCCCGGAAGCGGTCGATAGCGATCACGGCCTGCACACCACCGAGTTCGAACGCAACCTGATGTTCTGCATGGGGATAGGCATCCTGGTTGCCGTGCCCGCCTTCAAGACCGTGACCCACCTGCCGCCTTTCATGGGCATCCTGTTCGGGCTGGGCCTGCTCTGGCTGGTCGGCGATCTCGTGCATCGCCACAAGGAAGACGAATTCAAGATGCATTTCACGCTGGCGCACGCGCTGAGCAAGATCGACATGAGTTCGCTCGTCTTCTTCGTCGGCATCCTGCTCTCGGTCGCCACGCTCGAGCACACGCACATCCTGACCTCGCTCGCGCAGTGGCTGGATGCCGCGGTCGGGCGCCAGGAAATCATCGTGCTGATCATCGGCATCGTCAGCGCCATCGTCGACAACGTGCCGCTGGTCGCCGCCTCGATGGGCATGTATGACCTGGCGCGCTTCCCAGCCGACCATTTCCTCTGGCAGTTCCTCGCCTACTGTGCCGGCACCGGCGGTTCCATCCTGATCATCGGCTCGGCGGCCGGGGTCGCCGCGATGGGCCTCGAGAAGATCCACTTCTTCTGGTACGTCAAGCGGATCAGCGGCCTGGCCCTGGTCGGCTACTTTGCCGGTGCCGCCATTTTCCTCGTCCAGCGCGGGTTGACCGCCTAGGGGCTAGAGCGCGAAACGCAGCAGCAGGCTGGCGCCGCTTGCGATCAACAACAGGTTGAGCAAGCGTGCCAGCTGCTCGCGGCTGATCTTCAGGTCGATATGCCGGCCAAGCCAGACGCCCGCCGCCATCGCCGGCAGGAAGGCGAAGGCGGTGAGCAGCAGTTCCAGATCAAGCAGGCCGAGCGCCAGGCAGAGCACGATGCGCCAGGCCGTAGACAGGCCGATCAGCACTGCCTGCGTGGCGCGAAAGGCCTCGCGGCTGGCCAGGTGGCGTTCGAGATAGCTGGCGTAGATAAAGCCGCCGCTGCCGAACAGCCCGCCCAGTACGCCGCCGAACAAGCCGCTGGCCAGCGCCCGCCGGCCGCTTGGGCGGTTTTCCCCTTTTTTGCCGAGTAGACCGCGCAGGCCCTGGCTGATGATGAACAGGCCGAGCGCTGCTGCCAGCGGCGCGGCCGGCAGGCGGGCAAGGAGCACCACGCCGAGCAACTGGCCAAGCAGCATGCCGGGAAAGAGGCGAGCGAAAGCCGGCCAGTCGACATGCCGGCGCGCCTGCCAGCCGCGCAGCGCCGAGCCGCCGCAATCGAGCATGGCCAACAGCGGCACGCTGCGCGCCACCGGCATGAGCAGGGTCAGCGGGCCGCCGGCAAACAGCGCCGAGCCGAAGCCGACCAGCGTGAACACCGTGTAGGCGGCGGCGACGGCAAGCATCGCAAATATCAGGCTGCCCGGCTGGGCGAGCAGGTCGGCAAGAAAATTGAAGTCGCTCATCGCGTCGGGCTCCGTGGATTGATGCCTTCAATTCTCGATGTGGCTCAGGTATAAGACAAATATCGAATATCAAGCCAATCTATTCAATAAAAGCATGCCTAGCCTGAAGCAGATCCGCTATTTCCTCAGCGTCGCCGACCTTGGTGGCTTCACGCCGGCCGCGGCCGGCCTGTTCGTGGCGCAACCGGCGTTGAGCCGGCAGGTCGCGCTGCTCGAAGAAGAACTCGGCTTCGCGCTCTTCGTGCGCGAACCGCGCGGCGTGCGCCTGACGCCGGCCGGGGCGCTCTACCGCGAGCGCGTGCTTGGCGTCGAACAACTTCTCGCCGGCGCCGCCGAAGAGAGCGGCCAGTTGGCGAAAGGCGAAGCCGGTGTGCTGCGCCTGCTGCATTCCAGTTCGCTGCCGGCGCGCAGCCTGTTGCCGGCGATGCAGCGCTTTCTCGCCGAATCGCCGCGGGCACGCATCGATCTCGACCGCATCGCCTCCGAAACGCAGATCAGCGAAGTCGCCGCCGGCCGCGCCGACCTCGGCATCATCCGCCTGCCGGTCCTGCGCCGCGACCCGGCCGTCCGCCTGCTTGATTTGCCGCCCGAACGCCTGTGGGTCGCCCTGCCGCCGGCGCATCCCCTGGCCGGGCGCGATACGCTGCTTCTCGCTGAACTGCAGGACGAAGCCTTCGTCTCCGCCGTGCACCGCGAACGCGGCGGCCTCGCCCGGCGCGTCACCGAGCTCTGCCTGCAACGCGGCTTCGTGCCGCGTACCGCCCGCATCATCTCGCGCAAAACCTCCATGCTCGACCTCGTTGCCGCCGGCCTCGGCATTGCCGTCGTCCCCGCCGGCATGACCCCGTCCACCCCGACCGGCATCACCTTCCGGCCGCTGGCCGATGCCGATGCCGAGGCGCACAGCGCGCTGCTGCTGCCGCTGCAGGCATCGCCGCTGGCGGAGCGGTTTGTCGGGGTGGTGCGGGAGATGCGGGGTGGGTGAGGCTGCTTGTTGTTTGTGTGGGTAGGAAATCGGGCGGGAAGCGCCCAACTGTGGTCATACGGCTTCTCCTGATAGCCGAAGACGAAATGACCGCTGTACTCGGAGAGCAGCTGTATGGCCTACGAGAACTACTCAGCCAAAGCTGCATTACCCGGAACCTCTTGAGTTACGATGAGAATGCAATGAAAGAATACCAAGACACCGAAACAGGGATGGTCTATGCGTTTGAGGACGACTACGATCCCTTCAGAGCGAATAATAGGAACATCCCTAAGACGCTCACGGCTGCTGTCAAACCGAAACCCGACGATTCTCATGTCTGGTATCAAAATACTTGGATCAAACAAGAGGATGCCCCGGCTGGTTATACACCGCCAATATCGGGTGTTCCCTCGTACAACCCCGCGTGGATGGCTCATTTGCGTCCTTGCAGTGCTGTCCATCGGGACGCTTTCTCAGGCTTGAACGTTACGCTCGACCAGATCAATGCGAACTCATATGACGGAAGCAAGCTTGCTGAGGTGGTCACACTACTACCTCTCGGGAATTCAAGCGGAATTCCAGCCCTCGTTAGTTACGATGGAGCCATAGCGATTCCCCAGTGTGGCGACTTCCCTACTCGGGTTGATGGGGGGCGCAAGCTCAATGAGATACTTTGCAGCCTTCTCCTTGGCGGCGTCCATGTTGAGGTTCTTCGCTCCGAGGAAGTCGTTATCGGAGCGTTGCACGATAAGACCAGTCTCTTTGCATATACCCCATCACTCCACGCAACCCTTCGGTTGAACTGGGCTGCTCCGACAGATCGTTTCGGGCCTTTGATGCACCCAAGAATCCTGATGGCGGATGAGATGCACAAGGCATTTCACCAGGGGCAACACGTCATTCAATCGATGGTCTCTTTCTCCCCGTTCTTCCTGCTGAGTGGCTACACGGCAATGGTGTATCGGAATAACAGCGATGCACTCAACAACCTCTGGATAACTGTTGAGCAGCTTACGGAGCATCTATGGGGTGAGCAGTACCTGAAGAACAGGAGCAGCTTTCCTGCCTATGTTGCGAAAGCCCACTCGAAGCCAAAGATCAAGAAGACACTTGGCCGTATTTCCACAAAGCACAAACTTCTGTGCCTATCGAATATTTTCAGCAAAGATTGCTACCGAGTCCTTACCCGTGCGCGGCGAAAACGCAATGAGCTCGCACATGAAGGTGTTGTACCTGACGCTGGTCTCATAGAACGGTTGTGGAGTGTGCTTCCTGAACTTATCGAAGTGGCCTCTGGTACTAGACCCTTGGGATTGAGGCGACTCAGTGGAGGTGCAGTAGAGAATTGGGATATTCCGGCAAGAACTGACTTCGATGAGTGGGTAAACCTTGCGGAGGCTCTTTAGCTGACAGGCTGCTAGTCCAGCATGGATGGTAGCTTCGCTCAGAAACCTGCCTTTGGAAACTCTGCGGTGCGAAACCGGATTGGGCACCTTGTCGCCATAGCCAGGCAGTAAATGCCTCCAGTGTTCCTCATAGTGCGCTAAGAACACTGGCTAAAGCCCGTCACCCAACCTCCACCCAGGCAAAAAAGCCCTTCCCCAGCGGTCGACCGCTGAAAAAGGGCAAAAACCGCCGGTTGTCGCGACCGGCGGAGGGCTGGTGTTCAGAGTTGTTCCAGCGTTTCCTTGGCTATCAGTTTCCAGACTTGCGCTGCGGCTTTGCCGCGCAGGCGGACGAGGTAGATTTCGTCGTTGCCCTGCTTGATGCGGCTGACCGCTTCGCCGACTGGAATCTGCAGCAGATCGGCGAGGATGAGCGGGGTGACGCCGCCGTGGCTGACGATCAGCACGCTGCCGTGACGGTGCCGGGCGCGGATTTCGGCAATCGCCTGGGCGACGCGGCGGGCCTGGCTGGCGACGGATTCACCGCCGTCCAGGCTGTCTTCGAGATTGCCGCTGCGCGCCTTGAATTCGGCGCTCAGTTCGGCGTCGCGGCCGTCTTCGTACATGCCTTCAAATTTGCCGAAGCTGCGTTCGGCAAGCGCGGCGAGCGGCTTGCCGGCCTGGCCGGGGCGGGCCAGCGCGGCGGTCTCGCCGGCGCGCGCCAGGCTGCTGTGATAGATGGCGGCAAAGCGGATGCCGGCCAGCTTGTCACCGAGCTGGCGGGCCTGCGTCCGGCCGGTTTCGTTGAGGTGGTTGTCGGTGCCGCCCTGCAGGCGTTTTTCCAGGTTCCAGTCGGTCTGGCCGTGGCGCGCCAGGTAGAGATCGAGCACCGGCTCGCCGGCCTGGGCCAGGCCGCTGGCGAGCAGAAGCAGGAGCGGGAGCAGGATGGCGGCGAGGCGGCCGGTGAAGTGGGTTTTTTTCATCGTCGTCTCCGCGCTCAGCGTGCCTTGAGCAGTTCGGGCACGTGCAGCAGGATGAACTCATTGTCGTCCTGGCGGTTGGGCTGGCGCGCGGCCGAGTAGGGCAGGTTGTTGTCGTTGGCGACGACGATGTGCTCGGCGTCGACGACATCCACATCCTCGATGGTGACGAAGGGGAAGGTGAATTTGCCGTCCTTGCCGCCACGGCGGGCGAGGCCCTGCGGGTCGCGGATGTCGAGCAGGTCGATGTGGCCGATCTTTTTCACGAAGCCTTCGCTGTCGGCTTCGCCCAGGCTGATCTTGTAGATGCGCTTGAATTTTGCCGGCACATTCTGGCAATCCGGGCGGGCCGGGCCGTTGCAGGCGTGCTCGGGCAGGCCTTCGCCGTTGTCGCGCTCGATGATCAGGCCGCTGTCGGCGTCGATCATGTTGAAGTCGCCGATGTTGTTGCCGTTCTGCTCAAGCGGGTACTTCCACGAGCGGCCGGTCCATTCGCCCTTGGCGACGCTGAATTCGAGGATGCGCAGGTATTCGCGGCCGTCCTTGTTCTCCCATTTCTTGTCTTCGGCGTTCCAGAGCGGGCCTTCGAGCAGCGGGTAGAGGAACTGGCCGTCCTTCGACGCGGCCATGCCTTCGTAACCGCGCGAGCGGCGGGCGACGGTGGTGAAGGCGCCGGAGGTGGCCGGCGTGGTCACGCTGTAGTGGTCGGGTGATTTGAGCGTCTTGCCGTCGACCTTGGTCTCGAACACCGCGAGCACCTTGCCCTTGCGGTCGGTCTTGATCAGGTAAGGGCCGAGTTCGTCGCCAAACCAGACGGCGTCGCCGATCGGCTGGATCGACTCGATGTCGAAGTCGGCGCCGGTCAGGTAGCGCTGCTTGGTGCCTTCATTGACGATCAGGAAGGGCACCTTGCGTTCCGGGTCGTGCAGGAAGGCGGTCTTGTTCAGCTTGACGCCGCCCTTCTGCCAATCCGGCTGCAGGCGGTGGAACATCAGCATGGCATCGGCGCTGTTGTTCTTGGCGCCGTAGCCATTGTCCTGCAGCACCCAGAAAGTGCCGTCGCCGTTGCTCTTGATCCCGGAAAAACCCTGCACCGGCTGGCCCTTGAAAGGCAGCGGCACGCCGGTCGGGCGCGGCACGCCCTTGTCGGAAAGGTAGGAATGACCGGGCAGGCTGCCCGCGGCATCGACGCGGCGGCCGTCGGCGGCGGTGTATTTGCCGGAAATCTTCAGGCTTTCCGGCGCATCCTTGGGCGGAGCCAGGAAGGTTTGCGCCGGCAGCACGGCATGACCGGTCAGCGTGGCGGGAAAGGCCTGGTCGGCGAGCGACAGCGTCGGCGCGAGCGCGGCCGACAGGGCAAGAACGAGAGCGGAAGGCTTGAGCATGGAGATTCCCGGAGCAAGTGGAGACGATGCAAGCCTATGCATGTCGCGTTGCAGGGGAATGACGGGCAGATGACTCCGCCGGCCCGGGGGGCGGGCAAGGTCGGGCCCGCCGCAGCAAGCCCGACCTCGGGAACGATCAGATGTGCGTGATCAGCGTTTCTGCCGGCAGGCGCGATTTCGGCAGCTTGGCGTTGAAGTCTTCGCTGCTGTGGTAGCCGAGGCTGGCGATGACGACGCTGCTCAGGCCTTGTGCGGCGAGGCCGAGTTCGGCGTCGAGAATCTTTGCGTCAAAACCTTCCATCGGGCAGGCGTCGATTTCCAGCGTCGCGGCGCCGAGCAGCAGGGTGCCGAAGGCGAGGTAGAGCTGCTTTTCCATCCACAGCCGGGCGTCCTTGTATTCGTTGGCGTGCAGGTCGGCGTAGAAGCTGCGCGACTTGTGCTGGCCGGCCTTGGCGTCCGGCGTCGCGAAGCGGCCGTCCTTGTCTTCCTGTTCGAGCACGGCGAGTAGGTGATCGCCATCGAGCGCTTCGCGCACGCAAAAGACGACGACGTGCGAGGCATTGAGGATTTTCTGCTCGTTGTAGGAATAGGCACCCTGCGCGGCCTTGGCGACGCGCGCCTTGCCTTCCGGCGTGCTGGCGACGACGAAGTGCCAGGGCTGCGAATTGACCGAGGAGGGCGCATAGCGCAGCAGGGTTTCAAGCTGGGCGAAGGTTTCGGCGGGAATCTTGCGGGCCGGGTCGAAGGCCTTGGAGGTGTAACGGGTCTGGGCGATTTGGGCGATGTTCATGGATGGTTTTCTCGCGGGTAAATTGGCTGTTTTTTCGGGTTGACCGGTGGGCGTTTCAGAAGCTGTTCATGATTTTTCGCTTGTCATTCAAACCCCTGATGAAACTACTAAGCAACCGACTAAGCCGCCAAAGAACGGCGGCCAAGTCTCTGCTTATCCCCAGCCCTCCCCTTATTAGGGGAGGGTGCTCGCCGGTGCGCGATTTGGGGTGCTCCTCCCCTGTCAAGGGGAGGTCGGGAGGGGTTTTTCAGACGTATCAAATAATGCCGCAGCTTGGTTTCATGACTTTCGGAAGATCGTGAATAGCCTCTCAGGACAGCAGGTCGAGACGGTCAATGTTCACGCCCGTGACCTTGCCGTCGAGGGCGGCACCGAGCGCGGCGAAATGCGGCGTCGCCATGTGGCGGTCGAGCGTCGCGTCGTCCTGCCAGCGTTCGATCATCACGAAGCGGTCCGGGGTGTCGCGCGCGGCGTGCAGGTCGTAGTGCAGGCAACCGGCTTCGGCGCGGCTCGGCGCGACGACGGCGAGCAGGGCGGTATGGACTGCGCTGCGGTGTTCGGGCTGGGCGGTGATGGTGGCAACAACGCTGAGGGGCATGCGGATACTCCGGTGGATGGGTGACGCGGCCATCATCGCCGAATTCGATCTATTAAAAAACCGCTGTTTGACTAATTTATTTTCAAATATTTTTTGAAAATAGGCGGCAATCCTGCCTAGAATTTGCCCATGAACACCCTGCGCGATTTCGAACTCTTTCTCCTGGTGGCGGATTACGGCAGCCTGTCGGCCGCGGCGCGCCGCCTAGATATCACGCCGGCCGCCGCCAGCGTCGCCCTGAAACGCCTCGAGGCCGAGGTCGGCGTCCAGCTCTTCCGGCGCTCGACGCGCAGCCTGCGCCTGACCGACGAAGGGCAGGTCTTTCTCGAACATTGCCGCCAGGCCATGCAACTGCTCGCCGACGGGCGGGCCGCGGCGCTGACCGGCTCGGCGGCCTTGCGCGGCGTGCTGCAACTGTCCATCCCCTCCGATTTCGGGCGCAACGTCATGCTCGGCTGGCTCGACGATTTCCAGGCGCTGCACCCGGAGCTGACCCTGCGCCTGCTGCTCAGCGACCGCAAGGCCGACATCTTCCGGCAACCGGTCGACCTCGCCTTCCGCTACGGCAAGCTGCCCGATTCCTCGCTCGTTGCCTTGCCGGTGGCGCCCGATAACCGGCGCGTCCTCGTCGCGTCGCCGGCTTACCTCGAACGCCACGGCGCGCCGGCGCACCCGGACGAACTGGTCGGCCACAACTGCCTGTGCTTCCTGCTCGGCGAGCAGGTGCATGATCGCTGGCGCTTCTTCCGCGATGGGCAGGAGCTGTCGGTACAGGTGCGCGGCAACCGCATTTCCGACGACGGCGACGTCGCGCGGCGCTGGGCGCTTGCCGGCCAGGGCATCGCCTACAAGTCAGGCCTCGATGTTGCCGCGGATCTGCAAGCCGGCCGCTTGCTCCGGCTCTGCCCCGAATTCACCGGCGAACCGGCGCCGCTGCACCTGCTTTGCGCCGACCGCCGCCAGATCAGCCCGGTGGTGCGCGCATTGCGCGAGTTCGTGACCGGGCGCTGCGCGCAGTTGCTGGGCGAGTAGCGAAGACACTTCGGATTTGCCGGATCTCTGCCGCTTGATGCGCCAGTGCCGGCGCCGGGAGGGCTGGCGGGCTTCCGGCAAGCCTGCAATCAACGCAGGGAGCGCCTTTTGCCTCCGAAATGCCCCGTTTTCTTGCGGCCAGGTAGCCATCTTCGCCGAAAACCCGGCCTCGATCGGAGTAAAATCCCGTCCCCCTGCTTATTCGCCTCTCTGGCGGATTGCCAAAATCTCCGGGAGACCTTCCATGGCGGCCAATCCAGCCCCCGCAACACCTGACTTTTTCGACCGTCGCCGTACGGTTGCCCAGCCCGGCTTCAACCGCTGGCTGGTGCCGCCGGCCGCGCTGGCCATCCATCTGTGCATCGGCATGGCCTACGGTTTTTCCGTGTTCTGGCTGCCGCTGTCGCGCGCACTCGGCATCACCAAGTCGATCGAATGCGCCAAGGACATGGGTTTCTTCGAGCAGGTGTTCAGCAGCGGCTGTGACTGGAAGATTTCCATGCTCGGCTGGATGTACACGATGTTCTTCGTCTTCCTCGGCTCCTCGGCCGCGATCTGGGGCGGCTGGCTGGAAAAGGCCGGGCCGCGCAAGGCCGGCGTCGTCTCGGCGGTGTGCTGGTGCGGCGGGCTGGTCATCTCGGCGCTCGGCGTGCATCTGCACCAGATCTGGCTGCTCTGGCTCGGCTCCGGCGTGATCGGCGGCATCGGCCTGGGCCTCGGCTACATCTCGCCGGTCTCAACGTTGATCAAGTGGTTCCCGGATCGGCGCGGCATGGCGACCGGCATGGCGATCATGGGCTTCGGCGGTGGTGCGATGATCGGTGCGCCGCTCGCCGACAAGCTGATGAAGTACTTCGCGACGCCGACCTCGGTGGGCGTGGTCGAAACCTTCCTCGCGCTGGCCGCGATCTACTTCGTGTTCATGATGGCCGGGGCGCTCGGCTACCGCGTGCCGGCCGAAAACTGGAAGCCGGCCGGCTGGACGCCGCCGGCCAAGGCGAAGACCTCGATGATCACCGACAGCCACGTGCACCTCGACGTCGCCTGGAAGACGCGCCAGTTCTGGCTGATCTGGGCCGTGCTCTGCCTCAACGTGACGGCCGGCATCGGCATCATCGGCATGGCCTCGCCGATGCTGCAGGAAGTCTTCGCCGGCAAGCTGATCGGCGTCGACGTTGCCTTCAACGACCTCGATGCCGCGCAGAAGGGCGCCATCGCGGCGGTCGCCGCCGGCTTTACCGGCCTGCTCTCGCTGTTCAACATCGGCGGACGCTTCTTCTGGGCCTCGCTGTCCGACCGGATCGGGCGCAAGGCCACCTATTTCACCTTCTTCCTGCTCGGCTTCGCGCTCTACGCCGCCATCCCGAGCACGGCGCAAGCCGGCAGCCTGGCGTTGTTCGTCGCCTTCTTCTGCATCATCCTGTCGATGTATGGCGGCGGCTTCGCGACGGTGCCGGCCTACCTCGCCGACATGTTCGGCACCCGCTTCGTCGGCGCCATCCACGGCCGCCTGCTCACCGCCTGGTCGGCCGCCGGCATCTTCGGGCCGGTGCTGGTGAACTACATCCGCGAATACCAGCTCGACCAGGGCGTGGCGCGCGCCGACGCCTACACCATCACCATGTACATCCTGGCCGGCCTGCTCGTGCTCGGTATGCTCTGCAACTGGCGCATCCACCAGGTAGCGGAAGAACACCACATGACGCCGGCAGAACTGGCCGAAGAAAAGAAGGGTGCCGACGACACGCACCAGCACTTCGTCGAAGACGTCTCGGCCCTGGTCAACGAAGCGAGCCACTCCTGGCGCGTCTTCCTCGCCTGGCTAGCCGTCTGGATCCCGCTCGGCTGGGGCGGCTGGATGACGATTCAGAAGACGGTCGTGTTCTTCAAGTAAGACCGGTATGGCGCGGGGAGCGGGTGCAATGCCTGCTCGCCGCGTTGTGGTTTTTGGATTTTTTTGGTGGTTGACCGGTGGGGCGGGTGGTTGGCCTTGTCGCTGTAATTGCCAGCCTAAATAAGCGGGCGCTCAGAACGAAGCTGTAGAAAAATAGTATTCATGCCCGCATCGTGCCGTGAACCATATGGAATAACAAGGCTCCAACCTGAAGACGAGTTCAGGAGAAGGCCATGGCCCGCTACAAAGCAATCGACACCAGCCCGAGGTTTCTGGCGGTGGATCTGGAGAAGCAACTCCTGCCGGGCAGTTTCGAACATGCCGTGCATCACCTGCTTGAGCACGAATTCGACCTTTCCCTCTTCGACACCCGTTACCGCAATGACCAAAGCGGTGCCTGCGCCTACCCGCCGGGGATGCTGCTCAAGGTCATTCTCTGTGCCTACGCTCAGGGTGTGGTGAGCAGCCGGGGCATCGAGCGGCTGTGCCGCGAACACGTCACTTTCATCGCTCTCAGCGGCGACTCCGCGCCGCACTTTACGACGCTGGCCGCCTTCGTTTCCAGCCTCGACGAGGAAGTCGCCCAACTCTTCGCCCAGGTGCTTTACCTCTGCGACCGGCAAGGCCTGATCGGCCGGGAGATGTTCGCCATTGACGGCGTCAAACTGCCAAGCAACGCCTCCAAAGCCAGAAGCGGCACGCGCGCTGACTTCGCCCATCAAGCCGACAAACTCGAAGCCGCTGCCAGGAAGATGCTTGAGCGCCACCGCGCAAATGACAGCCTGCCCGTCGAACCCGACCTTGCCGAGAAATCCCGGCAAAAGGCCGAAAGCCTGGGGCGTGAAGCCGCCGAACTGCGCCAGTGGCTGGCCGATCACCCGAAGGATCGCAAAGGCAGCAAAGGCGCCATCAGGAAGAGCAACCGCACCGATCCGGACAGCGCCAAGATGGCGACCGGCAAAGGCGTCATACAAGGCTTTACTGGCGTGGCAGCGGTCGACGCCAAAAATCAGGTCATTATCGAAGCGCAAGCCCATGGCACCGGTTCGGAACAGGAACTGCTGCTGCCGGTCGTGCGCGCCACGCAAGCCCAGGCCACCCCGGATACGCTCTACACGGCCGATGCCGGCTACCACTCAGAACGCAACCTCAAGGAACTGGCCAAAGAGAACATCAACGCCCTGATTGCCGACAACGGCATGCGCCAACGCGACGAACGCTTCAAGGACCAGGGCAAACACAAGCAGAAGCCTGATCCGCTCTACGACAAGGCGCACCCGAAGAAAGCCGCCAAACGTTACCGGCCGCAGGACTTCACGCTCGATCCGGCCACTGGTATTTGTAGCTGTCCAGCCGGCAAGCAGCTCTACCGCAACGGCACGAACTGCATCCACAACGGCCGCCTCGCCACGAAATACAGCGGCACCCTGCGCGATTGCCTACCCTGCGAACAACGCGCCAAATGCCTGCGCACGCCGGAGAAGACCCAGGTTCGGCAGGTTGCTTTCTTCCGCGGCAAAGCCAATACAACCGAAGAAAGCCACACCGACCGGATGAAGCGGGCCATCGACAGCGAAGAAGGCAAAGCCCGTTACGGGAGGAGGTTTGCCACGGTCGAGCCGGTGTTTGGCAACCTGCGGCACAACAAGCGGCTGGATCGGTTCACGCTACGCGGGCGCAAGAAGGTCGACACGCAATGGAAGCTGTATTGCCTGGTGCACAACATCGAGAAACTGGCGCATCACGGGTTCGGGCAGTAGGCAACAAGAGAAGGAATCTCCCTGCCAGGCGGTTGCCGCCATCCCCGACAGGAGGGCGCAGCGGTTGACCAGTTCAAATGCATGAAAAAGCAAAAAGGCGCAAAGAAAACCTGCGCCATTTTTTTGCCGGAAATCGGGCTGGAAAAGGGTTTTTCTACAGCGTCAACGTTTTAGGTAAGGGGCGCTGCGCTGCGCTTTATCGCGCAGCGTCCAGCGACCGGAGGGAGCGGCCTTGACTGATGGGATGGACTCCCCCGTCTTTTCAGCGCTCAATTGGCGTTGCCGGTGCTCATGGGGATGGGGATCGGTCTTCGACGAAAGGAGTCCGAAATGCATGCTACTACCGTTGCAGTTGATCTGGCCAAGAGTGTATTCCAAATCGCTATTGCCGATGCGCATTGGAAAGTCATCGAGCAGCAGCGCCTGACCCGTAGCCAGTTCGAACGCTGGTTCCACAACCGGGATGTCGGGCTGGTTGTCATGGAAGCCTGCGGTTCCGCGCACCACTGGGGCCGCTGGCTCAATGGGCTGGGGATTGAAGTCAAACTACTGCCTGCCGCCTATATCCGGGCTTATGTGAAGCGCAACAAGACCGACGCCGCCGATGCCTGTGCCTTGCTTGAAGCGGCGCGTTGTGCCGACATCGTGCCGGTGCGGGTGAAATCCGTCGAGCAGCAGGCACTGCAGGGCTTGCACCGCATCCGCTCCCGCTGGATGGGCACACGAACCTCTCGCATCAACACCCTGCGCGGTTTCTGCCGGGAGTTCGGCCTGGTCGTGCCGCAAGGTGCGCGCACCGGCGTCGAAGCGATGAGCCGGGCGCTGGCCGATCCGAATGCAGCGATCCCGCTGTTGATCCGCGAATCCATGAAATTACTGATCGAGGAAATTCGCCTGCTCGAACTGCGCATTGCCCAACTGGAGAAGGAGCTGACTTCGTTGGCCCGGCAAAGCCCGGCCTGTACCGAACTGCTGACCATTCCCGGCATCGGCCTGCTGACAGCCACCGCCATGGTTGCCGCCACCGGCGGCAGCGTTAGCCACTTCAAGGATGCCCGGCACTTTGCCAGTTGGTTCGGCCTGACGCCGAAGGAATTCTCCTCCGGCAACAGTCGCAAGCTCGGCCGGATTTCCAAAAAGGGAGATCGCTATCTGCGCATGTTGCTCACCCATGGCGCCCGCGCCGTGTTGCGGGCGGCCGAACTGGCCAGGCGAGCTGGCAAGCCGCTTGATGGCTTGCGAACCTGGGCCACCGAGATCCAGGCACGGACCCATCACAACAAGGCCGCTTGTGCCCTGGCCAACAAGTTGGCCAGGGTCTGTTATGCCGTGCTGCGTGATCACACGCCGTTCGGGAGTCCTCAGCCCCGTCAGGAAAAGAAGCTCGCCCGGTCGACTTTTGCCATTGCTGCCTGAAAGGAGAAACCGTGTTTCGTTGTTCCCCCTCCTCGCGTTTGCTTTGAGACTGATCGCCCATCATGGCTAATTGGGTCGCACCCACACGGATTGACGCCGATAACTCTGCCGGCAGCTTCATGCGTGCCGCTCGTACCGATTGGCGCTCCGTGGGCAGATTCCATGTCGGCACGGGTCAAATAGAACCCACTATCGATGCCGGATATACGACTGCATGCGTAATCCAACAGCCAGACCTATCGATCAGTTTCCTTGCTTTTTGGGGGAGTCCATATACGCAATGTTAGGAGCCGGGCTGAACCGACCGAAGAATTTGAACATAACGGTTTTGATTAGCAAGAAAATCTTGGCGATCAGTTGTGAATGTGATTGAGGCATAAGCCTTGCCAAGGTTTGCACATGCAACTACGTAGAACGTGGGCTTGGTTTCGCCCGGCCAGACGCCTTCGAACTCGCGATAGATGACAGAGATCTTTTCGGTTTTAAGTTTTTTAACTTGGCTTGTTGGTTTGTACCAGTCATGAACCGAGGAAAATCTATAGTTTGAAAATTCCTCTAGGTTTCCACCCTCTTTCGCGTATGCGGATGCAGTAAGCGAAACCCGCTTATCTGGCGACGAAAATGAAAAATATTTTCGGTCGTTGTTATTCACCCAAGACTTTGGAAGTTGGATAGAAAAGACATTGTCGCCAAAGACATGGGCGACCGATTCTTCTGCAATAGCGCTAAATGGGGCCAGTAGCAGACATAACGAGCTGATGAGCTTTTTCATCTGAAGGCTCCTAACGTGAAGTGGACGGCGTTTTTGATGTATACGCTGGCTCGGCGCCGTATACGCTGGATAACGAGATACTCTGGATGTAAGACACAGCGGGCCTTTTTGCTGATTTGAAAGAATATTCATGGGAATGGATGGCGGCCCAACACGGCGCAGCAAGATCCCTTCCCCGATTCTGCCTGCTGCTAACCCTTTTGTCATTTTGTTGTCGAGCGTTGCCAAAAATGACGGTTGATGGGGTTTCCGAGGTCTGTACCGGTCGACCACCCAAAAACAGCAAAAACCAGCCGTCTACCGCCACACATCCGTAAAATGCCTCCCTTCGTTTCCCCCGCCAAGGTTCGCCAATGACACTCCCTTCCCACAAACCCGATGTCTGCCTGCCGACCGGTTCGGCCGAGCTGGCGATGCTTGATGTCTATATGCCGATGATGAAGTCGGCGGCGATCATTTCGGCGGGGCGGCTAGGGTTGTTCGAGGCGCTGGCGGGCGGGGCGCTGGGGCTGGTCGAGCTGGCGGCGAAGATCGGCAGCAGTGCGCGTGGCACGGCGACGTTGGCGGATTTCCTGGTCAGCATTGGTTACCTGGAGAAGCAGGGCGAGGCGTTTGCCAATACGGCGAGCACGCAGCGCTGGTTCACCAGTGCCGGCCGGGTCGATTACACGCCGGGTCTGCTGTGGACGCACGAAGCCTGGCCGATGATGGGCGAGCTGGCCGAGGCCGTGCAGCGCGGCGGGCCGGAACAGACGCTGTGGCAGGCGATGGAGGAAAGGCCGCAGCTCGGGCCGGTGTTCTCGTCCTACATGGCGGCGTTTGCCGGCGATCTCGGGCCGGATCTGCTCAAACATGTGCCGATTGCGCCGGCGCAGCGTCGGCTGCTCGATCTGGGCGGCTCGCACGGCCTGCATTCGATCCGCTTTTGTCAGGCGCATCCGCAGTTGCAGGCGCAGATCGTCGATTTGCCGAGCGCTTTGACCAACACGCCGGCAACCATTTCCGCGGCCGGCTTGAGCGAGCGGATCAGCCTGACGCCGGGCAATGTGCTGGACCACGACTGGGGCAGCGGGCACGACGTGGTGTTCTACCTGTCGGTCGCCCACAACCAGACGGCGGAGGACAATCGCCGCGTCATCGCGCGCATTGCCGAGTCGCTCAATCCGGGCGGTTTGCTGGTCATTCATGAATACATCGAGGACCGGCCGCTCAACGCCTTCGTGGCCGCCTTCCGCCTGACCCTGCTTTACGAGACCGGCACGCAGACGCACCGGTCGGAAGACTACGCTGGCTGGCTGGCGGAGGCGGGGTTCAGCGAGGTGATGCGGATCGACCTGGATCCGCGGGAAAAGGGTTCGTTGCTGCTTGCCCGGCGCTGATTGCGGGGAGTTGGTTTCGGGCTCCCGCGGCTAGAAACCCCTCCCGGCCTCCCCTTTTCAGGGGAGGTGCAAAACATCCCGGCTCAACCGACCTTCCTCTCCTGAGAGGGGGAGGGGTTTGCGGTCAGGCGAAGCGAGGCCGGTGCCCGGACATATGTCCAGGCAAGGAGCGTGGGCTGCTTCCTATACCAGCCAGAGCTTCTTCCAGCCTTCGTGGCCGATGCGTTCCATGGTTTCGATATTGCGCTCGAAGATGCTCTCGGCGTCCGGAAAGGCGGCGACGGCGCGGTCGATGCTGCTTTCGCGCAGCAGGTGCAGGGTCGGGTAGGGCGAGCGGTTGGTGAAATTGGCGATGTCGTCCGGCTCGCTGCCGGCGAACTCGTATTGCGGGTGCAGGCTGGCGATCTGGAAGACGCCGTCGTAGCCGAGGTTGCGGTTGAGCGCATCGACTTCGGCGAGGAAGAAGTGATAGTCGAGGAAATCGGTCATCGCCTGCGGGTGGATGAGCAGCGTCGTGTCGAGTTCGGCCGGGTCGGTGTCGCGCAGGCGGTTGAGTTCGCTTTCGATTTCGGCGAGCAGCTCGTCGGCCGTCGTCGCAGCGGTCAACGCGTAGCGGACCTGCTTTTTGACGAAGACGCTCTTGGCGAACGGGCAGAGATTGAGACCGATCACGGCGCGTTCCAGCCACAGCTTGGTGTTGGCGATGATTTCGTCGCTGGCGGCGACATCGGTGTAAGGCATGAGCATCTGGGGCATGGCGGCAGACCTGGCAGAAGGGAGGGCTGACCGTCGGTCCGGTCAGGGCGTTTTGCTAACGGCCCTGAACACAGGCTGCGCGCGGGAAGTGCGGCGTTGCACCGGGCTGGCCCGGCGCAACGTCCGCCATTTTAGCCGCTTCAGCGTTCCTTGTTGCCGATCACGCCCCACAGGGCGCGGAACTTGCCGGCGAAGGTCAGTCTTTCGTCGGACATCGCTTCGAGGAAATCGGACAGGCGTTTCGACTTGGCGACGGCAAAAAGCACCAGGGCGATGAAGACCGTGGTCGCGATCAGGCCGTGCATGGCGCGTTCGAGGATGGAACCTTCGCCGAAGGCGATGATGTTCATGCCGAAGTAGCCGGTGGTCACCGTGGCGATCAGGCCGAGGATGGTGATCACGGTCAGGCGGACGACGGTGTTCGATTGCCGGCGCTGCGAGTCGCTGTCGAGGTAGTGGCTCATCTCGCGAATTTCGTCGCGCACGTCGTGGTACATCGCGTCGTTGCGCAGGTGGTCGGCGCAGAGGCGGTAGATGGCCTGCACGTGCGGCCGTTCGGACAGTTCGTGGAACCAGTAGCGGTGCGTGAAGCGCAGGAAAGTCTCGAAATTGGCGCGGATGCGGCGCTTGAAGCGGCGCACCGAGATGTCGTTGCGGATGTCGAGGTCGTTCACCGCATCGACCAGCACTTCGGAAAAGACGAGCAGCGAGGCGCGGTGCAGGTGGGCGATCAGGAAAACGAGGAAATACTGGTGGCGGAACTGCGCCAGCACGCCGCGCTCGCCATCGACGAAAAAGGGCGAGGCGGCATCGCCGACCACGGTGAAGGCATTGCCGGTGCACATGAAGCGGGTGTTCGGGCCGGCTTCGCTGTCGGTCCAGAAACGGTCCTGGCAGAAGCGCTTTTCGAATTCGATGACCATCGGCTCGTTGACCGGCAGCGTCTCATCCGGATGCAGCATGGTGGCGAGGCCGAGACGTACCCAGTCTTCGCGGCGGAGGCTGCGCGGCCGGTCGACGGCAAGAAAGGCCATGATCGGCATGCGCTGGTATTCGACCAGGCGGTAACGCAGGTCGCCGGGTTCGTCGGAATGCGCCAGCACGAGCGGCCGCAGCAGGCTGGCCCAGTGTTCGGAAACGCAGGGGCTGCGGTGCTGGCAGACGTAGCCGAGATACTTTTCGCGGCGCTCGGCATCGGAGCGGGCGACGACCTCGCCGTCGGCATTCAGCCATTCGGCGAGATAGACGTTGTGCAGGCCTTCGCCGCCTTCTTCCCAGCCCGACGGATAGGCGCGCCCGAAGCGGAACAGGATGTCGCGCGCCGTGGCGAGCGGCAGGTCGGTGGCGCGGACTTCGAGATTGAGCTGGACGAGGTCGAGATCGTGGAAGAAATACAGGTCGAGGTGCACGATATGCAGTTCGACCGGTTGCTGGCCCTTGCGCAGGGTCAGGCGCAGGCCGGTGATGTCCTTGCGCCGGAAGACGTGCATCGGCGAGTTGCCGGGCGGGTCGTCCGGTGCGCCGTGGTGCGAGCGGCCTTCGCCATAGAGGAAGCGCTGCACGTAAGGCAGGAAGGAGACGAATTCGCGGTAATGCCGCTCTTCGAACTGGCTCGGATCGTCGGTGAATTCATCGTCGATCAGGCGCCACGGGTGGCTGCCCTGGCGGGCTTCGAAGAATTCCCAGTGGCGGCCATCGCTGCCGTCGGTGGCGAGCGGTTCGAGCTGCAGCGGCCAGACCAGGCTGGCGTGAAAAAGCCGGACCAGGTCGTCGTCCTGGCGAGTGGCGGTCAATGGCACGAATACTCCCTGCGGTGAATGGCGCAGGGGGGATTCTAGGGCAATTGGCCGGCCCGCGTTCAGGCGGCGGCGAGGCCCTTGCGCAACAAGTCGTCGACCAGGGCGTTGAGGTCGAGCTGACGCGCCGTGGCTTGGCTGCGCAGGGTATCGGCGAGTTGCGCATCGAGCTTGACGGCGAAGGGGATCAGACCTTTCGCCTGGTCGAGCTTGCGCTGTTCCTTGCGGTCGACCGTGCCGCCCTGGGCAAAACGGTCGGGCGTGCCGGCCTGTTTCATGCGGCCGTCGATTTTTTGCGAAAGGCTCTTGTAGAGATCGGTTTTTTTCATGGGGGACTCGGTAGGGTGGCCTGTCGGCGCGGGGCAGTCCGGGAGATGCAATGCGGGGCGTCTGCGGAGGCAGAAAGCGATGGGTCGCCATACCGGGCAAGGCTGTTATGTGGCGTGGCAGACAGAGCGGCCGCGCCGGCAAGGGGTACAAGGATAGCGTCTGCCCGCAGCCGGCGGGAATGTTTCTGCCCGGCTGCACTTTTCCGGAGGAATGATCATGAAGAAAACAGCCGTATTGATGCTCGTCGTTGTCGCCAGCCTGCTGTCCGGCTGCGTCGTTTACGATAATCCGAACCGCGCTGGCGGCCCGCGTCATGGCGAGCGCGACCGGGATCGCGATGGTGTGCCCGACCGCATGGATCGCGACCGCGATGGCGACGGCGTGCCGAATCGCCAGGACCGGCGTCCGGCCGATCGCGACCGCTACTAGCCGGCAGCGTCGTGTCGCAAAGCCGACAAGCGCTGCGGCCGCGCCGGGCCGGCAGGCCGCCCGGCCTTGTCCGGCGGGGCGGCGGCTTTCTGGCATCGGTCTTGCGTCGACCGCTGCATCCGCCTACTCGCCTTGACGCCATGACCGCTGCTCAACCCACCCCTTACCAGTGCATTTCACCTGCGGCGGCCGCCGCCCTGATCCGTTCGACACCGAATGTGACGATCTTCGACGTGCGTGATCTGGCCAGTTACCGGCTCGGTCATGTCGAGGCGGCAGCGCATCTCGCCGAGGATCGCTTTCTCGCCTGGTCGAAGCGACTCGACCAGGAGCAACCGGTGCTGATCTATTGCTACAAGGGCAATGCCAGCAAGACCTACGCGCAGATGTTCTGCGATTTCCGCTTCAGCAATGTGTTCAGCGTGGACGGCGGTTACCAGCCGCTGGCCGAGGCGCTGGCGTGATTGCGGCGCACGTTGAACGCTGGGTTGCGGCCAATCCGCTGGCGCCGATCGAGGTCGATTGTGCAACGGCGGTGATGCTCAAGATTCTCGATGGCAAGTGCAAGATGGCGGCCGACGAGAAGATCGTCATGGCGCATCTCTACGACGCGGTGCGGCAT
The DNA here is from genome assembly GCF_020510525.1 of Quatrionicoccus australiensis. Lineage (NCBI taxonomy): Bacteria > Pseudomonadati > Pseudomonadota > Betaproteobacteria > Rhodocyclales > Azonexaceae > Quatrionicoccus > Quatrionicoccus australiensis. The sequence goes on from NZ_CP075188.1 coordinate 1,457,263, forward strand.
CTGCCCGGGGGCAGCCTGGGCGAGGATAGTCATGCCCTGATCGGGCGTGCCCGCGGCCAGGACGACGAGGCGCTGAAAAACTTCATTTACGAGCAGCGCGTGCTCGCCGAAACGGTGATCGGCCGGCTGGTGATGAAGGCTTTCAAGGCGATGATCCGGCAGCGCGGTCTGCTCGCCATCGACGTGCCGGTGGAGGACGACGCCTGATGAAACGCTTCTACATGACGCCCGGTTCGTGCTCGACCGGCATACACATCCTGCTTGAAGAATGCGGCCTGGTCTTCGAGGCCTGGATCGTCAATCTGCTGGCCGGCGACCAGTACAAGAAAGACTACCTGGCGATCAATCCCAAGGGCAGCGTGCCGGCCCTGGTGCTCGACGACGGCAGCGCGCTGACCGAGTTTTCGGCGATTGCCTGGTGGCTGGCGAAAACCTGTCCGAAACGCAAGCTGCTGCCGGAGAGTATCGAAGGCGAGGTGCGCGTGCTCGGCATCATGAACTACGCGGTACATACGCTGCACACGCAGGGTTTTGCCCGCATCTTCACCACCGAGCGCTTTTCATCGAGCGCAGCCGAGCAGGAATCGGTCAAAGCACAGGGTCGCCAGATCATCGACCAGGGCTTTGCCATCATCAACCGCGAACTGGCCGGCCGGGATTACGTCGTCGAAAATTTCGGGATTGCCGATGCGGCGCTGTTCTATGTCGAGTTCTGGGCCGACCGGACCGGCATTCCGCTGCCGGAAAACTGTCTCGCCCACTATCGCCGCATGCTGACCCGGCCGGCGGTGCGCCAGGTGCTGGCCGAAGAGGGCTACGCGGCCGTCCTTAAACAGGACGGCCAGGCAGGCTGATGGTGCTCAGACGGCTGCCGTCGTGGCGACGGCAGCGGCCGATATCTCTGCGCCGGCCTGGGCCAGCGGGTGGGCGCGGCGGGGAATGAAATTGTCGTCGAGCAGGCGTTCGATGCGAAAGAACGCTTCGTGCCGCGAAAAGGGCTTTTTCATGAAATCGTCGGCGCCGATGCGGGTGCCGAAAAACTGTTCCATCGCCTGTTCGTTGCCGCTCATCATGATCACCGGGGTTTCGCGCAATTCCGGATCGCGGCGGATGGCGCGCAGGGCGGCGAAGCCGTTCATGCCGGGCAGCACGATGTCGAGAAAGACCAGTTCGGGTTTGTGTTCATGCATCAGCAGCAGGCCGGCTTCGGCGTCGAGCGCCTCGTAGACTTCGTAACCGGCCGAGCGCAGGAATTTGCGCAGCACCGTGACGATGGTTTTCGAGTCGTCGATGACCAGGACCCGGGTGCCTTCGCGGGCATTGATGCGCGGCTTGTGGCGGCGTTCCTCGATGGCCTGCTCGAGAAACGGGGCCGGCTCTTGTGCGCTTGCCGGTAGTGTGTCGCTGCTGCCGCCAAAGAGGCGCCTGATGAATTCAAATATTCCCACGACTGTTCCCTCAATCGAATACTGCTGTGTCTGGCAGCCTGTCTCGGCCGTTCCAGAACTTTGGAAGAATATCAAGCGGGCTATTCTATGATGCGCCCTGCATTTTTTCGAGGGATTTCTTGATCCCTGCTTCCGAAAGTCCGGAAATGCCCTGTTTTTACAGGTTGACCGGTAGCTGTCATTACCCGCGTTTGCCGTTGTGCCGCAAGGCGTCCATCTCCTCTATCATTCGCCCCTGTCTTGTTTGAGCCGCAGGGAGTGCCCGTGTTTTACATCGTTGAAAGCGACAAGTCCTTCTACGAAGTGACCTTCGATCTGGAGCCGGTCATCCAGCGCCTCGGCTTCAGCGTGCTGCAGGCGCATGACTTCGGTGAAATGCTGCGCAGCAAGGACATCGATTTCGACGACGAGTGCAAGGTCTTCGAAATTTTCAATTTCCGCCAGACGGAAAAACTGCTCAGCCAGGACATGCGCCTCAGCCTGGCCTTGCCCTGGCGGATTTCGGTCTATACCGAGAACGGTGCGACCAAGATCGGCCTGATCAAGCCGACGGCCTTGCTCGCCACGCTGGCTCCCGTTGCCGACTGGGCCAGGCTGGCGCGCGAGATCGAAGAGCGGGCGATCCAGATCGTCGACGAAACGCGCTGAGCCCGGCTTAGTCAATTGCGGCTGCCGCAGCCTCGGCCTTGCCGCTGAAGGCGGGGCCGCTGATTTCTGCTGCCGTCAGGCCGCGATTGACGTCCAGCCCGGTCAACCGCCAGTCATGCACGGCGAGGCCGGGAATCGGCTTGCGCAGGCGTTCGTGAAAGCGCGTCGGCCAGGTGACGCCGGCAATCTGCCGGTGTTCGAAGAAATCGACCTCGGCAATCGCGCCCTGGGTGGATTCCAGCCCTTCCATCGTGAAGCGCACGCGGCGCAGCAGATGCTTCTCGCGGTCGAAGAACAGCTGGTAGCGATCTTCCGCCGACAGCCCGTGGCCCGGCCGGCGCACGGCGATGATGCTGAGGCAGGCACGGCCTTCGACTTCCTCGTCCGGCCCGCTCGCCAGGCTCAGGTTGCCTTCCAGAAAATAGAAAGGTCCGCTCAGGAACATGCGGTAGCCATCGGCGACCAGCGCCGCAGCGGCGAGCGCCTCCTTGTCGCTGCTTGCCGTGCCGTTGTAGCTGACCTGTATGCCATCGACACTTCGCACCACCTGCTTGCTGCCACCCGGGCCACGGTGCTGCTGGGCGTTCAGCGGGCGCGCGCCGAGGATCAGGCGCTCCTGTGAAGTCTGGCGAAATTCGGCATCGATCAGCGTCGGTTGCAGGCGCTTGACCAGTCCGGCCCATTCGCCGGCATAGCTGATGTTGATATCCCGGATCTGGCGGAAAGCGGCAAGGCCATGGGCTTCGGCCGAAGCCTGCAGCACGGCGCGTGCCGCCGGCTGTTCGCCGCTGCTGTCGGGCTGCGGGATGCCGCGCGAGCCGCAGGCCGCCAGCAAGGGCAGGCAGAGCGCGAGCAGGATGAGATGAAAGCGGGTTGGGTGCATGGCATTTTCCTTGGCAGGGCTGGACGGTCGACCGTTGAAAAATGGCCTTTTTCAGTGGTCGACCGGTGCGGGTTTGGTTGCTTTGCCTTGATTGTCGATTTTGTAATTAATATCACATTTGGAAGACATGCGATATCGGAATTTTGTTCCCGGTATTTGGCGATGAGCCCGGAGGTAATGCAGTCCATTTGCACAGATCATCGCGGAATGTACGCAACTGTTACCTATGGCAATGTATTTGATTACTAGTTAACTGGTAATGCTGGTTCTGTGATAAAAACCTGTTTCTATCGCTGCAATATGCAGTTGTTGTGTTGTATTTGTTAAAAATGGGGGTTTTATGAGTATTGCGCAACGGATTGTTCTGCTCATCGGTCTGGCCGTTGCCGGATTGATTGGCTTGGGAGGATTCAGTCTCTATCAAATGGCGACCATCAACAAAGGGGTGCGTCAAACCAACGATATGACCTTGCCCAGCATTCGCACCCTGGAGACTGCCCAGGTCGCTTTCCTGCGCGCCCGTCCGCGCTTGCTCAGCATTCTGCTCAACACCGAACCGGAAAAGCGGGCGGAGGACGAGAAACAGTTCCGTGAGCGCATGGCCGAGATGAACAGTGCCTTGAACGAGTATGAAAAATTGATTTCCGACGACAAGGATCGTGAATATCTCGAGAAGGACAAGCGTACGGCCGAAGCCTACGCCGGCTTTGCCGAGAAATTCCTTGCCGTGGCACGTCAGGGCAGGCGCGAGGAGGCGATGCAGATTTCCGCCAGCGCGGCTGATACGGTGAATAACTTGTCAAAGGCACTCGTCGAGCATGGCAAATACAACCATGATGTTGCCGCACAGGAAGCAAAGGCCGCCTATGGCGTCCATGAGCGTGCGATAACCCTGGTGATCACGGCGGTAATCCTGATCGGCCTGCTGGTCGCCGCCATCGGTTTCATCATCTATCGCCATGTGGCCGGCGGGATGAGTGAAATGGTCAGCATGTTTGCCCGCATCGAGAGCACGCTTGACTTCACGACCCGTCTCTCCGTCAAGGGCCATGATGAACTGGCGCGCGTCTCGGTCGCCTTCAACGGCCTGCTTGAGCGCCTGCAGCAGAGTTTCCGCCAGATCACCAGCCGCGCCGAATCGGTCAACAATGCGGCCCAGCGGGTTTCCACGGCGGCACATCAAATGTCGGTGGCCTCGCAATACCAGAGCGAAGCGGCGTCCAGCATGGCGGCTGCGGTCGAGGAAATGACGGTGAGCGTCAATCACGTCGCCGACCGTGCCGAGGATACCCGCCGTCTGGCCAGCAACGCTGGCGCGGTTGCCCAGCGTGGTGAAGGCATCATCAGCGCCACCGTCCAGTCGATCAACGGCATTGCCCAGACGGTGCAGGGCGCATCCGGTGAATTGAGCAACCTGGAGCAGCAGAGTGAAAAAATCTCCAACATCGTTTCGGTGATCAAGGAAATTGCCGACCAGACCAACCTGCTGGCGCTCAACGCGGCGATCGAAGCGGCGCGTGCCGGCGAGCAGGGGCGCGGTTTTGCCGTGGTCGCCGACGAGGTGCGCAAGCTGGCCGAACGTACCGGCAAATCAACCCAGGAAATCGCCTCCACCATCCAGCAGATGGTGGCCGGCTCGCAGGCTGCCGTGCACAGCATCCAGAGCGTCGAAGGTGCGGTCACCGCCGGTGTCGGCTACGCCGAGCAGGCGAGCAGCGCGATGCAGGAAATCGGCAGCGGCTCGGCCGATACGGTCGGCATGGTCAGCGACATCACCAGCTCGATCCGCGAGCAGGGTGTGGCCAGCACCGAGATCGCCCAGCAGGTCGAAAAGATCGCCCAGATGACCGAAGAAAACAGCGCCGCCGCGCAGTCGACATCGAACACCTCGGAAGAACTGGTCAAGCTGGCGCAGGAAATGCACCAGATCGTCGCCCAGTATCGCGTCTAAACGTTTCAGACCAAGCACAGGCCGGCTCCCGCAAATGCGGGGCCGGCCTTTTTATTTAGGGTGATGTGTCCCGGAGGGCTGCTTCAGGCAGCAAATGCGGCAGATATTCTGTGACCAGCAAATCAACCACTGCGGCTTGGCGTCTGTCTCTGGTTTTTTTCAGGTTTTCCCGGTCATCCTGTTCGGACAGCCAGCGCTTGAATTGACTGAATGTCACCGGCGAGATCGTGTTCATGCGTGCCATGTAACCGGCACTGGAAACGATGACGCTGGAAAACCTCGGCGCGTTCAGCAACATGCCGGCGTTGCGTGCCTGGGTCACCCAGAAGTCATCGTCATCATCGGACAATCGAATCGGGTGCGGATCGTTCTCGATGGCTTCTCTCCGGAGAATATCGACCTCGAAACCCTTGCTGTTCACCGCGGTGTATTTTTGCTCGCTCCGGATCGAGAAAGTCGGGTCAACCTGGCGCAGGATGCCAACCATGGAGGATCCCAGGACCTTCATGCTGCTGACAAATTGCACGCGTTTGCGCGTGTCCCAGAGCAGATCGACATCGCGTGTTTCCATCGCATTCGAGTCCATGATGCGGACCCCGGCGGCGATTTCGTAGGCGTACAAGGCATGTGTGCCGACCACGGTGAAATATTCGGCAAGCCCGGCTTGATCAAGCCGGTTCAGGATGTCCACGACAATGCCCGGGGCGCGCCCGACATGGAGCGCCCGATTCAGGCGCTGGTTGATGCGCATCCGCTCACGCAAATCGGTTTCGCGCTGCTCGGCGGCGATTTTTCTGGCGGTGAAATTGGCGTAGATTGATTCGGTTTCAGCCGATCTCGGCCCCAGGCTTTTCTGGCTGTTGGTGGGCGAGGTGCGAATCAGGTACTCGGTCTGGCCTGCGCTTTTCCAGTACATGCCGCCGCGAACTTCTCGCACTTCCTTGACTGCGCTTTCCCATGCCTGAAAAGTCGATTTTGCATCGATGTACTGGCGCTTTGCACCGTCATCGAGCTCCATCAGGTCAAGCAATTTCGGTGTCTTTTCCATAAATCTGAATTTACACGGAAATTTCTTTTATTTCAATTGACTATGTGTTTTTTCCGGCAGGTCTGTTGCGGCCGGGTAGGGGGGCTCAGGCCTGAGGGATGGCCTGGCCGTCGATGCTGGCCACCTGTGCCAGGAACTGCTCGATCGGCAGCGGCCGCGAGAAATGGTAGCCCTGGCCGTAGGTGCAACCCAGGCTGCGCAGCAGGTCGCGCTGTTCGGCGGTTTCGATGCCTTCGGCGACGACGCTGAGCTGCAGGGCGTCGGCCATCATGATGACGGCTTCGATCATCACCCGGTCGCTGGCGACCTGGCTCATGTCGCGGATGAAGGCCTTGTCGATCTTGACGGTATCGACCCGGAAGCGCTTCAGGTAGGAGAGCGAGGAGTAGCCGGTGCCGAAATCGTCGAGATAGACGCGGAAGCCGGCGCTCCGGATCGCGTCCAGCCAGCGCAGGGCATCGTGCGACTCGCCGATGAGCAGGCCTTCGGTGATCTCGAGGCCGAGACGTTGCGGCGCAATGCCGTGGCGGGCAGCGATCTCGCTCACCTTGGCCGGGCTCAGGCCGTCAGGAATCTGCCGGGCCGAGACGTTGACCGTCAGGCTGAGGTCGAGGCCGGCAGCCTGCCAGTCTGCCAGTTGCTGGCAGGCGGTTTCCATGCACCACAGGCCGATTGCGTTGATCAGGCCGGTCTGCTCGGCGAGCGGGATGAAGTTGTCGGGCGGCACCAGGCCGTGCGTCGGGTGTTGCCAGCGGATCAGCGCCTCGGCGCCGACCACGCGCTGGCTCGCCAGATGCACGATGGGCTGGTAGAACAGGCGCAGTTCGCCGCGCTGCACGGCAAGGCGCAGATCGTTGGCGAGGTTGTGCCGGTGCTCGATGGCATGCCGCATGTCCTGGTTGAACAGGCTCCAGATCTGGCCGCCGCGGTGGCGCGCATCGTTCAGCGCCAGCTCGGCGTTGCGCAGCAGGGCGGGCAGGCTGGTCCCGTCACCTGGGTAGAGTGTCGCCCCGATGCTGGCGCCGAGGCAGGTTTCCTGGCCGCTGACCGAGAAGCGCTCGCCGAGAACGCGCAGGATGCGCTGGCAGATGCTGTCCAGCTTGCCCGGCTCGTCGATGTTGGGCAGCACGACGGCGAATTCGTCGCCGCCGACGCGGGCCACCCAGTCGGTGTTCTTGATGCAGGAGAAAATGCGCGCCGCAAAGCCGATCAGCACGCGGTCGCCGGCCGGAAAACCGAGCGCATCGTTGAGCTGCTTGAAGCCTTCGAGATCGATCAGGAGCAGGGCGAAGTGCTGATCCTGTGCCTTGGCGATCTCGTTCGCCCAGAACTCCTCGAACCCCTGGCGATTGGCCAGGCCGGTCAGCTGGTCGGTGATCGCGGCGCGCTTGGCGGCCAGCTCGGCATTGCGCCGGCTGGTGACATCGCTGACGATGCCTTGCACCATGCAGCCACCGATCGGCGTCAGCGCCACGTTCAGCCAGCGCTGTGGCGTCACGCTGCGGAGCAGGGCCAGGTCATCGGCGACGGCAGCGTTGCTCTCGATGCAGCGCTCGATCATCTGGCGCAGATGAGCCGTATCCGTCCAGGGCAGGGCGAACAGCGAGCGGGGGGCGGCGTGGTCGGCAGCCGGCAAGGGCAGGCCGGTCAGCTGGGCCAGCGAACGGTTGTAGGAAGTCATGTCGCCGAGTGCGTCGGCAATGAAGATACCTGATTCGGCATTTTCGAAAATGTCGCGGTACTTGCGCTGGTCTACCTCATGCCGAAAGTGCAGGCGCTGCTCGATTTCGAGGGCGCTGACCAGGCGGGCGCTCAGCGCATTGATGTCCCGGGTCAGCAAGCCGAAGGCATTGTGTTCGTGGCCGGGCGGTGCGGCCAGCTGCTCGCCGCCGGCCGGGTCGAGCTGGTTCAGGCGCTGCGACAGCTCGGCGATCGGCTTGACGACCTGGCGCAGCACGGTGAGGGTCAGGGCAATGGCGACCGCGACGATCAGCAGCAGCATTTGCAGCGCGATCTGGCGGCGCGCCTGGGCGACCAGGCTATCGATCGCGGCACCGTCGGGCTGCAGCGCAATGTTGCCGACGATCGTGCTGTTCTCGAAGGGCGAAACAATATTGCGGTGTATCGGTTGACTGCCGAAAACGGCCTGTTTTCCCTCTGCCGAATTGCGTTCCAGGTGCGCCAGCATTCCCTTGTCGGAACGAATGTCGACTGCCTGGACTTCGCTGTTCCTGAGCAGGCCGCGCGCCACCTCCATGGCCAGTTCCTCGTTGCCGACGAAGCAGGCGACGCGGACGGTATCCTCGACGGTATCGAGCAACTCGCCGAGGCGCCGGTAGGCGTCCGCTTCGGTCTGGCGGGCAACGTTGATCGACATCGCCAGCATGATCAGGCCGCCGACCAGCAAGGTGATGACGATGATGTTGCCGACGGTGCGCCCGAGCAGGCTGCGTTGCCACAATTCGCGCATCAGCGTCCTGGCTCGAAAATGACCCGCAGGCGGCGATCCAGTCGCGTCGAATCGATATAGCCGATCGCTTGCGGATTCTGCAGCAGGGTGTCGATCAGCTTTTCGTGGCTGTCGATCTGACGCGGCGGTGTGGTGCGCCCGGTGAACAGCAGGCGCGCCCAGTAGGCATTGATCTCGGCCCGGCTCTTGCCGGTCAGGCGCTCGTAGAAGGTGCCGCTTTCCGGGGTCAGGTCGAGCGGTTCGGCGAGCTTGCCGCTGGGCAACTGGCGATAGCGCCCGAGGTAGATGTTGATCAGGTCGTCGCGCTTCAACTGGCCGATCTCGCTGTCCTGGCGAACCACGACGACCAGTTCGCCGGCGCCCGCGACAGGCGGGAGCAGAAGCAGAAGGAGGCCGAGGAGGGCGCGTAGTCGCATGATCGGGCTAGAAGACGAAATCCATGGCCATGGTCAGCACGTTGGTGCGTCCGTTCCAGTTGCTGCTTTCGTTGCGGAACGGAAAGACCGAGCCCGGTTTGCCGCGTATCGCGTCGAACTGGATCTTGAGATCCATGTTCTCGCGAAAGTCCCAGCGCAGGCCGAGCGAGGTGGTGTGCTGATCGGCGTGGCTGTCGGCAAGCACCCTGGCGACGCCGGCATTGAGCTCATCGAAGGGGGCGCCGCCCGGCAGGCCGGTACTCAGCGAACGTGCCTTGGAACGTATCCACGAATAACCGGCGAAAGGCGTCAGGCTGCCGATCCGGTAGCCGGCCAGGAAATAGCCGGACTGCCAGTTCTGGAAAGACTGGCTGCCATGGCGGGCGCGACTGACCATGAACTGGACCTGCCACGGGCCTTCGTCATAAACGGCCCCGAGCGAGTCGAAGCGGCTCGTCGAATCGGCCACGTCGAGGGCGCGCGCCGCCGCAACCGCCGATGGCATGCCGGTTTGCTTCAGGCCACTGGTCAGTTCGTCTATGGGCAGGTTGTGGCTGAACTTCAGTTGCGAGCTGCTCAGGCGCACGGTCCACGCGCCGCTTTGCAGGCTGATGTTGCCGCCCAGCATGCGCGAGCCTTGCAGGTTCCAGCTGCGGTCGGCAAGCGGCAGCTTTTCATTCAGCCAGCCGCCATGGAGGCGCGTGCGCAGCAGCAGATCGCCAATCGGCAGGACCCACTGCGCATCGGCACCGTCGATATGCGCGAAGGGCAGGACGCCGAAATAGTCGGCCGACGGACGGACCGTCAGGTAGGTGTAACCGACATGGCGCGAATCGGCATACATGTAGAAATCGGTGGCCAGCCGGCCGAGACGAAAGCTGCTGTGACCATTCGGGTCGTAGCGCACGAAACCCCACATCAGTTCCGGGTCATAGCTGCTGCCAATGTGATAGCGGCTGATCCCCTGCGCGATGACGGCCAGCTGGTCGCTGAGCACCCAGTTGGCCTGCAGGCCGATCAGCGAGTCGACATTGGCGCTCCATTCGCCCTTGCTGCCATGCGGTTGCGAAAGATCGCGCACGAAACCGGCACCGTTTGATGAAGAACGGGTCATGCCCAGCGTACCGAAACCATTCAGGCTGAAACGGCTGGCCGTCTCGCTGTCCTCCGCCTGGGCAGCCGTATGCACGCCGAGCGCAAGCAGAGCGGCGAGCAAGGACTGGTTTGTATGGTTTTTGTAAATATTTCGCATGGAAAGGTAATTTACCAGATTCGTACTGGATATAAGGCACTAATTCAATACACATTTCCATGACATTGCTTCCGCTCCGGGCGGCGCCGGTCGACGCCGGCTGGCAGGCGGAAATCAGCCGTTCGGGACGCACGGCAGCGAGGCCGGAATATGCCAGTGAAGGGGGCTGGCACCTGAGCGCATCGGCCTCGCGAGGTGCCCGGCATGCGCTTGCCGGCCGCTCATTGCCAAGGCTTTCCGGGCGAGGCTGCAAGGCATTTGTCACGAAACCGGGTTAAATTGGCGTCTTGCTTCTTGTTGTCAGGATTTTTCGATGTTGATGCCCAGTCTTCACTTTCATCCGGCCCGTGAAACCGCCGGCCGGCCGCCGCTGTTCTTCGTGCATGGCGGCTACAGCAACTCCTCCCTGTGGGATGTGCGCTTCATTCCCTATTTTGTCGAGCAGGGCTACGACTGCTACGCGCTCGACCTCTCCGGGCATGGCCGCAAGCCGGAAGATCGCGAGCATCTCGACGATTTCGGCATCGACGATTACGTGGACGATCTGGTCGCCGCGATGACCCAACTGCCGGTGACGCCGGTGCTGATTTCCCACTCGATGGGCTGCCTGGTCAGCCAGCGTTTTCTCGAGCAGGGCACGGCGCGCGGCGTCGCCTTCCTGGCGCCGGTGCCGTCCACGGGCACGGCCGGCACGGCCAGCCGCTTTGCGCTGACCATGCCTGATTTCTTTGCCGAGCTGCCCAATGCGGTCAACGGCACGGCGAGCGAGAAAACCATGCGCACCATGGCCAGCGTCTATTTTTCGCCGGCCATGCCACCGGAAGAAACGCTGCAATACCTGCCGCTGATCCAGCCCGAATCGGAAAAGGCCGTCGCCGAAATGGTCACCTCGCCGCTGCGCCGTGCCCGCGGCCGCGCGAGAATCCCGGCGCTGGTCATGGGCGGCTCGGCCGACCAGGTCTTTCCGGCCTCGATGCTTTATTTCACCGCCGCGTCATGGAATGCCAAGACCGTGATCATCCAGGGCGCCGGCCACATGCTGATGCTCGACCCGCAATGGCCAGACGCCGCCGGCCAGTTGCTCGACTGGCTGGAAAGCCTGGCCTGAGCCAGCGATCAGGCGGCTGACCCGGCCGCTTCCCCGGAAAAATAGCGGCGCGGCTCCATGCCCAGGGTGCGCTTGAACATCGCGGTAAAGGCGCTGGCGCTGCGGTAGCCGAGCTTGGTCGCGACCAGTGCGACCGGCACGCCGTTGGCCAGATGGCCGAGCGCCTCGACCAGGCGCGCCTGCTGCCGCCACTGGCGAAAGCTCATGCCGGTTTCTCGCTGGAACTGGCGGGCTAGCGTGCGGCTGCTCGTCGCCTGCTGCTCGGCCAGGGTTTCCAGGGTGGCGCGGCTCTCCGGGTTGTCGACCAGTTCCTCGCACAGCTTGTGCAGGCGCGGCTCGGCCGGCATCGGCAGGTGCAGCGCCGGGATCTTGAGAAAGCGCAGTTCGCTCAGCACCAGCGTCGCGATCTGGCCGGCCCGGCCGGCCTGGTCGTAGGCGAGCGGTTCGTCGAGCAGGGCGAGGATCAGGGCACGCAGCAGCGGGCTGACGTCGAGCAGGCAGCAGATGTCGGGCAGGTCGGGCGCCGCGTCGGGGCGGATGTACAGCGTGCGTATCTCGACCGGGCCGAGCATGATCACGCGGTGCGGCGTGTTGGCAGGAATCCACACGCCGCGCACCGGCGGCACGACCCAGCTGCCGGCCTCGGTTTCGACGCGCATGACGCCGCTGCCGGCGTAGATCAGCTGGGCGCGCAGATGGCTGTGCACCGGCGTTTCGCCGCCGCGGTAATTGCGCGCCTTGGCGGTCACCGGGTGGGGCAGGGTCTGATGCTGGTCGTCATGGCCGCAACTCATGGTCGGGCCGGCGATTGTCCAATTCACGATATTTTCTGTCCGGACATGCTGGGATCGGTCATTCTAGACTGGCGTTCCAGTAATCTGAAAGACCCCAATGGAAAAGACACTTACCGCCGACGCCACACCCGCCGCGCCGGACGCCCTGAACGCCACCACCTACCCGGTGATTGCCGCGATCAGCTTCTCGCACCTGCTCAACGACATGATGCAGTCGGTGCTGCTTGCCATCTACCCGATGCTCAAGCTCGGCCTCAACCTCAGCTTCGGCCAGATCGGCCTGATCACGCTCGCCTACCAGCTGACCGCCTCGCTGCTGCAGCCGCTGATCGGCCTGTACACCGACCACCGCCCGAAACCCTACTCGCTGCCGCTCGGCATGGGCTTCACGCTGGTCGGCCTGTTGCTCCTGTCGCAGGCCGGCAGCTTCGCCGCCGTGCTGGTGGCGGCGATGACCATCGGTATCGGCTCCTCGATCTTCCACCCGGAATCCTCGCGCGTCGCGCGCATGGCGGCCGGCAGCCAGCCCGGCCTAGCGCAGTCGGTATTCCAGATCGGCGGCAACCTCGGTTCGGCGATCGGGCCGCTGCTCGCCGCGCTGATCATCGTGCCGTACGGGCAGGGCAGCGCCGCCTGGTTCTCGCTGTTCGCGCTGATCGGCCTCGTCGTGCTCAGCTTCGTCGGGCGCTGGTCCAGCCACCATGTTGCCAACTTCAAGAAGCGCATGAAAGCGCAGGTCGACAACGGCCTGACCCGGCGCCAGATCGGCTGGTCGCTCGCCATCCTCGGCCTGCTGATGTTCTCCAAGTTCTTCTACATGACCAGCCTGAGCAGCTATTACACCTTCTACCTGATGGACAAGTTCGGCCTCGAACTCGGCAGCGCGCAGCTCTACCTGTTTGCCTTCCTCTTCGCCGTTGCTGCCGGCACCGTGCTCGGCGGCCCGATCGGCGACCGGGTTGGCCGCAAGCGCGTGATCTGGGTGTCCATCCTCGGTGTCGCGCCATTCACGCTGATCCTGCCGCACGTCGGCCTGTTCTGGACCGGTGTGCTCTCGGTGATCATCGGCATGATCCTCGCCTCGGCCTTCTCGGCCATCCTGGTCTACGCCCAGGAACTCATGCCCGGCAAGGTCGGCGCCATCTCCGGCCTGTTCTTCGGCTTCGCCTTCGGCATGGGCGGCATCGGCGCCGCACTCCTCGGCCAGTTGGCCGACGCGACCAGCATTGAAACGGTCTACCAGGTCTGCGCTTTCCTGCCGTTGATCGGTCTGCTGACGGCGTTTCTGCCGACGATCAGGAAGGCTTAGGGCGCTATCGGTCGACGGTGGAAAAACGCGGTTTTTTGGCGGTCGACCGGTAAAAACGGGTGAAAAGCAAAAATGGCGCGGATAAATCCGTTGTCGCCGAGTCACGCGCTTCTATGCGTGACTCGGTCTGGGGAGATGCAGTGTGACATTGCGCTTGAGCGCGCGCCGCGTGCCGGAGGCAGTCAAAATGAACAACTTCGATTGATTAAAAAACCACAATAATTTTTAATTTGATCTGGTCAATTTTATTTTTACTATGGCCATCATTGCCTATGAGTGATTTCCCGCACGATTTCACCCGAGATACTCTGGATTTGCTTGCTGATCATCGGGGCGAAAATGCCGCCACCTGCCGAAGATGATGTTTTGTAGTTGCGTGTGCCGACAGGTGTCTTGCTCGGTAATTCAAAGAACGATACGTCTGCATCAACAAATGCGTTCCCTGTCATGATTCCGAACATGAATCTAGCTCCCTGCGAGACATAGCGGTAATCAATGACCTTGATGACGACGAGTGTCTGGTTCTTTTGCGGCACTTCGGCGCTTGATTCCTGATATGAAATTGCCATTCCATGTTTCTCCGCCGCATCTTTCATTGCTTCCCGCCATTCCTGGCGAAGCTTTTCCCAGTCTTCCGACGTTGTTGCGAGATCAGAGCCACTAACAGTCAGCACAATGCTTTTAGCAGCACCTTGACTGATTGCTAGTCGGCTCTCTGATTTCGAGGTACGTTCAACGGTTGCTGCGCATCCGGTCAGAACTAGTGCGCTAATGACGATGAGAGCTTTAAGAGGGATAGGCATATTTTTAGAAAAATAATGTGGAAGATTGCCAGCCTATGCGGCTTTTCGCGCAGGTCCGGTTCATTACTAATGAAGATGCTGCTGGTGAATTGCCTCTGAAGCGACTTCCGACAGCATTTTCTCCAGAAATGGCTGGACCGCAGATTCGAATCGAGCATCAATCTCCGCTGCCTTAAGAAAGTGCGGGCGCGCAACTTGGAAGTCTTTCTGAGCATAAGCAGCTAGCGCCAAATACCAATGAAGGGCAGCGTCGTTTGGGTAAATGGTCAATTGCTCCTCGCAGTCTTTGATTACCGCAAGCGTGTCTCCATTTCTGTATTGGAGGTCGATTGACGCAAGTGCCTCATTGGCCTTCTTTCTCTCTCGTGACGCTCGACTTCCATCCCAACTCATCACGCCGATTACGACGAAATAGAGAATGAACAAGGCAATTAGGTAGTAGGGGCTGTCGAGAAAGTTCGATATGACTCCCCGGCCTGTATGGTCGGCGGGAGCCAGCATTGAAGAAATGATGGGAAGTACGGACAGGAAGAGAAGTACTACCGGCATCAACCTTGAGCGATCGAAATGACGCTTCTTCATTTGCGCAACCCCGAGCACGGATTACCAAGGTTCAACAAAGTACATGGCTCCTTTAAGATCCCCCTCGACGCTGTAGAAAAATAGCATCCATGTCGTCATCGTGCCGTGACCCCTTCACCGCAACATCAGCGCGAACACGCCCCAGCCCAGATATTCTCGCGTGTAAGTGGCGTAGCGCTCTGGTTCTGAGGTCAGCTGGGCGCGCACCTCTGGCGCCAGCTCGTCGTCGGGATTGGCTTCAAGCCAGCGGCGCATGGTCAGCCATTTGGCCGCTTCGTACCTGTCCCAGCCATCCTGGTCGGCGAGAACCATTTCGACGACGTCACAGCCAAGCTCGCGGAAGGATGCGAGCAGTGCCGGCAGCGTGTGGAAGTCGGAGATCGAGTGGGCAAGACAGCCCTGGGCAAGCTCTTCCGTCGGCGGCAACTGCCGCCAGTAGGGTTCGCCGATGAGGATGATCCCGCCGGGGCGCAGGCTCTGCGCCAGAAGCGCTACCGTGCCGGAAAATCCGCCCGCGATCCAGGTGGCGCCGACACAGGCTGCGATATCGACCTTCTCGTCGGAGACATAACCGGCCGCATCGGCATGGATGAACCCGACCTGATCGGCGACGCCGAGTTCTTCGGCGCGGCGTTTCGCTTGCTCGGTAAATAGCTGGCTCATGTCGACGCCGGTGCCGGTCACGCCATGATCGCGCGCCCAGGTGCACAGCATCTCCCCCGAACCGCTGCCGAGGTCGAGCACTCGTGCCCCCGCTTCCAGCCGCAGCGCCGCGCCGAGCGTGGCGAGCTTGTCGGGCGTAATCGGGTTATGGATGCGGTGCGCGCTTTCAGTGATGTTGAATATTCGGGGGATGTCCATGGCGGGAGGCTTTGGGGCCGGTCTTATTTGTTTGAAAATGCGGAATTGATCTTGTAGGTATTAACCTGGCAAATAGATAGGGCGTTTATGTTATGATATTTGCATGGATAAAGAAGATGCCCGCAAGCTCAGGCCAGAGCAACAAAAGGAGAAGCGCAAGATAGCGCTTCGCATGCGAATGAACGGACGCGAATTTGCCGAGATTGGATTAGCGGTCGGAGTACATTCCCGTACGGTCCAATATTGGTGGTCGCGCTACCAGGCAGAAGGCCTCAAGTCGGCGGTAGAAGGCGGCAAAAGAGGCACGGAGATTGGTGAGCGACGCACACTCAGCGTGGAACAGGAGTGGGCAGTGCAGCAGTTGATCAGCGAGAAAATGCCTGACCAACTCAAGCTTTCCTTCGCGCTCTGGACACGGGCAGCAGTTCAGGAGTTGATCCATCGTCGTTTCAAGATCGACATGCCGATTCGGACGGTCGGTGAGTATCTCAAGCGCTGGGGTTTTACACCGCAGAAGCCGTTGAAGCGGGCCTATGAGCAGAAACCTGAATTGGTGGAGGCTTGGCTCAAGGAGAGTTACCCACGCATCGCCCGGCGCGCCAAGGACGAAGGGGCGGAGATTCACTGGGGTGACGAAACGGGCATCCGTAGCGATTGCCAACATGGCCGGAGCTATGCGCCAGCGGGAAAAACACCTGTTCAAAGGGTGCCCGGCAGCCGGTTTGCCACGAACATGATCTCCACGGTCACCAACCAGGGGAAAGTGCGCTTCATGCTCTATCGGGAAACGATGACGGCCACTGTCCTGATTCGATTCCTTGCACGCCTGGTTCGTGATGCTGGACGCAAAGTGTTTTTGATTCTCGACAACCTGCGAGTGCATCACAGCAACAAGGTTCGGGACTGGTTGGAAAAACATACCGAGCACATTGAGTTGTTCTTCTTGCCCGCCTACGCCCCGGAACTCAATCCGGACGAGTATCTGAATTGCGACCTGAAGGCCTTGGTTCATGGCGGAAAGCCTGCCAGGAATCGGGATGAACTGGAATCAAAGGTGCGAGGTGCAATGATGAAAATACAGAATCGCCCAAAACGGGTTATGTCCTATTTTAGACACCGAAAAATCCAATATGCCGCGTAATGAACCTATTGGATTGCCGGGTTAATATCAAGGTATTTTGAATAATTGGTAAATGAAGAATTTACTTTTGGATTAGACATCAACTCCTGCATGGCTAACTTGCCAATAGCGGCAAAGGCAGATTGAAAGGATGCAGCACCTTCTTTCTCCATTGCCAATTTTGCTTGCGATCTACAGTTTTCCGTCATCAGGCGCGTAACTATCGAGGCCAACATGCGATCCGCTTCTTCACGGTTTGCATCGGTAATATTCGAGAGGTCCTGCATGTCCGGGTGCGCCGACATACCTATAAATACCCACTTGGCCAAATCCTTCCGCTCTTTGCCTGTGGTGTTGTCAGACAGGCAAGTGCTTAATGCCTCTGTAGCAGGCCCTGCGATTGCGGATGATGTAAGCGTCGCTGAGCCAATAATGATGGCAAGCAGAGTCTTGGTGATTTTGTTCATGGAATTGTTTTTCATGATTTGCGGTTCTGGTGGTTTAGTAATCAGGATATTCTGAATGCGTAACGTTGGAAATAACCGGATCGCTTTAGCGAGTCCGGTTGATTGACTTGTTAGGCGCCATGATTCCAGCAGCCATTACTATCGCAATCAAAAAAATCCACATGAATATGTGGTCCTAAGGTTTCTCTTACGATTTGATAAGACTTATTGCAATAAGCTTGGTCATTTCCGTAAACCGATATTGCTACGCGCTGAATCCCAGTATTTGTCATCTTTCGTAAAATATGGATATCGTGCTCTCCTAAGCCCCAGCCATAAATTGTAAGGTCTGTTTTGGGGGCTGGGAATACTTCTCTGTATACAGTTGAAAGATAATAGCTATTTTGGATGGCGGAAATTTTTTGAAAGGCAGTGCCTTCGCTGACAAATAATGGAATAACTTGCTCGCTCTTCCAGAGATTAAGTATTGACCCCAGCAATCCAATTCCTTGAGCATTAATTTTTGATTCTTGCTCAACGGCATTTCTGCAAAGAATTAGACTGCCATGCGGGTAAAAAACTAGTGTTATTGCTCTGTCGTGAAAGCCAATTGATTGGCGGAATCTCTGCCAGTTTTCATCAAAGTAACCACTCACGAAGCAATCTTTAAATGAATGTTGGTCGCGTATATCCAATCCATACGTCATCGTCCAATAGACAATCAAGTCATAGTTGAGCGAAATGACCGTATCGAATCTCTTTAGGAAGTCATAAATATTTGGTATTTGATCCGAGATATCATTGTATTCTGGATGTATATCGCGAACAGTCTGTATCAGGCTTTCGCGTACCCTGATATATGCGTTGTGAGTTATTGCATCAGGTATCTGTAGTGCTCTGTTTACGTTTGACGCTTGCCAAACGAGACGTAGGACTAACTCAAAATCATTGGTTTGAAAGAAGCCAAATAATTGTTGGACATCGTTTGGCAGAAGGCCGTTGTTTAAAGCATGCTGAAGTAGGGAAGCATAGGCAAATCGTGGGCTAACAGAGATGCTAGCGCCGTTTCCAAGAATAATTGTGCCTCTATAGTTTGCGGAAATATTTGCCCATGGTTGTATTTCAAATGGCACAGAATTCTCCTTGGCGCCTAACGTGAAGTAAACGTCATAGTAAAAAACCAAATCCAGCCATTAATAGCCAAATCCGGACATATCTTTCCATTACTGGACATCAACAAATTTCCATATCTAGGCATCTGCCACCACCCGCATTTCCAGCCCCAGTGCCTTGACGGTTTTCAGCGGGAGTTGCCAGAGTTTGTGTTCCGGATGCCATTTCCCGCCCGCTTTCTTGACGCGTTCGCGCAGCTCGGTTTCGCCGTAGCCGATGCGTAGCCAGGCGGTGGGTTCCGGTTCTGCCGGTTGGGTTTCGACGATGATTTCGACCGTGGTCAGCTTGCGTTTTTGTTGCGGGTCGAGGCGCTGGCGGATGCAGACCAGGGCGTCGCCGTAGCGGTCGACGAGCGGCCCGGTGCCGGGGGCGCCGGGCGGCAGTTGAGTGAGGATGCGGGCGTTGTCGAGGTATTCGGGAGACAGCGTCGGGCGGGGTGGTGCAGCGGTCATCGTTTTCCGGACGACGAAGGAGGAACGGTCAGGTTAATTGACCGCTGCATATGGCGCAAGCATTCACTCGCCCACGACGATCCTTCCATTCGGCATTTCGCCAAAAACGTCAGGGGCATACATCGCTTCGACGCGCGTCGGCGGCAGGGCGAAGTTGCCGGCATTGTTGAGGCGCAGGGTGTATTCGATGTTGAAGCGGCCTTTCGGCAGCATGGCGTAGTAGGCGCGGAAGGCGCTGAAGCTGCGCTCGACGTAGGTCGGCCACATGCCGCGGCTGCTGCGGTTTTCGCCGAGGCCGGCGATGGCCGAGTCGCGGCCGTCGCCGTCGCCCATGATGCGCGCGCCGGCCGGGATCGGATCGGAGAGGGCGACCCAGGTCATGTCGTTGTCGGCATCCACGGTCAGCGTGACGCGCCAGAGGTCGCCGCGGCTGATCTTGCCCGGCGCCTTTTCCTGGATGGGCGTGACCTTGCGGCTGATCCGGTAGCCCATGGCGCGGGCCGGGCCGTCGGGAATCGCGGCGAGCAGCTGGATGGTCGCCCACGGCTTGCCGCTGCCCTGGTGGCTGATGTTCAGCTTGTCGTCCTTGCCCGGTGGCGTTGGCCAGGGAAGGTTGAGCGGCGCGGCGGTTTCGCCGGCGGCGAGCTTCTTCCAGTCGAGTTCGGCTTTTGCCTTGGCGAGGCTGGCCTGCGTGGTGCCGGCCACCGGTTCACGTTCGAATTTCTGCGCAAAGCGGTCGAGGGTGACGCGTGCCCAGGCGTTGGCCGTGGTGGTCAGCCAGCGGCCGCGCACCTGGCGTTCCATGGCGCCTTGCACGAGGCGCGGCAGGTCGTCCTTCCAGTCCGGGTCGTCGAGCATGGCTTCGATCAGTCGGAAGGCGTTGGCGTCGGCGCTGAGCATCATCCACCAGCCGTAGTCGTCGCGCTCGCTGGTGAAGACGAGGCGGCTGCCAGCGTAGCTGAGGCGGTTGCGCAACTCCTGTTTCGCGTCGGCGAGTTTCTTGTCGCGTTGCGGCAGCTCGGGCAGGGCGCGCGCGATCTGCACCCAGTCGATCAGCGCAGCGGTCGACAGGCGCAGCGGGTCGATTTCCAGCGCCGCGGCGGCGCGGGTCGGCTTGCTGCCCTGGCGGACGAGGGCTGCGAGCGCGTTCAGGCGGCGCGCCAGCGAGTAGTCGCCGGGCGCCCATTCACTGGTCTTGATGCGCCCTTCGACAAAGGCGGTGAGGCCTTGCAGCATGCGCTGACGGCTGTCTTCGGGCAGCGTGAAGCCAGCCAGCGTGACCAGGTCGAGCAGGTAGGCGGTCAGTGTGGCGCTGCCGCCGCTGCCGGGGAAGTAGCTGGCCAGCCCGTTGTTGTCGAGGTAGCCGGGCAGGGTGTTGGCGATGTCCTGCCAGCGCTTTTCATCGTGCAGGCCGACGGCGACCGAGGTTTTCTGTTCCAGGCAGCCGAAGGGGTATTCCTCGAAGAAGCGCTTGAGGCCGGGTGGCGGCGTGGCGAGCCTGGGCGACAGGCTGATTTCCAGCCCGCCCTTGCCGGGTAGTGCGCCGGCCGGCGGCGTGACCGGTACTTCAAAGTTGCCGGCAATGCGCGTGAAGCTGGCCTGCTGCACCGTGACCGGCACGGCGGGGGCGATCTGCTGCGTGATGCGCAGCGTGTCCTGGCCATTGCCGCCTTCTTCCTTGGCGCTGAATTCCCATTGCTGGCTGCTCACACCCTCGGCGGCGCTGATGTTCCAGCTCAGTTCGCCGGCACTTTCCGGGGCCAGCGTGAGTTTTTGCGCGGCGAGCAAATTGGCCCCGTTTTTGCCGTTGACCGCTACGACCATCTGGCGCGCCGTGCCGTTGCGCAGCGTGAGCAGCGCCTTGAAGGTATCGCCTTCACGCACCAGCGGCGGCAGGCCGGAGATGATCTGCAGGTCCTGCTTGGTCTTGACGCTGGCGCTGCCGGTGCCGAACAGGCCGGCACCGGCGGTGGCGATGCCGACCAGCTTGAATTCGCTCAGCGAGTCGTTCATCGTCACCTTGAGCGTGGCGCTGCCGGTGTTGTCGAGCACGACGCGCGGCTGCCACTTGAGCAGGGTGTCGAACAGCTCGCGCGCCGGGGCGCGGCCGCCGCCACCGCCGGGCGGCAGGGCTTTCTTGCCGAAGTGGCGCTTGCCGATCACCATCGATTGCGCGGTCGCCGTTTCGACCTCGTAGCCGCGCTTTTGCAGCATGGCGTCGAGCAGGTTCCAGCTGTCGTTCGGGCGCAGTTCGAGCAGCGCCTGGTCGACGGCGGCAAAGGCAACTTCGGTGCCGGCCGGGGCGGGTTTGCCGTCCGGCGTCGTGACCTTGATCTTCACCGTCGCTTCTTCGCGCGGCCGGTAGTCGGTCTTGTCGCTGCTGATATCGACCTTGAGCCTGAAGCCCTCGGTGCCGACGGCGATTTCGGCGAGGCCGAGGCGGTAGGCGGGCTTGGCGAGGTCGACCATGGCGGTCGGCTGCTCCGGGTTCCACCATTCCTTGAACCAGCTCAGCGGTTCACGCCAGCCCCAGTCGAAAAACGAGTACCACTTGAGCGGCTCGACGCGGCCGCGCACGGCGAGCACCGAGACGAAAACGTTCGGCCCCCATTCCGCCTTGACCGGCAATTCGACCATCGGCTTGAAGCGCGACAGCGGCTGCACGAAGGTTTCGATGATGCCGGAGGTTTCCACCGAGATCAGCGCGGTCG
Source organism: Quatrionicoccus australiensis (assembly GCF_020510525.1). NCBI lineage: Bacteria > Pseudomonadati > Pseudomonadota > Betaproteobacteria > Rhodocyclales > Azonexaceae > Quatrionicoccus > Quatrionicoccus australiensis. Next base: position 1,478,738 of record NZ_CP075188.1, read on the forward strand.
CTTCGCGAAACGGCGTGCGCACCTGGAAGCGCGCGGTGTCGCCGGGTGCGTAGGCCTTCTTTTCCGGGATGACGTCGATGCGGTCCTGGTTGCCGGCGGCAAACCACAGGTCGCCGGCGCCGGTGACCCAGTAGCTGGTGCCGGCGCGGGCGATGTTGCCGGCGTTGTCTTTCGCTTCAGCAAGCAGGTAGATCGAGCCGGATTCGCTGCCCTTGGGTTCGCAGAAGAGCAGGCCGCGGCTGTCGGTGGTGCCGGCGCAGACTTCGCCGAGATCCTTGTATTCGCTGTTGTTCTCGTAGGCGTAGAAGCCGCCGACGATGCGCCGGCGGTGGCTGCTGTCGATGCGGCGCTTGGCCTTGACGCTGACCTGCTGGCCGGCGAGCGGCTTGCCGGCGGTGTCGAGGGCGACGATTTCGACGCGGTTCTTGCCGCCACTCGACGCCCAGTCGGCAACCTTGATGCCGACGGTGAGCGCGGCCGGCCACAGTTCGACGCGGCCGTGGATGGTCTGGATCTCGCCGTTCGGGTCGGCAAAGCTCATTTCGGCATAGACCTCGCTCGGACCTTTGGGTTTGGCTGGCAGCGTGACGTCGAGCTTGCCGGCGCCGGCCTTGTCGAGGGTCAGCGCCTGGCGGTCGAGGATCAGGGTTTCGGACTCGCTGTCACCGTCGATCTTGAAGGCGGCGCGCTCCTCGTCGTTGAAACCGAGCTGGAAGCTGTAGGCCTCGTAATGCTTGTACACCGGCCAGCGCGGGCGCAGCGTGGCGGAGACTTCGACTTCCGCATTCTTCGCGGCGCCGCCGTTCAGGAAGGACAGGCCGAGCGCCAGCGGCACCTTGGTCGGCGCCACCTGGCGGCCGGGCACGCCTTGCACGCTGCCGGTGAACACCGGCAGGCGGAAGTCGGCGACGCGGAATTCGCCGCTGTAGATTTCGCCGCGCTTGCCGCCGGAGAGCACGATTTCGTAGGTGCCGAGCTTGGCGGATTCGGGCACTTTCCAGGTGTTGACCGCTGAGGCCTGCGCATCCCAGCTGATCGGCTGGGTGAATTCGGTGCCGGTCTCGTTGTGGCGGATGACCAGCTTGTCGGGCAGGCCGGCCAGCTCGGGCAGCGTGAAGCTGCGGCTGTTGCGGCTGCGCGCGATGTGCTTGAAGGAGGCCGTCTGGCCGGGCCGGAACAGGCTGCGGTCGAGGATGCTGTGAATCTTGAATTCGCCCGTCTCGCCCCAGGTTTCAACGCCGAAGCGCCAGGGTTCGATGCCTTCGTTCCAGTCCGAGCGCACGAAGCTGTAGTCGCCGTTGAGGCGGGCGCTGGCGAACAGGAAGTTGCTGCCGTTGCGGCAATTCGGCACGCGCAGTGCCTGCTCGACGAGGGCGCGGCCTAGGCGGTCGGTTTTGCCCTGCCACAGCGAACTGCCGTCGCAGCCGGAAATGGCGATCACGGCATCGGCCACCGGCTTGCCGGAGTCGAGCGCAGTGACCCAGACCAGCGCGTTGTCCTTGCCGGTTTTCAGATGCACGGCGAGGTTGGTGACCAGCGCCGCGGCGCGCACGTACATCGGCTTGGGCGTCGCGAGCAGCGCGGTGCCGAGCAACTGGCTCTCGATTTCGACGATGTGGTAGCCGGGTTTGCTCAGCGGAATGCCGACCACCTCGAATTCGTTGCTGCCGCCCGGCTTGGGCAGGTCCTGGCGGCTGACGCCGGGGCGCCTGGCGAGGAAGGAGAGTTCGCGGGCGTAGTAGGGGTCGTAGCGTTCCTCCATCTTGCCGTCGATGAGCAGGCGGACCTTGCCGCTTTGCTGCTCGAACTTTTCCAGGGCCTGCATGGCGGCGATCACGTCGGCGTCTTCGGTCAGGCGCTGTTCGCTGAAGCGGTGGCTGCCGGGCAACGCCAGGCGGGCCGTCCTGAGCGCCGCCTCGACATTGCGCAGGGTGACCGGCAGCAGGCCGCCTTCCTTCAGTTCAAGAATGCCGAAACCGCCGGGGAACTTGGCGAGCGGCGGCAGGCCGCCGGTTTTCGTCTTGAGCGGGAAGCTGGCGGCATTGGCGAGTGGGCGGCCGGCGTCGTCCTTGATGCCGGACGGAATCTCGACGGTGATTTCTGCGTTCTGCGGCAGTGGACCGGGGAAAGTCACGCTCTGGAAGGTGCTTTCGCGGGTTTCGTTCTTGGCATTCGGATCGAGCGGGGCGCGCGGGCCCTCAGCGGTCAACAGGCGGAATTTGGCCAAAAGCTTCGCATCGAAGGGCGCATTGAAATTGAGGGTGAGCGCCGACAGCGGTGAGCAGGGTGCGCCGGCCTTCTCGCGCTCGCAGTTGAGCGTCGCCTTGAACGGCTCGCGCACCTTGTGGGTGAAGCTTTCTTCCTTCTCGGTCGGCGTGCCGTTGCTGGCCTGGATGCCCTTGCCCCAGACCAGTTTCATCTTGCTGCCGCTGGGCAGGCGCTCGGCGCAGGCGACGACGAGCGGCGCGCTGCCCATGTTGCCGACATGTTCGAGCACGGCGGCGCGGATGTCCTTGCTCACCGGCCGCGCCGGGATGCGCTGGCCGACGCCTTCGGCTTCGCACCACAGGTTGTTGTCCAGTGACTTCGGGTCGAGCATGGCGCCGCCGTTGATGACAAAGGCCTGGTCTTCCTCGATGCCGGAACCGGGCGCCGGCCGCAGGCTCCACGGACGCGGCGCGGCGCCGCTGAATTCGAAGCGGTTGCGGCCGTTGACCGCCTCGCCGTTCACAGCGGTCAACCCGTTTTTGAGGGTGAAAATGCAGCGCTCGCCGGGTTGCAGCGGCCGCGCCATCTGCCAGGCCCAGGTCCGCTCGTCGATCCAGCGCTCCTCGCCGGCAATGCCGGCGCAGTCGATGGCAAACGGGGCAGGCGCCGATGTCGCGCCGAGCGCCACCAGCGGGCCGCTGAAGCGCGCCGTGACGCGGGTCTGGCTGGCGACCTTGCCCTGCGGCTGGAACTGCTGGACGGTGGCGGCCTGGGCGGCGGCGCTGACGAGCAGGAAACTGGCGAGAACGAGCGGGCGAAGTGAGGTCATGGTCTGGGTGCGGGTGGAAAGTCGGTGGGCATGCGGCGAGCATGGCGAGTGTGCCACAGAGCGCCGCGAATTCGACAGCGGCGCGCCCGGCAGCTATCCTGCGCGCTTTGAAAATTCAGGGGATTCCCATGGGACAAGCCAAAAACCGCGGCTCGCAGGCCGAACGCATTGCCCAGGCGCAGGCCAAAATCGCCGCCAGCAAGCCGGAAAAGCTGGTCTGCAACGGCTGCGGCGCCGACGTGACGCAGATCCACCCGGTCGACACGCGCGGCCTGCGCGGCATCGAAGCGATCTGGGTCGGCCAGTGTGAATGCGGTCAGACGACCTTCGCCGCCTCCGGCGAACCGAAGGCGGTCGATGCCTTCTTCTTCGCGCTCAGCGAAAACTCCGAACTGACCCTGGGCAGCCAGAGCAAGGACGGCGAGCAACACACCACGGCCTGAGGGCTGCCACGTTAGCGGCAGCCCTTGCCGACCGTGCAGGGTATCGTCGAGATGGTCGGGGCCGGCGGTGGTGTCGGGCTCGGCTTCACCGGCGCCGGCACCTGCGGCCGGGGTTCGGGGCGGTGGCTGCCGCCGATCTGGATCGATATCGAGCCGCCCTGGCATTGCGCAATGCGGCGTTGCCGTTCGGCGGCCGGCAGGTTCTGACGCATGACATTGTTGACGCAGTCGTTGCCGCCACCGCCATAGACCGGTGCATAACCCGGCGCGTAGCCGGGGGTGTAGACCGGCACCACGACCGGCTGGCGACCGCTGCGGCAGGCCGCTTCCATCTGGGAGCGCTGGCCGAGGGGAACGGCCTGGCTGTCGAGCTGGCGCAGACAGTCTTCGATGTTCTGCGCATTGCCCTGACTTGCCGATGCGGCCGCCTGGGCTGCCTGGGCAGCCTGCGTTTCACGCTCGGCGGCGGCGTCGGCGCGCTGCGCCGCTTCGCGTTTCTCGACGAATTCCTTCATGCGTGCCACATCGCGTTCGGCTTCGCGGCGCTGTGCTTCCGATACCGGTTCGTCGCGTTGGCTTTTCAGCGTGCTGGCCGGGCTGGCGCAAGGCGTGTTGGAAATCTCGACGCTGCCGTCGGCCGTACGGCATTTGTAGATGTCGGCCTGGACGCCGGCGCTCCAGGCGAGGGCGAGCAGGACAAGCAAATGGGGGCGGATCGGCATGGGGCTGGCTCCTGATGGTTGACGCAGCGGCGTTGCCCTTACTTTAGTAGGCTTGCGCCGCGCGAACAATGCCGGGCGCCGGCTTGTAGCGGTCGACCGTCGATTTTCGGCATTTTTCAGGTCCTGATCCGCGTCACCAGCAGCTGGTCGATCTTGTGGTTGTCGACGTCGATGACCTCGAACTTGAAGCCGGCGTGCTCGACCGAGTCGGTCGGGCGCGGCAGCTTGCGCAGCGTGTACATCATGAAGCCGGCGATGGTTTCGAACTGCTCGTCGTCGGGGAAAGCTTCGATGCCGAGCACCGTTTCCAGGTCGCCGACCGGCGTCATGCCGTCCACCAGCCAGGAATCGACATCGCGCTGGATGATCTGCTCGTCGGCCGGCGCCAGCATGGTGTTGCCCATCAGCGTGCTGGTTACGTCGTTGAGCGTGATCAGGCCGACGATCAGCGCGTATTCGTTGATGATCAGCGCAAAGTCTTCGCGCTGCGCCTTGAAGTGCTCGATGATCTCGGCCAGGGTCAGGGTTTCCGGCAGGATCAGAATGTTGCGCAGCAGGCCCTCGCCATGCAGCGCCAGCGGCTTGCCGTCGAGCAGGCGGCTGAGGATGTCCTTCGAGTCGACATAGCCGATGACATGGTCGATGCCGCCGTTGCATACCGGGAACTTGGCGTGCGGCTGGGCGCTGATCGTGGCGCGGATGTTCTCCTCGCTGTCGCCCTGTTCCAGCCAGACGATGCTTTCGCGCGCGGTCATCGTCGAGGGCGCGGTGCGGATTTCCAGCTCGAAGACGTTCTCGATCATCTGCCGTTCCTGGCGGGCGACCACCCCGGCTTCGGCACCGGCGTTGGCCATCGCGACAATGTCTTCCGGTGTGACGTCTTCCGGGCGAGTTGCCGGCAGGCCGAGGCGCGTCATGACCAGCGTCGCGATGCCGTTCAATGCCCAGATCAGCGGTGTCAGCAGACGCAGGCAGAAGACCATAGGGCCGGCAATGCGCAGTGCGATGGCTTCCGGCGCGACGATGGCGATGCGCTTGGGGATGAGGTCGGCGACCAGCACGAAGGCGACCGTGACGAGCAGGAAGGAGGCGACCGAGCCGAGCGTCTGGGCGGTGTCGGGCTCGACCAGACGGGTGAATAGTTGCGCAAAGCTCGGTGCGTAGGCGCCTTCGCCCAGTACGCCGGCGAGGATGGCAACCGCGTTGAGACCGATCTGGACGGCCGTGAAGAAGTGGCCGGGCTGGGCCTGCAGGGCGAGCACGCGGGCGGCGCGCGCTTCGCCTTCGTCGAGCAGTTGTTCCAGTTTGAGCTTGCGGGCCGCGGCCAGCGAGATTTCGGAGACGGCAAAGAAGGCGCTGGTGGCGATCAGCAGCAGGATGATCAGTGAATTTTCAAGCAGGCTCATGGTGTTTCCTGTGGCGCGGCTGCGGGCAGCCCGGGAATATCCCGACTTTAGCCGGGGCGAGCCGCCGGGGCAATCTTTCCGCGTTGTGGCGGGGAGGTCTTGAACTGCTACAAATAATTAAATTTTATGCTTGTATTTGTATCGAATGGGGTGGTTTGGCCTGAATTCTCGCTAAACAGGTGGCGACTTTGCTATCCTTCCGCCTTGCTGAAAATGATACGCCGGGGAGGGCGGAGCAGACGTTCGATGTCGGCCGGCTTCCCGGTTTTGCTGTTGAACCTTCCGATCTGGCCGTAGCCCCCGTGAGCAATTCCATCCAAACCCGCCTTGACGAATTCCGGCAGCAGCGCCGGGTTCAGGCCGGTTCGCTGATCATTTCCGTCTTTGGTGATGCCATCCTGCCGCGCGGCGGCCGCATCTGGCTGGGCAGCCTGATCCGCCTGCTCGAACCGCTGGAACTCAACGAACGCCTGGTGCGCACCTCGGTTTTCCGCCTTGCCAAGGAAGAATGGCTGCGTACCGAAACCTGCGGCCGACGTGCCGATTACGTGCTGACCGCCTCCGGCCGGCGCCGTTTCGAAGAAGCTTCACGCCATATTTACGCTTCGCATGCACCACTCTGGGATCGCCGCTGGCGGCTGATCCTGGTCGTTGGCGATCTGGAGCCCAAGGTGCGCGAGCAGGTGCGGCGCGCCCTGTTCTGGCAGGGTTTCGGCGCACTGGGCGGCGATTGTTTCGTGCACCCGAGCGCCGAGCTGTCGAGCGTGCTCGATGCCTTGATCGCCGAAGGTCTGGGCGATGCGCTCGGCGCCTTGCTGCCGCTGTTTGCCGCCGATTCGCGCTCGGCGCAGTCGGCAAGCGATTCCGATCTGGTGCGCCGGGCCTGGGATCTCGGTGCCCTGGCCGAGGCTTATGCCGCGTTCGTGGCGGTCTACCAGCCGATTTTGACCGATTTGCAGCACGATCAGCTGGGCGAAGTCAGCGAGCAGGATGCCTTCCTGCTGCGCACGCTGCTGATTCACGATTACCGCCGTCTGCTGCTGCGCGATCCGGAACTGCCGGAAGTGCTGCTGCCGTTCGACTGGCCGGGGCAGCAGGCGCGCCTGCTGTGCAAGGAGTTGTACAAGCGCCTCGAGCCGCTCTCGGCGCGCCATCTCGACCAGGTGCTGTGCCTCGCCGACGGCAGCGTGCCGGCCGAGGATGCCAGCCTGGCCGAGCGCTTCCCGCAATACGATCCGCTCGAGCGCGCCGCCTGAGTTTCTAGCCGCGCGCCTTCAATTCGGTCAAGGGCACGACATCGGGCATTTCGATGCGCTTGCGGTCGGCTTCGACCGCCGTCAGTGGTGCGGTTTCGACCATGCTGCCCAGGCAGCGCCGGGTCAGTTCCTGGTAGGTGCGCGTGCCGTCCGCTTTCCATGTCATTTCCTGCTCCGTCAGCGGCCGGATCACCTTGGCCGGCACGCCGGCGACCAGTACCTGCGGCGGGACGACCTGGCTGGCCTTGACGAAGGCCGAGGCGGCGACGATGCTCGCTTCGCCGATCACTGCGTTATCCATGATCACGGCATTCATGCCGATCAGTGCATTCTTGCCGATGCGGCAGCCGTGCAGCACGGCGCCGTGGCCGATGTGGCCGTTCTCTTCGACCACCGTGTCGGTGCCGGGAAAGCCGTGCATGACGCAGGTGTCTTGCAGGTTGGCGCCGGCTTCCAGGATCAGGCGGCCGAAATCGCCGCGCAGGCTGGCGCAGGGACCGACGTAACAGCCCGGGCCGACGATGACGTCGCCGATCAGCACGGCGCTGGGATGCACGTAGGCAGTGGGATCGACCACCGGGACGATGCCGTCAATGGCATAAACACGCAGGGACATGAAGTAGGCTCGCTTTGGACTGAAGTGCATTATTATAGAATCAGTTTCGAATAACGTAACTCGGGGGGCGAGATGATCGACGAAGCGGATGGCAAGCACGGCGTACAGTCACTGGAGATCGGCATGGGTATTCTGCGCGCCATGGTCGATGGCCAGCGCGCGATGATGCTCAAGGAAATTGCGGCGGCGGCCGAGATGCCGCCCTCCAAGGCGCACCGTTACCTGGTCAGTCTGATCCGTGCCGGTCTGGTCGAGCAGGACCCGATGACTTCGCGTTACGACCTCGGCCCCTTTGCGATGAATATCGGCCTCGTCGCGCTCGATCGTCTCGACCGCGTGCGTCTCGGCCTCAACGCCATCGCCGAGATGCGCGACGAGATCAACCAGACCACGGCGCTCGCCGTCTGGGGCGACCGCGGCCCGGTCATCGTGCGCTGGGAGCGGCCGCGCCGGCCGATCACGGTCAACGTGATTACCGGCACCGTGCTTGATCTGCTCTCTTCGGCGACCGGCCGTGTCTTTGCCGCCTGGATGCCGAAGAAGACAGTGGCGCCGTTGATTGCGGCCGAGCTCAAGGCGGTCGACGTGCCGCCGGAGCTCAAAACGAAGAGTGGCATCGAGGCCATGCTCGCCGACATCCGCGCCAAAGGCTTCGCCACCACCGACGGTTTCCACCGGGTGCCGGGCGTCGAGGCGGTGGCGGCACCGGTCTTCAATTTCAAGAACGAGATCACGATGTCGGTGCTGGTGGTCGGCGTGCAGGGCATGTTCGATACGCGCGCCGACGGCGATGTCGTGAAAAGCCTGCTGCGCCACGCCGAAGCACTCTCCTTGCGGCTCGGCGCACATGGCGAGGCGAAGGTGCCGGTCTGACTCGGCAATGAGTGGCCATTTCGCGCGGACTCAGGGATAACGCCACCTCTCAAGGCGGGTGTCTGCTGCTATTCTTGAGCCTTCGCTAAATCCCGGAGCACGCGCTTTGGCAACGCAACACCGCTTTGCTGTGACGACCTGGTTGCAGGTGCTTGCCATCGTCGTGCTGGGATGCCTGCTGACCTTCGCGAGTGAGCGCTACGATCACCAGCTGGGCGAGCAGGCGGAAATGAAGCGGATCGAAGCCCAGCTGCGCAGCGCCGCACTGCGCCTGGAAAGGAATCTGGGCACCATCCTGCAGGTCAATTACGACTTCGCAGCGGCCTTGCCGCCCGACCTGTCGGTCAATCAGCCGGTGCTTGATGCCGTCGCCAGACGCTTGCTGGCAGCGCATCCGCGTCTGATCAACGTCACCCTGTCACACAAGCTGGACGTCGTTTTCGTTTTTCCGGTGAAGGGAAACGAGGCCGTGATGGGCATGAATTACGCCAATCGTCCGTACATCATGACCAGCCTGCAGCGCGGCATCGAGGCACGGGAAACGATCGTGGCCGGGCCGATCAGTCTGGTGCAGAGCGGTCGCCCTGGTCTGGTGGCGCGAACCCCGCTGTTTCCGGCGCGTGCCGATGGCCAGCCGGGCGATTTTGCCGGGGTCGTATCGACGGCCATCGATTTCGCCGGATTGCTGGCCGATGCCGGGCTGGCTGGCCCGACCATGTCCTTTGTCGTTGCCATGCGCGGACGCGACGGTACCGGGGCGCAGGGCGAGGTTTTCCACGGCGATCCCGGCTTGTTCAAGCAGCCGCATGTTGCCGTCGATCTGAGCCTGCCGGGCGGGCAATGGCATCTGGCGGCCATGCCCAAACCGGGTGGCGAAGGCGATGTCCTGCGTCCCTGGCTGATTCGCGGCATCGGCTTCCTGCTCACGCTCATTGCCGTCCTCTGGTGGCTCGCCCGGCGGCGGCAATTGCTGCTCGCCGCGGGACTGCAGCCCGCAACGGGGGAGATGTCTGTCCGGGATCTGCCAGGCAAGGGCCGGATCGGTCTGCGCACCTTTCTGCTCGGCGCCTTGCTGCTGGTCCTGTTGCCTATCATTGCGATCAGCGGCTGGCTTTCCTATCTCAATGCGCAACAGTCGTCCGGGCAGTTTTCCCGGTCGCTTGCCAGTGCCCTCGGCGAGCGCATCCATGACCGGGTCAGCGACTTCTTCGAGGTGCCGCGGCGCGTCGTCACCTTCAATGTCGAACAGGCACGGGCTGGTCTGCTCAGCGTTGATGCGCGCGAGCAGATGATGCAGCGCTTCCTGCTGCAGATTCGCCAGCAGCCCCTGCTGACCTTCATTTCGGTTGGTCTGGCCGATGGCGAATACTACGGCGGAAGCCGCCCGCCGCTTGGTCCGGACAAGGGCTTGCGCATGATGCGTGTCCGGCATGCCGATGCCGGCGCCCTGCACATCTATCGTGTCGACGATGCGATCCGGCCGGCCTCGCTGCTGGGCAAGGGGAACAGCAATTTCGATCCGCGCACCCGCCCCTGGTACAAGGCCGCGATCAGCGCCGGGCGCATGGCCTGGTATCCGGCCTACAAGTACGTCATCAACGATGCCGAAGGCGCCTATGACACCTGGGGCGTCGGGATGTCGGCGCCGCTCTACGATGCCTCCGGCAAACTGATCGGCGTGACGACCGCGGATGTGGCCCTGTCGCAGCTGGAAGAATTCCTGCGCGAACTGACCGCCAATTCGAATGGCGTGGCCTTCATTGCCGAGAATGACGGCAAGCTGCTGGCCACCTCATCGTTCGATACGGTCAACCGCAGCAAGAGCGGCGAAAGCAGCCGCCTGGATCTCGCCGGAAGCAGCAACCCGCTGCTCCGTGCTGCGGGCATGGCCCTGAAGGATGCCGGACAACCCGAGGGAACGGTGCCGGTGACGCTCGATGGCAAGGAATATCTGATCGACTGGCGCAGGCACCAGCTCGAACAGGGGCCACAACTGACGATCGGGGTCATTGTCCCGAATGACAGCCTCGATGGCCTGGTCAGCAGCATGCTGCGCAATGTCATGTATCTGGTGCTGATGGTCATGCTGTTCAGCGTTCTGATCGGCTTGTTCGCCGCCGAGTGGGTGTCCCGGCCGCTGATTCAGCTGTCGCGCGCCGCCGCCCGGCTGGTTGCCGGCCGCTGGCAGATCGAGGCTGGCCAGGCGAGTCCTATCCATGAAGTCGCCTCCCTGTTCGATGCAATGAGCGGCATGGCAGCCCAGTTGCAGCAGCATACCGACAGCCTGGAAAAGCAGGCGGCCGACCTGCGGCGCAGCAATGAGCAACTGCAAGTCGAGGTCGAGGAGCGGGCCAGGTCGGAACAGCGCATCCAGGCACTCAATGTCGACCTCGCAACACTCAATCAGACCCTGTTGCTCGCCAAGGAGGCGGCCGAATCGGCCAACCGCGCCAAATCGGCTTTCCTGGCGAACATGAGCCATGAATTGCGGACTCCGATGCACGGAATCATGGGCATGATCCAGCTGGTCCGTGGCCGGGTCGGCGATGCCAAGGCACAACACCAGCTCGACATGGCGCGGGAGTCGGCCAACCGTCTGCTGCTGATCATCAACGACATTCTCGATATTTCAAAAATCGAAGCGGATCGCCTGGTCCTCGATGTGGCCGACTTCAAGCTCGACCGTATGCTCGACAACGTCGTCAGCCTGGTCGGCCTGTCCGCCGAACAGAAGGGGCTGAGCCTGCAGGTCAGGGCCGCCCCGGACGTGCTGGATCGCACACTGCTCGGCGATAACCTGCGCCTTGGCCAGGTCCTGCTCAATCTGGTCGGCAACGCGGTCAAGTTCACCGAACGGGGTGGAGTCACCCTGGGAGTCGATCTGCTCGAGGACAAGCCGGGGGGCGTGGTCCTGCGTTTTGAAATTGCGGACAGCGGCATCGGCATTACTGCCGAACAACGCGAGCGCCTGTTCGCCGCCTTCGAACAGGCCGACAGCTCGATGACGCGAAAGTATGGCGGCACCGGCCTTGGTCTGACGATCAGCAAGCGCCTGGTTGAAATGATGGGCGGCAAAATAGGCGTCGATAGCGAGCCGGGACGGGGCAGCACCTTCTGGTTCACCGTCTGCCTGGGCAAGGCCGCCAGCAATGCCCCGCCCTTGCCGCTGCCCGCCCCGGAAAGTGCGGAAAGCCGCCTGTTGCGCGAGTTTGCCGGCGCCCGCATCCTGCTCGTGGAAGACGAGCCGATAAGTCAGGAGGTGTCGTGCGGACTGCTTGAGGAAGTCGGCTGCAAGGTGGATCTCGCCGACGATGGCGAGATGGCGCTGTGCCTGGCACGGGCCGGTCGCTACGACCTGATCCTGATGGACATGCAGATGCCGAAAATGAACGGGGTCGATGCGACGCGGGCGATCCGTGCCGAATCGCTGAACCGGGATGTGCCGATTCTGGCAATGACTGCCAATGCCTTCAACGAGGACAGGCTGCGTTGCCAGGAAGCCGGCATGAACGATCACGTCGGCAAGCCGGTGGTGCCGGAAATCCTCTACGAAATGCTGCTCAAATGGCTGTCGACCGCGCCGCGCTGATGCAGGGCGTCCGCTGGCAGCGTCAGCGGGGATTGGCGAACAGGTTCCTGATCTCCCGGTAGCGTTCGTCCGAGGTCGGGAAAAAGCCGCTGATCTTCAACTCATGGAACATGCCGGTGAGTGGTGCCGGGTTGCCGAGAAAGACCTGTCTGATTTTTGCGGCCAGCGCCGGGCAGAGGCGGTCGCGCAGGACGAAGGGATCGTAGGGAATGGGGGGCGATTGCCAGATGAGCTGCAGTTCATCCGGTTTGAGCTTGCCCTGGCGCTGTGCTTCGTCATAAACGCTGCTGGCCACGAAGACGGCATCGACCAGTCCTTTTTTCACGGCCTCGATGGAGCGGTCGTGCGAGCCGGAGAAAATGATCCGCTTGAAATAGGACTCGGCGGGCATGCCGGTCTGTCTGGCAATCGCCTGGCGCGGCAGGATGGCGCCCGAGGTGCTGGCCGGGTCGGTCAGGCCGAGTGTGCTGCCGCGCAGCTGTTCCAGTTTGTCGATGCCGCGGTCGCGCCGCACCAGCAGCATCGAGTGGTAGCTGGCGGCGGTTTCCGGGCTGCTCCGGTCAACGCTCGAAAAAGTGGCAAAAGGCGTGATCCGGGCGCCGCGGCTGACTGCGATGGCATAGGAGGCCGGACCCAGTTCGGCGAGGTCTATGCTTTCGCCGAGCAAACCTTCGATGGCGGAACTGTAGGACGGTGAGGGGACGACTTCGATGCGCCGCTCCAGGACTTTTTCCAGCTGCCGGATCAGCGGCTGGTATTGCGCGAGTTGCGCTTCCGGATTCTTGAATGGAATCAGGGCGAAGCGCAGCGGACGCGGGTTGTCGCAGGCCGGGGCGGCGCGGGCGGGCAAACTGGCGAACAGGGTAGAGGCGAGGATCAGGCAGGTGAGGATGTTTTTCATGTCGGGGCGAGGGTGGAGGCTTGCAGCAACAGGCGGGCAGCCTCGCCGGGAACCGGGCGGCTCAGGAAATAGCCCTGCGCTTCGTCGCAACCGGCGGTTTTCAGGTGCACCAGCTGGTCGAGCAGTTCGACGCCTTCGGCGATGACCCGCATGCGCAGGTTGTGGGCCAGGGTGATGATGGAGGCGACGATCACCGCATCATCCGGGCTGTTGCGCAGGCTGCCGATGAACTCCTTGTCGATCTTCAGGCAGTGGATGGGCAGCGTGCGAATGTGGGCGAAGTTGGAGAAACCGTTGCCGAAGTCGTCGAGCGCAATGCCCATGCCCAGCGCTTCGACTTCGCGCAACACCTTGCCGGCGGTTTCGAGGGATTCGACCAGGCTGCTCTCGGTGATCTCGATTTCGAGAAGCGCCGGCGCCACGCCGTGCCTGGCGAGAAAGCCGGCCAGACGCTGCGGCAGCTTCTCGTCGTGCAGTTGCCGGGCCGAGACATTGCAGGCGATCGGCACCAGCGGCAGGCCTTCGGCCTGCCAGGCCGCCAGTTCGCGGCAGCAGGCCTCGGCCACCCAGTCGCCGAGATCGATGATGAAGCCGGCGTGCTCGGCGAGCGGGATGAAGTCGTTCGGGTAGATCAGGCCGAACTCCGGATGCTGCCAGCGAACCAGCGCCTCGAAACCGACGATGCGATAGTCGGAAAGCCGCACCTTGGGCTGGAAATGCAGCACCAGTTCATTTTCGGCAATGGCCCTGGGCAGGCGCTGTTCGAGATTGAACAGGCGGTTGCCGGCCGGGTTCAGATCCGGGTCGTAAAAGGTGTATTTGCCGCGGCCGCTGCGTTTCGACTGGTACATCGCGGCATCGGCATGCCGGCACAGCGTGTCGAAGTCGTGGCCGTCGCGCGGAAAGAGGGTAATGCCGATGCTGGTGCTGACCAGGATGTCGTTGCCGTCGAGCTTGTTGAACGGGTGTCCGATCTGTTCGACCAGCTTGGCCGCTATCGTTGCCGTGTCCTCGATGTTTTCCAGGCCGGTCAGCAGCACGGCAAACTCGTCGCCACCGAGGCGGGCGACCAGGTCGGATTCGCGCAGCGTCGAACGCAGGCGGGCGGCCACGGCCTGCAGCAAGAGGTCGCCGACATGGTGGCCGAGCGTGTCGTTGATGAATTTGAAACGGTCGAGGTCGAGATAGAGCAGCGCATAGTGCTTGCGGCTGCGCTTGGCGCGCGACAGGTGGCTGATCACCAGCTCATGGAACATGCGGCGATTGGGCAGTTCGGTCAGGTGGTCGTGGGCGGCCAGCTTGAAGGCGCGGCGCTTTTCTTCCTCGAGCTGCTCGATCAGGCCGAGCTTTTCGCCATCGGCGATGGCCAGCGCCGAGTACAACTGGCCCTGGCGACGGATGCTGCGCGCCACCCAGTAGGTGGCGAACGCAATGATTGCACTCAGGATGCTGAGCACGAAAAGAAAGCGGTTGCGGTTAACCTTGTGGCTGGCCAGGGTTTCCTCGACATCGCGGCTGACCGCGACGCTGAAGGGATGCCGGGGCAGCGCGTGGAAGCTGGCCAGGTAGAAATTGCCTTCGCCGAACAGGTCGACCGTCACCGACCCCTGCTGCACGTCGCCGGCCGGCAGCAGGCGACCCGGCCCGGCCGGCTTGAGGACGAGCCCGGCCTGGCGGATTTCGGCGATGTTTTCGCCGCTGCTTTTGAGGATCTGGATGACGCCCGACGGGCCGATGTCGATGTTCTGGTAGAAGGCGAGGAAATAGCCCAGGTCGAGAACGAGCAGCAGGACGCCCCGGGGCTGGCCATCCGTGCCGCGTACCGGATAGAGCAGCGGCACCTGCCAGGCATGTTCATCCGAGGCGGGCCGGGTGGCGACGCGCATGCCGACCGGCTGCTCGCCGGCGGCATCGCGCAGGATGTGCTGCAAGTCGGCGAGCAGTTCGGGGGAGTCGCTGCCCGGCGAGGAGCCATACACGCGGTGCAGCCTGTTGTCGTACAGCGCCAGGCGCAGGAAGGCCCGGTCGGTGGCCCGCATTGCCGACAGGCGGCTGCCGGCGTCGTTGCGTTCGCCTTCGAAGTATTCGTTGGCGGCAATCGCCATCAACTGGCCGCGATCGAGTACTTGCGCCAGATTTTCGGAAATGATCCCGGCCAGGTTTTCCTGCTGGATGCGGGCATTCGTGCTGACCAGCGCCTTTTCGGCGTCCAGGCGCTGCCAGGTAATGCCCCAGGCGAGGGCGAGCAGCGCCAGGCTGAGGGCGACGCAACCGACAAGCAGGGCGCGCCAGTCGTTCCGGCTCAGACGCAGCAACCAGGCCTTGCAGCAGAGCGCGAACGAAAACCTCACCTTGGCATGATCCGGAATGTAATCGCGCGATTATGTTGCCGCGACGTGACAGGCGTGTGACACCGGTCAGCGCGCAAAGCGGCGCAGCATCAGGTAGCGGCCGTCGACGCCGCTCTTCGGCACCAGCGTGAAGCCATGATCGCGAAAACGCTTGGCCTTGGCGCTGGAGACCAGGATGCGCCCGCTGGTGAAATTCTTTTCTATCCACTCGATGCGCGCCCCGAGCAGGGCGCGGCCTATGCCCTGGCCGCGATGTTCCTGGGCGACCGCCGAGAGATAGAGCAGATGCGTCTTGCTCGCCCAGTCGGCGGCCTTGACGCCGCCGATGCCGACGATCTTGCCGGCCTTCTGCGCGATGAAGAATTGCCGGTAAAGACGGCCGTCGACCGCCTGCAACTCGTCCTGCAGGCGGCGCTGGCCATAATGTTCGGGTTCGGCAAAGGCGTTGACGAGCAGCACCAGTGCCGCCTCGACCAAGGGCGCGCTGCTCGTATCCAGAATTTCGATTTGGAATTTGGTCATCGGCTGGCTGCATCTTGACTGATTGCCTCGGGACATCAGCCTAGCCGGCCGATATTTCATTCCGATGAAGGCTGCCCGCTTGCCGTTTTCCGCTCGGCCTCTGCCGGCACCTGCGGTAGTTGCTGGCAGTCGCCGGGAGCGATGCTGGCGCTGTTGCCGCGCAGGAAATCGAGGCGCAGTTCGCTGACCAGCGCATTCAGGCTCGGTTTGAGCGCCGGGCGCCCGGCTTCGCGGGCGAGTAGCACGCCGCTCCAGTATTGGGTGTGTGAAGCGACCGTCGTGGCGAGCCAGCCATCGACGCAGGGGCGCACCGGGATGTCGCGCACGCCCTGGCCGAAGGCCGGGGCCAGCGGTCCACCGACCAGATCGCCGAAAATCAGTCGCGCGTACGGGAAATACAGGTTGCTCCAGCGGACGCAGGCAAATGGTGCGCCGTGATGCGGGACCGAGACGCTGCACAGGCTGTTGCCGACGCGGTAGGTCTGGTTATAGGCGAGGTCTTCGCCGGGATGCGGCGGGCAGGTCGGGAATTCGTACTCGAGTTTCTTGCGCGCGAAATCGGCGACATCGTCGGCCATCAGCAACTGGGCATGGGCGAGCGGCGAGCCCAGGGTGATGAAATCGGTGATCAGCCAGGGAATGCCGATAGCGCGGAATTCCTGCCAGACATTGTGCTGGCTCTGCTGGAACAGCTCGGGGTTGCGGCTCTCGCCTGTCGTCAGGGGCTGCGCCTTTTTGCCGAATTCCTTGAGCAGGGCCTGTTTGCAGCGATAGGGATGGACCGGCTTGCGCAGTTCGGTCCATAGCGTGCGGATCAGGTCGTAGCCGATCACCGAGCCCAGGCTATGGCCGACGATGACGATGCGCCGGTACTTGCCGGAGGCATGCAGGGTCTTGAGCAGCTTGATGCCTTCGCTGCGGATCTTGTTGCGCGCCTCGATGTTGCCGGGGTCGGGATGCAGGTAGCGCGCCGCATCGGCGACATAGCCGAGGATGAAGGTGCTGCCCACCCATTGGAGGACAAATGCGCCCAGGCCGGCGAGGATGGGCCAGCGCTCGCTCAGGCCGAGGCTGCCGGGCGTCCCGGCGCCGCGGATTTCGATGCCGAGGGCCCAGAGCAGGCAGAACAGGCCACTCAGGATGAGCCCCCGGCTCAGCCAGTAAGCTGCTTTCAGGCCGGGCGGAATCGCCGCCGGCGGCCGGCGCACCAGGCGGAGCAGCCAGCCGACGACTTGCGAATACTTGGCGTCGCGCATGTGATGCGCCCAGTAGAACTCGTAGAAATCGGTGAGCGGCCGTTCGCGCGTGCGCGGCGCCTGCAGGCAACGGGTTTCGAGCAGGTCGCTCATGACGTCGGGCTTGCTGCGATAGCGCGGGTTTCTTTTGCTATCGGCCAGCACGGCATCGACGAAGCCGCGCAGGGTGGCCATCGGCCGCTGTTCGCCGATGCCGTGGATGACGACGACGGCCTGGCGGATCTTCCTGTCGTTGTTGATCTGAACCGCGATTTGCGGCGTTTCGTCCGGTCGACCGCTGGCGGCGGCCGGTTTTTCGGTGTCGGCTGGCGTGTGTTCCTGGTCTGGCGTGTTCATGGTTTTCCCCCGGTGCATGAAAGTTCGTTATAGAACATCGGCATGCACCGGGGCAAGCCCGGCGCCGGTTCAGGCCAGCCAGGCCGGTGGCCGCTTGTCGAGGAAGGCGGCGATGCCGTCCTTCGCTTCGTCGGTGGCGCGCTGCCGGGCGATGCGGCGGGCGGTTTCCTCGCTGATGATTTCGTCGATTTTTTGCCCGTCGACCGCTGCGATCAGGTCCTTGGCCGCCTTCTGCGCCTGCGGGCCGCCCTGCAGCAGGGTTTCGGCGAGTTGCGCGACGGCGGCGTCGAGCGCTTCCGGGGCGACCACTTCGCCGACCAGGCCGATCGCCAGGGCGCGCTCGGCGCTGATCCGCTCGGCACTCTGGAAATAGCGCAAGGCGTGGCGTGGACCGATGGCGCGCAGCACGTAGGGGCTGATCGCCGACGGGATGATGCCGAACTTCACTTCCGACGTGGAGAAGGCCGCCGTGGTGTCGGCAATCGCCATGTCGCAGGCCGCGGTCAGGCCGGTGCCGCCGCCCAGCGCGGCGCCCTGGACGCGGGCGATGGTCGGTTTCGACATCTGCGCCAGGGTTCTCAACATGTTGGCGAACTTGCGCGCATCGTCGAGATTCTGTTCCGGCGTGAATTGCGCGGCGCGCTTCATCCAGTTGAGGTCGGCGCCGGCCGAAAAGTGCTTGCCGCGCCCGCCGAGGACGACGACGCGCACCGAGGCATCGGCATCGAGTTCGCGGCAGGCGGTGGCGAGTTCGGCGATCAGCTGTTCGTCGAAGGCATTGAAGACGGCCGGGCGGTTCATCCAGATCGTGGCGATCCGGCCGGCGCGTTCGATTTCGAGGGTCTGGTACATGATGGTTCTCAGCGGTTCTTGAAGCTCGGCTTGCGCTTCTCGGCGAAGGCGGCCATGCCTTCCTTCTGGTCTTCGAGGGCGAAAGTGGCGTGGAAGACGCGGCGCTCGAAGAGCAGGCCTTCGTTCAACGACGATTCAAAGGCGCGATTGACCGATTCCTTGATCATCATGATCACCGGCAGCGAGTAGCCGGCAATGGTCTGCGCCGCTTTCAGGGTTTCTTCGAGCAAAGCGTCGGCCGGGAAAATGCGCGCGACCAGGCCGGCGCGCTCGGCTTCGGCGGCATCCATCATGCGCGCCGAGAGGCACATGTCCATCGCCTTGGCCTTGCCGACGGCGCGCGGCAGGCGCTGCGAACCGCCGAGGCCGGGCATGGTGCCGAGCTTGATTTCCGGCTGGCCGAATTTGGCGGTGTCGGCGGCATAGATCATGTCGCACATCATCGCCATCTCGCAGCCGCCGCCCAGCGCAAAGCCGGCCACCGCCGCGATCACCGGCTTGCGCGCCGTCTTGATGCGCTCCCAGCCCTGGGTGATGTAGTCGTTCTTGTAGGCGTGCATGTAGTCGTAATCCTTCATCGCACCGATGTCGGCGCCGGCGGCGAAGGCTTTTTCACTGCCGGTGATGACGATGCAGCCGATGTTTTCGTCGGCTTCGAAGGCGTCGACCGCCGCGTGGATGCCGGCGATCACGTCGGTATTGAGCGCATTGAGCGCTTCCGGGCGGTTGAGGCGGATCAGGCCGACCTTGCCGATGACTTCGGTGAGGACTGTCTGGTTCATGGTGTTCTCCGAAAAAATGGCCGCCGGGCGTTAACCCTGGCGGCCGAACAGTGCAGCAGGGAAGATCGAATTACTGGGCGATGCTCCAGTCGCCGCTCTTGACTTCGAGCATGCGGAAAGCGGACAGATCGAGGCCCATGTGGTCGGTGGCCGACATGTTCACGATGCCGCCGGTGCCGACGTAGCCCTTGGTGGCTTCGAGGGCGTCGCGGACCTTGGTCTTGTCGGTGGAATTGGCCCGTTTGATCGCGTCGACCGCCAGCATCAGGCCGTCGTAGGCATGGCCGCCGAAGGTCGAGACATCGGTCTTCCAGCGCGCTTCAAAAGCCTTGCTGTAGCCGACGGCGACCGGTTTCTGCGGGTCCTTGTCGTTGAGCTTGTTGGCGACGAGCAGGGCGGCAGCCGGCAGGCGGATGCCTTCTGCGGCCGGGCCGGCGAGCTTGATGAACTCTTCGGAAGCGACACCGTGCGCGTGGTAGAGCGGCAGATTGACGCTCAACTGCTTGAAGTTCTTGGTGGCGATCGCCGGCCCCTGGCCGAGACCGAAGATGAACACCGCCTGCACGCCCGGCGTGCCCTTGATCTTGGTCAGCTGCGGGCTCATGTCGGTATCCTTCGGCCCGTAGGTTTCGTTGGCGACCAGGGTGATGCCGTACTTGGCGGCAACGCCTTCGCTTTCCTTCTTGCCGGAACCGCCGAAACCGCTGGTTTCAGAGAGCAGGGCGACCTTGCTGATGCCGCGCTTCTTCATGTCCTCGAAGACCTTTTCGGCCGCCATGCGGTCGGTGTGCGGCGTCTTGAACAGCCATTTCTTGACCGGCTCGACGATGACCACGGCGCCGGCCAGCGAGATAAACGGAATGCCCGCCTTCTCGACCAGCGGTGCGGCCGACATGGTGGCGCCGGTGGTGGTGCCGCCGACCAGCACGTCGACCTTGTCGTCCTCGATCAGGCGCTTGGTGAAGCCGTTTGCCTTGCCGGCATCGCTGCCGTCGTCGTAATGGACCAGTTCCAGCGGTCGACCGAGTACGCCGCCCTTTTTATTGATGTCCTCGACGTACATCTGCAGGGTTTTCAGTTCCGGATCGCCGAGGAAGGCGGCCGGACCGGTGACGGAAAGGACCGAACCGATCTTGATCGGGTCGGCAGCGAAGGCACTGAATGCGCCAAGAATCAGGACGGCGCCGGCAGCAAGCTTTTTGATGCTTTTATTCATGGGTTTGTCTCCTCCACGGGGTGTTGTCGGTACTGCGGTTAAAACGGTTTTGCCCGGTCTACAAGCGTGGACCGGGCGGCGGGACTTCAGACGCGCTCGATCACCATGGCGATGCCTTGCCCGACCCCGATGCACATCGTGCATAGGGCGTAGCGGCCACCACGGCGCTGGAGTTCATAGGCGGCGGTGGTGACCAGCCGGGCGCCGCTCATGCCGAGCGGGTGGCCGAGCGCGATCGCACCGCCGTTGGGATTCACATGCGCTGCATCGTCGGCCAGGCCGAGATCGCGCAACACGGCCAGCGCCTGCGCGGCGAAGGCTTCGTTGAGTTCGATGACGTCCATGTCGGCGAGGCTGAGGCCGGTCTGCGCCAGCACCTTGCGCACCGCGGGGGCGGGGCCGAAACCCATGATGCGCGGCGCCACGCCGGCCGTCGCCATGCCGACGACGCGCGCCAGCGGCTTGAGACCATACTGGCCGGCGGCGGCTTCCGAAGCGATCAGCAGCGCACAGGCACCATCATTGACACCGGACGCATTGCCGGCGGTGACCGTGAGTTCCGGGCCGTTCACGCCCTTGAGCTTGGCGAGCTGTTCCAGCGTCGTTTCGGGACGCGGATGTTCGTCACGGTTGACCACTTTCGGATCGCCTTTTTTCTGGGCGATGACCACCGGCACCAGCTCGTCGGCGAAACGTCCGGCCGCATCGGCGGCGCCCCAGCGCTGCTGCGAGCGAATCGCGAAGGCGTCCTGGTCGGCGCGGCTGATGCCGAACTGCTCGGCGACATTGTCGGCCGTCTGCGGCATCGAATGCGTGTCGTAGAGTTTCTTCATCAGCGGGTTGGCGAAGCGCCAGCCGATGGTCGTGTCGTAGATCGCCGCATTGCGCGAGAAGGCGGAGTCCGCCTTGCCCATCACGAACGGAGCGCGCGACATGCTTTCGACGCCGCCGGCCAGCATCAGCGAAGTTTCGCCGGCCTTGATCGAACGCGCGGCGAGGCCGACCGCATCCATGCCGGAGCCGCACAGGCGGTTGACCGTCGTGCCCGGCACTTCGATCGGCAGGCCGGCCAACAGGCCGGACATGCGGGCGACGTTGCGGTTGTCTTCGCCGGCCTGGTTGGCGCAGCCGTAGATGATGTCATCGACGGCCGTCCAGTCGACCTGCGGATTGCGCTCCATCAGCGCCTTGAGCGGAATGGCGCCGAGGTCGTCGGCACGCACGCCGGACAGCGCGCCGCCGTAGCGGCCGATCGGGGTGCGGATGGCGTCGCAGATAAAGGCTTGAGTCATTTTTTTAGGATCCAGGATCGAGTTGTCAGGAGCGAGTGGTCGAGCCATCGGCCTCAGTCGCGTTTCGGGCGTTCGTCGAGCACGCGCTTGGCCTTGCCGACCTGGGTGCGCGGGATGGCGTCGAATTCCATGACGGTGATCTTGGTCGACACGCCGATGATGGTCTTGATGCGGTGCTGCAGTTCCTTGCTGATCTGCTGGATCTCGCTCTGCGGCAGCTTGCCGGACAGCTCGCGCTGGACTTCGCAGCGGACTTCGAGGTTGTCCATGTGACCGTCGCGGGTGACGACGACCTGGTAGTTGCCGGCCAGGCGCTTGTCGCGCAGGATCTGTTCCTCGATCTGGGTCGGGAAGACGTTCACGCCGCGGATGATCAGCATGTCGTCGGAGCGCCCGGTGATCTTGCCGATGCGGCGGAAGGAGCGGGCGGTCGGCGGCAGCAGGCGGGTCAGGTCGCGGGTACGGTAGCGGATGACCGGGAAGGCTTCCTTGGTCAGCGAGGTGAACACCAGTTCGCCTTCCGAACCGTCGGGCAGGACTTCGCCGGTTTCCGGGTCGATGATCTCGGGGTAGAAGTGGTCTTCCCAGATCACCGGGCCGTCCTTGGTTTCGATGCATTCGCAGGCGACGCCGGGGCCCATGACTTCGGTCAGGCCGTAGATGTCGATCGCGTCGATGCCGAGCTTACGTTCGATTTCGCTGCGCATGCCTTCGC
The DNA here is from genome assembly GCF_020510525.1 of Quatrionicoccus australiensis. Lineage (NCBI taxonomy): Bacteria > Pseudomonadati > Pseudomonadota > Betaproteobacteria > Rhodocyclales > Azonexaceae > Quatrionicoccus > Quatrionicoccus australiensis. The sequence continues at coordinate 1,500,903 of NZ_CP075188.1, forward strand.
CCCAGGGTTCGGCACCGAAGATGCCGACCTTGAGCGAGATTTCGTCCGGCTTGATGCCGAGGCGCTCGAATTCTTCGGCGATCACCAGCGAGTAGGACGGCGTCACCATGATGATCTCGGGCTTGAAGTCCATGATCTGCTGCACCTGCTTCTCGGTCTGGCCACCCGACATCGGCACGGCGCAGCAGCCGAGGCGCTCGACGCCGTAGTGGGCGCCGAGGCCGCCGGTGAACATGCCGTAACCGTAGGCGACATGCACCATGTCACCGGCGCGGCCACCGGCCGCACGGATCGAGCGGGCGACGACGTCGGCCCAGTTGTTGAGGTCGTTCTGCGTGTAGCCGACCACGACCGACTTGCCGGTCGTGCCGGAAGACGCATGCAGGCGGGCAATCTTGTTGCGCGGCACGGCGAACAGGCCGAACGGATAGTTGTCGCGCAGGTCGAGCTTGGTCATGAAGGGGAACTTGCCGAGGTCGCTCAGCGTCTTCAGGTCGTCCGGATGCACGCCCTTTTCCAGGCATTTGCGGCGATACGGCTCGACATTGTCGTAGCTGTGGCGCACCGACCACTTCAGGCGTTCGAGTTGCAGGGCCGAAATTTCGTCGCGGCTGGCGGTCTCGATAGCGTCGAGTTCGCCGGGCAGGGGTTTCTTGGCGGTCATGTTTGTCTCCTCTGTTGTTTGCTTGATCATTAGTTGTTGGCGGCTAGAGCGGTCAGCGGTTTTGCTAACAGCTCTTGCTTCCTAACAACTAACTGCTGCTTTCCAGTCCGGCGATCACTTCGCCATTGATGCGATAACTCTTGCCGCGGAACAGCGCGACGGTCTTGCCGCCGGCCACGCGCACGCTGATGTCGTAAACGCCGGTACGGCCGGCCGCGGAACGTTCGACAGCCTCGGCTTCGAGCGTGTCGCCTTCTTTCGCCGGGGCGAGGAAGTCGATATGGCAGGCCGACGCGACGGTGTTTTTGTTGTAGCTGTTGCAGGCATAGGCGAAGGCGGTATCGGCCAGGCTGAAGATCATGCCGCCGTGGCAGATGTGGTGGCCGTTCACCATGTCGCCGCGCACCGTCATGGTGAGCAGCGCGGCGCCCGGCTGGACGCGCACGATCTTCATGCCCAGTGCCTGCGCAGCGCGGTCACGGGAAAACATCGCCGTGGCGGTGGCTTCGGCCAGGGCTTGTGCCTCGGCCGGGGAGTGGTGGTGTTCAGTCATGGATGTTTCTTCCGGCAAAGACGGCGCGTTGCAGCAGCGGCGAAATGCGGTAGCGGTCCTCGCCGTAGCAGGTGCCGAGGTTGGCGAGCACGTCGCAGATGTTGCCGGCGCCGACCGCGTCGGCCCAGGCGAGCGGCCCTTGCGGGTAATTGACGCCGAGGCGCATCGCCGAGTCGGCGGCGGTTTCGGAGCAAACGCCCTGGTTGACCGCATCGGCCGCTTCGTTGGCGAGCATGGCAACCGTACGCATCACGGCCAGGCCGGGCACGTCGAGAAAGCGCGAGACGGCAAAGCCGGCGGCCTGCAGCAGGCCGACGGCCGAGTTGATGGCGGCCGGTTCGCACTGTTCGGCGGCAGCAATCGCAATGCGGCTGGCCGTGGCGTAGTCGAGTGCGAGGTCGATCAATACCGTATTGGCGACGCCGGATTCGGCGGCACATTGCGTCGCGCTGCGTCCGTCGGTGACGTAGAGCGTCGCGAGCCCGATGTCGGCGATACGGCCGTCCGTTTCCGGCGCGCGCGCAAAGGACAGGCCGCTGTGCGAAAGACGGTCAGCCAGTGCATCCGCAGCGGTCGACTCGCCAAAAACGGTGATTTTGCCGGCCGGCGTTTGCGCCGCTTCGGTCTGCGCGGCCGGTTTCACGGCGCCGTCGCGGTAATCGTAGAAGCCGCGGCCGCTCTTCTTGCCGTAGAAGCCGGCATCGACCAGTTCCTGCTGGATCAGCGAGGGCAAAAAGCGCTGGTCGTTGTAGAAGGCGCGCCAGACCGAGTTGGTCACGGCGAAATTGACGTCGTGGCCGATCATGTCCATCAGCTCGAACGGCCCCATGCGGAAGCCGCCGGCCTCGCGCATCACGGCGTCGATGGTGGCGTAGTCGGCAGCGCCTTCCTGCGCCAGGCGCAGCGCCTCGGCGTAGTAGGGGCGGGCGACGCGATTGACGATGAAACCGGGCGTCGATTTGGCATGCACCGGCGTCTTGCCCCAGGCCGCGGCGGTCGCGAACAGGGTGTCGGCGATGGCGCGGTCGGTCGCCAGGCCGGAGACGATTTCAACCAGGGCCATGAGCGGCGCCGGATTGAAGAAGTGCAGGCCGGCCAGGCGTTCCGGATGCTTGAGCGCGGCCCCGATGGCGGTGACCGAGATCGACGAGGTATTGGTGCCGAAGATGCAGTCGGCGGCGACGATGTCCTCAAGCTCGGCGTACAGCTTCTGCTTGGCTTCGAGGTTTTCGACGATGGCTTCGACGACGAGTGCGCAGCCGGCCAGATCGGCGAGGTTTTCGACCGCTTGCAGGCGCCCGCCGGCAGCCGTAGCCGCCGCAGCGGTCAACCTGCCTTTTTCGGCCATTTTGCCGAACTGGGTGCGGATGCCGTCAACGGCCTTGGCGGCGGCGCCCGGCCGGTTGTCGAGCAGACGCACGACATGGCCGGCGGCGGCTGCCACCTGGGCGATGCCGGCGCCCATGGCACCGGTGCCGACGACGGCTACGATGGCCGGTTGGGGGCTGCCGTATGCGTTCATTTTCCAGCGTGCATTCAATGCCGGATCAGGGGGCGCCTCAGTTCCCTCCCCTTCAAGGGGAGGGGTAGGGTGGGGATGGGTTTGATTTCCTTGCCCTTGGCGGGGAAACCCATCCCCATCCCGGCCTTCCCCTTGAAGGGGAAGGGGAGAGTCATCACGGGGTGTTGGGAGCGGAGCGTGGCTCATGCTCATTCCCCGGTGAACTTCGGTACCCGTTTTTCCATGAAGGCGGCGACGCCTTCGGCGTAGTCCGGGCTCCAGCCCAGCTCGCGCATGTAGCTGCCTTCCAGCGACAGTTGCTGCTCCAGCGTGTGGCCGGGGGCGGCGTGCATCGCCTGGCGGGTGCGCACCAGCGCCTTGGTCGGCGCCGTGGAAAGTTGCCTGGCCAGGGCGTCGACCGCTGCGGCGAACTCGGCATCTTCGACGCATTGCCAGATCAGGCCCCAGTCGGCGGCCTTTTCGGCGGGCAGCTTGTCGGCGAGCAGGGCGAGGCCCATGGCGCGCGCCATGCCGACGCGCTGCGGCAGGAACCAGGTGCCGCCGGTGTCCGGAATCAGGCCGATCTTGGAGAAGGCTTGCAGGAAGGAGGCGGACTTGGTGGCGAGCACCAGGTCGCAGGCCAGCGCGACCGAAGCACCGGCGCCGGCGGCGATGCCGTTGACCGCCGCGATGGTCGGCACGCGCAGGTTCTGCAGGCGCAGGATCAGCGGCTTGTAATTGGCTTCGACGACATTGCCGATGTCCGGCATCTTGCCGTTGATGCTGGCCATGTCCGGATCGGCCAGGTCCTGGCCGGCACAGAAGGCGCGGCCGGCACCGGTCAACACCAGAACGCGGATGTTTTTGTTGGTCTGGACGTGGTCGAGCGCGTCGCGCAGCTCGGCATGCATGGCGCCGGTGAAGCTGTTCAGCTTGTCCGGGCGGTTCAGGGTCAGGCGGGCGACGCCGGCCTCGACGTCAAACTTGATGTTTTCGTAGGTCATTCAATTCTCCAAAACGCGTGCAGAAATCGTCGCGAGCCCGTTCAGGCCGGCCTGAGCAGCGCAGTCGTACGCATGTACGGCGAGCAGCGCAGGGCCGGGATGGGCGGGCGCAGTAGATTTATGCATGCGTTCAAACGTGGTAGCGGCGCTGGACGACTACGAATCGGTTGGCGACGAAAGCGGCATCGGCATAGGACGCATTGGCGGCCGGATTGCCGCCGGTGCCGTGGTAGTCGGAATAGGCCGCCGACTGGTTCACGAAGACGCCGCCGGTCAGGTTGATCGACAGGGCGACCTTGGAACGCATGGTGGCGGCGGTCATCGCGTCGAGTACGTCGGCGCTGGTCGAGTAGATGCCGGCGGTCAGGGCGCCGTGGGTGGAAATGATGCGTTCGGACAGCGCAATCGCGGCGGCGGTGTCGGCGACCTTGACGATGAAGCTGATCGGGCCGAAGCGCTCTTCCATGTAGGCCTTCTCGTCGGCGGCATCGCAGGCGAGCAGGACCGGGGTGCGCACTTCCGACTTCGGGAATTCCGGGTTGTCGAGCCTGGTCGAGGCGAGGATGACCTTGCCCAGCGCGCCGCTGTCGGCTTCATTGATGCGCTTCAGCGTATCGGCCGACTGCACGGCGCCGAGCACGGCGAGGGCAACTTCCGGCTTGGACAGGAAGCCGGAGACGGCTTTTGCCAGGTCGGCACAGACCTCGTCGTAGCTCTTGTGGCCGTCTTCCGTTTCGATGCCGCCGGCCGGCACGAAGATCGCCTGCGAGGTGGTGCACATCTGGCCGGAGTAGAGCGACAGCGTGAAGGCCAGGTTGCGCAGCATCGGCTTGTAGGCGTCGGTCGAGTCGATGACGATGTTGTTAACGCCGGCCAGCTCGGCATAGACGCGGGCCTGGCGGCAGTTGTCGATCAGCCATTGGCCGAAGACGTTGCTGCCGGTGAAGTCGATCGACTTGACGGCCGGATCGGTCACCAGCTTTTGCGTCGTGGCGCGGTCGGCAACGCACAGCGTGACCAGGTTGGGATCGATGCCGTTCTCGGCCAGCACGGCGCGGATGGTGCGTACGGTGATCGCGGCCGGCAGGATGGCGTTGCTGTGCGGCTTGACGATCACGGCATTGCCGGTGGCGAGCGTGGCAAACAGGCCGGGGTAGGTGTTCCAGGTCGGGAAGGTGCCGCAGCCGACCACAACGCCGACGCCATGGCCGACCAGTTCGAAGTGCTTCTTCATGACCAGCGGCGGGTTCTTGCCCTGCGGCTTTTCCCAGGTCGTTTCAGTCGGCACGAAGCTTTGTTCGCGGTAGGCGTAGGCCACGGCTTCGAGGCCGCGGTCCTGGGCGTGCGGGGCGCCGGCCTGGAAGGCCATCATCCAGCCCTGGCCGGTGGTCATCATCACGGCATGGGCGAGTTCAAAGCTCTGCTGGTTAAGGCGCGACAAAATTTCCAGGCAGATGCCGGTGCGGCCGTCGGCGCCGGCTTTCTGCCAGCCGAACATGGCCTGCTGGCCGGCAGCGATCAGCGCAGCGTGGTCGCAGACGGGATATTGCACATTCAAATCGATGCCGTAGGGCGACTGTTCGCCACCGGTCCAGCCGCTCTGGCCGGGCTGGCCGAGTTCGAAGTTCTGACCGAGGTGGGCCTCGAAAGCTTTCTTGCCATCTTCGGCCGCCGTTTCGCCATAAGTCTTCGGGCTCGGCATCTCGTTATAGGCCGACCAGTAGCCACGGGTGTGAATGGCGTTGAGGGCACCGTCGAGCGTGGCGCGGTGTTTTTCCAGTAGTTGGGCGGACATCCATATCTCCTTGGGGCTTTTTTCTTGGGCAAGTGCGCTGCAGTGCGGCGCGAATCTGGGCGAACGATACGAAGTTGCTCGCATGTTGTCAATTGTTTGTATCGTAAAAATACCAATTTTTCGTGGTTATGTTTAGTAAAAACGATTTTGACGCAGTGCAAAAAATGAATAAAAACAATGGCGAAAAATGTTTTGTGCGCAAAATTTTTTGCGAGATTCTGAAATGTAAAATTTGTTCTGAAAAATATTTTACACAAAGCGATACAAAAAACGTTGACACGTGGTGTTGGTAAGTATCATTATTCGATCCACGCCATCCGGGCACCTGGATGACTTACCAACCTGAGACGAAAACCCCGCCAAGGAGGAGATATGGCTAGCAACAAGGAACGTTTTGCCGACAAGATGGAATTCCCGCCGGAAATCCAGCAGCCCAACATCTATCCGCTGTCCTGGAACAGCAAGACCAAGAAGTTGCAGGAAGTCTGGGAAGCCGCCCGTCGCGAAGACTGGGATCCGGAAAAACTGCCCTGGGATACGCTGGATGTAGACAGCTACACCTGGGAAGAGCGCGAATCCATCGCCTACTGGTGGAGCCTGCTCTCCGTGTTCGATGCTTCCGCACCGCCGGTTTTTGCCGAAGCGCTGATCAAGACCTATGAAGTGCATGAGGAAGATCCGGTTCGCAAGTGCTTCTTCTCTGTCACCCGCGACGAGCAGAACCACGAAATCATGTGCGGCCTGGCTATCACCAAGCTGCTCGGCCATCCGGACCCGATCACCTACGTGCCGAAGACCGACCTCGGCCGCCGCCTGCAGAAGAACGTGCAGTGGCTGTACTTCAACGGCGCCCGCTACTGGACCGGCTACAAGCAAGCCGTGCCCAAGTACGACCTGGCGGTATTGTTCAGCTCCTTCCTGATGGGCGAAATCGCTGCCGCCACCATCTTCAAGCAGATGTTCGACAACTCCCGCGAAGCCGTCTTCAAGGAAGGTTTCAAGAACATCGGCCGCGACGAAGGCCGCCACATGGCGATCTGCATGGCCGTCATGGAACGCGACTACCCGGGCCTCAAGGAAGAAACCAAGGCTGTCGTCACCAAGCAGATCCGCGCCGGTTACCTGTTCCTGTCGGCCGTGCTGTTCGAGCCGCCGATGGAATTCTGGGACCTGCCGGAAGACTTCATCGCCAACCAGCGTGAAGGCGAAGAAGTTGCCCGCGGCGCCGGTTTCGGCATCCCGAGCTACGAAGCCAAGCTGGAAAACTGGCGCAACGCGATGATCAACCTGAAGGGCGTGCTCGACAAATACAACATCCCCTTCCCGGCGATTCCGGAAGTCGGCATCACCGGTCAGGAAGTCAGCGACGTCGATCTGGACGACATCATTCCGGTCTTCTGATCGGTCGACCGTGTAAAAAAAGCAAAAACGGCCGGTACCCCGCAAGGGGCGCCGGCTTTGCCGCAATAGAGAAAACAAAAGCGAGGAAGAGACAAAATGGCGAAGATCATCATGCAGCCGTCTGGTAAATCGGTCGATTGCGCCTACGGCGATACCGTCCTGATGGCATTGGAAAAATCCGGCTACGCGCTGCCCAACAACTGCCGCGCCGGTGCCTGTGGCGAATGCAAGGTCAAGGTCACGTCCGGCCAGTTCGACCAGGGCATGGTGCTCGACATGGCGCTGTCGCAGGACGAACGCAAGCAGGGCTATGGCCTGATGTGTATGGCCAAGCCGATTTCCGAGGAAATCAGCATCGAGTGGGGCACCGAGGACGCCAAGCCGAAACTCTTCCCGCCGCGCGAAGACGCGCTCTTTGTGGTTACTGACAAGAAACAGATCGCCGCCCGCGTCGTCGAGCTGCGCTTGCGTCCGGTCGGCCAGCCGATCCGCTACTGGCCCGGCCAGTACGTGACGCTCGGCAATCCGCGCGCCGACATTCCGGCCCGCGCCTATTCCATTTCCAACGCACCGCGCCCGGATGGCGAACTGGTGCTGCAAATTGCCCGCGCCGAAGGCGGCGTGACCAGCAACTGGGTGCATGACCAGCTTGCGGTCGGCGAGGGCGTCAAGGTTTCCGGCGCCTACGGCACCTTCATCGGCGATCCGTCGGTCGATACGCCGGTGCTCTGCATCGCCGCCGGCACCGGCCTGGCGCCCGTGCTGGCGCTGGCCGAAGCGGCACTGCGTCGCGGCTTCAAGAAGCCGGTGACCATGCTCTTCTCGGCGCGCACCAAGGCTGACGTCTATAGCCAGGGCATGATGGCCTGGTGGCGCACCAAGCACCGCAACTTCGACTACAAGGTGACGCTGACCCGCGAAGAAGCCGAGGGTTTCCTCAAGGGCCGCATCGATGTCGTGCTGCCGCAGATGTTCAAGGATCTCTCCAAGCACACCATCTTCATTGCCGGCAGCCCGGAGTTTGTCGATGCCGGCGTTGCCGCCGTCAAAGCGCTCGGCGCGCAGGACGAGTTGGTGCATAGCGAGGGCTTCTTCGCGCAGCAGCAGCCGGTCACGGCGGATGCCGACCATCTGCTGGCCCACTGATCGATTTTTGCCCATTTGCAGCGGTCGACCGCTGCAAAACAATAAAAACGGAGACGACATGAACAACCATCGCCCGCGGGCAGGGAGGCTGTGATGCTTGCCCAGTTCCTGCAATTCCTCTTTTCCGGGATCACGGTCGGCGCCACCTACGCGCTGGCTGCGCTCGGCTTCACGCTGATCTACAACGCCAGCAACGTGATCAACTTCGCCCAAGGCGAATTCATCATGCTGGGCGGCATGCTTGCCGTGTTCTTCACGCAGGCCGGGCTGCCGCTGCCGGTCGCGCTGCTGCTCGCCATCCTGATCCCGGCCATCGTCGGCGTGCTGATCGAAAAGCTCGCCATCGAGCCGGTCAAGGGCGCCGAACCGGTCACCCTGATCATCATCACCATCGGTGCCTCGCTGGTCATTCGCGGCCTGACCGCGGTGATCTTCGGCAAGGGCACGCACAGCCTGCCGGCCTTCTCGGGCGATGCACCGATCGAGATTCTCGGTGCGACGCTGCTGCCGCAGAGCCTGTGGGTGCTCGGCGTGACCGCCGTGGTGGTTGTGGCGCTGTGGTATTTCTTCAACCGCACGCTGCACGGCAAGGCCATGCTGGCGACCTCGTTCAACCGCCTGGCGGCTGAGCTGGTCGGCATCAACACCTCCTGGGTGCTGTTCATGAGCTTCGCGATGTCGGCGGCGCTCGGTGCGCTGGGCGGCATTCTGCTCACCCCGATCACGCTGACCTCCTACGACGTCGGGATCATGCTCGGCCTCAAGGGCTTCGTCGCCGCCGTGCTGGGCGGCCTGGGCAACGGCCTCGGTGCCGTGGTTGGCGGCCTGCTGGTCGGCATCCTCGAAGCGATGGGCGCCGGCTACATTTCGTCCGCCTACAAGGACGCGATGCCTTTCGTGCTCATCCTGTTCATTCTCTTCTTCATGCCGCGCGGCCTGTTCGGCGGCAAATCGACGGATCGGGTCTGACATGAAGAAATCTGTCTACAACGGCCTTTACCTGGTCATCGCCATCCTGCTGGTGCTGCCTTTCGTGCTGCCCAACAGCTTCTACCTCGATCTGGCCATCCGCATGGCGATCAATGCCGTGATCGTGCTCGGCCTCAACCTCCTGATCGGCTTTGCCGGCCAGATCAGTCTTGGCCACGCCGGTTTCCTCGGTATCGGCGCCTATGCCTCGGCCGTGTTGCCGACGCATTTCGGCTGGCATCCGCTGCTTGCCATGGGCGCCGGCGCCGCCACCACCGGCATTCTTGCCGCCCTGGTGGCGCGTCCGATCTTCAAGCTCAAGGGCAACTACCTGGCGATGGCGACGCTCGGGCTGGGCATCATCATCAACATCGCCCTGCGCAACGAAGCGCAATGGACGGGCGGGCCGGACGGCATGCCGGTGCCGGGCATGGGCCTGTTCGGCTTCGAGCTGGCCAGCGACAAGCACTGGTACTGGGTCGTCGCGCTGCTGCTCTCGGTGTCGGTGTGGGCTTCGCTCAACCTGATCGATTCGCCCTTCGGCCGGGCGCTGCGTGCGCTGCACGGCTCCGAAGTCGCGGCGCAGGTGGTCGGCGTCGATATCGTGCGCTACAAGGTCGCGATCTTCGTGCTCTCCGCCGTTTTCGCCAGCCTGATGGGCAGCGTCACGGCGCATTACGTCGGTTTCGTCAGCCCCAACTTCGCCGACTTCTTCCATTCCATCGAACTGGTCACCATGGTGGTGATCGGCGGCATGGCCTCGGTGTACGGCTCGCTGGTCGGCGCCGTGCTGCTGACCGCGCTGCCGCAGGCGCTGGCCACCTTCGAAGGCTGGGAAACCGTGGTCTTCGGCGCCATCCTGATGCTCTCGATGATCTTCCTGCCCAAGGGCCTGGTGCCGACGCTGGCAGCCAAATTCGGCAAGGGGAACTGAACATGTCGCTACTCGAAGTCAAGGACCTGTCCATCCATTTTGGTGGCGTCAAGGCGGTGCAGAACGTCTCGTTCAACATCGACGCCGGCATCGTCTATTCCGTGATCGGCCCGAACGGCGCCGGCAAGACGACGCTGTTCAACCTGATCACCGGCGTCTACAAGCCGACTACGGGCGAAATCCGTCTCGACGGCGAAGCCATCCACGGCAAGTCGCCCAACGAACTGGCCCGGCGCGGCGTGGCGCGCACCTTCCAGAACCTGCAGATCTGCATGAACATGACGGCCATCGAAAACGTCATGGTCGGCGCCCACCTGCGTCTGGACCGCAACCTGGTCAAGGCGGCGCTGCGCTTCCCCGGCCTGAAAAGGCGCGACCGCGAAATGCGTGCCGAAGCAGCGCAACTGATGGACTTCGTCGGCCTCGGCCAGTACGTCGAAACCCGCGCCGACGCGATGTCCTACGGTGCCCTCAAACGCCTGGAAATCGCCCGCGCCCTGGCCATGCAGCCGCGCCTGATCTTCCTCGACGAACCCGCCGCCGGCCTGAATCCCAAGGAAACCATCGAGATCGACCACCTGGTGCGCAAGATCGCCGACTCCGGCGTGACCGTGGTGCTCGTCGAACACGACATGAAGATGGTCATGAACCTGTCGGACCGCATCTTGGTGCTCGACTACGGCAAGAAGCTGACCGAGGGCACGGGCGAGGAAATCAGAAAAAATCCCGATGTGATTGCGGCTTATCTGGGCGCTCACGCGTAACAAGGGGAAGAACATGGAAGCACTACGCATCATCACCGAAGAGCACCAGAACCTCTGGCGCATCGCCACCACGCTGGACATGGTGGCTGACGAGATCGACGCCGGCAGCAAGGTCGAGACGCCGTTCTTCAGCTCGGTCTTCGACTACATCGAGCAGTTCATGGACCGCGCCCACCACGCCAAGGAAGACGCCTTCCTCTTCCCGGCGCTGCGCCTGCGCTCGCCGGCAGCGGCGGCGATCCTCGACCGCCTGCAGGTCGAGCACGTCAACGGCCCGGAAGTGCTGCGCGATTTGCGCACCAAACTGGCGTCGACCGCTGGCGGCGGCGAAAGCAATGCCGCCTTCACGGCGGCGCTACGCAACTACACGTCGGCGATCAAGAACCACATCCGCAGCGAGGAAAAGGACGCCATGCCGCTCGCCCGCGAGGTGCTGACCGGCGACGACTGGGCCGAAATCGACCGTGCCTTTCTCGACAACGACGACCCGCTGTTCGGCGGCAAGGCGCGCGCCGAATTCCGCGAACTGTTCCACCGCATCGCCAGCCTGGCGCCGGAATCGATCGGCCTCGGCGCGCACAGCACCGGCGAGCTGCAACCCGGCGCCGCCAGCGGGCCGGGCGATGTGCTGCTCTCGGTCAAGGGCATGGAAAGCTGCTACGGCCGGATCAAGGCCCTCAAAGGCATCGACCTTGAAGTGCGCAAGGGCGAACTGGTCGCGCTGGTCGGCGCCAACGGTGCCGGCAAGACCACCTTCCTGCGCACGCTCTCCGGCGTGCAGGCGATGAGCGCCGGCCAGATCATGTTCGACGGCGAAGACATCAGCAAACTGCGCGCTGACCTGCGCATGCGCCGCGGCATCTGCCAAAGCCCGGAAGGCCGCCAGGTCTTCGGCCCGCTCAGCATCGAGGACAACCTGCGCCTGGGCGCCTACACCCAGCCGAAAGGGCAGGTCGAAGGCGATCTCGAAAAGATTTTTGCGATGTTCCCGATCCTCAAGGAAAAGCGCAACCTGCCGGCCGGCACGCTCTCCGGCGGCCAGCAGCAGATGCTCGCCATCGGCCGCGCCCTGATGGGCCGCCCGAAAATGCTCCTGCTCGACGAACCGTCGATGGGCCTCGCGCCGCTGCTCGTCGAAGAAGTCTTCAACGTCGTCAAGACGCTGAAAGCCCAGGGCATGACCATCTTCCTCGTCGAACAGAACGCCTTCGCCGCCCTCGCCATCGCCGACCGCGGCTACGTCCTCGAAACCGGCCACATCACCCTGACCGGCACCGGCCAGGAACTGATCAGCAACGAACAGGTCCGGGCGGCTTATCTCGGGATGTAGGGAAATGGGTGGTTTTTAGCGGTTGACCGGTGAAAACGGGCGCTTTTTGGGGCGCCCGTTTTTTTGGGGGGAGGGCTGTTGTTCGGCCAATGTGGTCGTTAGCATCAGCTAATTCAGATGGCCGTTATCTGACTTCTACCAGACGTTACTTATCAAAATACATCTAATAGACAACGCAAATGCATAAGTGATGGTCTTCAACCGGCTTTTGCTAGAAAATGCCCAGCTATTCTTGGAACAACAATAACGAAAAAGCGTAAGCCACCGCCATGTCGAACCCTTTCTTCGATCATCCGATCCTGAATTCCCCGTATGAGCGCCCTGCACGTCACTGGGAGTTGGACGAATCGGGGCAGCCAACGCAGCAAGTTCTGGATGCGCGTCGCCGTGCCGAGTTCATCACACCGATACCCAAGCCGAAGAAGCAAAAGAAGATGCCAAGGCAGGAAGGTTTCATCTTCGACGAAGGCGTGGGGCTATCCACCAAAGCGCAGCAGTACGATCCAACCTCGATCATTAACGAGGTGCGTAACCACGTAGACGCGTGGCGCGCGCTCCCGAATCCGAACCAGTGGCAGGTTACGCCTGAGACGGCGCGCCTGCTCCTGCACTGGCGGCACCACGGTTTCAACGGTGTTCGGCCCTTTTTCTGTCAGGTCGAAGCGGCTGAAACAGCCATCTGGCTGACCGAGGTTGCACCCAGCACAAAGCACGGCAAACGCCTGCTCGAACACCTCGCAGCCGCCAACAAGGACGCCAACCCGGAGTTGATGCGGCTGGCCCTCAAGCTAGCCACTGGGGCGGGCAAGACAACCGTGATGGCCATGCTGATTGCCTGGCAGACCATCAACGCGGTGCGTCGTCCGAGCAGCAAACAGTTCACACGTGGCTTTCTTATCTGTGCGCCGGGCCTCACCATCAAGGACCGGCTACGCGTACTGCAACCACATGACCCCGACAGCTACTACAAAGAACGGGAACTGGTGCCGGCCGACATGCTCGATGACATGGGCCGCGCCAAGATCGTCATCACCAACTATCACGCCTTCAAGCTGCGCGAGCGCATCGATATTTCCAAGGGTGGGCGGCAACTGCTCAAGGGGCGCACTGGCGACGAAATCGTCACCACGGAAACCGAAGGCCAGATGCTCCAGCGTGTCATGCCCGACCTGATGGGCATGAAGAACATCCTGGCCATCAACGATGAAGCCCACCACTGCTACCGTGAAAAGCCCCTGGGCGCAGGCATTGGTGACGATGAAGAACTGAAAGGCGACGAGAAGAAAGAGGCCGATAAAAACAACGAAGCCGCCCGGTTGTGGATCTCCGGGCTCGAAGCCGTCAATCGCAAGCTGGGTCTATCCCGCGTCTTCGATCTATCCGCCACGCCGTTTTTCCTACGCGGTTCAGGCTACGCCGAAGGCACGCTATTCCCCTGGACGATGAGCGACTTCTCGCTAATGGACGCCATCGAATGCGGCATCGTCAAACTGCCGCGCGTGCCGGTCGCGGAAAACATCCCCGGTGAAGAAATGCCGGTCTTCCGCAACCTCTGGGAGAACATCCGCAAGGACATGCCCAAAAAAGGGCGCGGCTCCAATCAGGAACTCGACCCGCTCAAGCTGCCGACCCGGCTGCAAACCGCGCTGCAAGCGCTTTACGGGCATTACGAGAAGACCTTCAAGCTCTGGCAGGATGCCGGAATCTCCGTGCCGCCGTGTTTCATCGTGGTCTGCCAGAACACCGCCATTTCCAAGCTCGTCTATGACTTCATCTCGGGCTTTCAACGCAAGAACGACGACGGCAGCAGCACGCTGGAAAACGGCCGTTTGCCCCTGTTCCGCAACTTCGACGACACCACCGGCAACCCCCTACCACGCCCCAATACGCTGCTGATCGACAGCGAGCAACTCGAAGCTGGTGACGCGCTGGACGACAAGTTTCATGACATGGCGGCCGATGAAATCGAGCGCTTTCGTCGCGAAATCATCGAGCGCACCGGCGATGTCCGCGCCGGTGACAACATCACTGATCAGGCCCTGCTGCGCGAAGTCATGAACACCGTCGGCAAGGCCGGGCAACTCGGCGGTGCGATCCGCTGCGTCGTCTCGGTGTCGATGCTCACCGAAGGCTGGGACGCGAATACCGTGACCCACGTGCTGGGCATTCGCGCTTTCGGCACGCAACTGCTGTGCGAACAGGTCATCGGCCGCGCCCTGCGTCGCCAGTCCTACGAACTCAACGACGAGGGCCAGTTCAACGTCGAATACGCCGACGTTTTCGGCATCCCCTTCGACTTCACCGCCAAGCCGGTCATCAGCCCGCCGCAACCGCCACGCGAAACGGTGCAGGTCAAAGCCATGCGCCCCGAGCGCGACGCCCTCGAAATCACCTTCCCGCGGGTCGAGGGCTACCGCGTCGAATTGCCCGAAGAACGCCTGCTGGCCAACTTCAACGAGGAATCCACGCTTGTCCTGACGCCCGATCTCGTCGGGCCGTCACAAACCCAGAACTCGGGGATCATCGGTCAGTCGGCCGACATGACCCTGCAGCATCTGGGCGATGTGCGCTCCTCCACCTTGCTCTTCCACCTCACCCAGCGCCTGCTCTACACCAAGTGGCGCGACCCCGGCGAGGAACCCAAGCTGCACCTGTTCGGCCAGCTCAAGCGCATTACCAAGGAATGGCTCGACAATCATCTGGAATGCAAGGGCGGAACCTACCCCGCGCTGCTCATGTATCAGGAACTGGCCGACATGGCCTGCAACCGGATCACCGCCGCCATCACCCGCCACTTTCTCGGCGAACGGCCCATCAAGGCGCTGCTCGATCCTTACAACCCCAGCGGCTCGACCCGCCACGTGCGGTTCAACACCTCCAAGGCCGACCGCTGGCAAACCAGTTCCCAGCGCTGCCACATCAACTGGGTTGTGCTCGATAGCGACTGGGAGGGCGAATTCTGCCGCGTCGCTGAAATGCACCCCAAGGTCAGTGCCTACGTCAAGAACCATGGCCTCGGCTTTGAAGTGCCCTATCGCTACGGCTCGGAAACGCGCAAATACCTGCCCGACTTCATCGTGCTGGTCGACGACGGCCACGGGCCGGATGACCTGTTGCGCCTGGTCGTCGAAATCAAAGGCTATCGACGCGAGGACGCCAAGGAAAAGAAATCGACCATGGACACCTACTGGGTGCCCGGCGTCAATCACCTTGGCTCCTACGGGCGCTGGGCCTTTGCCGAGTTCACCGACGTCTTCCAGATGCAGGACGATTTCGCCAAGAAGGTGGAGGCCGAATTCGGACGCATGATAGCTGTGGCCGTTCAGAAGGGAGTGGATCATGAATAACATCAAGCTATTCGAGTCGAAGCAAATTCGCTCCGCTTGGGATGATGCCGCCCAACGCTGGGTTTTTGCCATTGTCGATGTGATCGCGGTGCTCACCGAAAGCCCCAATCCGCCGGTCTATTGGCGCGTGCTCAAGAAGCGCCTGCTGGCCGAAGGAAATGAAACCGTTACAAGCTGTAACGCTTTGAAGCTGACCGCAGCCGACGGCAAACAGCGCCTTACCGATGTGGCGGATACTGAGCAACTCCTGCGCCTAATCCAGTCCATTCCTTCCCCCAAGGCCGAACCCTTCAAACGTTGGCTGGCCAAGGTCGGCTACGAACGCCTTGAAGAAATTGAAAACCCGGAACTCGCCGCCGCCCGCATGCGCGAGATTTACAAGGCCAAGGGCTACAGCGACGCCTGGATCGAAAAGCGGGTGCGCGGCATCGCCATTCGCGACGAACTGACCAACGAATGGCAGAAACGCGGCGTCAAGGAACAACGTGAATACGCCATCCTCACCGCCGAAATCAGCCGCGCCACCTTCGGCATGACGCCGAGCGAGTACAAGACCTTCAAGCAACTCGACAAGCCCGCCGACAACCTGCGCGACCACATGACCGACCTGGAACTGATTTTTTCCATGCTCGGCGAAGCCTCCACCACCGAGATTGCCCGCCAGCGCGAGGCCCAGGGCTACGACGAAAACCGTGCAGCCGCCATCGCCGGGGGCAGCGTGGCCGGCAAGGCCCGGCAAGACCTGGAACAAAAATCCGGCCGCCGCGTCACCAGTCCGGAAAACTACAAGGCACTGCCCGAGGCCGTTGCCCGCAAAAAGTTGAACAGGAAAGAAGATTGAGCATGGCCAAAGCACCCAGCACCACGAACGTCGAGCAGATCACCCACGACGACGCCAAACGCAAGAACATCCCCACCGCCGAATACCAGTCGGTGCTCGACGACAACCAGAAAAACCCAAAGCAGGTCCGCTACCCGCGCAACACCGATCTCGACCCGCAACTGGTCTGGCGCGGCAAGGACGAGCAGGACTGGAGCGACCTCGTCGTCCACGCCCCGCCGCTCTACATCCAGGAAAAGGTGCACCCCAAGGCGCTGATCGACGAGCTGCTGCGCGAATCCAAGGACCGCGAACACGAAGCGGGGCAGGCAACGCCCGATCTCTTCGCCGACTTCAACGGCATCCCCAAGGACGCCGACAAGACCGAGTTCTACCAGCACGACCAGAACTGGAGCAACCGCATGATCCTCGGCGACAGCCTACAGGTCATGGCCAGCTTGGCCGAGCGCGAAGGCCTGCGTGGCAAGGTGCAGTGCATCTATTTCGATCCGCCCTACGGCATCAAATTCAACAGCAACTTCCAGTGGTCAACCACCAGCCGCGACGTCAAGGACGGCAAGGCCGACCACATCACCCGCGAGCCGGAACAGGTCAAGGCGTTTCGGGATACCTGGCGGGATGGGATTCATTCCTACCTGACTTACCTGCGCGACCGGCTGACCGTGGCGCGCGATCTGCTGACGGACTCGGGGTCAATCTTTGTGCAAATCGGGGATGAGAATGTGCACCGGGTGCGGGCGGTGATGGATGAGGTTTTTGGGGACGATAACTGCTGCGCCGAAATTGTGTTCCGTAAGACGACTGGCAAAGGAAGTGCGCTTCTGGATAGCAGCTATGATGTGCTGCTCTGGTATGCGAGGGATAAGCAACACGTCAAATATAGATCGCTGTTTGACGACAGAACTTACGTTGGCGACGACAATCTTCGCTTTTTCGAGGATGCGGTATATCAGACCTTCACAATGACGCCAGAGCAGTTGGCTGGATTTGCCCCATTGCCAGCCGGCAGCAAGGTCTATCATCCAAACCCAATCACGAGCGCACGATCCAGCGGCGAGAACGACGTCCGTGATTTCGAGTTCAATGGAAGACGCTTCACTCCTGGAACAAGAACTTTCAGTACCAATGAAACCGGGCTGCGGCGATTACGTTCCGCTGGTCGCCTGCTCGCCATTGGTAATACGCTGAGGTTCAAGCGTTACCTTGACGACTTCCGCGTAATGACGCGGACGAATATCTGGGACAACACGAGGCAAAGTGGGTTCGGTGATGCGAAAGTCTATGTGGTGCAAACGCCTAGCATCGCCATACAGCAGGCAATGCTAATGACCTCCGACCCCGGCGACCTCGTCCTCGACCCGACCTGCGGTTCTGGTACCACCGCCACCGTCGCCGAACAATGGGGCCGCCGCTGGATCACCATCGACACTTCCCGAGTCGCACTGGCGCTGGCTCGCGCCCGCATCATGGGCGCCCGCTATCCCTACTATCTGCTCGCCGATTCCCGCGAAGGGCAGTTGAAGGAGGCGGCAGTTACTCGCACGGCACCCAGTTCGCAACCGACCCACGGCAATATCCGCCACGGCTTTGTCTATGAGCGCGTGCCGCACATCACGCTGAAAGCCATCGCCAACAACGCCGAGATCGACGTGATCTGGGATCAGTGGCAGGAAAAACTGGCGATTTCCTGCGGTCAACTGCAAAAATTGCTCAAAAACAATTGGCAGGAATGGGAAGTTCCGCGCGAAGCCGGCAAGGATTGGCCGGCCGCGGCCAAGCAGGCGCACGCCGACTGGTGGCAGGCGCGCATTGCCCGGCAGAAGGAAATCGACGCCTCCATCGCCGCCAAGGCCGATTTCGAGTACCTCTACGACAAGCCCTATGAAAACAAAAAGGCGGTGCGCGTGGCCGGCCCCTTCACCGTCGAGAGCCTCTCGCCGCACCGCGTGCTGGGTGTCGATGAAGATGACGAGTTGATTGACACCCTGCGCCAGCAGGAAGCCAAATATGCGGCGAAGCAGTCCTTCCCGCAGATGATCCTGGACAACCTGAAAACTGCCGGCGTGCAGCAGGCGCACAAAGCCGACCGCATCAGCTTCGTTTCGCTGGTCGCCTGGCCGGGCGACATGGTCTGTGCAGAAGGCCGCTACCTGGAAGCCGAAGGGGTAGAAAAACGCGCTGCCATTTTCATCGGCCCCGAATTCGGCACCGTGCAGCGCGCCGATCTGGTCGAAGCAGCCCGCGAAGCCGCCGACGCCGGCTTCGACGTGCTGATCGCCTGCGCCTTCAACTTCGAAGCGCACACCACGGACTTTGCCAAGCTCGGCAAACTGCCGGTCCTGAAGGCGCGCATGAATGCCGATCTGCACATGGCGGAAGACCTCAAGAACACCGGCAAGGGCAACCTGTTCGTGATCTTCGGCGAGCCGGACATCACGCTTCTACCTGAAGGCGACAGCCTGCGCGTGAAGGTGAATGGCGTCGACGTGTTCAAGCCGCAAACCGGCGAAGTCATCAGCGACGGCGCCGACGGCATCGCCTGCTGGTTCATCGACACCGACTACAACGAAGAAAGCTTCTTCGTCCGCCATGCCTACTTCCTCGGCGCCAACGACCCCTACAGCGCCCTGAAAACCACGCTGAAAGCCGAAATCGACGCCGAAGCCTGGGCCTCGCTCAACAGCGACACCTCACGCCCATTCAAGAAACCGAAGTCCGGGCGGATTGCGGTGAAGGTAATCAATCACCTGGGGGATGAGGTGATGAAGGTGTTTCGCGTGGCATGATGCTTAACTGGATTAAAGAGTACGGAGAAAGCAAATGGCGTTGATCGAAGGATTTCGGGTCAAGAATTACCGGGCGCTCCGGGATGTGACGCTGGGCAAGTTGTCGACTGGACAGCAGCAGGTTGAACCGCTTACGCCCTTCACAGTGGTGATCGGCAAGAATGGCGCCGGCAAGAGTACTTTGTTCGACGCCTTTGGTTTCGTCGCCGATTGTCTATCGACGGACTTGGAAACTGCCTGCGACGCCAAACAACGTGGCGGGTTCGAGCGGATGCGTTCACTGGGAACAGATGAGCCGATTTGTTTTGAGATTTACTACCGCGAATCCAAGAGCGAGCGGCCGATTACCTACGAGCTGCACATCAACCTGGATGAGTCGGGCCGCCCCTTTGTGCAGTATGAGTTTCTCGGGCAACGCCGAAAAGGACAGCGCTTTGGTCGTCCCTACCCCTTTTTGCGCTTGACGCACGGTTCGGGTACGGCATGGGCGGGTGACACCGCTATTGAGGGCGAGGGCGACGAGGAGCCGAACACCAAAATGGACGTTACCCTCACTGATCTTCGGCAACTGGGTATCGCCACGTTAGGAACGCTCAAGGAGCATCCTCGCATCAAACGGTTCAGGGATTTTTTGAAAGGCTGGTATCTGTCTTACTTCCACCCTGACTCAGCACGCTCGATTCCCTCTGCTGGTGCACAGCGTCACCTGAATATGCATGGCGACAACATCGGTAACGTAGTGCAGTACATGGAAAGGGAGCACAAGGAGCGTTTCCAGTCGATTCTTGATCGGATTGCAGCAAAAATTCCCGGCATCCAAAGCATCAAGACATTGGTGACGGCAGACAAACGGGTGCTACTCCAGTTCAATGATGGAGCGTTCGCCGATCCATTTTACGCAGGACAGATGTCAGATGGGACGCTGAAAATTTTTGCCTATCTGTTGCTGATGGAAGACCCCGAGCCGCCACCGTTTATTTGTATCGAAGAACCAGAAAATGGTCTTTATCACAGGTTGCTGGATGCGCTGGCCACCGAATTACGAAATCATGCGACCGGCAAAAAAAACGCGCCGCAGATTTTCGTGACGACCCATCAGCCTTATTTCGTGGACGCGCTGACGCCTCAGGAAGTGTGGATATTGAAAAAAGGGGCAGACGGGTACTCGACGGTACGACGCGTATCCGAACTGGCGTTGGTAAACAACTTGGTCGATGAGGGCTTGCCGCTTGGTAGCCTCTGGTATAGCGACTATCTGGACGCGGACTGAGCCATGCATATTGAAGTGCTTGTGGAGGATAGTTCGGGCGCGAAGTTGGTCGAAACTTTGCTGCCTGCTTTGATCGGGGGCTACGGAGAGCCACATACCTGGCGCGTTCACTCGTACAAAGGGATCGGTCGTCTGCCCCCCAATCTGGCAGCCGGAGGCGACCCCGCCAAGCGGGCCTTGCTTAATCAATTGCCAAGATTATTGTCTGGATATGGCAAAACGCCTGGCATTGACGCCGTCGTGGTGATCGTTGATAACGACGAGCGCGATTGGAAGGTTTTCCTGGGGGAACTGAAAGCGCTTTTGGCAACGTGCGACCCTGCACCGAATACCCTTTTTCAATTGGCGATTGAGGAAATGGAGGCCTGGTATCTCGGTGACAGGCAGGCGATTGTGGCTGCTTACCCAAAAGCAAAAATAGCTGTACTGGATAGCTACAAGCAAGACAGCATTTGCGGGACATGGGAACGCCTTGCGGATGCGGTGTATCCAGGGGGTAGCGCCGCAATACATAAAGCAGGCTGGCCATTACCAGGCCAAGTTAAGCATCAATGGGCCGATGCTATCGCGCGCCACATGAATGTGGAGGAAAACAAGTCTCCCAGCTTTGCAAAATTCCGTAACGGAATATTGGGCTTGATTGCTTAACTTGAGGTTGCACATGGAGTTTCGCATCGCCGACACCTTCACTGACAGTCTTGCCAGACTGACCGGTGACGAGCAGAAGCAGGTCAAAACAACGGCCTTCGACTTACAGTTGAATCCGGCCAGCCCTGGCATGAGTTTCCACAAGCTGGATCGCGCCAAGGACAAGAACTTCTGGTCGGTGCGGGTGGGCAGTGACATTCGACTGATTGTTCACCGTAGCGAAGCCAGTCTGTTGCTCTGCTACGTAGATCACCACGACAAGGCCTACGAATGGGCCGAGCGCCGCAAGCTGGAGACGCACCCGAAGACCGGTGCGGCGCAACTGATTGAAATCCGCGAGACGGTGCAGGAAATCATCGTGCCGGTCTATGTGCAGAGCCCGTTGCCATTGCCGGCAAGCGCTACACAGCTTCTGTTCCGGGGCGTGGCCGATGACCTGTTGCTGAGCTATGGTGTTCCGCCGGAGTGGCTGCCTGATGTGAAACTAGCTACCGAGGACACACTGCTCGCGCTCGCAGATCATTTGCCGGCAGAAGCGGCCGAAGCGCTTCTCGAATTGGCGACGGGCGGCAAGCCGCGCATGCCGACGCCTGCAACCGCCAATCCGTTTGACCACCCCGACGCGCAACGCCGCTTCCGGGTGATGAGCAATGTCGAGGAACTGCAACGGGCGCTCGATTTCCCGTGGGAGAAATGGACGGTCTTCCTTCACCCCGAGCAGCGCCAATGGGTGGAGCGAGACTACGCCGGTCCGGCCCGCGTCTCCGGCTCGGCGGGTACCGGCAAGACCATCGTTGCCCTGCACCGTGCAGCCTACTTGGCGCGCCAGCATCCCGATGCACGGGTATTGCTGACCACGTTTTCCGATACTTTGGCCAATGCCCTGCAATCGAAGCTGAACCGGCTGCTGACTTCCCAACCACGCCTTGCCGAGCGGATTGACGTGTATTCCCTCGAAGCCATCGGGCTGCGCCTGCACAAGACTCAGGTCGGCTCGGCCAGGCTGGCGTCCAGCGAAGACATTCGCCAACTCATGGCCGATGCCGCCAAGGCGGTGCCGGGGCATAAATTCGGCCGTCACTTTCTACTCACCGAATGGGAGCATGTGGTCGATGCTTGGCAACTCGATCACTGGGAAACTTATCGCGACGTGGCGCGCCTCGGCCGCAAAACCCGGTTGCCGGAAGCCCAACGGGCGGTGTTGTGGGAGATCTTCGAGCACCTTCGTTCCGGCTTGCGCGAAAAGGGTTTGCTTACGGCCTCGGGGCTGTTCACTGCTTTGGCTAATGCCCTGAAGGCTAGGAGCAACCCCGTTTTCGATTTTGCTGTGGTTGATGAAGCGCAGGATATCGGGATCGCGCATTTGCGCTTTCTGGCAGCACTGGCCGGCGGCGAGGGTGCGATTCGCCCGAATGCACTGTTCTTTGCTGGCGATCTCGGGCAGCGCATCTTTCAGCAACCTTTTTCATGGAAGTCACTTGGCGTCGATGTACGCGGACGTTCGCGCACACTACGCGTCAACTACCGGACCTCGCATCAGATTCGCAGCCAGGCTGACCGATTGCTTGGCCCGGCGGTAACCGATGTGGACGGCAATAGCGAAGATCGCAGCGATACCGTTTCGGTATTCAATGGCCCGCCGCCCTGCATCCAGACCCTGCGCGATGCGGCGGAAGAAAGTACGGTGGTCGGTCGGTGGCTCGCTGACTGCGCAAGCGCAGGCATCCAGCCGCACGAGATCGGCGTATTCGTTCGTTCCGACGCGCAAATTGCTCGGGCCGAGGAAGCCGTTCGCCTCGCTGCTTTGCCTTACCTGATTCTGGACGAGCATGTGGCTATGGAACACGATCATGTTTCGATCAGCACCATGCATCTGGCGAAAGGACTGGAGTTCCGCGCAGTGGCCGTGATGGCCTGCGACGATGAGGTTATTCCTTTGCAGGAGCGGATCGAAACGGTTGGCGATGACGGCGATCTGCAGGAGGTTTACGACACCGAGCGGCAATTGCTCTATGTAGCGTGTACCCGAGCCAGGGATCGTTTGCTGGTTACTGGTACAACGCCATCATCTGAATTTTTGGATGACCTACAAGGCAAGTGAGTTAACGTCGAGTTTAGAAATTCTGATATAGGAAATATCGGGAATTTATCCCGTCGTTGGCCTATTGGATTGCCTGTGCCTACGGGAATGAAGGCCGAACAACCTCCGAAAATTGGCAGTTTTTACCGGTCGACCGCTCAAAACGGGCATTTTTCACAATGCCCGTTTTTCCTGCCCAAATTTTGTGCTGCACCCGTTCTCCATACAACCCCGCTTTCCCCCAGGAAATCCGGATAATGGCGCCCAATCCATTTCTTCACGCCTTTTCTGGAATTCCCGCATGGAAATCAAGGTCAATTTTCTCGACAAGCTTCGTCTCGAGGCCAAGTTCGACGACTTCACGGTCATCGCCGATCAGCCGATCCGCTACAAGGGCGATGGCTCGGCGCCGGGGCCGTTCGATTACTTTCTGGCTTCGTCGGCCTTGTGTGCGGCTTACTTCGTCAAGTTGTACTGCGACACGCGCAACATTCCGACCGAACACATCCGTCTGTCGCAGAACAACATCGTCGATCCGGAAAACCGCTACCAGCAAATTTTCAAGATCCAGGTCGAGTTGCCGGCGGATATTTCCGCCAAGGACCGGCAGGGCATTTTGCGCTCCATCGAGCGGTGTACCGTCAAGAAGGTGGTGCAGACCGGGCCGGAGTTCGTCATCGAGGAGGTCGAGAATCTCGATGCCGATGCGCAGGCCTTGCTGACGCTGAATCCGGACTCGGAGGCGAGCACCTATATCGCCGGCAAGGATCTGCCGCTCGAGCAGACCATCGCCAACATGTCCGGCATTCTGGCCGGGCTGGGCATGAAGATCGAGATCGCCTCCTGGCGCAATCTGGTGCCCAACGTCTGGTCGCTGCATATCCGCGATGCGCATTCGCCGATGTGCTTCACCAACGGCAAGGGCGCCACCAAGGAAAGCGCGCTGGCCTCGGCCTTGGGCGAGTTCATCGAGCGGGCCAATTGCAATCACTTCTACAACGACAATTACTGGGGTCCGGAGATCGCCAACGCGGCCTTCGTGCATTACCCGAGCGAGCGCTGGTTCAAGCCCGGCAAGAAGGATGCGCTGCCCAAGGGCCTGCTCGACGACTACTGTCTGGAAATCTATAACCCGGACGGCGAGCTGCGCGGCTCGCATCTCTACGACACCAATTCCGGCAACACCGAACGCGGCATCTGCGCGCTGCCCTATGTGCGCCAGTCGGACGGCGAGACGGTGTATTTCCCGACCAACCTGATCGACAACCTCTTTCTCAGCAACGGCATGAGCGCCGGCAACACGCTGGCCGAGGCGCAGGTGCAGTGCCTGTCGGAAATCTTCGAGCGGGCCGTCAAACGCGAAATCCTCGAAGGCGAAATCGCGCTGCCCGATGTGCCGGCCGAGGTGCTGGCGAAATACCCCGGCATCGTCGCCGGCATTGCCGAACTGGAAAACCAGGGCTTCCCGGTGCTGGTCAAGGATGCGTCGCTGGGCGGCGAATTCCCGGTGATGTGCGTGACCCTGATGAACCCGCGCACCGGTGGCGTCTTCGCCTCCTTCGGCGCGCATCCGAGCCTGGAAGTGGCGCTCGAACGCAGCCTGACCGAACTGCTGCAGGGGCGCAGCTTCGAAGGCCTAAACGACCTGCCGCGCCCGACTTTCGAGAGCAATGCAGTCACCGAGCCGAACAATTTCGTCGAGCACTTCATCGATTCGAGCGGCGTGGTGTCCTGGCGCTTCTTCAGCGCCAAGGCGGATTACGAATTCGTCGAGTGGGATTTCTCGGGTGAGGGTGAAAATTCCAACGCCGACGAGGCCGCGACGCTGTTCGGCATCCTCGAAGACCTGGGCAAGGAAGTGTACATGGCGGTTTACGACCAGCTCGGCGCCACCGCCTGCCGCATCCTGGTGCCGGGTTATTCGGAAATCTACCCGGTCGACGACCTGATCTGGGACAACACCAACAAGGCGCTGGCCTTCCGCGCCGACATCCTGAACCTGCACCGCCTCGACGATGCTGCGCTGGAAGCCTTGCTGGAGCGTCTGGAAGAGAGCGAACTCGACGACTACACCGACATCATTACGCTGATCGGCGTCGAATTCGACGAGAACACGGACTGGGGCCAGCTGACGATTCTGGAATTGAAGCTGCTGATCAATCTTGCCTTGCAGGACTTCGCAGCCGCCAAGGAACAGGTCGAGGCCTACCTGCAGTACAACGAAAACACCGTCGAGCGCGGCCTGTTCTACCAGGCGCTCAACGTGGTGCTGGAAGTGCTGCTCGACGACGAACTGGAACTGGACGATTACGTGGTGAATTTCCGCCGCATGTTCGGCAACCCGCGCATGGATGCGGTGCTCGGCTCGGTGGACGGCAGCGTGCGTTTCCATGGCCTGACGCCGACCAGCCTGCAACTCGAAGGCCTGGACCGCCACCAGCGCCTGATCGACAGCTACAGGAAACTGCACACGGCGCGGGGCAGGGCGGCCTGATCAAAAAAAAGCCCCCGAAAAATCGGGGGCTGGACTGCAGTTGATATGCCTTGGCCGGACTCAGGCGAGGTCGAAGCGGTCGGCGTTCATGACCTTGGTCCAGGCGGCGACGAAGTCCTGCACGAACTTCTCCCGGTTGTCGTCCTGGGCGTAGACCTCGGCGTAGGCGCGCAGCACCGAGTTGGAGCCGAATACCAGGTCGGCGCGGGTCGCCGTCCAGCGCGTCGCGCCGCTCTTGCGATCGACGATGGCGTAGCTGTTGCGGCCGGTCGGCTTCCAGGTGTAGGCCATGTCGGTCAGATTGACGAAGAAGTCGTTGCTGAGCACGCCGACGCGGTCGGTGAAGACGCCGTGGGCGCTGCCGCCGTGGTTGGTGCCGAGCACGCGCAGGCCGCCGATCAGCACGGTCATCTCATGGGCGTTCAAGCCCATCAATTGCGCCCGGTCGAGCAGCATTTCCTCGGCGCTGACCACGTAGTCCTTCTTTTGCCAGTTGCGGAAGCCATCGGCCAGCGGTTCGAGCACGGCGAAGGATTCGACGTCGGTCATCTCCGGCGTCGCATCGCCACGGCCGGCGGCGAAGGGCACATCGACCGCGTAGCCGGCAGCCCTGGCAGCCTGTTCGATACCGACATTGCCGGCGAGCACGATCACGTCAGCGACGCTGGCGCCGGTTTTGGCCGAAATTTGCTCGTAGACCGCCAGGACCTTGGCCAGACGCGCCGGCTCGTTGCCTTCCCAGTCCTTTTGCGGGGCGAGGCGGATGCGCGCACCGTTGGCGCCGCCGCGCTTGTCCGAACCGCGGAAGGTGCGGGCGCTGTCCCAGGCGGTGGCAACCATCTCGGCGAGCGACAGGCCGCTGGCGGCGATCTGTGCCTTGACGGCGGCGACATCGTAATCGGTGCGGCCGGCCGGAACCGGGTCCTGCCAGATGAGGTCTTCCGCCGGCACGTCCGGACCGATGTAGCGCACTTTCGGACCCATGTCGCGGTGGGTCAGCTTGAACCAGGCGCGGGCAAAGGTTTCCGAGAAGTAGTCCTGATCGTCGCGGAAGCGCTCGGCGATCTTGCGGTATTCCGGGTCGAACTTGAGCGCCATGTCGGCGTCGGTCATCATCGGCATGCAGCGGATCGAGGCGTCTTCGACGTCGACCGGCTTGTCTTCCTCGCTGATGTTGATCGGTGCCCACTGGTGCGCGCCGGCCGGCGACTTGGTCAGCCACCAGTCGTACTTGAAGAGCAGCTCGAAGTAGCCGTTGTCCCATTGCGTCGGATGCGTCGTCCAGGCACCTTCGATGCCGCTGGTCACGGTGTCGCGGCCGATGCCGCGGCTCGTGTGATTGTTCCAGCCGAGGCCCTGTTCATTGACGTCGGCGGCTTCCGGCGCGGCGCCGAGATTGGCCGCGCTGCCGTTGCCGTGCGCCTTGCCGACGGTGTGGCCACCGGCCGTGAGGGCGACGGTTTCTTCGTCGTTCATCGCCATGCGGGCAAAGGTGATGCGCATGTCCTGCGCCGTCTTGAGCGGGTCGGGCTTGCCGTCCACGCCCTCCGGATTGACGTAAATGAGGCCCATCATCACGGCAGCGAGCGGGTTTTCCAGATCGCGTTCGCCGGAGTAGCGGCTGCCGGTGGCGCCGGTCGGGGCCAGCCATTCCTTCTCGGAACCCCAGTAGATGTCCTTTTCCGGTTGCCAGATGTCTTCGCGGCCGAAGGCGAAGCCGAAGGTCTTGAGGCCCATCGACTCGTAAGCCATGTTGCCGGCGAGGATCATCAGGTCGGCCCAGCTGATCTTGTTGCCGTATTTTTTCTTGATCGGCCAGAGCAGGCGGCGTGCCTTGTCGAGATTGGCGTTGTCCGGCCACGAGTTGAGCGGCGCGAAGCGCTGGTTGCCCTTGCCGGCGCCACCACGGCCGTCGGCGATGCGGTAGGTGCCGGCCGAGTGCCAGGCCATGCGGATCATCAGGCCGCCGTAGTGGCCCCAGTCGGCCGGCCACCAGTCCTGGCTGTCGGTCATCAGCGCCTTGAGGTCGTTCTTGAGTGCGTCGACGTCGAGCTTCTTCACTTCTTCGCGGTAGTTGAAGGATGCGCCGAGCGGATTGGTCTTGCTGTCGTGCTGGTGCAGGATGTCGAGATTGAGGGCCTTCGGCCACCATGCCATGTTCGAGACGCCGGCCGAGGTGGCGCCGCCGTGCATGACCGGGCATTTGCCGGCGGAACTTGCGTTTTTCTGATCCATTTTTCTACTCTCCTGAGTATGTGGCGTTAATAGAGGCAACACGGTCATCTTAGAAAAGGCGGGGTCTTTTATCTAATTGATTGGTCGGATTTGATTGATAGGGATCGGCTATTGGTGTTCCTGTCGCCGGAGATTTGCTGCGGGGTGATGCGCTGCTGGCGCTGCGGGGAGGTGGGGTTGGGTCGGCTGCTTGTGACAGGCGAGGGCCGGTCGTCCGGGCGATCAATCTAGCATAAATAGATGCCGGGTATTCCGGGGTGTGCATGGCGGGCTGGCGCCGGGCACGTTGGGCGGAGTCGGTCGGTCGCGCCATGGAGATTCTCGCCGTTTGCGGCAACAACTTACAATGCCGCCATGACCGCAAACAAGTCTCCCACGCCTTATCTGACCGGTTATCCGGCCGACCTGGTGGCGCAGGTGCGGACGCTGATCGAAAACGATCAGCTGGCCGGCATCCTGCTCAAGAAGTATCCGCAGCCGCATGCGGTGCGTACCGACCGGGCGCTTTACGATTACGTGCTGGACCTGAAGAACACCTATCTGCGCAACGCCGGGCAGATCAGCAAGGTGGCTTTCGACAGCAAGCTGCATGTGATCCGCAATGCGCTCGGCACGCACACCAGCATTGCGCGGGTGCAGGGCACCAAGCTCAAGGCCAAGCGCGAAATCCACGTATCGACGCTGTTTCGCGAGGTGCCTGAGGATTTCCTGCGCATGATCGTCGTGCATGAACTGGCGCACACCAAGGAGCGGGCGCACGACAAGGCTTTCTACCAGTTATGCCGGCACATGGCGCCGGATTACTTCCAGCTCGAGTTCGACCTGCGCACCTACCTTTGCCATCTCGATGCCGGCGGGCGGGCGTTGTGGCCGGCTACGCCCGACAGTCAGGTGCCGGATGCCTAGGCTGCGGCGGATAGACTGCCGGATTTCGTGTTGGCCGGCCGTTGCCGCTTGATGCTCAGAGTGCCGCTACGGGTTGGCTGGGGCAACATCGCGAGTTGCTTGCGATCGGGACGTTGCAGCCAGTCGAGTAGTTCGCCGAGCTGTTTTTCCGATCCGAAGGCAATCTGCAGCAGATATTGCACAGACTTCGGGATGTCGCGCCCGGCCTCATAGTGCGATCCGCCGGACTGGGTGACTGATACGCGCGCCCAGAATTCATGCTGGCTCATGCCCAGTAGTTTCCTGAGCTGGCGCGCTTGTTCGCCGGTCTTGAAAACAAGTTTAGGTTGTCTGATTGTCATTCCTGCCTCTCCTCACGGTTTTCGGGCTTGGCTTGGCTAGTGGTCGGGATATCAACCATCAGGCGAAATCATAGCGCAAATAAACGATTAAATTGATACTAAATTATCAATTTAATCGTTTATGTGTGAGGGGTGGGCAGGCTCGCTCTGCGCAATCGTATGGTTGCGGACAAAAAAATGGCGCGGATTACGCTCCGCGCCATCTTGGTTTTTGTGCTTTTCCAGCGGTCGACCGCTAAAAAAGCACGATTTCTACAGCGTACGTACCTTGACCGTCTTGCCCTTGACCTTGCCGGCCGAGAGTTTGCGCACGGCGTCGCGGGCGATGTCGCGATTGACGGCGACGTAGCTGCTCTGGTCGGTGACGGTGATCTTGCCGATCTGTTCGCGGGTGAAGCCGGCTTCGCCGGTCAGCGCGCCGAGAATGTCGCCGGGGCGGATCTTTTCCTTGCGCCCGCCGAGGATCTGGAGCGTGGACATCGGCGGCACCAGCGGCGAGGTATCGTCGTTCTTGAGGTCGCTCAGGCTATCGACTTCGAGCGGGCAGTTCATCGCCTGGGCAATCGCGGTGATGCGCCGGCGGTCGCTGTTGCTGCACAGGCTGAGCGCCCAGCCGTCCTGCTCGGCACGGCCGGTACGGCCGATGCGGTGGATGTGGATTTCCGGATCGGGCGTCACGTCGACGTTGATCACCGCTTCCAGATTGGCGATGTCGAGGCCGCGCGCCGCGACGTCGGTGGCGACGAGCACGGAGACGCTGCGGTTGGCGAACTGGATCAGCACCTGGTCGCGCTCGCGCTGTTCGAGGTCGCCGTTCAGGGTTAGCGCCTGGATGCCTTCGTGGCGCAGCACGTTGAGCAGGTCGCGGCATTGCTGCTTGGTGTTGCAGAAGGCAAGCGTGCTGACCGGGCGGTAATGCTTGAGCAGCATCGCGACGGCCTGCAGGCGCTCTTCGTTCTTGACCTCGTAGAAGCGCTGGCGGATCTTGGTTTCGGCGTGCTGTTCAAGGAGCTTCACTTCCTTGGGCTGGCGCAGGAACTGTTTGGCGAGCTGGGCAATGCCTTCCGGATAGGTCGCCGAGAAGAGCAGGGTCTGGCGCTCGGCCGGCAGGCGCTTGACGACGTAGGCGATGTCGTCGTGGAAGCCCATGTCGAGCATGCGGTCGGCTTCGTCGAGAACCAGGGTGTTGAGTTCTTCAAGACGGATGCTGCCGCGTTGCATGTGGTCCATGATGCGGCCGGGCGTGCCGACCACGATATGGACGCCGTTTTCCAGGCTGGTGATCTGGTTGCGCATGGCCGAGCCGCCGCACAGCGGCAGGACCTTGATGTTTTCTTCAAAGCGCGCCAGACGGCGGATTTCCTGCGTTACCTGGTCGGCCAGCTCGCGCGTCGGGCAGAGCACCAGTGCCTGGATGGCAAAGCGCTTCGGGTTCAGGTTGTTGAGCAGGGCGAGGCCGAAGGCGGCGGTCTTGCCGCTGCCGGTCTTGGCTTGCGCGATCAGGTCGTTGCCGGCCAGCGCGAGCGGCAGGCTGGCCGCCTGGATCGGCGTCATGCTGTGGTATTCGAGCTGCTGCAGGGTCGCCTGCATGGCGGCCGGCAAAGGCAGCTCGGCGAAGGACGGGCTGGCGGTTTCGGTGATTTCGCTCATCTCAGTCCTTGCGGCGACGCGCCGGCATCGGCTTGCGCTGGCGCTGGCCGGGGCGTTGTGCCGACTTGTCTTCCGGTTTCGGCTTCGGCACCAGCAGGTTCTTGACCGGGCTGGCCGCGGCGGCGCGGTGTGCGGTGATGGCGGCGTTGACGGCGGCTTCCTCAACCGTGACGACCGGGTGTTCGCCCTTGCTGGCGTACATCGAGAGCTTGTCGCGGATGATGAACAGGCGTTCGGCGGTATCGGCCTTTTTCGGCAGCTTGTTGACGATTTCCTGGGCGTCCGGCGTCAGCGCATAGCCTTCGCCAGCCTGCACCAGCAGGCCGTTGGCGGCGAGGCGGGTGAAGGCTTCGGCGAGCTTGGGCGCGGCCGGGACATTGCCCTGCAACAGGTCGATGGCGGCGACGATGTCGAGCAGTTCGGCAGGTTTGCGCTTGGCGCCGAGCATTGCGGCGAGCAGGAGGAGGACGTCTACATCATGAATGGCTTGCATCTTTGACCTTTGAAATTCGGTGAAATGGGTGCCGGGCGGGTGCGGGCACCAAACATCCGCGCGCAGGGAGGCGCGGATGGAAAGCAGTGCTTTTCGGTGAGGGTGAGAGTGTAAGGGCTGGCACCCCAAAATAACGAGTGCTTTCAGGCCTTAAACCGGGAGAGAATGCAACTATGAAGCCAAACGCCACAGATATAGCCGCGCCGTACGACTGTGACAGCGCTTTTCCCGAGGCCCAACCCGCTGCCGATATTCCGGAATATCTCGGCCAGCATTACTGGTGGGCCTACCTGCATCCAGGCGCCGTGCGCTTCTTCGAGCGCGAATGGCTGGTCAACCTGATCCTGTGGGGCAATTTTCGTCGCCTGCGCGATGCGGCCCTGGCCGAACTGGGGCCGAGCATCAAGGGTCGCTGCCTGCAGATCGCCTGCGTCTATGGCGATTTCAGCCAGCGCATCGCGGCCCGCCTCGCACCCGAGGCCCGGCTCGACATCATCGACGTGGCGCCGGTCCAGATTGCCAACCTGCGCAACAAGCTGGCGCCCGATCCGCGCATCCACCTCGGGCAGCAGGACGCGAGCGCCCTGCGTTTTGCCGACGCGAGTTTCGATTCGACACTGCTCTTCTTCCTGCTCCACGAGCAGCCGGCCGCCGTGCGTGCCGCGACGCTGGCCGAAGCCATGCGCGTCACCAAACCGGGCGGGCAGATCGTCATTGTCGATTACCACAAGCCGCGCGCCAGCAATCCGCTGCGCTACGTCATGCATCTGGTGCTGAAAACCCTGGAGCCCTTTGCGCTCGACCTGTGGCGGCACGAGATCGCCAGCTGGCTGCCGGCTGGTGTGGCGCCGGCGTCGATCAAGAAAAGCACTTCGTTCGGCGAGCTCTACCAGAAGATCGTCATCCGGCGCTAGAAAACGGGTTTTTTGCGGCGTCGACCGCTCAGGCCCAGGCCGTGAAGCTCTTTTGCTGCGCCGTTTCGCTGCTGCCGTAGTAGCGCTCGATCTGGCGCTGGCGTGCCGCGCCGGATTCGTCTTTACCTTCGTCCGGTTGCTCGCGGGCCAGTTCAAGTTGAGCTTCCTGTGCCATCTGGCTGGCCTGGGCGGCGACTGCCAGGTCCTGTCCGGAAGGATCGGCCGGGGCCAGTGCCGCAGCGCGGATGGTCCGGGCGCGGCTGATGGTTTCTTCCGGCGTCCGGCCGGGCGAGGTATCGATGCTGACTTCGCCACCGACTGCATAGCTGACGCCGTCCGGACCCTTCTGATAAGTGAAGCTGGCCGCCGATACGGCGAGCCCGCCGGCCGCGGCCAGATGCGCCTGCTCATGGCGGCGGACCTGCTGGTCGCGGGCCTTGAGTTTGGCGATCAACGCGGCGTCGGCCTTGTTGCCACTGGTGTCGCTTGCGCTGCCGGCCTGGCCTGCAGCGGCTTTGGGCGTGGCGCTGCCGCCGTTTGCCGCCGGCCCGGCGGTCGACGCTGCATAAGAAGGTGAATTGAAGCGCAGGCCGGAAATGTTCATGGGCGTGCCAGTTCGCGCCAGGTGGCGCCTATCTGCCAGCTTTCCATCCAGGCTGGCAGGCTTTCGGGGGGCATCGGGCGGGCGATGCCGTAGCCTTGCACGATGTGGCAGTCGAGCTGGTAGAGACTGGCGGCGTGCTGCATGCTTTCGACGCCCTCGGCAATGACGGCACGCTCGAAGGCCTGCGCCAGGCGGATGACGCTTTCGACAATGCTGCGGTCGCCGGGCGCGGTCAGCATGTTGCGGACGAAGCCCTGGTCGATCTTGAGCGTCTGGATCGGCAGGCGCTGGAAATAGGTCAGCGACGAATAGCCGGTGCCGAAGTCGTCAAGGGCGATGCTGATGCCGAGCGCACGGCATTCGAGCAGGGTTTTCGAGACATCTTCAAGGCGGGTGATGGCCGCCGTTTCGAGGATTTCGAGTTCGAGGCCGCGCGGGTCGATGCCGTCAAAGCGGGCGATGGCATCCTGCAGTTGCCGGGTGAAATCGGGCTGTTGCAGGTGGTGCGCGCTGATGTTGATGCTGATTCCGAACCGTCGCCCGGCGGCCTGCCAGCGGGCGAGCTGGCGCAGGGCGTGGTGGATGACCCATTGGCCAACGCCGATTTCGAGTTCGGTGCCGGCCAGCGCGGGCAGAAAGGTGGCCGGGGCGAGCAGGCCGAGTTCCGGATGCTGCCAGCGGATCAATGCTTCGACGCCGACGATTTCGCCGCTGCGCAGGTCGACCTTGGGTTGGTAAAAAAGGCACAGTTCGTTGTTTTGCAGCGCCCAGGCCAGACGCAGGCGCGATTCGCGGTGCGCCTGCACTTGCCGGTCCTGCTGTGTGTCGAACAGGTGGTAGCGGTTCTTGCCGCTCTGTTTGGCGAGGTACATCGCCTGGTCGGCATGGCGGATCAGGGTGTCGGCATCGGCGTCGTCACTCGGGAAGAAGGTGATGCCGATGCTGGCCGAGACCTGGCAAGTGATGTCGCCGTGGCGGATCGGCGTGGCCGCGGCATTCAGGATGCGGCGCATGATTTCGTCGCATTCGCCGGGCCCCGCGATGCCCTGCAGGACGATCACGAATTCGTCACCGCCCAGGCGGGCGATGGTGTCGTCCTCGCGGACGCAGGCTTGCAGGCGGGTGGCGATGGTGCTGAGCAGGATGTCGCCGGTTTTGTGCCCGTGCGCATCGTTGACCGCCTTGAAGCCGTCGAGGTCGAGCAGGCAGATGCCGAGCGAGCCTTCGGTGCGGTGCGCATGAGCCATGGCCTGGCGCAGGCGGTCATCGAGCAGGCGGCGGTTGGGCAAGCCGGTCAGCGGGTCGAAGTGCGAGATGCGGTAGAGCTCGGCCTCGTGCTCCTTCAGGTGATTGATGTCGGTAAACACCGCCAGATGGTTCTTGACGGCGCCCTGCGGGTCGCGAATCACCGCAATCGACAGCATTTCCGCGTAAATTTCGCCGGTCTTGCGGCGGTTCCAGATTTCTCCCCGCCAGCTGTCATGGTTCAGGAGATCCCGCCAGAGGGCCTGGTAGAAGGCGGCTTCCTGCATGCCGGAACTGAGCAGGCGGGGATCGCGGCCGAGCACTTCGTCGCGCGTGAAACCGGTGATCCGCGAGAAGGCACGATTGACATCGACGATACGGTTGTCGGCGTCGCTGATCATGATGCCTTCCTGGCTGTTCTCGAAGACGCTGGCAGCCAGTTGCATGCTGTCCTTGATCAGGCAGGCGACGGCGGCCTGGGCCAGCTTTTCGGCCAGCGGCAGAAAGGCCAGTTGCAGCGTCTGGCTGAGCGCTTCGCCCTGGCGACCGAAAACCAGCGTGCCGAAGCCGGGCAGGTGATAGAAGTGGAAGTGGGTGTCGCCGATTTCACGCACTTGCGGTGCAGTCGGCTGCTCGGCCAGGCCGGAGCCGTAAAGCAGGAAAGCGTGGAAACTCGGATTGGCCAGCGGATGGCGCGGCAGCAGGCAGGCCGCTTCGGCTGGCTGGCCGTCGTGGGCGGCCGGTGTGGCGCGCAGGATGGCGCAACTGGTGCCGTTGAGCAGGCGCAGCAGGGTGCGCGCGGTGCGCTGCAGCATCGGACTGAGTTCGCTGCTCGATCCGATGACCAGGGAGATCTGGTAGAGGATTTCGGTTTCGAGGCAGATGTTCATGATCTGGCCAGCAGGCCGAGTACGGCGGTCTTGTTGAGGAACTCGGGGTAGTCGCGCCCGTTGTTGCAGATTTCGCCGATCGCCAGCATGCCGATCAGCGGCTCCTCGCCCTGGACGCTGGCCAGTTCCTCGGTGAAGCGCTCGCCGAGAAAGAGAACGCGCGAAATGCAGTCGATGAACAGGCGCAGTTCGCCCGGTCCGGCACCGCTGCAGGCACGTCGGGCCGCTTCGCCGGCGGCGGCGATCAGGGCCTGCGGTTCGCCGTGCAGAACATGGACAAATGCGCCGGTGGCGACTTCGCCGACACAGGTCAGGCTGCCATCGCTGCCGACGCTGATCGGGTCGCGCACCACGACTTCGCTGCCGAGTTTGTGAATGCCGAAGGGGTAGGCCTTGGCGACCGCAAAGAAGTTGTCCGGGCCGGGTTCCTGGCCGCCATGGGCGCTGACGATTTCGCGGTAGACCTCCAGGGCCGGCCGGTAATTGAGGCTGTGGATAGTGTTCTGGTGCGCCGCGGTGACCTTGATCGAATCCGAGATGATTGTCCAGCCGTGGCTTCTGCCGATGCGACTATCGATTTCCAGGTGAACCAGCAGGGCGACATCCTGTTGCAGGCCGGCATTGCTGATTACGCAAGGTTTCTGCATCAGCGACAGCGAGCCGGCGCCACCGCCGATCTGGTTCATGCCCAGCCCGAGGTGTTCGAACAGGGCGCCGATCAGGTCGCCGATGCGGCCGGCAAAGCCGTCCACGAAGATGAGCAGGCTGCCCTGTGCGGCGCGCAGGTCGGCGCAGGCAGCGGCCGCCTGGTCGATGTCGAGTGCCGGATCACTCAGTTGCCCGATGCAGCGGATGTCGGGCCGTACCGGCAGGGCAACGACGATGCTGCCGCGGGCAAAGTGCTCGCGACCGAAGATGAGGCGCGGAAAGATGCCGCCAAAAACGGGCTTGCCGAGTTTGCGCAGGATCGGGTCGAGGGTTTCCGGCGAAAAGCCGTTGTCGTCGCAGGTCAGCAGCAACAGCCCGCCGGTTTCGGGTCGGGCGTCGAATGCGTCGAGAATCTGCGTCAGCGCGGCGAGCGTTCCTGTCGCTTCGAACCTGACCTGCATGTGAGAAAGCTCCCTGAATACGGCGCCATGAAACATTTGTCTCCAGTCGGGATGACGGGGAGGCCGCGTTTTTTGCGTTGTTTCGGGAAATTCTACACTCGCCCGGCATGGATGGTCAGTGCAAGAAAATAATGAGTTTGTCCGTGACAATGTGTCACGGACACTGACGAAAGGCGTATTATCCGGGCCCATGAATTCAGCCAGTGTTGTCGATGCTGCGGAGCTTGAACGTGAAACCGGTCTGGGCAAGGATCTCTTGCGCAAATGGCGTTCCCGTTACGGTTTTCCGACGCCCTTGTCCGGTAGCGACGGGGTGTCCGGCTATCCGCGCGAGCAGGTTGCCCAGCTGCGGCTGATCAAGCGTCTGCAGAACACCGGTTATCGCGCCCGGCAGGTAGTTGGCAAGTCGCTGGAAGAGTTGCAGCAACTGGCTCTGGTGGCGGTCTGCGCCGACAATGCGCAGCCGGAATCGGCATCGACCCGGCGGGCGCTGGATTTGCTGAAACAATTCGACCTGGCCGGCCTTGATGCTTTCCTGCTGGCCGAGCGGCAGCGGCAGAGCTTGCACGATTTTGTCATCGACACGGTTTCGCCGCTGGTCACCGGGCTCGGAGATGCCTGGGCGCGGGGTGAAATCGAGATTTACCACGAACATTTATGTACTGGCATCCTCAGTCGCCTGCTGCTTGCAGAAATCGGCAAGGCGATCCCGAAAGCCGGTTACCCGCGCGTCCTGTTTGCCACGCCCAGCGACGAGATGCATGTTCTCGGTCTGTACATGGTCCAGGCCGTGCTGGCGGATGCGGGGGCCTGGTGCACCGATATCGGCCCGCATGTGCCGCCAGGCGAGCTGGCATCGGCCGCGCGGGCCTGTCAGGCGGATATCGTTGCCCTGTCGTTCAGTTTTTCCTATCCCGAATGGCGGGTGCGACCGCTCCTGACGCATTTGCGCCAGAGTCTCCCGGCGACAGTGGCGTTGTGGGCCGGCGGGGCTGGTGTTTCCTTCATCAAACGCCCGTCGCGCGGGATTCGTGTGTTTTCCGACCTGGGCGCTGCGGTGGCGGCCCTTGAGCAGCGCGCCAATAAGACTGACGCGCCCGACCCGGCAAAGGAAGCTTGAATTTGGCCAAGCCGACCGATCTTTCTGATGTCCGCCGCCTGTTGCGGGATGGCACCCATGCCGAACATGTCCGGCTGAATCAGCATCCCCTGCTGGCGGGTATCACCCGGCCTGACTATGCACTGACGACATACCAGCTCGTACTGACCGCCTACTTCCATTTTTACCGTGCCCTCGAGGCAGCCATCGACCAGGCGCTGGCCGCCGGCTTGAGCCGCTTTGATTATGCGCCGCGCCGCAAGCTGCCCTGGCTGGTGGAAGATCTGGCGTATTTCGGGATCGATCCCGAGCTTGCTTTCCGGCAAGCCGGCATTTCACTGCCGGCGATGAGGTTGACCGATGAGGGGCAACTGCTGGGCGCGCTCTACACCATCGAAGGTTCTTCGCTGGGCGGCCAGGTCATCTCGCGGCATCTGGCAGCGCATTTGGCGCTCTCGCCGGAGCAGGGGGCGCGGTTTTTCTACGGCTATGGTGATCAAACCATGCCCTTATGGCAGCAGTTCGACAGTTTTATCAATGCCGCCCTGACGCACGAAGCAGCTCGCCTTGCTGCGCTGCAGACCGCCCAAACGACATTTGCCACGATGGAAGCAGTTCTCGATGAATACCTTGCCCGAAGCCAGCCAGCAAGCAGCGCTTGAAGAAGCCCTGAAGGTTTGCGCCAGCGAACCGATTCACCTGATCGGCAACATACAGCCGGTGGGCGTTCTGCTCGCGGTGGATAGACAGTCATTCATCATCCGGGCGGCGAGCGCGAATCTGGACAGTATCTTTCCGGCGACCGCCGGCGGGGTGATTGGCCAGGCGCTGGCCACGCTGATCAGCGCCGAGCAACTGGACTGGCTGCACACCCTGATCGAACTCGGTGACTGGGGCGGGGCCAAGGTCTGGTCGGTCGACCTGCCAATCGATGGCAAATTGCGCACTTATGATGCCCAAGTCTTTCTCGCCGGCGATCTTTTCGTGATCGAGGTGGAGCAGGCGCAGGCATCGACCGGCGACGTCTTTCACAAGCTTTTCATCCCGATTCGCGATGCACTGTGGAAACTGGATGCGGAAAACGATCTCGATCAATACGCCCGCATGGCGGTCGAGCAGGTCCGTTCGCTGACCGGTTTCGACCGGGTCATGATGTATCGCTTCGATGCCAACTGGGATGGCGAAGTGATTGCCGAAAGCAAGATCGAGGAAGCCGACTCCTATCTCGGCAACCATTTTCCTGCTTCCGACATCCCGCCGCAGGCGCGCGCCTTGTACACCAAAAACCTGGTGCGCGTCATTGCCGACGTCAATGCCGAGCCGGTGGCGCTGCTCTCGGTCGACGGCAAGCAGCCGGCACAGGCGATCGATCTGAGTCATTCCTGGTTGCGCAGCATGTCGCCGGTGCATATCGAATATCTGCGCAACATGGGAGTCTGCGCCAGCCTGAGCATTTCGCTGGTGCAAAACGACCGGCTGTGGGGGCTGATCGCCTGCCATCATTTCACGCCGCGCTATGTCAGCCTGCGTTCGCGCGAACTCGACGAGTTCATCGGTCGCGTGGTCTCCCTGAAACTGATCAACATGGACGCCGTGGAGCGCGATGCGATGAGTCTGCGCATCCGCGACCTGCTTTACGAACTGACCAGCCTGATCCGGACTTCGGACGAGCTTGATTCGATCATCGTGCTGCTCAAGGAAAAGCTGCTCGGCCTGGTCCGCGCCGAGGGCGCCGTCGTCACCATCGAGGGGACTCGTCACCTGCTGGGCAATGTGCCGCCGCCGGCGGTGCTTGATCGTCTGGTCGGCCTGCTGCGGGAGCTGCCGGTGGCGCCGGTGTTTCATACCGATGATCTGCGCCAGTTGCTGGAAGGGGCGGGCCTGACGGTCGATGATGACGCGCTGAGCGGCATGATGGTGGCGCCGCTGGATCACAAGCTGAACAACTTCGTCATCTGGTTCCGCCCCGGTATCCTGCGTACCTTGCGCTGGGCCGGCAACCCGCAAAAGACAGTGATTCGCGATGGCGACGGCTTGCGGATCTCGCCGCGGACTTCCTTCGATACCTGGATCCAGACCTACCACGACAAATCGATGCCCTGGTCGCAGGTCGAGATCGATGCGGCCAATTCGCTGTCGCTCGCCCTGATCGAGGTGCTCGCCCAGAAGGCCCTGAAAAGCAGCGAGGAGAGTTACCGCCTGCTTGCTGAAAACTCGACCGACATGATTGCCCGCCTGCAACTGGATGGCCATTTCCGCTTTGCCTCGCCGGCCTGCCGTGAATTGTTCGGGCGCGAGAGCCTGCAGTTGAACGACCTGTGCCTGAGCGATGTCGTGGATGAAGCGCCCGAGGTGATCGCCAGCCTGCTGCAATCCTTGCAGTCGCTGGGGGCAATGACGACCCGGGTGATGCGGGGGCGGCGGCTGGATGGCTCCGATTTATGGGTCGAAGCGACCCTCAAGCACACCATCGGTGCGCATGGCGAGAGCGAGATCCTGCTCAATGCGCGCGATGTGACACAGCGCTACAACTATCAGCTGGCGATCGAGGATGTGCATCGTCGCCACACGCAGATTCTTGAGGCGGCGGGCGAGGGGCTGGTCAGCATCGACAATCGCGGCAATGTGGTTTACGCCAACGAGGTGGCGGTCAAACTCCTCGGTCACGACGAAGAGGAACTGGTCGGACGTTACTGCTGCGAGGTCTTTTGCTGGGAGGTGCCTGAGGTTTGCGGCACTGACGCAGGCTTTGGCTGCCCCTTCATCGCCACGCTGAAGGACGGCGAAACCCGTCAGGGAACGCAGCTGGTCGAGGCCGGCGAGGGGCGCCCGCACATGTTGCTGCAGTATGTGTGCACGCCTTTGTCCGATCATCAGCAGGTCAGCGGCTGCGTCATCGTGTTCAGTGAAATCGCCCCCAAGGCCGAGACCGGACAGAGCCTGCCGACCGAGGTGATTCTCGACGAGGCGGCCGAGGCGGTCATGGTGACCAACAGTGCGGGGCACATTACCTCGATCAACCGGGCCTTTACCGAAATCACCGGCTACAG
The DNA here is from genome assembly GCF_020510525.1 of Quatrionicoccus australiensis. Classification (NCBI taxonomy): domain Bacteria; kingdom Pseudomonadati; phylum Pseudomonadota; class Betaproteobacteria; order Rhodocyclales; family Azonexaceae; genus Quatrionicoccus; species Quatrionicoccus australiensis. Next base: position 1,540,966 of record NZ_CP075188.1, read on the forward strand.
CAGCAGTGAAGCCCTCGGGCAGAGCCCGCGCCTGCTCAAGTCGGGGGTGCATACGCCGCATTTTTATGCCGAGTTGTGGCGCTTCCTGCAGGAAAAGCGGCGCTGGTCCGGAGAAATCTGGAATCGGCGCAAGAATGGCGAGATTTATCCGCAGTGGGGCAGCATTTCGGCCGTGCTCGACAATGCCGGCAACGTGCAGAACTACGTTTCGGTGTTTTCCGATATCTCGAAGGCGAAGCAGGCGGAAGAGCGGCTTTTCCATCTGGCCAATCACGATCCGCTGACCTGCCTGCCCAACCGGATGAACTTCACCGAAGTCCTGGATCAGAGCCTGCAGCGCTGCAAGCGCCAGAAATATGGTGCCGCGGTGATTTTCATCGATCTGGATCGTTTCAAGATCATTAACGACACCCTGGGCCATGCGGTCGGTGACAAGTACCTGAAGATTATCGCCGAGCGCCTGCAGGCGGCGACGCGCAAGCAGGATGTTCTTGCCCGCTGGGGCGGTGACGAATTCGTGTTGTTCATGGAAGGCTTCGACGACGTGCACATGATCGGCGAGACGATGAGCCGCATGCTCGCCGGCCTGGCCGAACCGTTGCTGATGGGCGGGCATGAACTGATTCCGACGGCGAGTATCGGGATTGCCATTTATCCGAACGATGGCCGGCGCTCGGCGGAACTGATCAAGGCTGCCGATACGGCGATGTACGGCGCCAAGCAGCGCGGCCGCAATTGCTACGAGTTCTACTCGCAGGACATGGTGAAGGGGCTCAACGACAAGTTGCAGATGACCAGCGAGCTGCGCCACGCCTTGCTGGAGCAGCAGTTTTTCCTGGTCTACCAGCCGCAGGTTGATCCGGCCGACGGCAGCGTCAAGGGCGTCGAAGCGCTGGCGCGCTGGCGGCACCCGCAACGCGGCGTGCTTCCGCCGGCGGCTTTCCTGCCGATGATCGAGGAAATGGGGCTGATCGGCGATTTCGGACTCTGGGTGCTCAACGAAGCCTGCCGCCAGATGCGGCTATGGAGCGAGCAGGCGCTGCCGATTCCCAAGGTGGCCATCAACGTTGCGCCGGCCCAGCTCAAGGATTCCTTCATTGGCGAGGTGGACGCGGCGATCCGGAAGTCGGGCATAGATCCGGCCCGGCTCGAACTGGAAATCACCGAAGGCGCGCTCGAATCCGGCGAAACCGCCCGCCGCATTACGGCCGGCCTGCGTGCACTCGGGACGCTGCTCGCGGTCGACGACTTCGGTACCGGCTATTCCTCGCTCTCCCACATCAAGCTTTTTCCGATTACCTGTTTCAAGATCGACAAGTCCTTTGTGGACGGCATTCCGGACAATGCCGCCGACGTCGCCATCGTGCGCGCCATCCTCGCGCTGGGTTCGAGCTTCAAGGTCGAAATAGTTGCCGAAGGTGTCGAAACCGTCGAGCAGATGCAGTTTCTCAAAAACGAAGGGGTGAGCAACATCCAGGGCTACTACTTCGCCCGTCCGATGCTGCCGGAGGATTTGTTGGGCTGGCTGAGCTGAAACGAAGGCCGGCTGGTACATGGATAAAAAAATGCCTCCGGAGTCGGAGGCATTTTTGCTCTTTTGATGCGGTCGACCGTTACAGGATCATCCCCGCGCCAACCGTGTTGTTGTTGCTTTCATCAATGATGATGAAAGCGCCGGTGCCGCGGTTTTCCAGGTAGGGGTCGGCGAACAGCGGCTGGGCCAGCTTGAAGGTCACCTGGGCGATGTCGTTCATCGCCAGTTTCTCGGCCGGCACCTTTTCCAGCGTGTTCACGTCCAGGCGATGGTCAATGGCGGCGAGCTTGGCTTTGCTGTCGCGCGTCGTGTGGCGGATCAGGTAGGTGCGGGCACGGTCCATCGGCGCTTCGGCCATCCAGCAGACGGTGGCTTCGATCTGTTTGACGGCAGCCGGCACTTCGTTCGACTTGACGATCATGTCGCCGCGCGAGGTGTCGATTTCATCGGCAAGCAGCAGGGTGATCGATTGTTCGGTGAAGGCTTCCCCGATATCGACGCCACCGAGTTGCACGGCCTTGACGGTCGACTCGCGGCCGGAGGGCAAAACCGTGACGGCGTCGCCGACCTTGATCGAACCGGCTTCGACGCGGCCCATGAAACCGCGGTAGTCGTGCAGTTCCGGGTTGGCGGAATCCTGCGGGCGGCAGACGTACTGGACCGGGAAGCGGAATTTCTCGGTGTGCTCGGTATGCGCGGCCGGGGCGGCTTCGAGCATTTCGAGCAGGGTCGGGCCTTCGTACCAGTTCAGGTTGTCGCCACGGTCCACGATCATGTCGCCGTTCAAGGCGGACAGCGGAATGAAGCGGATGTCTTCGATGCCGACCTTGGCGGCGAATTCGAGATAGTCGGCCTTGATCTTCTCGTAGGTTTCCTGCGCGTAGTCCACTAAATCCATCTTGTTGATGGCGACGATCAGGTGCGGGATGCCGACCAGCGAGGCGAGCTTCGAGTGGCGACGGGTTTGCGTCAGCATGCCCTTGCGCGCATCGATCAGGATGATGGCGAGGTTGGCGGTCGAGGCGGCGGTCACCATGTTGCGGGTGTACTGCTCGTGGCCCGGCGCGTCGGCGATGATGTACTTGCGCGTGCCGGTCGAGAAATAGCGGTAGGCGACGTCGATGGTGATGCCCTGTTCGCGCTCGGCTTGCAGGCCGTCGGTGAGCAGCGACAGGTCGACGGCGCCGAGGCCGCGCTTTTCCGAAGTCTTGGCGATGGCCGACAGCGTGTCGGCGAGAATGGTCTTGGTGTCGTACAGCAGGCGACCGATCAGGGTGCTCTTGCCGTCATCGACGCTGCCGCAGGTCAGGAAGCGGAGCAGGCCGTGGTCTTCGATTTTGTCTTGTGTGGTCATGTCTTTTTTCCGTAAGGATCGAGGATTCAGGATCGAGGATCGAGTGGCCTGCGGTTTTGCCGGGGCCTCGATCCTAATAACTCGATCCTAGAAATACCCTTCTTTCTTGCGTTGTTCCATGGAGGCGTCGCTGGTCTGGTCGTCCAGACGCGTTGCGCCGCGCTCGGTGATGGTGGTGGTGGCGGTTTCGAGCACGATCTTGCTGACAGTGTCGGCGTCCGACTCGACCGGTGCGGTGCAGGAGATGTCGCCAACGGTGCGGAAGCGCACCAGCAGGTCGATGACCTCTTCACCGGCTTTCACCGGGTTGGCGAGTTCGCCGGAGACGAGCGGTACATTGACCGGCACGATGGCGCCCTGGCGCATGACGACCGGGCGGGTGTGGGCAAAGTAGATGCTCGGCAGTTCCAGGCCTTCGCGCTCGATGTATTGCCAGACGTCCATTTCCGTCCAGTTCGAGATCGGGAAGGCGCGGATGTTCTCGCCCTTGTGGCTGCGGGCGTTGTACAGGCTCCACAGTTCCGGGCGCTGGTTTTTCGGGTCCCACTGGCCGAATTCGTCGCGGAAGGAAAAGATGCGTTCCTTGGCGCGGGCCTTTTCCTCGTCGCGACGGGCGCCGCCGATGCAGGCGTCGAAGCCGAATTCCTCGATGGCTTCGAGCAGCGTCACCGACTGGTGCTTGTTGCGCGATTCGCCTTCATGCTTGAGCACGACCGTGCCGCGCGCCATGGAGTCTTCGACCGAGCGCACGATCAGGCGCTCGCCGAGTTCGGCGGCACGCTGGTCGCGGAAGGCGATGACTTCCTTGTAATTGTGGCCGGTGTCGATGTGCAGCAGCGGGAAGGGGAACTTGCCGGGGCGGAAGGCCTTCTCGGCGAGGCGCAAGAGGCACAGCGAATCCTTGCCGCCGGAGAAGAGCAGCACCGGGTTGGAACACTGGCCGGCCACTTCACGCATGATGTGGATGGCTTCGGCTTCGAGCCAGTCGAGATGGCTGAGCGTGGAGGAGGTGGAGCGTTGGGTCATTGCTGGGTAATCCGCAGGGATTGTCGAATGGGCGCCATTGTAGCAAGGCCTTAATATTCAATTAAGAACATGTGAGCATCTGTTTATCGTGTTTTGATATAAAGAGATGTGTTTTCACGTCTCGGCACCAGCGCAGCGGTCAACTCGCGATTTTGGGCAAAAACCGTCGTTTCAGGAGGTGGCCGCCTGGCGCAACCATTTCAGGATGGTCTGGTAGAGCCGGTCCGGATCGACCGGCTTGGAAACGAAGTCGTTCATGCCGGCGTGCAGGCAGCGCTCCCGGTCCTCGTTGAAGGCATTGGCGGTCATCGCGATGATCGGAATGGCCTGGCCGCCAGGCAGGGCACGAATCCGGCGGGTGGCTTCCAGCCCGTCCATGCGCGGCATCTGCATGTCCATCAGGATCAGCGCGTAAGGGGCATGACTGCTCTGCCGGAAGATGTCGACGGCGATCTGGCCGTCTTCGGCGACATCGATTTCCAGGCCGGCTTCGCACAGGAGTTCGCGGGCGACTTCCTGATTGATCAGGTCGTCCTCGACCAGCAACAGGCGCCGGCCGGGATAATCCCGGCGCAGGCTGTTTTCGAGTTTGCCATCGGCTGCGCTCGGTTCGAGGGCCGCAGCGTCGCTGTTTGTCTTGTCCAGGTTTGCCGTGAACCAGAAGGTGCTGCCTTCACCGAGGCTGCTCTCGACACCCGCTTCGCCGCCCATCAGTTCGGCCAGGCGCCGGGTGATGGCGAGGCCGAGACCGGTACCACCGAAATTGCGGGTGGTCGAACCGTCGGCCTGCTCGAATGCATTGAACAGCCTGGACTGGACTTCGGGCGTGATGCCGATGCCGGTGTCACTGACGGCAAACCGGACCAGCACCTGAGTTTCGTCTTCCCGCTGTTTCCTGACCTGCAGGGTGACACTGCCTTGCTCGGTGAATTTGATCGCGTTGTTGGCCAGATTGAGAAAGGCCTGGGTCAGCCGGGTCGAGTCGCCCAGCAGCGTGCCCAGATCCTGATCGTTATCGACGCGAAGTTCTATCCCTTTTTCCTCGGCAACTTCGGTCAGCATCGAGATGATGTTGATGCTCAGGGCGCGCGGGTCGAGCGGGCGTTGTTCGAGTTCGAGCTTGCCCGCCTCGATCTTCGAGAAATCGAGGATGTCGTTGATGATTGCCAGCAGGTGGTTGCCCGAGGTGGCGATCTTGCGCAGGCGCTCGACGTGCCCGGGATCGCTGATCTGCCGGCCGAGAATGCGCGCCATGCCAAGAATGGCGTTCATCGGGGTGCGGATTTCATGGCTCATGTTGGCGAGAAATTCGGACTTGGTCCGCGTTGCGATTTCGGCCGTTTCCTTGGCCTGGCGCAGCACGGCGAGTGTTTCCCGTTCGCTGGTGATGTCCTCGATGACCGCCATGGCGCCGCGTTCCGGATGGTTCGGGTCGAGGAGCTGGCCGCGCAAGCGCGCCCAGAAGGTCGAGCCGTCCTTGCGGATCATTTCCTGCTCGCGGCAATGCACCTTGCCGAGCGCCATTTCTGCATAGGCGACACTGCCGCCCAGTTCCCAGCCTGCCTGGTCGATGTACCAGAGGCGGGTCGAGCAATCATCGAATTCACCCGGTCCGTAGCCGAAGATGATTTCGAGCTGACGGTTGCAGCGCTGGATGATGCGGTCGCGAATCAGCACGATGCCGACGCTGGCCGAGTTGAAAATGGCCCGCTGTTCGATGTTTGCGTTGCGCAGTTCGATCTCCAGGGTCTTGCGCTGGGTGATGTCGGTATGCGTGCCGACCGCCCGGGTCGGGCGGCCGCTCGCGTCACGGCCGACGACCTTGGCGCGACTCAGTATCCACAAGTAGTTGCCGTTGCCACTGCGCAGCCGGAACTCCAGTTCGTAATGGCCGATCTGGTTCAGGCGGCGCTGCGCCTCGGCGGCCACCCGTTCGCGTTCTTCCGGATGCAGCAGATTTAGCCAGCAACTGGCCAGCGAATTGTCGAAGAGGGCCGGGTCGTGGCCGAGCATGCGGAAATAGGCCGGGGTGCAGTAGCACTCGTCGCTTTCCATATTCCAGTCCCACAGGCCATCGGTCGATGCTTCCATGGCCAGCGACAGGCGTTCCTCACTCTGGCGCAACTGGTCCTCCAGCTTGCGGTAGCCGCTCAGGTCGGTGAAGGTGGCGAGCAGGCCGTTGTCGAGCAGGCGACCACCGATCAGCATGGTGGCCTGCTCGCCATTCTTGCGACTGACCCGGTATTCCCTGGCCTCGATTTCGCCGGCGCTCAGGCGAGCCTGGGCGACAGCCTTTTCCCATGTCGTGCGGACCCATTGCCGATAGTCCGGATCCGGATAGGCGCGCCACCACCATTCGTCTATGGTCGGCAATTCCTCCGGGGCATAGCCGAATGTTTCGGTAAAACGCCGGTTGAAGAACACGATCTGCTCGCCATCGAGAAAAACCATGGGGATAGGGGCTGCCTCGAAGAGCTCGCGCAACTGGCGGTCGTTTTCCGTACTGATCGCCGCCTGGCGCGCCATGGCCAGGGCCTGTTCGGCCTCCAGGCGGGAGCTCACGTCACGCGACAGCATCAGGTAGCGTTCGCCACCTGCGCTGGCCGTCTTCATCTGGGCGACGGAAAGTTCGAACCAGTGTGTCCGGCCGTCGATCGGCAGCATGATCACCCGGCCGTAGTCAGTCCCGCGCTCGCGGGCCGCCTGCAGCGCCTGATGCACACTTTCGGCTGCTTCTGGCGGCAGTGCCTCATCCACCGTCAGTCCGAGCAGTTCCTGCCGGGACGCAGCGAGCAGGCTTTCCTTGCTGGCGTGAATGTCGATGTAGCGGGCATCGCCGTCCAGTTCAAAAAGCAGGTCGGGAATGGCTTCCAGTGTTGCGGCAAGGTGGTCCTTGGCACTTTCACTCGCCGCGCGCGCGGCTTCGAGATCGTCCAGGGCCTGCTTCAGCGTTTGGGTCTTGCTGGCGACGCGGCCGACCAGCATACGGTTCCAGATGAAGAGCAGGGTGCCGAGCGCGAGGAGGACGAGCAGCGCGCCGCCGGCATAGCGTCCGTAAGTGCTGAAATCGAGTGTTGTGCCCAGCCATTTCCGGCGCAGGGCGGCGTCCTCTTCTTGACTGATCGCACGCATGCCGGCAACGACCAGGGCCAGCGTCGCCTCATCGCCCTTCTTGACCGCCCGGTGGAACTGGCCTTGTTGCAGATTGAAGGCTTTGCGGAACTGCGTTTCGACCTTGAGCCGGTACATGTAGAAATTGGCTGGGTATTCGTCGAGACAGAAGACCTTGACCTCGCCGGCTGCGGCGGCCTGGATCAGTTCGGTATAGCTGCGGTAGTACTTGTGATTGACGATGCCTTCGCCATTGAGCGCCTCGATGCAGGCATCGCCTTCCATGAGGCCGACCTGGAAGCCCCTCAGGGTTTCGCTGCCGGATATGCCGGAAATCGATGCATGGCTGTAGATGGCGACCGGCAAGTCGGCGTAGGGCGGCGAGAAGTCGTAATAGGGAGCGCGGCCCGGTGTTGCGAAAATGGTTTCGATGACATCCGCCCCGCCTTTTTGCATGACTTTCTGTGCATCGGCCCAGTTCATCGCAATGAAATTGACCTTGACGCCGGTTTTGCTTTCCCAGAGTTGCCAGTAGTCGAGCAGGTAGCCGGCCGGCTCGCCGGCATCGGTACGGAACAGGAAGGGCGGATAGTTGTCGTCACCAACCACGGTGATTGCCACCGGTCGGGTCGGAATCGGCTGTGCGTCGGCAGCAGGTGCATGCGGCGGGACCAGATAGCCGCTTGCAGCAAGGACGAGACAGCATGTCAGGGCACGTTGGCGCCACAGGGTCCTGATCATTTCCGCTCCTGGTTGATCGAAAGCCGGATGCGCCGTGTTGGCGCATCAGCTTGGTCAGGCTTGAGCGTTAATAATAAGGGGAAAAGCGATGCGCAGGTTATGCCTTGATGCTATTCCTTTGGCAATTTTTGCTGGTTCTCAGATGCCGTTGTGAACCTTGGTGTATTCCTGCAACAGCTGCTGGTGCAGTTCGCAGCCGGCCAGGTCGGGGCCGGGCGAGACCAGGCCGAAAAAGCGGATGTCGCCGTCGATCAGGTCGGTGGCGAGATCCAGCGTTGCATCACCGTAGAGAGTGACCAGGGCGGCTTCGAAATTGTCCGGATTCTCCATGTCGAGCAGGGTTTCGATGCAGTCGTAGGTGCGGCGACGGCCGGCATCAAGCTGTTCGAACTGGCGCACCCAGGCGCAACCCTCGCGGATTGCAGCGCCATCGCCAATGGCCAGCGCGAGCATGGTCTTCAGTTCGCCGACACGCAGGTCGGCCCACAGCGAGCCGGCATCCGGGGCGAGGCCGATCAGCGCGGCGACCGGGCGCTCGTCGGCGATGTTGAGTGCGTTCAGGGTGTCGAGCAGGTCGATGCACTCGTCATCGTCGAGTTCGGCGAGGTTGAGGATGGCCGGGCGAAGGATGGCGCCGTGGCTGTTGTTTTCCCATTCCAGATCGTCGATCGGGTAGATCTCCGACATGCCGGGGACCAGGATGCGGCAGGCGTACACGCCGAGATGCTCGAAGTCGGCGACGTAGATGTCGTGGCCGGCGGCGTGGATGCAGTCGCACAGCCAGGCGTAGTCGGCGGCCGTGCTGTCGCTGAAGTTCCAGTCGACAAAGGCGAAATCGGCTTCCTCGCCGAGAAATTCCCAGCTGATCAGGCCGCTCGAGTCGACGAAGTGGATTTCGAGGTTCGGTGCGCTGGCGATTTCCTCGAGATTGAAGCCGGGCGCCGGGAAGCCGTCGAGAGCATCGAGGGCACGGCCCTGTAGCAACTCGGTCAAGGCCCGTTCGAGAGCGATTTCAAAACGCGGATGCGCACCGAAGCTGGCGAACACGCCCTGGTCGTGCGGGTTGAGCAGGGTTACGCAGAGCACCGGGTACTTGCCGCCGAGCGAGGCGTCCTTGACCTGAATGCCGAAGCCGGCCGCACACAAGCCGGCAATGCTGGCGGCAATCGCCGGGTAACGGCCAATGACTTCTGCCGGCACGTCCGGCAGGCAAAGACCTTCCGCAATGACCTTGAACTTGACGTGGCGCTCGAGGATTTCGGCGAGTGCCTGGGCGCGTGCCTCGGCTGGCGTGTTGCCGGCCGCCATGCCGTTGCTGACGTAGAGGTTGCTGATCAGGTTGACCGGAAAGAAGACCTCGGCCGCATCGGCCTGGCGTACGTAGGGCAGGGCGCAGATGCCGCGCTCGAAGTTGCCGCTGTTCAGGTCGACCAGCATGTCGGCCGGAATGCTGTTGTCCGGGTTGTAGAAGGCCTGCAACTCGGGGGTCAGCAATTCGGCCGGCCAGGCGGCGTCGACCGCCGGGAACCAGCGTTCGCGCGGGTAATGCACGAATTCGCCTGTGGCCCACTGTTCGCCGAGATAGTAGTGGTTCCAGAAATAGTTGCAGGCCAGGCGTTCACAGAATTCGCCCAGCGCGCTGGCACGCGCAGCCAGCTGGCTGGTGCCCTTGCCGTTGGTGAACATCAGGTGGCAGGCGCGGTTGCGGACATGGACCGACCATACGTTGTCGACCGGGTTGAGCCAGGTACATTCCTCGAGATCGAAACCGCGTGCCGCCAGGCTGGCTTGCATTGAGGCGATGGATTGTTCGAGGGAGGCGTCTTTGCCCGGAATGAAATGTTCGTTTTGCATCGGGCAAGCTGCCAGGTAGTCAAGGTGAGCAGTGTACGCCAAGGCGGCAGAAATGGCGATTTGACGCCCTCCGGAATGCTCTGTCGCCATCGACTGGGAGTACACTCAGCGAAGCGCATTACCTGAAAACCATTACCGTCGCGCCCGCGGACAAAATGACAATGAACTCGGTTTCCCATTTGAAGCTTTCCGATATTGCCACGCAGGCGGTGTCTACCGTATCGCCCGATACGCCGCTTGATGAAGCGGTCAGGCGTTTTGCCGCAAGGCATGTGTCGTCGCTGGTCGTTGTCGAGAACGGCCGGCCGGTTGGGATCGTCACCGAGCGTGATCTGGTGCGTCTGATGTATACCGGTTCTGCCGATGCGCGGCCGGTGCGGGCTGTGATGAGCGCGCCGCTGCTGACCGTGCCGCACAATCTCGATTTTTCGTCGGCACAGATCATGATGGCCAATTGCGGCATACGCCATCTGGTACTGGTCGATGAGGCCGGCGCCTTGTGCGGACTGGCCAGCGAAACCGATTTTCGCCGGCATCTGGGTACCGACCTGCTGGCCTTGATCCAGAGCCTGAATACCGTGATCGACCAGGGCGGCAAGCTGATTCATCCGGACCTGCCCCTGGCCTTTGCGCTGGAAACCATGGCTTCATGCAAGCTCGATTACGTCATCGTCGGGCGCGATGGCGTGGCCGAGGGCATCCTGACCGAGCGCGACGTGCCGGCGTTGCTGGCGCAGCATCTTGATCCGCACTCGGTCCGCCTGGCTGAGGTGATGAGTGCGCCGCTTCTCACGATCAGTATCGATGCTTCCGTCGACGAAGCATCCCGGTGCATGGAGCAATCCGGTTTTCGCCATCTTGGCGTCGTTGACCGGAGCGGCCTGTTTGTCGGTGTGCTCAGCCAGCATCGCATGCTGGAAAAGCTGGGCATGGCCCTGATGGGGCAAAGTCGCGTGCAGCTCGAGGATCGCATGAGCATGGTGCTTGAGGCGACCGGTGTCGGTACCTGGGAGTTTGACGACATCCGCGGGCAACTGGTGCGCAGCACCGCCCTGAACGGCATGATGGAGAGCGTTTCCGGCAGCACGCTGGAGGCGATCGACAGCGTGCTGCAGCGCCTCAAGCCGGCTGATCGCGAACTTCTGGTCGCCGGCCTGGAGCGGATGCGGCGCGGTGAACAGGAGCTTTTGTCCCTCGATTGCAGTATTCGCAATGGCGAAGGCAAGCCGCGCTGGGTTTCGATCCGCGGCAAGGTGCTGGAGCGTGACGCCGATGGCCGGCCGGTGCGCTCGGCCGGGGTGGCGATCGATATTTCGGCCCAGAAGGAATCGGAAGCGCTGCTGCGTCAGAGCGAGGCCCGCTTTCGTGATCTCATGGAAAAGGTGCCGCTGGCGATTGCCCATTTGAATGCGCGCCAGGAGATCGTCTTTCTCAACCCCCATTTTGAACGTCTCTTTGGTTATACCCGGGAAGATCTGCCCAATCTTGCCGCCTGGTGGTTGCTGGCCTACCCCGATGAAGAGCAGCGCAACGAGTTTCGTAATGCCTGGCAGGAAAAGGCGGCGATGGCCGCCGATGGCACCTTGCAGTCTTTCGAGCGGAGTGTCACCTGCAAGGATGGCAGCCGGCGGCACATCGAGTTTTCCGGCATCGTGCTGAGCGACGAGTTCCTGTTCATCCTCACCGATGTGAGCGAACGCCAGCGGCAACAAGCGATGCTGGAGTTCAGCAATGCCATTCTCGAGCGTATTTCGCGCGGCTCCTTGCTGAGCGACGTTCTCGATTTCATTGTTCGCCAGATTCAGGCAGTGGAACCCGGTATCGTCTGTTCCGTGCTGTTGCTCGACGAGGAGGGGCAGCATCTGCGGCACGGGGCGGCTCCCGATCTGCCGCTTGCTTATTCGCAGGCCATCGATGGCGCCCGGATTGGCCCGCAAGTCGGTTCCTGCGGCACGGCGGCCTATCGCGGCGAGGAAGTGTTTGTCGGCGACATTGCCAGCGACCCGCTCTGGGCCGATTACAAGGAACTCGCGCTCGGGCATGGTCTTGCCGCCTGCTGGTCTTCGCCGATCAAGTCGACTGTCGGCAAGGTGCTCGGAACCTTCGCGGTGTACTGGCGCACGCCGCGCCTGGATGTGGGCAGCAATGTCTCCCTCTACGTTGCTGCGGCAACCGCACTTGCCGGCGTCGCCATCGAAAGCCGCTTGCGCAACGACGAATTGCGCAGCCGGATTGACGAATTGCGGCGCTGGCAGCAGGCCACCTTGGGCCGCGAGGGCCGGGTGATCGAACTGAAACGCGAGGTCAATGCCTTGCTGGCCCGTCTTGGTGAGGCGCCACGCTATGCCAGTGTGGCCGGAAGTGGAGACGCGGCATGAGGGTTTTGCGACAAGCTACCGGTCGACTGCTCCTGCTTGCCTGTTTTGTGCTGTCTGGCCTGAGCAGTGCCCTGGCGGACGGGGGGCAGCGCCTGCGCGTCAGCATGGACGACAACTACCCGCCTTATGTCTTTCGCGATGATGATGGCGAACTGAAGGGCTACCTGATCGATCTGTGGGCGCTCTGGCAGGAAAAGACCGGGGTCGCCGTCGATATCGATGCGGTTGACTGGGCCGTCGCGCAGCAGCACTTTGCCGCCGGTCAGACAAATGTCATCGATACCATTTTCCGCACGCCCGAGCGTGAGGCGAAGATGGATTTCACCGCGCCCTATGCCGATCTGCCGGTGCCGATTTACGTGCATCACAGCATCCAGGGCATCGACGGGCTGAAAACGCTCAAGGGCTTTGCGGTCGGTGTCAAGAAGGGCGACTCCTGCGCTGATTATCTGGCAGCCCGGGGCGTGCTGCGTCTGGATGCCTACCCGAGTTACAAGGCACTGGTGGATGCTGCCGTCGCCGGCGAGGTGCGCATTTTCTGTCTCGACGAGGCCCCGGCCAATTTCCTGTTGCGCCAGGTCGATGCGGACAAGGCATTCCGCCAGGCTTTCAACCTGTATACCGGTCAACTGCACCGGGCGGTCAAAAAAGGGGATGCCGCCCTGCTGGCAACGGTCAACCGCGGTTTTGCGGCCATTTCCGGGAGTGAACAGCAGGCCCTGCACGACAAGTGGATGGGGCGGGAACTGGCGGTGGGGGCGTATCGCAGCGAATTGATCTTCGGCTTTGCCGGCGTTGTGGCGCTGGCGCTGCTGCTCCTCGTCTGGAACCTGCTGCTGCGTCGCCAGGTCGGGCGCCGGACCCGGCAACTCAGCGAGGAGCGCGAGCGCCTGAGTGCCATTGTCGACGGGGTTGGCGGCTATATCTTCATCAAGGGCCGCGATTATCGCTACCAGTTTGCCAACCGCGCGACCTGCGAATTGTTCGGGCGTTCGTATGAAGAGGTTGTCGGCCATCCGGATGAGGACTTCTTTGATGCCGAATCGGTGGAGCGCTTGCGCGCCAACGACCGGCGGGTGATTGAACAGGGTGAAAGCCTGCGCCATGTCGAAAACCGGATCACGCGAATCAACAGCGAGAGCCGCAGCTACGTTGCAGTCAAGGTGCCGATGCGCGATGCGGACGGCCAGATCATCGGCCTGCTGGGCGTTTCGACGGATATTACCGAGCAGCAACGCGCCGAAAAGGCGGTGCGCGATCTGGGTGACGAGTTGGCGGCCACCTTGCGGGCAATCCCCGACCTGCTTTTCGAGGTCGATGAAAACGGCCGCTACTGCAATGTCTGGAGCCAGGCACACGAGGATGAACTGGCGACCAGCCGCGAAGAGTTGATCGGGCGGACGGTGGCGGAAGTCATGCCGGAAGCAGCCGCCACCGTCATCATGGGAGCGCTGGCTGAAGCCTTGCAAACCGGTGATAGCCGCGGTCAGCTGATTTCACTCGATCTGCCCGGACTTGGCCGGCAGTGGTTCGAATTGTCGACCTCGCTCAAGGCGGGCGATGCCCGGCCACGGCGCTTCATGGTGCTGTCGCGCAATGTCAGCGACCGCCTGGCCGCGCAAGAGGCGGCCGGTGTGGCCCGCAACGAGGCGCATCGCTTGCTGGCAGAGGCCGAAAGCACGCGCCTGGCGCTGCTCAGCATGCTTGAGGATCAGAAACTGATCGAAAGCCAGTTGCGCAAGCTGTCGCAGGCGGTCGAGCAAAGCCCCGAGACGGTCGTCATCACCAACCTCGAGGCCAATATCGAGTACGTCAATCAGGCCTTTGTCGAGACCAGCGGTTATTCGCTGGATGAGGTGCTTGGACGCAACATGCGGCTGCTGGGCTCCGGGCAGACGCCGGCGGCAACTTATATGGCCTTGTGGCGTGCGTTGCGGGCAGGGCAGGTGTGGACCGGCGAACTGATCAACCGGCGCAGGAACGGCGAAATCTATTACGAACATGCGGTGATTTCGCCAATTCGCCAGCCCGGTGGTGAGGTGACGCATTACCTGGCGATCAAGCAGGACATTACCGAGAAGAAACGCATCAACGAAGAACTGGTACAGCACCGCCACCATCTTGAAGAACTGGTCGAGCAGCGCACCGGCGAGCTGCTTGCCGCCAAGGATGCGGCGGAAGTCGCGAGTCGTGCGAAGAGTGCTTTCCTGGCCAACATGAGCCACGAAATCCGTACGCCGATGAATGCAATCGCCGGGCTGACCCATCTGCTCCTGCGTGTCTGCCAGGATGAAGAGCAGCTCGACAAGCTGGGCAAGATCAAGCAGTCGGCCGACCACCTGACCGGGGTGATCAACGACATTCTCGACATCTCGAAAATCGAGGCCGGCAAGTTCGAACTTGAAACCATCGAGTTTGATCTGGGCGAACTGCTGGAGAGTGCCGGTGCGCTGATGCGTCACAAGGCGCAAGCCAAGGGGCTGGTCCTGCATGTCGCGGCGCCGCCCGAGCTGGGCGGACATCTGCGCGGCGATCCGACCCGACTGAAGCAGGCGTTGCTCAATTATCTCGGCAATGCCGTGAAGTTCAGCGAACAAGGCAGCGTCAGCTTGTGCTGCAGCCTGCTCGGGATCAGCGGGAATGTGGTCAGTCTGCGTTTCGAAGTCAGCGATACCGGCATCGGTGTCGAGCCCGAGGTCTTGGGCCGCCTGTTCAATGCATTTGAGCAGGCCGACAATTCGACCACCCGGCACTATGGCGGAACCGGGCTCGGGCTGGTCATTACCCGTCACCTGGCCGAACTGATGGGCGGTGAGGCCGGGGTGAGCAGCGTGCCCGGCGAAGGCAGCACCTTCTGGTTCACCGCCTGCTTCCAGCTGGTGATTGCCGGCAGCAAGGCCGATTTGCCGATCAATTCGCCGCTCGATGCGGGGGCGGAGGCAGCAGAACAACGGCTGTTGCGTGATTTTTCCGGGCGCCGGGTCCTGCTCTGTGAGGACAACGCGATCAATCGTGAGGTCGCACTTGAATTGCTCAACTATGCCGGCATCGTGGTCGATATTGCCGAACATGGCGGCGAGGCCCTGGAAAAGCTGCAGGCGGGATCCTGCGAGCTGGTCCTGATGGACATGCAGATGCCGGTCATGGACGGCCTGGAAGCGACCCGCCGGATTCGTGCGCTGCCCGGGATGAGTGCCTTGCCCATCCTGGCGATGACGGCCAATGTCTTTGCCGAAAACCGCGAGGCATGTCTGGCCGCCGGGATGAATGACTTTGTCGCCAAGCCGGTTGATCCGGCTGCACTCTATGCCGCCTTGCTCAAATGGCTGCCGGCGGCGGGCGAGGCGCCGCTTGTTTCACCTGATCCGGTAGTGGCAAGCGCACCGTCGGAGGATTTCGTGATTCCCGGCGTGGATCTGAGTGTCGGTCTGGCGATTACCCGCGGCAAACGTGAGCGACTGCTGCATCTGCTGCACTTGTTCGTCGCCAATCATGGTCGTGACGTACCTCAGATTCGTGAGTTGCTGGCGCAGGGTGAGGCGGCAAAGGCGGAACGGATTGCGCACGCATTGAAGGGCGCTTCCGGTTCGCTTGGGATCAGCGAAGTCTATCGGCTGGCGACGCAGCTCAACAGCCTGTTGCGTGATCAGGCAGCGGTCGACCTCGTCGAAGCGGCGATTTTGCCGCTGGCGGCCGAGCTGGATGCGGTTTGCGCCAGCATCGTCGCCATTCCTGAAGCTTGAAGCAAAAAGGGGGATGACCGTTGCCGGTCATCCCCCTTTTTTATGTTGCCTTGATCAGGCGCGGCTCTGGATTTCCTCGATGTAGCCGAGCATGCCGGTCTTCAGGTTGCCGGCATTGCCTTCATCGGTATCGATGTGCATGGCCAGGCGGAAAGCCGGATTGACCCGGACCACGACGTCGCCGAAGATCAGTTCGCGCTCGCCTTCGACACGGACGCGGACGATGTAGTTGTCGCGCACGCGGAAACGCATCGCATCTTCCGGCGACATGTGGATGTGGCGCTGGGCGCAAACCACGCCGCGTTCTATGGTCGAGCTGCCGTACGGGCCTTCCAGCGTCACGCCGGGCGTGCCGGCGAGGTCGCCGGACTGGCGGATCGGCGGTTGCACGCCGAGCTTGAACTGCTCGGTCATCGCGATTTCGACCTGGGTTTCCTTGCGGGTCGGGCCGAGCACGCGCACCTTGGCGATGCGTCCCTTCGGGCCGACCAGGTGCACCTGCTCTTCGCAGGCGTACTGGCCGGGTTGCGACAGTTCGTGCATCGGCGTCAGCTGGTGGCCGGGGCCGAACAGCTTCTCGACGTCGGCTTGCGACAGATGCACGTGGTGCGCCGAAATCTCGACCGGAATGGCCGGCGTGTCGTCGGCCTTGGCTTCCTGCAGCAACTGGTTGCGTTCGATGGCGCGCAGGGCTTCCCAGGCGACCAGACGCTCGTCGTCATTGGCGACAACCAGGATGGTGACCGGCGAGTCGTCGGCGGAAATGACTGCGTAGCCTTCGAACTGGCCGAGGTTGCGGTTCTTTTCCTCGTCGAGCTTGATGCCCATGTAGGAAAGGCCCTGGCAGGCCAGGCTGCGCACCGTGGCGCTGGTCTCGCCGATGTCGCCGGTGAAGGCGAGGACGTCGATGCCACCCATCGCCGCGACGTAGGCGCCGATGTTCTTGCGCACCTGGTAGCAGAAAGCCTTGTGTGCGAGCAGGGCGCGGTGTTCGCCTTCGGCCGCCGCGGCTTCGATCTCGTGGATGTCGCTGGAAATGCCGGAGATGCCCTTGAGGCCGCTCTCGGTGTTGATCAGCGTGGACAGCTGTTCCGGCGACATGCCGTGTTGTTCCATCAGGTGGATCATCACCGCCGGATCGATGCTGCCCGAACGGCTAGGCATGATCAGACCGTCAGTCGGCGTCATGCCCATCGTCGTGTCGATCGAACGGCCGTGATCGATAGCGCACAGCGAGGCGCCGATGCCGAGGTGGCAGGAGACGATTTCGAGTTCGCCGAGCGGGCGCTTGAGGACTTCAGCCGACTTCAACGAAACATAGCGGTGCGACGTGCCGTGGAAGCCGTAGCGACGAATGCCGTGCTGCTTGTACAGATCGTAGGGCAGGCCGTAGAGGTAGGCGTAGGGCGCCAGCGTCTGGTGGAAGGCGGTGTCGAATACGGCAACCTGCGGTACGCCCGGGAACTGCTTTTGCGCGACGCGGATACCGGCGACATTCACCGGGTTGTGCAGCGGCGCGAAAATTGCCAGTTCTTCGATGTCGGCGATCACCGACGGCGTGATGACGACCGAGCTGGAGAACTTGTTGCCGCCATGCACGACGCGATGGCCGATCGCGGTGACGTCTTCCGGATGGAAGGTGAAGGACGGGCCGAGCAGGGCGGTGGCTTCGGTCATCACGGCAAACAGGTCGGAGAGCTTGAACGGTGCGTGCTCGATGACCTTCTGCTGCGGGCCGACGGTCACGGTGATCTTGGCGACCTGCTTGTCGGCATGGTCGATGATGCCATGCACGTCGGCGCCGCTTTCCAGCGTGTCGTAGATGCCGAAATGGATCTGGCTGATGCCGACATTGAGCACGACGACCTTGCCCGGCTCCTTGGTGGTCAGCGACAGCGCGTAGGGATCGCTCGACTTGCTGACGGCGTTGGCCTGGGCGGTGACCAGATCGACCGACATGACGCGGGTGCGGTCGGCGAGCAGGCGCGACAGGTAGCCGAGCGCCTTGGGGTTGGTCAGGATGTGCGAGTTGAAGACTTCCTGCGGAATCATCAGCACGAAGCAGCGATTGCCGGCGATCACGTCGGCGACGATGCGGTCGCCGGTAAGCAGCGACATGACGCCGAAGACATCGCCGACGCCGAGCTGGGCGATCACCGAGCGGGTGCCGGTGTTGTCGGTCATCGAGATCTCGGCGTGGCCGCTGATCATGACGCCGATGAAACGGCCTTCGTCGCCGGTTTCAAGAATGGCTTCATTGCCTTCATAAGTCGCCAGACGCGACTTGATGACGATTTCCTCGACCTTGTCAGCCGGGAAGTTCTCGAACAGACGGACCTGTTCGAGGAAAAAGCGCTTCAGATCAATTTCGCTCATGCTGTTTCTCGCTTAAAACGGATTTTTATAGGCGAGAGACTATCACTGTTGCTGCGGTGCAGCAAAGCCTGCTTTGGTTACAGTTTTATATCAGCCCTTGACGTGCAAGCCACACTCCTTCGAGTCCGGGCTTTAGCTACGGCCGCCCCTGCGGGGCTTAACGTCGCTGCGCGTTTAGCCTGCGCTGAAGTGCTGATTCAGGAGGTGGCCTTCAAATGAAGGCCACATTCCTTGGTATCAGCACTTTAGCTGCGGCCGGAGCGTTGCTCCTTAACTTCGCGTTGCGAAATTAGCCTGCGCAGATCGCCGGATCAGCCTTTTACGTGCAAGCCACACTCTTTCGAGTCCGGCGATTCCCACCACCAGCGGCCGGAGCGGATGTCTTCGCCAAGCGAGATGGCGCGGGTGCAGGGGGCGCAGCCGATGCTGGGGAAGAACTTGTCGTGCAGGGCGTTGTAGGGGACGGCGTTCTGCTTGATGTAGGTCCAGACTTCCTTTTCCGACCAGTCGGCGAGCGGGTTGAATTTCTCCAGGCCGTTGCCTGCGTCGTATTCGCGTGTTGCCAGGTTGCCGCGCGTTGCGGCCTGTTCGGCGCGCATGCCGGTGATCCAGGCCTTCTTGCCGGCCAGGGCGCGCTTGAGCGGTTCGACCTTGCGCACGTAGCAGCAGCCCTTGCGCAGCTCGATCGACTCGTAGAAGGCGTTGATGCCGTTGGCGCGCACGTAGTCCTCAACGGTCGACGCCTGCGGGAAGTAGATTTTCAGTTTGAGGCCGTAATGCGCTTGCACGGCGGCCATCAGGTCGTAGGTTTCGAGTGGCAGGCGGCCGGTGTCGAGACTGAAGATCTCGATCGGCAGCCCGGCCTTGACGATCAGGTCGGTCAGCACCATGTCTTCGGCACCGAGGCTGTTGGCAAAGGCGGCCGGCGCCCAGTTGCCGGCGATGTCGGCGAGCAGGGCTTGTGCCGTCGCCGTCCTGGCGGCGACGCTGGCGGTCAGTTCGGGGGTGATCTTGAGCAGGCTGGGCGTCATCGGGAAATCTCAGGAACGGCGGCGGAAAAGCGGTTGCGGCTGGCTGGTCGAGGCCTGGTAGGCATCGCCGAAGCTGGAAAAGCCCTTGTTGACGGCGTGCACCGCATTCTTGCCATCCTTCAGTGCGTAGCTGTCGAAGCCGACGCGCTGCATGAAGAAAAGCTGGTCGTGCAGCACGTCGCCGACGGCGCGCAATTCGCCCTGGTAGGCATAGCGCTGGCGCAGCAGGCTGGCCGTGGAATAGCCGCGGCCATCGACGAACTTGGGGAAATTGACGGCGATCACGATGAAATATTCGAGGTCGCCGGCCACGTCTTCAACGCGCTCGTCGGGCTGGATGAGCAGGCCGATGCGCTTGCAGGTCGAGATGATCTCGGTCTTGCGCGCCTGCCAGACGGGCAGCGGGAAAATGATGTCGCCGGCGGGCAGGGCAACCGTTTCCGGCGTTTCGCCCTCGGCCAATTCAAGCGTTTTCCAGGTGTCGACCGCTACGGCCTTGTCTTTGATCAGTTGGGCCATTATGCGGTCTCCTTGTCTGCTGCCTTGGCTTTGCCGTGGGCGCGGCCTTCATATACGCGGTTCTTGAACGGGTCGATGCCGATGCGATCGAAGGTGTCGAGGAAGCGCTCCTCGTCGCTACGCTGCTCCAGATACACCGAGATGATCTTCTCGACGACGTCCGGCATCTCGTTCGCGGCAAACGACGGGCCGATCACCTTGCCTAGCCTGGCCTGGTAGCCCTGGCGGCCGCCCAGCGTGACCTGGTAGAACTCGTCGTTGTTCTTGTCGACACCGAGCACGCCGATGTGGCCGACGTGATGGTGGCCGCAGGCATTCATGCAGCCGGAAATGTTGAGGTCGATTTCGCCGATATCGAACAGGTAGTCGAGATTGTCGAAACGGGCCTGGATGGCGGTGGCGATGGGAATCGACTTGGCATTGGCGAGGTCGCAGAAATCGCCGCCCGGGCAGCAGATCATGCTGGTCAGCAGACCGATGTTGGGCGTCGCCAGGCCGTTTTCTTTGGCTATCTGCCAGACGGCGTAGAGATCGGCTTGTTTGACGTCGGCGAGGATGATGTTCTGCTCGTGGCTGATGCGCAGTTCGCCGAAGCTGTATTGGTCGGCGAGGTCGGCAACGACTTCCATCTGGTCGGAAGTGATGTCGCCCGGCGCCACGCCGTGCGCCTTGAGCGACAACGTGACGGCGGTGTAGCCGGCAACCTTGTGCGGCTGCCTGCAGCGGTCGACCCAGCGGCGGAAGGCTTTTTCCTCGGGCAATACGGTGTCGCCCGGGCTTTCGTAGGCCGGTGCGGTGAAATGCGCAGCAATGCGGTCGTACTCGGACTGCGTGATGGTGGCCGGGCCGCCCTTGCCGTGCGCCCATTCCTCTTCGACCAGCTTGGCGAAGGCTTCGACGCCAAGTGCCTGGACGAGAATCTTGATACGCGCCTTGTAGGCGTTGTCGCGGCGGCCGGCGCGGTTATAGACGCGCAGGATGGCTTCGCAGTAGGTCAGGATGTCCTGCCAGGGCAGGAAGTCGCGCACGACCTCGCCGCGGATCGGGGTACGGCCGAGACCGCCGCCGACGATTACGGTGAAGCCGACCTGGCCATCGACGACCTTGAGATGCAGGCCGATGTCGTGGAACCAGGTCACGGCGCGATCTTGCTCGGTGCCGGAAATGGCGATCTTGAACTTGCGCGGCAGGAAGGCGAATTCCGGATGGAAGGTCGTCCACTGGCGCAGGATCTCGGCGAGCGGGCGCGTGTCGATGATTTCGTCGGCAGCGACGCCGGCGAACTGGTCGGTGGTGATGTTGCGCAGGCAGTTGCCGGAAGTCTGGATGGCGTGCATCTCGACTTCGGCCAGTTCGGCTAGGATGTCAGGCACGTCCTCGATCTTCGGCCAGTTCAACTGCAGATTGTGGCGGGTCGTGAAGTGGCCGTAGCCGCGGTCGTACTTGCGCGCGACATGAGCCATGCGGCGCAGCTGGGCCGAATTGAGCATGCCGTAGGGCACGGCGATGCGGAACATCGGCGCATGGCGCTGGATGTAGAGGCCGTTTTGCAGGCGCAGCGGACGGAACTCGTCGTCGGCCAGTTCGCCGGCCTGCCAGCGGCTGACCTGGTCACGGAATTGCTCGACCCGCTCGTTGATCAGCTGGCGGTCGATGGCATCGTATTTGTACATGAAAATTCCTTAAGCAACGATCAGCTTGCCGCCGATGACCACGAGCATGGTGGCCAGCAGGCGACGCAAAATATGTTCCGGGACCTTGGTCGAAACCTGGGTGCCCAGCCAGATACCCGGCAGCGAACCGAGCAGCAGGCTGCCGAGCAAGGACCAGTCGACCCCGCCCATGGTCCAGTGGCCGAGGCCGGCGACCAGGGTCAGCGGCACGGCATGGGCAACATCCGATCCGACAATCCTGATCGGCGAAAGTTTGGGGTAGAGGAAGTAAAGGGCGGCGACGCCAAGGGCGCCGGCGCCGACGGAAGAAATGGTGACCAGCACGCCGAGAATGGCGCCGACGGCCACTGTGATCTTGCCCAGGCAGCATTTGCGCAGGGCCGATTCTTCGTGCTGGCTGGCATATTCGCGCAGCTTGCGGCCGAACAGGATGGCGATGGCGGTCAGCACCAGCGCGAAGCCGAGGCCATTCGAGATGATCTGGCCGAGCACGTTGCTGCCCTTGGGCAACTGCGAGAGGACGATGATGGTGAGGGCTGCGGCCGGGATGCTGCCCAGCGCCAGGCGGCCGGTGATAGCCCAGTCGATGTGACCCTTCCTGCCGTGCGCGACGGTGCCGCCGGCCTTGGTCAGCGCCGCGTAGAGCAGGTCGGTGCCGACCGCCGTCGCCGGATGTACGCCAAACAGCAGCACGAGCAGCGGCGTCATCAGCGAGCCGCCGCCAACGCCGGTCAGACCGACAATGGCACCAACGGCAAAGCCGGAAAGGGTGTAGAGATAATCCATGGCGCGCATCGTAGCAGTGGCGATTTGAAACAAAAAGAATATTGAGTTAGATTGGTATAGCTAAAGGTTATTAAGAACGCGAGGATCCAGGATTGAGCTGTTAGCAACAGTGCTCGATCCTCGATCCTCGATCCTCGATCCTCAATCCAGAAATGAAACTTCAACAACTACGTTACATCGTCGAAATCCAGCGTCAGGGACTCAATGTCTCGGAGGCGGCGGAGTCGCTCTATACCTCCCAGCCCGGCATTTCCAAACAGGTCAAGCTGCTTGAGGACGAACTGGGGATTTCCATTTTCGAGCGCAGCGGCAAGCGCTTTACCGGTATCACCGAGCCTGGCAAATCAGTACTGGCGATTGCCGAGCGCATCTTGCGCGAAGCCGAAAACCTCAAGCGGGCGAGCGCCGAATTCGCCAGCGGTGAAACCGGCCGTCTGGTTCTCGGTGCGACGCACACCCAGGCGCGCTATGCGCTGCCGGTCGTGGTGCGCGATTTCGTCGCCAAGCATCCGACCGTCAAGCTCGAGATGCACCAGGGCAGCCCGACCCAGATCGCCGAATGGGTGGTCAATGGCGAAGTCGATATCGGCATCGCGACCGAGTCGCTCGACCAGTATCCGCAACTCGTCACGTTGCCGGTGCGCCAGTGGAGCCATTGCGTGATTGCCCCCGAAGGGCACCCGATCCTGGCGACGCAACCTTTGTCGCTCAACGAACTGGTGCGCTGGCCGCTGGTCACCTATGACTCGGCCTTTACCGGCCGTTCCCGTATCAATCGTGCTTTCGAGCGGGTCGGGACGCAGCCCAACATCGTGCTCACCGCTCTCGATGCCGACGTGATCAAGACCTATGTCAGCCTTGGCCTCGGGCTTGGCATCATTTCCGGGCTGGCTTTCGACGCCCAGCGCGATACCGGTCTGGTGGCAATGGATGCGGCGCATCTGTTCGAGTCGAACACGACACGGCTGGCGCTGCGTCGCGGCACGTATTTGCGGCGTTACGACTACGATCTGATTGCCGGATTTGCGCCGCATCTTTCCCGGCATGTGGTCGAAATGGCCATGCTGGGCGGCGGTGCGGAATATCAATTATGACTTTTGTCGTATTTGCCGGGTTTCGTTGAGGGGTTAAGCTGTAACGGCCAACCAGGAGCCGTCAGCATGAATGCCGTAACCGAAGAGAAAGCGTTGTTGAGTTTGTTGCAGGGCGTCGACTTTCCGCCTTGCCCTGCCGTTTTGCTGGCCGTTGATGCCGAACTGAAAAAGGAAACGCCGGATCAACGGGAAATCGCGCGTCACATCAGCACGGATGTCGCTCTCTCCGGTTGTCTGATGCAGGTTGCCAATTCGCCGGCCTTTTCGACGGGGCGACCGCTCAACTCCATTACCCAGGCGCTGCAAATACTGGGGACGCAGCAGGTATTCAATCTGCTGGTAACCCAGTTGCTGAAAGTGGCCTTGTCCGGTGCGCCGGATGTGTCGCTGGATCGTTTCTGGGACTCTTCAGCCCAGACCGCCCGTCTTGCAGCCGAGTTGGCGCGCCGTCTGCGTTGCGTGCGGCCTGATGTTGCCTACACCTTCGGACTTTTCCACGATTGCGGCATTCCGCTGTTGATGAAGCGCTTTCCGCAGGCCAGGGCCGCACTGGCCGAGGCCAACGTGGCAGATGAGCAGAGTTTCACCGAGGTCGAAGAGCGTCATCTCGGCACCAATCATGCTGTGGTCGGTTATTTCCTGGCGCGCCGCTGGCATTTGCCGTCATTCGTTGCCGAAGGCATCCTGCATCATCACGACTATCGTTTGCTGGCCGAGCCGGGGCGTGTTTCCGAGGACGTAAAACGTCTGATTTCGATTGTCGTGCTCGCCGAACACATCATCCGCCTGCAGGCGGGTGACCATGGCGAACAGGAGTGGCACAAGGCAGCTTCGGTCGCCTGTGAAAGCTTGGGCTTGTCGCTGGCGGCGATTGATGACCTGATCGAGGATATGTGCGAGTGGCTGGCCTAGCCAGCCTTTGCAGCTGTTTGGCCTAAGCGTCGGCGCAGTATCCGTACTGGTTTATCCAGGCTTGGCTATTCCCAGTGTTCGGTCACTTCGCTGGCCCAGGCGGTGGCGCCGAGCAGGGCGCTGTTGATGCTTTTCGGGCTGATTCCGGCGTCGACCGCTGCATCCTGCAGTTGTGCCGGATCATGGCTCTCGCTTGCTTCGGCCACGGCGAGCAGCGCCGCGTAAGGGCCGCTCCGCTCGAGCAGGGCCTGGCTGATTTCCTGGGCAAGCGGCAGTTCTTCGATGATTTCGTGCAAGGGCTGTTGCAGCAGACGCTCCAGGCAGGAAAAAATTCCGGTCAGGAAAAGCGGGTCTGGCGGCAGCGGCGGCGAAGTCAGCATTGCCAGGTCTTCCATCAGCTTGCCGCGGGTCAGGGCACTTTCGACCAGCATCCAGTCCGCGAAATTGGCCTCGTTGACCGAAAAGAGCAGGATGGCCAGCCAGCGCGTCAGACGCTGCCGGCCGAGCATGATCAAGGCCTGGCTGATCGAATCGATGCGGTGGTTGAGGCCGATCACCGGTGAATTCAGGTAACGCAGGATGCGGAAGGTCAATACCGGGTCATGCTTCATGGCGGCAGCAATTTCCGGCGTTTCCGCTTCACCCTGGACCAGGCGCAGCAGGTTCAGAAGGTGAATCTTGTGCGGGTCAACCTGGCGTATTCCCGGTCTGGCCGGGGCGGTGGCGGCAAAGTTGCCGTGGAAGAAATTGAAATGCCATTGCTGGCAGAGTCTGTGTTCGTCCAGGCTGTCGATGTTGGCGGCAAACAGATGTACCGGCGGTTGTTTCTCGCTGGCCCGGAAGGCCACGGAAATGTCGCGGACATTGCCGGCATCGCTGCCGGCCACATCAATGACACCGTAGTCGGCCAGGGGGGCGACGTGGCTGAAGGCCGGGTGGCCGGGGCGATGGCTCAGCCCGATGCCGATGCCGCGCTGGCGCAGTTGCGCAAGCTTGTCGCGCAGTGTTGCCGTATCGGTGTCGCGATTCGAGAGATGCAGCAACAGCACCAGGTTTTCGCCGGGCAGGCGGTCGACCGTTGCTTGCCGCAGCGTGATCGAGGAGAGCGGTACGAAGGCCGGCAGGGTATTCCAGGCGGCATTGCTGGCCAGCAAGGTGTTGAGCAGCAGGTCGTCGATCAGGTGCTGGACGTCGTCCGGCCCATTGGCCAGCAGGGCTGACCGGTAAAGACGGAAGAGGTGGCCGGCCAGACGGTTCTGCCGGTCAAAAACGGCCTCCCGGCAGAGTAGGCCGGTTTTTCCCTGGTCGTAGAGAATGTCGTTCTGAAGCTGGTTCTCGGCCAGCGCGCCGGCGTCACCGGCAAAGATTTTTTTCAAGCTGAACAACCCGTTCCCCAAACAAAAATGCCCGCTTGCAAGCGGGCATTATCGCATGGGGCAGGCGAGCTCAGTCGACTTTGGCCTTTTCGCGCAGGTCCCTGACCAGCTGTTCGATCTGGCGGTTGGTGACGCGTTGTTGCAGTTGCGGCTTGACCTGTTCGAACGGCGGCGGGGTCAGCGAACGCGAGTCGTCGAGCTGGATGACGTGGTAGCCGAAATCGGACTTGACCGGTGCCTTGGTGTATTCACCCTTCTTCAGCTTGGTCATCGCTTCGGCAAACGGCTTGACGTAGGAGCTCGGCGTGCTCCAGTCGAGTTCGCCACCCTTGTCCTTGGAGCCCGGATCCTTCGACTGCTTGGCCAGTTCGGAGAACTTTTCGCCCTTGTCGAGCTTGGCGATGATCGCCTTGGCATCATCTTCCTTGTCGACCAGCACGTGGCGGACCTTGTATTCGGTATTGCCGAGAGTGGCCTTGATGCCGTCGTATTCGGCCTTGAGCTGGGCATCGGTGACCGGATGGGCGCGCGAGTAATCGGAGAGGAAGGCACGGATCAGCACGGCCTGGCGGGCAAGATCAACCTGGCCCTGGACTTCGCTCTTCTTGTCGAGGCCCTTTTTCTTTGCTTCCTGGGCGATGACTTCGCGGCGGACCAGTTCTTCCTTGACCGCATTTTTCAGTTCGGGCGAGTCGGGAGCGCCCTGGGCCTTTTGCTCGGCCAGGAAGGCATCAAAGACTGCTTGCGAAACGGCGACGCCGTTAACCGTCGCTACGGGCTTGCCCTTTTCTGCAGCCAGTACCGGCGCCGAAACGATGGCGCCAGCAACGAGCAGGGCAGCCAGACGGGAAAGTTTGAGCATGTAATTCATCCTTGGGGTGGGGGAAAACCAGAAAATTATACTTCGCCGGGCGCGCGGGCGTTGATGGCCAAAGCATGTATTTTGCCGCGCATCAGGTCGCCGACCGCGTCATAAACCAGGCGGTGGCGGGCGACCGTGGTCTTGCCGGCAAACACCGGGGCGACGATGTCCAGAACGAAGTGGCCGCCATCCCTGGCGCCGGCATGGCCGGCGTGACGGTGCGACTCGTCTTCGATGGCAATCGATTCCGCCTGCAATACGGCGAGGCGTTCGCGCAGCAGTTCAAGCGTACTCACGCCGGCAGCGCTTTCTTGAACGGTTTGACGACGACTTTTTCATAGACGCCGGCGGCGATGTAAGGGTCGGCGTCGGCCCAGGCTTGCGCGGCGGCAAGCGAAGCGAATTCGGCAATGATGATGCTGCCCGAGAAACCGGCCGGGCCGGGATCGGGCGAATCGATGGCCGGACAGGGGCCGGCCAGGATCAGGCGGGCTTCGGCCTGCAGAGCCTGCAGGCGCTCAAGATGGGCGGGGCGGGCGGCCAGGCGTTGTTCGAGCGAGCCGGCGCGGTCTTCACCGATGATGACGTAGAGCATTATTTTTCTTCCTGCACGTATTTCGACAGCAGCAGACCTTGCCCGACGATGAAGACGAACAACAGGCCCATGCCGCCGAACAGTTTGAAATTGACCCAGGTATCGGTCGTGAAATTGAAGGCAATGAACAGGTTGAGGCAGCCCATGAACAGGAAGAAGGCCACCCAGGAAAGGCTGAGCCGGTTCCAGACGGATTCGGGGAGCGTCAGCTGTTCACCGAGCATGGCCTTGATCGCGTTCTTTTTCAGGATGAAGGACGAGAAGCCGATGCTGCCGGCGAACACCCAGTACAGGATGGTCGGCTTCCACTTGATGAAGGCTTCGTTCTGGAAGATCAGGGTCAGGCTGCCGAAGACGCTGACCAGCGCGAGGCTGACCCAGAGCATCTTGTCCACCTTGCCGTGGCGCAGTCGCACCCAGATGATCTGGGCGACGGTCGCGGCAATGACGACGATGGTGGCGAGCAAAATCGGCGCCTGCTTGAGGTCGACCGTTGCCGAACCGAGCAGGGAGGCAACCCAGCTTGCCGCCAGCTCCGGACTTTTCTCGGAGTACTTGAAGGCGACAAAGAAGAGGATGACGGGGAAGAGGTCAAAAAGCAGTTTCATGGCGGCGCATTATATACTCCGAAAACAACCCGTCCGTATCCGAGAGCGCTTATGCATACCGTGCTGATCATCGATGACAGCGATATCAACCTGACCCTGATCAAGGCCTTGGTCTTGAAGCTGGGCGAGTGCAACCCGGTCCTGTTCGAGAATCCGCTCAAGGCGCTCGACTGGTGCCGGGAAAACGTGCCGGATCTGGTCATCGTCGATTACATGATGCCGGACATGGACGGCTTGCGTTTCATCAGCGCCTTCCGCGCCCTGCATGGCCGCGATGAAGTGCCTATCCTGATGGTTACCGCCAATGACCAGAAGGATGTCCGCTATGAAGCCTTGCTCGGTGGTGCCAACGACTTCCTGACCAAGCCGATCGATCGCGTTGAATTCGGGGCACGTGCCCGCAACATGCTGTCGCTGCGCACCGGCCAGAAGTTCCTCGCCGACCGCGCCCAGCACCTCGCGGCGTTGGTCCATGAGCAGACCCGCGAGATCCGCGACCGCGAGAAGGAACTGATTTTCCGCATGTCGCGTGCCGCCGAGTTCCGCGATCCCGAAACCGGCGCCCATATCCAGCGCATGGCCTATTACTCGCAGGCCATCGCCAAAGGCCTGGATCTCGACGAATCCGTCCAGAAGCTGATTCTCGAAGCGGCGCCGATGCACGATGTCGGCAAGATCGGCATTCCCGACTACATCCTGCTCAAACCGGGCAAGCTGACGCCGGAAGAGTTCGAAGTCATGAAGGGGCACGCCCGTCTTGGCCATGAACTGCTCAACAACAGCGGTTCGGAGATCCTGCGCGCCGGCGCCCAGATCGCCATCAGTCATCACGAAAAATATGACGGCAGTGGCTATCCGCGTGGGTTGAAAGGAAATGACATTCCCCTGTTCGGTCGTATCGTTGCCGTGGCCGATGTGTTCGATGCCCTGACCTCGGAGCGCCCCTACAAGAAAGCCTGGTCACTCGAGGATGCCGTACATTTTCTCGAAGAAGGTCGCGGCAAGCATTTTGATCCACTATGCGTGGAAGCCTTTCTGGCAACCTGGGATATCGTGCTCGACATTCGGCAGCGCTTCCAGGATGAAGACGCGCCGATGCTTTGAGCCGGCGTTGGTGAACAAGATACGGAGACAGGAATGACAGCAGCGTTCAAGCTGGACAAGGCCGTGATTCTCGAGCGCCTGGGTGGCGACGAGGAAATTTATACAATGATGGTCGACATGTTTTTACAGGATGTCGAAAACAATTGCACGGCTTTGGCCGCCTCCCTGGTCGCCGGTGAAATGCCGGATCTGCAGCGCGAGGTGCATACCGTCAAGGGCTTGCTCGCGACCTTTTCGGATGATGCCGGTGCCGAAGAGGCGCAAGTCATCGAACGGCAGATCAAGTTGGGTCAGACGGCGAATCTGGCCGAAGAAATCGCTGCCCTGCAGGCCCGCCTGCGCGAAGTGGCCGGCGTGCTAGGCACCCGGTAGATTCAGGAATCCGGCGGCGCCGATGGAGCCGCCAGGCGGCGCGTAGGGTACGACGCCGAGCAAGGGCGCTGGCAGCAAGCCTTGCAGCGTCGCCAGATTTTCGTCGAAGCGTGCCATTGCCGAATCGATCCGGTTGGCGACCCAGCCGGCCAGTTCAAGGCCGCGGCCGACGATGGCTTCTGCCGTGAGCAGCGCGTGGCTGATGCAGCCCAGGCGCATGCCGACGACCAAAATGACCGGTAAACCGAGGTCGACCGCCAGGTCGGCACTGTCGCGGTCGACCGTGAGCGGAATGCGAAAACCGCCGGCGCCCTCGACGATGAGGAAATCGGCGGCGGCCATCGCCTCTGCGCAGGCTGCCTTGATCACGGCAAAGTCGATACTGCGGCCTTCTTCGGCGGCAGCGATGTGCGGCGCAATCGCCGCGGAAAGACAATAGGGATTGACCACGGCGCGCGGCAGCGCCAGATTGCTGGCGGCGAGGATCTGTTCCACGTCCTCGTTTTGGCCGGATGCATCGGTGCCGGCGGCAATCGGCTTGAGGCCGGCAGCCTGATGGCCATCCTGTGCGGCGCGCCGGAGCAGGGCGCAGGTGATGAAGGTCTTGCCGATCTCGGTATCGGTACCGGTCAGGAAATAGGCTTTTTTCATGCTTGGGCGTAAAGCGTGATGACGTCGTAGGTGAGCGGCAGGCCGGCCGGTGTGCGCAAGGTTTCGCCGGCCGCCTCGGCGCGCGCGAAGGCGGTGCGGCTCATCAGGCTGCGCCGCTGGCCGGCGCCGACCTGATTGGCGCCAACCGCCTTGACCGCCTTGAGCAGCGACTTGAAATCCGGGTAATGCGCGATTTCCGTGCTTTTTTGCACGTCGACCGCTGCGAAGCCGGCCGCGAGCGCAATCTGCCGGATTTCGTCCGGACTGTGAAAACTTAGCGTGTGACGGTATTCGTCTACGCCGGCAAAGGCATGGCGTAGTTCGTGGAAGGTAGCCGGGCCGAGGCTGGCCAGGGCGAGCCGGCCGCCCGGCTTGAGCGTGCGCCGCGCTTCGCGCAGGGCCAGCGCCAGTTCGCACCACTGTACGGCCAGGCTGGACCAGTAAAGGTCGAGGCTGGCGTCGACCAGCGGCAGATGTTCGAGGTCGCCGGCCAGGCGGCAGCACGGTGCCACGATGCGCCCGAGCATGGCGGGCGAGAGGTCGAGAGCGAGTGCCTGCGCGGCGGGAAAGCGCGCCAGCAGCAGGGACTGCGCATAGCCGGTGCCGCAGCCGGCATCGAGCAGGCGGTCGACCCGGATGTCAGGCAGGCCGGCGAGCAGGCGATCGCAGATGCGGCGCTGCACGGCGGCGGCGCTGTCGTAGGTCGGGGCGGCGCGCTCGAAGGAAAGCCGGACGCGCGCCTTGGCGGGTTTATGCATTGACGAAGGCGGCGACGCGGGCGACGAAATCGGCCGGCGTCGAGATGAAGGGAGCGTGCGCGCAATCGGCAAAGACTTCGAGGCGGGCGCCCGGAATCAGCGCGGCGAGCGCCTCGGCGGCGGGCAGCGGCATCAGCGGATCGGCCGAGCCGTTGAGCAGCAGGGTCGGTACCTTGATTTCGGTTGCGGCCTGGCGCAGGTCGACGACGCGCAGCCATTCGAGGCCGGTCGCCAGCACGGCGCCGGACGGGCGCGGGTCGGCCAGTTGCAGGAGTTCCTGCGTCACCGCCTTGGCGCGTGCGTCGCCGCGATTGAAGCCGCCGACGAAGCGCGGCAGCATGGCTTCGGCATCGGCGGCAATGCCGGCCGTGAATTCGGCGAGCATCGCCGGCGGCATGCCGTGTGGCCAGCCGTCGCGCTGCACGAAACTGGCCGTGCCGGCAACCAGCACCAGCTTGCCGACCTTTTCCGGGGCCAGCGCGGCAACGGCGAGCGCCAGCTGGGCGCCGAGCGACCAGCCGCACAAGGTGGCGCCGGCCGGCAGACGGGCTGCGATATCGGCTGCGGCGGCATCGAAATCGGCAATCAGCGGTGCATCAGCGTAGCCGGGCAGGTCGAAAAACTGCCCGTTTAGCGCGTCGACCGCTGCGGCAAGCGGGCCGCGACCGAGGCACCAGCCGGGAATGAAATAAAGGGGAGTGGACATGGCAGAAGAAAACTCAGGGGAAGGAAGGGATTTTAACCCGCCAGCGTCGCTGCTTCCGCCCGCAATGCGTCAATCAGGCAGCTTATGTCGGCGGCGGTGTGCGCGGCGGAGACTGAAATACGCAGGCGCGCCGTGCCCTTCGGCACCGTCGGCGGACGGATCGCCGGCACCCACAGGCCACGCTCCCAGAGCGCCCTGGCGAGCGCCAGCGCCGCCTCGTTGTCGCCGACGATCAGCGGCTGGATGGCGGTCGGCGAGGGCAGCAATTGCCAGCGCAGGCCGGCCAGGCCGTCGCGCAGCTGGGCGATGCGGGCGAACAGGTTGGCGCGCAGCGCTTCGCCCTGTTCGATGATGTTGAGGCTTTTGCTCAGCGCGCAGGCGATCGGCGCCGGTGCGGCGGTCGTGAAAATGTAGCTGCGCGCGCGCTGCAGCAGGTATTCGATGGCAATCTCCGAACCGGCGACGAAGGCGCCGCCGACACCGGCCGCCTTGCCCAGCGTGCCCATGAGCAGGATGCGCTTGGCCGCCGGCAGGTTGAAATGGCTCAGACTGCCGCGGCCCTGGGCGCCGAGCACGCCGAAACCGTGCGCGTCGTCGATCACCAGCCAGGCGTCGAAGCGTTCGGCCAGCGCGAGGAGTTGCGGCAGCGGCGCGAGGTCGCCGTCCATGCTGAACACGGCGTCGCTGACGATCACCTTGGTCTTCGCGTCACTTGCCGCCAGCAGGCGCTCGAGCGCCGCCATGTCGTTGTGCGCATAGCGCTGGCTGTCGGCGCCTTGCGCCTTGGCCAGTTGCACCGCATCGATCAGCGAGGCGTGGTTGAGCTTGTCGGCGAAGACCGCAGCGCCGCGCCCGGCCAGGGTCGGCACGATGGCGAGATTGGCCAGGTAGCCGGTGGAAAAGGTCAGGGCGCGGGGAAAGCCGACGAAAGCGGCGATGTCCTTTTCAATCTGTTCATGCGGCGCCAGATGGCCGCTGACCAGGTGTGAAGCGCCGCTGCCGGCGCCCCAGTGCAGCGCGCCGTCGGCCATGGCCTGGGCAATCTCAGCGTTGCCGGCGAGACCGAGATAATCATTGCTGGCGAAATTGAGCATTTCCCGGCCGTCGACCGCTGCGATCCGGCCGCAGGGCGAGGCGAGAACGCGGCGACGACGGGTCAGGCCGGCAGCGGCGATTTCTTCGAGTTCGGTGGTGAGGCGGGTTTCGATCGATAGTGTCATGGGGTGTGCTCTGCCTGCAGCCCGGCGGGAATGTCGCGTTTGCCGTGCAGCACGCGCCAGATGTCGAGGTGGCCTGGCTGTTCGACGTAGAAAATCAGGTAAGGGAAATCGGTCAAGGGCCAGCAACGCAGGCCGGGCAGATTCAGTTCGTGGGCGTAATGGATCGAGCCGCTGGTCGGGTAATTGGCAATATGGACGTAAGCCCGTTCCAGCGCGTCGATGAAAGCCAGCGCCGCTTGCGGCGAGCCTTCGGCGAGGTAGTAAGCCAGCGCGTCATCGATATCCCGCTTGGCCTGCCGGCGCGGGACGACGGGTTTGTCGCTCACTGCCCGGTCTGTTCCGCCACCCGGGCGCGCAGGCCCGCGAAATAAGCGGCATCGGCGGCGCTGTCCGGCGCGGATGCGGCACCGGCCAGCAACAGGCCGCGCAACTGCTGACGATCCTGGTCCTTGCGGATCAACTCGCGCACATACTCGCTGCTGGTGCCGTAACCGCGCTGGCTGACCTGATCGTCAACGAAACTCTTCAGCGCATCGGGCAGGGAAATGTTCATCGTGCTCATGGCCGAATCGTAGAAGGCTTGGCAAAAATTGGCAAGATTTGGTGTCGACCGCTTCAGCGCAGCAAGACCAGCGTCAGGCCAGCCACAGCGATCAGGCCGACAATGAGCAGCAGGCGGCTTTGCCAATAGACGCGGCGCACCAGCTGTGCGTTCTGTTCGGCCAAGGTCTTGAGCAATTGCGACGAGGCGAGCATTTCTTGCTGCAAGCGGTCGAGTTCGCCTGCCAATTCGGCGATCCGCGCTGCCTGATCGGCCGGGCTGGGGGTGTCGCTTGGCGCGCTTGGCGAAGTGCCGGTCGGCGCTTTCTTGCGGGCGACCGTCTCCCACAATTTCTTCGCGCCATCGGCGACCTTGGGCGCATTGCTGACGACGTCGGTCCAGGGAACTGCTTTAAGGATGCTTAGCCAGCCGATTGCCATTTTTTGAGATTCTATAAAGTTGTATTTTGTGGCGTTTTCAGCAACGTTGATGTTAGAGAAAACGGGCAAGAAAAGGGAAGGTCAAGGAGTCTGTTTAAGGTATTAACCTGGCAAATAGATAGGGCGTTTATGTTATGATATTTGCATGGATAAAGAAGATGCCCGCAAGCTCAGGCCAGAGCAACAAAAGGAGAAGCGCAAGATAGCGCTTCGCATGCGAATGAACGGACGCGAATTTGCCGAGATTGGATTAGCGGTCGGAGTACATTCCCGTACGGTCCAATATTGGTGGTCGCGCTACCAGGCAGAAGGCCTCAAGTCGGCGGTAGAAGGCGGCAAAAGAGGCACGGAGATTGGTGAGCGACGCACACTCAGCGTGGAACAGGAGTGGGCAGTGCAGCAGTTGATCAGCGAGAAAATGCCTGACCAACTCAAGCTTTCCTTCGCGCTCTGGACACGGGCAGCAGTTCAGGAGTTGATCCATCGTCGTTTCAAGATCGACATGCCGATTCGGACGGTCGGTGAGTATCTCAAGCGCTGGGGTTTTACACCGCAGAAGCCGTTGAAGCGGGCCTATGAGCAGAAACCTGAATTGGTGGAGGCTTGGCTCAAGGAGAGTTACCCACGCATCGCCCGGCGCGCCAAGGACGAAGGGGCGGAGATTCACTGGGGTGACGAAACGGGCATCCGTAGCGATTGCCAACATGGCCGGAGCTATGCGCCAGCGGGAAAAACACCTGTTCAAAGGGTGCCCGGCAGCCGGTTTGCCACGAACATGATCTCCACGGTCACCAACCAGGGGAAAGTGCGCTTCATGCTCTATCGGGAAACGATGACGGCCACTGTCCTGATTCGATTCCTTGCACGCCTGGTTCGTGATGCTGGACGCAAAGTGTTTTTGATTCTCGACAACCTGCGAGTGCATCACAGCAACAAGGTTCGGGACTGGTTGGAAAAACATACCGAGCACATTGAGTTGTTCTTCTTGCCCGCCTACGCCCCGGAACTCAATCCGGACGAGTATCTGAATTGCGACCTGAAGGCCTTGGTTCATGGCGGAAAGCCTGCCAGGAATCGGGATGAACTGGAATCAAAGGTGCGAGGTGCAATGATGAAAATACAGAATCGCCCAAAACGGGTTATGTCCTATTTTAGACACCGAAAAATCCAATATGCCGCGTAATGAACCTATTGGATTGCCGGGTTAATAAGTGGCAAGCCAAGCGCGTTCTTCTTCGGACGGGTCATACTTTCCAGAGTTTGGTGACACTATCTTCCAATATCTGGCTGATTCGCCGAGTGAACCGATGAATGCGAATTCAACAACTACATAAAATAGCCAAATTGAAGCGCGGATTGTTTTTAGATTCATATCAAGACCAGCATGTTGCTCTGTGTAGGGGGCTAGTGGCTTAATTTTTTGATGAAGTGGGCTGATATGGGTAAATAAATTGGACAGCATTCCATAAATTTGGCCAAAAGGCGGGATGATTTTTTTCGCAGTTGTTATTGCATGTGGAGTGTTGAATTCTCCACTCTGGATTTTCTTTAGATCGGATGAATTCTGTAATCCATGTAGGCATACAGCCATTGCTTCTACTGCATTGCGTAAAACAGTTCCGGGGACGAGGAGATATCCTGCTCGAAGAACATAAACAGCAGCAGATAGAGAAATGGAAATATTTATTAAAACTTCAACGGCCCATGATTGCACATTGCTGAGTGGTCTTTGGCCATTAAGTGCGCTAATTAGAACGAAAGCGGCTTGAGAGTAGAGGTCGCTAATTTCATTAAGATCATCGTCACACAGAATGTCAAAACTTTCAGCGATAGCCAGCGACTCACGCTTGATTTGATTAATAAGTAAATCAGAGGTAACGATGATTGGCATATAACATCTAAAAATATTATCTGGTTTAGGTCGCGTAGGCACAAATTGTGAATCACAGACTTATATTTTTTTGTTTGAATGTTTTCCGGTAATGGCTTCTTTAGCGCGGATTTTTGCTCTTCCTGCGATATTTTCGTTGGTGCTTAGTGATCCGATAAAACCCGACTCGCAGGCCAGTTCATAGGGAGTTTTATCCGTCGGCTTGCTGGCAAGGTCTTGTTCTACATGCCGCGGAGTACGAACGGTGGTGGTCATGGCATGCTCCAGAAAATTATGCATTGACGGTAATACAGAGTCTGCGGGGTAGCAAGCGCCCTTGAACCAGCCGTCTGCTTATGCCCATGCTAGGCTTTCCCCATGAGCACGATTTTCGACATTCTTGCCGAGCGCCGCATCGGCGAAGCCGTGGCGCGCGGCGAGTTGGATGATTTGCCGGGGGCCGGGCAACCCTTGTT
This sequence comes from Quatrionicoccus australiensis, assembly GCF_020510525.1. Taxonomy (NCBI): domain Bacteria; kingdom Pseudomonadati; phylum Pseudomonadota; class Betaproteobacteria; order Rhodocyclales; family Azonexaceae; genus Quatrionicoccus; species Quatrionicoccus australiensis. The sequence continues at coordinate 1,576,677 of NZ_CP075188.1, forward strand.
GTTCGAGGACGAGCCCTTCGTGACACCCGAGCAGCGCATGGTCAACCGGGTACTCAAGAACGCCGGTTTCACGCCGCGCGAGGTCTTGCTGCGCAAGGAGGTCGCCGAATTGCGCCGGCGGGTTGAAGAAACTCAGCCGGGCGAGCGGCGCGAGCAGTTGAAGAAGGAACTGGTTTTTCTGCTCATCCAGGTTGCCGGAAATCGCGGTGCCTAGTGTGCACCGCTAGATGCGTGCTTAGTTGCCGTACCCGGAAAGGGCGGCATCGAGCGCCTGTTGCGCAACCCGTCCGAGTTGCGCGATTTCCTCGTCGCTGATGACATACGGCGGCATCAGATAGACCGTGTTGCCGATCGGCCGCAGCAGCGCTTCGCGTTCGAGCGCGGCGCGGTAGAACTTGCGCGAGAAGTGCGGGTCGTCGGTGGCGACGTCGAAGGCGGCGATCATGCCGCGCAGGCGCAGGTGGCGGACTTGCGGGTGGTCGAGCAGCGGCGCCAGCGCGGCGCCGATTCTGGCCGATTTGTCGCGGTTGACCGTCAGAACATCGTCTTTTTCAAAAATGTCGAGCGTTGCCAGCGCGGCGCGGCAGGCGAGCGGGTTGCCGGTGTAACTGTGCGAATGCAGGAAGGCGCGCGTCACCGAGTCGTCGAGGAAGGCGTTGTAGATCGTGTCGCTGCACAGCACGATGGAGAGCGGCAGGTAGCCGCCGGAGATGCCTTTCGACAGGCACATCAGGTCGGGTCGGATTTCCGCCTGTTCATGCGCGAAGAAGGTGCCGGTGCGGCCGCAGCCGACGGCGATTTCGTCGCAGATCAGGTGAACTTCATGCTGGTCGCAGAGTTGGCGGGCGAGGCGCAGGTATTCCGGGTCGTACATCGCCATGCCGGCGGCGCCTTGCACCAGCGGTTCGACGATCAGCGCGGCGGTGCGTTCGCCGTTGTTCTCCAGCCAGTCGGCGAGGCCGGCGGCGGCGCGGCGGGCGACGTCGGCCGGCGTTTCGCCGGGTTCGCCGAGGCGGAAGTCAGGCGAGGGCAGGACGTGCGCGGCGTGGCGCACCAGCGGCGCGTAGGCATCCTTGAAGATGGCGACGTCGGTGACGGCCAGCGCGCCGACCGTTTCGCCGTGGTAGCTGCCGGCCAGGCAGAGGAATTCCGCCTTTTCCGGGCGGCCGACGTTGCGCCAGTAATGAAAGCTCATCTTCAGCGCGATCTCGGTCGCCGAGGCGCCGTCCGAGGCGTAGAAGGCGTGGCCGAGCGCGCCACCGGTCAACGCGCTCAAACGCTCGGAAAGCTCGACCACCGGCTGGTGCGTGAAGCCGGCCAGCATCACGTGTTCGAGCGTTTCCAGCTGTTCCTTGAGCGCCGCGTTGATGCGCGGGTTGGCGTGGCCGAACAGGTTGGTCCACCACGAGCTGATGCCGTCGAGGTAGCGCCTGCCGTCGAAGTCGTAGAGCCAGGCGCCGCTGCCGCGGGCGATCGGGACGAGCGGCAGGTGCGCCGGCGAGGCCGCGTCGGCGTGGTGCTGCATCTGAGTGCACGGGTGCCAGACGGCGGCCTGGCTGCGTGCCAGCCAGTCGGAATTGGATGAATTGCTCATGGTGTCGGCAAGATCGGGCCGGCACGCCTGCGCGCGCCGGCCCGTGGGTCGGTCAATGCAGGGCTTGCGAGTTGGCGGCGGCCTGCTCGGGCATTTCGGCGTGCGCCAGTTCGGCTTCGGCATTGGGGAAGAGCGGGGCGCCGCAGTCGTCGCAGAATTCCATCGGGAAATGATGGTCGAGGAAGAGCACGTCCTTGACGCCGCATTCGCGCAGCACGGCTTCGATCTCGCCGGCGGCGTCGGTCGCTTCGTCTTCGGCGCCGAGCAGCGGCCAGACGATGCCGTGGTAGGTGTCTTCACCGTCCTTGGGGCCGAGGCCGACACGGTATTCCTCCATGCGGCGGTCGTAGCAGGGGCCGACGACGGCGCGGATGTCGGCCGGCATCAGGCCGAGCATGGTCTGCAGGAAGGCGACCGAAGCTTTCAGCGAATACGGGCGCGACAGGCGGTCGGCATTGCGGCAGCCGGCGTGGTAGGCGTCGGGCAGCAGCGGTTGCCAGGCGCAGCCGGTGAGCAGGGCTTCGAGATTCGGGCTGCCCTGCTTGATCCATTCCTTGAGCGCGCCTTCCTTGCTGCCATCCTTCTCGTTCCAGCGGAACAGCGGCTTGCCGCGCGGCACGGCGATGGCGCCGACCAGGTAACGCACGTCGGAGAGGAAGCGGTTGGTTTCCGGCATGCCGTTGGTGTCGACCGCCAGGTGCTGGCCGGCCAGCGCGGTTTCACCGAGCGACTGGGTGAGCAGCCAGGTGTCGCAGAAACTGCGCGGCAACTGGTCCGGGCTGAACAGGAAATCGGCCAGCGCGACGCGGCTGTCGGCGCCGAAGACGTGGGCGCCGAGATGCGTCGCCAGTGCTTCGACGGTGGCCTTGGGCACCGGGCAGGACGGGATGGAGAAGCGCGACCAGGCGAGCACCGGCGCGGTGAACAGCATGATGTCGAAGGCGCCGCCCTTGGCGTCCATGCGCATGGTTTCGGCGCGCGCTTCGACCATGTCGGCGAGTTCGTCGTGGGCGCGCGGGTTGGCTTCGAAGAGGCGGTCGAGCGCGGTATTGATGTCGTCCTCGGCGCCGTTCTTCAACAGGCTGTCGACCATTTCGCCGAGCTGGGCTTCCCAATAGCTGTCTTCAAGCTTGCCGCCGGATTCGGAAAGGCCGGTGGACAGACGCTGGAGTTCAGCAGCATCGCGGGAAAGACGGTCGCGCGAGCCGAAGCGGGTTCGTTTCATGGGTGTTCCAGTAAATACAAAGAAAGGATTTTACCAGCCGGGCGGCGATTGGCGGCGGCCATCGCTGCCGGTGACGCGATCGGCCGGAGGCGTGGCGCGCCTGATCGGCCGCAACTTGAGCGGATCGCAACACTCCTTGAGCGTTGCAGGACAGCGCTTGGCGGGCGGCGTCGGCAAACTGCGGACGGTCTTAACCCGCAAGGAGAAATAACATGCAATGCAAAAACAGCAATTTCAGCCTGTTGACCGTGCTGGCGCTCGTCGCCGGTCTCGCCCAGGCCGCCGAGTTCAAGGTGGAGAGCGCCAGCCAGAGCGACGGCCGGCTGCCCGCCGCGCAGTACGCCGACACGTTCGGCTGCCAGGGCGGCAACCAGTCGCCGCAGGTCAAATGGTCCGGCGCGCCGGCCGGTACCCTGAGTTTTGTCATCACCATGTACGACCCTGACGCGCCGACCGGTTCCGGCTGGTGGCACTGGGTGATCGCCAACATCCCGGCCAGCGTGAACGAATTGCCGGCCGGCGCCGGCAGCGTCGGCGGCCAGCTGCCGGCCGGGGCCTTGAGCATCGCCAACGACGCCAGCCAGCCCGGTTATCTCGGCGCCTGCCCGCCGGTCGGGCAGAATCACCGCTACATCATCACCGTGCATGCGCTCAAGGTCGAAAAGCTCGAACTGCCGCCCAACGCGACGCCGGCGCTGGTCGGTTTCATGAGCTGGGCGAACGGTCTGGGCAAGGCCAGCCTGACTTTGCACGGGGCGCGTTGAGCCTTGGGCGTACTGGCCGCTATGATGCGGCCAGCGGTCGACGCTGCCAAAACGGCAAAAACCATCGCCCGCCCTTTGCCAACCAGAACGGGAACCGCATGCAACCGCGCATCCTCCATCGCTCCGGCGTCGCCACCACGGCCAGCGTGCTGCAGAAGCAGGCGCTCGAATTCAAGCGCCTGTGCATCGAGCAGCCGGTGCTGATCGTCGTCGAGCGCGGCAGCAAGACGCTACGTCGGGAACAGGGCGAATGCGTCATCGGCGCCGGCGAGGCGGTCGCGATTGCCGGCGGCCAGACGGTGAACATCATCAACCAGCCGGCCGCGGACGGCAGCTATCGCGCATTCTGGCTGGCCTGGGATGCAGGGCTGATCGCCGCGCACGCCGCGGCGCATCCGGCGCAGCCGGTGATCCGCCAGGCCTTGCCGCTGCCCGCCCGCTCCGCCGAGTTCATGGCAGCCTTCCGGCGCGCGGTAGATGCCGTCGAGGATGGCGACATGCCGCTCGACATTGCCCGGCACCGGGCCGCCGAAATGCTGTTGTGGATAGGCGCGCACGGCGGCAAATTTGCTCCGGTCGAGGCGTTGACCGCTGCGCTCAAGGTGCGCCGCCTGATCGGGCGTGATCTGGCGCAGGAGTGGAGTGCCGCCGCCGTCGCCGCCGAGCTGGCGATGAGCGAGGCAACGCTGCGCCGGCGCCTGGCCGAGGAGGCGACCAGCCTGTCGGAAATCCTGGTCGATGCGCGCCTGTCGTTCGCGCTCAACCTGCTGCAATGCAGCGCGCAGCCGGTGACGCAGATCGCCCTGCAGGTCGGCTACCAGTCGCCCTCGCACTTTGCCGTGCGCTTTCGCCGCCGCTTCGGCTTCGCGCCGAGCGCCATCCGCCGGCAGGCGCTGCACGCCTGAAAGGCTTCCGGTAAGATGGGCAACATGCTGATCTTCCTCTCCCCCGCCAAGTCGCTCGACTACAAGACGCCGCCGCATGTCGCCACGCACAGCCTGCCGGCCTACCTGAAACAGTCGGAAACGCTGATCAAACAGCTGCGCAAACTGTCGCCGGCCGACATCGCCAACCTGATGGACCTTTCCGATCCGCTGGCGCTGCTCAATTTCAACCGCTACGCCGACTGGTCGCTGCCGTTTTCCCCGGACAACGCCAAGCAGGCCGTGCTTGCCTTCGACGGCGATGTCTACGACGGTCTGAGCGCCAATACGCTGGGTGCCGACGATCTCGACTTCGCGCAAAGCCAGGTGCGCATCCTCTCCGGCCTCTACGGCATCCTCAAGCCGCTCGACCTGATCCAGCCCTACCGCCTGGAAATGGGCACCAAATTCGCCAACCAGGCGGGCAAGGATCTCTACGCTTTCTGGGGCGAAACCCTGCTCGACGCGATCAATGCCGAACTCGACGCGATGCCGCATCCCGTAGCGGTCAACCTCGCTTCCGAGGAATATTTCAAGGCGGCGGTCGGGCGCAAGATCAAGGGACAACTGATCCAGCCGGTGTTCGAGGATTGGAAGGGCGGCCGCTACAAGATCATCAGCTTCTACGCCAAACGGGCGCGCGGTCTGATGACGCGCTACGCCGTGCTCAACCGCCTGACCGATCCGGAAGGCCTGAAGGATTTCGACAGCGACGGCTACGCCTGGGTGCCGGAAGCTTCCGACGAGAAGAGCTGGGTGTTCCGGCGGCGTCAGGAGTAAGCCGGCATCGCGTCAGCCTGCAAGCAGCGCCGAAGCCGCGGCCGGTTTCATGATCTGGAAAGTCAGTGTCGTGCGGCCGCGCAGTTTCAACAGCGCCTTGTCCTTGCTGACCAGCACGTCGGCGCCGCAGCGGGCGGCGAGTTCGAGGAACTTCTGGTCGTCGCGGTCCTTGCAGCGCGGCAGGTGCGGCGCCTCGCCGGCGGGAACGCATTTGACCAGGCCGCTGTAGCGGGCGTAGCGGTCAACGATCATTTCCGGGGTCATTTTGAGTTGCGGATAGGTCAGCACCCGCTGCAACTCGTCGAGCGTGCGCTCATCGACAAAACACTCGATGCGGCCGGCCTCGAGCGCCGCCATGATAGGCACGGCATCGGTATTGGCCCAGTGGAAAAGGTCGAGGACGACATTGGTATCGAGGACGAAGCGCAGCATGGCGCGGATTATAATGCGCCCCTTTCCTTCCTCACCCGGATTCCGCCGCATGTCCCGCATTCTTCTCGCCCCGATGGAAGGCCTCGCCGACGATTTGTTGCGCGGTGTGCTGACCGATATCGGCGGCTACGACTGGGGGATTTGCGAATTCGTCCGGGTTTCCAACACGCTGCTGCCGGCCAAGACCTACGAGCGCATCTGCCCGGAGTTGCTCAATGACAGCCGGACGGCAAGCGGCACGCCGATGCGCGTGCAGTTGCTCGGCTCCGACCCGCATTTCATGGCGGAGAACGCGCGCCGGCTGGTCAGCCTGAAGCCGGCCGGGGTCGATCTCAATTTCGGCTGCCCGGCGCCGACCGTCAATCGCCATCGCGGCGGTGCGGCGCTACTTGGCGAGCCGGAACTACTGCACGAAATTGCTGCCGCGGTGCGCGCCGTCGTACCGGTCGACATCCCGTTTACGGCCAAAATGCGGCTCGGTATCGACGACACCAGCCGCGCTGTGGAAAACGCCCAGGCGCTTGCCGCCGCCGGCATCGACGAGCTGATCGTGCATGGCCGTACCAAGGCCGACGGCTATCGACCGCCGGCGCGCTGGGAGTGGATCGACAAGGTGCGCGCCGCGATCGACATTCCGCTGATCGCCAACGGCGAGGTATGGACGGTCGAGGATTTCCGCAATTGCCAGCAGGTGACCGGTTGCGCCGACATCATGATCGGTCGTGGCGCTGTTGCCGATCCGCTGCTCGCCCGCCGCGTGCGCGGCGAAGCCGTCGGCGGCTGGGAGGAAATCCTGCCCGGCGTCGGCAATTACTGGCTGGGCATCCGCCGCAAGGTGGTGCCGGTGCATGCCGGCGGCCGCCTCAAGCAGTGGCTGGCCATGCTGCGCCGCAATTACCCGGAGGCCGAGGCGCTTTACCAGTTGCTGCGCCCGATCAAGGCGGCCGAAGATGTCGAGGCGGCGCTGCTCGCGGCGGGCATCCTGACCCCGGAGCGACTCGCGGCATGAACGAAGGCAACTCGCGTTTCATCAGCAGCGCCCAGGACGGCCCGCACCGCGATCTCGAAGCGCTGGTCCGCCGCCACATGGCGCATCCGTTCAGGAAGCCGGTTGCCGATTACAACCGCGAGGCGTTTGCCGCTGCCCTGGCCGCCTGGGAACAGTTCGGCCGCAGCGCGCCGCTGATCCTCGATGCCGGCTGCGGTGTCGGCTGGAGCACGCTGAACATCGCGCAGCAGTTTCCCGATCATTTCGTTTTTGGCGTCGATCAGTCGGTCGACCGCCTGAGCCGTGGCAAACCCATGGAAATGCCCGCCAACGCCGTGCTGATCCGCGCCGACCTGGTTGATTTCTGGCGCCTGCTCGCCGAAAACGGCATCCGCCTGGCGCTGCATTACAACCTCTACCCGAACCCGTGGCCGAAGATCGGCCATCTGGCGCGGCGCTGGCAGGGGCACGCTGTCTTCCCCGTATGGAAAGCGTTGGGCGGCGTGCTCGAATGCCGCAGCAACTGGCACATCTACATCGAGGAAATGGCGCTCGCGCTGGGCTGGCTGAGCGGCCAGCCGGTGGCCGCCGAAGCCTATGCGACGGACGTTCCGATGACGCCCTTCGAGAAAAAATACCTCGCTTCCGGCCACCAACTGTGGCGCTGCCGGGTCGATCTCGGATGAGCGTCTGCCAAAGCTGCGGCGCCTGCTGCGTCAGCTTTCGCGTCGATTTCCATCCCGCCGAACTGGCTGGCGGGGCCTTCGCCTGGGGCGAGGGCGTGCCGCTCGCGATGACCTTGCCGGTCACCCCCAACATCGTGCGCATGCGCGGCACCGACGATGCGCCGCCGCGCTGCATCGCACTCGCCGGCCAGGTCGGCGAAGCGGTAAATTGCACGATTTACGACGGCCGACCGTCGCCGTGCCGTGAATTTGATATTGAACACGCAGCCTGCAATAGGGCGCGCCAGCGCTGCGGATTGCCGGCGATTTGAGGTTTTTCGTTCCGGTGGCCTTTGGTCTTTGTCAGCGGGTTCGGGAAGCGAGAGAGCTCGCGCAATGACAATGCGAATTTCTTAGGCTGGATTCGGCCATAAGCGAACTTTGGTCCGTTCTACTAACCTGCCTTTCAATAGGCCGCTTACTGCCAGAAGGTGACTAATGTCCCAAGTTTTTTGCAGACCACATTGTTGTGGTGCCTAAAATTTTCGCGGGGTGGAAAAGTATTCCCCGATCAACCGGTTCAGGTACGCAGCGGCGAAACTTGCGGCTGCTTCTGCGGCACTTCCTCCGGTGATGGCAGGGTTAAGCTCACGGATGAAAAATGGTGTGTCCCAGGAGGCGCCTTCCTGCATTGGAGCAAGCGTCAGTTTTTCTGCAGTACTAAGCCGTTCATTGCTTAGTGTTGTAAAAATCTCGGCCAGCCGGTAGTTGTCGAGCATGCCATCGGCTACTTTGGCGTCTTCCTGTTGGAGCTGATTGCTGATCCAGTGCATGGGAATGGCGGGGATGCGCCAGAAACGTACTTGTCGTATTACAAAATCCGCGTCGTTTCCAGCGTGTTGAGCAATTGTCGGTAAGAGTTCAATCGTTGGGCGGATATTGTCTGGTTCCGTTGCGAATTCCGTCAGTACTTCGTCAATTTTGGTCACCAGTTCGTCGTGTGTCACGGGGTGGTCAATCCGTTTGGTGTTGGTAAAGCAACGGAGGATGTCTTCGATTGTTTCATCCAGGGGGTGTGGCAGGTGCTTTGCGTGAGGCCAGAAGATGGCATCGCAATTGTCGATCGGTGCCCCGTTGCGCAATAGTTCGCTTGCGGAAATCTGAATGACCAGCGCTGTCGTGGCAGGGTCGAGAACAGATCGTTCAACTCGCCAGCCGAGAGATGGAGGACTTTGGGTTTGGCCGGGGGCGGTGGCATTGGCCAAATGAAGCGTGGCGATCAAGCCGTTTGATTCCAGGATATTTGCGATAGAACGGCATAGCTCATTGCCTTCCGATGGTGGGGCGACCACCAGAAAGGTCGGAATCCTGCCGGAAAGCCGCTTGGGCAGCAGGGTGCGCAGCGCCAGCGTGGCATCTCCGATGCCGGAGAGGCCGGGAGTGCAATTTACTTCGATGATGGCGCACGGGCTGTCTTTCCAGGAAACGGCGATATCCGAAGTCATGAAATCAATGCCCATTGCGTGGACGCGAAAGAGGCGAGCCACCTGGATCGCCAATTCATGGTTGTCGGGATGAATGTTACGGGTGAGATTGGAGAGCGTGCCGCCTTGTGCCAGGTTGGCCTGACCTCTAAGGTAGATACATTGTCCCGCTTCCGGGATGGTGTCGAGCGACAAGCCGTCCTGCCCGTCGAGAAAGTCATGGAGCGCTTGGTCGACGAGGATGGGTTTGAGGTAACGGTCGGCGCTTCCCTTTTGTTCCATCCTCCGCCGGTTTTCGGCGTCAATCAATTGCCGGATTGGCGTTATCCCGTCGCCGAGTACATGGGGTGGCGTCCGCCGATAGGCTGAAAGCAGTTTGCCATTTATCACCAGCATGCGGTGGTCGAATCCATCGATCTGTCCCTCGACCATGATTGGAAAACCACCCGCCGAATGTGCGTAGTGAACCGCGCTGGTGATTTGCCTGGCATTCCGTATATTGGTTGTGATGCCTTTACCCTTGCCGAGCGTGATTGGCTTGATCACGCAGGGATATCCCAGTTGCCGTGCAACATGCTGTGCTTGCTCCGGATTGTAGGCGACTGCAGCGCGGGTGGTGGGCAACCCCATGCGATGCAGGAATTCGATCGTGCCCAGTTTGTCGATTGACAGGCGCAGACCGCTCAGGCTGTCCAGTTCGTTGGCAATGCCAAAGCAATGAAGACCCCGCCTACCCTGGCCGAGCTGGTTTGTATTGGTCTGGATGCTGACTGGCGTGAAACTGACTCTCTGGTTTCTGGCTGCGCGGTTCAGCAGGATGGTGACGCTATCGATGCTGTTTATGCGACGAGCCTGAAACAGCAGGTTATGGATGGTTTCCTCACTCGGTGTCGGATACTCGCAGAGCGTCCTGAATACTGCGAGCAGGAGGGATATGCTGATCTGTGGATAGATATGGGCGAGGCATACCCAGCTTGTCGAGTCGGTCGTTCCGTAATTCCAGTCAGGCGTGACCCAGCGGGTATGGAGGATGCTGCTCAGAATGCCGATGGCCTCGGCCAGGCCAACTGTTTCTTCGCCCTCGTATGCGGAGATTTCGCAGCCAATGGCAAGCAGATGACTGATCAGCGCCTTGATTTGGTAACGATACGGGAAGGCCGGAAAGGATATTTCGACGGAAGGGCCGTGAAAGTGCGCGTTTGGTCCGAAATATTGCCGAAAACTTGGGGCGGTTTTGCTGAGATCGTGATTTTCCATGGATTTGTGGTGCTCATATACCTTTGTTCGTGAAGCCGGTCAGGTTGGCTGGGTTCAGCCGCCGCGCATCTTGCTGGTCTTGCCATGGGGCATCCAGTAGAGCATCTTGGCTTCGCGCCGGGTTTGTTTGCGTAGCGAGGAGTTCCCCTGTTTGCTGTTGATCGGGATTTGTGGACACGATGCTATCAAATAGCTGGACATCCGATCAGTATGCAATTGCGCTATGTGACTGCTTGGCTTTGAAAGCTGCCTCAAGAACACGTTTTGACCGAAGGACTGCAGAGGGGCGTAAGCAGTCTCTCAACTCTGCCCAATCGAGTCGATAACTCCCCGCCCGCCAACAACCCCGATGCAGCCGTCGCCTTGAAGCACCGGTACAGCCCGTTGCAATCGGTTACTTGAAAACGCCCGTGGCCGCCCGTATCTTCCTGCTGTGGCCGCGGTTCGTTTGCCGGCCCGACATCCATCCACCCAGCCAGCGCCAGGCATCCTGCGCCGGCAAGCCTCAGGTAGCCATGATCACCATCCAGACCAGTTCGCTGAATCCCTTCCAGAAAGTTGTTGCCACGCTGCTTGGTCTTGCGACGCTGGTGCTTGGCGTGATGTTTTCCGTCGTGCTGATTCCGGTCGTGGCCTTGCTCGGCGCCATTGGTGTCGGTTATTTCTGGTGGAAGACGCGGGCGCTGCGCAAGGCGATGGCGGATATCCGCAGCCAGCGCGACGCGGACATCATCGAGGGCGAAGCGGTCGTCGTGCGCGAATACCGGGAAGTCCGCCGCCTCGAGAACTGATCAGTTCTTGCTCTGCTGCACTTCAGCGTGGCGCGGGCAAGTGGTCAGGTGGTCGTTGACCATGCCGCAGGATTGCATGAAGGCGTAGCAGATGGTCGAGCCGACGAACTTGAAGCCGGCCTTGGCGAGCGCCTTGCTCATTGCATCCGATTCCGGCGTGCGGGCCGGCACCTCGCTCAGCGCCGACCGCTGATTCTGGATCGGCTGGCCGCCGACGAAACTCCACAGGAAGTCCGAGAAGCTTTGCCCGTCGGCGCTCAGCGCCAGGAAGGCCTGCGCGTTGCGGATCGCGGCGGCGACCTTGAGCCGGTTGCGCACGATGCCCGGATCGGCGAGCAGGGCGGCGACCTTGGCTTCGTCGTAGGCCGCAATTTTGACCGGGTCGAAGTCGTCGAAAACGCGTCGGTAGTGTTCGCGCTTTTTCAGGATGGTCGCCCACGACAGGCCGGCCTGGGCGCCTTCGAGCAGCAATAGTCCGAACAGCGCCTGGTCGTCGCGCAGCGGCACGCCCCATTCCTGGTCATGATATTGGCGGTAGAGGTCGAAACCTTCACACCAGGGACAACGTTGCATGGTTTCGCCTCCGTGATTTTTGCCTGTTTGCAGCGGTCGACCGCTGCGCCAGCGCTATTTTGCCGCCGATTTGCCTTTTTTCTTCGCTTCTTCGAGTTGGCTGGCAAAACGTTGCGTCTCCTCCTCGAGTTCCTTCTCGATCTCGGCCATGCGTGCCGGGTCGGCTGGCTCGGGCTTGTCGCTGCCTTCGCGGTAAATCGACTGCATCGCCAGTGATTCGAGCAGCAACTCGGTGATGCGCGCGCTGCTCTCGATCAGCGGGCGGCGCGGGTCGTTCGGCGGGAGGTAGGCCTGCTTCAGGTCCGGCAGGACCTTGGCAAACATCGGGGCGAAGACGCTGCGGCTGCGGTCGTCGGCTTCCCTTTCGGTCAACTTGCCGGCGCGCAGGTTTTCCTGCTCGGCCTTGAGCGCCTGCATGGCTGCGTCAAAACCTTGCAGGCCGCGCATGGTCACGGCGCTGCTGGCAAACAGGCGGTGCATGTCGACTGCTGCCGGCGGCGCCAGGCTGGCCAGTCCGGTGGTGACGACGGTGATAATGGCCAGCGCGACAAGGGCGCGCTGACGGAAGCTGCGGGCAAAGTGCTCGCTGTCGAAACGCTCGGGCAGGATAAAGGCGAGCAGGCAACCACCGAGCAGGCCGCCAACGTGGGCCGCATTGTCGATGCCCGGATGCGTGAAGCCCTGCAGCAACGAGTAGCAAACGAAAAATCCGATGCCGCTCAGGGTTGGTTTGCTGAAAGTGGCAGGCAACTGCTGGCGATGCTGGTAAATGCCGACCAGCAGGGCGCCGGCGATGCCGAAGACGGCGCCTGAGGCGCCGACCGAAACGGCCTGCTGCGCAGCAAAGAACAGGCTGAGCACGCTGCCGGTCAGGCCCGAACCGAGGTAGATCAGGAGAAACAGGCGGTGGCCGTAGATGCGCTCGACGGTGATGCCGATGCTGGCCAGCCCGAGCATGTTCATGAACAGGTGCATCACGCCGTTGTGCATGAAGGTGGAAGAAAGCAGGCGCCACCATTCGCCGCGCTGGACTTCGGAGGCGGCATTGCCGCCCCAGAGAAGCAATTGCTCGCTCGGCGTCTTCAGGATGCCGGCGCCGTTGAGCAGGGTCAGGCCCCAGAGCAGCACGTTGGCGGCGACCAGCAGCCAGGTGACCCAGGGCGTCGGGGTGAAGGACTTGAGCTTTTCCTGGAACAGTCTTTCTTCGGCCAGCGGGTTGGCCTGGGGCGTGGCGTCCGGCGTGTTGCCGCGGGCCTGTTGCTGGCAACGGCTCACCGCCTCGAACAGCTTTTCCTGCGTGGCCGGTTCAAAGCCGCTGAGGGCGATGGCCGGCCGGGCGGCGTTGGTCCCGGTCCAGAAGTCGCGCTGGTTTTTGCGCCCCGGCGCTTCGCCCAGCTGGAACAGGAGCTGGCGCACGCCCTGGCTGGCTTCCAGTGTGATGCCATCGATTTCCAGCCAGTCGAGGCGCTTGTCCTTGCCCCGGAACAGGGGCGATTCGATGCCCTGGCGATCGAGGCGAACGTAGGCTTCCTCGCCGGAAAGCTGGCGCCGCAGGTACCAGTCAATCGAGATGGCAATGGTGAGTGTGATGATCAGCGTGATGCCAAGACTGCCTGGCGTTGTCTTGCCGCCCGAAAAAGCCGTGAAGGCGATGACTGCAAGCATCGTCAGCCAGAAAATGCCGCGTGTTTTGCCGAGCTGGCTCTTTTTCGAGGGGAGGAAGGTTTCGCTGTAGCCGTCGGGGATCAGGTTGTTTGGTGCAGCCTTTTCAGCATTTTCTTGCACTTGATCGGTGGCGGAATCTGCCGGCTGCTGTGCAGCCAGGTCGGCCGCGAGGTTTTCCGGAGCAAAGTCGGCATTGAGCCGGTTGAGGGCCTGTTCGCGCAGGCGTTCGGCAGTTTGCCGGCTGGCAATGGGGGCAGAGTGCATGGTTCGATTGTCCGGATCGCTGGATTAGTGATTCGGGATAATCATACAGCATGTCCTGTCCGGGCCTTCGTCAGCCCTGCGTCGAGCTGCAGGTGACTTAGCGATGTCGTGTGTTCGCTTTTTTGCAGAGCGTCAGGTTGTGCCAGGTGGCTTTGGCGACTTCTATGTAGTTGTCGTGATCACAGGGCGGCAGGCCAAGGTCGTCTGCATCCACCGCTTTGGCGGCGCGTGTGGCGGCAAGTGTTGTCAGGCAGGCGGCGGGTTTGCCGTCATGAAACTGGGCCAAAGCGAGATCGTTTCTGACCGCGTCGATTTCTACCCAGTTCATGAACTCGCCACATGCGGCCAGCAGTTGCGCCAACTTTTCGCTGGCTGCGGCGAACTGGCGGGCGCGGTACAGTTCAAGAAAGGCCTTGCGGCCTGCCTGTTGTGCCTGATGCGTGCACCGGGCCGGCAGCGTTTTGTAGATGCCGGCGAATCCGGCGCGCGCACCACAGTAGTTGCGACATTCTTCCTCGGTGATCGGCTCGACGGCGATCTGCCCCCCGCGCTGCCGGAATGCGATCCTGCAGCGGGCGGCATTGTCATCCTCCTGCCAGGCGTCGGCGATTCCGGTGGTGCCATGGATGACGCCGGATACTGCGCAGAGATGGCAGTTGCCGCCCATGCTTTCGATGTCGAAACGGGTCCGGGCGGATGCATCGGTCGTGATGCTCAGCGTTCCCCAGTCGCCGGCCGGCACGTAATGGCCGGGAGCAATGTCGCTTGCTGTTTCGCCGGCGCTGCCGAGACTGGAAAGCAGCAGCGTAGCCAAGCCGAGTGCAAGCTGTTGCCAGTTCATCGGAAAAACGCCGCTACGCGCCATGAGCTGCGGCTCAGCGGCGTTCCCAGATCGTCACTTCGGCCAGCGTGTGCTGGAACTTGCGTTTCGTTTCGCGGATCACGAAGGGCACTTCAAGCGGTCCGTTCACCAGCCGGAAGTGTTCGCCCAGCATGGCTTTCAGGCCATCGAGCGTGGTCAGGTTCTCGCCGTCCTTCTTGAAGCCGCCGATCCACTCCTCGCGTTTGGTGTGTTCTTCCAGCCAGGTGTAGGGCGAGGTCAGCATGAGCAGGCCGCCGGGGTTGAGGCGTTCGTGCACGCTTTCCAGGAAGCGGGCCGGGCTGTACAGGCGGTCGATCAGGTTGGCGGCGAGGATCAGGTCGTAGCCGGTGAAGATGGGCTTGAGGTTGCAGGCGTCGCCCTGGAAGAACTCGACCTTGCCGGCGACGCTTGCCAGATCGTGTTCGGCCAGGCTGCATTCCTTGTGGCTGAGCAGCTCGCCTTCATCGACCAGGGTGTAGCCGAGCCGGCCCTGTTCGATCAGTTGCGTGCCGATGCCGATGAAACGGGCCGAGAAATCGATGCCGGTGACCTTGTTGAAATGGCGCGCCAGCTCGAAGCTGGCACGGCCGGTGGCGCAGCCGAGGTCGAGGGCCTTGCCGGCCGGCTTGTTACCCATGGCGCTGATCGCCATGCGGGCCAGGGTCAGCGGGAAGTTGGGCACGCCGTAGTATTCGGCGCCGTAGTGGAATTCTATGTACTCGGAGACCAGGCGGTCGGTTTCGTAATGCGAGGCCGGGCGGCCGGCTGGCGCGTCGCTGACGACATAACGGAAACCGGCGTGCTGGAAGAAGTGGCGGCGGAAGGCGTAGCGCGAAACCGGCGCGGCTTCGTTGCCGCAGGAAATCCACGAGCCGCCCTTGATCAGGTTGTGGCGGTCGTCGAAGGTTGGTGTCGTGAAATCGTCGTAGCAGGGATGGACTTCGAAACCCGGGAGCGGGTAAATCGGCGTTTCCAGCCATTGCCAGACGTTGCCGATCACATCGAAGAGCGGGCCGTGCGCGTAGCGGTCGACCGCGCAACTGGAGGCAAAATGCGCCAGTCCGAGATTGGCATCCGGGCCGTCGCCGGGCAGGTCGGGGACGCCGGCGAACAGGCGCAGCGCCTGCCATTCGTCTTCGGTCGGCAGACGTACCGGCTGGTTGGTCTGGCGGGCCAGCCAGTTGCAGAAGGCCTTGGCCTCGTGCTGGTTGGTTTCGACCGGCCAGTTCCAGGGCATCGGCACTTCTTCGAGCATCAGGCGCAGGCGCCACTGGCGGCCCTGGCGGATCCAGAAAGTCGGCTGTTCCGCCTGGGCAAAAGTTTTCCAGGCGCGGCCTTCTTCCGTCCACAGCGCATCGTCGGCATAGCCGCCGGCCTCGACGAAGGCGAGGAATTCCTGGTTGGAGACGAGATGGCGGCTGGCCTGGAAGTTACCGGTCGACGCCGGGTGGCGGCCGAATTCGTTGTCCCAGCCGTAGATTTGCGGCTCGCTGCGGTCGCGGCCAAGGCGGAAACTGGCGGCGGGGATATCGACCAGGGTGTTTTGCGGCGCCAGGCTGCTCTCGCGGCAGGGTTCCCAGTCCGGGTGCGGCTGCACGTAGTCGAGCCGGTGCTGGCGGATCAACACCGACGAGGTTTCGAGATGGATGCGTTCGTGCTCGATGCCCATCAGGATCACCCACCACGGGTTGTCCCAGTTGATCGGCAGGCTGAGCGTTTTGCTCCGGATCAGGTGGTCGACCGTCTGGCGCACCTGCTTGCGGTAGGCGCGCACCGCGGCTACGGTCGGCCAGTCGTAACGCGCGTCGTTGAGATCATCCCAGCTCATTTCATCGACGCCGATGGCGAACATCGACTCGAATTGCGGATTGATGCGTTCTTCAAGCAGGCCGGCCAGTACCAGCTTGTTGATGAAGAAGGTTGCGGTGTGGCCGAAGTAGAAGATCAGCGGATGGCGCAGCGCGATCGGCTTGACGGTATAGGCCGCATCGTCCTTGAGCACCTCGAACAGTTGCTCGTAGCGGTCGAAGGTGGCGTGAAAGTAAGCGAGGATCTGCTGCCGCATCGACTCGGCATCGCTACCGGTCAACCGTGGCGTTTGGGGAAAAATGGGCTGGGACATACGATTTCCGGATGAATTCGTTGTTTGATTCACAGGGGCGACAAGGTGGCGACGACCTTGCCCGGTTCGATGCGCACCGAGCGCAGCAGCCAGCGCGCCGCCAGTTCCTGGGCGTTGCCGTTTTCGCGCAGGGTATAGACCGGCTTGCTGCGAAAGTAGGTGGTGATCAGTGAATTGACCACGCGGCGGGCGGAGGCTTCCGACTCGCGGGGCAGGGCCAGGGATTCGACCGTGTCGATGACGGGGTTTTCCAGGAAGAAGGCTTTGGCGTTGTCGTCGTAGCGGATGCCGGCGTTGCCGGTGACATCGACCGGTACCGCCGGGTTGCCCAGCAGGGCGATATTGACGCGGGCGCTGATGCCGACGCGGTTTTCCGGTGTGCCAAGCACGATGTGCGGCGCTTCGGCCAGGGCCACGGTCATCAGGCCGCCGTAATTGCGCGCCTGGGTGCCCGATTTGGCGAGTGCGTTCTGGATCTGCGCTTCTGAGAAGGCAATTTCCCGATCGAGAAAGCCGGCCAGTGCGCTTGAGGCATAGCCGAGCAGGGCAGCAAGAAGAAAAGTGGCGATTTTCTGTTTCATGAAAGGGCAGGGCGGCACAAAGTCGCAGTCTAGCAGGGCGTGCGGACGAACTGTATTTATCCCCGTTCTGGTCGGGCAAGTCTGTGGATAAGCTCTGGACAGGTCAGCTAGCACCTTGTCTCGCAAGGGAAAAAAGGCGTTGCCTATAAATTGGGCGATTTCGTGGCGGGTTGATTGATCTGAATCGGAGATGTCAGCTATCGCAATAATTCAATTTACGCGAAATTTTGCGTTGGCTAAGCTCAGCTTCCCAAGCAGAGAAAGAGACCCATGCCCTACGTCAATATCAAGATTACCCGCGAAGGCGCGACGCCCGAGCAAAAGGCCGAACTGATCGCCGGCGTCACCGACTTGCTGCGCGATGTGCTGGGCAAGAACCCCCAGACCACGGTCGTCGTCATCGACGAAGTGGACACCGACAACTGGGGTATTGGCGGCGAAAGCGTGACCCGGCGCCGTCTGCGCGGCAGCTGAGAGTTTTTGCGGCGCACTGGGGATAAACAACACTTATCCCCGTTCAGGTCGCGTAAGCCTGTGGATAAGCTCTGGATGGATTGCGCAAACCATTGACTGATTAGCGGTTTTTTTGAATCGCCTAAAAAATGGGCGATTTTTCCGCATGTGTTGAGCGAGCGTCTTATCCCCGTTTTCGTCGGGTAAGTCTGTGGATAAGCTCTGGGTAGATTCGGCAAGGCATTGACGGCACAAGGGTTTTGCTGGTTTGCCTGTTTTTTGGGCAGGCGACCGCCTGGATTGCCCGCATCGATTTTGGCCGATGGCAAAATCGATGAGATAACATATAATATATAAGACTTGCGAGCCGGCCTGGGGATGCAACAAGCCGAACCATTCGGTCGCCGCCATTGTCGTAAAATACCCGTTTCCCTAGAGCAACCCTTTACGAAAGGAAGTCGCCGTGCTTGAAGCCTATCGCGCCCACGTAGCAGAGCGTGCAGCCCTCGGTATCCCGCCGCTGCCCCTGTCCAAGCAACAGACCACCGAACTGGTCGGCCTGCTGAAGAATCCGCCGAAGGGCGAAGAAGCCGCTCTGGTCGAGCTGATCACCTACCGCGTTCCGGCCGGTGTGGATGATGCCGCCAAGGTCAAGGCCGAGTTCCTGGCCAAGGTTGCCAAGGGCGAAGAAGCCTGTGCCCTGATTTCCAAGGAAAAAGCCACCGAACTGCTCGGCACCATGCTCGGCGGTTACAACGTCAAGCCGCTGATCGACCTGCTCGCCTGCCCGACCTGCGGCAGCGTTGCCGCCGAAGGCCTGAAGAAGACCCTGCTGGTGTTCGACTTCTTCCACGATGTCGCTGAACTGGCCAAGGCCGGCAACGCCAATGCCAAGGCTGTCATGCAGTCCTGGGCCGACGCCGAGTGGTTCACCTCGCGTCCGGAAGTCCCGGCTTCGCAGAAGCTGACCGTTTTCAAGGTCACCGGCGAAACCAACACCGACGACCTGTCGCCGGCACCGGATGCCTGGTCGCGTCCTGACATCCCGCTGCACGCCCTGGCCATGCTGAAGAACCCGCGTCCGGGTATCGAAGCCGACGAGCCGGGTACGCGCGGTCCGTTGAAGCAACTGGAAAAGCTGGCTGCCAAGGGCAACCTGATCGCCTACGTCGGTGACGTGGTCGGTACCGGTTCCTCGCGCAAGTCCGCCACCAACTCCGTGCTGTGGTTCACCGGCGAAGACATTCCTTTCGTGCCGAACAAGCGTTTCGGTGGTTTCTGCCTCGGTTCCAAGATTGCCCCGATCTTCTTCAACACCATGGAAGATGCCGGCGCCCTGCCGATCGAAATCGATTGCAGCGCCATGGACATGGGCGACGAGATCGAACTGAAGGTCGATCAGGCTACCGGCAAGGTCACCGCCACCAAGAACGGTGCCGTGATCGCCGAATCGCAACTGAAGACCCTGGTGATCATGGACGAAGTCCGCGCTGGCGGCCGTATCCCCCTGATCATCGGTCGCGGCCTGACCACCAAGGCGCGTGAATTCCTCGGCCTGCCGCAATCCACGCTGTTCCGCCTGCCGCAAAACCCGGCCGACGACGGCAAGGGCTACTCGCTGGCCCAGAAGATGGTCGGCAAGGCCTGTGGCGTGACCGGCATCCTGCCGGGCACCTACTGCGAGCCGAAGATGACTACCGTCGGTTCGCAAGACACCACCGGCCCGATGACCCGCGACGAACTGAAAGACCTGGCCTGCCTCGGCTTCTCCGCCGATCTGGTCATGCAGTCCTTCTGCCACACCGCTGCTTATCCGAAGCTGGTCGACGTGCGCATGCACCGCGAACTGCCGTCCTTCATCTCGACCCGTGGCGGCGTTGCGCTGCGTCCGGGCGACGGCGTCATCCACTCCTGGCTGAACCGCCTGCTGCTGCCGGATACCGTCGGTACCGGCGGTGACTCGCACACCCGTTTCCCGATCGGCATCTCCTTCCCGGCCGGCTCCGGTCTGGTCGCCTTTGCCGCCGCCACCGGCGTCATGCCGCTGGACATGCCGGAATCCGTGCTGGTCCGCTTCAAGGGCAAGATGCAGGATGGCATCACCCTGCGCGACCTGGTTAACGCCATTCCGCTGTACGCCATCAAGGCCGGTCTGCTGACCGTCGAGAAGAAGGGCAAGAAGAACGTCTTCTCCGGCCGCATCCTGGAAATCGAAGGCCTGCCGGACCTCAAGGTTGAACAAGCCTTCGAACTCTCTGACGCCGCCGCCGAGCGTTCCGCTGCCGCCTGTGCGATCGCCCTGAACAAGGAACCGATCGTCGAGTACATGCGTTCGAACATCACCCTGATGAAGTGGATGATCGCCGAAGGCTACTCGGATGCCCGCACCCTGAAGCGCCGCATCAAGTCGATGGAAGAGTGGATTGCCAACGGTGAACTGCTCAAGGCTGACGCCAATGCCCAGTACGCCGCGGTTATCGAAATCGACCTGGCCGAAGTTACCGAGCCGATCCTGGCCTGCCCGAACGATCCGGACGACGTCAAGATCCTCTCCGAAGTCGCCGGCGCCAAGATCGACGAAGTCTTCATCGGTTCCTGCATGACCAACATCGGCCACTTCCGTGCCGCCGGCAAGGTCCTCGAAGGCAAGTCCGACATCCCGACCCGTCTGTGGATCGCTCCGCCGACCAAGATGGATGCGCTGATCCTGACCGAAGAAGGCTACTACGGCGTCCTCGGCAAGTCCGGCGCGCGCATGGAAATGCCGGGCTGCTCGCTGTGCATGGGCAACCAGGCACAGATCCGCAAGGGCTCCACGGCGATCTCCACCTCCACCCGCAACTTCCCGAACCGCCTCGGTATCGACACCCAGGTCTATCTCGGTTCCGCCGAACTGGCCGCCATGTGCGCCCTGGCCGGTCGTATCGTGACGGTGCCGGAATACATGGAGCAGATCAAGCTGGTGAACGCCAAGGCCGGTGAAGTCTATCGCTACATGAACTTCGACCAGATTCCGGAGTTTGTGGAACAGGCGGCGACCGTCGAGATGTAAATTCGCGAAAATCGGCCTGTTTTGCCGGTCGACCGTAGCAAGATGAAAAAGCCCCCGTCGGGAAACCGGCGGGGGCTTTTTGTCAGTTAAGCAGGCTGAATCCGTTCGCTGCCGTGTAGCCTCCACTTCTGCCAATGGATGCTGCCACACATGCCTGCACTACGAATTGTGTTGCCAAGAGCAGTTATGTAGCCGCGAAGATCGTCTCCTTTGCTCACGGGCACGGAGTCTTCGAGCATGAACGAGCGCGAGGACAATGCCGCTTCGGCATAGTCGCGGTATTCCTCGGCATTTCGCCAGTGCTGCCCCTCGGCAATGGCTTTATCCACCCTGGTTCCGAAGTCGGACAAGAATTTGTAGTGCAGGAAGGGGGCGACCAGTGGCGAGGGTCGTCCGTAACTGTCGAAGTGGGAGTTGAAATTCTGGTATCCGCCATGCTCGACAAAATACAGTTTTTGTTTGGTCATGATCGGCGGATTTTTGCCAGCTTGCTTAAAGCGTGCTCTGGGGCCGCTGAACAGAAAGAGTCGTTGTTCGTTCCAGTATGCTTTTGCATGCCGAACCGGGTCCATCCATTGGCACCAGTCGGAAAATGGACGACCGGGCTCATAAGGCGCCAATTGATCGCAGGGCTGCTCCGGGTATACATCAATCAACGGGGTGAAGACCCGGTTGAGGCCCATGCGTTCCGCACGGGCAATCAGACCTGAAATGCCTTCCTGCTCGCAACCCGGCCAGACGAGCAATTCATCGGCATCCGTCAGCAGCAGCCAGCGCTTCATCGCATGTCGCGGTCCTAGCTCATTGATCCACACCGTTCCAAAACGACTTGCCGCAAACATCTCTGCCGGAGCATGGTAGAGCGTCACGTCCGACTGCTCTCGCAAGTACTCAACCGTGCCGTCAAGCGAGCCATTGTCAATGAACAGAAATTCATCACAGCCCAGGCTGCGGTAGTGATGCAAATACCAGGGCAGTCTTGCGCGTTCGTCCTTGACGACGCAGGCAACGAGCACTTTGCCCTGACCCATCGGCGGCCGACTGGCTGAATCCAGCTTGCATGGAAAGTCGTCTGTTTCAACCGGAGGTGTGACGACGCCGCTACTTGTGTTGAGACGGGCTGCCAGAGCGAGCGTTTCCGGTTTTTGCGCGTAGCTGTGTTTCTGCTGCAGCACTGAATTTAGTTTGTCGGGATCTGGCTGAACCCCCAGAAATGCAAACAGGGGAGCAAGACCCTGCATCCCCAGGATCAGGCGCTCGTAGCGGACGACAAAGGCATGCTCATGATGTTCTGCGTACTCGAGAAAGATCCGATCAGCCTGCTGCAAGCTTTTGCGCAACTCCGCAGGATCGTGTTTTTTCCAGAAATCGCTGTCGCAGACTGCTTCGTGGGCGCGCGTATTGAAGATTATGGCAACGTCGGGCAAGAGCCGCGAAAGGAAATCAAGGAAATCCTGCAGACGCTCAAGGTGCTTGATGTAGCGGATTTCCTTAAACCCCCAATAGACATCCTCTTGCGCATCCGAGACGCCCAATTGTGCCCGAAGCATTGCACGCGCCTGCACTAGGAAAGCCTCAGGGGACACTTCTGCTGCGCCAAACCATGCGCTCGTGGGGGGGGCTGCTGGAATTCATGCCAAAGCCCGTTTTCGTTTGGATGAGCGACTTCCAGGCTAGGTACAGGCCCCAGCAGAAATCATGGTTTTCACCGCGAATCAGAACATTGGGCAGAGTGTTGAGCACACCTTGCAACAAGGTTGATCCGCTCCGTCCATAAGTCACCACCAAAATAGACTTGAATTTCATCAGGTATTCCCGGCTTTATTGATACGAAGCATGATTAAGCCTTTTTCTATGCTCATCAAGTCATGCGTTCAGTTTTCCTCCATTGAACATGTTTCGTACCCTTCTCAACAGGAAATTTACGGTTTTGCGTTATGGGCTTTGTCGGGAAAGTTGTTGATTAAGTCAGTATTTTTCCAATGGTGTAATCCCGCGTTAAAATTAAAAATTCCAATCAGGAAATCTAGACCTCATGCACGAGCTTGTTATCGGTCAAGACCAATTGCTGGCCAAGAACGAATATGGCTGGGTCTGTCTGCCGCGCTCCAGCGCGCATACCTACACCTCGCAGGCGGTGCTGGCAGGCCGGGTACACGAGCCGACGACCATCGAATACCTGCTCGAACATCACGGTGGCGAGGATATCGTGCATGCTGGCGCCGGCTTCGGCGACTTCCTGCCGGCGCTGGGCAAAGTGTGCAGCGGCAAAGTCTGGGCTTTCGAACCCAATCTCGAAAACTACCGTTCTGCCCGGAAGACCATTGAACTGAACGGGCTGACCAACATCGTGCTGCAAAATCTGGCGCTCGGAGCGCAGCCAGGTGCAGCCCAACTTCGCGTGATGGATGGCGAAGCCGCGATGGGCCCGCGCTCTGAAATCTGCGATGGCGAGACAGTTCTGGCGCACGAAAGCCAGCCCTGCGAAATCCGCACGCTGGATGAGTTGCTGCCTGAGGCAGCGGTCGCCATCATCCACCTTGATATCGAGGGCTACGAATTCGAAGCCCTGCGCGGGGCGGCCGGACTCATCGCCCGCTGCCGGCCACTGATCGTTCTCGAAATCGACGGTCGGGCGCTGGATTACAACCGCTTCATGGCATCAATTGATTACCGGCCTGTCGAACAGCTGATCTACAACGCCGGTGCGATGGTCTTCGTCAATACAGTTTATGCCCCGCTGACAACATGCCCGGAAACATCACCCTCGACCTGATCCGCTGGGCCGAAAAGACCCCGGATGCCCCCGCCCTGCTGTTCGGCAACGAGAGCATCAGCTACCGGCAACTCGACCAGACAGTCTGGAAACTGGCCCAGCATCTGTACGATCACGGTATCCGCCGGCAGCAGGTCGTCGCGCTGACGATAGGAAATGAAATCCTGCTCGCCGTCACGCTGCTCGCCGTCGCCCGGCTGGGCGCTGCGGGAATATCGCTGGCCCGCAGCATGGGTGCGCAGGAACGTCTCGCCGCTGCGCATCAGGCTGGTATCTGCTGGTTGCTGACGGACCATGAAACTGCAGCAATGAATGATGTGGCAACGATCCGCTTGGCTTCTGAGCCTGCCGCCTGGAACGCGACTCGCGTCAGGTATGGCATCCTCGAAGAATCACCCGTCGCCCCTTGGCAAATCATCCGTGGCTCTGGAACCACCGGCGAACCGAGACTGCTGCCGATCAGCCACGACCAGGCAGCCGCGCGCTTCCGTGGCCAGGCACTGGCGAGCTCGATTACTCCAGGAGACCGCCTGGCCGGGCTATCCGGCCTGGAGTTCTCGATTTCCAAGCATCGCCTGGGGTGGGCACTGATGGCGGGTGCCGCGTATGCAATCCTTGATCATGCAAACCCGCTGGATGACATTTCCCGCCTCGGTGTCTCGCTACTGGGAATTTCGGTAATGCATGCCGAGCAGATGCTGAGCAAACCGGACTCCACCGCCCGCCGCGCGCTCGAAGGCGTCCGCGGCATATGGAGCGCCGGCTCTGTGGTCAGCAACGACCTCAGGACACGGATACGCAGTCAGCTCAGCGAAAACCTGTGGATCGACTACGGCAGCAACGAAGCCGGCCACCTGACCCTGGCTCGCCCGCCCGATGTTTTCGACACGCCAGGCACCGTCGGTCGCAGTCTGCCTGGCAGTCGAACTGCAGGTCGTCGATGCCGAAGACCAGCCCCTGTCTGCCGGCCAAGTCGGCCATGTCCGCGTGCGCGGCGGCGGCATGATCGACGGCTACCTCGGTGACGAGGCGGCTACCAGGCAGTCCTTCCGGAATGGCTGGTTTTATCCAGGCGACATGGGCTTGCTGACGGCCGACGGGCAACTGGTGCACCGCGGCCGTTCCGACGAGATGATGATCGTCAACGGGATCAACATCTACCCGGAGGAAATTGAAAGTGTGTTGCGCGGCTATCCGGGAATCATGGACGTCGCAGTCGTGCCGCTGCATTCCAGAATCAGCCAGGACCTTCCGGTCTGCGCCGTGGTTACCTCTGCCGGCAGTCAGCCGACTGAAGCGAAAATGGACCGTTTCGTCAGGGAACGCATCGGGCACCGCGCGCCGGCACGGATCATCGTGCTCGACAGGCTGCACCGTAACGAACAAGGCAAGCTCGACCGAAAGGAACTGGCTCGTATCCTGCTGGCAAAAATCACAGGCGAGGCATGATGACTTCAATCTCGTGTGGTTGTGCCAATAGTGCTTCTTAGTCAGTGTTCTTAATTCCTTTGTTTCCTCTCGTCTTCTTGGCTGCACTACTTTAGGCTGGTGATGAGTTTTTTATACAGCATGGATTTCACAAGGATTTGATCTCAATCTCTAGTGGATCAGGCTACTAGATACAAAGACCGGTAAAGTCCGCTGATTTGTTGCTGCAACAATTTTGACCAGATCAGAGCGTTTGTGGTGGGGGTATGGTCGAGGTGTTTGTTGTGAAAATGGGTTGTTTTCCCTGGTTGACCGTAACAACGCCAAAGTCTCCCGTCAGAATACCGTTTGGGAGTGCCGCGGTCTGCTGGCTATCGAGCCGTCGTGCATGCTATTACGCACATCGACACCCTTGTTCACTGCGCTCTTGCATCTCCATTGATCTGGCCTGAATTGGTGCAGGAGGAGCGTTCTTTTGGGTGAGCTTCGCATCGTTCTCGTTTGATCTGGTGAGAAAAGCGTGGTGATACTTATTTTTGGGGTGTCAAATTTCCTGTCTTTTGGGATTTCGTGGTGTTGGCCCTGTTCTGTATTAGGCGAAGTTTCTCCTCAATGGCTTCCTTGAGCTTGGCCCTGATCAACTTACCCTGTTCGTTGCGCGGTATTTCAGGGAGTACGAATATGAATCTGGGCATGCGAAAGCCCAGGTGGTGATGCGCGAAATCGTTAAGTTCCTTTTCGCTGACAGTAGCCGATGGATGAAGCGTGACTGCGCATACCGGCACGTCCTGGTGGACCGCAGAATTTAACGGTATGACTGCTACGTCGCGCACGGCTTCGTGTTGTGACATGGTCAACTCGATTTCGGCGGGATAGATGTTGATCCCGTTCATGTTCATCATGTGGTCGGAGCGTCCGCAATAAATCAGCTGTTCGTCCTCCGACAGCCATCCCATGTCGCCGGGGTAAAACCAGCCGTCCCGGAAAGCCTTTTTGCTGGCTTCGGCGTCATGTAGATAGTGCTGGATCATCCACGGGGTTCTGACCCTGACATGACCTGTTTGTCCTCTTTCAATCACGTCCCCCCGGCTATCGACAATTTCGATCTCAACATCTGTCGCCGGGCGACCTACGGTTCCGGGACGATGCATCAGTTCTGACGGAGGCACCACGGTCAGGAGCCCCATCTCGTTGGTGCCATAAAATATCCATAACGCGCTTGTCAGCTGGGCTGCAACTCGCTGCCGCAGTCCATCACTTACCGTTGATCCGGCGACGAAGAGGGCGCGCAGGCTGGTTTTTCCGCGCTCCGGGGCATGCGCGACTGCTGCCAGAATTTTTTCTAGATGTACAACACCGGTATTCAATACGGTGATGCCGAAATCTTCACGGATCGATATGGGGTCGATTTGTTGCCGGTAAATGGACGCGACGGATCCACCTGCGAACAGGGCGGCAAACCACCAAACCTTGGAGGTGAGGTAATCAAGATGCGAAAGGGTTGCTAGTCGGTCGCTCGGTGACAGGAGTGTGGTTTTGCTGGTCAACCTGATGCGGGCAAGCAATTGCGAATGCTGGATGGCAAAGTACTTGGGGCGCCCGGTTGATCCAGAGCCGGTAATGATCAGGCAGGGGGCACTCGGTGAGTCATCGCTGATATCGTCGTCGCTGTCGGCTGTTTCTTTCGGCAACCTGAAAACATCCATGACGATTTGCGGGATATCAGGCAGGTTGGCAGATTTGCTCTCCGTGACCAGGATGCTGACACCCGCTTGGCTTGCCATATTTTTCTGCATGGTTGGCGGCACGCTGCGCGGTATCGAGAATGCCGTTGCGCCAATTCGAGCGGTTGCCAATATGGTGACAAGTAATGCAACTTCATCGTCAAAGCAGAGCCCGACGATAGCACCTGTCTTAACACCATGCCGGAAAAGCTGTCGTGCCGTGCCATGAACCAGATATTTCAACTGGGCAAAAGTCAACGTGCCAGCCGGCGCACTTACTGCCAGTGCGTCAGGTGTCGATCTTGCATACCTTAACACTTCATGCGAAATATTCATTCCGATGCTCCCACTTATCGGTATTGTGATGCCGCACTGGCTTTCGTTTCAGTCTTAACTGAAATTTCCGGCTTCAGTGAGATCCCTTTGGATGCCTGATTCCCACACTGGTCAGCGAATGCGGCAGGTGTTATCCAGCCTTGTAAGCTTTTTCCGAGGGGGCGATTCCCATTTACGTTATAGCAACGTCGCCGTGCCTTGATTTTGCCTTTTGCATCCTCCAAGGACAATAGCCAGTGCCTGTTCAAGCACATTCGGCATAAACCAGGTAACCGAAATTCTCGCAAGGAAGCGTTCGAGCTGGTTGGCGAAGGCCTGCCTGTCGGCCAGGCCGAAGTCACCGAGCCGATCCTGGCCTGCCCGAACGATCCGGACGACGTCAAGATCCTGTCCGAAGTCGCCGGCGCCAAGATCGACGAAGTCTTCATCGGCTCCTGCATGACCAACATCGGCCACTTCCGTGCCGCCGGCAAGGTCCTCGAAGGCAAGTCGGACATCCCGACCCGCCTGTGGATCGCCCCGCCGACCAAGATGGATGCGCTGATCCTGACCGAAGAAGGCTCACGGCGTCCTCGGCAAGTCCGGCGCGCGCATGGAAATGCCGGGCTGCTCGCTGCGCCCTTAAGGAAGTACCCTTGGGGTATGTATGGGCAACCAGGCACAGATCCGCAAGGGCTCCACCGCGATCTCCACCTCCACCCGCAACTTCCCGAACCGCCTCGGTATCGACACCCAGGTCTATCTCGGTTCCGCCGAACTGGCCGCCATGTGCGCCCTGGCCGGCCGCATCGTGACTGTTGCGGAATACATGGAGCAGATCAAGCTGGTGAACGCCAAGGCCGGTGAAGTCTATCGCTAGATGAACTTCGACCAGATTCCGGAGTTTGTGGAACAGGCGGCTACGGTCGAGATGTAATTCGCGAAAATCGACGTTTTTTCAGCGTCGACCGCTAAAAAGCCCCCGTCGGCTCAGTGGCAACTGAGCGGCGGGGGCTTTTTTACCTACCGGCGGCGCTCAGTTAGCGGCGAAGGTTTCATTTTCGATCAACCAGCGGCCGTTGTTGCGGCGAACTTGCAGCGTCTTGGTGCCGTGGTCCTCGAGGCGGTCGGAGGTGTAGTCGAGGGCGAAGCTCAGCGTGGCGCGGTCGTTGCTGCCGAGTTCGATGGCGGTTTCACCTATCTTGAGATCGATGAACCTGGCCTGGCCGATGATGCGCTTGCGGGCGGCACGCCACTCTTCCGGGCTGTCGCTGTTACCGGCGTAGCCCGGCGCGTAGAAGGCGAGGTAGGTCGCGGTGTCCTGTTCCGACCAGGCCTTGCTCCATGCTTGCACCAGGTTGCGCAACTCGCCTTCGGCCTTTTCGCTGGGCGTGGCCAGGTGTTCGCCGCTGGGTGCCGGCGTCCCCGCCGCGGGCGGCAGGGCCTGGAGCATTGTATCCGGGGGCGCCGGCAAGGGCTGCGCACCGGAAAAGTCGGAAAAGATGCTGCTCAGGCTGAGTGCGAACATGCCGACGCCGATCGAGATGGCGGCCAGCTTGATGCCTTGTCCTGTTTTGTCGTTAGCCATTTCTGCTCCCTATGATTGTTGAATGGTTTGGTGACCAGGCAGCATTATTGAGCAAAAAATGATATTTAATCGATAATATGAAACTTATGGCGTCATAAATTTTCATATATTTAGCTTGTTTGCAAATGGCGCCGCGCATGATCCGGGGCGCTGTCCGGATACCTGATCCGAGCTGCCATGTCGGGCAAATTTGCGTTTTTTACCGGTCGACCGGTACGGGCCGGCCTTTTTCAGGTCGTCGGGATTCGCGCCAGAAAACGATCAAGCTGGTTGGCGAAGGCCTGTCGGTCGGCCTGGCCGAAGGCGGCGGGGCCGCCGGTGTCGACGCCGGCACTGCGCAGTTCTTCCATGAAGTTGCGCATGGCCAGGCGTTCGCGGATGTTGGCGGTGGTGTACATCTCGCCGCGCGGGTTGAGGGCGTGGCCACCGCGCCCGATGACCAGCGAGGCGAGCGGGATGTCGGCGGTGATCACGAGATCGCCCGGCTGCACCTGCTCGACGATGTGCGCATCGGCGACGTCGAAGCCGCTCGGCACCTGGATGGCGCGAATGAACTTCGACGGCGGCGTGCGCAGCATCTGGTTGGCAACCAGCGTCGTCTGGATCTGCCGGCGCTCGGCAGCGCGGAAGATGATTTCCTTGATCACGCCGGGGCAGGCGTCGGCATCGACCCAGATCTGCATGCCTTATTTCCCGGTGGTCGACGGCGCCAGCGGGGCAAATTCGGCCGGCACCCAGGCATAGCCTCCCTTTTGTTCCTTGCGGACATGGCCGATGCCGGGGAAGGGCAGGTGCATGCCGGCGACCAGCAGGCGTTCTTTTGCGGCCTGCGCGAAGATGCGCTTGCGGGCGAGCACCGCCTGCTTGGGATCGTTGTCGAACTCGATGGCGACGTCGGGGCGGGCGAACTGCACGGCGTGGTTGTGCACCAGATCGCCGAGTACCAGCAGCTTGTCGTTGCCGCTCTCGAACAGGTAGCTGGCGTGGCCCGGCGTGTGGCCGTGCGTATCGACGCTGCGGATGCCGGCGAGCAGTTCGCGGTCGCTGTCGAAGGTCTTCCACTTGCCGGCGGCGCGGTAGGGGGCGGCGGCATCGCGCGCCATCTTGAAGAAGCCCTGCATTTCGGCCGGTGCCTGGGCGGCGATGCTTTCGCTCAGCCAGAAATCGTTGTCGGCCTGCGCCGACCAGACTTCGGCATTGGCGAAGACGGCCTTGCCTTCAGGCGTGACCAGGCCATTGACGTGGTCGCCGTGCAAATGGGTGACGAGCACCGTGTCGACCTGTTCCGGCGTGTAGCCAGCAGCTTTCAGGTTGGCGACGATATTGCCGAGGCCCGGCCCGAACAGCTTGGCGGCGCCGGCATCGACTAGCACCAGCTTGCTGCCGGTATTGACCAGATAGGCATTGACCGCGGTCTGCACCTTCGGACCCTGCAGGAACTGGCGGGCGAGCAGGCGCTGCACGTCGCGTTTCTGGACGTTCTTGAGCAGTTTTTCGTCGAGGTCGATGGCGCCGTCGTAGAGCGCGGTGACTTCAAAAGCACCGACTTGCAGACGGTAATAGCCGGGAACCTGGGTCTGCTGCTGCGGTGCGGCGGCGCTCGCGAAGCCGGCGACGAGGATGCAGAGGCCGGCAAGGAGCAGGCGGGCCAGCGCTTGAGGCTTGTGGATCATGGCGTTCTCCTGGTTGGGGAGGGCAAGTATCCCATGACTGAGCGCGCAGATGGATTGACGCAGCGGATTTTGACTGGGAGAATGATAACGATTCTCAACAAAACGCAGTTTTTCGACAGGGTGTACTCGTGAATATCGCGGCCAATCCCACCGATGCCATCGCTCAGCTCTATGCGAGTCACCACGCCTGGCTGCATGCCTGGTTGCGCCGCAAGCTCGGCTGCAGCCACGGCGCCGCCGATCTGGCGCAGGACGTGTTCGTGCGCATTCTCGCCTCTCGCGATGCGCTGTGCGGCATGCGCGAGCCGCGCGCCTACCTGACGACGACGGCGCAGCGGCTGATGGTCGATCGCATCCGGCGCGAGGTGATCGAGCGCACCTATCTCGCCGAGCTGGCCATCGTCATGGAAAACGCGCCGACGCACCCGTCGCCCGAACAGATCCTGCTCACCCTGGAAGCGCTCGGGCAGATTGCCGACCTGCTGGCCGGCGTCTCGGCCAAGGCGCGCGAAGCCTTCCTGCTGCATTATCTGGAAGAGCGCTCGCATGCCGAGATTGCCGCGCAGTTGCAGGTCTCGACCCGCATGGTGCACAAGTACCTGGTGCAATGCCTGGTCCAGTGCGCCGCGGCGCGCCCGGATTGAGCCCGGGCATGCAGGCCGGAGCCGACTCCGTCGCCGCCCAGGCGGCCGAATGGATTGTCCGCCTGAGTGCCGACGATGCCGGCGAACAGGCCGAGCTGGCGCAGCATTTCGCTGCCTGGCGCGCGGCCGATCCGCGGCACGAGGCGGCCGCCGGGCGCATGGAGGCGATGCTCGGCGAGTTGCAGGCGGTGCGCCGCAGCGGTGCCGCCCGCCCGGCCGGGCGGGCGCTGCGTGCCGCGCTGGGCGGCAAGGGGCGCAGCGGTGCCCGGCGCGGTGTCGCGCTGGCCCTGCTGCTTGCCGGCCTGAGTTTCCTTCCCGCCTGGTTCGGCCTGGCCGGCCAGGAACCGGGCTACTGGCTGACTGATCTGCGCTCGGCCGCCGGCGAGTGGTCGACGACCCGTCTGGCCGATGGCAGCACCATCGCGCTGGCCGGGCTCAGTGCGGTCAACCTCGCTTTTGATGGCAAAACGCGGCGCGTCGAACTGGTCCAGGGCGAGATCCTGGTCGATGTCGCGCACGACGCAACGCGGCCCTTCATTGTCGCGACCGAACATGGCAGCGTACGGGCGCTGGGCACGCGCTTCACGGTACGCCGCGAGGCCGGGGCGACGGTCGTCACCATGCTCGCTTCGCGCGTCGAGGTACGTCCGGCCGAGGCAGCCGCAGGGAGCGCCGGCGCGCTGGTCGTGCAGGCCGGCGAAAGCGTCCGTTTCAATGCCGACCGCCTGTTGCCGCCCGCGCCGGTCGATCCGCCCAGTGTCGATCGCGCCTGGGCGCAGCGCCAGTTCGTCGCCCAGGAAATGCCGTTGCCCGACGTGCTCGATGAACTCGACCGGCAGCGCCCGGGGCGCATCGTCTTCGACCGGGCGGCGCTGGCCGGGCTCAAGGTGACGGCCGTCCTGCCGCTGACCGATACCGACCGCGCCTTGCAACTGCTGGTCAACAATTTCCCGGAATTGAGCATCCGCAGCTACTCGCCTTATCTGGTAACGGTCGACATGGCGAAAAACCCGAAAACCACGGCCCGGTAATTTTTTTTGCTTTTCCGGTTCCG
Source organism: Quatrionicoccus australiensis (assembly GCF_020510525.1). Taxonomy (NCBI): domain Bacteria; kingdom Pseudomonadati; phylum Pseudomonadota; class Betaproteobacteria; order Rhodocyclales; family Azonexaceae; genus Quatrionicoccus; species Quatrionicoccus australiensis. The sequence continues at coordinate 1,608,354 of NZ_CP075188.1, forward strand.
CTTGCGCGATCTCGTCCGTCAAGTCAGATGAAGGACACGATCGGCCGCCAGGCATTTCCTGTTGGACAGGTGCGTTAGCCAGTTTCGCGTCGCGTCCTTCGTCCCGCTTGGGGATCAATTGCCAACAGGAAACCGACGCTCATGCACAACATCAAACCAGGCCCGTACGCCGGCATTGCCGGCGGTGCCCTCAAACCCCTTGTCTTCGCCCTGCACCTGGCGCTGTGCGGGATTGCCGCCAGCCCGGCCTTCGCGCAGTCGGCGAGCCAGGCCGCCGTGTACGACATTCCGGCCGGGCCGCTCGGCGAGGCGCTCAATCGTTTCGCGCTGCAGGCCGGAGTCGCCATCGTGGTCGACGCGGCAAAACTGCGCGGTTTGCAGAGCCCCGGCCTGCACGGGCGTTACGACGTCGAGGCGGGCTTTGCCGCCTTGCTGCGCCATAGCGGCTACGGGATCAGCAAGACGGCGGCCGGTTACCTGCTCGTTCCCCAGCCTCGGCCGGTAACGGTTGCGCCGAACCGCGAGCACGAGGATCCGATGCTGGCCGAAACGCTGGTCGTCGAGCAGCGCGAGTCGTCCGGCACGACGGTCATCGACCGCCGCGTGATGGATGCGCTGACCGGCGGCAATGGCGACATCACCAGCATCCTGCGCGTCATGCCGAATGTGCAGTTCGACAACAACCAGTTGCACACCGGCCGCCAGGGCGAAATCTCGCCGGCCGACATCAGCATCAACGGCGCCAAGTTCTACCAGAATCTCTACCAGCTCGACGGCATGTCCTTCAACAACGACATCGACCCGGCGAGCGGCGACAAGTCCTCGTCGATCACCGAAGTGACCTCAGCCAGCCAGGGCATGGCGATCGACAGCAGCCTGCTGTGCAAGATCACCGTGCGCGACGCAAATGTCCCGGTCGAGTACGGCGCCTTTACCGGCGGCGTCGTCTCGGCCGACACCTGCGCGCCGACCAAAACCTTTGCCGGCCAGGCCTCGATCGGCACGACCCGCTCGGAGTGGATGGAATACAAGATCGCGCCGGAGCAGCAGGGGACTTACGACAGCACGACCAGTTCGAACTATGCGCGTGCCTTCGACAAGTGGACCTACAAGCTGTCGCTGCAGGGCAAGCCGACCGAGAATCTCGGTCTGATCGGCAGTTTCATCCGGCGCACCTCGACCATCCCGCTCAACGGCGACTCGGCCTACAAGAATGGCGTCGGCGGTACGCCGGAGGAAACCCGGCGTACCGACAATTTCTTCGTCAAGGCCTTCTGGAAGGCGACTCCCGACAACAATGTCGACTTCTCCGTGCAGTACGCGCCGACTGCCGACGATCGTTTCATTTCGGCAATCAAGGACAGTCACTACACCTATAACGCCGGCGGTCTCGGTCTCAACGGCGGCATTGCCAGCCGTTTCGACCACTTCGTGCTCAGCCAGCGCCTGAGCATGACCGAGATGCAAAGCTCGCGCGACGGCGACTCCAGCCTCTACAAGACCTGGCGTTATTCGGCCGATGACAAGAACTGGGGGACGAGCACCCTGAGCAACGAAGGCGGTTACGGCGATGTCGAACAGAAACAGACGGCGCAGAACTACACAGCCAAGATCGACTGGGAGCCGCTCGCACTGTTCGGCACCGAGCACCGCCTGCAGGCCGGTTTCGAACTCGGCCACAAGGAGTCCTATTACAACCGCAAGACGCAGTACGAGTCCTACTACACACCGGCTTCCTACAGCGGCAACTGCCTGCGCGCCGACGGTACGGTCGATCCCTACTGCTCGACGGCCGATACCGCGAACGGCTGGGCCGGACAGTACCTGAAGAGCAAGGTTGTCTATCTGGCCGGCAAGTTCACGGTCAAGGAAGACATGCAGAGCGTTTTCCTGCAGGACGAGATCCGCAAGGGCAATTTCATGGCCCGGCTCGGCCTGCGCTTCGACTCGAGCAGCCTGGCCAAGGATGACACCCTGGCGCCGCGCGCCGCCTTTTTCTACGACCTGTTCGGCGACGGCCGTACGCGCTTCGAGGCCGGCGCCAACCGCTACTACGGGCGCAATTTCATGACCTACTACATGACGGCCAACCGCCTGTCGCTGCAGTCGGCCGTGCTGACCCGGAACAGTCTGACCGACTGGGGGCCGCTGGTGATGAGCACGACGTCCTCGATGTATCACTTCGAGGATCTCAAGGTGCCCTACGACGACGAAGCCATGCTCGCCTTCAAGCAGCGCATCGGCAGCACGCTGCTCGGCATCAAGTACGTCGACCGGCGCAGTCGCGACCAGGTCGTGCGCGTGCTGCGCGCGGCCGGCGATTACTGGTTCGAGAACACCGGCACCAGCAACGCGCAGACCCTGTCGATGACGCTCGAAACGCAGCGCCCGTTCGTGGCCTGGGGAACGCGGACTTCGGTCATGGCCGGGATTGAACAGATCAAGTCGCACACCTCGCACACCGATTACTACACCAGCGACCAGGATTACAACGACAACCGCGGTCTCGATTACATCGTCTACGAAGGCAAGCTGATCAGCCCGATCGACAAGCCGGCCGACAACTACAACCGGCCGTGGACGGGCCGCCTGCTGTTCATGACAGAAATCCCCGCCGCCAACCTGAGCATCGGCAATTTCTTCCGCTATCGCGCCGGTTACCAGAAGGTGGTCCAGAACGGCACCAAGGATGTCGGCGGCGTGACCTATACCAATTACGACCGCAAATCCTTCGACCCGGCGCTGACCTGGGACATGCGCATCAACTGGGACGTGCCGGTGGCGACCCGGGAAAAGCCCTTCGTCATGCTGAGCATCGAGAACGTGCTTAACGCGACCAACGCGATCGAAAACTCCGGTTCCTATCTGATTTACGAAAAAGGCCGCCAGTTCTGGCTGGAAGTCGGTCTCAAATTCTGAGGTGATGATGCATCGAGCAAGCAAACTGTTTTTCCTGGCCGCCGCCTGTCTGTGTTCGGCGGCGGCCTTTTCCGCCGAGCCCTGCCGCCAGGAGGCGGCCTGGGACGTCGCCTGCCTGCGCCAGCGCTATGCCGTGCCGCTCAAGGCCTGGCCGGCACCACGTATCGAGGGCGGTGGCGAGTGGCGGGAAATGGCAGCGGTCAACCCGCCCGATTTGCCCAAAACCGTGCCCTATGCGCTGCTCCGCCTGGGCATCCGGCTGTTCTACGACAAGGCGCTCTCCGACTCGGGGGAAATCGCCTGCGCTTCCTGTCACCGGCCCGACCATGCCTTTGCCGACACGCTGCCGGTGACGCCCGGCCATGCCGGGCGCAAGGGCATGCGCAATGCGCCGGCGCTGGTCGGCGTCAGTCACGCGACCAGCCTGTTCTGGGACGGCCGCTCGCCGACCCTGGAGCACCAGGCGCTCGGCCCGGTGGCCGATCCGGCCGAAATGGCGATGGCGCTCGACAAGCTGCCCGGCAAGCTCGCCGCCATTGCCGGCTACCGCGAGGATTTCCGCCGCGCCTACGGCGACGACGCGGTGACGCTGCCGCGCATCCAGTCGGCGCTGGCCGCCTACGAGCGTACGCTGGTGCCGACGCCGACCCGTTTCGATGCCTTCCTCAAGGGCCAGGCGCAGGCGCTCGACGACAAGGAACTGCTCGGCCTGCACCTGTTCCGCACCAAGGCCGGCTGCATGACCTGCCACCACGGCCCGGCGCTCAGCGACAACAAGTTCCACAATCTCGGCCTGACCTGGTTCGGGCGCAAGTACGAGGATCTCGGGCGCTACAAGGTGACCGGCGACGTCAGGGATGTCGGCAAATTCAGGACGCCGACCCTGCGCAACGTGGCGCAGAGCGGACCGTGGATGCACAACGGCCTGTTCCCGGCACTGCGCGGCATTCTCAACATGTACAACGCCGGCATGCCGCGGCCCAAACCGGTCAACGAAGCCCAGGCGGTCGACCCGCGTTTTCCGGTCAATTCCGAGCTGCTCAAGCCGCTTGATCTGAACGAAGAGGAAATCCGGGCGCTCGAGGCTTTCCTCCATGTCCTGTAAGGCGTTTTGCCTTGCCGTCGTGCTGCTGGGCGCGGCCGGCCTGCTATCCGGCCCGGCGCGCGCCGCCGCGCGGCTTGAGGCGCAGGCGGCGGGCGTCAGCGCGCATGTGCTCGACAACGGCTTCAAGATCATCCTGCTGCCGGTTGCCAATGCCGCCACGGCCCGCGTCGAACTGCTGGTCAAGGTCGGCAGCAAGCAGGAAGGCTACGGCGAAACGGGCATGGCGCACCTGCTCGAACACATGCTGTTCAAGGGCGCCGGCCGGCATGCCGACCTGAAGAGCGCGCTGAACGCGCTCGGCGCGACCTGGAACGGCACGACGACGGTCGAGCGGACCAATTTCTTCGCGACGGTGCGCGCCGACCCCGCCAAGGTCGATGCCCTGATCCGGCTCGAGGCCGACCGTTTCCTGCGGCCGGGCTTCGCGCCGGCCGACCTGGCCAGCGAGATGAGCGTGGTGCGCAACGAGCTGGAGCGCAAGGACAGCGATCCGGACAGCCTGGTGACGCGCGCCCTGCGGCGCCAGAGCTATTTCTGGCACGGCTACGGACGGCCGACCATCGGCGCCCGCAGCGACATCGAAGGGGCGCCGTTCGCCGCGCTGCAGGCCTTTCATCGCCGGTATTACCGGCCCGACAACGCGCTGTTGGTCGTTTCCGGCCAGATCGACGCGGCCCGCGTGCTCGCCCTGGCCGAGGCCGAATTCGGTCATGCCGCGCGGCCGGCAGATCCGCTCCCCGGCAACTGGACGCGCGAAGAGGCGCGGCCGCAGACCAATCGCAGCGAACTGTTCGGCGATGCCGGCAAGGTGATCGCCGCCTCGGCCTGGAAACTGCCGGGCAGCAAGCTGCGCCAGACGCTCGCCATCGAACTGGCGAGTCCGGCCCTGTGCGCCGCCGCCTGGGGAAAACTGCGCCGCGAAGCGGTCGAGGCGCCGGAGGCCGCGCTCGGCATGAGCTGCCATGTCGATGCCTGGCCCGACTACAGCCTGTTCGTGGCGCGGGCCAGTGCCGGCGAACAGGCCGATGCCGACGGACTGGCGCGGCGCATGCACGGGCAGTTGGAAAAAGTTTTCCGGAGCGGGCTTGGCGAAGCGCAACTGGAGCGCACCCGCAGCAAGGCGCTCGCCGCCCTGGCGCGGCTCGGCCAGTCGCACGAGGCGCTGGCGGCGCAACTGGCCGAAGCGGAAGTGGCCGGCGACTGGCGGCTGTTTTTCCGGCGCCGCGAGATTCTTGCCGAACTGACGCTGGACGAGGTCAATGCCGCCCTGCGCACCTGGCTGATCGACATCAACCGCAGCGATGTCCTGCTTCGCCAGGGTGACGGTCGCAAGTTGCCGCCATCGCCGCCCGCCCCGGCGCTCGCCGAACTGGCGGGGCGCGACTGGCCGGTCATCGCCATGAGCGGCGCCGCCTTGCCGGCCTCGTTCGACGAACTGGCCGAACAGGTGGTCAGCCTGCCGCTCCCCGAGGCCGGACAAGCCGCGCTGCTTGCCCGCCAGACGCGCGGCAACCAGGCCTGGCTGAGCATCGCCAACGATTACGGCAATTTGCCTGCGTTGACCGGGCGCCGGGATGCCTGTGCCCTGGCCGGCAGCCTGCTCGCCCAGGGGGGCGGCGGCCTCGGTCGCAACCAGTTCGAGCGTCGCCTGGAAGCCTTGCAGGCGCGGTGGACCCTCGGTCTCGGCGGTCTTTCCCTGGAAGCGCCGCGCGCCAATATCGAGGCGGCACTCGATTTGCTGCTCGCCGCCTGGAAGTCGCCGCTGCTGCCGGCCGCCGAATTCGAAAGTCAGAAGCGGGCGCGCCTGGCCCAGCTGCGGGCCGCGCAGAAGGACCCGGCGCAACTCGCGGCGAATGCCGTCGCCCGGCGTTTCGACAATTACCCGGCCGGCCATCCCTACCAGACGCGCTCGCTGGCGCAGGCGGTCGACGCCGTGGAAAAGGTCGAAATGGACGACGTGCGGGCCTGTCTGGCCGATTTCGGCGGGCGTTCGCAAATCCGCCTGGCCATGGTCGGCGATTTTTCCGAAGCCGATGTCGCAGCAACCTGGGCGCGCCTGCGCGAGCTGCCCGCCGCCAGCCAGCCCTACCAGCGCATCGGCGAAGCGGCGCCGCCGACGGTTGATCGCACGCCGCTCGAGTTCGTCGCGGCCGAGCGCCCGAATGCCGAAGTGCGCGGCCTTGCCTTGTTGCCGATCTCGCCCGACGCCGCCGATTACCCGGCCCTGAAAATCGCCGTCAGCCTGCTCGGCGGCGGCAGCGACAGCCGCATCCGGCAGCGTCTGCGCGAGCGCGCCGGCCTTGCCTACACGGCCGGCGCGACGCTGAGCGGCGGCGATTTCGGGCCGCGCAGCCGCTTGACCGTGAGCAGCAGCGTCGCCAGCGCCCAGGCTGCGGCCGCGCTGACATTGCTCCAGGAAGAAGTGGTGCAGGCCCTGGCCGAGGGCTTCACGGCGGCCGAGGTCGAACGCGCCCAGGCCGCCTGGCAGGAAGCGCGGGCCAGATCGCTGGCCAGCGAAGGCGCGCTGGTCGGGCAATTGCTGCAGGGCATGCAGAGCGGGCGCGATTTTGCCTGGCAGGCCGAGTTCGATCGGCGCATCGCAGCGCTTACGGCCGCGGAAGTGACGGCCGCGCTGCGCCGCCACCTGGCGCCGGCTGCCCTGGTCTGGTCGGTGGCGCGCGGCGAGTGAACGGCGGCTGATTTTGTCGATTTCGGGATGGTCGACCGTCCCGGAGAGCGGAAAATGCTGCCCGCAAGCAGGCTGAAATCCGCTTCCGCAGCAGCGGGAACGCCACCGCCAGCCTGTCTCCTGTTATTCCGATCGCGACGGCGGTCCGCTGCGCGAGATGCAAGCCCGTTTTTGTTGGCCGCGGTGAGCATTTCCACCGGCCGAATTGCGCTGTTTGTTTGATACTCTTGCTTTCTGGCGTGCGTCTCGCCGCGCTTCATTCAAAACAGAAAACCTGGACGATCATGATCTCCCTCGAAAACCTGTCACTCAAAAAATACCTGAACCTCGTTTCCGCGCTGGTTTTTGCGATTCTGGTGCTTGTCGGTGCGGTCGGTATTGCCGCCTTGCAGGGGATTTCCTCGTCGGCTGCGAAAATGGGCGAGGGCAAGGATGTCGTGGCCGATATCCTGCCGCCGCCGCTTTTCATCATCGAGGCGCAGTTGACCGCTTACGACCTTGCAGCGGCATCGGAAGCGCAGCGTCCGAAATTGCTCGAGAAACTGCAGCAGCTGAAGAAAGACTATGTCGCCCGCAACCAGTTCTGGAGCAGTTCGGAACTCAATGCCGATTTGAAGGCAAAACTGCTGGGTGAGCAGAAGACGCAAGGCGAACTGTTCTGGGGCGAGCTGGAGAATGTCTTCCTGCCGGCGCTGGCGGCGAATGACACGGCGCGCATGGAAAGCTCCCTGCGCCAGATGCGCGAGCGTTACGAGGCGCATCGCGTGGGCGTTGAGGCAACCGTTGTCGTCGCCAACCAGTTTGCCGAATCGACCTTGAAGAACCTGACCGATACCAGCTGGCTGGACAGTCTGGCGATGTCGGCGGCGATTGTCATCGGTTGCCTGCTGATCGTGCTGGCCATGCGTTCGCTGTCGTCCACGCTGTTTCGCCGGATTGGCGGCGAGCCGGCGGCAGCCGTGGCCGTGGTCAGCCGGATTGCCGGTGGCGATCTGGGCGGCCGGATCGAGCTGGCGCCGGGTGACTCCTCAAGCATGCTGGCGGCCATGAAGTCGATGCAGGATACCTTGGCCGGCCTGGTCGGCGAAATCCGTGACATGGTGCTGGCCGCCGAACATGGCGATCTCGGGCGGCGGATGGGGCTTGCCGACAAGCAGGGTTTTGGCAGGGAGATCGGTGAGGCGCTGAATCAATTGATGGTGGTGACCGATACCAGTTTGCAGGACGTCTCCCGCGTGGCCGGGGCGCTGGCAGCGGGTGATCTGTCGCAGAAGGTGGATGCGGTTTATCCCGGTGCCTTCGGCCAGACCGCCGGGGCGATCAATGCCACGGTACAGGCCCTGGCGCAGGTGATCGAAGAAGTCAGGGAAATCGTCAATGCCGCTGCGCAGGGCGATTTCAGCCGGCAGATCGATGTGGACAGCAAGCGCGGTTACGCCCGCACCCTGGCCGAACTGCTCAACAGTCTGGGCATCACGGCGCACCAGGCGCTCTCGGATATTTCGCTGGTCGCCCGAACGCTGGCCGACGGCGACTTGCGGCAACGCATCGAAAGGCAGTATCCCGGCTTGTTTGGCGAAACGGCGCAGGGCATCAATACGACGGTCGATAACCTGAAGGAAGTGATCGGCAACGTGGTTGCTGCGGTTGACGCGATCACCACCGCCGCCAAGGAAATTTCAGCTGGCAATGCCGATCTCTCGGTGCGTACCGAAGAGCAGGCTTCCAGCCTTGAGGAAACGGCTGCCAGCATCGAGGAGTTCACCGCAACCGCCCAGCAGAACACGGCGAGCGCCAAGGCGGCGAACGAGCTGGCGATGGCGGCGTCGGAAATGGCGATCAAGGGCGGCGAGGTGGTCAAGGCGTCGGCGGCGACGATGATCGAAATCCAGACCAGTTCGAAGAAGGTCGGCGACATCATCAGCGTCATCGAAGGAATCGCCTTCCAGACCAACATCCTGGCGCTGAACGCGGCGGTCGAGGCGGCACGCGCCGGCGATCAGGGCAAGGGCTTTGCCGTGGTCGCGACGGAAGTGCGGGCGCTGGCGCAACGCTCTGCCACGGCAGCCAAGGAAATCGGCGCATTGATTGCGGATTCGGGAAGCAAGATCGAACGCGGCTCGACGCAGGCACGCGAAGCTGGCGTGCGCATGGAGCAGATTGTCGAGTCGATCGGCAAGGTGACGGCCATCGTCGCCAGCATCAGCCGGGCTTCGAGCGAACAGACCGCCGGGATCGAGCAGGTCAACCAGGCGGTTTCCCAGATGGACGAAGTGACGCAACAGAATGCCGCCCTTGTCGAGGAGGCAGCTGCGGCGGCCGAGTCGCTGGAAGATCAGGCGCAACAACTGCAGGAGCAGGTGGCCCGCTTCAAACTGGATAACAGCCTGTCCGGGCTGGCCAGGCTGGCCAAGCCGCAGCGGACGGCCGGGCGCGAACGCAGCGGCAAGGCCGTACTGTCGGCACCTGCCGACGACAACGCGGAGTGGAATACGATTTGATGACAGGCCGGAAAACGCCGGCCTAAACCGGCCGGCTTAAAGCGCCGACCAGAGGGCCAGCCCGAGGCAGGCCAGCATCAGGTAGCCGGCCAGGCCGCCAAACAGCATCTGGCGATCGTTTTCGCGGCGGCCGAGGGCAAACATTTCGGTGACCGGGACGCGTCGACCGTAACGCGCCTCGCCTTGCTGCCCGGCACGGATCGAAACCAGGGATGCAGCGACTGCAATCAGGAGCAGCAGCGGTACCGGCGTTTGCGTCCACGCCAGCCAGGCGGCCGGCAGCACCAGCGCCAGACCGGTGATGCTGCGGATGATCAGGAGCGGCAGGCGGCGCTGGTTCATGCGGATTCCCCCATCGCCTCGCCCATGCGGATGGCGCGCGTCGGCGCCCAGTCCGGGTTTAAGGCCAGCGTGTCCTTGGGGAAGAGCATGACGACGGTCGAACCGAGCAGGAAGCGGCCCATTTCCTCGCCCTTTTTCAACACGATGTTGCGGTCGTCGTAACGCCATTCGCGCACGACGCCGGGGCGCGGCGGATTGACCTGGCCATGCCAGACGGTGGCCATGCTGCCGACGATGGTGGCGCCAACCAGGGTCAGCACGAAGGGGCCGCTGGCCGTCTCGAAGACGCAGACGACGCGCTCGTTGCGTGCGAACAGGCCGGGCACGCCGCGCGCCGTGGTCGGATTGACCGAGAACAGCGCGCCGGGCACGTAGATCATGCGGCTCAGCTTGCCGTCGCAGGGCATGTGGATGCGGTGGTAATCGCGCGGGCTGAGGTAGAGCGTCGCGAAACTGCCGTTCTCGAATTTCTTGGCCAGTTCGCGGTCGCCGCCGACCAGCGCCGTCGTCGAATAACTGTGGCCCTTGGCCTGGAAAATCTGATCGCGCTCGATGGCGCCGAACTGGCTGATCGCGCCGTCGACCGGGCTGAGAAATGCAGCCTCGGCGAGCGGCCGGGCGCCCGCCTGCAGCGGCCGGGTGAAGAATTCGTTGAAACTCTTGTAGCTGGCGATGTCCGGATTCGCCGCTTCAGCCATATTCACCTTGTAACGGCCGACGAACCAGCGGATGACGCGAGTGGTCAGCGTGCCGGCCTCCTTGCTGGCGAGCTTGCCGGCGAGAATGGTCAGTGCCTGTTTCGGGATCAGGTATTGGGGTAGTACGGCGAGACGGTCGGACACGATGGAAACCGGTAAATTGGCGACCCGCGATTATACGGGTTCGCCGCTTTGCCTCCTATGTCCCTGCCATCTGCAATTGGCGCCGGACTCAGTCCTTCGAATACAGTCCGACCCGGTTGCCTTCGCTGTCGATGAACAGCGCGATATGGCCGATGCCCTTGCCGAGGTCGGTTTTGTCCATGACGACGTGACCGCCGGCGGCCGGGATGCGCGCCAGTACGACGTTAAGATCGGCGCCGCCGTCGAGATAGACGAGCGTGCCGTTGTCGCGCGGTTGCAGTTGCGGCATGGCGACCAGGGCGCCGCTCGGGTAGGGCTCGGCGTAGGGGAAAATGGCCATGGCGATGTCGCCGCAGGTTTCGCGGCGCAATTCGATGGCGAGAATGTCCTGGTAGAAGGCGACGGCCCGGTCGAGGTTGGTGGTGGCGATTTCAAACCAGCGCAGCGGATTGTCCATGATGTTTTCCTTGATGAAATTCAGCGGCGGGATGCCGTTGATGCAGCGCATTCTGGCCGGGGGCTCCTGACAGCATGGTGTCAGGAGGCTTGGCGTGCCCGGCGAAACGGCGTGCTATGCTGAAATTCCCGTTTTTCCCGTCATGACATGCGCCCGGCCGACCGACTGTTCCAGATCATACTTTTGCTGCGCAACGGCCGCGTCGTCACCGCTGCCGCCCTGGCCGAGGTGCTCGAGGTTTCCGAGCGCACCATCTATCGCGATATCGCCGATCTGGTGAAATCCGGCGCGCCGATCGACGGCGAGGCCGGCGTCGGCTATCGCCTGCGCCGTGGTTACCAGGTCCCGCCGCTGATGTTTACCGGCGATGAGCTCGAAGCGCTGGTGGTTGGCGCCAAGCTGGTCCAGGCCTGGGGTGACTCTGCCCTGGGCAAGGCGGCAGCGCAGGCCATGGCGCGCATCGAGGCGGTTTTGCCGCGCGCGCTGGAAGAGCGGGTCGGCGCATCGAGCCGGCGTTTCCTGGCGCTTGACTGCCTGCAACCGGCGCCGCTGCGCGAACCGATGGCCTTGCTACGGGCCGGCATGGAAAGCGGCCGCAAGGTTTCCGTGAGTTATCGGCGGGCCGACGGCGAAGTGTCGCAACGCACGCTATGGCCGCTCGGCCTGGTTTTCTGGGGGCATTGCTGGACGCTCGGCGCCTGGTGCGAGTTGCGACTGTCCTTCCGGACCTTCCGCGTCGACCGTATTTTGGCCGTCGAGCTGAGCGAACAGATTTTCGACGACCGCTACGGCCACCTCTGGCGCGACTACCTGGCGACGGCGCGCGGCGACGGCGAAGCCTAGTCGGTCTTGGTGGCGCAGGATTTCATGTCAAATTGCCCGATATCGCATTCCAGATCAATTTTCAGGATATGGGCGCTGCATTTGGCGCTACCATAAGCCCCCTGTTTTTGCCGAGAAACGATCATGCGCCGGGGCTTTTGCCAATTCCTTGCCGTTTGTTTACTGTCTTTGCTGATTGCCGGGTGTGCCTCGCCGCCGCGTCTTCGTGATGTCAATTTGCTGGCCACCAACGTGGAAAAGACGACGCGTCTGCATTTCGTTTACCGGCAGGTCGAGATGCGTACCGTGTCATCGACCCGTTATGGCCAGGGCGCGCCGGTCGTGGATACCGGGTTCGCCGGATTCGGCAAAGTCCTGGTCGGGCAGGCTCCCCAGGCTTTCGCCGGCCACCGGGTGACGGTGCTTTCTGCGGCCGTGGTCGGTGGTTCCGAAATTCTGCCGGTCAATTCGCCGGCCGCCGGGGTCGAGCCGGCACCGGTGCTGTTGATTGTCCCGGTCAGCGGCAGTACGCAGGCCAATCGCCAATCGACCCGGACCAGTTATGTGTTTGCCGTGCAGCTAACGGATCCGCAAAGCCGGCGTCTGCTCTGGAAGGCGACGATAGATACCAGCACATGGGCCGGCAACGATTTCGTGATGAAGAGTTTCGAAAAAACCGAGTACGACGACAAGTACGCCTTGCAACTGCTGCAGGCGGTTGCCGAACAATTGGCAGTGGCCGGCCTGATTTGATGGTGCCGGCCGGAACGGGAGGAAATCATGCTTGAAAAAACGGGCTGTCTGCTGTTTGCCCTGTTGCTCGCCGCCAGGGCGTCTGCAGCCGATGTTGCCGTACCGGAAAACCTGGTTGTAGGCTGGATCGATTCGCCGGATGCGCTGGCCCAGGTCGGCTACTGTGTGCCGGATATCAGCCCGGCAAAACTGGAGGAAATCCGGGGCGGAGCGGCCAAGGGGAGCGTTGTGAATTATCGCAGGGGGGCGGACAAAACCCCCTATCTGATCGCCAGCGGCGACCGCTTTGCCTGCATAGACCGCAATGGCAACGGCAAGCCGCTCCTGCCGGCCCGCCTGTTCAGCAAGATGCTGAGCCTGGAGGGGGCAAGCGAGCAGACTGCCAACGACTTGCGGCTGAGTCTCGCCCAGCAGGTGGCGCAACGCGGCATGGCTGATGCGCTGGTGAAATTTTCCAATGGCAATGCCCTGGAGATCATGATCCTGGTCGCCGAAGATGCGCCCGTCGAATTCCTCTATTCGACCAACTTTCTCAAGGCCGGTGCCTACGACGAGAGCAAGTACCGTTTTGTTGCCTCCGGTCCGATCAAGTCGTTTTCCTCCATGGCCTATGGTGCATCCTCCCGGCGCGCCGTTGGTATTCTGCAGGATGAGCCGGCGCCCCGCCCGTTGCGTGGCGAGTACTTGCTGGCCAAGGGCAGCAGCGCTACCGGCGACTATCGTTTTGCCGGCAGCACCTGGCGCTTCAACAACGGTTCTTCCATTTATCTTGCGCCAGGCGGGAATGTCAGCTTCCGGCCTACGGCGGGCGACGAAAAGACCGGTTCCTGGACGGTCGACAACGGCGTCCTCTATTTCAGCTACGGGCAGGTTTATGGTTCGGCGACGCTGGCCGATGGCGACAAGCTGGCCGTCGATTTCAGGAGTCCCGTCTCGGGCCCGGAGAAGAAGGAACGGCGCTGGACGGCCCGCCTGGATAAAGGCGGATTCTGACGCGCCTCACGGCGAGCGCTGAGGCAGCGTTCGCTCGTTGCGTGCCATCGCTGTGCGCTGAAGCCTAGCCGGCGTTCTCGCTAACCGGGAAACGCGGTGCCTGCGGGGTTTCAGGGGGCGCAACCGACCAGCGTTCCTTGCGCCACTTCTCGCGTTCGCCGTTGCCGCAGAAGGTCCAGGCGACGAAGCGGCTCTGCTTCTGTCCCTGGGCCATGGCGATGGTGCGCGATTCGACGACTTTCGCCTTTTTCAGCGCGGCTTCGATATGCACCAGGTTATCGGCCTGTGAGACCAGGCTGGTGAACCACATGACGCGCTTCGGGATGTTGGCGCTCTGCTCGATCATGTTCTTGACGAAGGCGCGCTCGCCGCCATTGCACCACAGCTCGGTGCCACCGCCGCCGAAATTGAGGCGCGGCTGCTGCACGGCGCCCTTTTTCGCGCCGGGCTTGTTGAGGTTGTTCCACTTGCGCTGGCTGACCGCATGCACGTCATCCGGCGAATTGTGGAAGGGCGGGTTGCAGATGCTCAGTTCGAAGTTTTCGCCGGAGCGCAGCAGGCCGGTGAAGATGTTTTCCCAGACCGGCTGGTGGCGCAGTTCGACCATACCGGTCAACTGCTCGTTTTTGCCCAAAATCATTTGCGCATTGGCCAGCGCCGTTTCGTCGATATCGACGCCGAGGAAGTGCCAGCCGTATTCGGCGGCACCGATCAGCGGATAGACGCAGTTGGCGCCGACGCCGATGTCGAGCACACGCACGCCGGCGCCGGTCGGGATCGTTTTCTTGTTGCAGGTCGCGAGCAGGTCGGCGGCGTGGTGGATGTAGTCGGCGCGGCCGGGAATCGGCGGACAGAGGTAGCCGGCCGGGATTTCCCAGCCCTTGATGCCGTAATGCAGGGCGAGCAGGGCGCGGTTGAAGGCCTTGACGGCGCTCGGATTGGCGAAATCGATGCTCGGCGTGCCTGCCTTGGTGGTGATCACGAACTTGACCAGACCGGGCGCGACGGCCGTCAGCGCGGCGAAATCGTAGCCGGCCGCATTCTTGTTGCGCGGGTGCAGTCCGGGTTTCTGGGCGGGTGTGGTCATGCGCGTTCCGATCATTTTGCTGGGGGCGGAGTATCCCACGGAACGATCCTTGAAACCTCAGTTGACCGCTTGTCCATCCCAGGGAAATCTCATGAGCGCTGATTTGAGTGCCTTCGATACCATTGATCCAATGGGTGCGAGCGCTACGTGGCTGCTGGCACGTCTGGGCGGGCGCCCAGCTTTGTCGCTCCTCCTTGCAGGCATGAGCCTGCCGCGTCGTCGCTTCGCGCTGGCCATCCCGCCCAAATGCACCAACAGCCGCGTCCAACCAAGGTTTCAAGGATCATTGTTACAAGAACGACAAGCCGCCTTTCTTGCCAACTGTTTGTTTTTTTGCTGTTTTTACACGTCGACCGCTGGGCATGAAATTCGCTGCATATTGCGAATTCGTCCCCCACGGAGTCTTCCCATAATGAAACTGCAAATCGAACGCCCGCATATCGAGGCGATGATCCAGGCTTTTCCGCGTCTTGATTTTGTCCGGGAGCAATTGCGCTTCGGCAACAAGGTCGAACTTTCCTTCAGCCAATTGACTGACGAGGAACTCGCCTTCCTCGAAGATTTGTATGCCAGGGGCGGGCCGGAGCTGCGGGCGCGCGGCGCGCAGATCGCCACCTTGCAGAAGGCGATGCGCGAGGGCGGCCGGCGTTTCGAGCCGGAGGAGCTGGAAATGGCGGTGCCGGCCATCGCCCGCTACCTGGCCGAAGGTTCGACGCGCGGCTGGGTGTTTTCGGCGACCATCACCGGCAAGCCGCTGGCCTACGTGGTGACGCGCCTCGACTACACGCCGCCGTCGGAAGAGGAAACTGGCAAGATCTTTGTAGAACTCAAAGCCAATGCCCGCGCCCGCATGGCGACGGCGACGGTGCGCATCACCGGGCCGGACATCGCCGGTCGCAATATCGCCGAAATCCTCGCCGCCAAGGGCTTTGTCAAGGAAACGCCGGAACTGCTGCAAAGCTACGACGAAGGCGCGGCGCGCTATTTCGACTGGCGGGCGCAGTACGGCGCGCAGTTCGCCGGCACCGGCGTCGGCTATTTCGCCGAGAATCCGACGGCGACGCATCGCGATACCGATTACACGCGCAAGGACATGATCATCTTGTCTTCGACCGGCAGCCCGTCGCGCCTGGTCAACGATGAAAGCATCCTCGGCGAGCGCGTGCTGGCACTCGATGCGACCGGCGACATCATGGCCAAGTTCGTGCGCCGCGTCGCACGCAATTCGCGCCTCTCCAACAAGGAGGAGGCGGAGGTCGAGGAAACCCAGGCCAGCATGCCGAAGGGGATGTTCACCGAACTGCCGGTGCATTTCTACATCCTGATGTTCCACCTCGAACTGCACCATTACGTCTGGGTGCATGTGGACGACATGGAACCTTATGTCTACCAGCCGGAACTCAAGGACAAGCTGGTGCTGCCGCCCGAGCAGACCGACCTGATCGACATCCTGACCGCCGAGATGGATGTGCTGATGGACGACATCGTCGCCGGCAAGTCGGGCGGCACGACGGTGCTCTGCGCCGGGCCGGCCGGGGTCGGCAAGACGCTGACGGCCGAGGTGTACTCGGAAATCATCAAGCGCCCGCTGTATCGCGTGCATTCCGGGCAACTGGGGCTCAATGTCGCGGCCATGGAAGTGGCGCTCAAGGAAGTGCTGACCCGCGCCCAGCGCTGGGGCGCGGTCATGCTCATCGACGAGGCCGACGTGTACATCAAGAAGCGCGACGACAACATCACGATGAATGCCGTGGTCGGCGTCTTCCTGCGCGTGCTGGAATATTTCAATGGCTTGCTCTTCCTGACCACCAACCGGGTCGATGACATCGACGAAGCCATCGTTTCGCGCTGCATCGCGCTGATCAAGTTTCATCCGCCGACACGCGCCGACCGGCGCAAGATCTGGGGCGTCATGAGCGAGCAGTTCGGCTTGCCCGTCGCGCCGGAGCTGCTCGAACGCCTGCCCGACATCTTCCCGGAGGCGACCGGGCGCGACATCAAGGGGCTGGCCAAGCTGGTCGCCAAGTACTGCAACCAGAAACAGGTGGCGCCGGGCGTCGATGTCTTCCGGCGCTGCTCGATGTTCCGCGGCATGGAGGTGGTCGAGGCTTAGGCGGTCTTCGCTTCCGGCAGCGAGGCGGCGATCGGCGAGCCGTCCCGCTGCTGGCGGGGCTCGATTGCGTTGTTCGTCCGCTCGTTGGGTGAATTTCCCGATGCGGCGTTGTTAGAATCGGGCCCCATGAACAGTCCAGCTGCGCGATTCTTCCGGCGTCTCTTTCCGGCCATGCTCCTGCTTGCCGCCGCCGTCCAGGCGCAGGAGAGCGTGCGGATCGGCGTCCTTGCCTGGCAAGGGCTGGAAGAAGCCGAAGTGCACTGGTCGTCGCTGGCCGGACAACTCGAGAAACGCCTGCCCGGCAAACGCGTCGAGCTCATCCATACCGATCTGGCCGGCATGGCGGCGGCCCTGCGGGCGCGGGAGCTGGATTTCGTCATGACCAATCCCGGGCATTACGTGATGCTGGAAGCGGAAACCGGCATTTCCCGGATTGCCACGCAGGTCGGCAGCGGCTTCGCCGATCCCGCGCATGTGGTCGGGTCGGCTGTGGTCGTCAGGCGGGAGCGACAGGATATCCGTTCCCTGGAGGACTTGCGCGGCAAGCGCCTGGCTGCCGTATCCCCCGATGCCTTCGGCGGTTACCAGGTGATCTGGGCCGAACTGCGGCGGGCCGGCCTCGATCCGGAGCGCGGCCAGGTCGCGCTGCAATTCACGGATTTCCCGATGGCGCGCGTGATCGATGCCGTGCGCAAGGGTGAGGCTGATGCAGGCGTGCTGCGTGCCTGCCTGCTCGAATATCTCGAGCGCGAAGGTGTTTTGCCGCCCGGCGAGTTGCAGGTCGTCGCCGTCCGGTCGACGTCCTCCCCGTGCCAGGTTTCGTCGCCGCTCTATCCGGGTTGGGCCTTTGCCGCGGCAGCCGGGACGCCGCCGGCGCTGGCTCGCGATGTCCTGCTCGCCTTGCTGTCACTGGCGCCGGATGCGACCGGATCGTCGTGGAGCGTGCCGGCCGATTACCACGCCGTCTACGCGCTGTTTCGCGAGTTGCAGATCGGTCCCTACGCGGTATTGCGCGAGACCGCCTGGTCTTCCCTGGCGCGCCGCTACTGGCCGTGGCTGGTCGGACTGCTCTGCCTGATGCTGGCCGGGGGCGCCTATACCTTGCATGTCGAGCACCTGGTTCAGCGTCGCACCCGCGAGCTGAGCCGGGCTCTCGACGAACGGCATCGTCTCGAAGCGACCCTGCAGGCCGGACAGCAGCAGATGGAGCACCTGTCGCGCCTGTCGATTCTTGGCGAACTGGCCGGCACGCTGGCGCATGAACTGAACCAGCCGCTGGCGGCGATCGGCAATTACGCCCGCAGCCTGTTGCGCCGGCAGCAACGTGACCAGTTGTCGGCGTCCGCTCTGCAGCAGGCGGCGGAAGAGATTGCCGGCGAGTCCGAGCGTGCCGCCGGCATTCTCGCCGGCATTCGCGCCTTTGCCCGCAAGCGCGCGCGGGTCCGCGAAATCTGCGACATGGCCGAACTGGTCCGCGAAGCTGCCGGGTTGATGCGCGGCATGACGGCCGGCGGCCCCAAGATCGAACTGCTGGATGCCTTGCCCGAGCAGCAGCGGCATGTTTGCGTCGATCCCCTGCAGATTCAGCAGGTCTTGCTCAACCTCTTCAAGAATGCCTGGGATGCCCAGCAAGGCGTGCATGTCGAGGCCCCGATCGAAGTGACTTTGCAGGTCGTCGATACGACCTGCCGGATTGCCGTGCGCGACCATGGCGTCGGTCTGGCACCGGAGGTGGACGCGCACCTGTTCGAAGCCTTTTTTACAACCAAACCGGAGGGGCTGGGCTTGGGATTGTCGATTTGCAAGACCATCGTCGAGGCGCATGCCGGCGAAATGCAGGCGCTGCCCGCCGCGCCCGGTCCCGGCACGGTATTCTGGTTCAGCTTGCCGCTGGTCGCCGCCGGCGCCGCGGCGTCGGGAGAGGAAAAATGATGGCAGGGAAGGATGTACCGGTCATTCACGTGGTTGACGACGAAGCGCCGTTTCGCCGTTCCTTGTTGTTCCTGCTTGAATCGATGGGCTGGACT
This sequence comes from Quatrionicoccus australiensis, assembly GCF_020510525.1. NCBI lineage: Bacteria > Pseudomonadati > Pseudomonadota > Betaproteobacteria > Rhodocyclales > Azonexaceae > Quatrionicoccus > Quatrionicoccus australiensis. The sequence goes on from NZ_CP075188.1 coordinate 1,627,004, forward strand.
GCCGTCGGGCACGAATCGGCGGAAGCCTTCATGCAGGCCGCCCCGGCCTTTCCGGCGGGCGGCGGCTGCCTGGTCCTCGATATCCGGATGCCGCGTCTCAGCGGCCTGGAGTTGCAGCGCCGCCTGCAGGCCGGCGGCTCGCCCTTTCCCATCATCTTCATGACCGGGCATGGCGACGTCGAACTGGCCGTCCAGGCGATGAAGGCGGGGGCGATCGATTTCCTGCAGAAGCCGTTCAAGGACCAGTTGTTTCTCGATACGGTCGAGCGCGCCGTGCATATCAGTTGCGAGCGTTACCTGGAAACGCGCCGGCATCAGGAAGCGCAGCAGGTGCTTGAGCGCCTGTCGGTGCGCGAACGCGAGGTTGCCCGCCTGCTGGCGCAGGGCCTCGCCAACAAGGAAGTCGCTCGCCTGCTCAAGATCAGCGACAACACGGTTCACGTCCATCGCCAGCATGTCATGGAAAAAACCGGTACCGGCAGTGCCGCCGAACTGGCGCGCCTCATCCTGCGGGCTGATCCGGGCGGTCTCGACTAATCGGTTTCGGCTATTGCGCTAAACGGACTCCCGGATGGCGGAGTAGCACCGGGCTCCCTAGACTTGCTCCCAAACAAGTCAAAGAGGGAGTATCAGCATGATGAGCAAAAAATCCGGACAGCCGGCGGCTGTTCAAGCACTGGGAAAATACTTGCGCAAGGTGCTGCGCAACTGCGTCGGCATGGGCCTGGCGCTGGCCGTTTCGGCGGCCGCGGCGGCCGATGCGACGAGCCTGGAACGCGGGCGTTACCTGGCGCAACTGGGCGATTGCGTCGCCTGCCACACGGCGGAGAAAGGCACGCCGATGGCCGGCGGCCGGGCCCTCGAAACGCCCTTCGGCAAGCTCTACTCGACCAATATCACGCCGGACAAGGAAAGCGGCATCGGCGGCTACAGCTTCGCGCAGTTCGATCGCGCCATGCGCAAGGGGGTTGCGGCAGATGGCCACAATCTCTACCCGGCGATGCCTTATCCGTCCTATGCCAAGATGAGCGGCGAGGACATGCAGGCCCTCTACGCCTACCTGATGCAAGGTCTGCCGGCGGTCAAGCAGGAGAACAAGCCGAGCGAAATGGCATGGCCGTTCAGCATGCGCTGGGGCCTGGCGATCTGGAACTGGTTCTTCCTCGACGACACGCCTTATCAGGCAAATACGACCCAGGACGCGGTCTGGAACCGTGGCGCCTATCTGGTGCAGGGTCTCGGCCACTGCGGCGCCTGCCATACGCCGCGCGGCATCGCCTTCCAGGAAAAGGCGATGAGCGACGCCGGCGCGAAGGGCGAGTACTTCCTCGCCGGTGAAACCGTCGAATCCTGGCGGGCGCTCAGCCTGCGCAACCTGTGGACGGTCGAGGATACGGCGCTGTTTCTGAAAACCGGGCAGAACCGCTTTGCGACGGCTTCGGGCAGCATGACCGAAGTCATTTCGCACAGCACGCAACATATCAGGGACGAAGACCTGACGGCCATCGCCACCTATCTGAAATCCCTGCCGCCCGGCCCCTATGACAAGCCGATTCAGGCTGCCACGGCAAAGCCGGTGGCGCTCGCCAGGGTTCCGGAAACCTTGTTTACGACGCGCGGCGGCCTCGGTTACATCCAGTTCTGCGGCGATTGCCATCGCGCCGATGGCGGCGGTGTGGACAAAATCTTCCCGACCCTGGCCGGCAATCCGACGGTGATTTCGAAGGATGCCTCGACGCTGGTGCACATCATTCTGACCGGCGGCCAGACGGCGGCGACGGCGACGCATCCGCGGGTGTTCACGATGCCCGCCTTTGCCCGCCTGGGCGACAGGGAGCTGGCCGAAATCCTCAGTTTTGTGCGCGCCAGCTGGGGTGATGGCGCCCCACCGGTCGACGTCGCTACAGTGAGCAAAATGCGCGCCGAACTCGATCCCAAGACGACCGATTCGAGCAAGTTCGACACGCCGCGCCTGGCCGACATGCTGGCCGCGGCCAATGCCGAGCAACTGGTGCGCGGCATGCGCCTCAACCTGGAAACGCGGACCCTGTTGCCCGATCATGTCGGCGATCAACTCAATTGCACGAGCTGTCACCTGAATGCCGGTACCGTGGCCGACGGTTCGCCCTATGTCGGCGTCTCCGCCTTCTTCCCGAGCTACGGGGCGCGGGCGGGCAAGATCATCACGCTGGAAGAGCGCATCAACGGCTGTTTCCGTCGCTCGATGAACGGCAAGCCGCTGGCCAAGGACTCGCCCGACATGCAGGCGATGGTTGCCTACTTTGACTGGATGAAGCGCGAAACCAAGCCTGAGGACAAGGTGGCGGGACGCGGTATCGGCAAGATCGACAAGAAAATCGTGCCCAACAGCGAAAACGGCAGGAAAATCTATGCCGATCAATGTGCGATCTGCCACGGCGAGAACGGCGAGGGGTTGAAGAATGCCGCCGGCCAGATGGTCTACCCGCCGCTGTGGGGTGACGAGTCCTTCAACATCGGCGCCGGCATGGCCCGCACCTATACGGCCGCCGCCTTCGTCAAGCGCAACATGCCGATCGGCTTCCACGACAAGTTCCCGCTCGGCCAGGGCGGTCTCTCCGATCAGGAAGCGGTCGATGTCGCCGAATATTTCAGTCACCAGCCGCGCCCGGACTTCCCGGACAAGGTCAAGGACTGGCCGAAGGATCCCAAGCCGAGCGACGCCCGTTATTGATTACGCCACGCTGCTTTCATTTGTAACAGCCGCTCCCTCCGGGGGGCGGCTTTTTTAACCCGGCAGTCCTTGCATGCTCAAGCGGGTTTCTTCCAGCAGAGCAGCAACGACCGAGCCACCAACAGCATCTTCCGGATCCATGGCGATGACGCGGGCTATCATGTCAGCTGCCAAGGGCAACTGGTCGCTGCGCAGATGCACGAAGGCCAGGCCTTTGAGTGCAGCGAGGGCATTGCCCGGGGCGGATTTCCAGAGCCGCCAGTCAGCCGGCAAGCCAGCGAGTGCGGCGGCTGCCTCCAGCCAGTTGCGGGCAGCGGGCAGGGCTTTGTCGAATTGTCGACAGCGGTTGTAGTGTTTGACCAGGCAGCGATGCGCGGGAAGCGTCTGCGGTGCCAGCGCCAGGACTGCGAGAAAGCTGCGTTCGGCCAGCGCCGGATCGCTAAAATGGGCGGCAACTCCTTGTTGCAAAAGCAGATCGATCTCGGGTGGCAGTTTGCCGAAGTCGAGCTTTTCATCGTCGTCGTCAGGTGTCATGTGCGAAGCTTCCTTCTGTTGCGGTCGGGTGGCACGGAATAAGCAACAAGCGTGCACGAGCCGTTTCAATCTTTACTCAGGAGGTCGCATGTTTCTCGCAATGAACCGTTTTCGCATCGCACTCGGCAAGGAAGATGCCTTTGTCGAGCACTGGCGCAATCGCAACAGTTATCTCGGCGAAGTGCCGGGTTTCATCAGTTTCAACCTGCTGCGCGGCGACACCAACGCAGAGCGCACCTTGTTTGCCTCGCACACGATTTGGGAATCGGAACAGGCCTTTGCCGACTGGACGCAGTCCGAGGCTTTCCGCAAGGCGCACATGGCGGCCGGCCATTCGCCGCGCGATTTCTACCTCGGGCTGCCGCTGCTCGAATTGTTCGAAGCCGTGCTCTGAGCGGTCGACGGCCTTTTTGCGGCAAAAACCGTCAGTGTTCCTTGCCGTCGATGCGCGGCTGCAGCAGGGCGGGAACGTGGCGGATGGCGAGAATGGCGTAGCAGGCAAACCAGCAGGCGGCGGCGAGCTGGATCCAGAGAAGGTAGAGGGCAGGATAAAGCTGCGGCAGCACGATGCGTAGTGCGAGCGCGCCGAGCATGATGTACAGCGTCGCCTTGTCGAGCGTATCAAAGACGACCTTGCGCCCGGTGTGGCCCTGGCTGATGCGGATCAGCATGGCCGGAATGACGCAGCCCATGGCGCCGAAGGTGAATAGGTGCACCGAGACACTGCCGACCCAGACGAAATTGACGACATGACCCAGCGCTTCGATCAGCAACTGGCCGACGATGGCCAGGTAGCCGACGTACATGATGCCGATGTCGATGCGGCGCAGCGCGAGCTGCGGTTTCCAGAACACGAAGCGGATGCCGAGCAGCACGGCGAGCGTCAGCGAGAGCGCAGCGGTCAACGGTCGTGGCAGGGCCATTTCCATGACCAGGATCAGGCCGAGCAGCTTGATCGCCATGTCCAGTAGCGGGTGGCGCAGGATCTGCGCCTGGAAGGCCGCTTTCATGAACCCGGTCAGCGTGCGTTCGAGCATGACGAGAAAGGCGAGGCGGAAGAGCCCCATGCTCATGCTGTAGCCGGCCGTGAAGTTGTCACCGTTGAGCATCAGGTACTTGGCGACCAGGAAGGCGGGCAGGATGATCAGGAAAAAGGCGTTGTCGCGGTAGCTGTCGCGTGCCCGGTGACGGATCAGCGTCCACATCAGCATGCCGCTGATACAGCCGAGGAAGGCGTTGTTGGAGAGCAGGAAGAGGGCGCGCGGCCAGGCGCCGCCGCAACTCATGCCGAGGCGCTCGAACAGCCAGGCGGCGGCGAGCAGCATCAGGGCCGGGCCGTGATAGCCGCGGATATTCACCCAGTTCTTGGTCGAGGTCAGCAGGAAACCGCCGAGCACCGCCCAGCCGAAACCGAAGAACATCTCATGGGCGTGCCACTGGACCGGTGTGAAGGCATTGTCCGGTGCCGCGAGCAGGCCGCTGAAAATCAGCGCCCAGGCAACCGGCAAGGTCATGCCGGCGAGGCAGGCGAGGGTGAAGAATGGACGAAAGCCGGCCAGCCAGAGTGGATGTTTCGCGAGTTGCATGTTTGAACCTTTCGGGATGGCGGGTGCCTGTTGTATTGAGTTTAGCGACAGACGCCCGTCACATCTTTGATTTATCCCGTGCTCGTCGAGCAAGAGCCTTCACATTCGCGTAAAATTCCGGGCTTAGTCAGGCGCGCGATATCGCGATCGGGCCGGGCTGCTTTTCTGAAGGATAGCAATGAAGCGCGTGGATGATTTCCGCTTGCAGTTGGGCAAGCATGAACTTGTACCAATCATGATTGGCGGCATGGGCGTTGATATTTCGACGGCCGACCTGGCCCTGGAGGTTGCTCGTCTGGGTGGCGTTGGCCATATCTCGGATGCGATGATCAAGACGGTCACGGACCGTCGTTACAAGACCAAGTTCGTCAAGGAAAAGCTCGCGCTTTACAAGTACAACGCGGAAAACGAAGACAAGTCGGCCGTCAAGTTCGATCTTGGCAAGATTGCCGAAGCGACCAAGCTGCATGTCGCCGGCACCATGGAACGCAAGCAGGGCTCCGGCCTGGTTTTCGTCAACTGCATGGAAAAGCTGACCATGAATGCGCCGAAAGAGACGCTCAAGGTTCGCATGACTGCGGCGCTGGATGCCGGTATCGACGGCATCACGCTGGCTGCCGGCCTGCATCTCGGTTCTTTCGCCTTGATCGAGGATCACCCGCGTTTTCGCGATGCGAAGCTCGGCATCATCGTTTCCTCGGTGCGCGCTTTGCAACTGTTCCTGAAAAAGGTTGCCCGCACCAACCGCCTGCCTGACTACGTCGTTGTTGAAGGTCCGCTCGCCGGTGGCCACCTGGGTTTCGGCATGGACTGGGCGCAGTACGACCTGGCGACCATCGTCGCCGAAGTCATGCAGTACCTGAAAAACGAACATCTTGAAATTCCGGTCATTCCGGCCGGTGGTATTTTCACCGGTACCGATGCGGCGCAGTTCCTCGAAGCCGGTGCTGCCGCTGTCCAGGTGGCTACCCGCTTTACCGTTGCCAAGGAATGCGGCCTGCCCGAGAAGGTGCAGCAGGAGTACTTCAAGGCCAGCGAAGACGATATCGAGGTCAACCAGATTTCCCCGACCGGCTACCCGATGCGCATGCTCAAGGGCAGCCCGGCGATTGGCGATGGCATCCGCCCGAATTGCGAAGCCTATGGTTACTTACTCGATGCCAATGGCAAGTGTTCCTACGTCACTGCCTACAACCGAGAAGTTGCCGCCCATCCCGGAGCGCGCAAGGTTTCGGTGATGGACAAGACCTGCCTCTGCACGCAGATGCGCAATTTCGACTTGTGGACCTGTGGTCATCTGACCTATCGTCTCAAGGATACGACCAACAGGCTGGCCGATGGCAGCTACCAGATCCTGTCGGCTGAGCATGTTTTCAAGGATTACCAGTTCAGTACCGACAACAAGGTGGCGCTGCCGCAAAAGCAGACGGTCTGATTCGCTTGCTGGATGCGTAAAGGGAACCCGGCGCATTTCTGGCCGGGTTTTTTTCTGGTCGGTATTCGCTGTTGCAGTTCATTCGAGGCTGGAAAAGTGTTTTTTGCTGAGGCAGTCATGCCGGAATTTAATGATGATGCGATATAGTGCTGGCCTTTCCGGGCAGGACGTCATCATTTCTGGTGCAAACATGTCGCAAAACCAATCAACGGATTTTTTTCTCGCAGCGGCCAAAAAACTGCACCTCGTTGCAGCCCTGGTTGCCCTGGTTTTCGTCGGGCCGGTTGGTGCCGAAGAAGAATCGGCCTTTTCCTTGCACGGATTCGGCACGCTTGGTGCAACTCGAACCTCGACGGCTGATGCCGAATTCGTCCGCGACCTTTCGCAACCCAAAGGTGCGAGCAAGCACTGGGATGGCAAGGTGGACAGCATCCTCGGTCTGCAGGCCAGCTGGCGCCTGACGCCCGATCTGGAGGCGGTCGTCCAGGCGATCAGCCACTATCGTTACGATCGCAGCTTCAAGCCGGAGGTCTCCTGGGCTTACGTCAAGTACGATCCGACGCCGCAAGTGAGTCTGCGGGCCGGGCGTCTCGGTACCGAATTTTTCATGATGGCCGATTCGCGCCAGGTCGGTTATTCCTATCTGCCGGTACGGCCGCCGGGCGATTTTTTCTGGTACCTGCCGTTTTCCAGCATTAACGGGGTTGATGCGGCGTTGACCGTGCCGGTCGGTGAGGATGTCTTGCGCGGCAAGCTCTATTACGGGATTTCCGAGGGCAATATCCCGCTGGCTGACAAGCAGTGGAGCCTGGATGGCTCGGCGATGGTTGGCGGCTATCTCGATTACCAGCTGGGCTCCTGGCTGTTGCGTGCCAGCTACGCGAATATCCGCTTCAATCACAACATGCCGATTGAGGGCGATCTGGCATCAGCTGTTCTGGCTGGTGCGATGACGTCGACCGAGGCTGCGCAGGCGCGCGACTATCTGGCGGCAGACAATACGCGCAGTCACTATTATTCGGTCGGGGCAATTTACGACAATGGCCCTTGGCAGTTGCAGATCATGCTCAACAAGATCACCCAGGGCAGCCGGATTTTCCAGAGTTCGTCGGCGGGGTATTTGCTGGCAGGCTACCGGGTCGGCCCGGTGACGCCTTTTGCCGGTTTCTCCTGGATTCGTTCGGAGTCAAGATCAACTGCCGTGAATCCGGTGGTCCAGTACATCATGGCGGATGCGCACGCGCATCAGAATACGATCATTCTTGGTGCACGTTGGGATGTGGCGCGCAATGTGGCGCTCAAGGCGCAGTGGGATGGTATTCGTGGCGAGCCGCAGTCGATATTCCCTTTCCGGGCCGAGAACAGGAATGCCTGGAGCGGGAAGATGGATGTCTTCAGTCTGACCATGGACTTTGTCTTCTGAAATCATGAAGCCGTCCCGTCTTCATTCTCTCGTTCTCCTTGTCTGGCTGGTGCTGCTGCCAGTGCGCGAGGCGCTGGCTGATCTGGTGGTGGTGGTCAATGCCCGCAACGGCGTTGCCGTGATGACGCGCAATGAGGTGGCCAATATCTTTTTTGGTCGTTACCGCCAGTTCTTCAATGGCGTCGAGGCGCAGCCGGTCGATCTGGCCGACAGTCACCCGGATCGGGCGCGCTTTTATGCCGCGCTCGTCGGCAAGGATCTTTCCGACGTCAATGCCTACTGGTCGCGCCAGGTGTTCTCCGGACGCATGCAGGCGCCACCGCGCGTCGGTAGTACGGAAGAAGTGCTGAAATGGGTCAGTTCCCACCCCGGCGGCATCGGTTTCGTCGATCTGGCCAAGGCGGATGCGCGAGTGCGCGTCGTCTACGAACTGGTGCCCTGAGCAATTTTTCAATTGCCGTTGAACATTTTCCGGTTGTCTCCGGTCTGTAGTACTGAGCAGGTGACGGTTGTCGTCATCCGGTCATGATCGGTCGGGGTGCTTGCGTGTAAGCTCCGATTCGAGCACCTTGTGCTTGCATTCAAATCAATAAAGGAGACAAACATGCCACAAAGAATCATAGGCAATATCCTCGCCGGTCGTACGCTGGTGACGGCAGGCGCTGACACGACAGTCAGGGCGGCCAGCCGGCTGATGGCGGAGAAAAAGATCGGGGCGCTGCTGATCGTCGAGCAGGGCCGGATCGCCGGCATCTTTACCGAACGCGATGCGCTGAACAAGGTGCTGGCTACCGGTCTGGATCCGGATAAAACCCTGCTCGCACAGGTCATGGTGCGTGATCTGCAAACCATACGTGCCGACAGGCCGCTGGCTTACGCGCTGCACATGATGGCCGAAGGCGGCTTCCGTCATGTGCCGGTTGTTGATGCCGATGGTGCGCCGGTTGGCATGGTCTCGGCCCGCGATGCGCTGGGGCAGGACATGGTTGATCTCGAGCGCGATATGCGCCGCCTGCAGGAGCTGGAAACCTCTATCGGTTACTGAGCGGGAGCGGTCCAGCCCAACTGCGCCAGTGTGGCGGCGAATTCGCCGGACACTGGCGCTTTTATTTGCATGCGGCGGGCGTCGACCGGATGGTTGAAAGCGAGTTGCGTGCAGGCGAGCAGCATGCGCGGGCAGCTGAAATGTTCGGCAAAGAAGCGGTTGTGGATGCCCTTGCCGTGCGTCGCGTCGCCAATGATCGGATGGGCGATGTGCTTGAGGTGGCGGCGCAACTGGTGTTTGCGCCCGGTTTGCGGATCGAGCTCGAGCAAGGCGTAGCGGCTGGTCGGGTAACGGTCGACGGCAAAAGGCAGCTCGATTTCAGCGATGCGGCGATAGTGGGTGAGGGCGCTTTGTGCTTCATGGCTGCTTTGTTCTCCGACGAACTCGTGGCGCTCGCGCTGGCGGGTCAGCGGGTGATCGATGCTGCCGGTGGCCGGAGGGATGCCGCGCACGACGGCCAGGTAGCGTTTTTCGACATTGCCTGCCTCGAACTGTCTGCCAAGCTGGCCGGCGATCTCTTGCGAGAGTGCAAAGAGCAGGACGCCGGACGTGCCGCGGTCGAGGCGATGCGCCGGCCATACCCACTGGCCGATCTGGTCGCGCAGGATCTGGATCGCAAAGCGTGTTTCGTGACGGTCGACCTCCGAGCGATGGACGAGCAGACCGGATGGTTTGTCCACGACGACGATGTATTCGTCGCGATAGATAATCGGCAGCTCTTCCCGGGGTGGGCTGCCGTTGTCGTCTTCAGCCAAAGAAGCGGCTCGATGCCTCGGCCGGGAGTTCCATGCCGGTGATGTGGGCGCGTTCGAGCAACTCCCAGTAATAGCGGTAGGAAGCGCGGTCATGCAGCTTGCCGGCATGCTGGATCGGACCCCAGTCGGTGTCCTGGGCGGCGATCAGGATTTCCGTCGCGGCCTGTACTTCGGAAAAATCCGGGCGCATGGCTTCGACGATGGGCAGGATCTGGTTCGGATGGATGCTCCACATGCGCAGATAGCCGAACTCGCGACGGGCGCGCAAGGCGTCGTTCCTGATGTATTCGATGTCCTTGAGTTCGGTGGTGACGTTGTGCGCCGGCACCACGCCGCAGGCCAGTGCAGCGGCGCTGATCTCGCACTTGGCGCGGGTTACCAGCGGATGTTCGAACTGGCCGGGGCTCTTCATCGCGCTGCCGGGAATGGCGCCGTGGTGGCCGGAAACGAAATCCATCAGGCCGAAATCCAGCGATTCGACGCCGGGCAGGGCGGCGATTTCCCAGACTTCGCGCAGGGCGCCGTGGGTTTCGATCAGCACGTGTACGGGGATGCGCCGGTCGACGCCGAATTTTCGCTCGATTTGCCGCAGGGCTTCGATCTGGATCTGCACATCTTCAGCGCTGCACGGCTTGGGCAGTGTGATGAAGGGGAGGCGGTTGCCGGCGATGCGGACCAGAATTTCCAGGTCCTGTTGCCAGTGGGCATGCGTGATGTCGTGAATGCGCGCACCGACCCGGTTGAACAGGTTGTCATCCGACATGATCAGTCGGGCGGCCATTTCGGCATGCTCGCGTTCGGCGCCGGCATGTGCGCCATCCTCGCAGTCGCAGGTGATGTCGAAGATCGGGCCGAGCTCCTTCTGCAGGAGCAGTGCTTTCTGCATCAGTTTTTCCGAACCGGCGTAGTGGTCGACCGCCGGAAGAACAGGAAAAGGCTTTTCGCCGGCAAAGAGAACGATTTTCGGATGGCGCATGTTTTTAGCGATCAGGTTCGAAATGTTGGAGGTGGAGTAAAAACGAAAAGGGCCGCGGTATTTTACCGCGGCCCCTGCTTGTTTTTCTGGTAGCTAACAACTACCAGCCAACAGCTTGTCTTACAGCATGTCCTTGACGGCTTCAGCTTCGTCGGTCAATTCCTTGAGCGTGAAGTTGATCTTTTCACGGCTGTATTCGTCGATTTCCAGGCCCTGGATGATCGAGAACTTGCCGCCCTTGCATTCGCACGGGAAGCCGAACACGATGCCGGCCGGAATGCCGTAGGAACCATCGGAAGGAACACCCATGGTGACCCATTCGTCGGAACCGAGGACCCAGTCGCGCACGTGGTCGATGGCGGCGTTGGCAGCAGAAGCAGCCGAGGACAGGCCACGGGCTTCGATGATGGCGGCGCCGCGCTTGCCAACGGTCGGCAGGAAGACGTCGTTGTTCCAGGCGTGATCGTTGATCAGGGCCTTGACGCTGTCGCCATTGGAGGTGGTGTAGCGGTAGTCGGCGTACATCGTCGGCGAGTGGTTACCCCAGACGACCAGCTTCTTCAGGGAAGAAACTTCGCGACCGGACTTGGCGGCCAGTTGCGACAGGGCGCGGTTGTGGTCCAGACGCAGCATGCCGTGGTAGTTGTTCGGGTTGGTGCGGCCAACCTTCTTGGCGGCGGCAGCAGCGATGAAGGCATTGGTGTTGCAGGGGTTGCCGACGACCAGGACCTTGACGTCTTCCTTGGCATTTTCGGCGATGGCCTTGCCTTGCACCGTGAAGATGGCGCCGTTGGCGGTCAGCAGGTCGGCACGTTCCATGCCCTTGGTGCGCGGACGAGCACCAACCAGCAAGCAGACGTCGGCATCCTTGAAGGCGACATTCGGATCATCGGTGGCAACCATGCCGGCGAGCAGCGGGAAGGCACAGTCTTCCAGCTCCATCATCACGCCCTTCACGGCTTGCTGAGCTTGCGGCAGGTCGAGCAACTGAAGGATGACCGGCTGGTCTTTGCCGAGCATTTCGCCGGAGGCGATGCGGAACAGCAGGCTATAACCGATCTGACCGGCGGCACCGGTAATGGCAACGCGCATGGGGGCTTTGGACATATGTCGCTCCTGTTTGAAACAGCGTGATTGAAATTGTTCGGGTTTGCTCGGGGGCTTGCTGGAGATTTTGCAAGCGGGCGCGAGAAGACAATGATGTTAGAAGTTCGGGCGCTGGCTGTCAATTGCATCATGTGTCTTATATAAGACAACTTTTCGTGGACGCTGTGCCCGAAATGTGCTGAAATTTGGCCCATGAATCGAGAAGCCTTCCGTTCGACCAGTCGCTCTCCGTCGCCAACTTTCAGTCCGCTCTACCGGCAGATCAAGGATTTTCTGATCCGTAGCCTGGAGGCTGGTGAGTGGGGGCCGGGTGATGCTATTCCCAGTGAGGGCGAGCTTGCGACGCGCTTCAATGTCAGCCAGGGGACCGTACGCAAGGCCATTGATGAAATGGCGGCAGAGAACCTGCTGGTGCGGCGTCAGGGCAAGGGTACCTTCGTGGCTACGCACAGTGATCCGCGCTCTTTCTATCGCTTCCTGCGCCTGGTTCCCGATGATGGCCTTGTGGCGCATGCCGTCAGCGATCCGCGTCTGTGCTCGATTGTGCCGGCGACGCCGGAGGTTGCTGCGGTTTTGCGGATTCCGGCCGGCGAGAAGGTGGTTTGTGTCGAGCGTCTGTTGCATTTCAACGGCGAGCCGGTTGTTCTTGATCAGATTTACCTCGTGGCCGAGCTCTTCGAGGGTTTGACGCTGGAACGATTGCGTGGCGGGGAGCGTTCGCTCTACAGTCTTTTCGAGAGTGATTTCGGTGTGCGCATGATTCATGCCGAAGAGCATCTGCGGGCTGTTGCCGCGGATGCTTACAGTGCTGGTTTGCTGGGTGTGCAGGCGGGAGATCCATTGCTTCTGGTGGAGCGTACTGCCTACACCTACGGCAATAAACCGGTGGAGTGGCGGCGCGGTCTTTATTGCACGCGTTCGCATTATTACCGCAACGATCTGGGCTGATTGTCCGGCAGGGGAGTTGGCTCCAAAGTCGCCCAAGACGGCGACTTTCGGCCGATTTTGAATGTATAATTATGGTTCTTTTTGAACCACGTAAAAGCGGAAAACCGCACACTTTCGCGAGGGATGACGTTCATGGCAGAAATGAGCATCAAGAAACAACGTCCAAAAAATTTGGACTTGACTAGTATCAGGTTGCCCTTGCCGGGCAAGGTATCGATTCTCCATCGCGTCAGCGGTGTTGGTCTGTTCCTGTTTCTCCCGGTAATGCTCTGGCTGTTTTCCGCCAGCCTGACTTCGGCAGAAACCTTTGCTGACTTCAAGGCGATTTCCGCCTCCTTGCCGGCCAAGGTGATTGTTGCGGGTCTGCTCTGGGCCTTTGTGCATCACTTCTGTGCAGGTATTCGTTTCCTGCTGCTTGATCTGCATGTCGGTATCGAGAAAGAGGCTGCGCGTCAGTCCGCAGCAGTGGTGTTTGCGGTCAGCATTCCGCTGACCCTGATCCTCTGGGGGGTTCTGCTGTGATTAACCGTATTGTTGTCGGTGCCCATTACGGTCTTAAAGACTGGATTGCCCAGCGTGCCACGGCGGTCATCATGGCTGTTTATTCAGTCCTGATTGCTGCTGTCCTGCTGGTTGTTCGTCCGGGTACTTTCGAGGCCTGGCAAGGTGTTTTCTCGAACGGCGTCATCAAGTTCCTGACCTTCCTGTTCTTTGTCAGCCTTTTTTACCACGCCTGGATCGGCGTGCGTGATATCTGGATGGATTACGTCAAGCCGACGGGCATTCGCCTGACCTTGCACGTTCTGACCATTGCTGCGCTGGTGGGTTACACGGCGTGGGCTGCTGCGATTCTCTGGAGGCTGTAAGCGTGAGTATTCCTGTTCTCAAGTTTGATGCGGTCATTGTCGGTGCCGGTGGCGCCGGTCTGCGTTCCGCAATCCAATTGTCCGAAGCCGGCTTGAAGACCGCCGTGCTTTCCAAGGTTTTCCCGACCCGCTCGCACACGGTTGCGGCGCAGGGCGGTGTTGCTGCGTCCCTCGGTAATTCCGAGGAAGATCACTGGACGTGGCACATGTACGATACCGTCAAGGGCTCCGACTGGCTCGGCGACCAGGACGCCATCGAGTTCATGTGCAAGAAGGCCAACGAAGTGGTCGTTGAGCTCGAACACTACGGCATGCCTTTCGATCGTACCGATGACGGCAAGATCTATCAGCGTCCGTTCGGCGGTCACATGTCCAACTTCGGCGAAAAGCCGGTGCGTCGTTCCTGTGCTGCTGCTGACCGTACCGGTCACGCCATGCTGCATGCGATGTATCAGCGCAACGTCAAGGCCAATACCCAGTTCTTCGTTGAATGGATGGCGCTGGACCTGATTCGTGACGAAGAAGGTCATGTCCTTGGTGTTACCGCCATGGAAATGGAAACCGGCCAGATCGTGATTTTCCACGCTCGCGCCACGATTTTCGCAACCGGCGGTGCCGGCCGTATCTTCTACTCTTCGACCAATGCCTTCATCAACACCGGTGATGGTCTGGGTATGGCGGCGCGTGCCGGCATTCCGCTCGAAGACATGGAATTCTGGCAGTTCCACCCGACCGGCGTGGCCGGTGCCGGCGTGCTGATTACCGAAGGCGTGCGCGGCGAAGGCGGCATCTTGCGTAACTCCAGCAAGGAGCGCTTCATGGAGCGCTACGCGCCGAACGCCAAGGATCTGGCTTCGCGCGACGTGGTTTCGCGCGCCATGGCCACCGAAATCAAGGAAGGTCGCGGCTGTGGCGTCAACAAGGACTACGTCCTGCTCGACATCACCCACCTTGATCCCGCCACCATCATGAAGCGCCTGCCGGGTATCCACGAAATCGGTATCCAGTTTGCCGGTGTCGATTGCCTGAAAGAGCCGCTGCCGGTCGTGCCGACCTGTCACTACCAGATGGGCGGTATCCCGACCCATTATTCCGGTCGTGTCGTGATGCCCAAGGATGGCGACTTGAATTCCGTCGTGCCGGGCTTCTACGCCGGTGGCGAATGTGCCTGTGCCTCGGTGCACGGTGCCAACCGCCTGGGTACCAACTCGCTGCTCGATCTGCTGGTCTTCGGCAAATCGGCTGGTGACTCCGCGGTCGAAGATCTCAAGGCTGGCCGTGCACATCGCGAGCTGCCGAAGGATGTTGCCGACAAGACCCTGGCCCGCATCGCCGCTCTGGACAACCGCAAGGGTGGTGCCAACGTGCACGAAACCCGCCTGGCCATGCAGCGCACCATGCAGGATCACGCCGGTGTGTTCCGTTTCGGCGACATGCTGAAGCAGGGCGTCGAAAAGATTCTTGAAGTCGAAAAGGCGGCTCGCCAGCTCGAGATCAAGGACAAGTCGATGGCCTGGAATACCGCTCGCACCGAAGCGCTCGAAATGGAAAACCTGATCGAAGTTGCCAAGGCGACGATGATTTCCGCCGAAGCCCGCAAGGAATCCCGCGGTGCCCACGTGCGCGACGATGCCCCGGATACGGCCGAGTTCCCGAACGGTCGCAACGACAAGGAGTGGCTGAAGCACACGCTGTTCTCGCCGGTGGATAACTCGATCACGTACAAGCCGGTCAACATGCAACCCCTGACCGTCGAGGCCGTAGCGCTCAAGACGCGCTCGTACTAAAGGAGTCCAGAATGAGCAAACGCATGGTTCAATTCAGTATCTATCGCTACGATCCGGACAAGGACGACGCGCCGTACATGCAGGATATTTCGGTTGAACTCGAACCGACTGACCGCAAGCTGCTGGACGCGCTGACCAAGCTCAAGGCCAAGGATGACGCGATTTCCTATCGTCGTTCCTGCCGTGAAGGCGTCTGCGGTTCCGATGCGATGAACATCAACGGCAAGAACGGTCTGGCCTGCCTGACCGACATCGACAGCCTGAAGCAGCCGATCGTGCTGCGTCCGCTGCCGGGTCTGCCGGTCATTCGCGACCTGATCGTCGATATGACCCAGTTCTTCAAGCAGTATCACTCGATCAAGCCCTACCTGATCAACAATGATCCGCCGCCGGAACGCGAACGACTGCAGTCGCCGGAAGATCGCGAAGAGCTGAACGGTCTTTACGAGTGCATCCTGTGTGCCTGCTGCTCTACGTCCTGCCCGTCGTTCTGGTGGAACCCGGACAAGTTCGTCGGCCCGGCCGGCCTGCTGGCTGCTTACCGTTTCATCGCCGATACGCGTGACCAGGCAACCAACGAGCGTCTCGATAACCTCGAAGATCCGTACCGCCTGTTCCGTTGCCACACCATCATGAACTGTGTTGACGTATGTCCGAAGGGTCTGAATCCGACCAAGGCCATCGGCAAGATCAAGGACATGATGGTTCGTCGCGCCGTCTGATGGAAAGAAAGGACTACGAACGCCTGCGTTGGCGCTGTATCCGTCGTGCGCTTCTCGAGCTCGATATTACGCTGACGCGTTTTCTCGATGATGGTCGCTTCGAAAAGCTCAATGACGAGGAACAGCAGGCGTTCGTGGAACTTGCCGATATGGAGGATTACGATCTCTGGGACTTGCTGACCGGCAAGGCGGAGATCGATGATCCTCGCTTGGCGCACATCGTGGCGCTGCTTCGTAAGAGTTAAGTAAGGTTTGCAGATTAACTTGGTAATGTTTACCGCTTTTTTTGGCAGTGCAGTGACAACTAACACCTGAACAGGGAAAAATCCATGACGACCGAACGCAAGGCAACTTTGACAATTGACGGACAGGCTCCCGTCGATTTCCCGATCATGTCCCCGACGCATGGCAACGACTGCGTCGATATTCGTACCTTGGGCGCCAAGACCGGCTTGTTCACCTACGACTCCGGTTTTCTTTCTACCGCCAGCTGCAAATCCAAGGTTACCTTCATCGATGGTGACAAGGGCGAACTGCTGTATCGCGGCTACCCGATTGAACAACTGGCCGAGAACTGCAACTTCCTCGAAGTGACCTATCTGCTGAAGAACGGCGAATTGCCGAATGCCAAGCAGAAGCTGGAATTCGAAACCACCATCAAGAAGCACACGATGGTGCACGAGCAACTGTCGAAGTTCTTCTCCGGCTTCCGTCGTGACGCACATCCGATGGCCGTGATGACCGGCGTGGTCGGCGCGCTTTCCGCCTTCTACCACGATGCAATGGACTTTTCCGACGCCGAGCATCGCAATGTCAGCTTCAACCGCCTGGTTGCCAAGCTGCCGACCATTGTCGCGATGGCTTACAAGTACAACACCGGCATGCCCTTCATGTATCCGGACAATGATCTGGACTACACCGCCAACTTCATGCGCATGATGTTCGGCAATCCGTGCGAAAAGTACGTTCCGAACCCGGTGCTGGTCCGCGCGCTCGACGTCATCTTCACGCTGCACGCCGATCACGAACAGAATGCTTCCACCTCGACGGTGCGTCTGGCTGGTTCCTCCGGTGCCAATCCGTTTGCCTGTATCGCTGCCGGTATCGCCTGTCTGTGGGGCCCGGCGCACGGCGGTGCGAACGAAGCCTGTCTGCAGATGCTGGAAGAAATCGGCGACGTTTCGCGCGTTCCCGAGTTCATCGCCCGCGCCAAGGACAAGAACGATTCCTTCAAGCTCATGGGCTTCGGTCACCGCGTCTACAAGAACTTCGACCCGCGCGCCAAGCTGATGCGCAAGGTCTGCAACGAAGTTCTGACTGAACTGGGCCTCGAAAACGATCGCCTGTTCAAGCTGGCCATGGAACTGGAACGCATCGCTCTGGAAGACCCGTACTTCGTCGAGAAGAAGCTCTACCCGAACGTCGATTTCTACTCCGGTATCGTTCAGAAGGCCATCGGCATCCCGACCGAAATGTTCACCTGCATCTTCGCGCTGGCCCGTACGGTTGGCTGGATGACGCAGTGGGAAGAAATGATCACCGATCCGGAATACAAGATCGGTCGTCCGCGTCAGCTGTACATCGGTGCCGCTCGTCGCGACGTTGTGCCGCTTGCCCAACGCGGCTAAGCTGAAGAACGGGCGGCCGTGTGGCCGCCCTTTTTTTACCCGCCGGACCTGAATGCCCGGTGACCCGCAGCTACATAGAAAGACAATACCCTCAAGGGGACGCCTATGACTACGATGAATAACCTTTTCGACAGCACGATGTTCTTCGGCGGCAATGCGCCGTTCGTTGAAGAGCTGTACGAAAACTATCTCGATAATCCGACTGCCGTGCCGGCCGAATGGCGCGACTATTTCGACCGCCTGGCCCAGATGCCGGGCTTTGTTGCTCGTGACGTCGCCCACGCACCGGTCATCGCTGCCTTCGCCGAGCTGGGCAAGGACGGCGGTTTCCGCCAGACTGCCCCGAGTGGCGGTGACAACAAGAAACAATCTGCGGTTGGCCAACTGGTTACGGCCTACCGTTCGATGGGCACGCGTTGGGCCGATCTCGATCCGCTCAAGCGCCTGGCCCGTCCGAAGATTGAAGAGCTGGAGCTGGGTTTCTACGGCTTTACCGATGCCGACCTGAATCAGACTTTCAGCGTCGGTTCCCTGAAGGGCCTGCCGGAAACCGCCAAGCTTGGCGATATCATGGAAACCCTGAAGCAGACCTACTGCGGCTCGGTCGGTGTCGAGTACATGTACATGACCGAGTACACCGAGAAGCGCTGGCTGCAGGATCGCCTGGAAACCATCCGTTCGCGTCCGACTTACAACGCCGATCAGAAAAAGCGCATTCTGGAGCGGTTGACCGCTGCGGAAACCCTGGAACGCTACCTGCATACCAAGTATGTCGGTCAGAAGCGTTTCTCGCTCGAAGGCGGCGAATCGCTGATCGTTGCCATGGATGAAGCCATCCGCACCGGCGGCAACTGCGGCATTGACGAAATCGTCATCGGCATGGCCCATCGCGGTCGCCTGAACGTGCTCGTCAACACGCTGGGCAAGGCACCGTCCATGCTGTTCTCCGAGTTCGAAGGCAAGAAGAAGAGCGACTTGTCGGCTGGTGACGTCAAGTACCACATGGGTTTCTCCTCCGACGTGTCGACGTCGAACGGTCCGTGTCACCTGACCCTGGCGTTCAACCCGTCGCACCTCGAAATCGTCAATCCGGTGGTCGAAGGCTCGGTCTATGCCCGCCAGGTCCGTCGTGGCGAAGGTAGCAAGGCCAAGGTCATGCCGGTCATCATCCACGGTGACTCTGCCGTGGCGGGTCAGGGCGTCAACCAGGAAATGCTCAATTTCGCACAGACCCGTGGTTACGGCACGGGCGGCACGCTGCATATCGTGGTGAACAACCAGATCGGTTTCACCACCAGCGATCCGCGCGACTACCGCTCGGGCCACTACTGTACCGACATCTTCAAGATGGCCGATGCACCGATCTTCCACGTCAATGGTGATGATCCGGAAGCCGTTGCCCTGGTCACCCAGCTCGCTGTCGAGTTCCGCCAGAAGTTCATGAAGGATGTCGTGATCGACATCATCTGCTTCCGCAAGCTCGGTCACAACGAGCAGGACGAGCCGATGGTCACCCAGCCGCTGATGTACAAGAAGGTTGCCCAGCATCCGGGTACCCGCAAGGTCTACGGCGACAAGCTGATTGCTGAAGGCGTGCTGCCGGCTGATGGTCCGGACACGATGATCAAGGAATACCGCGAGCATCTGGATAAGGGCGAGCTGCTGTACAACCCGGTTCTGGCTGGCTACAAGCACCCGAACATGATCGACTGGACGCCGTTCCTGACCAAGAACTACATCGAGACCTGCGATACCACGGTGCCGATGAAGGAACTGCAGCGCCTGTCGCAGCGCCTGACCACCTTCCCCGAAGGTTTCACGCTGCATTCGCGCGTCAAGAAGATTGCCGAAGATCGTGCCGCCATGGGCGAAGGCAAGCTGCCGGTCGACTGGGGCATGGCCGAGAATCTGGCCTACGCATCCCTGCTGGTTTCCGGCTACGGCGTGCGTATTTCCGGTGAGGACGTTGGTCGCGGTACCTTCTTCCACCGGCATGCCGCTTTCCACGATCAGAATCGTGAAAACTGGGATGAAGGCACCTATTATCCGCTGAAGAACCTGCAGGAAAAGCAGGCCGGCTTCCAGTGCTTCGACTCCGTGCTGTCGGAAGAGGCTGTGCTGGCTTTTGATTACGGTTACGCCACCGCCAACCCGTACGAACTGGTTGTCTGGGAAGGTCAGTTCGGCGACTTCGCCAACGGTGCCCAGGTCGTTATCGACCAGTTCATCTCTTCCGGTGAAGCCAAGTGGGGCCGTGCCTGTGGTCTGGTCATGCTGCTGCCGCACGGTTACGAAGGTCAGGGTCCGGAGCACTCCTCCGCCCGCCTCGAACGCTACATGCAGGCTTGTGCCGAAATGAACATGGAAGTCTGCGTGCCGTCCAACGCCGCCCAGGTTTTCCACATGCTGCGCCGTCAGGCGGTTCGCATGCAGCGCAAGCCGCTGGTGGTCATGACGCCGAAGTCGCTGCTGCGTCACAAGGATGCCGCTTCGTCCATGGAAGAGCTGGCCAATGGCGAATTCCAGCGCGTCATCGGTGAAGTCGACAAGCTCGATGCGAAGAAGGTCAAGCGTGTCCTGCTCTGTTCCGGCAAGGTCTATTACGATCTGGTTGCAGCCCGTCGCGAGAAGAAGATCACCGATATCGCCATCGTGCGTATCGAACAGCTCTATCCTTTCCCGAAGGACTCGCTCGCCAAGGAACTGGCCAAGTATCCGAAGGCCACCGAAATCGTCTGGACGCAGGAAGAGCCGCGCAACCAGGGC
Source organism: Quatrionicoccus australiensis (assembly GCF_020510525.1). Lineage (NCBI taxonomy): Bacteria > Pseudomonadati > Pseudomonadota > Betaproteobacteria > Rhodocyclales > Azonexaceae > Quatrionicoccus > Quatrionicoccus australiensis. The sequence goes on from NZ_CP075188.1 coordinate 1,647,295, forward strand.
GCCTGGTACTGGTTTGCCTCGCGTCACCATCTCGACACCGGTCTGGAATCCAAGCAGAAGTTGCTGCTGGTGGCCCGTCCGGCTTCGCCTTCGCCAGCCGTCGGTTATCTGGCCAAGCACAACGAGCAACAAAAGGCACTGATCGAGTCCGCACTGGGCAAAATCGAGTACTAATAACTAAAGCAGAGTGGAGTCATTATGAGCATTATTGAAGTCCAAGTTCCCCAGCTCTCCGAGTCCGTTGCCGAAGGCACGCTCGCATCCTGGAAAAAGAAAATCGGCGACGCCGTTGCCCGTGACGAAATCCTGATCGATATCGAAACCGACAAGGTCGTTCTTGAAGTGCCGTCGCCGGGCGCCGGCGTGCTGGTCGAAATCGTCAAGGCTGATGGCGAAACCGTCGTTTCCGGCGAACTGATCGCCCGCATCGATACCGAAGCCAAGGCTGGCGCCGCTGCTCCGGCCGCGGAAGCACCGAAGGCGGCCGCACCGGCTGCCGCTCCGGCTCCGGCCGCTGCCGCACCGGCTGGTACGGCCAGTCCGTCGGCCCGCAAGATCCTCGACGAAAAGGGCATCGCTGCCGCCGACGTCGCCGGCTCTGGCCGTGGTGGTCGTGTCACCAAGGAAGATGCCGTTGCTGCCGCACCGAAGGCTGGTCCGGTTGCCGCTCCGGCCGCTGCCAAGGTTTCCCTGCCGACGCCGCCGGTTGCCGTCGCCCTGGGCGATCGTGCCGAACAGCGCGTGCCGATGACCCGTCTGCGTGCCCGCGTTGCCGAGCGTCTGCTCGAATCGCAAGCCACCAACGCCATCCTGACCACGTTCAACGAAGTGAACATGGCGCCGGTCATGGCGCTGCGCAAGCAGTACGGCGACAAGTTCGAAAAGGCCCATGGCGTTCGCCTCGGCTTCATGGGCTTCTTCGTCAAGGCTGCCGTTGCCGCCCTGCAGAAGTTCCCGATCCTGAACGCTTCGGTTGATGGCAACGACATCGTCTATCACGGTTACATCGACATCGGTATCGCCGTCGGTTCGCCGCGTGGTCTGGTTGTGCCGATCATCCGCAACGCCGATCAGATGTCGATCGCCGAAATCGAAAAGAAGATTGCCGAATTCGGTGCCAAGGCCAAGGATGGCAAGCTGTCCATCGAAGATCTCACCGGCGGTACCTTCTCGATCTCGAACGGCGGCATCTTCGGTTCGATGATGTCCACCCCGATCATCAACCCGCCGCAATCCGCGATCCTCGGCATTCATGCCACCAAGGACCGTGCCGTGGTTGAAAACGGTCAGGTCGTCGTCCGTCCGATCAACTACCTCGCCATGTCCTACGACCACCGCATCATCGACGGCCGCGAAGCCGTCCTCGGTCTGGTGACCATGAAGGAAGCGCTCGAAGATCCGTCGCGCCTGCTGCTCGGCGTCTAACTAGGATCGAGTTGCCTAGTTGCCTAGGATCGAGTGGAGCCCCCCGGGTTTTCACTCGATCCTCGATCCTAATATCTCGATCCTAATTGGAGTTTTACATGTCCAAGCAATTCGACGTACTCGTCATCGGTGGTGGTCCTGGCGGTTATGTGGCTGCCATTCGCGCCGCCCAGCTCGGTTTCAATACGGCTTGCGCCGAATCCAATGCCTATGCCGACCCCAAGGGCGAACCGCGTCTCGGTGGCACCTGCCTGAACGTGGGCTGCATCCCGTCCAAGGCCCTGCTGCGTTCTTCCGAACTGTTCGAAGAAGCCAATCACTCCTTCGCCATGCACGGCATTTCCGCCAAGGGCGTGGCGATTGACGTGCCGACCATGGTCGGCCGCAAAAACACCATCGTCACGCAGTTGACCGGTGGGATCAAGGGCCTGTTCAAGAAGAACAAGGTCACCAGCCTGAACGGCCACGGCAGCTTCGCCGGCAAGGAAGGCGACCTGTACAAGGTCAAGGTTGGCGAAGAAGAAGTGCTGGCCAAGCATGTCATCATCGCGACCGGCTCCAAGCCGCGTCACCTCGACGGTATTCCGGTTGACAACAAGGTCATCTGCGACAACGTCGGCGCCCTCGATTTCGACGCTGCCCCGAAGCGTCTCGGTGTGATCGGTGCCGGCGTCATCGGCCTCGAAATGGGTTCGGTCTGGCGTCGCCTGGGTACGGACGTCACCGTGCTCGAAGCAGCCCCGGACTTCATGCCGTTTGCTGACCAGGACATCGCCAAGGAAGCCCTCAAGCTGTTCACCAAGCAGGGCCTGAAGATCTCCACCGGCATCAAGATCAACAAGGTCTCCGTCGCCAAGAAGGGCGTTACGGTCGACTACGAAGACAAGGATGGCGCCAAGAAGCTCGAATGCGACAAGCTGATCGTTTCGGTCGGTCGCATCCCGAACACCGACGGTCTGAACGGCGAAGCCGTCGGCCTGAAGATCAATGATCGCGGTCAGGTTGATGTCGACGGTCACTGCAAGACCAACCTGCCGAACGTCTGGGCGGTCGGCGACGTCGTGCGTGGTCCGATGCTGGCCCACAAGGCTTCCGAAGAAGGCGTCATGGTTGCCGAGCTGATCTCCGGTCAGTCCGGTCATTGCGACTTCAACACCATTCCGGGCGTCGTCTACACCCATCCGGAAATCGCCTGGGTCGGCAAGAACGAGCAGCAGCTCAAGGCCGAAGGCATTGCCTACAAGCCGGGCAAGGTGCCGTTCATGGCCAGCGGTCGTGCGCTGGGTCACGGTGATGCCAGCGGCTTCGTCAAGGTTCTGGCTGATGCCAAGACCGACCGTATCCTCGGCGTACACATCATCGGCAACAACGCTTCCGAGCTGATCGCCGAAGCCGTCGTCACCATGGAATTCGCCGGCGCTTCCGAAGACCTCGGCCGCATCTGCCACGCTCACCCGACCCTGTCGGAAATCGTGCACGAAGCCGCGCTGGCCTGCGACAAGCGCTCGCTGCACTTCTAATCCGGTTTTTCCGGCAATTAAAGGCGGCTGCGGAAACGCAGCCGTTTTTTTTGGATTCAGGCGATGGCCGGGGGGGCCAGCCAGCGGCGCGATCCTTGCAGGACTAGACCGGTCAGCAGGAGACAGGCGACATAGCCGACAAGCAAGCTCCAGAACGGTGCGACCCCGTAAGCCAGCGGTTTGGCGACGCCAAGGAAGCTGCCGTAAATCAACGAACCGAGCGAGATGGCGAACATCGCCAGGCGCCGCTGGTCCAGGCCGCTGTAGCTGTAATGGCGGAGCAGCCAGGAATTCAGGCTCCACAGCGTGATCAGGATCACTTTTGTCCACAGCTTGGGATTGTCGAAATAGGGCATACCCTTGAGCGCGACGCCGAAGGCGATAATCAGCAGGCCGGAAAGCCAGAGATGGAGTTCGCCGTTCAGGATCAGCGGCCGGATCAGCCGCCGTTCCGTTGCAACCCCGCGCAGACGGCACAGTGCCAGGAAGACGCCGGTGAGCGATGCGAACAGGGCGACCAGGTGATAGAAAACCGCCAGGGTGACGAGGAGTTCCATGATCGATTTTTCGGAAAGATGCGAAGCCTTAATTCAAGCCGATTACGATGACGTGTCGATGACAGGCGGATGTCGGTCTCTGCTGGAAAATTTGCCTGACCTTCCGGTAAAGCAGGATTGCCCTGCAGAACTCCGCCAATATTTGCGAAAATAGCGTACCTGAGAACAACGATAGCCGACGATGCCCCACAAGAAACTGAATGTCCCCGCCACCGGCATGCTTGACGCTTACGATGCACTGCTTGTCGAGCGCGGTTATGTTGCCGACGAAGCCCAGATGCGTGCAGCGACGGCCTTGCAGGAACTGTACGCCAACCTGCTGTCGTTCAAGGTCAATCGCGGCAGCACGCTGAAACGCCTGCTCAATCCGCCGAAGCCGCCCAAGGGCGTGTATTTTTGGGGCGGTGTCGGGCGCGGGAAGAGCTTCCTGATGGATTGCTTCTACGACTCGGTGCCTTACCGCCGCAAGAAACGCATCCACTTTCACGCCTTCATGCAGCAGATCCATCGCGACCTGGAAAAATACAAGGGCGAGCCCGATCCGATGCTGCGCCTGGCCGAGCAGATCGCGCGCGAAGTGCGCCTGCTCTGTTTCGACGAATTCCACGTCTCCGATATCGCCGATGCGATGATTCTCGGTCGCCTGATGGACGGCCTGTTCGCCAATGGCGTGATCATCGTCATGACCTCGAACTACCCGCCGGAGAAGCTCTATCCGAACGGCCTGCATCGTGAAAGCTTCCTGCCGACCATCGCGTTGCTGCAGAAGCATCTTGATGTCTTCGAGGTCGATGCCGGGGTCGATTACCGCCTGCGCGCCCTGGAGCAGGTCGAGATTTACCACCATCCGGTCGACGCCGCTGCCGAGAAGAAAATGCTCGACTATTTCCGCATGGTGGCCGGTGAGGAGGGCAAGAAGGGTGGTCATATCGAGGTGCTTGGTCGTCAGGTGGATACCGTTCGGCGCGGCCATGGCGTGATCTGGTTCGATTTCCGTACCCTGTGCGGTGGACCGCGCTCGCAGAACGATTATCTGGAAATTGCCCGCGGCTACCACACGGTGCTGCTCTCGCACATTCCGAAAATGACCCAGCACCAGGCTTCCGAAGCCCGCCGTTTCACCTGGCTGGTCGATGTCTTCTACGACCATCGCGTCAAACTGATCGCCACCGCCGACTGCGCGCCGGAAGCGCTGTACACCGAAGGAACGCAGTCCAGCGAGTTTTTCCGCACGGTCAGCCGTCTGACCGAAATGCATTCGCGCGAATACCTGACCCTGCCGCATCTGGTGAGCTGAATCATGCTACAGCCGACGCAACCCGCCGACCTTGCCATCGACCTGCGGCAACTGGTCATCACCATCGCGCACACCGTCGATCTGGTCGGTGTGGACGATGTCCTGCACGGCCGCCGGGTTGGCATGCTGGCGCGCGAACTGGCCATCTTCATGGGCTGGCCCGAAGCCGAGCAGCAACTGCTCTACGATGCCGGTCTGTTGCACGATTGCGGTGTTTCATCGACACGCGTGCATCACCGGCTGGTGGTCGATCTTGAATGGTCGGGGGCCGAGGAGCATTGTGTCGCCGGCCAGGACTTGCTTGCCGATTTTGCGCCGCTGGCGCACCTGGCACCGATCATCCGTTACCACCACAGCCGCTGGGAGTGGCTGGCGCAGCAAACGCAGCTTGGCGATACGGCGCGTTTTGCCAATCTGATCTATCTGGCCGACCGGGTCGATGTCCTGGCGGCGCCTTACCATGCCGACCAGACGGTGCTGTCGCATGCCGACGAAATCCGTTCGCGTCTGGCCGCCGAGCGCGGTTGCCTGTTTTCGCCGGCGCTGGTTGAGGCATTCGAGAAGTTTTCGGAAGGCGAGGCCTTCTGGCTGGCCTTGCAGCCTGACTGGGTGCAACAGTACCAGCGCGAGATGGAGACGCACGGCAAGCTGGAGGTGATCAACTGGGCGCAGTTCAAGCAGTGCGCCGAGATCTTCGCCCGCATCATCGACGCCAAGTCGCCCTACACGCAGCGCCATTCGCGCGGGGTTTCCCGCCTGGCGCGCCATCTGGCCGAGCGTCTCGGGCTGGATACGGTGACCTGCGAGAAGATCGAGGTCGCCGGCTTGCTGCACGATATCGGCAAGTTGCAGATTCCCGACGAAATCATCGAAGGCCCGAATGCCCTGACGCCGCATGAGTTCGACATCATGAAGAGCCACAGCTACGGCACCCTGCAGGTCCTGAAGCGTTTGCCGGCAATCGAGGAAATCGCGCAGTGGGCGGCTTTCCATCACGAAACACCGGATGGTCACGGCTATCCCTTTCACATCGGCGGCAAGGCCTTGCCGCTCGAGGCGCGCATCATCAATGTGGCCGACGTCTTCCAGGCGCTGGCGCAGGAGCGGCCTTACCGCAAGCCGATGCAGCCAGCCGAGATCATGGCCGTGCTGCAGGAAAGGGCTGACCTCGGTCGGGCCGATCCCGGCATCGTCGCGCTGGTGGCGGCCGATCTGGCCAATTGCCATCGCGTTGCCCTGTGCATGGATTGACCGGTCGACCGGCCGGAAAGGAGCTTTTTCATGGCGCGTATTTTTCTGTTGCTGGTTCTTTTCTTCAGTACGCCGCTCTGGGCGCAGCAGATGGAAATCATCCAGCTGCGCAGCAAGACGGTTGAAGAAGTTCTGCCGACCCTGTTGCCCCTGGTGGAGCCGGGCGGCACGCTGACCGGCCTGAACGACCAGCTTTTCCTGCGCAGCTCGGCGAAAAATCGGGCCGACATCAAGCGCGTGCTGGCCGCCATTGATACGCCGACGCGGCGCCTGATCATTCGTGTTTCGCAGAATCGCCAGGGCGAAGACAGCGCGCGTGGTGTTGAGGCGAGTGGGCAACTGGCGCTGGGTACGGGGCGCCGCTCGCAGGCCGAGGCGCGGGTCTGGGACACGAAGAGCGTGCGCGGCGAGAGTGCGGCGCAGATGGTGCAAACCGTCGAGGGCGGGCGTGCCTTCATCCAGATCGGGCGCTCACTGCCGATCCCGATGCGGCAGGTGATGGTCGGGCCGGGCGGGGCGCTGGTCAATGAAACAGTGGTTTATCGCGATGTCGGGCGCGGCTTCTACGCCGTGCCACGTCTGAACGGCCAGCGCGTCAGCCTGGAAATCAGCCAGCAGGCCGACAGCACGGATGCCTACGGGCGCGGTGCGATCAATACGCAGCGTCTGTCGACGACGGTCAGCGGTCGACTCGGCGAATGGATCGAATTGGGCGGTGGCGGCAGTCAGGCCAGCAGCAACCAGGGTGGGGCGATGAGCCTGTCGACCAGCGAGGCGCGCGACAACCGCGCGGTCTGGCTGATGGTCGAGGAAGTCGAATAAGACCGGCAAGCGCCAACGAAAAGGCCGCCCTCGAGGCGGCCTTCGTTTTACGGCCTGGCGTATTTCAGGCGGCTGCCTTGACGACTTGCGGCTTGGCGGCGGGGAGCGGTCCCTTCTTGATCCAGCCGAACGGTGCGCCGAGCGAGAGCACGGTACGCCCGAAGAAGTTGTTCAGGAAGTTGGCGCCGGCGGCATAGAAGCCGAGCAGGGAAATGCCCAGTTCCGACCAGGCGGCGAGCGGTCCGAAGACTTCGTGATTGATGCCGAGGATGGACAGCGCCAGCGACGGCAGCAGGATGTTGATCAGCACCAGGATGGCGGCAAACACCTTGTTGGCTTCGAAGGCGGCAACCATGATGAACAGCGAGAAAATGAAATAGCCGATGCAGGCGAAAGCCAGTTGCTTCGGATCGGCCTTGTCGCCGACGGCGCCCAGCCAGCCGAGGCTGATTGCCCAGTGCATGGCGACGGCAATCCAGAACAGGCCGTAGGCGCCGAGCACGATGGCGCCGAAATAGTTGTTTTTCTTGAAGTCGACCGCCGAGGCCCAGATCTGGGCGATGGAACCGAGGAACAGTGCCCACGGGATCAGATAGGCGACGCCGCTGGTCCAGCCCATCTTGGCCGAAGCGGCGACGAAGGTGACCATGGAAAGACCGAACACGCCGAGGGCGGTCGGGTCGGACATGACGATCCTGGTTTCGCTGATTGGTTGCTGCATGGATTTCTCCCCTTCTTGGTTTAATGATTTTGTCGGCGTCGCATACGAGCGTTCGTCTTTGTGGGGGCTATTCTGTGTTCCGGATAAGCGCTTCCTTATGATCCAGATCAAGAGTTGGTGTGCTATTTCCGGTCGTGCACTGTCTTGGTAAATTATTGTTTTGTTTAAATAAATTGCTTTAACGATGTTGAATTTCGGCTTTGCTCTTGGCATAAAAAAAGCCCGGCGCTCGGCCGGGCTTGTCCTGAAGTTCAGGTTCGATCAGGCGGCGTTCAATGCCTGATCCAGGTCGGCGATCAGGTCGTCGACATGTTCGATACCGACCGACAGACGGATCATGTCTTCGGAAACGCCGGCCTTGGCCAGTTCTTCCGGCGACAGCTGGCGGTGCGTGGTCGAAGCCGGGTGGCAGGCCAGGGTCTTGCAATCGCCGATATTGACCAGGCGGGTGACCAGCTTCAATGCATCCTGGAACTTGCCGCCGCCTTCGCGGCCACCCTTGACGCCGAAGTTGAGGATGCCGGAAGCGCGACCGCCCATGTACTTCTGGACCAGGGCGTGATCCTTGTGGTCGGGCAGGCCGGCGTAATTGACCCAGCTGCACTTCGGGTGGTTTTTCAGGAAGTTGGCGATCTTCAGCGAGTTTTCGCAGATGCGGTCCATGCGCAGGGCCAGGGTTTCGATGCCCAGCAGGATCAGGAAGGCATTGAACGGGCTGATCGCGGCGCCCATGTTGCGCAAGGGCACGACGCGGGCGCGGCCGATGTAGGCGGCGGCACCGAGCGCTTCGGTGTAAACGACGCCGTGGTAGGAGACGTCCGGCTCGTTGAGGCGCTTGAACTTGGTCTTGTGTTCAGCCCACGGGAACTTGCCGCTATCGACGATGATGCCGCCGATCGAATTGCCATGGCCACCAAGGTACTTGGTCAGCGCATGCACGACGATGTCGGCGCCATGTTCGAACGGGCGGCACAGGTAGGGCGAGGGCACCGTGTTGTCGACGATGACCGGCACGCCATGCTTGTGGGCGACTTCGGCGAGCTTTTCGAAATCGACGATGTTGCCGAGCGGGTTGCCAACCGATTCGCAGAACACGGCTTTCGTTTTGCCGTCGATCAGCTTTTCGAAGGCTTCCGGATCGCGGTAATCGGCGAAACGCACTTCGATGCCGTACTGCGGCAGGGTGTGGGCGAACAGGTTGTAGGTGCCGCCGTACAGCGTGCTCGAGGTGACGATGTTGTCGCCGGCTTCGGCGATGGTCATGATCGAGGCCGTGATCGCGGCCATGCCCGAGGCCATGGCCAGCGCGGCAATGCCGCCTTCCATTTCGGCGACGCGCTTTTCCAGGACGTCCTGGGTCGGATTCATGATGCGCGTGTAGATGTTGCCGGCGACCTTGAGGTCGAACAGGTCGGCACCGTGCTGTGTGCTGTCGAAGGCGTAGGACGTCGTCTGGTAGATCGGCACGGCGACCGCCTTGGTGGTCGGATCTGGTGAATAGCCACCATGGACGGCAATGGTTTCAATCTTCATCGGGATTTCCTCTCAGCTTGTTTTTTTTCGGGAGCAAGGAGTTTAGTGTGTTTTATGTCCCAAAACCACAGCGGGGGGAATTGCTGTAATGCGCTTGGGTAACGCTTTTATACCCACGCCTCGCTTTTTTCCGGTGTAAGTCGGACAATCCGAATTTTTGTCCAGGATTACTCAAGGAGAGTCTCTCAGGATGAGTGAATTACCTCAGGATCTTTGTCCATTCGGGGCCCAATATCAGCCCTTTTGGAACATGAGGTATCAATTGTTTGCTAAGTTTGACGAGGCAAAAGTTGATGCAGGTGGTCTTTATACGATGGTTCCCGAGGCTTATGCCCTGGAAATGGCAAAAAGAGCCGGGGGGCAGAAAACCCTTGATATTTGTTCGGGAATCGGTTCGATGTCGATTGCTTTCGCGCGATCCGGGCAGCGAGTAATAGCGATTGAAATTGATGAAGAGCGGGTTGCCATGGCGAGACACAATGCTCGTCTGTACGGTGTTGCCGACCAAATCGATATACGCAATGCCGACGTTACTTCTGATGCCATGCTTCATTCCCTGCCGGATGATATCCATACCGTATGGTTCGATCCCCCTTGGGGAAATGGAATTGGTGATTACCGAAAACGCCCGGTGATTCGCCTGGAAGACTTGCAACTGGCCGGCATGGATTTGCGTGATCTGGTCAGAAAAATCCCGTGTCAGGAAGTTATGTTCAGATTACCTCCCAATTTCGATACTGCGGTTTTTCGTTCAGTGATTGGCGAGAAGTTGAAATTTGCTACCAAGAACCATCTGCTCTGGTATTTCATTCGTACAACACGGGAGCAATTCATCAATGCTGCCTACTGATCCGGCCAGGCGGCCCGAAATGTCCGTCATGGCAGGCCGCAACCCGCCGAGCTGGTAGGGCGCTGCAAGATCGGTAACGATGACCAACAAGTGCGTCGACTCGGCTGTTGGTTTATTGCCGATGATCAGTTGTCAGATTTGCTGTCTTCCTGATGGCGAGGACATCAGGAAACGGCCAGGATCGATGGCGTCGACCAGGTCGCTTTCGAGCGGCAGCGGTTCGCCTTCGAGCTGGCTGAGCAACAGGTCGGCCATCAGCATGGACCAGACGATGCCGCGCGCACCGAAGCCCTGCATGCACCACAGGCCGGGCTGGCGGGGCAGGGCGTGCAGGCGCGGTGCGCCGGCAAAAACGGGTTCGGGCACCGGGCCGACAATGGGCAGACGATCCGGCGACATCGGGCGGAAACCGACACGGCCATGCAGTGTTGCGGGATCAATGCCGGCGCCGAAGCCGGGCAGGCTGAATTCGAGCTTGGCCAGATTCTCGACATGGTCGCTCAGGCGCTCGCCCGGGTCGGCGTCGTCGAGCTGGCTGGTGGCGCCGATCAGGCGCAGGCCGTCGACCGCGGGCATGGCGTAGCCGCCCTGGCGGCAGACGACGATGTCGAGCGGCGGTGTTGCGGCGGCCGGCAAATGACTGACCTGGCCGCGCGCCGGCTGTTGCGGCAGCCAGGAAAACTGGGCAAAACGCGGGGCGGCGGCACCGCTTGCCATGATCAGCACCGGCGCCGCGGCGAGCACGGTGCCCGTTGCATCGAGGGCGCGCCACTCGTTTTCGACCCGTTCCAGGCGGTCGACCGTTGTCCGGCAGCGTAAATCAATCTGCGCCGGGAAGGCGGCCAGTGCGGCGCGGCAGACCGAGGGCGGCTGCACCCAGCCGCCTTGCGGAAACCACCAGCCGCCGATCTCCACCGGTCGACCGGCCAAAACCGAGGCTTTTGCCGGCTCGACGAATTGCAGCAGTTCCGGCGGCAGGCCGAGACTGTCCACCGCCTTGCGCTGCTGTGCTGCGTGCTCGGCATCGCGTCCGAGGTGCAGCACGCCGCAGGGCGACCAGCGCGCCTCAGGCAGGCCGGCGAGGCGGGCGCGGGTGGCGAAGAAGCCGGCCCGGGTCAGGCGCGAGATGCGGTTGTCGTCCACGCTGGGCAGCGGCCGCAGCATCCCGGCCAGATTGCTGGAAGCGCCGGTGGCCGGCGTTTCCGCCTGTTCCAGAACCGTGACCTGCCAGCCGGCGGCGGCCAGCGCGTAAGCCGTGGCGCTGCCGGCGATGCCGGCGCCGATCACGATGGCGCGCCGCTCGGCCGGTGGCTGGTGACGGTTCGGCCGGCGCGAGCGGAAACGGCCGGTCAGCATCTGCCATTTGCCGGCAAAGCCGGGCCGCTTCTGCAGCTCGAATTCGGCTTCTTTCAGCGCCTGACGCACCGGGCCGGCGACTGCCCAGGTCGCCAGCGTCGTGCCTTCGGACGACAGCCGGGCGAGCGCCTTGCACAGTTGCGGCGTCCACAGCTCCGGGTTCTTGGCCGGCGCGAAGCCGTCGAGGAAAAAGGCATCGACGGCGGCGTTGACTGTACGCAGCTGTTGCGTCGCATCGCCGAAGAACAGGGTCAGGATGACATTGCCGCCGTCCAGGTGCAGACGATGCACGCCCGGCGTCAGCAGCGGCCAGTTGGCCTGCAATTCGGTGGCGAGCGCGGCGAACTCCGGCCAGGCCTGTTGCGCGGTGGTCAGGTCGCTGGCGGTGAACGGGTGTTTTTCGAAGGAAACGAAATGCAGGCGGCGACAGCGTTGCGGGTCGTCCCGCCAGGCCTGCCAGGTCGTCAGGAAATTGAGGCCGAGACCAAAGCCGGTTTCGAGAATGACGAAGCGGTCGCGGCCCTGCCAGCGAGCGGGCAACTCGTTGCCGGCGAGAAAGACGTGGCGGGCTTGCGCCGGGCCGCCGTGCGGCGAGTGATAGACATCGCCGTAGGCGACCGAGAAGGGCGTGCCGTCCGGCGCAAATTCGAGGCGGGCGGGCTGGAGTTTGTCCACTAGTGGAGCAGCGATTTGCCCGGGGGAGTGGTCAGCGTGGCCGGGGCATCGTAACTGAGCCCGAGATCCCACTTGGCCTGCTCGCTGGCGGCGCGCAGCATCGAGCACAAGGCCTGCAACAGTTCGCCGTTCAGGTTGAGGCTGAAATAGCGCTCGCGACCTTCGCGCAGGATCATCCGGCCCAGGCCATCCTCGCCACCTTCGAAGGTCGCTTCGGAGGCGAGCAGCGGCTTCGAGCCGAGCGGAAAGACCGGATTGTCTTCCCGGAACGGTTGCTCAAAACTCGACGGTTCATGCTCGGAAGAAGCATCAGCCTGCGGCGTGGGATTTGCCAGCTGCTTGGCCAGCATCCGGCTCAGATGCGGCCAGATTTCGCGCAGAAAACGCCGCGTCAGAAAAACGCGGATTTCCTCGTTGTCATCCGTCGCAATGCGCATAACCAGCCGGTCCTGCACACTGTCGTTGGCGATTTGCAGCTGACGAACAGACATCAGCCTTTTACCTCGACAGCACCCAAGCATGCGCGAGCGCAGGTGAGACAAGGCGCACGACGCCGCCGCATAGCAGCGCTATGCAAGGTGCCGTGCAACGCGGTATCACCAAGCGCAGCCATGCTTACTCGGGGCGCATGGAGGGGAAGAGAATCACATCGCGAATCGCGGCAGCATCCGTCAGCAGCATGATCAACCGGTCAATCCCGATGCCGCAGCCGCCGGTCGGGGGCAGCCCGTATTCCAGCGCGCGGATGAAATCGGCGTCGTAATACATCGCCTCTTCATCGCCAGCATCCTTGGCCTTCATCTGCTCATGGAAGCGCGCCGCCTGATCTTCCGCGTCATTCAACTCGGAGAACCCATTGGCAATCTCGCGACCGACGATGAACAGCTCGAAGCGCTCGGTAATCTCCGGATTGCTGTCCGAAGCACGGGCCAGCGGCGAAACTTCCACCGGGTAGTCGATGATGAAGGTCGGTTCCCAGCACTTGGCTTCGGCGCAGGCTTCGAACAGTTGCAGTTGCAGGCTGCCCAGGCCGCCAGCCTTGACCGGTTCGCCGAAGTGCTTGATCTTGGCCTTGAGGAATTCCGGATCGGCCAGCTCGGCATCGGAGAATTCCGGCTGTTCGCGCTGGATCGCCTGGTTGATGGTCAGGCGGTGGAAAGGCTTGGACAGGTCGAGTTCGCGGCCCTGATAGATGAAAACTTCCTTGCCCAGCGCTTCGCGTGCGGCGTGGCGGAGCAGGCCTTCGGTGAAATCCATCAGCGTGTGGTAGTTCGCATACGCCTCGTAGAACTCCATCATCGTGAATTCGGGGTTGTGGCGCGGGCTCAAACCTTCGTTACGGAAGTTGCGGTTGATTTCGAAGACCTTCTCGAAACCGCCGACGACCAGGCGCTTGAGGTAGAGCTCCGGCGCGATGCGCAGGAACTGCTGCATGTCGAGCGCGTTGTGGTGCGTCACGAAGGGCTTGGCCGAGGCGCCGCCGGGGATCGGGTGCATCATCGGCGTTTCGACTTCCATGAAGCCGTGGCCGGTCATGTAATTGCGGATGGCGGCGACGATGTCGGAGCGGGCGCGGAAGGTGGCGCGCGTTTCCTCGTTCATGATCAGGTCGACGTAGCGCTGGCGATACTTCATTTCCTGGTCGGCCAGGCCGTGGAACTTGTCCGGCAGCGGGCGCAGCGACTTGGTCAGCAGACGGATCTCGCTGGCCTGGATCGATAGTTCGCCGGTCTTGGTCTTCATCAGCGTACCTACGACACCGACGATGTCGCCGAGGTCCCAGCCCTTGAAGGCGGCATAGGCGTCTTCACCGACCTTGTCGCGCGCAACATAGAGCTGGATGCGGCCGGACAGGTCCTGCACCGTGGCAAACGAGGCCTTGCCCATGACGCGCTTCAACATCATGCGACCGGCAACCTTGACTTCGACCGGCATGCCTTCGAGTTCTTCGGCAGATTTTTCGCCGTAGCCATCATGCAGCTTCTGCGCAGTGTTTTCGCGCTGGAAGTCGTTCGGGAAGGCGGCACCCGTCTTGCGCCATTCGGCCAGTTTGGCGCGACGCTCGGCGATGAGCTGGTTTTCGTCTTGCTGGACCGGGGCTTGCTGTTCGGCGTTGGACATGAAAAATCCTTGGAAATGAGGTTGCTGCGGGGCAAAAGCCTGGAACCCTGAATTTTCGCCGATTCAGGGGGGGGGAACAAGCTGGACAGGGCATTTTTGCCCTGTTTTTTACGTTGACCGCCGGGCGAGCCCTACTTGCGTGCGGCGCGTACCAGCTTGCCCTTGCCGCCGCGATTGCCGCGGCAGATTTCCAGACGTTCGCCCTTGAGCTTGGCGGCGGCGCCGTCGACGACCGGAATGATCTCCTCGAGCGCCGTCTTGCCCGGCGCGGCGTCGATCAGCTTGAGGCCGCGACCCTTGGCGAGCAGGCGGACTTCTTCGATGTTGAAGACGAGGGCGCGGCCATCCCTAGTGACGCAGGCGATTTCGCCTGTGGCCGGGGCCGGCATGAAGATGGCCGGGGCTTCGCCTTCGCCCAGCGTCAGGAAGGCCTTGCCGGCCTTGCCGCGCGACATGAAGTCTTCGCCCTTGCAGCGGAAGCCGTAGCCGCCGTCGGCAGCCACCAGGTAGAGCACCTCGTTCTTGACGGCCAGCGCCAGGCAGGGCTTGCCGCCATCCTGGAAGTCGGCAAGCGAGGTGGCCGGAATGCCGTCGCCCTTGCCGCCGGGAATGTCGGAGGCGGGGATCGAATAAGCGCGGCCGTTGGAATCGAGCAAAATCAGGTGGTCGACCGTACGGCAGGGCAGGCAGGCGAGCAGGCTGTCGCCGGAGCGGAAAGTCAGTTGCGTCGGGTCGATGTTGTGGCCCTGGCGCGAGCGCAGCCAGCCGTGTTTCGAGACGATCAGCGTGGTCGGCTCGTCGACGATGGAGACGGTCTTGGCATCCGACATGGTGACCTTGGCGTCGGCCTCGATCAGGGTGCGGCGATCGTCGCCGTATTTTTTCGCATCGGCTTCGATTTCGGCGGCGACGCAGGCGCGCAGCGCCGGTTCGGAGTCGAGCAGGTGATTGAGGCCCTTGGCTTCTTCACGCAGTTTGGCGAGGTCCTCGCCGATCTTGATGCCTTCCAGCCGGGCCAGTTGGCGCAGGCGGATTTCGAGGATGTCTTCGGCCTGGATCTCGGACAGCTTGAAGTGCGCCATCAGGTCGGCCTTGGGGTCGTCCGACTCGCGGATCACCTTGATCACCTTGTCGATGTCGAGCAGCACGGCAAGCCGGCCTTCGAGGATGTGGATGCGCTTTTCGGCGGCGGTCAGGCGATGCCGCGTGCGGCGTTCGACGGTGGCCAGGCGGAAGCGGCACCATTCGGCGATCATGCTGTACAGCGAGGCCTGGCGCGGCGTGCCGGTGACGCCGAGCACGGTCAGGTTGATCGAGGCATTGGTTTCCAGGCTGGTGTGGGCGAGCAGCATGCGCACCAGGTCGTCCTGGCCCTGGCGCGAGCTGGCCGGCTCGATGACCAGGCGCACGGCGTGCTCCTTGCCGGATTCGTCGCGCACGCCGGATTCGGAAATCGACGACAGGAAGGCCGCCTTGAGATTGAGTTGTTCCGGCGTGAACACCTTTTTGCCGGCTTTTTCCTTGGCGACCGGGTTGGAGCAGGCTTCGATTTCCGACATCACCGTGGCGGTCGAGACGCCCGGCGGCAGTTCGGTGATGACCAGCTTCCACTGGCCACGAGCGAGGTTCTCGATCTTCCACTTGGCGCGCACGCGCAGGCTGCCGCGGCCGCTCTTGTAGGTGGCGGCAATTTCCTCGGGCGAGGAAATGATCTGCGCGCCGCCCGGGTAATCGGGGCCGGGAATCAGCGCCAGGACTTCGTCTTCCGTGAAATTCGGGTTTTTGACGAGGTTGACCGCTGCGGCGGCGACTTCGCGCAGGTTATGCGCCGGGATTTCGGTGGCCATGCCGACTGCGATGCCGGACGCGCCATTGAGCAGGCAGAAGGGCAGACGCGCCGGTAACAGCGCCGGTTCGTCGTTGGCGCCGTCGTAATTAGGCTTCCAGTCGACCGTGCCTTCGTCGAGTTCGGCGAGCAGCAGTTCGGCAATCGGCGTCAGGCGGGCTTCGGTGTAGCGCATCGCGGCGGCGTTGTCGCCGTCGCGCGAGCCGAAATTGCCCTGGCCGTCCACGATCGGGTAGCGCAGGCTCCAGTCCTGGGCCATGCGGACCATCGCGTCATAGACCGAGGAGTCGCCGTGCGGGTGATACTTACCGATCACGTCACCGACGACGCGTGCCGATTTGACGTGGCGCGGGCTCTTGTACAGGCCCATCCGGTGCATGGCGTAGAGAATGCGGCGCTGCACCGGCTTCTGGCCGTCGGCGGCGGAGGGCAGGGCGCGGCCGGTGACGACGCTCATCGCGTATTCGAGATAGCGGCGGGCGGCATAGTCGGCGGGCGAGGCAATGTCGTCGGCCGGGCCGGAGGCCGACGGCGGCAGTGCCGGCGGTACGGTCGACCCGCTGTCGGGCGGCAAATCGGGCAGATCGGCGGGCGCCGGCTCTGCCGTGGCAAGGGTTTGCGCTGCGGCCTCGGCGGCGACGGTTTGCGTTTCGCCGGCCGCCGCTTTGGCGCTGGCATCGAAGAGATTGAGCTGGTCGGTCATGGTGTTGCGGCAAATCCTGAATCGAGTCGGGCGCAAATTTATCATAGGGTGGCGGGCGGCAAGGGCAATTCCGCCGGCTGGATGACGGTGGTAATGGCCGGGTGGCGTTCCGCTTGTTCAGCTGCTTCGATGTTGTTTGTTATTTAAAGATCCAAAATTAGTCTTTTAAATCTTGAATATGCGGTTAACGATCTAAAATAAGACTATTGTTTCGTGTATTCGATTTGTGATCTAAAATTAGTCTGTAAGGCTGTTAAATTGAATTTAATGATCTAAAAATAGGCTATGGATATCTATCGGATGACCAACGATGAGCTGGCCGCGCAACTGGCCGCCAGCCTCAAGGCCTGGCGCGTTTCGCCCAACGGTGCGGCGCTGACCCAGGCCGACCTGGCGCAGAAGAGCGGCATCGGCTTGACGCCGTTGAAGCGCTTCGAGAAAACCGGCGCCATCACGCTGCGTAACCTGATCGCCATCCTGCGCGCGCTGGATCTGCTCGACGGCTTGCAGAATCTCGTGCCCGACGCCGACAGCCCGAGCCCGCTCGACGTGCTGGCTGCGGCGCAGAAAAAATCGGCGCGGGTCCGCCAGCGCGCGCCGCGTTCGCATAAGGCGTAAACATGGACGATATCCGCGCCGTTCAGGTCAATCTCTGGGGCCAGTTCGCCGGTGCCGTCGCGCCGCTGCGCAACAAGCCCGGCTATTACGAATTCAGCTACGCGCCGGAATTTGCCAAGCGCGGGCTGGAGCTGTCGCCCATCCTGATGCCGCTCAAGGCGAAGCGGCGTTTCAGCTTTCCGGCCCTGGCCCGGGAAACCTTTCACGGCTTGCCCGGCCTGCTTGCCGATGCGCTGCCCGACAAGTTCGGCAATGCGCTGATCGACGAATACCTGGCCCGGCGCGGCATCCTGCCCGGCGACATCACGACTTTGCAACGCCTGCTTTACGTCGGGCGGCGCAGCATGGGCGCGCTTGAATTCGAGCCGGCCGAAAAGGCCTTGCGCGGCGCCGCGGCCAGCCTGCCGCTCGACATGGCGCACCTGGTCGAGGATGCGCGGCGGGCGCTCAAGGGCGAGTTTTCCAGCATCGCCCAGGACATCATCGATATCGGCAGTTCGGCCGGCGGGGCGCGCGCCAAGGCAGTGATCGGCTGGAACCGCCAGACCAACCAGGTGGTGTCCGGACAATTCGACGTACCCGATGGCTTCGAGCACTGGTTGCTCAAGTTTGATGTCGGCGGCGACGGTGAACTCGGCACCACGGCCGGTTTCGGCCGCATCGAGTACGCGCACGCGCTGATGGCCGCGGCGGCCGGCATCGAGATGAGCGAATGCCGGCTGCTCGAAGAGGGCGGCCGGGCGCATTTCATGACCAAACGTTTCGACCGCGACGGCAATGCCAAGCTGCACGCCCAGTCGCTGTGCGGCCTGCTGCACCTCGATTTCAACATGCCCTACGTGCATGGCTACGAGCAATACCTGCGCAGCGTGCTCGGCCTGCGCCTCGGCGCCGATGCGCTGGAACAGGCCTGGGCGCGCTGCGCCTTCAATGTCGCCATCGTCAATTGCGACGACCACACCAAGAATTTCGGTTTCCTGATGGACAGTACCGGTCAGTGGCGTCTCGCCCCGGCCTACGACACCTGCTTCGCGCACAATCCGGGCGCCGGCAAATGGACACGCCAGCACCAGATGCAGGTCGGCGGCAAGACCTGGGACATCGGCGTCGACGATCTGCTGGCGCTTGCCAAGACCTACGACATCCGCCGCGCCCGCGACCGCCTGCAGCAAATCCGCGCAGCCGTCGCCCGCTGGCCGGAGTTCGCCGCAACGGCTGGCGTGGCCGAGGCGGAAGTCCGCAAGATCGCGGCCTTGCAGCCGGCCTGGGCGAAGTAGGTCTGGCTGTCGCGGACAGGTGGTGGCGGGCGCGTTGACTGACCTACTTGTTACGCTGCGCCAGCAGGCGCCCATTGCTCGCTACGAAATGGATGGGCGCGATTTGTTGCAGGGCGCGTGGCGCGGTGGCCTCGTCGCTGATCAGGAAAACGCCGCTGATGCGGATTTCCCCCAAACGAGGGTCATCAAGCACGATGGGCTGTTTACGGAAACGGTTCAATTCGGTGATGACCTCGGCCAGCGGCGCGGCATCGAAGGCGAGCTGTCCCTTGGTCCAGTTCAGTGCGCTGCGGCGTTCGATGTTGTGTACCGGACCGATCTTTCCGTTTTCGACAACCGCGGCTTCCCCGGCGTTCAGGCGTAGTGGCGGCTGCGCCTCGGCCGCGGGGAGAATGTCGACAATGCCTTCGGCTACCGTGACGCGGGTGTGTCGGGTGTCGGTCAGGACGGCGAAGCGGGTCCCGATGTCGCGGATGGTATTGCCGCCTGCCGTGATTGCGAAGGGCCGCTGGCGGTCGACTGCGACGTTGACGGCAATTTCGCCGGCCAGCAGATCGATGTGGCGTTGCTTGTCATCGATGCTGATGCGCAGACGGCTTTGGGGGGCAATATCGAGTTCGCTGCCGTCGTCTAGTTGCACGTGCCGGACTTCGCCGGCTTCGGTCGACACCTGTCCGTCCAACCAGTGCAGGCCGAGCCAGCCACAAACGAGGATGACGCAGCCCAGGGCCAGGCCACGGCGCAACGCTTGCCGTGCCGGCGGGGCTTGCCGCTGCAGGTGAGCCGAGTCGTCCCAGATTTGTTCGAGGATCTTGAACTCCCGGGCATGTGCCGGGTTGGCGGCGAGCCATCTGGCGAAGGCGGCCCGTTGTTGTCCGGAAACCGATTCGCCGCGCAGGCGGGCAAACCAGACTGCGGCTTCTTCCTGGATTTGTTGCTCTTGAGAGGGGGGCGCGGACGGCGGCATGCGCCGGATTTTCGGGAGGGCCGGGCGGGCTGTCAATTGCAGACCAACTGGCCGGCCCGGAGTCGGCGCAAGTGGAGCATGGCGTTGGCCAGATGCTTTTCCACGGTTTTAGCCGAAATGGCTAGCTGCTCGGCAATCTGGTTTTGGGTCAGGGCGTCGAAGCGATGCAGGAAAAAGACCTGGCGGCATTTGGCCGGCAGCGACTGGATGTCGTTGGCCAGGGCAAACAGTTGTTGGCGCGCCGCTGCGATGCGTGCCGGATCGGCGATCGGGTCGGGCAGGCTGTCCTGGAAATCGTCGATGGGAACGAGGATCGGCCTGGTCCGGCTGGCGCGCAGCAGGTCGATGACGAGATTTTTGCCGGCATGGAGCAGGAAAGCCCGGGGGTTGTAAATGGCTTCTTCGGGCGGCTTGACCAGCAAGCGCAAGAAAACGTCCTGGGCGGCATCCCGTCCTGCTTCCGGACAATCGAGCCGACGGCTGAGATATTGGCGCAATTCGTCGAAGTGATCGCGATACAGCTGCGTCAGGCAAATCTGGTTATTCAGGCTGGAAGCGAGGGAGGAGGGCATGGGCAAATGCTAATGGCCGAGGCCGCCATCTCCAATGCGGCATGTTGCCGCAGGCGCCTGTTTTTCGGGGGAGAGAGGTAGGGAAAGGTCCGGCGATTTCGTCTTGGAAGGTAGAGGCACATTTCGTTGCCGTTTTGCCATAACCAGGGGGAAATACGTGTTGCAAAGCAAATCGAGGGCGCGCCCGGCGGCGTTGCGGAAACTACTGATCACCACAATGATCCTGGCTTGCCATAGCGTTGCAGTTTTTGCCGCTCCGGATGTCACGGTCGATATCGCGGCTCAGCCACTCTCTTCCGCGCTGCGTGACCTGGCCAGCCAGGCCGGAGTGCAATTGGTATTTGCGGCCGAGACGGTGGGGGCTGCCAAGGCACGCGCAATCAAAGGTGAAATGAGCGTCGATGCCGCTCTCCGCAAGTTGCTGCTCGGCAGCGGGCTGGATTTTCGCAAGGACGGTGAGCGCAGTTACGTGGTGGTGAAGTCAGCCGAGATCGAACATGGCCTGGCTGAAGTTGTGGTGACGGCAACGCGGACGGAGCGGCGGGTTGACGATGTGCCGGCCAGTGTCAGCGTCATCACTGCCAAGGATATTGCCAGCCAGAGGCCCACGGTTATCAGCGACCTGCTGCGCAATATCGAAGGTGTCGACGTCAGCAACACGGCGTCGTTAGCCGGAAGCGAGTCGGTTATGTTGCGCGGCATAGGCGGGTCGTACGGTGGCTCGACCAGCCAGGTTTTGCTCGATGGCATGCCGTTGGAGTCGCCGATTACCGGCATTCACTACGGTATGAAAACACTCGCCGTCCAGGATGTTGAGCGCATTGAGGTCGTTCGAGGGCCGGCTTCGGCACTTTACGGTCCGAGTGCCGTCGGTGGCGTGGTCAACCTGATGTCCAGGCGATGGCAGGGCACGCCGGGAGCGGAAGTGCAGATCGGCGGTGGAAGTCATGGCTCGACCCTGGTCGGAGGTGCAGTCGGCGGGGCGTGGGATGTGGCCGATTTCAGGTTGTCGGTCAGTGATTACCGCACAGATGGTTACGTCGCGCAGCCGGAGCCGGATCGTTGGGGAACCAGGGATTTGGGCGCGCGCGATGGCCAGGATAAAAAAATCGCTCTGACCGGCGGTTTGCGGCCATCCGAGAATCAGGAAATCACCTTTGGCATCCGCAGTTCGGATATCGAATCAGCCTGGTTGGGTGGCCATCCCAACTACCGTATCCATGCGCGGCTGGAAAGCTACGACCTGGGCTACCGTGCCGAGATCGGTGACTGGGCGGTAGTCAAGGCTCGCTATCGCAAGTTGCAGCAAAAGGCGCGGGTGTTTTTTGATGCCGATGCGTATATGGCGAATGGGGACCTGTCCCTGGCCGAATTTGATAATCGAACCGATAGCAGCGATTCCATCGATTTGCAGGCAGATCTTCGTCTTGCCCGGAACAATGTACTTTCCCTTGGCTATAGCTACGGTCTGGGAAAATACACAACTACGGCCGACTATACCGGCGCCTTTCTTGGCTTTCCGGCCGAGCAGAGCTCATCGAAGAGCGAGTTGACCGGGTTATTCATCCAGGACGAACACCGGTTTACGGAAGCCTTGTCGGTTTTGCTCGGCGGGCGCTGGGATCATTACCGGTTTTTCGGCGATAGCCGCGATGGAGTCGCAACGGGCAAGAATTCGAGCGACGATGTGTTCAACCCGCGCGTCGGGGCACGCTACCGCCTGACCGAGGCCGCTTCGGTGTATGCCACCGCAGGCACGGCTTACGTCCCGGCGCTCAACTCGCTGAAATTCCGCAGCGGCGGCGTTTGGCTCGATAACGCCGGGTTGAAACCAGAAACCTCGGTGACCTACGAGGTGGGCGCCAATTACCGTGAAGGCCCCCTGGCCACCCGGGCGGCGATTTATCACACCGATTACACCGACAAAATTGAAGTCATCACGGTGGGGGTGCAGAGGCAGTTCAGCAACGTCAGCAAAGTCGCGGTCAATGGCCTGGAATTGGCCATGGAAGCGAAATTGGCCAGCGGCTGGCATCCCTACGTGAACTACACCTATACCGATTCCAAGATCAAACAAAATCCGGGTGATCTTCTGACGGAAGGCAAACGGCTGCAACGGGTTGCCCCGCACAAGCTCAATGTGGGCGTTACCTATGCGCCTTCCGATAGCTGGTATGGCCGCATTTCCGGTCGCCATGTGGCGGCCTACTATTTCAACGACCAGAACACGGCGGATGCCCGCAATCCAGGCCATTTTGTTGCCGATATGAAGTTCGGCGTGAATCTGCCGGCCGGCGGGTTTGCCCGCAAGCTTGAGTTGTCGCTGGCGATCAACAATCTGTTCGATAAACGCTATGGCGAGCAGCAATACGAATACCTGGATGGTCGGAATGTTTGGCTCGGTCTGAGTGCGAAGTTCTGATTGGGTGCTGTCATCACCGTTTTGCTCGGCCACGTGCAATCTACTCAAGGAGATTGATATGGAAATCAAAGAAATCGATTTTGAAACGCTGGAAGGCTGCAACGAAGCATTTGAAGCATTGACCGCCTGTGCCTGCTGCGGCACTCAGGGCGGCATGATGTGCCATTGCGGAGCGCGCCGGTAATCCGGCTCGCCTTTTTCTAATCCATCAATGAAATCGCCCGTGGCCGGGCTCCTTTTTTGGAAGAATCATGCTGGACAAAACAAATTTTCATGCGTTCCGGAAAGACGATCGTCATTTCCTGTTTCTGACCGTGCCGGTGGCCTTGTTCTCCATCGATGCGGAAAGCTACGGCGTGCTGCGCAAGGTGGAAGAGGATCAAACACTGGAGGCTAACGGCGAAACGGCACGCTGGGAGGACTTGAACCGGTTTGCCGAACGTTATATGGAACGTGCCAAACCCGCCCAGCCGGTACGCTCACCGGCGGACATTACCGACAAGGTAGTGGCGACCTATCTTTTCGTCAGCCAGGAGTGCAACCTCAAGTGTGCCTACTGCTACGGCAGCGAAGGAGAATACGGCAAGCGTGGCCGCATGAGCGAGACGGTGATGAATCAGGCCTTCGAGCGGTTTTTCTCGGCGGGTGAGGGGCAGCATTACGTGACCTTCTTTGGCGGCGAACCGCTGATGAATTTTCCGTTGATGGAAAAGACTGCGGAGCTGGCGCAAACCTATCGAGAGGATGGCAAGGCCGACATCCGGTTGTGCATCGTCACCAACGGCACCTTGTATAGCCCGAAAATCGATGCTTTCTTCCGGGAACACATCAGCGATGTCACCTTCAGCCTGGATGGACCGAAGGCATTGAACGACGCCCAACGGGTGGCGAAGTCGGGCGACAGCGTCCATGACCAGGCAGCGGAAAACATCCGCCAATTGACGAAGGATGCGCCATTCGGTTGGTCCTTCCGCGCCATCGTCACCCGTGCTGGCTGCGAACAGGTCGAAGACATCTACCAGCACATGGAAACTTTCAAGCCCGGTGGGATCGGCATTGTGGATGTGGATGTGCCCAAGGACAGCCCCTTGTATATCGACGACGCCCGTTATAGGCGTTTCCTGGAGCAAATCGTTGCGGTCAACCGGCGCGGCCTGGCCAGTATTCTGGAGGGAGACGCCCCGGTGGCCTTTGAATATCCCTTCTACATTCTTTATTACTTCGTTTCCCGCCGCCATGCCCTTTACCACTGCAATGCCGGCACCAACCTGCTGGCGGTGACGGCGGAGGGCGACGTTTATCCCTGCCACCGTTTCGTCGGCATGGAGGATTTCAAGATGGGCAATGTTGCTGATCCTGAGTTGAAATCCAGCGAACGTTATCAGGGTATCCGCCAACAGTTCATCGATGCCACCGTGGACAATCGCGAGGGGTGCCGTGATTGCTGGGCACGCTACCTGTGCGGCGGTTCCTGCGCCAAGTATGCCTTTGCCGAGCATGGCAGCATCGCACCGCCAGTGGCGCGTCATTGCCAATACATCAAAACCATCATCGAGGAATTATTGCCCGATCTGGTGGCGGTCATGGAAGAACCGGCACAGCGTCGCAAATTGATCGGTCGCCTGGGCGAGGCGGTACGTGGTGGTGCGGCGGATAGCCGGGCGCTGGGCGAAGTGCATGGCGCCTGATTGTCATGTCATCGCCGAGGCTGGCATCGTCTATTTCCCGGAGAGCGGCAAGTTCTATGCGGTGCCGCAAGGTATCGGCGAGCGCCTGAAATCCTGGCTGGCCGGGGATGGCGAGGCGCCGCCGGAGGCGGCTGCCATGCTCGCGGCGGAGGCGGGCAGGGGGCAAGCCGATCTGCCGCCCGTTGGAGGTGATGAAGGCGAGGTGCGCAGCCTGTGTTTGTACACCGCCCACGATTGCAATCTGGCTTGTACGTATTGCTACAACCAGCGCGGGCGGGCGGTGGCGCCGTTGGCCATGATGTCTTTCGCCACCGCCAAGGCGGCGATTGACCGCTTCTTCTGGCGACCGGGCGTGCCCTATGCCATTGCGCTGTATGGCGGTGAACCCTTGCTCAATGTCGGCCTGATCGAACCCCTGGTCGACTACGCCGAACGTTTGCGGCGGGAACGGGATATTCGCATCGATTTCAGCCTGACCACCAACGGCACGGTCATGAATCGGGAGATCCTGGCCTTGCTGGATCGTCATTTCGTAGCGGTGACGGTGAGTCTGGACGGCATCAAGGCGGTCAATGACCGGCATCGCCATGCCGAAAAGGGCGAACACAGCGTTCACGACCGGGCGGTGGCGACGATTCGTTTGCTCAAGGAAAACACCGGCTTGCGGGTCACGGTCAAGGGAACGCTGACCGCCCAGGGGGTGCCCCATTACCGGGAATCCCTCGCCTACCTGCGCAGCCTGGGAGCCGACAATGCCGCCCTCACCCCGGCCTTCGGGCCGGCAGAGGCCGATTGGGCGCTGGCCGGCGAGGTGTTCGAGCGTTACGTGGCGATGCAGGCCGGGAACGCTGCGGCGGACCTGGCCGACCTCGACGAAGCCGCCGAACCATGGCACGAATACACCTTCCAGATCGTCGCCGGCCTGCTGACCAAGCGGCGCCTGCTGCGTCACTGCAATATCGGGCGCGACCTGGCGGTGATGGCCGACGGGTCTATCTATGCCTGCCACGGCCTGGCCGGCCAGTCGGCCTTCGCCATGGGGCGGGTGGACGATCCGGCCAGCCCGGATTTCCAGCGTCTGCATGAAGATTTCGCCGGCCTCGATCTGCGTTCGGTCGACGGCTGCCAGCGGTGCTGGGCGCGTTATCTGTGCGGTGGCGGTTGTTACGCCAATGCCTGGTTCCAGAGCGGTTCCGTTCGCCAGCCGGATCGCGGCCATTGCGCCGTTTTCAAGGCGGTGGCGGAGAAGGTTCTGGTCGCTTTCGTCGACACCATGGGTCGGCCCGCGCAGGCGCAAGGGCTGCTGCGCAAGGTGCGCGGCATGATCGGCGCACCGCCGCCTTCCCATGTCTGAAGTGTTGCGCAATCTCTACCTGGTGGTGGCCCAGGAGTGCAATCTGGCCTGCACCTATTGCTACGCTGCCGGGGGCGGCTTCGGCCAGCCGGAACGCCATATGCCGGAGGCCATCATGCGCCGTGGCCTGGCGCGCCTGTTGCCCTTGGCCGGCGAACGGCTGACCCTGTCCTTCTTCGGCGGCGAGCCGCTGCTCAATTTCACCTTACTGCAGGAAACCGTTCGCTACGCCAGTTGTCTCGCGGCCGAAAGCGGGCGCGGGCTGTCCTTTGCCCTGACCACCAACGGCACCCTGCTCGATGAGGCGATGCTCGATTTCATCGAAAGGCACATCGCTTACCTGGCGATCAGTCTCGATGGCGATGCCGTGGCGAACAGCGGGCGGGTGTTCCGCGATGGCCGGCCGGCATTCCCGGTTATTCTGGACAATCTCGAACGGCTTCGGCAACGGCGCATCCCGTTTGCTCTGCGGGCGACGGTGACGCCGGCCAATGTCGGTCAGGTGGCGGAAACGGTCGCTTTTCTGTCCGCGCTCGGTGCCCAGTCGGTGCGCGTGTTGCCGGCCCAGGGTGTGATCTGGTCGGCAACCGAGCAGCAGCAATTGCGTCACGCCATGGCCGACCTCAACCGGCGCGGCTTGCAGGCGCTGCTGGCCGGCGAAACGCCGACGGCTTGCGAGCATGCCCTGCGTCTGGCCGTCCACACGGTGGCTAGTGAAGATGCGGAGCGTCCGTGCCTGGCAGGTGGCGGCATCCTGGCCCTGGCTGCCGACGGCATGCTCTACCCTTGCGAACATTTCGTCGGAGTCGATGAATTGGCCATGGGCCACGTCGATGACTATCCCGATACGCACGCTCGCCACATCGCAGCCCGCTTCGCGGCGGCGACCACGGCGGGGCGACCGCGTTGCCAGGCGTGTGCGGTGCGGGGCGCCTGCGGCGGGCAATGCTATGCCGAAGCCTACCTGGCGAACGGCAATATCGAGCTGCCGGCGGCGGATTACTGCGGGCGAATACACGCCACTTTCCGGGCGCTGGCGCCGGATTTGGCGCAAGGCATGGCCGATGTCGAGCAGGCCGGTCGTCTGCGCCGGGCCATCGGGGTGGAGTAGGAATGTCACCCGCTATCGTTGTCGACAATCTGGGGGTCGTCTATCCCAATGGGCAGCGCGCGCTCGACGGTTTGTCGTTGCAAGTGCAATCGGGCGAAGTGTTTGGTTTGCTTGGCGCCAACGGCGCCGGCAAGACCACGCTTATCAAGGTACTGGCCAGCCTGATGCGGCCGAGCAGGGGGACGGTGCGCGTGCTGGGGCTGGATCCTGGCGAGCAGCCGGAAACGATCAAACGTCAGTTGGGCGTGGTACCCCAGGAGAACAACCTCGACGTGGATCTGGATGTGCGCGCCAACCTGGTTTTTCACTGCCGTTATTTCGGCCTGCGCCGGGCCGATATCACGACGCGGGTCGCTCATTGGCTGGCGCAACTCGGCCTCACCGACAAGGCTGCTGCGGAAATCATGCACCTCTCGGGCGGTACCAAGCGCAAGGTGATGCTGGCCAAGGCATTTCTCACCTCGCCCCGGCTGCTGGTCCTGGATGAGCCGACCAGCGGTCTCGACCCGGAAATCCGGGCGAGCATCTGGCGGCATATCCGCGACTTTCGCGACGGCGGGGGCACGGTTTTCCTGTCCACCCATCACATGGAAGAGGCCGAGCGCCTGTGCGACCGGGTGGCGTTGCTGCGCCAGGGCAGAATTGTCGCCTGCGATACGCCGACGGCGTTGGTGACCGGGCTGGGTGGTGGCCTGGAAGCCTTGTTTGAGGAAGCGGCAAGCACGGAGGATGGGCGATGAATTTTGTCTGGGCCATGCTGGCCCGCAATTTCGCCGTCGAGTGCCGCTCGTTGCGGGTCAGCTTCACGCGCATGGTGCTGCAACCGGCGATCTATCTCTTCGTATTCGGCTATGTCGTGGGGCGCATGCTGCCGGCAGGAAATTCCGGCAACTATGCAGCGGTAATGGCACCGGGGGTGGTGGCGATTTCGCTGATGAGCGCGCCGTATCTGGTGGTCGGCAGTTCCATCCTGTCCGGCTTTTACTTCCGGACCATGGAAGCCTGGCTGCTCTCGCCGGTTGGCGTGCGCGCCCTGTTGCTGGCCCTGCTCGCCAGCGGCACGCTCTACGGCATGGCCAGCGCCGCCGTGGTGGTCGGCCTGATCTGGATCATCCTCGGCATCGTCCCGGAAAACTGGCTGCTGATCGCCTATTTCTGCTTTTTCGGCTCG
Source organism: Quatrionicoccus australiensis (assembly GCF_020510525.1). Classification (NCBI taxonomy): domain Bacteria; kingdom Pseudomonadati; phylum Pseudomonadota; class Betaproteobacteria; order Rhodocyclales; family Azonexaceae; genus Quatrionicoccus; species Quatrionicoccus australiensis. Next base: position 1,675,152 of record NZ_CP075188.1, read on the forward strand.
CTGCTATTTTCGTTGCTGGCGGTGGTGGTGTTGCTGGCACCGGCCACGCCAAAACAGGGGCAGGACATTTTTTCCCTGCTGATGATGCCGATGACTTTTTTCGGCTGTACCTTCTACTCCTTCGCCATGCTGATTCCGCCTTTCGACAGCGTGGCGCTGCTCTTGCCGACCACCTATCTCAGCGAGGGGCTGCGGGCGGCCTATGCGACCGGTGGTGGCAGTCTGCCGACCCACTGGGTGGTGGCGGGACTGGCGGCGACCACCCTGCTTCTCGTGCCGCTGGCCGACTGGGTGGTGGCGCGCCGCCTGCGGAATTTCACCTGGTGATGCGGCGGGGCTGGTGCTTGGTCTTCCTGCTGGCGAGCTTGCCGGCGAGTGTGCTGGCGCAGGGCGAAAACACGGCCGAAACCGACGTCTCGGTTATCACCGCCGCCGACATCGCCCGCGAAAAGCCGGCCAGTCTGCTGGAGATGCTGAAGCGGCGGGTCGGGCTGGACGAGAACAACAGCGTCATCAGCATGCGCGGGGTGCGCGGGATTGCCGTGGTGGTCGATGGCTTCGTTTCTTCGGTCAGCGAGTTGTCGGCCTTGCGCCCGGAGCAGGTGGAGCGCATCGAAGTGTTGCGCGGGGCGGCGTCGGCGCGTTTCGGGGCTGAGGCGATGGGCGGGGCGATTGCGGTGACGACGCGGCGTGCCGGTGGTCGGCAGAATCCTGCGGTCAACCTGACGCAGGGGCTGGATTCTCGTGGCGGCAGCTATACCCGAGTGGGTGGCAGCGGCGAGCGCGCCGAACTGGCCTGGGCCTTGCTGGCGGAAAGCCGCGAGGACAAGGGCTTCCGCACCGTGCCGCGCTCGCCTTTTCCCTACCAGATCACGGTGGCCGACGAGCATGGCCGCGCTACTTCCGTCGACGGCAAGCTGGCCTGGAATGGCAGCGACTTTGCCAGTTCGTTGAACCTCAAGCACTCGGACAACCATTCGTTTTTCGGACGCCCGAACTGGGCCTTCGACTGGCAAACCGATACCGTGCGCAGTCAGTTTGCCTGGAAAATGAACGAACGCTGGTCGCTGGAGGCCGCGCTGGGCGAAGACCGCAATGCCACGGCCGGCGTGCGGGATCGCGGTACTGGCATCGACGCCGCCGGTCTGGCGGCGGAGCAATGGCTAATCCAGGATACCCGCCAGCGCGAAGCCTCGGCGGCGCTGGCCTGGCAGGACGGTGGCTGGCAGGGACGGCTGGGCGGCAGCCTGATCGAACTGTCGGAACAATTCAGCGCCAGCGATTACGCCAGCCGCGCCCTGCGCACGCAGGCCGAGTCGCTGATCCGCAAGCAGGCGCTGTTTGCTGCCGGCGAAATGCCGTTGGGCGCCGGTCGTCTGGAACTGGGCCTGCGCCGTGACTGGCAACGCTATGTGTCGTCGCGCGTGCTCGATGCCGGCCCGCTCTGGCAGGAAACGCGCGGCGGTGGGGTGGTCAAGGCGGCGACCAGCCCGAAGATCGCGCTGTCCTGGCCGCTGGGCCAGACCCTTCGCCTGCGCGGCAGCCTGGGCAGCGGTTTCTCGCCGCCGCAGGCGACGCAGCTGTACAACGGTTTTGTCAGCGCCGGCTCGGTGACGCTGGCCAACCCGGCCCTGAAGCCGGAGCGCTCGACCACCGCCGACCTCGCCCTGCTCGGCAACGTGGCGGGCGGCAACGGCGGCATCACCCTGTTCGCGACGCGCTGGCAGGACAAGATTGCCGTGCGCATCCTCGATTACGGTTCGCCGGTGGTGCAGCAGACGCAAAACGTCGGTGAGGTGTTGGCGCACGGACTGGAAACGCACTGGTCGCAGCCCTTGTTCGAGCGCTGGCAACTCGACGCCAATTACACCTACACCCGGACCCGCATCGTCCGCGATCAATCTGCGCCGCAACTGGTCGGCAACGCCCTGCCGGACATGCCCCGGCACAAGGCAAATTTTGTCCTCAATTACGCGTCGACCGCAGGATTTTCCGCCCGCGCCAAATGGCGCCTGGTCGGCAGCGCCTACACCGACGAAGCCAATACCGTGGCCGATAGCCAGGGCTATCGCTGGAAAAAGGCGGCCTACGACGTGCTCGACCTGGCGGCAAGCTGGCGGGCCAAGGGCTGGGAAGCGACGCTGGCGCTGGACAACGTCTTCGACCGCGACTACGTCAGCGGGTTTTTCTGGCATGGCGAACCGCGCACCCTGCGCGGCGAATTCATTTTGCATTTTTGATTGGCAAGGAGTGCTGCGTGCGCAAACAAGCGATTTTCCCCGTTCTCTTCGGCCTGGCCGTACTGCTGGCGACGCCGGCCCAGGCTTGCCGGCCTTTCGGCTCCTACCAGCTGGTGGAAGACAAAACCGGCGGCATCTGGTTCACCGAGGGCGACAACAACGCCGTGTCGCGGCTGGCGCCGGACGGCAGCGTCAAGGCCTATCAACTGCCGACCAAGAACGCCGAACCCAGCGCCCTGGCGCTGGATCGCCGCGGCAACATCTGGTTCGTCGAGATGGAGGGCGGCAAGATCGGCCGTCTGGCGCCTGATGGGCGCATCCAGGAATTTCCCACGCGTGACGGCCATCCCGGCATGGTCGCCGTCGACCGCCGGGGCGAAGCGTGGTTCACGCAGATGTCCGGGCACGAGAATGACAGCGACGAACACGCCGGTCACGGCAGCGCGATGCTCGCCAAGGTCGGCCGCATCGACCGCCAGGGCACGATGCACGATTCCCCCTTGCGCGATGGCTGGCCGACCTCGCTGGCCTTCGATCATCAGGATCGCGCCTGGGTGACCATCCTGGTGCCAGGGCGCAACGGTGCCCAGCCCAAAGGCCAACTGGCGACGCTTTCCCGCGACGGTCAATGGACCACCGTGGCGGCGTGGGAAAACAGTTGCCCGAGCAACCTGACGCCGGTCGCCGGCGGCCTCGCCTTCTCCGACCACTGCCGCTTCGTACTCGGCCGGATTGCGGCCGATGGCAGCGTCAGCGAACAGAAGCTGCCCGACGCCACCTACATCCAGCAAATGTCGGCGGCGCCGGACGGCGTGCTGTGGTTCTCCGGCGACCAGCGCGGTCGCCTCGGGCGCATCGCCCCGGATGGCGCTGTCGCTTACCTGCCCGAACGGCCCGCCAGCGACGATCAGGTGATGGCCGTCAAGGTGCTGCGCAACGGTGACGTGGTGTTTTCCGAGTTCTACAACTACAACATCAACCGCCGGAAAACGAGTGGCGAGTACATCGAGCACCTGGTGAATATCGAAGAACGCCAGGGTAGTCGCGAAGTGCGCGACGGTGAAGTCTGCTACGTGCAGTTCGCCGCGCGTATCGCCGGCAAGGCGGAGATGGACAAGAAACGCGCCGAGGAAGTCCGCAGCGGCCAGTTCAAACCCGACGGTGCCGGCACGGAAAAACTGGTCGAACAGAAGTGCCTGGCCTGCCACGACGCCCGCCGCCTCCTGCTGTCGCGGCGCAGCGACTGGACGCCGAGCCTGACCCGTATGCACAGCTATCGCCAGCTACGCGGTGTCGCCCCGCTGACACCAGAGGAAACGACGCGGCTGGTGCGCTATTTCAACGCGTATTACGGACTCGGGCATTAGGCGGCACTGTGTCGGAATGCCGGCGGGGAGGTTGGTTGCAGCAAGTGCGTTGCAGCCGTGGATGGAAGCGATGTGCTTCTGCTGCTGCAGAGAAAACAAGTCGATACATGGCCAAAAATCCGCTGGACGGACGCTCCAGCGCTTGTTATTAGTATTCCTTTGGGATGACAGAGTCAGGTTGACCATGGAACATACCGGCATGCAGATCGCCCGCCTGGCGCCGGCCGAAGCGCTGGCGGCGCTCGATAGCAGCACTGCGGGACTGAGTAGCAGTGAAGCGCTGCGCCGCCTCGGCGAGTTCGGCGCCAACCGGGTTGCCGCCGCGGCGCGCCAGCCGGCCTGGCTGAGTCTGCTTGGCGAGTTCATCCATTTCTTCGCGTTGATCCTGTGGCTGGCCGCCGGGCTGGCTTTCACCGCCGCCTGGATGCAGCCGGGCGAAGGCATGTTCGAGCTTGGCCTGGCCATCGTCGGCGTGATCCTGATCAACGGCGGCTTTTCCTTCTGGCAGAGCTATCGCGCCGAGCAGGCGCTGGCCGCGCTGGAAAAGCTGCTGCCGCAGCAGGTCAAGGTACGGCGCGACGGGCGCGAGCAGGACATTGCCGCCGACCAACTGGTGCCTGGCGACATTTTACTGCTCGCCGAAGGCGCCAAGGTGCCCGCCGATTGTCGGCTGATCGAAAGCTGGAGCCTGCGTGTCAATCTCGCGACGCTGACCGGCGAAACCTATCCCAAGGTGCGCAGCGAAGCGGCCGAACCGGCCGGTGCCGTCGATCCGCTGGCCGCGCACTGCCTGCTGCTGGCCGGCACGCTGGTTGTTTCCGGCGAGGGCAGCGCCGTGGTGTACGCCACCGGCATGCGCACCGAGTTCGGCCATATCGCGCACCTGACGCAAAGCACGGGCGACACCGAATCGCCGCTGCAGGCCGAGATCCGCCGTGTCTCCCGCCTGCTGGCGCTGCTCGCGCTCGGCCTCGGTGTCGTCTTCTTTGCGCTCGGTCAGGCGATCGGCCTCAATTTCTGGGTCAATCTGATGTTCGCCATCGGCATCATCGTCGCCAATGTGCCGGAGGGCCTGCTGCCGACGGTGACCCTGTCGCTCGCGCTGGCGACGCAGCGCATGGCGAAGCGCAATGCGCTGGTCCGCCATCTGCCGGCGGTCGAGACCATGGGCTGCGCGACGGTGATCCTGACCGACAAGACCGGCACCCTGACGCAGAACCGCATGGCGGTGCGCGAGTGGTTTGCCGGCGGCCGTCACCATCTCGCCGCCGAACACTGGCCGGCAGCGCGCGAACCGCATCTGCGCGCCGTCGCCCGTTTTTGCCATAGCCTCAAGTTTACCGACGGCCAGCCGAGCGGCGATCCGATGGAAGTCGCGCTCTGGCAGTTTGCCGGCGAGTTGCCGATGGACTGGACTTTCGCCGGCGAGATCGCCTTCGACGCCGAGCGGCGCCGGATGTCGGTCTATAGCCGTGCCGCCGACGGCAGCGGCGTGCTGCTCTGCAAGGGCGCGCCGGAGAACGTGCTGCCGCTATGCACGACCTGGCTGGCCGGCAATACCTCGCGCCCCTTCGATGCCGAAGCGCGCGAAGCCTACCGCGTTGCGCACGAAGACCTGGCCAGCCGCGGCTTGCGCGTGCTCGCCTGTGCCTGGAAACCGCTGGCGGTCGACGCCGCTGCAGACGAAGAAAACCTCGCGCTGTGCGGCCTGATCGCGCTCGAAGACCCGCTCCGGCCCGACGTGCGCGAAGCGGTCGGGCGCTGCCACACGGCCGGGCTGCGCGTCATCATGGTCACCGGCGACCACCCGACGACCGGCCTGGCGCTCGGCCGCGAGGCCGACCTGATTCGCGGCGCAACCCCGCGCGTGCTGACCGGCGACGAAGTACGCCGGATGAGTGCTGCCGAATTGCAGATCGCGCTCGATGCGCCGGAAGTCCTCTTCGCCCGCGTCAGCGCCGAGCAGAAGATGCTGATCGTGCAGGCCCTGCAGGCCAAGGGCGAGATCGTCGCGGTCACCGGCGATGGCGTGAACGATGCCCCGGCCCTGCGCCTGGCCGACATCGGCATCGCCATGGGGCTTTCGGGCACCGACGTGGCGCGCGAGGCGGCCGACATCGTGCTGCTCGACGACCACTTCGGCACCATCGTCAATGCCATCGAGGAGGGGCGGGCGGTCTATGAAAACATCCGCAAGTTCATCACCTACATCCTCACCTCGAACATCCCGGAGCTGGTTCCCTACCTCGCCTTCGTGCTTTTCCGCATCCCGCTGCCGCTGACCGTGATCCAGATCCTCGCCGTCGATCTCGGCACCGACATGCTGCCGGCCATCGCGCTCGGCGCCGAAAAGCCGTCGCCCGACATCATGCAGCGCCCGCCGCGACCGCGCGGCGAACGCCTGCTCTCGGGCGGCCTGCTCGCCCGCGCCTACCTCTTCCTCGGCCCGCTCGAAGCGCTTGGCGCACTCGCCACCTTCTTCTTCGTGCTGCACGGCTTCGGCTGGCAATATGGCGAAACGCTGGCAATCGGCGATCCGCGCTACCTGCAGGCGACTGCCGCCTGCCTGATGGCCATCGTGCTGGCGCAGATGGTCAATGTCTTCGTCTGCCGCCACCCGCGCCTGCCGGCCTGGCATTTCCCGCTCTTCGAAAACCGCTGGCTGCTCGCCGGCCTGGCCAGCGAAGTGATGCTGATGGCGGTGATTCTCTACACGCCCTGGGGCAACAGCCTGTTCGGCACGGCGCCCTTGCCGCTGGCGGTGTTCCTCTACGCCTTGCCGTTTGCGCTCTTCCTCGGGCTGGCCGAAGAGGCGCGCAAGTGGGGCGTGCAGCGGCGTTGAGCGCCGCGCTATTCAGAACAGAGGTTCCTGCTTGTCGTCGATGGCTGGCCGCGCTTTGGCTACAGGTTTGGTCGGCAGCTTGATGCTGGCTCCCCACTGTAGCGCCCCCGTCGAACGCCACAGTTCGAGATGGTTTTGGCGGTACGCGTAGGCTTCTTCGTCGCCACCCACGGTGATATAGCCAGGGTTTTTCGTCGCGGGTCTTTTCGGGTTCGCAGCGTGCAGCATTTTCCATACTTTGGGATAGCGGGCGGCGGTGGCTTGCAGTGCTGTCTCCGCCTCTGCGCGCCGGCCGGCGGCGAAGAAGGCGAGGATGCGGCCGTATTCCGTGGAAGCGAAATCATTCGGATAACGGGCAGCGATGCTGATTGCCTCATCGGCCAGACCGGCGGTCACCAAGGTGTGGATCAGAATTTCCCGCAATCCGGTGTTGTCGGTGGGGTTGGCGATATTGACGCTCCAGCGCATTAGATCGAGCGTTTCCGCCGGGTGTGCCTCGGTAAATTCTTCAACGTAATAGCTGACCAGCGTCAGCAACGGCCGGTTGTCGAGAAAGCCCCAGGGCAGTTCATGCTTCTGCACCTTGAGGCGGCCGAGTACGACCCGCCGCAGGGCTTCACCTCGCTCCAGCACTTGTCGGCGAAGGGCATCGCCGCTGCCGGGCAGGTTCTCCGGCAGGGCGTCGATCATTTCCGAGACGTCGCGCAGAATCCGGAAGGACTGGCCGGCCAGTGGCTCTTCGCCGAGAAAGAGGAGGGCGCTGTCCATGTCGCCATCCTCAACGAGATCGATCCAGTCGAGTTCGAGTTCGGCGATGTCTTTTTTCGCTGTCAGTTCGTCACCGCCACTCAGTCGGTAGTGGCTGGCCGGTTCCGGCCAGCGTCTGATTGCTTCGGCCAGCATCGCTTGTGGGCCCCGGCCGAGCGGTAGGGTACGCAACAGGCTGGCATCGCTGCCATCGGCCAGATCGTGCAGCAGTTCGATCAGGTCGCTGTGATCGTAGTCGGGGTCGCGGCTGAGGCGCGCCGCCCAGAATTTTGCGCGGGCCTGTGCCTCGGTGCGGCGGCCTTCCGACATCAACACCAGCACTTCCAGGTGCGACAGCGCCGGATCGTTCGGCGTCAGCCGTTGCGCCTCGCGAAAGGCTGACCAGGCTTCTGTGTAATCGCCGCGGTCGCTGTGTACGGTTGTCTGACGCTGCCAGCCGGTTGAAGCCAGCGCCTTGTCCGGTGCGGCTTTCAGCGCATCGATGAATTTCTGTTTCTTGCGCGGCGCATTGGTTTCCAGGTAGGCGTTGAGCAGCGTATCCGCCGCCAGTTCGGCCCGACCATCGAGCTGCTCGATATGGACAAACAGCTTTTCGAGCAGCGTCACGGCCTTTTTCTCATGCCCCTCGTCGATCCAGCTACTGGCGACCAGGGCCAGTGATTCGGGATGCAGTTCGAGCAGCGGCAGCTCGGCCAGTTTCTTCGCCGGCATCAGCCCCAGTACCTCGGCTAGCATCAATTCTTCGGAAATGCCCAGTGCTGGGGTGTCGACCGCCGCACAGCACTGTTTGAACTTTTTGCCCGAACCGCACAGGCAGGGCGCATTGCGCTCCGGTTTGGCCTGTTTTTTCGGGCGGAAACGGTTTTCCGGGAGCGGCGTCGCATTCCAGATTTCCAGCGCGACCAGGGTTGCGATACCGCGCAACATTTCCGGCGACTGCTGTTGTTTCGGCATGCCGCCGGCGGTCAGCAAGCGGGGCAGCATGCCTTCCATGCGCAGTCGAAATTCGGCGAAGGAGATGCCTTCGAGGATTTGCCGGGCGGAAGAGTGGCAGATGATGTCCAGGGTTTCCTGCCAGTCGAGTTGGTCCAGTACGCTCATGTCGTTTTATCGATCAGTGAGTTGAAAGAATCGGGGGTTGGTCCGGCAGCATCAGTTTTTTCTGGATGTCCGGTAGTTAAAGACTTTCCATGCATCGGACCCAGGCGTCAAAGCGCGGACAGGAGGCCCGGATGACAGGCAATCCGATTTTCTGGGCAATCAACACCCCGTAATGGGGCTTGGCGTTGGCGTAGTTGGGCCAATGTCTGATCAGCCGTTTTGAGGGGGCTGTTTGCGGGGAGTTGTTGAGCGCTTCAGGATTGGGAAAATCAGTAAGTTCAGCCTGCCATTTGGCGATGGTTTTAGTCGGCACATCGGCGTAAGCAAAGGCGCTCAGATCACTGAATAGCAGCGCTTCATATTCATGCAGTTGCAGGTAGGGGATCAGGTTGGCTTGGCCGATATCAGCCAGCATGTTGGCCTCAAGCATTGCCACTTGAGGCTGTGCCGGCTGATTCGCGTTCCAGTTGGCGATACCGGGAAAGTCGGTGGGTAAACCATAAACGTCGAACAGTGTCGTCACGCGAGCTGTGGGGTCTTGTTGGCACCATTGCCGAACTTGATGTCTGAGCTTGCCGTAACTGGCAATGCCTCCTTTATGGCCTTTGCTGGTCTGGATGATGCGCGGCTTCATCCAGACTTGAAAGTTGGCGAGGTGCGGAGCAAGCAGCGTGCGCACGAAAGACTCTTCGGTCTGTCCCTCGACGAGGATGTTTATTCTCGTTTGATTGCCAGCCATTAGCTGGGTCTTCCGCCAAACATGTTCTGCTTCCACATCTCGCCTAGCGAGTATTCATCCAGCCAGACCGAGAGTTTGGCCGGGTCGAGGCGGTTGAATGTCGATTGGTCGTTTTCGCGGTCTACAACGATGATCTGCTCGGGCGAAAACTGATTGAGCAATTCGACGGACTGTGTGGAGACAATCAGCTGATGCTTGACTGAGGCCTGGTGCATCAGCGAAGCCAGCAATTCGATGGCATAGGGATGCAGGCCCAGTTCCGGCTCATCGAACAGAATGGTGGCCGGCATCAGCTCGTCCGGTTGCAGCAGGACGGTGGCCAGGCAGATGAAGCGCAGGCTGCCATCCGACAGATGGTGGCCGAGAAAGGGGAAGTCGCTGCCAAGCTCGTTCCATTCCAGCTGGATCGAATTGGGATCGAGCGGGTTGGGGCGTAACTGGAAATCCGAGAAAAACGGCGCGACCAGTCGAATGGTATCGACGATACGGCGATAGTGCTCAGGGAACTGTTCGCGCAAACGGTAAAGATAAGCCGCCAGATTGGCGCCATCCGGGCGCAGCCAGCCGTTGTCATTGACTGCGCCAGCCTGTTTCATGGGCGCCGAGTCGCTGGTGTCGTGGAAGTGGTAAACGATCCAGCTTTTGACGGAAGGTACAACGAAGTTTGCGATATTGCGCTGGATTCCGCTGCCCGATTTTGTTTCGGGGTGTCCCGCGCCCAGCGAAAAATCGCCGCCCATATTCCAGTAAAAGGCTTCGCGGGCGAAGATCATTGTATTGGCCTGGGTAGGTTCCAACACGAGCTTATAGCCATTGTTGCCGAAGTACATTTCGGCGGACATCTGCGGCGTGCGCTTGCGACCGTAATGCAGCAGCGCATCAGGACCGCCACTTTTTGCGACATGGTAGCTCAGCTCGCCTGCCATCAGACGCGCCAGCAGGCGGAAGAAGCTGATGAAATTGCTCTTGCCTGCGCCATTGGCTCCGATCAGCACATTCAGTCTGTCCAGCGATAGATTTTCCAGTTCGCGGATCGACTTGTAGCCACGAATGCTGATTTTTTCGATTGAATTCATGGCCGGTGGTTTAACGGAAATGTTTGCCTATTCATAGGCTAGCGATTTTACGGTGCACCCTGAATTTAGTGGGAGTTTCCTTTGGTGTGTGGATTTCAAACCAACTCGATTAATTCAAGTGGGTAAGGTCGGCGTCTCGCGCAGCCGTTCGGCCAGGAAGTCGATGAACACGCGCGTCTTGGGCGGCAAGTGGGTTTGCGGCAGCCACAGGGCGTAGGCGGTCTGGCCGAAGGGGCCGACCGGCGACCAGTCGGGCAGCAGCGGTACGAGGCGGCCGTCGGCGATCTCGCGGTCCACGGCGTAGTTCCAGACCAGGCCGATGCCCAGGCCGGCCAGCAGCAGGTCGCGCACGACTTCGCTGTTATTGACCACGACATTGCTCGTCACGCGCACGCGCGCCTCTTCGCCGGCGCGCTGGAAGCGCCATTCGCTGCCCAGCTCGCGCAGGCCGTAATGCAGACAGTTGTGGTCAGCGAGGTCGGCCGGCGTCTCGATTTTGCGGCTTTTCAGGTAGTCGACCGCTGCACATAGCCGATAGCGCACTGGCATCAGCGCCTTGGCGACGACCTGCTCGGGTGGCGTGCGGGTCAGGCGCAGGGCGACGTCGTAACCTTCCTCGACGAGATCGACGAAGCGGTCGAGCAGGGTCAGTTGCAGTTCGATCTCCGGGTAACGGGCGAGAAATTCCGGGATCAGCGGCGCCAGGCAGAGCTTGCCGAAAGTCACCGAGGCGGTAACGCGCAGGATGCCGCGCGGCGCCTCGATCAGGCCGGCGGCGAGGCGGGCGCTCTCGTCGAGCAGCGCAACGCCCTGCGCGGCGCGCTCGTAAAGCACGCGGCCGGCCTCGGTCAGCGACATGGCGCGCGTCGTGCGCTGCAGGAGGCGCAGCCCGAGCTGCTTTTCCAGGCGATTGATGCGCTTGCTGACCGCCGACTTGGTCAGCCCCATGGCGCGCGCCGCGGATGAAAAGCCCTGCGTATCGACGACGCGCACGAAAACGGCGAGGTCGGAGAGATGGTCGAGCGGATTGATTGTTTCCATGAAGCAACAAACTGTTATGCGGTTGATGGATTGTAGCCACAAAGCCCGGCTGCAATGATGGCGGCGTGCATTCACCAGGAGAAAACCATGCCCTTGATCCAGATCGTCCTCAGCGGCCCGGCCGCCGCGCCGGCCACCATCCAGGCCCTGCAGCAGGAAACCACCGAACTGATGGCGCGCATCCTGCGCAAGGAAGCGGCGCTGACCGTGGTCAGCGTGACGCAGGCCCCGGCCGGCAGTCATGCCGTCGGCGGCGCCGCGCTCGCAGCTGCCGCCAGCCTGCAGGCGCTGATTACCGCCGGCAGCAACAGCGACACCGAAAAGGCGGATTTCATTTTTGCCGCGCAAGCGATGTTGACCGCCGTGCGCGCCGCCTGTCCGTGGGCCGCCGCCTTTGCCGCCTCGCCGGCACCGCTCTACTTCGCCTTGCACGAACTGCCGGCGACGAGTTGGGGTTACGACGGCCGGACGCAGGCGGCGCGCAAGGTTGAGCGCGAAGCAGCCCGGCAAGCCGGCGGTGCCGCATGAGCGCCCGGACCCTGCGCCAGATCGTCGGCCTCGCGCCCGGCCTGACGGCCGGCGCCACGCTGCCGGCGGCGAAAACCGCCCTCGTGCTGATCGACTACCAGCACGAATACCGCAGCGGCCCGCTCGCCTTGCCAGACGAGGCGAGCGTCACCCCCATCGCCTGCCGCCTGCGCGCCTGGGCCGACCAGTCCGGCATTACGGTGATCCACGTCCTGCACCGGGTACCGGCCGGCTCCCTGTTGTTCGGCGCAGGCTCGCCCGGCGCCGAACCGCTCGCCGGGCTGGTGCCGGCAACTGGCGAAACGGTGATTTACAAGCAGCTGCCCTCGGCCCTCACCGGCACCGGTCTGGCCGAGGCCTTGCAGGCACGCGGAATCGAAAACCTGTTGCTCGCTGGCTACATGACCCACAACTGCGTAGACTCGACGGCGCGCGAGGCCTTCCATCGCGGCTACAAGGTCGGCGTTGTCGCCGATGCCAGCGCGACGCGCGACCTGCCCGGGCCGGGCGGCGCGATGATCGCGGCGGCGCAGGTACACGCCGGCGTGCTGGCCGCCTTGGGCGACCGCATCGCCGAGATCGTCGATCTGGCAACGCTGCAGGCCTGGCAGGTGATTTGAGGCGTGGCGGGCGGTTGACCGCTGAAAAAGGGCAAAAATGCCCGCCGCCATGTGCGAATTTGTAAAGCGCGCTTCATATAAATTCACCTAGGTTGTCGTCAAGTGTCGCTAGGATCGAAGAGGTCCGGGCTGGCCCGGGCCTCTTCGATCAATCAGTCGCAAAGGAAAGACTATGGGAATCTTCAGCAGCATCATGGCCAAACTGGGTTTTGGCGAAGACAAGCAGGAAGCGGTAGTCGCCGCCGCGCCGGCCGCCGTCGAGGCAGCGGTAGTCGCCGCACCGGTGGCGATCAGCGAGGTCGATGTTGTGGCCAAGCTGGAAACGCTGGCCAAGGCGCATGCCGAAAAGCTCAACTGGAAGGTCTCGATCGTCGATCTGCTGAAGCTGCTCGGGCTGGATAGCAGCCTGGCGGCGCGCAAGGAACTGGCGGCCGAACTGGCTTGTCCGGCCGAGAAAATGGGCGATTCGGCGCAGATGAACATGTGGCTGCACAAGACGGTGCTGCAGAAGCTCGCGGCAAACGGCGGTAATATCCCGGCCGATCTGCTCTGAGCGGTTGTTGCCCGATTCCGAAGGCCCGCCCGGTGCGGGCCTTTTTCATGGGAAGGGCTGGATTTGAATACGCTGCAACAACTCAGGAATGGCGAACTGGCCGGCGCCCGCCGCCTGCAACTGAACTGCGGCCTGACCGAATTCCCGCGCGAGATCTTCGCGCTCGCCGACTCGCTGGAAATCCTCGATCTTTCCGGCAATGCGCTGACGGCGCTGCCTGACGACCTGCCGCGCCTGCACAAACTGCGCGTGATTTTCTGCTCGAACAACCCGTTTACCGAATTGCCGGCCGTGCTCGGGCGTTGCCCGCAGCTCGACATGGTTGGCTTCAAGTCCTGCCGCATCGAGTCGGTGCCGGCCGCCGCGTTGCCGGAAAAGCTGCGCTGGCTGATCCTGACCGATAACGTTGTTGCCGAACTGCCGTCCGCCATCGGCCGCTGCTCCCGCCTGCAAAAACTCATGCTGGCCGGCAACCGGCTGACGGCTTTGCCGGCCGAACTGGCCGAGTGTGGCAATCTCGAATTGCTGCGTATCGCGGCCAACCGGCTGACCGCCTTGCCGGACTGGCTGTTCGCGCTGCCGCGCCTGTCCTGGCTGGCCTATGCCGGCAATCCTTTCTGCGAAAACCTGCTTGCCGTGGCGGTCGAACGTATCGACTGGGCAGAATTGACGCTCGGCGAAAAACTGGGCGAGGGCGCTTCCGGCGTCATCCATCGTGCCGGATGGCAGGCCGGCGAAACGACGCAGCCGGTGGCGGTCAAGCTGTTCAAGGGCGCGCTGACCAGCGACGGCCTGCCGCAGAGCGAAATGCACGCCTGCCTGGTGGCCGGGGAGCATCCCAATCTGATTCCGGTGCTCGGCCGCATTGCCGAACACCCAGACAATGTCGACGGGCTGGTCATGGCCCTGATCGGCCACGGTTTCAAAAACCTGGCCGGGCCGCCCAGCCTGGAATCCTGCACGCGCGATGTCTATGTCGCCGATCCTGCTTTCAACCTCGACGCCACACTGCGCCTGGCACACGGGATTGCGGCCGCCGCAGCGCATCTGCATGCGCAGGGTGTCGCGCATGGCGATCTCTACGCCCATAACATCCTGCATCTCGAAGACGGTACGGCGCTGCTTGGCGATTTTGGTGCCGCGTCGCCGGTCGACCGGGGCGATGCAGCACAGGCGCTGGCGCTGGAGCGCATCGAGGTGCGCGCCTTCGGCTGCCTGCTCGAGGAATTGCTCGCCCGCTGCCGGCCAGCGGTCGACGCGGAAAAAACGGCAAAAATGCTTGGCGAACTGCAACTGCATTGCGCTGACGAAGCACCGGAACGCCGGCCGCTGTTTGCCGAAATCGAGGCGAAGTTGGCGCAGCTTGTTGCAATGAACAGCCCGAATCCTGGTGATTCAGCGATGTTTGCTGCCCAAGTGCTGTCTTGATTGGCCGCCGACCCTGCTTTCGCCGCTTATCTGAAGGCCGTCACCGAGGCCGATGTGCTCGTGGATATGGAAAACCGCATCGTCGCCCCCACGTCGTTTTCCCCCTAGCAAACGCTTTAGCGTTTGCGCTTCCGCTAGCATCCTGCGAGGCGACAAGACTTGGGGTATGGCCGGGATGCGGCCAGCTATGGAACTCATGGCGAGTGATGGTGGTTCAAGGCGGCACAGGCTTTGCGGACGGTGTCTGCGAGAACGCCCTGCAGGGGGTGCGGAGCTGCGATGTCCGGAAGAAGCATATTCACCTGGTAACCGATGGCAACGGTAAGCGGCCGCACTACTAGGTCCGGTCCGCTGAGTTCCAGTGCGGTGAGCGGGTTTACGATGGCAACGCCCAGGCCCTGACGCACCATGGCGCAGACGGCCACTGCGCTCGTGGTTTCAAGCAGGGTTGCGCGATGTACTTTAGCGTCCTCGAACATCGCATCAATGGCGGTTCGATACGGGTCGCCAACCGCGAGACTGATGAAGCGCTCGCCTGTAAAGTCGCGTGGTTGCAGTCGTGCCTTGCGGCACAGGCTGTGATCACGTGGCAAAACAGCCACTTCATTGACTTTCAGTAAGGGCTGCAAGGCAACTCCAGCAGGTGCCTCTTGGGTTTCACTCAGTCCCAGGTCAAAACGCTGTTCACTCATGGCTTGCTCCAGCCAGGGCGACTCTAAGGGATGCACGCTGACTCCTAGTTCAGGATGTGCATGTGAGAGATATACCAGTGCGCCGGGTACCAAGGCATGGGCCAATGCCGGCAAACACGCAATGCGCAAGCGACCTGTCGCTTGCGTGCGCAATTCGCTGGCGCGCGCTGCGATCTGTTCCAAGCCTATAAACGAGCGTTCTACTTCCTGCATCAGCGCAAGTGCCCGCACGGTAGGTCGTAATCGGCCCCGCACCCGGTCAAAAAGGTTAAACCCCAGTAACTGCTCCAGACGACCCAGCTCGCGACTCAATGTGGGCTGGCTTGACGCGCACGCGTCAGCTGCACGCCCCAGGTTGCCGTGCAGCATGATGGCGCGAAACATCGTCAGCTGGCGATGAGTTAAATTCATATCAATATTGAATAGGTGGACAACAAGAATAGCATTGATTGAATTGACTATGATGAGGATCATCCACCCATGAACCCTTTTACTCCCGCTACTATCGCTCCTTTGGCCCAGCAGTTCGGTACCCCGCTGTGGATCTATGATGCCGCCACCATTACGCGCCAGATTGCCGCTCTGCGGTTGTTTGACGTAGTGCGTTTCGCTCAGAAAGCCAACTCCAATACACACATCCTTCGCCTCATGAAGCGACAGGGCGCAGTGGTGGACTCGGTGTCTTTGGGTGAAATCGAACGCGCGTTGGCTGGTGGTTTTACGCCGGGCTTGCACAACGGGCACGCAGACATCGTGTTCACGGCCGATCTGCTGGACCGCGCTACGCTTGCGCGCGTGGTGGAACTCAATATTCCCGTGAACTGCGGCTCCATGGACATGCTGGACCAATTGGGTGCGGTCAACCCGGGGCACCCGGTGTGGCTACGCATCAACCCAGGTTTCGGGCATGGCCATTCCAAGAAAACAAATACCGGTGGCGAGCATAGCAAGCATGGCATCTGGCATGGCGACCTAGTACGCGCCTGCGAAAAGATCAAGTCCAACGGCCTGGCCTTGCAGGGTCTGCACATGCACATCGGCTCAGGCGTGGACTACGCGCACTTGCAGGAAGTGTGCGGTGCCATGCTGAAGCTGGTAGAGGTAGTGAATGCGCAGGGTTTGGACCTGCACGCCATCTCCGCGGGCGGCGGTCTGTCCGTTCCCTACCAGGCCGGTGAACCCACGATTGATACGGCGCACTACTTTTCATTATGGGATGCAGTGCGCCATGCCGTGGAACAACTGCTGGAGCACCCAGTGAAACTGGAAATAGAACCGGGCCGCTATTTAATGGCCGAGTCCGGCGTGCTGGTCACCGAGGTACGCGCCACGAAGCAACAGGGCGCCAACCATTTTATGATGGTTGACGCCGGCTTCAGTGATCTGGTTCGCCCGGCCCTATACGGCGCCTACCACGGCATGGAGTTGATCCACTCTGATGGCACAGCGGTTAATGGCCTGCAGTTTGACACGGTGGTTGCCGGACCTCTGTGCGAGTCGGGAGATGTGTTTACGCAGGGAGACGGTGGCGTGGTGTTGCACCGCTCCTTGCCGCAGGCGCAGGTGGGAGATCTGCTGGTGTTGCACGACACCGGTGCGTATGGCGCCTCCATGTCATCGAACTACAACGCGCGCCCGCTGATTGCCGAAGTGCTGATGGAAAATGGTGAGCCCCGGCTTATTCGACGAAGGCAGACGGTGGCTGAGCTGCTCGCGCTGGAGGCGGTGTAAGGCAGCACACAATGGCCTTGTCTTGATCGCTGTTTGAACGACCGGTCGCCGATCCGCTTACGGCTGTTGGCCGCTGCGTTCGGCATAGCCCGCCTCGCGCTGGCTGCGTATGGCAAGAACAAAAATGGTGTCGAGCTCGACAATGTACCGGTACAAAGCGACATAGCCATGCGCGCGTCGGCCAATGATCAGTTCCCGCAAGTCCTTGCCCAGGGGGCGGCCGATCAGGGGATTGTGTTCCAGTACGTTGATTGCTTCGATGATTTCGCGAATTCGCTGGGCGGAATTTTCAATCTGATATCTGGCAAGGTGATCGATAACTCGATCAAGATCTTCCCCGACCTCCGCTGCCAGTTCGATTCTGGACATCTTCAGGGGGCCAGTTTGCGGGGCTGCGGACGCTGGGCGGATTCTCCGTCCAGACGCGCTTCCAGATAGCTGCGCATTTCCTCCCAGGCAACGGCTTTCCCGGTAGCTGTAATGTTGGCATAGCGGGCTTCGGCCTGCGCCTCAAACTCGGCGCGCTGTTCTTCCTGTGCCGCCTTTTCCGCAATGGCTTCGAGAATGAAGCTGTGTGCCGTGGTGCCGGAACGTTTTGCGGCGGCGGCAACGCGGCTTTTCAGGTCCTGCGGCAGGCGTATCGTTGTCGTGGTCATGATGACCTCCTGCATTTAAGTTGCCGATAAATGTAGCACGGCTGTGCTACTCGGGGTGCGGCTCAATTCTGAGCGATGCTTTTCAGAGCAGCTTGCAGCAGATCATAGGGGATACGTTCCTGTTCCAGTCTGAGTTTGTTGCCCAGCCGTTGGTCGCGCAGATCGTCGTAGAGCGTCTGTTCATCGGCCGTCAGGTGGCATAGTTCGCGTTGCTGCGGCAGGGGCTCGTCGCCCCAAAGGGCGCTATGGGCAAGAAAGGTCTGACGATCCATGAGCAAGGATTCGACGTGTGGGAAGTGGCTGCGCAATTCGTTGAGAATGGCAAAGCCGTGGGTGTCGATATCGCCCCAGTAGTGAATTTGGCAGGCGTGCAGCCAGGCTGCTTGCGCCAACGTGGCAAAGCCGTAACCGGCGCCGAAGATGAGCAGTGAGTTCGGCACGGCCGGGAAGGCGAGAAAGTTGATTTCGTTTTCGGTGATGAAAACCCGGTCGACCGTGCGGCCGAGGCCGGCAAAACTTGTGGCATCGAGCGTCAGATCGGCCTGACCCAGCGCCGGTAACGGCGAGCAGGCCGGGTCAAGCCAGCGCAGGCGGATGCGCTCGGGTTTGTCGAGAAAGCCGTAGCGGCGGTTGAACTGGTTGATGCCGTTGGCGCCGGCGTCGATTCCGGATTCGGGCAGGACCAGGTCGAGCAGCTCGCTGAGCACGCCACGCTGGGCTTCGACAAACTTGCTGTGCACGCCGGGAATATCCATCTGCCGCAGGTAGATGCCGGGGCGCGGGTGGGCGAGCAGCCAGTCGGTGACATCGAGTAGCTTTTCCCAGACTTCGGCGAGTTCGAGCGCACGCAGCGGGCGTTTGGTGAGCCAGGCGAGCAGTTTGGGCTGGCGGGCGGCGGTCGACGCGCCGATTTGCGCAAAAATGCGGGCTTCCTTCTGTTTGCCGAGCAGGGCGACGGCGCTAACCGCATCGTCGAGCCAGACTGCGCCCGGCAGGCTGTTCTGGCCGAAAACCTGGTGCCGGAAGTCGCGCATTTCGAGCCGCAGATGCGACATGGCGCGTAATTGCTGGCTCCACTCGCGGACGGCGGCAAAGTGGTCGCGCAGTTCGCTGGCACTCGGCGTCTTTAGCGTCAGGCGGCGGGGGACGATCGATGTGACGCCAGCTTCAGCCGGGAGCAGGGCGGCCAGGATGTCACCCCTGTCCCACCAGCGTTGCACCTGCTGGCGCAGATCGGCCGGCGTGCTCCATTTCATCCGGCCTGCCTCGCCTTTTCTTCCCGGTAGGCTTCGATGGAGAGATTGCGCAGCTTGGAGTCGCGGCCGTTTTCGTTATGCACGAAGCCGACGCTGGAAACGTAGGGTTCGATGATGTGGATTTTCTGCAACGGCGTGACGATCAGGAGTTGCAGGTTGAGCTGGGCGAACAGTTTGAGGCCGTATTGCGCCGATTCGTCCGAGCCGCGCCCGAAGGCTTCGTCGATGACGACGAAACGGAAGGAGCGCGAACGTGCGGCCCCCCATTCCAGCCCGAACTGATAGGCCAGGCTGGCGGCGAGGATGGTGTAGGCGAGTTTTTCCTTCTGGCCGCCGGACTTGCCGCCGGAGTCGGAATAGTGCTCGTGCTCGCTGCCGTCTTCGCGCCAGCGCTCGCTGGCCCCGAAAATGAACCAGTTGCGCACATCGGTGACCTTGGCGGTCCACCGCCGGTCGAGTTCGGATTGCCCGTCGCGACCACGAAAACGGTCGATGATGGCTTTTACCTGGAGAAACTTGTTTTCCGAATACTGGGCGTCATCCGAGCCGCTCAGCGCATTTTCGGTGCAGGCGCGCAGTTCGCCCTGGAAGTCGCGAATATCGGCATCCGGGCTGGGCTGCGCTTCGAGGACGATGAAACGGCCAGGGTTGTAGTCGATCTGGGTCAGCGACTGGTTGATCAGGGTGATGCGGTCGCGGATTTCCTCGCGCTCGCGGGCCAGTTGCGCGTTGAAATTGGCGATCTCGTTGATGGTGTTGACGTTGAGCAGATCCTTGAAACTGGCTTCAAAGCGCGGCAGGTCGTCGGTCTTGAGTTTGTCGAGCAGTTTTTCGTACTCGAAGGCGGCTTCGACGCTGGCGTCGATTTCCGCCGTTTCCAGCTTGAATTCTTCCTTGAAGGCGGCCATCGCCTTGACGATCTTCTCGGCGAGTCGGCCCAGGGCGCGGGTTTCCGCATCGATGCGGGCTTGCAGCCAGTCGCGCATGTCGCGTTCGCGGTTGTCGCAGGATTCGACGGTCAACTGGTGCTCGCCGAGGGCTTCACTGCGCAGGGGGTCGAGTTCGAGCGCGGCCTGCGCCATTTCCGGGGCGGGCAGGCTGGCGATGATCTCGCGGGCCTGGCTGGCCAGCTCTTCGGCGGCTTCGCGTTTGGCACGCAGGCCGCCGCGTTCATCGCTTTTTTCGCGAATCGCGCTTTCACTTTCGGCGAGCGCCGTCTGCGCCAGGGCAAGGCGTTCGCCCAGTTGTCTGAGCTGATCGGAAGCACTTTCCAGCGCACGTTTTTCGTCGCTCAGACGGGCAATCTCGCTGGCGACGGTCGACCAGTCGATTTCCCGGAAATCGCTGAAAATTTCCAGTTTCGACAGGGCTTCGAGGCGCCCGGCCAGCGCTACACGCTCTTTCTGCAAGCCGCTGATCTGTCCGGCAATGGCCGCCAGGCGAATTTCCAGTTGGCGCGTCTGGTCGCGGAGTGCGGCGATCTTGGCCGTGTTGGTCCAGCCCAGCACATAGCGGCTGCGGTCGTCGAGGCGGTGCCGGTCGTCCTTTTCATGCCGTTCGCCGGGTGCCTTGATCTGCCCGGCGCGGGTGATGGCGCGGGTTTCGCGGCGGAATTGCTCAGGCGTCGCGCAGCAGGCGACATTGAAGCGCTGCGCCAGTTCGTGTTCCAGCCAGTCGTAGAACGGCGAATCGGGCTTGATCGACAGCTTGCGGGCCAGCGAATCGCGGTGCAACTCGGGCAATTCGCCGCGTTTGCCGGTGCGTACCCGGTAATAGACCAGGTGGCCGCGCAGATGCGTGCGGTCTACCCAATCGGCAACCGCTGCGTAGTGCGCATCGGGCACCAGCAGAGAAAGGCCAAAACTGCGCAGCAGACGCTCGGCCGCGCCTTCCCAGTCGCGCTCTTCCTCCCGGACCTGCACCAGTTCGCCGGCAAAGGGCATATCGTCCTCGTCGAGTTCTAGGGCTTCGCACAGGGCAGTACGCAGGGCGATCTGCTCGGCCGTGATGTTGCTGCGCCGGCTTTTCAGGCTGAGGATTTCGCCGCTCAGGGCATCGTGCTCCAGCTTGCCCTGGCGCAGGCTGACGCCTTGTTCGGTGAGTGCATTCTGGATTTCCGCTTCCCGGCCGCGCACTTCTTCGAGGCGCTCGACCAACTGGCCGCGCTGGCAGGCGAAAGCGTTTTCGTCGGCGGCGCCGGTTTCGCCGAGTTTGGCGACAAGTTCGGCGTAAAGCCCGGCTTTCTGTTGGCGCCGGTTGCGTTCCTGTTCGAGCCGGCCGATTTCGTTGGCCAGGCGTTCGAGGCGGTCGCCGCCGTTGTCGGCGATGGCCTGTTTCAGTTCGTTGATGTCGCGCTGTTGGGCGAGGCGTTTGTCTTCCAGACCCTGGATGTGCGCGTCCAGCCTGGCGCAGTCGTCGGCCAGTTTGCCCAGACGCTTGTCGAGCAGGCGGAGTTTCAATCCGGCAAAGTAGGGGCGCAGCCATTCGCGTGCCTGCCGTAGCTTGTCGATGGCTTGCTGCAAAGCGTTGTGGCGGCTGCAATCGGCGATCAGCGGCGTGAGCAGTTCAAGCTGCCGCTTGGCCGCCAGCACCGCTCGATGCGCCCGGTTCAGGTCGTCGAAATGGCCGATCAGCGCGGCGATGCGCGGTACGACATCAAACGCTTCGAGCATGTGGCTGCGCACGAAATCGGTCAGGTTGCCGACCGATTTCATCGATACCGTCTGATGGAACAGTTCCAGCGCCTGCTCGCTTTCGATGCCGAAACGGCGCCGGAACCAGGCGCCGTAACGCGGGAAACTGTCCTCTATTTCAGCGCCCTGACTGCGCAGGCGTTTGCGCAACTGGGCGATGTCGCTGCCGAAATTGGCGAAATCGACGGCGATGCCCAGGTCGCGCTCGGCCCCGACAAAAAAGCGCGCCGGCTGGCCCTGCGCTTCCTTGAGCCAGAAAACCTGGGCCAGCGTCACCGTCTGGTCATAGCCGGCATTGTGGAAGACGCCGAGAATCACCGAGTAGTTGTTGGCATCGCGCAGGCTGACCGGCTTGGCCGAGCCGGTAATCTCGTTGCGCTCGGACTTGTAATGGCCGAGCACGTAGGAGCGCAACGACCGCTCCCGCGCATCGGCTCCGGCCGCCTTGTTGTAGGCAATGCGCTGGGCGGGCACGAGCAGGGTGGTGATGGCATCGACCAGGGTCGATTTGCCGGAACCGATATCGCCGGTTAAGAGGCTGTTCCGGCCATCGAGATTGAGCGTCCACACCCGCTGGTCGAAGGTGCCCCAGTTGAGGACTTCCAGACGTTGCAGGCGAAAGCCGGAGAGGGTGTCGTCGGCGAGGAAGTCGAGGGAGAGGGCTTGAGGAGTATTCAATGGGGTTCAGCCCTGGCGGGTGAGAACGTGTTTGATAGCGGTGGCAAAGGGGAGGTGGGCTGTTGCCGCGATTTCTTGCTGCAACAACGGCATCCATTCTTCTTCCTTGAAGCTCTCGGCGAGTGCGGCAAGATATTCGGCAGTTTGTACGTAGCCGCAAATTTCTCTATGCCGGATCGGCTTCAGGGCGGCGTCGAGGTTGAAGATGCGGATGGTTTCCCTGGCTCGGTTTTCATCTTCCGCTGACAAACCTTTGCGCGGGCTGACGCCGCCGTCCGGGGTAAAAACCAGGAAGCGTTCCGGGTCTTCTATGTCGGGTTTGATGAGTACCGCCGGCGGGTAAGTGCCAATACGATCCTTGTGCTTGCCGCAGGAATTTTCCCGGCTGCACGAGCCGAACAGGTTGGACCAGGCGAAGGTTTGTTTCGGATCGCGCCCTTTTTGCCGGAAGTGCTCGATATGCCGGTCCTCCGTTGCCATGTTGCCTTCGCAATAGGCGCAGCGTTGGTCTTGCATGACCCCCAGTTCGGTCCAGATGTCATCCTTGTCCGTTTTTGTGACGGCATCCCAGTTGTGGGTGCCGTGCCGATAGCTTTTCAGGCAGCCAGGTGCCTTGCCGCGAATTAGCTGGCGCATTCAGTCGGCCCTTTCAGCGTCTTCCTGTGGACGGTCCGGCTTGAATGCGGGTAAAGGCAGCTTTTGCTTGAAGGCTTGCAGGCGGATCAGGCGGTCGCATTCGCGGATGACAGGATGATCACTGCCGAAATGCTGTTCGATGGCCATGCGTAATTTCAGGCCAGCATCGTCGGTATGGCGATTCTGCTGAATCATGGCGTGATAGGCGGAAACATCCTGTGCTTCCGGCAGATCAGGGATGGGATCAACCCCCATAATTTCGGCAAGCAGGTCGGAACTGGCGACGCCTTTGGTCTGCTGACGTGGTCGTTCGACGACAACGCCAATGGCATCTTCGCTGAGGTGCAATTTGCGAATGCACGCTGCGTCTACGCTGGTTAAAACTTGCGGGCTGTGCGTGGTAACGACGAACTGGATACGCGGAAATGCTTGTTGCAGTTGGCCAAGGACGACTTGTTGCCAGCGCGGGTGCAGGTGCATGTCGATTTCGTCGATCAGCACCACGCCGGTGGTTTCCCGTGCTGCAGCACCGCCGAGGTGGGGGTTGAGCTTGACGCAGCGATAGGCGATGTCGCCGACCATGGCGAGCATGTTGCGGACACCGTCGCTGAGCGCGTCGACCTTCATGATCCCGTGTTCCGGGTGGTGCAAAATCAGCGAACGTTCATGGAAAAAGCTGTATTCCAGTCCGTGCCAGCCGGTGACTGCTTGCAGCATGGTGTCGATAGATTGGCGGACAACGGCGAGTTGATCCTCAATCCCGGAAAGTATCCGGGCATCCTGAGTCGAATTGGAGGGGCCGCTGAGTTTTGCGCCTCCTGACAATGGGCTTTCGTCGAGCGAGAAGATCATTTCCTTGCGGGCCGAAGAGGCCCAGCCAAACCATTCCTTGAAATGCAGGAAGGAAGATGCCGGATCGAGGCAGTTGCGATAGCCAAAGGTGCGGATGTAGAAATCTGTTTTCGTGGAGTCGTCTTTGACACGCGTTTGCTGGGTCAGCTTCTTGTTGGCATATAGACGGCCGGTACCGTAGTAGCCGAAGACCGGAAGATTGAGTGTTGGCTTTTCCGGGGCGCGAATTTGCTCCTGAAAATCCTTGGCACGCTGACGCATGAAGGCAGTGTCACCGGCGTCCTTGGTTTTCGAGTGCTCACTTTCTTGGTCGCGGTAGCGAATCCAAGTGCAGTTCGGGCCGCTGCCAAAATCACCCGTTACGATAACTTTAGTTGGAAGCTGACGCGCCATATCGTTGGCGTTCATTCGCAACAGGCGAATGTCGTCGATGGGGATGCCGTAGGAAGGGTCATTGAAGCGGCTTTTGGCCAGATCAAAACTACTCACAAATGGCCACAGTGCAATCCGGATGGCGTCCAGTACACTCGATTTGCCCAGCCCGTTTTCCGCTACCAGAACTGTCATTTGCGGGTGCAGGTCGAGTTCCAGAGCGGCGAAGCAGCGAAAATTCTCAAGGGCGATCTTGCTCAGGCGCATGGCTTAATCCTGTGGGGGTCCGGTGAAGGGCGAATTGGCGAGCATTTTAGGCTTTGTTCATGTCGCTGTGTGACGCAGCGGTTTCGCCCGCCAGTGCCGCCCGGTATTCCCCCAACCTATCATCAAACTCCGCCAGCCACTGCGCATCGACAAAAGCCTTGAGAATGCGCCTGACCTCGAAGTTTCCTCCACCGGCTGCGCTGCTACCAGCCGCCGGTTTTAGCCGGCGCAGGAAACCGAGGTCGACGATCTTGTTGATGTGGGTGTCAATCTGGTCGATCAGGCGGGCTTCGTTGCTGCTTTCCGGGAGGAAGAGGCGGAGCAGTTCGACGATTTCGTCGCGGGCCAGGATCAGGCGGGTTTGTTCGCCGCTGGCGTCGAATTCGGCGAGTTTCTTGCGCAGCAGGGCGAGCAGCAGGCTGACCGGGAAGGAGAGTGGGCGGCGGGCGATCAGGCGGGGCAGTTTGTCGGTTGGGTTGCCATCTTCCGCCTCGATTTCCGGTCTGGCACGCAGGAAGGCGTAGCCCTCGGCTTCGTCGAGCACCAGTTCCAGGCCGAGCACGGCGATATGGTCGCGGACGCGCGCTTGCAACTGGATCAGCGCGTTCCACAACGGGGCGTCATTTTCGAGATAGAGCACGCCCTTGAGCAGGCTGATGACGAGGCTGGAAAGCGCGTTGGCGCCGGGTGGGGATGGAACGTCGCTGGGGTTTTCGTTCATCGTTATCTCACGAAAATCACGCGCGGCAGGCGGGCGCGGCGGGTGACGGGGCTGGGGCCGGGGTCGTCGGCCTGCCAGGTGATCAGTTCCGGCGTGTTTTCATCGACCACGGCCTTGAACTGGTCGCTGCCCAGTTGCAGATAGGCAACGAGTTCGGCCAGGCCGTGGGCGAGCGGGTGGCGTTCGCTGATTTCCTTGAGGGTGATCTGTGAGCGATCCTGCAAGGCGTGGCGGATGTTGCCGGCGAGCTGCGCCTTGTCGACGACGGTTTGCGCATACAGTGCGCTGGCGTCGATTTCGTCTGCGTCGAGGACCTCGGCCAGCTCGGCGATTTTCGGTTTGCGGCGCGGCGTGTGCAGCGGTCGCTCTATCGGCAGTTCGATGTCGGCTGCCGTGTCGGCGATGTGCATGAATTCGCCGCTCGGCGCCTGGCCGCGCAGGGCGAGGGCCTTGCTTTCGATGCCGTGCAGGATGTCCATGATGCGCCGGTTTTCCAGCCAGGCCTGGTCGTCGAGAAAGCGGCGCAGTTGTTGCGAGAGCTGGGCGACGGTGCGCTGGGTGTGTTCGCCGGCCTCCAGCCAGTCGTAATGGACGCGGCGGGTGCGGGCCTCGGGTTTGAGTTCGCGCACGGCTGGCAGGGCAAGGATCTGGTCGAGGCGTTCGGTGAGTTCTTCCTGGCGCTGGCTCGACATCAGGAAATCCCAGAAGGCGCGGAAACTGCGGCCCTGGTCGGAATCGCCGATGGCATCGCGCTCGCCCATGATTTCGCCGAGCAACTCGCCTTTGCTGCCTTCCCACAAGGCGATGCGCTCGCGCACGCGGCGGTCGAGGCGGCGGAAATTGTGTTCGACTTCACGAAAGTCGCCGAGCAGTTCGCGGGCGATCTGCTGGAATTGCTGGAAGCGGTCGCGCAGCGCAGTGTCGTCGAGCAAGGGAATGTCGCCGCCCAGTACGCGGCTCATTTCCGCATCGATTTCATCGCGCCGGGCCTGCAATTCGGCGATGCGCCGCGCAGGATCGGCCTGGCTGCCTTCGCTCATCTGCTTGAGCAGGTCGAACAGGGTGAGCAGGCGCGATTCGGTGCCGACGAAACTGCGCTCGGTCAGGCTGCCCAGCCAGGCGATGGCTTTCTCGGTGGCCGGCGTCAGGTCGAATTGGGTTTCGTCCGAGCCTGGCCGGTAGAACTTGCGCAGCCAGCCTTTTTCCGGACTGGCCCAGTCGTTCAGGTAATCGCTGGCAGGTTTCGGATAGGTGTCCGGACCAAGCTGCTCGCGCAGGGCGAACAACTCATCTTCGAGCGCTTCGGCCAGATCGGCAGCAGGCAATACTCTCACATTGGGGGCAATGAAGGCGCGATGCAGAAAGCTGGCGATCAGCGGCGCGTGGTCCGAGCGCAGCAGGCGCCAGGCCGGGTGATGACTGCGCAGGGCATCGAGGGTGGGAAAGTCGAGGTTCAATGCCTATTTTTCGTTGTAAGGGGCTGGTGTTTGTTGCAGCATTGAAACGCTTTCTTTTTGCGGCTGACAGTACTCGAGAACGCCATCGCGGCTGATTACGATGGCTGTTCCCGTCTGCTCGGCAATTTCACGGGCGCGTTGGGCGGCACGTTGCAGGGCGACAAAGGAAAGGCGCAGATCGGCGTCGCGGGCTTGTTCAATGGGTTTGGGGTTCAAAACTCATCCTGGTCGAGCAATGCGGTTGTGCCCTTATTGGGCAGGAACTTGCGGGCAAAGGTGGTTTTCCCCGCGCCATTCGGGCCTGCGATGATAATGACGCGTGGGTTGTTGTCCATCGGCGGATACTATCTGTCGTTCAAGGCCTTGGCAATGAAGTGCCGCCCGACGCGCGGTTTCGGTACGCGCTCGTCGAACCAGGCGCGCACGTCCTCATCGAGCCCGATGCCGTGCATGTAGTTGTAGAGCGCCTTGTTCAACGCGCGGCCGAGGCTGTCGTGGTCGACGCCGGTCGGGTCGAAGAATTCGACGTCGTTGGTGGCAAAAGTGATCGGCGGCAGCGCCTTGAGCTTGATGCCGTATTCGGCCGGATTGAGACCGACCGGAGAATGCACGGTGCACGCGAAGCGGTGGAAGAAACCGGACTGGATGCAGCCTTCGGCGAACAGCTGGCGCACGTATTCGAGCGCATCGACCGTGTCCTGCACGGTTTGCGTCGGGAAGCCGTACATCAGGTAGGCATGCACGAGGACGCCGGATTCGCTGAAGGCACGCGTGACGCGGGCGACCTGGTCGACCGAGACGCCTTTTTTCATGAGCTTGAGCAGCCGGTCGGAGGCGACTTCGAGGCCGCCGGAAACGGCGATGCAGCCGCTGTCGGCGAGCTGGTTGCACAGTTCCGGCGTGAAGGATTTCTCGAAGCGGATGTTGCCCCACCAGGAAATCGCCCGGTTGCGCTTCTGCAATTCCTCGGCCATGGCCTTGAGCGCCTTGGGCGGCGCGGCTTCGTCGACGAAATGAAAGCCGCTCTGGCCGGTTTCGCCGATGATGGTCTCGATGCGGTCGACCAGCGTCGAAGCCGCAATTCCGTCGTAACGGCCGATGTAGTCGAGGCCGACGTCGCAGAAGCTGCATTTCTTCCAGTAGCAGCCGTGCGCCACGGTCAGCTTGTTCCAGCGCCCGTCCGACCACAGCCGGTGCATGGGATTGAGCATGTCGAGCAGCGACAGGTAGCGGTCGAGCGGCAGGCCGTCCCAGGTCGGCGTGCCGACGTCGGCGAAGGGCACGTCGGGCTCGCCGGTGGTGAAATAGCGGACCTGGCCGTCGATGCGCGTGAAGGTGCGCACGAGATTGAGGCGCGGCCGCTTGCCGGCGAGATGTTCGAGCAGCGCGATGATCGGCTGCTCGCCGTCGTCGAGCGTGACGTAGTCGAAATAGTCGAAGACGCGCGCTTCCTTCAATTCACGCAATTCGGTATTGACCCAGCCGCCACCGAGCGCGACGACGATTTTTGGATCGTGCGCCTTGATCGCCTGCGCCATGCGGAAGGCGGCATAGACGGAGCCGGGGAAGGGTACGGAAACCAGCACCAGACCGGGCTGGTGGCGGTCGACGGCCGCTAAAGTCAGTTTTTCCAGCGTTGCATCGACCAGGGTTTTCGGGGCCGCCAGGGCGCGTGCCAGCGGTTCGAAAGTCGGTTGGCTGCGCGCCAGCGATTCGGCGTAGCGGACGAACTCGAAGCGCGAGTCCACGGCGTCGCGCAGCACGTCGGCGAGGTCGTCGAGATAGAGCGTCGCCAGATGCCGCGCCCGGTCCTGCACGCCGAGCGAGCCGAAGGCCCAGGCCAGCGGGTCGCCGCCCTCGTCGTCGATGTAGTTGTCGAGCGAGGCGAAGCGCGGCCCTTCGGGCAGGAACTGGCGGCCGCAGATGCGGTGGCCGATCGACGGATCGCGCCCTTGCAGGAAGGCAACGGCCGGCGTGACGCTGGCCAGATAGCGTTCGAAATTGTCGACGAAGCAGTGCAGGCTGGGCGTGCGCTTTTTGGCCGGCAGGGCCAGCACCTTTTCATGCATGGCGCGCAGGCCGGCCGGTGAAAAGAGTTCCAGCACCAGTTGCAGCGCGATGTCCTCCTGCACCGCGTCGACGCCGCGCGAACGCAGGAAGCCGGTCAGGTAGGCGGTGGACGGATAGGGGGTGTTGAGCTGCGTCATCGGCGGGATGACGGAAAGGACGCGGAGATTGGTGGCGGGCATGGGGCGAATGATAGCAAGGGGCTGTAAAGCGCGTGACATCTTGGCGTGCTCCAATGCCCTCCCCGATCACGCTTGATACTGTTTCACGATGCCCCGATTCTGTTTGACCGGCACGACCTGCCGCAGCATTTTCCTTGTTTTTTCCCTGTTGACCGTTGCGCACGCGCAGCCGTCGGTGGCCTCCGTGCCTGCCGTGCGCACGGCCGATGGCAGTCCGCTGGCGCAGGATATCGCCGCCGCCGGCCGGCTGCGCATGCAGTCGCAGCGTCTCGCCAAGCTCTACCAGCAGGCGGTGATGGGCCTCAATGCCGCGCCGGCGCAGCAGCAGATCGCGCTGGCCGTCAGCGACGCCGACAGCGAGTTCGGCCGCCTGGCGCGTTACGGCAAGAAATCGGCGATACAGCGTACCTGGTCGCGCAGCGATGCACTGTGGCAGGAATTGCGCGCAGTGCTGAAAAAGGCCCCGAATGCGGCGTCGACCGAGCGGGTCAATCAACTCGCCGATGAATTGATGATCCACACCGGCAAGCTCGCCATGCAGATCGAGGCCGAGGCGGAAACGCCGGTCGGCCGGCTGCTCGACCAGTCATCGCGCCTCAACATGCTGGCCCAGCGCCTGGCCCGGCTTTACCTGCAGGCGCAGGGCGGCGACCGTTCGCAGGGCGTGCTGACCGACATCGAACAGGCGCGCCGCGAGTTTTCCACCGGCCTGCACGAACTCGACACGGCGCGCGAGAATTCATCGGTCAGCCGCGAGAACATTGCGCTGGCCAAGAACCAGTGGATTTTCTTCGACAGCGCGATCAGCCGCATGGGCAACACCGGGCGTGATGGCAAGGCAACACTGGATGTCGCCACAAGCAGCGAGCGCATCGCCCAGGTGCTCGATGCGACCAGCGCGCAATACGTGCGCGACTACGCCGAAGCTTCGCGCGCCGCAAAATAAGGCTAGGCGGCGCGTCGACCGCTACGCCTAGCGCCCGAGCTTCTGGCGGATCGCCGGCAGCGCGGCCAGCGCGGCGCGTTCGCCTTCGAGCATGGCATCGTGGCGGGCGGTGAAGTCCCAGGATTTGACGTAGGGCAGCTTGGGGCGGATGACGATGTCGGCGTCGCGCATTTCGTTGCGGCCGATGACGCCGCCCATGATGGTCGTGGTCTGCCACAGAATGCTGCTCAGGCTGTCCACCGGTTGACCGTCCGGCTGGGCCGAAATATCGACGGCGATGACGAAGTCGGCGCCCATCTCGCGTGCTGCCTGCACCGGCACCGGGCTGGTCAGGCCGCCATCGACATAGCTGTGGCCGCGGAATTGGGTCGGCTGGAAAACGCCGGGCACGGCGGCCGAGGCGCGCACCGCCATGCCGGTGTCGCCGGTGCGGAAGACGACGCGCTCGCCGGTCTTCAGATCGGTGGCGACGGTGGCGAAAGGCTTGCCGAGTTTTTCCAGCGGCCGGTTATGCAGGTGCTGGTTGATGAAATCCTGCAGCGCTTCGCCCTTGAGGAAGCCACGCCCGCCGAAGGTCCAGTCGGCGAAGATCTTCTCGTCGAGCTGCTGCGCGATCTTCTGCATTGCGAAGGCGTCATTGCCGGCTGCGTAGAGCGAGCCGACGACGGCGCCGGCACTGGTCCCGACCACGTAGTCGGCGACGATGCCCTGCGACTCCAGCATCTTGATCACGCCGATATGGGCAAAGCCGCGCGCCGCACCGCCGCCCAGGGCGAGGCCGATTTTCAGCTTGCGTGGCGGGTCGACCGCTGTCGCTTGCGGTTTGGCGGGCTGCAGCGTGGTGCAGGCGCCAAGGCAAAGCAGGGCACCGGCGAGCAGGATGCGCCGGCGGGTTGTGGCGAGGGAGGAGATGATCTGAGCGGGCATGGGGAGGGGCGTGGTGAGTGGCAGGCGGCGATTTTCCCATGTTCGCCGGAGGGTTATGGTATCCGCTTGTGACGCCGGGTCATCCTGCCTGACCGGAGTCGGTTTTATTCCCAGGTGCTGCTGCTATCGGTCATCGCTTCCAGTAGTTCGATTTCGCGGATACGTACGGCGATGCCCGCGGCGTGCGGAGCAAGCGTTCTCGGGAAGGCCGGAGCGTACCAGGTGCCGGTTTCGACGATGGCGTTGGCGCCCAGACTGCGGGCTTGCTCACGCAGCATTCTGATCACGTCGTCCTTGTTGCCGAACCAGCGGGAATACGCCCAGACTGATTCGATGACTTCGTAAGCGCCGGAGGGCGGTAGCGACTTCCCGGTAACGAGGATCTTGTCGCCGCGCAGTGCCTGCTGGCCGAGACTGTCGGAGCGATAAGTCGGGGCGTAGGTCTGGGCCGTGGCGCCGCCGAGCGAAGCGGCGAGCAGCAGGATGGCGAGGGCGGGACGCAGCGTGCGGGCGGCCATGGTGTTTCCTTTGCCGGTGAGGGAGGAGCGGATCGTTTTTGCCGTCATGCCGCGCATGATAGGGGAAAGCGGGGCGCACCAAAACCTCCTTGCATGCGATTTACGAGTTAGAGTTTGAAGTTGAACAACAGCAAAAGGAATCTGCCGCATGCCGCAAAAAGCCAGCGACCCCAATGTCTCGATCATCGGCCGGGTGTCCATCAGCCACCTGTTGCTGGTGATCTTTCTGGTTGGTTTGCTGACATCCTCGCTGGCGGTGTATTCGACCTTCGTTTCCTATCGCGTCGGCGCGGTTCGGGAAATGGCCAAGGCCGACGGTCAACGCATTTCGCACCTCGTTTTCGAGCACTTCTATTCGGTGATGCGCAAGGGCGCCAGTCGCGACGAGATCGATGACCTGGTGCATCACATCCAGAACCAGTTGCCCAATTACGAAGTGACGATCATCCGTGGCGAACCGGTCGCGCGTCAGTTTGGCGACCGTCCCGGGCAGGCTGACCTGCGTGCTCACGACCCGGTGCTGCAGAACGCCATGAAAAGCGGCGACGAGTATTCGGGCTTCCTCGGCAACAACCTGCGCTACCTGTTTCCGGTGCGGGTCACCGGCGAGTGCATCGGTTGCCATTCGCAGGCCGAGGTTGGCGAAATCAATGGCGTGATTTCGGTCAGTGTGCCGTTGGCTTCACTGGAAAAGCCGCTTGCTGCCTTTGCCTACCCGCTGATGTATCTGGCGCTGGGCCTGGTGATGATGCTGTTGCTGGTGATCTTTTTTGCCCTGCGCCGCCGGGTCAGTCAGCCGATAGTCGAGCTGGCCGGGCATGTTTCGGAAATATCCGGCGCGGCTGACTTTTCGCGCGAGGTAGTGCCGGGCAGTGACTGGCCGAAGGAAATCCGTGGCCTGGCCGACAACTTCAACGGCCTGCTCGGGCAGGTACGCAATTCGCAGGCGCAATTGCGCGAGATCTCATTGCACGATCCCCTGACCGGTCTGTTCAACCGCCGCCATTTCGATGCCGTGATCGAGCAGGCCAGTCAGGATGCCCAGGCTGGTGCGCCGGGTTTCTCCGTCCTGCTGATCGATCTCGATCGCTTCAAGCCGATCAATGACGTTTATGGCCACGCAGCCGGCGATGCCGTGCTGGTCAGCGTCGGCAAGTCGCTGCTCGGTGTGGTCAGGGAAAGCGATCTGGCGGCCCGGATCGGTGGCGACGAGTTTGCCGTGATCGCCTTGACGACGGGTTATGCGGAAGCGCTGGAACTGGCCGAGCGCGTGCGGCAGGCCATCGAAACGCCGCAGATGCGCTTTGCCAGCGATCAGGTCAGTGCCCGTTGCAGCATCGGCGTCGGCAGCTACCCGGACAGCGGTTTGCGCGCTTCCGACCTGATGCATGCCGCCGATCTGGCGATGTATGCCGACAAGCAGGCGCGGCGTGCTGCCGGCGTTGAAGCCGTCATCCGGCAGCCCGGCTCAGTACCACTCGAGCAGTGAGACGCCGACGCCGTAGTAGTTGGCGCGGTGGTTGTAGTCGATCATGCTCTCGCCGTAGCCGGAGAACCATTGCAGATGGCCGCGCAGTTCGCCGGCAATCGGGAAGGCATAATCCAGTTGCAGGGCGCCACGCCCGTCGCGCCCGCCCTCCAGGTTGTGGCGCAGCAGCACGGAAAACTGCTGCTTGCCCCAGCGTTTGACCAGCTGCACATCGGCCCGGCCGAGATAGCTGGAAATATCCGGGTTGTCGTCGTTGACGGCATTTTCCGGAATCCGCCACCACGGGCGCAGGGTCAGGGTCCAGTCATCCCTTTCCAGTGCCACTGCAGCAATCACCCGGTTCCAGCTGCGTGACAGCGGCAGCGAGCGGCCGTTCGACTGGTGATTGACGCCGAGCGAGACGTAACGCGCCCGCCAGCCGGCCAGGTTGTAGTCGGTGCGCCAGACCAGCATCGCTTCCGGCTCGTGGTTGGTCTCGCGGAAGGGCCGTGAATTGGCGCCGGTGTAAACCTGCCAGCGCGACGACTGGGTATAGCCGAACCACAAATCGCCATTGCTGCCGAAAATGTCTTCGTAGAGCTTGGTCTTCAGGCTGATCTGCAGCTTGGCCTCGTTGCTGCTCAGGTCCACGTCTTCACTGCTGTGCCCCGCGGCCGGCGAACTCGGCTTGCGGTTGGCGTTGGTCGCGTGGAACAGCGGCAGGGCATAGACCGGCTTGTACGGCCGGATGCGCAGGATGTGGCCGCGCTCGCCGGGATCAAGCTCCCAGGCCTTGCCGAGCAGGGAGTCGCTGCCTTCCTGCATTGCGGTCGCTGGCGGCTTGAGGCTGGCGGCGGTCGACGTTGCGGCCGGCGGCTTTTCCGGCAGCGTTTCCTTGTCCAGCCCGTCGTAGCAGGCGAGGCGCTGGCCGGCGTCGGCGATGCGCCGGCAGTCGGCGAGCGACTCGGCGCCGGCATGCGGCGCAGCCAGGATAAGAAGGGACAGCAGGCTCAGGCGAGGAATGGCAGGCATGACGTAAATCCGGCAAAACGACCATGAAGGGACGGGCGCGTGCATGATAGGCAAGGTGCCGGTCGGGGCAAGCGATGCGCCAACCGTTTTACCCGGATTTACCTTGTTTGGGCAAATGCCTTTGTTGTTTGGCCGGCTTAGAGGCTGTTCACGATCTTCCGAAAGTCATGAAACCGGGCTGCGGCATTATTTGATACGTCTGTAAAACCCCTCCCGACCTCCCCTTAACAGGGGAGGAGCCCCCCAAATCGCGCACCGGCGAGCTCCCTCCCCTGTTAAGGGGAGGGCTGGGGAGGGGTTTGAATGACAAGCATGAACAGCTTCTCAGACGTCCGCTTCGACCAGGCCGCCATCCTTTTCCATCCAGGCGCGGCGGCCGGCGGCTTCGCCCTTGCCCATCAGCAGGGTGAAAGTCGCGGTCATTTCCTTGATCGTTTCGCGGCTGGCCTGGAAGGGCACGAGGCGGCGGGTGTCCGGGCAGAGCGTGGTTTCCCAGAGCTGGTCCGGGTTCATTTCGCCGAGGCCCTTGAAGCGGGAGACGGTGATCTTGTTTTCCGAGACGCCTTCGTCGCGCAGCTTTTGCAGGGTCTGCAGCTTTTCCGCTTCGTCCAGGCAATAGACCTTGCGCGTGTGGCCGCGCGCCTCGACATCGACGCGGAACAGCGGCGGCTGCGCGACGTGGATGTGGCCGCGCTCGACCAGCGCCGGGAAGTGCTTGAGGAAGAGCGTGAACAGCAGCACCTGGATGTGCGAACCGTCGACGTCGGCATCGGACATGACGATGATGCGGCCGTAGCGCAGGCCGGAAACGTCGATGCTGTCGAGCTGGTCGATGCCGTGCGGATCGACGCCGATGGCGACCGAGATGTCATGCACTTCGTTGTTCTTGAACAGCTGGTCGCGCTCGACTTCCCAGGTATTCAGCACCTTGCCGCGCAAGGGCAGCACGGCCTGGGTTTCCTTGTCGCGGCCCTGCTTGGCGGAGCCGCCGGCCGAGTCGCCCTCGACCAGGAAAACCTCGTTGCGGCTGATGTCGTCGGATTCGCAATCGGTCAGCTTGCCGGGCAGGGTGGCGATGCCCGAGGACTTCTTTTTTTCGACCTTCTGCGTCGATTTCATGCGGTTCTGCGCCGCCTTGACCGCCAATTCGGCGATCTTCTTGCCGAAATCGGCGTGGCTGTTCAGCCACAGCTCGAACGGGTCGCGCACCATCTGGGTGACCAGTTTGTAGGCGTCGCGCGAAGTCAGCTTTTCCTTGGTCTGGCCCTGAAACTGCGGGTCGAGCACCTTGGCCGAAAGCAGGTAGGTCATGCGGCCGCAGACGTCTTCCTGCGCCAGTTTGACCTTGGCGGGCAGGATGGCGTGGTGTTCGGCGAAGGTCTTGACCGCCTCGAAGACGCCGGCCTTGAGGCCGGCTTCGTGCGTGCCGCCGTCCAGGGTCGGGATCAGGTTGACGTAGGATTCCGGCTTGCCGCCGCCTTCCTCGAACCAGGCCAGCGCCCAGGTCGCGCCTTCGCCGACCGCGAAACCGTTGGCCGTCTCGACATATTTTTCGCCGACGAAAATCGGCGCGACCGGCGTGCCGACCATCATTTCGTTCAAGTAATCGGCCATGCCGTTCTGGTAGCACCAGACCTTCTTTTCCTGGCCTTCGATGTCCAGCTCGACGGTGACATTGGGCATCAGCACGGCCTTCGAGCGCAGCAGATGCTCCAGTTGCGCCAGATTGACCTTGGGCGAGTCGAAATACTTGGGGTCGGGCGAAATGCGCACGGTCGTGCCGGTGTTGCGCTGGCCGACCTCGCCGATGCGGGCGAGCGGTTCGACGACGAAGCCGTCGGCGAAGACGATGCGGTGCACGCCGCCGCCACGCTTGATTTCAACTTCGAGGCGCGTCGACAGCGCATTGGTCACCGAGACGCCGACGCCGTGCAGGCCGCCCGAGAAACGGTAGGCGTTGCCCGACTCGGTCTTGTTGAACTTGCCGCCGGCGTGCAGCTTGCAGAAGACCAGTTCGACGGCCGGGCGGCCTTCTTCCGGGTGGATTTCAACCGGGATGCCGCGGCCGTTGTCGGAAACCTCGATCACGCCGTCGGCGCCGATGCGCACCGAAATCTTCTTGGCGTAGCCGGCCAGCGCCTCGTCGGCCGAGTTGTCGATGACTTCCTGGACGATGTGCGTCGGGCAGGTCGTCCTGGTGTACATGCCGGGGCGTTCCTTGACGGGCTCGAGATCTTTCAGGACGCGGATGGAAGAGGCGGAGTATTCAGTCATCGGTTTTCAAAAACAGGCAATTTTGGGTGTCGACCGCCTGGCGCAGCGGTCGACCGGATTCGGGGGCGGATTTTACCGTTTTGCGGCCTTGCCGAGTGCGTCGATCATCGCCTTGACGGCTCGCGGCTGCACGCCGTCGCGCGTGTGATAGTCGGCGCCGGTATAGCCCCACCAGTCCCAGCAGCCTTTCGGGTTGAGCACCCATTTGCTGGAACCGAAGGCAAAACCGTTGCGCGTCGCCGTTTGCGGGTAGAGCACGATCAGGCGATTGCTCGCCGCCCAGTGGTTGTAGCCGGCGCCCTCGATGAAGCGGCGGCCGACTTCGCCGACATTCTGGCGGCAGCCGTGGAAGGCGACATGCACGCGGCAACCGCCGGCCTGACAGGTCTTGGGCACGAAGGCATAGCCTTCCTCGGCCAGGCTGGCATCGGCGGCGCTGCCGTCGATGAAGGGGCGCTGGTCGAAGGCGATCAGCTCACCGTCGCTGGCCGTGGTGGACGGCTGCAAGGGGCCGAGCAGGTGAGTCAGCAACTGGCCGGCGGCGTCGAAATCCTGGCAGCGGTTGATGAAGGGCGGATTCGAGGTATTGCAGGCATTGGGCTGCGTATCGGCCACCGACGGCATGGCGTGGCCGGCGTCGGCCAGCTTGACGTAGCGCAGCGCGCCTTCCGGCAGCACTTCGCGATAGAAGGCGGCCAGCGTATCGACCACGGCGGGCGCGACGGTCTTGTCGGCGCTGCCCGAGAACAGCCAGACGCGGTCATCGCGCAGGTTCTTCACCGGGTCGATCTTGCCGGCGGCCGCGAGCTTTTCCATGGTTTTGAGGGTGTCGACCGGTGCGGGCGGGGCATCCTTGCCGGTCGGCTCCATGCAATTGGCGAGCGCCCGGCCGACCGCGCCTTCGGCACAGTAATAGGGACCGGCCGCGAGTACGCCGGCGCCGCGCACCAGGCTGGAATAGGCGACCTCGAACTGCACGGCCATGTAGCCGCCGGAGGAAATGCCGGACACGGTGACGCCGGCGACGTTGGCGCCCAGGCTGGGCAGGGGCGGTGCGGCCAGAACACCGGTGGCGGCAAGCAGCAAAACAAGGGCGCCGGCAGGGCGCAGCGGGAGGAATTTCATGGCGTTGCGGACTCCGTGGCAGGCGTGGGCGGATGTCTATCCGGGCGGCGGCAGGATAACAGATGCCGGCCCGCCCGGCGGTCGACGTCTGGCGAACGGCATTTTTCTTTAGAATGGCGGCTTCGCCATCAACCGAATGCCCCTCATGGCCGGAGCCAGCCTGCTTGCCCTGTTAGACGACATTGCCACCATCCTCGACGATGTCGCGGTGATGACCAAGGTCGCTGCCCAGAAAACCGCCGGTGTACTCGGCGACGATCTGGCACTCAATGCCGAGCAGGTGTCCGGCGTGCGCGCCGAGCGCGAGCTGCCCGTGGTCTGGGCGGTGGCGGTCGGTTCGCTGAAGAACAAGGCAATCCTGGTGCCGGCGGCGCTGGCGATCAGCACCTTCATCCCGTGGGCGGTCATGCCGCTGCTGATGATCGGCGGTTTCTACCTGTGCCTCGAAGGCGTCGAGAAACTCGCCCACAAATGGCTGCACAGCCCGGCCGAGGATCATGCCCATCACGCCGAGGAACTGGCTGCGGTGGCCGACGAAAACATCGATCTGGCCGCTTTCGAGGCGGACAAGATCAAGGGCGCGATCCGCACCGACTTCGTACTCTCGGCCGAAATTATCGTCATCGCGCTCGGCACCGTCGCCGGTCAGCCCTTTGCGGCGCAACTGGCGGTGCTGGTCGGCATCGCGCTGATCATGACGGTCGGCGTTTATGGTTTTGTCGCCGGCATCGTCAAGATGGACGATCTCGGCATGCACCTGCTGACCAAGCCGGGCAGCCTGCGCCAGACCGTCGGCAAGGGCCTGTTGCTGACCGCGCCGAAACTGATGAAGGCGCTGACCGTGATCGGCACAGCCGCGATGTTCCTGGTCGGTGGCGGCATCCTGGCGCATGGCGTCGAGCCGTTGCATCACTTCATCGAACACATCGGCGAAGTGGTCGGCCTGTTCGGTGGCGTCGTCGCTGCCTTGCTCAATGCGCTGGTCGGCGTTGCCGGCGGGGCGCTGGCGCTCGCCGTGGTCAGCGTGGGCGGCAAGCTGACCGCAGTTTTCAAGGGGCAAAAAGCATGAGCAAGGCACTGCGTCTGTCGGAAAAGTGGTTCCGTTTCGGCCTCTGGCTGGTTGCCTTCGTCTTCGCCAGCTTCCTGATCGGCCTGGGTGGGACGGTCGTGGAAAACCTGCCGCAGGTCGAGCATCACTACACGCTGGAAGATTTCATCGACCGCGACGCCGCCAATGCCGCGCGCGCCGCCATCCGGTCGACACAGGAAACACGGCAAAATGCCGACGAGAAAATGGCGCAGGCGCAACTGCGCCTCAACACCGCCCGCGCCGATGCGGCGACGGCGCGCGACACCTTCAACAACTGGCTGGCGACGCGCCACGTCACGCAACGCCCGGAGCAGGACCCGGAACTGCTCGCCCGCACGCGCCAGCTCGACGGCCTCAAGGCAGCCGAGCGGCAGGCACTGAACGGCGTCGAGGCGCAGCAGCAGATCCTGCTCGATGCGCAGCAGGCCGAAGCGCACGCCCAGCGCGACTTGCGCGAGCTGGAACGTGCCGCCACAGAGCAGCTATCGACCGAATTGCGCAGCCAGGAATTGCGCGTCTTCGGTTATCGCCTGCTGCTGACGCTGCCCCTGCTCGGCATCGCCGGCTGGCTGTTCGCCAAGAAGCGGCAGAGCACCTACTGGCCGTTTGTCTGGGGCTTCATCTACTTCGCGCTGTTCGCCTTCTTTGTCGAGCTGGTGCCTTACCTGCCAAGCTACGGCGGCTATGTGCGCTACGTGGTCGGCATCGTCATCACCGTGCTGGTCGGGCGCTCGGCGATCATCGCGCTGAACCGCTACCTCGAGCGCCAGAAGCAGGCCGAGTCCATGCCCGATGTCGAGCGGCGCAAGGAGCTGTCCTACGACACGGCGCTCGCCCGCCTCGCCAAGAAAGTCTGCCCCGGCTGCGAGCGCCCGGTCGACCTGGCCAATACGGCGATCGACTATTGCCCGCATTGCGGCATCTGCCTGTTCGATCACTGCGGCAAGTGCGAGCAGCGCAAGAGCGCCTTTGCGCGCTTCTGCCACGCCTGTGGCGCCGCGGCGAGAGCCGCCGAATAAGCACCGGCGGTCGGCTGGCAGCAGCCGGACTGGCCGCCTGTCACAGCAACTTCATTCGAAACGGGACCGCATGTACCGGCAAGCAGGGCGCAGATTACTGGCGCTGATCAAGGCAGATCTGCAGCATTTGACGACCATCCAGTCGTCCGACCGGCGCTGGCAGCTGCCGCTCTATGCGGCGCTGGCCTCGGGGCTGCCGCTGCTGGTCGGTGCCTGGTTCGGGCATCTCGATTACGGGCTGATCTCGTCGCTGGGCGGGCTGGTCTTCCTCTATACGCCGAACACGCCGCTCGGGCATCGCATGGTGCAACTGATGGCGAGCGCCTTCGGCATGATCGCCTGCTATACCTTCGGCGTGCTCAGCCATTTTTTCCCGCCGCTGATCGTGCTGGTGCTCA
Organism: Quatrionicoccus australiensis; assembly: GCF_020510525.1. Classification (NCBI taxonomy): domain Bacteria; kingdom Pseudomonadati; phylum Pseudomonadota; class Betaproteobacteria; order Rhodocyclales; family Azonexaceae; genus Quatrionicoccus; species Quatrionicoccus australiensis. Next base: position 1,714,512 of record NZ_CP075188.1, read on the forward strand.
GTGGCCTCGCCATCCTGGTCAGCATGCTCTGCCGCTACTATCGTATGAACCCGCCGGGCAGCCTGTTTTTCATCATGGCCGCCTCGATCGGCGCCTATACGCCGGTCGATATTCTCCTGGTGCCGCTGCAGGTCGGTTTGCTGACCATGGGTGCCTTGCTCGCCTGCATGATTGCCTTTTTCTACAGCATTCACTCGCTGCGCTACCTGCCGCCCCAGCCGGTTGAGCCCTTGCCACCGGCCAGCTTTGATTTTGTCGTTTTTGACTCGGTGGTGATCGGCGCCTTTGTCGGCATTTCACTGCTGCTCGCGCAACTCCTGCAGCTGCCGCGCCCTTACTGGGTGCCGGTCAGTTGCCTGGCGGTCATCCAGGGCATGAACATGCGCGCCGTCTGGACGCGCCAGGTGCACCGCATGGCCGGCACCGTGCTCGGCCTGCTGCTCGCCTGGGCGCTGCTGCAACTGCCGCTCAATCCGTGGAGCGTTTCGCTGATGATGATGCTGCTCTCCTTCGTCATCGAAACCCTGATCGTGCGCCATTACGGCCTGGCGGTGATCTTCATCACGCCGCTCACCATCCTGCTCGCCGAAGCCGTCCAGCTCGGCCACGGCTCGCCCGAAGCCACCGTGCTCGCCCGCCTGATCGACACCTTGCTCGGCTGCCTGGTCGGCATCGCCGGCGGCGCCTGCCTGCACAGCCCGCGTTTCCGGGCCGTGGTGGGGGGCTGGATGCGGCGGCTGATTCCGGAGCGGTTGGTTTCTTGAGGGGCGATATTTGGCTCGGGTCCGGAAAAAATCGAGCTTGGCCCCTTTAACTCCCGAGGCTTGAACAATCGACACCCAAGTGTGAGCTCAACCTCTTTCTGGTGAGCTCCAACCCTTCGAATCAGCACCCAGCTGTGCCCGAACCGCATCAATCGAACACCTTGGTTCATGCCATGCGATTGACTTCAAACCGCCGCTCCTTACAATCCCCATAACCATCGCCCGTCCGGCGGTCCAGTCCAACGAGGTTTATCCGCCGATATGACTTCCTGCTCTCTTCAAACTCGTCCGCGTCGGCGGATAAACGCTATTCGTTAGGGCTTATCAGATGACAAATCACACTTGGTTTTCTCTGCTCCTTGTTTTTTGTCTTGGGGTATCTGGCGTATCTCAAGCAGCACAAGAAATGCCATGTGTTCCTGATGGCGAATGCAGCGACCCGTGCATTTATTTCTCAGACAAGGTTGTCCTTATCGATACCAACGATGGCGCGAAGATTAAGTATCAAGGGGAGGTCAGAAATCTTGACTTTGTTTCATCGAAAGACATACGCAAGCGCTATCCTCTCTTTGAGATTCCAGGAGACATACAGGTTAGAAGTTTCAGCGCCGGGAAACTAAAAGTAACAGCTCGATACAAAGTTGAGGACACCAGTTGTGCGGAGAAAACTGCCAAGGGAAAGTGGGTGCAACGTGAAACTTGCTGCTGGACAGAACAATCCGTGGAATTAACAATTCACGGCCCCCGGGGAAAAGAAGAGTTTTCGACCAACTGGCGTAGCGGATGCTGAGCCCTAACCTCTCGGTCGAGGCGCGGCTTCGCCGCTGGGAGGATGGTCAAGCTGCGCTTTCACAGCGCCCCTCACCTACACGTTCCTGAACGTCCGCTTTTCCAAACACTCAACTTCCGCTTTAAGTTAAATCGAGCCTGGCCCCTTTAATTACTGCGCCTGATCGACACCTTGCTCGGCTGCCTGGTCGGCATCGCCGGCGGCGCCTGCCTGCACAGCCCGCGTTTCCGGGCCGTGGTGGGGGGCTGGATGCGGCGGCTGATTCCGGAGCGGTTGCTTTCTTGAGGGGCGATATTTGGCTCGGGTCCGGAAAAAATCGAGCCTGGCCCCTTTGATCGGCCCCTTTGATCCTTTGATCCCGATGGAGGAATCCCCTGTTCCGCTACGCTCCACAGGGGATTCCTCCATCACAAAGACAAGGTCAGAGGCAACGGCAACATCCAAATCAAAGGCAAAACCGGAGCAGCGCCGTCCAGCTGCGAGTGAAGTCGAATGTGCTGCTTAAACTGACGGCATTACTGTCTTGATGCGTATTCCGAAGAAAACCGACATCCATTCCGATCTGGGGTAGGCCTCTGATTCCGCTGCAAACCCTGCCAGTCATTCCACTCGAAACCTTGCCAGGTATTCCGATCTCCCCGGCCACCTGGGACGCTTCTCTTGACTCAATAGGTTCGTGCGAAGGGAGCGTCCGTGCCCTGATCGATTACGGCATTGATCGCGGGGCTGCGGGTGAGGTTTTCGCTATCTAAATAAACGTGGTTTTCCCCACAAAGACAGCCTGGGCTCGGATCGGCGAAGCCGAACGAGCCAGGAGGCAAGCGGAGCGCGGCAGAGTTTATTCCTTGGGCAAACTACCGTTCCCGCCCCGCCTCATGCCAGGCTTTCCTGACGGGCGAGAGTAAATACTCCATCACCGTCCGATCACCCAGGCGAATCTCGGCATTCGTCTGCATCCCGGCCGAGAGCACAAAACGTTCACCGTCCATTTCGAGATTCAGGCGCTTGAGGGCGACCAGTGCTTTATAGACCAGCGGCTGGTTTTTCTTGGCCGGATCGGTCTGGCTGTTGCCGTTGCCTGTATTGTTGTCCGCCGCATCGGCGCTGACATGCTCGACCGTGCCTTCCACCATGCCGTATTTCTGGAACGGGAACGCCGCAAATTTCAGCTTTACTGGCTGGCCTTGCCGCACGAAACCGATGTCTTCATTACTGACCCAGACTTCGGCGCGAAGCGTCTCATTCTGGGGGACCAAGGTCAGCAGTACCGTGCCAGGCTGCACCACGGTACCGACGGTGTGGGTCGCCAGATCTTTCACTACGCCATCTTGCGGTGCCTTGAGTTCAAGTAGTTCCTGCTTGTGAGCTTGTTTGGTGACTTCCTGAGCCAACTTATCGAACTGCCCCTGAATATCATTGCGGTCGGCATGCAGTTGCCGGCGATAGTCAGAATCGATCTGAGCCAGGCGTTTTTCCGATTGAAGAATGCTGGCGCGAGCTGACTCGATCAGGAAAGCCTGAGTTTGAAGTTCCTGCTCTTTCTCGACGCGCTCCCGCCTTTTGTCACTGCCCATCAACGAGCCGGCAAAGCCATCCTTAACGAGCTTCTCGTAGGCTTTGTCCTGGTCGCGGTAATGCGGCAGGGTTTCCTCAAGTTTGTGTTTGACTTGCTCTGCCGCTGCCAATTCCTGTTTGGCCTTGATCAAACGCGAACGTTCTTCTGCCAATGCAGCTTCAAAGGAAGCACGGTTGGCACGATACTGGGCATTGATTTCCTGGGTCAAATCCAGCGGATCGTTGGCTTCGCTCTTAAACGGGACACCCGAGAGTTCCGCCTGAATTCGGCGCAACGCCAAGCGCTTGCGTTGATAGTCGGCCTCGATGGACTTTGTGTCGGCTTCGCTGATCAGCGTATCCATGCGCATCAAGACCTGACCAGCTTTCACGCTTTGCCCTTCCTTGACCAGGATTTCCTTGACGATGCCGGACTCGGAGGGCTGGACGATTTTGACGTAACTTTCTGGGATCAGCTTGCCTTCGGCTACTGCAACAATATCGAGGCGCCCCAAAATGGCCCAGAGCAGCAGGGCTAACAACATTACCAGTAATACCCAGAGCACCTTTCGTCCCAAAGGATTCGGAGACGTCGCCTGCAGACGCAACAAGGGCGGGGAAAAATCAATGGCCTGGGCATCAGCCGGAAACAGGGATTTCATTAAGTGTTTTCTGAGAAGAAGGAAACCGGGAGAGGCTGGCCTCTCCCGGTACAACGGTCATTCAAGACAAATACACCTTACGACAAACGCGCCGATCCGGTTTGCAACCCGGCGAGTGGCGAAAGCGTTTGTGCTGAAGACCCCAAAGCCGTATCCGACAAGGTGTTCAATGCCGCTGTCGCGCCAATCCCGGCCAATGTCCCATTCTTGCCGTACTGGTAGGCAATATCTCCGCCCAGTGCAGCTGAATCGGAGCCAGCCAACTGGAAGTTGGTTAATGCATTGGTCAACGCCCAACTGGTTAGACTGGTGTTGGCTGCGCGCGCAGTATCAAAGGCGCCCACCAGGCCAGCAAAGTTGAACTCCTCGACTTTCTGATCCTTCAGCGGGTCACTGCCACCTGCTGTAAAGCCGGCCATGGCCTCGGCGATGACTTGCAGGTTTGCTACGGGCTTAGAGGGTGTCGTGACATACCAGTTCTTAAAGGTGATCTGGTCGCTGGTACCGATCTTCAGTACGAGGTCATTCGTGGCCTTGCTGAACGACAAATCAGCATAGCTGATGCCGCCGCCCAGCGAGATCGTGTCGCTCCCCGTGCCACCTGTGGCAAAGGTATCCTGCCCATCGCCCTTGTTGAACAGAATGATGTCGTTACCTGCCGCCGTGGTATAGGTGTCGTTGCCCAGACCGCCGAGATAAATCTCAGCACCAGTGCCGCCAGTAATACTGTCGTCACCAGCGCCACCATTGAACAAGGCCGTTCCAGAAGTATCAGTCAGGATATCGTTGCCGGCACCACCTTCAAGAATGTCATTACCGGCACCGCCGTTCAGTGTATTGACTGCCGAATTGCCCCGCACTAGGTTGTTCAGCGCGTTGCCGGTACCGTTAATCGCCGTCGTACCACTCAGGAACAAGGCCTCAGCATTGGCAGCCAGCGTCAGCGTAATGGTGCTATTAACGATATCAAAGCCTTCGTTAGCATTTTCGGTAACAATATCAGACGCGTTGTCGATAAAGTAGGTGTCGTCACCCAACCCGCCAAGCAACTTGTCGGCGCCGGTTCCTCCGTCGAGCGTGTCGTTGCCGGCACCGCCGGTCAGCGTATTGACTCCGCTATTGCCGATCAGCACGTTGTCCAGGGCGTTACCCGTGCCGTTGATGGCGGTCGTACCGGTCAGGGTCAGGTTCTCGACATTGGTGGCCAGTGTGTAGGTGACACTGGATTGGACCAGGTCGGTACCTTCGCTTACGGCTTCGGTCGCAACATCTGCCGTGTTATCTACGACATAGGTGTCGTTACCGGCACCACCATCCAGCGTGTTATTGCCAGCATTTCCGGTCAGCACATTGTTCAAGGCATTACCGGTGCCGTTGATCGCGGTCGTGCCGGTCAAGGTCAGATTCTCGACGTTGGTAGCCAGCGCATAGGTCACGGAGGCTTGGACCAGATCGGTACCTTCGCTGGCGCTCTCGGTCACGACATCCGCCGTGTTATCTACGACGTAGATGTCATTACCGACTCTACCAACCAAAGTGTCGGCCCCGGCACCACCATCCAGCGTGTTATTGCCAGCATTTCCGGTCAGCACATTGTTCAAGGCATTACCGGTGCCGTTGATCGCGGTCGTGCCGGTCAAGGTCAGATTCTCGACGTTGGCAGCCAACGTGTAGGTCACGCTGGCTTGGACCAGATCGGTACCTTCGCTGGCGCTCTCGGTCACGACATCCGCCGTGTTATCTACGACGTAGATGTCATTACCGACTCTACCAACCAAAGTGTCGGCCCCGGCACCACCATCCAGCGTGTTATTGCCAGCATTTCCGGTCAGCACATTGTTCAAGGCATTACCGGTGCCGTTGATCGCAGCCGTGCCAGTCAGGGTCAGATTCTCGACGTTGGCAGCCAGCGTGTAGGTCACGCTGGCTTGGACCAGATCGGTACCTTCGCTGGCGCTCTCGGTCACGACATCCGCCGTGTTATCTACGACGTAGATGTCATTACCGACTCTACCAACCAAAGTGTCGGCCCCGGCACCACCATCCAGCGTGTTATTGCCAGCATTTCCGGACAACACATTGTTCAAGGCATTACCGGTGCCGTTGATCGCAGCCGTGCCAGTCAGGGTCAGATTCTCGACGTTGGCAGCCAGCGTGTAGGTCACGCTGGCTTGGACCAGATCGGTACCTTCGCTGGCGCTCTCGGTCACGACATCCGCCGTGTTATCTACGACGTAGATGTCATTACCGACTCTACCAACCAAAGTGTCGGCCCCGGCACCACCATCCAGCGTGTTATTGCCAGCATTTCCGGTCAGCACATTGTTCAAGGCATTACCGGTGCCGTTGATCGCAGCCGTGCCAGTCAGGGTCAGATTCTCGACGTTGGCAGCCAGCGTGTAGGTCACGCTGGCTTGGACCAGATCGGTACCTTCGCTGGCGCTCTCGGTCACGACATCCGCCGTGTTATCTACGACGTAGATGTCATTACCGACTCTACCAACCAAAGTGTCGGCCCCGGCACCACCATCCAGCGTGTTATTGCCAGCATTTCCGGTCAGCACATTGTTCAAGGCATTACCGGTGCCGTTGATCGCAGCCGTGCCAGTCAGGGTCAGGTTCTCGACGTTGGCGGCCAGCGCATAGGTCACGCTGGCTTGAACCAGATCGGTGCCTTCGCTGGCGTTCTCGGTCACGACATCGGACGCGTTGTCCACGAAATAGCTATCATCCCCTAAGCCACCAACCAAGATATCTGCACCAGCCACTCCATCAAGTGTGTCATTGCCAGAGCCTCCGGTCAGCGTGTTATTGGCAGCATTTCCGGTCAGCACATTGTTCAAAGCATTACCGGTGCCGTTGATCGCGGTCGTGCCGGTCAAGGTCAGGTTCTCGACGTTGGCGGCCAGCGCGTAGGTCACGCTCGACTGGACCAGATCGGTACCTTCGCTGGCGTTCTCGGTCACGACATCCGCCGTGTTATCCACCACGTAGGTGTCATTACCGATTCCACCAACCAAGGTGTCGGCCCCGGCACCGCCGTCAAGCGTGTTATTGCCAGCATTTCCGGTCAATGCGTTGTTCAAAGCATTACCGGTGCCGTTGATCGCAGTCGTGCCAGTCAGGGTCAGGTTCTCGATGTTGGCGGCCAGCGCATAGGTCACGCTGGCTTGAACCAGATCGGTGCCTTCGCTGGCGTTCTCGGTCACGACATCGGACGCGTTGTCCACGAAATAGCTATCATCCCCTAAGCCACCAACCAAGATATCTGCACCAGCCACTCCATCAAGTGTGTCATTGCCAGAGCCTCCGGTCAGCGTGTTATTGCCAGCATTTCCGGTTAGCACATTGTTCAAGGCATTACCGGTGCCATTGATCGCGGCTATACCGGTCAAGGTCAGGTTCTCGACATTCGCCGCCAGCGTGTAGGTGATGCTGGCCTGAACCAGGTCGCTGCCTTCGCTGGCGTTCTCGGTCACGACATCGGACGCGTTGTCGACGAAATAGCTATCATCCCCTAAGCCACCAACCAAGATATCTGCACCAGCCCCTCCGTCAAGTGTGTCATTACCCACGCCACCTGTCAGCGTGTTATTTCCTGCGTTTCCGGTCAGCACATTGTTCAAGGCATTACCGGTGCCGTTGATCGCGGTCGTGCCAGTCAAGGTCAGGTTCTCGACGTTGGCGGCCAGCGTGTAGGTCACGCTCGACTGGATAAGGTCGGTACCTTCGCTGGCGTTCTCGGTCACGACATCCGCCGTGTTATCTACGACGTAGGTGTCGTTACCGGCACCGCCAACCAAAGTGTCGGCCCCGGCTCCACCGTCCAGCGTATTATTGCCAGCATTTCCGGTCAGCACATTGTTCAAGGCATTACCGGTGCCGTTAATCGCGGTCGTGCCGGTCAAGGTCAGATTCTCGACGTTGGCAGCCAGCGCATAGGTCACACTCGACTGAACCAGATCGGTGCCTTCGCTGGCGTTCTCGGTCACGACATCGGACGCGTTGTCGACGAAATAGCTATCATCCCCTAAGCTACCAACCAAGATATCTGCACCAGCCCCTCCGTCAAGTGTGTCATTACCCACGCCACCTGTCAGCGTGTTATTTCCTGCGTTTCCGGTCAGCACATTGTTCAAGGCATTACCGGTGCCGTTGATCGCGGTCGTGCCAGTCAAGGTCAGGTTCTCGACGTTGGCGGCCAGCGTGTAGGTCACGCTCGACTGGATAAGGTCGGTACCTTCGCTGGCGTTCTCGGTCACGACATCCGCCGTGTTATCTACGACGTAGGTGTCGTTACCGGCACCGCCAACCAAAGTGTCGGCCCCGGCACCACCGTCCAGCTTGTTATTGCCAGCATTTCCGGTCAGCACATTGTTCAAGGTATTACCGGTGCCGTTGATCGCGGTCGTACCGGTCAAGGTCAGGTTCTCGATGTTGGCGGCCAGCGTATAGGTCACGCTCGACTGGACAAGGTCGGTGCCTTCGCTGGCATTTTCGGTCACGACATCTGCCGTGTTATCTACGACATAGGTGTCGTTACCGGTACTGCCAACCAAAGTGTCGGCCCCGGCACCACCGTCCAGCTTGTTATTGCCAGCATTTCCGGTCAGCACATTGTTCAAGGCATTACCGGTGCCGTTGATCGTCAGCGCACCGGTCAAGGTCAGATTCTCGACGTTGGCAGCCAGCGTATAGGTCACGCTCGACTGGACAAGGTCGGTGCCTTCGCTGGCATTTTCGGTCACGACATCTGCCGTGTTATCTACGACATAGGTGTCATTACCGACTCCACCAACCAAGGTGTCGGCCCCGGCGCCACCATCCAGCGTGTTATTGCCAGCATTTCCGGTTAGCACATTGTTCAAGGCATTACCGGTGCCATTGATCGCGGCTATACCGGTCAAGGTCAGGTTCTCGACATTCGCCGCCAGCGTGTAGGTGATGCTGGCCTGAACCAGATCGCTGCCTTCGCTGGCGTTCTCGGTCACGACATCGGACGCGTTGTCGACGAAATAGCTATCATCCCCTAAGCCACCAACCAAGATATCTGCACCAGCCCCTCCGTCAAGTGTGTCATTACCCACGCCACCTGTCAGCGTGTTATTTCCTGCGTTTCCGGTCAGCACATTGTTCAAGGCATTGCCTGTGCCATTAATTGCGGTCGTGCCAGTCAAGGTCAGGCTCTCAACGTTGGCAGCCAACGTGTAGGTCACGCTCGACAGGACAAGGTCGGTACCTTCACTGGCGTTCTCGGTCACGACATCCGCCGTGTTATCCACCACGTAGGTGTCGTTACCGGCACCGCCGATCATGGTGTCAGCTCCGGTTCCTCCGTTCAGGGTGTCGTTACCCACTCCGCCGATCAGAACGTCATTGCTCGCGGTACCCAGTAGAGTCAGGCTGGAACCTGTGATGCTTTGGCTCTTGATCCCAAAATTGGTGTCGTTCAATTGCGTGCTAATTGCCACATCTGTCATGGAGGACAGGTTGCCTGATTTACCATATTGGTAAGCCATGGCACCACCGAGTGCCTGGGTATCTGAACCACCTAGGCTAAATTCAGATAAATGAGGTGCCAATTGCCATTTTGTAACCGTCGGATCTGCGACAAGCGCAGCTTCGAACTGGCTGACCAAACTGACAAAATCAAATTGCTGGATACGTTTAGCCAATAACGGATCAGTTGCGCTGGCACTATAACCAGGCATTGTTTCGACGATCAACTGAAGAACCTTGACGGGCGTAGAAGAGGGGCCTGATGAGTTGAAAAAACCCAGCAAGCTATTGAATTTTATGCTGTCGCCGTTGCCAAGATCGAGTACCAGCGTGCTCCCCGACTTGGAAAAAGCTAAATCAGCGTAAGTAATGCCTCCGCCTAACGAAACCGCGCTTTGTGGCACGGAAGGAGTGGATGAATTTATGCAGGCATCCTGGCCATCCCCGCGGTTGAACAGTAGGACATCATTTCCTCTCTCGGCAACGAGAATGCTGTCTGTACCCGTGCCGCCGATAATTAAATCGTTGCTACCCGTAGATTGAATCGTGTCGTTGCCTGCTCCACCATCAAATAGGTCGCTCGCACTATCATCGGTAACGAGATCGGCATAAAGCGTATCCGCTCCATCGCCACCATAGAGCAGATCGGCTCCGCCATCACCCAAGAGCACATCATCCCCGCTGCCTCCTCTCAAAGAATCATTGCCTGCGCCACCGGAAACCAAATCGTTTCCACCCAGTGCATCAATAACATCGCTTCCTGGTGTGCCTAAGATGTAATTAACGCCTTCCGAAGGCGGTGTCGCAAGCATCGAGTTCAAGTTGCTTACGCCCCAGGTTGTACCATTGGCAAAGATGACTTTCTCGACTTTGTAACTATCGTGAAGAAGCCATGATTTCAAGGTCACGACATCCGTTGTGCCAATGATAGATAGCAGTAAATCTCCTGAGGAATTGAAACTAACAGTGACATCCGTCGGCAAAATATTGGCCCCAAGACGAAGTACATCGGTATTGCTGAGTGTTTGATCTACGTCGTAGATCGAATCCTGCCCAGAGCCTCGACCGAATAGATAGGCATCATTTCCATTCCCGCCCCGCAAGATGTCATTGCCAGCCCCACCGTCCAAGGTGTCATTGCCAGAATCGCCGTATAAGGTATCGATTCCACTTGTTCCAATGATCGGAATAGCTGCAATCTGAGACTGCAAGAACGCCTCATTCCATGTCGTTCCATCGGCAAAGGTTACGCGCTCAATACGACCGCCACTCCCGTTGTCCTGATTCCAGCTTGAGATTTTTATTTGGTCGCCACTACCGTTGATACTGAGAAGCAGGGCATCACCACTACGTGAGAAACTTATATCACTAGATGAAATACCGGAACCAAAGCTGATGGTATCGATATTGCCTGCCGTTTTGTCGATGTCAATGATGGAATCCTGTCCATCGCCACGATTAAACAGATAAGTATCATTCCCGACACGTCCATATAAGACATCGTTTCCCGCTTTACCATCCAAAACATTGCTTCCGTCATCCCCATATAAGGTATCGTTACCGCCCGTTCCCATGACAGGGATTGCTGACACTAAAGCCTGCAAATATGCAGCATTCCAAATAGTGCCATTAGCATACTCCACGCGTTCAATTTTACGATAGTCCCCATCAAACCAACTCTTGACAGTAATTTGATCACTGGTGTTATTGATCTTAAAGACTAGGCTCGTACCGCTCCGGACAATCGTTATATCGCTCGCAGCGATCCCGGCGCCAAAACGAATGGTGTCCAAATTACCGATAGTGACATCAAAGTCGTCAATCGTATCCTGCCCACCCCCCTGATTGAACAGGTAAACATCATTTCCCTCTCGACCAATCAATGTGTCACTACCTGTACTGCCATTAAAAATATCGTTTCCGACATCCCCATATAGCGTGTCATTGCCAATTGTTCCCATAATGGGCAATGCTGACACCAAACCCTGTAGATATGCTTTATCCCAGCTTGTGCCATCGGCAAAAGCTACTCGCTCAAGACGATAACAGGAATCCTCTCGCCAAGACTGCACGGTCAATTGATCATTAGTGCCTTGAATCCTCATTACCAAATTCGAGCCCCTGCACTCCAGGGAAATATTGCTTGCAGTAATTCCAGCCCCAAATTGGAGGGTGTCCAGATTTCCCACTCTCGAATCAGCATCGTAAATCGTGTCTTGTCCATCACCTAGGTTAAACAGATAGACATCGTTCCCCTTACTACCTTGCAGAACATCATTGCCCCCCCCTCCATTCAGTGTATCGTTACCATCACTGCCATAGAGGTTGTCATTTCCCTCAAGCCCTCGAAGGGTTGCATTTTCACCTGACCAAGCTTGCAGTGTGTCACTGCCGGCACTACCGATAAGAGGCACTCCGGCAATTTGCGCCTGCAAAAAGGCTGCATCCAACGTGGTCCCATTAACAAATTCGAGGCGTTCGATCCAACTGTTCGCCCCGTATCCCCAACTCCCGATTTTGATTTGATCGCTCGTTCCCTTGATCCCCAAAACCATATCTTTGCCGCTACGTACAAAAGTGATATCGCTTGGTGCAATTCCGGCTCCGAAACGGATGGTATCCAAATTTCCTTGTGTAGCATCGGCATCGTAAAGCGTGTCCTGCCCACCGCCCAGATTAAAGAGGTAGATATCGTTACCCACCCCCCCTTGCAGGGAGTCGTTGCCAGTCCCTCCGTCTAGAACATCGTTACCGAGACCACCGCTTAAAGTGTCATTTCCCCCCATTCCTTGGAGGGTGGCGTTTTCATCTGCCCATGCTTGCAGCGTATCGTTACCGATAGTGCCGACGACCGGTAGCCCGATAATTTTTGACTGCAATAAAGCGGCATCGAAAACAGTGCCATTGGCAAACTCAACACGCTCAATATGGTAGGAATCCCCCATTCCCCAGTTCTGTATTTTTACCTGATCGCCCGTTCCCTTAACTCCCAGAAGCATATCTCTGCCACTACGCCCAACGGTGATGTCACCTGGCGTAATCCCCGTACCAAATTGGAGAATATCCAAGTTACCCACGGTGGAATCAGAATCGTAAATCGTGTCCTGACCGCCACCAAGGTTAAACAGGTAAGTGTCGTTGCCAGTACCGCCCTGCAGAGTATCATTCCCTGCTCCTCCATCTAGGATGTTATTCCCGATATCACCCTCCAGGACATCGTTGCCATTAGTCCCTATAGTCAGGGTGGTCGTTGCACGTGCCTCTAAATATGCCGTATCCCAGATTGAGCCATCGGTAAATGTCACGCGCTCAATATGGTATGGATCTTCATCGCTATCGCCCCAATCGCCTATCGACAACTGATCGTTGGTGCCTTTAATGCCGAGTACAAGATTATTATTACTTCGCGCAAACGTGATATCGCTCGGAGCAATTCCAGCGCCAAAACGGACTGTATCAATATTGCCCTTTGTCGAATCATTGTCATAAATCGTATCTTGCCCATAACCCAAATTAAACAGGTAGATGTCATTGCCGAGAGCGCCGCGCAAGATGTCTCGCCCAGCACCGCCGTCAAGAATGTCGTTGCCATTGAAACCAATAAGTATATCGTCTCCGGTTTTTCCCTGAAGACTGGCGTTTTCATTGGCCCAAGCAATTAGCGTATCGGCGCTATCCGTACCCACCACGGGCATGCCAATCATTTGAGCCTGCAATTGCGCCGCACTCCACTTCGTGCCGTCACTGAAATCGATACGCTCAATACTGTAATTGTCGCCCCCACCAAAATTCTGCAGAGTCAACTGATCAGTAGAGCCGTTAATTTTTAATACCAAATCGTAGCCACTACGCACCACGATAATGTCGCTAGGTGCTATTCCTGCGCCAAATCGAACAATGTCAAGATTGGCGACTGTCGAGTCTCTGTCGAAGATGATGTCCTGACCGCCACCACGGTTAAATTGGTAGACATCGTTACCTGTACCCCCCTGCAGACTATCGTTGCCAGCTCCACCATCTAGGTAATCGCTCCCCTCATTGCCGTATAAACTATCATTCCCTCCATACCCATACAAAGCATCGTTATCACTACCCCCTTTCAGCTTATTGTCATTGATATCGCCTATCAAATCGTTGGCTCCAATCTTGGTTAACAAACCAGTGAAACCACTGTCAAGAGGATTACCTTTGGAACGTAGTGCATCAAGCACTTGCAATCCGATTTCTCCTGTTGATCTAAGCGTATCGCCAAATTCATTGATAATGACGGAGTTATTGATTGGGTCGGCGTCATAAAGTTGATGGAGCATAGTGACGGTATTGCTGACATCACGCTCAATTTTTTTGGCGGTTGAATTCCAGACTATCCCTACACTATCGTATAGGGATTTGAAGTGGGTCTGCGCCATGAGTTCGGCATAGACATAATCACACAAGTTGCCAAAAATATCCGCCAGGGACTCCGCTGCAACGGGTCCCGCACCACCTGGGAAATAGCCTGATTCTTGGACATAGCCTTCTCCCAGAAATGCCTCAATGGCATATAGCTGTCGCGCATCCTTCATATAGCCGCGACTGTCTGGCGCCATATTTTCCGCTCCTGTCCAGGCAAAAATAATTTGGGCGGTAAGTTCTTTGCGGGCAGCACTATCCTTTTGCGTAACGAATTGGGCGACCAGACTTCTTAGATGCCCACTGCTGTCACGCATCATGGCCTGGTGGAGATCGTAAACCTGACCATAACCTCGTGCATTCGGCTGGGCAGCGATATCAATAGAGACCACTTGTTGATCTTCTGCTATCGTGAATGTGCTATCTACTTGAAACCAGATATCCTCAGCCACAGCCTTGCTGCCATCGGTACGGGTGTAACTGCCGGCTAACTGGTGAATGTTGCCTTGTGCATCGGTGCTACCGAGGGTGTTGTAAGCGATATCAAGCGATTGCACCCCCACCTGAGTTAAGGTTAGCAATTCCGTTGCCTGACTCACACCATCGCTGTTCGCATCTTTCCAGATACACAGTTTGGCGAAGACACTATCTTTATTGTCTATTTTTCCGTCGTGGTTGTTATCCAGTTCAGACAGCGCAGCATAGCCATTTGGCGCTTTTTTGCCATTTTCCAGTATTGTTTCTGATCCAAATAGTTCCGCACCGGAACCAATCCGGCCATCTCCATTACGGTCATAAACCAGAAGACCATCGTCAGGAGCTGCCCAGCCGGTACTTTCGGCAAATCCGTCTCCCGCATGGTCGAAGTAGGTACGTGCCTCAGCCCCGACGGTTTCGACACCATCGCCATCAAGATCAAGAATGATCGGAGAAATAACTTTTTCTGCGGCCCCAAAATCCTTTTTTATTTTTTTCATCGGATCATCCGGTTCCTCATCTAGATGAATACCCAATTCATCATTGCTAAACCCTTCGATTACCAGAGGATCGTTAATCTCCAGACGATTACCCCTCAATGCATAGGTATTTCCGATGTTGTCCGTCCAGACGACTTCCCCCTCTTTGCGCTTAGCCAGGGTGAGTTGCTTATTATTGAGGTAGACAGTGCCTTGACCGTCCGAATCGCGGATGGTATCGCCGTTATCGGCGTAATAGGTATCGAAGCCGTCACCTCCTTCGAGGGTGTCGCCGCCAGCACCATCGTTGCCATAGAGGATGTCGGCATCAGCACCACCGAGCAGGATATCGGCCCCAGAGCCGCCAACGAGTATGTCTTTGCCGGCACCACCAGCCAAAATATCGGCCAGTGAACTCCCCGTCACAGTGTCCGAGTTGGCCCCACCCAACATGAAGACTCGTTCTGTTCCACCCGTTGAAGCCATGCCGGAAGTACCGGCCTGGATATACCAGTCTTTGATACTGGGTAGTTCCGCAAGAATTTCATTTAGCTCGTTACCACTAAAATTATTTTGCAAATAGGTCAGAAAATAAGCCGTATAACCTTTGGCTTGATTCAAAGAGGCGGAGACATCTCCACGGTCAAAGTGGATTCCTCCGCTAATTTCAGTAAAAAGTGTTTTGTGTACATCCGTCGCATTCGGGCTCTCGTAATACATTTGCATGGCAAATGCCGTCAGCGCTTTGCTAACGTTGCTATCTGCCAACGACAAACCACCATCTTTGGCAATTTTCCAGAGATCACGGGTGAAGCGGGTGAGCATGGCATCCGCCTTCGCTCCGCCGGGAGCGTTGCCTGCCTCGTGGCGAACAAGGCGTTCGAGGAAGTTTTCGTGCTCCGTATTCGCTATGCTGGTATCAAAGGCGTACAGGTTCTTATCGAACACCATCTTCAATAGATCGGGCAGCTTGAAGGTATGAATCGCCCCGGGAATTGAGGAGGCTCCATTTCTTGAGAGAATGGAGCCATGAGTAAGACGAACAAATATTCCCCGGAAGTCAGAGAGCGCGCCGTACGGTTGGTCCAGGAAGCACGCAAGGATCGACCTTCGCTATGGGCAGCGGTCGAGTCGATAGCGCCGATGATTGGCTGTTCAACGGTGACGCTGCACGAGTGGGTCAAGAAACACGAAGTCGATACCGGCGTACGTGATGGCATTCCGACCGCCGAGCGCGAGCGCATCAAGGCGCTGGAACGCGAAGTCAAGGAACTGCGGCAGGCCAACGAGATTCTGCGATTGGCCAGTGCGTTTTTCGCGCAGGCGGAGCTCGACCGCCTCAAGAAGAAGTGAGGGCCTTCATCGACCGGCACCGTGAGCGTTTCGGGGTCGAGCCGATCTGCACGTTGTTGCAGGTCGCCCCGTCCGCTTATTGGCGCCACGCCGCACGCCAGCGCGATCCCTCTTTGCTGAGTGCCAGGGCCCGCCGGGATGCCTTCCTGACTCCGCACATCCAGCGCGTCTGGCAGAGCAACTTTCAGGTGTATGGCGCCGACAAGGTTTGGCGGCAATTGCAGCGGGAAGGCATTCAGGTCGCGCGTTGCACCGTCGAGCGCCTGATGCGCTGGCTGGGTCTGCGCGGCGTGAGGCGCGGTAAGGTGGTACGAACCACCTTCGGTGACGCCGCGGCGTCGTGCCCGCTGGATCGGGTCAATCGACAGTTCAAGGCAGATCGGCCGAATCAGTTGTGGGTTTCCGATTTCACCTACGTTTCCACTTGGGCAGGATTTGTCTATGTCGCCTTCGTCATCGACGTGTTTGCCCGCCGTATCGTCGGTTGGCGGGTCAGTCGCTCAATGCGCACCGACTTTGTTCTAGATGCCCTGGAACAGGCGCTCTATGCTCGCCAACCAGAACGGGATGCCAGCTTGATCCATCATTCAGATCGCGGCTCGCAGTACGTTTCCATCCGCTACACCGAGCGACTGGCCGAGGCAGGTATCGAGCCCTCTGTCGGTAGCAAGGGCGACAGTTACGACAATGCCCTGGCCGAAACCATCAACGGTTTATACAAAGCGGAGCTAATCCATCGCCGGCCCCCCTGGAAAACGGTGGAATCCCTGGAACTCGCCACCCTCGAATGGGTGACCTGGTTCAACCATCAACGACTCCTTGAGCCCATCGGCTACATCCCACCCGCCGAGGCTGAGGATCGGTATTATCTGCAACTCACCGCGCAGGCTGAACACGCCTGCACTTAAACCACGGAGCCTCTACGAAACCCGGGGCGATTCAGTAACCCGGTTGAGCGTTTTTGCGTTGGCATTGCTGTTGGTGGCCGCGGTCGGATCGCTTTGCAGGAAGGCCGTGAGCAGCGCCTGGGAATGCAGGTCGATGCCACCTACTCCATCGTGGCTATTGGGGATATCGGCTTGCGAGCCGATACGGTTGGAGGTGGGCACCACCGGCCAACTGGTCAGGAATTCGCCATCGGTGTTGATATTGGTGACTTTCTGTTCACGAACGGCAAGCGTGTCCCCGACGATAGGATTGGGATACGCGGGGTCGCCTGCAATGACAAACGCTTTGAGGCTAGCCAACTGTTTCTCGCTGTAACTACCCCTGTTTCGTAGATAGCTCAGCAAATCGGCTGCAACCGAGTGGGAGATGATGTTGCCACCGATGTTCGAGGTAGAACTCAGGGCAGAACGACGGAACGGAGCTTGGTCGAAGGTGGTGGCACTTTCGTTGAAATAAACGGCCATCAACGCAGCCAAGCCACCGCCCAAGCTGTGGCCGGTGAAGGTAATAGTCGCGTTGGCGTTGAGCGCCTTGATTTGCAAGTAATAGTCGGCAGCCTGGCGAAGTTGGTCGCAAATGTTCCCCAAGGCGAGTGCCCCATCCGTGGCAATGTCGCCGGAAAGATCGGCGGGGTTCGTGCCAGCGTAGGAAATGACGATCTCGGAGGCCTTCTGAAAGGCAACGGCCTCGAAACCGCTATTTGGCAAGTTCCGGTAAGAACCACCAACCTCACTCCATCCTAAGTCAGTTGGCTCTGGGAAACGGTTGACCTGGGCACGGGTGGAGCGATATGCAATACCGGCCAACAACGCGTATTCAATACTTACTGTCATGATCAGTTTTTCCCCTTGAATTCGTTACTTACAAATATTCTCGAAATACTTTCGATTAAATTCGCCGGGGGCCCCCCAGCCACATTTGTAATGAATTAACTCTTCACAACTGCTTATTCCCAACCCCGCCGCCACAGCCTCCCTCAAAATGCTCTTATTCTCAGGCTGACGAAGTTCACTGGTAATTCGCCGTATCGTTTCAGCATCTACAAAGTATTTCCCTAGGCGCTCCACTTCAGTGTCGGGCGACGACGAAATCAGATTCGGGGTCTTGGTTTCCAAGGGAAGCTCCTGCAATGGAACGTGCTCCCAAGTCTTGCCTCCGTAACGGAATACGACATAAGGAGGGTTCGGCCTGTCCCACTTGTTGTAGGCTAGGCACCCCATCGGGTTGGCAACCAGATAAATCGTGCCCTGGTAGATATCGAGCGCCATGGGCAGGAAATTACTGCTGCCCAAATCGGGTGTGGCCTTGTCTTCCCAAATGACCCGCTCACCCGTGGTCGGATGCGTAAACGCCAACGCCTGTTTCGTGTAGGCAGGCTTTTGTCCAACTTCGTGGCGGCCACCTCGCTCGACGCTTCGGTCTACGACAAGCTTGTTGCCGTCGTGCAGCAGGACTTCTTCTTGCCAACTGTCGCCACCGAAACCGAGCAATCCAGCGCAGGCGTTCAGGCTGAACAGGGCGACCAGGGCTAGTAAGGTGGCGAAACGCCTCAACAGCAAATGTCCGTAGCTCATGCCGCATTCCTTTCGGGGCTATTCGCTATGCTGGTATCAAAGGCGTACAGGTTCTTATCGAACACCATCTTCAACAAATCGGGCAGCTTGAAGGTGACCCGGTTGAGCGTTTTTGCATTGGCATTGGAGTTGGTGGCCGCGGTCGGATCGCTTTGCAGGAAGGCCGTGAGCAGCGCCTGGGAATGCAGGTCGATGCCACCTACTCCGTCGTGGCTATTGGGAATATCGGCCTGCGAGCCGATACGGTTGGAGGTGGGCACCACCGGCCAACTGGTCAGGAATTCGCCATCGGTGTTGATATTGGTGACTTTCTGTTCACGAACGGCAAGTGGGTCCCCAGCGATAGGATTGGGATACGAAGGGTCGCCTGCAATGACAAACGCTTTGAGGCTAGCCAACTGTTTCTCGCTGTAAGTGCCTTTGTTTCGTAGGTAGCTCAGCAAGTCGGCCGCGGTCGAGTGCGTGATGATGTTGCCGCCGATGTTTGTCCTAGATATCAGGGCAGAGCGGCGGAACGGGGCTTGGTCGAAGGTGGTGGCACTTTCGTTAAAATAAACGGCCATCAACGAAGCCAGGCCACCGCCCAGGCTGTGACCAGTGAAGGTGATAGTCGCGTTGGCGTTGAGCGCCTTGATTTGCAGGTAATAGTCGGCAGCCTGGCGAAGTTGGTCGCAAATGTTCCCCAAGGCGAGTGCCCCATCCGTGGCAATGTCGCCGGAAAGATCGGCGGGGTTCGTGCCAGCGTACGAGATGACGATTTCGCTGCCGCTTTTGTAAGCAGTAGCTTCAAAGCCACTTGATTTATCTTCCGGGAGACGGGAATAGATGGTCCAGCCATTCGGGAGCGGAAAACGGTTGATGTCCGAGCGCGTATCGTAATACGAGGCACCCGCAAGCAAAGCAAAGTCGACAATCGTGGTCATTTCGATTCTCCGAAAAGTTAAATCCCCCCCGGCAGAGCCGGGGGCCTATCACTGGGGCGCCTCAAAGGCGCTGGTAAACCTGGAGCCGCCCAGGGCGGCTATACGCCTAATTTCATCTGGTCGTAGCGTTCATCTTGATCTTCCTGGTTACGAATGTAGGCCCTCACCATCGCCTCATCCAGCCCGACCGTCGAGACAAAATAGCCTCGCGCCCAAAACACTTCGCCCGTGAAATTCCGGGCTCGCCCACCAAAATCTCTCGCGATCGCAATCGCGCTTTTGCCCTTGAGGAAGCCGACCACGTTCGACACCGCAAACTTCGGTGGAATGCTGATGCAGATGTGCACGTGGTCACCCATCAGGTGCCCTTCGACGATTTCCGACTCCTTTTGCTTTGCCAGCTCTCGGAAAATCTCCCCGAGATGCGGGCGTAGTGCCCCAAATATCCGTTTCTTCCGCTTCTTCGGGATGAACACCACATGGTACTTACAGTTCCACCGGCTGTGACTCAGGCTTTGATACTCTTGCATCGTGAATCTCCTTCTCTTGGTCGAGATAGAAGACTCACAACGACCGCCGTATAGGTCAAACCTGGGTGAGTCCCCCGGCAGAGCCGGGGGATTACCTCAATGATTTATTACTGCTTATCCTGCTTTTCGCGTTGATCAATCATGCTTCGAGCAATCGGGTCGTTTGGAATAATCCAATACCCGTTGTACAAAACCCGTTCCTCGCACATCTGCTCAAGCCGCTCCTTCGATAAGGCCTCCCGCAGAATGGCTTTGTATTCGGGTTGCCGAAATCCGGCATTTAGTCGCTTGATGGCCTCTGAATCGACAAAGCGTTTCCGTAGGCTCTCCACTTGCGTGTCTGGCGACGAAACAATCAGGTTAGGAGTCTTGGTTTCCGGCGGTAGCTCGTGCAACGGAATACGCACCCAGGTCTTGCCGTCGTAGCGGAAAATGACGTAGGGTGGATTTGGCCTGCCCCACTTGTTGTAGGCTAGGCACCCCATCGGGTTGGCGACCAGATAAATCTTGCCCTGGTAGATATCGAGCGCCATAGGCAGGAAATTGCTATTGCCCAAATCGGGTGTGGCCTTGTCCTCCCAAACGACCCGCTCACCCGTGGCCGGATGCGTAAACGCCAGCGTCTGTTTGGTGTAGGCAGGTTTCTGCCCAATTTCATGGGGGCCACCTCGCTCGACGCTTCGATCTACGACAAGCTTGTTGCCGTCATGCAGCAGGACTTCTTCTTGCCAGCTATCGCCCCCCAATCCGAATAGTCCGGCGCAGGCGTTCAGGCTGAACAGGGCGATCAGGGATAGTAACGGTGCGAAGCGCCTCAACAGCGAATATCCATAGCTCATGGCGCATTCCCTTCGGTGCTATTTGCCTTACTGGTATCGAAGGCGTACAGGTTCTTGTCGAACAACATTTTCAATAGATCGGGCAGCTTGAAGGTGACCCGGTTGAGCGTTTTTTGCGTTGGCATTGGTGTTGGTGGCCGCGTTTGGATCGCTTTGCAGGAAGGCTGTGAGCAGCGCCTGGGAATGCAGGTCAATGCCCTCCACTCAGTAGTGGCTGTTGGGGATGTTGGCTTGCGAGCCAATGTGGTCAGGAATTCGCCGTCGGTGTTGATATTAGTTATCATCCTCTACAACCTCCATTTGCCGAGTTGTAGTTACACCAAGCTCAATCACTTCATCCACCTGCAACCCCCGTGGAATCTGATGCGTAATAAATAGCATCGTCACCTTCCCCTTGAGCTTGTTGATCGTTCGCGCAAAGTGTTCTGCCGTCTGCTGATCCAGATTGGACACCGCTTCATCAAAGACCAGAATCTTCGGCCGCTTGAGCAGCGCCCGGGCAATGGCGATGCGTTGTCGCTGCCCGCCAGATAGCCCGGTACCGCGTTCGCCGATTTCCGTCTGGTATCCATCATTGAGCGTTTCGATGACTTCGTGGATTTCCGCCGCCTTGCAGGCCTGGATGACGTCCTCGAAGCTGGCATGCGGGTGGGCCATGACCAGGTTGTCGTAGAGGGTGCCGGCGAAGAGCACGGTTTCCTGCGGCACGACGCCAAAGGTGTTTCTGAGTTCGTTGGCGGCGAGGTGGCGGATATCCTTGCCGTCGAGGGCGATATGGCCTTCGTTGGGTTGGTAGAAACCGAGCAACAGTTTGGCCAGGGTACTTTTGCCGCAACCGGAGGGGCCCATCAGCACGGTAAGGTGGCCGGGTTTCAGGCTCAGGCTGAGATTCTTGTAGAGCCAGGGGTGGTGTTCGGAATAGCGAAAGGCAAGATGTTGCAGGTCGATGCGGCCCGGCCCCTGGTTCTCGCGGGTCGGTGTCAGGGTGTGCGGTTCATGCGGCATGTCGAGAATGTCGCCGAGGCGTTTGACGGCGATATTGGCCTGCTGGAATTCCTGCCACAAGCCGACGAGTCGCAACAGCGGCTGGCTCATCCGTCCGGCAAACATCTGGAAGGCAACCAGCATGCCCACCGTAAAGCCATCGTTCTGCATGACCAGCAAGGCACCGACGACCAGGATGGCCAGTGTCATGACTTGTTCGAGGCCGTTGGCGATGACGTTGTAGGTATTGCCGACCTGCTTGGTCGAGAAGCCGGCCGCCAGATATTGGGCGAGGAAGTCGCCGTATTTCTTGTCGATGTCGGCTTCCATCTGCAATGACTTCACCGTCGCCATGCCCGCGACGTACTCGGTGAGAAAGGACTGGTTTCTGGCGCCAAGCATGAACTGCAGGTTGAGCTTGTCGCGAAATACCGGGGCGACCAGGAAGCTGATGAAGGCGATGGCACCGAGCAAACCGACGGCGATCAGCGAGAGTTGCCAGCTATAGGCAAACATCACGGCCAGGAAGATGAGCAGGAAGGGGAAATCGAGGACCAGCGTGACGGCGGCGCTAGAGACGAATTCGCGGATGGTTTCGACGCCGTGCAGGCGGGCGACCAGGGTGCCGGTGGGACGGTTCTCGAAATAGGGCAGCGGCAGCCTGAGCAGGTGCCGGAAGACCTGGCTACCGAGCACAGCATCGATGCGGTTGCCGGTGTGCAGCACCAGGTACTGACGCAACCAGGTCATGGTGCTGGTGAACAGCATGAACATGACGAGTGCCACGCCCAGTACGATCAGGGTGCTGTTGGTTTGGTGGACGACGACCTTGTCGATGATGACCTGGGTGAACAGCGGCGTCGCCAAACCGACCAGTTGAATGGACAGGCTGGCGAGCAGCACGTCGCGCCAGATGGTTTTGTGTTTGAGGAGTTCGGGGATGAACCATTTAAACCCGAATTCCTTCTTCTCGGCCGTGAAACCGGGAACTTCGTCACCCTTATTGGTGCCGCTGGCTTCACGGGAAATCAGGATGATTTCGGCTTCGAACTGGGTGGCGACTTCTTCGACCGCGATGGTTTCCGGGGTTTGCGAGCCAGCCCGAAAATAGAGAAGCTTCTGGCCATCCGTCTTGAGGACGAGGACGGGAATGGTGGCCTGCGGTGTTTCTGCTTCGGGTACGGTTTCCGGAGTCGCGCGCAGGAAAGCAATGGACGGCAGCGGCAGCTTCAACCAATCCAGATGGGCGGTGGTGCAAGTCCCGGTTTTATAGCCCAGCGCCCGGGCGGATTCGTGGAAGGTTTCCAGCGAATACGGCGGCGGGAATTCCTGCGCGACGAGATTGGCATCGAATGGCTGGCGATAAAGGCTGCAGAGGCTACCGAGCAGCCACAGCACATCGTTGTCCCGCAGCTTTCCCACTGATGCCATTGTTATCTGAATAGCCCATTTTAGTTAAGGGCATTCTGAGTACGAGACCATGCCACGTCAATACAACAAACGTCATATTTCGTACGTTTTTTTGCATATCTGGAACAAATTAACGGAGCGTGCATTGGGGGGGGCAACTCAGTTCAGACCTTCGTGATATTTCAAAAGGATATGAAATATGGGAGTATTAAAAGCGAGATCGAGAGGAGATTCGTCCCTGATGACTTGGGATATCGTGGTTTATTTTGCTTTACCACTGCTGGCATTGGTCGCCCTGCTTGTCATGCTCTCCGGCACGCGATCATCCAAGTCGTAGCCGCCATGTCGGAATGATCTGTTCCAACGAGGTGTGGGCGGGTGCCGGAGAGGTTAATTCAGTGCGCTCAGCGTGCTTTTTCTGGGGTATCAAGAACGCCAGATTGTTTTAGCGTGCGCCACGGCACGACAAACATTTTGAGTAAAACTGCACCTGCGCCCAGCCAGATGAGGCCGAGAAGAATTTGGCCCAACATCCGTTTCCATTCTGGCTCGGCAGAAAGCGCCACCTGGAAAATTCCGCCACAGAGAATGGCGCTCAGAATACTGAGCTGTATCCAGCCATAAATAGGCATCAAGCGACTACGATCAATGATGAACTCGGTGCGAGTGATACGGATGTGGCCCGCACGCTTCAACCAGCGGATTTCGTCATCCGAGAGATCGTATTTATTCTGAAAGTCGATGGTTTCCTCACGAACTACTTTGGTTGCCTTAAATCCGAAGCGATACCCAAACAACCGGTCATTGTCTTTGGCGACGCGATCCAGTTTCTCTTTGGTCCAGGTGGCCAATACCAGCTTGATGCTGCCGGGGATGAAATACTCGTGGTAGTCCCGGCCGGCATTGCGTTGTTCGAGGGCCAGATTCAGTTGAGTGATGTCGAGGTCTTGCGGTTGCTCGTCCTTCATGATGCACTCCCTTACGGTTGAGAAAAACCGTTCAGCCCTCGTGATAGTCACGTCCCGCATTGCGTTGCGAGGGGCTGATATTGATCTGTATGGTGCTGCCGGATGAGCGGGCCAGGGCGGCCACCTTATCAATGGGCTTTCGGGCCTCGAAATGCGCCATGGCGGCTGCCAGCAAATTGCGCCGCTGGGCGCCGGCATCGGTGGTCCACAATTGCCCGTTGTACAGTTCTATCGCGAGTTCCGCATCGGGATCGGTCGGGGCAACCAGGTCGAGAAAGGCGCGGATATCGGGTTCGGCGGCGGCTTCCTGCAAGCGGCCGTCGCGAATCAGGAGCAGCAAGGCTTTTGCCGTCGGGTTGGCGTCGATGATCGCCGAACGGGCCACAGCAATCTGCAATCGAACGGTCCGCAGCAGGTCAAGATCGATACCGCTATTCCCTGTGAGGTTTCCTTCGCCCGTGAGCAGCCAATCGACGGAAATGCCGAAGGTGGTCCGCACGGCATAGAGAAACTCCGCACCCGGCTTTTTCTGACCGCGCACCACGTCACTGACGAAACCGGCCGAAATGCCCAGCGTACGGGCAAATTCCGATTGATTCAGGCCAGTATGGGAAATCGCTTGCGCGAAGCGGAGAGCCAGTCCCTCCAGTCCAAGCGGGGCATCTCCCCAATTTCCTTGATTTGATATTCTCATATAGCGTATATTTGTCTCTATCGCGAATGTCGTTATCCGCTAACAGATAGGCTACTCTTCTAATAAACCAATGTCACCTCAATTGAGCATGGACGCTATCGAAATTAGCTATCGCCTGCGCCGCCTTGGCAAGACGCAGGCCCAGATCGCCCGGGATGTTGGCGTTTCCGGCGGCGTGGTCAGCAACGTCATCTATGGCCGGATCTCGGCGTATGCCGTGGCGCAACACATTGCCGGCCTGCTCGGGCTTTCGATTGAAGAGCTCTGGCCGGAGCGTTACGTATTCAAGCCCCGCCATGCAGTATCGAAACGGCTCCCGCATGAGGATGGCGCAACCGATGGGGAGGTTAAGCCATGACCTGACGCTCAATGTCAATTTGGGGCCAGGAAAAGCAAAAGGGCTCGGAGTACCACCTCCAAGCCCTTTCAGAACTTCCGTAACTAAACTTCGCACGGATTTTGCGATTCCTCTAGCCGGTCTGTCAAGACCGGCGGCCTTCCCTATGTTCCCAATGATCGGCTCCGGCGCCTTCCAGAAGGATGGCGCACGCGGGTCTCACCTGGAGAAACAGCCGTCTGCGCCCTGGCGCGGCCGGCATCATCATGGCCAACAGGAGAATCGCCATGCGCAAAATTCGGCAAGTTCTGCGCCTTGCTTTTGAAGCCGGCGCCAGCCGGCGTCGTATCGCCAGGAGTCTTGGACTCAGTCGCGATGTCGTGACCGATTATCTGACACGAGCTACAGCGACCGGTCTTAACTGGCCGCTGCCGCCCGATCTCGATGACGCGCAATTGGAGGATCGGCTCTTTCCCCCAATGAGCGTGAATGCGCTTCGCAAGCCGGAACCGGCGTGGGCGGTCATTCATCACGAAATGAAACGTAAGGGGGCCACGCTGCAGGTGCTACACGAGGAATTTTTAGCTGAACAGCCGAGTGGCATCGGCTACAGTCTATTTTGTGATCGTTATCGCGAATGGCAGCAGGGTTTGAAGCGTTACATGCGGCAAACCCATGTCGCTGGCGAGCGGGTGTTTGTCGACTATGCAGGATCGACGGTCGTCATCCTTGATCCAGAGACCGGGGAAGTGCGAAAGGCCCAAATTTTTGTCGGGATACTCGGTGCGTCGAATTACACCTACGCCGAGGCGCATTGGAGCCAGCAGTTGCCCGACTGGATTGCCGCCCACACGCGAATGTTCGAGTTCTTCGGCGGGGTTCCGCAGGCCGTCGTTTGCGACAACCTGAAATCGGCGGTCACCAAGGCAAGCCGCACCGAACCGAAAGTGCATCCGGCCTATCTGCATCTGGCAGAACACTACAACACGCTGATTCTGCCAGCCCGGCCACGCAAGCCCAAAGACAAAGCCAAAGCTGAAAACGCCGTGCTGATCGTCGAGCGCTGGATTCTGTTTCGCTTGCGCAAGCGGGTTTTTACGAACTTGCTGGAATTGAATGAAGCGATTTGCGAATTGCTCAATGATCTGAATGAGCGCAAGTTCCAAAAGCTTCCTGGTTCCCGGCGCACGCAATTCGAAGCGCTGGATCAACCGGAACTCACGGCGTTGCCGACACAGGCCTTCGAATACACCGAGTTCCGCAAGGTCCGCATTGGGCTCGATGGCTGTTTCGATGTCGACGGGTGTATCTACAGTGCGCCCTTCACCCTTTGCAAACAATCGATCGAATTGCGGATCACGTCGGCCACCATTGAAATCCTGCATCGTGGTCGACGAGTGGCGAGCCACGCCAGAAGTGGTGGCGTGGTGCCGGTCATTGATCCTCAGCATCTGCAACCGGCGGATCGCTACTTTGGATTATGGAGCGCAGACCATGAATTGGTCTGGGCGACGACGATCGGTCCGAATACCCGAGCCTTCCTGCAGATCCTGCTATCGACGACGAAGCTCAAGGAGCAAGGTTACCGCTCAGCCGGCGCGTTGAAACGTATGGAAAAGGAATTCGGCGCCGAACGTCTGGAGGCTGGGTGTACACGTGCCATCGATATCGGCGCCAATTCATTGAGTAGTGTGCGCTCAATTCTACGGACGGGACTGGATCAGCAGCAAGCACCCGATGACGACTTCCAGGAAGCCTCCTTCCATCACCCGAATGTACGCGGGTCCGACTATTACCATTAATTGAGGGAAAACAACCATGATGATACAAGACACCCTACATAAGCTTAACGAGATGAAGCTATTTGGCATGGCCAAAGGTTTCGAGGATCAACTGGCCAGCACACTGGCCGGACCGCTGAGTTTCGAAGAGCGATTCGGATTGCTGGTCGATCAGGAATCCACCTGCCGGGAGAATCGAAAATTGCAGCGCCTTCTGCTGTTGGCCAAGTTGCGTGAGAGTGCATGTGTAGAAGACATTGATTTCCGGCCAGGTCGTGGGCTGGATCGGGCTGAGATCGCTTCGCTGGCTTTGGGCAACTGGATTCGGCATGGGCATAACCTGATCACGACTGGCCCGACAGGGAGTGGTAAAACCTGGCTGGCATGTGCTTTTGGTAATCAGGCCTGTCGGCAGGGGATGTCCGTCAGCTTTCTGCGTTTGCCCTTGTTGTTAGAAGATTTGGCGGTGTCGCACGGCGATGGCAGTTTCCGTAAGCGGCTCATGCAACTGGCCAAAGTCGATCTACTGGTTTTAGACGACTTCGGGATGGCGGCGCTCAATGCGGTTGGGCGTAATGATCTGCTTGAGGTAATTGAATGCCGCAACGGCACTCGTTCGACGCTGATCACCAGCCAATTGCCTGTGGATCGCTGGCACGACTACCTGAGCGGCGGCAATCCGACGGTGGCGGATGCCATCCTGGATCGTCTGGTCAGCGGCTCGCACCGCCTTGAACTGAAGGGGGAGTCGATGCGTAAACAGCGGGCACGGAAATCAGCGACGACCTGAGCGCAACCGGCTCAAAAAATGAACCCGCCTGCGTGGCGGGTTTCCTTTGGAATGAGTGGCCGACTTTGGATCGGAATGGCTGGTAGGGTTTCGAGTGGAGCGGGTGGCTGCTTTCGACTGGAATCAGTGGCAGGGTTTGAATCGGAATCGGTGGCTGGTTTGGGGTGGAATACGCACTTGACTCAGGGGGCCACTTCAGTCTGACCCCAATGCCGTTACTTTCTCTTTTTTGTGGTTGGTTTGTGCGGAAATCTATTGGCATTTTTCATGTCGTGATAACCACAATGGCGCCTGTATCACCATCATCAACTACATGAGGATTCATCATGAACCAAAAACCAGCACCTAGCAGTATTTCCCAGGCCACCGAGGACCTGTGCGAGATTCCCCACTTGTATGCGCAATACAAAGGAGAATCCCATGAGGAGCGGGCTAGGGCTTATCTCGCGGTTGAGGAAGCTTTCGAGCGAGTCCGAGACTATCTTGACCGGCAAAACACGGAGGCCCCGAGAGATTGGGAGGCGGAGACGGACTTAAAAGCCGCCTACCTGCAGGCTCAGGAGATTTTGGAACAATCGTTCAATTCCCACATTGCGGCTTTCCGCGTGGAGCTGGCCCGGATCAAGGAAATGTCCCTTTGGGGGAGCAAAAAATGACGGATTACTCCCATTGGACGGAAGAGGAGGTGGAGTTTGATCCTGTGGTCATGGCGGAGGACATAGCACTGGCGGATCGGGTGCTGGATACTTTCTATTCCGAGTTATCCTCGGGGCGCCTCCCCGATTGGCAGGATATAACCTCCGAGCTTAGGCAGGCCGTTTTCTTACTCCACGCCTGCTCGGATAGGTCTTGGGAATGGCTCTTCGAGCAAGATATATGGAAAGAACTCCGTTCATCTGACGGGGCTCCCATTTACTATAGCAAGCTCCTTCCTCTGATTCCTAGCTTTCGTCTCCTTGTCCAGGCGTCCATTGGCGGGAGGATATCTCGTGAAAGTAGGGAGCGTACCCCGGCACCTGCGGACGATGGGGATGTGCTTTTCTAGCAGCCTGTCGGACTAATATATGTGAATAAAAGTGGAATAAAAGGGGCCAGGCTCAAATTATCAATCGCCCCGTAGCTGCCATCTGTGGCCAAATCGAGAGACTAAAAAGTTGGCTTGTTATTCCATGTGGTTCGCGTCACGATGATGGCATGAGCGCTATTTCCTGCAGCGCAGCTGAGAGTAATAAATGTCACTCACTCGTCTATTCGTGGTTTCTTTTTTATGCGTCAGCCTGGGCGCAGCGGCGGGATTCCCGTTTATGTCAAAAACGGTTTCCTGGAACGAAGAGGTTTTGCTTTCCAACGGGCAACTACTCTTGGTTCATCGCGATGCCACCTATGGGCCGGATGAATGGGGCCGATCTGGTAGAGGGCGCCTCAAAAAGCAATCGATTCACTTTTCTCTCGATGGAAAAAAAGTGAAGTGGGAAAATGATGACAAGTGGTTTTTTTGACTACATGCCAGACATTCTTGACGTCATCGGCAACACCCCCTTCTTAGTTATGCCGATACATGATTGGGCACCATGCAACAAATACGATTTTCCCCAAGAAGGTCTCGTTGCGTTTGCTTTTAAAAATGAAATGTGGAGGCGTATTCCACTTGTCGAATTGCCAGCAAATCTGAAAGTGAACCTACTTCGAAGTACCCATGACATACGCTACGGGAAAGAATACAGGGACAAACTGATTACGCCGCAAGACAAAGTCAGATTAGAAGGCGGTGCTGGTTGGGGGGGGCACAAAGCCAGGACAGCCAATTTTAGAGGCTAGTAAGTTCTACGTAGCGAAAGAAGAGTCATGTGCGCGCATTCACCCATTACCTAATCCTCAACTTGAGGAGGCTGCGGAACAGAACATCAGGGCGGAAATGAATGCCCCTGTGCTGACAGCCAAAGTCAAACAATCCTCTGGCGTGCCCCAAACCGTTACTGCCGACGATTGTCAAAAAGCACAGGGAAACTGGACCGGCTCAGGCTACCTCCGCAATAACTGCAAAGGAATCGTAGAAGGCATTGAGAACATTCGCCAATATCGCGATGGCGGCGGATGGCATATGGTTGGACACTCGCTTCTTTTGAAGAATGGAAATCAGATTCCCATAAAACAGACTGCCATCCAATTGGCGAAAGCGCCTGCTTTGATGGAGGTAGTGGTCTGCGGTGAGAGCGATGTCTTCGCGATAAAAAGACGAGACAAAGAGCAGCTAATTGTTCATCGCTTTACGCAAACCGGGAATCCAATCGGTGCATTGCGGGTTGATCTTCCCGATATTTCTCAGTTCATTCCGGAGGGAAAGTGGCCGATGCTTTGGGAGGTTCAGGTCACGAAAGAGAGCCTCACAATCACTCTCGGAAACTACTCCTATACAAATACAGCCGGACATGGAGGAGTGCTTGAGCAACAAGTCACCTACACAGTGCAATTGCCAAAGTGACCTCAGTGAATCTGGTTCGCTACCGCCCAGACCGCGGCTTCGACGCGCGAGCGAAATTTTAGTTTTTTCAGCAGGTTGCGGATGTGTACCTTGACCGTGCTTTCCATGATGTCGAGTTCGCGGGCGATCAGTTTGTTTGATTTGCCGACGGCCAGGCATTTCAGGATGGCGGTTTCGCGTTCGGTCAGGTTGGCGGCGTTGCGGCTGTCGACGACGCTTTCCTGGCGCAGCGCAGTGGCAAGCAGGCTGGTCAGCTCCGGGCTGATCGCGTTCTGGCCTTTCATCACGTTGCCGATCAGGCTGAGCATGTCAGCCGGGTCGTTGTCTTTCAGGATGTAGCCGTCGGAGCCGGCGCGGATGGCGGCGATCAGGTCTTCCGGGGCGTTCGAGACGGTGAGGATGATGATGCGTGCGTCGATCTCGTGGTCGCGCATGGTGCGCAGGGTTTCCAGGCCGTTCATGCCTTTCATGTTGAGGTCGAGCAGGATCAGGTCGGGGTCGAGTTCGCGGGCGCGGGCGATGCCTTCCTGGCCGCTCGCGGCTTCGCCGACCACGGCGTAGCCGCTTTCGAGTTCGAGCAACTGGCAGACGCCGCGGCGGAACAGGGGATGGTCGTCGATGACCAGGACGCGGGTGATATCGGGCATGGGGTTCCTCAGGGTGTGGGCTGGCGGTAGCTTTGCGGGCGGAAACTGAGCGTGATCGCGGTGCCCTGGCCGAAGCCGGTTTCGATTGACAGTTCGCCGCCGAGGATCAGGGCGCGGTCGCGCATGATGCTGGTGCCGAAATGGTTGGCGGGAATGCGCTCCGGATCGAAGCCGCGGCCGTTGTCGGCAATGCGGACGCTGACCGCATGTTCGTCGTCGACGCGGATGTCCACGCTGGCTGTCCTGGCGCCGGCATGGCGTTCGATATTGCCGAGCGCTTCGCGGATGACGCGGATGACGTGCATTTCCTCGTTGCCGGTCAGCACGATGCCGGACAGGGCGTTGTCGAGGCGGACGGGAAAGCCGAGTTTTTCCGAGAATTCGGCGATGGTTTCCTGCAGCGCCGCATTGAAGCCGCGCTCGTCGATGCGCAGGCGGAAGGTGGTGATCAGTTCGCGCAGTTCGCGGTAGGCCGAGCTGAGGCCGTTCTTCAGTTCCTGGGCAATGGCGTAGGCGTCGGTGGCCGGGTCGATGTTCTTTTCCAGGCGGGTGACCTGGATTTTCAGGTAACTCAGCGACTGGGCGATCGAGTCGTGCAGTTCGCGGGCGATCGCCGAGCGTTCCTCGAGCACCGCGAGACGGTGCTTTTCTTCGGCGCGGCGCATGTTGGAGAGGGCGTTCGAGACATGGTGGCCCACCGTTTCGATGATGCGCGCCTTGTCGCGCGGTAGCGCGGCGCCGGCCTTGATGAAGATGGGCATGGTGCCGCGCAGTTTCTCGCTGTCGCCGATCGGCAGGAAGAGGATCTGCTGTGCCGTCGGGTCGGCCGCCGCGGCCTGTTCGGCGAGCGGTTGCTGGGCGCGTTCAAAACAGTGCCCGCAATCGTGTTGACCGCATAGCGCCTGCAACTCGTCCGGCCTCAGGTCGCCGAGTACCGGGTGCGCCGGCAGCTGGCCGTTCTCGCTGATGCAGACCATGCTGTGGCCGAGTTCGAGGGCGCTTTCAACTTCCTGCAGGATGGCCTGGATCATGTCCAGCTTGAGGTCGCTGGCCGATAGTTGCTGGCTGGTCCGGTAGAGCAGTTCGAGCGAGCGATTGCTGCGGGTCAGCTCCTCGGTCTTCTCCTCGACCTTGTCTTCGAGGTGGGCGTACATGTTGGCGATTTCGCCGATCATG
Organism: Quatrionicoccus australiensis; assembly: GCF_020510525.1. Lineage (NCBI taxonomy): Bacteria > Pseudomonadati > Pseudomonadota > Betaproteobacteria > Rhodocyclales > Azonexaceae > Quatrionicoccus > Quatrionicoccus australiensis. The sequence continues at coordinate 1,746,565 of NZ_CP075188.1, forward strand.
GTGTTGAAGGCGCGCCCCATCTGGCCCAGCTCATCGCTGGTGACATGCTGGACGCGCACGGTAAACGCGCCCTGCGACACGGTTTTTGCCGCCTTGAGCAGTTCGGCGAGGGGCAGTACCAGCTGCCGGCGCAGCATCCAGGTGGTGACCAGGCTGAGCAGGACGATGATCGCAAGCAGCACGAATTGCGTGGCACGCAGGAAATTGACCTTGCGCTCGAGATCTTCCTCGATCAGTTGCACCACCAGGTCGATCTGGCCGACGAAGACCGGCACGTCCTGCGCCATTTCGTTGAGCGCGTCGGCGTTGCCTTCGGCGGCGGCGCGCGCCAGCGGCCGGATGCTGGCCTGCCAGTGCGTGCTGACGACGCCGATTGCGTCATCGAGCGCGACGTTGTCGACCGACTTGGCCTTGATGAAGCGGTCCAGGCTGTTCAGGCGGCGTTCGAACTGGTCGACGGTGTCGAGCGCCTGGCGCCGCTTGTCCGGCTGCTGTACCTCGCTCAGGGTGCGGAAGCTCAGCATGCGCAGCGAACCGGAGAGATTGATCGCGTTCGCCTTGCCGCTGATGTTGTCGGCCACCGCCGTGGACATCACGATGGAAATGAAGGAGAGCAGGGCGAGTGTGCCCATCGCGATGCCGAGCCGGGCCAGCACGGAGTCGCGCAGGGCATGGGTAATCGATTTCAAGAAGCTTGTCATGGTGTGTATTGCGGCTTACCCCGGCTGGCGTTGTGGGTATTGCCCGAAGGTGGCACCCGGCGCGGCGTGTTTTTACATGGCCTTGATTTTACGTGGAAATGCCTGTGCCAGCGGGGCGAATCATCTACCGCTTTGGAGGTAGGAGGCGTAGCGGTCGACGTCTTTTACCCCCTGTTTTTCACGGAAACGCCTCCCTATGATGCAGCTCAGATCATTCAAGGGGGCAGTCAAGGTGCAAGTTTCCCGCCGCGCATTTCTCGGGGTTCGCCACAACGGCAGTGGCGATGTCATGCGCCCGCCCTGGGCCTTGGCCGAGGCGGCTTTCCTGGAAAACTGCACGCGTTGCGATGCCTGTATCGATGCCTGCCCGACCCATCTGCTGGTCAAGGGCAGTGGCGGCTTTCCCGAGGCCGACTTCACGCCGGGCCGGGCGCCTGCCGGCTGCACCTTCTGCGGCGACTGCCTGAGCGCCTGCCGCGACGGTGCCCTGGAAAAAATCGACGGGCAGGCCGCCTGGTCCTTGCTGCCGGTTTTCGCCAAGACCTGTCTGGCCGTCCTCAATGTTGTTTGCCGCACCTGCGGCGAAGCCTGCGAAGCGCGGGCGATCAGCTTTCCGCCGCGTCTCGGTGGCGTCTCCCTGCCGCAACTCGATGTTGCCGCCTGCACCGGCTGCGGCGCCTGCCTGGCCGATTGCCCGACGCAGGCGATCGCCATGTTCCCCGATTCCTCACGTTCCATTGCCACGCAAGGTGCCGCATGAAGATTGTCAGTCTGGTTCTGAAATATTTCCCGGCTCGCGCCGAACAGGTCAAGGCGGGGGTGGAAGCCGTTGCCGGCGCCGCCGTCGCGCATGACGACGGTGCGGGACGAATGATTGTTGTCGTCGAGGATGGCGAAGGTTACGCCGTCTCCGACTCGATTATCCAGGTCCATCAGGTGGCCGACATCATGTCGGTGACTTTGGCTTACGAATACAGCGACGAAGCTCTTGAGGAGGTTTGACCATGACCATGAACCGACGTGAATTTCTGAAAACCCAGGCCATTGCGGCCGCTGCCGCCACGGCGGGGATTCCGCTGGCGGCCGATGCCGCCAAGCCGGTTGCCGCCCCGGCCGGCGGGACCGACATCCGCTGGGACAAGGCGGCCTGCCGCTTCTGCGGGACCGGCTGCTCGGTGCTGGTCGGCGTGCAACAAGGCCGCATCGTGGCCACCCAGGGCGACCCGGATGCGCCGGTCAATCGCGGCCTGAACTGCATCAAGGGCTACTTCCTGTCGAAGATCATGTATGGCGAAGATCGCCTGACCAAGCCGCTGCTGCGCATGAAGAACGGCAAGTACGACAAGGAGGGTGATTTCCAGCCCATCACCTGGAAGCAGGCCTTCGACGTCATGGAGGAGAAGTGGAAGGATGCACTGAAGACGACCGGGCCGTCGTCGATCGCCATGTTCGGTTCCGGCCAGTGGACCATCTGGGAGGGCTATGCCGCTTCCAAGCTGATGAAAGCCGGCTTCCGCACCAACAACCTCGATCCCAATGCGCGTCATTGCATGGCATCTGCCGTGACCGGCTTCATGCGGACCTTTGGCATCGACGAACCGATGGGTTGCTACGACGACATCGAAAATGCCGACGTCTTCGTGTTGTGGGGCTCAAACATGGCGGAAATGCACCCGATCCTGTGGTCGCGCATTACCGACCGTCGCCTGACCCATGCCGGGGCCGAGGTGCATGTCTTGTCCACCTTCGAGCATCGCAGCTTCGAACTGGCTGACAACGGCATGATTTTCGTGCCGCAAACCGATCTCGCCATCCTCAACTACATCTGCAACTACATCATCCAGACTGGCAAGGTAAACAAGGCTTTCGTCGAGAAAAACGTCAATTTCAAAATTGGCGAAACCGACATTGGCTTTGGTTTGCGGCCGGCACATGCGCTGGAGAAGGATGCCAAGTTCAACGGTTATCCGGGAGCCGATGGCAAACCGAAGAACAACCCGAGCGATGCCCGGCCAAGCAATTTCGAGGAATTCAAGAAGTTCGTTTCGGAATATACGGCCGAGAAGGTCAGCAAGCTGTCCGGCGTTCCGGTTGATCGCCTGAAGAAGCTGGCCGAGGTTTATGCCGATCCGAAGAAGAAGGTCACCAGCTTCTGGACCATGGGCTTCAACCAGCATACGCGCGGCACCTGGGTCAATAACATGATCTACAACGTGCACCTCCTCGTTGGCAAGATTTCCGAACCCGGCAACAGCCCGTTCTCGCTTACCGGTCAGCCTTCGGCCTGCGGTACGGCGCGTGAAGTCGGCACCTTTGCCCATCGTCTGCCGGCCGACATGGTGGTGACCAATCCGGAGCACCGCAAGCATACCGAGGAACTCTGGCAACTGCCGGAAGGCACCATTCCCGACAAGATCGGCCTGCATGCCGTGGCGCAGAGCCGTGCCCTGAAGGACGGCAAACTCAAGTGCTACTGGACGAGCACGACCAACAACATGCAGGCCGGGCCGAACGTCAATCAGGAAATCTATCCGGGCTGGCGCAATCCCGCCGCCTTCGTCGTTGTTTCCGATGCCTACCCGACCGTTTCCGCGATGGCGGCCGACCTCATCCTGCCTTCTGCGATGTGGACGGAGAAGGAAGGCGCATTCGGCAATGCCGAGCGGCGTACCCAGTTCTGGCGGCAGCAGGTCAAGGCGCCGGGCGAGGCCAAGTCCGATCTTTGGCAGTACATCGAGTTCTCGAAGCGTTTCAAGGTCGAGGACGTCTGGCCGGCCGATCTGATCGCCAAAAAACCCGAATACCGGGGCAAGACCCTGTTCGATGTGCTCTACGCCAACAAGGTGGTCAACAAGTTCCCGAAGAGCGAAACCGTCAAGGTCAATCAGCACGCCATCAAGAACTACACCAACGACGAAAGCGAGGAACTCGGCTTCTATCTGCAAAAGGGCCTGTTCGAGGAATACGCCCGCTTTGGTCGTGGTCACGCCCACGATCTGGCTGACTTCGACGTTTATCACAAGGCGCGTGGTCTGCGCTGGCCGGTAGTCGATGGCAAGGAAACGCTGTGGCGATTCCGTGAAGGCTACGATCCCTACGTCAAGAAGGGTGAAGGTATCCGCTTCTACGGCTACAAGGATGGCAAGGCCGTGATTTACGCGCTGCCCTACCAGGACCCCCCGGAAAAACCGGATGCCGAATTCGACATGTGGTTGTGCACCGGGCGGGTACTGGAGCACTGGCATACCGGTTCGATGACCCGGCGTGTGCCGGAACTGCACCGCGCCGTGCCGGAAGCCGTCGTCTTCATGCATCCGGACGATGCCAAGAAGCGCGGCCTGCAACGCGGCATGAAGGTCAAGGTGGCATCGCGCCGCGGTGAAATCCAGCTGCGCGTCGAGACCAAGGGCCGCAACAAGCCGCCGCTCGGTCTCGTCTTCATCCCCTTCTTCGACGAAGGCAAGCTGGTGAACAAGCTGACGCTGGACGCCACCTGCCCGATCTCGAAAGAAACGGACTACAAGAAGTGCGCCGTCAAGATTTCCCGCGCCTGAAAAACAGCTGATTGAGCGAGTCGACCGTGCAAACCGATCCCACCGCCAAGCTGCAAGGAAAACCCGGCGCTGCACCGACTTCGGTGGCGCGCCGGAAATTTCTCAACAGCATCGCAGCCGCAGCCGGCACCGGCTGCCTGCTGACGCTGGGCGCCGTGATGGCGGGGCGCCCGGCGGCAGCCAATCCGGCCCAGGCCTTGCGCCCGCCGGGGGCACTGGCCGAGGAGGATTTCCTCGCGGCCTGCATTCGTTGCGGTTTGTGTGTGCGTGACTGTCCGTACGACACGCTCAAGCTGGCGCCGTTCGGCGATACGGTCGCCAATGGCACGCCGTTCTTCACGGCGCGCCAGGTGGCCTGCGAGATGTGCGACGACATTCCCTGCGTCAAGGCTTGTCCGACCGGGGCATTGACGCCCAAGCTCAATGACATCCATGAAGCGAAGATGGGGCTGGCGGTGCTGTCCGACCATGAAACCTGCCTCAACTTCCTCGGTCTGCGTTGCGACGTCTGTTACCGGGTCTGCCCGGTGATCGACCAGGCGATCACGCTGGAGAACGTGCATAACCAGCGTTCCGACCGGCATGCGATGTTGCTGCCGACGGTGCATTCGGATCATTGCACCGGCTGCGGCAAGTGTGAGAAGGCCTGCGTCCTGCCCGAGCCGGCGATCAAGGTGATGCCGATTTCCCTGGCCAGGGGCAAGCTGCCCGAGCATTACCGCAAGGGCTGGGAAGAAAAGGCCAAGCATGGCGGTTCGCTGATCGGCGATCAGGTCGAAATGCCGGTGCGCGGCATGGAAGGCAAGGCCTATGGCGACAGCCGCGTGGACGGTCCGGCCGCTGGCCTCAATTCAGGATGGAAACCATGAGACCGGGTGCCGAGGCCGTACGCGTCAAGGGCTGGTTCGGGGCGCATCGCTGGCTGATTTTGCGCCGTATTTCACAGTTGACCGTGCTGGCGCTGTTTTTGTCCGGGCCGTGGTTCGGCGTCTGGATCGCCAAGGGCAACCTGGTGTCCTCGCTGACCCTGGGCGTGCTGCCGCTGACCGATCCCTATCTTTTCGTGCAGAGCCTGGCTGCCGGTTTCATGCCGGCCGCCACGGCGCTGATCGGTGCCGCCATCGTCGTCGCCTTCTATGCCCTGTTCGGCGGTCGTCTGTATTGCGCCTGGGTTTGCCCGGTCAATGCGGTGACCGACGCCGCTGCGTGGTTGCGCCGTCGCCTCGGCCTGAAGTCGGGGCGCGTGCCGGATGCCAACACCCGTTACTGGGTGCTGGCCGGCTCGTTGCTCGCCGCCGCGGCGACCTCGTCGCTGGTCTGGGAGGCGGTCAATCCGGTGACCATCGTGCAGCGCAGCCTGATCTTCGGCCTCGGCGGCAGCCTCGCCGTGGTCATCGCCATCTTTGCCTACGACCTGCTGGTCGCCTCGCGCGGCTGGTGCGGTCATCTCTGTCCGATGGGCGCCTTCTACGGCCTGCTCGGGCAGAAATCCCTGTTACGCATCACGGCCGACCAGCGCGGCGCCTGCGACGACTGCATGGACTGTTTCACGGTCTGTCCGGAGCCGCAGGTGATCCGTCCGGCCCTGAAAAAAGCCGGTCAGGACAGCCCGCTGATCCTCGACCGGGATTGCACCAATTGTGGCCGCTGCATCGACGTCTGCGGCCGGAATGTCTTTCACTTTACCCATCGGTTCGACCAAAGGAGCGATTCATGAAAAACCCGAGCCGCCTGTTCCCTGCTGCCTTGCTGGCAGTGTTTCTGGCCTCATCCCTGTTTGTCTCGCCGGCCGTCAGTGCCGCCGCCGACAGCGGGCTGAAATCCCTGCGTGGCGCAGAAATCCAGGCCCCCGATACGGAGTCCGCCGATCCCTTCAAGGGCACCAAGGACAGCGCGCCGATCGAGCGCAATTACCTGCAGCAGCCGCCGATCATTCCGCACAAGATCGATGGTTACAACATCACCATGAAGTACAACAAGTGCATGGATTGCCACGCCTGGAACCGCTACAAGGAAACCGGCGCGACCAAGGTCTCGCTGACCCACTTCAAGACGCGTGAAGGCCAGGAGCTCTCGAACATTTCGCCGCGCCGCTATTTCTGCGTCCAGTGCCATGTGCCGCAGGCCGATGCCAAGCCGCTGGTCGGCAACAAGTTCAAAGCCGCCGAAGGCATGCGCTGATCCCAACCCGAGCGGAGAAAAACAATGGAAAACAATAAGCAAAAGCCGGCCACCTTCGTCGGGCGCCTGCTGGCCTGGGTGAAAAAGACGGGGCCCTTCCTGATCCTCGGCCTGTTCCTGGCCGGCGTGCTGTTCTGGGGGGCGTTCAACACCGCGATGGAGTACACCAATCGCGAAGCCTTCTGCATCGGCTGTCACGAGATGCAGGAGAACGTCTATGTCGAATACCAGAACACGGTGCATTACTCGAACCGCTCCGGGGTACGCGCCACCTGTCCGGATTGCCACGTGCCCAAGGAGTGGGGCCCGAAGATGATCCGCAAGATCCAGGCTTCCAACGAAGTCCTGCACAAGATCCTCGGCACCATCGACACGCCGGAGAAATTCAACGCCAAGCGTCTCGAACTCGCCAAGCATGAGTGGGAACGGATGAAGAAGACCGATTCGCGCGAATGCCGCAACTGCCACAACTTCGAGTATTTCGATTACGGCGTGCAGGGTCGGCGTTCTTCCAACATGCACCAGACCGGCCTCAACGAAGGCAAGACCTGCATCGACTGCCACAAGGGCATCGCCCACAAGCTGCCCGAGGTCAATCAGTCGATCGGCGAAGCCAATGTCGAAGGCGCCACCCCGGCCGAGTTCCATCCGCCGACAGAGAAGAAGGAAGCCGAAGCGGCCAGGTAAGCCGGCGGCAAAAAAGGCTGTTTTTTACCGGTCGACCGCTCAGGTCGGCCGGTTTTTCGTTTACCCGAGCAGGGTGACGACGATGTCGCGGTGATGCCCGTGCGTGCGGTGCTCGAACAGGTAAATGCCCTGCCAGGTGCCGATCTGCAGTTTGCCGTCAGCGAAGGGCACGCTTACCGAGGTGCCGGTGAGCAGCGAGCGGGCGTGCGCCGCCATGTCGTCGTCGCCTTCCATGTCGTGCCGGTATGCGGCATCGCCGTCCGGCGCCCAGCGCTGCATCAGCATTTCGAGATCGCGCCGCACGCTGGCATCGGCGTTCTCGGTGATCGCCAGGCCGCAACTGGTGTGGCACACAAAAACATGGGCAATGCCGATCTTGACCGTTGCGCTGCGCACGATGGCGGCGATGTCATCGGTAATCTCGACGGCGCCGCGGCCGTGCGTGTTGAAGGCGAGGTGATGCTGCTCGGCCATTACTTCTTGTCCTTGAGCAAGCCTTGCAGCGCCGCAAACGGGTTGTGCGTGGCGCCACCGCCGCGCGTGCTGCTGTCGGTATAGCCGCGGTCGGCCTCGATCTGCTTCTGGTGCTCGTTGTCGTGGCAATAGAGGCAGAGCAGCTCCCAGTTGCTGCCGTCGTTCGGGTTGTTGTCGTGATTGTGATCGCGGTGATGCACGGTCAGTTCGCGCAGGTTGGCGGTCGTGAACTCGCGCGCGCAGCGGCCGCAGATCCACGGGTAGATTTTCAGGGCGCGTTCGCGATAGCCCTCGGCGCGCTGGTCGGCCGCCTTGCGGGCGTCGGCGACGATCTTGTTGAGGCGTTGGTGGTCGATGCTACTCATGGTGCGGTCTCCGTCTGGCGGGTGGTTTTGAGCTGGTCGAGATCATAAGCCTGGGCGCTCGCCGCCTGGCGGGCGCGTTCCAGTTCGGCGGCCGGCAGTTGCGGCGTGCGCGACAAAATCCACAGGTATTTGCGATTCGGATTGCCGACCACGGCCCAGCGGTAATCGACATCAAGCCCGATCACCCAGTAATCGGCGCGGAAGGGCCAGAAGAAGGACACCTTCAATTGTCCCGCGCCGGCACCGTCGACCGCCCAGGCGCGGCCAGTTGCCTGGTCGACGCCGCTTTCGGTGCGACAGCGGTTGTCGACCGTCAGCTCGCCATCCGGGCGCAGCGTGTATTCGGCCGTCGTGTCGGCAATGCAATTGCGCTGGAAATACATCGGAAAGGCGGCAATCTCGTACCACTTGCCGACATAACGCTTCAGGTCGATCTGCGCGACGCTCCGGACCGGCGCCGGCTCGGCATGAGCGATGCAGGGGAGCAGGGCGGTCAACAGTGCGAAAAGGGCAATTTTGCGCGGGGGCATGGCGGAATCCTTTGATAAGGCGGGGCGGATCGCGCTCGGCGCTTAGTTCTTTTGCTTGTTCGGAAGTGCCGCGGAGGCGCTGATCAGACTTCTACGGCGGCCGCCTTTTCCTTCATCTGGCGTACCCGCAGCTCGATGTAACGGGCGCGGGCAACGCCTTCGTCGCCATGCGCGAGCTGGATGGCGGTGTCCCAGGTGGCGGGGTCGATACGCTCCAGGTGGAGTTCGCGGTTGGCGATCATGAAGCGTTGCAGATCTTCGTCATCCGCTGCTTCGGCGGTAGCGGTCGACCGCCGGTAAATGAAGTAAAAGACACCGATCAGCAGTGCCAGAACCAGAAAGGCCAGATAAGTTGCCAAGCTTCTTACTCGTCGAGGTGAAGCCGCCAGCATACCACCCGGGCGCTGGCGGCCGGCATGCGGAATCAGCCGCCCGATAGCGGCTGGATGATTGCGTCGTTGGGCTGGACGCTGGGTGCGGTGATGTCCAGCGTCTTGATGCCGGCCTCGCCGTTGAATTCGTCGTACATCCAGTCGCCATCGACGAAGGAAACGCCGGCCGGCGGCGTTCTTTCGCTGAGCGGCTTGCCGGCCAGCGCCTGGCGCATGTAGTCGATCCAGATCGGGAGCGCCAGCGTCGCGCCGAATTCGCGGCCGCCCAGCGATTTCGGCTGGTCGAAGCCCATCCAGGCGACGGCGACGACATTGCCGGCGTAACCGGCAAACCAGCCATCGAAGGCATCGCTGGTCGTGCCGGTCTTGCCGGCGACGTCAGGGCGGCCGAGGCGGGCGCCGGCCAGGGCGCCGGTGCCACTGTGCGCGACCTCGCGCAGCATGCTGTCCATGATGAAGGCGTTGCGGCTGTCGATGACGCGCTGCTCGTCCTGGCGCACGGGCGGCGGCGGGGTTTCGCGCAGCACGTTGCCGCGCGCGTCGGTGACCTTCTGGATCAGGTGCGGCGCGACCTTGTAGCCGCCGTTGGCGAAGATGGCGTAGGCACCGGCCATCTGCAGCGGCGTGACCGAGCCGCTGCCCAGCGTCATGGTCAGGTTGGCCGGGTGTTTGGCCGGGTCGAAGCCGAAGCGTTGCAGATAGTCACGGCCATACTGCGGCGAAATGGCGCGCAGCAGGCGCACGGCAACGATGTTCTTGGAGCGGGCGAGGGCGCGGCGCAGGCTGATCGGGCCGTCGTAGCCGTCATCGTTCTGCGGCTCCCAGGCCTGGCCGTTTTCACCGCCGGGCAACGAGATGGGGACATCGTCGACCAGGGTGGCCGGCGAATAGCCCTTTTCCAGCGCTGCCGAATAGACGAAGGGCTTGATGCTCGATCCCGGCTGGCGCCAGGCGCTGGTGACGTGGTTGAACTGCTTGCGCGCGAAGTCGAAGCCGCCGACCAGGGCGCGGTAGGAGCCGTCCTCGGCATTGAGCGCGACAAAGGCTGCCTCGACTTCCGGCATCTGGCCGATCATCCAGCGTCCCTTGCCGTCGCGGCTGGCGCGGATCACCGAGCCGACGCGAATGCGCTGATCCGGTCTGGCGTTGGTCTGCAGGGCACGGGCGGCAAAACGCAGGCCGTCGCCGTTGATTTCAATGGTGTCGCCGGAGGCCGGCTCCGCACGTATCCGCTTGGCGGAAACCTCGGTGACCACGGCGGCGATCAGGTTGTCGCTGTTCGGGTGCTTGGCCAGGATGCGGTCGATGGCGTCGTCGCGCTCGTCCTCGTCGTCCGGCAGTTCGATGAAATCCTCGGCGCCGCGGTAGCCGTGGCGCTGGTCGTAGGCGAGCACGTTGCTGCGCAGCGAGTTGTAGGCAGCGTTCTGCTCGGCCGCGATGAGCGTGGTGTACACATTGAAGCCGCGCGTGTAGGCATCGCCCTTGTATTGCGCGTACAGCTCCTGGCGGACCAGTTCGGCGGCATAGTCGGCATGCACGGCAAACAGCTGGCGGTCATTGACCTTGAGGGCCTGGGCGACGGCTTCGTTGTATTGCGCTTCGCTGATCTTGCCGATCTGCAGCATGCGCTTCAGAACCAGCATCTGGCGTGCCTTGGCGCGGACCGGGTTGACCGCCGGGTTGCGCTTGGCCGGGTTCTGCGGAATGCCGGCCAGCATGGCCGCTTCAGCGACGGTCAGCTCGGGCAGGCGCTTGTTGAAATAGGTGCGCGCGGCGCTGGCGAAGCCGTGCGTGCGCTGGCCGAGGTAGATCTGGTTCATGTACAGCTCAAGGATCTGGTCCTTGCTCAGCGCCGATTCGATGCGATAGGCGAGCAGCGCCTCGGTCAACTTGCGCAAAACGGTCTTTTCCCGCGTCAGGAAAAAGTTGCGCGCCACCTGCATGGTGATCGTCGAGGCACCCTGGTGGAAGCCGCCGGTCAGGTCGGCAACCAGCGCTCGTGCGACGCCGCGGTAGTCGACGCCGCCATGTTCGTAGAAGCGTGAGTCCTCGATCGCCAGCAGGGCATCCTTCATGACTTGCGGGATGTCCTGGATAGGGACGAAGTCGCGATGTTCCTCGCCAAATTCGGCGAGCAGCGCGCCATCGGCGCTATAAACCCGGAGCGGGATCTTCGGCTGATAGTCGGTCACGACATCGAGCGGCGGCAGGCCGGGCAGCACGCTCAGCAGCATGACCGAAATCACCAGGAAGCCAAGCAGGAAGGCATCGACCCCGGCGGCAAGGAACGTTCGCCGTGGTTGCTCACGGTAATTGGCCGTGGTGAGGGGCAGGGTCAGAAACTTGACGATCGTCGAAGAAAGGCTCACTGGCGGGTCCTGGCAATGTGCTTGGGGCGCTGGCAGGCAGACGCCGAAGGCGCTAGTTTAAACGCTCTGTGCTGGTCGCGCGCCGGTGCTGCCCTTAGAATCCGGATTCATTCATTTTCTCCCGACCATCATGCCGCGCATCAAGATCGATCTGCCCGAACGTTTCAGCTTCTCGACCGAAGTCCCCATCTACATCAGCTACATCAATTACGGCCACCATCTCGACAATGCCGCGCTGATCTCGCTGGTCGCCGAAGCGCGCGTCCGCTTCTTCAAGGCGCTCGGTTACACGGAACTCGATATCGAGGGCGTCGGCATCGTCGTCGCCGACGTGGCGGCGCAATACAAGTCGGAAGCTTTTCATGGCGAGACGCTGGTCATCGAGATGGGCGCCAACGATTTCAACAAGTTCGGCTGCGACCTGGTCTGGCGCCTCAGCGACAAGGCAACCGGGCGCGAAGTGGCGCGCGGCAAGCACGGCATCGTTTTCTTCGACTACGCCATCCGCAAGCCGACCGCAGCACCAGCCGCCTTCATCGCCAAGGTCACGGTCTGAGCGATGATTCCGATCCGCTACGTTGAGCCGGTCTTCCGTCCGCCGAGCGAAGCCGACTCGCTGATCCTGCCGGTCACCGACGGCTGTTCGTGGAACAAATGCACCTATTGCGAGATGTACACCGCGCCGCAGAAACAGTTCAAGGCGCGCAGCGAAGAAGAAGTGCTGGAAAGCATCCGCCTGACCGGCCTGCGCTATGGCGACCAGGTGCGCCGCGTCTTTCTTGCCGACGGCGATGCGCTGGTCCTGCCGACGCGGCGCCTGCTCAGCATCCTCGCAGCGATCCAGACGCACATGCCGGCGGTGCGGCGGATTTCCAGCTATTGCCTGCCGCGCAACCTGCGCAAGAAGAGCCAGGAAGAAATCAACCAGCTCGCCACGGCCGGCCTGAAAATGGTCTACGTCGGTGCCGAGTCGGGTGACGACGCTGTGCTCGCAGCGGTCGACAAGGGCGAAACCTACGAAACCACGCGTGAAGCGCTCGACAAGCTGGGGAATGCCGGCATCACCCGCTCGGTCATGATCCTCAACGGCCTCGGCGGCAAGGCACTGAGCGCGCAGCACGCCGACCAGTCGGCGCGCCTGATCAACGCCACGCAACCGGAATACCTGGCGACGCTGGTGGTCAGCTTCCCGCACGGTGAACAGCGCCTGCGCGCCGGTTTTCCCGGTTGGGAGCCGCTCGACCAGCACGAACTCTTCGTCGAAACCGAACGCTTCCTGTCCGGCCTCGAACTACGCCGCACCGTCTTTCGCAGCGACCACGCCTCGAACTGGCTGGTCCTCAAAGGCACGCTCGGTGCCGACAAGGACCGCCTGCTGGCGCAAGTCCGTCAGGCAATTGCCACGCCCGAGCAGGCGCACCTGCGGCCGGCGTGGGCGCGGGGGTTGTAGGGCGGAGAGTGTTTGACTGCAGGCGGCTGGCGATCCGGAATGGCTGTGGTTCCAGGGGCGAGGAGTTTGCCGCACTGTTAATGCCGGCTTGTCGGCCAATCCAGACGTTGGCTGGCACTTACGCATCAGTCTACAATCGTAGGGAAAGCGGTCGCACATGGCGGCCGCTCGTTGCCTATCAGATTTCAGTTTGCTCGGAGATTTCCAGGGCATCGTCTACTTCGATACCGAGGTAGCGAACCGTGCTTTCATGCTTTGAGTGACCAAGCAAAAGTTGAATTGCTCGCAGATTCTTGGTGCGTTTGTAGATCAAAGTTGCCTTGGTTCGCCGCATGGAATGCGTCCCGTAGATGGCTGAATCGAGTCCTGCGGCATCGGCCCAGTGATGGACAATCCTTGCATACTGACGGGTCGAGATGTGTGGTGATTTCTCCACCCTGCTGGGAAAAAGAAACTGATCTCCCCGTAGCCGGGATTTTTCCAGCCACGCGGCAACGGAGACTCTCGTCGGCTCTGTCAGTTCGAACTGCACGGGTCGCTGGGTCTTGCTTTGAATGATCATCGCTCTGGAGAGAATTTGGCTCCCGTGAGCGATGTCGTGCACACGTAGACTGACGAGATCGCAGCCTCTCAGCTTGCTGTCGATGGCCAGATTGAACATGGCGATATCACGAATAGCATGGGTATTCTGAAGATAGATTCAAATGGCCCAAATGTCTTTTGGCTTGAAGGGGGGCTTCTGGCCAACGAGCTTGCCTTTGTTCCACGAGGTTCGTTTCTCAGAGAGTTCCATTTCTGACTCCTTGGTTGTTGATCGGAGTCTGATTGATAGACAACTTGGCCAAGGGTTTCTACCTCGCCTTCAACAAACCGTCCCCACTTCGGGCAGTACTTGCCACGAAAAAATAACGACACTAAATGTCGCCATTAAAACCCATTATGCTTTTCACTAGATCAGCTGGAGAACATGATGAAACGTCAGCAACGCCGTGCCCAATCCCACGGAATTTGTCTCGAGCGCGCCACGATCCCCTCGTCGTTACAGGCCCGACAGGCGGCCTTATGGGCCATACGCATGGCCCAGGGGAAGGTGCGTAACGACTTTCTCGCCCAAAGTCCGGAACGTTTTGTAGAAATTACAGCGCCTCATCTGAAATGGTGTGAAACCAGCTTCAAGCGATTCATTTTCTATTATGAAGGACCGGAGGAGGAGCGCGAGGCCCTAGCGCAGCTTTCCCCTCAACAGGCCTGGGAGCACTTGTCGTCCGAAGGGGATTACAACACCCAGCAAGCATTCAAGGCCTTCCGTAAATTCGAACCGGCAGCCTTGAATCGTCTGCTAGCCGCATCACAGCAAGCGCTTGATGAAAGTCTCGCCAGCGAACCCGATACGGTGCAGGACAACGTTCTGATGTTGCAGCATCTACTTGGCTTTTCCATGGAAGAAGCCGTGCTGCTCCATCTCGCCGCAGTGGCCAGCCAGAATAATGCCGTACGCAGTATGTTGCAGTGGACGACAATTGCAAACGAGTCTGATGGCACATCCATGCTGGCTTATCTCCTTTCGGTAGATGAATCGGCTGTGCGCGAAGCATTTAAACAAAGCGGGATGCTGAGCAACCTGAATTTCCTGAAACGCCCCGAGGTGGCTGGCGACTTGTACGAGTTGCTGACGCTCCAAGTATGGTGTCATGCCTGCTTTGCTGAAACGCACGACTCGGTTGCCGATCTGGTCCGACACTTTCTGGAGCCGGCGATTCCCGGCAACCTCTTGGCTAGCGATTTCCCGCATCTCGCCAATGACTTCTCCGCGCTCACCCTGTATCTGCAAGGGGCAATGGAACAACGGAGCAGAGGTGTTAATTTACTGATCTACGGTCCACCGGGTACCGGCAAAACGGCCTTTGCGAAAGCCCTGGCACAGTCACTTAATACCCGTCTCTATGAAGTCGCCAACCACTTTGAAAACGGCGAACCCATTCACAAGGGAGAGCGCCTAGCCTTCCTCCAAATGTCCGAGAAGTTTCTCGCCAAGCGCAAGGACTCACTGATCCTGTTCGACGAGATCGAAGATGTTTTTCCGGAGCGTTTCGACCCCACCCGCCCATCGATTACCCGACGCTATGCAGCCACAGGGAAGGCGTGGATGAATCAGACGCTTGAAAACAATCAGGTTCCGGTGATTTGGATCAGCAACGACATCGAGCAAATGGATCCGGCTTATCTACGCCGTTTTTCCTATCACCTCGAAATCCGCACGCCGCCGCTACATATCCGCCAGGCCATTGCGCAGCGTTATCTGGGCAATACCGGTATGCGCAGCGATTTCATCAACCAACTTGCCACCAACACCGCACTGACGCCCGCGTTGATGGAGAATGCCGCTCGCGTCGTCCTGTTGGCCGGGCAGAAAGAAGCCGAGGCGGCCGAGCAACTAGCGCACCGAGTGATCCGCCAATGTCAAAGGGCCCTTGGGCAGTCCAGCGAGAGCCTCATACGGCCACACGCTACTGGCTATTCGCTCGATTACCTGAATCTCGACAGTCGCTACAGCGTTGATCGGATCATCACAGCACTAAAGCGGAAACCGGTCAGCAGTCTCTGCTTCTATGGCTTGCCAGGAACCGGCAAGACAGCGTTGGCCGAACATGTTGCTACGACGCTTGGACGCCCATTGATAGCCCGCCGTGCCTCCGACTTGCTCAGTAAATGGCTGGGCGATGCAGAAAAGAACCTGGCTGCGATGTTCGAGGAAGCGCGAGCTGAACAAGCTGTGCTGCTGCTCGATGAAGCGGACAGTTTTCTGCGTAATCGTGAACAGGCTGAGCGCAGCTGGGAGGTCAGCCAGGTCAATGAACTGCTGCAGCAGATTGAGCGCTTCGACGGTATCTTCATCTGCGCGACCAATCTGTTCGAACAGATCGATGTGGCTGCCCTTCGGCGATTTGCCTTCAAAATTGCTTTCAAGGCACTGCGGCCGGAACAACGGATCAAACTGTTTGTGCAAGAAGCACTCGATGGCCTTGAAGACGAGCTGAACTCAACTTTACGCAATCGCCTGCTGCAACTGGATAACCTGGCCCCCGGTGATTTTGCCGTCGTAAAACGTCAGGCAGGCCTACTCGGAGAAACGCTGGCCCCCGGCGATTTCCTGTCAGAGCTAGAAAACGAATGCCGCCTGAAGCCTGGTGCCAATATGCAGGCGATGGGCTTTCTTCACTAAGCGCACAGTTAGGAAAACTCATTATGGAAGATTTCGAATTGCCGCAACTGGCTAGCGAGTGCTGTCGTCCTAATATCGGTGAAGTCTTATCGTCAGTCGTTAGCCAGATTGACCGCCAACTGAAGTCGGGATCCGGAGAATTGCTATTGACTGGTGTTTCGACAGGTTTCCCGGAAATTGATCGCCTAACGCTCGGGCTACAGGCAGGGGAGCTTATTGTTATTGCAGGAAGGCCGGGCAGCGGACGCTATGCCTTGGCACTGAAAATCGTCGAGCATATTGCTGGAACACTGGGCCAACCGGTGGTGTTTCATTCGCTGACCAACACGGTAGAGGAAGTAGGGTTGCGTCTCCTCTCCTGTACATCGGGTGTTGATAGCTATCGGATGCGCACCGGCCAACTGGACGAAAGCGATTGGCAAAACATCTCTAGCGGGCTTGCTACCTTGCACAGTGCGCTACTGGCAATTGAATCAAACCCTCGCGGCGACATTGAGTCCTGCATCGAACGTACGCGCCAACATGCAAAGCATTTCGGTCGCCCACTGGGTTTGATTGTGATTGACGATTTCCACGCATTCTCATTTGTTGGCAATCAGTGCAACCTCAGTGAGGCGCGCTTTAACGCCCTTGGGGCACTACACGACCTCGCTGTCGATTTGAATACGCCGTTACTTATCCTTTCCCAACTAGATGCACAGGTTGATCGGCGCCACGACATCAAACCTAGCCTGGCAGATCTTCCACGTTCGGGATTCATTGAGGCCGTGGCCGACACAATCTTGTTGTTGCATCGAGATTACGATCATGAATTTGACGTTAACCCGCCACGGGGGAAGCGCCAATGCTTCATCAAAATTCACGAAGCAAAATCGCGTTTCGACTTTTCCGGAGAATGCCAGATTCCTCTTGCGAAAGGGTTAATGCCTATTTCCCTCCATTGGGGGACTCAGTCAGCCTAGGGTTAGCCAGCGTTCTGTTTCAGTTCCTCGCGGATCGCCATCCACAACTTACCCAGTTCGTTACGCCCCTGCCAGTCGGTAACGACCGTACCATCCGGTAGCTTTTTTTCGATTCGCGCCATGCCCCAAAAAATGCCGCTACCGCGCGGACGCTTGGTGCAGTCTTCAATAATTCGCGAATTCTTCGTTCCCAAGAGGCGACGTTTCAAATCAGGGTGAGCCTTGAGTTTTAGTAGCAGGCATTCGCGCATCCGTGCCAAGTCCTTGGCTTCCCAGTCAGTAGCACTTTCCTTGTCTGCAATAAGCGCTCGGTGCTTCTTTGCCGCCATTTTGGCCGTCATTGGACTCTTGGCTGCCTTGATCTCACCTTGAACTAGCGGAAACCCTTCGTACCGCATGCACTGAAACAACGCCTCTGCAGTCCGGTACCACTCGTCGTTGTATTTGACGATGTGCGGGCTCATGTTTCCAAGCCAGCCGTAATCCCCTTTTACATCGGTAAAGGAAATATCACCCATGCTGCTGATCTCCCATCAAGCGATTTAGATTTGTTCATTCAAACAATAGTTAACGACGCCATATGTCGCCAATAACTCCTACAGTGAACTCCTGGCCAGCAGTAAAGCGCCAATTTGTTCTTTTACAAGTTCATATGTCAAGGAGATTGGTATGGGTGTGGATATTGTCAGCTTCCTCAAGACCGATGAGGCATTCGGTGGTCTGTCGAACATGAGTGGTGAATTCCCGATTGCCGTGAATGGGGTTCGCGTTCTGACCAGTGAGCATCTCTACCAAGCTTTGAAGTTCCCGGATCATCCTGATGTGCAGATGTCGATTCTCTCTAAACCGAGTCCGATTCACTGCAAGATGATTGCCAAGAGTAAGGTTAATAGGGGAAAAGTAAGGAAGGATTGGGAAGAGGTTCAGTTGGAGGTGATGGAGTTCTGTTTGAGGGTGAAGTTGCTGTGGCATTGGGTGAAGTTCGGGAAGTTGTTGAGAGTGGCGGAAGGAAAAGAGATTGTTGAGATCTCCAGTAAGCGGGATACCTACTGGGGAAAGGTTAGGGGTGATGATGGGTTGGTGGGTGAGAACCACCTGGGCAAGTTGTTGATGAAGTTGAGGGATGAGTTGTTGGGTGAGTGCAATGAGCATCTGCGCGTCGTTAGCCCGCCCGAGCATTTGAATTTGCGGTTTTTGGGTAAGGAAATTCGAGTGAAGGATCGTCGTAATCACCTGCGCCAGGTAGGCACGAGCACCTCGGCTCAAGTGAGTGAGGTGAGGCCATAAGGGAGGGAGGCCCACGAAGAGCGGGCCTCCAATTCAGCCAGTTGAAGGAGGTGCGGTATGAGCAAGCATGTGGTGCTGTCGCTGTCGTGCATGCGTCGCCAGTGCGGAACCTGCGACCAATGGCATGGAGAACGCCGCATTGAGTCGGAGGGGGGCATAGCAAAAGTGATCGTTGCCGATGAACACGGGGGCAAGTGCAGAGACGGGGCCTGGCGAAATTTTATTGCCCTGCCGCGCCAAACCTGCGATCAATACTATCGCTGGGAAGCCTTGCTGGACGAGCCTTCAGACCCGGTTGTACTATCAGCAATATCGCAATTGCATCGCGAGATTCGTATGCACTCGCATTTGGCGGAAGCGCTTCCAGATGAACTGCGCGAAAAGCTCAATGACTTGATGTGGGATATAGAGCATTGGCACATTCGGCGCCACTTCGTTGATGAAAGTAAGGTTGAGCCCGAGAGGAAATGGTTCTTCAACGAGTACGTGGCGGGGCTGTTTGATTGTTTTTATTATTTTGGGTGGAGTTGTAGTAAGCCTGTTTCCGATATGTCGCTGGAGGACATTTGGCCGCTTAGATGAAATGGAATTTCAATCGAACAAATAATAAAGGTCGACTGGACATCAGCACGTTCTAACCATCGCGACGAATTTACATGAATCCAATCCATACGACGTAACGGAAGGAAATTACCTAATGGATAAGAAGGCGTTTCTCAACGATCCTAATGTTCTGGGTTTTATTGATTGGCTGAATTTAGAGGGTCCCAATCTACCCATTCATTTGCAAGTTAAAAAATCACGTTTCGTCCCTGTTTCCATAGATCAGAAATTTACGGGTATTGAAAAAGCCATTAACTATTACTGCTGGAAATCGGCTGGCATGGTGAAAGGCGACTGGCATGACTGTTCGGCGACCTTGTCGGGGTTGTCGAAATCCCTTAAAAACACCTTGGCTAATGGAAACGACCATCAGACTCTAGAAGCATGTAAGGACATCCTGTCGTGGGGGGGGAACCGAAGCTGGAAAAGAGGTGCATGGCCTTTCTTGGAACGACTCCATGGGATATCCAGTTACCTTCAGACTTGCAAGTCTACGTTAGATCTTTCGGTGGCTGATCTCGAGAATCTTGGTGAGGTTCAACATCTGAATTCAATGCTAACTAAGGTGCATGCATTGGCGTCAGATGACGGACTCCCTATCTATGACTCCCGTGTTGCGGCTGCAATAGCGGTACTTGTTGAACTCTGGAGAAGGGCGAAGGGGCTATGGCGGACCCCGCTACCTCAATTGCTCGTGTTCCCTTCCGTTTATGGCGGCCGTTCAGTTGATGATGCTTTTGTAAATGCGGAATCACCGGGGGTTCTAACGGGGAATCAAGATCAGGCGACTCAATGGGCTTCCGCTAAGGTCAGGCTCGGATGGATTATGCAGGAGTTGTTATCCAGAAATAGTTGGTTTGCCGATGCAATTCCCGGCACAAAAAATGTGCCATTAAAATTCAGAATGCATGCTGCTGAGGCCTCGCTCTTCATGCTTGGCTATGATGTAAGTTGTTTGAATTCTCTGCCAGTACCAGCGGCTAGTTGCGGGTCGGGGGCAACTTCATCCAAAACCACTACTCCACTAAGTGGGGGTGGTAGCGAAATTCGCTATTCCGGTACTGCATCAACGGGATTCACGGGCAAATGGGGGAGTTCTTCATTCAAAATTAGTCCAGGATTGCTGAACAGCGTTATTGCCGAGTTTTCTGGACAGAAATTGATACCGTTAGGCGCTAGCCGCACCAATCCCTCTGCGGAGTCGTTCGGTGAGTGGCTTGATTTAGAGACTACAGCTCATTCTGGGATGGCATCGGCGATAGCAGCGGTGCTGGTAAACGAAGGTTATGCCAGTTCCGTCAAGGCGATCAAAGGCAAATCAATTTACCTATCATTCAAGTAGATCAGAGTTACTCGGGACATTTATGGCAACTACCCACACAAGTCGTTTGGGGGTATCTAAGTGCATAGACCTGTACCAAGCCCATCCTTTCTTGACGCTGTCACCGTATTCAACCGCGACACGCTGAACAAGATTACCAATCTCTGCCAGCTTTGCTGATGAATCATGGATCATCAGTAAGCTGGCTGAAATCTGTTGCTGATCAATGCCTCTTGCTTCCAGTGCATCACATAATCGAGAATATATTTTTTCAAGGGGCTCTTCCTCTGTCAGAAGCGTTTGGATTCGATGCTGTTCACCTGGAACGGACAAAATATCAATCACGTCATTCGGATCAATATCGACCACGGCATCCTGTCTATAATTGCCAGCCAATTCCTGTTGCCAGTCATCTGGAACATGCGGCAGATGTTGTCGGAACAATGCAAGGATTTCCTGGCATTCAGATTCTGGCAAAGCGAGCATTGACACGGCGTCTCCTTAAACCATGGCAGAAGTAGGGGGAGCATAGCGCCGTGCCAATGTGGCAAATTCCTCTGCCATATCGGCACGCAAGGATTTAGGCTCGATCACCTCGGCATTCGGCCCGAGCGAACGAATCCATTGTCGCAGCTCTTCGGTGTTTGGTACGCGAGCTCTTAACAGTGTCCTGCCTTCGGGATCGCTAGCGTCTTTTTCCAAAGTTTGCCGCTCAACCAGCGGACATTCCCGCATGGAAACAAGGGTGCGTGCGCCAATACGAATTACCAGATCGTAATAATTGCTTTCACCTTTGCGCGGCTTGCCCAATGAGTCTTCATGATCGGCCAAGGAAAAATCCGCCGGCCGAAGAAATTTGACTGCTTCTGGCGTCTCAATGGCACGAATCCGATGCAGCGCAAAAGACAAGATTTGTTTTTCCGACCGCTCGTACTGCTCAACAGGCAGTCCAATCAGGTAGAGCAAATAATCGCGAATGATCAGTCCTAGCGGGCTAATCGTAAACTCATTAGGAACTGGGCGCCCTGGGGTCGCATAAGAAATATGTAGTGCCTTTTCATCCAGGAGCGCTCGATAGACGGTATCTCGAATCTCCTTGGCAATTGGGGGACTCTTGCGCCGTAAGCCACGTGGAAATACATGGATCTTGTCCTGCCATTTTCCGGCAGCCGCTTGGCGGCGCTTGGCCAGATGCCGCCCTGCTTCATCCACGAATGGGCGAAGTGCATGCACCGTTTCCGGCGGCATGAGGGACTGCAGGAAGGCATCGGCCAGTCGGAAAGCCAGTGCCGTGTGGTCATCCAGCGAAGGGAAGATGGTGACGGGGGCATCGGCCAGATATTGCCAGCGCGCCGACTCCCTGCCCTTCTTCTCGCTGTTCAGGCCGAATTCGCCCGACACGACCAGATCTTTCAGGTTCCGCTGCACGGTACGCAGATCGACTTCAAATCCAGCGGCAAAGAGCCTTTCTTGCAATCGCTCGGTCGAAATGCTGTCCGGCGCTCGCGGGATCATTTGCAGCATTGCCTTGAAGCGATTGGCCGGAATGCTGATGTTGGAGATTTTGCTCATCTACGACTTGCCTTCGAGGGATAGCAGGAAGGACATCCCTTCCTGCAAGGTTTCCGGAGAAACCGTCAGGGTGTATTGGAACGGCATGGCAATTTTCCCGTACACCAGCACCCCGGGGAAACCAAAACGGCGCTCCCGTGCGCTTTTTGTGAAATAGACTTTTTGACCGGAACTCACTTCCGGCAGCAATGGGTCGATGTTGATTGGAAACAGTCCGACCTGACGTGACGCGATCCCGGTATCGAGCATTATCTGGATATTCCTTCGGCCATTGCGGGAAAGGCGATATAGCGGATGACGGATCAGATGGCATTCATCCACGTCCCAGCCAGGTGTTTCGCCGAAGCAGGCCATGTAGGTGTCGCCGGCTCCTGGCTTGGTTTGCGTTGCTCGCGCCAGGTGGCCGATGGTTCCCGGCAAGGCGGGGTTGACAACGGCGGAGAGCGCGGACATTCCCCAGAAAAAATCCGACCAACGGGAACCAATATCAACGGGGCGATTCATCGTTTGCACCAGTACCCTGAGATCATTCACCCATTTGGGGTTGAGGAAGACGATGCCCTCCAAGGAGACATCCACCTTGTCGTCCCGATTACGGTAACTGGTTTTCAATAGGCGAACGACGTAGGCCTGACTTGGGTCATCAAGCGCATTCAGTATTTTCCGGGCGCGTTGATCTTCGTCGCGATCTGCATTCAATTGATCGACGGTGGCCGGTACGATGTCTGCCCCTTGGTCGTGGGCCACTGTATTGACCTTGTCTGTATCCACCTCTGCCAGGATACGCGTCACGATCAAGCCGTTCTCCGTTTCACTACGCAGGATGTCGTAGTGCCGGATACGGCCACCGTGGTACTGGTCGATGCGCTGACGGTAGTTGTCGTCCTCTACCTGAGTTCGCCCCGTAACGAAGGTGCCGGCGATTTTTTCAATTGCGGCCGTCTTGGCACTGTTCAGCGCTTCTTCCGCAGTTCGCCCGTAACCGACAGCTTCGACCTCGGCGGCAAGCACGCTGCGAACCATCAGGCAGATGAGCCATATGAGGATTTTCATTAGAGGCTCCCGGACATAGCCCGCGAGATTTGTCTCGCAGTTGCGATGGACTGCCGAGTGGCGCTCACTTCAACGACAACCCGACCATCCTCGAAGAAACGATAGGTCACATGCACCCCTTTCAGGATTGCTGCACTGCTTTCCTGAATGCGCTCAACCAGGGCCGATGCCACCCGATGTGCCTGCGCCGACTTGGCACTGCGTTTTTCATCGTCCACTGTAGGTGCAGCCTCGCTGTCGGTGGCGAGTTCGTCACCGGCTTGTTCTGCCGATTGGAAGTGGCGGGTATAGCTTTTTGCGATGCGGCGTACGGTTGTTTCAGACTTCACCTGACTGGAAAGAAACTCCGACAGGGTCCGCTTGGCGCGCAGTGAGGCGATCATCAGTGCGGACTCACGAGAGGACGGCGAATCATCGGCCAGTCCCGCACTGCCCTTGGCGCTCAATCGTACCCAGTTGCCTTGTGCATCAAAGAGCAGATTCAGCGTGCCGGTCGATTCCTGGAAAGCCGATTCCGCTGTTGCGGAGGGCAACTCCTGTTTGTACGTTCCTGCGGTATTCGGTTGGGGTCGCGGCGCAGGTCCATTACAGGCGGCAACAAGCACGGCGAATAGCATGGCAACAAAGACTTTCATGGCTTCTCCCGGTGAGATGTATGTTCGATGAACCAATGCTAACCAGGATTGGCGACGCCATTTGTCGTCAACGTTTTGCATAATTCAGTTGTGGTTGATGCTCCAGCACCCGGAAAGAAAGTGGGGTGGTGGTTTTTTTCTTGAACGATGAACTTGGCGAAGGGAGTTCCGATGTCTGACCAACTGTTCCTGGGTGTTGCCCCCAAATCCGATGCCGGCAAGGAATGCATGTTCTACTCGATGGACGACTGGATCGAAGTCCATCAATTCATCTGCGCAGAGGTCGACTACGACTTTCCCCCGCATCCACATATGGATGGGGAAAGTACGGAAATGCTGGCCAGACATCTCACGACATTACGGAATTATGGGATCACTCATGCCTATTTTGTTCTCCGGCAGAGAACCCAGTCCTTGAGGGCAGATGAGGCAAATCGCGATGATGATTGCGATCTACGACCAGATGTGCCTTGGCTTGATGAGTTTTCTGATGAGGTGGAACGGATGGTCACTCTAGTGGATGAGTACATCGAATTTTTGCGTGAATGTGGTGGTTGCAAGGTTGATGGCCTAAGTTACGGGGAGTGAGCTTGATGACGATTGATCAAAGTAACCGTGGTGAGGCACTACTGATCGAGGCCGGGGCGCTCCTCCGGCTTTCTTCTGATGCCCGTTCTCATGAGAAGGCATTTGCCTTGGCGCAGCGTGCGGTACTCGCTGGCGCAATGGGTGGCCATGCCATGTTGGCCCACATGTACGAGCGTGGGCTGGGAACACGCCGCCATTTGCCCAAGGCAACGAGACATTACGCACTGGCAGCAATCCACGGCAATGCCAAGGCCGACCGAACCTGGGGTTGGCTGATGGCTCTCGAAGGTTTTCTCTGGCATCGCGGTGATGCGTTCAGCCGCTATTAACGAGGAATGGCCTTGAACAATCTTTCGAAATCAAAACTGCTTGCTTACCGCCAATGTCCGAAGCGGCTCTGGCTGGAAATTCACCGCCGTGACTTTATCGATCTGGCTGCTGGCTCACAAAGTGCCATGGCGCAAGGCCATGAAGTGGGAGCGATTGCCCGCAAAATCTACGACCCCGAGGGGCAAGGACATTTGCTCGACCTCGAAAAACTTGGTTTTCGTGATCTGCTAAGCCAGAGTAAGGCCTTGATCGATGGCGCCAATGCACCACTGTTTGAAGTCGGCTTCACCGCAAACGGCGCGCTGGCCTTGGCCGATATTCTGCTGCCTGTGAACGATGGCGAAGGTCGAACCTGGCGCATGGTCGAGGTGAAATCTTCAACCAGCGTCAAGGACTACCATCGCGATGACGCGGCGATCCAGGCTTATGTTGCACGGGCCGCCGGCGTGCCACTCCAGTCAATTGCCGTCGCGCACATTGATAACTCCTGGTTTTATGCCGGAAATGGAGACTATCGGGGCTTGCTGATCGAATCAGAGCTGACTTCGGAAGCATTTGCCCACGGCGCCGAAGTCGAGTCTTGGATCGCCGGGGCACGAGATGTGGCGGCTACTATCTCCGAACCGCCGATCCGTATTGGGGAACAGTGCAATAAGCCCCATGTCTGCGGCTTCATGAGCTACTGCTCGCAAAGTGCGCCGACGGTCGAGTATCCGGTGTCCTGGCTCCCAAACATTAAGAGCAAGGCCCTCAAGGCATTGATCGCGGGCGGTACAGCCGATATGCGCGATGTGCCGGATCATGCGCTCAACGGACAGCAACTGCGCGTCAAGCATTGCACGGTTGATCAGCAAATCTACTTTGACGCCCAAGGTGCGGTGAGCGATTTGGCTAACCACCCGTTGCCCAGCTATTTCCTCGATTTCGAGACCACGATGTTTGCCGTCCCCATCTGGGCAGGTACGCGACCTTATCAACACATTCCCTTCCAATTCAGTCTGCATGTGCTCTCGAAAGCGGGGAATCTGCAGCACCAGGAGTTTCTCGATCTGAGCGGCGACGATCCTTCGCGGCGTTTTGCCGAGGCGCTGGTTAATGCCTATGGTGAACAAGGCCCGGTGTTCGTTTTCAGCGCCAAGTTCGAGAAGGGCCGTATCAAGGAGTTGGCGGATAGATTTCCAGAGTTGAGCATCCCTCTGCTGGCTATCAGTAAGCGCATGGTGGATTTACTCGACATTGCTACAGAACGCTATTACCACCCCAGCCAGCAGGGAAGCTGGAGCATCAAGAAAGTCCTGCCGGCAATTGCACCGGATTTGGATTATGGGCAGCTTGAAGGTGTTCAGAACGGTGAAATGGCAATGACTGCCTTCAAGGAAGCAATCAGCGCGGATTGCTTGCCAGAACAGAAAGCGGAAATCGAGGCGCAACTACGGCGGTACTGTAGGCTGGATACGCTAGCCATGGTCAAGATTTGGGAGTTTTTTCGAGGCCCCTGAACTCGCTTGGGTTTGGTTTCCGTCGAACCCAAAGGTCAGCAAATCTTCGTATTGCGGACGGTACTACGTTGTCTTTCCAATGTCTGGATTGGCCGATCTCTTGTCATTGCCCGGTTGCTCTGTATGAGAATTCGAGCCGCTTCCTGCCGTTGGCGACGACACCCCGGAACGGCAATAGCCGTCCCGGGGAAACTGCTTAGAACCAGTACTGATAACCCAGCGCCAAGCCGTAGGCGGAGTCACCTGGATTGACCGTGTAGTTGGCGGCCGAGCTGGTGCCCATCGGGACCAGGGCGGAGCCGGCGCTGTTGTCGTGGGCGGAGACGATGGCATAGACGCGCGACTGGGCGCCGATGGTTTCGACCCAGCCGATCGTCGCAACGCTGCCCTTGATGCCCGGGCTGCTGTCCTCGGTCCGGCCTTCGCCGTAGGAGAGCAGCAACTGGCCGGTGCTGGTCACGGCGGTGCGGCTGCCGACCATCCATTCATTGCGCGTCGTCTTGAGGCCACCGTCCGGTGTGGTGACGGCGTGGCCGTAGCCGGCGAGCAGCTTGGTCTTCATGATCTGGTAGCCGACACCGACGAAGCTGTTTTCGGTCAGGGTGGTTGCGCTGCTGGCGTGGTCGTCGTTCTGATAGGCGACGCTGATGTCGAAGGGGCCGTTTTCGTAATTGACGGCAACGGCGACCGCATCCGAACTGCGCCCGGTTTCGCCGCCCAGGGCGAGCATGGCATTGAGGCTCAGGCCCTTGTATTTCGGGCTGGCATAGACCAGCGAACTGTCGAAGCGGGTCGAGCCGGTGCTGACATTGCCGTCGGTGGTCGGCGAGCCGTAACCCTGTTCGAAGGCGTCGTAGCTGATGATCGCGTTATAGAGCGGCGAATACTGGCGGCCGACAGTGACGCGGCCGTATTTGCCTTCGACGCCGGCGTAGGCCTGGCGTCCGAACAGGCGGCCGCCCTGGGCCAGCGTGCCCTTGTTGGCGAAAATGCCGGCTTCGAGCTGGAAGACGGCGCGCAGTCCTTCGTTGATGTCGGCACCGCCCTTGACGCCCAGGCGGCTGCCGTTGAGGCCGCCGGATTCGATGGCCTGGCGGTCACCCTTGCCGCCGCCGCTGTTGTACTCGGTGAACAGGTCGAGCTTGCCGTAGGCGGTGACGCTGGCATTGGCGCCCAGCGAAGAGGCCGAGAGCACCGGTGCGGTGGTCGCGGCCGGCGCAGCGCGCGGCGCTTCCTTGGCCAGGGCTTCGAGCTGGGCGATGCGCTCCTGCATTTTCTGCATGGCGGCCTTCATGTCATCCAGTTCGCCGGCCTGGGCGAAGCCCGGCGCGAAGGCCGGCGGCGGTCATGGCGAGTACGAGTTTTTTCATGGTGCGATCCTTGATTCGGGAAAAAGTGGGTCCCTGCCGGCATCGGCGATGCGGCATCGGTGTGTTGTCTGAAGCGGGGGAGCCGGGCGGGCCGCTGGGCCCGCCGGTGGTTCAGCTAGTCAAACTGCGTTGGCTCAGTATTCCCAGAAAATGCGCTGCAGTTCCTTGCTGTCGCTGGTTTTGGTCATGGCGACGGCGGCCAGGATGCGGGCCTTCTGCGGGTTCAGGTCATGCGCGACGACCCAGTCGTACTGGTCGTCCGGCTGCTCGGCGTTGCGGATGACGAAACCGCCGGCATTGACGTGCGAGGAGCGGATGATCTGCACGCCCTTGGCGCGCAGATCGCGCAGGCCGGGGACGACGCGGGCGGCGACCGAACCGTTGCCGGTGCCGGCCAGGATGATCGCCTTGGCACCCTTGTCGGCCAGTGCCTTGGCGGCGGTGTCGCTGACATTGCCGTAACCGTAGGCGATTTCAACCGGGGCCAGGCTGTCGATCTTTTCGATGTCGAATTCGGAGTTGACCGTATGGCGCTTGGCCGGCAGGCGGAACCAGTAATTCTTACCTTCGACCACCATGCCGAGCGCGCCCCACGGGCTCTTGAAGGCTTCGGTCTTGATGTTGATCATCTTGGAAACGTCGCGACCGCTGTTCAGCTCGTCGTTCATCGTCACCAGCACGCCCTTGCCGCGCGCGTCCTGGCTGGCGGCAACACTGACCGCATTCGACAGGTTGAGCATGCCGTCGGCTGACATGGCGGTGCCCGGACGCATCGAGCCAACGACGACGATGGGCTTGTCGGTGTGCACGACGAGGTTCAGGAAGTAGGCGGTTTCTTC
This sequence comes from Quatrionicoccus australiensis, assembly GCF_020510525.1. Classification (NCBI taxonomy): domain Bacteria; kingdom Pseudomonadati; phylum Pseudomonadota; class Betaproteobacteria; order Rhodocyclales; family Azonexaceae; genus Quatrionicoccus; species Quatrionicoccus australiensis. The sequence goes on from NZ_CP075188.1 coordinate 1,774,550, forward strand.
GAGGGTGTCGGTGCCGTGCGTGACGACGATGCCATCCACGTCGGCTTGTTTGGCGAGTGCGGCGACGCGCTTGCCGAGGGTGATCAGGTGCTCGTTGGTAAAGCTTTCGGAAGCGATCTGGAAAACCTGTTCGCCGCGCACGCGGGCGACATCGGCGAGGGTGGGAATGCCGGCGATCAGCTTGTCGACCGGTACCTTGGCGGCCTGGTAGGTGGCGCTCTTGGCGACATCGGCGCCGGCGCCGGCAATCGTGCCGCCGGTGGCGAGGATGACGACACCGGGTTTGTCGGCGAAGGCGGGCAGGGCCTGGCAGAAGGCTGCGACGATCAGGGCGCAGCGGACGAGAAAGCGGTTCATTGGATCTCCTTGTGCATTGATGAAACCGGACGTTGGTTTCGCAGGCTTTCAATAGCACCGGGCGTGCCAGCTGTTTTTGCCGACAGCTGTTTTTTAGTTGCCTGATTTCACGTGGTTTTTTTGCGCGCCCTTCGGCGGATTGACGGAATGTCGATATTGGCCGGCATCCGGCATTCGGGTTTCCGATAGCCGGCGGCTAGCGGTCGACCGTGAAAAAAGACCGTTTTTCCGGAAAAGCCGGGAATCTGCTGCTTCAGCATCAGCGCGCGCCGGGCCTGCAGCAGTCTGCTTTGGCGCGTTCAGGCGGGGGCCGTTTGCCCCGCCGACTAGTGGATAGTCCCAATTGAAGGCGAGGCTGTGCCGGGAGAAACTCGGCGCCCTCGCACTCTTGCCAACGCCCGGCCGATGCAGGCAGCGGGTTTGCCATACCGTCAATTACCAGCGGTATGGCGGAACCTTTTTGCCGTATCCGGTCCCCAAGCAATCATGTCTGAACTGAAGAACAAACACGGCGTGCCGCCCCCTCCGTACTGGACCGAGTCCGGTGATCTCGAAGGCTGGGTGCACGCCACCGAAAACTACAGCAGCACCGACGGCCCCGGCCTGCGTTATGTACTGACGCTGTCCGGCTGCCCGCTGCGCTGCGGCTATTGCGATGCGCCGGATACCTGGGAGCGGCACGCCAGCGCGCCGGCGCTGGTGACCGACGTGCTGGCCGACATTTCCCGGCGCAAGACACAGTTGCGCGGGCGCGGCGGTGTCACGCTGGGTGGCGGCGAACCGCTGCTGCAGTACAAGTTCAGCCGCGCCATTCTTGAGGGCTGCAAGGCCATGGGCCTGCACACGGCGCTGGAAACCCCCGGCTATTACGGCGATTTCGCCGACGATGCCCTGCTCGACTGCGTCGATCTCGTACTGCTCGACATCAAGTCATTTTCTGCCGAGCGCCATCGCGCGCTGACCGGCGTCGAACTCGCTCCCACGCTGCGCTTTGCCAACGTGCTGGCGGCGCGCAACAAGGCGGTGTGGCTGCGTTTCGTGCTGGTGCCCGGTTTGACCGACGATGTTGCCGACATTGCCGCGCTTGCCCGTTTTGCGGCCAGTCTGGGCAATATCGAGCGGGTCGATGTCATGCCTTTCGTCCAGCATGGCGGCGCGAAATGGCGCGCGCAGGGCCTCGACTATCCGCTGGCCGGCGTCGAACCGCCATCCGCAGAGGCGCTGGACCAGGTGCGCGACCTGTTCCGGGCGGAAGGTCTGCTGGTTTACTGAAGTGCGGCCGGCCGCGCCAGCGCGCGCGACAGGGCCGAGGTATTCGCATAGCCGGCATCGCGTGCCGCGCTCTTGAGTCCCTTGCCCGCCTGCACGGCACGGCGGGCGATGGCGAGGCGGACGGCGGCCAGGTATTTGCCCGGCGTCTGCCGCATCGCATCGCGGAAGGTGTTGGCAAAGGCGGTGCGCGACATGCCGGCTTCCGCGGCCAGCGTTTCCAGCGTCCAGTGCGCCTGCGGCCGGGTGTGGATGGCGACCAGGGCGCGCGCGATGCGCGGCTCGGCCAGCCCGTTGAGCAAGCCGCCACGCTCGCCCGGATGGGCGATCAGGTGGCGCAACAGGCCGATGAACAGGATGTCGCCAGCCCGCTCGAGCAGGGCCGGTTGGCCGCAGCGCGGTGCCTGCAGCTCGGCGGCAATCAGCTTGACGACATGCTGCAGCGAAGATTCGGCGCCGGCCAGCGCCAGCACCTGCGGTTCGGCAAATTCGCCCAGGAGCAGCGCGGCGACCGGGCCGTCCAGCCAGGCGCGGGCGCAGATCAGTTGCGACCAGTCGGCGGCGTTTGCTGCGCTCAGCGCGTGCGGCGTATCGGCACGGCAGACGACGATGCAGGGCGCCGGCAATTCGCGGCTGGCGGTCGACCTCAATTCAAGTGCCATTTTGCCCTCGGCCAGCAGGTAGAGATGCAGACCGGGCGCGGCATCGGCGGCAACGTCAAGGCGCGCCGCGGCAGGCGCGGGGCGGGCGACGCGCACGCGCGGCGCGAGGCCGGCGAGCAGGGCGGAGAGTCGGTCGAGGTGCGGGGCTGAGGTCATTTGTACGAATTGCAAACAATGTTGCACTAAAGTTTGCTTTTAGTTCAGCACAATGAGCCCGTCCCGGTCAAGCAAGCCGGCAATCGGCCCGGAAAGTCCTGCTGACCGCGGCCATCAATCCATGAAAGGATGCAGCATGAGCATGACAGCCCTGATGCCGCGGCAGCCGGTTTCTGCCCTGAATGTCGCGTTGACCGCTGGCGGGCGTTTCGTACTCGGCGCCGCCCCCGGCGAGCGCTTCGACCTGGTCGTTTTTTACCGCGGCCTGCATTGCCCGATCTGCGCCAGATACCTGCTCGAACTGGAACGCCTGGCCCCCGAGTTTGCCCGGCGTGGCGTCGGTATCGTCGCCGTCAGCAGCGACGATGCCGAGCGCGCCGCGGCGATGGCCGACAAGATCAAGGCGGCGGCCTTGCCGATCGGCTACGGCTTGAGCCTCGCCTGCGCCCGGCAATGGGGGTTGTACATCAGCGCCTCGCGCGGCAAGACCTCGCTCGGCATCGAGGAGCCGGCGCTGTTCAGCGAGCCCGGCGTCTTCCTGGTGCGGCCCGACGGCACGCTTTACTATGGCGCGGTGCAGAGCATGCCCTTCGCCCGGCCGGCGTTCCAGGATCTGCTCGCCGCCATCGATTTCGCAATTGCCCACGACTACCCGGCGCGCGGCGAATATGCCGGGCCGCTCTGATTGCCCAGGAGTTCATCCATGAAAATACTCATTCTCGGCGCCGGCGGCATCGGCGGTTATTTCGGTGCCCGCTTGCTGCAGATCGGGGCCGACGTGACTTTCCTGCTGCGCGACAAGCGGCAGGCCCTGATTAAGGCCGAAGGTCTGCGCATCGAGACGCCGCACGGCAATTTCACGGTGCAGCCGGCGACGGTGACGGCGGCAAGCGTGACGCCGGTCTACGACCTGATCATCCTGGCCCCCAAGTCCTACGATCTCGACGATGCCCTCGCGTCGCTGGAAAACGCCGTCGGCAAGGCCGTGATTCTGCCTTTCCTGAACGGCATCGAACACCTCGCCGTACTCGACCGCAAGTTCGGCCGGGCAAAGGTCATGGGCGGCGTCGCCCACATCGCAGCGACCATTACCGAGAGCGGTGCGGTCCGCCAACTGAATGACATTCACAGCCTGACCGTCGGCTCGCGCGACCCGGCGCACGCCGATCTGGCCAGGGATTTCATCGCGCTCTGCAAGCAAGCGCCGTTTGCCAGCGTCCATGCCGAGGATATCGAGCAGGCGCTGTGGGACAAGTGGGTTTTCCTGGCGGCGCTGGCCGGCATGACCACGCTTTGCCGCGGTTCGGTCGGCGAAATCCTGGCAACGCCCTACGGCGAGAGCCTGCTGCGCCAGATGTACGACGAATGCTGCGCCGTCGCACGCCTGAGCGGCTATCCGACCGGTGCAGCGGCGACCGAGCGGGCGCTCGGCATGCTGATCGCACCCGGTTCGCCCTTCACCGCCTCGATGCTGCGCGACCTGCAGGCCGGGCAGCACACCGAGCACCAGCACATTCTCGGCGCCATGGCCGAACGCGGTCTCGCCCTCGGCTTGCCGATGGATCTCGTGCGCCTGGCGCACACGCATCTGGCGGTGCAGGCCGGGCGGGGCTGAGCGGCCGATTGTCCGGTCGATGCGGTGGTGGGCGTGCAGCCTGGTCTGAGCGGCTACCCCGCGTATTGGCGTGACCTTGCTTCCCGGCTTTCTTGGCCGGGAACTCGGCCCCAAAGCGCGAGTCTTAATGCCCGGACGCCAGAAAAGCAGGCGCTGCCGTCGGCAACAGTGAGTCCGGCGACAGGCCGTTGCGCAATTCCGCTGGCTGGCGTCCCGGCTATCTGGTTCCGCTCCTCTTCATTGCGTTTTTGGCAGGCAGGACACGCAAGGCAATCTTCCAGCTTCAGTCGGTTGCCGCGTGCTGATCCCCATGACACGGAGGCATCACGATGCTTGATTTGCACGGATGGAAAGCCAGCTACAGTGTTGGCAACTGGCTCCTGGACAATCAGCACAGGGTTTTGCTTGACCTCTGCGAAGAGGCCATCGCGCTGGTGCCTGAAGACAATTGTCAGCACTCTCCCGATCCCGGTTTTCGTTATGTCCGGGATGATCTGCTGTTCTATATCGACGAACATTTCAGGACTGAGGAGCGCCTGCTCAAACGCTGCGGCAAATCCCTTTACGAGCGGCATCACGAAGAACACGCGGTTTTCTGGCAGATGCTCGGTGACAAGCTACAGCAGATTGCCAATGGCGAGATCGGGCGCGAGGAGTTTCGTCAGTTCCTGACCGACTGGTGGTCGCAGCACATCCTCCAGTCGGATCGCAGCTTTTCGGAGTTCATTCAGCGGGCGGGCTGAAAGCCGGCGTATTGCCTGGTCCGGGAGCTTTCAGGCTTTCCCGGATGCGCGCAGCCTTGCGCTCGCCTCGGCGAAGTCGGGCAAGGCGGCCGCGATGATGGCAGCGTGAGCGCGGCTCAGGGCTGTGGCGTCTTCCCCGCCGCCTTGCTCGAGCGATCCGCGAACAACAAGGCCAGGCGAAGGGTAATGACGCAGCCCAATGACGCCAGGAGAACCGTCGCCCAGGACCACTCGGGGAAGAAATAACTGGCCAGGCTGGCCAGGCTCAGGAAGATGATGACAAAAAACATATAGGAATACTCTCGTTTCGGGAAAAGTGTAATCCGGCCGGGGCTGGCCGGGTTCATTCCTTGTCGGTGCTCGGCATCTATGGATGGAAGTCCCGGGCGTGTTGCCATGTTGAAATCACGCTCCGGTTTGTCCGCCCGGGGGGGATCCCGGCGTCCGATATGGTATACGTGCGTTGGACAGTGTGATTCCAGTTCAGAAACGAAAATTCCTTCCATGACATCCATCCTCCTTCATCCGGACCGCCATCGCAAGATTCGCGCGCTGTTTGACGAGTACATCGAGCTCTATGCCGGGCGCGATGATCGCTTGACGACGCTGTTCAGCGAGAACTTCAGTGGCTACGCGGGGGGCGGCAATGAGCTGGTCACCGATCGCGACGAGTGGGTGCGCATCACCCGCCAGGATTTCTCGGAAGTGCCGGGGCGGATCCGCATTGAAATGCGCGACATTGCGCTGCAGGACCTGAGCGAAGAGGTCGTTGTGGTGACTGCCTTCTTCAATATTCACCTGCCGCAGCCCGAACACGTGCTTTCGCGCGAGGTGGCGCGGCTGGTCCTGATCTTCCGCCTAGAGGGCGAAGACTGGAAAATCGTCCACAGCGGCATCTCGATTCCCTATCAGCTGGTGCAGGAAGGCGAGGTCTATCCCCTCCAGCGCCTGCAGGAGCGCAACCAGGTGCTCGAAGCCCTGGTCGCGGAGCGCACCCGCGAGTTGAACGAAAGAGAGGCCTTCTACCGGCTGCTCACCGAAGATACGCTCGACGTAATCTGGCGGACCGACGCCAACTTCTTCATTACCTATATCAGCCCGTCGGATGAACGTCTGCGCGGTTTCAAGGCGGAAGAAGTGATCGGTCGTCATGCCACCGAGTTGTTCGATGCAGACGGCGTCATCATCGCCAAGGAAGCCATGAACAAAGGACGCGCAGCACAGCACGATCGCACCAATCTCGGTTTTATGAGCTTTGAGGCGTCGCATCGCTGCAAGGATGGCCGCGCGATCTGGGGGGAGGTATTCTCCAAGGCGGTGCGTGACGAACATGGAACGATTACCGGGTATCACGGCATCACCCGGGAAATCACCAAGCGCAAACAGATGCAGGACCAGGTTAAGGAACTGGCTTTTTATGACACCTTGACCCGGTTGCCCAACCGGCGCCTGCTCAACGACCGCTTGTGCCAGGCACTGGCTGCCAGCAAACGCAGCGGGCAGCATGGCGCCCTGATGTTTGTCGATCTCGACAACTTCAAGCCGCTCAATGACAAACACGGGCATTTCGTTGGCGACCTGCTGCTGATCGAAGTGGCGCAACGCCTCAAGAGCTGCGTGCGCGAAATGGACACGGTGGCACGCTTTGGCGGCGACGAGTTTGTCGTGATGCTCGGCGAGCTGGATGTCGATCACGCAGCATCCATCGCCCTGGCCGAAGTTGTCGCCGAAAAGATCCGCACCCGGCTTTCCGGTGCCTACTGCTTGCAAGTCGAGCACGAAGGCAGGGCGGCCAGCAGCGTCGAACACCACTGCTCGGCCAGCATCGGCGTGGTCGTCTTCCTCGACCACGAAGTCAGCCCGGACGACATTTTGATCTGGGCGGACAAGGCCATGTATCAGGCAAAGGCAGCCGGGCGAAACGCGATCCGCTTTTACGCGGCGGATGGCGGGGAGTGAGCAATCGATCTGCAAACCATGCGGCAAGCCGCGATTGCATGAAAGAGCAAGCAAGACTACATTAAGACCTTATTCAGTCCGAAGGTGGCCGCGATGCGTTATTCCTCCCAAGTCAAACCGATCAGCTATCTCAAGGCCAATGCGGCTGAAGTCTTGCTGCTGCTGGCCGAAGAACGTCAGCCGATGGTGATCACGCAGAATGGCGAAGCCAAGGCGGTCATCCAGGATGTGGCTTCCTACGAAGAAACCCAGGAAACCCTGGCCCTGCTGAAAGTGCTGGCGCTCGGCAATCACGACATCGAGGCCGGCAAGGTCAAACCGGTCGCGGACGTCGTCGCCCGCCTGCGCGCCAAGGCGGGAAAATGACCGGGCCAGCCTTCGAGGTGTTAATCACCGAAGGCGCCGAGCAGGATCTCGAAACCCTGTTCGATTACATTGCCGAACACGATAGCCGCAAGCATGCGGAACACGTACTCGACGAGCTGATGGCAGTCGTCGACAGTCTGCGCTGTTGCCCTGAACGCGGCACCTATCCCCGCGAACTGCAGTCCCTGGGCATGCGGGAATACCGGCAACTCCATTTCAAGCCCTACCGCGTGATCTACCGGATCATCGGGCCGCGGGTCTATATCTACCTGATCGCCGATGGGCGGCGTGACATGGTGGCACTGTTGTCGAGGCGCCTGCTCGGGTAGTTGGCTTGAGGTTTGCGAAGAAGTGCGAATCGCTGGCGATGCCATCCTCGTAGCCCTGGCTGTAGGCAGCGTCAAACCCTTTTTGCTCCATCCGCTCCTTGGTCCCGGGCATGCATCCGGCCAAAGAAAAACAGACAAACGCTATCGATGCGACAAAGGCTGGTTTCATTCTTGCTCCTGTTTGAAGTATGAAATTATTGTTTTACAGAAAGATATTATTGAATTACGATGCGTCATGCAAATTTTTCATGGAGCACTTGATGACACATCTGACCCTCCCCCTGGCCCCGTCCGATCTTCCGAAACTCGCTCGTCGCCTGGCCTCGGGATGTCTTCTGGCAATTGTCGTGTTGCCGTTGTCGGTCGTCCTCTACTGGATGTTGAGCGACACCGGGACGCTGGCAGTGCGGACCAATCTCGCGCCTGATGTCGTACAGGGAGAACTGCAGACCTGGCAGCGCCTGCTCGGCTGCCTGTTGATGGAAGTACCGTTGTGCTTGTTGCTGGTCGGCGTCTGGCAGGCGCGCAAGTGTTTCCTGCTGTTCGGTGCCGGCCGGGTGTTTTCAGGTGAGGCTATCCGCTATCTGCGCAATTTTGCCGCCTGGTCGGTGGCTTCGGCGATTGCCAAGATATTTTGCGATGCGGCAGCCTCGGTGGTTGTGACGCTGGCGAATACCCCCGGGCAGCGCATGCTGGCGCTCGGGTTGGGCTCGGATCAGCTCTTCCTGTTGTTCTTTGCTGCGCTGGTATGGCTGATGGCTGGAGTCATCGGCGAGGGGCTGGCGCTGGCCGACGAAAACGCGTCGTTTGTCTGATTGCGCCAGGAACGCTCATGCCCATCGTAGTCCGTATCGACGTCATGCTCGCCAATCGCAAGGCAAGATCGAAGGATCTTGCCGAATACGTGGGCATCACCGAAGCCAACGTTTCCTTGCTCAAGCAGGGAAAGGTCAAGGGGGTTCGCTTCGAGACCCTGGAAAAGATCTGCGAATTCCTCGCCTGCCAGCCTGGCGACTTGCTCGTTCATGTTCCGGCGGAAGCGGGGATTGACGGAGCGGGGGAGCCCGACGGCAGGTGAGGGATTGGCCGTGACGTCCCGGCTGTTTCCGGCGCTGGCGCTTTCGTTGTTGCTGCATCTGGCGGTGGCGATCGCTGTCCGTCCCCCGCCAACGCTCCGGGCTGCGCAGGTCGTAGTGTTGGAGGCGCGCTTGTCGCCGGCAGCGCCGTTCGTCCGGGTCGGTCCGCTGCCGATGGCGGGCGAATCGAAACGCGCGAGTCAGCAGCTTGCAGTCAAGCGCGCCTCAACCGAAGCCGCGGCCGAAACCGTAAGCAGCGTAGCAGCGACTTCGCCTGGCCATCTTACCCGCGATGCCATCCTCGCTACTGCGCGGGAAATCGCTCGGGCCGAGGGTTACGGTGCGCCTCGGCAGGCAGTGGCGATTGCCGATCACGCCTTGCTGCCCGGGGTGGCAAAAGCACTTGAAAACAAGGGCGCGGGAACGCGTGTTTCCCAGTACAGCAATGGCATGATCAAAGTCGAAAGCGCGGCCGGAACCACCTACTGCCTGCAGCCCCCGCCAGCGATCCCGCAGGTTGGCATGCCTACGGTCAGCGTCGCGGTTACTTGTCCGTGGTGATACTGGTCGGATGTCCGAAAAGCCCTGATGCCAAGGATCTCTGGCATTGGCATCGCAAGGTGGGCGTCGAACAACTGGAATGTCTGGGATCGTTCGCCGAGCACCGTTAACTGACAGGGGATATGGCGCAGTGCACCCATGTCTTCCCGGATGCTGAAATTGTCGTATCAGCGTGTACGCGAACTCAAACCAGCACCGCCTGCACCGGTCGACGCAGTGAGGAAGGCAATTTCGGGCCGCGCCCGAAACGCACGACAAGATCGGGCCGGCGTTCGCCAATCCCCAGGAAATCGGCGAACTGCGGGCGCAGCGATGCGACCTCGACCGGCTGGTTGATCAGCGCATTGCGAATCCCCAGGGCCGCCGACTGCAGCGCGAATCGCTCGTAGCAGCGGCCGACCTCCACCCATTGGGCCGGGCCGGGCGTGTCCGAGACGAAGATCGCGATGCCGGCCGAACTGCGCAGCTGTTTCGCGTACTTGTCGTTTTCGTTCTGCGGGGTGAAAAACATGCCGAAGAGCAGGCTGCCCAGCCATCTCGGCAGTGCCGGGTTGCCCGACGATGCGGTGTACAGCCCGTCGCCCGTTTGCACCGCCTCGGCGGTGCTGAAGCGGATCCATTTCTTCAGTTCAGCGACGAAGGCGGGGTCGTTCATCTGGGCCGTATTGCCTTGAACGACATACTCCAGGACCTTCTCCATTGCCTGCCTTTCGCTCAGCAGGATCACGCCGACGCCATTGCCGCGACCGGCCCGCGCAAGCAGTTCGAGTTCCGACGCGGCCAGCGGCTGGCCGTCATACTCGCCGCGCGTGCTCTGCCGCGCGGGGATTGCCTGAAACAGCGTTGATGCGACGGGGCGGGTCGGCGCCAAAGTCACCCGCAGCACATTGCCTCCGGTGGCGTCGAAATCGGCGTGCCCATTGAAGCCATGGGCCGAGGCCGCCTGGATCAGGTTCTCGGCGGCACACCCGAGGGAAACGAAAAGGTGGTGATCGTCCGGGTCGACCGCTGGGCAGCGGCGCGCCAAATCGGGCAAGAGCGAAATGGCGTCATCGGCCAGGTGAAACTTCCAGCATTGCGTGTTGTGGCTCGACGGCGCCAAGGTCGCGTAGCGCACGAGTTCGCGCAGAAGAGCGCCCTTGTCATCGGACACCAGCGGGCCGTGTCGCCATGTGCGATCCACTATTAACCTGGCAAATAGATAGGGCGTTTATGTTATGATATTTGCATGGATAAAGAAGATGCCCGCAAGCTCAGGCCAGAGCAACAAAAGGAGAAGCGCAAGATAGCGCTTCGCATGCGAATGAACGGACGCGAATTTGCCGAGATTGGATTAGCGGTCGGAGTACATTCCCGTACGGTCCAATATTGGTGGTCGCGCTACCAGGCAGAAGGCCTCAAGTCGGCGGTAGAAGGCGGCAAAAGAGGCACGGAGATTGGTGAGCGACGCACACTCAGCGTGGAACAGGAGTGGGCAGTGCAGCAGTTGATCAGCGAGAAAATGCCTGACCAACTCAAGCTTTCCTTCGCGCTCTGGACACGGGCAGCAGTTCAGGAGTTGATCCATCGTCGTTTCAAGATCGACATGCCGATTCGGACGGTCGGTGAGTATCTCAAGCGCTGGGGTTTTACACCGCAGAAGCCGTTGAAGCGGGCCTATGAGCAGAAACCTGAATTGGTGGAGGCTTGGCTCAAGGAGAGTTACCCACGCATCGCCCGGCGCGCCAAGGACGAAGGGGCGGAGATTCACTGGGGTGACGAAACGGGCATCCGTAGCGATTGCCAACATGGCCGGAGCTATGCGCCAGCGGGAAAAACACCTGTTCAAAGGGTGCCCGGCAGCCGGTTTGCCACGAACATGATCTCCACGGTCACCAACCAGGGGAAAGTGCGCTTCATGCTCTATCGGGAAACGATGACGGCCACTGTCCTGATTCGATTCCTTGCACGCCTGGTTCGTGATGCTGGACGCAAAGTGTTTTTGATTCTCGACAACCTGCGAGTGCATCACAGCAACAAGGTTCGGGACTGGTTGGAAAAACATACCGAGCACATTGAGTTGTTCTTCTTGCCCGCCTACGCCCCGGAACTCAATCCGGACGAGTATCTGAATTGCGACCTGAAGGCCTTGGTTCATGGCGGAAAGCCTGCCAGGAATCGGGATGAACTGGAATCAAAGGTGCGAGGTGCAATGATGAAAATACAGAATCGCCCAAAACGGGTTATGTCCTATTTTAGACACCGAAAAATCCAATATGCCGCGTAATGAACCTATTGGATTGCCGGGTTAATACGTTCCCGTAACTGTCCTCCCCGGTTTCCGAAGAACATGACGACAAGCCTGCCGTTGCGCCGATGGAGGCGAGGGCAGTAACGAGGAAATCTCTGCGCGAAGACATGGGCTGGTTTCGTTCTTGGGAGGAACAAGCTTAAACATGAACGTTAATAATGGGGCGGATATATTTCATGTTGATGAGTCTATCCGGCCCCATTGATTTGCGTTTGTTCAAGTCGGGTAGAGCAACAGACCCTTTGGTTCTCTGAACATGCAGGCGGACTTTTGCTGGTATTGCAAATCGAAACTCAAACTTTCGATTTGCAAGAACGGAGTCCTCATCTATCTACGTCAAGCCCGCAATTATTCCTGACCCCAATTATTCTTTCGGCCGGTCAATGGCAATTTCTTGCTGTCTTTGCAAGCTATGGCATAGTATGCCAATACAAACACTTGGCTCAGGAGGCGCCCATGCCAACCCGCAACGTTGTCCTTACCGACCATCAGGCCCGCCTTGTCGAGCAGCTTGTCAGCTCCGGGCGTTACCAGAACGCCAGTGAGGTATTGCGCGAAGGATTGCGCTTGATTGAGCGCCGGGAGTCCGAAGATGAAATTCGTCTGGCGGCCCTGCGCGATGCCGCCAAAATTGGCATTGCCGATATTGAAGCAGGCAATTTCCGCAGCTTCGACGCTGCGGATGGGCTTGGTCAGCATCTGGCAAAGCTGACTGCCGAAGCGATTGGCGAATAGTGGCCGGGAATTCCTGGACGGTTCGCCTGTCGGCAGCAGCTGAGGCGGATTACCGGAAAATCCTGCGCTGGACCATGGAAAATTTCGGTTCGGCGCAGGCGCGCAGTTATGCTGGAACCTTGTCGTCCGCGCTGCAAGCCTTGAGTGCCGGGCCAAGCATCATCGGGGTCAAGGCGCGACCGGAAATCGGCGACAACATCCACACTCTTCATGTCGCCCGCAATGGGCGTAAAGGCCGGCATTTCGTGATGTTCCGCGTCGGCAGCATCCAGGGGGGCGATGTCATCGATGTGCTCCGACTGCTGCATGACGCAATGGAACTGGAGCGGTATTTGCCGGTGGCTGGGGATGACTGATTTAGGGCTGCTGTGTGAGCATTCCGCGGCCTGATTTGTTTGCGGACAAAGGGGGCTGGATTTTCAAATCGCTTTGACCCCTTTGGTTTACTCGCTATTTGAAATACGAATTCGCTTAAGGTAGTGCCATTGGTCTCTGACCCTTCATGTTTATAGCAATACTCGCTGCTTCAGGTCAGCTGAGTGGGCTTGATTGAATGAATCCGAAGCCACCATTGCTATAAAATCACCCTGAGACCTCAAAGCATCACTTAAAGCGCCAAGCTTAAGCAATGAAACGAGTAGAGCGCAGGTCCGGGCTTGGCAGTTGATTGACTTCTCTGGATTAAATTCAATATCTGTAAAGCCTTTGTATTGAAACAGCCGTTTCAGAAACTCTTGATGAGGCTCGAGTGCCGTGAGATATAACCAATCATAGAATGCGGTCTTCGGAATTAATGGCCACTTCTGACCAAAATAGTCGAACCCTTGTAATGAGCCAGAAGTTTTCAGTCGTTCATCCTTCTTCGCTGACCAGCTATCCATTCTGTAAATATCTGTGTATGGCCCACCAGCTTTAAATACTTTGCTTCCCTGGTATGCGGATTCGATGCTAATTTCTCCAACTTCGGTCCGAATTTTTAAATTGAATGCACTCAACCTCTGACCAAGCCGCTCCTCAGATTTAGTCGATACCTCCAATAAAGGGAAAATCCCTCTCTCTTCCGCAGCCTCATGCAAAGCGATCACATTCTTCTTCTTTTGAATCGGTGCAAAACCAGGATTCCATGCAAAGGTAATCGGAGTTTCTTTGACTAAGTGAGAAGGGTCTCCTATAGCCGAAAATATTGGGCGACTAGCCATTTTTCCAATCGATAATCATGTTTAATGGGACAATTCGAGGAACCAAAATTTCTGATTTAAGTGCAGTTCGCCGTCTTGCTTGAATTGCTGGGTCTCTCCAGTTGGTACGTGTAAAGAGTACCTCGAAATCAATTTGTTCAGTTGCTTCCGCAGCAGTAAGAGTCTGAACTCCTGCCTTATTTGATACATCGCTTGAGAAACGCACCCCATCCCCCAGAAGGATAGATGAATTTATCTTTAACCATATAGGTGCTGTAATCCTCCCATCTTGCTTCGCACAGAACAACATCGGATGATCGTCCAAAAAGGCAAGGTGCACATAATCATCAACCCTGTTGCCTTTGTCTGCGTCATGACTCCATTGGTTCCCACCAGGGGTAGGAACTGCTACACCACGTCTTTGAAGCTCACCCCACGAGAGCAAACCGTTGTGCTGCTGGATCGACTCTAGGTTCGATTTGTCGGTGAAGTGCCAAATAAAGTCGAACCTATATTGCTGCAGAATCGCTTCCATAGCCAGCCCTCAAAAGGATCTTGCGGTTAATTGAATCCGCATTATCTAACTCAAAATGGTTAAATGCCAAATGTATTCGCTGAGGCGCGTAGATCTTTCGAGAGATGGAGTTAACGGAGACATGTTGCGAAATGAGGCAGAGACATTTGAATTTTGGAATGGCAAACGTCCCTGTCATCGTTGATCCAAATGGTCGATAGGGAAAATGCCTAGTTTTTCCTATCGACCGCAGCCGCTTTCTCCCGCCTAAATCCTCAACCTTGAATACCCAACCCCGCCCCCTTTTTCCACCCGAATCTGCGCCGGAATCCGCTCTTTCATGCCTTCGACGTGGCTGATGACGCCGATCATCTTGCCGCTGGCGTTCAGGGTGTCGAGGGCATTCAGCGCGATTTCCAGGGTGTCGGCGTCGAGGGTGCCGAAGCCTTCGTCGAGGAAGAGGGAGTCGATGCTGGTTTTGTGGCTGACCAGGTCGGAGAGGGCCAGCGCCAGGGCCAGACTGACCAGGAAGCTTTCGCCGCCCGATAGCGTGCGGGTGTCGCGGGCGACTTCGCCTTGCCAGCTGTCGACGATGTCGAGTTCCAGTTCGCCGCTCGTCTTGCGGCGCAGCAGGTAGCGGCCATGCAGGCGGGCGAGGTGGCTGTTGGCGAGGTGCAGCAGGTGGTCGAGGGTCAGGCCCTGGGCGAATTTGCGGAACTTGTCGCCTTTCGCCGAGCCGATCAGGCTGTCGAGGCGTTGCCAGAGGTCGCTTTCCGTTGTCTGCGCGGCGATTTCCTTGAACAGCGCCTGCTGGTTTTGGCGCGCCTGTTCGTCGCGGCTGAGCAGGGCGCGCTGGGCGCCGAGCTGTTCGCTGAGTTCGCGGCGTGTGGTGTCGAGTTGTGCGAGGGCGGCGTCGAGTTCGGGGAGTGGCGGGGGTGACCCATCCCCCTCCCGGCCTCCCCCTTGTCCCAAGGGATACCGTCCCTGCGGGACATAAAGGGGAGGGAGATGATTTGGCGGAGCGGTATGTAAGCGACTCAGCTTTTCACGCGCGCTGTTGAGCACGGCGGCGGCTTGTTGCTGGGCTAGTTGGCGGGCTTCCTTCAGTTGCAGCAGGCGCTGGCGTTCTTCGGCTGGCAGCAGTGCGTTTTCGTAAGCGGTGAGGTCGGCGAAGGGGCTGGCGGCCAGCGCCGTCTGCCAGGCGGTCGACGCGTCGGAAAGGGCCTTTTTCTGTTCTGCCAGATTGGCGGCGAGTTGGGCCTGCCGACCTTGCTGGGCGGCGAGGTGCTGCGTCAGGTCGGCGATGGCGTCGGCGCAGCGGGTGAGGGCGGCGGCCGGATCGGCGCTGACTTCCGCCGGTTTTTGCCCTTCCTGAGCGGTCGACCGCTCGGCGGCGACGATTTTCCAGCGCTCCTGCCAGTGCGCGGCTTGCGCCTGCGCGGCCTCGAAGCGGGTCTGCTGCTGGATGAGAGTTTCGGCCAGTTCCTGGCGGCGCTTCTGCGTCTGTTGCCAGTGCTGCCATTCGCTGTCGCGTTCCTGCAGCCAGGCGGCGGGTTCGGCGGGGAGGTCGTAGCCGGCGGCGCGCAGCGTGGCGCCTAGCTTGGCGTCGAGTTCGGCTTGTTCCTGGGCGATGGCTTGTGCGGCTTTGGCGAGTTCGACCTGGCGTTGCTGGCCGGTTTGTGCCGTCTGTTGCAGCAATTTTTGCTGGTTGCCGGCGTTGAGCAGGGCCTGGGCGGCATCGGCCGCGGTCTTGCGCGCGGCGTTGAGCGCCTGTTCGCCCTGGTCGGCGGCTTGCAGACGCTGGGTGAGCTGGGACTGCGCCTGTTCGGCGGCGGCGCGGCTGGCGGCGAGCATTTTGGCATCCTGCCAGGCGTCGACCGCCAGCGTCGTGTTGCCGGCGAGCAGCTCGACCCATTCCGTTTGCAGGCGGTCGGCATCCGCGGCGGTTTTGCCCTGCTGTTCGAGCAGCGCCTTGCGCGTCGTTTCCAGCGCGGTGAGGTCATTGCGGGCTTGCTGGCCGGTTTCGACGAGCTTGTCGAGCGCTGCCTGCTTTTCCTTGAGGGCGTTTTCGGTCGCGGAAACGTCGAGCGCCGCGTAGTCGGCAATCGCCGGGTGTTCGTGTGCGCCGCACAGCGGGCAGGCGTCGCCCGGCTGCAGTTGCCGGCGATGCTCTTCCAGGCTGCGGATGCGCTGTTCCTGTTCGAGCAGCTTTTTCTTGTCGGCGACCTGGGCGGCGAGTTCCTTGTGCTGTTCGCGCAGGGCGACCAGCTTTTTCTCCTGTGCTTCGATCTTTGCCTGCGCCTGCTGCAACTGCGTTGCCTGCGCGGTTTGCGTCGCGGCGAGTTCGCGCCGGCGCTGGGCGAGAGCTTCGAGTTGCTGCCAGCGATTCAGGCCGGCCTGTTCGCGTTGCCAGTGCTGGCGCAGTTCGGCCAGGGTCTGGCCGCTGGTGTTTGGACCGCTTAAGCGTTGATTCTGTTCGGCCTGGATTTTTTCCAGCGCGGTGTCGGCGGCGGTTTTTGCCTTTTCTGCGAGGTCGACCGCTGTGGCTTGCGTGGCGAGCTGGCGGACGGTGGCGGCGAGTTCGTCGGCCAGTTTTTGCTGCGCCTGCTGCTGGGCGGCGAGGTCGCGGCCCAGTTTGGCCTTCTGCTCGAACTGCTGGCGCCAGACGCCGAGGCGTTCGCCGAGTTGGGCGCGTTGCGGCTGGCCGGCGCAGAAGTCGTCGATTTGTTTGGCTTCGCGCTGGCTGAGTTGCAGGGCCTGCTGCGCCTGCGTGGCAACTGCGGCGCTGTGGTGTTGGGCGGCGGCGTGTTGGGCGAGTTGTTCAGCTTGCAGTTTTTCGCGCGCGGCGTGCAGGGTTTTGAGTTCGTTTTCGCTGTGTTGGCAGGCGGCGCCGGCTTGTTGCCAGTGCAGGTGCAGTGGTTTCAAGGCTTCGGCCGGTTCGCTGGCGGCGAGCTTTGCCAGTTCGGGCGCGGCGGCGGTTAGCGCGGCGTCGGCTTCCTGTACCTTGCCTTCGGCGATTTTGACTTCCTGCTCGCCTTGCGCCAGGTCGAGGCGCCACTGGCGCTGATTTTGCGTCTGCGCGTGGCGCTGCTGGACGTCGGCGAGCTGGGTGTCGAGGCGGGTGACTTCGGTTTGCATCGCGGCACGTTGCTCGTCGCCGAGCAGTTCCATGCCGTCGGCGCGCGCCTTGAGCTGGTCGAGCTGGCTTTTCGCTTCGCGCGCCTGCTCGAACACCTTGCGCGAAATCTCGCCGTAGATCTCGGTGCCGGTCAGTTCTTCGAGCAGTTCGGCGCGTTCGTTGGCGCTGGCGTTCAAAAAGGCCGCAAAACCGCCCTGGGCGAGCAGCATGGACTTGGTGAAGCGCAGGAAATCGAGGCCGGTGATTTCGGCGATGCGCTTCAACTTGTCGTTGGTTTGCGTGCTGAGGATGGTGCCGTCGCCGTTTTTATCGACGGCTGCGAGTTCCACCTTGGGCGCCTGCAATGCGCCGTCGATCTTGTCGCGCGAGCGGCGCTGGCTCCAGAAGGCGCGGTAGACGGCGCCCTTGACCTCGAATTCGACCTCGGCCAGGCAGTCGGCGGTGTGCCGCGTCATGATGTCGTTGTCGGAGGCCGAGACGGTCTTCAGGCGCGGCGTCTGGTGGTAAAGGGCGAGGCAGATGGCGTCGAGCAGCGTCGATTTGCCGGCGCCGGTCGGGCCGGTGATGGCGAACAGGCAGTTGTCGGTGAAGGGCGGCTGGGTGAAATCGACGAACCAGTCGCCTTTCAGCGAATTGAGGTTCTTCAGGCGCAGGGTCAGGATCTTCATGCTTCCTCTCCCTGCAGGCCGGCGACGATGGCGCGGTAGCGTTGATCGAGCGCTGCCTGCATCTCGTCACTGAGCGCTTCCTGTTGCAGGCGGCGGGCGAAGACGTCGTGCGGGCTGAGTTCGTCCAGGGTTTCGCGGGCTTCCGCCGCCAGGCTGGCGACCGCATTGCCGCGCTGGCGGCGGATGCGCAGGACTTCGACCGGCCAGCCTTCGGTCAGCGCTTCGATGCGCGCCGGCAGGTCGGCCAGGTAGTCGTCTTCGGCGACGGTGACTTCCAGCCAGGCCGGGCAGTCGCGCGTGCCTTCGGCCGCGGCGGCGCCGATCGCGCCGGCCAGGGTTTCGAGATTGCCGCTGACTGCGACCAGGCCCTGGAAGCGCGGCACCGGCAGCACAGTGACTGATTTCAGGCCGTCGGCGCCGAGATCGACGAGCAGCATTTCCTTCTGCTGCTTCGCTTCGTCGAAGCCGAGCGGGATCGGTGAGCCGCAGTAGCGGATGTGTTCGAGGCCGCCGACCTTCTGCGGCCGGTGGATGTGGCCGAGCGCGATGTAGTCGGCCGGCGGGAAGGCGGCGGTCGGGAAGGCTTCAAGCGCGCCGACGTAGATTTCGCGCACCGATTCGCTGGTATTGGCGCCGACCGTGGTCAGGTGGCCGGTGGCGACGATGGGCAGCTTGCCCGGCAGAGTGTTGGCCAACTCGGCCATTTTGGCCTGCGCCGCGGCGTGGACCGCTGCGTAATGTTCCTGGATGGCGGTTTGCAGTGAGCGCTGCTTTTCTTCGGCACTTTGCCCGGCCTGGCTGCTCAGCACGTCGCGCGGCCGCACGAAGGGAATGGCGCAGACGATGCAGCCGGGCTCGCCGTTGCGCTGCGGCAGGACGATGACCTGCGTTGCCGGATCTTGGTGCGTCGCGGCGATTACCGTGGTGCCGAGATGGGCGAGCAGGTCGCGGCTTTCGCCCAGCGTCGCCGGCGAATCGTGATTGCCGCCGAGCACGAGCAGTGGCACGCCGGCCTTGAACAAGCGGCCGACCAACTGGTTGTACAACTCGCGGGCGTAGCTGGGCGGCGTGCCGGTGTCGAAAATGTCGCCGGCGATGATCACCGCGTCGACCTGATGTGCATCCACCTGCTCAAGCAGCCAGGCGATCAGCGCCTGATGCTCGGCCTGCCGGCTCTTGCCCATGAAATGCTGGCCGAGGTGCCAGTCGGAAGTGTGGAGGATGCGCATGCCGGGCTGCAAAATGGGAAAGGGCGAAGTTTAAACGGCAATGCCCCCGTGCTGCAGCCGGCGTTGTCCGCCGGCGCCGGCTCAGCTGGTCGTCGAGGTGCCCGAACTGGCGGTGTAGCGCTCGCTGATGAATTTCTCGATTTCCTGCAGGAAGCTGTTGCCCTTGTAGTTGCCGGCCAGCTCGCGCGCCTTGCCGAGGAACTCGTCTTCGCCGATCCCGGCGGCCTTGGCCAGGCCAAGCCAGATCGATTGCGGGAAGGTCGTGGTGGCGGTTTCCGGTATGCTCAGGCCGGCTTCCTGCCAGCGCTGTTTCAATTTGTCGGGGACTTCCCCGGCCAGTTCCTTTTCGAATTGCGCCATCGCCGTCTTGTCCTTCTGCAACTGCTCGGCTTCGCTGAGCGGTTCTTCGCTCGCGGCCGGCGTCAGCCTGGACATGGCCAGCGAGATATCGACTTCACGCTGCGCGTCTTCCATGCTCATCGGCGCTTTCCAGCCTTCCTTCTGGACTGCGTTGATCAGGCGGACATAGGGCGTCAGGTTGGTCATGCCTTCCTTGTTGGCGGCGTGCGCGGCGTGCATTTCGCTCTTGATCTGCGCGATCAGCGCTTCGTTTTCCGGCAGCAGGGGCAGGTTGCCGAGACCGGGCGTGGCGCTGCTGCTGCCGCTGATGCCCTGGTTGGCCTCGAGTCGGGCCTTGGCCTCGTCGAGGATATCCTGCGGGAAAACCCGGTTCAGTTCGGCCAGGGCGTCCTGGCGGATGGATTCCGGGACGGCGATGCCGCCTGCGCTGGCGGCTGCCCGGCGGGCTTCGTCCGAGATGCTGACCGTCGTGCTGGCGCTGTCCGTCGTGCCGCTCGTCTCGGCCGTGCTGGCCGTGCCCTGGCTGGCTGCCGCGCTGCGCACGGCGCTGGTGGCGCTGGCGGCGTAAAAAGATGCGATGGCGGTGATGCTCATTGTTGTCCTCCCGAAATGTCCTGTTCCTGGCGGATGGCAATTGCAATATCGGTGCCATGCTGCAAAACGCCGGATTTCGCGGCCGTGCCGGGAGCGGCGGCGGAAAAAGCGGCAATTTTTGCGGTCGACCGGTAAAAAGTCCGGGTTTGCGCGGCCTGTTGCAGCAGTCTTCCTGTTGCAACGGCTGCCGGAAAAATGCGCGCGCCGGACGGTCGACCGGCAAAAAGCCCCTTTTTTCGCCGTCGACCGTTGCGAACCGATGCCGCCGGCTCGACCGTTGCCGTTCCGGCGCGTATCCTTGCCGGGTCTTCAGGGCGGGGTGGAACTCCCCACCGGCGGTAGGCGGGCATGCAAATGGCCGCGAGCCCGCGAGCGCCGCAGTCGTCTCCGGATGATTGCGGGTCAGCAGATTCGGTCCAATGCCGAAGCCGACGGTCATAGTCCGGATGAGAGAAGGCAGCGATACCCCATGGTCTCCGCAGGGAGAGCTGTGGGTTTTTCTGCATCCCTGAAACGCCTCTTTTTCGTCTTTTTTCAGGAGCGTTTCATGTATCAAAACAGTCTCAAGGACTCTTTCGAGTCCGCCGCCAAGCCTGGCGAAAACACCGTCGAACAGGCCATTGCGGCCATTCGTGCCGGCCAGCCGGTGATCATGCTCGATGATGACGACCGCGAGGACGAAGCCGACCTCGTGATGGCCGCGCAGCACGTCACGGTGCCGTGGATGGCCCGCTTCATCCGCGATTGCAGCGGCATCGTCTGTCTCTGCCTCGACAACCGCATCGCCGACCGCCTCGAACTGCCGCCCATGGTGGCCGCCAACACCAGCCGCCACGGCACGCCGTTCACGGTGTCGCTGGAAGCGCGGCACGGTGTGACGACCGGCGTTTCGGCGGCCGACCGCACGGTGACGGTGCTGCTCGCTGCGGCGGAAAATGCCCGCGCCGACGAATTCGCCCGGCCCGGCCACATCTTCCCGCTACGCGCCCACGATCAGCGCGTGCATGGCCGGCGCGGCCATACCGAAGGCTCGGTGCTGATTGCCGAGCTGGCCGGTCTGCGCCCGGCGGCGATTCTCTGCGAATTGATGAATGACGACGGCACGATGTTGCGCGGCCAGCAGGTGCGCGACTACGCCGAACGGCACGGCCTGGTCATCGTCTCGGTGGCGGCGCTGGCCGATTACACGCGGCGCGTCGCGGTCTAGGAAGAACGGCCGGCGCGCCTGTCCGGGCGCCGGCCCTGGCCGCTCAGTCGGCGCCGGGGCGCCAGCCGCCGGCCTTGAGCATGCGGTCGTAGAGCACGACATTGACGGTGGCGGCGAGATTCATGCAGCCGTGCGTCGGGATGTAGATGATGTCCTTGCACCAGGACGTCACCTTCTTTTTCAGGCTGCCGTCTTCCGGCCCGAAGATGTAGAAGGCGCGCTCCGGGTGGCGATATTCGGTGAGCGGCTTGGCGTCCGGGTGAATCTCGATGGCGACCGGCGTGCAGCCGAAGGGAATGACCTGTTGCAGGTCGTCGACGCCGATCAACGGCAGTTGCAGATGCACCTGCTTGGTGTCGGTGCGGAACTCGGCGGCGCGTTCGTAGCGCTTGCCGGTGTAGAAGACCGAATTGACGCCGTAGCAGCCGGCGGCGCGCATGATGGCGCCGACGTTTTCCGGGCCTTTCGGGTTGTCGAGGCCGATGCAGGCGTAGCCGGTACAGTCGCGGACGGCCTGGTTTCTGGTGATGGTTTGCATGGTTTTCGGTAAGGAGCGTAGCGCAGGGAGCTTGCCCCCGGCGCGTGACAGGCCGCCATTGTGCATGACTTTGGCCGGCACTGCCGATCGGCCCGCGCCGCTCATTTCGCGCTAAGCGCGATATCGCACAGACGGCCCCGGTCTCAGTCGCTAGTCTGGGTTTGCGTTCCGGATCGCCCAACAGACAGTCCGGATGCCGTTTCCACCGCGCGGCGGCGGGGCGGACAACCGGCAATTTCGCCGGTTGGTCTAAGCACAAGGAGCTGGATATGAGCTGGGAAATCGATGCGGAAGCCTGGAAGCTGGTCGGGGTCAAGATCAAGTCGCGCTGGGGCAAGATCAACAACGTCGTTCTCGAGCTGATCAACAGCCGGCGCGAAGTGCTGGTCAGCCAGGTCGAGGCGCTCTACGCGGTGACGCCGGAAGAAGCCGAAAACCAGGTCGCGAGTTTCGAGAAGCACACCAAGGAGCTGCGCCCCAAAGCTTTGCTTGCCTGATTCGGTTTGATGGTCAGGTCGCGGCGTTTGCCCGCCCTGACCTCGTGGGGTTGATCGCTGCGGATCCGGTTGTCGGGCGATTCGCTGTCGCGGTCGCCGGGCGTTTCGCTGCCTCAGGTATAATGCCCGCCTCTCCGCCTAACCAGACCCCAATCCAATGGCCGACATTCTTTGCCTCAAGGGCGACGCCGCCTTTTCCGCCTTCCGTCTGCAACGCCTGCAAGCCCGCCTGGTGGCGGCCGTGTCGGACATCGAATCGGTGGTTGCCGATTACTGGCATGTCGTGGCGCAAAAGCGCGTCCTGAATGCCGACGAGCGCGCCAAGCTGGCGACGCTGCTGGAAGAGAAGGCCGCCGGCTCCGATGCCGGCGAGCTGTTCCTGGTCGCACCGCGCATCGGCACCATTTCGCCGTGGTCGTCGAAGGCCACCGACATCGCCTGGAACTGCGACCTTGACGCCATCGAGCGCATCGAGCGCGTCATCGCCTTCCACGTGGTGGTGAAAAACAATCGCGCCCTGAGCGCCGACGAGAAAAAGACTGTCGCCGGCCTGCTGCACGACCGCATGACCGAATCGGTGCTGCCCGGTTTCGCCGCCGCCAGCGAACTGTTCCGCCATTTCGAGCCGAAGCCGCTCAATACGGTCGACGTGCTCCAGGGCGGCAAAACCGCGCTGGTTGAAGCCAACGGCTCGCTTGGTCTGGCCCTGTCCGACGACGAAATCGATTACCTGCTCGACGTGTTTACCAAGGCCGGCCGCAACCCGACCGACGTCGAACTGATGATGTTCGCCCAGGCCAATTCCGAACATTGCCGCCACAAGATTTTCAACGCCTCCTGGGTGATCGACGGCGAGAAGAAGGACAAGACGCTGTTCGGCATGATCCGCGAAACCCATGCTGCCGCGCCGCAAGGCACGATCATGGCCTACGCCGACAACGCCTCGATCATCGAAGGCGCGACCATCCAGCGTTTCTACCCGGATGCCGACCGCGGCTATTCCTACAAGGAAGAGCTGACCCATATCCTGACCAAGGTCGAGACGCACAACCACCCGACCGCCATTTCGCCCTTCCCGGGCGCGTCGACCGGTAGCGGCGGTGAAATCCGCGACGAAGGTGCCACCGGCAAGGGTTCCAAGCCGAAGGCCGGCCTCTGCGGTTTCTCGGTCTCCAACCTGAATCTGCCGGATGCGCCGCAGCCCTGGGAACACGCCTACGGTCGCCCGTCGCGCATCGCTTCCGCCCTCGACATCATGCTCGAAGGCCCGATCGGTGCCGCCGCCTTCAACAACGAATTCGGCCGCCCGAATCTGACTGGCTATTTCCGCACCTACGAACAGGACGTCGCCGGCACGGTGCGCGGCTATCACAAGCCGATCATGATCGCCGGCGGTCTGGGTTCCATCCAGGCCGAGCAGTCGTTCAAGGAAGAAACCTTCCCGGTCGGCACCAAGTTCATCCAGCTCGGTGGCCCCGGCATGCTGATCGGCCTGGGCGGCGGTGCCGCCTCGTCGATGACGGCCGGCTCGAATGCCGAAGACCTCGACTTCGCGTCCGTGCAGCGCGGCAACCCGGAAATCCAGCGCCGCGCCCAAGAGGTGATCGACCGCTGCTGGCAGATGGGCAAGAACAACCCCATCCTGTCGGTGCATGACGTCGGTGCCGGTGGCGTTTCCAACGCCCTGCCGGAACTGGCCCATTCGGGTGGCGTCGGCGCCATTTTCGATCTGCGCAAGGTGCCGACCGAAGAGCCGGGCATGTCGCCGGCCGAAATCTGGTCCAATGAATCGCAGGAACGCTACGTCCTGGCCATTCCGCCGAACCGCATCGCCGAATTCCAGGCCATGTGCGAGCGCGAGCGCTGCCCGTTTGCCGTGGTCGGCGAAGCGACCGGCGACGGCCACCTGACCGTGACCGATGACCATTTCGGCGTAAATCCGGTCGACATGGAAATGGAAGCCCTTTTGGGCAAGCCGCCGCGCATGACGCGCGACGTGACGCACCAGCCGGAAACCTTTGTTTCCTTCGACGCCGCGTCCATCGAACTCAAGGACGCCGCCTATCGCCTGATGCGTCTGCCGACCATCGCCGACAAGACCTTCCTGATTTCGATCGGCGATCGCTCGGTTGGCGGCATGACGGCGCGCGACCAGATGGTCGGCCCGTGGCAGGTGCCGGTGGCTGACGTTGCCGTCACCACCATGGGTTACCAGGGTTACCTCGGCGAAGCCTTCGCCATGGGCGAGCGCACCCCGCTCGCCGTGTTCGATGCGCCGGCTTCCGGCCGCATGGCGATCGGCGAAGCGCTGACCAACCTGGCTGCCGCCGATGTCGGCGCGCTGGCCAAGGTCAAGCTGTCGGCCAACTGGATGGCGCCGTGTGGCGTCGCCGGTGAAGATGCCCGCCTGTTCGATACCGTCGAAGCTGTTTCCGACCTGTGCAAGGCGATCGGCGTGTCGATCCCGGTCGGCAAGGATTCGCTGTCGATGCGCACCGCCTGGGAAGATCAGGGCGTCAAGAAACAGGTCGTGTCGCCGCTGTCGCTGGTGGTGACGTCTTTCGCAGCGGTCGACGACGTGCGCAAGACGAAAACGCCGCAACTGGCCGTTGATCAGGGCGAAACCGAACTGCTGCTGCTCGACCTCGGCCAGAATCGCCTCGGCGGCTCCTGCCTGGCCCAGGTGTATAACGCCACGGGCAGCGATGCGCCGGACGTTGACGAGCCGGCCAAGCTCAAGGGCCTGTTCGATGCCGTGCAGAAACTCAATCGCGACGGCCTGCTGCTGGCCTACCACGACCGTTCCGACGGCGGCCTGTTCGTCGCTGCCTGCGAAATGGCCTTCGCCACGCGCCGCGGCGTGTCGCTCGATCTCGACGGCATCTGCTACGACGCCGGTGCCGGCGATGTCGATGGTTCCGAGAAGCTGACCAACCTGCTGGCCGGCCGCGATTTCGAAAACATCGTGCGCGCCCTGTTCAACGAAGAACTCGGCGCCCTGATCCAGATCCGCCGGGCCGACCGCGAAAAGGTCACGCCCATCCTGCGCGCCTGTGGTGTGCCGTATCACTTCGTTGGCACCATGAACGAGTGGGACGAAATCCGCGTCACCCGCAACGCCAAGCGCGTGCTGCGCGAGAAGCGCGTCGACCTGCAGCGTGCCTGGTCCGAGACCAGCTATCAGATGCAGGCCATGCGCGATAACCCGAGCTGTGCGCAGCAGGAATTCGATCGCATCCTCGACGTCGCCGATCCCGGCCTGACGCCGAAGCTGACCTTCGATCCGCAGGAAGATTTCACCAAGGTTTACCAGGATGTCAGCGGTCGTCCGCGCGTCGCCATCCTGCGCGAGCAGGGCGTCAACAGTCATTACGAAATGGCCGCCGCCTTCGACCGCGCCGGTTTCGCCTCGGTCGACGTGCATATGAGCGACATTCTCGCCGGCCGCGTCAGCCTCAAGGACTTCAAGGGTCTGGTCGCCTGTGGCGGCTTCTCCTACGGTGACGTGCTCGGCGCCGGCCTCGGCTGGGCGCGGACCATCCTCATGCACGACGGCTGCCGCGACGAATTCGCCGCCTTCTTCAACCGCAAGGACACCTTTGCTCTCGGCGTCTGCAACGGTTGCCAGATGATGAGCGCGCTCAAGTCCATCATCCCCGGTGCCGAACACTGGCCGGCCTTCCGTCGCAACAAGGTCGAGCAGTTCGAAGCGCGTTTCGTGATGACCGAGATTCTCGATTCGCCGTCGATCTTTTTCGCCGGCATGGAAGGCTCGCAAGTACCCATCGTCGTCTCGCACGGCGAAGGCCGCGCGGTCTTCGACAATGCCGACGACCAGGCCAAGGTGCTGTCGGCCGTGCGCTACGTCGACAACAAGGGCGAACCGACCGAAGTCTATCCGTACAACCCGAACGGTTCGCCGAACGGTCTGACCGCGGTGACCACGGCCGACGGCCGCTTCACGATCATGATGCCGCACCCGGAACGCGTCTTCCGCACCGTGCAGATGTCCTGGCATCCGGAAAGCTGGGGCGAGGATTCGCCGTGGCTGCGGATGTTCCGCAATGCGCGGCGCTGGGTGGGTTGATTCGCCGGCTGGTGTAATGCAAAAAAGGAACTCCGCGGAGTTCCTTTTTTTATTGCCGGTCGATTTTTTTGCTTTGTTTCAGGTCGGCTGACAGACATCGATCCACTGACCGCCGGTGATTTCCGCCAGCAATGCCGGGCTGAGCCGAACCGCGCTGTGGATGGCGCCGGCGGCGGGCAGGACTTCGTCGAAGGCCTGCAGTGACTGGTCGAGGTAGATCGGCAAATCATTGGCGAGGCCGAAGGGGCAGACGCCGCCGACCGGGTGGCCGGTCAGTTCGACGACTTCTTCGGCCGGCAACATCTTGCCCTTGCCGAAACAGTCCTTGAATTTGCGGTTGTCGATGCGGGCATCGCCGCGCGCGACGAGCAGGATGGCCTGGCCGCCGTTGATGCGAAAGGCGAGCGTCTTGGCGATGCGGCCGGCTTCGACGCCGTGCGCTTCGGCAGCCAGTGCCACGGTTGCGGTGCTGACTTCCAGTTCGATGATGGGAATGTCGAGCTGGCGGGCGGCGAAGAAGTCGCGAACGGATTGCAGGCTCATGGCGGGCTGGTTTTTGGGGTTTTGGTGCGGTCGACCGCTAATGGGCTGCCAGTTTGCCGGTGTTCGATCAGCGCTCGCGGTATTCGCGCAGCTTGTCGAGCGCCCCGACCAACTGGTGCGAGGCTTCGTTGAGTTCCGGCAGGAGCAGGTCGGCCGAGTCGCCGAGGCCGTTGTTGCTGAGCTCGACGATTTCGTTGGCGAGCATGTGAAAGCGGTCGTGGATGCCGACGAGTTGGGTGAATTCGCTGCTGCCGACAGCGCTGCCCGTGGCTTCCTGGAGTGCCTTGGTCAGCGTGCAACTGCGGTGTTCGGAAAGCGGCATGTCGGCGTAGTCGCCGCCGGCAAAGGCATTCATGAACTGGCGCCGCCACTGGGTGTGCAGGCGGATGGCGCTGTCAATGTCGATGCGCTGCATGGGCTGTCTCCGGATAGGTGATGGCGAGCGGCTCGGTTGCCGCTTCTGGCCGAAGCCTGAATTATGCCGCAGGGCGGCCGCCGGACAAGGGGTTGGACATGCTTTAGCGAGGAAATTGCTGGTGGGTGACGAAGCTTGCCATCTGTTGCGCGTCAAAAAACACCAGTCTGATCTCGTCGACCGCTACGCCGCTGGCGAGAAGTTCGCTCAAGGTGCGTGAGACGACGCGGGCGGCCGATTCCGGCGGGTAGCCATAAACGCCGGTCGAGATGGCCGGGAAGGCGATGCGTTTCAGACCGCGTTCGGCTGCAAGTTCGATGGCGTTGCGATAGCAGGCGGCGAGCAGCACCGCTTCGTTGCCGTCATGCTGGCCGTAAATCGGGCCAACCGTATGGATGACGTAAGGTGCCGGCAGTTTGCCGCCCGTGGTGATGGCTACCTGGCCGGTGGGTAATCCGTCGGGCCATTCACTTTGCCGCAAGGCGCGGCAGGCTTCGAGGATGGCCGGGCCACCGGCCCGATGAATCGCGCCATCGACGCCACCGCCGCCAAGCAGGCTGCTGTTGGCGGCATTGACGATGACGTCGACGGCTTGCTCGGTCAGGTCGCCGACTGTCAGGCGGATGCGGTCATCACAATAAGAGTGTGTGGAGGCGGTCATGGCGGATGCGCAGAATGTTCTGCATCATGATAACCGCCCGCCCGGGCTCTTTCGCGCCGGCTTCTGACTCAGGCAGCGCAGATGCGGGCGCGCCGGCGCCAGCAGGCGGGAGTTTGCAAGGCATCCACATTGGGGCCGCGGGCACTGAAGATGGCGCGGGCGTGGTCAAGGCGGGCCTGTTCGTCGTGGGCAATGCCGGCAATCAGGTCAAACCAGTGTTGAAGACGTTTCATGGGAGCAACTCCTTGTCGGTAACTGTATGGATGAACAGTGTTTGGCGTTCAGGCGCAGAATAACCGAAAGCTGTATGGATGTACAGTATTCGGAAAAAGTTTTATCCGCGGTAGGCTTGGGCCATCAAAGAAGGATGAAAGGCCCCCCAATGTCGCGCGTAAACTCAGCCTGGTTGCCTCCGGCCGGCATGCTGGCGACTTATCGCGGGCGCAGCCGGCGCTCGATGCGCAATGTCCGGGTACTGGCCGAAGCCTCCGGCGGCTGCATGGTGGTCGAGGCGATCGGCCGGCAGGGGCTGCCGGTGCGCCTGACCGTCAAGCGAACCAATCTGGCGCCGATGCAACCCGACCTGTTCGACTGAGCAGTTTTCGCCAGAGTCGTCCGATCGCAGCCCGGTAGTTCAGGCGGATCGTCGCTTGACCGGCGCTCTCCAGACGTATCCAGCCTTCACCGATTCCTTCGATCAGGGTCAGGCCATTGCCCCGGTTGTGAAGGCTTTGTCCGGTCGACAGAAAAAAATCCCGCTTTTCTCCCACGCAGGTGATCCACACCGTGCCGGCCGTGCAACGGATGGTCGTGGCATGGCGCAGGTGCAAGGGCTGGTTTTCCCGAACGAGTATTTCGTCTGTTTGCGCTGTGTTTTGCATGCCTCTCTCCGTTGTTGCTGGTGGAGAAAGTTTAGGTTGGACGGCACGGGTGATACAGTTTCAATGAATTGAAATTGTGACCAATACAGTTGTGGTTTTGTTGAACTGTATTGGTCTGTATCGACGTGAACTGTATGGGTGAGACATGACGACGGAACCATTGCGTTACGAAAAGCTGGCGGCCGAACTGGAAGGGATGATCAGTGGCGGCAGCCTGCGCTGTGGTGATCGCCTGCCGTCGGTGCGGCGCCTGGCCGTGGAGCGGCGTTTGTCGGTGTCTACGGTGGTGCAGGCCCTGCATCAACTGGAGGGCAGGGGGCTGGTCGAGGCCCGGCCGCAGTCGGGTTACTTCGTGCGCCGGATCGAGCCGGCGCGGGCCCAGCCGGTGCTTCGGCCGCCGCCGGTCGAGCCGGTGCCGGTCGATGTTTCGCAGCGCCTGGTGCGTGTCCTGCAGTCCGGTGCCAAACCGGGCATGGCGCCGTTTGCCGCCGCCTTGCCGGCGCCCGCGTTGCTGCCGCTCGCGGCGTTGCACCGGTTGTACGCGGGTATTGCCCGCCGGCAACCGAAGCTCCTCGAAGGCGGCAGCCATATCAACATGGACGAGCCGGCCCTGGTCCGGCAGCTGGTCCGTCGTTCGCTGGCCTGGGGCGGACCGCTCGCCGCTGAGGAATTCGTCATCACCAATTCCTGTACCGAAGCGCTCGGCCTTTGCCTGCGGGCAGTGACCAAACCCGGTGACACGGTGGCCGTTGAGTCGCCGGCATACTATTTGATGCTGCAATTGCTGGAGACGCTGGGCCTGAAGGCGCTGGAGATTCCGACCGACCCGCAGACCGGCATCTCGGTCGAGGCACTCGATCTGGCGACGCGTGACGGCGCGGTTGCCGCCTGTCTGCTGGTGCCCAATGCCAGCAATCCGCTCGGCAGTGTGATGCCCGACGAGAAAAAGCGCCTGCTGGCGACGTTGACCGCCAGCCGCGGTGTCGCGGTGATCGAGGATGATATCTACGGTGACCTGCATTTCGGCAGCCAGCGGCCGTGGCCGATCAAGGCCTTCGATACGGCGGGAAACGTCATGCTCTGTTCCTCCTTCTCGAAAAGCCTGACGCCGTCGCTGCGCATCGGTTTTGTCGCCGCCGGGCGGCACCGTTCGGCGATCGCGCTGCAGAAGACGATCACCAGCGGTGCCACCAATCCGCTGACCCAGCATGTGCTCGCCGAATATCTGGCGTCCGGCGCCTACGAACGGCATCTGCGCAGTTTGCGGCGCAGCTACGAAAGCCAGGTCGAAAGCATGCGGCAGGCGGTCGGTCGCTATTTTCCCGCGGCGACCCGGATCGCCAGGCCGCAGGGCGGCTTCGTGCTCTGGGTTGAGTTGCCGGAGGCGTTCGATGCCGCGCGTCTGCACGAGCGGGCGGTCGCCGAAAATCTTTCCTTTGTCCCCGGCGAGCTGTTTTCCGCCAGCGGCATGTACCGCAATTGCCTGCGTCTCAATTGCGGCAATCCGCATACGCCGGAAATCGACGATGCCGTGCGCCGTCTCGGTGCCTTGATTGAAAACCCGTAATTGCACCAAATGGAGGCTGCAAAAACTACGGTATCATTCCACATTGGCCTGTACGGGCCATCAGTCTCAATGAAGGCGGGCACGGGTCCGCTTCTTATATTGCATCCGAAGGGTTTCTCCTCTCATGTTTGACGCAGTCCGGAACAACAAGAAGATCGTCCAGATTTTTCTGGCGCTGATTACACTGCCGTTTGCCTTTTTCGGCGTCGAGTCCTACGTTCGCAGCGTGGGCACCGGTGACGATGTGGCCAAGGTCGGCGACATCAAGATTACCCAGCAGCAATTCCGGCAGACGCTGCAGGAGCAGCAGGAAAAGCTGCGGACCCAGTTGGGCGGTCAATTCGACCCCAAGATTCTGGATACCGTCGAAGCGCGCAGCGCAATTCTCGATGATCTGATCAACCAGCGTTTGTTGCTGGTCGAAGCCAGCAAACGCGGCATGTTTGCCAGCGATGATGCCGTGCGCCGTACCATTGGCTCGGTCGAGGCTTTCAAGGTCGATGGCAAATTCTCCTCGGAACGCTACGAAGCAGCGTTGCGGGCGCAGGGCATGACGCCTGCCGGCTTCGAGGCGCAACTGCGCCAGGACATAACCCTGCAGCAGCTGGCTGGTGCGGTCGGGCAATCGGGCCTGATGGCGCGCGCGGTCGCTGACCGGGTGCTGGCCGTGCAAAGTGAAAAGCGTGAAGTCATGGAATATCGCCTTGGTCTGGATGCTTATCTGGCCAAGGTCAAGCTGGCTGACGGCGCGGCGAAGAAGTTCTACGACGAGAACAGCAAGCAATTCGAAATGCCGGAGCGCCTCAAGGCCGAATATGTCGTGCTTTCGATGGACGGCATTGCTGCCCAGTTGGCGGTCACCGATGCCGAGATCAAATCCTGGTACGACAGCCACAAGGACAAGTTCCAACAGCCGGAAGAGCGGCGCGCCAGCCATATCCTGGTTGCCTCGGAAAAGATCGGCAAGGACAAGGCACGGGCAAAGGCTGCTGAACTTCTCAAGGAAGTCCAGAAGACGCCGTCCGCTTTCGCCGAACTGGCCAAAAAGAACTCGGATGACCCGGGCTCCGCTGCCAAGGGTGGGGATCTCGGCTTCTTCGGTCGCGGCATGATGGTCAAGTCGTTCGACGATGCGGCTTTCAGCCAGAAGGAAGGCGAGATTTCCGGTGTGGTGGAATCCGATTTCGGTTTCCACATCATCAAGGTGACCGGTATCCATGCCGGCAAGGAAAAGCCGCTGGCTGACGTCAAGGCCGAAATCGAAGCCGAACTGAAGAAGACGGCTGCATCGCGCAAATTTGCCGAAGCCGCCGAGGCTTTCAGCAATGCTGTCTATGAGCAGCCGGATAGCCTGAAGCCGGCTGCCGACAAGTTCAAGCTCGCGGTCAAGCAGTCTGACTGGTTGTTGCGCCAGGCCAATCCGGTCAACGGTCCGCTGGGCAATGAAAAGCTTCTGGCTGCCCTGTTCTCGGAAGACTCGGTCAAGAACAAGCGCAATACCGAAGCGGTTGAGGTGGCAGCCAATACGCTGGTTGCTGCGCGTATCGTTGAATACAAGCCGACCGAGTTGCAGTCATTCGACAGCGTTCGCGCCAATATTGAAACCCTGCTCAAGCAGCGCGAGGCTCAGGCGCAGACCAGGAGCGAAGGCGAAGCTCGTCTGGTAGCCCTCAAAAAGGGTGAGGACAAGCTGGCTTGGGGAAGTGCCAAGAGTGTTTCCCGCATGGATGCGCGCCTGATCCATCCGCTGGCGGCACCGCTGGTCTTCAAGGCTGATGTCAGCAAGCTTCCGGCTTACGCTGGTGTTGAGCTCCCGGGGATCGGCTACGCACTCTATAAGGTTGCCAAGGTCGAGGCGGGTGACAAGCTCGATGATGCCCGGCGTCTGGCGGTTGTTCGTCAGCTTGGATCGCTTCAGTCTCAGGAAGATGTGCAGTTGTATCTTGCGGCCTTGCGCAATCGCTACAAGGTCGAAGTAAACAAGGCTGCATTGGAGTCGAAGGATCGCTGATTTCCTCTGGGTTAAAAGGAAACCAAAAGCCGGCTGGATTACCCCAGCCGGCTTTTTCTTTTTGAGAGGGCGAAAACGCTCAAAGGAATCTTTTTGTTGATCGGTGTTGACCTTGGCTTGAAGATCTATATAATGCGCCCCTCCTTGCAGCGCTTGGTTCTACGGGCGGTGGAGGGAGGAAGTGGTGGTTTGGGTTTTGGCGGGTTGAGCAGAAAAAAGATTTCAAATTTTGCTTGACGGTTTAGCTGAAGTTCTTCATAATCTCGCTTCTCTGCTGCTGACGGATTTAACGAGACGGCGCGGTGGAAATGATCTTTAACAATTTGAACAACCGATAGGTGTGGGTGCCTTGATGCTAGTGGCTTAGGTCACACAAAAGTATTAAAGGCAATCACACGGATGGAGAGATCCATCGAGGTAGAAGTTAAATTCTACCGTCAGTGAATTGTGAGTAGTAATGTTGGATTGAACTGAAGAGTTTGATCCTGGCTCAGATTGAACGCTGGCGGCATGCCTTACACATGCAAGTCGAACGGCAGCACGGGAGCAATCCTGGTGGCGAGTGGCGAACGGGTGAGTAATGTATCGGAACGTACCATTGAGTGGGGGATAACGTAGCGAAAGTTACGCTAATACCGCATATACCCTGAGGGGGAAAGCAGGGGATCGCAAGACCTTGTGCTCTTTGAGCGGCCGATATCAGATTAGCTAGTTGGTGAGGTAAAGGCTCACCAAGGCGACGATCTGTAGCGGGTCTGAGAGGATGATCCGCCACACTGGAACTGAGACACGGTCCAGACTCCTACGGGAGGCAGCAGTGGGGAATTTTGGACAATGGGGGCAACCCTGATCCAGCCATGCCGCGTGAGTGAAGAAGGCCTTCGGGTTGTAAAGCTCTTTCGGCCGGGAGGAAATCGCATCAGTTAATACCTGGTGTGGATGACAGTACCGGAATAAGAAGCACCGGCTAACTACGTGCCAGCAGCCGCGGTAATACGTAGGGTGCGAGCGTTAATCGGAATTACTGGGCGTAAAGCGTGCGCAGGCGGTTTTTTAAGACAGGCGTGAAATCCCCGGGCTCAACCTGGGAACTGCGCTTGTGACTGGAAGGCTAGAGTATGGCAGAGGGGGGTGGAATTCCACGTGTAGCAGTGAAATGCGTAGAGATGTGGAGGAACACCGATGGCGAAGGCAGCCCCCTGGGCCAATACTGACGCTCATGCACGAAAGCGTGGGGAGCAAACAGGATTAGATACCCTGGTAGTCCACGCCCTAAACGATGTCAACTAGGTGTTGGGTGGGTAAAACCATTTAGTACCGGAGCTAACGCGTGAAGTTGACCGCCTGGGGAGTACGGCCGCAAGGTTAAAACTCAAAGGAATTGACGGGGACCCGCACAAGCGGTGGATGATGTGGATTAATTCGATGCAACGCGAAAAACCTTACCTACCCTTGACATGTCCAGGAGCCTGAAGAGATTTGGGTGTGCCCGAAAGGGAACTGGAACACAGGTGCTGCATGGCTGTCGTCAGCTCGTGTCGTGAGATGTTGGGTTAAGTCCCGCAACGAGCGCAACCCTTGTCGTTAATTGCCATCATTTAGTTGGGCACTTTAACGAGACTGCCGGTGACAAACCGGAGGAAGGTGGGGATGACGTCAAGTCCTCATGGCCCTTATGGGTAGGGCTTCACACGTCATACAATGGTCGGTACAAAGGGTTGCCAAGCCGCGAGGTGGAGCTAATCCCAGAAAGCCGATCGTAGTCCGGATCGTAGGCTGCAACTCGCCTGCGTGAAGTCGGAATCGCTAGTAATCGTGGATCAGCATGTCACGGTGAATACGTTCCCGGGTCTTGTACACACCGCCCGTCACACCATGGGAGCGGGTTCCGCCAGAAGTAGGTAGCCTAACCGCAAGGGGGGCGCTTACCACGGCGGGGTTCGTGACTGGGGTGAAGTCGTAACAAGGTAGCCGTAGGGGAACCTGCGGCTGGATCACCTCCTTTCTAGAGAAAGCATCTCTGGCACCCACAACCTATCGGTTGTTCAATGAGTAGCAAACAGACGAGGGTCTGTAGCTCAGTCGGTTAGAGCACCGTCTTGATAAGGCGGGGGTCGTTGGTTCGATTCCAACCAGACCCACCAACGTCAAATCAAGTAAGCGAGCAGTACGAGGCGCGAGACATCGCCGCATACCTTGGTATGCAAGATGTTGAGCAACGACGTAATGCGAAGCTTAACGGGGGATTAGCTCAGCTGGGAGAGCACCTGCTTTGCAAGCAGGGGGTCAACGGTTCGATCCCGTTATCCTCCACCAGAACCTAAAGATAAGCAGCGATGTTTATCTTTAGCTTTTGAGGAATCAATTGCTACGCTCTTTAACAAATTGGAAGAAGGTTGTGTCACTCGTGCTGATGAGGCATGGGTGATGCGTTGTGATTGCATCTGTAACGTCTTCGGACGATACAGCACAAATATGAGTTTGCCTGTAGCCGCTCTCGTTAAGAGAGTACAAGGTTATAGGATCAAGCGACTAAGTGCATGTGGTGGATGCCTTGGCGATCACAGGCGATGAAGGACGTGCAAGCCTGCGAAAAGCGGGGGGGAGCTGGCAATGAAGCTTTGATCCCCCGATATCCGAATGGGGAAACCCACCTCTTATGAGGTATCCCTGACTGAATACATAGGTCAGGGAGGCGAACCCGGTGAACTGAAACATCTAAGTAGCCGGAGGAAAATAAATCAACCGAGATTCCCCAAGTAGTGGCGAGCGAACGGGGAGCAGCCTGCTAGTGATAGCGGAATGGTTAATGGAACGGAATGGAAAGTCCGGCCGTAGTGGGTGATAGCCCCGTACATGAAAACCAATCCGTGGTACTAAGTTAGCGAAAAGTAGGGCGGGGCACGTGAAACCTTGTCTGAACATGGGGGGACCATCCTCCAAGGCTAAATACTCGTGATCGACCGATAGTGAACTAGTACCGTGAGGGAAAGGCGAAAAGAACCCCGGGAGGGGAGTGAAATAGATCCTGAAACCGCATGCATACAAACAGTGGGAGCCGACTTGTTCGGTGACTGCGTACCTTTTGTATAATGGGTCAGCGACTTACGTTGTGTTGCGAGCTTAACCGAATAGGGGAGGCGTAGCGAAAGCGAGTCTGATAAGGGCGTTTAGTAGCACGGCGTAGACCCGAAACCGGATGATCTATCCATGGCCAGGATGAAGGTGCCGTAACAGGTACTGGAGGTCCGAACCCACTAATGTTGAAAAATTAGGGGATGAGCTGTGGATAGGGGTGAAAGGCTAAACAAATCCGGAAATAGCTGGTTCTCCCCGAAAACTATTTAGGTAGTGCGTCACATATCACCAACGGGGGTAAAGCACTGTTATGGCTAGGGGGTCATCGCGACTTACCAAACCATGGCAAACTCTGAATACCGTTGAGTGCGAGTGTGGCAGACAGACAGTGGGTGCTAACGTCCATTGTCAAGAGGGAAACAACCCAGACCGCCAGCTAAGGTCCCCAAGACACAGTTAAGTGGGAAACGAAGTGGGAAGGCATAGACAGCTAGGAGGTTGGCTTAGAAGCAGCCATCCTTTAAAGAAAGCGTAATAGCTCACTAGTCGAGTCGTCCTGCGCGGAAGATGTAACGGGGCTCAAACTGTGCACCGAAGCTGCGGATATCGAAAGATATGGTAGGGGAGCGTTCTGTAGGTCTGTGAAGGTGACTTGAGAAGGTTGCTGGAGATATCAGAAGTGCGAATGCTGACATGAGTAGCGATAAAGGGAGTGAAAAGCTCCCTCGCCGAAAGCCCAAGGTTTCCTACGCAACGTTCATCGGCGTAGGGTGAGTCGGCCCCTAAGGCGAGGCAGAAATGCGTAGTCGATGGGAAACAGGTCAATATTCCTGTACCGATTCTAGATGCGATGTGGGGACGGAGAAGGTTAGGTCAGCCATCTGTTGGAATAGGTGGTTTAAGCGTGTAGGAGTGTCCCTTAGGCAAATCCGGGGGAATTATCTGAGGCGTGACGACGAGGCACTACGGTGCTGAAGTGATTGATACCAAGCTTCCAGGAAAAGCCACTAAGCTTCAGTCTAGAATTGACCGTACCGCAAACCGACACAGGTGGGCAGGATGAAAATTCTAAGGCGCTTGAGAGAACTCAGGAGAAGGAACTCGGCAAATTAACACCGTAACTTCGGGAGAAGGTGTGCCCCGGTAGGGTATAAGTCCTCGCGACGAAAGCCCGATGGGGTTGCAGTGAAATGGTGGCTGCGACTGTTTAATAAAAACACAGCACTCTGCAAACACGAAAGTGGACGTATAGGGTGTGACGCCTGCCCGGTGCCGGAAGGTTAAGTGATGGGGTGCAAGCTCTTGATCGAAGCCCCGGTAAACGGCGGCCGTAACTATAACGGTCCTAAGGTAGCGAAATTCCTTGTCGGGTAAGTTCCGACCTGCACGAATGGCGTAACGATGGCCACACTGTCTCCTCCTGAGACTCAGCGAAGTTGAAATGTTTGTGAAGATGCAATCTCCCCGCGGCAAGACGGAAAGACCCCATGAACCTTTACTGTAGCTTTGCATTGGACTTTGAATCGGTCTGTGTAGGATAGGTGGGAGGCTGTGAAACCGGGACGCTAGTTTCGGTGGAGCCAACCTTGAAATACCACCCTGATTTATTTGAGGTTCTAACCTTGATCCGTGAATCCGGATCGGGGACCGTGCATGGTGGGCAGTTTGACTGGGGCGGTCTCCTCCCAAAAGGTAACGGAGGAGTACGAAGGTACGCTTAGGACGGTCGGACATCGTCCATAAAGTGCAATGGCAAAAGCGTGCTTGACTGCGAGACCCACAAGTCGAGCAGGTGCGAAAGCAGGTCATAGTGATCCGGTGGTTCTGTATGGAAGGGCCATCGCTCAACGGATAAAAGGTACTCTGGGGATAACAGGCTGATACCGCCCAAGAGTTCATATCGACGGCGGTGTTTGGCACCTCGATGTCGGCTCATCTCATCCTGGGGCTGTAGCCGGTCCCAAGGGTATGGCTGTTCGCCATTTAAAGAGGTACGTGAGCTGGGTTTAAAACGTCGTGAGACAGTTTGGTCCCTATCTGCCGTGGGCGCTGGAAATTTGAAGGGGGCTGCTCCTAGTACGAGAGGACCGGAGTGGACGAACCTCTGGTGTACCGGTTATGACGCCAGTCGTATCGCCGGGTAGCTATGTTCGGAAGAGATAAACGCTGAAAGCATCTAAGCGTGAAACTCGCCTTAAGATGAGATTTCCCGGAGTCTTGAACTCCTTAAAGGGTCGTCGAAGACCACGACGTTGATAGGTCAGGTGTGGAAGCGCAGTAATGCGTTAAGCTAACTGATACTAATTGCCCGTACGGCTTGATCCTATAACCTTGTAATACACTGCAAGCAACACTCATAGCAGTCACAACAATCAACCTTCTCTCCCAATTTTGCTTCGGCGCAGCAATGCGACGCAGCACACAAGTTACGCTTGGCGGCAATAGCCTGCTGGACCCACCCCTTCCCTTCCCGAACAGGACCGTGAAACAGCAAAGCGCCGATGATAGTGAGTATTTCGCTCGCGAAAGTAGGTCACCGCCAGGCTCCCATTTCAAAAGCCCCCCTAGCACAAGCTAGCGGGGCTTTTGTGCGTCTACCCAACTGAAAATAGCGAGCGAATGAAATTGAGCGCGTTCGTGCCTTCGTAGATCTGAAGGAGGGCGGCTGGTAGCATCACAGCTTTTTCTCAGACGTAAAAAAGCCGCTCAGGGTTACTGAGCGGCTCAGACCGCTGACAAAGCCTCCAAGCGATTGGGGGCTTTATTTTTTTATAATGCAGGCATGCTCAAGCCTGCCTACCCTGCCCAAACGGAACTGGAGATGGTGACGTTGGAGCAATTGGTCCCGAAAGACCACTTGCTCCGGCTGCTCGACCAGCACATCCGGTTTGATTTTATTCGTGAAGCGACCCAGCACCTGTATTGCGAGAACAATGGCCGACCGGCGATTGATCCGGTGGTGTTGTTCAAGATGTTGTTCATTGGCTACTTGTTTGGGATTCGCTCCGAGCGACGGCTGGTGAAGGAAATCGAGGTCAATGTGGCTTACCGCTGGTTTCTCGGCTTTCGGCTGACGGACAAAGTGCCGGATGCCTCGACGCTGTCGCAGAATCGGCGTCGCCGCTTTGTCGGGACGGACATTGAGCAACGCATCTTTGACGGGATTGTCGAGCAAGCCATTGAGCACAAGCTGATTGGCGGGCGGGTGCTTTACACGGACAGCACGCATCTGAAGGCGAATGCCAACAAACGGCATTTTGAGGCGCATCAGGTTGAGCAAACACCGGCGGCCTATTTGGCCGAGCTGGATGCAGCCATCGAAACGGATCGTGCCGCCGCGGGCAAGAAGCCGCTCAAGCGTGATGACGATGATTCGACACCGCCAATGAAGGAGGTCAAGGTCAGCACGGTCGATCCCGACGCAGGTTTCATGGCCCGCGACAACAAGCCGACCGGCTTCTTCTATCTGGATCACCGGACTGTCGATGGCGTGCATGCCCTGATCGTCGATACCCATGTCACGCCGGGCAATGTCCATGACAGCCAGCCCTACCTTGCCCGCCTGGATCGGGTCATGGAGCGCTTTGATCTGGCCGTGGGCGCCGTCGGGCTCGATGCCGGGTATTTCACCCCGCAAGTCTGCAAGGGCATTCTTGACCGAGAGTTGTTCGGGGTGATGGGCTACAAGCGACCCACACACCGCGATGGCTATTTCTACAAGCGGGACTATCTCTACGATGCGGTCCAGGACTGCTACCGCTGCCCGGCCGGGGAGGTTCTGCCGTACCGGACGACCAACCGGCTGGGCTATCGGGAATATGCCTCGAATCCCGCCCGTTGCGCTGATTGTGGCGTGCGCGGGCAGTGCACGCAGAGCCGGAACCATCAGAAGCTCGTGACCCGGCATCTCTGGGAAGGTTTCAAGGAAGCGATCAACGCCAATCGCCTGAGCGACCTTGGCAAACGGCTGTACGCCCGGCGCAAGGAAACAGTGGAGCGCAGCTTTGCCGATGCCAAGGAGTTGCATGGCCACCGTTACGCCCGCTTCCGTGGCTTGGCCAAGGTGCAAGCGCAGTGCCTGCTCTCGGCGGCCTGTCAGAACATGAAGAAGATGGCCCTGTTGCTGGCCCGCAAGGCGGCAGCCTTATTGGCCAAAATCCTCGGGCAAGCCCTGTTTGCGGCCGACTTCGCCCGCTATTACCTACCGATGGCGCTCCACCACGAAAATTCCAGAATCCGCCTTGTTTCGGCTTGAATCCGAAAAACGCCCGAATTCCCAAACAGAAAAACAAAACCCCCGAAAAATCGGGGGTTCGTCAGCAGTCTGAGCCGCTCAGGGTTACTGAGCGGCTTTTTTATTGGGTCGGCCTGTGGCTCAGGCAGGCAGAGGTTCTGCGTTACCCAGGGCTACCGTATTCATGCCGCCATCGACATACATGATTTCGCCGGTAATGCCGCTGGCCAGGTCGGAGAGCATGAAGGCGGCGGCGTTGCCGACTTCTTCGATGGTCACGTTGCGACGCAGCGGGGCATTGTGCGAGTTGTAGGCGAGCAGTTTGCCGAAGTTGCCGATGCCGGAGGCGGCCAGGGTCTTGATCGGGCCGGCCGAGATGGCGTTGGCACGGATGCCTTCAGGGCCGAGGCAGAAGGCCAGGTAACGGGTAGCCGCTTCCAGGCTGGCCTTGGCCAGGCCCATGGTGTTGTAGTTCGGCATGGTACGCTCGGCGCCGAGGTAGGAGAGGGCCAGTGCGGCGCTCTTGCGGCCCTGCATCATCGGGCGCGCGGCCTTGACCAGTGCCGGATAGCTGTAAGAGGAGATTTCGTGGGCGATACGGAAGGCGTCACGGGTGATGCCATTCAGGAAGTCGCCTTCGATCGCTTCGGTCGGGGCATAGGCGATGGAGTGCACGAGGCCATCCAGTCCATCCCAGTGTTTGCCCAGTTCGACGAACAGATTGTCGATCTGTTCGTCACTGCCAACATCGAGCGGGAAAACGAGGGTGCTGTCGAATTCGGCCGCAAACTTGTTGATGCGGTCGAGAAAGCGTTCGTTCTGGTACGAGAAGGCGAGTTGAGCGCCTTCACGGTGGCAGGCCTTGGCGATGCCATAGGCAATGGAATGCTTGGACAGCAGTCCGGTAATCAGAATCTTCTTGTCGGCGAGAAAGCCCATGTGTTGTTCTCCCTAAGGGGTTTAGCCCCGAGATTATAAAGCATCACATGTTCGGATAGGTTGGTCCTTCACCGCCTTGTGGCACGACCCAGTTGATATTTTGGGTCGGGTCCTTGATGTCACAGGTCTTGCAGTGCACGCAGTTTTGCGCATTGATCTGCAAACGTGGATTGTTGCCGCTTTCATCGCGCAGGATTTCATAGACGCCGGCCGGACAGAAGCGTTGCTCCGGTGCATCGTAACGCGCCAGGTTGATGGCGATTGGTGTGCTGTTGTCTTTCAGGTGCAGGTGACAGGGCTGGTCTTCTTCGTGATTGGTGCTGGAGAGGAAGACGGATGAAAGCCGGTCGAAGGTGATCACGCCATCCGGTTTGGGATAGGCGATGACCGGGCACTCTGCTGCGGCTTTCAGCTTGGCGTGGTCAGGCTTGGTGTTGTGCAGGGTCCACGGGGCCTTGCCGCCGAAGACGATCTGGTCGATGCCGAACATGATGGAACCGAGTTTCAGTCCCTTGTTCATCCACGGCTTGAAGTTGCGCGCCTGGTGCAGTTCCTGGTGCAACCAGCTTTGCTTGAAGCTTTCCGGATAGGCGGCCAGCTCGTCGCGCTGGCGATCAGCGCTCAGCGCGGCGAAGCAGGCTTCGGCAGCCAATGCCCCGGACTTGATGGCACAGTGCGAGCCCTTGATGCGAGCGGCATTGAGGAAGCCGGCGTCGTCACCGATCAGGGCGCCACCCGGGAAAACCAGTTTGGGCAGGGATTGCAGGCCGCCAGCGGTCAACGCCCGTGCACCATAGGAAATGCGTTTGCCACCGGTCAGGAACTTGCGGATTTCCGGGTGCGTCTTGAAGCGCTGGAATTCCTCGAAGGGCGACAGGTGCGGATTGCTGTAGCCGAGACCGACCACGAAGCCGACGGCGACCTGATTGTTTTCCAGATGATAGAGGAAGCCGCCGCCGTAGGTATCGGGCTGCATCGGCCAGCCGCCGCTGTGGATGACGAGGCCGGCCTGGTGTTGTTCGGGTGTGATTTCCCAGAGTTCCTTGAGGCCGATGCCGTAGGTTTGCGGATCGGCGCCGTCGTTCAGCTTGAAGTGTTCCTGCAACTGCTTGCCGAGGTGGCCGCGGCAGCCTTCGGCGAAGAAAGTGTATTTGCCGTGCAGTTCCATGCCCGGCTGGAAGTTCGGACCTTCGCTGCCATCGCGCAGGCGCCCCATGTCGCCGGTGGCGACGCCCTTGACGGCTCCATTTTCGTCGAAGAGCACTTCAGCGCCGGCAAAGCCGGGATAGATCTCGACGCCGAGGGCTTCGGCTTGTTCACCGAGCCAGCGGCAGACGTTGCCGAGCGAGATGACGTAATTGCCTTCGTTGTGAAAGCATTTCGGCAGCAGGCTGTTGGGCACCTTCATG
The DNA here is from genome assembly GCF_020510525.1 of Quatrionicoccus australiensis. Classification (NCBI taxonomy): domain Bacteria; kingdom Pseudomonadati; phylum Pseudomonadota; class Betaproteobacteria; order Rhodocyclales; family Azonexaceae; genus Quatrionicoccus; species Quatrionicoccus australiensis. The sequence continues at coordinate 1,816,417 of NZ_CP075188.1, forward strand.
GCGCCGGTTTCGGAGAGAATCAGGAAGCGGTCTTCGCAGACCGGTGCATTGAGCGGAGCGCCATCGGCTTGCCAGTCGGGCAGCAGCTCAGTGAGCGCGCGCGGATCCATGACAGCGCCGGAAAGAATATGGGCGCCGATTTCGGCACCTTTCTCGATCAGGCAGACATTGATTTCGCCGCCTTTCTCTGCCGCCTGCTGTTTCAGCCGGATTGCCGCCGCCAGACCGGCCGGGCCGCCGCCAACGATGACGACGTCGAATTCCATGGCTTCGCGTTCCATGATGTCTCCTCAATTTTTGGTTTGTTGTGAACTGCTTCGCAATACGGTACAGTATGGAAAGGTATAGATCAATCCCTTGTAAAGCGCAAAGTCATGGAACATAAAAAGAAGCTGATTCACGTCACGAAAATGCCCATTCGCTGGGGTGACATGGATGCCTATGGGCACGTCAATAACACGGTGTATTTCCGTTACATGGAGCAGGCACGCGTCGAGTGGATCGAAGACATGCAGGTTGTCGTTCGTCCGGGTGGTGCCGGGCCGGTCATCATCAACGCCAGTTGTACTTTCCTGATGCCGCTGACCTATCCGGGCAATGTCGAAGTGCGGACCTATGTTGGCGCACCGGGGCGTTCCAGCGTGCAGACCTACGTCGAGATGCGTCTCGAAGGCGACGAGCGGATCTATGCCGAAGGCGCAGCCAAGGTGGTGTGGATGGATACGCAGACGGGAAAATCGGTGCCTTTGCCGGATCATGTCCGGGCTGCGCTCGAAGCGGAGTAAACTCGCAGCCCATTGCATCGACGATACTCAATAGCCATGGGCAAGCGCAAAGTCTGGGAAAAACTGTTGTCAGCCGAGCGTCTGGGCGCCGGCAAGGGGCCGGGGACGCCGGAGCGGACGGCCTTCCAGCAGGATTACGACCGCATCGTGTTCACTTCCGCCTTCCGGCGCATGAAGGACAAGACGCAGGTCTTTCCGCTCTCGAAGAGCGATTACGTCCGCACGCGCCTGACGCACAGCCTGGAAGTCAGCTGTGTCGGGCGTTCGCTCGGCGCCGTGGTCGGGCGCGAGATCATCGCCCGGCATGGCTTGCGCGATGTCGAGTCCGGCGATTTCGGCGCCATCGTCGCCGCTGCCTGTCTGGCACATGACATCGGCAATCCGCCTTTCGGTCATGCCGGCGAGGATGCCATCCGTGAGTGGTTCCGGAATTCCGGGTTGCTTGACCGGCATCCGTTCTCGCCCGCCCAGCGTGCCGACTTCGAGCGCTACGAGGGCAATGCCCAGGGTTTTCGCATCGTCACCCGGCTGCAAAGCCCTGCCAATCCGGGATTGCAACTGACCAGCGCGGTGCTCGCGACTTTTACCAAGTATCCGCGGCCGTCGCATCTGGATGCCGAGCTGGACGGGCGTAGCGGCAAGAAATTCGGCTTCTTCCAGCAGGATGCCGAAGCCTTCCGCCATGTCGCACGGTCGACCGGTCTGATCGAACGAATTCCGGATACCGCCTGGCGGCGTCATCCGCTGGCTTTCCTGGTCGAAGTGGCCGACGACACCTGCTACCTGATCGTCGATCTTGAAGATGCCGCCAAGCTCGGTTTCGTGCCGTATCGCGACGCCGAGTGCCTGCTTGCCGACCTGGCCGGCAACACGATCAACGGCAGTCGCCTGGATCGCCTGCATGATCCCAAGGAGCGTCTCGAATACCTGCGTGCCAAGGCAATCGGTCGTCTGCTCGAAAGTGCGGCGGCGGTCTTTCTGGAGAACGAGGATGCCATCCTTGATGGTTCGTTTGACGACGAACTGCTCGAACAGTCGCCAATTGCCCATCCGCTGCAGGCCATTCTCAAACTGGCCAAGGAAACCATCTACACGGCGCGCCCGGCGCTGGAAATCGAAACTGCCGGTTTCGAGGTGCTCGGGGCGCTGCTTGGCCTGTTCACCAATGCCGTCGAGGCGCGGGCCGGTGCGCCGGGCACCCGCTTCACGACGCGCGAGCGCATGCTGCTCAAATTGCTGCCGGTGCAGTTCCTCGGGCACGGCGGCGAGCCGGATGCCGATCCCTATCTCCGCCTGCTGCGCGTCGCCGACTTTGTGGCCGGGATGACCGACTCCTACGCGGTCGACATGTATCGCAAGCTCAAAGGCTTCGACCTGCCGACCTGATTCGGGTCAGCGCAGCTTGAGCTTGTCCAGGCAGCGCTGGCGGGCTTCAGCCAGGGCGGGCAGGGCAGATTCGTCGAGTAGTTCGGCCGCACTGCGGTAGAACTCGTCGATGGCTTTCTTGACGGCGGCTGCTTCCAGGCGGCGCTGCATGCCCGGCAGGCGATCTTCCTGGGTCGGCAGGTCGAGCGGACGCAGGTTGGCGTAGCGCGGAATCATCGTCTGGCCCTTGCCTTCATCGCTACTGGCAGTGAGCGGGCCGGTCTTGGTGAAAATCTTGCCGTCGTATTCGAAACGGCCGCCGAGCGGGATGTCTTGCAGTTTCATGTGGGTTTTCCTGGGAACGGGCGCGATGGTCGGAAACTTTGACAGGTTGGAGTGCCGAATAAATTAAATAAGGAAACCAGCTATTTAATGGATTGCGGATATGCCAAATATCGCGCAATTTCTCGCCACCTGTAGGCGTTAATGGCCGGGGTGTTAGCGGCTCCGGCGCATGGCGTCACGTACCAATGGGTTCCAAGGTGAAGCACCTGTGTCGCGGAACCCTTGGGCGTGTTCGTCGAGAGGGCTTTTGCCATGAGCGCTTTGAATTACCCCTGTGGCCTGCTGGCGCTGCCGATCCATGGCATCGCTTAGCAGTGGATTCGAGTAATCACAGCGATGGGCGGCCCGCATGTTGCCTTTATTCAACGAGGCTCCCACGATCTTGGTGATTATTCCATCGCCACGATAGTCAAAAACAACTGAGACACCAGAAGTCACTCCATTCAGCATTAAATCGATGGCGTTTCGAAGGAAAGCGATGTGGCCAACAATGGCTCCTTGTTCTTCCTCGATTGCCTGCAGTACGCCGGCACTTTCACCGGTATCGCCGAGCAGAATCGGGATGTCTTTATCAAAAGACTTGATGATCCGTTCCGGAACAACGAAGTAAGGCCCTGAGCCGTCTTCAGCGTTAAACCTTCCTGCAGGAAGTAGCGTCATGACGTGCATGGATTTCGGGCGCGGTGCAACTTGAAGTGTATAGCTATTTTGCATGGTGAAATATCCTTTGTTTCCTAAGGAGAGCGGCCCTCAAGAGATTTTGATCTCTCAAATCGGTTGCTAACGCGAACCTCTTGCAAGCGCCAGCCGATGAAATACTTGCTTGATTTCCCGCGCCACATCCGGAGTTGCTGAGGCTTTATGTTTTCCGCCAAAGCTTCCAAAGTCGAGAACAAGCGGGGTTTGCGCATTCTGGCCAGCACCAGAACTTGTTGGGGTAAGCCTTGGAATGGTGATCCGTGACGCTGCACTACCTAGCTTCCCGCCCATTGCGAAACGCGGCATTTGGCCTGCGTTAATCAGTCGCATGTTTGCTTCCCCCCACATCCGTACTGTCGGCCGCTGGATAACCCATTCTCCAGGGGTTCCCCAGTACAGCATGTTATCTGCCCGATCATGCGGAGCAGTTCCGGGGAGCGGGCCGCCATAGGCTCGCGCCGGGATGGCATTTTCCGCGCCGCTCTTCGCTTGGATTTCTGAGGGAATGTTCCCCGCTGTGTTCACTGTGATTGTCACCGTTTTGTCAGATAGGGCGGCAATCTTGGCCTCAACTGCATTGAGATTATTGATTGCATCGGTGATTTCGGCATTGATCTTCAGGGTCGACATCTCCCCTTTCATCTCGGTCAGCTTTCCTTGAGCCTGATTGAGTTGATCCATCAGACTGGCAGCCTGTTGCTCGGCCTCCATTGCCTTGTAATCCTCCGCCTTGGCCTGTGTTTTTTTCAAACCTGCCTGGGCGGCACCGGTTTCCTCAACCAGGTTGGCATCACCGCTTTTTTCAGAAAACTGCATTGCCCTATCGAGGAATCTTTCTGCCTCTTTCGCGTATTTCTCGAAGTCTTTACTACGGCCATCCAATTGGGCTGCCGCGGCGGCGCTGGCATAAAAGCTTCCATCACGGAGGGCACTCTGGGCTCTTGCCGCATCGTTTTGCTGGCGAACTTCTTCCGGCAATCCTTGCTCCCGCATGGATTGCGCTTTGTCCTGAGCGGATTGCTGAACCTGCTGTGCTTGATCGCGTAATCCCGTCGCCTTGTTTTTGGCTCCCTCGGCCTCTTTCTGGGATTCCTCGCGAGCCTTCCCGATCGCTTCGACCAGCTTTTCATAACCCTTGATCTGAGCAGACAGGGCCTCTGACCGCGTTTGTGTGACCTCGCCGGCCAGGGTTTTTTCGCGATCCGCTTCCAACTTTGTGATTTGGCCGGTCAGCTTAAATTGCTCGCGCCGCAAGCGCTCCCCGGCAACAACTGTATCTAGGTACTCGTTATAGGCAGTCGCCTGCTGGCTATAAAACTCGATGGCATCATCAAATTTACCAAGTCCTTTTGGCAATCCTTTGTCATTATTTTGCGTTAAGTTAACTACTTTGGCAGCCGCGTAATCACGTGCTCCCTTGATCGCCTTTTCATAGGCATCAAATGCCGAATCGCCAAATTCTTTAATTCCGGCGGCGTCGCGCATGGCAGTGCTGGCATGCTCGCTGTTCGTGTTTATCAGCTTCTGAATCTGGGCTTCCAAGGCCTCCGCCTGTCTTCGCGCTTCGCTTGCAGCAGCCCCCCATTCGATCAGTTTTTCTACCCCGGTCAGAACCAAGCCGCCGACCGTGAGGTTTTTCAACACGCGAATGGCCCCCGTCAGTAAGCCGAAGCCGGCAGCAGCGGCTGATGCACTTGCTCCCGCTCCTGCGATACCCGCCGATGCCCCACCAAAAATTGCCAAAGCGCGGCCACCAAGAACAACCGCCGCGACTGCTGTTGCCAATGTCCCCAGCGTATCGGCAAAGCGGGTAGCGACAATACTGGCGTCGGCCAAAAACTCAACGACCGCGCCGAAGGTTGCGGCAAACTGGCTAGCTAGTTTGTCCAGTTCCCCGGAGTCGGCCATATTGCCAATATGATCAAGTACGCGCTCCAACTGCTCGGCGACCTTGTCCAAAAGGCCAGAATTGGCAATGCGCAACTTGAACTCGGTAAATGCGTTTTCCAGGCGTTGAAGCTGAGCTCGGGCCGAAGCTTCGGCGGCGGGCAGCGACCCACTTACAGATGCCTGTAATGCCGCAGCGAATTTCGGCAGGAAATCAGCAGACATGACTTGCCCTGCTTCCAGCATTTTCTGCAGATCGGCCGTCGTAACACCCATGGCCTTCGATGCAATTTGAAAAGCCCCTGGCAAGCGTTCGCCGAGCTGGCCCTTGAGCTCTTCGGCTGAAACCGTACCTTTGGACATCATTTGGGAAATAGCTAAAAGAGCGCCAGCTTGCTCGTCTGCCGTTAATCCCATGACAGCCCCGGCAGAGGCGACTGCCTGAAAAATATCCCGGGTCGCCGCACCTTCCAGAACGGTACCTTTTGCTGATGCCTGCAGTTTTGCGTAGGCTTTACTTGTGCCGATCAACTCCAGGCCAAGCTGATTTGACAGCTTGCTGGCAAAATCCATCTCTTCGGCGCCTTTGCGAATATCTCCGCCATTCGCAAAGACGAATTGTGTTTTCAGACTATCAAATTGAATTCCTGTACTGACCGAAGCTTTCAATAGCTGAATAGCTTCGTGCACAGACAGCGCAGCCACAGCCATTGCGGCCATATGGCTTGTGGTTCCAGCTAAGTTTCCAGAAGCGCCAGCGGCAGCGTTACCGGTTGTGTTCAACTCGGCATTAAGCGCCGCTACTTTTTCCTTGGCCGCCTGAGCTGCCCTCGCAATATCTTGGGCTGCTGCACCATTGATTCGCAATGTCGCCAATGCCCGATTGACGTCGGCGATTTCTTGGCGAATCGTATTTGAACCGCGCAAACTCAGTGCGCCGAGTGACGTTCCAACCGCCATGTTCTTCGCTGCCACTGCAGCGGCAGTAGCGCGGGAAGAGGCTTTGAGCGCATCATCACGCGCCGCTACCGCCCTCGCTTGATCAGCCAGCGCCGCTGCCTTCGCTGCTGCAATCTCCTGAGCCAGATCGCTCATTCTGACCTGGTGAGCAGCTCGCTGGGCAGCGGATGTTGCTGCAGCAGCAGCGATGGCTGTCTGCTGCCCGGAGCGCGTTGCGGCGAAAATAGCATCTGCATTTGCTTGCGCCAAGCCGCGCTGCTGTTGCAACGCTGCCGTCTTGGCTACAACGGCTTCCTTGGCTGCAACAACGGCAGCCCTGGCTTTTTCGAACTCGGCAACCATCGCCCGAGTTGGCGCTCCATTTGCGCTTAACGCACGACCGAGGGCCTGTGCTTCAGCCTGCGCTTCTGTCAACTTCTTGCTGGCTTCGCCAACGCTGGTTTTTATATCGGCGTACGTCGCAAGAATATCGCGCCGCGAAACCGCAAGCCCGGCCTTTAACTTTGCCGGGTCGGCTGTGATTTCAAACGATAGGGATAGCTTATTGTTCATCGCGGTGTGCCGCGTTCAATTCAGTAATTGAAGACTGGAAAACGCTCCAGGGGTAATGCCAGGCACTGGAGTGCCCCGACCGTATGAGTGTCGCGACATTCTGCTCAAGTATCAGGATACGTTCGTCAATGGAGCCAAGTTCTCTTGCCATCGAGTCAAAAGCTTGGTCTGAAGGCCGAAAAAATCGGGGTTCAACTCCTTTACTTCGGTAATGGCTTCTTGGAGCTCTCGCGGTGTCATCGCGCCAGCATCCTCAGGGGTGATGGTGGTAAACCAGTACAGATCCGGGATGAAGAAGCCTTCGATCAGTAGGACGTCAACCACATCACCTTGCCGCTCGCCGCCGAGCTCTTTCAGCCAGTTTCGGATTTCTTCAACCGTTGCTTCCTTGATTTCGAATTCCTTGCCTGCAATTTCTTTCTTGCGCACGATGCCCATGATCATTCTCCGGGGGGTGAGTGGTTTGGTTAAGGGGTGTTGGCATGGGTGGGGCTCACGGTATTTAGTGCTATGCCAACCCTCGCACTAATACGCTGGCCCTCATTCGCTAAGGAGGCGAATAGGGTTACAAGACCGACACGACATCGATGCCGTGGGCTTCGAGTTGGGCAATGGCCGCCGTTTTCTGGTCGGTCGTGATGTCACCCGGCCAGACCAGCCCGGCGCTATTCACGCCAGCGCCGCGCTTGATGACAACCGCCTTGCAGGTGGCGGCCGAAATGGGTAGGTCTTCGGCGAGGATGGCGGCGGCGTTTTGAGAGCCGTCGTTATTCGTCAGATCGAGCGGCACATAAACGCCGGTGGCAGTGATCTTGCCGAGCACGGTGCCAATTTCCACCGACACCCGAATCTCCACTTCGTCGCCGACGATGACTTCGACGTCGGTGCCACCAAAGCCAGCGACAGTGACTGCCTGGCTAGACCACTTCGGCAGCACCTCGTACAGCAGCACATCACTGAGAGAATTGTTTTGGGAATACATCAAGTAACCCCCTTGAATATGGGATCCAGCCGCAAAGACTCAGTGTCAATGGTTGGATTAAGTGGCTTGTTCACGATTTTCTCAATCGTTTTTCCTGCCATTCTGTGTTTGATGCCAAGTTCAAATACAGCCTCGGTCGAACTAAGCCCACCCAATGTGACCATGACATCAAACTCATTTCTGACTGTGTCTTGGACGTATGCGTGCAGGGCAATTGTCAGATTCGGCACACTGAGTAAGGTGCCGCGATATTCTTTGACGATTGCGTGTGCGGCTTCCTCGCCGATAATTTCGACCAGTTTTTGATACGCCTTTTCCCCCGCCTCTTTGGCCCCTCCCTGTACGGCGGGAACTCTGAATACCTGGCCGCCCCAAGCCGTCACAAGCAACGATGCGGCATCCAGCCCAATCAGGCGAATCAAATCACGTGCTGATTTCGGGAAAACCACGTATCGGCTCAGTAGGTTCAGCAGTTCCGGTGTGATTTTGTGGCCGCGTAGTGCTTTGATGTCCGGTATATGTTCGGGAATGGTTTGCATGACCTCCCCTTAGTTCTTTTCCCGGAGGCCAGGGATCACGCACCCGATCTCTGCAAGAATTTCGCTCTTGATCTGCTGTTGATCGTCGCTCAGGATTTCTGCGCCTACATCGACAAGGCTGTTTTCCACGCCAAACATAAATTCGATGGCATGCCTATCCTTGTAGAGGATTTCATCTTCTGCTTCGTTGGCAACGACATAGATGCATTTCAAAAGCTCAACAAACTCAGTATCTTTTTTGAGCTTTTCGAGAAGGCGTTGCCTGATGCACCGAAAAACAAGGTTCTGCAAATGCCTTTTGTCATGGTCAGCTTCCAGGTATCCGCCATCCCAACGGGAGGATGACTGCGATTTTTTTTCCTGCAGATTGACGATGACGGCCTTGATCGACTCCAGCTCTGCCTTGATTGACAGGGCCTTGTTTTTCAACGAGCTCATTTCTTCGGTCGTCTCGGCTTTCCCGCAGGCAGAATCCACTGCGGCGAGATTTGCTCCCAACTCGACCTTCTTTTTTTCTGCCTTACCAAGCTCTTCGGCAAGTTTTTTCGCCCGCAAACGGCGAGCAGCACATTCCTTGACGCCAGCGTTGAAGTTGGCGACAGCAACACTCAGTTCATTGTCGATTTCGATACCGAGTTTTATGGCGTTTCCCATGTCACATTCCCTAAAATATTGCTGTAGGACAAATCCGTTTTGATGGGGTCAGTATCCGTCATGGAGGAATGGGGATTCACGGGTATGGGCATGGGTACCTGCCGCAGTTGGATTCGCCAACGATGAAAGGTGTATTCGATGGATGAAGCTATCCCCATGCGGGTCTGTACTGGTCGTGAGCGCTGGTCGGACACCTGCGGTTGGTGCAACCACCATCACCAGGGAAAGAGAACCTGCTCAGCCTTTCCGGAAGGCATTCCTGATGCAATCTGGTATGCCGAGGAAGGGCACCGGTCGCCTGTGGATGGCGACCACGGCATTCAGTTCGAGGGAAAGGTGAACATAGAAATCGTCACGGCCGAGCGTTACGACATTCCGGAGTTCCTACGCAAGCAAGCCGTAGCCTGAACAATGAATACACCCCTCGGGCATGCCACAGGACAGCGTTAAAGGGGCGTTAATTTCAATTTTCGTTATCTTGGTGGATGCTGCCTTCCACCAAGAAAGAAAAAACCGCCAGAGAGCGATTCTGGCGGTTTGGGTATAGACGGCTATTAGGTTGTGGCAGATCGCTCTACGTCGTCAAAGTAGTTAGCCAGTTTTCGAGACAACCAGGCAGCGGTATCCAATAGCTCGACACATATATCGCCTGCCAAGCGTTTGTCGCCTAGCTCGTCCCCGGTCATCACAACATTCGCGGCAAGAGTGATTGCTGTCACGCGAGCAGCAACCTGGGCCGGGGTGGCATTGAAATATTCGTATCCTTCATCCGATGGAAAGACTGCTATCTTATTCATTTTGGATGATGTTCCTTTCTTTGGCGTTTGATCTTCGGTCATTAGAGGGAAGTGCGGGGATTTTTTGCCTTGGTTTTCTCTGATTGGCCGTGCTCTGTGGCCTGACCAGCCATCAGCACTAGAAAAGGCAGGTTGCGATGGGTGGGCGCGGCGCGAAAGTCGTCACAAGCCTGCGCGACAAGGTCACTCACCCCCAATTTGTGCGCAATCTGTATAGGGTGGGTCGTGTTCATGCTTCCCCCTGGTCAAGGCTGCGCAGATCATTCGATAGACGGAAAGAAGCCTCATTGATATTCCGGATCGAGGACTTCATGGCTTCGCCAAAGAACCGGAAGACAGCAGAAGCGTTGCTTCTCCGGGTGAAGTTCATTTGTTCGTCGGCGCTAGACATGTCTGGTTGCAGCATGACGCCGATGCCTTCTATGGCATCAATTCCAAGTTCAATAAACGATGCTGCGGCCTCGATATCGTTGAAGGCGCCATGGTCATGGAGTGGGATGGGATTCATCTTCGGTTTCCTTCCTTTGGGTGGTGTTTGGTCGGTGCTGATCAGGGTTAGGCAGGGGGCGAGGTTGTTCATTTGGTAGGCTTTTGCTTGAAGTGCTTCAAAGCAAAGATCACCTTCGGCGCCGTTTCGGTGTCCAGAAAGCGAAGATGCGAAACCTTGAATTTGTGCTGTAGCCAGCGCCGCAGGCCTTCCTGGTCTTCTGCTCCCTTGTAGTCCTGCCAGAGGCGCTGGATATACGAGCGCTGGGCATAGGTGGCGTGGCCACCAGCGCGAAGTGGTGCTTTTCGTTGTTCCTGGGCAGCGGTGGATTCGAATCCCAATTTGCCGAATTCGACCATCACGGCTGCAAAACCATTGGCGTCGAGGTCTTTGGCTGATTCGACTCCCGCAGCCCGTTTCAGCAGGGCGCGGTAATCGTCTTCGTGCATATCCAGAGTCTTCTTTGCGAGATGGATCAGGGCCAGTTTCTTTCTATCGATCATGGCAACCTCACTTGAAAAAAACGCTATTGAGTTGGGCTGCAGACCGCAAAACGGTGATGTCGACCGGAATGCCTTTCTTGATGGCCTGTTGTTCTGCATCCTCAAATGCCTTAGCCAGGAAACGCATGCCGCCACTGGGGCCGCTGCGGGAAACCATCTTCCCGGCTTCCTCTAGAATCTTCGGGCAGGTGTAGCCGAGCGCCTTGGCGTAATCCTCTCCATCGGCAGCCATGTTTTTCTCAATCGACCGGGTGCGGGCTCGGCTCAGGAATGCCCCAAGTTCGACCTGGTGCTTTTTCACGAAGCCGTTCGAGGTGGTATTCGAAACCATCAGCATGGAAGCCTGCGAACCGTCGAAGACATCTCGCAGCGTGGCCCAGGTGCCCCGCTCGAAAGCATAGTTTGCCTCGTCGATAATGAGCAGGTCACCGGCACGCAGTGCGTTTCTGACGCGTTGCCCAATGGAGCGCCCACGGGTTACGAATTTTTCATTGATTCGTATGGCGTCAGAGATGCGCTGATAGATTTGTCCGGTCGTGCGATCCTCATCCGTCAAGGCCAGATAAGCAGCGCCCGGAGCTTCATGGGTCATCGGGTGCATCCGCGCAAAGCGTTCCAGTGTTTTGGTTTTGGAAATCCCATAGCCGCCGATCAAATGAAATAGGCGTTTTGTTTCCAGCGCATCCATGGCCAGCCCGGAGATAAACAGGCCTGTCTGAATTTCTGTGTATTCCCGCGCTTTTTCCTTCCGCTCGGCGGCGTATTCATCTAGCCAGCTCATAAGGGAAAACAGATCTTTAGCTTCTCTGAGTCGATTCCGTAAGAGCCCCCCTGAGTCTTCGGTAACGCCCAAAGTGGCGCGTTTCTTTTCATCCAGAAGAGCGTGGATTTTGTCCTCTGAAATCCGGCATTGCCGCTCGATAAACCCGATATTCACCCCGCCGGCCAGCAACGATTCCAGGCGTCCCAAAATGGCTACAGCGTCAGGAACCCAGTCCTCAGGCATCTCTGCACGCAATTCGGCTTTTGTCGCAGGTTTCATTTAAAATATCCTCTCGATTTTTGCTACTTATGGCCCGTCAGGCGGCAACCTGACGGGTCTGTTTTTTCAGCAGTACCCAAGGCGTTGGCGTCCTTGGCTTTCTGTATCAGGCGCTGGCGCTCTTCGGCCTCCCAGTCATCCACTGGTGAGGTTTCTGGTTCGCTTGGCCGGTCGTACATGCCGCGCACCGTGCCGGTTTCATGCTCGAACCACTGCCCAGGCAAGAGCCTGACCTGTTCGACCTTGGGCGGCTCGCCGGCCTGCTCAACGGCTTCCCGAATCCCCTTGAATTCTTCTGGCAGCGAAATTTTTGGGCCGAATGGCACGACCGGGGCAGGGGGGCTGAGTTGGGCAAATTTCCCCATCTCGGTAACGGTGTCGACCTTTCGGCTACCTTGCTTCATATCGCGGATTCCCTTGTTCATCAGGGAAACGCGTCGGCCTGACTCAATGGCGCCGGATTTATCGACAATGCCGAACTCGCGGTTTCGGTAGGCAACCAGCGGATCAGTCAGCTTGCCGGTGGCATCTCGCGGGCAAATCAGAATCTGGTCGGTATCCCATTTCGCGTAATAGACCAGGACTTGGTTTCCCATCACGTAGGGCGAAGCCATTTCGTCATGCCAGTAAGTAACGCCAGCGATCTCGACGCCGGTATTCACGACCTTGTAGGGTTTGCGTTCTGACAAGGCCATCAGCAGCACCCCATAGTCGACGTCGACCGCCTGCCAGCCGGCCTTGATATGCCGGTCAAACTTCTGATTCGGGCTGCTGCCATCACCTTGCCGGCGGGCATGGTAGTAGTCCATTGCCTTCCCGAATGCGTCCTGGAATTGCTCCCAGCTTCCATTGAAAGCGCGGGGCGCTTGGCCTACCTTGTGGGTTTTCTTCTTCATCCGGTCGCCGCCGATCCAGCCGGGAATGAAAGAAAACGCGGTGCGTTCCAGCACGCCAAAAACACCTTCTTTTGCCGCTTTGCCTTGCGGGTTGTGAGGTGTAGCCCGAACGACTGCGCGCGGGTCTTCGTCGCTGCCTGAGTCCTCCTTGTCGGCTTGCTCGATGCGTTGCTCAAGGTCTGCCGAGTTCATGCAATAAGCCCGGAAGTCATCAACCATCAGTGCCAGGCGCTCGAATCCTTCCATCATTTCCTTCCAGACGTACTCGCTGCCGTTGTCCAGGTAGAGAATCGACGGAAGGCCCCATTCACGGACCATCTGCACGAAGGAATAGGCAATATGGGCCTGTGTGACGCTGCGCCCCTTCTCGAACAGAAACAGGGTGTAGAAAACCCGGTTCGTCGCCAGATCAAGCCAGCTCACCATGCGGGCGGTTGCCTCGCTGCCGTCTTCGCGCTTGTTCAAGATGTCGACCGGGTGCACGTCGCCCATGACAATTTCCATAGGCAGCAATCCGGCGCGGCCGCGCATGACTCGGGGTTTGAAACGGTCGGCAAACTTGCCGGCATCCATCGTTTTGGCGGCGGCCTTGCGCAAATCCTTGAACTTGCGCACCTGGGCAATGCCGACATCGCAGTTTTCCAGGTTGGCGCCGGCCCAGCCTTTGGCCCGCGACAGTTCAATCAAGCGCACATTCGCCAGGTTCCTGATTTGCGGCATCGTCCCGTGGCTGCTGAGAAACAGGTTTTTGATGTGCTGGCGCAGGTCTGTCCAGATTTCCCGCAGTTCCTTCTCTTCAAAGGGGGCGGTTTTGTCGAACTCGCGGCTGACAATCACGCGGTCACCTGTTTCGTTTCTGGGGCCACGAATCAACGCATTCAGGCCGCCTTTTTCGTATTTGGCGATCAGGCCTGAAATCCCCTTTGCGTTGTATGTCCACTGCAAGCCGTTCGGGAAGGTGATCGGCATGGAAGCAACGATCTTGCGAACCATTTCCGCGCGGCCTGGCGTCCATTTGGGTTGCATCAAGGCCGGCTTGATCAATGTTTCCAGGAATTCTGCCTTTGCAATCGCAGCAAGCCGGCTGGGCTTCGACTCGGCGACGAGGACGGATGTCGGAATGTGCTTGTGGGCCTTGGGAATCTCGGGTTTCTGAAACAGTTCCGGGTGCTGGTCATGCCATTTCCCCGATAGGTCGGCGGGCAGGGAGGGAACGAATACCTGATAGGCCTTGCCGCGATTGCCGCCGACGCTGTCGACTACGCGGACAACAAGGGAAGTTTTGCGCCAGGTGCCGCCGGTGTAACAGCGTTTTAAGGCCGCCCGTGCGTTCTGGCCCGCGATACCTGCCAGTTCTGACAGGTCGTTTGCATCAATCCAAAAAAGTGGGTCTTCAATGCCTTCTGCGTTCGGATCAGGCAAGGCCAGAGGCATGGTTTTGTCATCACGCGACATGGCAAACCTCCCAGGAGGTGCCGGAGAACTTGCCAGCTAGGCGCCGGGCAGCGGTGGCTGCATCGGTTTCGGAGTCATAGCGGGCGGCGCGTTCCTGTTTCCATGTGGCCACCATCCCTGTAGCAGTCAGGCGAGCAGCGTAAATCCCTGCCATAGCTCTCCCTGCGGCGGCAGTGCAGCGTACCAGATAGCATTTATTCATCGTCGCCGTCCTCGACGATTTCTCCATCTTTGATTCCCAGGAGGACGGCAACTTTGTGGCTTTCGCCGATGCGGCCGGTTAAACGTCCGGTAAGAACTCCTCGAACTGTGGCGTAGCAACGGCCATTTTTTTGCGCCCAGCCACGAATGCTGATGCCTTTCCGGGCGAAATCGGCAAGGACTTCTTCCCGTGTCTTTAGTTGCTTTTGTTTCATATGGACTCCTGTTGCGGATACAATTGATGCCAACATTTGTTAGCAACACCATTTTGATAACGAAAACAATCTATGTCAACAAACGTTAGCACTAATTTTTTGATAAGCAATCGCCTTAGAGAGGAGCGCGAACGCCTTTGCCTCAGCCAGGCTTTGTTTTCGGGAAAGGTTGGAGTGAGCCGGATGTCACAGGTTAACTACGAATCTGGAAAGCGTTCCCCTGATGCTGCATACCTTCTGGCTGCTTTTGAGGCCGGGGTTGACGTTACCTATGTGATTACTGGCAAGCGAACCCAAACGCCAGATTTTTTCAGAATGGCCACCGTTTTCGTCTTGGAGAGCATCGAGAAAAAAACCGGTTTTGCTCACGATATTTTGGGGTTCGTTATCGAGGCTATATCCGATGTAACGACAAGCGAATGGTTAATGGACAAGGCAGAGCTTGAGTCAAGACCAGATGTCCCATGGGATATGACCCAATGGATTGATTTGTCAGTATTGAACCAATTGGTAGCGGCGCTATTTGAAAACGCTAGGCTGCTCCGAGATGTGTTTGGAGCTGTCAATTTTGTGCTTGGGAATGACGGACCTTACAAGCTATCTCCCCAGAAGAGATTGGCTACGATTTTGATGCTCTATAAAACATTCCGTGCAACAGGTGAAACAGATCCAGACATGGTTCTGGAGGCGATTGAGCTTGCGGCCAGTTAACGTCTAAGTTCGTAACGCCCGCGTTGTGATTTGCGCGATATTTGGCACAACCCCCAGGATGCGCAATATCCTCCGTAGGGTTCTCAATGGGTTCCCAATACCCCGAAAAACAGCAAAAAACAGGGTGCGCAATACCTGATCAATTACTAAGCTGCGTAATTTTTAAGCGCCCACCGTGTTCACGCCCGCCCCCGGTCTACTGTTCATTCCAAACCACGAAACACCCGTAAACGCTTGAAACACGGCTATTTCTTTCCATTCTCGTACTGGATTTGTGCATTTTCCACGGGGCCGCTTTTTTTGGGCGCCGCCCGGAAACCCACGCCCCGCAAGGCTCTTTTCCTTCTTTAATTCGTGCGGGCTTTCCCAGAATAAACAATTCCCCCCCACCACCAGCGATCTTAGCAGTTCTCCGCTTGCCAAAAAACAAATGCTGTATAAAAATACAGTCATTGGTTTTTAGTGGAGCAGGCCATGAAACTCACGCCGCGTCAGCAGGAAATTCTCGATTTCATCCGTAACACCCTGGAAGTGCTCGGTGCGCCGCCGACCCGCATGGAAATCGCGCATGCTTTCGGCTTCGCTTCGCCCAATGCCGCCGAGGATCACCTCAAGGCGCTTGCCAAGAAAGGCGCCATCGTCCTCGAAGCCGGCTCGGCGCGCGGCATTCGCCTGATCGAACAGCTCGGCCTGCCGCTGATCGGCAGCGTTGCCGCCGGTTCGCCCATTCTCGCCGTCGAAAACGTACAGGGGCGCTACGCGCTTGATGCCCAGTTGTTCAGCCCACGCGCCGACTATCTGCTCAAGGTGCGCGGTTTGTCGATGATCGATGCCGGCATCTTCGACGGCGATCTGCTCGCCGTGCACAAGACCAACCAGGCGCGTGACGGCCAGATCGTTGTCGCCCGCCTCGACGAGGAAGTCACCGTCAAGCGCCTGCAGCGGCGCAGCGGCTTTATCGAGCTGATTGCCGAAAATCCGGATTTCGAACCCATCATCGTCAATCCCGCCGAAATCGATTTTGCCATCGAAGGCATTGCCGTCGGCCTGATACGCGGGGCGGTCAGCAGCTTCTCATGAGCGCCGTGCCGTTGCCCCTGGCGGAAGTGCTGGCCAGAGGTGACATCTGGCGCGGCGACGCGCTGCCCGGCCTGCCGGAAAACGCCATTGCCAGCGGCCATGCCGAACTTGATGCCGAATTGCCGGGCGGCGGCTGGCCGCGCGGAAATCTCAGCGAAATCCTCGTCGACCGCTGCGGCCAGGGTGAAATGGGCCTGCTGCTGCCGGCGCTGGCCAGCTTGTCGCAGGCCGGCGGCTGGCTGGCCCTGATCGATCCGCCCTGGCAGCCGCATGCACCGGCCTGGGCCGCCGCCGGCGTGGTGCCGGAACGTTTGCTGGTGATCCGCGCCGGGCGCGATGCGGCCTGGTGCTGTGAGCAATTGCTGGCGAGCGGCGGTTTCGCCGGCGTGCTGGCCTGGCCGGCTGTGAGTATCGATGCGCGTGCCTTGCGTCGTTTGCAGGTTGCAGTCGAAGGTCGGCCGACCCTGGCCTGCCTGTGGCGGCCGACCGCGGTGGCCGGCCTGCCGTCGCCGGCACCCCTGCGCCTGGTGCTGGCGGGTGAGGCGAGCGGCCTGACCGTACATATTCTCAAGCGGCGCGGCCGACCGGCGGCGCGGCCACTCCATCTGTCCATTCCCCGTCCCGGGAGATCGTCGCGTGCTCTGGCTGGCCCTTCACTTTCCGCTGTTGCCGCTCGAAGCACTGCCCTTGCGGCAGTCGCCTAGCGCGCTGGTCAATCGCGGGCGGGTGTGCTGCGTCGACCGGGCAGCGGCCGAGGCCGGCGTCGGGTCGGGACAGAAATTATCGACGGCGCTCGGCCTGGCGCCCGCTCTGGCCGTGTTCGAACGCGACGCAGGGCGCGAAGCGGCGGCACTTGCCAGCCTGGCCTGCTGGGCCGGGCGTTTCACGCCGACCGTCAGTCTGGCTGCCCCGGATGCGCTGCTGCTCGAAATCGGCGCTTGCCTGCGTTTGTTCGGCGGCGCTGAAGCCATTGTTGCCGCCGTCGAAGCGGGTTGCCGCGAGCAGTCCTACACGCTGACCTGGGCCGCGGCGCCGACGCCGCTCGGCGCGCTGTGGTTGGCGCGGGCCGGGCGGGCGGCGGTTTATCCCGAGGCGAATGCCATGCAGGCGGCTCTGGCCAGTTTGCCGTGTGTCGTACCGGGCTGGCTGGCGGATGTCGTCGAGCGGCTCGAGGCCTTCGGGTTGCGCTGCCTCGGCGACCTGCGCCGGCAGCCGGCGGCCGGTCTGCGCCGGCGCATCGGCAACGCGCCGCTCGACGACCTGCTGCGCGCCTGGGGCGAAATCCCGCATCCGCAGCTGGCCTTCGTCTTTCCGGAAAGCTTTCGCCTGAGCATCGAACTGCCGGCCCGTGTCGAGCATGCCGAAGCCCTGGCTTTTGCCGGCCAGCGCCTGTTCTCGGCGCTGGCCGGCTGGCTGCAGGTACGCCAGTTGCTGGTCCGGGCCTGTGTCCTGCAACTGACCCACGACGATCGTTCGACGAGTGAGCTGCCGCTGCGCTTCGCCGAGCCGGCCGCTGACGAGGCGCGCTTTGCCCGGCTGTTGCGCGAGCATCTCGGCCGCCTGCAATTGCGCGCGCCGGTCGAGGCGCTCTGCCTGCGGGCCGAGGAAGTCACGGCCCGGCCGGGCGCCAGCGCCGGTTTGTTCGAACAGGCGGTGGCTGGCGAAGGCCTGGCCCTGTGCCTGGAACGCCTGCAGGCCCGGCTCGGTGCCGGTGCTGTGCGGGTGCTCGCCGGGCAGGCCGATCATCGGCCGGAGTGCGCGACGGGCTGGCGCGAGCCGGCTCTGGATTTGCCGCTTTCTGCGGCGTCGACCGTTGGGCAGGCGCCGCCGCGGCCGCTCTGGCTGTTGCCGGCGCCGCAGGCGCTGCGCGAGGAGCGCGGCCGGCCGTTCTGGCAAGGCCCGCTCAGCCTGCAATCGCGCGCCGAACGTCTGGAAAGCGGCTGGTGGGACGAGGGCGAGGCCGGCGCGGCAGGCGATCTGCGCCGCGACTATTTCGTCGCCCGCAACCCGCACGGGCAATGGGCCTGGGTGTTCCGTGACAGGGAAGGCTGGTTCCTGCATGGCCTCTTCGCCTGACACCGGGCCGGCCGGCTACGCCGAGCTGCATTGCCTGTCCAATTTCAGCTTTCTGCGCGGCGCTTCGCACCCGGAAGAACTGGTCGAGCGGGCGCAGGCCCAGGGCTATGCGGCGCTGGCGCTGACCGACGAGTGCTCGCTGGCCGGTGTCGTGCGGGCGCACAAGGCGGCGCAGGCGGCCGGGCTGAAATTCATCGTCGGCAGCGAAATGCGCATCGCGTCGGACGCGGCGTCGCCCGTAGCGGTCGACGGCCTGAAACTGGTCTTTTTGGCCTGCAACCGGCACGGCTACGGCAATTTGTCGGCGCTCATCACGCTCGCCCGGCGGCGCGCCGACAAGGGCAGCTATCGCCTGCAGCGCAAGGATCTGGAAGCCATTTCGCCGAGCGGTGCGCTGCCCGATTGCCTGGTTCTGTGGGTGCCCGGCGCGGCGCCATCCGTCGAGGACGGGCGCTGGCTGGCGGCGCGTTTTCCCGGTCGGGCCTGGATCGCCGTCGAACTGCACGCCGGGCCGGACGACGAAGCGCGCCTCGACCTGCTGGTCGCGCTCGGTGCAGCCTGCGGCCTGCCGCTGGTCGCGGCCGGCGACGTGCATATGCATGTCCGCGCCCGGCGGCCGGTGCAGGATGTGCTGACGGCGCTGCGCCTGAAAACCTCGGTTTTCGCGGCCGGGCACGCGCTGTTCCCGAACGGCGAGCGCCATCTGCGTTCACGCCTGCGTCTGAGCCGACTGTATCCGCCACAGATGCTGGCCGCGACGCTGGAGATTGCGGCGCGTTGCGACTTTTCGCTCGACGAGTTGCGCTACGAATACCCCGAGGAAATCGTCCCGGCCGGCGAAACGCCGGCGTCGTGGCTGCGCGCCGAAACCGAGCGCGGTTTGCAGGGGCGTTATCCGGACGGCGTGCCGGGCAGTGTGCGCGAGCGCGTCGAGCACGAACTGGCATTGATCGCCGAGATGGCCTACGAGGCCTATTTCCTGACCGTGTACGACATCGTCTGCTTTGCGCGCAGCCAGGACATTCTCTGCCAGGGGCGCGGCTCGGCGGCCAATTCGGCGGTGTGCTATGCGCTCGGCGTGACCGAGGTCGATCCGGCGCGCTCGGCCTTGCTCTTCGAGCGTTTCGTCTCGAAGGAGCGCGGCGAGCCGCCGGACATCGACGTCGATTTCGAGCACGAGCGGCGCGAGGAGGTGATCCAGTACATCTACACGAAATACGGGCGCGAGCGCGCGGCGCTGGCCGCCGCCGTGATCACCTACCGGACCAAGGGCGCGCTGCGTGACGCCGGCCGGGCGCTCGGTTTCGACATCGCCCGCATCAACGCGCTGACCGCCTCGCTGGCCTGGTGGGACAAGCGCGAGCAATTGCCCGAGCGCTTCGCCGAACTGGGCCTGGACCCGGACTCGCCGCGCGTCGAGAAGTGGCTGGCGATTGCCGAGGCGCTGCGCGGCTTTCCGCGCCACCTGACGCAGCATGTCGGCGGTTTCGTGATTTCGCGCGGGCCGCTGGCCCGCCTGGTGCCGGTGGAAAACGCCGCGATGGCCGAACGCAGCGTGATCCAGTGGGACAAGGACGATCTCGACGCGATGGGCCTGATGAAGGTCGATATCCTGGCGCTCGGCATGCTCTCGGCGATCCGCCGG
This sequence comes from Quatrionicoccus australiensis, assembly GCF_020510525.1. Classification (NCBI taxonomy): domain Bacteria; kingdom Pseudomonadati; phylum Pseudomonadota; class Betaproteobacteria; order Rhodocyclales; family Azonexaceae; genus Quatrionicoccus; species Quatrionicoccus australiensis. The sequence goes on from NZ_CP075188.1 coordinate 1,836,293, forward strand.
ATGCTGCAGACGGTCTCGCTCCACAGCGGTCGACCGCTCAAAATGCAGGATATTCCGGCCGAGGATGCGGCGACCTACGCCATGCTGTGCAAGGCCGACAGCATGGGCGTCTTCCAGGTCGAGTCGCGGGCCCAGATGGCCATGTTGCCACGCCTGAAGCCGCGCGCTTTCTACGATCTCGTCGTCGAGGTGGCGCTGGTCCGGCCCGGGCCGATCCAGGGCGACATGGTGCATCCCTACCTGAAGCGGCGGCAGGGCAGGGAAGCCATCGAAAAAATCTCGCCGGCGGTAGACGCCGTGCTGGCGCGGACTTTCGGCGTGCCCATCTTCCAGGAACAGGTCATGCAGCTGGCCGTCGTCGCCGCCAATTTCACGCCCGGCGAGGCCGACCAGTTGCGCCGGGCGATGGCCGCCTGGAAGCGCAAGGGCGGGCTCGAGCCTTTCGAGCAGAAACTGCGTGCCGGCATGGCCGCCAACGGCCTGCCGGAGGCCTTTGCCGAGCGCATCATCGCGCAGATCCGCGGCTTCGGCGAATACGGCTTCCCCGAGTCGCACGCCGCCAGTTTCGCGCTGCTTGTCTATGCCTCGGCCTGGCTGAAACGTCACCATCCGGCGGCCTTTTTGTGCGGCCTGCTCAACAGCCAGCCGATGGGGTTCTATTCACCATCGATGCTGATCCAGGATGCGCGCCGGCATGGCGTCCAGGTGCTGCCGCCGGATGTCATGGCCAGCGACCGGGACAGCCGGATCGACGAAAACGGCGCGGTGCGCCTTGGCTTGCGCGAGATTGGCGGTTTGGCGCAGGCGGTCGGCGAGCGGATTGCCGCGGCGCGGGAAAATGCCGGTTTTTCAGCGGTCGACCGCCAGAAAAAGCCATTTTCCGACGTTGCCGATCTGGCGGCCCGCGCCGGGCTGCAGCGCCGCGATCTCGACCTGCTCGCTGCCGCCGATGCGCTCGCTTCGCTGGCCGGGCATCGCCGTCAGGCGGCCTGGGCGGCAAGTGTCGAAAAGGCGCCGCCGGCTGTGCAGGGTGACCTGTTTTCCGGTCAGGTGCTGGCCGAAGCGGTGCCGGATCTGCCGACGCCGGGCGAGGGCGAAAACCTGGTCGCCGATTACCGCAGCCTGGGTTTGAGCCTGCGCCAGCATCCCTTGACGCTGTTGCGCCAGGCGCTGGCCGAGCGGCGTTTCGTCACGGCCGCTGACCTGAAACAGGCCGGCCAGCGCGCCGCAATCCGCGTCGCCGGTATCGTCGTCGGCCGGCAGCGGCCGGGCACGGCGACCGGCATTGTCTTTGTCACGCTGGAGGATGAAACCGGGTTGACCAATGTCGTCGTCCAGCCGCAGCTGGTCGAGCGACAGCGGCGCGAATTGCTCGGCGCGACCCTGCTCGGCGTCTATGGCGTGCTGCAGAAGGAAGGCGAAGTCATTCATCTGCTCGCCAAACGCCTGGTCGATCTGTCGCCTTGGCTGGGGCGGCTGGAAACGCACAGCCGCGATTTCCACTAGCGCGGTTGTCAGTGCAGCCAGTGCGCCACGCCCGGCACGATGGCGATGCCGGCCGCAATCCAGCTGGCCTGCGCGGCGAAATGACGGTTGGCCTGGCGGTGCAGCAGGGGTAGCAGGTCGGCGACGGCGATGTAGATGAAACTGGCGGCGGCCAGGGTCAGGACATAGGGCTGGATGCCCATCGCGTCATGCATGAAGTAGTAGCCGAGCAATCCGCCGAGCAGTGACGTCAGGCTCGATGCCGCATTGGCGAGCAGGGCCAGTCGCTTCGACCAGCCAGCGTTGAGCAGCAGGACGAAGTCGCCGAGTTCCTGCGGGATTTCGTGGGCGACGATGGCCAGGGTGGTGGTGACGCCGAGCGCAGGGTCGGCGAGAAAGGCGGCGGCGATCAGGATGCCGTCGACGAAATTGTGGAAGGCATCGCCGATCAGGATCAGGGTGGCCGCGTTGCGCGCGGCGGCGGGGGGCTGATGGCCACACCCCTCCGGATGGGCATGCCGCCACAGGGCCAGGCGTTCTAGTACGAAGAACAGCAGCAGGCCGGCGAGCAGCGTCGCAAACAGTGATGCGGCGGCCGCTTCGCCAGATTCGCCCGGTTGCCCCTCGATAAAGGCGGCAAGGGCTTCGGGCAGGATGTCGAGACAGGCCGAAGCAAGCATGACGCCGGCCGCGAAGGCGACCAGTTGGTGCGTCCAGCGCTCGTCCAGGCGAAAGACAAGCAGTGCCGCCAGCAGCACGCTGAGCAGACCGCCGGCCAGGCTGGCGGTGATGATGGCGAATAGATCGTTCATGGTTCTCTCCCGAATAGATAACGCTCGAGGCTATCGCCCTGCAGGCGATAGCCGTAGATGCCGATGCTGCTGTCGCCGCGCACGACTTTCAATGTGCCGTTGATCCAGAAGGCGTCCATGCTCCTGATGTCGGCAACCGGTTGGGCGAGGATGACGTGGATGGTCTGGTTGGCCGGCGGTGGCGGGGTGTGGATGCAGGCGCCGAAATAAGGTACGAGCAGCAGTTCGGAGACCAGCTTGCCCTTGCGTTCGAGCGGGATGACAAAGCCGGCCAGGCGTATCCTTTTGCCGTCCAGGGCCGTGTTGACCGGTGCGGCATCCCAGGCGGTGCGCATTTTTTCGAGCGCCTCCCGGGCGCGTGGATCGCTGTCCTTGAGGCGCGCCAGGTTGAGGCCCTTGAAGGCGGCCATCGGGTTCCAGTCTTTCGGTGTCAGTTCTTCCCACTCGATTTCGCGATAGCTGGCCGGACTGGCCTTGGCGGCCGGTTTCAGGCGTTCGCCGACACGGTAGTCGGCGCTCCAGGTGAACTGGGCGGCGCCGAGCAGGCTCAGGCCGGCCAGCAAGGCAGCGAGACGCATGGCATTTCCCTTCATAAGCGCGGGGTCAGGCCGTCGGCCAGGGCCAGGCGGCTGGCCCGCCAGGCCGGCAAGAGGCCGGCGAGCAGGCAGGTGGCGACGATGGCGGCGAGCAGGCCGAGTTCTTCCCGGCCTGGACTCAGCGAGTGCAGCACGATGCCGGCGTTCGCGGCCAGCCAGGGGCCGGCCGCAAAGCTGGCGGCGGTGAGCAGGAGCAGACCGCCGCCGGCGCCGAGCAGGCCGAGGAAGAGGCTTTCAAGCAGAAGCAACGCGGCGATCTGCGGCAGGCCGGCGCCGAGCGCGCGCAGGATGGCCAGTTCGCGCCGCCGCTCGCCCAGCCCGGCCAGCATGACGGCAAGCAGGCCGGCCAGACCGAGCCCCAGTATCAACCAGGAAAGACCGCGCAGCAGGTGCTCGGCGAAAGCCAGGCTTTGCCACAACTGGTCGAGGACGACGCCGGGCAAGGCAGCCTGCAAAGGCTCGTCCTTGAAACCGGCGATCCTGCGCTGCACGCCGAAAACCGCGGTGCGCTGGTGCAGGCCGACCAGGAAGGCGGTGATTTCGCGTGGCGTCAGGTCGAACTTGTCGACCAGCGCGGGGGGTATCTCGACGCCGGGCAGCGGCATGCCGCCCTGCCAGTCGAGGTGGATGGCCTCGATGGCGGCAAGGCCGACGTGTACGGTGCGGTCGACCGGCGTGCCGGTCGGCGCCAGGATGCCGACCACGGTAAACGGCTTGTCGGCATGTTCGAGGCCGGGCAAGGGGCCGCTGCCATGGCTGAGGACGATGCGCTGGCCGAGGCGGTAGCCCAGCTGCTGCGCGACTTCGGCGCCGAGCACGGCGCTGAACAAATCGTCGCGCCCGTCAGTGAAAGGCCGGCCGCCGGCAATGACCAGCGGTGTTTTCAGGCCGTAGTGGAAATACCTGAAATAGTCGCTGCTGGTGCCGAGCACCGGGTAGCCGCGGTGCGAATCGCCGAGCGAAAGCGGGATGGTCCAGGCGACGGCCGGGTCGGCGGCGATTTTCCGGTAACTTTCCCAGGCGATGTTGTTGCTCGCGTCGCCCAGCCGGAACACGGCGTAAAGCACCAGTTGCAGCGGGCTGCCGCGCGCGCCGACGATGAGGTCGGTGCCGGACACCGATTGCGCGAAGCTTTCCTGCGCGTCGTGGCGCAGGCGTTCGACGGCGAGCAGCAGGCAACTCGCCAGGATGACGGCAAGCAGGGTCAAACCGAGCGTTGCGCGCCGGTTCCAGGCGCTGGCCCAGGCCAGGGGAAGCAGGAATTTCATGCGGCAAGCTCCCGGCAGGCGTCGAAATGCGCGCTCAGGCGCAAGTCGTGGCTGACAAAGACGACGGCGCTGCCGTTGGCGCGCGCTTCGGTCAGCAGCAGATCGACGAAAGCGGCCTGGCGGGCAGCGTCGAGCGCCGAGGTCGGTTCGTCGGCGATGAGGATTTCCGGCCGTCCGATCAGGGCGCGGGCAGCGGCGACGCGCTGTTGCTGCCCGACCGACAGGCGATGCGCGGCTTGCCCGAAGAGTTCGGGCGCGATGTCGAGGCGGTGCAGCAAGTCGCGGGCGGCCGCTTCCGGCTGGCCGGCACGCGCTGCCCGGTGGGCGGAAAAACGGCAGGGCAGGAGGACGTTGGCGAGCACCGGGAGATAGGGAATCAGGTTGAACTGCTGGAAGATGAAACCGATGTGATCGGCGCGAAAGGCGTCGCGGCGGTGCGCCGGGAGATCGGAAAAATCTTCGCCGAGCAATTCGATCCGCCCGGCCTGCGGTGCCAGGACGCCGCCGATCAGGTTGAGCAGCGTGCTCTTGCCGCTGCCGCTCGGGCCGTGCAAAAACAGGCTTTTTTGCGCGTCGACCGTAAGGTCCTTGAGACGCAGGCAAAACCCGTCGGCGCCCGGCCAGCGGAACTCGAGATCGCGCACGCGCAGCGGCGGCCGGCTCATCTCACCAGGCAAAGCGCGTTACCTCCGGGGTCAGGCGGCCCGCCTGCTGCCCGGCCGGGCCGGCGAAATCGACGCCGATCCGCTTGAGGTGCGGGAAGGCGGCGAACAGCCGGGTCTCGATGCCGCGCAGCGCCGGCAAGTGGCGGCATTGCCAGCGGAAGTCGGCTTCCAGGTCGAGGTGGCCGTCGGCCGTCGCCTTGCCGTCGAGCACGGGCGAGGCGAGCTGGACATCGGCCGCGGCGCAGCCCGCCGCCGCATCCAGCACGAACAGGCGTCCGGCCTGGCGCAGCGTTGCCGCCATCGCCTTCACCGCCTGCTGCTCGGCCGGCGTGCGCGGCGCGTGTTCGAAGCCGAGCAGGTTGGCGAGCGGCGAGTCGAGATGGATGGCCAGCGTATTGCCATCGACGACGATTTCCAGCTTTGCCTCGCCATGGACGTGCGCCGGGGCGGCGAAGACGGGCAGACTGATGAACAGGGCGAGCAGTAAGAACCTCGGGTGCATGGAAAGACTCCTTTCGGGAAGGTGGCCGGCCCTGTTGTCGGGTTGGCCAGTCGGCTGACATTCGTTCATTTTTGTCCCGTTTCGTCGGTGCATTGGGAAATAGCCGCTTCCAGCCAGGCTGCATCGATTTCGCCCGAATGCGCGGCGCAAGGACGGCGCAGCCTGTCGAGCAAGACCGTGTGCGGCAAGACACCATGCGGGTTGCCGAAGCGGGCGAGCAGGCCGCGCGGCTCGTTCGGTCCATGCAGGGAGAGCAGCGGCGGGCTCAGGGCCTGACTCACCGAAGCGGGGACGGCGAGGGTCTCGGCCGGCCGCTGCAGCGCCACGGCCACGACGCGAAGCGTGCCCATCCGGGCGCTTGTGGCGAGCAGGGGCAATTCCCGTACACAGGGCGGACAGTCGGCGCGCCAGAAATTGACCGCAGTCAGGCGCGGCGGCAGTTTCGACAAGATCACGAACTCCCTGCCGTCGGTCAACTCGAAATCGAGCGGGGTTTTTGCCGTTTCCCGGGCGTTGACCGCCAGGCAGCCGAGCAGCCCTGCCAGCAAGGCAAGGCTGATCCTGAGCGGAAACATGGGGCGTTTTTTCACAGGCTGAACTTGACGCCGCCGTAGATGAAGCGGCCGCGGTTCGGCCCCCAGATGTGGGTCACGTCCAGCGCACCGTTCGCATCGATCCACAGCATGCTTTCCTTGTCCGACTGTTTGAAGTCGAAGACATTGTCGATGCCGAGATAGGCCGACCATTGCCTGTCGATGCGGTATTCGCCGCGCAGGTCGACCACCCAGAAAGACGGGCTCTTGTCCATCTTCTTCGTGCCGTCCAGGTTGTAGCGCGGGTTGTTGGCATAATCGTAGAACCTGGCGAGATCCATCGGCCCGGTCCAGGTACCGCGCAGCATGCCGGTCCATGGCCCGCTTTCGTAATCGAGGCGCAGGTAGGCACGGGTTTCCGGGCGCGCGAAAGCGAGCGTGCCGGCTTCCGAGAAATCGTAATTGAAACGCTCGGCGGCCAGTGTTCCCGTCAATTGCGGCGTCAATTTATACGTGAAAGTGATATCGCCGCCGGTGACGGTGACCGGTGTTTGCGCCGAGGTGAATAGCGTGACGGCTCTTTCCGTGCCGGAACCGGTACAGGCCCCGACTACGCCGCCGTCTTCGCATTGGCCCGAGTCGAGCAAGGCCATGTTCTTGATCTTGTTGTAATTCAGCGAACTCGCCACGGCCAGCCGGTCGCCGGCATAGGAAAGCGTGTAGGACGCGTTGTCGGAGATTTCCGCCTTGTCGACCCGGCGGACGATGCGCGTGGTGTCGAGAATGCCGTGATCCTGCTCAAAGAACGAGGTCGGGGCGCGGAAGCCGCGCCCGATCGCGAAACGGCTGTTCAACTCGGGCGTATGGTTCACCAGGACATTGAGGCGCGGGCTGCTGATGCCGCCGAAAACGTTGTGGTCGTCGTAGCGTAGCGAACCATTGACTTCGACATTGCCGTCAAAGAAAGCATGATAGGCCTGCAAAAAGACACCCGGTGTACGGTACTTGTAGTTGTCGATGCCATTGTTGGGAGCGCCGCTGGCGTCGGTGCCGGTACTGCCGAGATCTTCGTAGCGGTAGTTCAGGCCGGCGGTGACCAGCGTCTGGCCGATCGGCTGCTGCGTGCTGGCTTCGACGTAATACTGGGTTTGCTCGGCCTTGTAGCTTGCCTTCTCATAGAAGGAGTCCTGCTTGTGTTTGGCGTAGCCGAAGGCGAAATGCAGGCTGCCCTGACCCAGTTGCCGGGTCGCGCTGCTGACGAACTGCTGGCGGTCGGTGAAAATGATTTCCGACATGCCGGCCCGCCCGTCGCTGTAAGGAACGATCAATCCGGTGGCCGGATTGATCCAGCCGGCACTGCTCGGCGAGCCGTTCCTGCCTTTGCTCCAGTCGAACGGATTGCCGCTGCCATCGGCCTTGACACCGCTGTAGTCGGTCCCCATCGCACCGCCCATGCGTTTTTCGTCGACGACATCGAAACGCCCCTTGAGCTTGAAGCCGCCGACATCATCGAAAAAGAAGCCAATGCCGCCGAGATTGCGCTTGTAGCCGGTGTATTCCGAGACCTTGTTGTCGTCGCCATCGACGGTGTCATGCTGGTTGTGGCTGAAATTGGCGGTGATGGCACCACCGGAAAACAGTTTAGCTCCGAACAGGTCGGTGCTCCATTGGCCGTAGGCGCCGAATTGCTGGTTGGCCATGAACTCGTCCTTGCCCGGCCGGCGAGTGACGATATTGACCGAGCCGGCCAGCGCCTCCGGTGCGACAAGGCTGGTACCGGCGCCGCGCGAGATATCGATGCGCTCGATGCCGCCGAGGCTGACGCTGTCCAGCCCATAGGCGGTCGAGACCGAGGAAAAAATGGGGATGCCGTCGATGAGCAGCGTGGTGTAGCGCCCGGGCAAGTTGTTGAGGACCACGTTGCGGACGTTGCAGATCGAACATTCGGTCTGGACGGCAATGCCCGGACGCTTGTCGAGTACCTCGGTCAGCATCGTGGCGCCGGTCTTCTCGATGTCGCGGGCGGAAAAGCTTTCGGTGGCGATCAGTTCATCTCGTAGTACTGGTTTGCTGCCGATACCGCGGACATTGCTGACGGTGACTTCGGCCAGTTCCTTGTCGGCAGCCTGGGCATTCGACCAGACAAGGAAAAGCGCAGCGGCAATCGGTGTTAAGGGGTGACGCAACATGGGATGTCCTTCAGGAGAAAGTCGCTGGCTTGCACGAGTTTCTGTGCTGGCTGACGGATTGAGTCGGGAGGTGCTCGAAGTGTTTCATGCTGGATGATGTCTATCGAATTGCAGGGGCAGGCTCCGGCCGTGCTGTTTGATCAGCCCGTTCCGATAGGTCACCTGACCGGAGACGATGGTCGGTGAAATGCACCTGGTCATCGATCATGCCGGGCAGCAGCCATCGTCCGGTGGCATCGATTTCCTCGTCGGCGCTGGCGGCGATGCCTGGCGCGATCTTGTCGATGCGGCCATGACGGACCAGCAGATCGCCCTCGAACATTCGGCCTTCATTGACCAGGCGGGCGTTGCGGATGAGCAGGGTGTTCATGCGAGTCTCGGCGGGCGTTTGGCGATCTGGGCTGGTTGCTTGGGCATAAGCGCTTCAGTCGGCCTTCGGCATAAGCAGGAATGAAAAGCTGGCTGCGTACTGGATGAGATCGGCATCCTCGCCGACAGCAGGGGTTTCGTGTTTGACGTAAATGACGTTCAGACCGTGATTGGCCACCTTGAGTCTCACCTTTCCATGGCGGTCGGTGGACACGGTCAGGCCGTCCGGATCGTTGGCAAAGTCCGGGGTGACCTTGGCCCCGGCGAGCGGCTTGCCGTTGAACAGGACGCGAAGCGTGATGGTGTCGCCCTTCTGCTGTGGCAGGGGCGGCTGAACAGGCAGGATTTGCAGCGGGTGACTCGGCAAGGCATGCAGCGGCGCGCTCAAATCGCGAATCTGATGAATCGCAAGCTTGATGTAGCGACCGCTCTTTCTGGCGTTGGCGACCTCGCTCCTGCTCTTGGCCAACCACTTGCCGTCGCTGTCCTGGGTGTAATAGCCGTTGTCGAGGACGCCCGCCACAACGGCAGGATTCGCCGTGCGGTCGACCAGCAGCAGGTGGTCGGTCTTGATGAGTTGGCTAGGCACCGGCTGACCGGCGGCATCGTAGCCGGTGAGGGGCCGAATCCGGTCGAACTTGGCAACGATGGGATCGTCTTTGCCGCCGTCGCCGTAAATCATCGCCAGTTCGCCGGCACGCTGGGCGAACCAGATGCCGTGGGCGCTGGCGCTCGGGCTGAAGACAAGCGCGCCAAGCAGGGAAAGAAGGGTGAAAAGATGGGCTTTGGTTTTCATCAGGATTCGCTTTAAAAGTAAGAGGTCCAGCCGCCCGCCTGCTGCCGCTTGTAATTGGCAAAACGGCGGCAAAGCGGATAGAGGGCTGGAAGCAGCAGCGCGGCCATGAGCCAGATCTGCCAGACGGCATTGAAGCCAAAGCGTTCGCCCTGCGTGGCACCGAATACCGCGGTCAAGGCGAGGTAAAGCCCGCGCAGCATGTAGAGATGGAGGACGTAGAAGAACATCGGCACGCGGCCCAGTGTCTGGAAGAACGCCCAGGGACGTCCTTTCTCCAGCCAGGCGAGGAGCAACAGCGCCAGACCGAGCGTGAAGAGCACGAAGAGGAGGGAGGGCGGGTATTTGGTGACGTTCAGCCAGGCCATTGCTTCGCCAAGCAAACTTGCGGCGGGGGCGCGCGGATGATCGCCATAGACGTTGAGCCCGCGTAAGGCGACAAACAGGGCGAGCATGCCGATCCCCGCGCGCGTGAGCCAAAGCTGGCGTTCCTTCGGATCGGTGGCCCGGCTGTACAGCGGCCCGCTGGCGTAGCCGAGAAGGATGATGCCGATCCATGGCAGCAGCGGATAAGAGGTACGCGCCTTCAGGCCTTCGGCCAGCCAGTTCAGCTCGATGATCGAACGGTCATGCAGGATGGCCCAGAGCGGATACGCAGCTTGTTCCGGCGTGAAATGAATCCCGTCCAGCAGATGATGGCCGGCGACGATCGCGATTCCCAGCAGCCATTGCCCGCTGCGCGGCAGCCAGAGGAGTGCGGCCAAGGCCAGCATGGATAGACCGATTGCCCAGATGACCTGCAGATACAGCATTTTGGGCAACAGTGGAAAGGTCCACGCCAGGTTGATCAGCGTCAGCTCCAGCACAATCAGGAAAATTCCGCGTGTGGCAAGGTAACGGCTGGTCTCCCGCCGCCCATCCCGATCCTGCGTGGCCATCTTCTGACCATAGCACCAGGCACCCAAGCCGGTCAGAAAGACGAAGACCGGCGCACAGAAGTGGCTCGCCAGGCGGGTAAAAAAGAGGGCCGGCGTGGTCGTATCCAGGTTCATCGGATCGATCACCTGATGGTGCAGGTAGAAATACTCACGCACGTGGTCGAGCAGCATCAGCGCCATCACCACCCCGCGCAGGGTGTCGATGGCTGCGATGCGTTGTGTCTGGCTGGCCGTTTGCATCAGAACTTGGCTTGCATGCCCAGGGTGAAGGTGCGCGGTGCGCCCGGCGTGATCCAGTACACATCGTAGGAGCTGGCGTAGTAGGTCTTGTCGAACAGGTTGTCGATGTCCAGCGAGATGCGCAGGGTCTTGTTCGGTTTCCAGTAGGCCATCGTGCGCACCGTGGTGTAGCCCGGCAGTTCGAAACTGTCGATGCTGTTGCCGGCGCGCTTGCCGACATAGGTCGCACCGGCGCCGAAGCCGTAGCGGCCGGCGCTGAAGCCGTCCTCGTACATGGCCAGGGCGCTGCCGCTGTGCTTCGGCACGTTGATCAGGCGGGCGCCGACCAGCGCGGCGTTGCTGTCCTTGGTGATTTCGGCATCGATGAAGGCGTAGTTGGCCAGGACGCGGATCTTGTCCGTGATCTGCCCGGAGAAGTCGAACTCGACGCCGCGGCTGCGCGCTTCGCCGGCGGCGATGGAGAAGCCGGCGTTGGCCGGGTCGTTGGTCAGCACATTCTTCTTGTCGATTTCGAAAACCGATACGGTGCCGCCATAGCGCTTGTTCGGCGCCTCGTACTTGAGGCCGATTTCCTTTGACTTGCCGCGCTCGGGGTCAAACGAGCCGCCAGCGGCGTCAACGCCGTTGTTGGCGCGGAAGGATTCGCTGGCCAGTGCGTAAACCGACAGGGTCGGCGTGGCCAGCCAGGTCAGGCCGAGGCGCGGCGTCGTCACATTGTGTTCCTGCTCGCTACGCACACCGGTGCTGCGATTGTCGATTTCCTGGCGGAAGCGGTCGTGGCGCAGGCCGACGAGTAAACGCCAGTCGGTGGCGAAGGCGATCTGGTCCTGCAGGAAAAATCCCGTGTTGTTCTGGGTTTCCAGCGTATTGGTCGGTGTCGTGTTGAGCGCCAGGGGCGTCTGACCATAGACCGGGTCGTAGATGTTCAGGCCGTAGGTTGTCGTCGAACGGCCGCGCTTCATCACCTGATCGAGTTCGAAGCGATAACTGTCGATACCCGCCAGCACCTCGTGCTTCAGCCAACCGGTGGCGAACTTGCCATGTACTTCGCCCTGGAAGGCGAGGTCGTTCGAGCTGTAGTCGCGGTAACGCCGCTCGCGTTCGATCACCGGGGCGCCGGCCGTGGTCCAGCGAACGCTGCCCGCTGTGCGCGGACTGGCCTCGGTCGAATAGCCCTCCAGGCTGGTCGTCCGGTAGGCCAGGCCGGCCTTGGCCTTCCAGTCGCTGGAAAACTCGTGCTCGACGGTCAGGTTGTGGGTCTTGTTGTCGATCGTGATGTCGCCATCGTTCGGTTCGCCCAGGAAACGGTCGCGCGGGACGCTGCCGACCTGGCCGTTGATGGCGACGACGCCACGGTCCATCGGCGCTTTCTGGCGGATCGCCTCGAAGTCGTAATTGACCACGGTGCTGGGTGAGAGCAGCCAGGTGAAGGATGGAGCGATCAGGTAGCGCTGACTGTCGACATGGTCGCGGAAACTGCCCTTGTCTTCGTAAGCCATGTTCAGGCGGTAGGCCAGGGTATCGCTGATCGGGCCGGTGGAATCGATGGTTGTCCGGTAGGTGTCGTAGCTGCCGGCATAGACCTCGACGGCATGACCGGTCTTGAACTGCGGTTTCTTGGTCACGATGTTGAGGATGCCGCCCGGCTCGCTGCCACCGTAGAGCGCCGAGGCCGGCCCCTTGATCACTTCCAGGCGTTCGACGTTGGCCATGTCGCGCGGAGCGTTGTAGCCGCGATTGCCGGCAAACCCGTTGCGCAGGAAGTTGGCGCCGGTATCCGGATTGCCGGCGAAGCCGCGAATCGAGAAGTTGTCCCATAAACCGCCGAAATTGTTCTGGCGATTGACGCCGCTGACGTAATCGTAGGCTTCTTCGAGGCGCACGGCGCCGATGTCGTCGATGGCCTGGCGCGGCACCACGCGCACCGCTTGCGGCACTTCGCGCAAAGGCGTTTCGGCGCGGGCGACACCAGCCTCGTCGCTGTAATAGCTTTGGCCCTCGCTGCGGCCGACGACCTGAACTTCGCCCAGTTGCGTTTCCTGTGCCTGGGCTGGCAGAGCGAAGGCAGCGACCAGGGCGAGTCGCAGGACGGGGTATTTCAATTGGGATGTGTGCATTGCTTTCTTCATTAGATATCTATTATTTGCGAATTATAATCATTCAGAATTCATTCTGCAGGCGCTTGTAGCCCTGCACCAGCTCATGATTGGTGCGCACGACGTCCTCGGAAAACTCCGTCGCTGCAGCGCTGACACGCGGCACGGTGGCGAGGTCGGTCTTCGGGCCGATGCGCAGGGTCGAGGAGACGTAGAAGCCCGGCGGCAGGTCGGTGCCGTCGACCACGGCGTTGTGGCGGACGACGCAGCCGTCGCCGATGCGGCAGTTGAAGACGACACTGTTGAAGCCGATGAAGACGTTGTTGCCGATGATGCAGGGGCCATGCACGATGGAGCGGTGGGCGATCGAAGTGTGTTCGCCGATATCGACCAGGGCGCCGGACTTGGAATGGATGACGACGCCATCCTGGATGTTGGAGTGGGCACGGATGCGGATCGGCTCGAGTTCGCCGGCGGCATCGACTTCGTCGGCGCGGATCACGGCATAGGGGCCGACGAAGACGTTTTCCTCGATGATGACCTTGCCGCAGATGATGGCGGTCTGGTCGACATAGGCGGATTCGTGGATTTGCGGCAGGTCGCCGCGCGGGTTTTTGCGGATCATGGTTCAGACTCGGAGGGGATTGGCCGTGCGCTTGCCGCGCTTGAGCTTGTCAAACAGCTCGGGATCGGGCCAGTCCGCGCGGATGGCCGGGGAAAACTCGATGTCTTCCAGCAAAATCGGGCCCATTTTCGGGTTGACCGCATCGGCACGGAAACATTGGGCGTAACCGCTTTCGGTTTCATGGACGATGATCGAATGCAGGCTGATTTCGGCTTCGCCGTTACGCATGTCGGTCAACTCGAGCAAGCGGTCGATGAGCACGAAAAACAGCCGCGAGAACTGTTCGGCGCTGGGCGAGACGGGCAGCAACACCCAGCGCTCGGAAAAGCGCTGGCCGGCGGCGATGTAGTCGGGATCGTCGCCCGACCATAGCGCGACGGCATGGTCGAAGGCATCGATCAGCGGCCGCGCGCCGTGCTTGAGCAGGCCGAAGTCGTAGAGCATCTGGCCACGGTCGAAGGCGTGCGCTTCGAGCAGGATTTCGAGCTTGTAGGAGTGGCCGTGCAGCGAGTGCGCGCAGCGCTGCGTGCTGCAGCCGCGCACGATATGCGCGTTCTCGAACTTGAACAGCTTGCGGATCAGCATTCGGCTGTCGTCTCGCCGACGTCGCGGACACCGCAGAACATGGCGAAGGCCTGTTCTATCATCGACTGTGGCAGGTCGCGGACGATGAAGACGAGGCGACTGCGCCGGTCGTTGTAAGGCACCTCATCTGGCCAGTTCTCCAGGTAGGCGTAGGGATACATGACGTGTTGCACGCACTGCACGACACGCGGCCGGTGGTCGCCGACGACGTTGAGCAGACCCTTGATGCGCAGGATGCGGTCGCCCATGCTCTCGAGCAGCGTGGCCACGGCATCGGCAAAAAAGGCCCACTGCAGCGGCTGGTCGAAAGTCAGGGCGAAGCTGTAAACATGCGCGTCGTGGCGGTCGACGTCGTGATGATGGTGATGGCCGTGCGCCAGGCGGCGCTCCTCTCGTACCTTTTCCTCGGCCAGCCAGGCGGCGACGTCCGGCGTCTTGCGGCCGGGATCGTAGAGGCCGCAATCGGTCAGCGAAGCGACGGCGACTTCGCCGCGGCTGACGTAGATCTGCGCCGCGGAAGGATTGAGGCGACTCAGGGTGCGACTGACTTCGTGCTGTTGTTCTGGCGTGGCGAGATCGCACTTGCTGAGCAGCAGACGGTCGGCCATGGCGATCTGCTTGACCGGTTCGGCGTGTTGCGCCAGCTGTTGCAGGATGTGCGTCGTATCGACGACGGTGACGACGCCGTCGATGCGGTAGCGCTCGGAGACGAAAAAGTCTTCGAGCAGCGTGAAGATCACCGGCGCCGGATCGGCCAGGCCGGTGGTTTCGATGATGACGCGATTGATCGGCTTGATTTCGCGGCGCAGGCAGCGCATGAACAGTTCGCTCAGGCTGCGTGTCAGGTCGCCGCGTACCGTGCAGCAGATGCAGCCGGAATCGAGCAGGATCATGTCTTCGTCGATTTTGCTGACCAGGTGATGGTCGACCGCTACCGAGCCGAATTCGTTGATCAATACCGCCGCATTGGCCATTTCCGGCTGGCCGAGCAGGTGATTGAGCAGGGTTGTCTTGCCGGCGCCGAGAAAGCCGGTGAGCAGGGTGACCGGGATGCGCCGTTCGAGTTGGGTTTGTTGCATGTTGCTTCCTAACTGCCGTATTGGCGTTCGCGTTGTTCGTGGCGTTCCTGGGCTTCCAGGCAGAGATTGGCGGTCGGCCGGGCGATCAGGCGGGCGATGCCGATCGGCTCGCCCGTTTCTTCGCACCAGCCGTAGCTGCCGTCCTCGATGCGCTGCAAGGCCTTGGCGATTTTCTTGAGCAGCTTGCGCTCGCGGTCGCGCACACGCAGCTCCAGCGTGTGTTCTTCCTCGGTGCTGGCGCGGTCGGTCGGATCCGGCGCCGCTGTCGTCTCCTGCAGGTGCTGCGTGGTTTCATTGGCAGTGGCGCGCAGGGCGCGCTCTTCGGCGAGCAGGCGCTGGCGGAAGGTGGCGAGCTGGGCGGCCGACATGTAGTCCGCGGCCGGGGCGGCGAGCAGTTCGGCATCGCTGAGCAATTTTTCAGTCGGATTCATGCGGCAGGTTCTTCCTCTTCATCGATCGTCCACTGCGGGAACGGGTCCGGGTAGCCAACCCAGACGGCCGGGCCGGCAGCCAGTTCGTCGGCGTCGAGCAGGCAGGCGTCGAAGGCCTGGCGCAGCGCGGCTTCGTCCATGTCGATGCCGATCAGCACCAGTTCCTGCTGCGCATCGCCGTAGGGTTCGACCCAGCGTTCCCGGATGATCTGACGGTTTTCCTCGTCCTGCGGCCATTCCGCTTCCGGCACGGCAACCCACCACAGGCCGCCCAGTTCGTGCCGGGTGACCGGGCCGGCCTGCGACCAGCTACCCACCAGGCCGGGGCGCGAGGCCAGCCAGAAATAGCCTTTCGAGCGGATGACGCCCGGCCACTCCTGGTTGATCCAGGCGTGGAAACGCTGTGGATGGAAGGGCCGGCGCGCCTGGTAGACAAAGCTGGAAATGCCGTATTCCTCGGTCTCCGGGATGTGTTCGCCGCGCAGTTCCTGCAGCCAGCCGGGCGCTTGTTCTGCCTGTTCGAAGTCGAAGCGGCCGGTATTCAGGATGCGTTCGAGCGGCACTTCGCCGAAACGGGCATGGACGATGTCGGCGCGCGGATTCAGCGTGTGCAGGATGGCTTCGAGGCGGGCGATCTCGTCCGCCGTCAGCAGGTCGGTCTTGTTGAGAACGATGACGTCGCAGAACTCGACCTGCTCGACGAGCCGGCCGACGACCGGGCGCTGGTCGTCTTCGCCCAGGCTTTCGCCGCGATCGGCGATGTAGTCCTGCGAGCTGTAATCGCGCAGGAAGTTGTAGCCATCGACGACGGTGACCATGGTGTCGAGGCGGGCGATGTCGGACAGGCTGGTGTCGTCTTCGGCGCGGAAGGTGAAGGTCTCGGCGACCGGCAGTGGCTCGGCGATGCCGGTCGATTCGATGAGCAGGTAATCGAAGCGGCCTTCCCTGGCCAGGCGGGTGATTTCGATCAGCAGGTCTTCGCGCAGCGTGCAGCAGATGCAGCCGTTGCTCATTGCGACCATTTTTTCCTCGCCGCGCAACAGCTCGGCGCCGCCTTCGGCGACCAGCCGGACATCGATATTGACCTCGGACATGTCATTGACGATGACCGCGACGCGCAGGCCCTGACGGTTGTTCAGGACATGGTTGAGCAGGGTCGTCTTGCCGGCGCCGAGGAAGCCGGACAGGACGGTGACCGGCAGGCGGTCCCGGGAGGAGGGGAGGGGAGCGTTCATCTGGCTTCTTCGTAGTAGGGGCGGCCCATTGGCTGACATACCGACGGGGGCGGTTGAGAATAAAATGATATGTTATAACATTGCATTTGTGCAATACGGGCTCATCGCCCTAAAATCGCGACCATGACGACCGTAATTTCCGATCCGGCTGATTCTTGTGAGCACTTTCTCGACGGCGTAGCCGCCCGTTGCAAGGAGCGCGGTGTATCGCTAACCGCGATTCGGCGCGATGTACTCGGCCTGCTTTTCCGCAGTCCGAATGGGCTCAAAGCCTATGATTTGCTGGCCAGAGTCAAGGAAGCGCGCAGTAATGCGACGCCGCCCACCGTTTATCGGGCGCTCGATTTCCTGATCGAGCAGGGGCTGGTGCACAAGATCGGACGCATCAACCAGTTCGTCGCCTGCCGCCACGATTCGCACTGCCTGCCCAGTCTCTTTCTTGTTTGTCCGCGTTGCGGCAAGGTCAGCGAGTTGCACGACCATGCCCTGACCCAGTTGCTGATGCTCAGCCTGAGTAATGCCGGACATGGTCTGGAAAATCCCGAAGTTGAAATCGGTGCCGTGTGCCCGGAGTGTTCCGGCCGGCAAAGAGAGTCGGAGAGTCGCGGCGCGCTCGCCTGAGCGGATGTTGCCGCTGTCCGGCTTCGTCTCAGATGAGGCGATGCGGTGTGGCGTCAAACCAGGCTTCGATCTGGCGCTCGATGTCCGCTTCGATCATGTTTTCCGGACGGCGGCCGTGCGGGCAGGGAAGTCTGGCCGTCGTGCCGAACAGGCGGCAGATCAGCGGGCGTTCGCTGTAGGCCTGGCAGCCCTGCTCACCCAGTTGCGGGCAATTCCAGGCGGCCAGGGCGGTCGACCGGTGTTTTTCGTCGATTTCCGGCAGGCGCGCCATTTCCTCGCTGGATGCGGTGATCGGGCCGCAGCAGTCGTGGCAGCCGGGAATGCAGGCGAATTCTGGGATGTGCCGGCGCAGGAAGCGGATTTTCCGGCTGTTCGGGGTCATCGACGCTGTCCCCGCGGTGTGCCGCTCACGCCGACCGGCTGCTTTCGACCAGTGTCGCCAGCGTAGCGACCGAGCGCAGGTGTTCGCGACTTTTTTCATCGTTGGCTTCAAGCACGATGCCGTATTTTTTCTTCAGTGCCAGCACCAGTTCCAGGGCGTCGATCGAGTCGAGGCCAAGGCCGTCATCGGCAAACAGCGGGGTGTCGTCGCCGATTTCATCGGGCGTGATGTCTTCGAGATTCATCGTCTCGATGATGAATTCCTTGAGTTCTCTGTGCAGGTTTTGCATGGTTCAGTTCAGTTTCTTGCGGAGCTGGTAGCCGGAAAAGCCCAGCCGTTGTTCGTTGTCTTCTTCAAGCAGGCGCAGCGTGTCGCCGCGACCGCTGCCCAGGCCGGCGGTCACGGCTTCGTTGTCGGATACCGCCTGGAAGCCGATGCGCAGGAGCAGCTCAGGCTTCTCGGCGAAGCGTACTTCGCCGACCAGGATGCCGTTGTCTTCGCTGAGGGCGATGTGCTCGGGCGAAGGGCCGTCGATCTTGCCGATGATTTCGTATTGCCCGATCCGTTCGAGGAATTTCTCCGGAATGCTCGACGGTTTGAGTTTTTCGCCGAATATCAGCGATTCGCCGCCGATCCGGCCGACGATGATCTGGCGTCCGTCAACGCTGACGATGGAGAGACGGATGTCGTCGAAGGCGCCGACATGCACCGGTACCAGGCCGAGCACTTTGTACTTGACGCTGAGCAGGCCGTCTTCGTGCGGCACCAGACGGAAGCTCTGGCCGACCGCCTCGACGTCGATTTTGCCCGACTTGGTGGAGATCTTGGCCAGCCCGACCAGGGTGTCGAAATTGCCGTCGAACTGCTGCAGTTCGGCACGGGTCGGTTCGCGCTCCTTGGCGCGTACCACCGGCTGCGCCGCCTGGCGGATGCCGGTCTTGGCTTCCAGCATCAGGCGCAGGGCTTCGCTGGCGATTCTGGTCACGGCGGTGTGCGCGGTGGCGGAGTTGGAGAGGACGACGACGCCCAGTTTGTGCTCGGGCAGAATGGCCATCATGCTGTGCGAGTCGGGCAGCGAACCACCATGACTGGCTACCTGGCCGCCGCCGGGGATCTCGATGCCGTGCATCATCCAGCCCAGTCCGACATAGGCGTTGAAAGTGAGCGGGAAGTCGGCATTCTGCACCCGCACCATTTCACGCGCCGTGGCGGCGGAGAGAATCCGGTTCTGGCCCGATCTGCCGTCGGCAAACTGCATTTTCATGAACTGGCCGAGGTCGACCACGTTGCTGAGCAGATTGGCCGCCGGCATGTCGCGCAGCGAAAAAACCTCGATTTCCTTGTTCTTGTCATAAGCCTTGGTCACGGCGCGCGAGGCGAAGCTGCTCTGCGTCATGCCCATGGGCTGGAAGAAGTGGCGCTCCATGTAGTCGTTGAACGGCTCGCCGCTGACTTTTTGCACGGTGGCGCCGAGCAGCGCCATGCCGACATTGGAATAGGAAAAAACGTAATTGGGCGGGAAGGTCAGGTATTCGTCGTGCAGGCCGTCGACGACGCTTTCGAAACGCCCCGGATCGCGCACATACATGCCGCGAAGGAAATTCGACGGCAGGCCGGAATGGTGTGTCATGACATTGCGCGGCGTCACCGGCCCGGCTTTCGGGAAGCGCGTCTTGATCGCGAACTCCGGCAGGGCGGCGGTCAGCGGCTGATCGATGTCGAGCTTGCCCTGTTCGGCGAGCTGCATGGTGGCAGCAGCGGTGAACACCTTGGCGATCGAGCCGGCACGGTAAATGGTTTCCGGAGTGGCCGGAATACCCTTTTCCAGATCGGCGTGACCGAAGCCCTTTTGCCAGATCACCTGCTGGTCGTCGATCAGCGCAATGCTCAGGCCGGTAATGTCGTTGTCCGACATTTCACGGTCGACCAGCCAGGAAAGGTATTTTTCCGTAAAACGGTAATCGCCGCGGATCTGCTGTTCGGCCACCGGTGCCGGCGTGGCACAGGCGCCAAGCAGGAGCGTGAAACCGAGGGCCAGGGGGAGCAGAGGGCTGCGCATGAGGGAATTTGTAGTGATATGTAAAAACAGCGCGGGATTATAAATCAGATACCTACGGCATCCCCGGGTAAAATAGCTGACAAATTCAGTCGAGTATTTTAAAATTCTCCCTTGTCTGAAAAGGGAGATCTGGCTTCATGTTTCGCCATTTGCGTGAGGATATCCGTGCGGTTTTTGACCGCGATCCGGCAGCCCGCTCGTTCTGGGAGGTGCTGACCTGTTATCCCGGCATCCACGCACTGTTCCTGCATCGTCTTGCGCACTGGTTGTGGGGTCACCGTTTGCGCTGGCTCGCCCGGTTTACCGCGCACATTTCACGTTTTCTGACCGGCATCGAAATTCATCCCGGCGCCACCATTGGCCGCCGCTTTTTCATTGACCACGGCATGGGTGTCGTGATCGGTGAAACCGCGCTGATCGGCAACGACGTCACGCTCTACCACGGCGTTACCCTGGGCGGCACCTCATGGAACAAGGGCAAGCGCCATCCGACGTTGGAGGACGGCGTGGTCATTGGTGCCGGTGCCAAGGTGCTTGGGCCGATCACCATTTCAGCCGGGGCGCGGGTGGGTTCGAATGCCGTCGTCACCAAGGAAGTGCCGGCCGGTGCCACGGCAGTCGGCAATCCGGCGCGCATTCTCGATCGTTCCGAACAGAGCAAGCAGCGCGAGGCGCAGGCCGAGAAGATGGGTTTCTCCGCTTACGCGGTCGGACGCGATCAGGATGATCCGCTGGCCAAGGCCATTCACGGTTTGCTCGACCACGCTGCCGAGACCGACCGTCGCTTTGCCTCCCTGATCAAGGAGCTTGATGCCCAGGGTGTCAAGTGCGATGCGGAAGTGCAGGCAGCCGATGCTTTCGATCCCAAATACCTGGGCAAAATAGTTGACTGATTTTGTCTGGTTTAGGTATAGTTGACCGCAACACTAGGTTATTAACGGGAGACCGGAAATGCGTTTGACCACCAAAGGACGTTTTGCCGTCACGGCCATGATCGATCTTGCCCTGCGCGGCGAGGACGGTCCTGTCGCGCTGGCCAGCGTCAGCGAGCGCCAGAAGATTTCCCTGTCTTATCTCGAGCAATTGTTCGGCAAGCTGCGTCGCCACAAGCTGGTGGATAGCGTGCGCGGTCCTGGCGGCGGTTACTGCATTGCGCGGCCGCTCGACCAGGTTGCGGTCGCCGACATCATCCGTGCCGTCGATGAGCAGCTTGATGCGACGCAGTGCGGCGGTCACGAAAATTGCCACGACGAGCATCGCTGCATGACGCACGACCTGTGGTCCACGCTCAACAGCAAGATGTACGAATACCTGGCTTCGGTGTCGCTCGCCGATCTGGTTGAGCGCCAGCGCCAGAAGCTGGCCGGCAAGCCGGTCGTGCTGACCGACAAGCGCCCGGCGCCGCGTGTGCGCGCCAGTCGCGACAAGGCAGCCGTAGCGGCCTGAGCGTTCCATGTTTCAACCGCGCTACCTTGATCACAACGCCACGACGCCGCTCGCTCCGGCCGTGCTGGCGGGCATGCTGCCCTGGCTGGAAAGCCTGTGCGGCAATGCCTCGAGCCGGCATGAGTATGGACGGCGGGCGCGCCAGGCGATCGACGAGGCGCGCCAGCGCGTCGCGGCGGCGGTCAATGCGCACCCGACCGAGGTTGTGTTCACCAGCGGTGGCAGCGAGAGCAACAACCTGTTCCTGAAAGGCGCCGCTGCTTCCCTGAAGCCGGGTCTGCTCGCGGTCAGTGCCGTTGAACACCCCTGTGTGCTCAAGCCGGCCGCCCAGTTGGTGCGGCAGGGCTGGGAATTGCGGCAGATAGCGGTCGACGCCGCCGGACGGGTCGATTTGACGGATTACGCCGATGTTTTGGCGGGCAAGCCGAAACTGATTTCGGTGATGGGCGCCAATAACGAAACCGGCGTCCTGCAGGATGTTGCAGCGCTGGCAACGGCAGCCCGCGCCAGCGGCGCCTGGTTCCACAGCGATGCGGTGCAGGTGCTGGGCAAGCTGCCGCTCGATTTCCGGGCGCTCAATGCGGCCGGCGTGCATGCGCTGACTTTGTCGGCGCACAAGGCGAACGGCCCGAAGGGTGCGGCGGCGCTGGTGCTCGACAAGCGCGTCGAGTTGCAGCCTCTGATCGCCGGCGGCGGCCACGAGCGCGGTCTGCGTTCGGGCACCGAAAACGTGCCGGCCATCGTCGGATTTGGCATTGCGGCGGAACTTGCGGCGCAACGCGTTGCCGAACTACCGATGCGTTTGAAAATGTTGCAGGGCAGGCTGGAAAAAGGATTGCAGGCGCTTGGCGCCACGGTTTTTGCGGTCGACGCGCCCAGATTGCCCAATACCAGTTACTTCGCCTTCGCCGATATCGATGGCGAAACCCTGGTCGGCAAGCTGGATCGCGAAGGTTTCGCGGTGGCCAGTGGTGCCGCTTGTTCCAGCGCCAATCCGGAACCCTCGCATGTGCTGCGGGCGATGGGCGTGGCGCCGGAAATCGCCCGCGGTGCGGTCCGGGTCAGCCTGGGTGCAGACAATACAGAGGTCGATATCGACCAGTTGATCAACGCCTTGCAGGTCACAGTCGGACGCCTGCAGGGACTGACGGCACTTGCCGTTTGAACAATCCGACATAGCGAGAATGACGATGAAACTTCCGATCTACCTGGATTACTCGGCCACCACGCCGGTCGACCCGCGCGTCGCGGAAAAAATGATTCCCTACCTGTGCGAGCACTTCGGCAATCCGGCTTCGCGTTCGCACAGCTTCGGCTGGGTCGCCGACGCCGCCGTCGAGGAAGCGCGCGAGCAGGTTGCCGCCCTGGTCGGCGCCGATCCCAAGGAAATCGTCTGGACCTCCGGTGCCACCGAATCCAACAATCTCGCCATCAAGGGCGCCGCGAATTTCTACGCCGGTACCAAGGGCAAGCACATCATCACCGTCAAGACCGAGCACAAGGCCGTGCTCGACACCGTGCGCGAACTGGAACGCCAGGGCTTCGAAGCCACGTACCTTGATGTCAAGGAAGACGGCCTGCTCGATCTGGAAGTCTTCAAGGCCGCCATCCGTCCGGACACCGTGCTGGCCTCGGTGATGTTCGTGAACAACGAAGTCGGCGTCATCCAGCCGATCGCCGAACTCGGTGAAATCTGTCGTGAGAAGGGCGTCATTTTTCACGTTGATGCGGCACAGGCGACCGGCAAGGTCGAGATTGACCTGAGCAAGCTCAAGGTCGATCTGATGAGCTTCTGTGCTCACAAGACCTACGGCCCGAAGGGCATCGGCGCCCTCTACGTGCGCCGCAAGCCGCGCATCCGCCTGGAAGCGCAGATGCACGGCGGCGGTCACGAGCGCGGTTTCCGCTCCGGCACGCTGGCGACGCACCAGATCGTCGGCATGGGCGAGTGTTTCCGTCTGGCCAGGGAAGAAATGGCTGAAGAAAACCTGCGCGTCGGCAAGCTGCGCGACAAGCTGTTGAAGGGCCTGCAGGATATCGAGGCGACCTTCGTCAATGGCGACCTGACGCAGCGCGTGGCGCACAACCTGAACATCAGCTTTGCCTACGTCGAAGGCGAGTCGATGATCATGGCGATCAAGGATCTGGCGGTTTCGTCCGGTTCGGCCTGCACCTCGGCCAGCCTGGAACCGTCCTACGTGCTGCGCGCGCTGGGTCGCGACGACGAACTGGCACACAGCTCGATCCGCTTCTCGATCGGTCGCTTCACGACCGAAGAAGAAATCGACTACGCCATCCAGTTGCTGCACGCCAAGGTCGGCAAGCTGCGCGATCTGTCGCCGCTGTGGGATATGTACAAGGAAGGCATCGATCTGAGCACCGTTCAGTGGGCCGCACACTAATTAGTTGTTAGTTATTAGGATCCAGGATCGAGCCGGTTTTCCTAGGCAACTCGATCCTAACAGCTAGCAGCGCGACTATAAGGAGCAAGAACATGAGCTATAGCGTCAAAGTCATCGATCACTACGAAAATCCCCGCAACGTCGGTTCCTTCGGCAAGGAAGACGACGGCGTCGGCACCGGCATGGTCGGCGCGCCGGCCTGCGGCGACGTCATGAAGCTGCAGATCAAGGTCAACAAGTCTGGCGTCATCGAAGATGCCAAGTTCAAGACCTACGGCTGCGGCTCCGCCATCGCCTCGTCTTCGCTGGTGACCGAATGGGTCAAGGGCAAGACGGTCGACCAGGCCCTGGCCATCAAAAACACCGAAATTGCTGAAGAACTGGCCCTGCCGCCGGTTAAAATTCATTGTTCGATCCTGGCCGAGGATGCCATCAAGGCAGCCGTGGCGGATTACAAGAAAAAGCACGGAGAATAAGCATGGCTGTGACCTTGACCGACAAGGCGGCAAAACATGTCGCCAATTACCTGACCAAACGGGGCAAGGGCGTCGGCCTGCGCCTCGGCGTGCGGACCAGCGGCTGTTCCGGCATGGCCTACAAGCTGGAATTTGTCGACGAGGTTGATCCCGAGGATATGGTTTTTGAAAGCAATGGCGTCAAGGTGTTTGTCGACGCCAAGAGCATGCCGTATCTCGAAGGGATGGAGCTGGATTTCGCGCGCGAAGGCCTGAACGAAGGGTTCAAGTTCAATAACCCCAATGTCAAAGATCAGTGCGGCTGCGGCGAATCCTTCAACGTGTAATCGTTGGCGCGGGCTCGGCGCTACGTCGTTGCCGCCCGCTTGCCGTACTGTTAGTACTGTCAGCGCGGGCGGCGCCTAGTCCCGCCTTCGCTTTAACGTTGGCCACATCTTGAACGGCCGATAAAACCGCTATTGCGAGGTTTGTGGTGGATCTGACCGCCGATTTCTTTTCCCTGTTCGAACTGCCTAAAAGCTTCCGGATCAGCCTGTCCGAGCTGGATTCGCGTTATCGCGACATCCAGGCACAGGTGCATCCGGATCGTTTCGTCAGTGCCGGCGATGCCGAGCGGCGGCTGTCCATGCAGTGGGCGACGCATGCCAACGAGGCTTACCAGACGCTGAAGAAGCCGCTTGAGCGCGCCAAGTACCTGCTGCACCAGGCTGGGCACGACATCCAGGCGGAAAACAATACCGCAATGCCGGTCGACTTCCTGATGGAACAGATGGAATGGCGCGAGGCGGTGATGGATGCGCGCAGCGGTGGCGATCATCACGAGCTGGAACACCTGCACAACCGCCTGCGCGGCGATATCAACGCGCGCTATGACGAGCTTGCCGACCTGTTCGATCAGGACGATCACAGCGCCGCCACCGAGCTGGTGCGGCGTCTGATGTTCCTGGAAAAACTCCTTTACGAAATCGACGACGCGCTGGCGTCGCTGGAAGAATAATCTATGGCCCTGTTTCAAATCGCCGAGCCCGGTGAGTCGGCTGCCCCGCACGAGCACAAGCTCGCCATCGGCATCGACCTCGGTACCACCAATTCGCTGGTCGCCACGGTCAGGAGCGGCATCGCCGTCTGCCTCAACGACGAGCAGGGCCGCCCCTTGCTGCCTTCGGTCGTGCGCTATCACGCCGACCACAGCACGGAAGTCGGTTACGACGCGCAGACCCGCCAGGCGGTCGACCCGAGAAATACCATCGTTTCCGTCAAGCGCTTCATGGGGCGCGGCCTCAAGGACATCGCGCATGTCGAATCCATGCCCTACGACTTCATCGAGGCGCCGGGCATGGTCAAGGTCCGGACCATCGCCGGCATCAAGAGCCCGGTCGAGGTTTCGGCCGAAATCCTGAAAAGCTTGAAGGAACGCGCCGAAAGCGCGCTGGCCGGGGAACTGGTCGGTGCCGTGATCACCGTGCCGGCCTATTTCGACGACGCGCAACGCCAGGCGACCAAGGATGCCGCCAAGCTGGCCGGTCTCAATGTCCTGCGCCTGTTGAACGAGCCGACCGCCGCCGCCATCGCCTACGGGCTGGATAACGCGGCGGAAGGCGTCTACGCGGTCTACGACCTGGGCGGCGGCACTTTCGACATCTCCATCCTGAAACTGACCAAGGGCGTTTTCGAAGTGATGTCCACCGGCGGCGATTCGGCGCTCGGCGGCGACGATTTCGACCACCGCATCTTCTGCTGGGTCATCGAGCAGGCCAAGCTGCAGCCGCTGTCACCGGAAGACGGGCGCCTGCTGATGATGCGCTGCCGCGAGGCCAAGGAATACCTGACCAACCACCCGGAAGCCCAGATCACCGTGCGCCTGAGTTCAGGCGATGTGGTCGACATCAAGCTTGATGTCGCGACCTTCGCTGAAATTGCCCAGACGCTGATTTCGAAGACCATGCAGCCGGTCAAGAAGGCGCTGCGCGATGCCGGCCTGCGTGCCGAAGACGTCAAGGGTGTGGTCATGGTCGGCGGCTCGACGCGCATGCCGCAGGTGCAGAAGGCGGTCGGCGACTTTTTCCGCCAGGAACCGCTGACCAATCTCGATCCGGACAAGGTCGTCGCGCTCGGCGCCGCGACCCAGGCCAACCTGCTGGTCGGCAACAAGACCGGCACCGATGACTGGCTGCTGCTCGACGTCACGCCGCTGTCGCTCGGCCTGGAAACCATGGGCGGCCTGACCGAGAAGGTCATCCCGCGCAATTCCACGATTCCGACGGCACGTGCCCAGGAATTCACCACCTTCAAGGACGGCCAGACGGCAATGGCGATTCACGTCGTCCAGGGCGAACGCGAGCTGGTTGCCGACTGCCGTTCGCTGGCCCGTTTCGAGCTGCGCGGCATACCGCCGATGGTGGCCGGCGCGGCGCGCATCCGCGTCACCTTCCAGGTCGACGCCGATGGTTTGCTGTCGGTTGCGGCGCGCGAACAGACGACCGGCGTCGAAGCCAGCGTCACCGTCAAGCCGTCCTACGGCCTGTCCGACGACGAAATTGCCGGCATGCTCAAGGATTCGATGGAGCACGCCAAGGACGACGCGATGAGCCGCGCCCTCAAGGAAGCCCAGGTCGAAGCGCAGCGCATGATCGAGGCGACCGAGGCGGCGATGAAGGAAGATCCGCACCTGCTCAACGCGGCCGAAACCGCGAAAATCGTTGCGACGATCGCCAAGTTGCGCGACACCGTGGCCGGCGAGAACCGCCGCCTGATCAACATCGCCATGGACGATCTCGGTTTCGAGACGCAGGAATTTGCGCATCGCCGCATGGATCAAAGCATCAAGAAAGTGCTCTCCGGTCGCAATGTTGACGACATCAAGGTGGGCAACGAAGGAGAAACGGCATGACCCAGATCATCGTTCTGCCGCACGTCGAGAATTGTCCGGAAGGCGCCGTCATCGAGGCGGAAGAGGGCAAGTCGATCTGCGAAACCCTGCTCGAAAACGGCGTCGAACTCGACCACGCCTGCGAAATGTCCTGCGCCTGCACGACCTGCCACGTCATTGTGCGTGAAGGCTTCAACTCGCTGACCCCGGCCGAGGAAGAAGAGGAAGACCTGCTCGACAAGGCCTGGGGCCTTGAGCCGAATTCCCGCCTGGGCTGCCAGGCGATTGTCGGCAAGACGCCGCTGGTTGTCGAGATTCCGAAATACAGCCTGAACATGGCCAAGGAAGGACACCGCAAATGAAATGGACCGACATCAACGACATCGCCATTGAACTGAGCGATGCCCATCCCGCCATCGATCCGCTGAAAATCAACTTTGTGGACCTGCGCAACTGGGTCATGGCCCTGCCGGACTTCAACGACGATCCCAACCGCTGCGGCGAAAAGATCCTCGAAGCCATCCAGCAGGCCTGGATCGACGAAGTCGCCTGAGCCGCCGGTGAAAACCCGCGATTTCCCCTGGCGTGGCAACCAGCTCAATGTGCTGGGCGGGCCCTTGCTGCCATGCATGAGCGGCCGCTGACCGGCTTCTTTCGCGACGGTTGTTGCAATACCTCAGAGGACGATCTCGGCAGCCACACGATCTGCGTCGTGCTGACTGCCGAATTCCTCGAATTCTCGAAAGCCGCCGGCAACGACTTGTCCACGCCGCGCCCGGAATTCGATTTCCCCGGTCTGCAGCCCGGCCAGCGCTGGTGCTTGTGTGCCGCGCGCTGGTTGCAGGCTTACCAGGCCGGCAAGGCACCGCAGGTGTCGCTCAATTCGACCAACCAGGCGGCACTGGAAATCGTGCCGCTGGCCGCGCTCAAGCAGCACGCCGTCGACCTGCACTGATCAGGCAGGCTGGGGCGCAGCCTCGCTGCGGCCGCGCAATTGTTCGCTCATGCTCGCCACCGACAGCAGGACCAGCATCGGCGCATTGGTGCCGGGCGCAGTCTTGACGACGGAAGCCAGCACCGAGGCAATGCCGACATAGATGTTCGCCAGGTCTTCGATGTCGCTGAGCGGCGTTTCCATGACTTCGCCCAGCTGGTCGACCAGGATGCCGAACAGCTTGCCATTTTCGCCGCGCACGACAACGACTTGCTGGCCGACGCCCGCTTCGCCGCTTTCGTCGAGACCGAGCGCGGCGTGCAGGTTGTAGATGGGCAGGGTTTCATTGCGGTAGATCAGCGCACCGTAGACCTGTTTCGGTGCGTTGGCGAGGCAGGCCGCGCCATTCAACTCGATCGCCTCGACCACCGCACTGACCGGCAGGCCCAGCCAGTGGCCGCCGAGATGGAAGGTGGCGATTTCGCGGATGGCGACGTCGGCCGCCGGACTGGCACGGCGCGCAACAACTTCACCGCTGTCATTGCCGAGGCGGGCGCTGGCGTCGTAGGCGCCGAGCGGGATGAAGACCAGTGCGCTGAGCGCATTGCGATAACTGTCTTCCTTGCCCTTGTATTCGCGGTAGCCGGTGGACGGCCGGGCGCCGACCGCCATGACCTGGCCGTCCAGCGCAATCAGCAGGGAGCAGCCGGTTACAGCCGGTTTGAGCAGCTCGTCCGGCAGCGTCAGGGTTTCGCCGATCCGGTAATTGCTGTCGGTCGAGGCGACGATGCGCGCGGCATCGTCGACGAAGACGGCGAAGCTGCCGGCGACCGGCTCGCCCGAGGCTACGCGCGGCAAGGCGTCGTTGAGCATGGCGTTGAACTGCGGTTCGCTGTCGAAGACGATGGCGATGCCGCCGCTCACCCGGCTGTCGTCCGGGGCGCGCAGCGCGGCCAGGTAGATGTAGGTCGGGCGCGAGGCGTAGAGCGGGCTGCGCGTGAATTGCGAAACCGTATATGACTGGCTGTCGGGCAGGGCCAGGCAGTCGGCGCCCCAGGGCTCGTCCAGCATCTTGCCGACCAGATTGGCATAGTTCGGGTTGGCGACCGCCTGGATGCAGCCTTCGCTGTCGAAGAGCAGGATGTTGTCGTACACCGTGTACAGGCTGTTGATGTAGGCGATCACCTTCTCGAGTTCCGCCTGGCGGTTCTTGTTGCCCGGGTTGGCGAGCAGGGCGCGGATGTTGCCGTCGAGCGCCCACCAGCGGCAGTCGTTGGCGCGCTCATAGAGATTACGGTCCATGATGTCGATGGCCAGCGCCGCGAAGAACTGGCTGTCGGCGAGCAGCGAGGAGAGCACCGTCGCCTGCAGGTTGCCGATCGAGCGCGAGAAGACTTCGCGCATGCTCATGCCGATGCGGCTGATCTCGCGCAGCAAAATCTTCGAAAAAGCGCTGTTGACCGCTGCCGCCGAGCTGCCCTGGCGTACCGTGCCGTTCCAGACGGCGCGGCTGAGGTCGCGCTGGATGCCTTCGGCCTGCTGCGGAATGGCGCGCAGGGCCTCGGAAAAGGCGCGTCCGCCCGCCATCACCGAGGCGAGGAGGGCGGGTTCGATGGCATCGAGCTGGTGGTCGTCATGAATCTCGAAGGCGTGATCGACCGGCATCAGCACCAGGCCACGCCAGCCCGGCCCCATGTAGCCCTGGTAGCCCTTGGTGTCGCTGGCGAAGGCGAGATAGCTGCGGCCGGCGAAGCGCAGGCGCTGCAGGCTGCCCGAGGCGACCTGCAGTTCGGCGCCGAGCGGCACCTGCCAGCGGTCGCTGCTGGCGATGACCTGGCCGCCGGCATCGAGCAGTGCCATCACGCCGGCATCGTCGGCCTGGGCCAGGCCCTGGAAGATGCGCGTCATCTCGTCGCCGAAGCGAAAGCACAGGGCGAGCACGGCCAGCGTTTCGCCCAGCCCGGAAGTGATCTTGTAGGCGTAGATCAGCGATTGCGTCTGGCCGGGGAAGAGTTCGGACGGCCCGTAGGCCTCGACATAGGGCGCGCTGGTCGTCGCTGCGGCGCGTACCCAGTCATCGTGGATCGCGGTGATCCGCTCGTCCGGCTTGAGGCGGGCGAGAATGCGGCCATTGCGATCGAGCAGCACGACATCCTCGTACACCGAATACTTGCGGACATATTCCCGGAAGCGCTGTTGCAGCGCCCAGGGCTCGCCGGGGTTGGCGGCAAACTGGCGGATCGCGTCGTCGGTGGACAGGAAGCCGATGTCGGCGGTGCGCTCGAACAGGTTGCGGATCAGGATGTCGATCACCACCTGCGAGCGCGCCTTCATTTCCTGCTCGCGCTTGGCCAGGGTCTGTTCGGCGAGGTTGTTGAGCAGTTCGCCGGTCAGGCTGGCGAAGGCTTCGCGGGTCTGGCCGATCTCGGCGGTGGTGCCCGACATCTGGCCGAGCAGGTTGAGATTGTCCCAGACCGCCTGCAGCGATTGCAGCATTTCGCGGTATTCCTCGATCAGCGGCATGTGGGGCAGCAGTTGCCGTACGCTGTCCCTGACTTCGATTCCCTTGTATTTCGCCACGCCCATCTCCTGCTACTGACAGATGTCTGCATAGAAGCAAGCGACATGCCCGTGAAAATGCCGCGGGAAGCCGCATTTCACTGTTTTTGTCCGTGCTTTTCTGGCACCACGGCAAGGCACCTGCACCCAACTGGTGCCGTACCGGTCGAGGCCTGGAAAAATGCCTTTTTCACACCGTCGACCGCTCGCCGCCGGCGGTGCATGGACCTCGCCCCGGCTGGCATGGGACAATGCGCACCATGATCGCCCCCCGCCTCCCTGAGCCCAGCCCGGCCGTCGCCTGCAGCAATTGCGCGGCCTGCTGCTGCCAGCTCGAAGTCATGCTGATCGGCGATGCCGGCGTGCCGGCCCGCTTCACCGACGAAAACGACTGGGGCGGGGCGGTGATGCGCCGCCTTGACGACGGCTGGTGTGCGGCGCTCGATCGCGACACGATGCGCTGCACGATCTATGAACTGCGCCCCGACATCTGCCGCGCTTTCGAAATGGGCGACCGCGATTGCCTCGAGCAGCGCACGCTCTATTTCACGCGCCCGGCGGGCGCCTGTGCCGGATAAGCCATGACCGACCCAACCACGAACAAGCAGCCGAACAATCCCCTGCACGGGGTCACCCTGGAAAAAATGCTCCTGGAACTGGTCGACCGCTACGGCTGGGAAGAAATGGGGCGCCAGATCGAAATCCGCTGCTTCATCCTCGACCCCAGCATCGCCTCCAGCCTCAAGTTCCTGCGCCGCACGCCCTGGGCGCGGGCCAAGGTGGAAGCGCTTTACCTCGACATGAAATACGACACGCCATGACCTACGAAGAACACCTCGACGAAGTAACCACCCTGATCACCGAGAAATACGACGTTGCCGACCAGGCCGCCATCGCCATGGTGATGCGCGCCCAGGCCGACGACTTCTTTTCCGGCCACGACGACGATGAATCGATCTGCACGCTGGATCGCGCCCATCTCGACGCCAAGGCCGTGTTCAAGAAATACAAGTGACCGCCCGCCGCTCGACCCGCGCCACCGCCGCCGTCGCCCGTCTCAACGAGCGCTGCGCCGGCCGGCATTTCCTGATGGTGATGACCGGCGACGGCCTGTTCGTGCTGCGCGAACGTACCGCCGACGGTGTGCAGGAAAGCGTCGCCGCCTTGCCGCTCGACGACTTCGTCAAGGCGGTCAATGCGCTCGGGCCGCAGGTTGTGCCGCGCGTCACCAAGAACGACGCGGCCTTCGCCAAACAGCTGGTCAAGAAGACCTGAACGCGCGATGCCCCGGCTGATCCCCGCCTGGCTGCTGCATTACCCGAAGGAAAAACTCGGGGCCGATGTCGCGGCCGGCCTCATCGTCACCATCCTGGTCATTCCGCAGAGCCTGGCCTACGCGCTGCTCGCCGGCCTGCCGCCGCAACTCGGGCTCTACGTCAGCATCCTGCCGGTGATCGCCTATGCGCTGCTCGGCAGCAGCATGGTGCAGGCAGTCGGGCCGGTGGCGATCACCGCGATCATGACCTACTCGGTGCTCAGCCCGCTGGCGACGCCGACCACCCCCGGCTACATCATGCTGGCCGCGGCGTTGTCCCTGCTTTCCGGCCTGATGCTGCTCGCCTGCGGCCTGTTGCGTCTGGGGTTTTTGTCGCAATTGCTCAGTCGACCGGTAATCAGCGGCTTCATTTCCGGCTCGGCGGTGCTCATCGTGATCAGCCAGCTCAAGTACCTGCTCGGCATCACGCCGCAGGGCGAGAGCAGCGGCGAAGTGCTGCTCGACCTGCTGCGCCGCCTCGGCGAGAGCCATCTGCCGACGCTGGCGATCGGCCTGACAGCGCTCGTCCTGCTTTTTGTGGTCCGCGCGCTGCTGGCCGGCTGGCTGGTGCGTGCCGGTTTGCGTGCCGGCCGCGCCGCCTTCATCGTGCGCCTGATGCCGCTGCTGATCGTGCTGGCCGGCCTGGGGGCAGTCGTTGCCTTCGATCTCGACCGGCTGCAGGGTGTCGATGTCGTCGGCGGCGTGGTTGCCGGCCTGCCCGAATTCAATTTCTTCCTGCCCGGTCTCGACACCGTGCAGCAATTGCTGCGTCCGGCCTTCGTCATGGCCCTGATCGGCATGGTGCAGGGCATTACCATGGCGCAGGCACTGGCCATCAAGCGGCGCGAGCGCATCGACGCCAATGCCGAACTGGTTGGCCTCGGCGCCGCCAACGTCGTCGCCGCCTTCTCCGGCGGCATGCCGGTCGGTGGCGGCACTTCGCGTTCGGCGATCAATGTCGCGGCCGGGGCGCAGACGCCGCTCGCCAGCATCCTGTCGGCACTGGCCATGGTCGGTGTCGTGCTCGGCGCGGCGCAATGGTTCGAGCGCCTGCCGCTCGCCGTGCTGGCGGCGAGCATCATCGTCGCCGCCTTGTCGATGATCGACCTGCGTGCCCTGCGCCAGGCCTGGGCCTACGACCGGGCCGACGCGCTGGCGCTGCTGTGCACCGCCGGCGGCGTGCTGCTCTTCGGGCTGGAGGCCGGGATCGGTCTGGGCATCGTGCTGTCGATGGCGACGCTGTTGCTGCGCGTCAGTACGCCGCACATCGCCGTCGTCGGCCGGGTGCCGGGCACCGAGCATTTCCGCAACGTGGCGCGCTACGCAGTCGAGACGCTGCCCGGCGTGCTCTTCGTGCGCATCGACGAGCGCCTGTTCTTCGGCAACCTCGGGGCGGTCGAGCAACGTCTGGAGCAGGAGCTGGCGCTGATCGATGCGCCGCACGACCTGGTGCTGGTGATGAGTGGCGTCAATCTGATGGACACCACGGCGGTCGAGGTTTTTGCCGAACTCAACCAGGATCTCGCGGCGCGCGGCATCAGGCTGCACCTCGCCGAGGTCAAGGGGCCGGTGCAGGACCGCCTGATGAAATCGGCCTTCTGGAATGCGTTGACCGGTGAGGTCTTCCTCTCGGCCCATGCCGCCTACGCAAAGCTGGCACCGGTCGAGGTCTGGTGCCCGGAAATCTAGGCTGCTGCGACGCTTTGCGCGCCTAATCGATCCGCCTGAAGACGGTCGTGCTGCCGTCCTGTTCCCGGACCCGGAATTCCCTGGCGCTGGCTGACAGCACCGGATTGGCATCATCGGTGATCCGGCCGCCCTGCTTGATGGTCCAGATGATCTTGTCGTTCTCCAAACGCCAGATACCGTATTGCAGGACACTGCCTTCAGCGGTCCTGATTTCCCATTCGCCGTTGGTGGCGATGATGAGCGGGGTGAATGTCCGGGAAGATTGCCATTTGCCAACGAAGTCGCGTTCGCTGAATTTCTTTCCGGCGATCATGGCATAAGCCAGTACGCCTGCCATGAGCAAGGCGGCAATCTTGAAGAGTTTTCCCGAGAAGAGGTTCGCCATCGTCCTGTCGGATTATTCCGAGTATCGGCGTGCGCGCAGGCGATTGATTTCGTTATCGAGGCGGGCGCGCTCTTCGGCCTTTTCTGCCCGTTCCCGCTCTTCCTTCTGGCGCAATTCGGCTTCTTTCTGGCGGGCGGCTTCCTGTTCGGCCTGCTGGATATTCGCCGACACCTCGGCGCCAATGCGGCGCGACTCTTCCTCGAACTGCTTTTGCTTGCGCGCTTCGTTTTCCAGGAGCTGCTTGTTCTGGGCTTCGTCGCGCGTCTGCTGTTCCTTCTTTTTCATGTCGGCCAGCAGCAATTCCGCTTCTCCCCGACTGGCGGCACGGATGCCATAGGTCTGGTAGAACTCCTGCAGGTATACCTTTTCGGCGGCAGGGGAAGGACCGTTCTCTTCCATGATTACCTTGGCGCGCTGGTAGGACATGAAGATCACGACCGCCTGGATGACCAGGCCGATCACCATCACGCTGGCAATCACCGTGAGCAGGCGCCGGATCGGGCTTGCCTTGTTCGGCTCGAGTCCGACTTCAATATAAAGCGGCCGTTCGCCGGCGTTGGGCAGCAGTTGATGCTGCGACAGTCCGGCATCGTAATCGTTGCGTCGGGTCGGGCTGGAAAGGGTTTCGTAGGCCCGGTCGACGAGTTCTTTGCGCAGCGCAGCTTCCATGGAGCCTTTGTCGGCGGCCTGCTGCTTTGAAATCCGCAAATAGGCCTGGCTTATCTCGGCCAGGTCAGCGTCCGGCGATACCCCCAGCAAGTCGTAATAGGTTTCCTGTTTCATCGCGCCACTGTTCTGGAAATGCAGCGCCGGATACTACTAAATTCGCATGCAATTGAGCAATGCAGGCCGCCGCTATTTCCTATTCCATCAACTGGGTGTAGATGCCGATCACCGAGGGCAGGTCACTGGGGGTGACGTAGCAATAGTAGGTCTCCATGCCGCCGTAGCGGTTGGAAGATGATCTGCTGCTCGCTTCCAGATTGAAGCGAACGGCCGCCTGCGAGCCGCCCTTGGGCGATTTCATCACGACATTCTTGCCGATCAGCCGGCTCCCCTCGCGATAGGTGAAATTCCTCGGGTCACTGTAGGGAATCCAGTCCTTGACCGACTCCTTGCACAGGTCATGCATCTTCCCGAGCAGTTTCTGGCTGATCTGGCCGTTTGCCGATGTTGCCAGGGTTTGTTCGACGCGAACCGTCTTGTCCGTGCCGCAAGGGGTGTCGGAGTAATAGCTGGCGCCTCCCGCCTTGGAGCATTTGAATGTTTCGGCCTGCACCAACGACACCTGCATGACAATGAACAAAACCAGGGCTTTACGCAACACAGTGGCTCCTTAAACCAGCGAAGTGAATTCCGGCCAGGCCGGGCAGTAATGACAATCTGACAATGACGGGCGCCCGGGTTTGCGATGGACGCCGTCGAGAGCCTAAGTCACAGTCGGTGGAAATGTAAATAGTCTGTGCCTCGGGCCTTGCTGCTGCGGTGATGTGCGGTACAAAACGACGCTGCCTGTTGTCGGGCAATGCTTCGGAAGTGGCTGAAATCGCCCTCAGAACTCGTCCTGGCCAGGCAAGCCCGGTTCCAGCGCCGCCTTGCGTGCCCGGCGGTCGGCATCGGCTGCTGTCGCCGCATCGATGACCTGCATGATTTCATCGAGGTCAGCTACGGTTTCCGGCGGCGTGAAGATGCCGGTCAACTCACTCTCGGGTTGCAATTTGCCGCTTTCGTAGAGTGCCCAGATTTCCTTGCCGTAGCTGGTCTTGAGCAGTTCCGGGGCGAACTGGCCGAAATAGGTGGCGAGATTGTCCACATCGCGTTCCAGCATGCGGCTGGCGTTGTTGTTGGCCGCCGCATCGATCGCCTGCGGCAGGTCGATGATGACCGGGCCGGCGCTGTCGACCAGCACGTTGTATTCGGAAAGATCGCCATGCACGATGCCGGCGCACAGCATGCGCACGACCTGGCGGACGAGCACGGCGTGGTATTCGCGGGCGATTTCCGGGCTGAGCTGGACATCGTTGAGGCGGGGCGCCGGTTCGCCGTCCTCGTCGGCGACCAGCTCCATGAGCAGCACGCCTTCGTGGAAGTTGTACGGTGTCGGCACGCGCACGCCGGCCGCGGCCAGCCGGTACAGGGCGTCGACCTCGGCATGTTGCCAGGCCGCTTCCTGCTCCTGGCGACCGTAGCGCGAACCTTTCTGCATGGCGCGCGCCTGCCGGCTGTTCTTGATTTTGCGCCCTTCGGTGTAGTCGACCGCCTGGCGGAAGCTGCGCTTGTTGGCTTCCTTGTATACCTTGGCACAGCGGAACTCGTCGCCGCACTGCACGACATAGACCATGGCTTCCTTGCCGCTCATCAACTGGCGGACGACCGAGTCGACCAGGCCATCGACCACCAGCGGCTCGATCCGGGCCGGGGTCTTCAAGAGCGATGTCCGTCAGGATGGGCGGTGGACGCAGGGCTGGCGCCGGCGCTGGCAGGTGTGGCTTGCATGAAAGCTTTCTGCCGGGGCGGCGGAGTGGGGTGACGCAGTCTACCGCCGACGCGGTCTTTCGTTGCTTCTTTCTGCTGCTCCGGTTTAGTCGAACAGCTTGAGCAGGGCGTCGAGGCCGCCGAAATTGATCGCCACGTCAGCCTTGGCGCGCGTTGCCGGCTTGGCGCGGAAGGCCACCGACAGGCCGGCCTGGGCCATCATCAGCAGATCGTTGGCGCCATCGCCAACGGCGATGACCTGTTCCTTGCGCAAGCCCAGCTCGTCGGTCAGACGGGCCGTGTGATGCGCCTTGGCGGCGGCATCGACGATATCGCCGACGACGCGGCCGGTCAGCTTGCCGCCGGAGATTTCCAGCTCGTTCGAGGTCGCGAAGTCGAAGCCCAGTTCGATGCGCAGGCGCTCGGTGAAATAGGTGAAACCGCCGGACAGGATGGCGGTACGCAGGCCGGCGTTTTGCGCCGCTTCGAGCAGTTCGCGGGTGCCCGGCGAGAGCAGCAGGCGTTCGCCGAAAACGCGTGCCAGGACGCGCGCATCGAGACCGGCGAGCAGCGCCAGGCGGCGGCGCAGGCTTTCGCGGTAATCGATCTCGCCGCGCATGGCAGCCTCGGTCACCGCCGAGACTTCATCCTTCTTGCCGGCAAAGTCGGCCAGTTCGTCGATGCACTCGATGGTGATCAGCGTCGAATCCATGTCGAAACAGATCAGCTTGTAATCGGAGAGCTTCCTGCCGGCCGGGAAAAAGGCCCAGTCGAGCTTTTCCGCTTCAATCAGCGGGATCAGCGCGTCGAATTCGGCCGTGCGCGTGGCGTTCTTGATGCAGACGACCTGCGGCGGGCGCGGCTCAACGGTCGACGTGCCGGTGGCGGCCAAAATGCGTTCCAGCAGGAAAGTGGGCAGCGCGCCGCCCTGGATGATCAGGTTCATGGTGTCGGATTCAGGAATCGAATGTCAGGTTGTCTTGTGCCAGATGTCTCGCGATCACGGCCGGCAAGGACTGCGGCGCGCGGATGCGCAGCTGTTTGTTGATATTGTACCGGCCGAACACCACTTCGATGGCGTCCGGCGTGACGCCGAACTCGCCGGCCAGGTAGCGCACCATGTGATCGGTCGCCCGCCCGGCCACCGGCGTCGCCGTCACGCTGATCCGCAACTGCTTGCCCTTGGGCTGGCCGATCGCATCGCAGCCGGCACTCGGCGTGCCGAGCACGTTGAGCACCAGCGTGCTGCCATCCATTGCGCAGAAGGAATCGAGCGGCATGCCTTTGTCGCTGTCGGACGGGACGCGGCGGGGTTTTCTTTTCATTGGCTTCCAACGTACTAGGCGTTTGCCGAGTTGCGTATAGAACAGGTCGGAGTTACTGCTTTCAAGTAAGTCCTATGTCTTTGGGGGAACTCTGTCAGGCTGTGAACTCGCTCTTTAAAAGCGCCAGTCAATCTCGCCTGTTTTGATTTTTAACTTGTCCGGCTGAGTGATCCACTTCTGGAAATAGCTACGTGCCGATTTTTCTACGTAATCCGGCTGGGAGTAAAACCAATGTTGAAAGTACTCGTCGAAACTGGCGTGCTGGCGGTCTTGATTGAATGCACACTCCTGTGAGCCGAAATAGTCTGCCTGACATTCCATAACATAGCCGGTCAGTTTTTCATGCAGTACTTGGCTTTTTTGGAGGTCTCTTCCGAAGGCTTTGAGCTTTTCCCGGACTTCGCTATCGGGTCCGTGATAGCGGTGAATTGTGTCCAGAAACTGCCCTGCTTTTGGCAAGTCAAAATCATGTAACACCAACAGGCGTGATGCTTCGGAAAACACTCCAGATTTGCTGGGCATCGAAGCCATCCTCCTCCTTAGACAGCCTTTTTGCCTTGCTGCCGATGCATCAAATCGAGAAGGAATTCCGGTGCAAGGTCGGCCCCGTTATCCCAAACCACGGTTCGCATGATCGGGTCCTGCCGTGCCGTTGAAAAGAAGGCTTGATCGCGCAGTGGCGCGAAAACTTCTCCGTCCAGTTCGTCTGACAGATCGACTTCGCCTTGCTCACCGGTGTTGAAACTCAGGCGCAGGCGGTAGTCGGACAAGGGAGTGACTTCCGTGGTGTGAAGAATCATCGCACTTACTCCAGAGGATCAATCAGGTTTAGTGGCTTGCGGGCCATTGCCAGTTCCCAGTCCTGAGCCAGTTCGTCGCGATGCAGAGCCAGCCACTCTCGTACCAAGGATAGCGCTCTGGCGGGCAGGGCTCCGGAATAAACCTTGCCGTCCAGTGTGATCAAGGCTTCATGTTCGCCATAGACTGCGTGAAAGTGAGCTGGCGGATGATCCCGCCAGTTCATGTAAATCACAATGCCGAAGAATCGCGAAAGCTCGGGCATTTACTTGTAGCCTGTGCGCCGGCTCAGGCAAGGCGTTCCGGCAGGATGTCGCGGAGCAGCACGGCTGCATCGCGAATCATCTTTTCGGTCGTATCCCAATCAACACAGCCATCGGTCACCGAACAACCGTACTTGAGCTGCGACAGGTCGGCCGGGATGGACTGGTTGCCGGCTTCCAGGTTGGATTCGATCATCACGCCGAGCAGCGACTTGTTGCCGTTGCGGATCTGGTTGACGATGTCGGCCATGACCAGCGGCTGCAGTTCCGGCTTTTTCGAGCTATTGGCATGCGAGCAGTCGACGACGATGTTGGCCGGCAGCTTGGCCTTGGCCATGGCCTGTTCGGCGACCGCGACCGAGACGGTATCGTAGTTCGGCTTGCCGTCGCCGCCGCGCAGCACCACGTGGCCGTAGGCATTGCCCTTGGTGCGCACGATGGCGACGCGGCCTTCGCTGTTCAGACCAAGGAAGGAGTGCGGGTTGGAGGCCGAGAGGATGGCGTTGGTCGCCACCGTCAGGTCGCCGCTCGTTGCATTCTTGAAGCCGACCGGCGTGGACAGCCCGGAGGACATCTCGCGGTGCGTCTGCGACTCGGTGGTGCGGGCGCCGATTGCCGTCCACGTGATGAGGTCACCGTAGTATTGCGGGCCGTAGGGGTCGAGCGCCTCGGTGCCGGCGGGCAGGCCGAGTTCATTGACGTCGAGCAGGAACTGGCGGGCTTTTTCCATGCCGACATTGACCTGGAAGGAGTCGTCCATGAACGGGTCGTTGATGTAGCCCTTCCAGCCGACCGTGGTGCGCGGCTTTTCGAAATAGACGCGCATGATGATCTGCAGCGTGTCGCCGACGTCGTCGGCCAGTTTCTTCAGGCGGCGCGCGTAGTCGAGACCGGCGACCGGGTCATGGATGGAGCAGGGGCCGACCACGACGAACAGGCGATGATCCTTGCGATCGATGATCTTGCGCAGCAGGTTGCGGCCGTGCGTGACGGTCTTGGCGGCCTTGGCGGAAAGCGGCAGGCGGGCGTTGATTTCTTCCGGCGTCGGCATGGCGTCGAAGGCGGTGATGTTCACGTTGTCGATGTCTGGGGTCGTCATAGTTAGTTTATTAGCTGTCGAATCATGTCTTTCACTGCGGCGACCTTGTCGTTGAGCGTCGGGCAGTGGCGCAAAAGGGAAATTTTATCCTGTCCCGCCAGCTTATAGCTGCGGTTCTTCTGGATCAAATTGATGATCTTGATCGGCTCGATAGGCGGATTCTTCGAGAACTCGGGGCTGAACTGGATGGTGACCTGGTCGTTGGTGGCGTCCAGCTTCTGGATCAGCAGCGGCTTGACGAGCAGGCGCAGGCGGTGCGTCGCCAACAGCGACTGGCCCTGGATGGGCAGTTCGCCGAAGCGGTCGATCAGTTCTTCCTGCAGGGCATCGATGTCTTCCGCGCTTTCGCAGTTGGCCAGTCGCTTGTACAGCGTCAGGCGCTCATGCACGTCCGGGCAGTAGCCATCGGGGAGCAGGGCTGGCGTGCGCAGGTTGATTTCGGTGCCGATGCCGAGCGGCTGCGTCAGGTCGACCGCGGCCAGGTGCTTGCCCTGCTTGAGCGCGGCGACGGCGCGGTTGAGCATGTCGGTGTACATGTTGAAGCCGACTTCCTGCATTTCGCCCGACTGGTTGTCGCCGAGCACTTCACCGGCGCCGCGGATTTCCAGGTCGTGCATGGCGAGGAAGAAGCCGGAGCCGAGTTCTTCCATGGCCTGGATGGCTTCGAGGCGCATCTTCGCCTGCTTGGTCAGCGCCTTCTCGTCCTGCACCAGCATGTAGGCGTAGGCCTGGTGGTGCGAACGACCAACGCGGCCGCGCAACTGGTGTAACTGCGCCAGGCCGAATTTCTCGGCGCGGTTGATCAGGATGGTGTTGGCGTGCGGGTTGTCAATGCCGGTTTCGATGATGGTCGTGCACAGCAGCACATTGGCGCGCTGGCCGGTGAAGTCGCGCATGACGCGTTCCAGTTCGCGCTCGTTCATCTGGCCGTGGCCGATCACGATGCGCGCCTCGGGCACCAGCTTGGCCAGCTTTTCCTGCATGTTTTCGATGGTGTCGACTTCGTTGTGCAGGAAATACACCTGGCCGCCGCGCTTCAATTCGCGCAGCACGGCTTCGCGGATGATGCCGTCGGAGAAGCGCGACACGAAGGTCTTGATGGCCAGGCGTTTCTGCGGCGCGGTGGCGATCACCGAGAAATCGCGCAGGCCTTCCATGCTCATCGCCAGCGTGCGCGGGATCGGCGTTGCGGTCAGGGTCAGCACGTCGACCTCGGCGCGCATCGCCTTCAGGGTTTCCTTCTGGCGCACGCCGAAACGGTGTTCCTCGTCGATGACGACCAGGCCGAGCTGCTTGAACTTGACGTCCTTGCCGATCAGCTTGTGCGTGCCGATGATGATGTCGATCTTGCCTTCGGCCAGTTCCTGCAGGGCCTGCGTCGTTTCCTTGGCGGTCTTGAAGCGCGAGATTTCGGCGATCTTGACCGGCCAGTCGGCAAAGCGATCGGCGAAGGTCTGGTAATGCTGTTCGCAGAGCAGCGTCGTCGGGCACAGCACGGCCACCTGCTTGCCGCCGGCGACGGCGCAGAAGGCAGCGCGCAGCGCGACCTCGGTCTTGCCGAAACCGACGTCGCCGCAGACCAGGCGGTCCATCGGCTTGCCCGACTTCATGTCCTCGATCACCGCGGCGATTGCCTGCGCCTGATCGTTGGTTTCCTCGAAGCCGAAACCGTCGGCGAAGGCCTCGTAGTCGGTTTCCTTGAAGGCGAAGGCATGGCCCTGGCGCGCGGCGCGTGCGGCGTACAGCGCGAGCAGTTCGGCGGCGGTGTCGTGTGCCTGTTCGGCCGCCTTGCGTTTGGCCTTTTCCCACTGGCCGGAGCCGAGCGTGTGCAGCGGCGCGCTTTCCGGATCGCTGCCCGAGTAGCGCGAAATGACCTGCAATTGCGACACCGGCACGAAGAGCTTGGCCTCGTTGGCGTAATGCAGTTCGAGGAATTCCTGCTCGCCCAGCCCGAGATCCATCCGCACCAGGCCGCGGTAACGGCCGATGCCGTGGCTTTCATGCACCACCGGGTCGCCGACCTTGAGTTCGGTCAGGTCCTTCAGCCAGTTATCGAAGCTCGCCTTCCTCGCTGCTTCGCGCCGGGTGCGGCGCGGGCTGCCGGCGAACAGCTCGGTCTCGGTGATGAAGGCAACGTCGTCGAGCGTGAAGCCGGCCTGCAGCGGGCCGATGCCCAGCGCCAGTTTGGCGTCGCTTGCCAGGAAACCGGCGAGGTCGGCGCTGGCGGCGGGTTTGAGATCGTGCTCGGCAAACATCGCGGCCAGCGTCTCGCGCCGGCCGGCGGTTTCGGCAACGAGCAGGACGCGCCCCTTGAACGTGGCGAGATGATTCTTCAGAGCGCCGAGCGGTTCGTCGCTGCGCCGGTCGACGGCCACCGGGGGCAGTTTTCCGTCGGCAGCATTTTTGCCTTCCAGCGCCAGTCGACCGTAAGCCTTGGCCGCCGTGAAGAAGGCTTCGTCGGTCAGGAAAAGTTCTTCCGGCGCCAGCAGTGGCCGCCCCTTGTCGCCCTGCAGCAGGT
Organism: Quatrionicoccus australiensis; assembly: GCF_020510525.1. NCBI lineage: Bacteria > Pseudomonadati > Pseudomonadota > Betaproteobacteria > Rhodocyclales > Azonexaceae > Quatrionicoccus > Quatrionicoccus australiensis. The sequence goes on from NZ_CP075188.1 coordinate 1,878,349, forward strand.
TGTAGCGTGACTTGGTGTCGGCCCAGAAGGCGGCGATCGCAGCCGGCGCATCGCCGTGCGTGACGAAGACCGCATCCTTGGGCAGGTAGGCGAAGATGCTCGCTGTCTCGTCGAAGAACAGCGGCAGGTAGTACTCGATGCCGGCGCTCGCGATGCCGGTCGAGATATCCTTGTAGATGCCGGATTTCGCTGGGTCGCCGTCGAAGCGCTCGCGGAAGCTCTGGCGGAAATGCGTGCGGCCCTTGTCGTCCAGCGGGAATTCGCGCGCCGGCAGCAGGCGGACTTCCGGCACCGGGTAGACGGTGCGCTGGGTGTCGACGTCGAAGGTCTTGATGCTTTCGATTTCGTCGTCGAACAGGTCGAGGCGGTAGGGCAGTTGCGAGCCCATCGGGAAGAGGTCGATCAGGCCGCCGCGGATCGAGTATTCGCCGGGCGTGACGACTTGCGTGACGTGCGCGTAGCCGGCCAGCGTGACCTGGCTGCGGAATTTCTCGGCGTCGAGCTTCTGGCCCTTCTTGAACTCGAAGGTGTAGGCGGCCATGAATTCCGGCGGCGCCAGGCGGTTCACGGCGGTCGACGCCGGCACGAGCAGGATTTCCACCTCACCCTGCAAGGCCGCCCACAAGGTCGCCAGGCGTTCGGAAACGAGGTCCTGGTGCGGCGAGAAGTGGTCGTAGGGCAGGGTTTCCCAGTCCGGCAGCAGGCGCACCTTGAGGTCCGGCGCAAACCACGGGATTTCTTCCAGCAGGCGCTGCGCGTCGGCTGCGCTGGCGGTGATCACGGCGAGCAGGCGGCCCTTGGCCTGGGCGGCCAGTTCGGCCAGCGCCAGGGCGTCGGCGGAGCCGGCGAGCAGGGGCAGGTCAATGCGGGCGCCGGGCTTGGGCAGGGCGGGAAGGGCAAGCAGCTTTTTGGGGGCGGACACGGAGGGGCAACAGGTGCAGCGTTGTGGGGACGGAATTATAGCCCCTTCGTCCCGGGGCGTTTTTTTACCGGCCGGCTTTGTCGCAGGACATCAGGCCGGCCGTCGGCTGCGGCCTCAGCGGAAAACCCGGCAGGCGTACTCGGTGCGCGCTTCGATCTTGCCGAACAGGCTGTTGAGGTCCTGCTCCCAGTCGAAGCCGATGGCATCGCAGGCGGCTTCCGACAGGCGGGCAACCTGGTTGTCCTGGCGGCTGGTCAGGTCGAGTGCGTTGGAAAACACCTCGGCGACGTGGATAAGTGGCACCAGGCGCTCATGCATCGCCTGGCTGGGGTCGTGGTGGCCGGCAACGGCGGCGATCACGCTTTCCGGCAGCCACCACTCGCGGGCAAGAATGGCGCCGATCTGGCAATGATCGAGGCCGAAGTAATGCCGCTCGACGTCGATGACATCCGCGTTGCCGGTGTCGCGGGCGGTGCGCACCATCTGGAATTCGAGCGGGTAGAAGCGGGCCATCCAGAGCTGGCCGATGTCGTGCAGCAGGCCGCCAACCAGGGCGTGGTCGGGCGCGACGTGCGTGAAGCGGCCGAGTTCCTGGGCGGTGATCGCGACCGCGACGCTGTGTTCCCAGAAATAGGCCGACATCTGGCTCTTTTTGGCGAATTCGGCGAGGCTGACCGCGAGCGCGAGTTCGCGCACGCGGGCGAGACCGATCAGCGAGATCGCGGCATGCACATTGCGCAGGCCGCCGGCATTGCGTCCGCCCATGGCGGCCGAATTGGCGATCGAGACAATGCGGGCGGTGAGGACCGGATCGGTTTCGACCAGATGGGCCAGGGCGCCAAGCGTGGCGTTGTCGTCATCCAGCGTCTGGATGATCTCATTCACGATTTTCGGGAAGGCAGGCAGGCTGATGGCCCGGCTGCTGATTTCTGTTTCGCTCAGCTGGATCGGCATCAGCTTCTCCGGAAGTTGAGGACGGCGGCGTGCAGGCGGGCCATCACCGGGTCGGTAAGATCGGCCGCGCGGAAGATGTGGTTGACGCGCATTTTCTCGATGGCCCATTCGGCATCGCGCTCTTCCGGGCTGCGCTCGTCGGGCACCTGAATGCAGACAAATTCGGCGTGGCGCAGTGCCATCTGGTGAATGTTGGTCTCGGTCAGGGCATGGCCGGCGGGCAGCTTGAAGTTGTTGATGCCCTGTTCGGAGAGAACGACCGGGGCGCCGAGGATCATGCCTTCGGCAGCGTCGGTGATCGGCAGGTAACGCAGGCGGGTTTCCATGAAACTTCCTGATAAGAGTTGTTGCTTATAATATTTGGCAAAAACGGCAAATGCAATAAATATTAAGGTGTTATCGAGTTTTCTTAAGCTTGAATGCTCAGATCGTCCAGGCGCCGAAAGGTTTTACCGGTCGACGCGAATTTAGCCTTAATTTTGTCGCAACCGTGATCGCGGGGCGCGCCGAGAGGCGTATATTCCCGTCTCGGCCAATTGCCGCTTTTCCATCATGCATTCCGGCAGCGCGCCGGAATGATCAGAACGTCGCTGACACCATGCCGCTATCCCGTATCGATCCCGCCCAGTATTCGTTGCAGCTTGCCGAAAAGCTCGCCCAGTTCAAGCTCGATTTTGCCCGGTTCGGACTGCCCGAGCCCGAAGTGTTTGCCTCGGCGCCGCTGAACTACCGGATGCGTGCCGAGTTCCGCATCTGGCACGAGGACGACGCGCTCGATTACGCGATGTTCAATGCCGCCAATCCCAAGGTGCCGGTGACCATCGAGGCTTTCCCGATTGCCGATCCGACCATTGCCGCCGCGATGCCGCGCCTGCGCGAACGCCTGCGCGCCAGCGAGACACTGCGTCGCCGGCTGTTCCAGGCCGATTTCCTGGCGACCCTGAGCGGCGAATTGCTGGTCACGCTGATCTACCACCGCCGTCTAGATGAGGCCTGGGAAGCCGCCGCGCGCGAACTGGCTGACGAACTCGGCATCCAGCTGATCGGGCGCAGCCGCGGCCAGAAAATCGTGCTTGGCCGCGACTGGCTGCTTGAGGAATTCGAACTCAACGGCCGCCAGCTGCGTTACAAGCAGATCGAGGGCAGCTTCAGCCAGCCCAATGGCGGCGTCAATCGCCAGATGCTCGGCTGGGCCTGTGCGCAATCGGCGAAGCTGGGCGGCGACCTGCTCGAGCTCTATTGCGGCAACGGCAATTTCACGGTCGCCCTGGCGCCCCTGTTCGGCCGCGTGCTGGCGACCGAGGTCAGCAAGTCGTCGGTGCATGCCGCGCAGTTCAACCTGGAAGGCAATGCGGTTGAGAACGTCGCCATGGTGCGCATGTCCAGTGATGAAATCAGCGCGGCACTGGCCGGGCGCGAAGTCTTTCAGCGCATGAAGGATATCGATCTGGCGCAGTACGAGTTTTCGACCATCTTTGTCGATCCGCCGCGCAGCGGCCTGGATCCGGCGACGCTGGAACTGGCTGCAGGCTTCGACAACATTCTCTACATTTCCTGCAATCCGCAGACCCTGCAGGACAATGTCGCCGCCTTGCAGGCGACGCATGCGATCAGCGCGGCCGCGGTATTCGACCAGTTCCCCTACACCCACCACCTGGAGTGCGGGCTGCTGCTGACGCGCCGCCCGAAATAAGGCTTTTTAGCGCGTCGACCGCTGCAGGCCAATTTCCTGCGCGGTCAGTGGCCCGATCAGCGTTGCGGCAAGGCCGGCCGGAATCTCGGCATGGTTTTCGTCGATGGGGCGGCGGCCGCCCATGATTTCCGTGAGTTGTTGCGGCAGGCGCGGCTGGCGTTCCGGCTCGGCATAGCCCTGCGGATAGATCGGTTGCTGCGTGGCGAGGTCGTACTTGTCGGTGGCGCCGAAGGTGTGCAGCAGTTCGTGCGCGATCACCACGTTGTTCTGCCGGCGCTGCAGGCGGTGCGCAAAGGCGTGGATGATGCCGACCTGGCCCTTGCTCAGGCCGGTTGAGTGCGGCAGGACATTGCCGCGCTCCGGGTCGTGAAAGAGCACGTAGAGCCGGACCTGTGGTTTCGGGCCGGCGATCTTGTCATTCTGCGCCGCCCACCAGCGCAACTTCAGGCTCCACAACATGATGTCCAGCGTACTGCCATGGCTTGGCGGCAGCGGTGGCTTGCTCGCCAGCGCCGGTGCGAGGTTGAGGCTGACCGGTTGCAGCACGCTGCGGCCATGACGGTCGCTTTCGCTTTGCAGCCACTGCGCGATTTCGGCGAATTGTTCGGCATTGAGTTCGCTGACAAAACGCGCCGTGGTCGGCGAGTCATCTGCCGCCACCGGGTAGATGGCGACGTGCACGGTGTGTTCCCAGGCGGTCAGCCGGGCATTGGCACGCCAGGCGCCGAGACCGACGGTGGCCAGCACGAGCAGCAGAAGCAGGATGCGGAATTTTTTGAACATGGGCTTGGCTGGTGCCGACAGCCCGACCGGAATGACCGGAGTGCGGGCGCGGCGGTGAGGCTTCAGGTCGGCTGGTTCAGTTCGTGGAAGCGGACGAAATGCGAGGCCCATTCGAAATAGGTGATCTCGGATATGCGTGTCTGGCGGCGATCCGCCATGCAACGGCGTTCCGGGCCGGTGTAGGCGCTCTGGCCATTGCTGCTGCGCCGGTCGCGACCAGCCCTTTTTTCCTGCTTGCCAGATTGGCTGTGCTGTTCCTGCATTGTGCTGGTATCCCCTGAACCGTTCGTGATCGGTGTTGCCTTTGCGGCTTTTTATGAAAACGCTACCGGAGCGGGAAAATACACCCGCACTGCCCATATGTCACGCAAGTAGTTGTGAAGAATGTTTAAGCGAATGGAATTGTTGCTGTCCGTACGGTCGACCGGTAAAAAAGGGTAAAAATGCTTGCCTTGGGCGTGGGGTTTATCGGGCGGCGAAAAAAAGCCCCGGTTGTCGCCGGGGCTGTGACTCAGTTGCCTTCCGGCTCCTGCGGCAGGAGCAGGTTGAGCAGCACGGCGAGCACGCCGCACAGGCTGATGCCCTGCAGCGAGAAGCTGCCGATCTGCACGGCGAGGCCGCCGATGCCGGTGACCAGCGTCACCGAGACGATGCACAGGTTGCGCGCATTGGCCAGATTGACCCTGGCGTCCATCAGCGTCTTCAGGCCGATGCCGGCGATCGAGCCGAAGAGCAGCACCATGATGCCGCCCATGACCGGCAGCGGGATGGTCTGCAGCAGGGCGCCGAACTTGCCGACGAAGGCCATCAGGATGGCGAAGCCGGCGGCCCAGGTCATCACCACCGGGTTGTAGTTTTTGGTCAGCATCACGGCGCCGGTCACTTCGCCGTAAGTCGTGACCGGCGGGCCGCCGAACAGGCCGACGACATTGACGGCCAGGCCGTCGCCGAGCAGCGTGCGATGCAGGCCGGGATTTTCCGTGTAATCCTTGCCGCTGACCGAGCCGATGGCAAGGATGCCGCCGACGTGCTCGACGATGGGGGCAATCGCGACCGGGATCATGAACAGGATGGCCGCCGGGTTGAATTCCGGGTGGCCGAATTCGGGCAGGGCAAGCCAGGCGGCAGCGCCGACTTTGGCAAAATCGACGATGCCGGCGAACAGCGAAACGACATAGCCGACGGCAACGCCGACCAGGATGGGCACCAGCTTCAACAGGCCGCGCGCCCGGATCGCGGTCAACATCGTTGCGAGCAGCGAAATGCCGGCGATCGCGATCGCCGTGCCGTAGGGCACGACCTGCGCGCTGCCCGCCTTGCCGGTCGCCATGCCGACCGCGACCTGGGCCAGGCCGAGGCCGATCACCATGACCACCGGGCCGATCACGACCGGCGGCAGCAGCTTGTGGATGAAGCCGACACCGCGCCATTTCACCAGGCCGGCCGCGACGTAGTAGAAGAAGCTGGCGCAGGCGAGGGCGCCGAGCGTCGCCGGCATGCCCCAGGTCTGCACCGAGTAGATGACCGGCGCGATGAAGGCAAAGCTGGAACCGAGATAGATCGGCACCTGGCGCTTGGTGCAGGCCTGGAAGATCAACGTGCCGATGCCGGCGCCGAGCAGCGCCAGGCTGGGGTTCAGCCCGGTGAGCAGCGGCACCAGCACGGTGGCGCCGAAGGCGACGAAGAGGATTTGCGCGCCGGCGAGGGCGGTGCGCCAGGTGGGGTCTTGTTGTGGGTTCATGCTTCCTTGGTTCCGAAAATCTTGTCGCCGGCATCACCGAGGCCGGGAATGATGTAGCCGAGTTCGTTGAGGTGGCTGTCGACGGCGGCGGTGTAGCACTGCACCTCGGGATGTGCCGCCTGCAGCGCGGCAATCCCTTCCGGCGCGGCAACCAGGACCAGCGCCTTGACGTGCTGGCAGCCCTTGCGTTTGAGCATGTCGATGGTGGCGATCAGCGAGCCGCCGGTGGCCAGCATCGGATCGATGATCAGCGCCAGGCGCTCGTCGAGCTGGCCGACGAAGCGTTCGAAATAGGGTTCGGGCATCAGCGTTTCGTGATTGCGGGCGATGCCGACGACGCTGACCTTGGCGTTCGGGATCAGGTCGAGCACGCCGTCCAGCATGCCGATGCCGGCGCGCAGGATGGGTACCACGGTAACCTTCTTGCCCTTGATCTGGTCGATCTCGACCGGCCCGGCCCAGCCTTCGATGCTGACCGTTTCCAGCTCGAAATCGGCACAGGCCTCGTAAGTCAGCAGGCGGGCCAGTTCGGCTGCCAGCTCGCGGAATTTCTTGGTACTGATGTCGCCTTCGCGCATCAGGCCGATCTTGTGTTTGACCAGTGGGTGACGGACTTCAATGACCGGCATGGGACTTCCTCGCGGACGAATGGCAATTTGCTAAGCTTATTCGATTCGCGCCTTGTCTCCCATACGGGAAATCACATATCCAGGATGCGGGAAAGCAAGTTGGCGTCAGCGCCCGAGGTAGGCCGACAGCCAGGCGGCAACACGCAGTACCGGGTCTTCGCCGCTGCCGAGGACATGCGTCTCGTGGCTGCAGCCGAGGTGGGCGGCGGCGCGCTGGAAAGCGGTGCGGCCAATGCTGTCGTCGGCATCGAACAGCATCAGCAGCGGTGCGCTGAGCAGTTGCAGGGACTGCAGGCCGGCGCGGTCGGCAATGCCGCCATGGCAGGCGAGCACCTTGATCTGCGTGTCGCGCTGGGCGGCGGCGCGGATCGCCGCCGGTGTCGTGTCGCCACTGGCGAAGACGGCGAGCGGCAGGTCTTCCATATCGCCGTCGTGGCGGATCAGGTCGAGGAAGTCGATCAGGCGCTGCGCGAGGCGCGGCACGTTCTGCGTTGCGTCGCTGAAGTGCGCTTCCTGGGTGGAGAGCAGTTCGACACTCAGGATGGCGTAGCCGCGTGCCGCAAGATTGGCCGTGATGAAGCTGTCGACCGCTGCGTGATGGGCGCGGGCGAGCAGGACCAGGCCGCGCGGGCTGTCGGGGCGGTCGAGCTGGGCATGCAGCGGGCCGTGCGGCGTGTGCAGGGTGATGGTGCGGATCATGAGCTGATGTGAACAGGAATGCGGTGCGGGCCGAAAGCTTTGCCGTCGCGCCCGAGGCTGGCGCCGAAATGGCCGGCGATGCGGGCCTTGCAGTGGGGGCAGTTGCCGTCGGTAGTCAGTTCGTAATGCCGGATGTCATACCAGTCGCGCACGATCAGGGCGGCCTGGCAGCTCGGGCAGAAGGTGGTGCCGCCTGCGCGGTCGTGCACGTTGCCGGTATAGACGTAATTCAGGCCGGCGTCCTGGGCAATGTGGCGGGCGTGGCTCAGGGTTGCCGGCGGCGTGTCCGGCACGTCGGCCATCTTCCAGTCGGGATGGAAGGCGGAAAAGTGCAGCGGCACGTCCGGGCCCAGTTCGCGCGCGATCCAGTGCGCCAGTCTGCCGATTTCGGCCGGGCTGTCGTTGTGGCCGGGGATCAGCAGGGTGGTGATTTCCAGCCAGCAGGCGGTTTCGTGGTGGACGTATGCAAGCAGGTCGAGCACCGGTTGCAGGTGGCCGCCGCACAGCTGGTGATAGAAATCGTCGGTGAAGGCCTTGAGATCGACGTTGGCGGCATCCATCACGGCAAAGAACTCGCGCGCCGGCGCCGGGTGGATGTAGCCGGCAGTCACCGCGACATTGCGGATGCCGCGGGCGCGACAGGCGAGTGCGGTGTCGATGGCGTATTCCGCAAAGATCACCGGGTCGTTGTAGGTGTAGGCCACCGCGTCCGCGCCATGCGCGACGGCAGCTTCGGCAATGGCCTGCGGGCTGGCGCTGGCGAGCAGGCGATCCATGTCCTTCGAACGCGAGATGTCCCAGTTCTGGCAGAACTTGCAGGCCAAGTTGCAGCCGGCGGTGCCGAAGGACAGGATGCTGCTGCCCGGGTAATAGTGGTTGAGCGGCTTTTTCTCGATCGGGTCGATGCAGAAGCCGGACGAGCGGCCATAGGTCGTCAGCTGCATGCCGCCATCCTGCATCTGGCGCACGAAGCAGGCGCCGCGCTGGCCCTCGTGCAACTGGCAGTCGCGCGGGCAGAGGTCGCACTGGATGCGGCCGTCGGGGAGCGCGTGCCACCAGCGGGCGGGATGATTCATGGCGTGTTTTCCTGCCACTTCATCACGGCGTAGCGTTCGAGCCGGACATCGTCGCCCCAGTAAGTGGCGGGCAGGCCGGCCTTCTGTTTGAGATGGGCCATGAAGTCGGCGGGTTCCGGCAGTTGTTCCCAGACCTGCGGCAGGAAAGTCGAGCGGCGGCCGCCGGCGGTGAAGATGATGCCGTCGCGGCCCGGCTGCAACTGGGCGAGCGCATCGGCCTCGCTGGCGAACTGGATAGGCGTGGCCGGCGTCAGCAGCGAGACCTCGACACGGGTGCGGCCGAGTTCGTCGACGCCGAGCGGCTTGAAGCGCGGATCGCGAAAGGCGGCGGCACGGGCGTTTTCCTGGACGTCCTGAAGCAGCGGCCGCCAGGCTTCCAGGCTGCCGATGCAACCGCGCAACTGGCCGCGCTGGCTGAGCGTGACGAAAGTGGCGCCCATTTTGTGCAATTCCGGCAGGTCGACCGTGCCGGGAGGCAGTCCGGGCTGATGCGCGAGCAAGCCGGATTCGACGAAGCGACTGGTGATCGCATGCCGGGCCAGGGTCAGCAGGCTGCTGCCGAGATCAGACATGGCCGGCCTCGCGCAGGGCAAAGGCAGCGTAGCCGACGACGCGGTTGCGATCGCCGGCGGTATCGCCGGAGTTGCACAGGTCGAGCAGCTCGGGCTGCAGGCCGCGCTGACGCGCGGTGAGCAGCAGGCCGTTGAGCGGGAGGGCGCCGCAGGCCTGCTCCGGGCGGATGGCGCTGGTGCAGGCGAGAATCTGCTGGCAGGTTGCGCCATCGCTCAGTTGAGCGGCGGCATAAGGCAGGAAATGCGACAGGTCGGTGCTGATCACGATCAGCGTTTCCGGGCCGCCCCACAGGATGTCGAGCACTTCGGCCACGGCTTCCGGTGCGGCGTTGCCGACCGCGAGCGGCAGCAGCTTGAAGTCGGCCAGCGTGCGCTGCAGGAAGGGCAGGTGTACTTCGAGCGAGTGCTCCTGCGCATGCACGCGTTCGCTGGCCAGTACCTGCGGCAGGTGTTGCAGGTCGGCGACGGCTTCCTGGTCGATTTCGATGTTGCCGAGCGGTGTCGCGAAAAAACCGGATTCGGGCAGTGCCAGGCCGTTGACCGCAACGCGGTGGGTCGGACCGAGCAGCACGACGCGGCGGATCTGCCGGCGCAGCGGCGCCAGCAGCGCATAGGCGCGCGCCGCGCTCGGGCCAGAGTAGATGTAGCCGGCATGCGGTACGATCAGGGCCTTGGGGGGCAGGCCGGACGGCATCCCGGCATCGGCGAGCAAACGGTCAAGCGTGGCGGCCAGCAGCGCCGGGTCGGCGGGGTAGAAGCTGCCGGCGACGGCCGGCGGGCGGATGCTGGACACGGTGGACCTCTCAGATCAGCAACAAACCGCCGGCCATGCCGCAACCGATCGCGAACAGGCCGGGCAGGGCGTAGCGGGCGAGTTTGGCGCCGCCGATGCTGATCACCAGGCCGATCTTGAAGATCAGGTTGGCCATCAGGGCGAGCGTCACGGCGATCACCGCTTCGCCGCTGGAAATTTTTTCCAGGTTGAACATGCGCAGCGTCGACAGCACGCTGGCGTCGGCATCGGTCAGGCCGGATGCGAGTGCGACGATGTAGAGGCCGCTGTTGCCGGCGATGTCCTGCAACCAGGCCGAGGCGAGCAGCACGATGGCGTAGAGCAGGCCGAAGGAAATCGCGGTGCGCAGTTCGGTCGGGTTCTTGACCTCGGGCATCGGCAGTTCGCCGGCGGCGTTGAGGATCTTCCAGCCGTAGAGCGCCATGACGATGCCGGGCACGATGCCGCAGGCAAAAACTGTGGCGATCGGCATTACCAGGTTGGGGGCGACGACGCCGGAAACCAGGCCGAGGCGGATCATCACCATGACGTTGGCGATCAGGATGACGATTGCCGACATGCGTACCAGGTGCGCGTGATCGCGGGCGTGGCGCGAGAACATCATGGTCGTGGCGGTCGACGAGGCCAGACCGCCGAAAATGCCGAGCAGCGCCGCGCCGTGCCGGGCGCCAATGATGCGCAGGGCGAGGTAGCCAGAGAGCGCCAGGCCGGAGATCAGCACCACCATCCACCAAACCTGGCGCGGGTTGATCGCGTCATAGGGACCGAAATCGGCACTCGGCAGGATGGGCAGGATGACCAGCGAGAGTACGGCAAACTGCAGGATGGAATTGATGTCCTTGGGCGTCGTGCGTTCGCTGAACTGACGCAGTTCGGCCTTGAAATAGAGCAGCACGGTGGTGGTGATGGCGAGCATCACGGCCAGCGTCGCGTAACCGAACCAGACCGCAGCGCCTAGACCGTAGGTAACGATGATTGCCGCCTCCGAGGTGAAGCCGCGGTATTGTTCTTCCTGTTGTGTCGAGAAATTGGACGCGATCATCGAACCCGAGATGACGAGCAGGCCGGCGACCAGTAGCCACGGCCCGCCACTTTTCTCGCCGAGCAGCGCGAACAGGCAGCCGAGCATGGCGACCAGGGCAAAGGTGCGCAGGCCGGCCGCCGAGTCCGGGCGGCGTTCGCGTTCGAGGCCGACCAGCAGGCCGATGCCGAGTGCCGTCGCAAAAGCTTCGACCGGAGCGGCAAGTTCGGGAACGACAAAGCTCATGAGGATTCTCTTCTTATGATCGTTATTCAGTAAAATTAAGCCATGCCACGTTATTTCGCAATCGTTCCCGCTGCTGGCAGCGGTTCCCGCTTCGGCGCCGAGAAACCCAAACAGTACCTGAGTCTGCTCGGCCGACCGCTGATTCATCATACGCTGGCGGCGCTGGTCGCCTGCCCGGAAATCGAACGCGTCTGGGTCGTGCTTTCGCCGGACGACGCGGAATGGAGCCGGCACGACTGGTCCGACCTCGGCGCCAAGCTTGAAACCGTGCGCTGCGGCGGGGCGACCCGTGCCGACAGCGTCGGCAACGGCCTGCGCGCCGCAGCGATGGTGGCGACCGACGATGACTGGGTGCTGGTACATGATGCTGCGCGGCCCTGCCTGAGTGCCGACATGCTCGCCGCGCTGTTGCGCGAGCTGGCCGATGATCCGGTTGGCGGCATTCTTGCCGTGCCGGTTGCCGATACCCTGAAACGCGCCGATGCCGAACAGCGCGTCGCCGCCACCGAGCCGCGCGACGGCCTGTGGCAGGCACAGACGCCGCAGATGTTCCGTTACGGTCGACTCGCCGAAGCACTCGAAAATTGCCGCGCCGTGACCGACGAAGCGGGGGCGATCGAGGCGATGGGCCACAAGCCGAAGCTGGTCAAGGGCGATTCGACCAATCTGAAAGTCACATTTCCGGCCGACCTGGCGCTGGCGGCGATGATCCTGAGGGGACGCAAATGAATATCCGGGTCGGGCAGGGTTACGACGTTCATCGACTGGTCGAGGGCCGCAAGCTGATTCTCGGCGGCGTCGAGATTCCGCACGCCACCGGCCTGCTCGGGCATTCAGACGCCGATGCGCTGTTGCACGCGATCACCGATGCGCTGCTCGGTGCCGTGGCGCTCGGCGACATCGGGCGCCACTTTCCCGATACCGATCCGCGCTACAAGGGAGCCGACAGTCGCGTCCTGCTGCGCGGCGCGGTGGCCTTGCTTGCCGAGCGCGGCTGGCGGCCGGTCAATGTCGATGCGACGCTGATTGCGCAGCAGCCCAAGCTCGCGCCGCACGCCGCGGCGATGGTCGCCAATGTCGCGGCCGATCTCGGTATTGCTCTCGATTGCGTCAATATCAAGGGCAAGACCAACGAAAAACTCGGCTATCTCGGCCGTGAAGAGGCGATCGAGGCGCAGGCCGTGGTGCTGGTCGAACGTGCCGGCTGAGTCCGGATCGTCAGCCTCCGAAGCGGGCGCAACGCGCCGCGTTTTCTTCGCCCTGTGGCCGCCAGCCAGCGTCGCCACCAGCCTGGCCGGTGTCGCCGCCGAGTGTGCCGGGCTGTTCGGTGGCCGGGCCACCCGGCAGGAAACCATTCACCTGACCCTGGCTTTCCTCGGCAATGTTTCCGAACAGCGCCTGCCGGAATTGTGCCGGGCTGTTTCCGGCTTCAGCGGCCGGACCTTTGGCCTGCAACTGGATCGCCTCGCGTACTGGCCGCACAAGCGCCTGGCCTGGGCCGGCTGCAGCCAGCGGGTGCCAGCACTGGATGAACTGGTGCTCGCCTTGCGCCAGGCATTGGTGGTGGATGGCTTTGCCTTTGATGCCAGCCATCCCGATTTTGTGCCGCATGTGACCCTGCTGCGCCGCATGCCTGCTGACGCGGTGCCCGTGTTGCCGGATCTGCCGGTGATCGATTGGCAATGTGAGCATTTTGTGCTGGCTGCTTCGCAAGCTACGGAGGCTGGCGCCAGTTACCGGATTCTGGCGGAGTTCCCCTTGCGGCCGCAATCCGCGAATTCCACACCGGCTTGATCGCGGTGTCACCAAATGCATTTCGCATCTACTGACGGCGGCGTCGCCTGTGATGTAGGATGTGGGGCAATGATCCGGCAGTGATTGGCGTGCCGGGTTCCCTTGACAGGATTCGGATAAGAGGAGGTGGCAGGTGGAGGAACTGGCGCAGCCCGATTCGTCGAACCTGTTACGGATACTGATTGTCGATGCCAATGAGCAGGACGGCCAGCATCTGCTCGATGCCCTGCGCGGTGGTGGTTACGATGTCTATGCCCGCCAGATGTGTGATGGCGAGGAAGTCGCCGAAGCCTTGCGGGTCGAGGACTGGGATATCGTGCTGCTCGATTGCGCGGTGCCGGATCTGAGCGCGGCCGAGGCGGTCGACCTGATTCGTCCGCTGGCGGCCGATGTGCCCATCGTGCTGACGATTGCTCCCGGTTGCCGCAATGTGCCGGTCGAACTGCTGGAAAACGGTGCCAGCGATCTGGTTTTCAAGAGCAATCGGTCGCGCCTGCTCGCTGTCGTTGAACGCGAGTGCTCCCGGCTGCGCCTGCTGCGCGAGCAACAGGCTGAGGCAGGCCTGCCGCCGAGAGTTTCGGGGATCGACGAGGGCGAGGCGCGCTTCCTGCAACTGGCCAGCAATACGCCCGAGTGCTACTGGCTGGTCGAGGCTGAAACCCAGCGTGTTACCTATGTCAGCAAGGGATACGAGCAGATCTGGGGGCGTTATGTCGAAGCGCTCTACGCCGATCGTCGCGACTGGCTGAAGCATGTCCATGAAGATGATAGAGCCAGCCTGCTGCGTGCGGCACAGCAGCATCGCCTGGGCGGGCTCGACGAGAAGTTCCGTATCCGGCGGCCGGGCGGCGGCATCCGCTGGTTGCATGCGCGCACTTTCCCGGTACATAACGAGAATGGCCTGATTGTCAGTGTTGGCGGCGTGGCCAGTGACATTACCAGCCTGGTGACCGAGCATGGGCAGTCGCCCTTTTTTGCCCATTTTGATGCGTTGACCGCTCTGCCCAACCAGCTGATGTTCTACGACCAGGCGCGGCGCCTGATTGCACTGGCCAAGCGCAAGGATTTGCCGGTCGGGGTCATGGTGGTCGATATCGATCATTTCCGCGAGGTCAATCAGACTCTCGGCCACATGTCGGGCGACGAGCTGCTGCGCCAGGTGGCGGGGCGACTGTCCGGCCTGCTGCGCGAATCCGACATTCTTGGTCGTCTGGGTGGTGATGTCTTTGCCGTATTGTTGCCGGATGTCGAGGACACTTCGCAGGCCGCCATCGTGGCGCATCGGGTGATCGATGCCTTGCTTCTGCCGGTGCGGGTCGAGGGCCAGGACATCTTCGTCACGGCCAGCCTGGGCCTGGTCTTCCATCCGCAGGATGGCAGCGACGCGCACGAACTGGTGTCGAATGCCGAAATCGCCGTGCGCCATGCCAAGATGAACGGGCGCAACAATTACCAGTTCTACTCGGCCCTGATGCACGACGACGTGCGTGACCGCCTCTTCCTCGAAACCGACCTGCGCAACGCCATCGTGCATGGCGAGTTCATGCTTTATTACCAGGCCAAGGTGAGTTGCGAAAACGGCCGGGTGACCGGCGCCGAGGCGCTGCTGCGCTGGAACCATCCGCGACGTGGCGTGGTGCCGCCCGACCAGTTCATTCCGCTGCTCGAAGAGACCGGACTGATCATCCAGGTCGGGCGCTGGGTCTTGCAGGAAGCCTGCCGTCAGGCGGTGATCTGGCAGCAGAACGGACTGGACATACCGAGCGTGTCGGTCAATCTTTCGGCGCGTCAGTTGCAGTCCGAAACCCTGCTCGCCGATATTGCCGAGACGCTCAAACAGAGCGGTCTGGCGCCGGCTTGCCTCGATCTCGAAATTACCGAGAGCATGCTGATGCAGAATCCGGATGCGGCCGTGCATATGCTGCGGGCGCTCAAGGAAATGGGCGTGACCCTGTCGCTCGATGATTTCGGTACCGGCTATTCCAGCCTGGCTTACCTCAAGCGCTTCCCGCTTGATGCGCTCAAGGTCGATCGTTCCTTCGTCCAGGACATCGCGGCCGATGCCGACGATGCCTCGATCACGCGCGCCGTGATCACCATGGCGCACCATCTCAAGCTCAAGGTGGTCGCGGAGGGCGTCGAAACGGTCGAGCAGTTGGCGCTACTCATCTCGCACCAGTGCGACATCATCCAGGGCTATTACTTCTCGCGTCCGCTCGGCCAGACGGCAATGGGCGAACTGCTCGGCGCCGACAAGCGCTTGCCGGCCAATCTGCTGCGTTCCCGCACGCGCCAGCCGATGGCCTTGCTGGTAGCGGTCGACGCCGCCGAAGAGGCGATTTCCCTGCTGGAGGGGGATGGTCACCGGGTCTGCGTTGTCGCGGATTACGCCAGCGCAACGGTCTGGCTGGCCGGTAACGGGGTCGATGTGCTGGTCTGTGGTCCATCGACCGGCAATTTTGATGCGGCGGCGGTGATTCGGCAGGTGGCGCACGTGCAGCCGCAATGCGAGCGCATCCTGCTTAGCGATGAACGGGCGAAAAGTCGTCGCCAGGTTGCCGAGCTGGGGGCCATTGGTCTGCTGCATCGGGTGATCCCGTTGCCGCTTGCGGCCGGGGTTTTGCGCCAGGCGATCGAGACGGCGCTGGAGCGGCGTCGGGTTGCCGACGATTACGGCCGTCTGGCGCAGGAAGTCGAAGTGGCCGGGCGCGAGTTGCTGCGCATCGAAGAGGAACGCCGGCATTTGCTGCAGGAAAACGAGGCCCTGCGCGAAACCGGTGGTCAGGGCTACATGATTTTGCAGGAACTGCTCTCCCAGTTGCCGTGGCCGGTCATCGGCATTGATAACGATGGCATGCTGGTCCTGGTCAACGAAGCGGCGCATGCCCTTTTCCCCGGGCGCGGTTTGCCGTTGGGGGCGAGTCTGGGCGATGTCCTGCCGGAAATACCGCTGTTTGGCGAAGAGCATTGTGTTGCAATCGCCGGCCGGGAATTTGTTTGCCGTTGGCGCCAGATCAGGCCGAGTGGCTCGGTCAGCGGGCGTTTCCTGCTGCTGGAGGAGAAATAACATGAAAGAGATCGTGTCCCTGCCCTTGGGCGAGGTGACTGTTGGCATGCAGGTGGCCGAAGCGGTGATGGATGCCGGCGGGCATGTGCTGGTGCCGGCGGCTGCCGAAGTGAGCGAAAGCATGTTGCACGGGCTGGCGCGGCGCGAAGTTGCCGAGATCCGCGTCGTACGCGAGGTCGTCGAGGATGCGGCGGCCAGTGAGGCCAGGCGGGCCCGCCTGGCCAGGCAACTCGACCAGTTGTTTCGCAAGGCCGGCGACGGGGCGGAAACGCGTCTGCTCTATCAGGCCATACTCGATTACCGGATGGAGAGTGGCACATGAGCAAACTGACCCGCGAGCAGGTCGCCGCCCGTCTCAAGCAATTGCCTTCGCTGCCGGCGGCAGTGACTGAATTGCTTGCCTCGTTTGATAACGAAGATATCGACGTGACGCGCATCGCCCATCAGATTGCCCACGACCAGGGGCTGACGGCGCGTGTGCTGCGCGTGGCAAACTCCTCGTTCTACGGCTTGCAGAGCCGGGTCGGCACGATCAATGAGGCAGTCGTCGTGCTCGGTTTTCGTGCCGTGCGCAGCATGGTGCTGGCGGTGGGCATGAGCGGTGCCTTCCGCCTCGATCATTGCCCGGGCTTCGATGCCCGGGCCTACCTCCGGCATTGTGCTGCGGTGGGCCTGCTGGCCCGGGGGCTGGCCGGCGGTGTCGGGCAGAATCCGGAACTGGCCTTTACCGGCGGCATTCTGCACGACATCGGTCAACTGGTGCTGGCAGCCAATTTTCCGGTGCAGTATGCCGAGGCCCTGGCCTATCGTCACAAGCACGACTGCTTCCTCGTCGTTGCCGAGCGTGATGTGCTCGGGCTTGATCACACCGAGGTCGGCGGCATGCTGTCCGATGCCTGGCGCTTCCCGCCGGCATTGCATGCGGCGGTTGCCGAGCACCATCAGCCGGCGGCCGCCGAGTGTGGTTCGCTGGCGGATCTGATCCACGTTGCCGATACCCTGGCGCATGGCCTGGGGCTGGCGCATTCGGCCGATGAAATGGTCATGCCGCTCGAGCGTACGGCCTGGTTGCGGCTGGGTCTGGACGGCGGCAAGATTATCGCCGCGCTGGGTGGTATCGAGGCCGAACTGGAAGAAACCTGCCAGGCACTTAACGCCTGAGCGGCAAGGCCAGGCAGGCGAGCAGGCCGCCGCCCGGGTTCGCCAGCAGGTCGAGACGGCCACCGTGCAGGCGGGCGATGCGTTCGACGATGGCCAGCCCGAGGCCGGTGCCACCAGCATTGGTGCGGGCTGTCTCAAGGCGGGCGAAGGGCCGCTTCAGGCGCTCGGTTTCGGTTGCCGGAATGCCCGGGCCGCGATCGCTGATTTCGATGTGAATTTCGTTGTCGACCGTTGCGGCCTTGAGGCGGACATCGCCGCCGCCGTATTTCCAGGCATTGTCGATCAGGTTGGTCAGGGCGCGCCGGATGGCTTTCGGGCGCAGGCTGATTTCCGGTAACGCTCCGATCTCGGCCGGCAGCGCGCGTCCGACACACCCCTGGTGGTCGACGATGCCGGCAAGCAGGGCCGCCAGATCGACCGGCACGGCATCTTCGCCACTTTCGGTGCGTGCGTAGTCCATGAATTGCGAGATCACCGCTTCCATCTGCTCGATGTCGGCGACTACGGCCAGGCGGGCCGATTCGTCGGCAACGCTGAGTTCGGCTTCGAGGCGCAGGCGGGTCAGCGGCGTGCGCAGGTCGTGTGAAATGCCGGCGAGGACTTCCGAGCGGTCCTTTTCATGCCGTTCCAGATCGCTCGCCATGGTGTTGAAGGCGCCGGCCAGGCGACGCAGTTCTTCGGCGCCATCTTCCGGTAGCGGGGGCGGCGTCTGGCCGCGGCCGACCGCTTCGACCGAGCGCGCCATGGCTTTCAGCGGCCGGCTGATGCGCGAGGCGATCAGCCAGGCAACGGCGAGTGCCAGCGCAATGGCGAGCAGGCCCCAGCTCAGCCAGTGCATGGTGAAGTTGCGGGCCGCCCGTTCGCGCGGCAGGACCAGCCAGTATTCCTCGTCGTCGTCATGCTCGTCAAGCCGGAAGCTGATCCAGAAACCAGGCTCGCCATCGACACTGGCAGCGACGCGGGTATGTTCGCCGAGACGGCTGCTCAGCTCGCGTTCGAGCAGCCGGTGAAAACGACTGTCGGGCATGGGTTCGATGCGGTCTTCCGGTTCGGCAGGAAGAAGCCGGATGCCTTCGCGCGAGGCGAATTCGGCAAACAGGCCGAGGCGTTTTTCCGGGGCGGCGGCGAAAAGCGAGGCGCGGATCAGGTTGACCGCCGAGGCGGCCAGCTGCGCACTTTCACGGGCGCGCGGCTCGGCATCAATGTGGCGGAAGAGACTGAGCCAGGCCGCGGTGGTGAGCAGGACGAGCAGGGCGAGCAGCAAAAAGGTGCGCGCCAGCAGCGAGCGGGGCGTCATGCGTCGCGGGCGGCACCGTCAGGGACGAAAACGTAGCCGAAGCCCCAGACCGTCTGCAGGTAGCGCGGCTGCGCCGGATCGGCTTCGATCAGCTTGCGCAGGCGCGATACCTGGACGTCGATGGCGCGATCGAACGGGCCCTGTTCGCGGCCGCGTGCCAGCGACATCAGCTTGTCGCGTGACAGTGGCTGGCGCGGGTGGTGCAGCAGAACCTTGAGCACGGCGAACTCGCCGGTGGTCAGCGGCAGCAGCTCGTCGCCGCGTTTGAGCGTGCGCGCGGCGAGATCGACCTCGATGTTGCCGAACTGGATCATCTCGGCTTCCTCGCCCGGCGCGCCGGGCGGGCGATTGCCCTGGCGGCGCAGCACGGCATGGATGCGGGCGAGCAGTTCGCGCGGATTGAAGGGCTTGGGCAGGTAATCATCGGCGCCCATTTCCAGGCCGACAATGCGGTCCACCTCGTCGCCCTTGGCGGTAAGCATGATGATCGGCGTCAGGTCACCGCTACCGCGCAGGCGCCGGCAGATGGTCAGGCCGTCTTCGCCGGGCAGCATCAGGTCGAGCACGATCAGGTTGAAATGTTCGCGGCTGCGCAGCTTGTCCATCTGCTGGCCATCGCCGGCAGCCTTGACCTCGAAGCCCTGTTCGCCGAGGTAACGGGTCAGCAGGTCGCGCAGGCGGGCGTCGTCATCGACGACCAGGATATGGGTGTGTTGTTGTTCGCTCATGTGGGCAAGGATAATTGCTGACGGTGAATGAAGCGCAATCAATGGTAACAAGGAATTGCGACCGTCCTGCGGGAAACATATTTTTACAACTGGGCGGGCTTGCCCTGCGGGGGCGGATGGACAATGATCATGTCGAAACCGCAAAGCTGCTCCCGCCATCATGAAACGCCGTCTTCTGCTCTCCCTGCTGTTGCTGCTCAGCCTTTCCGGCTCGGTCGGCAGTGCTTGGGCGCAGGCGCGCTGGCGTGACCTGCCGCCGGATGAGCGGCGCCAGATGCGCCAGCAGATGCGCGAGCACTGGCAGCAGGAGCGCGAGATCCGGCGCGACGACGGGCCGCGCCGCTGGAACGAAGTGCCGCCGGAAGACCGGCGGCGCATGCGCGAGGAAATCCGTGAGCAGCGCGGCGGCAACTTCGAACGCGAATCGCGTCCGGAGCGCGGCGGGCGGCGCGACTGATTCCTGGTCGGGGCGGTAATTAAGCTTCCATTCGCTGGTCGCGGCCGGGCATGCCTCCGGTAAAATGTCGCCCCATGCTGATCCTCGCTCTCGAAACCTCAACCGAACTCGGTTCCTGTGCCCTTTGGCGTGACGGCGAACTGAGCGTGCGCATTTGTCCGGCCGGCCGTTCGCATTCCGAAACCCTGTTGCCGCTTGTCCGCGAGCTACTCGCCGAAGCGGCGGTTGCGGTCAGCCAGCTTGACGCGATTGCCTTCGGGGTTGGTCCCGGTGCCTTTACCGGTTTGCGCGTCGCTTGCGGCGCGGCCCAGGGCCTGGCTGTGGCGAACGGGATTCCGCTGTTGCCGCTGACCAGCCTCGAGGCGATGGGCGCCGCGACTGGCGCCGAGCAGGTGCTGGCGCTGCTCGATGCGCGCATGGGTGAAGTCTATGCCGGCGCCTACCGGCGTACCGCTGACGGTTATGCCTTGCAGGGCGAGATTCGTGTTTGCGCACCGGTCGACGTGCAAATTCCGGCCGAAACCGGCTGGCTGGCCTGCGGCAATGCGCCGGCCGCTTATCCATTGCTCGCCCAGCGTCTGGCCGAGGCCGGGCTGTCCGTGCGCAGCGATATCCTGCCCACGGCGGCGGTGCTGGCACAGCTTGCCGTGCCGTGCCTGCTGCGCGGCGAAGGCATCGATGCCGCGCAGGCAGCGCCGCTCTACGTGCGCGACAAGGTCGCCAAGACGGTCGCCGAGCGGCTGAGCGAAGGGGGCAGGGCGTGAGCGAATTCCATCTGGCGGCCGAGTTCTTTCCGATGAACGAGCACGATCTCGATCAGGTGGCTGCACTGGAAGCCTCGCTGCAGCCCTTTCCGTGGTCGCGCGGCAATTTCGCCGATTCGCTGAGCGCCGGCTACAGCGTCTGGGTCTGCCGCCTGGGCGGTGAGCTGATCGGTTTTTCGGTGGTCATGTCGGTGATCGACGAGGCGCACCTGCTCAATATCGGCGTGGCGGCGCGTCATCACGGCCAGGGCTATGGTGCCCGCCTGCTGCGCAATGCCATGCAGGCCGCCCGGCAAGGTGGCGCGACCAAGCTCTTTCTCGAAGTGCGTCCGTCGAACGAGCGGGCGGTCGAGCTCTATCGCCATTTCGGTTTTCGCCAGATCGGTTTGCGCAAGGGCTATTACCCGGCCGCCAGCGGGCGCGAGGATGCGCTGATTTTTGACAAGGAACTGGCATGAGCCTGAGTCGCGAACAGATGCTGGTCGAGATGGGCGTGGCCCCGCTCTGGGTGCTGCGTGACCAGGCCAGACAGCAGCCGGCAAGTGTTGCGCCGGAAGTGCCGGCCGCAGCCGAGCCGGTGCTCGGTGCCGAGTTGCCGGCGCTGGCACCAAAGCCGGCGTCAGTTCAGGCTCCACCAGTGGCGGCAACGGAAGCCCCGCGCCCGCGTCCGGTCATGGTGCCCGGCTCCGCTGTAACGGTCGACGGCCTGGATTGGCCCGAATTGAAAACGCAGGTGGCTGGCTGTCGTGCCTGCGGCCTGTGTGAGCAGCGCCGTCAGGCGGTGTTCGGCGTCGGTGATGAAAATCCGGACTGGCTGTTCATCGGCGAAGGCCCCGGTGCCGACGAGGATGTGCAGGGCGAGCCTTTCGTCGGCCAGGCCGGCAAGTTGCTCGACAACATGCTGGCGGCGCTCGACATCAGTCGCGGCAACAAGGTTTATATCGCCAATGCGGTGAAATGCCGGCCGCCCGGCAACCGGACGCCGGAAGCGGCCGAGATGGCGGCCTGCTGGCCTTATCTGGAGCGGCAGATCGCCTTGCTCAAGCCGAAGATCATCGTCCTGCTCGGCAAGGCGGCGGTGCATGCGGTGCTGCACGACGACAAGTCGCTTGCCTCGATGCGCGGCAAGCCGTTCGAATATGCCGGTATCCCGGTCGTGGTGACCTATCACCCGGCTTATTTGCTGCGCAACCTGCCGGACAAGTCGAAAGCCTGGGAAGACCTGCTCTTCGCCCGGCGTACGCTGCGTGAGCGGATGGCGCCGGAATTGCCCTTCTAGAAGAGGTCGACCGGTCGGGACTGCCCCGGCCGGCCTGCATCAGGCTTGCTCAGCAGTGATGCGTCGTGTCGTCCAGGTGCGCCACGTCGTCCTGTTGCGCCTGATTGATGATGTGGCGCTGACGGATCAGGTACATGATGCCACTGACGAACAGGCCGAACAGCGTGACCACCCAGTAGATCGACATGTCTACCTTGATCATCACGTAGTAGATGCCGGTCATGATCAGGATGGAGAGATTCTCGTTGAAGTTCTGCACGGCGATCGAATGGCCGGCGCCCATCAGGATATGGCCGCGATGCTGCAGCAGCGCGTTCATCGGCACGACGAAGAAGCCGGACAGGCCGCCGATCAGGATCAGCAGCGGCACGGCAAACCACATGCTGGTGACGAAATTCATGACCAGCACGATGAGGCCCATCGCGATGCCGAGCGGAATGACCCGCACCGACTTGCGCAAGGTGATGAACTTGGCGGCGAAGACGGCGCCGGAAGCGACGCCGACCGCAACCACGCCTTGCAGCATCGAGGATTTCGACAGGTCGAGATTAAGGGCGACTTCGGACCACTTGATGACGATGAACTGCAGCGTTGAAGCCGCGCCCCAGAACAGCGTGGTGACTGCCAGCGAGATCTGGCCGAGACGGTCGCGCCAGAGCAGGGCGAGACAGTGGTTGAACTCGTGGATGAGATAGAAGGGGTTGCGCTTGAGCGGCTTGTGATCGACCCCGGTATCCGGCACGTAAAGATTGAACAGCGAGGCCAGGATGTAGAGCACGGCCACGACGGAAAGTGCCATTTCGCCGACCGTATCGACGCCGGTGTCGATCAGCGGGAAGTCGAAGGCCAGCATGCTGGCGGCGATGTCGGGCTTGATCAGCGTGCCGCCGATGACGACGCCAAGAATGATGGCGCCGACAGTCAGGCCCTCGATCCAGCCATTGGCGACGACGAGCAGGCGATGCGGCAGGTATTCGGTGAGGATGCCGTACTTGGCCGGCGAATAGGCGGCAGCGCCAAGACCGACGACGGCGTAGGCAAGCAGCGGGTGGGCGCCGAAGAACATCAGGCTGCAGCCGAAAATCTTGATCGTATTGCTGATGAACATGACCCGCCACTTCGGCATCGAATCGGCAAAGGCGCCGACGAAAGCCGCGAGCAGGACGTAGGACACCGTGAAAAAGGTTTTCAGCAGCGGTTCGTACTCAGCCGGCGCCTGCATCTCGCGCAGAGCGGCGATGGCGGCGATGAGCAGGGCGTTGTCGGCCAGCGCGGAAAAGAACTGCGCGGCCATGATGATGTAGAAGCCAAACGGCACTTGGTATCTTCTCTTGTCTCTTATATAACTTTGGTCGAGGGTTATACCACGCTCAGCGTCGCGCGCAAGGCTTGCGCGGCCCTTGGAGTTGTGCATGTTCGGGCCTGGTCGTTGCCGTGTGTCGAAAAGACTACATTAAGACTTTGCCGTTAAAGCGGCGTGACAGCGGCGCGTCAATGGGGGGAAAATGCCTGATTTTTCGGGTTGACCGGTGGCCGGCTCCCGGAATGTGATTGAATATCGGCCGCGTATCTTCCAGGGAGAATAATCATGGCTGACCGGCGTCTGCAGGTGTTTCATGCCGTAGCCAAGCATCTCAGCTTCACCCGCGCGGCCGACGCCCTGTTCATGACGCAGCCCGCCGTTACCTTCCAGATCAAGCAACTGGAAGAGCAATACAGTACCCGCCTGTTCGAACGCCGCCACGGCGGCATCTCGCTGACTCCGGCCGGCGAACTGGTGCTTGGCTACGCCGAGCGCATCCTCGCGCTCTCCGACGAGATGGAAACCCGTCTCTCGGAAATGACCGGCGAAATGCGCGGCCCGCTGCTGGTCGGCGCCTCGACGACGATTGCCGAGTTCATGCTGCCGCGCGTGCTCGGCGAATTCAACGCGCTCTACCCGCAGGTGCGGGCCCGCCTGATCGTCGCCAACTCGGAAAGCATCGAAAGCCGGGTGGCCGAACACACGCTTGACGTCGGCCTCATCGAAACGCCCGCCAAGCTTTCCGGCCTGGCCTGCCAGATCTGTTGCGAAGACGAGTTGCTGGTGATCTGCGCGCCCGATTATCCGCTGGCCAATCTGGCTTCGGTGACGGCCAAAGGGCTCGTCGATTACGAATACATCTCGCGCGAACCCGGTTCCGGGACGCGCGAAGTCATCGACAGCTACTTCCGTCAGCACGCGGTGCCGGTCGATGCCCTCAAGACGCAAATGGAGCTGGGCAGCCCGGAAGCGCTGAAGGGCGTGGTGTCCACCGGGCTTGGCTTTGCCATCGTGTCGCGCGCCGTGGTCGCCAAGGAAACCCGGCTCGGCGCGCTGGCCGCGATCCCGCTCAGTCCGCCCCTCAAGCGCAGCCTTTACCTGGTGCATCCGCAGGACCGTTTCCGCTCGCGTCTGGCGGCCACCTTCATCGACTTTGCCAAGAGCAAGTTGCGAGAACTCGCTTCATGAAAACCTCCCGTCCCATCCGCGCCCGCATTTCGCCGGCCGCCATCCTGCACAACTATCGCCAGGCCAAACGCCGGGCGCCGGGCGCCAAGGCCTGGGCGGTGATCAAGGCCAACGCCTACGGGCATGGCCAGTGGCGTGCCGTCGAAGCGCTGCGCGGCGAGGCCGACGGCTTCGCCATGCTGGAAACGGAAAATGCCGTGGCGCTGCGCGAAGCCGGTATTACGCAACCGATCGTGCTGCTCGAAGGCATCTTTTCCGCCCGCGATGCGCGCGCCGTCGTCGAACACGGCCTGACCACGGTCATTCATTGCCCGGAGCAGCTTGAATTGCTGCTTGCCACGGCGCCGGCCGACGCGCCGCTGTCGATCTGCCTCAAGCTCAATACCGGCATGAACCGGCTTGGCTTTACTGAACGTACGCTGCCGGCAGCGCGGGCCAGACTGGCAAGCCTGGCCCGCACCGACGTCATGCTGATGACGCATTTCGCCGAAGCCGACGGCGAGCGCGGCGTCGACTGGCAACTTGCTCGTTTCAACGAACTGGCCGGCGATTGGTCGGGCAAGCGCTGCCTGGCCAATTCGGCGGCCATCCTGCGCCACCCGCAGACGCACGCCGACTGGGTGCGGCCGGGCATCATGCTCTACGGCAGCAGCCCGTTTGCCGAAACCACTGCCGCCGAGCTCGACTTGCAGCCGGCGATGACGCTGAGCAGCGCCTTGATCGGCGTCCAGGACATCGCCGCCGGCGAGCGCGTCGGCTACGGTGGCACCTTTACGGCGCCACGGGCGATGCGCATCGGCGTCGTCGCCTGCGGCTATGCCGACGGTTATCCGCGGCATGCAAGCAGCGGCACGCCGATCATGGTCATGGGCAAGCGGACGACGACGGTCGGTCGGGTGTCGATGGACATGCTGGCCTGCGATATCACCGACATCCCGGAAGCCGGCATCGGCGCGCCGGTGACGCTGTGGGGCCGCGGCATCGCCGGCGAGGTCACGGCCGACGAAGTGGCCGCTGCCGCCGGCACCATTTCCTACGAACTGTTTTGTGCCCTGGCGGCACGTGTACCGCTGGAAATCGGGGATATCTGAGTGGCCAAGGTCAAATCGATTTACAGCTGTACCGAATGCGGTGCGAGCAGCCCGAAGTGGCAGGGCCAATGCCCGGGCTGTGGCGAGTGGAATACCCTGGTCGAGTCGGTGGCCGAGAAGGCGAGCGGGCATCGTTTCGAGTCGCTGGCGCCGACCGCGAAGTTGCAGAACCTGTCGGAAATCGAGGCGCGCGAGACCGAGCGCATCCCGACCGGGATCGGTGAATTCGACCGCGCCCTCGGCGGTGGCCTGGTGCCGGGCGGTGTCGTGCTGATCGGCGGCGATCCCGGCATCGGCAAGAGCACTTTGCTGTTGCAGGCCTTGTCGCTGCTGTCGTTGGGCCAGAAGGTGCTCTATATCAGCGGCGAGGAGTCCGGCGAACAGGTCGCCCTGCGCGCCCGCCGGCTCGGCCTCGATACCCGGCAGTTGCAGTTGATGGCCGAAATCAACCTCGAGCGCATCGTCGCGACCTTGCAGGTTGAGCAGCCGCGCGTCGCGGTCATCGACTCGATCCAGACCCTGTGGTCGGATCAACTGTCGAGTGCGCCGGGCTCGGTGGCGCAGGTGCGCGAATGCGCGGCACAGTTGACGCGGCTCGCCAAACAGGCCGGCATCACCATCATCCTGGTCGGTCACGTGACCAAGGATGGCGCGCTGGCCGGGCCGCGCGTGCTCGAACACATTGTCGATACCGTGCTCTATTTCGAAGGCGACACGCATTCCAGCTTCCGCCTGGTGCGTGCCGTCAAGAACCGCTTCGGTGCGGTCAACGAACTCGGCGTCTTCGCGATGACCGAGACCGGGCTGAAGGGCGTCAGCAATCCGTCGGCGCTCTTCCTGTCGCAGCACGGCCAGGATGTCGCCGGCTCCTGCGTGATGGTGACGCAGGAAGGGACGCGACCGTTGCTGGTCGAAATCCAGGCGCTGGTCGATACCTCGCATGGCAATCCCCGTCGCCTGACGGTTGGTCTCGAAGCGCAGCGTCTGGCGATGCTGCTCGCTGTGCTGCATCGCCATGCCGGTATCGTCTGTTTCGATCAGGATGTCTTCGTCAATGCGGTGGGCGGCGTCAAGATTACCGAGCCGGCGGCCGACTTGGCGGTATTGATGTCGATTACTTCTTCATTGAAAAACAAGCCGTTGCCATCGAAACTTATAGTATTTGGTGAGGTTGGTCTGGCCGGTGAAATCCGGCCGGCGCCGCGCGGCCAGGAGCGCCTGAAGGAGGCTGCCAAGCTCGGCTTTACGCGGGCGCTGATTCCCGAAGCCAATCGGCCGAAGCAGGCGATTGCCGGCATGGAGGTGATTGCCGTCAAACGGGTCGAGGAGGCGGTGGCGCGGATTCGCGAGCTGGACTAAGCTGCGCGCTACCTCCTGACCGGCAGCCATGTTCAATCTTTCGCGCTATTTCTCGACGCTCAGTTTTGTTCTCATCGTGCTGGCAGCCGGCGGCCTGGGCCTGCTTTACCGCGAGTTGTCGCTGCATCAGATCAGCGAGCTGGCAGAAAGCCGCAATGTCGCGATGGCGCAGGTTTTCGAGAATGCCCTGCGCCAGCCGCTCGAACGTCTGATCAGTGTGTCAATCGGGCGGGATGGCGGGGAAATGCTGCGTAGCGGAGAGGTCGAGACGCTGCGCGAGAACTCGCAGATCCTGATGCGTGACACGGCGGTCATCAAGGTCAATATCTACAACCGGCTCGGCTTGACGGTCTTTTCCACGGACGCGCGTCAGGTTGGCGAAAGCCGCCTGGAAAATCCCGGCTTTCGTTCGGCAATCAATGGTGTGGTGCTCAGCGAACTGGTTCATCGCAATACGGCAGACACGATGGAAGGCAGTGTCAGCGATGTCGATCTGCTGTCGAGTTACATCCCGATTTACGGTGAAGGCCACATGATTGAAGGGGTGTTCGAGCTCTATCAGGATGTCTCCCCGTTCATGGCGCAGTCGCGGCGCAGCCTGTGGTGGGTGATGGCCGGGGTGCTGTCGGTCTGTGCCGCGCTGTACCTGATGCAGTATCTGGTCGTACGCCGTGCCCAGCGCATTCTCAAGGAACAGGAAGGGCGCATCAAATCTGCACGCGATACCCTGGAAATCCAGGTCGATGCCCGTACCGCCGAACTCAAGCGGGCCAACAGCCAGCTGGAAGAAGAGGTGGGAGTGCGACGGCAGGCTGAAAGCAAGCTGAATTACCTGGCCTATCACGACCCGCTGACCGGGCTGGCCAACCGGCGCTGTTTCATCGAGCGCCTCGAAGAGAGCATGCAGGAAGCCGTGCGCAGCGAACAGCGCCTGGCGGTGTTGTTCATCGATCTCGACCAGTTCAAGCAGGTCAATGACTCGCTGGGCCATGGCGTTGGCGATGAGTTGCTGGTGGCGGTGGCGTCGCGTCTGTCCGAGCATGTGCGCCTGATCGACATGCTGGCCCGCCTGGGTGGCGACGAGTTCATCTGCCTGATGGAAGGCGTGCGCAACGAAGAGGATGTCGCTCTGCTGGCACAGGAGATCAACGCCGCTTTTGCGGCGGCTTTCCTGCTTGGCGAGCATGAGTTGTTTCTTTCGGCCTCGATCGGTATCTGCCTCTATCCCGGCGATGGCGACAACGTGCTTGAGCTGATGCGCAATGCCGATACGGCGATGTACCGCGCCAAGGGCCAGGGGCGCGGTCTCTTTCATTTCTATACGCCGGAAATGACGCGCGATGCCCGCGAACGCATTCGTCTGGAAAACCTGCTGCGCGGTGCGCTCGACAATGACGAGATTTCGCTGCATTTCCAGCCTCAGGTCGATGCGGCGGATGGCCGGCTGGTCGGTGCCGAAGCCCTGGCGCGCTGGGACAGCCCGCGTCTGGGCAGCGTCAGTCCGGTGCGCTTCATACCGCTGGCCGAGGATTCCGGCATGATCATCGCGCTCGGCAGCTGGGTGTTGCGCGAGAGTTGTCGCCAGATCGTCCAGTGGCAGGCCGCCGGCTTCGATTTGCCACAGGTATCGGTCAATATTTCGGTCAAGCAGCTGGAGCGGCCGGGCTTCGTCAATGACCTGGCGGCGATCATTGCCGAAACCGGCGTCACGCCGGCCTGCCTGAAACTCGAAATCACCGAATCGGTGGTGCTGGCGATGGCCGATGCCTGCGCCTTGCTCGAGCGTGTGCGGGCGCTTGGCGTGACGCTGGCCCTCGATGATTTCGGTACCGGCTACTCGTCGCTCAGCTATCTCAAGCTTTTACCGGTCGATCAACTGAAGATTGATCGATCCTTCATCATCGGCATCGGCAGCAATTCCGGTGACGAGGCGATCATCGAAACGGTGATGGCGCTGGCGCGCAGCCTCGGTTTCGAGGTGCTGGCCGAAGGCGTTGAAACGGTCGGTCAGGCCGAGTTCCTGAGTGGCCACGGCTGCCACCAGTTCCAGGGCTTCCTCTACGGCAAGGCTGTCGCCGCCGACGAATTCCAGGCGACCTGGCAGGCCCGGCCATGATAGTCCTGGCCTGGCGCCTGCTCGGGCGCGAGCTGCGCTCCGGCGAATTGCGCCTGCTGCTGGCGGCGCTGGTGGTTGCCGTCGCTGCGGTCAGCGCGGTCGGCTTTTTTGCCGACCGGGTGCGTCTGGCGCTGGACAGCCAGGCGCAGCAACTGCTGGGCGGGGATCTGATATTGATTGCCGATCATCCCTGGCCGGCCGGCATTGTCGAGGAAGCTGGCCGGCGTGGCCTGCAAGTTGCTGAAACGCTGACGTTTCCGAGCATGGTGCAAGCCGCCGGGCGGGTCCAGCTGGCCGATATCAAGGCGGTCAGCAGCAACTATCCCTTGCGCGGCAGCCTGGGCGTGACGCGGGCGCGCGCTGCGCCAGCCGCCGCGGTCAATGCCGGACCGCCGGCAGGCATGGTCTGGCTCGACGAGCGTCTGGCCGATGCACTGCAGGTTGCGCCCGGTGCCATGTTGACGCTGGGTAACAGTCGCCTGCGGGTCGATGCGATCCTGGTGCAGGAGCCTGATCGCAGCTTCAACCTGTTCAGCCTGGCACCGCGCCTGATGATGAATGTCGCCGATATTCCGGCGAGCGGCCTTGTCCAGTTCGGTTCGCGCGTCACCTACCGCGTCTTGCTGGCTGGTGAGGCGAGGCCGCTGAGCGGTTTTCGCAATTGGCTGGATGGGCGTCTGGCGAGCGGTGAACGCCTCGAAGATGCACAAAATGCCCGTCCGGAAATTCGCAGTGCGCTGGAGCGGGCGCAGCGCTTTCTTGGCCTGGCGACCCTGTTGACCGTTGTCCTGGCGGCGGTGGCCGTCGCCCTGGCGGCGCGCCGCTACATGCAGCGCCATCTCGATGCCTGCGCGATGATGCGTTGCCTGGGCATGACGCAGCGCCGGCTGATTGGCCTGCATGCCTGGCTGTTCGCCTGGCTGGCCGTGCTCGCCATCGGGCTGGGCGGTCTACTCGGATTTTTTGGCCATTTTGTCCTGAGTGAATGGCTGGCGGCACTGCTCGCGACCCGCTTGCCCTTGCCCGGTGCCTGGCCCTTGTTGCACGGGGCGGCGGTCGTTCTTGTCCTGCTCTTCGGTTTTGCCTTGCCGCCGGTGCTGCAACTGAGCCGGGTGCCGACCCTGCGCGTGCTGCGCCGCGAACTCGGGCCGCCGACGCCCTGGCTGCTCGGCGGCTACGGGCTTGGCTTGTTGCTGTTGGCCGGCCTGATGTTGCTGGTGGCCGACGATAGGCGGCTGGGCGGCATCGCGGTCATCGGCTTTGCCGGTGCGCTCGGTGTTTTCTGGCTGTGCGCCCGGCTGGCCATTTTCGCCATTGCCGGCGTGCGGCGGGGTGGGGCGTTCGGCTGGCGCCAGGGGATGGCAAACCTGTCCCGGCATGCGGCATCGAGCAGCTTGCAGATCGTGGCACTGGCAATCGGCCTGATGGCCATGCTCCTGCTCACCGTGACCCGCGGCGAATTGCTGGCGGCCTGGCAGAAGGCTTCGCCGCCCGATGCGCCGAACCGTTTCGTCATCAACATCCAGCCCGGGCAGCGCGCCGAGGTGGCGGCGAGCCTGGCGGCGGCCGGGATCAAGGCCGAGCTGTCGCCGATGATCCGGGCGCGCTTGCAGAAAATTGCCGGTCGACCGGTTTCGGCAGCCTCTTTTCCCGAGGACGAACGGGCGCAGCGCCTGATCGAGCGTGAATTCAATCTTTCATGGCGGACCGACTTGCCGGCTGCCAACCAGATTGTGGCCGGCCGGTGGTTTGCGCCGCCGGCCACCGGGCAGGCCGAGGCTTCGGTCGAGGAAGGGCTGGCCAAAACGCTGGGCATCAAGCTCGGCGACGAACTGCTGTTCATGATTGCCGGGCAGGAAAAGTTGCTGCGCGTCAGCAGTCTGCGCAAGCTCGACTGGGATTCGATGCGTGTCAATTTCTTTGTGCTGACGCCGCCCGGCGTGATCGAGGATGCGCCGGCCAGCTACATCACCAGTTTTTATCAGCCGGAGACCGACACGGGTTTCGGTCGGCAGCTGGTGGCGCAATTCCCCAATCTGACGGTGATCGACGTGGCGGCGGTATTGCGCCAGTTGCAGGACCTGGTTGGCCAGGTCGCCGGGGCCGTGCAGTTCATCTTCCTGTTTACGCTGGCGGCCGGCGCCATCGTGCTTTATGCCGCGCTGCTCAGTGCCTTTGACGAACGGCGTTACGAACTGGCGGTGATGCGCGCCCTCGGTGCACGCCGCCCGCAATTGCGCCAGGCGATGCTGGCCGAACTGGCGGTGATCGGCGGCCTGGCCGGTCTGCTTGCCGCCGCTGGCGCGATGGCGCTCGGTCAACTGATCGCCTGGCGGGTTTTTGCCCTTGAATTGCCGTTGACCGTCTGGCTGCCGCTGGCTTCGTTGCTGGGCGGTGCGCTGATGGCGATTGCCATCGGCTGGCTGGCTATTCGCAGCCTGCTCGATACGCCGCCACTGCAGGCCTTGCGGGCGGGCGCCTAAAGCGCCAGTTCGATGACGTTGTGTCCGGCCGCGCGGTGGTAACGAAAGACGCTGCTCATGCCGCGGATCAACTCGATGCCGAGACCGCCGATATCGGCGGTGCTTTCACTTGGGGCAAATCGGGTCGGATCGAAAGCGCCGGCCGTGTCGCGGTAGGTCAGCAGGAGGTGGGGCATTTTGTGCTCCAGACGGATGTCGACCGCTGCGTCGCATTCCTCGCCATGGCCGTGGCGGATGGTATTGGTCAGCAATTCCTCGACGATCAGTTGCAGGCGCTGGCCGTCAATCTGGCTCAGGCCGAACTGGCCGGCCTGTTCGGCAAGCCAGTTCATCAGGCCGGGTAACTCGCTGTAGCGCGCGCTGACTGAAATGTCCGTAGAATGAGCAGGCATGTTTTATCGGGAGGAATCAGACATGATTAAAACACATCACAAGGCTGCCTGGGCGCTGCTTGCGCTGGCTTTCAGCCTCGCCGCGCAGGCCGCCGATCCGGCCGGCATGGTCAAGACCAGCAGCGGTCAGGTCAGTATCGAACGCGGTGGCCAGAAACTGATCGCCGTGGTCGGAACCCAGGTCTATGTCTCCGACAAGCTGCGGACTGCCGGTGACAGTACGGTTGGCGTGACGTTGCGCGACTCCACCTTGCTGTCGGCCGGACCGAATTCCCTGATCATCATCGACAAGTTCGCCTACGACACCACCTCGCAGGCTGGCAGCATGTCGATCGGCATTCGCAAGGGCACGCTGGCCGTGGCCAGCGGCAAGATCGCCAAGCAGACGCCGGAGTCGGTCGATTTCCACACGCCGACCTCGGTGCTCGGTGTGCGCGGTACGGAATTCGCTGTTGAAGTCGGAGGCGACAATGAGGAATGAAATGCGTCTTTCGCTGCTTGCACTCGCGGTGCTGATGCTCGCCGGCTGTGCCAGCAGCGAACGTGTGGTACTGCTGCCTTCGGCCGATGGTCGCGCCAGTGCTGTCGTGGTGCGCGATGCCAAGGGTGAGCTGGTACTTGATCAGCCCTATGCCGGCAGTGTGCGCAGTCAGGGTACGAACAGTGCCTACCGGTCGACGCCGGAAGAGGTCAAGGAACGCTTCGGCGCTGCCCTGGCCGCCCAGCCGGCACGCCCGCGCAGCTATGTGCTGTACTTCCAGGGCGGTGGCAACCAGCTGATGCCGGAATCGCAGACCGAGTTCGCCAAGATGCGGGCCGAGGTGCTCGCCTGGCCGGCGCCGGAAATCATGGTCATCGGTCACACCGACCGGGTGGGCAGCGTGCAGTCCAACGATGCCTTGTCGCTCAAGCGTGCCGAGTCGGTGCGCACCTTGCTGATCGAAGCCGGGATTCCCGCCAGCAAGCTGGAAGCGGCGGGGCGCGGCGAGCGTGAACCTTTGGTGGCGACGGCTGATGAAGTCGCCGAAGCCAAGAACCGCCGGGTTGAAATCAACCTGCGCTGAGCAGTTGACCGTTGTAATGCAGCACAAGCAGGGTCAGGTCATCCACCGCCGGGTGGCCTGACTCGAAGCTGCGCACGGCGTCGCGCAGGGCGCCGGTGATCTCGGCCGGGCTGCGCCCGGCATTGGCCCGCAGTGTTGCCTGCAGGCGCTCGGCACCGAACAGCGAATTTCCGTTGCTGGCTTCGGTCACGCCATCGGTGTACAGACAGAGCTGATCGCCTGCCTGCAGGCGGATGCGGTCACTGACAAAGGCGTAGCCTTCGGTGGCGCAGAGCGGTGGTCCGGAATGGCTGGCCGTGTCGATCTTGCTGATTTCTCCATTGCGCAACAGCAGCGGCGCATCGTGGCCGGCGCAGACGAATTCCAGTTCGCCGCTCATCGCATCGAAAATGCCGATGAAGGCGGTGACAAAAAGAAACTCGCCGTTCTCCCGGTTCAATTCCTGCTCGACCTCGCACACCGCCCGGGCGAGATCGGCTTCGCGCCGGGTCAAGGTGCCACTCAGCGTTTTCGCGATGGCCATGAACAGGCTGGCCGGAATGCCCTTGCCGGAAACGTCGCCGACGGTCAGGCAGAGGCGGTTGGCATCGAGCATGAAACAGTCGTAATAATCGCCGCCGACGGCGAGAGCCGGTTCGAGCAGGGCGGCGACGGAAAAGCGTTTTTCTCCGGCAAACAGGCGTTGCGGGTCGGGCAGCAGGCCCATCTGGATGCGCCGGGCGGCATCAAGCTGGCCGGCGGTGCGGGCGGCGGCTTCGCGGCTGAGCTGGAGAGCGAATTCAGCCTGGCGGCGGCGGGCGTCGGCCTCGATCAACGTATTGCCGAGCAGCACGATGAAGACGGGGCTGAGCAGCAGCACCAGTGACGGGCCATCGAACAGCCATTGGCCGGAATGAAAGGCGAGGTAGCCAGCGCCAATCAGCAGGAGTGCCAGGCTGCCGAAGCTGAGTACGGCAAAACGTGGCTGCAGGCGCGGTACACCGGCGATCAACAAAAGGCCGCCAAGGAGCAGGGCGCCCAGTTCGAGCGTCGGCATCCACCATGGCCGCTTGAGCGCGGCGCCGCTCAGCATGCTTTCAATGACCTGGGCGTGAATGTCCACGCCGGGCACGACTTCGCCGAGCGGCGTGATGATGCGGTCCTGCAGGCCGGGGCTGTTCAAACCGAGGATGACAAAACGCGACTGGAAAATTTCGGCAGGGTGTGCGCCGGACAGGACGTCGGCCGCCGACAGGAAATAATTCGAACTGGCCTGGCCATAATGGACCAGCAGTTCGCCGTTGGCCTGGGTGGGCAGGCGGTAGTCCCCGATACGCAGGGCTTGCATGCCATGTTTGCCGACTTCGGGGGTCACCGTCCCGGCTTCGCCCAGTGCCTGGCGCAGCATTTCCAGGGGGAGTGACAAAAAAGTCTGCTCATTGATTCGGGCAACGGTCGGCACCCGGCGCAGCACGCCGCGCTCGGTGCTTGAATGCAAGCCATCCGGGCTGGCGTTGATCAGGCCTTCACCAGCTGCCGCCTGTTCCAGTTCGCCACGACTGACGACGGCAGCAGCGAACCGGCTGATACCCGGCCAGTCAGTCGGCGTGCCTGCCGGCATGGGCAAGGATTTGGCCGGTTGGCGCGCGCCGGGTAGCGGATTGCCGACGCCGGCCATGGCGAGTACGGTCGGGCCGCTGGCGAGTGTACGGGCGAGATGCGCGTCCGGCTCGGGTAGTGCGGCGAGTGTCTGTCTGGACAGTCCCTTGAGTTGTTCACCGAGCACACCTGGGCTGTAGCGGTCGGGTTCGGCAAAAATGATGTCGATGCCCAGTGCCAGCGGCTGGCCGGCCAGAATCCTGGTACAGAGGCGGGCGATCAGGTCGCGCGACCAGGGCCATTGTCCGTATTCGGCAAGGCTCTGGCTGTCGATGCCGACGATGATCACCGGCTCGCTTTCCCGCGCGCGTGGCATCTGGCGCTGGTAGCGGTCGAATTGTGCCTGGCGCAGGCTGTTCAGTGGCGTCGAGTCGCTGTAATGCAGCGTAACGGCGGCGCCGATCAGCAGGAGGCCGGGCAGGGCCAGTCCACGCCCGGCGCGGAGCAGCGTCAGGCCGAGGCTGGTGAGGCGCTTCACAGCTCGATGGTCAGACCGTCGTAGGCGGAGATGACCTCAAGCGCGGCACCGTCGCCACGGGTGATTTGCTCCAGGCGTCGGGTTTCATTGAGCAGACGGAGGAGTTGCTTGTCGTCATGGACCGGCTCGTGGTGAAACAGCGCGAGGCGTTTGGCTGCGGCGGCCTGGCATAGCTCGACACCGACCACGTTGCTCGAGTGGCCCCAGTCGGCCTTGACCGAGATGGCTTCGGCCAGTGAATACATGGCGTCGAAAATGACCAGGTCGGCCTTGGCGAAAAAGCGGATGAAGGCATCGCGCTCCTCGCCGGCATCGAGGCGATGTTCCGAATCGGTGGTGTAGATGACGGTGCGGTCGATGCTCTCGAAACGGTAGCCGTAAGAGTCGCCGGCGTGCAGTTGCAGCTTTGGCGTGACATTGAGACCGGCGATGTAGTGCGCCTTGTCCGGCGTCATCAGGTCAAATTCGATGCGGGCGCCGGCTTGCGAATAATCGACCGGGAAGCACGGCGAGCGCATCTGCATGCGGAAGGCTTCTTCGAGCTGGGCGTGGCAGCCGTGGATCACGATGCGGTTGCCGGGTATGTACATCGGCGCAAAGTATGGGAAGCCCATCAGGTGGTCCCAGTGCAGATGCGAGATGAAAATGTGGTAGGTCTGCGGGTTGGGGACGCCGAAGCTGGCAATCTTGGCCTGACCCAGGGGGCGGGCGCCGCTGCCCATGTCGCAGATGATGTGTTCCGGGCCGTCTGTGATGATTTCGACGCAGGAGGTGTTGCCGCCAAAGGTACTGCTCGTGGAAAAGGGCAGGCTGGCGACGAATTCATTCAGGGCACTCTGCGACTTGAATTTCCGTCCGTCGGCGGCGGTCAGGGCGGCACAGATTTTTTCCCGAATGTCGCGTGATTGCAGCGCGACCGGCAATGAGCCACGGGTCCCCCAGAAAACAACCCGTTTCATTTGCCAAGTACCTTGCAGGCTGCTTCGATGTTCAGGTAGCAGGGAATAATCAGGTTGAAGCGGCTGATCGCGAAGACTTCCTGAACCAGCGGCTGCAGTGAGGTAATGGCAAAGACACCTTGTTGTGCCTTGGCGTGCCGGGAAGCAATCATCAGGACGCGCAGCCCGGCGCTGCTGATGTATTCCACGCCGGAAAAATCGAGCAGCAGCGGCGGTTTGCCGGGCATGCAGTCCACGATCAGCGCCTCCAGCGCGCTGCCGAATGCATCGCTGGCAATGTGGTCGATCCGGCCGCTGGCCGATGCAATGAGGATTCCGGATTGTTCGCGAGTGAGGAGCTTCATCGTTGCCAGACGTGGTTTATGCTGTAGCCGGTGATTATGCCATGCACGGCCGGGCTGTGGGCTCGGGTAAAATACGGCATGGATTCAAATCAGCAAGCCAGCCGGCCTTTGTTCGGCTACCGTAAATTCTGGGCCCACCGTTTCGGCCCGGCTCCCTTCCTGCCCATGTCCCGCGCCGAAATGGACGTGCTCGGCTGGGATTCCTGCGACATTATCCTGGTCACCGGCGACGCCTACATCGACCATCCGAGTTTTGGCATGGCACTGGTCGGTCGACTGCTCGAAGCACAGGGTTTTCGCGTCGGCATCATTTGTCAGCCGGACTGGAACTCCGCCGCCGACTTCAAGAAGCTGGGCAAGCCCAACCTGTATTTCGGCGTCACGGCCGGCAATATGGATTCGATGGTCAATCGCTACACCTCCGACCGCAAGATCCGCTCCGACGACGCCTACACGCCGAACGGCGAGGCCAACAAGCGGCCGGATCATGCCGTCACGGTCTATGCCCAGCGCTGTCGCGAGGCCTTCCCGGGCAGCAACATCGTGATCGGCTCGATCGAGGCCAGTCTGCGCCGGATCGCCCATTACGATTACTGGTCGGACAAGGTACGACGTTCCGTGTTGCCCGACTCCAAGGCCGATATCCTGATTTTCGGCAATGCCGAACGCGCGCTCGTCGAACTGACGCATCGCCTGGCCAAGGGCGAGCCGATCAAGGAAATCCGCGATCTGCGCGGTACCGCCTTCATGGTGCCGATCGGCTGGCTGCCGTCGGACGACTGGAATGTCATGGATTCGAGCGAGGTCGATACGCCGGGACCGCTGGTCAAGCATGCCGATCCGTATGCCATGGATGCAGCAGGATCGAGGAATGAGGATTCAGGATCGAGTAAAGGCGGTCAGCCACTGGTTTTTTCCCCTAAATCCTCGATCCTCGATCCTCAAGCGAGGCGCGAAGCGCGTCGCGTCCAAAGAGCTCACACCGTGGTGCGTCTGCCGGCGTACGAACGGGTCAAGGATGATCCGGTACTCTACGCCCACGCTTCACGCACTTTCCATCTCGAGTCCAATCCGGGTAATGCCCGGGCCTTGGTCCAGGCGCATGGCGAGCGCGATGTCTGGCTGAATCCGCCGCCGATTCCGCTCACCACCGAGGAACTCGACGGCGTCTACGAGCTACCCTACGCCCGCCGGCCGCACCCGAGCTATGGCGAGGCGAAGATTCCGGCCTGGGAGATGATCCGTTTCTCGGTCAATATCATGCGCGGCTGTTTTGGCGGCTGCACCTTCTGCTCGATCACCGAGCACGAGGGGCGCATCATCCAGAGCCGTTCGGAAGAGTCAGTGCTGCGCGAAATCGAGGAAATGCGCGACAAGACGCCGGGTTTTACCGGCATTGTTTCCGACCTCGGCGGGCCGACCGCCAACATGTATCACCTCAAATGCAAGGACGAGAAGATCGAGGCGTCCTGTCGCCGCCTGTCCTGCGTTTATCCCGATATCTGCGAAAACCTCGGTACCGACCACAGCAAGCTGATTTCGCTATACCGCAAGGCACGCACGCTGAAGGGCGTCAAGAAGGTGCTGATCGGCTCCGGTCTGCGCTACGACCTGGCGGTGCGCTCGCCGGAGTACATCAAGGAGCTGGTGACCCATCACGTCGGCGGCTACCTGAAGATCGCGCCGGAACATACCGAGGAAGGCCCGCTGTCGAAGATGATGAAGCCGGGTATGGGCGCCTACGATCGCTTCAAGCAGTTGTTCGACCGTTTCTCGCGCGAAGCCGGCAAGGAGCAGTACCTGATTCCGTACTTCATTGCGGCGCATCCGGGAACGACCGACGAGGACATGCTCAACCTGGCGCTGTGGCTGAAGAAAAACAACTTCCGCCTTGACCAGGTACAGACCTTCCTGCCGACGCCGATGGCGCTGGCAACGACGATGTATCACAGCGAGAGGAATCCGCTGCGCAAGGTGTCGCGCAGCAGCGAGCAGGTCGGGACCGTGCGCAACGGTCGCCAGCGCAAGCTGCACAAGGCTTTCCTGCGTTATCACGATCCGGCCAACTGGCCCTTGTTGCGCGAGGCGCTCAAGGAAATGGGGCGGGCTGATTTGATCGGCAATGGTAAGAAGCAGCTGATTCCAGCCTGGCAGCCGGCCGGCACCGGCGATGCGCCGCGTGGTCAACCGGCAAAAATGGTCAAAAATCAGCCCGGCGCCTTGCCGCGGCGCGCTGAAAGCGGGCATCCAGCACGCCCTGGGGCGCCGTCGCGCCCGTTGGTCGGCCGCAAGCCGGTCGCGCGCAAACCACGTTAAATAAAAAGTTTTTCGGAGAGCAATGAGCATGGAAAGCAAGGAAAGTACGGCAACGACCTACGAAAAGATCGGCGGCGAAGCGACAGTCGGCAAGCTGGCGGATCGCTTTTATGAACTGATGGACAGCGTTTCGCATTTTGCCGAGTTGCGTGCCATGCATCCGGAAAGCCTGGCCGGCTCGCGGGAAAAGCTGTTCATGTTCCTCTCCGGCTGGTTTGGTGGCCCGGATCTTTTTGTTGAAAAATTCGGTCATCCGAAATTGCGCGCCCGGCACATGCCCTTTGCCATCGGCACCAAGGAGCGTGACCAGTGGGTCGCCTGCATGGTGCTGGCGATGGAAGACATCGGGCTGGACCCCGATATCCGCAAGGTGCTGCTGAACAATTTCTTCAATACGGCTGATTTCATGCGTAATAAAGAGGGCTAAAAGCCTTCTTGGGGATGTTGCGTTGCAGCATGGGGTGATAGAATCACGCCTTTGATTTTTCAGGCCTTCCCATGTCCGCTCGTCCGATTCGCAACATCGCCATCATCGCCCACGTTGACCACGGTAAAACCACCCTGGTCGACCAGCTCCTCCGTCAGTCCGGCACCTTTGCCGCTCACCAGCAGCTGGTCGAGTGCGTCATGGACTCCAATGACCTGGAAAAGGAACGTGGCATCACGATTCTTTCCAAGAACACTGCGGTCGAGTACGAAGGCGTACACATCAACATCGTCGACACCCCGGGTCACGCGGACTTCGGTGGTGAAGTCGAGCGCGTGCTGGGTATGGTCGATGGCGTAGTCCTGCTGGTCGATGCCGCCGAAGGCCCGATGCCGCAAACCCGTTTCGTGACCAAGAAGGCGCTGGCCCTCGGTCTGCGCCCGATCGTGCTGGTCAACAAGGTTGACCGCGACGGTGCCGATCCCGACAACGCCGTCAACCTGACTTTCGACCTGTTCGACAAGCTGGGTGCTTCCGACGAGCAACTGGACTTCCCGATTGTTTACGCCTCGGGCCTGAACGGTTGGTCGGCCATGGAACTCGACCAGCCGCGCGAAAACATGAAGCCGCTGTTCGACACCATCCTGCGCCACGTGCCGGCACCGGATGCCGATATCGAAGCGCCGCTGCAGCTGCAGATCACTGCGCTTGATTACTCCTCCTACGTCGGCCGGATCGGCGTCGGCAAGATCATTCGCGGTCGCGTCAAGACCGGTCAGAACGTGCTGGTCATGTTCGGTACCGAAGAAGAAGCGGCTGAACACGAACGTACCCCGATCAAGGCCAAGATTGGCCAGGTGTTCGGCTACAAGGGCCTGAACAAGGTCGAGATGGAAGAAGGTCTGGCTGGCGACATCGTGCAGATCACCGGTATCGAAGATCTGGTGCTCGGTTGTACCGTGACCGACCCGGAAAGCCCGGAATCCCTGCCGCTGCTGAAGATCGACGAGCCGACGCTGTCCATGCAGTTCATGGTCAACACCAGCCCGCTGGCCGGTACCGAAGGCAAGTTCGTGACCAGCCGCCAGATCCGCGATCGCCTGCACAAGGAATTGCTTACCAATATGGCGCTGCGCGTGCATGACACCCCGAACGGCGACGTGTTCGACGTTTCCGGTCGCGGCGAACTGCACCTCGGCATCCTGCTCGAAAACATGCGTCGCGAAGGCTTCGAACTGGCTGTCGGTCGTCCGCGCGTCGTCAAGAAGACGATCAACGGTGTCGAGTGCGAACCGTACGAACTACTGACGGTTGACGTCGAAGAAGACACCCAGGGCGGCGTCATGGAAAGCCTCGGTCAGCGCAAGGGCGACCTGCAGGACATGGTGCCGGACGGTCGCGGTCGCGTCCGTATCGAATACCGCATTCCGGCGCGTGGCCTGATCGGCTTCCAGGGCGAATTCATGAACCTGACGCGCGGCAATGGCCTGATGAGCCACGTGTTCGACGAATACGCCCCGGTCAAGGACGGCAGCGTTGCCGAACGTCGCAACGGCGTGCTGATCTCCCAGGATAACGGCGAAGCCGTTGCCTACGCACTGTGGAAGCTGCAGGATCGCGGCCGCATGTTCGTGGTGCCGGGCGACAAGCTGTACGAAGGCATGATCATCGGTATCCACAGCCGTGAAAACGACCTCGTCGTGAATCCGATCAAGGGCAAGCAGCTGACCAACGTCCGTGCCTCCGGTACTGACGAAGCCGTGCGCCTGGTGCCGTCGGTTCAGCTCAGCCTGGAAGCTGCGGTCGAGTTCATCGAGGAAGACGAACTGGTCGAACTGACGCCGAAGTCGATTCGTCTGCGCAAGCGTTACCTGACCGAAATCGAGCGCAAGCGCGCCGTACGCGGTCTGTAAGCAAGCAGCATGCGTTTCTGCAAGCCCTGCCGGGATGTGCTGAAACGACATCAAAAGGCGGCCCGTCGGGTCGCCTTTTTTATTATCCTGTCGCTGATGTTGACGGGGCTGGGGAAGATTTCGAAGCCGGTAAATGAAATCGGCTTCTGCAGGATTTATCCCTGATTTTTGCTGCTTTTTAGCGGTCGACCGCTAAAAAGCAGGCAAATTGCCGGCAACTGTTCAGCCGCCGGTCATCGACATGAAGCGCACGACTTGCGGCGTTTCCAGCTGTTGCGAGAAGTCGTGGCCGAAAGGCTTGATGCCCATGCTGTCGATGATTGCCTGGCGCAGGTCGGCATCGTCCTGGCCGCGCAGGATGGGGAGCAGGTGCATGACGTCGTTTTGACCGAGGCAGGGGTGGAGTTCGCCCTGGGCGGTGACGCGGACGCGGTTGCAGCTGTCGCAGAAATTATGGCTGTGCGGCGAAATGAAACCGAGGCGTGATTCATGGCCGGCGATGCGCCAGTAACGGGCCGGGCCGCCCGAGGATTCGTCACAAGGAGTCAGCTCGAAGTGCTTGGCCAGGATGGCGCGCGCTTCTTCGGATGAGATGTAGGTCTGGTTGCGGCCCAGGATGTCGCCGAGTGGCATTTCCTCGATGAAGGAAATATCGAGTTCGTTGGCGAGTGAATAGCGGACGAGTTCGACAAATTCGTCATCATTGGTGCCGCGCATCATGACCGTGTTGAGCTTGGTGCGGCGAAAGCCGGCCTTCCGGGCGGCTGCGATCCCGTTGAAAACCTTGTTGATGTCACCGATCCGGGTGATCGCCCGGAAGCGTTCGGGGCGCAGGGTGTCGAGGCTGATGTTGAGGCGTTTGACGCCGGCTGCGTAGAGCGGCCCGGCAAAGCGCTCCAGTTGCGAGCCATTGGTGGTCAATACCAGGTTGTCGAGGCCGGGCAGGGCACCCAGCCGTTCGATCAGCCACATCGCGTCCTTGCGAACGAGTGGCTCGCCACCGGTAATGCGCAGCTTGTTCACACCTAGCCCGACGAAAACCTTGGCGATGCGCAGGCATTCTTCGAGGCTCATCACCTCGTCGCGCGGCAGGAAGGTCATTTCCTCGGCCATGCAGTAGGTGCAGCGAAAATCGCAACGGTCGGTGATCGACAGGCGCAGGTAGCTGACCCGACGTCCGTATTTGTCGATCAGGGTGTTGCCGGGGTGGCCGGTTGTCGTGCCGGTACCTGGTGCTGCTGCGACTGGGGGGGCGGATATCATGGATTTGTTTTGTTTGGCTTGCAGGCGCTGCGGTGCGGGCTCAGAATGCGCATCCGCTGACAGGTGCGGGCGCTGATTATCGGTGGTCGGGTTGTTGCAAACAAGTGGATAGGTCAAAAAATGAAAAAGTTCATTCTTCTTGCTGCGTTGTCATCGGCTCTGCTGGCGGGGTGTCGCGGCGGCTTTGTGGCTCCGCCGCCTTTGCGGGCCGAAGCCGTCTTTGTTGCCGGTTCGGTCGGCAAGATTGGCGGTCTGGTCAGTTTCAGCCCGGTTGGCAATCGCTTGCGGGTAATTGCCGAGCTGTCCGGTGTGCCACCCGGGGCGCATGTTTTCCGGATTGGCCGAAGTGCCGGTTGTGCAGC
This sequence comes from Quatrionicoccus australiensis, assembly GCF_020510525.1. NCBI lineage: Bacteria > Pseudomonadati > Pseudomonadota > Betaproteobacteria > Rhodocyclales > Azonexaceae > Quatrionicoccus > Quatrionicoccus australiensis. The sequence continues at coordinate 1,920,721 of NZ_CP075188.1, forward strand.
TGAAGAGGGGGGCGGGCAGCAGGGCGGCGTGGCGTTGCCGACGATTGTTGCGGATTCGTCCGGTGCAGCCCGGCTGACCGCCTATCTGGCGGGAGTCGAGCTGGGGGGCGAGGGTGAAAATATCATCGGGCGCAGCGTGCGGGTTTATGCGCGTCCGGAGTATGTGGATGGCAAATCTGACGTGCTGATCGCCTGCGCCGTGATCATGCCGAAATGACAGGTGTGGAAGCTGGGCGCCGGATGATTATGCTATTCGGCAAAGCCCTGTCTGAGGGTAGAATGTGCGTCTTGTCGGGTAGCGGGGTGCCTGGTTTGGCAGGCAATGTGGTGGGTGGGGCAGAAATGCAAATGGCCCACATTGCTGTGGGCCATTCGGAATATTTCTTGGCTCCCCGACCTGGGCTCGAACCAGGGACCTACGGATTAACAGTCCGGCGCTCTACCGACTGAGCTATCGAGGAACAGAGGCGCGCAGTATAGGTTTCGAGGTCTTTTCTGTCAAGTTTTTTGTGATTTTCAAGAAGAAAAATATCCGGTTATGGATGCAAAGCTGATTTACGTAAAAACCCCGATCGGGGACGAGGCGGTACGACAAAGCACGCGTGTCGTTCAGCGAAATCTTCGCATGGTCCTCGTTCAGGTTGATGGGAAACTCAATGTCGCGGAATTGTCGGCAAAAATAGGCAATCCCCGTCTGGTTGAGGGAGCTTTGCGCGAATTGGAAGAGGGTGGGTTCATTGCTACCAAGCAGGGGGCTGTGCTGGTCAGGGAGCCAGTCAAGCCATTGGCGCTGAGCACCGAGCGGGTTTCGGCGATCTCCCAGTTTTCGACTTTCGGGAAAAATGCATCGGGCAAGCAGTCCGCAAGTGCGCCGGAGAGTGCGGTCAGTCAGTTTTCCTCTTTCGGCAAGCCGGTATTGCCTGCGGCCGGGCGTCTCAGCCAGATGCCCCCTGTTGCCAGGCACGAACCGGCCCCCTCCGACGAGCCGGTTCATCTGCCGCGGCGGACTGGTTCCGTTGCGCGTTGGTTGCTTGTTGCCCCGTTTGTCATTGGCTTGTTGCTGCTGCTTCTGGTTCTGGGCTATCCCTATGACAAGCTGAAACCGGGTATCGAAGCGGCTGCCGGCAAGTTGCTGCAGGTGCCGGTGCAAGTCGGTAGCGTCGGCGTTGCGTACTGGCCACGCCCAGCCCTGCTTCTTGCCGATGTGCGGATTGGCGAGTCAGCGGATGTCAAGGTTGATCAGGTTCGTATTGCCTCGCCGCTGTCCCTGCTGGGTTCTGCGCCGCATCTGCTTTCCCGGGTTGATCTGGTGGGCGTTTCGGTGCCAGCCGATTTTCTTGTTTCTTCCCGCCTGTTCCAGGCGTCATCGCGCGATGCGGCTGAGACCCATGTCATTCAGCGCCTGACTTTCGAGAAGCTGACAGTTTCAGCGAACGATCTGGCGCTGAAGGATCTGTCCGGAGAGGTTGTTTTCAAGAATGATGGCGGTGTGGAAAAGGCCAGTTTCGCTAATGTCGATCTGGGTATCCGCTTCTCCGCGACGCCTGCCAAGGGCGGCTTTTTGCTCGATATCGAGGGTTTTGGCTGGAAGCCGTTCGGGCAGTTGCTGAGTTTTGATTCCTTGCAGGCCAAGGGCTTGTTGCAAAAAGGGAAGCTGGTTGTCCAGAGTTTTGATACGACCTTTTTGAATGGCATTCTGAAGGGAAGCTGGTTGCTGGACTGGAGCGGGAGTGGCTTGTCGATGGCCGGTGACGCCACCCTGGCTCGACTGGATTGCCGCAAGGTGAGTACGGCTTTCGCGCCTGAATTGAAGCTGGAAGGCGAGCTGGGTGGCAGTTTGCGTTTGCGCGGCAATGGCAAGGACTGGGATGCCTTGCTGCGCAATATCGATGCCAATCTTGATGCCGATATAACGCGTGGCATTTTGCACGGGGTTGACCTGGGGGAGGCTGTTCGCCGCGGCGCCGGTTTTGTCGTGAATTCCGGCTCGACCAAGTTCGATCGCCTGAAAGTTGCAGTTGCGATCAACCCGCGTCAGGTCGTGGGGCGCGATATCCAGATGTCGGCGGGGATGGTTACGGCTAGCGGACAGTTCTCGGCCGTCGCCGATCGTCCTGTTGATGCCGGTTTGCTGGTGACGATGCAGTCTTCGGTAGCAACTGCGCGCACCTCGGTTCGGGTCAGTGGTGTCTTGCCGAATCTGAGCGCAGTCAGCGGGCGATAAAAAAGGGCAGGACCTCGGTCCTGCCCTTTGCCATCCTGCCGGGCCTGATTGATCAGGCCTTGGTGACGGCGGCGATGGCCTTGGCCACGTAGTCGAGGTTCTTGGTGTTGAGTGCGGCCAGGCAGATACGACCGGTCGACACGGCGTAGATGCCGAATTCGTCCTTCATGCGTTCAACCTGGGCGGCGGTCAGGCCGGTGTAGGAGAACATGCCGCGTTGATGGGCGACGAAGGAGAAGTCCTGGGCGCAGCCGGTGGCCTTGATGGCATCGACCAGGCCGGTGCGCATGGCGCGGATGCGCAGACGCATGCCGGCCAGTTCTTCTTCCCACTGGGCGCGCAGTTCGCTCGAAGCGAGTACGGCAGCAACCAGGGCGCCACCGTGGCTCGGCGGGTTGGAGTAGTTAGTGCGGATGACGCGCTTGACCTGCGACAGCACGCGGGCCGACTCTTCCTTGGCGGCGGTGACGACGGACAGGGCGCCAACGCGCTCACCGTACAGCGAGAAGTTCTTGGAGAACGAGCTGGAAGCAAAGAACTGCAGGCCGGAAGCCGAGAAGGCGCGAATCGCGACGGCGTCGGCATCGATGCCGTCGGCAAAGCCCTGGTAAGCCATGTCAAGGAAGGGCACCAGGCCGCGTTCCTTGCAGATGCCGACAACTTCGGCCCACTGGGCGTCCGACATGTCGGCGCCGGTCGGGTTGTGGCAGCAGGCGTGCAGCAGCACGACCGAGCCCGGTACCATGGCGTTCAGGTCGGCCTTCATGCCGGCGAAGTTCACGCCGCGGCTGGCCGCGTCGTAGTAGGTGTAGTCTTCGACCACGAAACCGGCGGCCTCGAACAGGGCGCGATGGTTTTCCCAGGACGGGTTGCTGATGTAAACCTTGGCGTCCGGATTGAGGCGCTTCAGGTAATCGGCACCGATGCGCAGGGCACCCGTACCACCGATGGCCTGGGCGGTGATCACACGGCCGGCAGCGAGGAGTTCGGAGTCCTGGCCGAACAGCAGGTTCTGCACGGCGGTGTTATAGGTGGCCGGGCCTTCGATCGGCTGGTAGCCACGCGGCAGGGCTGCCTTGACGCGGATGTCTTCGGCCGTTTTGACGGCGCCGAGCAGGGGGATCTTGCCGTTGTCGTCGAAATAGACGCCAACGCCGAGGTTGACCTTGGTGCTACGCGTGTCGGCATTGAAGGATTCGTTCAGGCCGAGGATGGGATCACGCGGGGCCATTTCCACCGCAGCAAAGATCGAAGAGGACATAAAGACTCCATGGAATAATAGGCACAATGTTCGCACAGCGATCTTGCCGGGCGAGAGAAACCGAAGAATTTTAGCATGATAGAAACCCCGACCAACACACCCGTAGCCTGCTTTGAAGGCAGTCCCTTCCGTCTGCATCAGCCGTTTCCGCCGGCCGGCGATCAGCCCGAGGCGATCCGCCTCCTCGTCGAGGGGCTGGAGGACGGTTTGTCCTTCCAGACCTTGCTCGGCGTAACCGGTTCGGGCAAGACCTACACGATGGCAAATGTGATCGCCAGGACAGGTCGACCGGCGCTGGTGCTGGCGCCGAACAAGACGCTGGCGGCGCAGTTGTATTCGGAGTTCAAGGAGTTCTTTCCGGAAAATTCGGTCGAGTACTTTGTTTCCTACTATGACTATTACCAGCCGGAAGCCTATGTCCCGTCGCGCGACCTGTTCATCGAGAAGGACAGTTCGATCAACGACCACATCGAGCAGATGCGCCTGTCGGCGACCAAGAGCCTGATCGAGCGACGCGACGTGGTGATCGTCGCCACGGTGTCCTGCATCTACGGTATTGGTGATCGCGACGAGTATCACAACATGATCCTGACCATGCGCGTCGGCGATCGACTCGACCAGCGCGCCATCGTCAAGCGCCTGACCGAGATGCAGTACGAGCGCAACGACATGGATTTTCACCGCGGAACATTCCGCGTACGCGGCGACATCATCGACATCTTTCCGGCCGAACATGCCGAACACGCCATCCGTGTTTCGCTGTTCGACGACGAGATCGAAGGATTGCAGTTTTTTGACCCGTTGACCGGTCATCTGCTGCATAAGGCACTGCGCTTCACCGTTTTCCCGGCGTCGCATTACGTGACGCCGCGCGACACCGTGGTGCGTGCCATCGAGGCAATCAAGACGGAGTTGCGCGAGCGGATCGACTTCTTTACGAAGAACAACAAGCTGGTCGAGGCGCAGCGTATCGAGCAGCGCACCCGTTTCGATCTCGAGTTGCTCGACCAGATCGGCTTCTGCAAGGGCATCGAAAACTACTCGCGGCACTTTTCCGGGCGTCGCGCCGGCGAGGCGCCGCCGACCCTGATCGACTACCTGCCGGCCGATGCGTTGATGTTCATCGATGAGTCGCACGTTACCATCGGCCAGGTTGGCGGCATGTTCAAGGGAGACCGTTCGCGCAAGGAGAATCTGGTCGATTACGGCTTCCGGCTGCCCTCTGCGCTCGACAACAGGCCCTTGCAGTTCAACGAATTCGAGTCGCACATGCGGCAGACGGTGTTTGTCTCGGCGACGCCGGCTGATTACGAAAACCAGCATGCGGGGCAGGTCGTGGAGCAGGTGGTGCGGCCGACCGGCCTGGTCGACCCGGAAGTGATCGTGCGTCCGGCATCGACCCAGGTTGATGACCTGCTTGCGGAAATCAGGAAGCGGGTCGAGGTTGGCGAGCGCGTCCTGGTCACGACGCTGACCAAGCGCATGTCGGAAGATCTGACGGACTTCCTCGCCGACAACGACATCAAGGTGCGCTACCTGCACTCGGATATCGATACGGTTGAGCGTGTCGAGATCATTCGCGATCTGCGTCTCGGCGAGTTCGATGTGCTGGTCGGCATCAATCTGCTGCGCGAGGGGCTCGACATTCCCGAGGTCTCACTGGTCGCAATTCTCGATGCCGACAAGGAGGGCTTTTTGCGCTCCGAGCGCTCGTTGATCCAGACCATGGGCCGGGCGGCGCGTCATATCCATGGCACAGCCATCCTTTATGCTGATACAGTTACGCAATCCATGCAGCGCGCCATCGCCGAAACCGGGCGGCGGCGCGAAAAGCAGATCAGTTTCAATCTGGAGCAGGGTATTACGCCGCGCGGTGTGTCCAAGAAAATCAAGGACATCATCGATGGTGTTTACGATGCAGAATCGGCGCAGACCGAGCAGAAAGCAGCTCAGCAGCAGGCTGCCTATCTGGCCATGGATGAAAAGAGCGTTGCCAAGGAAATCAAGCGTCTGGAAAAACTGATGCTTGAGTGTGCGAAAAACCTTGAATTCGAAAAGGCGGCGGCGGCCCGCGACGACTTGTTCCGGCTCAGGGAGCGGGTTTTCGGTGCGGCGCCCCACGACCCTGATGGAGACTGATAAAAATGATATATCGCGTGCTCTTTGTGTGCATGGGAAATATATGCCGATCCCCGACGGCGGAAGGTGTCCTGCGGCAATTTGTCCGGCAGAACAACCTGGGAGACAAGGTCGAGGTTGATTCGGCCGGAACGCATGGCTATCACGTCGGTGAGGCGCCCGATTCGCGGACGCAGCGTGCCGCGGCGGTGCGTGGCTACAATCTCTCGCAACTGCGGGCCCGCAAGGTGGCGCGCCAGGATCTCGATTATTTCGACCTGATTCTTGCCATGGACAAGAATAATCTCGACAACCTGCAACGTCTGGCGAGTCCGGAGCAGCATGAAAAGATCAAGCTGTTCATGGATTTTTCAAAAAACTTTGACGACAACGAAGTGCCTGACCCGTATTACGGCCTTGGGCATGGTTTCGATCTGGTGCTGGATATGGTTGAGGATGCTGCGCAGGGGCTGATCGAGGACATCAAGGAAAAGCTGGCGCATTCCTGATTCGCTGTTTGAACCGGAAATAAAAAAGGGGCGCCCGAAGGTGCCCCTTTTTTTGTCAGGCCGAAACGCTCAGTTCTGCGTTTCCACCATGACCAGTGGTGCATCCTGGGACTGCTCGGCAGCAGTCTTCTGCTTGCGCGGACGCCCCAGCTTCACGGGTGCTTCCGGTTGGGCCATGAGCGGTGCCGCCGTGGTTTGCACGAGGACCAGGCCGCTTTCGGAAAGGGTCTTTTCCAGATCAACCGGAACGGCGACCGGTGCCACGATTTTGCTGCTTTCGACGACGTCGACCGCTACGGCGGCAATCGCGACTTCCGGTTCGGCTGCAGGAGGAGCGATTTCAGGTTGCGGCGCGGCTTCGACAGGTGCAGCAAGTGCTTCCGCCGGTGCAGCGACTTCAGTTGCCGGAGCTGTGACTTCAACTGCCGGAGCTGTGACTTCAGCTACCGGAGCGGCGGCTTCAACTGCCGGAGCGACGGCTTCGGTGATGGTGACGGCAACCGGCTCGACAGCAGCTGGTGCAGCTTCCTGGGCGAGGACCGGGGCAGGCTGGGCGGCCGGTTCCGGTGCCGGAATCACGACGACAACCGGTTCCTGGCTGATCTGCTCGGCGCTTTCGGCAACTGCCGGAGCCTTGTCCTGCGTTTCCGCCGGTGCTGCATTGACGCCGTTGTTCTCGGCTTCGTTGCGGCGTTCACCGCGGCCGCGACCACCGCGACGACCACGGCGACGGGCGCCCTGTTCTTCGCCGTTGCCGGCTTCGGGGGCATCGCCGGCGTTGCCCGGCAGATTCAGGTTGGCCGTTTCAGCGGTAGCGACCGGAGCGTTCAGCTTGTTGTCGACGCTGGTTTCCGCCGGTTGCTGGCGATCGCGGCGTTCCTTGCGTTCGCCGCGCGGGCGACGTTCCTGACGCTCGCCTGCATTGGCTGTCGTAGCGGTCGACTCTTCACGCGGGGCCTTTTCCGCGTTGCGTTCGCCGCGTTCGTTGCGATTGCCGCGTTCTTCGTCACGTCCCTTGTTGCGCCCGTTGCGGCGGCCATCCCTGCCTTCGCCACGTTCACGACGACCTTCGTTGCGGCCTTCGCGCGGCTTTTTCGGTGCCGGTTGGGCAACCGGTGCCGGTTCGGCAGCCTTGGGCTCGCTACGGAACCAGGAGAAGATCTTGGCGATCAGGCCGGCTTCAGCCTGTGCCGCTGCCGGTGCCGGCACTTCCACCGTCTTTTCCGGCATGATCGGCGCCGGTTGTTCCGGCGAGATACCCTTGATCATGGCTTCCTGGCGCGGCTTGGCAGCTTCGTCCTTGCCGTTGCCCGGCTTGCTGGCTTCCTCGATCGGGGCGTCGACCATCTTGTAGGACGGTTCACGCACGTCGTCGTTGTTGAGGTCGTCGTGGCGCAGGCGGGTAATCGAATGTGCCGGCGTTTCCAGGTGGATGTTCGGGATCAGCAGGATGGTGACCTTGTGGCGCAATTCGATGGCCTGGATGTCCGGGCGCTTCTCGTTGAGCAGGAAGGTGGCAACATCGACCGGCATCTGGACATGCACGGCGCCGGTATTTTCCTTCATCGCTTCCTCTTCGAGGATGCGCAGGATGTGCAACGCGGCCGATTCGGTGGAGCGGATGTGGCCGGTGCCGGTACAGCGCGGGCAGGAGATGTAGCTGGTTTCGGCGAGAGCCGGACGCAGGCGCTGACGCGACAGTTCCATCAGGCCGAAGCGGCTGATCTTGCCCATCTGAACGCGAGCACGGTCGAAACGCAGCGCATCGCGCAGGCGGTTTTCGACTTCGCGCTGGTTCTTCTGGTTTTCCATGTCGATGAAGTCGATCACGATCAGGCCGCCGAGGTCGCGCAGGCGGAGCTGGCGGGCCAGTTCTTCTGCGGCTTCGAGATTGGTCTTGAACGCGGTTTCTTCAATATCGGCACCCTTGGTGGCGCGACCGGAGTTCACGTCGACTGCAACCAGCGCTTCTGTGTGGTCGATGACGATGGCGCCGCCGGACGGCAGGTTGACCTGGCGGACGAAGGCGGTTTCGATCTGGTGTTCGATCTGGAAGCGCGAGAAAAGCGGTACATCATCGCGGTAACGTTTGACGCGATTGATGTTGGCCGGCATCACCGTGCCCATGAAGGCGCGGGCCTGTTCGTACACCTCGTCGGTGTCGATGAGGATTTCACCGATTTCCGAGTGGAAGTAGTCGCGAATGGCGCGGATGACCAGGCTGCCTTCGAGGTAGATCAGGAAAGCACCACTCTGCTGCTTGGCGGCGCCTTCGATGGCGGTCCACAGCTGCATCAGGTAATTCAAGTCCCACTGCAGTTCCTCAGCCTGACGGCCGATGGCTGCGGTACGGGCGATCAGGCTCATGCCGCTGGGCACTTCGAGCTGGTCCATGGTGTCGCGCAATTCGGCGCGCTCGTCACCGTCGACGCGACGGGAAACACCACCGCCGCGCGGGTTGTTCGGCATCAGCACGAGATAACGGCCGGCCAGGGAAACGTAGGTGGTCAGGGCGGCGCCCTTGTTGCCACGTTCGTCCTTGTCAACCTGGACGATCAGTTCCTGACCTTCCTTGAGGGCTTCGTTGATCTTGGCGCGACCAACTTCGATGCCGGGCTGGAAATAGGAACGGGAGACTTCCTTGAACGGCAGGAAGCCGTGTCGATCCGCGCCGTAGTCTACGAAGCAGGCTTCGAGACTGGGTTCGATGCGGGTGATGATCCCCTTGTAAATATTGCTTTTACGTTGTTCCTTGGCGGCTGATTCAATGTCTAGGTCAATCAGTTTCTGACCATCAACAATGGCGACACGGAGTTCTTCAGCCTGTGTCGCATTGAAAAGCATGCGTTTCATTATTTTGGGGCTCCAGCGCGCTTGGAGCACGCGACAGGGAAGCGCCAGTTCAGGCAGCGACAGTTTCAGTTAGCGGATTGCTTCATGTAAATAAATGGCAAAGGCGATGAAGAATGTGCTGATCAACAAATGGCTGCGTGTTTTTTATTGAAATTCGCAACCTGATAATTCCTGCAACGGGCAATCCGTGCGTGCTTAAGGCGGGCTAATCCATTAACATCACTACTTTTGGTGAGTGAACTTAACCAGTCGTTTCACGTTGGTCTGGCTTGCGCAAGTGGCGCAAGTGAGACTTCGGAGCCTGCCGTGCGGCGGTCGCGCTATTGGCGCGTGGCGAACGGTCTGACGGTTCGGAATCTCTTGCAAACCTAGACGAAAAACGTGGGCAGTATATTAGAAAATGAATGATGCTGGTAACAATTCGGTCACCCATGTCGTGATCGGCGAAGAAGAAGAGGGCCAGCGTCTTGACAACTATTTGATCAGGCGTTGCAAGGGGGTTCCGAAGAGCCACCTTTATCGTATTTTGCGCAGCGGTGAAGTGCGCGTGAACAGTCGGCGGGTGGATGCCACCTATCGCCTTTGTGCCGGTGACAATTTGCGCATTCCGCCGATCCGCATTGCCGAGCGGCCGCAGAACGAGGTCGATGAGGCGGCCAAGCAGCGCGTCGATCTGCCGATCATCTATGAGGACGAAGCGCTGCTCGTCATCGACAAGCCGGAAGGCATTGCGGTGCACGGCGGCAGTGGCGTCAGTTTCGGCGTGATCGAGGCCTTGCGCCGGCAGCGGCCCCAGGCCAAGTTCCTCGAACTGGCGCACCGCCTCGACCGTGAAACTTCGGGCATCCTGCTGGTCGGCAAAAAGCGCCTGGCGCTGACGGCGCTGCACGACATGTTCCGCGAGCACGGGGCCGGTGCCGACAAGCGCTATCTGGTGCTGGTCAAGGGGCGCTGGATGAACAACACGCAGCACGTCAAGCTGCCGTTGTACAAGTATCTGACCGAAGGCGGCGAGCGGCGCGTCATGGTGCGTGATGACGGCAAGGCGTCGCACACGGTTTTCCGCCTGCTGGCGCGCTGGCCGGACATGAGTCTGCTCGAGGCGCAATTGAAGACCGGGCGCACGCACCAGATCCGGGTGCATCTCGCGCATCTCGGTTTTCCGATTCTCGGCGACGAGAAATACGGCGAATTTGCCCTCAACAAGAATCTCAAACGCGAAGGTCTGAAGCGCATGGCGCTGCACGCCTGGCGCATGGCCTTCCGGCATCCGCTGACGGCGGCGCCGCTGGAGTGTGTGGCGCCCTTGCCGGACAGCATCGGCGACTATGTCGTAGCGGTCGACGCGAAAAAAACACGCGAATTCACCGCCGAAAACCTGCAACAAATTCTCGGGAAAGAACTCTGAGCAACATGAAGTATCAACTGATCGTTTTTGACTGGGATGGCACGCTGCTTGATTCGGCAGGTGCCATCGTCAACGCCATCAAGGCATCGAGTCGTGATCTCGGCTTGCCCGAGCCGAGCGACGAGCGGGCCCGGCACGTGATCGGGCTGGGTCTGACCGATGCCTTGCGGCATGCGGTGCCGGAGTTGCAGCCGGAGCGCTACCAGGAAATGGTTGAGCGTTACCGTTTTCATTATTTGTCGGCGGATAACCAGTTGGTGCTGTTTCCCGGGGTTCCTGAAATGTTGGCTCGCCTGCAGGCAGCTGGGCATATCCTGACGGTGGCGACCGGCAAGAGTCGTCTCGGCCTGGAGCGGGCGCTCGATCATTCCGGTTTGCGCCCCTTGTTTCAGGCCTCGCGTTGCGCCGATGAATGTCATTCGAAGCCGCATCCGCAAATGCTGGAAGAGTTGACGGCGGAATTCGGCATGGCGAACGCGTCGACCGTGATGATCGGCGATACCTCGCACGATCTGCTGATGGCCAGCAATGCCGGGGTTGATAGCCTGGCGGTGACGTACGGGGCGCATCCGCACGAACATTTGCTGGAGCACAAGCCGCGGGCCTGTCTGCATAGCGTTCGGGAGTTGGACGATTGGCTGCTGCGCTACGCCTGATTTGTGCTGGTAGCGAGGTGGTCGAGGCGGGCCGCGGGTTTCGTTTTCTGGTCGAGCGTTACGGTCAGCCGGCTAACGCTTTTGTCATTCGTTACCACGGGCAGGTTTTTGCCTATTTCAACGAATGTGCACATGTTCCGGCGCAGCTGGACTGGCAGCCCGGCGAGTTCTTTGATCATTCCAAGCTATACTTGATCTGCTCGATTCATGGCGCGCTTTATGCTCCGGATACGGGCAGGTGCCTTGGTGGACGTTGCGGCAGAAAAGGGCTCAAGCCCCTGCCAGTAAGCGAAATCCAGGGGCAGATTTATTTAGAACTGGAAAACAGTCATGGATAACCCCCAATCTCCTGATACGAATTTGTCCTGGGAGCGGAAAACCCTGGAAAAGCTGGCCTTTGCCTCGCTCGAAGAGCAAAAGGCAAAGCGGCGCTGGGGTATTGTCTTCAAGGCGCTCGGTTTTGCCTATCTGCTGGTCGTCCTGTTTGCGGTGGTCGATTGGGGGGCTGGTTCCGAGCATGAGCAGCGCCATACCGCAATGGTTACCCTGAATGGCGTCATCGAGGCCAAGGGGGAAGCCAATGCTGAAAACCTGATTGCTGCGCTTGATGCCGCCTTCGAGGAAAAGAATGCGGTCGCCGTTGTGTTGCGTATCAACAGTCCGGGCGGCAGTCCGGTTCAGGCCGGTATGATCAATGACGAGATCCGTCGCCTGCGCGGCAAGTATCCGGACAAGCCGCTCTATGCCGTGGTCGAGGACATGTGCGCCTCTGGCGGTTATTTCGTGGCTGTGGCGGCTGACAAGATTTACGTGAACAAGGCCAGCATCGTCGGCTCGATCGGCGTGCTGATGGATGGCTTCGGCTTCAATGGTGTCATGGACAAGGTTGGCGTCGAGCGCCGCCTGCTGACGGCCGGTGAAAACAAGGGCTTCCTTGATCCGTTCTCGCCGCAGGTCGAGCGCCACAAGGTGCATGCCCAGACGCTGCTTAACGACATTCATCAGCAGTTCATCGATGTCGTCAAGGCGGGCCGTGGCAAGCGCCTGAAGGAAACGCCGGAAATGTTCTCCGGTCTGATGTGGACCGGTGTGCAAAGCGTGCAGATGGGTCTGGCCGACGATTTTGGCAGCATCGACTCGGTGGCGCGCGACGTCGTGCAGGCCGAGAAGGTGCTTGATTATTCGGTCAAGGACAATATTGCCGAACGTTTTGCCAAGCGTCTCGGGGCTGGTGCGGTCAACGGCCTGTGGAAGGGGGTTTCCGAAAGCGCGCTCGGGGCGCGCCTGCGGTAAGCCTCAGGCCAGTAGCAGAAAGACGGTCGGACGCCGCTCGATTTCGGGCGGCGTTTGTTTTTTCCACTGGGCAATTGTTTTGGTAATGACCGATTCGCCGGGCAGGGTCAGGTCGGTGGCGACGGTCAGGCGGGTTGCCGGCTGGCAGGCTTGCAAGATGGCATCGAACATGGCGCGATTGCGATAAGGTGTTTCGATGAACAGCTGCGTCTGCATGCGTTTGCGCGATTCGGCCTCGAGTTCGCGCAGGGTCTTGCTGCGATCGGCTTCCTTGGCCGGCAGATAGCCCTGAAAGGCGAAACGCTGGCCGTTCAGTCCCGAGGCCATCAGGGCGAGCAGGAGAGAGGATGGTCCGATCAGTGGTACGACCCGGATGTTTTCCTTCTGTGCCAGGGCAACGAGGTTGGCGCCCGGGTCGGCGACGGCGGGGCAGCCGGCTTCGGAAAGCAGCCCGACGTCGTGGCCGGCGCGCAGCGGTTCAAGCAGGCGGTCGAGCGCGGCATCTTTGGTGTGCTCGTTCAATTCTTCCAGTAATAATTCCTGCAACGGTTTGGCCGTGCCGGCGGCTTTCAGGAAGGCGCGTGCGGTCTTGGCCTGCTCGACGACGAAATGCGTCAGTGGGTGAATCACCGTCAGGACGTTGGCCGGGAGCGATTCCTGCGGCGCGGTCGGGCCGAGCGGAACCGGGATCAGGTAGAGGATGCCGGTCATTACAGAACGCTGACGCCCTGGTTGCGCAACAGGTCGCACAGTGCGATCAGGGGTAGGCCGACCAGGGCGTTCGGGTCGTCGCCCTGCATGCTGCTCAGTAGCGCGATGCCCAGTCCTTCAGATTTGGCCGAGCCGGCGCAGTTGTAGGCGGGTTCGCGGCGCAGGTAATTCTCGATTTCGCTGTCGCTCAGGTGGCGAAAGCCGACCAGGGTCGGAACGCCGCGTACTTCTGCCAGTCCGGTGCGGGCGTTGTAGAGGCAGAGACCGGTGAAAAAATTGACGGTTTTGCCGGAGAGGGTGCGCAGTTGTTCGACGGCACGTTCATGGTTGCCAGGTTTGCCATAAATTTTGCCGTCGACCGTTGCGACCTGGTCGCTGCCGATGATCAGGGCGTCGGGATACTCGCTGGCGACGGCGCGTGCCTTGGCTTCGGAGAGGCGCAGGGCAAGGCTTTCCGGCGACTCGTCGGGGAGGGGGGTTTCGTCGGTTTGCGGGTTGGCAACGGCAAAGGGCAGGCCGAGGCGGGCGAGGAGTTCGCGTCGGTACGGCGAGGTTGAAGCGAGAATAATTGGTTGGGTCATGAAAGTTTCGTTACAACAAGGTGTTGCGCCGACTTCTTGAAGCGGCACTTTGTTTTGACTTGGAAAGCCAAAAATAATATCATCTCGCGTTTAAGTCGCAACGGTTCAAGATTGAAAAGGATTCCTGACGCTTTTGTGTTCGCCAAGGATGGGCGTGTTCTCGAAGGAGAGCTGGCTGTCGCTGACTTGGAACGCCTGCATGATCTGCTGGCTGAAGTATCCGGGAGCGTAAGCTTTCGACTTCAGGGTTCCAAGGGTGAGCATGGAAAGTATTTCCTGCAGCTGGAAGTTGGCGGGTTGCTCCTGCTGGCGTGTCAGCGTTGTCTGGAGGCGGTTCCTTTCGAGCTTGATGTCGATTGTCTTCTGGAGTTGCTTCCCGAGGGTGCCGACATGTCGCAAGACGAACTCGAAGACGACACCCGTGATTTCCTGCCGGTGGCGGGCGAACTGAGCGTGGCCGAATTGGTGGAGGATGAAATTCTCCTGGCCCTGCCGGTCGCGCCGCGGCACGAAAAATGTGGTTTGCCTGGTGCAGCCGGTTCTGGTGAGCGGATCAATCCGTTTGCCGTTCTGGATGGGCTTAAAGGCAAGCCGAACTGATTTTTTTGGAGTATTAACATGGCTGTTCAACAGAACAAAAAATCCCCGTCCAAGCGTGGCATGCATCGCGCTCATGATTTCCTGACCGTTGCTCCGCTGGCTGTCGAGCCGACGACCGGTGAGACGCATCTGCGTCACCACATCTCCCCGAACGGTTTCTACCGTGGCAAGAAGGTTCTGAAGGCCAAGGGCGAGTAATCGTTCATTGAAAGGCAGGCGGTTCGTCTCGGACCGCCTGCCTTTTCTTTTGCCATGACAGCCCGCATCGCCATTGATTGCATGGGGGGAGACCACGGTCCGTCAGTGACGGTTCCGGCGGCACTCCGTTTTTTGGTGGAGCATTCGGCGGCACAGCTCATCCTGGTGGGTCAGGAGAGTGTCTTGCGCCCTATGCTTGCTACCCAGGTCGATAATCCGCGTCTTCGCATCGTTCACGCCTCTGAAGTGGTGGGGATGGATGAGTCGCCGGCGCTCGCTCTGCGCAACAAAAAAGATTCGTCCATGCGTGTCGCCATCAATCTCGTCAAGGCTGGCGAGGCGGATGCTTGCGTCTCGGCCGGCAATACCGGCGCGCTGATGGCGATCTCCAGATTTGTCCTGAAAATGTTGCCGGGTATTGATCGTCCGGCCATTTGTGCGCCGTTGCCTACCGTCAACGGGCATACCCATATGCTCGATCTGGGAGCCAACGTCGATTGTGGCCCCGAGCATTTGCTGCAATTCGGCATCATGGGTGCCATGCTGGTTTCAGCCATGGAGCACAAGGATCGCCCGACCGTTGGCCTGCTCAACATTGGTGAAGAAGAGATCAAGGGTAACGAGGTCGTCAAGGCGGCGGCCGAGTTGCTGCGAAATTCGGGGCTTAACTTCATCGGCAACGTTGAGGGAGATGGTATCTACAAGGGCGATGCGGACGTGGTTGTCTGTGACGGCTTTGTCGGCAATGTTGCCCTGAAAACCTCGGAAGGTCTGGCCCAGATGCTGGGTTCGTCGTTGCGCAGCGAGTTCAAGCGTAACTGGCTGACCAAGCTGGCTGCCCTGATTGCGATCTCTGTCCTCAATAACTTCAAGCGGCGTTTCGATCATCGCCGGTACAACGGTGCGATCCTGCTTGGCTTGAAGGGTATTTCGGTCAAGAGTCACGGTTCGGCTGATGAGCTGGCTTTTGGCAATGCCATAAGCCGGGCTTACGAGGCTGCCAAAAATCAGGTGGTTGAGCGCATCGCTGGTCGTATTGCCGAAATGACTACAACGGTGCCTGCAGGCGCCGGGGAGACTGTCTGAATGTTTGCACGTCTGATCGGTACCGGTAGCTGCCTGCCCGGTAATCCCGTTAGCAACAATGATCTGGCGGCGCGCGGCATCGATACCAATGATGAGTGGATTGTCACGCGCACAGGCATTCGCAGTCGCTATCTTGCCGAACCGGGTACCACTTCCAGTGAGCTTGGCCTGGTTGCGGCGCAGCGTGCACTTGAGATGGCTGGTGTTGCTGCGAGCGATCTCGATCTGATCATTGTTGCTACCTCGACGCCCGATTTCATCTTTCCGAGCACGGCCTGTTTGATTCAGGGGCGGCTGGGCAACAAGGGTGCCACGGCATTCGATGTCCAGGCGGTCTGTGCCGGTTTCACCTATGCGCTCGGGATTGCCGAAAAGTTCATTCGCTCCGGCAGCCACAAAAAAGCCCTGGTGATCGGCGCCGAAGTCTTCTCGCGCATTCTCGACTGGCAGGACCGTGGCACCTGTGTGCTGTTCGGCGACGGAGCCGGGGCGGTTGTGCTCGAAGCTTCCGAAAAGCCGGGCATCCTGGCGACGGCGATGCATGCCGACGGCAGTCAGAGCGGCATCCTGAACGTACCCGGTCAGATCTGCGGCGGTCAGGTGACCGGTGATCCTTTCCTGCGCATGGATGGTCAGGCTGTTTTCAAGTTCGCGGTGCGTGTGCTTGCCGAGATTGCCGAGGAGGTTTGTCGCGATGCGGGCATACAGACGGCTGATGTCGACTGGCTGATCCCGCATCAGGCAAATATCCGCATCATCGAGGCAACCGGCAAAAAGCTGGGTGTTGACCGCGAGAAAGTCATTGTCACGGTGGATCGTCACGGTAATACTTCTGCCGCTTCGGTGCCCTTGGCGCTCGACGAGGCAGTGCGTGATGGCCGCATCAAGCGCGGCCAGAAAGTCCTGCTCGAGGGTGTGGGCGGCGGCTTTACCTGGGGCGCAGCCCTGCTCGAATTCTGATAAAGGAGACCGCAGAATGTCTTTTGCTTTCGTATTTCCTGGCCAGGGCTCGCAGAGCGTTGGCATGATGGCAGCCTACGGCGATGTCGCCGTGGTGCGTGCGACTTTCGATGAGGCTTCGGCTGCCCTTGGGGATGACCTGTGGGCGATGGTTGCTGAAGGGCCGGCTGAAGTGCTGACCCAGACGGTAAACACGCAGCCGGTGATGTTGACCGCTGGCGTCGCAGCCTGGCGTCTGTGGCTGGAAAAGGGCGGGCGCAAGCCGGTTGTGCTGGCCGGACACAGTCTTGGCGAGTATTCCGCTCTGGTCGCTGCCGGTGTTATCGAATTCAAGGATGCCGTGCCGCTGGTTCGTTTGCGCGCTGCCGCCATGCAGGAAGCCGTGCCGGTCGGTACCGGTGCGATGGCTGCCGTGCTTGGTCTGGATAATGCCGGCATTGCCGCGGCCTGTGCCGAAGCGGCGCAGGGTGAGGTGGTCGAGCCGGTCAACTTCAACGCCAATGGTCAGACGGTGATCGCTGGCCACAAGGCCGCCGTCGAGCGTGCCATGGAAGCCTGCAAGGCGCGCGGTGCCAAGATGGCCAAGGCGCTGCCGGTTTCGGCGCCGTTCCACTCTTCCCTGATTCGTCCGGCAGCAGACAAGTTGGCGGCGCGTCTCGCCGAGCTGGCTTTGAATGTGCCGCAGATTCCGGTCATCAACAATGTCGATGTCGCGATCGAGAACGATCCGGCTCGCATCAAGGATGCCCTGATTCGTCAGGCCTACAATCCGGTGCGCTGGGTCGAGACCATTCAGGCGATGGCGGCACTGGGTGTGACGACTGTTGCTGAGTGTGGTCCTGGCAAGGTTCTGGCCGGTCTGACCAAGCGCTGTGCTGATGGTGTTGTCGGTGTGGCGCTGGCCGATGCCGCCGCCATCGAAGCCAATCTCGGTCTGGAGTAAGTCATGCTGAACGACAAGATTGCTCTGGTTTCCGGTGCGACGCGCGGCATTGGTCGTGCGATTGCCCTTGAACTGGGTAAGTTGGGCGCAACGGTCATCGGTACGGCAACCAGCGAAGACGGTGCGGGCAAGATTTCCGCCTATCTCGCCGAGGCCGGCATCAAGGGCAAGGGCGTGGCACTGGATGTCTGCAACGTCGCCCAGACCGATACGGTGCTTGCCGATGTGGCCAAGGAGTTTGGTGCCATTACGGTCCTTGTGAATAACGCCGGCATTACCCGCGACAACCTCGCCATGCGCATGGGTGACGACGAGTGGGATGCCGTGATCGATACCAATCTGAAAGCGGTGTTCCGCCTGTCGCGCGCTGTCATGCGCGGCATGATGAAGGCGCGTTTCGGCCGTATCGTCAATATTACTTCGGTGGTTGGTTATTCCGGCAATGCCGGTCAGGCCAACTACTGTGCTGCCAAGGCTGGCGTGGCGGGGATGACTCGCTCGCTGGCCCGCGAACTGGGTAGCCGCAACATTACGGTCAACTGTGTTGCACCGGGCTTTATCGCCACTGACATGACGCACGCGCTGACCGAGGAGCAGAAACAAGCCATGCTTGCTTCCATTCCGCTTGGCCGTGCCGGAACACCGGAAGATATTGCCGGTGCTGTCGGTTTTCTCGTATCCCCGACTGCGGCTTATGTCACCGGCACAACCGTGCATGTGAATGGCGGCATGTTCATGGATTGATTTCCCGAAGCTCCGGCTTTTGGTAAAATTCACCTGTTTTTTTTCGTACCCCTGAGGGGAAGGAGTTTTTCTAATGGATAACATCGTAGAGCGCGTCAAGAAGATCGTCGCCGAACAACTGGGCGTGAACGAAGCGGACATCAAGAACGAGTCCTCCTTTGTGGACGATTTGGGCGCTGATTCCCTGGATACCGTTGAGCTGGTCATGGCTCTGGAAGAGGAATTCGAGACCGAAATCCCGGACGACCAAGCTGAAAAGATCACGACGGTTCAACAGGCTGTCGATTTCATCCTCGCCAACAAGAAGTAATTCAATTCTCGTTGACCCAGGCAAGGCCGGCCCCATGGCCGGCCTTGCTACTTTTGCTTTCGGAGTGCACCTTGGCACGTCGCAGAGTCGTAATCACCGGTCTGGGCATCGTTAGCCCGGTCGGAAATACCGTCGAAGAAGCCTGGCAGAATATTCTGGCTGGCCGCTCCGGCATCGCCCACGTCACCAAGTTCGATACGTCTACCTTCCCGGTCCAGATTGCCGGCGAAGTAAAGAACTTTGACATCACCAGCTATATTTCAGCCAAAGACGCCCGGCGCATGGATGATTTCATCCATTTCGGCCTGGCTGCCGGCATTCAGGCCGTGCGTGACGCCGGTCTGGACAAGGAAAATGTGGTCGACCTCGAGCGTGTCGGTGTCGCCATCGGTTCCGGTATCGGCGGTTTGCCGCTGATCGAGGCAACCCAGGTCGAATACGCCGCTGGCGGCATTCGCAAGGTTTCGCCGTTCTTCGTTCCCGGTTCGATCATCAACATGATTTCCGGCAACCTGTCGATCCAGTTTGGTTTCAAGGGCCCGAATATCGCCCTGGTTTCCGCCTGCACGACGGGTACGCACTCGATCGGCGATGCTGCGCGCATCATCGAATACGGGGATGCCGACGTGATGGTTGCCGGTGGTGCCGAATCGACCGTTTCGCCGCTGGGCATGGGCGGTTTCTGTGCGGCCCGCGCGCTGTCTACCCGCAATGACGACCCGACCACGGCCAGTCGTCCGTGGGACAAGGATCGTGATGGTTTCGTGCTGGGCGAGGGCGCCGGTGTCATGGTTCTCGAAGAGTACGAGCATGCCAAGGCCCGTGGTGCCAAGATCTACGCCGAACTGGCTGGTTATGGCATGAGTGGCGATGCTTATCACATCACCGCGCCGAATACCGACGGTCCGCGTCGTTCTATGCTCAATGCGCTGAAGAATGCCGGCGTCGCCCCGGGCGATGTCCAGTATCTGAATGCGCACGGCACGTCTACGCCGCTCGGCGACAAGAACGAAACCGAAGCGGTCAAGCAGGCCTTTGGTGAAGCTGCCTACAAGCTGGTGGTCAATTCGACGAAGTCGATGACCGGTCACTTGCTGGGCGGTGCGGGTGGTATCGAGTCGCTGTTTACGGTGCTCGCCATCCACAACCAGATTTCGCCGCCGACCATCAACATCTTCAATCAGGATCCGGAGTGTGACCTGGATTACTGTGCCAACGCGGCACGCCCGATGCAGATTGATGTCGCGCTGAAGAACAACTTCGGCTTCGGTGGAACCAATGGTTCGCTGGTTTTCAAGCGCATCTGATTTAGCGTTTGGGATAGAGCGGTGCAGTTTCCGATCACCATCGGACTGCACCGTTCGCGTTTTCTGGTCGGCGCTTTTGTCTTTCTGGTCTTGCTGACCGTCCTGGTTTTATTCCTTTTTCAGCGGTCGACCGCTGTTTTTGCGGCAATTTCCCTGCTACTGGCGGTGCTTTTGGCCTGGCTGTGGCGGTATCGGCAACCGCGTTGTCCGGCCATCCGTCTTGAGGCGAGCGGGGTGATTTCCCTGCCGACCGGCGATGGCGAGTTCGCGGCTGCGCAACTCCTGCCTGGAGCAACGGTGCATCCCTGGTTGACCGTAGTCCGCCTGCGGAGTGCGGCCGGACGCGTCTGCACCCTGTGCTTGACGGTCGACAGCCTGAAAAGGGAGGATTTCCGCCAGCTCAGGGTGTTCCTGCGCTGGCGGGCCGATTTCAGCGGCGCGGACGACGCCGCTTGAGCACGGTGTTCTTTGCCTTGGGCAGCATTTCCGGATAGTCGCGGGAGTAGTGCAGGCCGCGGCTTTCCTTGCGCTGCATGGCGCAGCGGACGATCAGGTCGGCCGTGAACACCAGGTTGCGCAGCTCGATCAGGTCGTGGCTGACCCGGAAGTTGGCATAGAACTCGTCGATTTCCCGCATCAGCAGGCCGATCCGGTGCCTGGCGCGTTTCAGGCGCTTGGTGGTGCGGACGATGCCGACGTAGTCCCACATGAAGCGGCGCAGTTCATCCCAGTTGTGCGAAATGACGACTTCCTCGTCGGCGTCGGTGACGCGGCTTTCGTCCCAGGGCGGCAGCGTCGGCTGCTTGCCGGTTTTGCCGGCCAGGATGTCGTTGACCGCTGCCTCGGAAAAAATCAGGCATTCGAGCAGCGAGTTCGAGGCCAGGCGGTTGGCGCCGTGCAGGCCGGTGCATGAGGCTTCGCCGGCAACGTAAAGGCCGGCGACATCGGTGCGGCCCTTGGGGTCGCTGACGATACCGCCGCAGGTGTAGTGGGCGGCCGGAACGACCGGAATCGGATCGCGCGCGATGTCGATGCCGAGTTCGAGGCAGCGCGCATGGATGTTCGGGAAATGCTCGAGCAGGAAGGCTTCGCCCTTGTGCGAAATGTCGAGATAGACGCAGTCGATGCCGCGTTTTTTCATTTCGAAGTCGATGGCGCGGGCGACGATGTCGCGCGGAGCGAGTTCGGCCCGTTCGTCGTGCTCGAGCATGAAGCGCGTGCCGTCGGGCAGGCGGAGCAGGCCACCTTCGCCGCGTACTGCTTCGGAAATCAGGAAGGACTTGGCCTGCGGGTGATACAGGCAGGTCGGGTGGAACTGGATGAATTCCATGTTCGAAACGCGGCAGCCGGCACGGTAGGCCATGGCGATGCCGTCGCCGGTCGAGGTGTCGGGATTGGTCGTGTAGAGATAGACCTTGCCGGCGCCGCCGGTGGCGATCAGCGTGTTTGGCGCGCTGACGGTAATGACCTCGCCGCTGCGACTGTTCAGGACGTAGGCGCCGAAGCAGCGGTTTTCTCCGGTGCCCAGCTTGTCGCCGGTAATCAGGTCGATCGCGATATGGTTCTCGAGGACGGTGATGTTCGGGGTGGTGCGGACTTTTCTGGTTAGTGTGTCCTGCACCGCGAGGCCGGTGGCATCGGCGACGTGGATGACGCGACGGGCGCTGTGACCGCCTTCGCGGGTCAGGTGATAACCGGCTTCGTCCTTGGTGAAGGGAACGCCTTGTTCGATCAGCCATTCGATGGCGTGGCGGCCGTTTTCAACGACAAAACGGGTGGCAGGCTCATCGTTGAGCCAGGCGCCGGCAATCAGCGTGTCCTGGATGTGGGCTTCAATCGAGTCCTTGCTGTCAAGAACAGCAGCGATGCCGCCCTGTGCCCAGCCGGATGCCGAGTCCTCGAGGTTGCGTTTGCTGATCAGTCCAACCCGGCAATGCTTGGCCAGGCGAAGGGCGGCGGATTGGCCGGCCAGACCGCTGCCAATAATCAGGACATCAAAATTCTGCACGGCTGTTCTCTTGAAGGGTAATTGTTTTGCTCGAAATATAGCATGTGAAAAACGATTCATCCCGTTACAGAGTGTCACAATTAAGGATAATTACCTATCCTCTGCCCGAAATGGGCTGCGTTATACTGCGCCCCACAAACAGACCAATGAATATCCCCAGGGAACCCACAATCCATGAGTGAGCGCGAAGTCGACCAAATCCTGGTCGAGCGGGCGCAAGGCGGAGATCAGCGCGCCTTCGACCAGTTGGTGAGCAAATACCAGCGCAAGCTGGGACGTTTGCTGTCGCGCTTCATTCGCGACCAGGCTGAAGTGGAAGATGTTTCCCAGGAGGCTTTCATCAAGGCCTACCGTGCCTTGCCTTCCTTCCGGGGTGACAGTGCCTTTTACACCTGGCTGTACCGGATCGGCATCAATACTGCCAAGAACTACCTGGTTTCACAGGGTCGGCGGGCGCCAACCTCGACCGAGTTCGACTCCGAAGAGGCCGAAAACTTCGAGGATGCCAGCCAGCTGCGCGATATCAATACGCCGGAAAGCCTGTTGCTGTCGAAACAGATCGGGCAAACGGTGAATGCGGCGATGGATGCGCTGCCCGAGGAATTGCGTACGGCCATCATGCTGCGTGAAATCGAGGGCATGTCCTACGAGGAAATCGCCGGCATCATGGATTGTCCGATCGGTACGGTGCGCTCCCGCATTTTCCGGGCGCGCGAAGCGGTTGCCGGAAAATTGCGTCCCTTGCTCGATATTGCGCCGGATCGGCGGTGGTGAGCATGCTTGAAGAACCGGCAACCATACGCGCGATTGTGCGTGCGCTGGATGGAGCAGATGCCATTGTCGAAGTCGCCCAGGGCGGTTGTGGGCGCTGCCACGAAGAAGGTGGTTGTGGCGGGCAGCATCTGACGCAGATGTTTTGCAGTTCGCCGAAAACCTATCGTGCCGAAAATTCGCTGGGAGCAGCAATCGGCGATAGCGTGACCATTGCTGTTGCGGCAGGCAGCGTCAGGCGTACGGCAAATCTGGCTTACGGTATTCCCTTGTTGGCGATCATTGCCGGTGCTGTGTTTGGCATGCAACTGGCCGGCGATACTGGTGCCATGGCGGGGGCTGCGCTTGGCATGCTGGTGTCGCTCGTCTATGTTCGCTTCCGCTCGCGTGAAATCAATGCCGATCCTGCCGGGCGTCCGCATATCATTTCCCGTTCCTAGTCGATCAGGAGGCAAGCGCCCATGAAACGCTGGCTGGCTGTTTTCTCTCTTTGCTTTGCATGCACCACTGCTTTTGCCCAGGCCCGCGGCTTGCCGGATTTTACCGAGCTGGCTGAAAGGCAGGGGCCGGCCGTGGTCAATATCAGCACGACGCAGGTGCAGCGCAGCGCTGCGGCGGCGCCTTTCCCGTTCGACGAGAATGATCCGGCTTTCGAGTTTTTCAAACGCTTCATTCCCCGGCATCCCGGAGGTGGTACGCCGCGCGAGTTCGAGAACAAGTCGCTGGGTTCCGGCTTCCTGATCAGCCCGGATGGCTATGTCCTGACCAATGCTCATGTGATTGATGGTGCTGACGAAGTGACGGTGCGCCTGACCGACAAGCGTGAATTCAAGGCAAAGGTTGTCGGGGCCGACAAGCGGACCGATGTGGCGTTGATCAAGATCGAGGCCGCCAATCTGCCGGTTGTGAAGCTCGCCGATCCGGCGCAATTGAAGGTCGGAGAATGGGTGGTGGCCATCGGTTCGCCGTTCGGTTTTGACAATTCCGTGACGGCGGGCATTGTTTCAGCCAAGGGGCGCTCCTTGCCCCAGGAAAACTATGTGCCTTTCATCCAGACCGATGTTGCGATCAATCCCGGCAATTCGGGTGGTCCGCTGTTCAACATGCGTGGCGAGGTGGTCGGTATCAACTCCCAGATATACAGCCGCAGTGGCGGCTATATGGGTGTCTCGTTCGCGATTCCGATTGATGTGGCAATGGATGTCCAGCAGCAGTTGCGCGCTTCCGGCAAGGTCAGTCGCGGGCGTCTGGGTGTGGTCATCCAGGAGGTCAGCAAGGAGCTGGCTGATTCGCTGGGCTTGAGCAAGCCGGTTGGTGCCCTGGTCAATGCCGTTGAAAAGGGTGGGCCGGCCGAGAAGTCGGGCCTGGAGCCCGGTGATGTCATTCTCAGGTTTGATGGCAAGAATGTCGGCAATTCGGCTGACCTGCCGCGCCTGGTGGCGGCGACGCGACCGGGTACCCGGTCTGTCGTGCAAATCTGGCGCAAGGGTGCGCTGCGCGAAGTGTCGGTCACGGTCGGCGAGATTGTTGATGACAAGCAGGCGAACGGGCGGCCGTTGCGCAATGCCAAGCCGGCCGAGCCGGCTGCCAATCGCCTTGGTCTGGTGGTCTCCGAGTTGTCCGCCGAGCAGAAGCGCGATCTCAAGCTGAATTCCGGCCTGCTGATCGAGGATGTTCGTGGTTCGGGTGGGCGGGCCGAGTTGCGTCCCGGTGATGTCATTGTTGCCGTGATCAGCAAAGGAGCGACTACCGAATTGAAGTCGGTCGACCAGTTCAACAAGCTGCTTGCCCAGTTCGACAAGGGGAGTAATGTCACCTTGCTGATCCGCCGCGGCGAGATTCAGACCTTTGTCACCGTCAAGGGCTTGTGAATGCCTGTTGAGCTAACCCTGATCAGTCGCAGCTATTGCCATCTCTGTCACGACATGGAGGTTGCGCTTGCTCCCCTGTTGGCCGAGTTCGGGGCTGTTCTCAAGGTGGTTGATGTCGATGCCGATCCGCTGCTTGAGGCCAGGTATGATGAGTTGGTGCCGGTTTTGCTGCATGCCGATACCGAGCTTTGTCATTACTTCCTGGATGTCCCCAAAACTCGTGAATATTTGGCTGGAATCCGCTAAAATACAGGGTCTTCTGAACAGGGAAGGGCGCCGGAAAAGCGCCCTTTTTTACTAGCATCAATGGATCACATCCGTAATTTCTCCATCATTGCCCACATTGACCATGGCAAGTCGACGCTGGCTGATCGCATCATCCATCTTTGTGGTGGCCTCTCCGACCGTGAAATGGAAGCCCAGGTTCTCGACTCGATGGATATCGAGCGCGAGCGCGGCATCACCATCAAGGCGCAGACTGCCTCGCTGAGCTACAAGGCGCGCGATGGCAAGGTCTATAACCTGAACCTGATCGATACGCCGGGACACGTGGACTTCTCCTACGAGGTTTCGCGTTCGCTGTCGGCCTGTGAAGGTGCGCTGCTGGTGGTTGACGCTTCGCAAGGCGTCGAGGCGCAGACCGTGGCCAATTGCTACACCGCGCTGGATCTCGATGTCGAGGTCGTGCCGGTGCTCAACAAGATCGATCTGCCGTCGGCTGATCCGGATAACGCACGTCAGGAAATCGAGGACGTGATCGGCATCGATGCGACGGATGCGGTGCTGGCTTCTGCCAAGACCGGTCTCGGTGTCGAGGACATCCTCGAAGCCGTGGTTGCCCGCATTCCCGCACCGACGGGCGATGCAAGCGCGCCGCTCAAGGCCCTGATCATCGATTCCTGGTTCGACAACTACGTGGGCGTGGTCATGCTGGTGCGCGTCGTCGATGGCGTGATGCGTCCGAAGGACAAGCTGTTTTTCATGGCGACCGGCGCGCAGCAGTTGTGCGAGCAGGTTGGCGTGTTTTCCCCGAAGTCGGTGTCGCGCAGTGAATTGCGCGCCGGCGAGGTGGGTTTTGTCATTTCCGGCATCAAGGAACTGAAGGCGGCCAAGGTTGGTGACACGATCACCACCATGGATCGCAAGGCGGCGGCGCCGTTGCCTGGTTTCAAGGAAATCAAGCCGCAGGTGTTCGCCGGTCTGTATCCGGTCGAGTCCAATCAATACGATTCCTTGCGCGAGTCGCTGGAAAAGCTGAAGCTCAACGATGCGTCGCTGCAATACGAGCCGGAAGTTTCGCAGGCGCTTGGCTTCGGCTTCCGCTGCGGCTTCCTTGGCTTGCTGCACATGGAAATCGTGCAGGAACGCCTGGAGCGCGAGTTCGATCAGGATCTGATCACGACCGCGCCGACCGTGGTTTATGAAGTCGTCAATCGCGACGGCAGCGTCATCCAGATCGAAAACCCGGCCAAATTGCCCGATGTCAGCAAGATCGAGGAAGTGCGCGAGCCGATCATCACGGCCACGATTTTCGTGCCGCAGGATTACCTCGGCAACGTCATCACGCTGTGCAACCAGAAGCGCGGCAACCAGGTCGACATGCATTACCACGGCCGCCAGGTGAAGCTGGTCTATGAAATGCCGATGGCCGAAGTGGTCATGGATTTCTTCGACAAGCTGAAGTCCTGCTCCAAGGGTTACGCCTCGCTCGATTACGACTTCAAGGAGTATCGTCCGGCCGATGTGGTCAAGCTCGATATCCTGATCAACAGCGAAAAGGTCGATGCCCTGTCGCTGATCGTGCACCGCTCCAACGCCCAGTACCGCGGTCGCGAGCTGGCAAGCAAGATGCGCGAACTTATTCCCCGCCAGATGTACGACGTGGCGATTCAGGCGGCCATCGGTTCGCACATCATTTCGCGCGAAAACGTCAAGGCGATGCGCAAGGACGTGCTGGCCAAGTGTTACGGCGGCGACATCAGCCGCAAGAAGAAACTGCTGGAAAAGCAAAAGGCCGGCAAGAAACGCATGAAGCAGGTCGGCAGTGTCGAAATCCCGCAAGAAGCCTTCCTCGCCGTATTGCGCGTTGATAACTAAGAAACCGAACGATGAACTTTCCCCTGATCCTTTTCATTCTGCTCCTCGTCACCGGTGCGCTCTATGCGGTCGACGTGCTGAAATTCCGCAAATTGCGCGCACCGAACGCACCGGAGCCGCTCTGGGTGGAGTGGGGCGCCGGCTTCTTCCCGGTCATCCTGCTCGTTTTCGTGCTCCGTTCCTTCCTCTTCGAACCGTTCAAGATTCCCTCCGGTTCGATGATTCCGACGCTGCTGGTCGGCGACTACATTCTGGTCAATAAGTTCGCCTACGGTATCCGGTTGCCGGTGATCAACAAGAAGATCATCAGCATCAACGATCCGCAGCGTGGCGATGTCATGGTTTTTCGTTATCCGGAAGATCCGTCGCTCGACTACATCAAGCGCGTCATCGGCGTGCCTGGCGACACCGTGGCGTATCAGAACAAGCGTCTGACGATCAACGGCCAGGCGGTCGACATGAAAAAAGTCGAGGATTTCGAGCATCGCGACCGGATGTATTTCTCCGAGCAATATCAAGCCACGATGGGTAGTGTTCAGCATCGTGTGCTCAATGATGCTGATGCGCCGGCTTTTATTGCCGATGCGGCGCATTTTCCGCAGCGCGAAAATTGCACATACAATGCCGCTGGCGTTATTTGCAAGGTGCCGGCCGGCCATTACTTCATGATGGGCGACAATCGCGACAACAGCCGGGATAGTCGGGCCTGGGGTTTTGTGCCGGAAGAGAATATCGTCGGCAAGGCTTTCTTCATCTGGCTGAATCTCGGCGACCTGAGCCGGATCGGCTCGTTCAGATAAGGGACTGAAAATGAAATATCAACGTGGTGTTGCCCTTTCCGGGCTGCTTTTCTGGAGTGTCGTGCTGGTGCTGGTTGCCGTGGTTGGTATGAAAGTGACGCCGACCGTCATCGAGTACGTCAAGATCCTGAAGGACAGCAAGGCCGTTGTCGCCAAGATGGGTCCTGACTCGACGGTAGCCGATGTCCGCAAGTCCTTTGACAACTTCGCCAATATCGACCAGCTTGCTTTCAGCGGCAATCAGCTGGATATCTCGAAGAACAATGGCAAGATCGTCATCGAGTTCGCCTATGAAAAACGCATTCCGCTGTTCTGGAATGTCAGCCTTTTGATCGAATACAAAGGGTCGACCGCTGAGTAATCGGGGATGAGTGCACTGGCTCTTGCCCAAAAACTTGGCCACAACTTCGCCGACGCTGCGCTGCTCAAAACGGCGTTGACGCATCGCAGCTTTGGTTCGCCGAACAACGAGCGCCTCGAGTTTCTTGGCGACGGCGTGCTCAATTTTGTCGTTGCCTCGGCGCTTTACAAGCGCTTTGCCGATTTGCCCGAGGGTGACCTGTCGCGTCTGCGGGCCAATCTCGTGCGTCAGGATACCTTGCATCGCCTGGCGCTCGAGCTCGGGGTCGGCGACTGTCTGCGTCTCGGCGAGGGCGAACTGAAAAGTGGCGGTAGCCAGCGTCCTTCCATCCTGGCCGATGCCCTGGAAGCCTTGTTTGGCGCAATCTATCTCGACGCCGGCTTCACGGCAGTGCAGGCGGTGATTGCGCGCCTCTATCTGCCCTTGTTCGATGAGCTGCGGCCGGGGCAGACGCAGAAGGACGCCAAGACGCGCCTGCAGGAATGGTTGCAGGGCAAGAAGAAGCCGCTGCCGCGTTACCAGATGCTGGAAACCACCGGTGCTGCCCACGAGCAGCGCTTCGAAGTGGCCTGTGAAATAGATAATCCGCCCTTGCGCACCATCGGTCACGGCAGCAGCCGCCGCATCGCTGAGCAGGTTGCCGCCGATAACGCACTGAAAGCACTCAAGGCATGAAAACATACCGTTCCGGTTATATCGCCATCGTTGGCCGTCCCAATGTCGGCAAGTCCACCCTGCTCAATCGCCTGGTCGGTGAAAAGATCAGTATCGTGTCGCGCAAGGCGCAGACAACGCGGCACCGCGTCACCGGCATCGTCACCACCGACGATTCGCAGTTCGTCTTCGTCGATACGCCTGGTTTCCAGACCAAGTTCTCGAATGCCCTGAACCGCACGATGAACCGCGGTGTCACGCAGACCCTGGCCGACGTCGATCTGGTCCTCTTCGTCATCGAAGCCGGGCATTTCGATGCCAAGGACAAGGCGGTCATCAAGCTGTTGCCGAAGGACAGGCCGGTCATTCTGGTCATCAACAAGACCGACCAGATCAAGGACCGGATGACGCTATTCCCGTTCGTCGCCGAGGCATCGGCTGCTTACGATTTTGCTGCCGTAGTGCCGATCAGTGCCGCCAAGGGGCGCCAGACCGAAGACTTGCTGGCGGCCGCGCGCAAGTATCTGCCGAACGAAGGCCTGATGTTCCCGGAAGACGACCTGACCGACAAGAGCGAACGTTTCCTTGCTTCGGAATACATCCGCGAAAAGGTCTTCCGTCTGCTCGGCGACGAGTTGCCCTATGCCACGGCAGTTGAAATCGAAAAATACGAGATGGAAGGCAACCTGCGCCGCATCTTTGCTGCCATCGTCGTCGACCGCGAGGGGCACAAGGCGATCGTCATCGGCAAGGGCGGCGACTCGCTCAAGCGCATCGCCAGCGAAGCCCGCCAGGACATGGAGCGCCTGTTCGGCGGCAAGGTCTATCTGGAGATCTGGGTCAAGGTCAAATCCGGCTGGAATGATGACGAACGCCTGCTGAAGAGTCTCGGTTACGAATGAACCCGCGCAGCAAGGTCGACGCCCAGCCGGCTTTCGTTTTGCACACCATCCCGTTCCGGGAAACCAGTCTCATCGTTGAAGTCTTTTCCCGCGATTTCGGCCGCATGTCTTTGCTTGCCCGTGGTGCGCGCCGGCCGCGCGCCGCGATCCGCGGCCTGCTGATGGCCTTCCAGCCGATCGAGGTGGGCTGGGCCGGCAAGGGCGAAGTGCTGACCCTGATGAAAGCCGAATGGCAAGGCGGTCTGCCGCTGCTCTCCGGCGAAGCCCTGTTCTGCGGCTATTACCTCAATGAATTGCTGATGCACCTGCTGCCGCGCGAGGATGCGCACGAGCACCTGTTCGAACGCTACGCGGACATGCTCGCCCGGTTGGCGGCCGATCCCGCCGGCAAGGGGCGCGAGGCCGATCTGCGCAGCTTCGAGAAGGCCCTGCTGCAGGAACTCGGCTACGGCCTGACCCTGGAGCACGACAGCTCGGGTCAGCATATCGAGCCGGAAGGCATTTACACTTACCGCATGGAGCAGGGGCCGGTGCGCGTCGAGCATGCCGAGGCGGCGGCCCAGACCGTCAGCGGGCAGACTTTGCTCGACCTGGCGGCCGAGGATTTTTCCGACCCGCGTTCGCGCAGCGAGGCCAAGGCCCTGATGCGCACCCTGATGGCCTATTACCTGGCCGGTGTCGAACTGGAAACACGCAAGATATTCAAGGAGTTGCAGGAATTATGATCGAGCTTGGCGTCAATATCGACCACATTGCCACCCTGCGCCAGGCGCGCATGACCTACGAACCCGATCCCGTCTGGGGCGCCGTCGAGGCGCATCTGGGCGGCGCCGACGGCATCACCGTGCATCTGCGCGAAGACCGCCGCCACATCCAGGATGCCGACGTGCGGCGCCTGCGCGAGCTGACCCAGGTCAAGCTCAATCTCGAGATGGCGGCAACCGACGAAATGGTCGGCATTGCCTGCGCCCTCAAGCCGGAAATGGCGATGCTGGTGCCGGAAGGCCGGCACGAGGTGACGACCGAAGGCGGCCTCGATGTGCTGGCGCAGGAAGCTCGCCTCAAGGACGTGATCAGTCGTCTGGCCGATGCCGGCATCGTGACCAGCGTCTTCATCGATGCCGAGATCCCGCAGATCGAAGCGGCGGCCCGCATCGGCGCCAGCGTTTGCGAAATTCACACCGGGCCGTATGCGCACGCTTTCCACGCGCGCGGCCGCGACGCCGAGGCACCGGCCGTGCTCGCCGAACTCGCCAAGATTCGCGCTGCCGGCGAGGCGATCCGCGGGCTGGGCATGCGCTTCAACGCCGGGCATGCGCTCAACTACTACAACGTGCAGCCAGTGGCGCGTCTGGCCGGCGTGCGCGAACTGCACATCGGCCACGCCATCGTCAGCCGCTCGGTCTTCGTCGGCCTGCGCGAAGCGGTCCGTGAAATGAAGCAGCTGATGCGCGAAGCGGCTGGGCAGGGCGAATGATCTTCGGCATCGGCACCGACATCGCCGCGGTGGCCCGCCTGCGCGGCATGTGGGAACGCCATGGCGAGCGGGCGCTGGAAAAGCTGCTGGCGCCGCAAGAGCTTGACGACTTTGCCCGCGCCGCCGACAAGGGGCGCTTTCTCGCCAAGCGCTTTGCCGCCAAGGAAGCCTTCGGCAAGGCGCTCGGCACCGGCATCAGCCCGCCGGCCGTATTGCCGGCGATCGCGGTCGGGCACGATGAACTCGGCAAGCCGTCCCTGCTGTTTACCGGTCAACTCGCCGAAATGATGCAAAACCGCGGCCTCAAGGCCCATCTCTCGATCAGCGACGAAGCCGAGTACGCCGTCGCCTACGTTATTCTGGAGCACGCATGAGCGCCTTGCCCTATGGTCCGCTGATGATAGACATTGCCGGTCAGACGCTGACCGACCTCGACCGTGAGCGACTCTGTCACCCGCTGGTCGGCGGCATCATCCTGTTTTCGCGCAATTTTGCCTCGCGCGAGCAGTTGACCGCGCTGACGGCCGAAATCCACGCGCTGCGCGAGCCGCGCCTGCTCATCGCGGTTGATCACGAAGGCGGGCGGGTGCAGCGTTTCCGTGACGGTTTCACGCGCCTGCCGGCGATGCGCACGCTGGGCGAGTTGTACCAGCGCGATGCCGCCGCCGGCCTGGCGGCGACCCGCGCGGTCGGTCTGGTGCTGGCGGCGGAGCTGCGCGCCTGTGGCGTCGATTATTCCTTCACACCGGTGCTCGATCTCGATTACGGCCCGTCGCGGGTGATCGGCGATCGTGCCTTCCATCGCGATCCGGAAACCGTGATCGCGCTTGCTGCGGCACTTGGCGAAGGTCTGCACGCTGCCGGCATGGGCAATTGCGGCAAGCATTATCCGGGGCATGGCTACGTGATTCCCGACTCGCATGTCGAGTTGCCGATCGATGACCGGGCACTGGATGCGATGCAGGAAGACCTGCTGCCGTATCGGCGTCTGGCGCTCGATGCGGTCATGGCGGCGCACGTTATCTACGAGTGTTTTGATTGCAATACTGCTGTATTTTCAAGTAAATGGATTGATTACTTGAGAAATGACATCAAGTTTGATGGCGTGGTTTTTACCGACGATTTGTCGATGGCTGGTGCCGGCGTGGTTGGCGACATGCTGGCCCGGGTGCAGACCGCCTATGCCGCCGGCTGCGACATGCTGCTCGTCTGCAATGCGCCGGATTCAGTCGCCCTGGTGCTCGACAACTGGCAGCCGCAAGTCGATGCCCGGCGTGGGCAGCGGGTCGGCAAGCTGCTGCCGCAGCAGCCGGCGATGGCGCTCGACGATACGGCCTACCTCGCTGCCCTGGCGCAGGTCGCCGCGCTGACCGCCTGAGTTTACAAACTCAGGAGGGTTGTCCGCTGCGCCGCGCCTGCTGCCAGCCGAGGATGACCTGGCTGCTCTGGCGCTGGATGGCCTGGTAGGTCGTCTGTGGTAGCGCCTTGCTCAGTGCCGCGAGCAGTTGCTGCGTGCCCTGGCGGCCGATGTCGCCAATCTTGCCGTTGTCGTCGAGCAGGTAAATCTGGATGTGGGCCAGTGCATCGGCGAGCAGGCGCCAGCCGAGGGCCGGCATGCGCTGGTTCAGGGTCAGCATCAGGCTGCCCAGCACCTGCGCGATGGCCTGTGCCTCATCGGCGGTTTCGCAGGCAATCAGTGCGTGCCAGATCGCCAGATGGATGCCGCGCCGCAGATCGACCTTGAAGTCGATGGCATCGGTTTCGATTTCCTCGATTTGCTGGAAGTAACCCTGGAACAATGCATCGGCGCGGGCATCGAGCTGGCTGCGCAGGGCGCCGAGCAGGGCGCTCAGGGCGGGAATCGCGGTCAGGTTGAAGGTCTGCGTGTAGGCTAGGCCCCACTGGTCGAGACCGCTGACCAGCAGCGCCAGGCGCAGGGTGGCGGCTTCCGGGCTGGCGGCGCTGCGGCTCCATTCGAGCAGATGGGCGGTAACTTCACCGAGCGTCTTGCCCTGTTCTTCTTCGCTGGTCGAAAAGGCCATGCGGAATACCGACGAGAAAACCTCCTGCGCCAGGCGGGCGGCCAGACGCTGGCTGTCGCGATCGGCCTGTTCGGCAAGTTGGTCGACGGGGAGGCTGGGGGCAGAAGGATTCATGGCGGGGCGGTGTTTTCGGAAGAGGGCGTATTTTAACGACCCGGCCGCCCGATCGGCGGGCAAAAAGGCATAAAAAAACCCGTCGACCGACGGGTTTTCCGGAGCGCGAGCGCTCAGACCAGGCCGAGGCTTTCCTCAACGCCAAGATGCACGTTCATCGCCTGCACGGCGGCGCCGGAAGCTCCCTTGCCGAGATTGTCGAGGCGTGCCATGACCAGCATGCGCTGCGCGTTGCCGAAGACGGCAATGTCCACGCGGTTGCTGTTATTGTTGGCTTCGACGTTGTAGAAGCCGCCTTCGGTCGTGCTCTCGAGGTCGACCGGCTGGACGTTGATGAAGGCTTCGCCGGCGTAGTAGTCGGCGATGATCTTCTGCACTTCGGCCGGCGTTGCCGGGCGGGTGAATTGCTGCGGCTGCAGGAAGGCGGTCACGGTCAGGCCCTTGTAGAAGGGGCCGACGATGGGCTGGAAGATCGGCTCGACGGTCAACCCGGTGTAGGCACACATTTCCGGCAGGTGTTTGTGGGCGAGGCCGAGCGCGTAGGGGCGCGGTGCCTTGAGTTCGGTCGGGCTGGCGCTGGCTGCCTCGTAGTCGGCGATCATTTTCTTGCCGCCACCGGAGTAGCCGGTGATGGAATGTGCCGCAATTTGCGTGTCGACCGGCAGCAGGCCGGCGGCGATCAGCGGCTTGAGCGCCAGGATGAAGGCCGAGGCGTGGCAGCCCGGGTTGGCGATGCGCTTGCTGGCGCGGATCTTGGCGCGCTGGTCCGGGGCCAGTTCGGGCAGGCCGAAGGTCCAGTCCGGGTTGATCCGGTGTGCGGTCGACGCGTCGATAACGCAGGTATTCGGGTTGTCGACGAGGCTGACCGACTCCTTGGCTGCATCGTCCGGCAGGCACAGGAAGGTGACGTCGGATTCGTTGATCAGGCGCTTGCGCTCGGCCAGATCCTTGCGCTTGTCGGCATCGATCTTGAGCAGCGTGATGTCGGCGCGCTTGCCGAGGTATTCGTTGATCTGCAGGCCGGTGGTGCCTTCCTGGCCGTCGACAAAGACTTTATAGGTCATCTTGAATCCGGAAATTGTTGTTGTTCGAAGGTGGAATTCTGGCAGAAAAACATGTCGCTTTGACGACAAGGTGGGTTTCTGCGCCACAAAAAACAGCGGGCAGCCTAAGCTGCCCGTTTGCACTGCCGGTAAAGCCGCGGATTACTTGACGCGGTTCTTGTACTCGTCGGTGCGGGTGTCGATTTCGATCTTGTCGCCGATGCTGACGAAGGCCGGAACCGGCAGTTCGAAACCGGTGGCCAGCTTGGCCGGCTTCATGACCTTGCCCGAGGTGTCGCCCTTGACGGCCGGCTCGGTGTAGATCACTTCGCGCACGACGCTGTTCGGCAGTTCGACGGAAATGGCCTTGCCGTTGTAGAAAACGACTTCACAGGCGAGGCCGTCTTCCAGGTACTTCAGCGCGTCGGTCATGTTTTCGGCTTCGACTTCGTACTGCTCGTAGTCGGCGTCCATGAACACGTACATCGGATCGGCGAAGTAGGAGTAGGTCACTTCCTTCTTGTCGAGCATGACGACTTCGAACTTGTCGTCGGCCTTGTAGACGGCTTCGGAAGCCGCAGCGGTCAACAGGTTCTTGAGCTTCATTTTGACGACCGCAGCATTGCGGCCGGATTTGTTGTACTCGGTCTTCTGGACGACGAGGGGGTCGGCGCCGACCATGATCACGTTGCCGGAGCGGAGTTCCTGTGCGGTCTTCATTCTGGGATTCCCGAAAAGCTGAAAAATTAAAGCATTAGATTATACCTTGGGAGAACAGAATTTGACGAGCCTCGTCGCCAAATCCGGCTGTTCGGCGAGCTTTTGCGTCCATAGTCCGGTTTGTTCGCCGATTTCGGCGCGTGCGGCAAGGAAATCGTCCCAGGCGGCGGCGACATCTTTGCCGGTATTCCAGGCGCGGAACATGGCGGTGACGGCTTCACCCGGTTTTTCGCCAAAATCGGCGGTGTACCGCTGCAGGAAGGCGTCGAGCTTGTCGAGGTGGGCGTCTTCCTCCTGCGCGTAGATCTGCCAGACGAAGGGGCGGCCGGCCCACTGGGCGCGCAGGAAGGAATCCTCGCCGCGCACGAAGTTGATGTCGCAGCGCCAGAGCAGGCGGTCGTAATCGTCCTGGCTGAGGAAGGGAATCGGTTCGACGCGCAATTGGCCGATTTGCCAGGGGCCGCTGCCGCCGAGATGCGCCTGTGCCACCGCCAGCGGTTTGCCGGGCGGCAGGTAGCAGATGATAGGCGTTGCTGCGGCGGCCATCCGGTCGAGCAATTCGCCGAGTGGCGCGGTGTCGTAGCAGAACATGCTGATGTGCAGGGCGGGGCTGCTTGCCTGGGTTTGTTGCGCGGCAGTACGCCGGGCCAGCAAATCGCGTTCGCGCAGCAGTCCACCGGTCGACGCCGTAAAACCGGGGAAAAAGAAATGCTTGGTCAGCGCCAGCGTCGGGTGGGGTGACGCCATGCCGTGGCAACCCTCGACCCAGCTTTCGGCGCTCAGGTATTCGAGGTTGATCCAGTGCGGCCTGGGTTCGGTGGCGGCCATCGTCCGAACGTAGTCGGCCGGCAGTTCGCAGGCGAAGGCCTCGATGACCACCGTGCCGACCGATTCGAAGCTGGCTTGCTCCGTCCAGTGACGGATTTCGATGCCATCCAGGAACTGGCGCTCCTGCGCGCAATCGAGGGCCGGGCAGAGCGCCTGCAGGCTGGCCGGTTCATCCACCCAGAGGCGGACGGCGATGTCGTGTTCGCCGGCCAGTTGTCTGGCCAAGCGCCAGCACACGCCGATGTCGCCGTAGTTGTCGATGACCCGGCAAAAGATGTCCCAGACTCGCTGCATGGCCGCCATGCTAACATTCCCGCCATGCCAGAATTCAAAGATCCTCAGGACTGCGTCGCCTGTCCGCGCCTTGCTGCGCACCTCGCCATGATCCGCCAGCGCGACCCCGACTGGCATGCCTTGCCAGTGCCGGCCTTCGGTCCGCTCACCGCGCGCCTGCTGGTGGTCGGTCTCGGCCCGGGCGAAAAAGGGGCGAATCGCACCGGTCGACCGTTCAGCGGCGACGTCGCCGGCGAACTGCTTTATCCGGCCCTGCATCGCTTCGGTTTTGCCAGCGTTGCCGAGCCGCTCGGCGCCGACAAGTGGGCCAACCCGCTGATGCAGTTGACCGATTGCCGCGTCACCAATGCCGTGCGCTGCCTGCCGCCGGCCAACAAGCCGGTGACCGCCGAGATCCGCCAGTGCAACGGCCATCTCCAGGCCGAACTCGCCGCCATGCCCAACCTGCAGGTGATCGTCGCCCTCGGCGGCGTCGCGCACCAGGCGCTGCTCTGGGCATACGGCCTCAAACTCAAGGAACACGTCTTCGGGCACAACGTCACGCATCAGTTGCCGGACGGGCGCCTGCTCGTCGATAGCTACCACTGCAGTGGCTACAACTGGCGCACCGGGCGGCTGTCGCGCGAAAGCTTCGAGGCGGTGTTCGCCGGCATCCTGACGCATCTGCGCTGAGTTTTTCCGCGATGAGTTTCGACCACAAGGCCTTTCTTGCCTCCTTGACCGAGTTGCCCGGCGTGTACCGGATGCTCGATGCCAACGACGTCGTGCTCTACGTCGGCAAGGCGAAAAACCTCAAGAAGCGGGTCACCTCGTATTTCCGGGAAAACCTGCCCAGCCTGCGCATCGCGCA
Source organism: Quatrionicoccus australiensis (assembly GCF_020510525.1). Classification (NCBI taxonomy): domain Bacteria; kingdom Pseudomonadati; phylum Pseudomonadota; class Betaproteobacteria; order Rhodocyclales; family Azonexaceae; genus Quatrionicoccus; species Quatrionicoccus australiensis. The sequence goes on from NZ_CP075188.1 coordinate 1,957,315, forward strand.
CATGGTCAGCCAGATCGACCATATCGAGACGACCGCGACGCGTACCGAGGCCGAGGCGCTGCTGCTCGAGAACAACCTGATCAAGTCGCTGGCGCCGCGCTACAACATCCTGTTTCGCGACGACAAGTCCTATCCCTACATCGTCGTCACGCGCGGCGACTTCCCGCGTCTCGGCTTCTACCGCGGCAACCCGGATCGCAAGGCCGATTACTTCGGGCCCTATCCGTCGTCCTGGGCGGTGCGCGACAGCATTCACCTGTTGCAGAAAATGTTCCGCCTGCGCACCTGTGAAGACACGGTATTCGCCAATCGCTCGCGCCCCTGCCTGCTCTACCAGATCAAGCGCTGCAGCGGTCCGTGCGTCGATCTGGTTGCGCCCGAGGAATACGCGGCCGATGTGCAGTTGGCCGCGATGTTCCTGCTTGGCAAACAGCAGGAGGTCACCAAACGCCTGAACCAGGCGATGGAAGAAGCGGCGGCGCGCCTTGCCTTCGAGCAGGCGGCGATCTATCGCGACCAGATCCAGTCGTTGCACCAGGTGCAGGAAAAGCAGTTCGTCTCGAGCAGCAAGGGCGAGGACGTCGATATCGTCGTCGCCCAGCGCGAAGCCGGGCAGTTGTGCGTCAATCTGGCCATGGTGCGCGGCGGGCGCCATCTCGGCGACCGGCCGCTGTTTCCGAGCAATGCCGGCGAATCGACGCCGGTCGATGCCATTGCCGCCTTCATCCGCCAGCATTATTCGATGCACCCGGCGCCGGCCCGCCTGCTCATTTCGCCGGCCTTGCCGGCTGATGAAAAGGGCGAGCTGGAAGGTGCGCTGGCCGAACTGGCCGGGCGTCCGGTGCCGATCCAGGAAGGGCGCTCGGAATTGCACAAGGCCTGGATCGAGATGGCTTTCCAGAACGTCCGGCTTGCCATCCTGGCGCGCAATCAGGCCTCGGCGCAGCAGGAGCAACGTCTCGCCGCGCTGCAGGAAGCCTTGCAATTGCCGGAGGCGATCGAGCGCATCGAATGCTTCGACATCAGTCACACCATGGGCGAGGCAGCCGTCGCCTCCTGTGTCGTCTATCAGGGTAACGGCATGAAGCGTTCCGACTATCGCCGTTTCAACATGCGCGACATCACGCCGGGCGACGATTACGCCGCGATGCGCCAGGCAGTCAGCCGCCGTTACGACAAGGTCGCGAGTGGCGAAGGAATGGCGCCCGACCTGATCTTGATCGATGGCGGCAAGGGGCAGGTGGCTTCGGCCTATGCCGCGCTGGCCGATCTCGGATTGACGCACATTCCCATGCTCGGCGTCGCCAAGGGCGAGGAGCGCAAGCCGGGGCTGGAAACACTGATTTTCCCTGAGGGACGGGAGCCGTTACAATTGCCGCCGGAACACCCGGCCCTGCACCTGATCCAGGAAGTCCGCGACGAAGCCCACCGTTTTGCCATCACCGGCCATCGCGCCCGGCGCAGCAAGGCGCGCAAGACTTCAACGCTGGAAAGCCTGCCCGGTATCGGTCCGGCCCGACGCAAGGCACTGGTTGCACGTTTCGGTGGCTTGCCCGGCGTTCTCGCGGCCAGCGCGGAGCAACTGGCAGAAGTCCCCGGTGTCAGCCGGGAGTTGGCCGATAAAATCTATTCTGCGCTACATTGAACCCCATGCCTTTCAATTTGCCCATCCTGCTCACCTGGCTCCGCATCGTGGCGATTCCGCTGCTGATCGCGATCTATTACCTGCCAGCCGGCTGGGCGAGCATGCACGAGCGTGATGTCGCGGCGACGCTCATTTTCATGGCGGCGGCGTTTACAGATTGGGCGGACGGCTACCTGGCCCGGCGTCTGAACCAGACCTCGGCCTTCGGCGCCTTTCTCGATCCGGTTGCCGACAAGCTGATGGTTGCCGCTGCCCTGATCGTGCTGGTGCAGCTTGGTCGTACCGACGCGATCATCGCGACCATCATCATCGGTCGCGAGATCACGATTTCCGCCCTGCGTGAATGGATGGCCAAGATCGGTGCGGCGAAAAGCGTTGCCGTCTCGATGCTTGGCAAGATCAAGACGGCAGCCCAGATGCTGGCCATTCCGCTGTTGCTGTACCATGTTCCCTTGTTCGGACAGGATGTTCTGGTGCTCGGTAACTGGTTGATCTGGATCGCCGCCTTGCTGACCTTGTGGTCGATGGGGTACTACCTGCGCATGGCCTGGCCGGAAATTGCCAAACGCAGTGCAGAAAAATAAGCTGAAGATGTTGACAGGGCCTGCGAATCGTCTATAATGCGCGCTCTGTTTGACGCGGCAGTAGCTCAGTTGGTAGAGCGATACCTTGCCAAGGTATAGGTCGAGAGTTCGAGACTCTTCTGCCGCTCCAGTTTTCCAGGGCAAAGCGCAGCTTTGTTCAGCAGTAAAGATGTATCGGTTAGGCGCGATAGCAAAGCGGTTATGCACCGGATTGCAAATCCGTGTAGGTCGGTTCGACTCCGGCTCGCGCCTCCAGGGTTTTGCGGCAGTAGCTCAGTTGGTAGAGCGATACCTTGCCAAGGTATAGGTCGAGAGTTCGAGACTCTTCTGCCGCTCCAGATGAAAAGAGGGAAAGCGATTTTCGCTTTCCCTCTTTTGCATTCGGGGGCCGATATAATTGGCAAACCGCCCGGGTGGTGAAATTGGTAGACACAAGAGACTTAAAATCTCTCGGCTTATGGCTGTACGGGTTCGATTCCCGTCCCGGGCACCAATAAAGCGTTTCATGCAGTTGTGAAACCTGTACTGGTGAATTTTTCGATTGGACTGATTACGGCTTGCCGGCAATTCATTTTTGTCGCCTGAAACTGGGTGTGCAAGTGGAGCGGTTGTCCGAATGGCTGCTTGTTCAGATCGTTGGGGTACCAGGTTGTGTATCGGGTAGTTACAAAGTGCCTTGATCATCGTGGTAAATGGGTCAAGGAGGCTGGACCATGGCTGGCATCGTCCGAAGATGCCGAGCATTGGTCCGGCTTGTTCCGGAGTTTGGGCTACCTCTCCGAAGTCGAAGTGATGCGTGGTCATATTTCAGGCGCGACGGAAGATGACGATTTCCGTAACGCGCTGTCGAGCATGGCATAGCGGCCAGCCCGACGTTTCTATCCCCACTTTTTCTTGCCCTGCCAGCGCGGCTTTTCCCGATTGCGCGGGAGTTGCGTGCGTTTGTCAGGTAGTATGCCGATGTCGTCCTTGTTCTCGTTGAACAGGGATTCAGGATGACATGGTTTTTAATAAAAATGTAATGCCAGACTGCTAAAGTGGGCTGGCTTACAAGAGGAATATATGAATAATCAAATCGAGCAGTTGCGTGAAAAGGCAGTAAAGCTCTGCGCCGATCACGGTGTGACGATCCAGCCTTATGGCGGCGTCTGGTGGTTGTTGGGCAACGGGATCAACCGTGTTGTCGCAGATTTGGCCGGCTTGTGCCGGTCCGACCTCGCTCCGCTGACCATGGCTGAGCGCTAGACCCTTTCCGGATTACCGAAGGGAATGAAGAAAGCCGGGGCGACCCGGCTTTTTGTTTGTTCGGCTTTTCAGCGCTTGCCTGCCGGTTCAGCAGGAAGGTGGCTGGGATGATGCTGAATTCTTGCCGGCATTGCTCGCCGATATCGTGCGCAGCGCGGCCGCGGTGCGTAACAGGCTGTCGCTGATCGCCTTCTTGTTGGCAAAGATGCGATGCAGTGCCTTGTGCATGCCGGCAACGGTGCGGGCGTAGTGAGCAAGGTCTTCGGTGTCTGGCGGGGTGATTCGATTGCTGGCGGGATGCATGCTATGCCTTTCACATGAATTTCATTGCCCGCCAGTTTATATCGATATGATTATCGAATTGTTAACCGGAGATGTTATTTCTGTGTAGCGGTTTGCATTGCCTGATTATGGCTTGGTGATGGCTTTCCGGATTTCACCGTTACAGGCATTAGCAATCCGCTCGTACTCTTCCGGCGTGTCGATCAGGGCCTGGGCCGCGTCAACGCTTGCGATGCGGCGTTCGATGTAAGGGAGCCAGCGTTCGTCGAGTTCCTGCAGCAGTTGTGCACGTTTCTGCCCGACCGGGCCGCGCCACGGTCCGCCAGTGGCAAAGCGGCTATTCAGCGTGGCGAGCAGGTCCTTTTCGATTTCGCCGATGTGGGCCTGGTAGGTTTTGACATGGCGAAGTTCATGTTCGTAGATCTCGCCGTAGGCGCAGCTGCCGGCGGGAAACTCCCTGGCCACGTAGAGGACCATGGGAGCAAAGCCGATGCTGATGGTGATTTGCGGGCTGATGCATTCCCAGCGCCCGCTTTTGTCGATGATGGCGGGCGTGGCGGTGGCGAATTTGACGACCGCGTTGCCGCGGGTCAGGCCAAGTACGACCTGGCCCGGTCGGGTCTGGCTGGCGCCGATATTGGTCAGGCTCTTGTAGCTGTAGCGGGTGTTTTGCGTGATCGCCACTTCGATGCGCTTGAATGTCACTGAAGGCATCGGCAATTGCTCGCATTCGTCGGCGAGGAGCGGTCCGGAGAGGGCAATCAACAGCAGGGCGGCATAACGCATTGCGTGTTGATCAGGCCGCAGCGAGGGCGGCATGATGATCGGCCAGCGTGTTGCCGCGGCAGGTGGCATGGGCCTTGATCCAGGTGATTACCGTGTTTTCCAGGACGCCGCCAATGATCTGCTGCTCGGCCAGCATTTGCGCCAGTTCGGGATCTTCGCCAAGGCCGTGCATTTTTGCCTGTTGCAGGCGGTTGACCGTATCGAGATTGTCGCAGAACAGGGCGAGCGGCTTGCCGGGAAAGTCGGCCCCGGCATGATGCAGGGCGAAGAGGGCGGCCTGCAGTTCCTGTTCATTGCTGCCGATCAGCGGTGTTGTGCGGCTGTTGATCTGCGGCTCCTCGTCTGTATCGGCAAAGATCACGGCCGCCTGGCCGCCATGGCGTTTTTCGCTGGCGTCGGAAAAGACCAGAATGTGGCCGGCAAACCGGCTGCCGAATTTGGCTGGCAAGGGGCCAATCGATTGATACTGCAGCCGGGGTTTTTTCTTTGGGCGTCTTCTGGGCATGATGGAAGGGCAATTGCTCGGTGGCGGGGAGAATATACTGTCCCGGCTTTTCTCGCGTGGAGTTTCTTTGTGGCAAAACAGGAAGCCGATCAGGTTTGGCGCTGGCTGTTTTGTCGCTATTCGCCATTGATTTTCCGAGCCGGGGCCGGTCTATCGTAAAATCACGGGATGAGCCGACCCGAACCGATTTTTGCCCGCCGCAGCAACTGCTGCACTGGGCTGACGGTCGACATGTCGAAACAGGCGATTTTGCCTTGCCCGCAGGTGGCCGGATGGCTGCTTGCGGCGGCGAAATGACGGCCATGCCGACCAGTAATACTCTCTGTTAAAGACCCCATGAAAGACTATTACGGATTACTCGGCGTCGCGCCGGATGCCAGCCATGAGCTGATCAAGACGGCTTACCGGCGCAAGGCCGCGCAGTTTCACCCGGACCGCAATCCCGATGCGGATGCGGCGGGGAAATTCCGGGCCGTGCAGGAAGCCTACGAAACCCTGGCCGACGTTGAGCGCCGCAAGGCCTACGACGAGACGCGCCGCTCCAGCCTGATCGACGACCCGCTCGCCGTGGCGCGGGAAATCTGGAGCAACTATTTAGGAAACATGCAAAAGTGAAGCAGTCATATTATTTTTCCGAGCTTTCTTCGTCCTACGATGCCGAGATCCAGGACCTGCTCAGCGATTCGGAAGGCAAGTCGGCCCTCAAGGCCCGCCTCGCCGAAAAACGCCAGGAATTGCACAGCCTGCTGGCGATGATCGAATTCGCGCCCGAGATGGTCGTGCCGGTCTTCTACGACGGCTTTGCCTTCACCAACCCGAAGGCGATGGCAGCAGCCGTGCAGTGCGAGCCGGATGACGGCGATTTTCCGACCTGGGACCGCCTCTCCGCCTTCGTCAAGCTCGAGGGCTGGGCACAGCCGCTGGCCGATGCCGTGCTCGGCGAGGGCGCCGGCGAGGAATTCATGGTCACGGCCGCCTGCCTTGAGTATGTCCGCAAGTTCGACACCGCGGCGCCTGCTGCAGCGGCCGAGGATGACGAGGACGGCGAGCGTCGCGAACGCGGCGAAGACGAGGATGGCGACGATGACGACCGCGACCTGGGCGAGGCCGGCGACGACTGGCTGGCCGACCAGGGCTTCGACTCCGCCAAGTCCTGAGCTGCTGCATACCGCAACCGAATTTCCCGATAAGGCATGACATGACACATCCGGTCGTACTCAAGACATCCCAACTCATTCTCGCCGGCGACATCAAGGGCGCCGAAACGGCACTCACCGCGATTGCTGATTCCGATGGCGACGAAGCGCTGGTCACCGTCCTCAACGAAGTGCCGCCCAAGGACCTGCTCGCCATCATGCGCAGCTTCGACGGCTCCAAGCAGACGGTGGTGAACATGCTGGTGACGCCCGAGCAGTTCGCGCGCGCCGTCGTGCTCGAAACGCGCTACCGCGACCAGACCCACGCCGCCTTGCACGGCATGATGAATGCCGTGCTCTACCGCGACATCGACATGACCGCCGAGTACCTCGAGGCGATCGGCGAGAGCGACGGCGGTTACCAGGTCCTCGCCGACTACTTTGCCGAGCGCGACGACGAATTGCTCGATTTCGCCATCTCCGGCCAGTTCTCCGAAGAGTTCGACTGGGATGGCGGACATGCCGCGCGCTCGATTTCCTGGCTCAACGAAAAAATCGGCGAAATTGACGAAGCCCTGCACGAAGGCAACTCGATCACCGGTTCGCGGCCCAAGGTGTCGCGCGCCGACATCGGCGACCACGACTGGATGGAAACCGCCTGGGTGCTGCGTTACGAGCTGCCGGACATTTTCGAGCAGATCGTCATCACGCTGCGCGACCGCCTGCAACAACGCGTCGAGCGCCTCGAGGAGTCGGAAGACACGGCACCGGTCCGGCCGGCCGCCGCACCTGGCGACGACGAGGAATCGGCACTGTAAGGAGGGCGCCCGTGAAAAATTCCGTTGCCATCGTCGATGATCGCCCGTTTTTCGAGCGCGCCGTGCGTTACGGGCTCGAATACGGCATTCTCGGCCGCGAGCACCTGAGCCGGATGGAAGCCGACGCGCCGAAAGGCATCGTCCAGATCGCCGACCATTTCGGCACCGCCTATCTGCGCACCGACCTGGAAACAGCGGTGGCGCGCATGGCCAACCTGATCAGCCTGTATCTCGAGGATTTCTCGAACGGCGACCTGTTCACCGCCGCCGGCTCGCTGCGCGACAACACCTTGCTCTCGCACTCGCGCGGCGGCTCGGAAATGCTCAAGCGCCTGCATGCGATGCCGGGCGAAACCAGCATGCATCGCCGTACGGTCGACGCCGCCGGACAGAAGTTTTTCGTCAATGAGCGGACTTTCGCCTTTCCGCTCAGCCTGAGCAGCTACCGCGAACAGTTGCGGCAATGCCAGGCCAACCAGATGCGTATCGACTTCGCCCGCTGGCTGGCCCGCCTGTTGAACGCCCAGCCCGACGAGTACGAGGATTTCAGCGCCGAGGAAGTGATCCGCTCGGCGATGCTGGTGCTGCATGTCGGTCCGGCGACACTGGAAATACCGTCCAAGACCCAGTTCATCAAGCTGGTCGAGACCCTGCGCAAGAAGTCCTTCAAGGCCAAACCGGCGGTGCTCGACACTTTCCTGCGCGATGCGCCGGAAGACTTCCGCAAGCTGACGCAGCAAGCGATGCAGGATTTCATCGAGACGGCGCTGCCGCGCCTGAAATCGGTGGAAAAGTCGGCCGACGAAATCCTGCACGCCGAGGCGCAAGGCGCCTTCTTCATCCGCGAGATGCCGGAAGAGGACGTCGTTGCCTACGACAAGCTGGTGGCGCGCGAATGGGTGCGCATCACCAAGGGCGATGCCGACGATCCGGCGGTGCTCGCCACCATCTTCCTCAATGTCGCGACCGGCCAGCCGGCCAAGGCCAAGGCCCTGCTCAAGGAAGCGAAGGGCATCATCCAGGCTTTCCGTGAGCGCGGCTTCGACAGTGCTGCGGTGCTCGCCTTCATCGAGGAGCACGCCCCCTTCGAGCAGAAGGAAGACCTCAAGGCGATGTGGCTGGAAGACCTCAAGCCGGACGCCGAGGTGCATCTCGCCGACAACGATCCGCAGATGCCCGATGCCTACATGGAGCGCTCGCTGCAATGGTTCCGGAAAAACTGCATGGCGAGCTGGAAGGGCAGCAGCCGCTGAGGCCGCTTGCAGCAAACAAAAAGAGCGACCCGCGAGTCGCTCTTTTTTATGCGTGTTTGCTCAGTTCTTCGCCAGTTCCTGCTCGATGGCGGCGATCAGTTTCTCGGCGTCGGGCAGGGTGTCCGGCGCAAAGCGGCGTACCACCTTGCCGGTACGGTCGACCAGGAATTTTTCGAAATTCCACAGCACTTCCGGGGCCGGCGTCGGCTCGATCTTGTAGCCGCGCAATTGCTCTTCCATCACGGCACGATCCTCGGTGACCGGCTGCGCGGCGGTCAGCCAGGCGTAAAGCGGATGCTTGTCCGGGCCGGTGACAGCTATCTTGCTGTAGAGCGGGAAGCTGACGCCGAACATCGAGGTGCAGAAAGACTGGATCTCGCTGTCGCTGCCCGGTTCCTGGCCGGCAAAGTCGTTGGCGGGAAAGCCGAGCACGGCGAAGCCGCGTTCGCGATAGTCGGCGTAGAGCTTTTCCAGGCCGGCATATTGCGGCGTCAGGCCGCATTTGGAGGCGACATTGACGATGAGCAGGACCTCGCCGGCTTGCGCCTGCAGCGTTGTCGGCTTGCCGTCGATGGCATTGAGGGCGATATCGTAGAGCGGGTGGGGCATGCAGTTCTCCGGGCTTGAATACGTCATTGAGACAAGCTGCACGCGAATTGGTGCCGCCTGTCTGCTACTCAGACGATATATTGCGCCACCGACTTTTCCATGCGTTCGACCATGCTGTTCAGGTGCTCAACCGTCGATGTGGTCTGGGCGACCACCGCCATGTTCTGTTCGGTCATCGCGGAGACCTGTTCGACACTCTGCGCCATCTCGCTCATGGCTTGTTCCTGCTCCCTGGAGGAGTGGGTGATGTCATTGACCATCTGCATGGTCGTGGTCATCTGGGCGTTGATCTCACGCAGCGCCTGCTGCGCGTTCTGGACCAGGGTGACCCCGTTTTCGACCTGCGTCGCGCCGGTGCGCATCCCGTCGACGGCCTTGCCGGTTTCATCCTGCACGGCATTGGTCATGCCACGGATTTCTTCCGTTGCCTTGGCGGTGCGTTCAGCCAGTTTGCGGACTTCGTCGGCGACCACCGCAAAGCCGCGCCCGGCTTCACCGGCGCGGGCGGCTTCGATGGCGGCATTGAGTGCGAGCAGGTTGGTCTGGTCGGCAATATCCTTGATCACGCCGGTGATGCGTGAAATTTCCTCGGATTGAGCACCCAGCTTCTCGACCTGAGCCGCCGATGTCTTGACCGTGTCGGCCAGGGACAGAATCGTGCTGCAGGCTTCTTCCGAAAGTCTTTCGCCATCGGCGGAGACCTGGGTCGCAGCCTGGGCGGCATCGCGGGTTGCGCCTGCGTGCGCGGCAACCTCGCCGATCGAAACGGTGATTTCCTCGATGCCGGCGGCAGCCGATGCCGTCGCGTCGTTCTGGACACGTGCCGAGCGCCCGACATTGGCAATCCCCTGGCCGACTTCGCTTGATACCAGATGAACCTGGTGAGCGGTATCTGCCATGCCCTGGACCATGGCCAGGACCGACGAGACGAAACGGTCGACCTTGCGGACGAACACGCCGAGATCGTCGGGGCGGGCGAGATCGAAGCGCTGTTTCAGGTTGCCGCTGAGCAGCAGGTTTTCCAGATAGTCGTTGGCTTTTTCCAGGTCATTGCGCAGTCTCGGGGCAAAAAAGAGCAGGAAGAACAGGCTCCAGAGCACCCCCAGTCCGGCAAGCACCTGAAGCGCGGAGGCCGGCAGCACGGAGGCGGCGAATACCGCCAGACTCAGCAACAGCGCGAAGATTCCGAACAGCATCGGTTGCAGACCGATCCCGGCAAACAGGGAGAAGGGAGAGGCATGGGCGGGAACGGCCCGGCCATGAAAAATCCGGATCGAGGTGTCGCCCTGTTTCAGGCGTTGGTAGATGGCTTCGGACGCCTTGATTTCTTCCCGACTGGGACAGGTGCGCACCGACTGGTAGCCGACGATCTGGCCGTTCTCGCGGACCGGAGAAGCATTGGCAACGACCCAGTAGAAACCGCCATCCTGGCGCCGGTTCTTGACCACGCCGCGCCACGGCCGCCCCTGCTTGAGGTCCTGCCACATGTCGGCAAAGGCCTGCGGCGGCATGTCGGGATGGCGGACCAGGTTGTGCGACTGGCCGATCATCTCTTCGCGCCGGAAACCGCTGATCCGGGCAAAGGCTTCGTTGGCCTCGACGATGTTTCCCTTGAGGTCGGTTCGCGAGTAGATGAACTGACCTTCCGGAAGATGCGTTTCCGTATTGGTGACAGGCTGGTTGTTACGCATTGCTGTTTTCCCATGTTTTTTGGCAGCTGTTGGCGCTTTTGGCGGGTCAGTGCTCAATAATTTGCCGGCCGATGCTACGCAGGGGCTATGACTTAAGCAATATACGGAAGTCGGTATTGGCAGCTATGCAGTATTGGTTAAGTGCCAGGCGCCGCGCGGGAAAATACACACGGCATGCGGCCCGCTTCTTGATACGCCGGGCGGTGTCTGTTCATACCGACAGTGTTTTGCCTGGCATGCAGGAAACCGGTATTCCTTCCGGGTAAGTCCCCGGGCAGCCTGATCCATTTCCGGAATATCTGCGGGTAATTGCATCTCCGCGCAGCAAACAGTGCGGGTGGTTTGCCGCTGGGGCGATAATTTTATCTAGATCAAGGTAATTGACGCGCCTGACCCGCACCATGCGGACATGTCTTCTGTCAGCCTTGATGTGCCGCCGCCAGTCCGGCGGGTTTTCCTTGATCCGCCGGGCGATCTGGCGATCTGGATTTTCATTCTTGCCGAGTTGCTCGCCTTTGCCGTCCTCTTTGTGCTTTACGGTGTGGCGCGGGCGCGCCATGTCGAGTTGTTCAACGAAATGCAGCTGACGTTGGACCGGAATGCCGGGGCGCTCAACACGATCCTGCTGATTACCGGCAGCTGGTGCGTCGCCCGCGCGGTGGTGGCGATCAAGGGCGATGCCCGTGTCGCCAGCGCGCGCTGGCTGGCGGCCGGGATACTCGCCGGGCTCGGATTTCTCGTCGTCAAATTGTTCGAGTACGACGCCAAGTTCGCGGCCGGCATCAATCTCGATACCAATTTGTTTTACATGTTCTACCTGTCGCTGACGTTCTTTCATTTCATGCACGTCATTCTCGGCCTGCTCATCCTCGTCTTCGTCTGGCACAAGACCAGGCAGGGCGGCTATTCGGCGGCCGACTGCCATGGCATGGAAAGCGGTGCCAGCTACTGGCACATGGTCGACCTCGTCTGGATCGTGCTTTTCCCGCTGGTCTACGTGCTGCGATGAACACAAGTTTGCGCACGGATGCGGTATGGCTGGTGCTTTTACTAGGTACGGCCGTGACTTGGTGGCTGGGCGAAAACGGCCTGGCCGGCACGTCGACCGTACAGGCCATTCTCGCCATCGCCGGTGTCAAGGGCGTATTGGTGATTCGCGAATTCATGGCCCTGCGGGGCGTCAGGCCGGCTTGGCAGGGGACGGTCATTGGCTGGCTTTGCCTCGTCTTGCTGGTCAATATGGCTGCTTACTGGAAGGGAATCTGATGGACATGCGCACGCCAGGAACGGAAGCGCCGTACTACGAAGCCGAGGGCGCCGAGGTGGCGCTGTTCGAACATGCCTGGCGCAACAAGCTGCCGGTGCTGATCAAGGGGCCGACCGGCGTCGGCAAGACGCGCTTCGTCGCCCACATGGCGGCCCGGCTCGGCCTGCCGCTGCATACCGTGGCCTGTCACGACGATTTGACCGCAGCCGACCTGGTCGGTCGCCACCTGATCGAGGACGGTCGCACGGTCTGGAACGACGGGCCGCTGACCCGCGCCGTGCGCCATGGCGGCATCTGCTATCTCGACGAGGTGGTCGAGGCGCGCAAGGACACGACGGTGGTCATCCATCCGCTGGCCGATCATCGGCGAACCCTGCCGATCGACCGTACCGGCGAGGTGTTGCAGGCGCCGGACAACTTCATGCTGGTCGTTTCCTACAACCCCGGCTACCAGAACTTCCTCAAGGGCATGAAACCGTCGACGCGGCAGCGCTTCGTTTCGTTGCGTTTCGGTTTCCCGGCGCCGGCCCGCGAGGAGGCCATCCTGATCGGCGAAACCGGTTGCGACGCGCTGCTCGCCAAACGCCTGGTCGCGCTCGGCAACAGCATCCGCACTCTGAAGGATGTCGATCTCGAGGAAGTGGCGAGTACGCGTCTGCTGGTCTACGCCGCCATCCTGATCGGCGACGGCCTCGACCCGGTCGCCGCCTGCCGCGCCGCGCTGGCCGAAAGCCTGTCCGACGACGAGGAAGTCACGGCCGGCCTGATGGAGATCATCCTTGCCAGCTTCGGCCGCTGACCCAGGTGTCGTGTTGCACGCTATTCGGCACATAAAACTGCGCCTTTGTCCCCGTGGCGGCGTTACAAATCCTCGCGATACCACTGCGTATCGCTGTGGTTTGCGCCTTGCCACAAGGCCAAATGCATCAGTTTTATCAAGTGCTGCATAGCATGCAACACGACACCAGTCGCCAGCGCCGGCGTTTCGTCTGGCAGGCCGCCTTTTTCCTGCTCTTCGCGCTGGCGCCGGTTTTCAATGTCTTCCGTTACGACCTCGAAGCCGGGCACGCCTGGCTGCTCGGCATGCCCTGGCGGCTTGGCCTGGACGCCTTCATGGCGGGGCGGATCAGCGGCCTGGAGGCTGGCGGCAATCTTCTGCTGCGGCTGTTCCTGCCGCTGCTGCTCGCCGCCGGCGGCCTGATGCTGATCGCCTGGCGCTGGGGCCGCATCTACTGTGGCTGGCTGTGCCCGCATTTTTCCGCCGTGGAAACCATCAACCAGCTGATGCGGCGCGCCTCGGGCAAGTTGAGTATCTGGGACAGGCAGGCGCTGCCGCCGCGTCTGGCCGACGGCTCGCCGCGCCCGTCGCACCCGGTCTGGTGGATACCGACGGTCCTTTTCGCGATCGGTTTCGCGGCCCTGTGGGCAGTCGTGCTGCTCACCTATCTGCTGCCGCCGGCCGAGGTTTACGGCCGCCTGTGGGCGCTCGATCCGACACGCAACCAGGGCATTTTCCTGCTCGTCGCGACCAGCGTGCTGACCCTGGAGTTTCTCTTCGCCCGCCATCTGTTCTGCCGCTTCGGCTGTGCCGTCGGGCTGTTCCAGAGCCTGGCCTGGATGAGCAACCGCGGCGCGATGGTGGTCGGCTTCGACAAGCCGCGCGCCGCCGATTGCGCCGCCTGCTACGACAACGGCGGACCGGGTTACGCCGCCTGCGAGGGCGTCTGCCCGATGCGCCTGCGGCCGCGTACGGCCAAGCACAAGATGTTCGCCTGCACGCAATGCGCCCAGTGCGTGAGTGCCTGCGGCACGGTGCAGGAGCAGCGCGGCAAGGAAAGCCTGCTGCGCTGGGTTGACCAGGACGCTGCACGGCGCAACGAAGCACAGGTCAGCCTGACCGGAAATCGAGACTGAAATGGAAGAATGGGTTGGCGGCCTCTGGCACAAGTTCATCAGCGGTGCGGCGGCGAAGGATTATCCCGGCGCAGCGGTCCACCTCCCGGAAATGGAGAAAACGCTGGGCATGGTCTTTCGCGCCTTCGGTGGCGATGCCGGCCTGCGCGTGCAGGGCGCCACCGCTGAGCGGCATGGTGCGCGGCGCTCATTGCTGCAAAGGGTGGCTGGTAGCGGCGAGAAAATGCAGGCGGCCGGGCTCGATGGCGTCAGCCTGCGCCTGCCGGCGCACATCGCCGTTTTTCCGGAAAGCGGCCTGAATCGCGATCTCTATGTCTGGCTGGCGGCACTCGCCGCGCATGATGTGCCGAGTGACGAAGCCTGGATCATCCGCAACCAGCGGGCGACGGTGGTGACGCTGGCGCGCTGTCCGGGCCTGCTGCCACGTTATCGCAAGCTGGTCGCGGCGCTCCTCGCCCGGCGCCCGGACCCGCAGTCCCTGCCGGCTGACGAGGCAGCGCAGGAAACGGCGGTGTGCCAGGCCTTGCAGGTGCCCGGTTCAGTCTCTTGCTGGCCGGGGCTGAGCCGGCGCGGTGCCCGGGAGATTGCACCGGTGCCCCTGTGGCTTTATCCGCTGGCCGGCGCCGTCGGCGCGCCGCGTCGCCTGCAGCATCAGGAATCCGCCGCAGATGTCGAGGCCGAGGACGCCGAGGGGCGGCAAAAGGCGCGACAGACGGAAATGCCGGCCGAGAAGGACGGCATCCTGCTGCTGTTTCGCGCTGAAAGCATTTTTTCCTGGGCCGAGTACGTCAAGGTCAATCGCTCGCAGGATGACGAAGCCGACGGCAAGGCCGCCAAGGCGGCCGAAAGCATGGATCAGCTCGACGTCGCCCAGGATGGCGAGCGCGTCGCCTCACGCGTGCGTTTCGACCTCGACCTGCCGGCCGCGGCCGAGGATGATCTGCCGCTCGGAGCGGGCATTCCGCTGCCCGAGTGGGATTTTCGCAAGCAGCTCCTGCAGCCCGATTATTGCCGGCTGCAGGCCATGGAATCGCGCCATGTCGAGCCGATCCCGCTGCCTGAGCGCCTGCGTCCGCATGCCCGGCGCCTGCGTAACCAGTTTGCCGCGCTGGCGCCGACCCGGCGCTGGCTGAAAGCGCAGCCGGAAGGCATCGAGCCGGATATCGACGCCTGGGTACGTTTGCAGGCAGATCGTCAGGCCGGCCATCCGGACGCAGCAGCCGGTCTTTACCTGGCCCAGGTGCAGCAGGAGCGCGATCTGGCGTGCCTGGTTCTGGCCGATTTGTCCTTGTCGACCGATGCCTGGGCTTCCAACGAACAAAAGGTGATCGACGTGATCCGCGACAGCCTGATGCTGTTTGCCGAGGCGCTTGGCGCGACCGGCGACCGCTTTGCGCTGTGCGGCTTTTCCTCGCTCAAGCGCGGCCACGTCCGCTTCCACGAACTGAAAGCTTTCGAGCGGCCATGGGACGACCTGGCGCGTGGGCGCGTGCAGGCGATCAAGCCCGGCTATTACACCCGGCTCGGTGCCGCCATCCGCCACAGTTGTACCTTGCTCGGCCGGCAAGCCAACCGGCAGCGCCTGCTGCTCATCCTGTCCGATGGCAAGCCGCATGATCTCGATCTCTACGAGGGCCGTTACGGCATCGAAGACACCCGGGCGAGCATCACTGCGGCGCGGGAGCAGGGCATCCGCCCGTTTTGCGTGACCATCGACAAGGAGGCAGCAAGCTACCTGCCGCATGTCTTTGGTGCGCATGGCTTCACCTTGCTGCGCCGGCCGGAGGAGCTGGCCACCCGTTTGCCGCTGCTTTACGCGCAACTGACGCGGGATTGACGCGGGATTGATGCGGGTTTGACGCGGGTTTGACGCCGAGCCCGCTGCCGCTAAGCGGTTGACCTACATTTTCGGGTGTTTTTGCCTGTACCCGGAAATTCTTGACTTCCATCAATGAGCCGCAATGGTCTTCTCCCGTACCTTCCGTCCAGCTGTCGGCAGCCGCCGGCAGGGACTTTAGCTCAAGGGGGAAACAATGAGTGCGTCATTCTCAACCTCGGCAGCCCGGAATATGTTTTACGGTGGAAGTACGTTTTTCTTCCTGATATTCCTGGCGCTGACCTACAACACGGAGCAGCAGCTGCCGAAGCGGGACCAGCGCGCCCAGCTCGACAATCCGGCCGTCGTCGCCGGCAAGCGCTTGTGGGAACACAACAACTGCATCGGCTGCCATACGCTGCTCGGCGAAGGAGCCTACTTTGCGCCGGAACTGGGCAACGTGTACAAGCGGCGCGGCCCGGATTTCATCAAGGCCTGGATCAAGGCGCAGCCGACCGGTACGCCGGGTCGCCGGCAGATGCCCGACTTTCACTTCAGCGACAAGGAGCTCGACGATATCGTCGCCTTCCTGAAGTACGCCTCCGAGATCAACACCGCCAATTGGCCGCCCAACATCGAAGGCTAAGGAGTCAAGCATGCAATACAAATCTCAGATAGTGGCCAAACACTATTTCGTCGGTGCCCTGGTGCTCTTCGTCGCGCAGATCCTGTTCGGCCTGGTCATGGGCCTGCAGTACGTGGTTGGCGACTTCCTGTTCCCGGCCATTCCGTTCAACGTCGCCCGCATGGTGCATACCAACACGCTGATCGTCTGGCTGCTGATGGGTTTCATGGGCTCGGCCTATTACCTGGTGCCGGAAGAGTCGGAGCGCGAGCTGTACAGCCCGAAACTGGCGATCGCGATGTTCTGGATCTTCCTCGTCGCCGCCGGCCTGACCGTGATCGGCTACCTCTCGGTGCCGTATGCGACACTGGCCCGCGTTACCGGCAACGACCTGCTGCCCACCATGGGCCGTGAGTTCCTCGAACAGCCGGGGATTACCAAGATCGGCATCGTCGTCGTCGCGCTCGCCTTCCTGTTCAATCTGTCGATGACCTTCCTCAAGGGGCGCAAGACAGCGATCACCTCGGTGATGCTGATCGGCCTGTGGGGGCTGGCGATCTTCTTCCTGTTCTCCTTCGTCAATCCCGACAACCTGGTGCGTGACAAGTTCTACTGGTGGTGGGTCGTGCATCTCTGGGTCGAAGGCGTCTGGGAACTGATCCTCGGCTCCATCCTCGCCTTCGTGCTGATCAAGATCACCGGTGTCGACCGCGAAGTGATCGAGAAGTGGCTGTACGTGATCATCACGCTGACGCTGATTACCGGCATTCTCGGTACCGGCCACCATTATTTCTGGATCGGAGCACCGGAGTACTGGCAGTGGTTCGGCTCGGTGTTCTCGGCGCTCGAACCGATTCCCTTCTTCGCGATGACCCTGTTCGCCTTCAACATGGTGAATCGCCGTCGCCGCGAGCATCCGAATCGCGCAGCCACGCTGTGGGCGCTCGGTACCGGCGTGATGGCCTTCCTCGGTGCTGGTGTCTGGGGCTTCCTGCATACGCTGGCGCCGGTCAATTACTACACGCACGGCACGCAGATCACCGCGGCGCATGGTCACATGGCGTTCTACGGTGCCTACGTGATGGTCGTGCTGACCATGATTTCCTACACCATGCCACTGATGCGCGGTCGCGCTGCCAACAGCAATGCGGCCCAGGTCATGGAAATGTGGGGCTTCTGGCTGATGACCATCGCCATGGTCTTCATCACGCTGTTCCTGACCGCTGCCGGCATCCTGCAGGTCTGGCTGCAACGGGTCAGCGAAACGCCGCTCGGCTTCATGGCGACGCAGGACCAGGTGGCGCTGTTCTACTGGCTGCGCGAAGGCGCGGGCCTGATCTTCCTGATTGGCCTGCTGGTCTATCTGGCGAGCTTCTTCAAGGGAGAAAAGGCCGCCGGCTGATTGATTGCTGCTGTGACTTTGGGGCCCTCTTCATGCGAGGGCCCATTTTTTCTGGTGTAAGGAGCCATGCCGTACGCCAAATGCACGTCCTTTCTGCTGCTTCTCCTGGCTTGCCTGCTGCCGGCCATCGCCATTGCCGTCCAGCCGCTGCAACCCTGGCTCGACTCGGCTTCGCCGGGTAGTCGCATCCGTTTGCCGCCCGGTATCTACAGCGGTCCGGCGGTGATCAGCAAGGCGCTGACGCTGGAAGGTGACGGGCAGGTGATCATTGATGCCGGCGGCAGCGGCACAGTGCTGACGGTCAAGGCCAACGACGTCAGCTTGCGCGGGCTGCATCTGCGCGCGAGCGGCGATTCGCACGACGCCATCGATAGCGGCCTGCATGTCGAAGGGCAGCGCATCCTGATCGAGAACAACCGCATCGATGACACGCTGTTCGGGATCGTCCTGCACAGCACCGGCGACAGCATCGTGCGCAACAACCGCATCCGTTCGAAGGCCTTTGCCGCGGCCGATCGGGGCGACGGCCTGCGCTTGTGGAACAGCAGCGGCAACCTGATCGTCGGCAACGACATCGCGGAGATCCGCGACATCACGGTCAGCAATTCACCGCGCAACCGCTTCGTCGGCAATCGCGTCTACGACAGCCGGCGCGCCTTCAATCTGCTCTTCGCCAATCGCAGCCTGATTGAGGGCAACACCCTGGAACGCAACTCGACGGGCATCATCGCCCTCAATTCCGACGGCGTGATCATCCGCAACAACCGCGTCATGCATGCCATGGACGCCTCCGGCGCCGGCATCGCGGTCAAGGAAACCTCGGCCGCGCTGATCATCGGCAACGACATCGTGCATTGCGCCTACGGCATCATGGCCGATTCGCCGATGCACCCGATCAACCGTATCGTCCTCATCGACAACCGGGTCGCCCACAACGTGACCGGCATCTATTTCTATGGCGAGAAGGGCGGTCACATCGCGCTTCGCAATCGCTTCGAAAGCAATATCTGGCAGGTCGCGATGGCGAGTACCGGCGATCCGCTGAACGACACTTGGTCGGGCAACTACTGGGACGATTACCAGGGCTTCGACCGCAATGGCGACGGGGTCGGCGATACGCCGCACGAGATCTACACCTACGCCGACCGCATCTGGCTGGAGACGCCACCGGCCAAGTTCTTCCGCAATTCGCCGCTGCTCGAATTGCTCGATTTTCTCGAGCGCCTGGCGCCGTTTTCGCAACCCGATCTGGTGCTGCGCGATCCGGCGCCGCTGATCAACCGGCCGCGCTGAAAACTTGAGGCGCTGCAGGGCGCCTTTTTCCTGGTGAAAAATATTTCACCGGCCATGTAAGAAAAGCGTTCTCCGTTCGACTAATCCCCTGAGCGACGATCAAGCCGCTCGCTGGATCCCAACCCTTACGGAGAAAAATCATGAAAAAGCAAAACCTCGTTTCCCTGGCCGTCGGTTCCGTCATTGCCGCCGCTTCCTTTGCCGGCCACGCCGCCGACAATCCTTTCGCCGCCAAGCAGTTGAGTGCCGGCTACCAGTTGGCCCAGGCCGACAAGAAGGCTGACGGCAAATGCGGCGAAGCCAAGTGTGGCGCCGACAAGAAAGCCGCCGAGAAAAAGGCGGATAAAAAGGCTGACGGCAGCTGCGGTGCCGGCAAGGGCGACAAAAAGGCCGACGGCAGCTGCGGCGGCAACAAGAAGTAAGAAGCGGCAAGGAATTTGCGGCGGCGCGGGGTTTTCCCCGTTGCCCGCTGCCCAAGGAGAAATGCGATGAGCTTTGCCACTTCTGCCGGCCGCATGCCGCACGGTGCCGGTCTCGGCCTGCGCCGCGAACTGCTGGGCGAGCTTGCCGACGGCGTCCCCGACGCGATCGGCTTTTTCGAGATTGCCCCGGAAAACTGGGCCGGCATGGGCGGGCGCTCGGCGCGCCAGTTGCGCCAGCTGACCGAGCGGCATGCCTTCGTCTGCCACGGCCTGTCGTTGTCGCTGGGCGGACCGGACCCGCTCGATACGGCGCTCCTGCAACGCATCAAGGCTTTCATGGCGGAACACGACATCGGCCTCTATACCGAGCATCTGTCCTGGTGCGCCGCCGGCAGTCATCTCTACGAACTGCTGCCGCTACCGCTGACGGAAAAAGCCGTCAAATGGACGGTCGACCGTATCGCCCGGACGCAGGACCTGCTCGGGCGCCGGATCGGCATCGAGAACGCCTCGTACTACATCGCGCTGCCGGGCGCCGAGATGCGCGAGACGGATTTCATCGCGGCCGTCCTTAATCAGGCCGACTGCCTGCTGCATCTCGACGTGAACAACATCTACGTGAACAGCCGCAATTTCGGCTTCGATCCTGAAGCCTTCCTGCGTGCCTTGCCGCTCGAACGCACCTGCTACATCCATGTCGCCGGGCATTATGTCGAGCCGGACGGGCTGCTCATCGACACGCATGGCGCGGAGGTCATTGATCCGGTGTGGGCGCTGCTCGCCGAGGCTTACGCGCAGATTGGCCATATCCCGCCGACCTGTCTCGAGCGTGATTTCAATTTGCCATCCCTGGACCGGTTGACCGCTGAAATCGGGCAGATTTCACGTTTGCAGGCGGCGGCTGGGCAAATCCGGCGGGCGGCATGATGAACGGCGATTTCCAGACCTTTCAGTACGAGCTGGCCGCGCATCTGCGCGCGCCGCGCCAGACGTCGCGGCCGCCTGGCGTGCCGGCGCGGCGCGCCGGTGTCTATCGCGAACTGGTGTTCAACAACCTGTGCAGTTTTCTCGATCCCTGTTTCCCGCTCTGCCGCGAACTGCTCGGCGAAAAACGCTGGCGGCGCTTGTGCCGCAGCTTCCAGCGTGACTGGCCTTTGCATACGCCGTGGTTTCGCGAGATTCCCGGCGAGTTCGTGCGCTATCTGGCCGAGGCGACCATCCGCCAGCCGCTGCCGGCCTGGCTGGCGGAGCTGGCGCATTACGAGTGGGCCGAGCTGGCGGTCGACGTCATGGAAACAGGCAAAACCGGGAGCAAAACCACGGCCAATCCGGCGGGCGATCTGATGGACGCGGTCATCGTCCTCAATCCGGCACTGATGAATCTCGCCTATCGCTGGCCGGTGCAGCATATCGGCCCGGATTACCGGCCGCGCCGGATGCAGGCGACACACCTGGTCGTCTATCGGGACGCCGACGATACGGTCCGTTTCAGCGAAATCAGTCCGCTCACGGCGCGCCTGCTTGAACTGCTCGCCGCCGACACCGCCTCCGGTCGCCAGGTGCTGAGCCGCCTGGCCGCCGAAATCAGTCATCCGCAACCCGCGCAACTGCTTGCCTACGGCCGCGAACTGCTGGCCGAGCTGTGTGCGCAAGGCATCCTGCTCGGGAGTCGTGCATGAAAAACCGCATTTTTCGTATGTTGAGCGCTGTCGATGTGCTCGGTCTCTATCTCGGCCTGCTCAGCCTGCGCCTGCTGCTCGGCTGGGATTTTTTCGAGTCCGGGCTGGAGAAATTCCGTGGCGAAAACTGGTTCGCCGACATCGTCGACCGCTTTCCCTTTCCGTTCAATGTCGTGCCGCCGGAGATCAGCTGGCAGATGGCGACCTGGTTCGAATTGCTGGGCGGCGTTGCGCTGGTGCTGGGGCTGGCGACGCGCTTCTTTTCCGTGTCGCTGATCGTGTTGACCGTGGTCGCCATCGCCGCCGTGCATTGGCCGGAAAGCTGGTCCGGCCTGGCCGAACTGATGCAGGGTTACGGCTTCACCGACCACGGTCAGGGCAATTTCAAGCTGCCCGTGCTGTTCATTGGTATGCTGTGGCCGCTCGTGCTGCTCGGGCCGGGAAAGCTGTCGGTCGACGCTGTTTTTCGCCGTCTTTTCGAGCGCACCTCATCAACAGCCGCCTGCAGGACGCCGCCTTGCCCGACACCGCACTGATCGACGACGATTTTGTCACCGCCATCCGGCGCGACCTGTTGAAGTTCGCGCAACTGCAGTTGCGCGATGCGGCATTGGCCGAAGATGCGGTGCAGGAGGCGCTCGCTGCAGCCTGCTCGGGGTCACGCCAGTTTGCCGGGCGGGCGGCGCTGAAGACCTGGGTGTTTTCCATCCTGCGCCACAAGATCGTCGATCTGATCCGGCAGCAAAGCCGCACCACCAACATCTCGGCACTCGGCGACGACGAGGCCGGGCTGGATGAAGCCTTCGACACCTTGTTCAAGCAGAACGCCCACTGGCGGCCGGAGGCGCGCCCGGGCGACTGGGGCAACCCGGAGGAAGCGCTGCGCGAAAGCCGCTTCTGGGAGGTTTTCGAAATCTGCCTGAATCACCTGCCGGAAAACACGGCGCGCGTCTTCATGATGCGCGAGTTTCTTGAATTCGAGACCGCCGAGGTCTGCAGCGAGCTGGCGATCAGCGTCAGCAACTGCAACGTGATCCTGCATCGCGCCCGCAACGGCCTGCGCCGCTGCCTGGAGACGAGCTGGTTCGCACCGGGAGAAAAGCCATGCTGAGCTGCAAGGAAGCCACCCACCTGATGTCCGAAGGACTGGATCGCAAACTGGGCACTGGCGAGCAATTGCAGTTGCGCCTGCATCTGGCGATGTGCAGCGGCTGTCGCAACTTCCGCGAACAGATGGATTTCCTGCGCGCTGCCTGCCGCAACTTCCCCGGTCGGGACAAGGCGGACGAAAGCCAGCCGCCCAAATGAAAAACGGGGCCGTAGCCCCGTTGACCGTTCAGCCCGCCGTTCAGCGGCGCAGCAACAGCGCCTTGCGTTGCAGCTCCAGCTCTTCCGGATCGGAGAAGGGCAGGTTGGCGGCTTCGGCAAAGTCGGACTTGCGGCGGCCGCTGTAGGCCCAGAAAACGATCACGAGGAAGCAGACCAGGCCTGCAACGGTGATCAGGGAACGCATTTCGTTGATATCCATGGTGATGGCCTTTATCGCAAAGATCATGCGTGGTGTTCGGCCGGTGCCAGAACCGGGACGGGGGCGACCTTGCCGTTGGCAATGGTCTTGAACATGTTATACGCCATCAGCAGCATGCCGGACAGGAAGAAGATCCCGCCCAGCCAGCGGATCGCCCAGAACGGGTAGGAACCCTTGACGCCCTCGACGAAGCTGTAGGCCAGCGTGCCATCCATATTGACGGCGCGCCACATCAGACCTTGCATGACGCCGGCGATCCACATCGAGGCGATGTAGAGCACGGTGCCGATGGTCGCCATCCAGAAATGCACGGTGACCAGTTGCTGGTTGTACATTTCCTTGCGCCCGAACAGTTTCGGGATCAGGAAGTAGATCGAGCCGATCGACACCATGGCGACCCAGCCAAGGGCGCCGGAGTGCACGTGGCCGACCGTCCAGTCGGTGTAGTGCGACAGCGCATTGACCGACTTGATGGCCATCATCGGGCCTTCGAAGGTGGACATGCCGTAGAAGGACAGCGAGGTGACCAGGAACTTGAGGATGGGGTCGGTACGCAGTTTGTCCCAGGCACCGGACAGGGTCATGATGCCGTTGATCATGCCGCCCCAGGACGGCGCCAGAAGGATCAGCGAGAAGACCATGCCGACCGATTGCGTCCAGTCGGGCAGGGCGGTGTAGTGCAGATGGTGCGGGCCGGCCCACATGTAGGTAAAGATCAGCGCCCAGAAGTGCACGATGGACAGGCGGTAGGAATACACCGGACGCCCGGCCTGCTTCGGCACGAAGTAATACATCATGCCGAGGAAGCCGGCGGTCAGGAAGAAGCCGACCGCGTTATGGCCGTACCACCACTGGATCATCGCATCCTGCGCGCCGGAATAGACCGAGTAGGACTTGGTCAGCGCAACCGGCACGGCCGCGCTATTGACGATGTGGAGCAGGGCGACGGCGATGATGAAGGCGCCGTAGAACCAGTTGGCGACGTAGATGTGCGATACCGTGCGGCGGGCAATCGTGCCGAAGAAAACGGCGGCGTAGGCAATCCAGACGACGGCGATCAGCAGGTCGATCGGCCATTCCAGTTCGGCGTATTCCTTGCCCTGCGTCATGCCGAGCGGCAAGGTGATGGCGGCCAGCACGATGACCAGCTGCCAGCCCCAGAAGGTCAGCGGAATCAGCGCGCCGCCCCACAGGCGGGCGTGGCAGGTGCGCTGCACGACGTAATAGGAGGTCGCGAACAGTGCGCAGCCGCCGAAGGCGAAGATCACGGCATTGGTATGCAGCGGGCGCAGGCGGCCGAAGTGGAAGTACGGTCCGACGTTGAGTTCCGGCCAGACCAGCTGCGCCGCGATGACAACGCCGACCAGCATGCCGACGATGCCCCAGATGACCGTCATCACGGCAAATTGCCGGACGACCTTGTCGTTGTAAGTGTGTTCCATTGCTGACATTGAACGAGCCCTGTTGTTGAATGAAAGCGATCGTCGCTATGGTGCGGCGTATCGGGCCTTTTTTGTGGCCGGCTGTTGGTCAGGGACAGGGGGAAATAGTTCCGTTTTGTTACAAATAAATTTCGCCGGGAAGCCGCATAGGACAAGGGAATGCGGCGATCGGGCAAAGCCGGGGGCAGGGGAGTTTCAACTGGCGACTTCCCCCATGCTGTGAATCACTTGATGCCTGTGGATTAAATTTTTGTCCGGGACAGGCGCAGGCGAGCCGGGAATTTATAATGTTTCTCCCTGTTGACCGTCCGGAAGCGGCTGGAGGCTTCCGCCACTGTCCATTCATTTGTCAGAAACTGTCCTCCTTGCTCCTTCGTCCCGCCAACCTCCTGAATGCCATGCGCAACTGCTGCCTGGTCCTTGCCGTGCTGATGCTGCCGGTCGTCCACGCTGCCGACAGCGCGCCGCTTGCCATCGGGCTGACGGCGGACGAGCAGGCCTATGTCGAGCGGGTTGGCAGCATCCGGATGTGCGTCGATCCCGACTGGACTCCCTTCGAGCACATCAACCCGCAAGGCCGGCATGAAGGCATCGCGGCCGATCTGGTGCAACTGGTGGCGAGCCGGGTCGGCCTGGATATCGAGCTCTACCCGGTCAAGACCTGGGAAGAAAGTCTGGCGGCGTCGCAGGGCAAGCATTGCCAGATCATGAGCTTTCTCAACCAGACGCCGGCGCGCGACCAATGGCTGATCTTTACGCAGCCGATATTCAGCGACGCCAACATCATCGTGACACGCGAAGAGCACCCCTTCATTGGCGATCTGGCCGGCATCAAGGGCGAAAGCGTTGCCCTGCCGCGCGGCACGATGGTCGAAGAGCGGGTGCGGCGTGACTATCCCGGCTTGCGCGTCATCCTGACCAACAGTGAAGACGAGTCGGTTTCCCTGGTCTCGGCGCACCAGGCCGACATGACCATACGCTCGCTGATGGTTGCCGCCTATTCGATCAAGAAGGAAGGCCTGTTCAACCTGAAAATTGCCGGCCAGATTCCGGAATACACCAATCGTCTGCGGGTCGGCGTGCTCAAGGACGAGCCCGTTCTGCGCAACATTCTCGACAAGGCGGTCGGCAGCATTTCACCGCAGGAGCGCGAGGAGATTTCGAATCGGCATGTGGCCATCCATGTCCAGCCCAAGCCGGACTACCTGACGATATGGAAAATCGTGGCGGGTGCCACCTTGCTGCTGCTCATCGCGATTTACTGGAATCGCAAGCTGAGCACCCTGAACCGCGAGCTGGTCCGTCTTTCGGTAACCGATCGCCTGACCGGCCTGTTCAATCGCAGCAAGCTCGATGAAACCTTCGACATTGAAATCCAGCGTGCCTTGCGTTTCGGCCATACCTTCAGCGTCATCATGCTGGATATCGACTACTTCAAGCTGGTCAACGACCAGTTCGGGCATCAGGTCGGCGATCAGGTACTGGTTGAGGTGGCCCGGCTGCTTGCGGCGCGCCGCCGCGAAACCGACATTCTCGGCCGCTGGGGCGGCGAGGAATTCATGCTGATCTGTCCGCACACCGATGCGGACGGTGCCGCCATCCTGGCCGAAACCCTGCGCCAGGCTTTCGTGGCCGGCTCGTTCGTACAGGGCCTGCAGTTGACCGCAAGCTTCGGCGTGTCGGCCTTCCAGTCCGGGGACAAGGCCACCGATATCGTTGCCCGGGCCGATGCGGCGCTCTATCGCGCCAAGCACCTCGGGCGCAATCGCGTCGAAGTGCAATAAGCCGCAGCATGCGCAAGTGCAGCGGTTTGTCCTCGCGGATGCGGCTGGTGCTGGCGGTTTCGGCCACTTGCGGCGCCTTGCCGGTGCAGGCCGGTGAAGACCTGCTCTCGGCCCTGGCCGAGAGCACTGTCTCCGGCTATTTCAAGGCCATGTACATCGCCGATGACAAGAAAGGCGGCCGCCTGGACCAGAGCACGGCCGGCTTCGGCGGCAAGCTTGGCGGCGAGACCGGGACTTTCTACGGTTTCAGCCTGAAAGCCGCGTGGTACACCACCGGCGATCTCGGTACGCGGCGCGACGATGCGCGGCGCACCGATGCCTACATGTTCGATGTCGACAAGAAGCCGTATTCGCTGATCGGTGAAGCGCAAATCCGCTTCGCAGCTGGCCGGACCCGGCTGCTTGCCGGGCGGCAGGAATTTTTCTCGCCGCTGATCAACACCTACGACTACCGGATCATTCCCAACCTGTTCGAGGCCGTGACGCTGACCAATCGCGACCTGCCCGACACCACGCTGACCCTGGCCTATGTCAGCCGGATGTCCGGTCTGGACGGCGTGGTCAGCTTTGCCGAGTTCCGCAGCATGTCGCAGCAGGCCTACACCTCGCTGCGCGTCGCAGCCAACGGCGCGATCGACGGCCCGCATGGCA
Organism: Quatrionicoccus australiensis; assembly: GCF_020510525.1. NCBI lineage: Bacteria > Pseudomonadati > Pseudomonadota > Betaproteobacteria > Rhodocyclales > Azonexaceae > Quatrionicoccus > Quatrionicoccus australiensis. The sequence goes on from NZ_CP075188.1 coordinate 1,983,692, forward strand.
CGACGCTCGATCCGTCCAGCGTGGTCGGCAACAAGGGCGTCTGGGTCACCGGCCTGGTCTATGACAAGGCATTCCGCGTCCAGGCCTGGAATTATTACGGCGTCGATACCCTGAACTCGCTGTATCTCGACGGCCGGGTGAAACGGGATTTCGGCAATGATATTTCGCTCGTCGCCGAGGCGCAGACCTACCATGTCGCGGAAGTCGGTCAGTTCAAGGACTATCTGGCCCGCCAGGGGCTCAACGCGAGCTACTCGCTGTACGGCCTCAAGGGCACCCTGGCGCATCAGGCGAGCGGCCTGAGCCTGGCACTGGCCGGCAACCGGTTCACCGGCCAGCGCAACACGGTCAGCGCCTATGGCAACTGGGGCGGCTACCCGGAGTTTGTTTTGATGCCCTATGTCAACGCCGAAAACAACGGTGTTTCGGCCATTGCCGGCAGCCGGACGGCCAAGCTCACCGTGCTGTGGGATCTACGCTCGATTGGCCTGGCCGAGCAGAGCCTGCTGTTCGGGCATGCCCGCATTGATATCGACGACGCCATCCAGCCGGCCAGCGATATCGTCGTCAACAGCCTGATCTACCGTGCCCGCCTGAGTCCGAAAGTCTCGGCCCGCCTCGCTGCGGAGGCGAGAAGCTCGGCCAACAGCCGCTACGACAACAAGTTCGTCGCGCTGGCGCTGCGCTACGATTTTTGATGCGGCGGACCTTCGTCACGGTGCCGGCCGCCTGCGGCATAATCCGCGGCTTTCCCTGCCGCTTTTACTTCTCCCGCCTTGTCGATGACCCACCCGGAACAGCCTGAAGCATCCCGCCTCTCCATCCTGGCGCTGACCGCGCCGGTGGCGATGGGCTACGTACCGCTCGGCTCGGTATTCGGCTTTCTCTTCGTCCAGGCCGGCGCCGAGTGGTGGCTGGCCGTGCTTGCCAGCCTCTGCGTCTATGCCGGCGCGGCGCAATTCATGATGATCCCGATGCTCGCTGCCGGCCTGCCGGTCGGCGCCATTGCGCTGGCAACGCTGATCGTCAATCTGCGCCATATTTTCTACGGCCTGTCGCTGCTCGAAAGAATGCCGAACCAGCGTCTGCTGCGCTGGTATCTGGTTTTTGCGCTGACCGACGAGACCTATTCGCTACTGACCTCACTGCCCAAAACCGTCGGCCACCGCCAGATGGCGGGGATTGCGCTACTCAATCAGGGCTGGTGGTTGCTCGGTACGCTGCTCGGCGCCCTGATCGGCGCCAGCGCCAAGCTGCCGCTGGCCGGCCTCGACTTTGCCCTGGCTGCGCTGTTTGCCGTGCTGACGGTGGAGCAGTGGCGGGCGCGCCGGGATGCCTTCCCGATCTGGGTGGCGTTGTTTGCCTACGGCATTGCCCAGTGGCTGGCGCCGCAACAGGCGCTGCTGATCGCCATCGTGCTGAGCATCCTGGTTGGCCTGTGGCGCAAGCCGGCGAGCGCGGAATTGTCCGGCGAGGCAAAGCAATGAGCGACAGTCCCTACATCATCACGGTGCTGCTGGCGATGGCGCTGGTCACCTTTGCCTTGCGCGCCTTGCCTTTCCTGGCGGCGCAATGGCTGGGCAGGCACCCCTGGGTTGCCCAACTCGGGCGCTTCCTGCCGCTCGCCATCATGACCCTGTTGCTGCTGCATGCCATGCATGGCGCCAGCAGCGAACACGCCGCCGGCCCCTGGCCGGAACTGGTGGCAGTCGCGGTGGTTGTGCTGCTGCAATTGAAGAGTCGCAATCCCTTGTTGAGCATCGTCGCAGGCACCGGGTTATATGTCCTTCTCAGGAATTTTGGCCTGGTTTGAGGCGTCGACCGGTGTGTGGTCAGTCTTTACAGTAGGCATGGCGAAAACTCCTGTAACGGCGGGGGCAACTTCTCCTTGTCGAGCAAACCGACAACGCTGCCGATAACCAGCAGGGTCGGCGGTTTCACGGCGAATTTTCTTGCCGTTTCCGGCAGAAGGTTGAGCCGGCTCGGGTAGATGCGCTGTTGCGGCCAGGTCGCCTTGTAGATCAACGCGGCCGGTGTGTCGCCGGGCAGGCCGGCGGCCTGCAACTGCTCGCTGATGATTTCCAGGCCCTTGACGCCCATGTAGATGACGACCGTCTGCTTGGGCTGGGCGAGGGCGGCCCAGTTCAGGTCTATCGTGTGATCCTTGAGATGGCCGGTAACGAAGACGCAGCTTTGCGCGTGCTCGCGGTGCGTCAGCGGAAAGCCGAAGGCGGCCGCGGCGCCGAGCGCTGCCGTGATGCCGGGGACGATGTCGACCGGGATGCCGTTTTCAAGGAGCAATTCCATTTCCTCGCCGCCACGTCCGAAGACGAAGGGATCGCCGCCCTTTAGGCGAACGACGCGGCGCCCGGCGAGAGCCAGTTCGAGCAGCAGTTGCGAAATCTCTTCCTGCGGCAGGGTGTGGTTGCCGGCTGCCTTGCCGACGTAGATGCGCTCGGCGGTCGACGGCGCAAAAGCAAGGATTTCCGGCGCTACGAGGTTGTCGTAGACGATCACCTCGGCCTGCTGCAGGCGATGCAGCGCCTTCAGCGTCAGCAGCTCCGGATCGCCGGGGCCGGCGCCGACCAGTGCCACGCAGCCCGGAGGAAAGGGCGAGGGCGTCAGCATGCGCCGGGCTCCGCCTGATGGAAGACGAGATCGGCGACGACTTCGCCGTTTTTCAGGTGCTGCTCGACGATGCGTTCCAGGTTGTTCTCGGTGACGTTGTAATACCAGGTGCCGTCCGGCTGCACGCACATCACCGGGCCACCCTTGCAGGCGGCGAAGCAGCCGACCTTGGTGCGCTTGACGCGCAGCTCGCCCTGGTCCAGCCCGGCCGCTTTCAAGGTTTCGCCGAGGCGGCCGAAAAGTGCCTCGGATTCGCCGTTGACCGTACAGCGCGGGCCGGTGCACACCAGCAGGTGGCGCTTGTAGGCGCCAATCTTGGGCTTGACGACTTCGCTCATGCTTCGACCTCGTTGGCTTCGCCTTCTTCCGGTATTTCCGTCGCCAGCACGGCGGCGATGTAGTCCGCGGGCAGGCGGTAATCGACGGCCAGTTCGGCGGCCGTCCGGCCGCTTGCCTGGATTTCCGCCATCCAGCCGTTGAGGCCGGTGGACAGCGAGCGGCCGGCCTGTTCGCCGGCGTGCGTGTTGCGCTCGCCGTCGGCCACCACGTACTTGTTGGCATAGCCGCGCGGCGTCACCATCAGGCCGTGCCGCATGAAGGTGTTGGAATTGCCGATCAGCACCGTGGTCAGCATGCCGATGTCGGCCTCGGCCATTTTTTCCAGGGTGGTGAATTCGATGCGCTGCTTCGGCCGGTAGGCCGACTTGACGATCGCCACCGGCGTCTGCGGATCGCGATGGCGCAGGAAGAGGCGCTGCGCCTCGACGATCTGCTGTGTACGCCGGCCGCTCTTCGGGTTGTAGAGCGCGACGACGAAATCGGCATAGGCCACGGCATCGAGCCTGCGCGCGATGGTCGGCCACGGCGTCAGCAGGTCGGACAGCGAAATGGCGCAGAAATCGTGGGTCAGCGGTGCGCCGACCAGCGCCGCGCAGGTGTTGAGCGCCGAGGCGCCGGGCACGATCTCGACCTCGATGTCCGAATCCGGCGTCCAGCCGGCCTGGAACAGCACCTCGAAAGTCGGTCCGGCCATGCCGTACACGCCGGCATCGCCCGACGACACGAGCGCTACCTTCTTGCCCTGGCGGGCGCGGTCGAGCGCCTCAATGGCGCGGTCGAGTTCTTCGGTCATCGACTTCTTGATGACTTCCTTGCCTTCGACCAGGTCAGCGACCAGGCGGATGTAGGTGACGTAGCCGATCACCGTGTCGGCCTCGGCAATCGCGGCGCGGGCGCGCGCCGTCAGGTGGTCGTTGCTGCCCGGGCCGAGGCCGACGAGCATGATCTTGCCGGTTTTTGCGGTGGGTTCTGGTGCGTTCATGCGGGGATCCTTGCAATGGAGACGGTGGCATTGCGGCCGTCCAGGCCGCGCAGCTTGTGTTTTTCGATGAGTAGATGGCTTTTGTTGGCGCCGGCCGCGAGCAGCGCTGCCGCTTCCGAGACGGAAGGCGTGCCGGTGTACTTGCGGACGGTTTCCGACGGATTCGGCACGTCGACCGCTGCCAGTTCGGCTGCCGTATGGAAGCGGCACGGCCAGCCATGGCTGGCGATGACTTCGAGCAGGCCGGGCTCGTCGGCCTTCAGGTCGATGCTCGCCGCCGCCCAGACGTCCACCAGCGAAGCGCCGCAAGCGGCGAGCGCCTGGGCGATGCAGCGTTCGATGGTGATGGCGGGTGTGTTGCGGTCGCAACCGAGGCCGAGGGCGATTTTCAAAAGAGAAACTCCCGAACCCCAAAAAACTGACTCAGCAGAGAACGGAGGACAGCCTCTTCCCCCTTCGAGAGCGCCGAGCAGCGCGAGCCGGGCGGGAATTGGCTGGTCTCTTGTTTGACTGCTGCTTTCCGCCGTGGCGCGGCGTCTTCCTTTCTTTGCTTCGCCAAAGAAAGGAAGCAAAGAAAGGCGACCCCCGCGTTCGCGCCGGACCTGCGGTCCGGTCCCCTGTGCTGCTCGACCGGGCGGGCAGCTCGCAAAACTCGCCTGCGGCTCAAACATTGCTCGCTGACTTCCCCCGCCCGGCCTGTGCTGCTCGGCGCTCTCGAGGGGGATGAAAGACGGGCGTTTGCCTTGGTTTCGACTAAAGACATTTGTTTTCTATTTCAGTTTTCTTTGCTTGGCCGATACGTCACCTGCCGCCCCGCCAGCCGCGCCGCGTACTCCGCCGGCATCGCCCTCTCGCTGATCCACAGCACTGCCGCGTAGCGGTCGACGTCGATTTCCTCGAGTTTTTCAAACAGCGTGACGTTTGCCGGCAAGGGCCCGGTTCGGCCGTTGGCGTGGTTGAACCACCAGTTGGGCGAGCCGGCTTCCTGGACCAGGGCGACCGCTTCGTCATTGACCATCGCGGCGCTGACCCTCACCAGTTCTTCGTGCGTCGCCTCGAAGGTCCAGCCCAGTTCGCGGCCGAGGAGGTCCACGCCTATGGTCTGGCGGGCGTCCGAGGCGGTGGTCAGTACCGCCTGGGCGCCGAGCGCGGTGGCGAGGTGGCCGGCCAGCGCGTTGGCGCCGCCGAGGTGGCCGGAGAGGACGGGAATCGAGAAGCGGCTGGCTTCGTCGATGACAACGATAGCCGGGTCGCTTTCCTTGTTTTTCAGGTGCGGCGCGATCAGGCGCACGACGGCGCCGAGCGAGACGATGGCGACGATGCCGTCGAAGGCGGCGAACAGCGCCGGAATCTGGTCGCCGACCTTGCCCTCATAGCAATGGGTGGCGCCCGGCGCGGCGGCCGCGGCTTCGGCGCGGAATTTCTCCGGCGCGAACAGTTGCGCGCCGGGCAGTGCGGCAACGACTTTCGCAGCCAGCGCGATGCCATGTTTGGTGATGGAGACGACGGCGTATTTCATCGGTGGACGGTCCGTTTTCACGGTTTTTCAGGCGTCGACCGTCTCGGCTTGCTCGAGAACGATCTCCTTGCGCTTCCTGCAGCCCCGGCGCAGCTCGCCGCGCACGCGCTTGGGGTTCTGGACGAGCAGCAGCGACAGGTAATTGACCTTCTCGCCGCGCAGGCTGGCGATGTCGCGGACGATGCGCTCCGCGGGTGAGCCGACTTTCTCGATGAAGACCGAGCTGGCGAGCAGGTCGCGGCGTTCGAGCAGGTCGAGGATCTCGTCGAGCAGTGGTTTGACCTTGAGCAGGGCTAGCGTGTCGAACTCGTCGAGCAGGTGGTCGATGACGCCGACGCCGTAGGCGGCCGGGATGATGGCGAAGGTTTCGTCTTCTTCGGCCAGCGTCACGCCGGTGCTGGCCGCGGCGGCGGCAAACGAGGAGACGCCGGGAATGGTCTCGACCTCGACTTCCGGCGCCAGTTCGCGCACGACGCGGGCGAGGTGGCCGAAAGTGGCGAAGGTCGAGGCGTCGCCTTCGACCAGGAAGACGAGGTCGCGCCCTTCGGCGAGCAGTTCGACGGTCTGCGTCGCGGCGCGCGCCCAGGCCTTGGCCAGGATGTCGGCGTCGCGCGTCATCGGGAAGACCAGTTCGACCGCGTCGGCCGGCACGGCGATGCCGCCGCGCTCGACGATGGCCAGCGCGTAGGATGATTCCTCGGCCTTCTTGACCGGGTACAGCCAGCGCGCGCCGGATTGCAGCGCTGCCCAGGCGCGGCGGGTGATCAGTTCGGGGTCGCCGGGGCCGAGCGAAGCGCCGATGAGTCGGCCGTAGCGTTGGGGTTCAGTCATGCGTTTTCCTTGTTCTGTGCCCAGGCGGTGACGATCCACACCGGGTTCTGCGCCGCCATGCGGTGCATGTCGAGAATCGGCTGGCTGCGGCTGGCTTGCAGTTGCACCACGTCCCAGCCGGCGCCCGCGGCCTTGAGCGCGCTCGTCGCCGTCGCCAGGTTTTCCAGCGTGACGAAATTCATCACCAGCCGGCCAACGGGTTTCAGGCGGGCGAGGATCAGCTGGATCAGCTCGTCCAGCTCGCCGCCGGAGCCACCGATGAAGACCGCGTCCGGGTCTGGCCAGGTGTCGAGCAGCGTCGGCGCCTTGCCTTCGCACAGCGTGTAGTTGCCGACGCGGAAGCGCTCGGCGTTGGCGCGCGCGTTGGCGGCGTCGGCGGTATTTTTTTCGATCGCCCAGACATGGCCCTGCGGCGCCAGCCCGGCGGCTTCGAGGCCGACCGAACCGGAACCGGCGCCGATGTCCCAGACCACGGCATCGGGCTTCAGGCGCAATTTGGCCAGCGACAGGGCGCGCGCTTCCTGCTTGGTGATCAGGCCCTTCTCGGGCGAACGCTGGAGGTAGGCGAGATCGTCGCGCCCGAAGGCCGGCGCGCTTTCCGGCGGGCGTTCGACGAGCACGACATTGGGGCCGGAAAAGGCCATTTTTGCGGCGTCGACCGCTGGCAGGCCGCGATGGATTGCCTCGTCGGGCAGCAGCAGCCGGCAGGCCACCGACAGGCGCGCCTCCGGAAAGCCGGCGATCAACAGCGCCCGCGCCAGCCGTGCCGGATCGTTCTGCGGGCTGGTGAACAGCGCGACGCGCGGATGCAGTGCGATGGCGCGCATCAGCGGGTAAAGGCCGTGCGTCGGCGGCGCACCGACCAGCCATTCGCCCGCATCGGCGCTGTGGCAGGAGGCGATTTTGATGTCCGCCCAGGGCGTCTGGAAGCGCGCAAAGGCGAGTTGCAAGGTCGAGACGGCGGGAATGACGGTCAGCGCCTCCGCCCCGAGCTTGCTTCCCAGCCAGCCGGCGATGCCGTGGCAGAGCGGATCGCCGGTGGCGAGCACGACGACGCGGCGGCCGGCGGACGTGGCTGCGGTAATCCAGCCCGGTACGGCGGTAAGTTGGCCGTCCATGTCCTGCACTTCGCTGCCAGCGGCGAGATGAGGACGCACCAGATCCAGCGTGCGGCCGGCGCCGATCACCAGGTCGGCTGCGCGCAGATGCTGGCGGGCGGCGTCACCCAGCCCGGCCCAGCCGTCGTCGAGGATGCCGAGCAGGATGCAGTTCGTAGTGTTTGTCATGCTTCTTCTTCCTCGACGCGGCAGATGAAATTGCCGTCGAAATCGCAGACCAGCACGGTCAGGCGGTAGGGGCCGGGGTGCATGGCCTTGAGGCTGCGGATCGCCTTGATCGCCAGCCGACGGTGGAATTCGACGGCGAGGCCGAGGCCGGCCAGGCGTTCGGCGGCAAAGCGGGCGGTTTCGGCGGCGCGGATTTCCTCGACGAGGTCGGGTGGGGCGCCGACTTCCTGCGCCGATTCGGCGAGGATGTCGCGGTCGACCTCGGCTTTCCAGGCATGCGTCACGGCCAGGCCCTGACACATTTTGGTCAGCTTGCCGACCATCGCGCCGACATAGACATGCGGCAATTTGCGCTTGATGGCGCTGGCGAAGGCCGCCTTGACGAAGTCGCCCATCTGTACGAAGCAGGACTCGTCGAGTTCCGGCAACTGGGCCATGGCGAATTTTTCGGTACGGCCGCCGGTGGTGAACACGGCACTGGTCTGGCCCTGTTTGGCCGCCACATCGACCGCCTGCACGACGCTGGCACGGAAGGCGGCGGTCGAGTAGGGGCGCACGATGCCGGTGGTGCCGAGGATGGAAATGCCGCCGAGGATGCCGAGGCGGGCATTCAGCGTCTTTTTCGCCATTTCTTCGCCGCCGGGCACCGAAATCCGGACTTCCAGACCGTCGTGATCGAGCAGCTCGCCGGCCACGGCGCGCACGTTGTCGCGGATGTTGCGTTGCGGCACCGGGTTGATCGCCGGGCCGCCGACTTCGAGGCCCAGCCCGTCCTTGGTCACGATGCCGACGCCGGGGCCGCCGGCGAGCAGGATTTCGCCGGCGCGGTGCGGCAGCAGGCGGACGTCGGCGGTCAGATGCGCGCCGTTGGTCGCATCCGGATCGTCGCCGGCATCCTTGATGACCACGGCGTGCGCCGTGCCGGACGATTCCTCGACGCAGCCGTCGGTCACCGCAAAGGCGACGTCGCTGCCGTTGGGCAGGTGGCAAACAATCGTCTCCGGCACTTCGCTGAGCACCAGGCCGAGCGTGGCGGCGCGCGCTGCGGCGGCCGCGCAGGCGCCGGTCGTGAAGCCGCTGCGGTTGCCGCGCTGGCGCTTGCCGTCGCCCTTGCGGACCTTGTCCGGTTTCGCGTTGTCAGTCATCTAGTTCGGGCTGCCGTGTTGCTCGGCCTCTGCCAGCGAGAGCATGGCGTGGATCGCCGCGACGACCAGGGTCGAGCCGCCCTTGCGGCCCTTGATCGCGACCCAGGGCACTTCATCGACCGTCATCAGCAGGTCTTTCGACTCGGCCGCCGAGACGAAGCCGACCGGCATGCCGACAACCAGCGCCGGGCGCACGCCTTCCTCGCGGATCAGGCGGACCAGTTCGATCAGTGCGGTCGGCGCATTGCCGATGCCGACGATGGCGCCGTCGAGCTTGCCCAGGCGCTGCGCCTTGCGCATGGCCTGCACGGCGCGCGTCGTGTCGGCGGCCTGGGCGGCGGCGATCACGTCGGGGTCGGAAATGTAGTGGTGGGTGCTCAGACCGAAATGCTGTAAACGCGGCTTCGACAGGCCGACGCAGATCATCTCCACGTCGGCGACGATGGGCGTGCCGCCGCGCAGTACGGCCTGGAAACCGGCGCGCATCGCGTCCGGGTGAAAGGCAGTCAGGCCGTTGAATTCGAAATCGGCGTTGGCGTGGATCATGCGGCGCACCAGCGGCCATTGTTCGGCGCTGTAATTGTGCGGGCCGGCCTCGGCGTCGATGACGGCGAAGGAGTCGTGCTCGATGGCACGCCCGGCAGCGGTCAACTGCTCGGTAACGGTGTTTTTGCTCATGTCTTTTTCTCAGGCGTGCACGCAGGCATGGCCATGCTCGTGCGCGTGCTCATGCGGGTGATCGTGGCCATGCGCGCAGCCGTGTCCGCCGCCGAGCGCGGTGTGACTGTGGTCGTGCAGGTGTTCTTCCTCGGCCAGTTCGCGGTATTTGCAGCCGTCGCATTCAAGCATCGGGCCGGCGGCATGCTCGCCACTGACCTTGGTGTCGAGCAGTTCGAAAATGCCCGGATCGAAGCCGAAGTGCGTACCGAGCGCGAAGCTGATCTGCGGGTACTGCAGCTGCAGGCGTTGCAGCTGCAACTGGATGCGTTCGATCAGCACGCCGGTGAACAGATAGACCGGCACGATGGCGATCTGCATCATGCCGAGCCGGACCTGGCGCTGCACGACGCTTTCCAGGCGCGGCCAGGTGACGCCGGTGAAGGCGAGATCGACCAGCTCATGCTCGTTTTCCTCGAACAGCCAGCGCGCCATCTTGGCCAGTTCGCCATTGGCGCCGGCGTCGGACGAGCCGCGGCCGAGCAGGATGACGCCGGTGGTCATCGGATCGGGCATCGCCAGCTGCTTCATCAGGCGCTCGAGCTGGTTCTGCAGCACGGCAAAGATCTCGCGCCCCATGCCGAGATGGCGGGTGACGCTGAAACTGACGCCCGGGTGGCGTTGGCGGGCATTGTCCAGCGCGGCCGGCAGCTCCATCTTGACGTGGCCGGCGGCGTTCAGGATGAAGGGAATGACCAGCACCTTTTCGGCGTTGCGGGCCGCCCGGTCGAGACCTTCGTCGAGCAGCACGTCAGCGTGTTCGATGAAGCAGGTTTCGATGCGCCACTCAGGATGGCGTTCCCGCCACTGCGCGGCGAAGTTGATGGTTTCGGTATTGCCCTCGCGGCCGCGCGAGCCGTGGCCGACGAGCAGGATGGTGGTGGCATTAGTCATGCGGGATCTCCGTAGCCTTGCGGAAGCGGTGGGTGAAAGTCGGGTCGTAAAGTTTCGAGCGGATCAGCTCCGGCCAGTCGGCGGCGCCCAGCGTCGGGCTGGCGACGATCATCGCCTGGCTGGCGATCTTGGCGTCCTGGCAGCGGCGCTTGATGTCGGCCAGGGTGCCGCGCACGATCTTTTCCTCGCCCGGCCAGCTCGCCTTCTGGACGACCAGAATCGGCGCATCCTCGGCCCAGCCGGCGGCGCGCAACGCGTCCTGCACCTTGTGCAGCAGCGTGATCGACAGGTAGATGCACAGCGTCGTCTGGTGCGCGGCCAGGGCTGCGAGTTCTTCGCCGGGCGGCATCGGCGTGCGGCCGGCGACGCGGGTGAGGATCACCGTCTGCGTCACCTCCGGCAGGGTCAGCGTCTCGCCGGCCGCCGCCATAGCCGCCATCGCCGACGAGACGCCGGGCACCACGGCCCATTCGATGCCGGCGGCGGTCAGCGGCCGGGTCATCTCGATCAGCGCGCCATAGAGGCCGGGGTCGCCGGTTTGCAGGCGGACCACGGTTGCATGGCGAGCGGCGCGTTCGATCAGCCAGGCGCTCATTTCTTCCAGAGTCATGTCCTTGGAGTCGCGGATTTCGCAACCGGGCGGGCTGAACAGCGTCGCCGCCTGGTCGACCAGCGAACCGGCGAAGAGCACGGCACCGGCGGCTTCGAGCAGCTTGCGGCCCTTGACGGTGAGCAGGTCGGGATCGCCCGGGCCGGCGCCGACAAACCAGATCTTGCCCGGCATTTATCGGCTTCCCAGGCGGTCGACCGCCAGAATCAGGCAAATTTGCATGTGTTTTCCTCTTGTTTGAGCAGGCTGGCGAGTTCGCCCAGGCTGCGCGGTACCGGTGATGCCGCGAGGCGACCAAGGCGGCACAGCGACAGGTGCAGGTCCACGACGGCGGGCAGCGGCTGGCCGGCGGCGTGCAGGGCGTTTGCTTGCTGCGGCAGTTCGCCGGCGGCGAAGGATGCAATGCAACGCCCGGCGGCCAGCAGGTGGATCTGTTCGGCCCAGCGATAGGCGAAATCGACGTCGTGCGTGGATAGCAGGATGGTGATGCCGCGCGCCGACAGCTCGTTGAGCACGGCGAGCAGTTCGTTCTGCATGCCGGCATCGAGCCCGGCCATCGGTTCGTCGAGCAGCAGGACTTCGGGCTGCATGGCGAGTACGCCGGCGATGCAGACGCGCTTCTTCTGGCCGAAACTCAGGTGATGCACCGGCTTGTCGGCGAGTTCGGCGAGGCCGACGGCGGCCAGCGCTTCCGCCACGCGCCTTCGCACCGTGGCTTCATCGAGGCCGAGGTTGAGCGGCCCGAACGAGACATCCTCGACAACGCTGGCCGAGAACAGCTGCCGGTCGGGATTCTGGAAGACGAGGCCGACCCGGCGGCGCAGCGCGTTGAGTCCATCGCGCCCCGCGGCGAGCGGCTGGCCGGCGAAGTCGATGCGCCCGGCGCTGGCTTGGAGCAGGCCGTTGAGATGCAGCAGCAGCGTGGTCTTGCCCGAACCGTTGGCGCCGAGCAGGGCATTGCGGCTGCCCGGCGCGATGCGCAGCGAACAGCCGGCCAGGCCGGCACTGCCGTCCGGGTAGCGGTAGTCGACGGCGTGCAGTTCGATCAACGGGCTCATCGGGCGCCGGCTCCAATCGCCAGCAGCAGGCCGCCGGCCAGCCCGGCCAGCACCGTGTCGCGGCAGGCATGCTGGAATTGCGGCGTCAGGAAACGCAGCGCGCCGCTGCCGCAACGCGCTTCGGCGGCGAGATGCAGGGCGCGGGCGCGTTGCCAGACCTGGACGCTCAAACCGGCAGCGAGCAGGCCGAGCGAATTCAGGCTGCGCCGCGGCGTGCTGTAGCCGAGGCGGGCCGCCTGGGCGGTGCGCGTTTCTTCGATGGCAGTCGAAAAGACGAAAAGCATGCGGTAACAGAGCACCATCAGGTCGAGCAGCACATCGGGGACGAGCAGGCGACGGAGCAGGGCGATCAGGTCGGGCAGCGGCGTGGTCAGGACGAGGCCGAGCAGGGCAGCGAGCGCGGCCAGCGAGCGGCCGCCGACGGCGGTGATGTTGGCTGCGGCATCCGGTGCAATCTGCCAGGACAGATGTCCGGTCGCATCGACACTTAGCGAGAAGAGCAGCGACAGGCTGGATAGCGCGAGAAAGCCGAAGGCCGGCGTCGCGACGCGCAGGTAGAGCGCAAGCGGCACCGCGGCGCCGAGCACGCTCGCCAGCATGAGCAGGCCGGCGATCATTGCGGCAGCAGTCGGCGAGCCGGCAAGCAGCGCGGCAAGCAGGCCGGCCAGCGCGAACAGGCCCTTGGCGGCAGGGCTTACAGTGCGCCAGCGATTGCCGTAGGCGGCGCGTTCAATCAGCATGCGCTGTGTTTTTCCCGGATAGGTTGCTTGCCGGCGGCGCGGCCTCTTGCCCGGCCGCTTTCTCGTTCATTTCCCGGCGCAGGCGTTCGCGCGTCACCGAAGCGCCCAGCCAATAGCCGATGAAGCCGGCGCCAAGTGCTGCCTGCAAGGCGAAGAGCAGCGAGGCGATTTCGCCGCTCGCCGGTTCGAGCAGCGGCGAAAACCACGGCCGGTAACCCGGCGCAATCTCGCTGATCGCTTCTTGCGCCTTGTTGTCGGCGCCGCCGAAAGCTTCGCCGGGGACGCCGTCCGGACCGATTGCCGGCGGCGCGGCGAGCCACAGCGGCAGCACGGTCAACAGCACGACGGCAGCCAGAATCAGCAAGTTGCGCAGTTTCATGCCTTGACCTCGCGTTGACCGAACAGCGGTAGTTTTTGCAGCTCTTCGGCATTGAATCGGCGCAGCGCATTGACCACGAGCACGGTGAGCAGGCCCTCGCTGATCGCCAGCGGGATCTGGGTGATCGCGAAAATGGCGCCGAACTTGGCAAACGAGCCGGCAAAGCCGCCGGCCGGATCGGGAAAGGCCCAGGCGAGCTGGATCGCTGTCGTTACGTAGGTCGCCAGGTCGCCGAGCGCGGCGGCGGTAAAGACGCAGGCGGAAAGCGGCAGGGCGAGGGCGCGGCCGGCGCGGAACAGGCCGGCGGCGACGAAAGGCCCGACGATGGCCATCGAGAACAGATTGGCGCCGAGCGTGGTCAGCCCGCCGTGTGCCAGCAGCAGGGCCTGAAAGAGCAGAACAACGAGGCCGACCGGCACCATCGCCGCCGGCCCGAACAACAGCGCGCCGAGGCCGACGCCGGTCGGGTGCGAGCAACTGCCGGTCACCGACGGCAGTTTCAGCGCCGACAGCGTGAAGGAAAAGGCGGCGGCGACGCCGAGCAGCATGCGCTGTTCCGGCTGCGCCTGCAGTTGCCGGCGCAGCGAACGCACGCCGAGTGCCACGAAGGGCAGGGCAGCCAGACTCCAGCCGAGGGCGTGCGCCGGCGGCAGGAAACCTTCCATGATGTGCATGACTTCATCCCCGAAGCTAAATTAAAACGCCGGGGTATGACAGGTGAGATCGGAGGACAGGCCGGATTGGGACCATGGGTGCACGGGCACGCAGGACGCAGCAACGGCGAATCTTCAGACCCTTCCCAGAACCCCGGAGAATGGTGCGACACAAGCATCGGGCCGGTCTTCTGACTCGCCTTCATCCTTCTCCACCAACCTTCCCATGCAATGCACAGTGGCGTGGGGTGGAGTCGTCTGGCTTACAGCAGCGGGGGCTGTGCCGGAATGGAGGAACGTTGCTGGGCAACGTCTTCTTCACCGGCTTCCCGTTTCATCCCGGCCTGCGCTTGCAAACCGGGATACCCGAATGGCGCGGATTATAGTCACGAAAACCGGATGCCGGACAACTTTTTGTTTTTGCCGCCATCCGGACCGGCGTCAGGCGATAAGGATATTTTCCGGCTTGCCTCTTACAATCGAGCATTCGATTTTTCTTATGGAGTTAGCCATGCGTCGCCTGCTGATCAGCCTGATCTGCCTTCTCAACACCGCACTGGTACAGGCCGACGACTGGGTCAGCCGGCAGCAGGTGACGGGCAGTTTTGCCGACGTCAAGGAGACCGTGGTGATGGCCATCGAGAACCGTGGCCTGGTCATCAACTACACCTCGCACATCGCCGACATGCTGGCGCGTACCGGTGCCGATATCGGTGCCGGCCGCAAGATATTCGACGAGGCCGAGATCATCGAATTCTGCTCGGCCGGCCTGTCGCGGAAGATGATGGAACTCGATCCGCACAACATCGTGATGTGTCCGTTCGCGCTTTCCATCTACACGCTGCCGGGCGAAGCCGGCAAGGTCTGGCTGAGCTACCGCCGGCCACAGGGCAAGGCGGCGCCGCTGGTCAATGAACTGCTCACAGGGGTTGTCGCCGAGGCGGTGCGCTAGTCTCGTTTTACCCCCGCAGCGCCGGCGTATGTGTGCCGGCACACGGAGCCGCTGCTGATCGCCGGAGAGAATGGCGCATGCCGTTTTGACCGGCGCTCTCAGCAGGCAGGCCAATGAAATTCAGGGATTACTACCAGGCCATGGGCCTTGAACGTACGGCGAGCGCCGAGGCGATCAAGAAGGCTTATCGCAAGCTTGCCCACCAGTATCACCTCGATGTGTCGAAGGACCCGGCGGGTGAGGAAAAATTCAAGGCACTGGCCGAGGTCTACGCGACGCTGAAAGACCCGGAAAAGCGGCAGGCTTATGACAACCTGGGTAGCCGCCCGAGCGGCGAGCAATTCACGCCGCCGGACTGGCAGCAGCGTAACAAGACCGATGCCGCCGGCTTTGACGATGTCGATCTGGCCGACATCTTTGCCGCCTTCAGCCGTTCCGGGCGGCAGCGCCAGCCGGCACCGGTTGCCGGTCAGGATTACGAAGTGGCGGCGCATGTTTCGCTCGAACAGCTCTTTCGCGGCGGTGAAATCGAGGTGCGCGCCGAATTGCCGGAGTACGACAAGAATGGCCTGGCCCACCGTGTCGACCGGACGTTTCGCATCAGCATTCCGCTCGGCGCTGCCGACGGCCAGCGCCTGCGTCTGGCCGGCAAGGGCCTGCGTCTGGCCGGTAAGGGCGGCAGCGGCTTCAATGGCGGTCGGGCCGGCGATCTTTACGTGGCGCTGGCGGTACAGGCGCATCCGCTCTACCGGGTCAGCGGCCGCGATCTTTACCTCGACCTGCCGCTGACGCCATGGGAGGCCGTGCTCGGGGCGACCGTCCAGGTTCCGACGCGGGCGGGGTGGTTGAACTCAAGATCAAGGCCGGCACGCAGGCCGGGCAAAAGCTGCGCCTCGCCGGGCGCGGCCTGCGTGCGGCGGATGGCAGCGCCGGTGCGCTTGGCCCGCGCGAGCAGGTGTTGTTCGAACAGCTGGCGGCGAATTCCGATTTCAATCCAAGACGGCATTTCCTGACGGGAGCAGCGGCATGAGCAGGCAATTGAGCGAAGCGGTCTGGCTGAACGATACGGCGGTCTGCGATATCGAACATCTGGCCGAAGTCTCCGGATTGTCGATCGGCGAGGTGAACGACCTGGTCGACATCGGTGTCATCGTGCCCAGCGGTCGACCGGCCGGAACGTTGGTTTTTCAGCTTTGCCAGGTGTTGACCGTCAAGCGCGCCAGGCGCCTGCGCGACGATTTTCAGCTCGATCATCACGGCGTGGCGCTCGCCCTGACGCTGATCCGGCGCATCGGCGAGTTGCAGGCCGAACTCGATGTCCTGCGTCATCCCGGCGTGCGCTGATCTGCATTTGACCTGGCGATATGTACGCCAGCCAACAGACCCCGCGCGCCAGAGGCATCACTCTGCAGCATGCGGTTCTTCCGGCCGCCGACAACTGAAAAAGGAATTGCCATGAACTATTCACTGGCAAGCATTCTGCTGATCGCCGCCCTTGCTCTGGGCGCCTGTGCCGGTCCGGCCGGTCCGCAGGGCGAACGCGGCAACACGGGGAATACCGGTAACCGGCAATACGGGCGCAACCGCGTGGAAGTCGCGGTGATGGAAGTGGAAGGCATCCTGCCCGCCGCCTCTTGAAGGCAAAAGCGGGTGATCCGGCGGCCTATGCGGTCTGGCGCATCCAGCGATAGAACAGTCGTTTCGCCAGTTCGACGACCAGCAGATAGGCGACGACCATGCCGCCGAGGATCGCATAGAAGCGGGTGGGTGGCGGCACGAAGCCGAAATGTCCGCCCAGCCAGGTAAACGGCAGGATTGCCGCAATCGCGACGATAGCCAGCGAGCTGGCAAAAAGTACCGGATGCGGCCGGCTGTGCAGCAGGCTGCCGCGCGTCCGGATGACGAAAATGACCAGCACCTGGGTGCATAGCGACTCGACGAACCAGCCGGTCTGGAACAGTTTCTCGTCGGCCTGCAGCACATGCAGCAGGATGTAGAAGGTCAGGAAATCGAACAGCGAACTGATCGGCCCGATCACCAGCATGAAATTGCGCACGAACTGCATGTCCATGATGCGCGGCGTACGGGTGTCGACGGCATCGACCTTGTCGAGCGGAATCGGGATTTCGGAGAGGTCGTAGAGGATGTTGTTGAGCAGGATCTGTGTCGGCAACATCGGCAGGAAAGGCAGGAAGAGGGCGGCGCCGGCCATGCTGAACATGTTGCCGAAATTGGAACTGGTGCCCATCAGAATGTATTTCATGATGTTGCCGAAGGTGCGCCGGCCTTCCTGGACGCCGGCCTGGATGACATGCAGGTCGTGCCGGAGCAGGATCATGTCGGCCGCCTCCTTGGCGACATCGACGGCCGTATCGACCGACAGCCCGACATCGGCCGCATGCAGCGAGGGTGCATCGTTGATGCCGTCGCCAAGATAGCCGACGACGTGGCCGCGTGCCCGCAGCGCGTGGATGACCCGCTCCTTCTGGCCGGGATTGACGCGGCAGAACAGGTTGGCCTCCTCGACGCGGGCCTGAAGCGCGTAATCGTCCATGGCGGCGATATCGCTGCCGAGCAGGATGCCGCTCACCGGAATTTTCAGTTCGCCGCAGACGTGGCGGGTAACCAGCTCGCTGTCGCCGGTCACCACCTTGATCGCCACGCCCTGGCGGTGCAGGGCAGCGAGCGCCGAACCGGCACTTTCCTTGGGTGGGTCGAGAAAGGCGGCAAAGCCGGCCAGCACCAGCTCGCTCTCGTCGCTGATCACGGCATGCGGGTGATCCGGCGCGACTTCGCGCCAGGCGATGCCGAGGGCGCGAAAGCCCTCGCTTTCTAGCGCCTGATATTGGGTACTGATTTTTGCCCGTGCGGCGGCGTCGACCGCCTGGGGCTGTTCGGCGCCGGAACTTTCGTAATGTGTGCACAGACCGACGATTTCATCGGGCGCGCCCTTGACCACCAGCCAGCGCGTCCGGCCGTTGTCGATCAGCACCGAGACGCGGCGGCGTTCGAAATCGAAGGGGACTTCGTCGATTTTTTTCCAGGCGGCGGTGTCGATCTGGCCGTGCGCCAGAATCGCTTCGTCGAGCGGGCTTTTCAGGCCGGTTTCAAAAAAGCTGTTGTAGAAGGCCAGCTCAAGCACCCGTTCGCTGGGCCGGCCCTCGGCATCGACATGTTTTTCCAGGCGGATCTTCGCCTCGGTCAGCGTGCCGGTCTTGTCGGTGCACAACACATCCATCGAACCGAGATCCTGGATCGCCGACAGGCGTTTGACGATCATGTGGCGTTTGGCCATGCGCATGGCGCCGCGTGACAGTGTCACCGAAACGACCATCGGCAGCAGTTCCGGCGTCAGGCCGACGGCCAGCGCCACGGCAAACAGAAAGGACTCGAGCCAGGGCTTGTGGAAGAAGGCATTGACCAGCAGTACGAACATCACCATCAGGATGGTGAGGCGCATGATCAGCATGCCGAAGCGCTTGGTGCCGATCTCGAAGGAGGTTGGCTCGGCCTGGCGGGAAACGCTGTCGGCAATTTCGCCGATGGCGGTGGCTGTGCCGGTCCTGACGACCAGGATGCGGGCGCTGCCGCTGATCACCGACGTACCCATGAAAACCGCGTTGCTTGCTTCCTGGATATCGTTACCCGTCTTGGCCGGCCGGCCCGGGCGCTTTTCGACCGGGTAGGTTTCACCGGTCAACAGCGATTGTTTGACGAAAAGGTCGCGTGCTTCCAGAACCAGACTGTCGGCCGGAATCAGGTCGCCGGCCGAGAGCAGCGCGACATCGCCGGGCACCAGTTCGCTGACCGGGATATCGCGGCTGACGCCATCGCGCACTACCGTGGCGCGCACCGATACCGACTGGCGCAGCTTGTCGGCAGCGGCATTCGCCCGGTATTCCTGGACGAAGTCGAGCGTCACGCTGAGCAGGATGATCGTGCTGATGATGACGAAATTGGTCGCCTCGCCGGTCAGTGCCGAGACCGCGCTGGCCACCAGCAGGATCAGGACCAGCGGATTCTTGAAGCGGCTGATGTATTGCCGCAACAGCGACTTCTGCTGCCGCTCGCGGAAAACGTTCGGGCCGTGCTGCACCAGCAGGGCCTGGGCCTCGCTGCTCGACAAGCCGGAAGCGGCGAGCGTTGCTGCGTCGGGTGCCAGCCACCAGGGCGGGCTATTGGCGTCGGTCGGCATTGGCGGCCTTTGCATTGGCGAGTTCTCAGAATTTCCGGGCAAAGCGTATTCCCAGCATTTCGGCCCCGGGATTATGCTGCTGCAGGCCACCATTCGAGAAGTGGGTCAGGTTCAGGCTCAATTCGAAGTTGCCGAAATCATGCCCGACACCAAGGCGGTTTTCGAATTGCCAATGGCCGCCCATATCGTGTCCCGGCGCCCACAGCGCATTGGAAGTATACGCCAGGCCGACGCCCTGGTGGCACGACGGTCAAGACGCTGTTCTATCCGGCCGTGCTCTTTCCGGTCAGGGAGGGCATGAAGCTCTACCGCGAGGAACAGTTCGGGCCGATCATCCCGGTCGCCACCTTCGAGGACATCGAAACGCCGCTCGACTATGTGATCACCTCCGACCACGGCCAGCAGGTCAGCATCTTCGGTAGTGATCCCGAACAGATTGCCTCGCTGGTCGATACGCTGGTCAACCAGGTGTGCCGGGTCAATATCAACTGCCAGTGCCAGCGCGGGCCGGACGTCTTTCCCTTCGTCGGGCGCAAGGATTCGGCCGAGGGCACGCTGTCCGTGCATGACGCCCTGCGCGCCTTCTCGATCCGCACCATGGTTGCCGCCAAGCAGACCGAGGCCTCGAAAAAGTTGCTTGATGCCATCGTGCTCGGCAACAAATCCAGCTTCATCAACACCCACTTCATTCTGTGAAGCGCCGGCGATGTGTTAGCCAGCGCACATTGTCGACGGGCAAGACGGCGTAGTCTGCGGTGAACCCCGGTCATGGACACGGCTCTGTTGCAGGGCCGCTCCGGATCGTCACCGCGAAGGAAACATCATGCTCTATACCATTGCCGTCGTTCTGCTCATTCTCTGGCTGCTCGGCCTGGTCACCTCGTACACCGTCGGCGGCTTCATCCACGTCCTGCTGGTGATTGCGATTGTCGTCATCCTGCTGCGCATCATCAGCGGTCGACGCGCGCTTTGAGGCATTTTTCCTGCGGCAGGATCAGCCTCGGCTGAAAGATCACGGCTGGCTGTTGTCAGCCGTTTTGTTGGTCAGGGCGACCAGGTCGCCGTCCTTCAGTCCTTTCAGGTTGCGCGCCACGATAGACGTCTGATCGTCGAGGCCGCTCAGGATCTCGACCCAGTCATCGCGCGTGCGCCCGGTCGTGACCTCGAGCATTTCTATCTTTCCCTCGGCGTTGACCGCCAGGACCTGGCTGCTCTTGCCCTGGCGCAGCAGCGCTGCCG
Source organism: Quatrionicoccus australiensis (assembly GCF_020510525.1). Classification (NCBI taxonomy): domain Bacteria; kingdom Pseudomonadati; phylum Pseudomonadota; class Betaproteobacteria; order Rhodocyclales; family Azonexaceae; genus Quatrionicoccus; species Quatrionicoccus australiensis. Next base: position 2,003,859 of record NZ_CP075188.1, read on the forward strand.
CCGGAATGACCAGCGCCTTGCTCTTGCCGAGATTGAAACTGCCGCTGACGTTGAGACCGGACTTCATGTCGGTGCCCTGCGGCAGGTCGACATAGACGAAGCCGTTGCGCGTCGCGATGTCTATGGTCGGCGAAATGCGCCGCACGCGCCCCTTGATGTCATTGCCGAGCGGGCTGTGGATGACGACTTCCTGGCCGGCGGCGAGCTTGAGCAGCACGTCGCCGCGCACTTCCGCACGCCATTCGAGGCGGCCCTGGCGGATCAGCCGGAACAGTTCGCTGCCGCCCTGGACGATGCTGCCTTCGAGCGCGGTGGCCGAGGAAATCAGCCCGTCGTCAGGGGCATTGACGGTGGCCAGCTCCATCTTGATCTGCTGCCGCTTGACCTGGGCGCGTGCCGCGTTGAGGCGGGCTTCGGCGGTGTGCTTCTGCGTTTCGTAGAGGGTCAGTTCCTGGCGGCTGACACCGCCCGACGGCGCCAGGCGGTTGGCCCGTTCCAGCGTTGCGGTGGCCTGGGCGAGCACGGCTTCGGCTTCGACGCGCTGGGCGTTGGCGACATCGAGATCGGTTTCGACGCTGGCCGTGTCGAAGCGGGCCAGCACCTGACCCTTCTTGACCAGATCGCCCTCGTTGACCAGCACGCTGGCCAGACGCAAACCACTGACTTCGGTGCCGATCCGGCTTTCGTGCCAAGGCATGACATTGCCGCTCGCCTCCAGGCGCTCCGGCCAGTTCTCGGTCTTCGCACGCAGTACGGCGACCTGGCGCAGTGGCGCGGCCGGTTCGGCTTTGGCAGGAGGGGCCAGCGGCTTGGTGACGATGGGAATCTGGGCGCTGCCGGGCGGCGGAGTGAAGGGCGTGGCGCCGATCACCAGCGTGATCGGCAAGGCGAGGGCAGCGAGCAGCGCGGCGGCCTTGATGCGATTGCGGGGCGTGTTGGCGGGGAACATGGGCAACTCAATTCACGGGTGTGGTCCGGGCGCCGGCGGTCTCGAGCGGCCGGGCCGGGGTGGGATCGTACAGGGCAGCGCCGCCGGTGGCGCGATTGAGCGCGACCCAGGCCTGCAGGCGTTCCTGCTGCACGCTGAGCAGGGTTTGCTGGGCGCCCAGCATGGCGCGGCGGGCATCTTCGAGTTCAAGCAGATTGCTGGCGCCTTCGCGGTAGCGGATCTCGACCGAATCGAAAAAGCGTTGGTACTGGTTGGCCGAGGTGCGGGCGTTTTCGGCCCGCTCATGGGCAGCGGCGTAACGGGTCAGGCCGTCTTCGACTTCCTGGATGGCGGCGCGCGTTTTTGCCCGGTAGTCGGCGAGGGCCTCGTCATATTTCGATTTGGCCTGCTCGACGGCCGCCTGGCGCCGGCCGCCATCGAAGATCGGCAGGCTGAACGACGGTCCGAAGGACCAGCTGCCGAGCGAGACGCCGCTGCCGGCCGAGTAGCCGAGGGCGCCGTTGAGGGTCAGGCGCGGATAGCGGTCGGCTTCGGCAACGCCGATTGCGGCCGATTCGGCGGCCAGCCGACGCTCGGCGGCGCGGATGTCGGGGCGCTGGGTGAGCGCCTGGCTGGGGATGGCGATGTCGAAATGGCGAGGCACGGGCAGGCGGTCGAGGCCGGTCGGCTTGTCGGCGAGCGCCGTCATCAGCTCGGGCCGGGGAATGCCGGTCAGGCGGGTGAGCAGGTTTTCCTGGCGTTCGCAAAAGGCATGCGTCGCCGCGAGCTGGGTCTTCGCCTCGGCCACCGAGGCGCGGCTGCGGATGGCCAGGTAGGGCGCGGTGAAGCCTTCGCGGACGCTGGCTGCGGTGAGCTTTTCGGTGGCCAGGCGCGAGGCGACGTCTTCCGCGCTGAGCGCTTCATATGACTGGCAGGCGCGGTAGCTCAGGTAGGCGTCGGTGACGTCGGCCGCGAGACTGACCCGGACGTCGGCCAGCGTCGCCTGCTGCGACTCGGTGCGGGCTTTGGCCGCTTCCTTGCCGCGCTGGACGGCGCCGAACAGGTCGATTTCCCAGGCGGCACCGAGCGACAGCCAGCTCTGGTTAAAAATGCCGCCGGTGTTGTCGCTCTGGCTGGTGTCGTTGCCGGCGCCGCCCTGCGCCGAGGGCAGGGCCGAGGCATTGCTTTGGGCATAGAGGGCGCGCGACTGGCTGACCCGTGCCAGCGCGGCTTCCAGGGTCGGGCTGGTAGCGAAGGCGGCGCCGACCAGACGGTCGAGCACCGGGTCGGCGAGCTCGCTCCACCAGTTGCCGGGCGCGGCCTGCTTGTTGTCCGGCGTGACGTTTTCGCCGGTGGCATTGGTTTTCGAGGTCCATTGCTCGGGCACCTCGGTGCTGCTCAGGGTCGGCGCCACGTAATTCGGGCCTAGCAGGGTGCAGCCGGAGAGCAGGGCGAGGACACCGGCGCCCAGGCCGCTCCGGAGGCGACGGGCGCAGCACGGCGTCCGGACGGTCGACGCCGGAATTTGAGCAAAAAGCGGGAAGAGGTCGATGGCCATGGCTTGCTGTTCTGTGACGGCCCATGAAGTGTTCATTACGCGCTTAACGCGCCAGAGCGGGAAGCGCCGACCATGGTGCCGGATTTTTGTTGCCGCAAGGTTGCCGCCTGACGCGGCATATTTCAACAGGAGTTTTGCAACAGCGTGTATCCGTGCCGACGCTTACTCGCCGTTACATGCCGTCACCCGCCTGGCGTGGCCTTCTCGGCTATATTGGCGCCGACCGGAAAGACGGAATGCAAAGTGCATCCGGTCGCGCAATGCGGCAGGGAATGACTCGCCTTGCCACCGGTTTTTCTTCGAATTGACGCGCTTGTGGAGCCCGCGATGGAACATCGACTCAAACGTGCCCTGACCACGCCCTTCATCATCCTGGCCGCCTTCGTGCTGTGGTTCTGGGAATGGCTGTGGGATCCGCTGGAACGCCTGATGGCGCGCCTCGGGCGCCTGCCGCTGCTGCGCCGGATCGAGGCGCGGCTGATGCGGGCGTCGCCCTATCTGGCGCTCGCCTGCTTTCTGATTCCCGGCGCCGTGTTGCTGCCATTCAAGCTGGTCGGCCTGTATTTTCTCGGGCATGGCGCGCCGTTCTTCGGCATTGCCACCTTTTTCGCCGCCAAGGTGCTGGGCACGGCGCTGGTGGCGCGGATTTTTGCGCTGACCCGCGCGCAGCTGCTGCAAATCGGCTGGTTTGCGCGCAGCCATGCCTGGTTGCTGCGTTTCCGCGCGCGGGTGTTTGCGGCGCTGCGCGAGCATCCGGCCTGGCGGCAAGCCTGTGCTGCCGTCGCTGCACTGCGCGCCCGCCTGCGCCAGATGCGGCGCGGCGTTTTCTATCATCTGCGCTGCCGCTGGTGGGCGATCTATCGCCTGTCGCGCCGGCGTGGCCGGCTGACCTGCTGCTGACGTTTAGGCGTTCGATTGCGCGGCCGGCATCGTTGCCGGGATGCTGCGTTTGCCGGGTATTCCGGCTCCGGCCCGAGCGTTGAAAAATGGTGTTTTCCAGCGGTCGACCGCTAAAAAACCGCCATTTTCAATCAGTCAGCCTGCGCCACCGGGAAAAGCCGGTCGTAGCCGAGATTGAAGCCGTAGGCATAGACCACGTAAGCCGCGGCCAGGCCGATGTCGGCGATCAGGGCCTGCAGCCAGTCCATGCCGGTCCACATCATGACCATGGGCAGGCTGATCAGCAACAGGCCGCCTTCGAAACCCAGCGCATGCACGATGCGCCAGGCCGTCGGGCGCTGGTCGGCGCTGCGCCCGGAAAGCCGGGCATCCGCCCAGTCGAAGCCGATGTTGTAGAGCGTGTTCCAGACCCCGGCGATGATCGCCATGGCGACCATCAGGCCCAGCGAATCGTGCAGCGGCACGCCGGAAAGCCAGATGAAGGGCGGCGTGATCAGCAGCAGCCCGCCCACTTCGAACAGGAAGACCTGGCGCAGGCGGTCGAACGTCGTACGCAATTTCGGTGGGGATGACATGGCAGCAGAAACCATAGGGCAGATGAGCGGGGAGGCGATTCTACCAAGCGCCTCCGCCTGCACCTTTGCTTATCTGCCTGTTTTGCGGCGGCAGTCGGGGGTTGGCAACAGAAATTGCCCTTCCCGGACGGTCGACCGCTAAAAAAGGCCGATTTTCAGGCGGCCTTCCAGGCGCCGGCCCCGGCCAGCGTGGCGCGGGCCTTGGCAACTTCTTCGGTATCGCCATGGATCATCAGAACGTATTTGTCGACCTTGAGGGCCGTTTCGTACTTGATGATTTCGTCCGCAGGCACGCCCACCTGGCTCAGCGCCGCGCCCAGTGCCGACAAGCCGCCAACCACGACGGCGCCTTCCAGGCCGCTGACCAGGGCAGCGACAAAGGGGCCGGCCATCGCCACCAGGCCGAGACCGGGCAGGAAGAAAACGGCCGGCGCAAAAAGCAGGCCCCAGATGCCACCCCAAAAGGCGCCGGTGCCGCCCCAGGACTTGATGCGGTCACCCGCCGTGTAGAAGCCAACCGGATGTTCCTCACTGTGATATCCCTTGCCGACCAGCGACAGTTTCTGCACGTCGAAACCGGACTTGCCCAGCAGGCGGATGGCGTCCTCCGCCTCGACGTGGGTGTTGAAGACATAAAACGGCAGATTTGCCTTTTCCATGATTGTTCCTGATCGGTGCTGCTGCATTGGCTTTCGGGCCGGAGCGGACGGCCGGACCGTCCGTCCGGCGTGCAATCAGTGGAGGATGGTGATGTTGTTCACGACGTTGCGCACGCCCGCTGCGCTCCACGCCGAATTCGCAGCCAGATCGCGCTCCGACCAGCTGAAGACGGTTCCGTTGAGCGTGACACGATCTCCGTCCACTTCGACCGTGATGTTTTCCGCATTGGCCAGCGAGCGGCGCATCAAGGCCGACTCGATGCTCGCCTTGACGTTGTCCTGCGAGGCCTTGGGCTTGATGGTGATCTGGTTGCTCAGGCCGGTGACGCCCATCAGATGGCGGACGCCCTTGACCGCGGCGCGCCGCTGGTATTCCCAGTCGACTTCGCCGGACAAGGTGACCCAGCCGCCCTCGACCATCACCTTGATGCATTCGCTGGGCGCATAGGTCGTCCATGCCAGAACGTTTTCGGCCGCTTCGGCGATATCGCCATCGTTGCGCTGGCTGATGCCGGGCAGGACGACCTCGATCTCGACCGCCAGCGCCTTGACGCCGGCGACCCGTTGCGTGGCGCGCTCGGCATCCCATTTTTCGCTGAAACTGGCGACATGGCCGCTCAGGGTGACAACCCCGTCCTTGACCTCGACACCGATCCGGGCCGCGGTAACTGAAGGCTCCCAGGCGAGTTCTGCGCTGACATCCTGCTTGATCTGGGTATCCGTTTTCATGGTCGATTGCTCATTGCGTTGCGGGATGACCAGTCTCCGGCGAACGGTGGCAGACATCCGTTCGGCACCGCACAAAGCAATCAGGTGGGCGTTTGCCGCCGCGCCAGGGTATGCCGCTTCAACCAGAAAATGACTTCATCGACATCATCCATGTCGCCACAGGCCGCCGTGCAGGCCGCGGCATCCTCGGCCTCGGGCAGGGCGCGCTCGGCGGTCTGCAGGAAGACGGCGAGTTCATCCGGGTCGTGCAACTGGCGGACGGCAATCCGGAAGACCGGGCGGCAGCAGTAAAAAATGTCGTAATACAGGTCGATCAGCCCGGCGCAAGGCACGACGGGCAGCAACTCGGCCAGCGTCCGGATGAACTCTTCCTCCGGCCGGTAGGCGAGCAGATTGTCCAGCTCGGCGCGGACGGCGGGGCTTTGCGCCGCCAGCCAGGCTTCGGCTGCCATCATGCGGCGCTCCCGCTGCCATAACGCCGCGCCGCATCGACCGCCAGCCCGGCGCCGATGCTGCCGAACAGGTCGCCCTCGACAACGCGCGCCTGCGGCAGCAGCGCGGCGATGCGCCGGCGCAATTGCGGAATGCCGCTCGAACCGCCGGTGAAGAACACCGTGTCGATGCGGTTCGCCGCCAGCCCGGCGGCAGGCAGCAGGCTGCCGACGGCGGCCTCGACCTTGTCGACGAGAATGGCGGTGGTCAGGTCGAACTCGCTGCGCGTCAGCAACTGTTGTTCGCCCGGCGCAAAACGTTCGAGCGAAAGCAGGGCGGTGTCGCCATCGGAGAGCGCGATCTTGGCCTGTTCGACCTGGTGCGCCAGCCAGTGCCCGGCGCGCTCGCGGATCAGCGCCAGCAGGCGCTGGATGCCTTCCGGTTCCAGGGCGTCGAGCAGCAGACGCTGCTGTTCGGCCCAGACCGGGCGGGCGTAGGCAAAGTTGATGCTGTGCCAGGTTGCGAGATTGAAATAGATGCTGGCCGGAATCGCCCGCCCGTTCTTCAGCTTGCCGCGGTGGCCGAGCAGCGGCATGACCGAGGCGAGGCTGAGTTGCCGGTCGAAATCGGTACCGCCGATATGCACGCCGCCATTGGCCAGCACATCGCTGCCGCGCTCGCTGGCTTTGGCGCGCTGCGGCGACAGGCGGACGATGGAAAAGTCGGAGGTGCCGCCGCCGATGTCGGCGACCAGCACCACTTCTTCGCGGCTCAGCGTCGTTTCGTAATGGAAGGCGGCGGCAATCGGCTCGAACTGGAAACTGATGTCCTTGAAGCCGACGGCGCGCGCGATCTCGCCCAGGGTTTCTTCGGCAACGCGGTCAGCCGCCGCATCGTCATCGACGAAAAACACCGGCCGGCCCAGCACGACCTGCTCGAAAGCGCGCTGGCCCTGAATTTCGGCGCGTTCCTTGAGTGAACCGATGAAGCGCGTCAGCAGATCGCGGAAGGCAATCACCGTGCCCTGCACGTCGGTGCGCCCGTCGATCAGGCTGCTGCCGAGCAGGCTTTTCAGCGAACGCATCAGCCGCCCTTCGTGCCCGTCGAGATACTCGCCCAGCCCGGCGCGGCCGAAACTGACCGTGTTTTCCTCGGCATTGAAGAAGACCACCGAAGGCAGCGTCGCCTTGCCATCTTCCAGCGCCAGCAAGGTCGGCGACCCCGGCCGCAACCAGCCCACGGTGGAGTTGGATGTACCGAAATCGATACCGCAGGCGCGGGCAGGGGAGGTGAGAGGCATGGGACGGCTTGGGCAAAGGGGCGGCGATGCTACGCGCGCCGGGGCGGGCTGTCCAGCGGGAAATGGGGTTGGTCGGGGTGTGGAGCGATGCTATGCGGGTGGGTGCCTCTCTTCCCTACCCAATCGGGATCGGTGATCGCTGGCAGGGGCTGGCGCTTGCCTGTCAGCTGCCTTTCAGCATCCACGCCCGAGGATTGTGCTCAAAGCCGAGCTTTGGGTAGTACTAGGTAGCTTTTGCGATCATTGTTTTGTAGCCAGCAAAACAGAGGAGTAGGCCAATGCTCGACCAAAAGCTGAAAGCAAAAAATCTTGCCGCTGCTTCACTGAACCATTGCGATGCAATGAGAATAAGTCCGCATATTGCACGGCATCTACCACTTCCATTTGGTAGCGGTTCTGTACCTAAGAGGTAGCTCGCCCCGTAGAAGACGCCAAACAACCCCAGTAACAGCATGGCAACCCCGATGGGTTTGATACTAGGCTTGTGATTAAGAGCCAAGCGCGCAGTGGTTTCCTCCTTGAGCGCCAGTGTTAGGGCAAAGAGAAACGCTAATAGCCCTAGAAAAACAATTACCCCAATGTCTGGGGTTGGGCTGGAAATAAGGGCTGCAAGCGTAACTCCTCCTACAGTGAGAATTAGGAGTTGTAACAGGATGCGGACAGTCTTCATGGTGGCGACCTTATGAGAAGAACAGGGGGCAGACCAGGGTTTATGGGGGGCTGGTGCGGAAAACAGTGGTCTGTCTCCTATTGTTGCGATTCCCCCTTCGGCTCGCTGGTGAAAAACTTGTAGGTGAGACAGCCCGGAACGCCCAGCAATACAACCAACGAATAACGACCAAATGGTCCTTGCAAGCCGAACAAATAAAACAAAAGGCCGGCAATTAGCCATGCGCCAATAGCGAGACCAAGCCATTCGTTTCGAGAGAAAGGGGATGTGTTTGTCTTTGTCATTATTGGTGCCGCCTGGTAGCAGATGAAAAAACTGTCACCCAACCTGATCACCTGTTCAATAAGCAGGCCATCAAGGCAGTCAGAAGCCCTTGGACTGCAATCGTTTCACGCATCAGGTTGCATTTTCTTTGAGGTTTTTCGGCAACAAACCGGACAGTATTGATTTTCCTCTGGGATTGCAAATGGCATGCGGATTCATGCCAAACGGAGGTGAGGCAACGGAATATTGCGCCAGCCAGCGGTCGACCGCTAAAAATGGCTGTTTTTGCCTGTTCCCAGCCCACGCCCCCCGTTTTGCTCAGACTTTCCCCGCCTTGCCTAGTCTGTTTCTTTGCCGCCAAAGCGCCGACAATCCGCCTTTCTTCCCAGTTAACGGCCGTAGCCAACATGACCATCGAAATCTCCACCGACGCCAGCAAGGCGGCAATCGCTTCCATCCAGCGCTATTTCAAGGAAAACATGGATGAGCCGATTGGCGGGCTGGAGGCGGGGGCCTTGCTTTCCTTCTTTCTCAAGGAAGTCGGGCCGGCGATTTACAACAAGGGCGTGGCCGATGCGCAAACCCGTTTGCAGGCTTGGGTTGGCGAGCTGGATGTCGAGGTGTACGAGGAGGAGTTCTCCTACTGGACAACGCAGGGGCGCAAGGGCGCGCGCTCCTGATCTGCCGGTCTGTGTGCCTCCGGCATTGCCATTTCCCCGAAAAGGCTTGAACATGCCGCCCCTCGAAAGCCTGAGTCAGGCTTGTTGATCGCCTTGCGGGCAAGGTGATGTTGCGGCTCCGGCACGCCTGGCGCGGGGTCGGTAGCCATTTTCAGGAAGGATCACCCAACCATGCTTTGGGAAAATTTCAAGCGCGATTATCTGGTGCGCTTCTGGGCGCCGGTTCCGGCGGTCATCGCGGCCGGTGTGTTGTCGGCCTACTATTTCGGGATCACCGGCACGTTCTGGGCGGTGACCGGCGAATTCACCCGCTGGGGCGGGCATCTGCTGCAGTTTCTCGGTTACCACCCGGAGACCTGGGGCTATTTCAAGGTGCTGCATCTGGAGGGCACGCCGCTCGACCGGATCGACGGGCTGATGATCATCGGCATGTTTGCCGGCTGCCTGTCGGCGGCGCTGTGGGCCAACAACGTCAAGCTGCGCGTGCCGCAACATCGCATCCGCATCGTGCAGGCGGTGGCCGGCGGCATCATTGCCGGTTTTGGCGCACGGCTGGCGATGGGCTGCAACCTGGCGGCCTTTTTCACCGGAATTCCGCAGTTTTCGCTGCATGCCTGGTTCTTTGCGCTGACAACGGCGGCCGGTTCGTGGTTTGGCGCACGCTTCACGATGCTTCCCGTGTTCCGCACGCCGGTCAAGTTGCAGAAGGTATCGGCGGCAAAAACGATCGTGCAGGACGTCGACCGTGCGACGCGCCGTTTCCGCCTCGGCATGCTGGTCTTTGCCGCTTTCTTCCTGTGGGCGGTAGCCAAGACGCTGGATGCGCCCAAGCTCGGCCTGGCTGCCTTGTTCGGTCTTGCCTTCGGCCTGATCATCGAGCGTGCGCAGGTGTGCTTCACCTCGGCCTTCCGCGACCTGTGGCTGACCGGCCGCACGCAGATGGCCAAGGCGATCATCATCGGCATGGCGGTCAGCACCATCGGCGTGTTCAGCTATGTCCAGCTCGGCGTGTCGCCGAAGATCATGTGGGCCGGCCCGAATTCGGTGATCGGCGGGCTGCTCTTCGGCTTCGGCATCGTGCTCGCCGGCGGCTGCGAAACCGGCTGGATGTACCGCGCGGTCGAAGGTCAGGTGCATTACTGGTGGGTCGGTCTCGGCAACATCATCGGCGCCACCGTGCTTGCCGCGTGGTGGGACGATATCGCGCCGGCGCTGGCGACCAACTACGAGAAGGTCAATCTGCTCGCCGTGTTCGGCCCACAGGGCGGCCTGATCGCCACCTACCTGATGCTCTTGCTGTCCTTGCTCGCCGTGCTGTGGTGGGAAAAACGTTTCTTTGCCGGCAAGGCCGGCCAACCTCAACTGGCCAGGGAGGCCGCATGAGCAAGCCGGTCTATGTACCCAACTATCGCCTCGACATGATGGGCGAACCCTGTCCGTATCCGGCCGTGGCCACGCTGGAGGCAATGCCGCAACTGCAGCCGGGCGAAATCCTCGAAGTGATTTCGGATTGCCCGCAGTCGATCAACAACATCCCGCTCGATGCGCGCAATCACGGCTACGAAGTCCTCGACGTCATCCAGGACGGGCCGACCATCCGCTACCTGATTCGCCGCTGAAAAAAGCCCCTGGCCCGCAGCGCCGGGCCGGGGCAGGCCGGCGTTCGCTCTAGCCGGCTACGGCTTCGGCGTAGGCCTGATCCAGCTCGTCGCGGCGGGCGGCGCTCATGTTCAGGTCGACCAGGCGGCCGTCCTGCAGGCCGTAGATCCAGCCATGCAGCATCAGTTCCTGGCCTGATTTCCATGCCTCACTGACCGGCGTCGTCCGGGCCAGGTTACGCACCTGTTCGATCACGTTCAGTTCGCACAGCCTTGCCCATCTGGCGTCGTAGTCGGCCATGCCGTCGAGCAGCCCGGCATGCCGTTCGCGCACATCCTCGATGTGGCGCAGCCAGTTGTCGATCATGCCGTTGGCCTGGCCGTCGAGCGCCGCGCGCACGCCGCCGCAGCCGTAGTGGCCGCAGACGATGACATGCTGCACCTTGAGGACCTGGATGGCGTAATGCACGACCGAGAGGCAGTTGAGGTCGGTGTGCACGATCACATTGGCGATGTTGCGATGGACGAATACCTCGCCCGGATTCAGGCCGGTGATCTGGTTGGCCGGCACGCGGCTGTCGGAGCAGCCGATCCAGAGGTATTTCGGGGCCTGCTGCTTGACCAGGCGCTGGAAGTAATCGGGGTCTTCCTGCAGTTGTTGCAGCGACCACACCCGGTTCTTTTCGAAAAGTTCAGATAAGTACTTCATCGCTCGTCCTGTTTGAAAGTTGTCTTGGGCTGCGGGGCGGGCTTACTCGCGGCGGGCGCTGATGCCGATCGCCGCGCGCGCCGCCATCGCGATGCGGTAAGGCTGCTCCAGTGTTTCGCCGAGTACCGTGAAATGGCCCATCTTGCGCCCCGGTCTGGCCTCGTGCTTGCCGTACAGGTGGAGTTTCAGGTCCGGATAGGCGAGCAGCTTTTCCCATTCGGGTTCGCTTGCCTGTTCCGGGTTGCCGGCAAACCACAGGTCGCCGAGCAGATTGACCATGACCGCTGCCGAATGCGCCGAGACATCGCCCAGCGGCAAACCGCACAGGGCACGCACCTGCTGCTCGAACTGGTTGGTCAGGCAGGCATCCAGCGTGTAGTGGCCGGAGTTGTGGGGCCGGGGCGCGAGTTCATTGACGCAGAGCCGGCCATCGACGACGAAGAACTCGACGCTCAGCGTGCCGACGTAGTCCAGGCTGGCGGCAATCTTTTCGGCCAGGGCGCTTGCCTCGGCGGCCAGTGCGTCGCTGGCGCGCTCGGCGGTCACGATGGAGTGGTCGAGTATGCCCTGCTGGTGATGGTTTTCGGCGACCGGGAAGCACTTTGTCTGGCCGGCTGCGCTGCGCGTCAGGACCAGTGACAGTTCGTGTTCGAGCTGCATCTGCTTTTCCAGCACGCAAGGCTCGTGGTTGAACTGGCGAAAGGCGGCGCGGCAGGCAGCCTTGTCCTTGACGCGGATCTGGCCCTTGCCGTCATAGCCGAAGCGGGCGACCTTGAGAATGCCGGGGAACAGGCTGTCGGGAACATCCTGCAAATCGCCTTCGCTGCGGATGTCGGCGTAGGGCGCGTGCGGCAAGCCGTGCTTCTTGAGAAAGCCTTTTTCCGCCGAGCGTTCCTGGCAGATGGCGAGGGCTTCGGCGCTGGGCTGGACCGGGATGAAGCGGGCGAGATAGGCCAGGGTTTCGGCCGGGACGCTTTCGAATTCGGTGGTGATCGCCGAACAGCTGACCGCCATGTGGGTCAGGGCTTCACTGTCGGCGTAGGCAGCGACCAGGTGATGATCGGCAATGCGCCCGGCCGGACTGTTCTCGTCCGGATCAAGGACCATCACCTTGTAACCCAGTTGCTGGGCGGCGATGACAAAGTAGCGGCCGAGCTGGCCGCCGCCGAGCATGCCCAGTGTCGCGGGCGGCAGGATCATTGCGGCCTCGCCAGTTGCATGGCCAGCACTTTCTCTTCCTGGCGCTGCCGGAAGTCGTCCAGTTTGCCGGCGAGTTCGCGGCCCAGGCTGTCGTTGCCGGTGCTCAGCATGGCGACGGCGAGGAGGGCGGCATTGGCGGCACCGGCTTCGCCGATGGCGAAAGTGGCGACCGGCACGCCGCGCGGCATCTGCACGATGGAGAGCAGCGAATCCATGCCCTTGAGGTGCTTCGAGGGGATCGGCACGCCCATGATGGGCACGGTCGTTTTGGCGGCCAGCATGCCGGGCAGATGCGCGGCGCCGCCGGCACCGGCGATGATCGCCCGGAGGCCGCGTTCGCGTGCGGTCGTGGCGTATTCGAAGAGCAGATCAGGCGTGCGGTGGGCTGAAACCACTTTGGCCTCGTAAGGAACGCCAAGTTCTTCCAGCAGGTTGGCGGCGGCCTGCATCACCGGCCAGTCGGAATCCGATCCCATGACGACTCCGATCAAGGGGTGATTCTTGCTCGATTTGCTCATTGTTTCTCCGGGTTGGGCTACAGGCGGCGGAGAATAGTGATAAACAATACAACGATCCAGTCGAATATAATTTATCCAAACATCCAGATTTTCGATGTATCAAAGCCCCTGCGGACGCCATGACGACACTCAATTTCAAACACTTGCGCTATTTCTGGATGGTTGCCAAAACCGGCAGCATTGCCCGTGCCGGCGAACAACTGCACCTGACGCCGCAGTCGATCAGCGGTCAGCTCGGGGAGTTCGAGGACAGCCTCGGCACCAAGCTTTTCCGGCGCGCCGGACGCGGGTTGGAACTGACCGAAGCGGGGCGGCGCATCCTCGGCCATGCCGAAGAGATTTTCGCCATCGGCGACGAGTTGCTCGATGCGGTACACGAGCAAAAAACGACGAAAACGCTGCCCTTCAACATCGGGATCGCCGATTCGGTGTCGAAGTCGGTCGCCTGTCGCCTGCTCGAGCCGGCGCTGCATGTCGAGGAACCAGTGCGGCTGATCTGTCGGGAAGGGCGTTTGTCGTCCTTGCTGGCCGATCTGGCGGTGCATCGTCTGGACATGCTGATTGCCGATCGCGCCATGCCGACCAAGCTGAATGTGCGTGGCTACAGCCATCTGCTCGGTGAATGCGGCCTGACCGTGTTTGCCGCGCCGGCGCTGGCCGCCCGCTTGACTGGCGAGTTTCCGGCCTTGCTCAACAACGCACCTTTCCTGCTGCCCGGCGAGGATGTCGCGGTGCGGCCGCGGCTGCTGCAATGGCTGGACAAGCACAATCTGCGGCCGCTCATCGTCGGCGAGTTTGACGACAGCGCGCTGATCAAGGCCTTTGGCCAGGCCGGCGCCGGCCTGTTTGTCGCACCGACGGCGATTGCCGAACAGGTGTGCCGGCAATACAACGTGGTCGAGGTCGGGCGCATCGATGCAGTGGTCGAGCAGCTCTATGCGATCACCACCGAACGCCGGCTGACGCATCCGGCCATCGTCGCGGTCAGCGAAGCGGCCAAGCGGCAGGTGTTCGGCAAGCCGGCCTGATCTGCGGCTGAAAAAGGTCCCTGAACCGGCGTCGACCGCCTGGGCCCAAGCCGCAACCCGCTGATGGAACGACCAAGCAGAGACTAAGCCGGCAAACGATGGCGACTTAGTCTCTGCTTGTCCCCTTGTCTGGGGAGGGAGCCTGATCAGGCCTTGTTGCCCGGCGTCCACTTCCAGTTGCGGATTTCCGGCAGGTCTTCGCCGTATTGCGCGATGTACTGCTTGTGCTCGATCAGCTTGTCGCGGATCGCCTGCTTGGCGTAGGCGGCACGCGGGCCTAGCTGGGGCACGCGGTCGATGACGTCGGCGACCAGGTGGAAGCGGTCGAGGTCGTTCATGACCACCATGTCGAACGGCGTCGAGGTCGTGCCTTCTTCCTTGTAGCCGCGCACGTGCAGGTTCTTGTGGTTGGTGCGCGGGTAGGTCAGGCGGTGGATCAGCCACGGGTAGCCGTGGTAGGCGAAGATGATCGGCTTGTCGCGCGTGAACAGCACGTCGAAATCCTTGTCGGACAGGCCGTGCGGGTGTTCGCCGGGCGGCGGCAGGGTCATCAGGTCGACGACGTTGATGACGCGGATTTTCAGCTCGGGGAAGTGGGTGTTGAGCAGTTCGACGGCGGCCAGGGTTTCCAGGGTCGGCACGTCGCCGGCGCAGGCCATCACGACGTCCGGCTCGTCGCCCTTGTCGTTGCTCGCCCATTCCCAGATGCCGATGCCGGCCGTGCAGTGCTTGATCGCCGCGTCCATGTCCAGCCATTGCGGCGCCGGCTGCTTGCCGGCGACGATCACATTGACGTAGTTGCGGCTGCGCAGGCAGTGGTCGGTGACGCTGAGCAGGGTATTGGCGTCGGGCGGCAGATAGACGCGGATGACTTCCGATTTCTTGTTGATGACGTGGTCGATGAAGCCCGGATCCTGGTGGCTGAAACCGTTGTGGTCCTGGCGCCAGACGTGCGACGAGAGCAGGTAGTTGAGCGAGGCGATCGGCGCCCGCCAGGGAATGCCGTTGCACACCTTGAGCCACTTGGCGTGCTGGTTGAACATCGAGTCGATGATGTGGATGAAGGCTTCGTAGCACGAGAAGAAGCCGTGCCGGCCGGTCAGCAGGTAGCCTTCGAGCCAGCCTTCGCACTGGTGCTCGCTCAACATTTCCATGACCCGGCCGTCCGGTGCGACGTGGTCGTCGCTGGCGAGAATTTCCGCCGTCGAGCAGCGCTTGGTGACTTCGAACAGTGCGCCCCAGCGGTTGGAGGCGGTTTCGTCGGGGCTGAAGACGCGGAAGTTGGCCGGGTTGTGCTGCATTACGTGGCGCAGGAAAACGCCCTGGGCGCGTGTCGATTCGGCATCCACCGCACCCGGTGCGGAAACGGCGACGGCGAACTCGCGAAAATCCGGCAAACGCAGGTCACGCAGCAGCAGGCCGCCGTTGGTATGCGGATTGGCACTCATCCGGCGCTGGCCCTTGGGCGCCAGTTCGGCGATTTCCGATAGCAGGCGGCCGCCGGCGTCGAACAGTTCTTCCGGCCGGTAGCTCAGCATCCAGCTTTCGAGCAGCGCGACGTGGCCGGGCTGGCTCATGTCGTTCATCGGCACCTGGTGCGAGCGGAAAGTGCCTTCGGCCGGCTTGCCGTCGACCATCTTCGGACCGGTCCACCCTTTCGGCGAGCGCAAAATGATCATCGGCCAGGCCGGGCGCACCGTGAAGCCATTCAGGCGGGCCTCGCTCTGGTAGCGCTTGATCTCGGCAATGGCGCGTGCCAGCGTGGCGGCCATTTTCTGGTGCATCTCGTCCGGGTCGTCGCCCTCGACGAAGTAGGGCGTGTAGCCGTAGCCGCGGAACAGCGCCTCTAGTTCGGCATGCGGAATGCGCGCGAGCACGGTCGGGCCGGCGATCTTGTAGCCGTTGAGGTGCAGGATGGGCAGCACGGCGCCATCATGCACCGGGTTGAGGAACTTGTTCGAATGCCAGCTGGTGGCCATCGGCCCGGTTTCCGCCTCGCCGTCGCCGACGACGCAGGCGACGATCAGGTCCGGGTTGTCGAAGGCGGCACCATAGGCATGCGACAGCGCGTAGCCGAGTTCGCCGCCTTCATGGATCGAGCCCGGCGTTTCCGGCGAGACGTGGCTGGGAATGCCGCCCGGAAAGGAAAATTGCTTGAACAGGCGCTGCATGCCGTCGGCGTCCTGCGCGATGTCGGGGTAGACCTCGCTGTAGGTGCCTTCGAGCCAGGTGTTGGCAACGATGCCGGGGCCGCCGTGACCGGGGCCGGTGATGTAGATGACGTCGAGGTCCTGTTCCTTGATCAGCCGGTTCAGATGCACGTAAATGAAATTGAGGCCGGGCGTCGTGCCCCAGTGGCCGAGCAGGCGCGGCTTGACGTGTTCGAGGCGGAGCGGCTCGCGCAGCAGCGGGTTGGCGTAGAGATAGATCTGGCCGACCGAGAGGTAATTGGCGGCACGCCACCAGGCGTGCATCTTGTGCAGCAAATCGGGGCTGAGCGGGGCGTCGACCGTTGCGGAATCGGAATGGGTCATGGGGCGGGTACTCCAGGGGTGAGCGGTCGGCATTTTTCGCTGATGGCGGCGAGCAGGTCGGTCCAGGATTTGACGAAGGAGAGCGCCCCGTCGCGTTGCAGACGGGTTGCCAGTGCGGCGATATCGATGCCGGCCAGGGCGAAATCGGCGAGGACGCCTTCGGCATCGCCACCGTCCTCGGGCATGACGCCGTTCAGTTCGCCGTGGTCAGCGAAGGCGAGCAGCGTCTTTTCCGGCAGGGTGTTGATCGTGCCCGGTGCGGCCAGGGCTTCGACGTAGAGCGTGTCGCGCATCTGCGGATCCTTGGTGCCGGTACTGGCCCAGAGCAGGCGCTGCGGCAGGGCGCCGGCGGCGGCAAATTTCTTCCAGGCGGAATAGCCCTGGCGCTGGCAGGCCGCCTTGTAAATGCGGCGGGCAATCGCGATGCCGAGCTGGTTGCCCAGGTTCGCCGGCACCTGGCCGGCGACGGCGACATCCCAGCGGCTGATGAAGATCGAGGCGACCGAAACGACCCTGGGGTCGAGGCCGGCCTCGATGCGGCGCTGGATGCCGCGCCAGTAGGCGTCGGCGGCGGCGATGTACTGCTCGCGGGAGAAGAGCAGGGTGACATTGACCGGCACACCGGCAAAGATCGCTTCCTCGATCGCCTTGACCCCGGCCGGTGTGCCGGGAATCTTGATCAGCAGGTTGGGGCAGGCAGCCTGCGCGTGCAGGCGTTTCGCTTCCGCCAACGTGGCGGCAGCATCGTCGGCGAGCAGCGGCGAGACTTCGAGCGAAACCCAGCCGTCGAGACCGCCGCTGGCAGCGTGCAGCGGCTGGAAGATGGCGGCGGCGCGGGTCAGGTCTTCGATTGCCAGCTCGAAAAACAGCGCCTCGCCGGTCTTGCCTGCCGCCGACTTTTGCCGGATCGCCGCATCGTAGGCGGTGCCGCGCCCGATCGCCTGTTCGAAAATGCTCGGGTTGGAGGTCAGGCCCGTGACCGACAACTCGTCGCAATAGCGCTGCAGCGTACCGCTGTCGAGCAGATCGCGTGAAATGTTGTCGAGCCAGAGGCTCTGGCCGAGGGCGTGCAATTGCTGGCTGGCGTTCATTGGTCGTTCTTCCTGTTGTGGGGCGGCGGCAATCGGCCGGGAATGATGATTTCTACCGCATGTTCGCGGCTGTCATCAAGCAGCTTGAGCAAAAGACCTTCCTGCACGACGCCGTTCACGCTGAGACTGGCCGGAATGCTGCCGTCGGTGGGCAGCTACCCGGTCTCGGCAGAGAGTTTTGTTGCCATGATGAAATTCAATTAATACATTAAATCATGAAATTGAATTTCAATTCTAATGTGAAACATCATGAAAAATGCGCGCAAAACGCACGCGACGATGGTTTGATCTTTACCCGGTTTTTTGTACTAGACGACTGGTCTAATTCATGGCAGACTGCCGTCCCATGAACCTACGTCACGACAACACGCGTCAGCACATCATCGATATCGGTTACGGGATCATCGCCGGCAAGGGCTTTTCCAGCGTCGGCCTGAACGAGATCCTGAAGACGGCGGGTGTGCCGAAAGGCTCCTTCTATCATTACTTCGAATCCAAGGAACAATACGGCCAGGCCTTGCTCGAGGACTATTTCGCCAATTACCTGGTCGGCATCGACGAGTTGCTGCAAGCCGAAGCGGCGTCCGGCCATGAGCGCCTGATGCGCTACTGGCAACGTTGGCTGGACAAGCAATGCGCTGCCGCCTGTTCCGATCAGAAGTGCCTGGTCGTCAAACTCAGTGCCGAAGTGGCTGATCTCTCCGACGCCATGCGCATTACCTTGCGTGATGGCACCGATCAGGTGGTTGCCCGCATCGCCGCATTGATCGAAGCCGGGGTTGCCGATGGCTCGCTGCCGCCGCTGGCGCCGCAAGCGACGGCACAAATGCTTTACCAGCTCTGGCTGGGCGCCAGCCTGCTGGGCAAGCTGCATCGCAACAGCGAAGCGCTGAGCAATGCCATGCAGTTCACGCAAACCCTGTTTTCCCGCTAAGCCGCAACCGCCCAGGCGGTCGACCTCCGGGAAAATGCCTTTTCAAATCTTAGACGACCGGTCTAATTACTGATTTTCTGAATACCCTCGCCAAGGAGAATTACCCATGACTACCCTGTTCGACCCCATCCAGATCGGCGACATCGCCCTCGCCAACCGCATCGTCATGGCACCGCTGACGCGCAACCGCGCCATCGCCGGCAATGTCGCCGGGCCGCTGACCGTCGAGTATTACCGCCAGCGCGCCACGGCCGGCCTGATCATCGCCGAAGCCAGCCAGATCAGCCCGATTGCCCAGGGTTACCTCGACACCCCGGGCATCTACAACGCCGAGCAGGTCGCCGGCTGGCGCCAGGTCACCGATGCCGTGCATGCAGCGGGCGGCAAGATCGTGCTGCAACTCTGGCACGTCGGCCGTATCTCGCACACCTCGCTGCTGCCGGACGGCGCCGCACCGGTGTCCTCGACCGACAAGGTGGCGAATGCCTCGACCTATACCAAGGACGGCTTCGTTCCCGTATCCACGCCGCGCGCCCTGCGTGACGACGAAATCCCGGGGCTGATCGAGGATTACCGCGTTGCTGCACGCAACGCCATCGATGCCGGCTTCGATGGCGTCGAGATCCACGCTGCCAACACCTACCTGATCGAGCAGTTCCTGCGCGACAGCGTCAATGAGCGCAGCGGCCCGTACGGCGGCAGCATCGCCAACCGTGCCCGCCTGCTGCTCGAAGTCGTCGCGGCGATCAGCAAGGAAATCGGCGCCGGCCGCACCGGTGTCCGCCTGAGCCCGATGACCACCTTCACGGCACCGCTCGACAGCGATCCGCAGGCGCTCTACGGCTATGTCGTCGAGCAGTTGGCGCCGTTCGGCCTGGCCTACCTGCATGTGATCGAAGGCGAAACCGGCGGCACGCGCACGCCCGAAGGCAAGACTTTCGACTACGAAGCGCTGCACCGCGCCTTCCCGGGCGCCTGGATGCTCAACAACGGCTATTCGCGCCAGCTCGCCATCGACAATGTCGCCAGCGGCAAGGCCGATCTGGTCGCCTTTGGCCGGCCCTTCATCAGCACGCCGGACCTCGTGCGTCGCCTGCGCGAAGACAAGCCGTTCAACGAACTGCGTGCCGACAAGCTTTATGGCGGTGGTGCCGAGGGTTACATCGATTACCCGACGCTCGTTGCCTGATTTCTGATCTGACTGCTGATTCACCCCGTGCCCCGACCGGTCAACTGCCGGCCGGGGCCGTTTTTCCCGGAAATTTCATGTCCGAATACCGTCGCTGGCTGCCTGCGCTCGCCCTGATCGTTCTCTCCCTGACCTGGGGTTACACCTGGGTGCTCGCCAAGCAAGGTCTGGCCTATGCGCCGCCCTTTGCCTTTGCTGCCGAACGCTGTGTTGGCGCGGCGCTGGCGTTGCTCATCGCGGTCAAGCTGAGCGGCCGCCGCTTGAGTCTGGTCGCGCCGCGCCAGACCATCGCCATCGGCCTGGCGCAGGTCGCCGGCTTCATGATTTTCCAGACCTGGGCGCTGGTCGAAGGCGGCCCCGGCAAGACGGCGGTACTCATCTTCACCATGCCGATCTGGACGCTGCTGCTCGCCTGGCCCATCCTCGGCGAACGCGTGCGCGGCAAGCAATGGCTGGCTGCAGCGAGCACGCTGGGCGGCCTGCTGCTGATCATCGAACCCTGGGACATGCACGCCAGCCTGTTCAGCAAGTTCCTCGGCCTGATGGCGGCATTGTGCTGGGCGACCGGTACCATCCTGATCAAGCGCCTGCGCGGCAAGACCCCGGTCGATTTGCTGACCCTGACCATGTGGCAAATGATCTTCGGCGCCGTGCCGCTGGTACTGCTGGCTTTTATCGTTCCCGAGCGGTCGACCGACTGGAGTGGCAGTTATCTCGGCATCCTTGCCTTCATGTCGATTGCCAGCACCGCGATGTGCTGGTGGCTGTGGATCTACATCCTTGATCGCGTGCCGGCCTGGGAAGCCAGCCTGTCCGTGCTCGGCACGCCGGTCGTCGCCATCCTGTCGTCGCGCCTGATTTTCGGCGAAGCCTTCAAGAGCACCGAGATTGCCGGCATCCTGTTGATCGGCAGCGGTCTCGCGCTACTTTCCCTGCTCGGCTGGGCCGCGAGCAGGCGCAATCCGGCCAGGATCATTGAGGAAAAAACATGAATACGCTGGTGAAACCGAAACTGGCCATGCTCGATCTCGTCACCGTCCGCGAAAACGGCACGGTGGGCGAGGCGCTGAACATCGCCCGCGCTACCGCCCGCCATGTCGAGAATCTCGGTTTCACGCGCTACTGGCTGGCCGAACACCACAACATGCCCGGCATCGCCAGTTCGGCCACAGCGGTGCTGGTCGGCCACATTGCCGGGGCGACCAGCCGCATCCGCGTCGGTTCGGGCGGCATCATGCTGCCCAATCACGCGCCGCTGGTCGTTGCCGAAGCCTTCGGCACGCTGGCCGAACTCTATCCGGGGCGCATCGATCTCGGCCTTGGCCGGGCGCCGGGCACCGATCAGCAAACCATGCGTGCCTTGCGTCGCGACCGCATCGAGACCGAAGCCGACTTTCCGCGTGAAGTCGCCGAACTGCAGCGCCTGCTCGGGCCGCGCCAGCCGGAGCAGCAAGAGGGTCGGCCGGGATTCATGTGAAATCCTCGAAATACCCTGCTAACCATCGGATTTAGTGTAAAAAAATCTGGTGTCGACTATTTCGACTGATGACGCCAACCGGCCTTGTGGCTCAACAGTGGTGGATCAAACAACGTACCGCATACCACGTTGAATAAGTGATTCGAGTTCATTAACCCGCCACAGAATTCTGGCTCAGTCGCGATGGTCATACCCGTCATTCGCGGGAGAATCCACGACATGAACGGACTGTCTGGATCAAGGCATGCTTGGATTTCGTCTTGGCTGACCAGTTGAAGCTTGTCGCCTCCTCCGCATGGGTCTGGACTTTCGGTGAAGTAATCCAGGTCGATATCGAGGATAACCGAATCGTGCTCTTGCCCTGAAATCGCCTCGGTTAGTTGCTCCCTGGAGTCATAGCAGCGGACCAGATGCTTCCGCCCTTCAATATCCACGAAATCCTCCGGGCATTCCTCACGTTGCTTTTGCACGACGTGGATGTCGCCAATCAGGTTGAGGTATGCCGCAGCCAGGATGTGGCCGTCGTTTAAGGCATGTAACTTATCCCAGCAAAAGTAACCGACAGCCTTGTAGTCGGCCGTATCAAGTGTGCTAAGCCACTCGCATTCGAGGTCGCAGGGTTGAGTAAGATCTTGATGCCAATCCAGTGAAATCAGTGTTGGCGGATTGGGCTGCTCAGCTTGTTTGTTGCGCCACTTGAGCCAATAGAAGAAAGCGAAACGATGATCCTGAACAATCGCTACTTCGATTGCACGCCTCTTATCGATCGGATGTGCGACGATGTCGTAGTAGGTTCCAGGTGGCCGAATGTACTCGTTGGACTCCATGTATCCCTCTGTTTTCTGGTTCGCTGATAAGCATGGTAGAGTTGAGACCATGTAACCAGATACTCATCCGCTTGGGTGGCTGGCAAATAGCATCCTGGTTGGCTCAAAATAGCCGTAGGATGCTGACCTCCCCTCATTACTTTTCCGTGTCAAAGAGCGTTTCTTGGTTCTCGGCGCTTCCTTTGCGCTGTCCGCTGCTTTTCGTTGCCGATATCTGATTTACGGTGAGCTTTTGCAGGATTTGTTCCTGGCTGGCCAACACAGCCTTCGCTGCCGTCAATTCAGTCTCTAGGCGGAGCCCCGCTTGATTCGCATCCTGTAATTTTCCTGTGCTGCTTTGGTTTTCCACGACCAGTTCATCAATGTGTGCGGCACTCTGGGCCAGGCGCTCTTCCAGCTGTTGATTCTTCAGTTCGGAAACAGCCAGATGTTCCCGGGCTATACGTAACGGACGAATCTCAGATTCCAAACGATGTACCTCGCTACGAAGATGGGTCTGCTCGCTGGAAAGACGGGCATTATCCTGATGGCTGTGGATGAGTTCCTGCTGTTTCGCGTTCACCGTTTCCTTGGCTGCACGCAGTTCGCCCTGCAAGAATTGAATCTGCTGCTCGAATTGCCGCTGGTCCTGCTCCCGTTGTTCCTTCGCCGCAGTGCGGAAATGCTCCAGTGCTTCTCTGGCATGCTGGTGCTTTTCTTCCAGCGACACCCGGTGCGCTTCTTCCTTCGTCAATTGCCCTTCCATGTCCTGGATACGCTGCGTCATTTGCGCCCGAGCGATCCGTTCATCCTGAAGGTTCGCCAGAGTGTCGGCATGGGCTGCTTTCTCTGTAGCCAACTCGATAGTCTGGCGCTCAGACTGCCCACGGAACGATTCGCTTTCGGTACGTAATGCAGCTATAGCATCATTCAGCATCGCAATTTCCGCCTTGTGCTTGTCGGTCAGTACCGCCATGCGCTGATCAGCTTCCTCATACAGGCGTTCGGCGAGTCTAGCGGCCAAGTCCTGAATGGCATCACTAACCGCAACCTGCGTACCGGGACTCCCACCTTCCTCTTCCTCGATTTCCTTCAGATAGCGGTGGATCGTGCCTTTCGAGCCGGTATTCCCCAGTTCGCCACGTATGGCATCGATCGACGGGTATCTCCCCATCGCTAATAGGTTATCTCGCGCTCTCACCACTTCTGACTTGTAGATTCCGGCTCTGGCCATGGCACCCTCGAATTTCGTATCGTATTACGTAATACGATATTACATACCAAATCAACAAAATTCAAGGCTTTAAAAGTCGCAGTTATAAGACGTGATAATGGTTGATTATTTGTTGTGATGGCTGGCAAAGGGGAAAACCAATCTAGGAATGGTACGAAATCGACGGTTGGCTTCCTTGCAATTTGCGTCCCAAGGGCTTTCATGAATCCATGAATTGGAATGCGACTTACTTTTATTTACAATCTTGGTCTGTTGTTCTAACCAAACTGCAAGCCAGCAACCGATGGATCTTTCCTAGGCAGCCAGCCAGTATCGCTAAAACGCCTTCGGAGAGTCTCCATGATGTATTGCTTATCGAGAAGTTCATTTTCTCCCACCCCGCTCGTGCTGGCGATTGCCGCAGCATATGCTTGCGTTCCGGCTGTCTATGCCAAGGAAGGCGACCCTGATAAAACCTTGGCTACCATTCAGGTGATCGGTAGCGAAGAAAATCTGTCGACCCTGGGTGGAGCCGGCCAGATTCTGGGCAAGAAGGAACTGGAGGATTCTCACGTTTTCACCGTGAATGAAGCCTTGCGCAAAGTTCCCGGTGTTCATGCCCGCGATGAAGAGGGTTTCGGTTTGCGCCCCAATATTGCCATGCGTGGCCTGAACCCGACGCGTTCAACCAAGATCACCCTGCTCGAAGATGGCTTGCCGCTGGCGTACGCGCCTTATGGTGACAATGCCAGCTACTACCATCCGATGGTGGATCGTTACGAGCGGATCGAAGTTCTGAAGGGGGCAAGTTCCTTGCTGTTCGGCCCGCAAACTGTTGGTGGCGTCGTGAACTACATTACGCCGGCACCGCGCCAGAGCTTTGGGGGTTATGTCCAGGGTGTCGTCGGCAACCGCGACTACTTCAACGGCAAGGTGAATGTGGGTGGCGGCGGTTTCACGCTGGATTACGGGCACAAGGAAGGCGACGGTGCCCGGGACAACATGAATCACAAGCTGGACGACCTCAATATCAAGTATGGCGCCATGTTGAGCGAGCGGCATGCGATCACCGTGCGCGGGAACTTCTACAAGGAAGATTCGATGCTGACCTATTCCGGCTTGACCCAGGCCGAGTTCGACCGCTTGGGGGCACGCTACAATCCGTTCAAGAATGATCGGTTTGAAGCGGAACGGGTCGGGCTTTCCGCGACCCATGATTTCCTGATCGACGACAAGTCAACCCTGACGACGAGCGTCTATTACTCGAAGTTCGATCGCGATTGGTGGCGTCAGGCCAGCAACAGTCAGGATGCACAGTGCGCCGCATTGAATCCTTCCCGCCTGGCCGGCGTTACGATCAACCCCGATACCTGCAACTCCGTCCAGGGCCGTCTGCGCAGTTACGAAACCTGGGGTATCGAACCGCGTTTGACCGTGGCGCATGGCCTGGGTGAATTCCAGGCGGGGGTTCGCGCTCATTTCGAGGAGCAGAATCGCATACAGATCAACGGCACCAGCCCGACAGCGCGTACCGGTACCGTGGCCGAGAATAATCTTCGCCAGACCAGCGCCTACTCCGGCTTCGTTGCCAATCGTTTCGACATTGGCCAGTTCAGCGTGACGCCGATTGCCCGTTATGAATCGATCAAAGCCGAACGGACCAATCGGCTGACCGGTCAGAGCGGTGAAACCAGCGTTCATGCCTTCACGCCGGGGGTTGGCGCGACCTGGAACCCGATGCCGACCTTGACTGTCTTCACCAGCCTGCACAAGGGTTTTGCGCCTCCACGCGTCGAGGATCTGATTGGCGGCACGGGTACCGTGGTGGATGTGGATTACGAAAAATCGCTGAATTTTGAATTCGGTGTTCGCGCTCAGCCGCTGCAAGGCGTTTCCGTTCAGGCGGCCTATTTCCGCAACGATTACGACAACCTGATTGCCGTTGGCTCAATTGCCGGTGGCAGCACGCCGCTTTCCCAGGGCAAGGCCTTGTTCGAAGGGCTTGAATTGGCGGCCAATGCCGAACTCTCCAATGGCGTATTTGGTCGCATGGCCTACACGTGGTTGCCGACCGCAGAACAAACTGAGGCTTTCCGCAATGTTGCCAGCGGCGCAATCGTTGGTGTCCAGGGCAATCGCCAGGCATATGCACCCGAACATACGCTGACGGCCGCTATCGGCTATGGCGTAGGCCCTTTCAGGGGCGAAATCGAAGCCCAGTATGTCGGTAGTCAGTACTCCGATTTTGCCAATACGCTCGCGCCGACAGCTGACGGGCAAAAGGGCGAAATTGCGGCTTACACCGTGTGGAATACGGCGCTCAACTATCGCTTCGACAAGGCACTGTCGGCGTTTGTCACCGGGAAGAACCTGTTCGACAAGACCTACATCGTCGATCGCACCCGAGGCATTCAGGTAGGCATGCCACGCCTGCTTCAGGTCGGGGTCAAGTACGCTTTCTGATTAGCGTTGATCACTCGTGCATGAAGGGGCTGGCTGATGTCAGCCCCTTTTGTTTTCAGACGTCCGCCTCGACCAGCCCGCCGTCCTTTTCCATCCAGGCCCGGCGGCCGGCTGCTTCGCCCTTGCCCATGAGCAGCGTGAAGGTGGCAGTCATCTGTTTGATCGTCTCGCGGTCGGCCTGGAAGGGCACGAGGCGGCGGGTGTCAGGGCACAGCGTGGTTTCCCAGAGCTGGTCGGGATTCATTTCGCCGAGGCCCTTGAAGCGGGAGACGGTGATCTTGTTTTCCGAGACGCCTTCGTCGCGCAACTTGACTAGGGTCTGTTCCCTCATCAGGAAGTCGTCTACCTCGCTGTGACCTGCCCGGCGTTTCGCTTCCGGGTAACCCGACCCGAGTGCTCCACCGGCACGATGATCAACAATGGGAGTAGGGGGGAGTTGCCTCCGCCGTACGGAAATCGAATCTGCATAAATATTGAGCAGAACCACTTCCCAGACCCTCATCAATCGCTAGTCAATGACAATTGGGATACCCGTCGCAGGAGCATAAAATATGCTGGTTCGCTATTTCAGGGATTGAAACAGCTCTTTCATGTGCTTGAACTCACCACCAACCCGATCAAGGGAGAATTGATACATCAATGAGTTCTCTGCGAATTTCTGGCGCTCAACATCCATTTCCACAGTATTTCCGTCATCCGCAGCCTGAGAGGGAACATGATATTTCAGACTTACGGGTGGCGATTGCCAAGAAGAATTGCCCTTGAAATGCCCCAGTGAGGAGACGTTTAACGGAAGAGGAGCAGATTGATCGCCGCCAGCGGCCTCGGCAATATTAATATCCACCGCGTTGTAGCCAGGGGTATCTGCGTTGGCGATGTTGGATGCAAGAATTTGCTGCCTATAGGCCCTGATTCCAAGCATAAGTCGATGCCCTCGGGTACGCCTTCGAGCAGGATATTCAGACTGTCCTTCAGTAAGATCCAGGTGCGTGGCAAAACCCACCCTCCCAATGCTTTGACTGCTTAGCGTGCTTTATTTTCCGCTTTCTGAGGCGACCCCTTTCCTGACAATTTGCGTACGAATGTTTTCAAAAAAGTAACGCAGGGGTCAGCGTCTTGTTGGTATCGGAATCCTAAGATGGCATCACGGTTGGACGAGATGAGTCCGACACGATTAACCCGATGTCACAAGGAGAGAACCATGAAAACGAAATTTTCCAAACTTGCCCTGATTGCTGCGATTGGCCTCGCTGCTGCCGGAACGAGCTACGCTCACGAAGACTATTCCGAAGCCGGCACCTACCATTGGCTGAGCCACGTTTCAGAAAGCAAGAGCGCGCCGACGGCAAATCAACAGGCTTCGTTTGGCTACGCCGCCACGAAAAATGCCGACCGCGAAATCACCCTAGCCAGCGGAAGCAAGTATCTGAACGTGACGCGCCTGGAAACCGTCAAGATCAATGTCGGTGGCAAGAGCGTCGTCTGGACCTTCGATACGCTCGGTACCGCACCGTTTCCGCTCTCCAAGATCGTACCAGGCGCTGATGGTATCACCGTCTATGTAACCGAGAACCCTTCCTACCAAGGCAATTGATCAGTCTGACCGATGAGTGACTGAATTGTCACTCATCGGTTGGCAAATTGTCAGGATCAACAACCTAATATTCACAGTGCAGTACAACTTCTTGAGGAGATTAAAAATGTTGAAGAAAATGCTTGCAATCGTGGCCCTGAGCTCACTGGGTTTTTCCGCCTACGCCGTTGATGCATCTCAAGTTGAGAAATCCATCGAACTGAAAGATGGCTCGACGGTTTATATCTTCAAAGACGGAAAGATGGCCATGGAAGATAAACTTGGCCGCACGGTCCGCATGAAGAAGGATACCGTGATGGAAACCAAAGATGGCCAGAAAATCTTGATGCACGGTGATGAGGTTATGCGCCTCGAGAATATTCTCCGCCCAGCGAGTAGTCGCGGTTAAGACTATTCTGCCGCAGTCACGGCTCCTTCGGGAGCCGTTATCAATTTGAAGTACCGCTCAAGCAGTACCTCCAATTCCCAACTCCAGTGGTCGTGATCTCGAGATTGGCCTTGCTCATACAGTATCGGCGCAATCTGCCGAAAGACCGCATAGATTGCCGGATCGAAATGCTGTCCCACTTCCTTTTTCATGATGGTCAGCGTCTCTTCTAATGACAGGGCTGGCTTATACGGGCGAACAGACGTCAATGCATCGAATACATCGACCAGAGTAAAGATTCTCGCAGCAAGCGGGATCGCCTCTCCGGCAAGTTCATCCGGATAACCTTTTCCATCGAAGCGTTCGTGATGATGTCGGATGATTTTCTCGGCACCGGCCAGCCAGTGATTGCCGGCGACGATCTCGATGCCCAGCAAGGAATGCGTCTGCATAATCTGGAATTCTTCGCTGGTCAGCCTTCCCGGTTTCAGCAGAATCTGGTCCGGGATACCAATTTTTCCAACATCGTGCAGAAAGGCGCCCAGTACCAGTTCGGTAATGGTGTCTTTGCCAACGCCCAATGCTTCGGCAAGAGTGACCGCGTAACAGGTTACCCTGTAGTTATGGGAATCGGTATCAGCGTCGCGCTTTGCAATGGCGTTACCAAGTGATCGCAACAACGAGAGATTGGCTTCCAGCAGCCGAGACGACAATGCCACCGTTCGGCTCAGCAATCCCGACATCAATGGGTAAAGCAACATGGCCGCCATGAATACCGATATAGAGGCCGTCAAGGCAGCCCAGCGAATCTGCTGTTTTCTCTCTTGTAGCGCCGACCGGGACACCAGGCTGACTCCCTCGACATAGCCTGCAAGACGACCGTCATTGGCGGTTATAGGCAGAATGACCTGGACCAGTTCTTCTCCTGCCACGGGGATTCGCTTGCTATGGCTATTGGGCGGGATTGGCCATGGATGACGCTGCTGTCGGGCAACCTCTTTCAATGCTTCGGGTAGTGGTCGCCAGACATCAAACAGCATCTCGGCATTGGGTGCAAAAACTCGAATCCCGACAAACTCATCGGTCAGCAACTGAGCTATCGCGGAATGGCCATCACCTTTCTCTCCGCTGACCGTCATCTGCATGGCGGGCGACTCGAAATGCCTGACCCCCGCTATGGCGCGCTCAAGGGTGCGCTGTTCTACGCGATACGATTCGACCCAGTAGGCAAGACCTCCCGCGAGACTGCCAACCAGAAGCGCACCGATACCGAGGCGCCGCGCCAACATGCGGCGCAATTGCCGGGGGGTTTCAGGAAGCGCCAAGGTTCTCATCTTAAATTCTGCAGCAATTCCATGAAGTGTTTGAAATGCCCGCTGACGCGATCCAGGGAAAACTGGTACATCAGCGAATTTTCCGAGAATTTCTGTCGCTCGGTATCCATTTCCACCGTATTGCCATCGGCAGCAGTTTGATACGGTACATGGTACTTCAGGGGGAATGGTGGTGCCTGCACTCCCCCTGACAGATGGCTAGTAGCGGTGGTTGCCAATGGCAGCGATCCCGATGCACCTTTGACGATTTCGGCGGCTTCTTCGATGTCAATATCGACGGCCTTGTAGCCAGGCGTATCGGCGTTGGCGATGTTCGAGGCCAGAAGCTGCTGCCGATAGACACGGACCCCCAGCATTTTCTGCTGAAAATCATGGCCGGCATGACCCCCTTGCCCGACTGAGAAGTGGTTCGGATGGGCAGATGCCGTGTTGGATGCCATTCCGGGAAATTGTCCGCCATGAGCACCGTGGCCGGCACCGGGGGTGTTGGCTTTTTGGGCAATCGCCTGATTTAATGCTTCGGAGAACACTCCGTTGTCAATGTTGCCCGGCGCTCCTCCATGCCCCTCATGTCCACCTTGAACCGAAGGTAACGGAGTGTTGGCGGACGGGGGAATGGATGGGAGTCCCGCCATGGCAGCGATTACTCGTTCATGATCAGGATGGCCTTCACCGGATCGATCTGGCCGCCGTCATGCCATTTCAGATCGCTGGCCGCCACGGCCGGCTCTGCAAGGCATCCATGATTGCATTCGACAATCCAGCGTTTCTGAAGCACTGTTCGACAATAGTTGTAGGTCAGCATCTTCGGGTCACTGCCGACCGCAAGCGCAAGCGTGCGACATACACATCGATCGCCGTGCTCTGCCGGCTTGCGGATATCCATGGCTGAAATACCGAGGCCCCGATTTCGGGGCCTTTGCGGGACGGTTACTTGCCATCTCGCGGATGGTAGTGCTTGCTCTGATCCTTGGCCGCCTTGGGTTTCTCGGCTTTGGCATCTGGCATGCTTTGCGGCATGCCGGTTTTTTCCTGGACATGGGAATGCGGCTTGGCAGCAGCCTTGTCAGCCTGTCCTTCGGCGGCTTTCGGGGCACCTGCCTTGTCATCGGCATAAGCGGCACCAGACATGGCGGCACCGGCGAAAAGAACGGCGGCGATGAGGGAAGAGATTTTCATGATCTTGACTCCTGAGTTTTGGGGATTTCAACGGTCCGAATCGAGTGGACAGATACAGTTTGTGCTTCTGTCACTGTCAACAAGGTGACTTGTCGATTACATTGTTCTCAGGAAGCATGGCCAAATACGGATTCACCAAAAGCACGATTGCGTCGGCAAGCGCATCGCGCAATTGCCGTTCGCAACACCCCATCAAAATTCCGTCCTCCAGCGCATCCTGGGCCATCTGGCGAAGTTCATCCAGGTTCTCATTGAGCACCTTGATTTTTTCCGTACAGGCAATGGCCTTGCCGGAAGAATCTTGCCAGCGCACCGACCCCGACGAACTCATCATCGAGTTCACTTTGTCGAATGTTGGGCCAGCGCCTGCAAAACCCGGTGCTGGTATTCCAAACTATCGAGGGTGTATGTCTTCCAATACTCGATGGAGGAATAGCCGACAGCAGCCCACCATGCCCTGCTTTGCCCTGAATCATCCAGAGAAAGCAATGAGGTTCGCTCAATGAGTTCCTTGAGCGGAAAAAACTGCGTGGAAACCATCTTTTCCAAACAGTCGAGATTCACGCGAAGTAACTGGGAAAGCAAATCCAAATGGAAGTCGGGGGATGTGTTGAAAATTGCGAACGAATTGGGTACGGACATGATTTTCTCCCTGTGGCACGATCAAGGCCCATTGCCTCACGAGGAGAAGTTTGCCTGTTGGTAGCTGTCGCGCCCATAACGGGAGCATTACAACCCGGTCACTATTCCGTCAGCTTGTTGCCGTGCTGCTCACAGAGAGCGATTATTTCTTGAGTCTGGGCGCTTAGCCCCTGAAAGACTTGTTGCCTCCGCCTCTCAAATTCTGCTGCAGAAACCTGCCACTGAGAGTCATGGGGGCCGTTCAGTTCGGCAGCGACAATCCGACGCACATAAGCCAGCGCGGATGCCTTGCCTTGCGTCAGTCGCAACAGATCTGCCCTTGCCGCATCGAAGGCATCGCGATGATGGTCTCTCAGACCGGTGGTGAGCACCACAAGAATGGCAACGGCATCCTCAAACGGTCGCATTGAATTGTCTTCTTTGGACAATTTCCCCCCTGATAGTGCTTTGTTCGAACCATCCGCTATTGGATGCCAACCTTCCGCTGCTCAGCCCGCACATAGGCGGTGATATGGGCGACGTCGTCTGGCGTCACACCTTTCACGGGGGCCATGTCACCAAACTTCCAGTGATGGGCCCGCACACCGTTGGCCACGGCCAACTGGAAGGCCGCATCTGCATGATGTGACGGCTCGTAGATCTTGTGCAGCAAGGGCGGTCCCTTTTCCGATCCCTTCAAGTCGCCGCCATGACAGCCCGCACAGTGATTGGCGAACAGCGCCTTGCCCATGACGGGATTGGGCATTAGGCCGGGGCCAGGTTTGGGAATGCTCCAGCCTTGAGCCAGGGCAAGGCTGGGCAGCAGCACAAGAAGCGATGCAGGAATCCAAAACAAACGCTTGCGCCTCATTGCTCCATCCCCTGTTTCATTCGCCACTGCTTGACCAAGGCGTAGATGGCGGGGATGACCGCGAGCGTCAGCACCGTCGATGAAATCATCCCTCCAACCATCGGCGCCGCAATACGACTCATGACTTCGGAACCGGTGCCGGTACCCCACATGATGGGCAGCAGGCCGGCCATGATGGCGACGACGGTCATCATCTTCGGCCGTACCCGTTCGACGGCGCCTTCCATGATGGCCTCGTAGAGATCATGCAGCGTTGGCGCCTGGTTTTCAGTGCGGCGCTTGGCCTTTAGTTCTTCCCAAGCATGATCGAGGTAAATCAACATGATGACCCCGGTTTCCGCCGCAACCCCGGCAAGGGCGATGAAGCCGACGGCGACGGCGACGGACAGGTTGTAACCGAGCAACCACATCAACCAGACCCCGCCGACCAGCGCGAAGGGCACCGACAGCATGACGATTAGGGTTTCGGTCAGTCGCTTGAAATTCAGGTAAAGCAGCAAGAAGATGATCAACAGCGTCACCGGGACGACGATCTTCATTTTCTCGATCGCACGCTCCATGGATTCGAACTGGCCGCTCCAGGTCGCGTAGTAACCCGGTGGGAATTTGACGTTTTCTGCCACTGCCTTCTTGGCATCCGCGACATAGCCACCGATGTCGCGTTCGCGAATGTCCACGAAGATATAAGCGGAAAGCAACGCGTTTTCAGTCCGGATGCCGGGCGTTCCCTTGGCCACCTCGACGCGGGCCAATTGGCCGAGCGGAATCATTGCCCCCTCCATGGTCGGCACCAGCACCTCACGGGCAATCTGCTGCGGATCGGAACGAAGTTCACGCGGATAGCGCACGGTGACGCCAAACCGTTCGCGCCCCTCGACGGTCGTGGTGACCATCTCGCCGCCCAAGGCCTGGCCGATGACATCCTGCAAATCGCCGACCGCCAACCCGTAGCGGGCCAACTGCGTGCGGTCCGGTTCAATGTTCAAGTAAAAACCGCCGGTAATCCGTTCCGCGAAAGCCGAGGTTGTCCCCGGAACCGTCTTGACGACCGTCTCGATTTCACGGGCCAGCCGCTCCATCTCGTTGAGATCCTTGCCGAACACCTTGATCCCGATCGGCGTCCGGATGCCAGTCGAAAGCATATCGATACGCGCCTTGATCGGCATCGTCCAGGCATTCGAGACACCGGGGAACTGCAGTGCCTTGTCCATTTCAGCGATCAGCTTGTCGGTCGTCATGCCCGGGCGCCACTCGGATTCCGGCTTCAGGTTGATCACCGTCTCGAACATTTCCGTCGGCGCTGGGTCCGTTGCCGTGTTGGCACGTCCTGCCTTGCCATAAACCGAGGAGACTTCCGGGAAACTCTTGATGATTTTGTTTTGGGTCTGCAACAGTTCCGCTGCTTTGGTGATCGACATTCCGGGCAAGGAGGCCGGCATGTAGAACAACGTGCCTTCATTCAGCGTCGGCATGAACTCGGAACCCAGTTTGCTGGCCGGGTAAATCGAGACCACCAGAGCAAGCAGCGCAGCAACAATGGTGGTCTTTTTCCATTGCATGACGCCGGCGATGATCGGACGATAAGCCCAGATCAGGAAACGATTCACCGGGTTCTTCGATTCCGGCATGATTTTGCCGCGAATGAACAGCATCATCAGCACCGGCACCAAGGTCACCGAAAGCAAAGCCGCGCCCGCCATCGAGAAGGTCTTGGTGTAGGCCAAGGGCGAGAACAGACGTCCTTCCTGGGATTCCAGCGTAAAGACGGGCAGGAAGGAAACGGTGATGATGAGCAGCGAGAAGAACAGCGCGGGGCCGACCTCTTTGCAGGCCGCAATCATTGCCTCGATGCGATCCCCGTGGGTATGGTCCTCCGGCAAACGCTCGATGTGCTTATGGGCGTTTTCAATCATCACGATGGCCGCATCGATCATCGCCCCGATGGCGATGGCGATACCGCCCAGGCTCATCAGGTTCGAGTTCATCCCCAGCAATCGCATGGAAATGAAGGCAATCAGCACCCCGACCGGCAGCATCAGGATGGCCACCAAGGCACTGCGCATGTGCATCAGGAAGACGACGCAGACCAGCGCGACAATGAGACTTTCTTCCGCCAAGGTGCGCGTCAAAGTATCGATCGCACGGTGAATCAATTCCGAACGGTCATAGACCGTCTGGATCGTCACGCCCTCCGGCAGGCCGGCAGAAATCTCGCCGATCTTTTCCTTCAGGTTATGGATGACTTCCAGCGCGTTCTGCCCGTAGCGCGCCATGGCGATACCGGATACCACTTCGCCTTCACCATTCAATTCGGTGAGGCCACGCCGTTCGTCCGGCGCCAGTTCGACGCGGGCAATGTCACGGACCAGGACGGGCGTTCCCCCTTGTGACTTGACCACCAGGTTTTCAATATCAACCGTGCCCCGCAGATAGCCCTTGCCACGTACCATGTATTCAGTTTCCGCCATCTCGACGACACGACCACCGACATCGCGGTTCGACTCCCGAATGACTTTTGAAACCGCCGCCAGCGGAATGCCATAGGCGCGCAATTTCACCGGATCAACCGTGACCTGGTAGGTCTGGACAAAGCCGCCAATCGAAGCCACTTCGGCGACGCCATGCGCCTTGGTCAGTTGGTAGCGCAGATACCAGTCCTGCAGCGTGCGCAGTTCTGCCAGCGTCTTGTCCTTGGCGAGTAGCGCGTATTGATAGACCCAGCCCACGCCCGTGGCGTCCGGGCCGATCTGCGGCGTGACGCCCTTGGGCATGCGGCCAGCAGCAAAGTTAAGATATTCGAGTACCCGGGACCGCGCCCAATAAATATCCGTACCGTCTTCAAAGATGATGTAGACGAAAGAGGCTCCGAAGAATGAGAAGCCGCGCACGACCTTGGACTTCGGTACCGACAACATGGCCGTTGTCAGCGGATAGGTCACCTGATCCTCAACTACTTGCGGTGCCTGCCCGGGATATTCGGTGTAGACAATGACCTGTACGTCTGAGAGATCAGGCAAGGCGTCGAGCGGCGTTTTCATGACCGCAACGACACCGCCGACAATGACGAAAAGTGTAGCCAGGAGGACGAGGAAGCGGTTGCGTCCCGACCATTCGATGATTTTGGCGAGCATGGTATCCCCTGTCAGTGGCCTGCGTGGGGATTGGCCGCCACTTTGCCAGCCATCGGTTTGATGCTGGTGACGACCCATTCACCGGGTTTGCGCTCGACAAACTCGAAGGCCACCGTCGCACCCGGTTTGAGTCCGCTCAACAGCGCCGGCGTCGCGACCTGGAACTCCATGGTCATGCCCGGCCATTTGAGGCTGGCGACCGGCCCGTGATTGAGCGTCAGCAGACCTGCCTTGGTGTCGAAACCCTCCACCGTGCCCTCGGCCTGATGCCCAACAGCTGCCGACTTGGCTGACTCCGGCTTCGGTTGGCTGCCATGGCTGGCATGGCCGAAACCGCCGACCGCCGCCTTCAGGTTACTTTCGGCGTCAATCAGGAAGTTGGCGGCAACCACCACGGGCTCGCCATCCTTGATCCCTTCGAGCACCTCAACATGGTTGTCACTGCGTTGCCCCAATTTAACCTCGCGTGGCTCGAAACGGCCTTCCTTGGCCTGGACCAGCACGATGCGGCGGGTGCCGCTGTCAATCACGGCCGAGGTCGGTACGGTGACGACCTCTCCTTTGGCCCCGACCGGCAACTCGACCTGGGCGAACATGGCCGGTTTCAGCAACTGACTGGGATTGGGCAGTTCGACTCGCACGGGTACCGTCCGCGTCTCGGCCTTCAGGGTCGGATAGACGTAGGTGATCGTCCCTTCGAACACTTTGTCCGGGTAGGCATTGATCCTGACCTTGGCTTTGGCACCGGTCTTGACCTGACCGATGTCCTGCTCGAAGACGTCAGCCACCACCCAGACCGCCGACAGGTCGGCCACCTGATAAAGCGCCTCGCCCGGCATGAAACGCATGCCCTGCAGGGCTTTCTTTTCGGTGACAATGCCGGCGACCGGTGAGCGGAAAGTCAGCGTGCGCCGTGCTTCGCCGGATTTGGCCAGCGCCTTGACCTGCTCCTCCGAAATATCCCAGTTCTTCAGACGCAACAGGCTTGAATCGGCCAGTTGCTTCATGCCGTCCCGCGCTTGGCCGCCGGCTTCCTTCAGCGACTCGACGCCTTGGGCGGCAATCGCGTATTCGCGCTGGGCGGAAACCAGTTCCGGGCTATACACCTCAAACAGCGGCTGCCCCTTGCTGACCGGCTGGCCCGTGACATTGACGTGCAGGCGTTCGACGTAGCCCTCGAACTTGGGGGAAATCGCGTAGATGCGACGCTCGTCCGGCTCGATCCGACCTGCGGCGCGGACCACCTTGTCAAGGACGCGCAATTGGGCGACTTCGGTCCTCACACCCAGTTTCTGCACCTTCTCGGTGCTGATCTTGATCTGGTTGGCCGATGCCGGCTCCTCATCCTGCTCTCCCTCATAGACCGCGATGTAATCCATCCCCATCGGGTCTTTCTTGGGCACCGGCGAGGTGTCGGGCAACCCCATCGGATTACGGTAGAAAAGCAGTTTTTTCTCTTTCTTGGCCGGCTCGGCCGGAGCGCTGGCGACCGGCACAGCATCGCCATGGGAAGCGCCGCCACGTCCGCCCAGCCAGTAACCACTCCCGGCTGCCACGGCAACGGCAATAACGCCGATGGTCAGTCCTGCACCCTTGTTCATAGATCTTCCCCTAAAAGACGTTCGATTTCGGCCAGACGCATCTGGGCGTCGACTTGGGCCTTAAGCTGGTTTTGTCTGGCCTGCCGGATTTGGCGCTGGGCATCGAGCAAGGTGGCGAAATCGACCTTGCCAGTCTCGTAGCCGGCCAGTGCCGCCTTGAAGGTCAGTTCGGCCTGTGGCAGTAGGCTGTTGGTCAGCAGGTTTTCCGTGCGACGGGCGGCTTCGATGCCGGCCAGAGCCTCGGCCAGTTCGGCAGAGACTTGGTTGGTGGTGGCTTCCTTGCGCGAGCGCGCGGCATTGAGCATGGATTCCGATTCCCGCTCCTGTGCCCGCCGCGAAGACTGTTGCAGTGGGATATTCAGTTCGACCATCAACTCCCATTCCTTGATGGCGCTCTGGTACTGGATGGGGGAGACCCCCAGCGTAAAGTCGGGATAGCGGTTTTTGTAGGTCAGGTCGCGGGATTTCTCGGCGGCTTTGATTTTCGATTCATCGGCGAACAGTTGTGGGTTGCGGGTTCGCACGCGCTCTTCCAGCGTGGCGTAATCCAGCGCCACGGGAGCCGGCAGTTTGCGCAACTGCGCTGGTTCCTGCAAGGACGCATTGCTTGGGCGGGCCAGCAAGGCGTTCAGCCGGGCATGCAGGTGGTGCTGTTCGGTCTCCAGCGCAATCAATTCGTTGCGCATGTTGGTCTGCTCGACCTGGGCGCGGATGACATCCTGCTGCGCCGCCAGGCCGCCGGCGTAGCGCACCTGGGCGACTTTCTCCAGGCGGGTCATCAGGTCGAGAATTTCCCGAGTCAGTTGTTCGTTGCGGTGCACGTAATAAAGTTGGGCGAAATTGACTTTGATCCGCCCGGCCACATCGGCCCAGGTGCCCAGCGCACGACCCTTGGCGCCGTCGGCCTCAAGCTCTGCAATCTCGCGTTTCAGGTCGCGCTTGCCGAACCAGGGAATATCCTGCATCAGCAGGTAACGTGTGCTGCCGACGCGACTCGGGGACAAGGTTGCGTTCTGCTCGCCAAATCGGGTGATGTCGCGCAACTCGGTACGAAACTTCGGGTCGGGCAAGGCACCGGCTGGCGTCACCCGCTCGCCCGACGCTTCGGCCTCGGCCTGCATCGCGGCGTACTCCGGATTGCGCGTTTTGGCGTAATTGATCAGGCTGTCGACGTTTGCGCCAAGGGCGCTCTCTTGGGCAAGCACGGGCGTCCCAAAGGCGGCGGCAAGCGCCAGGATCAAAACGGGTAACGGCCTGAGTCGGCGCATGCGACCTCCCTGAAAATATTTGTTTTTATGAAGCATGCTGACAGCGAGAGGTAGAACGGTCTCGCCGTCAGTTAATGATGTTATTTGGCTGGCTCGAAATGGACGACGGTAATGGCACCATTGACGTTGTCGGCCATGAAGCGAATCTTATCGCCGCTCTTCATCTGGTCCAACCAGGCGGCATTGGATACCTTGAAGACCATGGTCATCGCCGGCATGTTCAGGTTGGTCAGCGGACCATGCGACAAGGTCACCTTGCCGGCGGCCTTGTCCACTTTCTTGACCTGACCATCGACCATTTGCATTTCAGCGGACGCGGCGGCCGGTGCAGCCATGGCATGGCCGGCATGGTCGCCTGCAGCCTGGACCGAAACGGTGCCAAGGGAGGCAAAGGCAATCAGGGAGGCGGTGATGAGTGTTTTCATGGGTTTCTCCTGTTGGGATCAATGTTTTGCAAAAATGCTGGTTTCACCGCCGGACTGGACCAGCAGCGTGTTGTAGGGAACGGGTTTCGAACTTTCCATGCCTGGCGAACCGGGGGGCATCGAGGGCACCGCGATGCCGAGGGCTTTCGGTTTTTCCTTGAGCAGACGCTGGATGTCGGCAACCGGCACATGGCCTTCGACCACATAGCCGGCCACCTTGGCGGTGTGGCAGGAGCCCAGGCGATCGGGCATCCCCAATTGTTTGCGGGCCGCCGTGACATCCATGACGTTGTGCGAGCGGACCTCGAAGCCCGCATTTTTCAGATGATCGACCCACTTGCCGCAGCAACCGCAATTCGGGCTCTTGTAAACATCCACCGTTTCGCCGGCCGCCACGGCAGTGGAAAGGCCGGTGCCGAGGACGGCGCTCAAAGCAAGAACAAGAATGGGGTTACGCATGGCGAAGATCCTGTGTCAGTCGAGTGGCGTCAGTATGGATAGCAGACGCCAACAATTTGCTGTCCGCCTGATTACATTTTTGTAATCTTCATGGGGTTAATGTTTGTGCGATCCGTGGTCATGGCTGTGCGCTTTTTTGCCCTTGGCCACCGGTTTTTCCTCGACCGGGGCTACTGGTGCCTCTTCGTGGCCTCCATGCCCCTGCTCGTGGCCTTCCAGTCCGCCATGGGAATGACCATCACTGGCTGCCACCAGTTGCTCGTAGGCGGTCGCCGACAGCAAAGGTATCTTTTGCAGGAAGGCCGTCAGGTCCCAAATGGCCTCATCCTCCATGCCGCCCTTCGACCAGGCCGGCATACCGGAAGCCTTGATTCCGTGCTTGATGATCCAGAAATCGCGGGCAGCGTCACGTGACGATTGCGCCGCCGGTTTTTCGGAAAGATTGGGGGGAGTCGGATACAACCCCTTGCGAATCTCCGAATCTGGCGCTTCCGGAGACAAATGGCAATTGACGCACATTGCAGCATAGTTGCCGGCCCCGCGTCGCACGCGCTCGGGATCGGCAAGATCAGCCGGGATCTGGATTTCACCCGTACGGCTGGCAATGGCCCTTTCGCGGGCAAACGTCAGCGCCTGGTAGGTGAATGAACTGTGGGGGGTGTCGGCACCGACATCGACGACGCCGGCCACGACGACGATCCCAGCCGTTGCCGCGCCCAAGCCGATGGTAGCCAGAGCGCCCAAGAGTAGTTTGTTCATGATAAATCTCCTGCGATATGGGTGTGATTTCAGTGTTGGCCGTGGCTGCCAGGCTTCCTGACCACGACCTCCTGGGATTGCGCTTTGCCCGCTGGGCGCATCGCGCCCTTGCCGGCAT
Organism: Quatrionicoccus australiensis; assembly: GCF_020510525.1. Classification (NCBI taxonomy): domain Bacteria; kingdom Pseudomonadati; phylum Pseudomonadota; class Betaproteobacteria; order Rhodocyclales; family Azonexaceae; genus Quatrionicoccus; species Quatrionicoccus australiensis. The sequence goes on from NZ_CP075188.1 coordinate 2,043,041, forward strand.
CGTGGCTGCGGGTTGCGGCCGCCACCGGTCCGGTCCATTCATAGGCTTGGGTGTTTTTTGGCTGTTTGTACCATCCCGGATCGCGATAGTCGCCTGGTTTCTGGTCGCGACGGACCTTGAGGACGGAGAACATGCCCCCCATTTCAACCGCACCATAAGGGCCTTGGCCGGTCATCATCGGCAGCGTGTTGTCGGGGATGGGCATTTCCATCTCGCCCATGTCGGCCATCCCGCGTTCCCCCATCACCATGTAGTCGGGTATCAAGTCCGTGATCTGCTTGACGACGCCTCGGTGATCAACGCCAATCATGGTCGGCACGTCGTGCCCCATGGCGTTCATCGTGTGATGACTTTTGTGGCAATGGAAAGCCCAGTCGCCTTCTTCGTCAGCGAGAAAATCAAGCTGCCGCATCTGGCCGACCGCCACGTCGGTGGTCACCTCGGGCCAACGCGAGCCGATTGGCGTCGGACCGCCATCGGTGCCACTGACGACAAATTCGTGTCCGTGCAGGTGCATGGGATGATTGGTCATGGTCAGATTGCCGATCCGGATGCGGACCTTGTCTCCCTTGCGGACGTTGAGCGAGTCGATCCCGGGGAATGACCTGCTATTCCAGGTCCAGAGGTTGAAATCGAGCATCGTGTTGACCTTGGGCGTGTAGCTGCCGGGGTCGATATCGTAGGCATTCAACAGGAAGCAGAAGTCGCGGTCGACAGTTTCGATAAGCGGGTGGCGCTCTTTCGGGTGGGTCACCCAGAATCCCATCATGCCCATCGCCATCTGCGTCATCTCGTCAGCGTGCGGGTGATACATGAAAGTGCCGGGGCGACGCGCGACGAACTCGTAGACGAAGGTCTTGCCGACCGGAATCTGCTTTTGGTTGAGACCGCCCACGCCATCCATGCCGCTGGGCAAGCGCTGGCCGTGCCAGTGAATGGTTGTGTGCTCCGGCAGCCGGTTGGTCACAAAGATACGTACCCGGTCGCCCTCGACCACCTCGATGGTCGGGCCGGGGCTTTGTCCGTTGTAACCCCACAGGTGAGCCTTCATGCCGGGAGCGATTTCGCGGACAACCGGTTCTGCAACCAAATGAAACTCCTTGACGCCGTTGTTCATGCGCCAAGGCAGAGTCCAGCCGTTAAGGGTGACGACCGGATTGTAGGGACGTCCGTTGGGCGGAGTCAGTGGAGATGCCGTGTCCGGGTTGTCCATGGACACCAGTTCGGGCAACGCGGCAAGCGCGACGGAACTGACAGAGGCAGCCGCCACGGCACCGCCAGCCATGCCAAGGTTTTTGAAAAAATCGCGACGTGTGGTCATGATGGATGTCCCCTTAATGGTCGGCGCGGCCGGTGGCCGCAATGGTGGCTCGGGCCGAAGCATTCAAAGACGGCTTGCCGATCATCGCCATTTCCAAATCACCGCGAGCGATCCAGAAATCGCGCAAGGTTTCGATATAGCTGTTGACGCTACCGATCTGCGTCCGGGCATCAGCGAGCAAGTCGAAAACGCCAATCAGCATGCCGTTGTAGCGGAGCATGTTCTCGTCCGAAATCCGCTTGTTGAGGGGGACCACCTCGTCACGGTAATGGCGGGCAATGTCGTAATTGGTTCGGTAGGCGTGATAGGCCTCACGAACCTCCGAGCGGGCATTGATTGCCGATTCGCCGGCACGCTCCACCGCCTGCATGTAAATCGATTCAGCCTTGGCCACCTTGGAACCACCCCAATCGAAAATCGGCAATTCGAAGCTGATTTCGTAGCCTTTCTTGTAGCCGCTGTCGCGTGCGCCTTCGAGCACCCGGGCCGGGCCGACTTCGAGAACGTTGATGAAACGGGTCGCCTTGGACAGGCCAAGATTCTTCGCCAGCGCCTCGGTTTCGAGGCGGATTGCCTGCAGATCGAGGCGTTGGTCGAGCGCCGCCTGCTCGACACCCGGCAACTCGTCGACCGTCTTGGGCAAATCGGGGAGTCGTTCGGGCAAGCGAATGGCATTGCGATCAGGCAGGCCCAGCACGCGAGCAAGGCGTTCGCGTGCCGCGATTGCCGACTGCTCCGATCTGGCCAGGTTCAAAGCCGCATCGGCATAGAACGCTTGCTCGCGAGTCTGGCGCAGTTTGCTGAAATTGCCCACCAACGCCATGCGCCGGGCCAGTTCGGCACCTGCCTCGGCGGCCTGCCTGACTTTACGCAGGTAACGCACGGACTCCTCGGCAGCCAGCGCCGTGTAATAAGCTTGGCGGGCCTCAGCGGCCAGGCGGGCCACATCGATCACCGCCAGTTGCTGCGCCTGGGCGAATTTGCGTTTCTCCACCTCGACCGCCAGCGGCATGGTGATCAGGGCGAAGATGTTGAAGGTCAGCGCCTGTTCAATCTTGTATTCACGGATGCCGTTCTCAGGTTTGCTGGCACGCAACATCGAGAAATGAGGATTGGGCAAGCGTCCCGCCTGTACCAGTTCGGCCTCGCCGATCCCCAGGTCGAAAAACGCCGCCTGCAAGCCGCGATTGTTGTAGAGCGCAAGCTGAATCGCGTCATCCGCCGTTAGCGGATTGGCGAGCAGTTCGCCGACCCGGGCCTGCAGTGTCGAGCGCTCCGCATCGCTGCGCGCCCATTGGACGTCCTTGTCCAGACGCTCGCGGGTCGTTTGCTCGACACGGCCGAATCCGCCATCGTCCGAAAACGTGGCACAACCGGCCAAACCGAGAATTCCGACGGTGGCGACAAGCAGTTTTCCGCGACGCATCGGCAACAAAGAGAGAGCGGACGTCATGGCTTATCTCCGGTCGCCTGTGGGGTGCGTTCAGCAGGGTTTCCGTGCTCATGGGCTGGCTCTCCAGCCGCTTGGCCGGTTTCAAGATGCCCGATGTGTCCGCGCAGGCGACCCATCTCGCCATTGACCTGACGCCAGTCATGCAGCGTCTCATCCTGGAACGGTTTGTAATCCGCGAAAGCCGATTGGTAGGATGTTTCGGGTATCGGTTCCTTGGGCGGATGGGAATCGGCCCAGGCGGGTGTCGCGGCGAGCGCGACCGTTAACGCCATGATTTTCATGATGCCTCCATTGGGAATATGCGGAGTCTTTTGCCCCGATGATCGACATCATGCTTTCGCCAAACCAACATCTTGCTGACTTGCGGATTACATTTTCGTAATCTAGGCAATTGGCCTTTAAAAGCGACGGAAAATGCGCCATCAATAGCCAATGGTTGGCGGAGAGAGCGATGAAAATTCTTGTAGTGGAAGACGAAACCAAAACCGGCACCTACCTCAAGCAGGGCTTGGTCGAGGCAGGCTTCGTCGTGGATTTGGCCGTCAACGGCCTCGACGGACTGCATCTGGCGCTGACCGATGCCTATGATCTGGCGATCCTCGACGTCATGCTCCCGGGTATCGACGGCTGGCAGGTGCTGCAAGGCATTCGCCGGGCCGGCAAGGAAATGCCCGTGCTGTTTCTGACAGCACGCGACCAGGTCGAGGATCGGGTCAAGGGACTGGAGTTGGGCGCCGACGACTACCTGGTGAAGCCCTTTGCCTTCTCCGAACTGTTGGCTCGTGTCAGAACCCTGTTGCGGCGGGGCGGAAAAGCCAAGGAATCCGAGTTTCTGCGCGCCGCAGACCTCGAACTCGACCTGCTACGGCGCCGGGTCAATCGCGCCGGCAAACGCATCGATCTGACTGCCAAGGAGTTCGCGCTGCTTGAACTGCTGTTACGCCGCCAGGGCGAAGTGCTGCCTCGGTCGCTGATTGCCTCCCAGGTTTGGGACATGAATTTCGACAGCGACACGAACGTCATCGAGGTCGCCATCAAACGCCTTCGGGTCAAGATTGATGAGGGGTACGAACCCAAATTGATTCGTACCGTGCGCGGCATGGGCTATGTTTTGGAGATTACCGATTGACCCCGATCCGCGGCCCATCACTGACACTCCGGCTGACCCTGCTGTTCGCGTTGGCCTCGGCCTTTGTGCTGTTCCTGCTCGGCCTGCTTATCGGCAATGCGGTTGAGCGCCACTTTGAAGAGCAGGATTTGGATGTGCTGACCGGCAAAATGCAGTTGGCAAGGCATATCCTGGAACGAAAACCAGATAGTCAGCCGAAAGAGACACTGACCCAGCAACTGGACGATGCGCTGACGGGGCATCACGGGCTGATCGTTGCCGTCTATGACCAGAATGGCGAAACGCTGTATGCCAACGAAGCGATGGTGTTTCCGCAGGATCTACTAAGCATTGGCGCGACACCAAGGCGCGAGCAACCCGTCAAATGGAACAGTAACGACGGCCAGCCATGGCGGGGAATTTCCTCGATGATCAAAGGCACCGATGGTGGCGGTAGTTACACCGTGGCAATTGCTACCGAAATCACCCATCACGAGCACTTCATGACTTCCTTCCGGCAGACCTTGTGGGGGTTCATGAGCTTGGCAACCCTGGCGATGGGATTGCTCGGCTGGTTTGTCGTCCGGCGCGGCCTGTTGCCTTTACTGGCCATTAAGCGGCAGGCGGCTGAGATCACCGCCAATCGCCTGCATACCCGCTTGCCGGTCGAAGCCATCCCCCGCGAATTGGCGGATCTGGCTGACACACTGAATGGCATGCTTTCGCGCTTGGAAGAATCCTTTCAGCGCCTGTCGGATTTTTCATCGGACTTGGCCCATGAGTTGCGAACGCCGGTCAGCAATCTGTTGACCCAGACCCAGGTCACGCTCTCGAAAGCACGCTCTGCAGAGGACTACCGGGACATCCTGGCATCGAACGCGGAAGAATTCGAACGCTTATCGCGAACCATTTCCGACATGCTTTTCCTGGCCAAGGCCGACAACAACCAGATCATCCCCAATCGAGAGGCGATAGACCTTGCCGAGGAAATTGGCGATTTGCTCGAGTATTACGATGTGCTTGCCGAAGAGAAATCGATTGACTTGTCATTCTCTGGCGCCGGCCAAATCCTCGGAGACCGATTGATGTTGCGCCGAGCGATAAGCAATCTGCTGTCCAATGCGTTGAGGCACACGCCAAACGATGGAGTGGTTACAGTGCAAATCGAGGAGCGTGATGACGGATTGACACATATTGCCGTCGAAAACACAGGGAACGAGATTCCTGCGGAGCATTTGCCCCGCCTGTTCGATCGTTTTTATCGGGTTGACAGTTCCCGACTGCGGACAACCGAAAATTCGGGACTTGGGTTAGCTATCACCCAATCAATTGTGATTGCACATGGCGGGAAAGTACGTGTCCAATCGACCGCTGAAAAAACGCGCTTTACGCTATCCCTGCCCAGTTCTCACCGGTAATTGTTTCCCATTCAAAAATGCTTGATCTCAGGATGGCCTGATCAACATCGGCCTTATTGACCAATAATTATATTTCGCCATAAAATTCGCCAAAACAAACTGCACTCTTTAAAAGGCTATTTTGTGGAAAAAAAAAGAATTTCAGGCGAGATAGAAAACATAGAGGATGATTTCGCCAATTTAGCTCGACTCGCTGCTTCAGAGGCACATGAAGATACACGCCTGCTGCTAGCGCGCCTCGTACGCAAGTATCGTCAGCAGCGCCCCGAACTGGCAGCACGTCTTGATCAATCTCTGAAAGCATCCCAGACCCGATCAGCAGGTAATTCAATCCTGCGTCGAGGCACACCAGTGGTTGAAGCTGGCGAAGTGGCATTACCAGTTGATGGCGACTCCCGCCTAGCACTGATTCGCGTCTTCGATGATCGAGTCGGGTTGGCTCCGCCGATTCTTCCCGGCGGCGTTCATGACGCCATCGGCGCCATCATTCGCGAACGCCAGGAACGCGAACGGCTGGCTGCTCGCGGTATCAGCCCGACCCGTTCAGCCATTTTGGTTGGGCCACCCGGGGTCGGCAAAACACTCTCGGCCCGCTGGATCGCCAGCGCCTTGGGCAAGCCCCTATGGGTGCTTGACCTGACGGCGGTCATGAGCAGCCTGCTTGGCAAGACTGGCAACAATCTGCGTGCCGCCCTGGACCATGCCAAGAAGCACGCCGCCGTCCTGCTGCTTGATGAGATCGACGCCATTGCCAAACGGCGAAGCGATGAATCCGATATCGGCGAACTGAAGCGCCTGGTCACCGTCATGCTGCAGGAAGTCGACCAGTGGCCGGACAGCGGATTACTGCTGGCTGCCACCAATCATCCGGAACTGGTCGATCCTGCGCTGTGGCGACGTTTTGATATGGTTCTCAAGTTCGACGCACCGGATGCCTCGGCGATTGCGGTTGCCATCCAGCGATTCCTTGGCGACGACCTGAAACTGTTTGAGTCCTGGATCGATGTGCTAGCCGCCGGCCTACAGGGGCAGTCGCTGTCGGATGTCGAACGCAGCATCAACGCCTTGCGTCGTGGCCATGTCTTGCAGACAGCACCGTTAGAACAACTAATCGGCTCGGCACTGGGCCAGCGTCAGGAAGCCTTGAGCAAGGCAGAACGCCTCAATCTCGCAATCGAACTGGCCAAGGCGGGCCAGCATACGCACATGCAGATCAGTCAAATGACGGGGGTCGCTCGCGACACCATTCGCAAACACGCGGGACCATCACCCCGCAAAGGTAGGGGGCTCAAATAAGTGACTACGCGATACCTGATCGGCCGTGCCGAATTGCTGACCTATCCCATCGAAGCACCCAAGAAGAAGGTTGGCGACAAGGCTCACCCCTATACGCTCGGCGAGGCCAAGCGCATCATCGTGCCAGAGATCGAGTTAGCTAATAGCGTTTTCAAAGAATTACCAGCGAAGGCCTGTGCCGATGATTTAGCGGTGGCCCGTCTGATATTGCACCCGGCCTACCTGGCCAAGTCATTTTTCCCGAAGCTGCTGCTCGATCAGGTCGGCCTCGCCTCGGTCGGGTCGCGGACCCGCCGTATCCAGCCGCGCCGCCAAACTCAGAAGAAGGCGCCGCCGGAAGCAGAAACCACGGAACTTTTCGTGGCTGGCACGCGGGCGGCACTGGGAAGCTTCTCAGCTTTCGCCCGAAACCTGAACGAACAGATGCCAGTCGCCGAGCAGTTTGCACGCATAGAGACCTTTGCCGCCATGACCCCATCTGATCGTCTGCATCTTGAGGGGGCTAATATTGGTCACGTTTTCGAGGTCGGCCTGCATTTCCCCCCCGAGGGCGACGCCTCGGATGTTCGCGCCATGTTCGCTGACTACGCTAAGGATTGCGGCTTCAGGGTCAATGGCGAATTCGAATTTGAAGCGGGCCGCCTGCTCTTCGTTGCGGTCGAGGGGGATGCCGCCGGCCTGGAAAAACTGGCCCAGTTCACCCTGACCCGTGTCGTCCGGCCGATGCCGCACTTGCGGGCGGCACGTCCGGTCACCCGCAGCATGCCGCTGGCGGTGTCATTCTCGTTGCCAAGCGGCGAGCCACTTTCTCGCGAACCCAAGGTCGCTGTCTTGGATGGCGGCCTACCGGCGGAGCACATCCTCGATGGCTATGTCCGCCGCTATTTCCTGGCCGACGAGGAGGCAAGCGACGTACCCGACTTCACCGAGCATGGACTCGGCGTTACCTCGGCTTTGCTGTTTGGGCCAATTGAGCCGGAAGCAGCGGCAGAACGCCCCTACGCGCCGGTTGACCATCATCGCGTGCTGGATGCCAAGATCGATGGGGAAGATCCCTACGAGTTGTATCGCACGCTCGGCCACGTCGAAACCGTACTGCTCTCCCGTCAATACCAGTTCATCAACCTCAGCCTGGGTCCGGACCTGCCGGTCGAGGACCAGGATGTTCACGCCTGGACGGCGGTGATCGACAGCATTTTGAGCGATGGTGAAACCCTGATGACCGTCGCAGTCGGTAACAACGGTGAGCGCGATGCAGCACTTGGCCTTAATCGTATCCAGGTGCCTTCTGATAGCGTGAATGCTTTGTCCGTGGGCGCTGCCGACCGAAGCGGCGCGGATTGGAAACGCGCCGCTTACAGCGCGACCGGTCCCGGTCGTAGCCCGGGAAGACGGAAACCCGATGTGGTGGCGTTTGGCGGAGCGCCCAAGGAGTATTTTCACGTAGCAGCCTCTGGCAGCCGACCGAACCTGGCCGCCACGCTGGGAACCAGCTTCGCGGCACCGCTCGCGCTGCGCTCGGCAGTTGGTATCCGGGCCATTCTGGGCGATCCTGTACATCCGTTGACCATCAAGACGCTGTTGGTCCATGGCTGCGAAAGCAATGAAGAGCACGATGTTCATCATGTCGGCTGGGGACGTGTCCCATCGGATATCAACCGCCTGATCACCTGCGGCGACGGAGAGGCTCGAATCATCTATCAGGGTGAGCTACGCCCTGGAAAATTCCTGCGCGCACCGATTCCTTTGCCTGCTTTTCAGCTAGAGGGGAAGGTGCGTTTACGGGCAACTTTCTGTTATGCCAGCCCGGTCGACCCTCAGGATGCCGGCGCCTACACGAAAGCCGGCCTCGGCATTACCTTCCGACCCAACAGCAGCAAGCGCAAGGCTGGCGCCACCAATGCGTCGTCGGTCAGTTTTTTCCCATCGGCCGACTTTCGGACCGAGGCCGAACTGCGGGCCGATCTGGGCAAGTGGGAAACGGTGCTGCACGCTGAGCACAGTTACTACGGTAGCAGCCTGCTTGAACCCGTGTTCGACGTGCATTACAACGCTCGCGAGGCTGGGGGCCAAGCTTCGTCAGGGGCACCTGCCATCCGCTACGCCTTGGTGGTTACCGTACACGCCCCGAAGCATGCGCAGTTACATCAGGACATACTCAAGGCCCACGCCGTGCTCCAAGCGCTGGAACCGCAAGTCTCGCTGCCGCTGCGCACACGAACCTGAATCCAGCTAGAAATGCGATGAGCCAGGTCGATCTCTATCTTGATGCCGCTGAACGGGCCAACACCCGACGCAGCTATGCGTCAGCCATCCAGCACTTCGAGATCGAGTGGGGAGGCTTGTTGCCGGCAACCATCGATTCGATTTCCCGCTACCTGGCTGCGTACGCCGAATCCTTGTCGCTGAACACCCTCAAGCACCGCCTCGCCGCGCTGTCGCGCTGGCACCAGGATCATGGTTTTCCGGACCCCACGAAAGCCCCGAAGATACGGCAATTGTTGAAAGGTATCCGGACCCTACATCCGGCCCAGGAAAAGCGGGCCAAGCCGCTGGAGTTGGAAATCCTGTGCGGTGTTGCCGACTGGCTGACATCGGCCACGGCCGCAGCGGTTAGCCGGGGGGATTCGGCCAGCGCCCTGCGACATACCCGTGATCGAGCCCTGGTTCTCCTCGGTTTCTGGCGCGGGTTCCGTTCCGACGAACTGGCTAACCTACGCATCGAATTCATCGAGATCAAGCCCGGCGAGGGGCTGACCTGTTTCTTGCCCCGCAGCAAGGGGGATCGCAACCTGGAAGGCCGAAGCTACGCCTGCCCGGCGCTGTCCCGGCTGTGCCCGGTCGAGGCAGTCGAAGACTGGTTGACCTTGTCCAAACTGAAGGCGGGACCGCTATTCCGCAAGATTGACCGTTGGGGGCATCTGTCCGAGGCCGAACTGACCCCGAGCAGCATCATTCCCATGCTACGAAAGTTGCTGAGCCAGGCCGGCGTAGCTGATGCAGAAGCCTTCAGCAGTCACTCACTGCGCCGTGGGTTCGCCCAGTGGGCGGGCATGAGCGGCTGGGATCTCCGGGAGTTGATGAATTACGTGGGCTGGCGTGACGTGAAGACTGCTATGCGCTATCTGGATGGGGTCAGCATCGATCAGAAGGCGCGTTTCGAGCAGGGCCTGAATCGGATGTTGCCGGAAACGGCACTAGCCTCGACACCGCAACTACCCAGCCTGCCTGAGGTCGCCCATACAACGATCGAGGTTTCCATCGACCTATCTGCCTTCAACGGTGGTCGGCGCGGTGTCGCCAACGCCTTGCGGGATATGGCAAGTACCTGCCTTGCCCGATTTCAGGCCCAACCGCTGGATGAGGATGGCCGTCGATACCGGATTTCCGTTCCAACACCTTCAAGCAATATCCTGGACGACCATCTCTATGCACTGCTCGACGAACTCCATCGTATTGCCGATGCCCGTGAGTGCTTCCTGGAGGCGATCTGCCGTGACCCGGCCACCGGTAGGCATTGGGATTGATCTCGCATGACCCAGCTTCACGAGACCGCGTATCCCCGCCTGAAAGCGGACCCATCGGCACAGGATCTCGACGAGATTTATACCCTGACGCCCGAGGAAATCGCGTTCATCGACAAGACCGTAAAGCGTCCCATTGCTCGCTCGGCTGCATTCATCTACCTGAAGCTATTTCAGCGCCTTGGGTACTTCGTCCACATCAGGGATGTCCCGTCGGTGATTCGCCAACACATTGTGGCCCAAACGGGGTATCGGCCACCGAGGGCCGATGAACTTCGGCAGTTCGACCGAACGACGACGCGCACCACATTGATTGCTGCGTTGCGACGCTACCTAAATGTTCGGCCGTTGGACAATCAGGGGCGTGCCTGGTTGCGGCATGTTGCAGAAACCGCCGCAGATAGCCGGCATGTGGTGGCCGACATCATCAATGTGATGCTTGAAGAACTGGTACATCATCGCTATGAGTTGCCCGGTTTCTCCACGCTCGATCGGTTGGGCATCCAGGCCCGGGAAAAGGTCCACGATGTCCATTTTGCGAGCATCGCCGACCAACTTGATGCCAAGGTGAAAGCCTTGATCGACAACCTGTTCAAGATCAAGTCGGGCGAGACCAGCAGCACTTGGAACCTGCTCAAGCGCGAACCAAAAAAGCCAACCAACAAGGAAACCCGCTCCTATCTCCAGCATATCCGCAGGCTCCAGTTGCTGGTCGACCAACTACCCATCCCCGACATTCCCGTTCCGAAACTCAAGCAGTACCGCTATATCGCCCGTTCGTTGGATGCGGCGGAAATGGCGGAACTGAAGCCCCAGAAGCGCTATGCGCTGGCGGTCATTTACATCCGCTCGCAATTTGCCCAGACGCTCGACGATGCGGCCGATCTGTTTGTCCGCATGCTCCAGAACCTCGACAATCAGGCGCGCAACAAGTTGGGCGAATACCAACAGGAACACCTGCAACGAACCGATCGTCTGATCAGCCAGTTAAAAGAGATGTTGCTGGCCTATCGAATTGACGGCTCGGATCATCAACGGGTGGAGGCCATCGGCGGCAGCCTAATTGCTGATGTCGATGACCTTGTGGCCATCTGCGATGAGCACATGGCCTACGCCGGACGTAATCATCTGCCGTTCCTAATCCAGCCCTACAAGATGGTTCGAGCTCAGTTGCTGAACTGTATCGAAATCGTCAATCCGCAGAGTACCAGTGAAGACGATACCCTGATCCGGATGATGAAAGCGTTGCAGGCGCTGCGTGGCACCCGGCATGAGGTCGTGCCGCTGTCATTGGTTGGGTTGAATGCCGAGGAGGATTTTCAGTGGCTCTCCACGGCCTGGCGAAAACTGGTCATTTCCGAACGCGCCGACGGCCAGGTCGTTGCCATCAACCGCCGTTACTTCGAACTGGCGGTCCTGTATGCGATCCGCGATGAACTGAAATCGGGAGATCTGTTTATCCAGTACGGAGAACGTTACGACGACTACCGAGAGCAACTGGTTGACGACGACACCCTGAGTCGCGAACTGGCGCAGTATGGCGAGGTCACCGGTGTCGAAACGGATTCTAGGGCCTTTACCGAGTCCTTGAAGGCCGCATTGCTGGAGACGGCTGAGACGGTCGATGCCGAATTTCCTGAAAATGCCTATGCCGAAATCGTCGATGACAGGCTGATCCTGAAGAAACCGCCAGCCAGCGAACCGCTGCCCGGCATCAGGGCGATCGACCAGCTGATCACCGAGCACATGGAGAATATCAGTATCGTCGACGTACTGATCGACACTGAGCGCTGGCTGCAATTGCACAAGTTGTTTAGGCCGTTGATGGGAACCGAAAGCCGAATCGAGGAATTGCGGCCACGAGTGATCAGCACCTTGTTCTGTTATGGTTGTAACCTCGGGCCGACCCAGACGGCGCGCTCAATTCGGGGCATGAGCCGCAAGCAAATCGCCTGGCTCAACATCAAGTACGTGACAGAAGAGGTGCTGGAAAAAGCCATCGTCAAGGTCATCAATGCCTACAACAAGTTCGAATTGCCTGGCTACTGGGGATCGGGCAAGCATGCCTCGGCCGACGGCACAAAATGGAACCTCTACGAGCAGAACCTGATTTCCGAACATCATATCCGCTACGGCGGCTATGGCGGTATCGGCTACTACCATGTCTCCGACAAATTCATCGCGCTGTTCAGCCACTTCATTTCCTGCGGCACCTACGAGGGCACCCACATCCTCGACGGGTTGATGACCAATACATCGGATATCCGGCCGGACACCATCCATGGTGACACCCAAGCTCAGAGCTACACGGTGTTTGCGCTTTCCCACCTCTTGGGCATCAAACTGATGCCGCGCATCCGTGGCATCAAGGATCTCGTGTTCCATCGGCCCGACAGCAACAAGAAATTTACCCATATTGATCGGCTTTTCAGCGACGACATCAACTGGCAGATGATCGAGACTCATTTGCCAGACATGCTGCGCGTGGCGGTATCCATCAAGCTCGGGAAAATTTCTGCCTCGGCCATCCTGCGTCGCTTGGGGACTTACAGTCGAAAGAACAAGCTGTATTTCGCCTTCAAGGAACTCGGCAAAGTAATCCGAACCATGTTCTTGCTGAAATACGTTGGCGACGTCGAACTTCGCCGGCTCATCCACGCGGAAACCAATAAGTCAGAGCAATTCAATGGTTTCGAGAAAAAGCTGTTCTTCGGCGGAGAGGGGGTGATTGCCGAAAACTTGCGCCATGAACAGCGCAAAATTATCAAATACAACCATCTTGTTGCCAACCTGGTGATCTTGCACAACGTGGTGGGAATGAGCCGGGTGCTGAAGCAACTCCAGGCCGACGGGGCTGTGATCAACCAGGAAGTCTTGGCTGGACTAGCACCATACCGGCTGGAGCATATCAATCGTTTCGGCGATTACGTGCTGGATTTCCGACGCAAGATCGAGACATTGGATGAGGGATTCCGAATTTTGGAGGCCGAATCAACAAGTCAAGATCAATGACTATTGAATTTCTCAGAGGGAATCCCAATATCATGGATTGCCATGCGCGTGCGTGGTCACTTTAGGGAGATGTTCATGAGCAAGACACTGACCGGCAGTGGTTCGATCACGATGAAAAATCTGAATGGAACCTCAGACAAGGATTGTAGTTGCGGTTCCTGGCTTGGCCACTGGAAAAAGTTTGCCAAGGTTTCCGCAACGCCAAAATGCCACGTGCAGGGGTGTGAGTCCCAAGCGGAGGTAGGAGCGCATGTCATTTTGCCGAATATGAAGGACGAATCGCTGCGAAAACTCAACTTCATTACTCCAATGTGCAAAACACACAACGGAGCACCAAGTGCCGAGTACAAATCCAAGCCCGATAGCGTTTTTGTCAGCGCAAACAAGGCTCTGACGTGCGCAGCATAAGCCTCAATCAATAAGGGCAGGCTGGTTAAAAACGGCCTTACTTCAACCAATCTAATTTTCTTTTCAGAACAACAAACTAAGCGATTTTTTCGAGGGTTTCGCACGATTCCCGGCCGACCCTCAGCAAGTCATCGCCGTACCCGGCAACGGCACCGAGGTGCCGATCTGGCTGCTCGGCTCCAGCCTGTTCTCGGCCCGCCTGGCGGCCGAGCGCGGCCTGCCTTACGCGTTTGCCTCGCATTTCGCGCCGGCCATGCTGTTGCAGGCCATCGACATCTACCGGCGCAATTTCCGCCCGTCGGAAAAACTGGCTCAACCCTACGTGATGATCGGCGTGCCGGTGATTGCCGCGCCAAGCGATGACGAAGCCGAGTTTCTGGCCAGCAGCACCTACCAGCGTGTGCTCGGCATCCTGCGCGGCGACCGGCGCTGCCTGCCGCCACCGCAGGAAAACTATCTGGCCGGCCTGTCGCGCCAGGAACTCGCCGGCATCGAAGGCTTTCTCGGCGCCGGCGTGGTCGGCGGGCCGGACAAGGTCGCGGCCGGTCTGCGCGAACTGCAGCAGGCGACGGCGGCCGACGAAATGATGCTGGTCTGCGATATCTTCGATCCGGCCCTGCGCCTGCGTTCGCTCAGCCTCGTCGCCGAGGCGGTGAACGCCATCTGAAGCCGGTTTTTACTTCATCTTCGAGGCGGAGCGGATGCTCTCGCCGGCGATCATGAACATCCCGTTGCCCTGGTGGTGCAGGGTGCGGCGCTCCTTTTCGGCCGGCTTGTGCCAGGCGGCGACGACTTCGAGCACGAAGAAGTTGTAGCGATTGACCAGCCGCGTATCGACGACGCGGCATTCGAGATTGGCAAAGCACTCGGCAATCAACGGCGCCTCGACCTGGCTGGCGGGCAGCGCAGTCAGGCCGCTCAACGCAAACTTGTCGGCATCTTCGCCCGAGACATTGCCGCAGGTGACGACGGCGCCGGCCAGGGCGACGCTGGGAATGTTGAGCACGCACTGGCGCGTCGCCTGCAAGGCCTTGAAACTGAAATCGCCGGTACTGACCACGCAACCGACCAGGGGCGGCTCAAATTCGAGCGGCGTCTGCCAGGATAGGCTCATCACATTCGCCTTGCCATGCTGCGCAGTGGTCAGCAACAGCACGGGACCGGGTTCGAGCAGGGCATAGACCAGGTCAAGAGGGTAGGGCTGGCGTGACATGGCGGACTCCTTTGCTGCACAACACAGGCTGGTGGCGCCGCCGGTCGGGGATCTAGCCGGGGCGCCGGAACTCGCTGGCAATCCAGGCGCTGGCGCTCTTCATACTGAGCTTGAAATTGGCCTCGACCTTTTGTTCGGCGAGTTGCTCACCGGCAATATCGTACGCCGCCAGCACGGCATAGGGGTCGTCTTCGTCGGGCACGATGTCGAGCGTGACGCTGACCGGCCCGGCTTCCGTCGTCACCGTGATTTTCTGGTGATACAGCGCGTGCAGGTGGTGTTCATGCCGGCGCAGGACTTCCGAGGCGGTTTTGACCAGGGTCGCGAAGGCATTGGCGTCGAGCGGCTTCGGGTTTTTCTTGTCGCGGCCCATGGTCCACGGGCCGACCAGAGCCGGTTCCGATTCGCCATCCTTGATCATCGCGACCGCCCAGCCTTCGTCGTCCTCGTTCTTGATGACGCGTGCCGTCCAGCCCTTGTTGCGCCAGAGCAGCGCCTCGAAAATGGCACTGTCTGCGTCGTCGGCGATGTCGTTGTGGCTGTCTGCGTTCATGGCGGGCTTTCTCTGCGCTTCAGGCGGCCGGACCGGCGTCGCCCTGCATGGCCAGGAATTCGTCGACCAGGCGGGAGAGGACTTCTTCCTCGTCGCCATCGGCGAGGCCGAGAATTTCGGCGACCAGACGGATCTTGGAAGGATGGACCCGACGGCCGACGGCGGCCGCTGGCGTTGCGACTTCTACCGGTGCGGCGACCGGAGCTGTGGCGGGGGTAGCCGGCGTTTCCCAGGCCGGCGTCGTCACGACGGGCGCTTCGGCTTCTTCCACAACCGGCTTCTTCTTGCCGCGGCGCAGGCCTTCTTCGCTCAGCGCACGGTCGACTACCGTTTTCGAGAGTTTTTCACCTTCCGGCAATTGTTCGACCTGATCGATCAGGGTGTCGGCCTTGGCGACGTTCTTCTGCGCCAGTCGTTCGAGCTGGATTGCCGTGCTGGTGCTGGCGATCTTGCCGGAATCGAGCAGGGCGGTCACTTTAGGCGACAGGTTGGCGGCGGCGGTCGCCTGGTTGAGCCAGGTCGGGTTGCGGCCGAAATGTTCGGCCGCCGCCTCGCGGCTCTCGAAGCGCTCGGCGATGGTCTGGATGGCGCCGGCCATTTCACGCGGCTCGAGCGGTGCACGCAGCCCCAGACCGAGATTCTCGAAGACCTGGATTTCCAGCGCTTCGTCGCCGTCGCAGGCGCGCACCAGGGCCGGCAGCTGCGTCTCGCCGGCCAGTTGCGCCGCCCGCCAGCGCCGTTCGCCGACGATCAGGCGATAGCGCCCGGCGGCGTCGGCAGGGCGGACCAGCACCGGATGGATCAGGCCCTTGCTCTGGATCGAGTTGGCCAGGCCCTTGAGACCGACCTCGTCGCAATGCCGGCGCGGGTGCGCCGGATCAGGTTCGATCAGAGCAATGTCGATCAGCTTGAATTCTGCAGAGTTGTCTTTGAAAGCCACGGCCGGTACCTGTCCTGAATGCTGTGCCCAGCGGCGGCGGATGGCCGACGACGGGCGAAAGGGGCAGCATGTTCGACCTTTTTGCCGGGCATTTCAACTGTTAATTGCAATCGGGCAGGGTTGGCGGAACGCGCCGGCTGCGGCTCGCAGCCGGAACCTCGCTATACTGTACATATGAACAGTACCCGACGTATCGCTCACCTCGACATGGATGCCTTCTTCGCTTCGGTCGAAATGCTGCGCTATCCGGAATTGCGCGGCCAGGCGGTGGTGGTTGGCGGGCGCAACGTGCATCAGCCGGTCGAACAGCCCGACGGCAGCAAGCGCTTTTCCCGTCTTGGCGATTACGTCGGTCGCGGCGTGATCACCACCTCGACCTACGAGGCGCGCGCACTCGGCGTCTTTTCCGGCATGGGACTGATGAAATCGGCGCAGCTTGCCCCGGATGCGATCCTGCTCCCGGCCAATTTCGATGCCTATCGCGATTATTCGCGGCGCTTCAAGGCAGCGGTGGCGAGCATTGCGCCGAAAATCGAGGACCGGGGCATCGACGAGATCTACCTCGACCTGAGCGACATCCCGGAAGCCAGCGCACCATTGGCGCGGCGCATCAAGCAGGCGGTGTTCAACGCTACCGGCCTGACCTGTTCGATCGGCATCACACCGAACAAGCTGTTGGCAAAAATCTGCTCCGATCTCGACAAGCCGGACGGCATCACCATCCTTGGCGAGGAGGAGGTGGTGAGCCGGATCTGGCCGCTGCCGGCGAGAAAAATCAACGGCATCGGTCCCAAGGCAAGCGAGCGCCTGGCCCGGCTGGGCATTAACACGATCGGCGAACTGGCAGCGGTGCCGGTCGACTTCCTGGTCGAAAAGTTCGGTGAGCGCACCGGCGCCTGGCTGCATCGCGCGGCGCACGGGATCGACGAACGGCCTGTGGTCACCGAGTCGGAGCCAAAATCGATCAGCCGGGAAAGCACCTTCGAGCGGGATTTGCATGCGCGGCAGGACCGGGCGGCGCTGTCAGAGATTTTTACTGCCTTGTGCATGCGCGTCGCCGACGATCTGCAACGCAAGGGCTACGCCGGCCGGACCATAGGCATCAAGCTGCGCTATGCCGATTTTCACGCCGTGACGCGCGACCTGAGCCTGCCGGTGGCGATCAGCAGCGGCCCGGAAATCCGCAAGGCCGCCGGCGAATGCCTGAAGCGTGTGCCGCTGGAGCAGAAGATCCGGCTGCTCGGCGTGCGGGTCAGCGGCCTGGTACCCCTTGCGCAGGCAGCTGCGCCTGGGGCAGCCATTCAGGCCGAGTTGCCCTGGTAGCCGGCCCTGTCTGCGTTTAGTGCACCTGCGCTGTCTTGCCGGATTTTTCCGCCAGCCAGTCGGCCGACGTGCGCAAGCTGACTTCGTCGCCGAGGATGCGCGCCGCCTCGTTCAGCAAGGGATCAGGCGCCTTCTTGCGCTCGTCCGACTCGGCAAGATCCAGACTGAGCGGGCGTTCATCGGCTTGCAGGCCATCATCGCTGAAAGCATTAGGCTTGCGGGCGGCACGCTTGCCTTGCGCCTTGGCCGCTGCGTTTTGCACATCCAGCCTTGCCGCTCTTGCTTCCTGGGCGTCGCGCAACTGTCGGCGTTCCGTTTCGTTCAGTGAAATCACGTTGCTTTTGCGTTGCCGCGCGATTTCCGCGACATCTTCCTGCAGCGCGACAAACTCGCGGTCTTCCTTGATACGACCGGCGTGGCGGCTGCGCAGCGCTTCCAGTTCGTTGCTCAGATCGCCCTGCGCGGTGTAGGGGACGGGCGCAATGCGGACCCAGGGGAGAGCATTGTCGAAGGCTGCTTCACCCTGGTTGTCGGCCTCGTCGGCCAGCGGGAAAGCGATGTCCGGCGTGACACCCCGCAATTGCGTGGTACCGCCATCGATGCGGAAAAACTGCGCGATGGTCATTTTCAGTTCGCCGTACAGCGGCTTGTCCTGCCGGGCCAGCCGGTCAAGGTCGATCATGGTCTGTACCGTGCCCTTGCCAAAGCTGGGCTCGCCGATGATCAGGCCGCGCCGGTAATCCTGGATGGCCGCTGCAAAAATTTCCGAAGCGGAGGCCGAGTCGCGATTGATCAGCACGCCGAGTGGCCCATCCCATGCGCTGCCGGCCTTGGTATCCCTGGCGATGCTGATTTCACCCTTGGCATTGCGCTGCTGGACGACGGGACCGGTATCGATGAACAGGCCGGTCAATTCAACCGCCTCGACCAGCGAGCCGCCGCCGTTGCCGCGCAGGTCGATCAGGACGCTATCGACCTTTTCCTTTTTCAGCTCGCCGAGGATGCGCTCGACATCGCGGGTCGCGCTTTTGAAATTGCGCTCGCCCTTCTGCCGGGCTTCAAAGTCCTGGTAGAAGGAGGGCAGGGCGATGACGCCGATGCGCCGGGTGATGCCACCGTCGCTGACCGGAATGATCGATTTCTTTGCGGCCTGCTCTTCCAGACTGATTTTCTTGCGGGTCAGCGGCACCAGCTTGTGCTTTTCGGCTGCACCGGCATCGGCTGGCAGGATATCGAGCACGACGACGCTGTCGGCTTCGCCGCGGATCAGCCGCACGGTGTCGTCGAGGCGCCAGCCGGTGACATCGACCAGCGGGCCGTTGGCGCCCTGGCCGACGCCGACGATACGGTCGCCAACCTTGAGCTGGCCGGATCTGGCGGCCGGGCTGCCGGCCATCAATTCACGGATGGTCGTGTATTCGTCGCGTTCCTGCAGCACGGCACCGATGCCGACCAGCGACAGGCGCATCGAGATGTCGAAGTTTTCGGTCGCGCTCGGCCCCAGATAGTTGGTGTGGGGCTCAACGGCCATGGTGTAGGCGTTCATGAAGATCTGGAAAGCGTCTTCGCTTTTCAGCCGGCCTATGCGCTTGATCGATGCCTCGTAACGCTTGTCCAGAGTCTCGACTATCGCCTTGTCGTCCTTGCCGGCCAGCTTCAGACGCAACCAGTCATTTTTTACGCGCTTGCGCCACTGGTCCTCGGCTTCAGCCGCAGAGGCCGGCCAGTCCAGTTTCTCGCGTGACAACACCAGATTTTCGTTCTGCCCGAAGTCGAAGCCCGATTTGAGCAGGCTGCGGGCGTAGCCAAAACGCTCCACCACCCGTTGGGCGTAGAGATTGAAAATACCGAAAGCCGGTCCGAGATCCTGGTTCCGGATGGCGTCATCCAGGCGGGTGCGCAGGGGCGCCAGGCGCTCGATGTCGTTGCGGTCGAAAAAGTACTTTTCGCCATCCAGCGCCTTCAGGTAATGGTCGAAGATCTGCCCCGACAGCGTGTCGTCGAGCTGGTTTTCCCGGTAGTGAAAGCGCGAAATCAGTTCCGCGGTGACCGCTACCGCACCCGGCTGCTGCGGTAGCGGTGCCAGTTCCAGCGCGAGGGCCGAGGAAGAGATTGCTGCGAGGAGCAGCCAGCTAATGGATTTTTTCATCGCGATGACGGGAAAGATAATGCCAGGCAGTATAAGGAAGGCCGTCAGGCAGAAATAGGGGCCAAGTGTGACCAAGTGTTTATTTCTGTGAAGGCCGTCCGCCAAGGCTGTAACTACCTGCCAGTCGCCTCCGGCATCCGGAAGGTACTTGCTTCCTCGGCGTGCAGCGCCGGTTGCGCCGGCGAGAAGACATGAAAGCGGAGCGCATGCGTGCCGGCCGGCAAGGCACCGGCCGGGGCCGCAACAGTGACTTGCAATGGTGCGATGCTGCCCGGTGCGGCGCTGACCGTATTGGGGCCGACGATTTGCAGCTTGCCGTCGCCGACGACGGCGACCGCGAACTCCTGCGCTTCTTCCGTGAGGTTCATGACCTGCAGCGTGTAGGCGTTCTCGACCTGGCCGTCGGCCGTTTCGCGAGCGAGCACGCCGCGGTCGCGCAGCACATCGAAGCGCAGCTCGGCATGGCGGCTGACGGTCCACCCACCCAAAAAGGCAAAAACCAGCAGCAGCGCCGCATAGGCGATGACGCGCGGACGCCGGAACCAGGCCTGGCGCGGCATGGCGGCGAGTTCGTTTTCCGAGGCGAAGCGGATCAGGCCGGTCGGCGCACCGATCCGCGTCATCACCTGGTCGCAGGCGTCGATGCACAGGCCGCAGTTGATGCAGGCGTATTGCAGGCCGTCGCGGATGTCGATGCCGGTCGGGCAAACCTCGACGCAAATGCCGCAGTCGATGCAGTCGCCGGCCGGAGAACTTCGCCGCTGGCTGCTGCGCGGTTCGCCGCGCTTGCTGTCGTAGGCGACGCTGCGCGTTGCCGGGTCGAACATGACGCCCTGGAAGCGCGAATACGGACACATGTGCTGGCATACCGCTTCGCGCGCCAGGCCGGCCTGGACGTAGGTGAAGGCGGCGTAGAAGATCAACCAGAAAGCTTCCCAGGGACCGACCTGCCAGTCGGCCAGGGTCGGCAGCAGTTCGCGGATCGGCGTGAAATAACCGACGAAGGTGATCGCCGTCCATGCCGCCAGGGCTGCCCAGAGGACGTGTTTGAGCGTCTTGCGGACGATCTTGTTGAGAGTGAGCGGGCCGCGATCGAGTTGCAGGCGGGCCAGGTGGTCACCCTCGACGCGCGCCTCTATCCACGTGAACATGCTGGTATAGACCGTCTGCGGGCAGAGGAAGCCGCAGAACAGGCGGCCGGCCAGCGCCGTTGTCAGGAACAGCCCGGTCGCCGCGATAAGCAGGACGAGGGCGAGCAGCAGCGCATCCTGTGGCCAGAGGACGAGGCCGAACAGGTAGAGCTTTTCGTGTGCAATATCAAAATGCACCGCCTGGCGCAGTTGACCGTTGGCCGGCCAGTTCAGCCAGCAGGCGCCGTAGAAGATGATCTGGGTGAGGCCGACGCAAAGCCAGCGCAGGCTGTTGAAACGGCCGCTGACGGCTTTGGCGTGGATCTTTCCCTGCTTGCGGTAGAGTTCGAGTTTGGCGGCGCGGATTTTACTGACGGGCTGGCCCATTTCCTGTTTCCCCGGGTGGCGATGGCAAAGCCGGAGTAGAGCATCGCGGGAAAAACAGGAACAGATTCAGGATAATCGATTTTATATCGGCACAGATTGCGCAGCAGCGCCGACCAGGCTTCCGAGCAGGGCGATGGCGGCCTCTTGCCGCTCGTTGTCGGGGTGCCCGAAATTGAGACGCAGGAAATTGCCGTATTCGCGCTTGGCGGAAAAGATCGGGCCCGGCGCCGTACTGATGCCGTGGGCCAGGGCCTGCTGATGGACGGTCAGCGCATCGACGCCGGCCGGCAGTTCCAGCCACAGGAAATAACCGCCCTGCGGCCGGGCGATGCGGGTGCCCGCCGGAAAATGCCGCTCGACGCTGGCGATCATCGCCGCCGCCTGGGCTGCCAGACACAGCCGCAACTGGCGCAGGTGCTTGTCGTAGCCACCCTGTTTCAGGTAATTGGCCAACCCGATCTGGATCGGCACGCTGGTTGCCAGGCTGCTGGTCAGCTTCTGGCGGCGGATCTGTTCCACGTAGCGGCCGGCCGCGACCCAGCCGATGCGATAGCCCGGCGCCAGGCACTTGGCGAAGGACGAGACGTGCATGACCAGTCCGTCGGCATCGAGTGCCTTGCTGCACAGCGGCGGCTGTGCGCCGAAATGCAGCTCGGCATAGACGTCGTCCTCGATCAGCGGTACCTGGTGCCGGCGGAGCAGGGCGATCAGCTCTTTCTTGCGCGCATCGGGCATCAGGCTGCCCGATGGATTCGAGAAATTGAGCATGCACAGGCAGGCCTTGACGGGATGCCGCGCCAGCACATCGGCCAGCGCTTCCAGGTTGAGGCCGTCGCGCGGATGGGTCGGGATCTCGACAACCTTGAGCCCCAAGCGTTCGGCCGCCTGCAGACCGGCGTAGAAGGTCGGCGACTCGACCGCGATCAGGTCGCCCGGCCTGGTCACTGCCTGCAGGCAGAGATTGAGGCCTTCCATGGCGCCGGCGGTGATGATGATTTCCTGCGGTGCGACGCTCGCGCCGTGCGCCAGGTAGCGCAGCGCGAGGAGGCGACGCAGTTCGGCATTGCCCGGCGGCAGATCGTTCAGCGTGTCCTGCGGTGCAAGATGGCGGGCTGCTGCAGCCAGGGAACGCCCGAGCTTGGCGAGCGGAAAGAGCGCTGGCGACGGAAAGCTGGAGCCGAGCGGCAGCACGGCGCTGTCCTTGCTGCTGTCGAGGATGCGAAAAATGAAGTCGCTGACTTCCAGTCCGGTCGAATCGCTGCCGGGCTGTGTCATGTCGGGTTCGGGCAGGTTCTGGCCAAAGCGGGCACGCACGAAATAGCCCGACTTCGGGCGCGCTTCGACCAGACCGCGGCTTTCCAGCACCTGGTAGGCGCTGCTCACGGTGATCGGGCTCAGCGCGTGCGTGCGGCAGGCCTGACGGATCGAAGGCAGACGATCGCCGGGCCGGAGCAGGCCGTCGGCAATCAGTTTTTCGGTGGCGGCGGCAAGGTCTTGATAACGACTCATGTGCGAATGTTAGCAGCCCGGGGAAGGAGGCTTGCACACAATCGGCCGAGGCTCCAATATTTACAACTTTACATAATACAAATTATGCGCGTTGAGTGCACTTATCCTGATGTTGCTATTTCTGGATATAAGTAAAAAACAATGCAACAACAGACCATGTTTATAATTTATATATAACTGTTGCATTGAATCTACGTTCATCCCATGCTCAGGACACACTTCTCACACTCAATCCCGCTTGGCCTCCGGGAATCAATTCTGGTGGATAGCTATGGTCTGCCAAGATACTGGGCGACCGTTTGGTCGTCGCTATCGTTAGGACATCTCTCTCACAACACCCGTCTAATGAAACTACGCTATGTTGAAGATGCTTATCTTTTTGCTGATGAGCTTCTTGGATTTGGTGCACTTGACGATGCCCTTGGCTTTCAGAACGTAGATAAAGTGGCTGGCATTCTTGAAGGGTTCTTTATCAGTCTACGTAACAAAGCAACGCGAACGACTAGTGATGAAGCCAGATGGAGAACGGTCTACGACTTTGTAAGCAGTGTCCTATCCTGGCAGTCTCGCGGAGGTCTTCACGGAGCGTTATCGGAAACATCCAAAAAACTCCGCCACCTTAACGGTCTCTACAAACAATTACACGTTCAAAGCTCCAAACGACAGGAGATCCTACGCGCCTTACCTGCAAACGTGGTTGAGGTACTTTATGAGATGCTGGACCCAACATCTTCAACAAATCCCTTCAAGCGAGAAAAAACTCGCTGGATGATGTTCGTGATCTTTATCGTATTACTCCACCAAGGACTTCGCCGCGGCGAATTGCTCTTGCAGCCGGTTAATGCGGTCAAAAATGGTGACGACCTTAAACAAGGGCGTATTCGATACTGGTTGAATGTCGCTGATCAAAATGACAAGTATGATGACACTCGTGCGAGTCGCCCCAGCATTATTAACCTGGCAAATAGATAGGGCGTTTATGTTATGATATTTGCATGGATAAAGAAGATGCCCGCAAGCTCAGGCCAGAGCAACAAAAGGAGAAGCGCAAGATAGCGCTTCGCATGCGAATGAACGGACGCGAATTTGCCGAGATTGGATTAGCGGTCGGAGTACATTCCCGTACGGTCCAATATTGGTGGTCGCGCTACCAGGCAGAAGGCCTCAAGTCGGCGGTAGAAGGCGGCAAAAGAGGCACGGAGATTGGTGAGCGACGCACACTCAGCGTGGAACAGGAGTGGGCAGTGCAGCAGTTGATCAGCGAGAAAATGCCTGACCAACTCAAGCTTTCCTTCGCGCTCTGGACACGGGCAGCAGTTCAGGAGTTGATCCATCGTCGTTTCAAGATCGACATGCCGATTCGGACGGTCGGTGAGTATCTCAAGCGCTGGGGTTTTACACCGCAGAAGCCGTTGAAGCGGGCCTATGAGCAGAAACCTGAATTGGTGGAGGCTTGGCTCAAGGAGAGTTACCCACGCATCGCCCGGCGCGCCAAGGACGAAGGGGCGGAGATTCACTGGGGTGACGAAACGGGCATCCGTAGCGATTGCCAACATGGCCGGAGCTATGCGCCAGCGGGAAAAACACCTGTTCAAAGGGTGCCCGGCAGCCGGTTTGCCACGAACATGATCTCCACGGTCACCAACCAGGGGAAAGTGCGCTTCATGCTCTATCGGGAAACGATGACGGCCACTGTCCTGATTCGATTCCTTGCACGCCTGGTTCGTGATGCTGGACGCAAAGTGTTTTTGATTCTCGACAACCTGCGAGTGCATCACAGCAACAAGGTTCGGGACTGGTTGGAAAAACATACCGAGCACATTGAGTTGTTCTTCTTGCCCGCCTACGCCCCGGAACTCAATCCGGACGAGTATCTGAATTGCGACCTGAAGGCCTTGGTTCATGGCGGAAAGCCTGCCAGGAATCGGGATGAACTGGAATCAAAGGTGCGAGGTGCAATGATGAAAATACAGAATCGCCCAAAACGGGTTATGTCCTATTTTAGACACCGAAAAATCCAATATGCCGCGTAATGAACCTATTGGATTGCCGGGTTAATAAGACACATGCCTCAATTCGCCAAGTTCCTGTATCCGAACTAACCGCGAATATTATTCAGAGCTACACCGAAAACTTTCGTGGCAAGGCGAGTCACCCATTTTTACTGAACTCGGCAAAAGGCACCCCTTTGTCGATGGAAGGCATATCTGTTCTTTTCAACAGATTGTCTGCGGCTTTGCCAAAAAATGTAATCAAACAACTTGAAGATCGAACTGGAAAAACATCAATTTCTGCGCATGACCTACGCCATACGTGTGCTGTGGTTCGGTTAAATCAGTTACTCGATTCTGGTACGGAAATGGACGTTGCCTTACAAAAACTCAGAACATTCTTTGGATGGACCAGAAATTCAGATATGCCTAGAAAATATGCCCGTGCAGTATTTGAAGATCGATTGGCGGGTATCTGGTCCAACCTCTTGGATGACCGTGTTGCGATTCTTCGCGCGATACCTAAGGGGAAATGATGTTCTCAAGTGCCGAGCTAGTTACTGATGACCAACAACCAAATTCGGGGCAAATCCTCCGGCAGATTCTAGCGCGGCTCCCGAGCCTGCCATCCATCATTAGATACTACGATGACTTCGATGACAAATTAAGAAGCATTCCAGATTTTTCAACTGCTGATCAGATAGTCGTTTCGTGTTCGGGTAGCAAGATATCCGTAGACTTTGCTGCCTTCGGATATGCGTATGGCACCTTGTTAAAGCAGCTATTTGTTTTCCTAAATGCTAATGATTACAGAATGTCCACGATCTGTTTTCAGATATCTTGGTTTGCAAAACTTCCAGAAAAAACAATTTCGGATCTACTTGCAGTCAAACCAGGGGAAATGAATCGATGGTGGGCAACGGAGAGATCTCAAGCGCACTATAAAAAAGTATTTGAATCGCTAAAATCATTGCTTCGAATGCTCTGCGCAAACGTCGTAAATGACGGGTCTCCAGATTATCTAAGTTTTATTGCAGGGCTACCTTTGCCCTCAGTCGACAAATATGCGGCTGTTCGCACTGGGGATGTATTCCTGTCAACCGAGGAGGAGGCTCAGATTGTCCACTATTTTGACAATCTAGCTGCCAAAATCCTGTCAGGGGAAAACATCGATCAGCAGACTTTAGTTGAGGGCAGCGCCCTCCTCTGCTCGTATCTATTCGCAATGCGTCCATACCAAATTGCTTCGTTAACTATGCGGGATGTACGCATTTGGCGGGAAGATGACACAGGCACCTTGTATGTTCATTTAACTTTCAAAATGATTAAGCAGCGCACTAAGTCGACGGCCTACCCGCTGACTAGACGTGTGAAACACGAATGGGCGCCAATTATTTCTGAACAATATCGTTGCGCTAGTGCTTTTGGCCGCAGCGGTGCCGACCGCTTTCTAGGCGTGAATTCAGCGCAAGCCATGTCGCAGTTAATAGTGAAGGTGGCTACTCAGGTTGCTGGAGTCAATGTATCTGCCACAGACCTTCGGCACAGCGCAGCGCAACGCCTTGTTGATGCCGGGGCAAGTCAAGAAGAAGTGGCTGAATTTATGGGGCACGCCGACATAACTACTTGCCTTGTTTATTACAACGCGTCACCTAACCAAGCAGAACGAGTGAATAAAGCATTAGGTATATCTCCTGTATATCAACAAGTAGCCAAGATTGCCCATGCCAAATTCATTGACCCTGAGGAGCTTGCTCAACTCAAGGATGATCAGCAAATTGCGGGGGTCCCACACGGAGTTCCCATCTCGGGTATCGGTGGATGTATGAGTGGGCAGCTAGCCTGCCAGTTCAATCCTATTACCTCTTGTTATAGCTGTCAGAAGTTCATGCCAGTCATCGATGTGACTCTGCACAAACGCGTCCTAGGAGAAATGCGTTCAATCGTAAAATTCTTCGCCGATGTTTCGCGACACGACACCAATTCACCTGCTTTTATGCAGCTCAAGCGAACAATATTTAGCATTCAACAAGTTATTACAGAGCTAGAGGCTCCGGCTAATGCATGAATCCTTTGTGGAATATATCAGGCATGGAAAAGCGCTGGCTGAAAGGAAAGGCTTAGCTTGGGAGATGCTTCTTGATGCTGAGGGTCGTGCCGATATCGGTTGGAACCTCACGGAAGCTGCTGGCGGGTCACCTCCAACTATATATCTACGTGACTTTGGATACGACGAAAAAACAATCCGAGCCATCAATTCTAGACGTCAGGAACAAGGTCTTCCTCAACTTCCAAAACTGGCACTAAGTTGCCATTGGATCGACCTTCTTAAGGCTGCGGCTTGCGATCAGTTGTTATACCGGCGCAATAGCCCAGGACATGTATCTCAGAATGTCGTTCGCCCCTTGAAGGTGTTGGCTACGTGTGCCGGTGATTTAGCTCCTTGGCAGCTAAATATTGATGTTATCCATGAGGCAATATCGCTGGCCCAGGAATTCCAAGCGTCAGGGAAGCTAGCAGACCTTATCCGTGGGGCAATAAATTTCGTTATAGATGCGAATCATCTGGCCGAAGCATCACCACTCTACCCTGCCCTTTCTTCTTCTCGTTTGACTGGCCTCAACATTAGAACATCCAGGGCTGCTAAATCGAAAGACCAGTTACTGGATGACCTCGAACAGCGAAAGCGGGCTGAGCGTTTACCCGAGAGACGAGCGTTCTGGGAACTCATCCGGATTATCTTCACTGAGCCCCCACAGTCTTTTGCTGACGCAATGAGATTTTCTGTTCTCAAGACTATGGTTATATGCGGCCTACGCATAGGAGAGGCCGTCCTGTTACCTGCCGACTGGAAGCGGCACCGGGAGTATTACGACGTATCGGGGAGGCCTGCTGGGGAGTTGGGAGGCTACTCGCGCGCGCTGATGTTGCGCCACTTTGCTGAAAAGCAACAACTAGAGCAATCAGATAGCACTGTGCTATTTGAGGCCGCGCAACCAGTTCCAGAAATGTTTGCTGAAATCCTGAGCGAAACTTTGGATGATGCTCTTCGTATCACCGCCCCTCTTCGAGAGACTCTCCGCCTCCAAGTTCAAAGCGGCCGGCTTTTACCTTGGTATGACCGGCATAACCTTGTGCCCGCAACCGAGCTTTACACTAGGTTAACAGGCAACCCATTCTGGCTAAATATCGAAGAGTCTGTGGCCAACGATTTTGTTTCTCGTTATCGGGCGGGCTTCGAGCCTGCTGTGCTGGATGAGTTAAACCATTTTCAGAGCACCAGATATCTAGCACTCGGTCAGTCTTCCGGCCTCGATATGGCGATGTATGTATATTTTCATCGCCTTACAAAAAAGGTTGGCGCCCCGAAGCTCAGGCATGCGTCAGGCACTGAATACTGTGAAAAACGGAAATCATGGGGAGAGGTATACCTACAGATCGGAGAGCTTGAGGATTACTTGATCGCCTCAATTCCAACCAAAATCTCCGATACGAAACCGATTAAACTCCATAACGGCGAGTTGCAGACTTGGGAGTTATTGTTTCTTTCTCCCAAGCGGGCTTTAGCTGAAGGGCGTAACGACGGAATAGCCGACATCACCCGTTGCTGCTCCGTTGGCATGCCTGAGACTGCAATGCTAGGGGTGGCTCTTGGAGAAGTGAATCGCCCCGGGTTTCGTAGAGGCTCCGTGGTTTAAGTGCAGGCGTGTTCAGCCTGCGCGGTGAGTTGCAGATAATACCGATCCTCAGCCTCGGCGGGTGGGATGTAGCCGATGGGCTCAAGGAGTCGTTGATGGTTGAACCAGGTCACCCATTCGAGGGTGGCGAGTTCCAGGGATTCCACCGTTTTCCAGGGGGGCCGGCGATGGATTAGCTCCGCTTTGTATAAACCGTTGATGGTTTCGGCCAGGGCATTGTCGTAACTGTCGCCCTTGCTACCGACAGAGGGCTCGATACCTGCCTCGGCCAGTCGCTCGGTGTAGCGGATGGAAACGTACTGCGAGCCGCGATCTGAATGATGGATCAAGCTGGCATCCCGTTCTGGTTGGCGAGCATAGAGCGCCTGTTCCAGGGCATCTAGAACAAAGTCGGTGCGCATTGAGCGACTGACCCGCCAACCGACGATACGGCGGGCAAACACGTCGATGACGAAGGCGACATAGACAAATCCTGCCCAAGTGGAAACGTAGGTGAAATCGGAAACCCACAACTGATTCGGCCGATCTGCCTTGAACTGTCGATTGACCCGATCCAGCGGGCACGACGCCGCGGCGTCACCGAAGGTGGTTCGTACCACCTTACCGCGCCTCACGCCGCGCAGACCCAGCCAGCGCATCAGGCGCTCGACGGTGCAACGCGCGACCTGAATGCCTTCCCGCTGCAATTGCCGCCAAACCTTGTCGGCGCCATACACCTGAAAGTTGCTCTGCCAGACGCGCTGGATGTGCGGAGTCAGGAAGGCATCCCGGCGGGCCCTGGCACTCAGCAAAGAGGGATCGCGCTGGCGTGCGGCGTGGCGCCAATAAGCGGACGGGGCGACCTGCAACAACGTGCAGATCGGCTCGACCCCGAAACGCTCACGGTGCCGGTCGATGAAGGCCCTCACTTCTTCTTGAGGCGGTCGAGCTCCGCCTGCGCGAAAAACGCACTGGCCAATCGCAGAATCTCGTTGGCCTGCCGCAGTTCCTTGACTTCGCGTTCCAGCGCCTTGATGCGCTCGCGCTCGGCGGTCGGAATGCCATCACGTACGCCGGTATCGACTTCGTGTTTCTTGACCCACTCGTGCAGCGTCACCGTTGAACAGCCAATCATCGGCGCTATCGACTCGACCGCTGCCCATAGCGAAGGTCGATCCTTGCGTGCTTCCTGGACCAACCGTACGGCGCGCTCTCTGACTTCCGGGGAATATTTGTTCGTCTTACTCATGGCTCCATTCTCTCAAGAAATGGAGCCTCCTCAATTCCCGGGGCGATTCAAAGAGAAGGACAAGTGCGAAAGTCTATTCGCTCGCTACGGTGCCACCTCGGAGGACCGTAAGCTAGTACTACGCTCCCATGCTCTGCGTCACCTTCAAAACACCGAGCTATTCAGACTTGGAGTGGCAGATACGATCATCACAAAACGCTTTAACCGCCGTAGTGTTGCCCAGAGCTATGAATACGATCATCGTAGTCTGGCTGAAGAACTGGATAGCATTGAGTTACCCCCCGAAGTCGAAGCCTCACTTGGCTCCAAGGCCTCTACTGTGGCACGACTCATCAAGTCAGGTAGGGCAACCGGCCCCATGGTGTCTTCATTCAAACGCATTCAGCGCGAAGATGGGGATGAAGCGGCTTTTGAGTTTCTCAAGGCGGAATCTGATGGATTCCATTCCACGCCTTATGGACACTGCATCAACAGCTTTACTGTTGATCCCTGCCCCAAAAATCTCGAATGCTTTGCTGGTTGCTGCCATCTGACGGCAACCAACCTTCCAGAAAATCGTCGCCATTTAGAAACCCTTGAAGGCCGACTGAAAGCCGCACTCTCCGAAGCGCAGGCAAGACCAACTACATCGATCGGCCGCCAAAACCAAATTTCCCATGCCACGATCCGTCTTGACGCCGTACGCAAGCTTCTAGATTCACCAACAGGAGAACGAGTATTTCCTGACGGGCCTGATCTTTCGCTATCAAACCGACAACGGAGCTTATTTGATGACTGATCAAGTAGCTGATACCCCTACTCCATCTGAATCCTATGATTCTGAGATGGAAGCTGTTTTGCAGACAATGCTCGATGCGGATGAGGATATAACCGCGCGCGGTGTAATTCGCCTTCATCCGAAATTAAGTGCGGCCTCCTCTATTACGCGTAACCCTGCCCGCTCTGAAATGTTGGCCCTCTATCAAAACAAGCAGGAAGAGTTTCGAGGGTGGCGAAAGAGGCTAGCAAAGCGTTCCAAGGAAAGTTCAGCGATGGATCTTGCTGAAAAAGACATTCGGATTGCTGAGCTAGAGCATCAAATTGAGGTGTTAACTGCATCACACGTGGCCATGCTACGTGCAGTTGGTGAGCTTGGCGGTTTTTCTAAATGGGCCAAGTTCTTTGAAGATTTCAAGGGAGTACGTGATCAGCTCAGCGAAATGGGAGTCATGCCAAAGAAAACTCCATTCACTGAGTGAGCGCAATTTCTTGACTACAAAAAACATGATTGGGTTTGAACGCCTTTCCCGATCATCTCACTGCTCGGTTTAGACCTCACCGCACTCCGTCGCCGACCTCAGATTATCTGTGGAGATCTTGAGCATGGCACCAAGCCAGCCATCGAGCGCATCAACGCGTACAAAATCTGCGCGAGCCTCATACGGCGGGTGCTTGAGCCACCAAGAAACTTCTCTACAAACGTAGACGTCCCGAAACTCTGCATCGTCGCCACCCTGGCTTTCTGGCCATTGAAGCAGTTCCCTGAGCCGGTGCACATTTTCCGCCAAAAAATGACGCCGACGTTCAATTTTTGAGAACTGACCATGATCTTCGCCCCGGCCAAAGATACGCTCTCTTAAACGGCGTGCATCCTTGAGGCAGAACGGTGGCTGGTTGTACTTGCATTCGACCGCGACCCAAAGGTTCCTGTCTGGCCAGTACGCAAGCACATCGAAGTCCCCTACATCATCAAACCGCTCTTTCGGAAACCTGCGACGAAAATCAATTCCGTGCAAAACGAATTCGCCGTGTCTTAGAAATATCTCATACGCCCGCACTTCTAAGAGCTTCTCAATTCCCTCCTTGATGTTGCGAACAACTTTTGCAACCGTTGGCCATTGGAAGTCTGCGGGCAGGTAGCCATTGACAATGTTACCGACCCAGAGCGAGCGAGAACGGTCAATTGTGGCTGCTCCCCAAGCTAGCACATTATGATCAATCTGGATCAGGGGACGAATGGTATACCGATGCACACGTTTGGAATGCTCCCAAACTGGTACATCTGGCTCATCCTCAGTCTTACCAGCCAGACGACGAACACCGAGGGGGTCTAGTGTCAGGAATGCAATGACCTTCTCCGTGATGCCTTCAGGGATAGATGGCAGACGCTCTCGCACTCGTTCAACAATTAATGCTAACTGTGCAGCGTAGCCAAATCGAAGTTTATCGTCGCCGCCGGCCGAATGCCAGTGTGAAAGTACCTGGAGCACCTGACTCAAATGGGTGAGGGAAAAGCCAAGATCCAAGCTGAATGCTTCATCGAGCTGAGCCCAGTTTTTGGCACTGTCCTGATCGGAGTTGACTTCATCGATTTCGGATAGCCCGATTCCTAGCCTTGTGCCCGCAAAGTCTTGAAGATACTGCTGCTCCTTAGTGTCGCGATCTTCTGAGAAAAAAACCGTGGGGACAAAGGAATCATCTAATTCAATTCCTCCAACATCGATCCCGTTGTGAAGGGTGTCACTTGCCCCATAAAGGACCGATAGCCAGTCGATACGTGCAATCAGCTGAACAACCTCAGAGACAGTTGGCCGAATTTCACCTTGCTCAGGAGAGCTGACTGAGCACTCCAGTAAGTAGCGATAGTTCCGAGCCATGCTGATGTACTTCTCATACGCTTCGGCAAGTCGACTGGATCGATCAAAGGAAACTTGATGACTTAGGCTCAATTTCAACCGCACCACCTCAAACTGGTACTTCGTGGTTAACTCGTCGTGCTGAGAGATACAAATCTGCAGTAACTGCTTTCGATCGAATTGCGAGATCTTTGCATGCAGCTCACTTCGCATCGCATCCCGGGCGGAGTTGATGATGAGCTTGGCCGGCTCCAGCTCATAACGATCAGGAGCGACCCCTTGCTGCTTGAAGACAAAGGCTAGCTCCTTGCGTGCGAGTTTGAATTGACCTGCCTCGGGGAGGTCCGGACTCGCATGGTCGGGCACGTCAAAGGGGCGCTCGGTACTACGTAGCGTGAATCTAGGTGGTCTTTTCTCTGTTTCACGTAGAGACTCCAAGACGTCTTCTCCACAACTCAAGCCGAGCAACGCTGACAACCCAACGGTCAACTCGATCGCACATTCCGCTTCAAACGAGGCATCTGCAGCGCAGTTGAGTCCAGAGAAAAGCCTGGAGAGATTTACTTCCACCGCAAAAATCGCTTTCTCTGATGAACCAAATGCGAGCTTCAGGCCCGTGAGTAAGGGTAGTGAGGCGCGCTGCGCAGTCGCCTCATTATCATCCCTCAACGGTAGCGTCCGAAGATCCATTTCACAGTGGATTGCGATCTGCTCTCGGCGAAATAGCTCTAGCTTCTCAAGCAGAGAACTACGCTGAGTGCATGCGTCAGCAACGCAATGAACAAACAACTCGAGTAGCGGTCCGTTTTCATAGTCGGGATTCGATCCGACTTCCAAAAAGGCTTGCACAACACATCGCCCCACGCCTCCAGACCACGCAAGTGCGAAAGCTCCTTTTGCCTTCATCGACGTAAGACCGTCTTCTCTCTTGTCCACAATCCAGGTGTGCCGGTCATCAGGAAATCTATGCGGAGCGGATGCCCAGAAAGCCTCGAGTTCCTTGAAGCGCCAACTGGAGTTCCAGTGTGGGTCGAGGCCTATCCAATCAGGAGACTCAGCGCCCTCTATTAATACGCCATGACTATCGCGAAAGGCTGCAAACTGATCAATTACACCAATCATGCCTCCTGTGGATGACTCCGTATCGTCCAAGTAGGAAAGGAACGCATCCAACTCGTCGCTGCCCTTGATTGAATCAAAAAGCGATACAAAATCTGGTAATCCGATGACCCGCATACCCAAATCTGGCAACCCAAAGGATGTCGGCTGAGTACTAACCCGAGCGATGACAGCCACGAGTTGGATCCCGTTGGATCGTGGGAAATCTTCTTTTCCGTTGCGGAGCTCCACTATCTGCCTTTGATTAGGAAGCCTCAGTGCCCAACGCGCGCTTTCATCTACCAACCTGTTAAACCAACGCTCGATCTGCCCTAGCTTTGCCAGGTCATCAAGATTGATCGGCAGGATGAAATAAAGTTTTCCTTCAGAACGAACAACGGCAGCGATTTGTCGATCGAATCGATGTGATGTTCCGATTAGATCAGCGGGCCCGGCAATCACGTCATGTTCTCGGAGCCGATGCAACAAAAACTTGCCGAGCCGCCCGGCAAGTTTCCCTATGCCGTCAGCACGAAGAGAGTTAGCCTGTTTATGCCAAAGATCGATGACCACGCTCGAAGCAGCTCGTGGAGCAACCGGAAGGTAAGCTTCCCCCACTTGCACCATAAGAGTGGGCAAGGCTGTCCCCAGCATAATTGCGTCATAGAAACTTCCTAGAGAGTCGGGAGCGCTTAGTGCCCCCAACTCCACTACTAGTTCTCTACTCGTTCCGTCAAAGTTGAATTGGATGGCAGCGTAGGTGGATAACAACGCTTCACGGCACGAAAACCAGAACACATCTGTTGGTAGCTCCATGTGCCCTGCGGCTACATGTTCATCTGGTCCCACAAGAGAACTATCAATTGCTCCAAGAATATTCGCCTGTAGTGCAATAGCGAGATTCATGTCGCGTGTCGCAACAGGAAGTTCAACATGAAGGAGCCTGAACGCCTCTATAAAGTCCGGAATCCGCTCGACACTGCCGCCGTAGAAGATGCGTTGAAAGCCAGCCAATCCTGCTACACGTATTTCGCCCCAGTCTGCCTCCGGAACGAAATCCTCTAGCATGGGGAAGCTTGGTAATAGTCGCCTCAACCCATCCAGAAATTCTACGAACTCGTTATATGTGACGATAGGTCGAATACCCTGGAACTCACGTAGAGGCATACTTAGAGCAATGAGCATCGCCAGGCTGTGCTTTACTTGGCTTGATCGATTAGGCCGCCAAAGATCCGACACTCCGAGGGCAAGAATGATGTCGTAGGCGCCGAATTGGGTAAAGTAGCCCTTCAACTCCGCCAGTTGTTCATAGAATCGTTTGTCTTGCGAAGATTGTTTCAGCATTGGTGCCTCGACGACAACCGCCGGACGGTCAGTTTGGGCCTTACGCTTCTCCTGCTTCAGGCGCGATTTCTTCCCCATGATCGGCTCCTTTGTGCGCTAATTGATGTCAACGCTCCATGATTGAATGAATTAACCCGGTAGAACCTGCACAAGCTATCCGGCTAGGGAGACGCCTTTTGTGGCATGGCAATTCCGATGAACTGATAGGGGCGATGCCATTCTTCTATCTTCCGGCCGACAATGATGCAGCGCGTTCGGTTTTGCTCTGCTAAAGCATCTCCCGCTAGTTGACTCACGATATCCTGACGCTGGTTTGAGAGAGTTTCCGGGTAGACGTAGAAAATCACGCACGCCGCGCGATGTGCAGGGGGAGATACAACGAGAGAACAAAGATGCTTCGGGTCAATGTAGTTCTTGCGGACGTTCTCTCGCAGGATTTCTAGTTCGCTGAACAGGAGATCCTGCTCTTCGGCGCTGCCCATGCTCAGCATGTCTAGCGACATGCTAGTCCACGATCTAGCATTTCTTTGCCGGAGCTCTTGAATAATGCGCGCAAGCTGTGAATGTATCTTCGGACTAGGCTTCCGTACCTCGACGCCAGCATCGATGCTGCAGTAGTAGTGGTCTATCGCCTGCGACATCTCGGTGATTGCTAGCGCGACCCCTGCCTCTTCAAGCGAGAAGATATTAAAGCCCGTCTGCAGGTAAAACCCTAAGTAGTCCAACTCGTCACCGAAGATGTCGATAATCTTCTGCACACGCTCTCGCTCGGCGAGGTAGTGGAGAAAATACGCCGGCTCATCAAGGATGTCCGCGACGACCTCGAAATCCGCAAGCCCAAGCGTTGGTGCTAGGCGCAGGTCCTGAGGAACCCATCCAGCGGCCTTGAGTTCTTTCTCCGCACTGCAGATGGTAGAGAAGTCATCCAACGTGACCGAAACGCGAATGACAGTATCAATATCGTCCAGAACCAGTCCAAGCGACGACGCGATGCCTAATGACGATGGATCCCCTGCTTTCGCCTGTAAGATGATTTGCTCGAGGCGGAATGACTGCTGAGCGGGGGCAACTACCAAGTCGCGCACATGGCGTTTCACCCGGTCGGGCGCTCCGCGTAGCCCTTGGGAAGTCAGGGCTGCAGACTTGGCTTCAACTATGAAAACCACGCGATCGATTTGGCCCAGCAAATCGGTCTCGAAGATTTTGCCATCAACCTCCCACTTTGCGTTCGGGGTGAGACTTATCCCAGGGAGGGCTTTCTCTACAACCTCCTTAACCTTGGCCTCCAAAAAAGTCGCACGGCGCTTTTCAAGTTTTGTCTTTACACCGGCCGCTTCGGCCAAGGTGTTCATTATTGGGTGAATATGACTGAATATGATCTGCGGAGTCGGAAAGAAGAACACCCCTCCGATTCTCATGCCAGGAGAAACCCATATTGGGTTAGCAAGAAAGAAACTGTCAATCTGCTCAGCATCAAGATCACCGGGATGCAGAGACAATTTTTCTAGTATGCGCCCAACGACCTCACTGGCTCGTCCAGTCAGTTCGGCAAGTTCATCTGCATCGGCGATGCCTAGCTTGACCAACGCGATGTCAGCGTGAGCCAGTAATCGATATTTGACCATCTGTGTAGTCACGTCCTTCGGGATGCCGGCCAGGAATTCCTCCGGGTCCCCTTCGACATCTGGGTATTTGGCGTAGAAGTCCCGAACCAACTGCTCTGTGGTGCAGGCCCGGAAAATGTCTCGCAAGACAGTCCATCGCTTGTTGGCCCGCCGCTCAAACGCTGTGAGCAGTGCCTTGGAGACTTCGATCAGATCGGTGGCGCTGAACCCAAAATGACTTGATAGATCCTGGTCAAGTGCCCCGTACATTTCTTTCGAAATTCTGACAACTGCTGAGAAATAACCCCAATTCCGGACCATCTGTGTATGCGCTCGGAGACGTTCTTGGAGGGCTAGGACGACAAGTTGCTGTTCATCGCGCTCCTCGTCCATTGCGACGAATCTGCGGTATAAGAATGCCTCGGCCAGTTCGCCTACCTGGTCGATCACCTGCTGGATGACTTTAGGTGGCGCCGGTTCGCTTCCCCACTCGTCATTAGTTAGAGTCAGCGCAATTGCCTGCAGCATCTCAACATGATGCTGTTGCATGTTCTCTATAAACCTTTGGGACGACACACCTTCGTCACCGACCCCCACTTGCAGGCTATACGTGGCAACCGTCGAAATAATGAAAGGCGGATACCAACTGCGGAAGTGACCGAGAAGCGATTGAAGAATCGCTGGAAGCTTTTTGCCGCTCTCCTGCCCCGTGGACAGAAAGGCTTTCTTCAAGACATCTTTGTCGATTCTGTTGAAAGGGTGCTCGAAGACCGTGAATTCCTGATTCTTCGGGTTTTTGATATGTTTGTCTTTCCGCCTCTTAGATTTCAGTTTTCGCTTCACTTTATGCTCGATTATTGTGACCACGAAGGTTGTTAGCCTCATAGAGGCACGCTTCCGTCACGCTTTGGCCAATCAAAAGCTGATGATTCAGCGGCTATTTCAGGATCCGACAGAACTCGGCCAATATCGCCTCGATCTCTGCTGCAAAGTTGACCTCGCCCATGGTTGGAGCCACCTCCTTGTCACGAATCGGCATGTGCGCGAGTCGGTCTGCTACTTTTCTCGAATGATTTTCTAAGCGCTCCGCTGCTTTCTTAAAGGAACTTCCTCCGCCACGATAGTTCGCTGCTACCTGCGCAAATGTCTCAAACTCGAATGCCGGCGGCACGTGATTGAGGATCGTGCGAGTCAGAAGGATTACCGCAAGCGGATTATCGCGAGCCGCGCACTCGTTCAGCTCTTCACACATTGCGACTATGCGCGTGCAGTCAAAATGAAAGCTAGAAATTGCTCTAAGCTCATCCAGCCTGGAGAGTGCAATATATGATGGGGTGTTGCGGTCCAAATGTGGTTTGGCCACCGAAAGACTAGATTGAAAGTCGGACATTGCAGACAAACTTGGCAGAATCCGCCGTTGCCGATCTTCCAAGAGACAAGGGTCATCTTGCTGATACCCGGCGGATAATCTGTCATCAAGAAATGCCTCGGCGTTATCCGAATTGAAAAGATCAATGACCTCATCGGAAATTGCTACGCGCCAAGGGCTGTCATCCGGCCCCCATCCTGAAAGCTGGATAGGCATGCGAGGAGGCAAGCCGATCCGTAGAAGAGCGAAGAGAAGCCTCGTTTCTACGGGTGTCAGCGACATCTGGTCGACGATCTGACTACTCTGTATCTCGGTGATGAAGCTATCGCGCTCAAAGAGGCTTCTTACGAGGTAAAGCAATCGGACGAGTAAGCCCGCTAGATCAATTCCGTGTCCAGATAGAAGCGCACCGTGCAACGTCAATTGCAGGCAACGCTTGCCCTGTTCCAAAACTTCGAAAATCAGGCCACCATTTAGGCCTTCAAGGACTTGCTGCACAGATTGCTTGCCGGCAATTCTTGGAACACCTCGGATGGGAAACGGCGTCCCAACACTGACGAAATGGTTCCACGCCTCATCTAATAACCCCTTCTGAGGCACGGTAAGCGTATTAACTCGATCTGATAAGGAGACGACTGAAAAGCGCTCTTCCTTCGATGACGTCTGGACCGAGTAATTCATTTGAGTGTTGGTCGGAATGATAGGTCCTAAGCAACCACGGAGTTTCGATTATGATGCAGGAATGATTCAAGCAGCAATGATCAAAAAAATGAGGGTAAATCGCCTTGGCGTTTTAGCGAATTTTCAAGTTTCTGTCGAACATCCCGTAAGGGCATCGACGCGGTTATTCAAGTGATTGCTCCATCGTGGGAATGGCAGGTTGCTACAGGCCGAATTGGGTCACGAGGTAATCACCGAATTTTGCATGACCCCATTGGTCATGGCTCTCGAAAAATCCCCAAGGAATTTAGCCGCTGAAAGAACTCGCCCAATTTCTCTCGAGTTGAAACTAGTCTCCTCTCTCCCTCTTGGAAACGCCTTTGGTCTTCAATGAACGACTCCAATCCAGCCTTATGCTGCTCCAGTATCTCCGGGTCCGATGTTCCGCCGAACTGCGGCGAGGTCAGTCTGAGCGTCGAGTAATACCGAAGAGCCCTTCCAAGGTTCTCGTCGATTGACATTCCGATCGATGCCGGAGCGTAACGCCCGTGCGCTTGATGAGCAAACTGTGTCTGAAGATTGCAGATACTGAGGACATCGATATCAGCAAGACCTTCCAGGTTACCTTTGGTCGTTACTCGAAGAATCTTAGTAAGGAGGTAGTCCGTGTCATCTGCGAAGCGATCAATGATTGTCATATCATTGTCAGGGTGCTCGGCGAGGTGCCGCTCGATGTGTTTTGTGAAAAAAATACGGGCCAATGGCTCATGGAAGTATTCTAACTGGATCGCCTCGTAAAGCTCCTGAGCAGCGAAGAACGGTGGTACTAACAGCCGGCCATCGTTGGTTGGGAATCCGGAATAACCGCTCGGTGGTCGCATGAAATCGAAGCGCCAATCTCTAGCCTTGTAGTTCCTCAGGGTGTCGGCGATCTTCTTCGAATCTCGCCCGATCATTTCCAAATAGTGTTCGGCACCTTCATAGGTCTCTATGCCATCGAAGAATAAAGTTACTTCGAGCGAATCCTCTACAAGCGATTTGATAGACTTGATCTCCTGCCAGTGATCTCGCAAGTTCCTCACGTTGCGTAGCCGAAGAAACTCATAGAAGACCACTGGCCGGACAACTATGTCGATGTGGAATGGCAGAGTTTTTACGAAGAAAAAAGCTAACAGAGTGGACAGCACACCTTCTGCAACCTTGCCCTGCCGAAGGGACTCCAGACGCATGACAATATTCGAGTCGAGAACCAGTCTGTATGGCCCACGCAACATCGTCGAAGATTCAATCTGTCTAGTGAGGTTAATCAGCTGACTACAGAATGTTGTGTACGACCTGTCTTTCAGCTTCTTGACCTCTTCGACGATTGCCTCGATCTTAATTTCCATTCAGCCTCAACATTTCATTTAAGTTTGGGGACGCATCGCTGCTAGACGGTGCGCCTTGAGTATCAGTCAGCTTATAGCCAAGAACAGTAGTTCAGCACCGGCTACTTGAATGGCGACATTGGCCGACTTGCTCTCAGTAAGAGCTGCAGCTCGCAATTTGCTTTCCGATGAACCTCGTTGGATTGTTCCGCCTATGAGAACAGCTCATTTGGTTCACATTCAAGGGAACGCGCAAGTCTCAATATATTCAGAAGTGCAATATTGCGTTGCCCTCGCTCAACGCCACCAAGGTAGCTACGAGCTAGCCCACTCTCAAGAGCAAGGCGCTCCTGCGACCAGCCCCTTTCTTTTCTTAACAGAGCTAGACGCCGACCAAACTTCTGGAGATCTGTTTTCTGTTCAGGCGTGAGCGTCGTTTCCATCCCATGATGCTAGAAACACGACCTCTTTGAGGCGACGCCCTATGAGTGACAATTCGATATAACACCACTATATTTTCTGACTACCCCAATCAAAGAGTGTCAGCCATGAACAACCAATCGTCCTCCCCGGCCCTCGCCCATCTAACTCCGATGCAAATTCATTCGCTGATCCATCGGTACTATTCAGGTGAGAAAGTGGCCACCTTGATTACTGAATACGATATTGAGTGTACGACCAGCGAACTTTGTCGACAATTTCCACCCGAATGCGTCGGGCGTGATTGCCCTGTATGC
The DNA here is from genome assembly GCF_020510525.1 of Quatrionicoccus australiensis. Classification (NCBI taxonomy): domain Bacteria; kingdom Pseudomonadati; phylum Pseudomonadota; class Betaproteobacteria; order Rhodocyclales; family Azonexaceae; genus Quatrionicoccus; species Quatrionicoccus australiensis. The sequence goes on from NZ_CP075188.1 coordinate 2,083,496, forward strand.
AACTCCCCATTGATTAAACCCCGCGTTTCTCGCACACGTTCATCAGGGAGCAGGCATGCGGCAATTCGTTGCTCACGTTGCTCACATCAAGAGACAGAGAAGTGTGTTTGTCCGAACTGCCGAGAAATACGTACTCAGAAGAGCGAGGCCCAACGGCAGCGAGAGCGCGAAGCAATCACCACGTTCTGTAGTGAAAACTGGAGTTACTCGATCACGCAGATCAAGCCGGAACAGCTCGGCGCAGAGACGGCAATTGCCCTACTGAGCTTGATTCGTTGTGGCGGATGGTTGAATGACTCAACTATTGATGCGATTGCGTCCAGTGCAGTTCCGTTCGTGCCTAATGAAATCAGCATTGCACCTTATCTTCTAGGTGTTCTCTTCGACAACGGCTTGATTGCTCCCGCATTGAACTCTCGCCCTAGCTCGTTTTATTTAGCCGCTGATGAAAAAGCACGCGTTGACTGGCATGCTGTTTATTGGAGTTTGCGAATACCTGAAGCTCCTGTTTTTATCGAAAAACTGGAAATACTTGCTGCAAGTGACTCTTGGCCAAATGGCTGGAAGGCAGACATGCACGCACTTTGGAAAATGCTTGCTATGGCCGAGTGCAAAGAGTTCTGCATGCATGCCGTTGCCCAACGAAAACTTCCGATGCCTGGAGAAACAGCTTTGACAGCCCTACTCGAAAATCTGTTGCGGAGCTTCTCCGTTTCACAGTGCTATCAACTGATTTGGAATGCTGCAGGCCGTGCAGTGGACTACATGATCCGCGAGAAAATTAAGGCACAGCACGCCTCCAATGCACTAATCGGCAGTTGTCAGCGCTATGCTGATCGCGCTCGTTCAGAGGGCTGGAATCTCAAAGGATTTCAGCGAAATTTTGATTTGCCACGATCACAACTCAGCTATGTGCTACACGATGTCTTTTTGAAACATGGCGATATTGGATTTTATGGGGCCTTAACGACCTCCAGCTAAGGTGTTCGTGCGATTGCAGCAACAAATGCTTGGTAACTTTCGTATCTCAGACTTTCAGGAATTTCGTCTGTATTACGGTCATTTGCCGGACTCTCCCGGGAACACGCCGGCAAGGGGCGTCTGTATTTTTTCCCGTCCGTTAATCATCGTCTTTAAAATTAAGACTTCAACGGCATTACGGACAATCGCCATGAGAATCGGATACGCCCGCGTTTCTACTGACGACCAGAACCAAGATCTGCAACGCGACGCCCTCGACGGCGCCGGCTGCGAACGCCTCTTTACTGACACCATCAGTGGCGCCAAGGCCGACCGCCCCGGGCTGGCCTCGGCGATTGCCTTTGCTCGACCAGGTGATGTTGTGGTGGTGTGGCGACTGGATCGTCTCGGCCGATCCCTTCCTGATCTGGTGCGCCTGGTCGGTGAGCTGGACGCCGCCGGCATTGGCTTCGAGAGCCTGACCGAGAAAATCGACGCCACCACGGCCGCCGGCCGCCTGGTGTTTCATGTCTTTGCGGCGCTGGCCGAGTTCGAGCGCAATTTGATCCGCGAACGCACGCATGCCGGTCTAGCCACAGCTCGTGCACGTGGCCGAAAGGGTGGGCGGCGTGGGCTTGATCCGGACAAGCAAGCCGCCATTGCCAAAATGGCCGATCAGTCTCCGGCCGTTGTCTGCAAGACGCTCGGCATTAGCCGCAGCACCTTCTACAAGTACGCGACGCCCTTCGAACGATGGACGGACTCAGTTATGGAAGGCATGAAACGAATGTCGACCGACCCGGAATATCGTGCCGAAATCGAAAAGGAAATTTCTTAGCCGGCGGCATCCGAACGACAGAAGATGCCGTAGGTATAATGTTCTCAACACAACCGGAAAGCGGGAGCAGTTCATGAAATGGAAATTGGCAGCACTCACTTGCGCATACTTCGTTGCCGGTTCTGCATTAGCTGGCGGTAGCATTGCAGAGAAAGGCGCGTTCTATACCGCAGTGACGGCAGTCTCGCCATCAGATGCCGCCTACTCGTTCCTGTTGGAACAGTACCTAGAAATGAAGTGTGGCAAGCCGCAGTCCATTGCACACATAAAAAACTTGAGCGAGCAAGACGGTGCCAGCTTGTTCGTCATATTGGCACTCAAGGCAGGCGACACGGCGAAGGCACGCGACATCATCCGGGCGTTGCCGTGCGAAGGAGCATCCCGTTGAAGCGGGTATCGCCAGCCTGCCCGTCGGCTAAAGAGGTTACCAACCGCAGGTTCGCGTCCCCTTCTGTGCTCACTGACGAAACGGAAGTTCTAGGCGTACCTGTAAAGGATTGGGACAGGTTCTTTATCGGTGATTTTGAAAAGTCACTCGAAGAGGTAAAGCGTCGAGCATCCGCGATAGACGCGAAGAAATAACAGCGTCCCAAGCCTGGCAATTTCGGATATTTGCGGCGAACTCCTTCAGGGGCAACGAGGCTCAGTTCAAACTGAACAACGTCGCTGTGATGGTCGTTGCTCTTGGTTTTTCGAAATCTGCTGCTCTCAATACGTCCAACCAGATGGCTTCGTGGATCTGGTGAGCAAAGTTCTTTCGACGATTTTAATTAATCAGGATTTTTGGGTAACTCACTCATGCTTTGCCCACACTAGGCGAATGGTAACTATGGCGAAGCCAAGCACCCGCGCGAAGTTTTCGATCAAAACTGAAGACATGTTCGGCCGGTTCCTCTTCGCAACGGCCAACTACACGATTGAAGTACTGGAGTTTTCCATCCTCAAGCCAAACCCTTCCTCCACATAATGGACAGTTGGCTGCATAACGAACAAGGCGAAGGTTGTACGCACGCGGGCGATCTTGATTTGGCGTTGGCCCATCCCACTGCAATTCAATTTGGCAGTCCCGGTCCTTGAACGGATAGAAGAGCGGAGATGCCATCATGATCTTTAAGTCGTATAGCCTTGCAAGCGGACGAAGGTAGATCCAATAAAACGCGCCAGCCAAAATGAGTAAATTCCAGTTCAATTCTGAGGCTCCTGGAATTAGTGCGAGAACCGCCATCGTGCCAATAACAGTGGCGAGCAATCCCATGCCAATGGCTGGTATCCAGCGGCGCGCCCCTTCTATCCGCATGGTGCTGATACTTTGTTGCTTGAACATCAGTGGAGCCAGAAATAGGCGTCCAATCCATGAAAATCGGAGGCTTGATTGGTCTTCGTGGTAGCGAAGAATAAAAGGTAGCTCGCCGTAACCTGCCGGCAATTCAGGTTGGAGCACGTTTTCATCGAAAGCTCTCCACTCGAGAAAATAGGTCGAGCTATTCCCTCCATTCGACTGGTGTTTACTCGGCCATAGCAGACCGGAAAACCCGGCTTTACGCGCAGCCTCAGTAAAGCGCCCTTCGAATCCGGAAAATTGGCTCATCAGGTTTGGCCAGTGCTCATTTACACGTTTTCTGGCCTTATCGGAAACTGCACCGGAAGTGGTTTCACCACGTTCCTCGAGTGTAGAACGCCATAGATCCAGGGTAGAAATAGGCAATGCCACACCACCGTCGATCCAATCTGCCTTGTGCTGCAAAAATAACGCACGCAGAAGATCCCACGATTTGTCGCGATAAGTGGAGCTACAGTCACGATCAATCAGGTGCAGAAACCACTGGGTGTATCGAAGTATATCGACCGATTCTGATTGCCATGACTGTTTCACCTGATCACCAAGATTGCTCATTTTTCCTCCGAAAATATGCCCAAATTCTAACAGCGAACCGTCCGGATACCGGTCTGACACCGCCCTGGTTGGGGCCAACGATCCTTCTGAGTACCTAACCTATGGGCTCGATCAAGTCACGGAGAAAACCATGCTTAACCAATCTGTTCTCGTTATTCGAGGCGTACCTGTTCATATTCGGCCGTTGCCCTCTGGGGACATGGCGATCTGGCACCCATGCAATGAGGTTGTTCGTGCTGCAGTTGAGCCAATTTGTCGCAATCGTGGCCACTGGAAGGCGGAATACAACAACTGGATCATCTTTCGTCAATTTCAGAACGTCGTTCGGGCAGAATTGGAGGCAGAGGCGAAGTGCTAGCCTAGATAGCAACAGGAAATAGCTAGATGCGAAATTTCTAATCAGATGGCCACTAAATCTCACGGCATGACCAAGCGATGTCATATAGTTGGCCAGTGATTTGGCATTAGGCGGCAGTCGGCCAGGAGTCGCCGTTCAAGCTTTCTCTCCAAAGAAGGAATTGGCCAAAACCTACTTGCCGTCGGCATACCAAATGATCGCCGGTCCGTACTATCATTGCATATGCGGACAGTCTGCCGGAGTCGCTCCTAAATGAATCAACCAGTTACTTTGAGTTGCCATGTTTTACGATTATCAATGTGCGGACCGGTGGGTCCGGTGAGTAACAGTTAGCCATTCCGATGAATCGCTCCAGATCCTCCGCCAATGGTCGGCAAGTTCAAATATTCATCTCTGACAGCATAAATGATTACGTCGCTGCAAGAGTTTTATTACTCTCGGGGCTGCTTCAGCAAGGGGCTATACTCGGCAGTACATCAATCGAGAAGGCTTGCAAAGCAATCCTTGCCTTTCATGGCAATGAAAGCCGAGGACATCTAAAAAAATCTCATTGGAACGCGGTCAAGAACTTTGACAAAAATCTATGGGCGCTGTTGAGGTCGGATTTTTTAGAATTAAACAAGAAAGCATACTTGCTTCGATATACAGATGATCTTCCCGTCGACTTCAATATTGTCATCGCCCAAAGGGAATATCTCGCGGAGCTTGATCACACAATCATTTCCCTTATTAAGGGGTTTGGCTTCCAGAATGAAGGCGTTGATCAAGGAACAAAACTTACTCAGCTCCTCGCCAGGGGAGACTCTCGCTTACTCGCGGACAACCATGTATTGGGCAATAAACCAAAGAGTGAATTCATCTATTCTCTCCCTCAGGAAATCTATGAACTGCGATATGTGCCGTTATTCGGCCCGGTCGAGGTTTCGTATTCTTCAATCAGACCGGCGAAGCAAGCCTCATTCACACGCCCCGGGAATGTATTTCGTGGAGAAGGCAAGACACATCACTATGAACTCAGTCACTACCCCATCCCTCCTGGCAGCAATGGCTAACAATCCGTCCACTGACCTTTGTCGTTGGCCATTATGAACAACACTGCTTCAGCCCTAGCTGTGACGCGTATAGATGAAGAAACCTTCCTACTGCTCGGGCTGGCTTTGTATTGCGCACAAAAATTTGAGTTTGGGCTGTACGGCATCGCATCTCATATGTCACACCTGCCAGAAGCAAAGAAGGACAAGCGATTCGCAAACTTAACACCTGACGATTTTTTGTCGGCCGATCCGGAAAAGAAGGCGCTTCGAAAAGCAACGCTTGGTCAAATTTGCACCTTATTTGGAGAGCGCCTGCTACTTTCAGGTGAAGAACTTGAGCAGCTTGTAACAGACAGAAATATAGTTGTTCATGATTTCTGGCGCGAAGTGCACCCAATGAGGGGAGTCGTAGGTATTCAAAATCCAAATAAATTCCTGCGGGGTTTCATCACAAACGCCGAGCGACTAAATGCGGCAATCAAAGGGCTTCTTTCCCACATGATGGAAGCGGTAGCCCAAAAAGAGGGACGTTCAGGAGAGGTCGCTGTAACCGACACTGATCTTGAGAGCCGCAAGATATTTGAATCAATTGTGGCCGCACGGCTAACCAATCATTCAACCAGACCAGCGCAAAACGCCGCGCAGTGTGGCTAATTCCAAAGCTATATTTCGTGAGTCACTATGGATGCCACTGAAAAACTTGTTGCCGATCATTTAGCACACCGCGGCTATACCAACGTGGTCTACGAGCCTGACGGCAATATTCCCCCTGACTTTTTGGTTGATGGAAACATTGCAATTGAAGTCCGACGTTTGAACCAAAACCACTTCGAGGGTGGCGACGCCCAGGGCCTTGAAGAAGTGGCTATTCCGCTATGGAAGCGCGTCAAAGAGCTTGCCGGCAGTCTCGGCGCACCAACCGAAAACGAAAGTTGGTTTGTCTTCTTCCGATTCACGCGCCCCGTTGAGGCGTGGAAGACCTTAGGCCCTAAGCTGCGTAAAGCGCTCGAAACTTTTGTCGCGTCACCAATCAAGCAGAAGAGCACTGTCTTTATAACTAAGGGTTTTGAGCTTGAAGTGTTCAGGGCCAGCAATCCACATGCCTCCATGTTTGTTATGGGCGGCTGTAGCGATGAGGAGTCGGGCGGATGGTTGCTTTCCGAGATGGAGACGAACATCCGGCATTGTGCAAGTGAAAAATCTCGAAAGATCAAGAAGGTTCGATCGAAGTACAAACACTGGTGGCTTGCTCTTGTTGACCATATCGGCCACGGACTCGACGATTTCGACCGCGAGATGTTTCGAGATCAGGTGTCAATCTCGCACGACTGGGAAAAGATCATTCTAATAGACCCAAGGGATCATTCACGCTGGTTCGAACTCTAATCTCTTGTTCTAGCTGACCTGCGTGAAAAGCCGCGCAGGCCAGTCACCTCAAACGTTTCTGAGCGGCCGCTTTCCAAAGCCGACTACGGCACCTTTGGGCACGGTCCGGTCACGTCGTTTTTCAGAAATCTATAGCTACCATGTTAAATATTTGCCCGTTTTGCGGATCTCCAGGTGAAAAGGTTAATGCCCATATCATTCCTAAGGCATTTTTTAAAGCGATCTCACAAGATGGTGACATGCTTAAACAGAGAGAGCTGGGCGTTCATTCCAAGAAAGTTCCAATTGGAATTTATGATGACTCCGTTTGGTGTCGATCATGCGAGATAGAATATGGGCGCTGGGATGCCTACGCCGCCAAGGTTTTACTACAGTCGCCAATTGAAGAATTCATTTCTCAACCAGCCGCTTACGAACTTAAAATAGATAAAAACAGCCTTGGTGAGTTGAAATTGTTTTTTATTTCATTGCTTTGGAGAGCATCTTCTTCGAACAAACGAATATATGAAAATGTTTCTATCGGCCCCTTTGCTGAAAAAGCCAAGGTACTTTTGAAATCAGGATTGCCTGGTTTTCTAGATGATTTCTCAACCATCATCTCTTGCTCTGATGCAGATGAATCTCTAATTTCAGAGCCCGTAAGAGTTCGGAACCTCGGTGTCTTGTTCTACAGGTTTCATCTTGGAAAATATTCTGTTGATATAAAGGTGAGCAATCAGCCCACACCGGAAGTCTTGTTGCCCGCCGTCATTGGGCAAAAGGATGTATTGGTTATTCTCCGCACAAAGCGAAACAGTCAACTTGTCGGTTCTGTATCAAAAATCGCCAAAGACCAGCTGCCCAATCATTCCACCGGGCCTGCGCGAAAAGGAGCGCAGGCCGGCAAATTCAAACGTTAGCCAGCAGGAGCCGCTAAAGGGATTGAAGCCGCGCTTGACGTGCTCAAGCCACATTGGGAAGAAATCGAGGCAGACTTTGCTCGCCACAACGAGCGCTTCCTGGCATTGGCCGCCGACCATGACGCGATTGGACGTGTACTTCGCGCACACCTCGTTATTGAAAACTTCCTACGTATCCTCGTGGAGGCATTTGCACATGTGCACTCTCACACGCCAATCGCTGCTGGCTAACCAGCCGCAGCAGCGGACGGCTACGCCCGCCCACTGAGCTTCAATGTTCCTGAACATCCGCTTTCCCTGGCTCGCTAGTTCTGCTTTGGGCTCGCTGCTGCCGTTCGGCTTTTGCTGGTCAGATCGGATGCGATTCAGTGGTCAACACAGCGCGATTCTGCAGCTGGAAATATTGACTGTTGAATTTATATAGTTTTTTACTATCGATTGGTGTTACCCAGTCATTCCAAGTGCTCTCAGGGTAAAACAAACAGAAAACGACATCCATGCTGATACTTTGGCTTTCAGTGCCTGACGCGCTACGCTTGTCGGGTTGGTGATTTCGGGCTATGCCCGAGCCTCACCAACCTGATAACGCCGAGACAAAGTTCATCAACCATACGCAACACTCGTCGCAACGACCCAAGCGTTTATAAATAAATCTGGCTATTCGTGTTGCTACGGTTAGCCACAAAGCATGCAACAAACAAGCATCAATCACTTAGACAACGAGACTTACTGATGAATTGCTGAGTTCTTATGATTTAACTGCATTTCGAAGACGCAACGGGATCCGTATGTAACTAGATTGCGTGTATTCAGTGTCGAAAAAACCACCTTTCCGGTGGCTTCCCTTTGGCCTAGCGTTTTGTTGGTGAAAATGATTCTTCCTCGATCAGCCAGTGTCCTTCGCTGCGCCGCAGTTGCAATTTCTTGATGCCCTTGTCGCTGCGGATCTGCGAGCGATAGTTTTGCGAGAATGTCACGGTCGCCTGATTCAGCGAGTCGACAACGATTTGGGGTTCGCCCAGCGTCAGTTCGATTTTTCCAGCCTGCGCGATGACGCGTTTGCGGCTGGCCTGCCAGTTTGCCGGCCCAACCTCGCGCCCCTTGAAATTCGGCGTGTAAAACGCCAGGTAGGCATCGACATCGCGGGCTGCCCAGGCGTCGCGCCAGGCATTCAAGGTGCTCCGAATCTCGCTTTCCGTCGTCAGGCCTGAATCAGCGGCCTTGCCGACAGGTGCCGCAGCAGCCGGGCTGGCGGCAATACTCATCGGTACCGCAGTTTCAACGCTCGCTTCGGTTTTGCCACTCGTCAGGACGCTTTCGTTTTGTGCCGGTGCATCGAACAGCCAGTCAATCGTCTTGTTGCAGCCAGACAATCCCGGAAGAATCGCCAGTGCGGTCAATAGTCCAACGGTGCCTTGCCCAAAACATTTTTGCATCACTTTCCCCTCGTTTGGCATATGACAGAGTCGGCATACTCTCACATAAGTTTATTGAATTTCTATGCTTACCGAGCGTCCGGACTTGCCGCCAGCCCGCCGCAGCAGGTCGGCGATGTCGGTATTCTGGTTCTTGAGCGCAACATCTAGCGCCGTTTCTCCGGATTGCAGTGTTCTTGCCGGGTCAGCCTTGTTTTTAAGAAGCAGTTCGACAACTTCTCGATGGCCGCCTCGAGCCGCGGCAATCAGTGGCGTCGTGCCGTTTTCACTGGGCGAGTTCAGGTCAGCACCGGCCTTGATCAGTAATTCGGCGATTTCGAGACGACCGGCAAATGCGGCATAAGCCAGCGGCGTCCAGCCCGGCATATTGACGTTGGCGCCAGCTGCCAGCAGTAGCTCCACTACCTTGCGGTGGCCGAAATAAGCAGCCAAGCGCAGCGCGGTATCGCCCGAAGCATTGCGCGCATTGAGCTTGGCGCGTTGCTTAATCAGGAAATCGACCAGTTCGGCATGGCCGTCCCGGGCAGCCAGCATCAGCAGGGTGTTGCCGTCGATGTCGGTACTGTCGATCGAAGCCCCCTTCCCGGTCAGCGCAGCGACTTCACGCGTATCACCGAGCTTGGCGGAACTGATCAGGTCATCATAGGTGGCCGCCTGCGCGAAAACAGGGAGCAACAGCGTAGCCACTACGGTCAACAACGTTTTTTTCATGATTTTCAAGGGCGCTTGGCGTGTTTGAAGAGGCGGAAGAAGTTGTCGGTCGTTGCCTCTGCCAGTTGTTCGGCAGACAAGCCGCGTAGACGGGCGATTTCTTCCGCGACATGCATGACGTAGGCCGGCTGGTTGGGCTTGCCGCGATACGGTACCGGCGCCAGATAGGGCGAATCGGTTTCGACCAGGATGCGGTCGAGCGGGCACTTTTGCGCCACTTCCTTGACCTGGCTGGCATTCTTGAAGGTGACGATGCCGGAAAACGACAGGTAGAAGCCGAGATCGAGCGCCTGACGCCCGATTTCCCAATCTTCGGTAAAGCAGTGCATGACGCCGCCGGCTGCATTGGCGCCCTCTTCCTGCAGCAGGCGCAGCGTGTCGGCAGCCGAGTCGCGGGTGTGCACGACCAATGGTTTGGCACAACGCTTTGCGGCTTCGATATGGGTGCGAAAACGGGCCCGTTGCCATTCCGGCTTGTCTTTCTGCCAGTAATAATCGAGACCGGTTTCGCCAATGGCAATGATCTTGGGATGGCTGGCCAGCTCGACCAGGCGATCCGCCGTCGGCTCTTCAACATCGGTGTATTCGGGATGCACGCCGACCGTGGCGAACAGGCGATCGTCCTGTTCGGCAACCGCCATGACCCTGGCGTGATCCTCGAGGTTGACGCCAATGCAGACGGCGCACCCTACCCCGTTTTCCTGCATGCGCTGCAGGACATCGGGCAGGCGATCCGCCAGTTCCGGGAAATCAAGATGGCAATGCGAGTCGACCAGCATCGGTCGCTTAAAGGGTATGCGTCGGACGGGTGGATTGCATCACACCGCCAAGCAGGCCTTCGATCTTGCGGCGCGCTTCCTGACCACTTTCGTCATTGTTGAAATGCACGCCGATGCCCTGTGCGCGACCATTCTGGGCGCCCGGTGGGGTGATCCAGACGACGGTGCCGGCAATCGGCAGCTTGGCGGGATCGTCCATCAGCGACAGCAGCATGAATACTTCGTCACCGAGGTTGTAGCCCCGCGTCGTCGGAATGAAGATGCCGCCACTGCGCAGATGCGGCATGAACGCAGCGTAAAGCGCGGATTTCGAGTTGATGTTCAGCGAGAGAACGCTCGGGCGCTGCGGGGCGGATTTGGCTTCACTCATCGTTGATCAATTGGCAAACAGGGCTCGATAGTCCAGAAAAACCCCCTCCAGAAAAAGTCTTGCATTGAGCGGTTGCTCCGCTTCCTGGCGGCGTTTAATCATGTCGCGGTAGGCGTGGTTCAGGCGTACGGCCGGAATCATATCAGCCAGACCGGATATTGTGGCCTGCTGCGGCAGAAAATATCGCACTGGCAAGCCATTGCGGGCCATCGTCAAATCGACCAGCCATTTTTGCAGGGCTTCAACAACGGTCTTGAGCAGCAGCTTGCCCTTGCTGTCCTTGATGACTTTTTCCATCTCTCCCGCGATCGCCAGCGCATCGGCATTCCTGCCGGTCGACAGGCGTTTGATCAGCATTTCCAGCCAGGCGCCCTGCCCGGATGCCGACAACTCCAGCGCCAGCCCCGGCGAACCGCCGGCCAGCGCCAGCCAGCGGGCAGCATCGGCAAGCCCGGCTTCAGCCAGTACCTTCTCGGCGGCCTTGGGTTGCGGCAGCGGCACCGGTACGACCTGGCAACGACTGCGAATCGTCGGCAGCAGACGAAGAGGCTCATTGGAAACCAATAAAAACAAGGTTCCTGGCGCAGGTTCTTCAAGTGTTTTGAGAAGTGCGTTGGCGGTGTTGCGATTCATCGCTTCGGCCGGATTGACCAGAATGACGCGCAAGCCGGCGCGGTGCGTACCGATGGTCAGGAAGTCGTCGAGCCCGCGCACCTGATCGATGGTGATCTGCTGGCTCGGCTTCTTCTTGCCGTCTTCGACCTCGCCTTCATCGGACAAGGCATCCGGTTGCAGCAGACGGAAGTCGGGGTGATTGCCCTGGCTGTACCAGTTGCAGGCCAGGCATTTGCCGCAGGCCTGACCGTTCTCCTGTGGCTGTTCGCAGAGCAGGCTGGCGGCAAACAGGCGGGCGAGATCGTACTTGCCGGTGCCTTTCTGGCCGACCAGCAACAAGGAATGTGGCAGTTGCTGGCGGCGGGCCTGCAGTCCAGCCCATACTTTTGTGTGAAGCTCAATTACGTTCATAAACAATTCGTTGTAACGATTTGTTCAAGTGTTTTACGAATATCTTCCAGGCGGTGATTGGCGTCGATGACACGAATGCGCGACGGATTGGCGTGGGCCCGTTCGATATAGGCCTGACGTACCCGCTCATGAAAATCGGCGCGCTCCTGCTCGAAGCGGTCGAGCACCCGGCTGGCCAGCGCAATGCGTTCGCGCGCCACATCAAGCGGCAGATCGAAAAGCAGCGTCAGGTCCGGCTGCACATGTTCATGCACCCAATGCTCAAGAATCAGGAACTTGCTGCGATCCAGGCCGCGCCCGCCGCCCTGGTAGGCGTAGGTGGCATCGCTGAAACGGTCGCAGATCACCCATTCGCCACGCGCCAGCGCCGGCTCGATCAACTGCGCCAGATGTTCGCGACGGGCGGCGAACATCAGCAATGTCTCGGTTTCCAGGTGCATCGGGTCATTGAGCAGCAGCGTGCGCAGCTTTTCGCCAAGCTCCGTGCCGCCCGGTTCACGTGTTACCTGAACCGTTTTTCCCTGTGCCCGCAGCCATTCGGCCAGCCATTCGACATGACTGCTCTTGCCGGCACCGTCGATGCCTTCGAAAGTGATGAATTTACCTTTCACTTTCCTCCCCTTTGATATTTGTTGACTGCACGATTGTGTTCGTCGAGCGTACGCGAAAATTCGCTGCTGCCATCGCCGCGCGCGACAAAATAAAGCACGTCGCTTGGTGCCGGATGCAACGCCGCCTGCAGCGAGGCCAGACCAGGCATGGCGATTGGCGTCGGCGGCAGGCCCGGCCGACGGTAGGTATTGTACGGCGTCTCTTCAAGCAGGTCGCGTTTGCGCAGGTTGCCATCGAAGCGCTCGCCGAGACCATAGATGACCGTCGGGTCGGTCTGCAGCAGCATGCCTTTGCGCAGGCGGTTGACGAATACGGCGGCGACTTTTGTCCGGTCGCTTTCGCGCCCGGTTTCCTTCTCGATGATGGATGCCATGATCAGCGCCTCGTCCGGCGTCCGGTACGGCAGGCCGGCATCGCGCCGCGGCCATTCGCTGTCCAGCCTGGCCTGCATCGCACGCACGGCGCGGGCGAGCAGCTCGAGGTCACTCGACTGCTTGTCGAACATGTAGGTATCGGGAAACAGGCGGCCATCGAGTACGCCACCGGCGACGCCAAGCTGTTCGGCGAGCTGCGCTTCCGACTGGCCGCTGCTCAGGTGCAGCAGATCGGGGTGCCGATCGAGCCGGGTGCGCCACTGGCGGAAAGTCCAGCCCTCGACCAGCGTCAGGTTGCCCAGCGTGGTTTCACCCCGGGTCAGCTTGGTGAGCAGTTGCAAGGGCGTAACGCCGTTGCTGACCGAGTAGCTGCCGGCCTTGATCCCCGTTTCAGCCTTTTGCAGACGGGCCAGCCCGGCCAGCAGATTCGGCTCGACCGCGATGCCGGCGTCGCGCATCTGTCCGATCGCCGCGCGCAGGCTGCTGCCCGGCGTCACGCGAAAATCGAGGGGCGAGGTTTTGAGTGCCAGGGGCTGGTTGGCCCAGTACCAGATGCCGGCGGCCGATGCGGCCAGGAGCAGGAAAACCAGAAAAAATGCTTTAATTAGGAAGCGCACGGGAACTCGATGGTTGCAGGCCGGTCTTGCCCGTGTGAAACGAGCACGTTTAAACGGGCGATATAATATCCCAAACCCCTCAGGAGCCCTCATGAACCCCAACTGGCGCAGTTTTCTCGAAGCCGCCGAAGGCAACTTCGACAGCGCATCATCCGATCTTCTCAACTTTGGCGATGCTGCTGGCGAATTGCAGGCTGCCACCACGCAGACCATCATCACGCCGCTGACCCATCTCGGCCTGATCGAAGTCAACGGCGACGACGCCAAGACCTTCCTGCACAGCCAATTGACCAGCGACATCAATCACCTGGCCGCAGGCAAGGCGCAGCACAGCGGCTGGTGCACGGCCAAGGGCCGCCTGCAGGCGAGTTTCCTCGCCTGGCGCCAGGGTGGCAGCTATCAGCTGGCACTGGCCGCCGATTTGCAGGAAGCGACCCAGAAGCGCCTGCAGATGTTCGTGCTGCGCGCCAAGGTCAAGCTGACGGCGCTTACCGACAGCACCGTGCTGCTCGGCGTTGCCGGCCCGCAGGCGGCGGAAGCGCTGGCCGATGCCGGCCTGCCCTGCCCGGCCGAAGCGATGACTACGGTGCAGGAGGCAGACAACACGGTGATCCGCCTTGATGCTTCGCGTTTCGTGATCGTTGCGCCGCAGGAAGCCATGGCAAACCTGTGGCAAAAGCTCACCGTCAAGGCCCGCCCGGCTGGCGTGCCGGTCTGGCGCTGGCTGGATGTCGAGGCCGCGTATCCGCTGGTCACGCTGGCGACCAAGGAAGAATTCGTGCCGCAAATGGCCGATTTCGAAAAAATCGGCGGCGTCAGTTTCCAGAAGGGCTGTTATCCAGGCCAGGAAATCGTTGCCCGCACGCAGTACCTGGGCAAGGTCAAGCGTCACCTCTTCCGCCTGCGCAGCGCGCACGCGCTCAAGGCAGGCGACCCGCTGTTCTCGCCGGACAATCCCGACCAGTCCTGCGGCACGGTGATGACCGTCGCGCCGGCACCGAGTGGCGGTTTTGCCGCCCTCGCCGTCGTCCAGTCCAACTTTGCCGACAACGTGCATCTCGAGTCGCGCGAAGGCCCGCAGATCGAAGCCGTAGCGGTCAACCCGTAAAAAAGGGCAAAAATGTGCCTGATCGTCGTCGGCTGGCGGGGGCATGCGGCTTACCCGCTGCTGCTTGCCGCCAACCGCGACGAGTTCCATGCCCGGCCAACGGCCGCCGCAGCGCCCTGGCCGGATGCGCCGCAGATCGTTGGCGGCCGCGATCTTGAAGCTGGCGGCACCTGGCTCGCGGTCAGCGTCGGCGGTCGCCTGGCGGCCGTGACCAATGTGCGCGAACCCGGCATGGCCAAGGGCGCGCGCTCACGCGGCGAATTGACGCGCAACTTCCTGCTCGGCAGCGAATCAGCGCTCGACTACGCAACGCAGATCGATTGCGCAGCCTATTCCGGCTACAACCTGCTGCTCAGCGACGGCGAGGAACTGGTCTATGCCTCGAACCGCGACGGCGCGCCGCGCACTCTGGCGCCCGGTATTTACGGCCTGTCGAATCACCGCCTGGACAGCCCCTGGCCGAAACTCGAGAAGGCGCGCGCCGCCTTCGCGCAGGCGCTGGCAACGTTGCCCGACGAAAATGCCTTTTTTTCGCTGTTGACCGATAGCGAGATCGTCGCCGACGACAAACTGCCGCAGACCGGCGTACCACTGGAGTGGGAGCGCCTGTTGTCAGCTGTTTTCGTGCAATCGGCCAGCTACGGCACGCGCGCCTCGACCGTGGTCAGGCAGGACTGCGCCGGCAACTTTCGCCTGCACGAACGCAGCTTCGGGCCGA
The DNA here is from genome assembly GCF_020510525.1 of Quatrionicoccus australiensis. NCBI lineage: Bacteria > Pseudomonadati > Pseudomonadota > Betaproteobacteria > Rhodocyclales > Azonexaceae > Quatrionicoccus > Quatrionicoccus australiensis. The sequence continues at coordinate 2,098,616 of NZ_CP075188.1, forward strand.
ACGGCGAACTGCTTCAGTCTTCGGTAATTTCCACCGGCGTGTAACACGGCACCAGATCGAACAACTCGATCAGGTCGGTATTGCGCATGCGCACGCAGCCGTGCGAGCCGGGCGTCGTCATGTCGGTGACGTCGGGCGTGCCGTGGATGTAGATGTAGCGGTGCATGGTGTCGACGCAGCCGTGCCGGTTGCGCCCGGCTTCGCAGCCCGACAGCCAGAGGATGCGGGTGAGGATCCAGTCGCGGCCGGGAAACTGCTCGGCCAGTTCCGGCGTCCAGATCTCGCCGGTCGGTCGACGCCGCACAAAGACGGTATTTGCCGGCTGGCCGGCGCCGATTTTGGCGCGAATCAGGTGTTGACCGCGTGGTGTCTGGAAACTGCCGGATATCTCACCGACCCCGGCGCCAGCGGTCGACACCGGATATTCACGCAAAACCTCGCCATTGTCGGCGAACAGCGTCAGCCTTTGGCGTGCGACGGAAACCAGCAGTTTCATGCTTATTTCTTGCGTCGACCGGCAAAGAACTGTGACAGCATGCGACTGCATTCGTCGGCGAGAATGCCGCCTTCGACCGTCGCATGATGATTCAGGCGCTCGACACCGAACAGGTCGACGACGCTGCCATGCACGCCGGTCTTGGCGTCACGTGCGCCATAAATGACGCGGCTGATGCGGGCGTGCATGATGGCGCCGGCACACATCGCGCAAGGCTCCAGCGTCACGTAAAGCTCACAGCCCGGCAGGCGGTAATTGCCCAAGGCGCGCGCCGCATCGCGCAAGGCGGCGATTTCGGCATGCGCGGTCGGATCGCTTTCACCGATCGGCGAATTGAAGCCGCGCCCGACGATCACGCCGTCACGCACGACGACGGCGCCAACCGGCACCTCGCCCAGGCATTCGGCAGCACGCGCCAGCGAAATCGCCTCGCGCATGAAATACTCGTCGCCGAGACCGTTGACCGGTTCGGCGACGTCCGTCTCGAAGAAGGGTTCGAACGCTTCGCTCATTCCCACTCAATGGTGGCTGGCGGCTTGCCCGAAACGTCGTACACGACACGGTTGAGGCCGCGCACTTCGTTGATGATGCGGTTCGACACCTTGCCGAGCAGTTCGTACGGCAGGTGCGCCCAGTGCGCAGTCATGAAGTCGCTGGTGACGACGGCGCGCAGCGCGACGACATTCTCGTAGGTGCGGCCATCGCCCATCACGCCGACGCTCTTGACCGGCAGGAAGACGGCGAAAGCCTGGCTGGTCAGGTCGTACCAGGTCTTGCCGATGTCGGCTTCGGTACAGGCACCGGCGGCCACATCGCGTTCGGTGGCGACGGTGGCGCGCAGTTCGTCGATGAAGATCGCATCGGCGCGCTGCAGCAGATGCGCGGCCTTCAGCGTGACTTCGCCGAGGATGCGCACGCCCAGGCCCGGACCCGGGAACGGGTGGCGATAGACCATTTCGCGCGGCAGGCCGAGCGCAACGCCGAGCTCGCGGACTTCGTCCTTGAACAGTTCGCGCAGCGGCTCGAGCAGCTTCAGATGCATGTCTTCCGGCAGGCCGCCGACGTTGTGGTGGCTCTTGATGGTGTGGGCGCCCTTCTTGCCCTTGCCGGCCGATTCGATCACGTCCGGGTAGATTGTGCCCTGGGCCAGCCACTTGGCGGAAAGCAGCTTCTTCGATTCGGCCTGGAAGACTTCAACGAATTCCTTGCCGATGATCTTGCGCTTCTGTTCCGGGTCGGAAACGCCGGCCAGCTTGCCCATGAAGTCGTCGACGGCGTCGACACGGATGACCTTGACGCCGAGATTGCGCGCGAACATGTCCATGACCATGTCGCCTTCGTTGAGGCGCAGCAGGCCGTGATCGACGAAAACACAGGTCAACTGGTCGCCGATGGCGCGGTGGATCAGTGCCGCGGCAACGCTCGAATCGACGCCGCCGGACAGGCCGAGAATGACGTCATCCGTGCCGACCTGGGCGCAGATGGAGGCGACGGCTTCGGCGATGTAGTCGCCCATCACCCAATCGGTACCGCAGCCGCAGATGCCATGCACGAAGCTTTCCAGAATGGCACGGCCCTGCACGGTATGCGTGACTTCCGGGTGAAACTGCACAGCGTAGAACTTGCGGCTCTCGTCGGCCATGCCGGCGATCGGGCAGGACGGCGTCGAAGCCATGGTCTTGAAACCGGCGGGCAGTTCCATCACGGAGTCACCGTGGCTCATCCAGACCTTCAACATGCCGTGGCCTTCGGCCGTCGTGAAGTCGGCGATATCCTTCAACAGCGCCGTATGGCCGTGGGCACGGACTTCCGAGTAACCAAACTCGCGCGCCTTGCCGGCGGCCTCGGCGGTCATCACCTTGCCGCCCAGCTGCTGCGCCATGGTCTGCATGCCGTAGCAGATGCCGAGCACCGGAATCCCCAGATTGAACACCACTTCCGGCGCACGCGGCGTATCGCCCTCGGTCACCGAGCTCGGGCCGCCGGACAGGATGATGCCCTGCGCGCCATAGCTGCGGATGAAGTCTTCCGATACGTCGTACGGGTGGATTTCGCAGAACACCTTGGCTTCGCGCACGCGACGGGCGATCAGCTGGGTCACTTGCGAACCGAAATCGAGGATGAGGATTTTCTGGTGAGCCATTTTCAAAACCTTGAATAAAAAGGGCGGCTCCGGGAGCCGCCCTCAGTAACACGGGAAGAATCAGTCGAGGTGGTAGTTCGGCGCTTCCTTGGTGATCTGCACGTCGTGGACGTGAGATTCGCGGATACCGGCCGAGGTGATTTCGACGAAACAGGCGTTGTCATGCATGTGGGCAATCGTCGGGCTGCCAAGATAACCCATCGAGGAGCGCAGACCACCGATCAGCTGGTGGATGACCGCCAACACCGAGCCCTTGTAGGGCACGCGACCTTCAATACCTTCCGGCACGAACTTGTCGACGTTGTTGGTGTTTTCCTGGAAGTAGCGATCCGACGAACCGGCCTGCATCGCACCGAGCGAACCCATGCCGCGGTAGGACTTGTAGGAACGGCCCTGGAACAGTTCGACCTCGCCCGGCGCCTCTTCGGTACCGGCGAACAAGCCGCCCAGCATGACCGTGTCGGCACCGGCGGCGATCGCCTTGGCGATATCGCCGGAATAGCGGATACCGCCGTCGGCAATCATCGGCACGCCGGTGCCCTTGAGGGCTTCGGAAACGTTCTGGATGGCGGTGATCTGCGGCACACCGACACCAGCCACGATGCGGGTAGTACAAATAGAACCGGGGCCGATACCGACCTTGACGCCGTCGGCACCCATGTCAACCAGAGCGCGGGCTGCATCGGCCGTGGCGATATTGCCACCAATGACCTCGATTTGCGGGAAGTTGCGCTTGACCCACTGGACGCGGTCGAGCACGCCTTGCGAGTGACCGTGCGCCGTATCGACGACGATCACGTCGACACCGGCTTCAGCCAGTGCCTCGACGCGCTCTTCGGTACCGGCGCCAACACCAACGGCAGCACCGGCGCGCAGACGACCGGTTGCATCCTTGTTGGCGAGCGGGTGTTCGGTGGACTTGAGGATGTCCTTGACCGTAATCAGGCCACGCAGATGGTACTGATCGTCAATGACCAGGACGCGCTCCAGGCGGTGCTTGCGAATCAGTTCCTTGGCGTCTTCGACGCTGGCTTCTTCGTTGACCGTGACGAGGCGCTTGCGCGGCGTCATGATCATCCGGACCTGCTGGTCCAGATTGGTTTCAAAGCGCAGGTCGCGGTTGGTGACGATGCCGACCACCTTGCCGGCCTTGTCGATCACCGGCAGACCGGAAATCTTGTGCTGGCGGGTGATTTCGATCACGTCGCGCACCGTCATCAGCGGCGAAACCGTGATCGGGTCGCGCAGGATGCCGGATTCAAAGCGCTTGACCTTGGCCACTTCGGCCGCCTGGGCTTTGGCAGAAAGGTTCTTGTGGATGATACCGATACCGCCTTCCTGAGCCAGGGCAATGGCGAGACGACCTTCCGTCACGGTATCCATCGCAGCCGACAGCAGCGGCAGGTTCAGGGTGATGTTGCGGGTCAGGCGTGTTGCCAGACTGACGTCGCGGGGCAGAATCTGGGAATGAGCGGGGACGAGCAGGACGTCGTCGAAAGTGAGGGCTTTTTGCAGCAGTCGCATGGCCTTTAGCCTTTAATCCAAGGTCACAAAATCGTATTATACAGAAAACCAACGGAAACCCAGACCACCATGAAATCTCCGCTCATTTTTGCCCTTTGCGTCATGTCGACCGTTGCCGCCGTTTCTGCCCAGGCCCAGACTTATCAATGGAAGGACAAGAACGGGCGCACCGTCATTTCCGACACGCCGCCGCCCAACTCGGCGAAGTCATCGCAAGTCAGTGATGCAGCACCAGCAGCACCGGCTGCCACAACGACAGAAGCCCCCAAAACCTTGGCCGAAAAGGACATGGAGTTCCGGAAGCGCCAACAGGAAGCCAAGGACAAGGCAGAAAAGGAGGCCAAGGAACAGGCCGCCGCAGCCGAAAAGCGCGAGAACTGCGAACGGGCGAGGCGCAATCTTGCCGCCCTTGAATCCAGCCAGCCGCTCGCTTCAATCGATGAAAACGGCCAGCGCAAGAGCATGGACAACGGGATGCGACAACAGGAAATCGAGCGAGCCCGCCAGTTCATTATCGAAACCTGCAAATAAACGCAGGTTTCGACAAGAAATTTTCAGGCTTCAGGGGCGTCGGCATCACCGGCGCCTTTTTTCATGACCTTGCCTTCGGCAGCACGTTGCTTGCGCACTTCCTTGGGGTCGGCGATCAGCGGCCGGTAGATTTCAACGCGATCACGATCGCGCAAGATACTGTCCAGCTTTGAAAGCTTGGCAAAAACACCGAACTTGTTTTTCTTGAGATCGATTTCCGGATGCTTGACGAGCAGACCGGAGGCCTCCAGCGCCTGCTGCAGCGTGGCACCTTGTGGCAGCTTGACGCTGACCAGCGCCTGTTTGTCGGCTAGTGCGTAGCACACTTCGACATTGATCATTTCAGCCATGGCTGGCTCCATAAACCTGGGTGGCGCGACGCACGAAGGCATCCACGAAAGTATTGGCGATGTGACTGAACACCGGTCCGATCACTTTTTCAAAGAGTTTGCTGGAAAACTCGTAATGCAACTGGAACTCGATCTTGCAGGCGTTCTCGGCCAAGGCCCTGAAACGCCATGAGCCTTCGAGGCGGCGGAACGGACCGTCAACCAGCCGGATTTTCATCACGGCCGGAAACTCCTTGTCGTTTTCCGTCGTGAAGCAGGATTTGACCGAGTGGTAATTGATATGCAGGGTCGCCACCGTTTTCTGGGCATCACGGAATTTGACCTCGGTCTGGCTGCACCAGGGCAAAAAGGCCGGATAATCCTCGCAGCGATCCACCAACTCGAACATGCGGGTCGCGGATTGTTCAATCAGTACTGTTTTTTCGACCAGAGCCATGCGGCAGCTACGTTCCTGTATCCTGTAAAATGGCGATTTTAATGGATCACTGGCAGCATGAGCATCACGGTCAACAAAAAAGCCTTCCACGAGTATTTCGTCGAAGAGAAGCACGAAGCCGGCATTGCCCTCGAAGGATGGGAGGTCAAGGCGATCCGTGCCGGCCGGATGAACATCAAGGAATCCTACGTCATCATCAAGAATGGCGAGATCTTCCTGATCGGCATGCACATCACGCCACTACCCAGCGCCTCGACCCACGTCCATCCCGACCCGACCCGCACGCGCAAGCTGCTGTTGCACCGTACCGAGATCGCCAAGCTGATCGGCAAGGTGGAACGCGCCGGCTATACGCTGATTCCGCTCGACCTGCATTACAGCAAGGATCGCATCAAGCTCGAAGTCGGCCTGGCCAAGGGCAAGAAGCAGCACGACAAGCGCCAGGACGAAGCGGAAAAGGATTCCAAGCGCGAAGCCCAGCGCGCGATGAAGGAACGCCTGCACTAAGGTGAGCATGGACGCCCTGCTCTACTGGGTCGGCCTGGCCGCCGTGGCAGTCAATGCCTTGACCGGCGTCCTCGACGCTGGCCGCAAGCAGATGGACCTGGTCGGTGCCCTGCTGGTCGGTGTCGCCACGGCACTCGGCGGCGGCACCATCCGCGACCTGCTGCTCGACCGCAACGTCTTCTGGGTGGCCGATCAGACCTACCTGATCGCCGCGCTCGGCACTGGCTTCGCCACCTTTTTCCTGGCCCGGCGCCTGCCGCTGCATCCGCGCTTCTTCCTGATTCCCGACGCAGTCGGCCTCGCCTTGTTTACCGTCGTCGGCACACAGGTCGCGCTGCAGTGGCACACGCCCTGGCTGGTCGCCAGCCTGATGGGCGTCACGACCGGCGTCGTCGGCGGCGTCGTGCGCGACATCCTATGCAACGACGTGCCCCTGGTTTTTCTCAAGGGCGAGCTCTATGCCAGCGCGGCCTGGATAGGCGCATTGACACTGATCGGCTTGCAGGCGCTGGATATTCATGCGGTGAACGCGAGCTGGATCGCAATGGCCGTGGTTCTGGCACTGCGCCTGGCCGCCATGCGCTACCACCTCACCTTGCCGGCCTTCCGCCAGAAGCTGGAAAACGCCGACTAAACCGCAGCCAGGCCGTCGAGGTTGATGCTGAAGCTGCGCGTCGCATGCACGCCGCTGATTTTCACCGGTGCCAGCACCTCGGCTCGTTCCAGCTTTTTGATGATGCGCGAAATGGTCTCGAAACGCAGGTCGGTAATGTCGGCAATATCCTGCCGCGTCGGCAGCACGACACTGCCGGAAGCATCGGCGAGCAAACGAATCAGATTGACAACCCGGGCGACAGCCTCGCCGCCGCGCAAGGCCACCACATCGGCCGCCCGCTTCTGGGCGATAGCCAGCGACTGCAACAAGGACTCGCCGGCAGCTGCCTCACCTTCCGGCCACGGTGAGAGATCGCACTGGGTGAGCGCCGAGGCGCTGAAGGTGTAGGCACCGAAGAGCAGGGATTCGCAACCGATGATGTCGCCGGCAATTGCCAGACTGGCGAAACTGGCATCTCCCGATGCGGCCACCGCATCGAGCCGGACGACGCCACTTCGTACCCGCCAGGCCAAGCCGTCGCAACCGGAACGATAGATCGCCTCACCGGAAGCGCAGGCACGCGCCGCGCGAGTCGGAATGCTCTTGTTACGGTCGACCAGTGAAAACAGGCCCATTTCGAACCTCATCGATAAGCGGAGAATGACGCGACAGAAGTACGGGAGAAAACAGCGCGCCGAGCTTAGCGGCGAATAGCGCGGACGGGAATGCGGCAAATTGCCGCAGCACGAACAAAAAAGGCTGTTCTCGATCCGGATTCCGGATGAAAAACAGCCTTGCTTGCTGATGCTGGCGGAGTGGACGGGACTCGAACCCGCGACCCCCGGCGTGACAGGCCGGTATTCTAACCAACTGAACTACCACTCCTCGTCGAATTGCCAGCGTGCGGCCGGCAACTCGAAGCGCGGCGCATGGTAACACAGACTTTGCGCTGTCCGCAGCCGGGCGCAACGAATACAATAGCCGCCCTCGCCGCTTCTTCCGCCTTGCGCAGAACAGGCAGCCCGCCCTGACTGACATTACCTGAAAAAAATGAGCAAAAAAGAGACCTCCAGCCCGGCCAAGGACGGCATTTCCCCGATGATGCGCCAGTACATGGGCCTCAAGGCGGCGCATGCCCAGGACAAGCTGATGTTCTACCGGATGGGCGATTTCTACGAACTGTTCTTCGAGGATGCCAAAAAGGCCGCCCGCCTGCTCGACATCACCCTGACCACGCGCGGCCAGTCGGCCGGCCAGCCGATCAAGATGTGCGGTGTGCCTTTCCATGCCGCCGAGCAATATCTGGCGCGCTTGGTGAAGATGGGCGAATCGGTGGTGATCTGCGAGCAAATCGGCGACCCGGCGACCAGCAAGGGTCCGGTCGAACGCGCCGTGGCCCGCATCGTCACGCCCGGCACGCTGACCGATGCGGCGCTGCTCGATGATCGCCGCGACAGCTGGCTGCTGGCGCTCTGCGTGCACCGCAACACCGTCGGCCTGGCCCGCCTCAATCTGGCGAGCGGCGAATTCATCCTGACCGAAACCAGCCTTGAGCAACTGGCGGCGACGCTGGAGCGCATCCGCCCGGCGGAAATCCTCTATCCGGAAAGCTGGATTCCGGAAATCCCGCTCGACGGCGCGCGCACCCGGCAGCCGGACTGGTATTTCGAGGTCGATTCGGCGAAGCGCCTGCTCTGCGATCATTTCAAGGTTGCCTCACTGGCCGGCTTCGGCGCCGAAGGCCTGCGCCCGGCCGTGGCCGCGGCCGGCGCCCTGCTGCAATACGCGCAGACGACGCAGGCCGGCAATTTGCCGCATTTGCGAGCGTTGACCGTTGAGCTCGAAGGCGCCTACCTCGGTCTTGACACCGCCACCCGGCGCAACCTGGAACTGACCGAAACCCTGCGCGGCCAGCCTTCGCCGACGCTTTTTTCGCTGCTCGACAATTGCGTCACCAGCATGGGTGCCCGCCTGCTGCGCCACACCCTGCATCATCCGCTGCGCGAACGGGCAATTCCCGCCGCCCGCCATGCCGCCGTCGAGGGCCTGCTCGATGATTACGGCCGGATTGCCGGCGACATCCGCCGCGAACTGCGCGGCATCGGCGACATCGAGCGCATCGCCGGCCGCGTTGCGCTGAAGAATGCCCGGCCGCGCGACCTCGCCAGCCTGCGCGACTCGCTGGCCCGCCTGCCGGCACTGCGCGCGCCACTGGCCGAACAGCCCTCGCCGCTGCTGCAACAGCTTTGCCAGGAGATACAGACACCGGCAGCGGCACTCGATCTGCTGATCCGTTCGATCGCCGCCGAGCCAGCCGCCCAGATTCGCGATGGCGGCGCCATTGCGCCGGGCTACGACGCCGAACTCGACGAACTGCGCTCGCTCAACGACAACTGCGGCGCCTTCCTCGTCGATATGGAAGTGCGCGAGCGCGAGCGCACCGGCATCAACAGCCTCAAGGTCGAATTCAACAAAGTGCATGGCTTCTACATCGAAGTCACGCACGCCAATACCGACAAGATTCCCGACGACTACCGCCGCCGCCAGACGCTGAAGAATGCCGAGCGTTACATCACGCCGGAACTCAAAGCCTTCGAGGACAAGGCGCTGTCCGCCCAGGAGCGTTCGCTGGCGCGCGAAAAGCTTCTCTATGAGGGCATCCTCAACGAACTGGCACCGGCCATCCCGACCCTGCAGGTAATCGCTGGCGCCGTCGCCCAGCTCGACCTGCTGGCCGGTTTTGCCGACACGGCACTCAAGCGCAACTGGAGCCGCCCGGAATTTGCCGATGAAATCGGGTTGACCGTCCAGGCCGGGCGCCATCCGGTGGTCGAAGCCGAAATGGCCAACAGCGCCGACACCTTCATCGCCAACGACGTGCTGCTCGCCAAGAACCGCCGCCTGCTGCTGATCACCGGCCCCAACATGGGCGGCAAATCGACCTACATGCGGCAGACGGCGCTGATCGCCCTGCTCGCCCACATCGGCTGCTACGTGCCGGCCGAACGTGTCGTGCTCGGGCCGCTCGACCGCATCTTCACGCGCATCGGCGCCTCCGACGACCTCGCTTCCGGGCGTTCGACCTTCATGGTCGAAATGACCGAAGCCGCCGCCATCCTGCACCACGCAACCGCCAACAGCCTGGTGCTGATGGACGAGATCGGGCGTGGCACCTCGACCTTCGACGGCATGTCGCTGGCCTTCGCGATCCTGCGCCACCTGATCGACAAGAACCGCTGCCTGACGCTGTTCGCCACGCATTATTTCGAGATGACGCGGCTCTCGCACGAATACAGCGAACTGGCCAACGTGCACCTCGACGCCGTCGAGCACAACGACCGCATCGTCTTCATGCACTCGGTCGAGGAAGGCCCGGCTAACCAGAGTTACGGTATCCAGGTCGCTGCTCTGGCCGGCATTCCCAATGCCGTGGTACGCGCCGCCCGCAAGCAGTTGCGCGAATTCGAGCAACGCGCCACGGTCGACCCGCTGCAACCGGATCTTTTCGCCCAGGGCGAGCCGGAGCCATTTGAAGCGGAACCGCACCCGGCGCTCGAACAACTCTCCGGCATCGACCCCGACAGCCTGACGCCGCGCGAGGCGCTCGACGCCTTGTACGCCCTGAAGAAGCTGCTCAAGTGAAAATCCGGCTGGCCGCCTTGCTGCTTGCCGCAAGCATGGCGGCACAAGCGGAGATCTACCGTTTCGGCTTGATCGGCGACGTCCCCTACTCCGATTACGAACGCCGCGAATTGCCGAAAATGCTCGATGCCATCGCCGACAGCCATGTCGATTTCGTGGCTCACATCGGCGACATCAAGCACGGCAAGGATCGTTGCGACGACAGCCTGTTCGAAGACCGCTACAAGCTGTTCAATGCGGTGCGCGTTCCCTTCGTTTTCGTTCCCGGCGACAACGAATGGACCGATTGCAATCGTTCTTCGAACGGTGCCTACGATCCGCTGGAACGGCTAGGCAAATTGCGCAGCCTGTTCTGGAAGGGCGACTATTCCCTGGGGCAAAAAAAGCTACGCCTGGAAAAACAATCAGGCAGCTACCCGGAACACGCGCGTTTCCGGCTCGGGCCGGTGCTCTTCGTGACCATCAACGTTCCCGGCGGCAACAACAACTTCGGCCTCGGCAAGCAGGCCTCGGCGGAATTCCAGGCGCGCAACCCGGTCGTCCTGAAATGGCTGCAGGACAGTTTCGCCCTCGCCCGCCGTGACAAGCTGGCCGGCATCGTGCTGCTCTTCCAGGCCGATCCGGCCTGGAAGAATTTTGCCCAGGGCCTGGCGCACGAGGGTTACCGCGAATTTCTCACCATCCTGCGCGCCGAAAGCATTGCCTTTCGCGGTCAGGTCGTCGCCGTGCACGGCGACACCCACATGAGCCACATCGATCAACCGTTGCGCGACGGCGACGGCAAGACGCTGGCCAACTTTACCCGCGTCGAAACCTTCGGTTACCCGGTCATGGGCTGGACGCGCGGCATCATCGATACGGCTTCGCCAACGCTGTTCCGCTTCGAGGCACAGCCCTGGACGTCGAAGCAATAAAAAAGGCGCAGATCGCTCTGCGCCTTTTGCCGGGAAGCTGCCGCAAACTCAGTGGCAGTCATCCTCGTCGTCGCCACCATGCACATGACCGTGTTCGAGTTCTTCGGCGCTGGCCGGGCGAATCGAGGTCACGGTGCAGGTGAAGACCAGAGCCATGCCGGCCAGCGGGTGATTGCCGTCGAGAACAACCTTGTCGTCGGCAATGTCGGTCACACGGTAGATGATGAAATCTTCTTCATTGCCGTCTTCGGCGCCGCCTTCGAACTGCATGCCAACCTGCAGCTCTTTCGGAAAGTCCTTGCGCGGCTCGATCTGGACCATTTCGGCATCGTAGTCGCCGAAGGCTTCGTCCGGTTGCAGCTTGACCTTGACCGACTCGCCGACGGCCTTGCCTTGCAGGGCTTCCTCGATTTTCGGGAAGATGTCGTCGTAACCGCCATGCAGATAGACGAGCGGCTCGCGGCCTTCGTCCACCACTTCGCCATCCGGATCGGTGACGTGGTAGTCGAGGGTGATGACGGTATTTCTGGCGACCAGGGTATTCATGTATTCAGTTCCTTGACCAGGCGCAGCACTTCCTGTGCGTGACCCTTGTAATTGACGTTGTAGAGCGCATGGCGAATGATACCCGTGCGGTCGATGATGAAGGTGGAACGGACGATGCCGTATTTTTTATGGCCATCCACCTCTTTGGCCTGCCAGACACCGTACCGCTTGCAGACGGCGCCATCAGCATCCGACAGCAACTCGAGACCGATGCCTTCCTTGTCGCGAAACTCGGCATGTTTCAGACAGTCATCGCGATTGACACCGAGCAGAAGGCAATCCTGCCGCTTGAAATCTCCCTCGTGATCGGAAAAATCAGTCACCTCCTTGATGCAGCAAGGTGTGCCGTCTTTCGGATAGAAAAAAAGCACAAGATGCTTTTCACCCTGAAAGACCGCCAGATCGACAGTCTCCATGTCGGCATCCGGCAAGGCAAATGCGGGAGCTCTTTCGCCAACCTTGAGCAGCATGTTGTTCTCCTCGAGCGCTCTCTTTGGGGGACTGCTGAGAGCGATTCTAGCGGAGGCCAATGCTGGTGACTACAGCGGTCGACGCCTTTTTTCCGGCTATTTTCCGGGAACTTTCTCCGGAATCTGCACGAAGGTTTCGTCCTGGCGAACCATGCCCAGTTCGAAACGGGCCCGCTCCTCGATCGCGTCGTAACCCTGCTTGAGGTCGCGGACTTCGGCATCGAGGCCGGCGTTCCTGATTTCGAGCGACTTGGTGACTTCCTTCTGCTGCTGCAATTGACGGTCGTACTCCCAGACCTTCAGCCAGCCCCCCTTACCCACCCAGAGGGGGTACTGGAGCAGGCCGATGGCTGCAAGGAGGCCGACCGTCAGCCAGCGCATCTGCGTTTAGCGCAGGTTGTAGAAGGTTTCGCGGCCCGGGTAGGAAGCGGTATCGCCCAGATCTTCCTCGATGCGGATGAGCTGGTTGTACTTGGCGATACGATCCGAACGCGACAGCGAACCGGTCTTGATCTGGCCGGCATTCAGGCCGACAGCGATGTCGGCGATGGTGCTGTCTTCGGTTTCACCCGAACGGTGCGAGATCACGGCGGTGTAACCGGCACGCTTGGCCATTTCGACGGCAGCGAAGGTTTCCGACAGGGTGCCGATCTGGTTGATCTTGATCAGGATCGAGTTGGCGATGCCCTTCTTGATGCCTTCCTTGAAGATGCGGGTGTTGGTGACGAAGATGTCGTCACCGACGATCTGCACCTTGTCGCCGAGGCGGTCGGTGAGCAGCTTCCAGCCGTCCCAGTCGGCTTCGGACATGCCGTCTTCGATGGAAACGATGGGGAACTGGTCAGCCAGGTTGGCCAGGTAGTCAACGAACTGGGCCGAGGTCAGCTCCAGGCCTTCGCCGGCCAGCTTGTACTTGCCATCCTTGTAGAACTCGGAAGCAGCGCAGTCGAGAGCAAGCAGGACATCCTTGCCCGGCACGTAACCGGCCAGTTCGATCGCCTGCATGATGATCTGCAGTGCTTCGGCATGACTGCCCAGATTCGGGGCGAAACCGCCTTCATCACCGACAGCGGTGGAGTGGCCGGCCTTGTTGAGCAGCTTCTTCAGCGCGTGGAAGATTTCGGCGCCGCAGCGGATCGCTTCGCGGATATTGGCGGCACCAACCGGCATCACCATGAATTCCTGGATGTCCAGGCTGTTGTTGGCGTGCTCGCCACCGTTGATGATGTTCATCATCGGCACCGGCATCTGCATCGGGCTCATGCCACCGAAATAGCGGTAAAGCGGCAGGCCGGATTCTTCGGCGGCAGCCTTGGCGACAGCCATCGAGACGGCCAGGATGGCGTTGGCGCCGAGGCGCGACTTGTTTTCGGTGCCGTCGAGGTCGATCATGGTCTGATCGATGAAGGCCTGTTCCTGGGCATCGAGGCCAATGATGGCTTCGGAGATTTCGGTGTTGATGTTTTCAACGGCTTGCATCACGCCCTTGCCGAGATAACGACCGGCATCGCCGTCGCGCAGCTCGATCGCTTCGCGGGTGCCGGTCGAGGCGCCGGACGGAACCGCTGCACGGCCCATGACACCGCTCTCGAGCAGCACATCAGCTTCAACGGTGGGATTGCCGCGGGAATCCAGAATCTCTCGTGCAACAACATCAACGATGGAACTCATATTTCTTCCTTGTTATCAATTAATTGAAAGAACTACTTAAATTAAATTATCAACACCGGCAATGACCAGCATGTTCATTTCGGCAGCATTTTCGCGCGTTTTGCGCGCCGCCTGGTACTCGGCTGAGTCGTAAAAGCGCTTGGCCTGATCAACGGTATCGAACTCGACGACAACCATCCGTTGCGGCGGCGTCCATTTGCCTTCGAGAATCTCGGCGGCACCACCGCGGACGAGAAAGCGCCCGCCGTATTGCTCGACGGCCGCTTGCGACATCAGGCGATAACGGGCCATGGCGTCGGCGTCATGTACTTTGACTTCGGCGACGATATAGCCCTTTTCCGCCATTACTTCAGTTCCTCGAAGCCTGCGCTCTTGACCGCCTTGTCAAGCGCAGCCAGGGTAGCCAGAAGGCTTTCCATGCGATCCAGCGGCCAGCTGTTCGGGCCATCCGACCAGGCTTTTTCCGGACAAGGATGGGTTTCCATGAACAGGCCGGAAATACCGACCGCCACGGCGGCACGCGCCAGAACGGGCACAAATTCGCGTTGTCCGCCCGAGGTCGTACCCTGCCCGCCCGGCAACTGCACGCTGTGCGTTGCATCGAACACGACCGGACAACCGGTTTCACGCATGATCGCCAGGCTGCGCATGTCGGAAACCAGATTGTTGTAGCCGAAGGAGGCGCCACGCTCGCAGACCATGATGTTGTCGGCGCCGTTGTTCACTTCGCGTGCCTTGGCAACGACGTTCTTCATGTCGCCCGGGGCAAGAAACTGCCCTTTTTTGATGTTGACCGGCTTGCCGCAGGTCGCAACCGCATGGATGAAGTCGGTCTGCCGGCACAGGAAGGCCGGCGTCTGCAGCACATCAACCACACTGGCCACGGCCGGAATGTCTTCGACGGTATGCACGTCGGTCAGCACCGGCACGCCGATCTGGCGTTGTACTTCCGAGAAGATGCGCAGACCTTCGTCCAGACCGAGGCCGCGCACCGAGGTGCCGGAACTGCGATTGGCCTTGTCGTACGACGCCTTGAAGATGTAGTTGATACCCAGACGGGCACAAACTTCCTTCATATGGCCGGCGACATCCAGGCATAGCTGCTCGGACTCGGCGGTACAGGGCCCGGCAATCAGGAAAAAAGGCTTATCTAGGCCAGCTTCGAAACCGCACAGATTCATGGCTGCTCCTTCCGGGCCCGACGACAGCCTGCGCGGTCACATCCCCGCGATGCAGGGCTCCTGCTCCGCGCTCCGGCTGTCCCGGCAATCAGGAAAAAAGGCTGGTCTAGACCAGCCTCGAAACCGCAGAGCTTCATTTGCCTTGTGCCTGTTGATTGGTCAGCGCGGCTTTCACGAAGGACGTGAACAGCGGATGACCCTGACGCGGGTTGGAGGTGAATTCCGGATGGAACTGGCAACCGACGAACCACGGATGCACGTCGGCCGGCAATTCGACCATTTCGCACAGATCGGTACCCGGCGCACGACCGGCAACGACCAGGCCCTTCTCTTCGAGCTGGGCGAGCAGCGTGTTGTTGACTTCGTAGCGATGACGATGGCGCTCGGTGATCTCCGGCTTGCCGTAGATCTGGCGCGCCAGCGAGCCTTCGGCCAGCTTGCAGATCTGGCCGCCGAGACGCATCGTGCCGCCGAGATCGGAATCTTCGCCGCGTTTTTCGATCTTGCCGGAAGCATCGAGCCACTCGGTAATCAGACCGATCACCGGGTACGGCGTGTCCTGCACGAATTCGGTAGAGTGCGCGCCGGCCATGCCGGCCACATCACGGGCGAATTCGACGACGGCGAGCTGCATGCCGAGACAGATGCCAAGATAAGGCACCTTGTTTTCGCGGGCATAACGAATGGCGGCAATCTTGCCTTCCGTACCGCGTCGACCGAAGCCGCCCGGCACCAGAATGGCATCGAGGTCTTCGAGGACGCCGGTACCGTTCTTCTCGATATCTTCGGAATCGAGATAGACGATGTTCACTTCGCTGCGCGTATGGATGCCGGCATGCTTGATGGCTTCGATCAGCGACTTGTAGGACTCGGTCAGGTCAACATACTTGCCGACGAAGGCGATCTTGACCTGGTGCAGCGGATGTTCCAGCGCCACGATCAGGTTTTCCCAGACCGTCAGGTCGGCCGCCTTGGCCAGGATGTTCAGCTTGTGGCAGACGATTTCGTCGAGCATCTGTTCGTGCAGCATGCCCGGGATCTTGTAGATCGAGTCGGCATCGAGACACTCGATGACGGCTTCCGGCATGACGTTGCAGAACAATGCGATCTTGCGGCGTTCCTCGACCGGAATCGAACGGTCGGCGCGGCAAAGCAGGATATCTGGCTGGATGCCGATTTCGCGCAATTCCTTGACGGAATGCTGGGTCGGCTTGGTCTTCAGCTCACCGGCAGTCGGGATGTAGGGCAGCAGCGTCAGATGCATGTAGCAGACGTTGTTGCGGCCTTCTTCGAAACCGATCTGGCGGATCGCTTCCAGGAAGGGCAGCGACTCGATGTCGCCAACCGTGCCGCCGACTTCGACGATGGCCACATCGGCGCCTTCGGCACCGGCCTTGATCTTGTGCTTGATCTCGTCGGTAATGTGCGGAATGACCTGCACGGTCTTGCCGAGATACTCGCCACGGCGCTCTTTCTTGAGCACGGTGTCATAGATCTGGCCAGTCGTGAAGTTGTTGCGCTTGGCCATCTTGGCGCTGGTGAAGCGCTCGTAATGCCCCAAATCGAGATCGGTCTCGGCGCCGTCCTCGGTGACGAAAACCTCTCCGTGCTGGAAAGGACTCATCGTGCCGGGGTCGACGTTGATGTAGGGGTCAAGCTTGAGGTGGGTGACTTTAATGCCGCGGGATTCCAGAATGGCCCCGAGCGACGCGGCGGCGATGCCTTTGCCCAAAGAGGACACGACACCACCCGTAACGAAAACAAATTTGGTCATGGAAAGACAGGCTGCGGGAAAGCCGAATGATAGCCGAAAAGCTGCAAATTCCCCAAGTCCGTTGCGCAAATCAAACAATTCCCGGCCATTTCGCCGGTCGACCGTCAGCCCCGCGTCATTTGTTAGAATCATGGGTTCGCCAGCCATCAGATAACACCTTGAAAAACGTTCTCGTCGTCAATTATTCGCAAACCGGGCAACTTGCCGACGTGACCGCACAGGTGATCGCCCCGCTTGCGGCGGCCGGTCACAAGGTCCATCTGGAGACGCTGGTGCCGGAAACGCCGTTTCCCTGGCCGTGGTCGCTGGTCGATTTTGTTGATGTCTTTGCCGAATCCGTGCAGCTCGACGCACCACCGTTAAAGCCCCTCTCCATCCCGGCGGATGCCGAATTCGACCTGGTCATTCTGACCTATCAGGTCTGGTACCTGTCGCCCGCCCTGCCCATCGTCGCTTTCCTGAACAGTGCCCGGGCCAAACATCTGCTCAAGGGCAAACCGGTAGTCACGCTGGTGGCCTGCCGCAACATGTGGCTGACCGCACAACAGACCATGCAGCGCCTGATTGCCGAGGCCGGTGGCGAATTGCGTGACCACATTGCCTTTACCGACAACGCGCATGCGCTGGCCACACTGATCACCACACCTCGCTGGGTGCTGACCGGCAAGCGCGACAGCTTCCTCGGCCTGCCGCCGGCCGGCGTCTCCAGGGAAGATGTGCGTGGCGC
Organism: Quatrionicoccus australiensis; assembly: GCF_020510525.1. Classification (NCBI taxonomy): domain Bacteria; kingdom Pseudomonadati; phylum Pseudomonadota; class Betaproteobacteria; order Rhodocyclales; family Azonexaceae; genus Quatrionicoccus; species Quatrionicoccus australiensis. The sequence continues at coordinate 2,116,123 of NZ_CP075188.1, forward strand.
CAGGCGTTTCGGGTGCGCGCTGGCTGACGCACTCGATCACGACGGCGAAAAGACGGGAAAACCGATGTTGACCGGCCTGAGAGCCGCCCCGGTCAATCCGCGCCTGGCGATGAGCGAAAAGGCCGGTCATCGGGCTTTCCGCGTCTGGTCAAAAATCATTCGCAGCTTCGGCAAGCGTGGACAATGGCGGCGGCGCCCTATCTTGGCAGTATTCACCATTTACCTGATTGCCATGGTGTTTACCGTTGTTCCACTCAGCCTGTTGCTACAATGGTTGCTTTCCCCCCTGCTCAAGCCCCGGCTGGCGCGCTTACGCGCCGAACTCGAACTGCCGTCCGGCGCGCAGGAATTCAACCTGAACAAATATGAACAGTAGCGGCAAGGTCTATATCACCCGTAGTTCGGCCTTTTTGCCGAATGCACCGGTCGATAACGAAAACATCGAGAACGTGCTCGGCATGGTTGGCGGCCGACCTTCGCGCGCTCGCCGCATCGTGTTGCGCAACAACGGCATCCGCGAACGTTACTACGCGATCGATCCGGCGACTGGCGAAACAACGCACAACAATGCCCAACTGACGGCGGCAGCGATCCGCGGCCTGGATATCGGCGACGCCATCGATTGCTTGTCCACCGGCACGACCATGCCCGACCAGTTGATGCCCAACCATGGCGTCATGGTGCACGGCGAACTGGGCATTTCGCCCTGTGAAGTCGTGTCGACCGCTGGCATCTGCCTGTCCGGCCTGACCGCACTGAAATATGCCTACATGGCCGTGCTCTGTGGCCAGGCGAAAAATGCCGTCGCCACCGGTTCGGAACAGGCTTCCGCCGTGCTGCATGCGCGCAATTTCGCCAGCGAGTCGGAACACCGCATTAGCGAGCTGGAAAGCAACCCGGAAATCGCTTTCGAAAAAGATTTTCTGCGCTGGATGCTCTCCGACGGCGCCGGCGCTTTCCTGCTCCAGGATCAGCCGGCACCTGCCGGACTGTCGCTGCGCATCGACTGGATCGACATCCTGTCGCAGGCCGGCGCCATGGAAACCTGCATGTACGCTGGCGGCGAAAAGCAGGAAGACGGCACGTTGCGCGGCTGGAAGACCTATCCGGCCAACGAATGGGGCCGGCGCTCGCTGTTTGCCATCAAGCAGGACGTCCGGCTGCTCAATGAAAACATCGTGCGCCAGACGATAGGCAAGATCCTCGAGAAGTCGATGGCGACGCGCGAACTCAAGCCGGATGCGGTCGACTGGTTCCTGCCGCACATGTCTTCCGAGTACTTCCGCCAGCCGCTTGCCGAGCACATGGCTGCACTCGGCTTCCCGATTCCCCAGGAAAAGTGGTTCACCAACCTGCACACCAAGGGCAACACCGGTGCCGCGTCGATCTACATCATGATCGATGAACTGTTCAAAAGCGGCCGCCTCAAGAACGGTGACCGCCTGCTCTGCTTCATCCCGGAAAGCGGCCGTTTCACCGGCTCGCTGATGCATCTGACGGCGGTCGACCATGCTTGACAACGAAGTTCCCCAGGAGGGCAACGCTACCCTAGGCGGCCACAGCAAGGCAGTCTATGCGCGCGGCGCCGACGGCAAGCTGCATCTCGTCCAGTCGGCCGGCTGGGAGGTCGAGGAAATCGTCACAAAACAAGCCGTAGACGACCTCAACCGCCTGGCTGCAGATGCCCGCCAGCGCGCTCTCGCCGGGCAGACCTCGGCGCTCGAATACCACATGCACAAGGCGCGCATGGACGTGGCTATGCTGGCGCAGACCACCGGCCTTTTCCAGTGGCGCATTCGCCGTCATTTCCGGCCGGACATCTTCGCCACACTGTCTGACGCGCTGCTCGCCCGCTACGCCGAGGTAATGGGCATCAGCCTCGAACAACTGAAAAAGGTCGATTGATGGAATTCCAGCACAGCCAGGCTTCCCACTGCGAAAGCGGCGTCATGTCCACGATGCTGCGCCACCAGGGCCTGCCGATTTCCGAGCCGATGGCGTTCGGGCTGTCCTCGGCGCTCTCTTTCGCCTATCTGCCCATCGTCAAGATCAATGGCCTGCCGCTGGTCGCCTACCGCATGCCGCCCAAGTTCATCATCAAGGGGCTGCAGAAGCCGCTCGGCCTGAAAATGCGCTTCGAGACCTTCGGCAAGCCGGAGGACGGCACGCGTCGCCTCGACGAACTGCTCGCCGCCGGCCACATCGTCGGCATGCAGACCTCGGTCTTCTGGCTGCCCTACATGCCGGAAGACCTGCGCTTTCACTTCAACGCCCACAATGTGCTGGCCTACGGTCGCGATGCGGCGAGCGGCGACTACCTGCTCTCCGACCCGGTCTTCGACACGCCCATGCGTTGCGCGCCGGAAGCCCTGCAGAAAGCCCGTTTCGCCAAGGGCGCGCTGGCCCCGAAAGGCCTGCTTTACTACGCCACCGGCAAGCCGCAGATACCGGACTGGTCGGTGGTCATCCCCAAGGCGCTGAAGAAGACCGTGCGCATCATGGAAACGCCGCTGCCGATCATCGGCGTGCGCGGCATCCGCAGCCTGGCGAAGGCGATCGAACGACTCGATGCGAGCGCGCCAGCGGCGAGCAAGATGTTCATCGGCCAGATCGTGCGCATGCAGGAAGAAATCGGCACCGGCGGTGGTGGTTTCCGCTTCATCTACGCGTCCTTCCTGCAGGAAGCCGCCGAACTGCTCGCCCGGCCGCGTCTCAACGAGCTGTCCGAAGCCTTGATCGAGATCGGCGACGAATGGCGAGAATTCGCGCTCTTCGCAGCGCGCATGATCCGCGACCGCGAGCCGCTGGCGCCGGGCAAGCTCGCCGATCAATTGCGCCGCATCGCCGAGCACGAACAGGCCTTCTTCCGCGACCTGAAACGCGCCGCCTGATGCTGGTCGTCGACGGCGTCTCCTACCGTTATCGCGACGCCGCCAGCCCGGCCCTGCAGGGCATTTCGCTGCATATTCCGGCCGGCGGCATCTACGGCCTGCTCGGCCCGAACGGCGCCGGCAAGACGACCCTGATTTCGCTGCTCGCCGGGCTGTTGACCGCTGCCGACGGCAAGATCGCGCTGCACGGCCAGCCGCTTGCCACCGCCCGCACCGTCAACCCGCGCGCCATCGCGCTGGTGCCGCAGGACTACGCCTTCTATCCGATGCTGACGGTGACCGAGAACCTGCGCTTCTTCGGCGGCATCCTCGGTCTGACTGGCTCAATACTCAAGACACGGCTTGAGTCGGCCATTGCCTTCGCCCGCCTCGAGCAGGTCGTCGCCAAGCGCGCCGGGGAGCTTTCCGGCGGCCTGCGCCGGCGCCTCAACCTGGCGATCGGCCTGCTCGGCCAGCCGCAGCTGCTGCTCCTCGACGAGCCGACAGTCGGCGTCGATCCGCAATCGCGGCACTTCCTGCTCGAATCCATTGCCGCATTGCCCGCGGCCGGCACGACGGTGATCTACACCAGCCACTACATGGAAGAAGTCGAAGCAATCTGCCAGCAGATCGCCATCATCGACCAGGGCAAGGTGCTGACCGAGGGCCGGCTGGCCGACATTCTCGCCACTCCGGAGCCCGTGCTCGACATCACGCTCGACCGCGAACTGCCGGCCGACATCGCGACACGGCATGCGGCCAGTGCCAGCGGCGAACTGAAATATGCCCTCAAACTGGCGTCGACCGCTGAGCTGCCGCGCCTGCTCGACGAACTCGCCGCTGCCGGCTGTGGCGTGCGCCAGTTGCGCTTCGGCCAGCACGACCTGGAACAGGTCTTCATGCGCCTGACCAATCGTTCGCTGCGGGACTAGACCATGTCAGCCCGTCTGCTCGCCCTCTGGCTCAAGGAATCCATCGCCCTGCTGCGCGACCGGCATGGCCTGCTCGCGCTGTTCATCATGCCGACCATTTTCATCCTGGTCATGACCCTGGCCCTGCGCGACAGCTTCACGCCAGGTGCCCGCATCGACGCCAGCTACGCGCTCGTCGACCTCGATCAAAGCGCCAGTTCGGCAGCCTTGAGCAAGCGCTTGAGCAAGGCTGCCTCGTTCAACCGCATCGACCACGCCGGTAATCTTGACGCCGCGCGCACCGCCGTACTGGCCGGCCGGCTCAATCTTGCCCTCGTCGTCCCGCCCGGCTTTGGCGAACGCCTGCTGACACCTGGTGGCGCCGACGGCCAGCCGGCCGAACCACTGATTTTGCTGCTCGATCCGGCGCTGTCGCCCGCCCTGCAACTCGCCTTCCGCAATCAGGTCATGGCGGCGCTGGGTGGTGTCCGGGCCGACGAGCTGACCCACAAGGCCGGCAAATTGTTCGGCCTGCCGGTCGCGCCCGGCGCCAGCGCCGACAAGGACTGGCCGGACGAGATCCGCAGCGAAGCGGTGCGCCGTGACAGCAATGCCAGCCTGCCTTCCTCGGTGCAGCAGAATGTGCCGGCCTGGCTGATCTTTGCGATGTTCTTCGTGGTCATCCCGATTTCCTCGATTTTCATCATCGAGCGCCAGCACGGCACGCTGCAGCGCCTGCGCGCCATGGGTCTGCCTTTCCGCCTGGTGCTGGCGGGCAAGCTGCTGCCTTTCTTCGTCGTCAACCAGGTGCAGGCCCTGCTCATGGTGCTGGTCGGCATGTACCTGGTGCCGCTGTTTGGTAGCGAGGCGCTGCAACTGCCGGCCACGCCGGCCCTGTTGCTTGCCTGGTGGGCCGTTTCGGCCGCCGTCAGCCTGGCCGCCGTGGCCTGGGCGCTGCTCATCGCCAGCCTGGCCAAAACCTCGGAACAGGCAACCATCGTCGGCGGCGTCGGCAACATACTGATGGGCGCCATCGGCGGCATCATGGTGCCGAAATTCATCATGCCTGCCGCCATGCAGCAACTTGCCGCGCTGTCGCCGATGGCCTGGGCGCTGGAAGGTTTCCACACGGTGATGCTGCGCCACGGCGGCCTCTCCGACGTCTTGCCCAGCATCGTCCAGTTGCTGGCCTTTTCCCTCCTGTCGCTGGTTGCCGCCGTCTGGCTGAACCGGCGCGCCCTAGCCGCCCGCTCATGAACGCCGCCCTCTGCCACGAACTCAAAGCCCTGATCATCGAAGCCTGCGACAAGGACTGCGCACCCGAGGCGATCAGCGACGACGAACTGCTGTTCGGGCCGGAGGCACCGCTGCAGCTCGATTCGCTCGATGCGCTGCAGGTCTCGATGGCGATCAAGAAGAAATACGGCCTGCGCCTGCCCGACAGCAAGGAAACCCGGCGCATCCTGTCCAGCGTCGCCAACCTCGCCGAACATCTCGACGCCTGGCGGGCCAGCCGCGCATGAGCCGTCCCGTATTCATCGCCGGCCGCGCCCTTCTCTGCGCTGCCGGCAATTCGCCGCCGGCAGTCGCCTCGACGCTGTGGGCCGGCGAATGCGCGCCGGGTCGCCGCCGGCTCGGCGAACGCGAGTTTCCCTATTTCGCGCTGAACTTGCCGGAAAGCGCCTGGCAGGCCCGCGCCGAACAAGCAATGCATGCCCTGGCAGCCCAACTTGGCCCGCTCGACGAAAAAACGCCACTCTTCATCGCCTCCTCGTCCTTCCAGATGGGCCAATTCGAGGCAGCCGGTTCGCCTTTCGAACTGCCGCCCGCCTGCGCCGCCTTCAGCCGGCAACTGGCCGACTGGCTGGGCCTGAACGGTTCCTGCTACAGCTTTTCGACCGCCTGCACTTCGGGCTTCTCGGCGCTCGATGCGGCGCGCAGCCTGATCGCCGCCGGCCTGATCGACGACGCCGTCGTGCTCGGCGTCGAACTCGCCAACAATTCGACCCTGGCCGGCTTTGCCGCAATGGAACTGCTCTCGCGCAGCACCGCCCGGCCCTTCGACGTCCGCCGCGATGGCCTGGTGCTCGGTGAAGCCGTCGCCGCCGTGCGCCTGAGCGCCCAACCCGCCACCTGGCGCATCGCCGGGCTGCGCACCGGCCTCGACGCCTATTCGACGACCGGCCCCGACCCGGATGGCGGCCCGATTGCCGCCCTGACGGTCGACTGCCTGCAGGAAGCAAAAATGCCGGCCGGCGACATCGAGCTGGTCAAGCTGCAGGCGGCCGGCTCGCCCGGCACCGATCTCGCCGAGGCCAACGCGCTGCGCCGGGTTTTCCGCGAACGCATGCCGCCGCTCCTCTCACTCAAGCCCTATCTCGGCCATACCCTGGGCGCCAGCGGCATCGCCGAACTGGTTGCCCTGCTTGCCTGCCTCGATGCCGAGCAGATCCCGGCCACCGCGGGGTTTGCCGAATCCGACCCGGAAATCGCCCTGAAACCGACCGTCGTGCGCAGCAATACCTATATCGAGCGCGCCCTGCTGCAACTGATCGGTTTCGGCGGCGGCTTGGCCAGCCTGATCGTCGAGCGTCGCCAATGACTTATCTCGACACCGTCATCACCCAGGAATTTACAGCGGCTGAACTGCCCGCCGCCGTGCGCGCCGCGCTCGGCAAACCGCTGCGCCGTGCCGCCACGCTGACCCAGCTCGCCGTGGTCGGTGCCCTGGCCTGCCTGCCGGCCGAGCGCCGGACTTTGCCGACCGCTCTGCTCTGGCAGACGCGCAGCGGTCCACGCACCGAAACGCTAGCTTTGCTCGAAGAAGTCTGCAATGGCGGGGCCGAGCCCATGCCCTACGACTTTCTCGCCACCCAGCCGGCGATTGCCGCAGCGCAACTCAAGCCATTCCTGCCCGGCCTGCACTCGGCAACCTGCCTGCCGCTGGCTGACGAGTCGACGGCCAACTGGTCACTGCTGCTCAGTCTTGCCGATCACTGGCTGCAGACCGGGCGCTACGCCCAGGTGCTGTGCGCCCGGCTCGACCACACCGACGACCAGTCCAGCGGCCAGTGGCTGGCCCTGAGCGCCACCCCCCTTGAAAATTCGCTGGCCAGTCTCCACCTGTCGGAAGTCACACCTGTCGAAGCGCTTGCCGACGATAAGGATTTCCCGGCCCGACTCGGCCAGTGGCTTGCCGCCGGGAGTATCGGCCACCTGTATTTGCAATCCGCCGCCGGCCGGAAGCTGGCGGTAGAATTCGCCCGCATCTAAATTTCACCGAGAACACCATGTCCCAATATTCCTTTGACGTCTCCCTCGCCGAATTCGAAACCCAGGTCCTGCTGCCGGCCCAGGAAGTGCCGGTCGTCGTCGATTTCTGGGCACCGTGGTGCGAGCCCTGCAAGGTGCTGAAGCCGCTGCTCGAAAAGCTCGCCGAGGAATACGCCGGTCGCTTCCTGCTCGCCAAGGTCAATGCCGACGAGAACCCGGAGCTGTCGCAGCATTTCGGCGTGCGCAGCATCCCGACCGTCAAGGTCCTGTTCCAGGGCCAGCTCGTCGATGAATTCTCGGGCGCCCTGCCGGAAAGCCAGATCCGCGAATTCCTCGACCGCTTCGCGCTGCCCGCCGTCGGCGGCGCCAACCTGCGCGAGGAAGCCGCCGCGCTGGTCGGCGAAGGCAAGTTCGAGGAAGCGCTCGCCAAGCTGGTCGAAGCCAGCCAGGCCACGCCGGAAGACCAGGCCATCCAGCTCGACGCGGTCGAAGTGCTGATGCAACTCGGCCGCAACGACGAAGCCAAACAATTGCTGGGTGGCGAATACGCCCAGGAAGCCGAGCGTGCCAATGCCCTGCGCGCCCGCCTGGCGCTCAGCGAAGGTGCCGCCGATACCGCCGAAATCGAAGCCAAACTCGCCACCAACCCGGATGACCATGCCGCCCGCCTCGACCTGGCGCGCGCCTATGCCGCCCAGGGCCGCTACCGCGAAGCGATGGAAACGATTCTGGAAGTCATCGTCCGTGATCGCTTCTTCGACGAAGGCGCACCGCGCAAGGCCATGCTGCAACTGTTCGAAGCCCTCGGCGGCAGCGAGCAGTACGACGATCTGGTGCGCGAGTTCCGGCGCAAGATGTCGGCCGCACTCAATTAAGCGACACTCAGGACGACAGGCGTGCGGCTGTTCTACACCGACGTCTTCGTCCTGCCGCTGCCGCCCGGGCATCGCTTCCCGATGGAGAAGTATTCCCGGCTGCGGGAGGCCCTGCTCGCCAGCGGCGAATTCTCCGTAAACGACTTTCACCTGCCGCCGCCGGCCAGCGACGCAGAACTGGCGCGCGCCCACACGCCCGACTACATCGCCGCCGTCGCCAGCGGTCGACTCGATGAAAAGGCACAAAAAGCCATCGGCTTCCCGTGGAGTCCGGGCATGGTCGAACGCTCGCGCCGTTCGGCCGGAGCGACACTGAGCGCCTGCCGCGCCGCGCTGGAAGATGGCGTCGCCGCCAATCTGGCGGGCGGCACACACCATGCCTTTGCCGATCATGGCGAAGGCTTCTGTGTCTTCAACGATGCTGCCGTCGCCGCCCGCGCCATGCAGGCCGAAGGGCGAGCCGAGCGCATCCTGATCGTCGATTGCGACGTGCACCAGGGCAACGGCACGGCCAGCATCCTGGCCGGCGACGAGCGCATCTTCACCTTCTCCATCCACGGCGCGCGCAACTATCCATTCACCAAGGAACAGAGCGACCTCGACATCGAACTGCCCGATGGCTGCACCGACACCGCCTACCTGTTGCAACTCGAAGCCGGCCTGGAAACCGCCTTCGATCTCGCCCGTCCCGATCTGGTCATCTACCTGGCCGGCGCCGATCCTTACCACGACGACCGCCTCGGCCGGCTCGGCCTGAGTTTTGCCGGCCTCGCCGAGCGCGACCGGCGGGTTTTCGCGCATTGTCGCAGCCGCCATCTGCCGCTCGCCATCGCCATGGCCGGCGGCTATGCGCGGCAGATCGACGACACCGTCCGCATTCACGCCACGACGCTGCAACTTGCCCGGGCAAACCGGCGCTAAACCCTTCTCTGTTCTTGCTCACGGCCGATCTCCGGGTGACAATGCAGAATCTGTCTGAATCCTGAAATAGCAGTCCCTGTTTCGGCTTCGGGCAGCACGAGGAGAAGCATGAAAACATCGTTTCGAATGTTTGAATGGCGTTCATTGCGCACACGCATCACGGCAGGTGTCCTGCTGCTCAGCCTGACCATGCTCTGGGGAACCGTGCTCAGTCTGAGTCACACCCTGCGCGCAGACATGGAAGCTGCCATTTCCGCACAGCAGTTTTCCACCGTTTCGCTGATCGCCGGCGAACTCGATCGCTCGATCCGGGAACGCCTCAGCGTCGTCGAATCGATCTCCGGCAAGCTGTCGGCCGAGATGATGCGTAACCCGGACCGGATCCAGGCTTATCTGGAGCAGCGCGACATTCCGGAAAGCACCCTCAACTGGGGCATTCTCGTCGTTGATAGCAAGGGCATGGCAATCGCCAGCACGCCGGAAAGACTGCAGCGCCGAGGCGTCGATTTCAGCACCTACCCGGTCGTCAAACAGGTCTTGCTGGACGGCAAGAGCCACATCACCGACCCCTTGCTCAGCCAGCACAGCAAGCAGCCAGTAGTCGCCATCCAGGTGCCGATTCTGGCTGCGGACCGGCAGGTACTGGGGGTTGTAATCGGCGTGATCAACCTTGCCGAATCGAATTTTCTCGACGAAGTCAGCACCTCGAAATATGGGCGCACCGGGAGCTTTTTCGTCACCGCACCGGAAAGCCGTACCTATGTCGCCTCCTCTGACAAGCGCCGCCTGATGAAGCTTGGTCCGCCGCCCGGCGTCAATCCGGTTTACGACCGTTATATCAACGGCTATGAAGGTTCCGGCGTCGCACTCAGCTCGCGTGGCGTCGTCGAACTTTCGTCGAGCAAGCGCATTCCGACGACCGGCTGGCTGATGCAGTCGGTGCTGCCGACCGACGAAGCCTTCGAGCCGATCCGACTGATGCAGCAACACCTGCTGATCATCTCGGCGGTCCTCTCGGTTCTCGCCACGCTGCTCGCCTGGTGGTGGCTGCGCCGCCAACTTTCGCCGCTCACCGAAGCCTCCGGCCTGCTCAACCAGATGAGTGCCGGAACCCTGCCACGGCAAGCCCTGCCGGTCAGGAAAATGGACGAAATCGGCACCTTGGCCGCTGCCTTCAACCAGTTGCAGGAAGTCATCGTCAGCGACGAGGCGAAAGCGGCCGAACATGCCGCCAACACCCGCCTGCGCCGCATCGTTTCGGCGCTGCCCGGCGTTGTCTTCCAGTACCGGTTGCTGCCCGACGGGCATGGTCACTTTCCCTTTGTCAGCGACGCGGTCACCGACATTTATGGCGTCACGCCGGAAGAGCTTGAAAGGAGCGGTGACCCGATTCGCAAACTGATGCACCCGGATGACGCGAAAGCCTTCTTTACCTCGCTTTACGCCTCGGCCGAGAGTCGCAGCCCCTGGCGTATCGAGTACCGCATCATCACCGCTGCCGGCCAGCTGAAGTGGTTGCTGGTCGACGCCATTCCGCAAGCCGAAAGCGCCGACACCGTCATCTGGTTCGGTTTCATTGCCGACATCACGCGAACCAAGGCCATGGAGGCCGAGTTGCGCCTTGCCCTGGAAGAGCATCAGCGCAAGGATATCGAGATCGAGCGCTATCGCGACCACCTCGAACAACTGGTCAGCGAGCGGACTGCCGATCTTGAACAGGCGCGCGCAGAGGCGGTCAGGCTGGCCCGGATCAAGAGCGACTTTCTCGCCAACATGAGCCACGAGATCCGCACGCCGCTGAACGGGGTACTCGGCATGGCACATATCGGGGTTCGCTCCACCGAGGAAAACACGCGCGCCAACGAAGCCTTCCGCAAGATCGTCAGCTCCGGCACCCTGCTCCTCGGCATCATCAACGACATTCTCGATCTCTCGAAAATGGAAGCGGGGATGCTCAAGATCGAGACGACCGAGATCGAACTGGCGCCGATTCTTGCCGAAACCATCGAGCTCATGCAGGAACGGGCCGGCATCAAGGGCATTGCCCTAGGTCTCAAAACCCGGAATCTCCCGGCCAGCCTGCGCAGTGACCCCTTGCGCCTGCGCCAGATCCTGCTCAACCTGCTCTCCAATGCCATCAAATTCACCGAAGCCGGCAAGGTCGATCTGGAAGTCGGACTGGATGAAGGGGAATTGCTGATTCAGGTCACCGACACCGGTATCGGCATCACCGACAGCCAGATCGGCAAGATCTTCCACCCCTTCGAACAGGGCGACAACTCGACGACCCGCAAGTTTGGCGGCACCGGACTCGGGCTGGCGATCACCGAGCGTATCGTCCGGTTGATGGGCGGACAGATCAGCGTCCATAGTGTCCCGGATCAGGGCAGTGTCTTTTCCGTGCGCCTGCCCTACCACCCGGGACAGACGCCCGATCTGCCTGTTGCAGCCGTCTCTTCCGTCCAGCCAGCCGACCCGACCCGCCCGCTGGCCGGCCTGAACATCCTGGTCGCCGAAGACAACGAGATCAACCAGGAAATCATGCGCGACAACCTGAGCGAAGACGGCGCCAACGTGACCCTGGTCGATAACGGGCAACTGGCGGTTGACGCCATCCGCAACCAGCCGACCGGCAGCTTCGACTGCATCCTGATGGACGTCCAGATGCCGGTCCTCAGCGGCCTGGATGCAGCCCGCCAGATCAAGGCCATTGCGCCGCAACTGCCGATCATCGGCCAGACCGCGCATGCCCTCACCCAGGACCGGGAAGACTGCCTGGCGGCGGGCATGGATGATTACATCGCCAAGCCGATCGATCCGCAAAAACTCAATGCGCTGATCCTCAAACACCTGCCCGGCAAACACTGAGTACCCGCCATGTCACGCAACGCACTCTATTTTTCCCGCAGCCTTCGCCAGATCGAAGCCCGCCACGCCGATGAAAACCTGATGCAGCGCGCCGGTCTGGCGGCGGCCGGCTGGGCAACCGAACTGGCCGGCCAGCACAACCAGCCGGTGCTGGTGCTCGCCGGGCCGGGCAACAACGGCGGCGACGCCTTTGTCGCGGCCCGCCTGCTGCGCCAGCGCTTCTTTGCGGTCAGCGTCGTCTTTGCCGGCGATGCGAAAAATCTGCCGGCCGATGCACGCAATGCCTGGCAGGACTTCGTCGCCGATGGCGGGACGACACTTACCGGCATTCCGGAAGACACCGCCTGGTCACTGATCATCGACGGCCTGTTCGGCATCGGTCTCGGGCGCGCCCCGGATGGGCAATACGCCGAGTGGATCGTGACGGCCAACCGCCAGGCGCAGCGCGACCGCTGCCCTGTGCTCGCCCTCGACTGCCCGTCCGGCCTCAATGCCGATACCGGGCAAATCCTTGGCACGGCGATCCGGGCGACGCATACCTTGAGCTTCATTTCGGCCAAACCCGGCCTGTTGACCGGTGACGGCCCGGAATACTGCGGCGAGCTGCGCATCGCCAATCTCGACCTCGATCCGGCCAACGAGTTGCGGCCAGACGGTCGACTGCTCGAATTGGCCGATTTTGCCGCGCACCTGCAGCCGCGCCACCTGAACAGCCACAAGGGCAGTTACGGCAGCGCCGGCATCCTCGGCGGCGCGCACTCGATGGTCGGTGCCGCCTTCCTGGCCGGCCGCGCCGCCCTCAAGCTCGGCGCCGGCCGCGTCTATGTCGGCCTGCTCGACCCGCAGCCGCCCAGCTTCGATCCCTTGCAACCGGAGCTGATGCTGCGCCGCCCGCAATCGCTGCTCCAGGGCGAACTCGACGTGCTCGCCTGCGGACCCGGCCTGGGCAATTCTCTGGAAGCCTCGGAACTGCTCGAACGCGCGATCACCTTCGACCAGCCGCTGGTGCTCGATGCCGATGCGCTCAACCTGGTCGCCAGCGAAGGCAACCTGCAGGTCGCGCTGGCCAGCCGCAGCCAGCCGGCGATCCTCACGCCGCACCCGGCCGAAGCCGCCCGCCTGCTCGAATGCGAGATCGCCGACGTCCAGGCCGACCGACTTGCCGCGGCGCACGAAATCGCCGAACGCTATCACTGCCATGTCGCGCTCAAGGGCTGCGGCACCGTGATCGCAACGGTCGACGGGCGCTGCTGGATCAATTCCACGGGCAATCCCGGCATGGCCACGGCCGGCATGGGCGACGTGCTGACCGGCCTGATCGCCGCCCTGCTCGCCCAGGGCTGGCCGGCGGAAGAGGCTTTACTGGCCGGCGTTCACCTGCACGGTGCCGCGGCCGACCGGCTGGTCGCCAACGGCGTCGGTCCGGTCGGGCTGACCGCAGGCGAAGTCATCGAGGCCGCCCGCAGCCTGTTCAACCAGTGGATCGCTCAGCGCACCGCCGGATAGGGATAAAGCACGTTGAGCGCAGCGCTCTGGCCATTCGGCTGGACGATGCGTACATGCTCGCGGCGCAGTTGCCGCGCATGCTTGAGGCCGCAGGCGTGCGCGATCATTTCGACTTCCTTGTTCATGTTGCGCGTGTAGGCGGCCACGCGTTCCGCCTTGTCCTCGACGACCAGGCCGCGCTGCAGACGCGGGTCGTGCGTCGTGATGCCGGTCGGACAGCTGTTCTGGTGGCAGCGTAGCGCCTGGATGCAACCGAGCGAGAACATGTAGCCGCGCGCCGTGTTGATCAGGTCGGCACCGCAAGCCAGCGCCCAGGCGACCTTGGCCGGGGTCAGCAACTTGCCCGAGGCGATCACCTTGATGCGCTCGCGCAGGCCGCTCTCGATCAGCGCATCGACGACGCGCGGCAGCGCCTCGTTGATCGACAGCGACATGTGGTCGGCCAGCGCCTGCGGCGCCGCGCCGGAGCCGCCTTCACCGCCGTCGATGGTGAGAAAGTCCGGGGCACATTCGAGGCCGCGCCGATTGACCGCCTCGACCAGCTCGTGCATGAACTGCCAGCCGCCGATCGCCGTCTTGACGCCGACCGGCTTGCCGGTAATCGTGCGCACGCGCACCACCATGTCGAGCAGTTCGTCCATGTTGCCGGTCTCGGCATGCCGGTTCGGCGACAGCGAATCCTGGCCGAACGGGATGCCACGGATCTGCGCGATTTCCTCGGTCACCTTGGCGGCCGGCAGCACGCCGCCCTTGCCCGGCTTGGCACCCTGCGACAGCTTGATCTCGAAGGCGCGGACCTTCTCGTGTGCGGCCATCTGGCGCAGCTTGTCCGGATCGAGCTTGCCCGCGGCATCGCGCACCCCGTACTTGGCAGTGCCGATCTGGTAAATCACGTCGCAGCCACCTTCGAGGTGATAAGGACTCAAGCCGCCCTCGCCGGTATCCATGTAGCAGCCGGCCTGCGCCGCGCCGCGCGACAGGGCCTGCACGGCCGGTTTTGAGATGGCGCCGTAACTCATGCCGCTGACGTTGATCAGCGAGCGGGCGGCAAACGGCTGCTCGCACCAGCCTTCGCCGATGATCACCGGCGGCGTCGCCTGATGCTCGCTTTCCAGCACCGGGAAGGAGGCATTGACGAAAATCAGCGCGCCAGACTGATTGAGATCGTAAGTCGAACCGAAACCGAGGATGCCGCCCTCGTTCTTGGCCAGGCGATAGACCCAGGCGCGCGTCGCGCGGTTGAAGGGCATTTCCTCGCGGTCGCCGAGAAAGAAATACTGCCGGAAATACTCGCCGAGATGCTCGAAGAAGAAGCGCAGATGACCGATCACCGGGAAATTGCGCAGCACCGTATGGCGCTTCTGCGTGATGTCGCGGATGTACCAGTAAAAGAACAGCAAGGCGACAACCAGTGCCACCAGCACCCCGAGACTGACATGAAACACGCCGACGACTTCGGACATCAAACCCCTCCGGAAGGTACAATTCGGCCCCCAGCATGCCGATTTGCCCAGCCCATGTCCATCGAATTCGACTTCCCCCTCGCTTCCGAAATCACCCGTAACGTCGCCGCTGCGCTCGTCGAAGACATCGGTGCCGGCGACCTCACCGCCGGTCTCGTACCGGGGGAGCGCAGCGTGCGCGCCACCGTCATTTCACGCGAAGACGGCGTGCTCTGTGGTCGCGACTGGTTCGACCGCTGCGTGCTGGAACTCGATCCGCAGGCCGAAATCACCTGGCAGGCCGCCGACGGCGAGCGCATCGTCGCCAACCAGTTGCTGTGCGAAATCCGCGCCAACGCCCGCGCCCTGCTCTCGGCCGAGCGCAGCGCCCTGAATTTCCTGCAACTGCTCTCGGCCGTAGCCAGCAAGGCGCGCATCTACGCCGACGCCATCGCCGGCACCAAAGCGCAGGTCGTCGATACGCGCAAGACCCTGCCCGGTCTGCGCATTGCCCAGAAATACGCGGTGCGCGCCGGCGGTGGCGGCAACCACCGGCTGGCACTGTGGGACGCGATCCTGATCAAGGAAAACCACATCCACGCCGCCGGCGGTATCGCCGAAGCCATGGCGGCGGCCAAAAATGCCGCTGCTGCAGCGGTCGACCGCTGCAAATTCATACAAATCGAAGTCGAGTCACTGGCCGAACTGGAAGCCGCACTGGCTGCGGGCGCAACCATGATCCTGCTCGACAATTTCAGCCTCGACATGCTGCGCGACGCCGTCAAGCTCAACGCCGGGCGTGCCGTGCTCGAATCCTCGGGCAACGTCACGCTGGAAACCATACGCGGCATCGCCGAAACCGGCGTGGACCGCATCTCGGTCGGCGCGCTGACCAAGGACGTCAAGGCGCTCGACCTGTCGATGCGCTTCATCGACCTGCTCGAAGCCTGAACAAGGCCGGTCTCAGACCGGCTTGCGCGCCACCAGGTCGATCAGCGCCGATTTGCCGGCGTGTGCCGTGCCTTCGGCAATCTCGTCGATATGCTCGCGCAGGACGAGGATTTCCCAGCCGGCGAACAACTCGCGCAGCATCGTTTCCGTATAGAGATTCTCGACGGTAGACGGGCCGCCCGTGCGATATTCCAGTTGCTGCGGCGTGTAGCCGTGCAGGAAGAGCAGGCCGCCGGGCTTCGTCGCCTGCTGCATGCCGCCGATCTGGCGCGGCCGTTCGGCCGGCGTCGCGAACTGGATGAAAATGCCGACCACGGCATCGTAGGCCGCCTGCGGCCATTCCCAATTGAGAATATCGGCCAGAACGAAGTCCACCGTCAGATGCCGGCCGCGCGCCAGTTTGGCGGCCTTTTCCAGGGCCACCGGCGAAATCTCGGTGGCCGTCACCCGACAGCCCTGTTCGGCCAGCCAGGCGGCATTGCGGCCCTCGCCATCGGCTACGGATAAGACTTCCATGCCGGCCGAGAAATACGCTTCCTGTTGCGCCAGGAAGCGGTTCGGCGCGGTACCGAACAGGTAGTCGTCGCCGACCGAACGATAACGCGCCGACCAGTGCGCTTCGTGATCAAATCCACTCATTGCCGTTCTCCAATGAAAAGGGGCAGCTGGCGCTGCCCCGGCATATGCGACAAGCGCCGTATCAGACGCGCTCGACGAGGAACTGCTTGACCGCCGCGACATCCGGCGCCATGACGACGACGCGCTGCTCAAGCTTTTCGATGCCGGCCAGGTCGGCCGGACGTACCGGCTCGGTGCCAAGCGCTTCGCGGATGGTTTCCTCGAACTTGGCGGGCTGCGCCGTTTCCAGCACAATCATCGGCACATTCGGCAAACGATGTTCGAGCGCCACTTTAAGGCCGTCGGCCGTGTGCGTGTCGAGCATGACGTTGTAGCGGCCCTGCGCGAAGCGGATGGTATTGATGCGGTCGACATGCGAGCTCTTGCCGGAAACAAAACCGAAATTTCCGATTTTTTGCCAGTGGACCGTAGCGGACAGATCGAAGGCCAGGCCCTTGTCGACCTTGGCCCACAGTTCGCGCACGACGGCCGGATCGCGGCCGACCAGGTCGAACACGAAGCGTTCGAAATTGGAAGCCTTGGAAATGTCCATCGACGGGCTGGAGGTGATGCTGGTCTCAGCGGCGCTGCGCGGACGGTAGATGCCGGTCTTGAAGAACTCGTCGAGCACGTCGTTTTCGTTGGTGGCGAGCACCAGGCGGGCGATCGGCAGGCCCATCTGGCGGGCGATGTGGCCGGCGCAGATATTGCCGAAATTGCCCGAGGGCACGGCGAAGGCGACCTGCTCGTCATTCGATTTGGTAGCCAGGAAATAGCCCTGGAAGTAATAGACGATCTGCGCCGCGACGCGCGCCCAGTTGATTGAATTGACGGCGCCGATCTTGTACTTGGCCTTGAATTCGGCGTCGTTGGAAACCGCCTTGACGATGTCCTGCGCGTCGTCGAAGAGGCCGGTGACGGCGATATTGAAGATGTTCGGATCCTGCAGCGAGTACATCTGGGCGCGCTGGAAGGCGCTCATCTTGCCGTCCGGCGAGAGCATGAAGACCTTGACGTTGTGCTTGCCGCGCATCGCGTATTCAGCCGCCGAGCCGGTATCGCCGGACGTCGCGCCGAGGATGTTGATAGCCTGACCGCGCTTCTCCAGAACGTATTCAAAGAGGTTGCCGAGCAACTGCATCGCCATGTCCTTGAAGGCGAGCGTCGGGCCGTTCGACAGTTCCTGCGTGTACAGGCCGTCTTCGAGTTTGGTCAGCGGCGTGATCTGGGCTGCATCGCCGCCGTTGCGGGTGTAGCGATAGACATCGGCGGTGTAGGTCCTGGCGACCAGCGCCTTGAGATCGGCGGCCGGAATGTCGGTAATGAACTTGGAGAGAATTTCGTAGGCCAGGTCGGCATACGACAGCTGACGCCAGGCATCGAGTTCGGCACGGCTGATCTGCGGGTAGGACTCCGGCAGGTAAAGGCCGCCATCCGGCGCCAGGCCGCCGAGGAGAATGTCGCAGAAAGCCTGGGGCGCGGCGTTACCGCGAGTCGAGATATAGCGCATGGCGAAGCCCTGAAAAGCGAAAAACGGCGATTTTACCGCGTCGACCGCCTGACGCGCACGGCTTGCAGCAGGTTGATCGCAAACAAGAGCAACGCAGCCAGGAGCGCGGCGAAGGCGAGGCGTTGAAAATCAGCCAGCAAAGCCACGGCGGCGAGCAAAAAAAGGAGCGCCCGAAAACCACCGTTTGCCGCCAGTTTGTCACGCATCTCCCGCCGGGCCGGCGTCACCGGGCCCGGCCAGCGCCAGACCGGCAACAACTGGCTGAGCGTCCCACTGACCAGCGGAAGGAGAAAGCCGGCGCCCCAGGCAAGCAGCGAGGGCCGCGCCGGCAACAGCCCGGCGCCGTGTGCAACACCAGCCGCCAGCGTCAGCAAAAGACCTACGACGGCGGCCAGCAAGGAGGCAGAAACGCCGTCAACAAGCAGCGGCCGGATGCCGAAACGCCGCACCCACTGACCGACCAGGCTCAGTCCGGCCACCAGGACAAGCGCCGCCCCCGGCGCCGCAAACGGCCAGACCACGGCGGCGCCAGTCGCCACCACCAGGGCTCCGCCGGCCACCAGCCAGAGACGCCGATGCAGCCAGCCGGCGCCTTCCGGGTCGGGCTTGCCGAGCACCGTCGGCATCAGCACCGGCAAGGTGCCGAGTGCTGCCAGGCCGACCAGGCCGATGGTATTGAGATGCAGGTGAAACAGGCGCAGCGGATACCAGTAAGCCGGCCAGATCGCGGTCAGCAGAATCGCCAGCAGGGCCAGCATCAGGCAGCCCAGCGCTGCGCCATACCAGCGCCAGCCCGGATGCGGCGAACCAAGACTGGCACGCGCCCGGGCCGCCATCCAGTTGAGCAAAACCGCCGCCAGGACGAGGTCGACCGTAGCGGCGCCATACAGCAACCAGTAAGGCACAAGGCCCTGCATCGCGAGCACGGCGAGCAGGCCGGCGGCCTGAGCCAGCCAGGGCAGGCGCGCGATCCAGCGAACAGGATCGCCGGTACGCGTCAACACCGGCACAAAATGACTCATCGCGGCGAAAATCAGCGGCACGACACCGACGGCAAATGCCAGATGCACCACGGCGACCGGCAGACCGATCCCCGCCGTCGCCAGGAAAGCGCCGCCGAGCAGGGAGCAAAGCGTCAGGCCGGCAACATACAGCATGCCGCCCTCGGTCCCGTTGCGATCAGCTTTGCGAACATGCCGCACACTCCATTGATATCTCCTGCCCCGGGATTGATCCGGCACCATGGCTCTTCATGGTTCGGTTTATACAATAATTTTCGGCCATCGGCTGCCGGAACACGCCCCAGACCGGCGTCATTAACGCCCTGAACAAAAAGGACAAGCTACCGCAAAACCGGTACTGCAATATAGGGAAATACCTGAATGTCGGTGCCAGATCCGATCACGTAAGATCCTTCTCCGGCAAGCTTCGTCAGCGTTTAACCACGATTAGTCGAGTGACTTTCCGAAAAGTTGCAACTCTTTTATGAACCTATCCTAAAAACGGGATTCCAACCCACCGGGGACTCCTTACAAGAAACATGGTGGAGACAAACATGGACGCACAGCACCTTACAAGTTATCCGTCGTCCCCCGAAATAGCAGCTTGTAGTGATCGGGAGACGCCGATCGCATGCCTGGAGCTTTATCGGACTGTTCTTGACACCCTGCCCTTCCCGGTATGGGTCAAAAACACCGAGGGTCGTTTGCTCGCCGTAAATGCAGCTTTTGCCCGTGTATTTTCTGCTTCACTGCCGCAGGAACTGGTTGGCAAGACCGACTTCGACATCGTGCCGGCGTATCTGGCCGAGGCCTATCGGGCGGATGACCAGCACGTTCTTGCCACCCGCCAGATCAAGGTAATCGAGGAAAAAATCCCTGACGGAGGTATCGAAAAATGGTTCGAGACCTTCAAGGCACCACTCACCGACGCCGGCAACGAGGCCATCGGTACCATAGGCTTCGCGCGGGAAATCACCGAGCGCAAGCAGGGCGAGAAATTGCGGGAAGAACAACTGGCCAGTCTGCGCCTGCACCATGACGCACTGGCGGCCATTACGCAGGGTGTCATCATTACCGATGCCGATGGCCAGATCAGCTTCGCGAACAAGGGATTCGAAAAAATCACCGGCTACGCACAGCGCGAAATCGTCGGCCGAAATTGCAGGTTTCTGCAAGGACCGGCAACCAGCAGGGAAACAGTCGGCAAAATGCGATCGGCGCTGGCATCGGGCCAGCAGTTTCATGGCGAAATCCTGAACTATCGCAAGGATGGTTCAAGCTTTCGCAACGAATTGTCGATTGTCCCGATTGCCGACAGCAAAGGAAAAGTCACGCAGTTCGTTGGCATCCTGCGCGACGAGACTGCAAGCAAGCTCGCCTCCGAACAATTGCGCACTTATGCCGGAGAGGTCGAGGATCTTTATCAAAACGCACCTTGCGGCTACCATTCGGTGAACAAGGACGGAGTCTTCATCCGCATCAACGACACCGAACTGCGCTGGCTGGGGTATGCACGGGAAGAGGTTATCGGCCGGGCACTGGTCGAGTTTCTTTCCCCCGCGACCATTCCTTCCTTTCTTGCCTATTTTTCCCTGTTGCTCAAAGAGCAGGCGAATGCGCAGACCGAAGTCGAATTCATCTGCAAGGACGGTAGCGCCCTCCCCGTGCTGATCAGCGCGACGGCATTACGTGACGAGGCTGGTAACTTTCTGGCCAGTCGAGCCAATGTTTACGACAGGCGCGAACACAAGAAGGCAGAAGCCGAGCGTCTCCGGCAGGCCGCCAAGCTGGAGGCAATGTCACGACATCTCGTGGCAACCCAGGAAGAAATCCGGCGCCGCCTGTCTGCCGACCTGCATGATCGAACCAGCCCCAACCTGGCCGCCATTTCAATCAACCTGGGCATCCTGGCAAACGAACTCGCAGCCCGTGGATCCAGCGAAATCACTGCTCGCATTGAAGATACCCGTGCCCTGATCGAGGACACGGCAGCAAGCATTCGCGAAATCAGCACGGAGTTGCGACCGCCCCTGCTTGACTACGCCGGCCTGCTCCCTGCCATGGAAAGTCATCTTGACGACTTTATCCGGCGCACCGGCATCGAAGCGACGATCAGTTGCACGAACCGCGAGCTGCAACCCTCGCCGGAGCACGAACTGGTGCTGTTCCGCATTTTTCAGGAAGCACTGACCAATTGTGCCAAACATGCCCGAGCCACTTCGGCAGAGATCTGCCTGTCTCACCAAATGAACGGGATATCAATGAGCATCTCGGACAACGGCATTGGTTTTGACAGTCAACAATTGAACTTGGCTGCGCCCGGAAACGGACTCGGCCTGATCAACATGCGCGAGGCCACCGAGTTTGCCGGAGGCACTTTCGTGATCGACTCCAGCTTGGGAAAAGGCACCCGAATTCATGTCCAGATCTAGTATCAAGAGCTACCAACCATGACCCTGCGCGTTCTGCTTGTCGATGATCACCGGATGTTCCGTGAAGCCCTGCGCGCCCTGCTTGAGCGCAGCCCCGATATCAGGATCGTTGGCGAAACCGGGGACGGCAACGAGGCTCTCCGACTCGTCGTGGACACTTCGCCGGATATCGTCTGCATGGACATCGGCCTGCCCGGCATGAATGGCGTGGAAACAACACGCCGGATCAAACTCGCGAATCCTTCGGTCAAGATCATCGCCCTGTCGATTTATGCCGAACGACGCTACGTCCTCGACATGATCGAGGCCGGGGCTGGTGCCTATGTCACCAAGGACGAGGCCAGTGACGAATTGCTGCGAGCCATTGATGCCGTACAGCGCAATCGCAGCTACCTGTGCCCGGATGTCGCAACGCTGATCACGCGCGGCATCAGCAGTAGCGACAAGAGCAGCCCTTCACCCATCCGTCTCGGCAATCGCGAGCAACAGGTTTTGCGCTTGGTGGCTCAAGGCAATACCTCCATCCAGATCGCCGCCAAGATGAGCATTGCCGCCTCGACAGTCGAGGTGCATCGCCGCAACATCATGCGCAAGCTCGATCTGCACAGTGTCGCCGAATTGACCCGATATGTGATCAGCCGGGGTATGGACCTCGACTAGCCTTGTCTCATTATTGAGCACAACCAAAATACCCAAACGGAATACTCGTTTACCGGTATGACAATATAATCAAATGTGTCGATATCGGCAGCCGCTCCGCAAGCGTACGATCACGATATCTCATACAGGTCTAATCCAGAACAACTGAATGCGTGACTCAAGTGTGAATACAGGCGACGCCTCGGCTTCCCCGATGCCGGAAAGCAGCACGGCCAGTCAGGCTGAACTGAGCGAAACCCTGCACTTGTTTGAAAGCGAGCTGAAAAAAACACAGCAGCGTCTTGCCGCCAGTGAAATCAGGATCCACAGCATCCTCGAGACCGCACCGGTCGGCATTGGTGTGATGACGGCACAACGTGTATTTGTTGACGCCAATCCGGCGATGAGCAACATCACGGGCTACCGGAAGGAAGAACTGATCGGCTGCTCCTCACGCCTGCTCTACCCGTCGGAAAAAGAATTTGAGCGGGTTGGCGGTGAAAAGGACAGCCAGCTGAGGACGTATGGACAATGTTCCATCGAAGCCTCCCTGCGGCACAAGAATGGCCAGATGCTTGATGTCATCTGGTCGATCGCCCCGCTCTCCCCGAACGATCCGGAAGGTTTGCTGACCGTAACATTTCAGGACATCACCAAGCGCAAGCAGGCCGAGACCCAGTTGCGCCTGCGCGGCGCGGCACTCGATGCCGCCGCCAACGCAATCATGATTACCGACATTGGCGGCGCGATCGAGTGGGCCAATCCGGCATTCTTTGCCATGACAGGCTACCAGCCAGTTGAAGTACTGGGGCGCAATCCGCGCGAGCTGTTGCGTTCAGGAGAGCAGGAACCGGAAGTTTACCTGGGGCTATGGAAAACCATCGGCGCCGGCCGGGTTTGGCAAGGACGGCTGGTCAATCGTCGTCGCGATGGCAGCCTTTATCACGAATTTCAGACGATCACACCGGTGCCTGATGAAAACGGCATCATCCGCAACTTCATTGCCGTCAAGGAAGACATCAGCCAAAGCGTTCAGGCGGAAATCAAACTGGCAAATTATCGCGATCATCTCGAAGAAATGGTCACCGAGCGCACGGCTGACCTGCTTGCGGCACAACAGAATGCCGAACGCCTGGCAAGGGTACGCAGCGAATTTCTCGCGAACATGAGCCACGAAATCCGCACGCCACTGAACGCCGTACTTGGTCTTGCCCAGGTGGGGTTACGCACGAGTACAGGTGCCTCCTGCCACGAAAATTTTGCCCGTATCGTGCAGGCGGGTGAGTTGCTCCTGGGGATCGTCAATGACATTCTCGACTTCGCGAAAATCGAAGCCGGCAAACTGACGCTTGAATCAGCACCGCTCAACCTCGACTCCTTGATTGAGCGAGCCGCCAATCTGAGTGCGGAACGCGCCAGAAGCAAGGGAATCGATTTTTCGATCAGCAAGATGCCGGACCTTCCCGTCGCCTGCCTCGGCGATGAACTGAGGTTACTGCAGGTTCTGGTCAATTTATTGTCCAATGCCATCAAATTCACACTACAGGGTGCGGTCAGACTGACAGTTTATCGCCAGGAAACGACATTGAATTTCCGGATTAGCGACTCCGGCATCGGCATGACAGCGGAACAACTCAGCCACCTCTTCCAACCTTTCGAACAAGCCGAAATTTCGACAAGCCGCCGCTTTGGCGGAACCGGGCTCGGCCTGGTCATCTGCAAGCACCTGCTCGACCTGATGGGGGGAACAATCAGTGCGCGCAGCACACCAGGCAAAGGCAGTGAATTCATTGTCAGCCTGCCGTTATGCGAGGTGATTCAACAGGAGCCAACCTCCGTCGCGACACCTCTGTCAGGCTTGCGTCTGCGCGGATTACGCATCCTCGCCGCCGAGGACAACGAAATCAACCGCATTGTCCTCGAGGAAATTCTTCTCGACGAAGGCGTTGAGCTATGTTGCGTCGAGAATGGCGTGCAGGCTGTCGAACAAGTGGAAAACTCGGATGAAAAGGCCTGGGACATCGTCCTGATGGACATCATGATGCCGATCATGGATGGCCATGAAGCTACCCTGCGTATACATCAGATTGATCCAGGCCTCCCCGTTATCGGGCTGACCGCTCACGCCCTGGATGAGGAACGTGACAAGTGTTTAGCGTCCGGCATGCTCGCCCATGTGGCCAAGCCGATTGACTTGAACCTGCTCGTCGAAACGATCCAGAAGCTCGCCAGAAGAGCATCTCCGCAGATAACCAAAACCGCAACATGATATCAACATGATTATTTATAAATGCGATCGCCAACCCAAAGTTAACCGAAACACATAAACCAGCGCATGTTTTGATCAGGCTTGTTGATAAGCCTACCCGAAGATACTGGAACAAATATCCATGAAAACAATTTTTCTTGTCGATGACTCCGCCACCATCCTGCTGAGCATTTCAAACATTCTTACCAAGGCAGGCTATGCGGCCGAAAAGGCATCAAATGCCGAAGAAGCCCTGCGCAAACTGAAAGGTGGCATCAAGATCGACCTGATGATCACCGACCTCAACATGCCGGGCATGAACGGCATCGAGTTGATCAAGGAAGTACGCAAACTTCCCGCCTACAAGTTCGTTCCCATCCTCTTCCTGACCACCGAGTCGCAACAGTCCAGAAAGCTGGAAGCCAAGGCAGCCGGCGCTTCAGGCTGGATAGTCAAGCCCGCGACGGCAGATGAACTGCTCAACACCATCAAGCTGGTCGTTCGCTAAACCCATGCCGATCAACACACTCCTGCGCCGTGGCCTGATTGTTTTCCTGATTGTCGCCACAGGAGCCTCCTGTGTCGTCTATTTTGCCCACAACTGGTTTCATACTGCCTTTACCTCGCTGACTGGACTGAAGTCTCCGGAAGTCGATGCACTGGGCACCTTTGTTCTGGTGGCCGCCAGTTATCTGGCGCAGCGCATGGTTTCACTGGCGTTTTACCGCGACCAGATGCTGGGTCTGGGCAAGCTTGCCAGCGGCGACGAGAACAAACTCAAGAACCTCCATCAAGTCACCGGAGAAATTTCAGGAGAACTCGCTCAGGTTTCCAGCTTTAATGAAGTCGTTCGCAATCAGTTGAAGAGCGTTATCGATGAAACCGAGAAAGCCGCCTTCAACATCGCCGAACGCCTGCAAACCATCGACAGCGTCGTTACCGCGCTTGATCGCTTTGTTTCCGGAACCACCGACGAAACAGCCCAGTTGGTTCGCGACTCGGAAACACGCATTGCGCAGAACCAGAAGATGATCCTGCAAATTGAAGGTTACGTGCAGCAGCGTCTGCACGAAGCCGCGCAGGACCAGGTCCGGGTGAAGCAGGTCGTGCAGGAAGCGCGCTCGCTGGAGTCGCTGGTGCAGCTGATCAAGCATGTTGCCGGACAAACCAACCTGCTGGCGCTCAATGCAGCGATCGAGGCAGCCCGTGCCGGCGAGGCCGGGCGTGGTTTTGCGGTAGTGGCGGACGAAGTGCGCAAACTGTCAGGCGAAACCGAAACCGCCGTCGTCAAGATCAGTCAGGGGATCGCCTCGGTCAGTGAACATATCGAAACGCAGTTCGAAGACAAGCTTTCCAACGTCAATCTGGAAAAGGAAAGGCAGTTGCTGGAATATTTCTCTGCCCAGCTCAACGAACTGGGCCTGAACTATGAAGAACTGATGCAGCATGAAGCCGGCGCCCTGGCCGAGGTGCAGAGCAGCAGCCGGCAACTTGCCGAGATGTTCCTCGAGGCCCAGGCCAGCGTGCAGTTCCAGGATGTCACCCGGCAGCAGATCGAGCATGTCATGCAGGCACTGGTACAACTGGATGAACATGCAAGCATGCTCGCTGAGCGCCTGCGTTCCGGTGGCAGCGCGGAATCCGGCTACACGCCAATCGCGCAGCATCTGGAAACACTTTACAGCCGCTATGTCATGGCACAGCAGAGAAATACCCATGACAGCTCGCTCAAGCGAACTTCGGGGGCGAAAGCCGCTCCCCAGTCGCGGATCGAGTTGTTTTAAGGAAAACGACATGTCATCCAGTCAACCGCTAACGGTCACCGAAGACTTGACCATCTATCACGCGCTTGAGCTCAAGGGAAAACTTCTTGACGCCCTTGCGCAAACAGCTGACCTGGAACTGAACCTCGCCCAGGTTGGTGAAATGGATACGGCCGGTCTGCAGCTGCTCGTGTTACTCAAGAAAGAGGCGCAGCGTGCCGGAAAGTGCGTTCGCATCGTGGCGCACAGCCAGGCCGTGAGTGCCGTCGTCGAGTTTTGCAACATGGCTGCCGAGTTTGGCGACCCCTTGCTCATTCCTGCCCATGAGACGCCCTGACGGGCAGCGGAGAACAGACATGGACGAAATTACCGGCGTCTTCATCCAGGAAAGCCGCGAGCAACTTGCCGAGATGGAATCCGGCCTGTTGCGACTGGAACAAAATCCGGAAGACCAGGACAACATCAACAGTATTTTTCGCGCCGCCCACACCATCAAGGGGGGCTCTGGCGTCATTGAATGCCACTTCATCGAGTCCTTCACCCATCGTGTCGAAAACCTGCTCGATGCGCTGCGCAACGGTGACCTTGTCGTGACCTCGGCCCTCGCCACGCTACTGCTCGAATGCTGCGACCACATGGGCAGCCTGCTCGATGTCCTCGGCGCCGAAGCCAGCGAGCCGGATGCCGAATTGCAGACTCGCGGGGAAAACCTGACCGAACGCCTCAAGGTACTGCTCGGATCACCGTCTGCTGCGCCAGCGAATTCCGGCATGACGCTGCACGATCCGACAGTGGAGGTCGAAAGCTCGGGCGGCGGCATCGTCATCACCGATAGCTGGCACATTTCCGTGCGCTTCGGCGAAAACGTGCTGCGCGGCGGCATGGAACCGCTCTCTTTCATTCGCTATCTGGCCTCGCTCGGTGAAATCGTCGGACTTGAAACGATTACCGATGCCATTCCGGCGGCGGCTGAAATGGACCCGGAATCCTGCTATATCGGCTTTGAAATCCAGCTGCAGACGCGTAGTTCCAAGGCCGATATCGAACGCGTCTTCGATTTTGTGCGCGATGAATGCGACCTGCACATCCTGCCGCCGAACAGCAAACTCTCGGAATACATCAAGCGCATCGAAGAACTCCCCGAAGACAGCATGCGGCTGGGGGAAATTCTCGTACGCTGTGGCGCGCTGACGCAGGCCGAGATCGATCAGGGGCTGCTCAACCAGAAAACAGCCTGTTCCAGCCCGTCGACCGATGGCGCGGTGCACTCCCACTTGGGCGAGATACTCGTCGACAACAAGGTGGCCCACAAGGAACTGATCGAAGCGGCAGTCGTCAAGCAGACCCAGGTCAATGACAAGAAAGCCAAGGAAGCCCGTCTGGTTCGTGTCCAGGCCGACAAACTCGACCAGTTGATCGATCTGGTCGGCGAACTCGTCATTGCCGGCGCCTCGGCCAATCTGCTTGCCCAGAAGAGCCGGCAGGCCGGATTGGTCGAAGCGACCTCGGTCCTGTCGCGTCTTGTCGAAAACATTCGCGACTCCGCCTTGCAATTGCGCATGGTGCAGATCGGCGACACGTTCACCCGCTTCAACCGGGTCGTCCGTGATGTTTCGAAGGAGCTCGACAAGGAAATCGAACTGCAGATCAGCGGCGCTGAAACCGAACTCGACAAGACGGTCGTCGAGAAAATCGGCGACCCGCTGATGCACCTGGTCAGAAACTCCCTGGATCACGGCATCGAACCGGTTGCGCTGCGCCTGGAGCGGGGCAAGCCGGCCTGTGGCAGGGTTTCGCTCAATGCCTTCCATGACTCGGGCAGCATCGTGATCGAAGTGTCGGACGACGGTGGTGGCCTCAACAAGGAAAAGATCGCCGCCAAGGCCCTCGAGCGCGGCATCATCCAGCCCGGTCAACAGCTTTCCGATGCCGAAATTGTCAATCTGATCTTCGAACCGGGCTTCTCGACCGTAGACAAGGTTTCAAACCTGTCCGGACGAGGTGTCGGCATGGATGTCGTGCGTCGCAACATCCAGTCGCTGCGCGGTGCGGTCAACGTCACGACCGTCGAAGGCCAAGGCAGCACTTTCAGCATTCGCCTGCCACTGACCCTGGCCATCATCGATGGTTTCCTGGTCGGCGTTGGCAAGGCGGCTTATGTCATTCCGCTCGATACCGTTGTTGAATGCATCGAGCAGAAGGAACCGCCCTCGGGACGCAGCTTCCTCAACCTGCGCGGCGAGGCCCTGCCCTTCATCCGGCTGCGTGACCTTTTCGAGATTAAGGGAACGCCCCCAGCCCGGGAAAGCATTGTCGTCATCCAGTTCGGCGGGCAAAAGGCGGGAATAGTCGTTGATCAGCTGATGGGTGAATTCCAGACCGTGATCAAGCCACTCGGCGTGATGTTCCCGCATCTGCAGGGAATTGGCGGCTCAACCATCCTTGGCAGCGGCGAGGTCGCCCTGATTCTCGATGTCGCAGCGCTGGTCCGTATCGTCAGCCAGAGTGAAGAACAGAAATTCTTGCCAGAGAGAAACCATCCCTCCCTGCCCGTACATCCCAATAATTAAGCAACGCAATTCAACAAGAGGTAAATCATGTTCAAGAATATGAAAATAGGTGTCCGGCTCGGTCTTGGCTTCGGTGTCGTGCTGATGCTGTTGCTGATCATTTCGGCGCTTTCTTTCTTTCGGGTTGGCGGCCTGAATGATGAGATCGGCGATATGGTGAATGACAAGTTCCCGAAAACGGTAGCTGCCAACACCATCATTGACCAGGTTAACGTAGTAGCCCGCATCACGCGTAATGCCATCCTGCAGCAAAAGCCGGAAGATGCCCAGGCCGAGCTTGCCCGCATTCCGCCGGCGAGCAAGCTAATCAGCGAGAACCTAGAAAAACTCGAGAAAACGATTACCTCGGAGAGTGGCAAAAAGGCACTTGTTCTGGTCCAGGAAACCCGCAAGGACTACGTTGCTGACCTCAACAAGCTACGCGAGCAAATCAGCGCCGGCAAACGTGATGAAGCGCTGGCCAACCTGTTCGGAAGCATGCGTAACTCCCAGGCCAACTATCTTGCCTCGATCAACAAGCTGATCGAAATTCAGACTGACCTGATGCATCAGGCGGGTCTGCGCGCCAGCGAAGCGGCACAAAGTGCGAAAAACATGATCATGCTGCTGTCGATCGGCGCCATCCTGATCGCCCTCGGTTTTGCCTTCTGGGTTACCCGTTCGATTACCGTGCCGATCAACGAAGCGGTTCAGGCCGCCAGCCGTCTGGCTGAAGGTGACCTGACCGTCAAGCTGCAATCCGACAGCAAGGACGAAGTCGGCCAGCTGATGAATGCGCTGCAGAACATGATCGGCAAGCTGACCCAGATCATCGGCGAAGTTCGCACCGCCGCCGACAATCTGACCAACGCCGCCGGCCAGGTCTCGGCCACGGCCCAGTCCCTGTCGCAGTCCTCCAGCGAACAGGCCGCTTCGGTCGAAGAGACGACGTCCTCGATGGAACAGATGACCGCTTCCATTTCGCAAAATACCGAGAATGCCAAGGTTACCGACGGCATGGCCTCCAAGGCCGCCAAGGAAGCAGCCGATGGGGGTGAAGCCGTGGTCCAGACGGTTGAAGCGATGAAGAGCATTGCCGACAAGATCGGCATCATTGACGACATCGCCTACCAGACCAACCTGCTGGCACTCAACGCCGCCATCGAAGCGGCTCGTGCCGGCGACCATGGCAAGGGTTTTGCCGTAGTTGCTGCCGAAGTCCGCAAACTGGCCGAGCGCTCGCAGATCGCCGCCCAGGAAATCGGCGGCCTGGCTTCCACCTCGGTCAAGCAGGCCGAACGTGCAGGCACCTTGCTCAACGAAATCGTTCCTTCAATCCGCAAGACTTCCGACCTGGTCCAGGAAATTGCTGCCGCATCGAGCGAACAATCGTCCGGGGTTGCCCAGATCAACGGGGCCATGGGACAACTCAACCAGGCCACGCAACAGAACGCTTCCGCTTCGGAAGAACTGGCCGCCACTGCCGAGGAACTCGGCTCCCAGGCCGAGCAACTGCAGCAGACCATGACCTTCTTCCACCTCGACAACAACAGCCGCAGCAGCACCCAGAGCTTCCCGGCACCACGCGCCACCGGCGGGACAAAGCCGCGCACAGCGGCACGAACGGCGGCCATCCAGATCAACGAGGGTGATTTCGAGCGTTACTGAGGAGTCATCATGGGACAACTAATGGAACGAAAGGAAGGAGCCGTCGCGACTAGCGCGGACGCCCCTTCCCAATATCTGACATTCACGTTGCGCGGCGAGATGTTTGCGGTCGGCATCCTCAACGTCAAGGAAATCATCGAATACGGCAGCCTGACCGAGATTCCGATGATGCCGAGCTTTATCCGCGGCGTCATCAACCTGCGCGGCAGCGTGGTGCCGGTCATCGACCTGACTGCTCGTTTTGGCGGCCAGCAGACGGTGATCGGCAAGAGAACCTGCATTGTCATCGTCGAGATCCAGGAGGAAGACACGCGCCACGATATCGGCATCATTGTCGATGCCGTTTCCGAGGTTCTCGAAATTCCGACAAGCGAGATCGAGCCACCTCCATCCTTTGGCGCCAGAATTCGTGCCGATTTCATTTTCGGCATGGGTAAGGTTGCCGGCAAGTTCGTCATCCTGCTCAATCTGGAAAACGTCCTTTCCGTCGAAGAAATTGCGTCTCTAACCGGCATCGAAAAACTCGCGGGCGATACCGGCATTGTTCCCGGAAGCGCATAAATTCAACTTTTTCAACGGTTGACCGCCCAGCCTCTGAATGCGGACCGAAAGCAATGCTTCTCGATGGATTACAGCAAACTACCCTCCAAGGAGATCGAGCGCCTGGCCCGGACCATTCATCCCGGAGCCTGGGCCATCGAGCCTGAGCAACCGCTGGCAACGCTGCTTGGCTCATGTGTCGCGGTTTGCCTGTTCGATCATCAGGTCCGGGTCGGGGGGCTCAACCACTTCATGCTGCCCAGTATCCGGCGCAGCCATCACGACGATGTGGATACCCTGCTTTCCGGCAGCTATGCCATGGAGTCACTGCTCAATGCCCTGCTCCAGCGCGGCGCCCGAAAGGAGCGCCTGCAGGCGAAGGCATTCGGTGGTGGCACCATCATCAACACCAGCGGCCCCTCGATGAATATTGGCGTACGCAATGCCACGTTTGCCAAAGAGTGGCTGGAGCGCGAAGGGATTCCTCTCGCCGCCTCGGACTTTCTCGGCCCGTGGTCACGCAAGGTGCTGTTTGTACCCACCACCGGAGATGCCTATTGCCGCCGCATGGTCACCAACATGGCAGCAGCCGAAGTCATCGCCAGGGAGGAGCAGGCCTATGCCGATTCCCTGTTGCGC
Organism: Quatrionicoccus australiensis; assembly: GCF_020510525.1. Taxonomy (NCBI): domain Bacteria; kingdom Pseudomonadati; phylum Pseudomonadota; class Betaproteobacteria; order Rhodocyclales; family Azonexaceae; genus Quatrionicoccus; species Quatrionicoccus australiensis. The sequence goes on from NZ_CP075188.1 coordinate 2,147,347, forward strand.
AAGCCGCCTCCCTCTGAAAACAGGATCGAACTGTTCTGATGATCGAACCCAGCCCCATTACCGATCAGGAGTTCGCTCTTTTCCAGCGACTGATCTACAAGATCGCCGGCATCAGTCTGAGTGATGCAAAAAAGGTGCTGCTTGTCGGTCGCCTGTCGCGCCGCCTCAAGCAATACGAACTGGGCAACTTCGGTCAGTACTACCGCATGCTGGCGGGCGGCCAGCATCCCGAAGAATTGCAGACGATGGTCGATTTGCTGACCACCAATGAAACCTACTTCTTTCGCGAACAAAAGCATTTTGACTTCCTGCGCGACGAGATCCTGCAAAAACGGCGTAGCCCGGCCTGCTTTCGTGTCTGGAGTGCGGCCTGTTCGAGCGGCGAAGAGGTTTATACGCTGGCGATGATGCTGGCGGAGCATTTGCCCAATGCCCCCTGGGAAATCGTCGGCTCCGACATCAGTACCCAGGTCCTGGCCAAAGCCGCCACCGGGCATTGTTCGCTGGCGCGTACAGAAGGCATCCCCCCCGGCTTCATGAGCAAATACTGCCTCAAAGGTGTGCGTTCCCATGCCGGAACATTCCTGATTGCACCAGAACTCAGACGCCATACCAGTTTTCATCAAATCAACCTGATGAATCCGGTTGATGCCGAAATCGGCGAATTCGAGGTCATCTTTTTGCGCAACGTGATGATTTATTTTGACCCGCCGACCAAGACCAAAGTCGTGCACAACCTGTTACCCCGCCTCAAATCCGGCGGTCATCTGATCATTGGCCATTCGGAAACCCTGAATGGTCTTACCGACCGGGTTGAAGCCATCCTCCCGACGATCTACCGCAAGCCATGACCAGCGTGGTGCAGGAACCCGATACCGTTTTTCTCAATCCCGGCGAGTTTTACTTCGGCTCCGGCATGACCCGCATTTCCACCCTGCTCGGCTCCTGTGTTTCAATCACGCTATGGCACCCGCGCCGCAAGATCGGTGGCATGTGTCACTACATGCTGACCGAGCGAAACCGCCCGACCGGAATACCGCTTGACGGACGTTTCGGGCGGGAGGCCTTCGAGCTGTTTCTGCAACAGGTCGAGGCAGCCGGTACGCATCCCGGCGAATATCAGGCAAAACTCTTCGGTGGCGCCAACATGTTGAGTGGACCAGGAGGAGAAAAAATGGATATCGGCCCTCGTAATATCGAATTCGGACGAAAAATGCTTGCAGAGCGGCACATTGCCCTGATGGCCGAACATGTTGGCGGCAGTGGCCGTCGCAAACTGCACTTTGACATCTGGAGCGGAGATGTCTGGCTCGCTTTCCCGCAAGGCAGCGATGCTCGCATCAGGAGCACCAATGGCTGAGCAGCGCATCAAGGTAATGATTGTCGATGACTCGGCCCTCGTCCGGCAGGTCATCTCGCAGGCGCTGATGGCTGATGCCGGAATCGAAGTCATCGGCACGGCAGCCGATCCCATTTTTGCCCTGCAAAAAATGAATGCCCAGTGGCCGGATGTGCTGGTCATCGACATTGAAATGCCGCGCATGGATGGCATTACCTTCCTCAAGAAAGTGATGGCCGAGCATCCGACACCGGTTGTCGTCTGCTCGTCACTTGCCGAAAAAGGGGCGCAGGCAACCTTCGAGGCACTGGCCGCTGGGGCCGTATCGATCATCACGAAACCCAAGGTCGGCCTCAAGAGCTTTCTTGAAGATGCCTCCAACAATATTGTCCAGGCCGTACGCAGCGCAGCCCGGGCCAATATGCGCGCCGTCCGGACAACACCCGTAACAAGTACATTTGCAGGCTTTCGGCCAAAACTGACGGCAGACGTCATGCTCAGTTCCGCGAATAACGCCGCCCTCGTCAAAACCACGGAGCAGATTATTGCCATCGGCACCTCGACCGGCGGCACCCAGGCGCTGGAGATAGTTCTCAGCAAGCTCCCGGCAACGGCACTGGGCATAGTCGTGGTCCAGCACATGCCGGAAAAGTTCACCGCCATGTTTGCCGAACGACTGAACAACCTGTGCCAGATCGAAGTACGCGAAGCCAAGAACGGCGACCGCGTCATGCCTGGCCGGGCATTGATCGCACCAGGCGGTCGACACATGATGCTCAAGCGAAATGGAGCCCAGTACGTCGTCGAAGTCGTCGATGGCCCATTGGTGAATCGCCACAAACCTTCGGTAGATGTACTTTTCCGTTCGGTAGCAAAGTTCGCAGGAGCGAATGCACTGGGTATCATCATGACCGGCATGGGGGATGACGGAGCACGCGGCATGAAGGAAATGCACGCCACAGGTGCCCGGACGATCGCCCAGGATGAAGCCAGTTGCGTTGTCTTCGGCATGCCCAAGGAGGCAATCAAGCTCGGGGCTGTCGATCAGGTCATGGCGCTGGAACAGATTCCGCAAGCCATTGTCGGCTTTGGCAAGTAATTCTGCAGGGAGAAATGCAATGAACAACGTCAAGGAAGCTCTCTATGCCATCGCTGCAGATGCTGTGCGTGGTGACATGGTCTTTCCGACCAATGCCGAAATCGGTTTGCGGGTGCAGAAGCTGCTGGATGATCCGGATTGCTCGATTGATCAGCTCGGCCGGCTGATCTCGGCCGAACCGGTTCTCCTCTCGCGAGTCATCAGCATCGCCAACTCGGTTGCCTACAATCCGTCCGGACAGGCCATGAACGATGTTCGTTCGGCCATTTCGCGACTGGGTTTCAACACGCTGCGCATTCTTGTCATGGCCGTTGTTGTCAGGCAGATGCAAGGATTGTCGCAGTCGCCCGAGCACCGGGCGATTGCCGCACGTCTGTGGGAACACACTGCACACGTTGCGGCGCTGGCCCGTGTCATCGCCCGTCGCGTCACCCATCAGGATCCCGATGCAGCCTTCTTCGCCGGCATCGTGCATGAAATCGGTGGCTTCTACCTGATTTCGAAGGCAGATCGTTACCCGAACCTGCTCAGCCACAGTTTCGAGATGTGGCGCGATGAAGGCGAGGCACGCATCAGCGGCGCCATCCTGCAGATACTCGGTGTACCGGACAAGATTCAGGAAGCAATAAGCAGTCTGTGGAACGGCTATCTGTCGATGCCGCCCCAATCGCTCGGCGACACCCTGCTGCTTGCCGACCAGCTGTCGCCGGTCAGCTCACCTTTGTGCGGCGGTGATGATTTGCCGCAAAAGACGCCGCCGGCCGATCTCGACATGATGATTGATGATGCAATGTTGAGCGAGGTACTCGCCGAGTCGGCGGCGGAGGTGAAATCCCTGACCGATGCGCTGAACGTATAGCGCTCGCCCAACGGCTTGATCACTCAGCCCAGCACGGAAAAATCAATCACGATCGCACCCGGCTCGCGTTGCTGGTAAGCAATCCCCAGGCGCTCACCGTAGCGCTGCTGCAGTTGCGCCAGCAGCGGCAGAGGATCGTGGTCATTGCAAAAACGCATGGTTTCACCCGGTTGCAGGGCATCGAGTGCACCAAAGATCGCGGCATGACGAAAACGCTTGGCGACACCACGGGCATCAAAGGGATAAAGAGCGGCCGGAGTTGAGTGATCGCAGACGTGAATGGCTTGCATGCTGGCTCCTTGAGTCGGATTCAATAAATGTGAGAAGCGATTTTGCCCGGCCACCGCCCGTATTTCCTTGATCCATCTTGGCAAGCCCATAAAGAAAACGGGGGCTTTGCCCCCGTTGACCGTTCAGAACGTGCAGTACGACTTACTGCAGTTCTTCCAGGCGGATACGCTTGACCTTGCCCTTTTGTGCAGAGAGAGCTTCGATCCTGGCGATCGCTGCATCGGCAGCACTTTCCTTGCAGACATGGGTCAGGATGATGATGTCGGTCTCGCCTTCGCCCTCTTCCGGCTCGCGCTGCAGCATGGCGTCGATCGAAATTGCCTGGTCGGCGAGGATGCGCGTCACGTCGGCAAGCACGCCCGGCTTGTCCTCGACGCGCAGGCGCAGGTAGTAGCCGGTCTCGATCTCACTCATCGGCAGGATCGGCAGGTTGGACATGGCATCCGGCTGGAAAGCCAGGTGCGGCACGCGATGCGCTGCATCGGCTGTCGCCAGGCGGGTGACATCGACGAGGTCGGCGATCACCGCGGAAGCAGTCGGCTCGGCGCCGGCCCCCTTGCCGTAGTACATCGTCGCACCGACGGCGTCGCCCTTGACCAGTACGGCGTTCATCGCGCCTTCGACATTGGCGATCAGGCGCTTGGCCGGGATCAGGGTCGGATGGACGCGCAGTTCGATACCGTTGTCGCGACGCTTGGCAATGCCAAGCAGCTTGATGCGGTAGCCAAGTTGTTCGGCGTACTTGATGTCGGAGGCTTCGAGCTTGGTGATGCCCTCGATGTAGGCCTTGTCGAACTGGACCGGGATACCGAAAGCGATGGAGGCGATCAGCGTTGCCTTGTGTGCGGCATCGACACCTTCGATATCGAAGGTCGGATCGGCTTCGGCATAACCCAGGCGTTGCGCTTCCTTGAGCACGGTGTCGAAGGACAGGCCCTTGTCGCGCATTTCGGAAAGGATGAAGTTGGTCGTGCCGTTGATGATGCCGGCCGCCCATTCGATGCGGTTGGCCGAGAGGCCTTCACGCAGCGCCTTGATGACCGGAATGCCACCGGCCACAGCCGCTTCAAAAGCGACCATGACGCCCCTCTGTTGCGCCGCATTGAAAATCTCGGTGCCATGCACGGCAAGCAGCGCCTTGTTGGCGGTGACTACATGCTTGCCGTTGGCGATCGATTGCAGGACCAGTTCCTTGGCCACGCCATAGCCGCCGATCAGTTCGACGATGATGTCGATTTCCGGATCACTGACCAGCGAGAAGGCGTCATCGGTCACACGGGCTTCGCCACCAGTGATTTGCCTGGCCAGTTCGACGTTCTTGTCGGCCACGGCAGTAATGCGAATCGGCCGGCCGGCGCGACGGGCAATTTCGTCCGCATTGCGCTTGAGAACAGTCCAGGTACCACCGCCGACGGTGCCGATGCCGATTAGGCCAACATTGATAGGATTCATTTTAGGATCGAGTAGGTTAGTTGTTAGGATCGAGTTGCCTAGGGGTTTGAGCTTTTAGCTAACAGCTCAAGCCCCCTAATAGCTCATGGCTAGTTCGTGCCGTGCCGTTTGCGGTAATTTTCCAGGAAACGGGCAATGCGACCAATGGCTTCCTTGAGGTCATCTTCGTGCGGCAGGAAGACCAGGCGGAAATGGTCCGGATGCGGCCAGTTGAAACCGGTGCCCTGCACCAGCAGCACCTTTTCTTCCTGCAGCAACTCGGTGATGAAGGCCTGGTCGTTCTTGATCGGATAGATTTTCGGATCAAGCTTGGGGAACATGTACAGCGTCGCCTTGGGCTTGACGCAAGTCACGCCGGGAATGGCCGTGATCAGGTCGTGCGCGATATCGCGCTGGCGACGCATGCGACCACCTTCACCAACCAAATCGTCAATGCTCTGATAGCCACCGAGCGCTGTCTGGATGCCATGCTGGCCCGGCGCGTTGGCACACAGGCGCATCGAGGACAGCATGTCGAGACCTTCGATGTAGTCCTTGGCGTGCCGCTTGTCACCGGAAACGATCATCCAGCCGGCACGATAGCCGCAGGAGCGATAGTTCTTGGAGAGACCGTTGAACGTAATGGTCAGGACATCCTCGGATAGCGAAGCGATCGAGGTATGCGTCTCGCCGTCGTAAAGCACCTTGTCGTACACCTCGTCGGCGTAGATGATCAGGTGATGCTGACGAGCGATCTCAACCAGTTCCTTGAGCAACTCGTCCGGGTACAAGGCACCGGTCGGATTGTTCGGATTGATGATGACGATCGCCTTGGTGTGCTTGGTGATCTTCTTGCGAATATCGTCAAGATCGGGATACCAGCCGTTTTCCTCGTCACACAGGTAATGCTTCGGCGTGCCGCCGGACAAGCTGATTGCTGCCGTCCACAGCGGATAGTCAGGCGCCGGCACCAGCACTTCGTCATCGACATCCAGCAGGGCGTTCATGGCCATGACGATCAACTCGGATACGCCGTTGCCGACGTAGATGTCTTCCAGCGTCACACCCTTGATACCCTTCTGCTGGGTATAGTGCATGATCGCCTTGCGCGCTGCAAAGATGCCCTTGGAGTCGGTGTAGCCCGCCGCATTGGGCAGGTTGCGGATGATGTCCTGCTGGATTTCTTCGGGCGAATCGAAACCGAACGCGGCAAGGTTGCCAATGTTCAATTTGATGATCTTGTGACCCTCGTCCTCCATCTGCTTGGCCTTCTGCAGCACGGGGCCGCGGATGTCGTAGCAGACGTTGGCAAGCTTGGCGGACTTCTTGATTTGTTTCATGACTCCATCCATCGGGGAAGCAACCGGCGACAATCGGCCGGAGTGCTGTACTCCAAAAGGTATAATCCTACTTTATCGCATGGTGCACCGCAATTTCGGCGGGCCTTTCGGACGGATATCGCTGTGAAATTACACCAATCCAATATTGCCGGACTCAACATGTTCACCGCCTACGGTGAAGGTTACGTAGCGGTCAACAACGAAAAACACGGCAAAAACCTGATCCTGTTGCCGGAATCGATCATTCACGAATGGTCGACCGCCACACCGGAATCACTGAGTGAAGCCGACATGCAGAAGTTGCTGACGCTGGGAACGGAAATCATTTTGCTCGGCACCGGCAAGCGCCTGCGCTTTCCGCCGGGCGCCCTGCTCCGCCCGTTTGCTCCGGCCGGCATCGGCCTGGAAGTAATGGACCTGCAGGCGGCCTGCCGAACCTACAACATACTCGCCGCCGAAGGCCGCAAGGTCGCCGCAGCCTTACTCTTCGACTAGACCTCGGACCGGTCGCCCGGTTTGCCCGGCGACCATTGACTCAGACCTGCCAGCGGGATATCAAACATGCGGCGCTGCATGGTGACCCGCCGCTCAGCCATGCCTGGCGGCGGCCCCTGTACGTTTTTCCGGCGGTCACCGCCAGCCCGACGATCCTGTTTTATCACGATGCTGAATTTCTCTTTGTGCCGTTTCGCTGCTCACCTGGATGGCATGCACGAAACCGTATGTTGAGGTTGCCGACAAACCATTCCCGGAACACTGCCATGCCGCAGCTCTCCGCGCCGATTAATGACGGGCGATTAATGTAACACAGGGCGCGAGCCGGAAAAAACGATTCGCCCGTTTTGTTTAAAACATTCCGGCACGGCGAACGGTCAACGTGACGGATCAGGCATTTTTCAGCCCTGGCCCAGCAAATCGGAGGTCGCCCAAGCCATTGCCGTACTGTAAGTATTCAGCAAATGAGTCGGATCAATCGCCATCAGTCCCGCCAAAGTCACCGCCTGGTCAATACGGCATCGTTCCAGGGCGATCATCAGCAACAAATAACGCACATACGGCCCCTCATTCTTGAGCAAGGCCAAGGATACCGCCTCGGGCAGATGCATCTTCCCCAGGACAGCCGCCATCGGCATGCCAAGCAGGCTATCGACGACAGAAAGCATGCCGACCAGGAAAAGCTCGCCAGCCATCTTCTTGTCGCCACCGGGTGCCAGCGCTTCGAGACAACAGGCGCGGCTCAGGGCAATGACCAGCAAGGTTTCGTCCAGCCCTCTTTGCGCATCGATGCGAAACATCGCCAGTGTCAGCCAGCGATAAACCGCATCCCGCCCGAGCAGCATGATGGCTTCTTCCAGATTCGAAACCTGGCGCAACAGTCCGGAAAGGGGCGAATTGGCCATTTCGAGAAGCTTCAGAACCACTGCCGGATCGCGCTTGGCGGTAGCGGCAACCACGGCAAGCTCCGCATCACCGCGCAACTGATTGAGCATCTCGATAACCACCAGACGACTTTGGCTCAGGCGCCCGGCTTGCTCCGCCTCATCCGGCGTCGAGGCAAATCCGCCAATGCAGTAATCGACCCCCAGCGACTGGAAGAAACGAAACTCGGCCCAGGAGCTGACGTCCCGCACGACTACAGGCAGCCGAGGGTAACGCAGGCGTACAGCCTTGAGCATTTGCTCAAGCGCAGCCAGCTCGCCAGCCCGCGCGTCAAGCAGAACCATATCGGCGAGATCACCGGAAGCATCCGGCAGGTCAAAAAAGGCAGCATCCACCGCGACCCTGGCGCCGCAAGCGCGAATCTCCATCGCCACGGAATTCCAGGCTTCGGGCTCCCCTATCGAAGTAACCAGCAAATGAAAATAGGTCCGGGCGGTGGCAAGGCAGCGGAAATCAGCATCCTGCCATTGCTCGATGGCAACCGGCATCACCACCAGACGCTTCTCGGCCAGGCGCATGACATGCTCGGCACGGAATGAATCAAGCAACTGTCGCCCGGTAATTTCAGAACCTGCGCGAACCGGACTGACCGGCAAAAAGTAGCCGGCAATCCTGGCATGCGCATCAAGCATTTCATGCCAGCTGATCAACACCGAACGGACGGGTGACTCGGCTGGCAGTGGCGTCGCGACAGGCTGCGGAGCGGCTTTTGCAGCATCGCGATCAGGACGCGACAAAAACCCGAAAATGCGTTTGAAAAAACTCATTGGCTATCAATACCGGCAAATGAAGGATCAGGCAGCCCTTGCCAATACCCCGGCAAAAGAAATGGAGGGATCGCGGCATATCGGCAGAAAACTGCCGGATTCCGCCAAGCACCATTTGGCAAGTATGCCGAATAGTTTCCTTGCCGCCAAATACCGGCAACAGAAACGAGCATCACCTGAAACCGGCCGGCTCCGATTGCATTCAGGGAAGCGCCAGAGCAAAGACAGGGAAAATGGAGCGTGGTGTGCCCGGAGGGACTCGAACCCCCGACCTGCTGCTTAGAAGGCAGCTGCTCTATCCAGTTGAGCTACGGGCACTTGAGGGTGAAACGAAAAAACAGGGAAAAGATAGGAAGGGGGAATGGGATTCGAAGCCTTTTCCCAACATTTGAATTCCCCAAACACCATTTGACTCATCAAGATAATCATGGAGATAACGTAAATAACTGAATCTCCACTCCCTATCGACTTACATTTTACCTAAAAAACCTCCCAATTGCTCTACTTCATTGGATCTAACATTGAACGAACCTCTCGTTTAGAAACTCGCATCCCAAATGTCGCAGAAACAATCCAATAAAGACAAATTGCATAAGAAAGCTCACGGTGGATCGGCTAACAATCGTTGAAAGGCTACCTCGACTGCTGCGGCACATCCCTGTTCGCTAAAAAAGACACCTCGAATCTGGATCGTCGCCGCCATCAGATTGACAAAGGCGTCAACAAGATCGGGGTCCGGCGGTGCAGGAGCCATCCAGAACTCGTCCAGGGATCCCTGAAAGCTCATTTCCGGCACGTCGTAAACTGCCTGCCCCAGAACCTTGACCGGGCAACCCGCCTGCAGCGCATGCAGGCCGGCAGTGCTATTGACCGTCACCATGCCGGCCGCCGAACGTGCCAGCGTATCGAGACTGCCGCCATCGAGATATTCGACGCGATCCGCCACCCCGAATGCCTTGGCCACCCGCCCAAGCTGCCGGCGCCAGTTGACCATGCCTGCATCCCACGGGTGAACCTTGACGATCAGACGGGTTTGCCGCGGGGCAAAGCAGGCGAAGGATTCAACGACCTGTCCGACAAGCTCGCCCATCCCGCTAAATGGCGAATAAGCAACAATCTGGAAGTCGTGATCCAATTGCAGCGGCAGCACGAAATATCGGCTACCGCCAGCGGCGATTTCCGCCACACGCGCCTGGTTTCTGTTCCGGTGAAGACGGGCGCGCAACAGATGCAAGGCGCTGGCCGGGGTGTAGATCAGCGTATGCGGGCGACAGTCCGTTCGCCGGTAATGCGGATAGCAGACACCCAGAAATAGATTGGCAAAGTTGTAGAGCAAGTCTCCGGCCGCCATCGCGAAGGCGCTGTCGGCGTAGTGCCGGGCCGGGTCGGTGCGACCGACGCTGCGGGCGCGCAGGCGGATTTCCTGCGGGTCGCGCGGAAAACGTGAGTTACCACCCATGCCGTCGCGTTCCAGCGTGATCCAGTCCGGGCGCAGGTAGCCAAAATCGGTGACGCTGACCCGTATGCCCCGCTTCTGGGCCAACACCACCGCTTCCTTGTGGTAACGCCGCTGCTCGCCAAGCAACACCAGATCGGTCACGCCATTACGCTCGAAAAAATCGGCGATGAAGCGCCCCCAGTCCGCCGCCCGCCCACGGTAGCTAAGTGTGTTGCGGCCGTGCCAGAAAAGCCAGTCACCAACGCAAAGATTGATCCGCGTTACCCGGCAGCCGCAGTTTTCCAGGGCTTCGCCCAGCCGCCGGAAAAACGGCGACGGCATGCCCTGCAGAAAAACGAAATGGCGCAGGGAGAGTTTCGCTTCGCAGGTCACGCCATCCACCTCAAGATGCCGACTCATGCTCGACAAACCAGCGAATCGAACGGGCCATCGACTCATCGAACCCGATGCGGCCTGCCCAGCCACCGTTTTGCCTGATTTTTTCTGCCGAATGGCCACAGGTTCGCCCGAAAATATTGACCAGGAGGCGATGCAGCAGAGGCTCGCGGGCCGGCGCGAGAACGCAATAAAGCCGCTCCAGCAAGCTCGCCAGACGCATGGCACTGGCAAACGACAGGTTGACGACGATGCCGCGCCCCTTGATGCCATCGCGCAACACCCGAATGAATTCGGCCCAGCTCACATCGTCCACATCACGAACGTTGTAGCACTCGCCCTGGGCAATCCCGGCCTCGGCTGCCCAGATCAGCGCATCGACCAGGTTGGCGACATCGACGAATCCGCCATTGGCCAGACCGCCGTCAATTTTCAGCATGACACCGGATCTGAGACTTTCGCCAATGCGCTCGACGAACTGGCTGCCCGGCCCGATGATGTTGCCCGGCCGGAGAATGACAAAGGGAATGTCGTTGGCCGTACAGAAACTGCGCACCAAGCTTTCACCCTGCAGCTTGCTCTCGCCATAGCCAAAACCGGCTCCCGACACTGACATGCTTTCATCACAGGGGAAAGGCGGAAACCCATAGACATCGACCGTCGAAACATGAACCAGCCGGGCCAGACCCGGATTGCTCCCGGCGATGGCCTCCAGCAGATTGCGCACGCCGTCGACATTGGTCAGGCGGTAGTTTTCGAGGCTATCCCAGGTGCGCACGTTGGCAGCGCAGTGAAAGACGGTCCGCACCCCGGCCACGGCCGCCTGAAGCGCCCCGGTATCGCCCAAATCGCCTTGCACGAATGTGCAACGACGGGCCAGATCATCGGGCAGACACGCCGGCGACCGGACCAGCAGACGAACCCGCCGGCCATCGTCGAGCAGGCGCCGAACGAGGTTCCGGCCGAGAAAGCCAGTCCCGCCGGTGACCATGACATCGGATTCAGTAATCTCCAGACTCATCGACATCCACTAAAATAGCGCCCTTGTTGCACGCTGGCATGACCCCAAAATTTTGAAAACAAGAATATTCAGCAGCATTGACCAGATACCCCAGGCGACGTGGAACGCGCTTCTGCCCGGTCACTCCCATGCCTTCTCGCATGAATTCTGGGCAATTATCGAACAATCCGGCATGAATGACTTCAGCCATCGTCATGTCCTTTTTCTCGCCAACGACGAAACTCCCGTCGCCCTGACCAGCTTTTACTCCGTCACCACCGACATTGCCATTTTTGCGCCCCTGCCGCTGCGCAAGCTGCTGGCCGGAATCCGCCGGTTTTTTCCCAATTTCCTCAAGTTGCGGATGCTCGAATGGGGCACCCCGATCACGGTCAGCAGCCCGCCATTCGTCACTGCCCACGGCACTTCGCCGACCGAAGTTGTCCGCCACATGCACGCCATACTGCAGGCCACGGCCAAGGCCGAAGGCCAGTGGCTGATCATCGTCCGCGACTTTGAAGCAAACACTGAAAACCTCCAGCACGAATTCACCCGGCTCGGCTATCACCTGGTAGATAGCCTGCCCAACACCTATCTCGACATTGCCTGGTCATCCGCCGCCGACTACCGCGCCGCGATGAAAAGTTACTACCGCAGCAAACTGCAGAAGCACCTGCGCCGCAACGAAGAGCAACAGGTTCGCCACGAACGGGTTGACGATTTCGACCACCTCGCCGACCAGCTCTGCGCCCAGTGGATGGTGGTTCACAACCAGGCCGACGAATTCCAGCGCGAAGTGCTCACCCCAACCTTCTACCGCAAATTTTCCCAAGGCATGGGCGCCCGCTCCAAAGCCCTGCTCTTCTACCGCGCCGATCAACTGGTCGGCCACGCCCTGCTCCTGCACGATGGCCCGCTCCTGCGCTGGCTCTACTTCGGCCGCAACGAGGCGAACAACGACAGCCTTTACCTCTACGTTGCCCATGCCGTGATCGAAACCGCCATCAATCTGCGGGCCGAACGACTTGAAATGGGGCTGACCACCTACTCGATCAAGCAGGATCTAGGCGCCATGCCAGGGCCGATCAAACTTGCCATCCGGGGACGCTCCCGTCTTTTCAACCGGCTGGTCGGCTGGGGCTACGGCCTGCTCAACACCCCTTCCCGCCTCACCGAAAAAAACATCTTCAAGCGCACGAAGGACTGAATCACCATCGGGCGAGCCAGGCCCGGGCCAACACGCCCAGCTTGCGTGCCTGCCGCCGTAGATAGCCGGCCCGCAGCCGCTGCAGGCCGCCAGACGCTTCCATGGCATTGCGCGTCTTGACGATTTTCTCCAGCACCGCTTCGCAGCTCGTGTAACCCTTCAAATCCCAGTCCCAATACAGCGGGTAGCGCAACAAAGTACCGGCGATCAAGGCTTCCACGGTCACCCCGAATTTTCGCCTTAAAAAGGCAGGGCTTTCCGGCAGTACATCTTCGGTCAGCCCCCAGCCGGCATAAAACGGCTGGCCGTAAACCACCACCCGCTTGCCCCTCAGCAAGGCATCAAAGCCGCTCAGCGACGTCATGGTGTGCACCACGTCGCAAGCTTCGATACAACTGATCACCGACAGATGCACCTCGACATGATCGGCCAGCGCCAGGGCACCAGCCATGGCAACCGAGCCGGCGCGGTTGCCCGACATCACGTCAGGATGCGGCTTGTAAACGATGAAAGCCTGCGGATGCGCCCGGCGTGCCGCCTGCAGCAAACCAAGGTTGGTTTTGACATCGGTGCAGCCGAAACGAATCGACGCATCGTCCTCCACCTGCCCCGGCACCAGCACCACCTCCCGGCCGCCGCTCGCCCAGCCCGCCTTTTCACGCGGCTCCAGGTTGTATTTGGTAATACCGTGTTCGACGATAAAAGCCTGAACCTGCCGCGCTCGTTGCAGTTCCTCTGCCGAAAACTCTCCCGCAGCAAGAATTTTCTCCAGGTCGGAAGGCTGTGTCGGATCAAAGTAAATACCGGACTCATCCAGCACCAGTGACAACGGGCGAATGAAGTCCGAACCCAGGCCCACCGAACGCACAAAGCCATCTTCCATGCGCAACAGCTGCGCCCCGCTTTCACGGGCCAGCTCGGCAACCCCGGCCGGCGCCTCGCGGCCCCAGAAAACCAGGCAATCCCGCGCCTGTGGCGCCTGTGCTGCAGCCTCACCGGCATCACGCACGAACACCACCTGCCGCTGATCGGGCCCCAGCATGGGCCGTATATTCGCCGCCTTCCAGCGCCGGAAACCCACGCCAATCATCCGCCCCGGATAACGCGCCGCCACTTCGCGCTGACGATTCAACCAGTCGATCACGTTGAAGATCGCCCCCCGCTGCCCCCATCAATCGTTTCCAGCAGTTCTTCCACAACTGAGAAATGCTGCCCCCAAGTTGGAGGAGCATAGTTTTCCATTCGGGCAATTTGCATTTGCCGCGCCATGCCGTCTGAATGCACAAAATCGAGCACCGCTTGTCGCCATCCAGGACCGTCAAGTGGGTCAAGGTAATGCGGAATATCTCCCGCAATCTCGCGGAACACCGGCATCTCGCTGGCTATGACAGGCACGCGCAGCATCAGCGCTTCAACCAGCGGCATGCCGAAACCTTCGATGAAGGACGGAAACAACAAAGCTTGCGCATGCATCAGCCAGGTCGCCAATTCCCGATCATCGCAGTGAGGCAATTCAATCACATGGTCCTTCAGGGCGGCACAGCGATCCAGTAAATCAACCACCTGTTCGCACTCCCAGCCTCTTTGACCAATCACCACCAACTTAGGCGCAGCCTCACCCATCTCGGCGACCAATTGCCGCCAGACATGCAAAAGAAGTAAATGATTTTTGCGCGGTTCAATCGTTCCCAGAACCACAAAATAAAGCTTTTCCAGTGGCCGGCTATAGTGAGGCTCCGGCAACCTGGCTGGAGCCAGTAAAGCCACGGCACAGGGTGGCATGGATATACCCCGCTCGGCGGAATAAGCCAGCAATTCATCCCGCGTCGCCGCAGAATTGACAATCAGCCCCTTGCCTACCGACAGCATGGTTTCCAGGCGCCGATGATGACGTGCAGCCTCACCTGCCCGGCAATATTCCGGATGCAAAATGGGAATCAGGTCATGCAAAAAGAACACCGGCTTGAGCCCGCGTCGCCTGACCCATGCAGCGTATTCCGGCCGATCCAGTCCGCTATGCCCGGTATTGAACAACATCCCGCAATGCTGCCTGGGCCAAGCCAAGAGATAGCTACGTGCCACACAGCGGCGAAGCACCGAGCGACCGGCAGGATCGCCATTGAGCAATATCTCAAAAATCCGCCGCGAATCCGCACCTCCCAATTCCACCCAGCGGCTGCCGATTCGGATGAGCGCAAAAGCGCTACCCATAAAATGCTGCAAATATTGCAGGCTGACACGGTCGACTCCTGTCGGGAGTCGGCTTTTCAGGAAACGATCAGCCAAACGGGTAATGTCAATCAGCATGGCCGAATGAGACGCACAGGCAAAGTTTTCAGAGAAGGATGGATGCAAGTTTGTATTGTATTTTCTCAAGTTGAATCAAAACATTCAGCCTCGCATCCCAATTAAGGCTTTTAGCAGCACCGAGAAGCTGATCACAGTAATAACTTGAAGCCAACGGCGAACAAGACAACCGACAATGCTCAACGCAACCATCGATGCTGCAACCGTGAGGAGAGCCTCGCCCCCAGCAGCACCGCCGGCAGTGACCCCAGCAACAGGTTACCCAACAACGCGAAGTCTACATAACCGATAAAAAAATGCCCCAACCCGGCAAACATTGCCAATGGAATGGCATGGACAATATCGGTCGCGATCAAGCGAGGAGGCGTTAGGCGCAATGGATAAAGATAAGTCAACAGGACTGCCCCCAGCGCCCCAGCACCAACAGACGTCAAGGCTACCAAGGTGCCAATGACCGCACCGGAAAAAACCGTCAGTGGTGCCTGTAGCTGTTTAAACAGGCTCTCCTCAGTCAGTCGAAAGCGACGCCCAAAACCATGCAGATATTTCTGCATGACCACACCCAGGGCCGTCACCAAAACCGCAATTCCAATTACCTCTTTCAAAAAAACCACAGACTGCGAACCGGGAGAAAACCACTGCATCAGTACAAGCGTTATTGCCGCAGCGGGAAGGCTACCAGCCCAAAGGCGCCTTACGACCGGCCAGTCGATCAAATCGTGATGATGGTGCACTCTTGTCGCCAACAACTTGGTGATCGAGGCAAACCACAGATCGGTTCCCACTGCCGTCACCGGAGCAACACCAAACAAAAGCAGGAGCAATGGCGTCATCAGCGCACCACCGCCTACGCCGGTCAAACCGACCAGAAACCCGGTAAATGCGCCTGCAGCAAGCAATCCAGGATCCGGCACTCATGCCCCTTCACGAATAAACTCAGTGATCTCGCTCAGGCATTGCACTACCGAAAACTGGTCCGTTTTAAGGTGTAACTCTGGCGCCAAAGGTGGTTCGTAGGGACTATCCAGCCCGGTAAAGTCGCTGATCAGTCCTTGGCGGGCTTTGGCATACAAGCCCTTGGTATCTCGCTGCTCACATCGGGCTAAAGTTGCATCGACAAAAATCTCGACGAACTCACCGGAATCAAAAAGAGCACGCGCAGCATCTCGTTGCGCCCGAAACGGAGAGATAAACGCCACCATGACGATCAAACCGGCATCAACCATCAACCTGGCCACCTCGGCCACTCGGCGAATATTCTCATCCCGGTCTACCGCCGAAAAACCGAGATCACGGTTCAGACCATGTCGAACATTGTCCCCATCAAGCACATAGACAAATCTGCCGGCAGAATGCAATTCTTTCTCCAAAGAATTGGCCAAAGTGGATTTTCCTGCCCCCGAAAGGCCGGTAAGCCATATACACCTTGGCCGCTGATTCATAAGTGCTGATCTGCGGGCCTTGCCTACGCTGCTATGCTGCCAAAATAGATTCATCGTTGTATTTTTCTGACTCTCCTAGTCAATGATGTCATGGTTGAGCCTCCCATGGAGGCTCAACCATGCACTAGAAAAATCTAGCCATTGATCGAAAAAGTCACCTGATTGACCCCAGGCCCTGCGCGGTAAACACGACAGAAGTCAGGATGTTCAGGAATTTCTGGAGTTCCGCCGCCGGTGCATTCGAAACGTACAGCACATCCTTGTTGTGAATCGGAAAGCCCTGCGCCACGAAGAAACTACGCGGATCCTTCAGGTCTACACGATAGATCACAGGCACCTTGCCATCAGGCGTCAAAGACGGATTCTCGCCAGCCACACCAAGCACCAGCGGTTCTTCATAACGGAAAATGAACACTCCCATGGCATCGGCGCGGCTATCCTGCAAGCCTCCGGATCGTGCAAGCGCTTGAGCTAGTGTTATGCCCTGCGCTTCGAAAAACACCTCTTCGTTTTTACCCGTCGCACCGAGTGCCGTAAAACTCAGCGGCTGGAATAGGACCGTCACCACATCTCCCGGCTGCAAGACAATGTTCTGCTTGGGGTCCTGAATCACGCTGTCCAGTGCCATCGCCTGAACAACCTCGCCGCGTGTAATCTGAACTGTCATCTTGCCCACCGGCTGACGCACGCCCCCTGCCGCTGCAACGGCATCAAGCAGCCGTTCCCCCTTAGCCGTTAACGGCATCCGAATGCTCTGCGCCACCTCACCAACCACAGTGACATTCGAGGTGGCATTGCGGGTCACACGTACCAAAACTTGCGGCTGGTTAGCCTTTCCCTGCAAACGACGGGCAATATCCAGTTCGATTTGTTGTGGGGACTTACCTGCCGCTGGCACCATTCCAGCAAACGGAATATTGATCGCCCCTTCGTAGGACACCATCTGTTCTGGAAATGTAGTCACCCTTGTCGTCATCGCACCGGCTCTCGGATCAAGCGTAGTCGATCCAAACAAGGTAGCCGGCGGCGCCTCCCATATCGAGACCTCCACGATATCGCCCGCTCCCACTCGATACCCCGGCAATTTGTCGCTGAAGAAAACATCGGCGAAACGAACCCGCCTTTCAGCTGCAAAAACTCGGCGCGCTACGGCATCGTCGATATCGACAATCTGAATGGGCAAAGACGAAATCGCCTCCGCCCGCAAAACCTGTTCCTTATTGGCCCCGGATGATGGAATCATCGAACATCCAGCCAAAAAAAAGGTTGCCAAAGCGACCACAAGAACCGAAAAAGCAGGAACCTTGGCAAAAGATGGAAAATTCATAAAAAACACAAAGCCTTATTGAAAACGCATTTATGACAGAGCGAGAATTACGAAATGATCGCTGAAATGCCGAAAAATCTCCAGTTATTTCCCTAGTGCAGTAAATCGCCCCAGAGCCACTAGACGTTGCCCCCTTAAACTTAGATGAAAGGAGAAATCATGAACGGAAAGCCTTACTTGGAAAAATTCAAGATTGAAGCTGTCAGGCCACGACTGATCATGGTGATCCCAACGCGAAAGTATGAGCTAGAAATACTTCGATCCGGGCCCACCGCATTTGATCGGCCAGCACCGCCACGGGGTAATACAGATCAATCATCTGATCGAATCGGCCACGGAAAAACATCGGTGCTAATAAGACCTTCCCCAGCTCCTCTCAGATTTCTATAACCATCAATTTAATTCCTCAGAGATTTCTTTGGGGAAATTTACAGCCGAATCCCTTTGCTTGCCGATGCAGGATTTTTGCAGGGCCGACTAATTAAACCCCAACCTCTTGTATAACTCATTTAATCTATTCGTGTAACTTTCCTCTGAAAAAAACACTGACCTAAGGACTCCCCGACTTTCCAATTCAACTCTTAGCGAATCATCGGAATCAATCATACGTATAGCTTTAGCGATAGCAACCGAATCCAGCGGATCAACCGCTAGCGCCGCATCGCCAGTGACTTCGGGAAGACTGCTAGTAGCAGAGGTAATGACTGCTGTACCAAGTTTCATTGCCTCCAATACTGGCAGCCCAAACCCCTCGTACAGTGAAGGGAAAACGAGAGCTTTGGCCCCCTTTATTAAGGAAACGAGAAATGATAGAGGCAAATACTCCAAGTAAACTATGGAACTTCCTCTAGGAGACCCCTTAGCAATTTCCAGATTCTTCAATTCTTGCTTAGATTGCCACCCGGGAGCCCCAATAATAACCAATTTTGAATTAACACCACTACTCAAATAGGCTTCAATTATTCTTCCAATATTCTTCTTGGGCTCTACTGCGCCATAGAATAAGAAATAGTTTTTCCACTGGAGACCAAATATCCCCTCAATTTCGCTTAGGCAAACTGAAGTGCTCTTCTCGGCAATAGCAGATGGAAACGATACAGCTTGCGATGTATTCGTCACCTTATTTTCTGGCACACCCAATATATCAATAATATCACGCTTGGAGTTTTCAGAAACAGTAACAATATGGTCGGCAACATCTGCAATTTTTCTACAAATATTGTAATAACGCCTCTTGTTGTCGAGTGTTGTATATGGAAGCTTAAGTGGAATTAAATCGTGAATTGTATAAATATTAGTCGCTTTTGGCATGCGACAAGGAATAGGGTAAGTCCAATGCACAACATCGAAATTCCCTGCCTTAAGATTTCCAAACGCACCAAATGCATCAAATGATATTTTTGATAAACGAAAAAAATCAGGGCTATTTAAAAATGAGACACCACAGGGAAATCTATACCTGATTGGATCGATGTTCACTACTCCGGTTATGGGAATTTCTATCGCTTTTCTACCCATAGAGGCAAAGACACCAGCCACATAACTTCTTAGTAACCGAACTACCGATTGCTTATTTTGAATAGCGCCTTCAAAAAATAAAACTTCTGATAACAGGGGCGATTTTCCAGAAATACTCTTTCCGTAACAAATACTAACATCATGACCAGAACCAACTAAGGCATTAGCCAAATTTCTACCGTAGGTTGCAACGCCGGTACCTCTTTCCAAGCCCAGGTTATATCCATCTATTAGTATCTTCATGCCCCTCCATTCGCAATAACATCTTCAAGAAATTTTATTCTCTGATTAGCCTCGATTAGCTGGTAATGTAGATCTTGATAAACTACAACGTTGTCAGAAAAAGAAATATCCCCGCTGTCATTTGCCAACAAACATTTTCGCGAAGCCAACCGAAAATTTTGCAATGGGTTATCAAGCAAGAAACCAAACATTCTTGACGTATTGATAATAGGTTCAGAAACTTTTCGACATTGCACATTCAACGATATTCCACTTCTGTGCGATTCTACTGTTGGTATCCAACCATTTGATGCATCAGCCACAGGGGAACTCCACCACGAGTATGATGAAAATCCTAAAACATCAAGAATATCAATCAGCATTCTCTGTGTGAAGCCGAAACGGTGGACTTCTAAGGAGTTGTCCCTTCCTCCTACACCATAAATCAATCCCATAGCGAAAAAGTCGCTATCGGAACTTTTGATTTGTTGCAACAAGGCCATCACATCAGGAACAGCGATCCGTAAAACTCCATCGTACTTTAATATGCGAGAAAACTCAGCTAATGCTTTAAATGAGTCAGGCCATGAAATATGTTCCAATACGTGACTCGCCAGCACTTCATCACAAGATGAGCTTTCTACGTTGTGCATATTAGTAACATCTGCAACTATATCTGGATTGTGGACAGGGTCAATATCAACAGTTAGATAACCAGTCGGCTTGTAATTTCTAGATCCAACATATAATTTCATATATACCACCCAAAAAACAAAATCGCAAATTAATATTATTTCACCTAAAAAGCCAATATAAATTATATTGTGACACGGCGACATCCTTGATCCACTCAACAAACTGAAACCGCCCAGCCTCACTTCTAGAGAAATTATATTTTTCAAAAATATCCGGCCGCTCTATTATGATTATTTTTTCTAACGGCGAGCAATAAAAAAAATCACCTTTGCAAACAAATCCATTTAATATCTGGGCAATAAATTTAATATTTCGTTTGCAGTACAAGTCGTGCTCATTCGCGCCGTGCAATACGAGCCAAGCAATACCGCGCTCGAACGAGACAACGGCATCATTACCAGCGAACAAGGTACGTAGATCTTTCCTGCCCAATATAGCAACAGCCATTAACCACGTAATATCCAACCCGTCATTAAAACAGCTAATATATTTTAACTGATCAAGTTTATGATGGAGGTCGATATTTTTCCTTACATCCCACGCCCCTCTATCTTCAATGGTTGCATGTAACAAATCATCGCCAAGCCTCTCCATAAACGAAGCTGGTGGCAACAGCAATTTTTCATCACAATAGTTATTAAATAAATCCGCTGAATGCAACAAGTCTTCAACCAGCCTTCTATGATCAAAGAACCCCGTGCTTCCCTGAAAAATAAGGTTGGCCATCTATCGTATAAATTTATTTAATATATTAAACGGGCCGCCTTTAGCAACTTTAGGCAAAGACAAATCGCAGTTCACTATTTTTCCAAAAAGCGTAACTGTTATTTTTTTTAACGCGTCACCATCAAATACACAGAGATCGATAGATGGCAGAAACGCAAATTTATTTCCTGGATACTTCAGCGTAGTAAATTTACGCAACTCACCCAGAAATGAATTTATTGTTACTTGAAACCGCCCCTCGCTTTTAGTACAGCGAGCCAGATCCCCAATAATTCCATAATCTTCAATCAAATTAAAATTATCGAAAATCGCTATGCAAAAATCAAAACACCCGGTATCAAGAGGCAGATTCCCACCATTAGACGGAATCACTTCAACAATGCCACTTAAGGCTTTTTGGGTTCTTAAAAAATTCTTAGCCGACACAACAACCACGTCGTATGGACCCCACATGCTTTTTTGTGCAGCAGTACTCAGCCATTCGGAATACAACCCATCATCAATAGCGAGATAAACCAGCCTAACCATGTTGCCAATCGATGATTTATACTCATCGAGTGCAATTTCAAAAATTCTTTTTTTATTAATTAAATTTTCATCATATTTGATTGATGACTCAAGTATGAAACGACGCATATCCGTTGATAATGCACTCAATACTGTACTGCTGATTTCTTTACTACTATGTTCCATCATGCACGCTGGCTGCTTATATCCTGATGGGCATTTTATAGCCCACGTTTTTGTAGTCCACCAGCAGTTTTCGCAGGACTTTGATCCAAGATTTATGTTTTGAGAATATCCGAAAAATTTTAATGGTGTTGGTCCGAACATGACTACTGCTAAGGTATTCATTGCCCGCGCAACGTGAACTAATCCACCTTCGGTATCCAAATGAACACTTGCAAATTTCATCAAGCACGCAGTTTCATCAAACGAAGTCGCCCCTCTTAGATCGAGATCAACACCATCGATTAATTCTTCGTTAGCATCGCCAAGTTGGACTGTATATATACCAGAGTCTTTAAGTATCGAGACGATGTCCGCCCAAGTGGAAATAGGGAGGTTTTTTGTTTGTAAGCCACCAAAATTGGACATGTTTTTATCAGATCCGTGATGTACCGTGACATAACACTTATCAGATAATGCAGAATAATTTTCCTGCGTCATTGAAAACCTTGGGAAATAATTAAGTTGCGTCTTACTATCAACTGGCAAATATCCGCTATATCCCAAAACGTCTAACTTAGACATTCCAGATTTAACAACTTCATTCGCGAATGAGTTATTCAAATACGGCCATGAATATCTAACATATTTTTGATAATCTAAGGATCGACTGTTTGCCACTCTCAAAAAATCTCTCGGCACTCTTGAAAGAGGGGGGGCAATATATGATATCGCGTACCGAACCTCCGCAATTAAATCGAAAATATCGATAGAAGAACTCAGATCTAAAAATTCGCTTAATTTTTCGCCATGTAAATGAACACAAGAAAACACATAAGGATTATTAGAAAAAATCACATTTACAGCTGGGTTCTCATGAACCACAACAATTCGCGGTGATACGAACCGCGAAAAGAAGGCAGGCAAGATTGAAGACAAATATAGCATGTCTCCAAATCCTCCAGAACCATATATAAGAATACATACAGGATCAATATCATTCCCATTGTGTGGGAACATACCAAACAATTGACCGTTTATTCCTAATTTCTCTAATAATGATAGCCAGGAATCTCGTCGCTGTACGAGCGTCAGTGTCTTTACTGCTTCGCTAATTCTGGATGCTTCAAATTTAGTTCTTAAAGATGGCTCATTTATTACATCTCGTATCGCCTCTGGAACTCTAGCAAGTTGCAATTCAAGTGAACGCTTCTCAATTTCCAACTTTGAAATTATTGCTTCTTTTTCAGCCAGCAAATCACAAAGCGCCAAGTTTTGGATTTTGCCGACTATAGATTTTTCTTCAGATGTACTGTCTACACTCATTTGGCGCTTTCTTTTGTACCCATTAAATTGACCAATGCTTGTTGAGGAAGACTATTGGTGGTCAGATTTTCAGCCCTTTCAAACATCGCTTTGGCCTCATCGTTCTCTCCCGTTGCTAATAGAACATTACCTATAAGGAAATACACTTCCCACGCGGCCGCCACATCAACACTATCCAAATTAAAGCTAAGTAGATGTCGCGCAGCCGCATAGTAACCCGCCTCAAATGCATGACGCGAAAGTAAATACTTGGCATTAAAATTGTTCTGCCTTGAAAGGACACTCATAAAAATAACTTGTAGATCAGACAAATGGTTACACTTGAAAAATCTATTCAATATTTCACTTGGAACACAATCACGGTTAGCAGCTAGCAATGCCAATCCCATAACGTCAACCTGATCAGAAATAATTCGAGAATAACGACTTGTTTCAATTATTCTATCAACCAATTCCATAGAGTATCTTAGGCCGAGCTGCAGTACTCCTGCAGCCATACGGTCGGGCAACACATCATCGTTGAATATATTAAAATAATCGTTTATCCAGAAATTATCCGCGCCAGCCAATTTAGCGCATCTAGAAGCGCTAATCCAAAATGAATCCCAATCTTTTCTTTTAAAATATACAATACTTTTTTTAAAATGCCAGACACTGTCCATTACATCTTCATCGAAAAAAATCGGCAATGTTTGGGGTTCACCTTCGAACTCTCTAAGCCATGGCAGAGTCATCAACGCGCGACGAATTTGCTCCGTATTTGCAATAATATCTGGCGGAAAGCTAACGGATCGAAGATGATATATGTCATCAAAAAAACTATCGAGCGCCCCCTGAGATTTTAAAAATGGCTCAATACCATGCCCGGTATTAATATAAAAAATTTTTATTTCTGGCCGGGTAAGAATAGACGAATCTTCAAGATGGATAGAATCATTTATTGATTGCACTGGAAAAATCATAAAAACAGAAGGTAGTTTTTCCGAAGCCAAAAGATCATTCGCTAAATTAGGGGCATCCCCCCCCCAAATTGCCTGCGCTCTTGAATGCCTATCCGAAAGTTTTAAATGAGCAGATACTCCATAGCACGAAGTTAAATTCGGTATTTTGTCTAATTCAAGAGCCAACCGTACGGCTGCATACCCACCCATGGAAAAACCATAAGAGATAACCTTATCATAACCTCGCGCAACATCGGATATTTTATATATTATATCCAACCAATCGGTACAGAAAAAATCAGAATCACCCTCAAATATTATTACAGATATATTCAAACGCACAGCACGCTTGTAATGATAAGGTAATTTTCTCTGGGTAAAATATGCTGGAGAAAATACAATGAGAAGCGTGTCTGAACCATTTTCAACTCTGCTCATTAACGTTTGGCTCCCAACCCTCTCTCTAAGCTGTGTATTACTCATTTGTGTATTCTGAATAAGCCTCGTCGATAGAATTAAACGAATCTAATTTACCGTTACGCAATATAGCGGCTGTGTTGCAATATTCTCGAATATTCCCGGGATCATGGGAAACCAGGAGCAACGCCCGATCACTACGCTGCTCAAATAATTCATAATGACATTTCGCGTGAAATCGACTATCCCCTACTGCGATAACCTCATCTATTAGATAGCAGTCAAATTCAATTGCCATTGTCAAACCAAATGCTAACCTAGCGCGCATGCCGCTCGAGTATGTTTTAACCGGCTCCAAAAGGTAAGAACCTAGCTCTGTAAAATCTTCGATAAAAGGACGAATTTTATAAAAATTAACCCCATACACCCGAGATATAAATCTTATATTATCCAGTCCAGATAATGAACCTTGAAATCCGCCAGCAAATGCTAGCGGCCATGAAACTGACATTTTTCTAGTTACGGTTCCACTTGTCGGAGCTTCTACACCAGAAATTATCTTAATCAAGGTAGACTTCCCAGCACCATTTCGTCCGAGAATCCCAACCCGCTGTCCCATTTCTATTTTAAGTGATGCATTTTTCAAAACCACATTTCTACCGTTACGAGTTTCATATGATTTTGTTACATTATCAAGATAGATCATTCGCACTCCAGCCTATTTCTTACAACTTTTGTCAACAAAAGCGCGATTAAAACAAATGCCAAGCTAACAAATAAAAAATATTGGATGTCATAATGCGTTCTTATTGAAGAGCCAAATTGGCCGCTACGCATTAACTCAGTAGCTGTAACTGTTGGAACAAAAACTGCATAGGATTGAACGCTCGAAGGCAACCAGTCTACTAAAAAAAAAGCTCCCGACAAAGGCATCATAAAATAGCTTATTGGATGCCAAAATCGATCTACAATATCACTTAGTGAATTTAAACAACCTAATGTTGTAGAAAGTCCAAAACTAAATATCGCTAAAATAGCCCAACCTTGTAACATAGGAAATATAGAAGATGGCGGCTCCATAAATCCGAGCGTTATCATAAACAATTCAACAACTATAAAAGAAAACGTTGTTGTTAGAAACTCCAGAATAAACCGGGCTAAAAATATATCAAGGAGAGTCACGTTCCGATGATATAAAAGACTCCTATTTGACTCTATGGCCACAAGAGATCTACCTGTGGAATTTCTCCACAACAAAACTGTAGCATACCCGGTCACCACGAACGGTATTACCGGCAACTTAGAGCCGTGAATGCTGGATGTTGCCGCCCATAGCGCGGCTATCCCAAATGTAAAAAACAAAGGTTCTACAAAGGCCCATAAAAAACCAATATTATTACGCCCATATCTAGTTATAACCTCGCGCATTAATAAAGCCCAAATGACCCTTGTTTGCGTAAAAAACAAGCGGTTCAGAGAACGAATTGATTTATCAATTCTCATGATGCTCACGAACGCCGGAAACAAGAAGGCCGCCAATTCCCCATGCCAATAATCCAAAAACAAAAGTAATGAATATTTTTTCTATTCGGCGAGGCTCCATTGATTCATCAGGCAAACTTGGTTGAACAATTCGTTCAAGATAAAGCTGCTTACGTTGAGCTTCATTCTTGGCTTGTTCAAATGTGCTCATGGCGCTAGCCAGCATCTTTTCAGAAAATTCTCTTTCCAATACGAGTCGTTGATACTCCGCAACCTTACTGGCAAGAGAGCGTTCACCGCCAGTGACTCTACGGGTTTCTACGTCTATTTCGCTGTTAAGCAAACCAACGCGTTGACGCAACACAGGCAATTGCGGATTTTCCTTGGCAAGTTTTTCCAGCTGCATCACCTGCGCTTTAGTCGAAATCAACTCGTCCTGCAGTTTTGCAATTTGCTGCAAAGGAATAGTTGATTGCTTTTCCGGATCGATCACCCCCTTGGCATTTCGATATTGGGATAAAGCCAGGGCGGCAGCTTTCGCTTTGCTCTGTGCTTCGGCAACTTCGGCGGTGGCAAAGCGGATCATGTCCTGGCGGCCCCGCTCGTTCAGCTTGTTAACCAGACTCTCGGCCAGCTCAACGAGGCGTTGATTGACGCTTTGCGCTCCTTCGGGGGTAAAGGCACGAACGGTCAGGGTTGTAATTGAAGAGGTTGAATCAAGCTGGACGTTTACCTTTTTCTGGTAGTACTGGTGAAAGGCTTCCAGGCTCTCATCCCAATCCGTACCGGCAAAACGGCTGAACAAGTCGATTTTTGATGATGAATAGGCTTCCTTGATCTTTAGCTCATCGTTAAGAGCTTTCAGCGCATCACGAGACAGCACGTAATCCTGAACGGTATAGGAATCATCCTGCGCCTTGGAGAAGCCGGCTCCTTTAAGAATCAGGCCGAGAGGAGAGGCAGATTGCCGCTCGGGGCTGCGCACCACGAACCGTGACTCGGAAATATATACATCAGAAGCAATCAAGCCAAAATAGAGGATGGACAAGCTTGTGGGAATGATCGTGGTGATCAGCAGCAGCTTGTTACGGAACAACTCAGTAATGGATTTCAATTTCATCCTCTTCCGTAATAATCGTGGAAACTAACGATATCGTCTTCAGCAAGGTACTCGCCGCTTTGTACCTCGATCAAGACCATAGTAACAACACCTTGATTTTCAAGTCTGTGTGGATGCCCGGTAGCGATATATCTGGGCTCTAGGAGAAACGAGGCCGGAATCTGTCCGTCGGTAACTTCGTGGAATACATCTTCGGTCTTGAAGAGGAACTCGCGATTGGTCACGGTGAGCACTTGTGTCACATCGCCCAGATGAGCACCACGCAGAAAGGCTTTTTGTAGCAGACTTTGTCCGTCTGCAAGACGGATGAAGGGTTTCGGATGTGATTCTCGAGACACCGGCCAAAGACGAGAGCCTGCGCCTCCACAGAGAGTTACGGGAATCAAAGACATTGCCTGTCACCTGAATGGCCAAGAAAATTTTGAAACAACATCGAGCAATGAATCATCATATTTTATTGCGAAGCAACATAATCACCGCGTCAATTTGTTCTTTCGTATGTGTGTTGCTAACGAAAAAACGCAGGCGAGCGATACGCTCTTCGACAGCTGGATGGATGATAGGCTGTACGTTAATGCCATGCTCGAACAGGTATTGCGAAAGCTTGGTGGATTTCAGCGAACCGCCAACGATCGCCGGAATAACTGCATAGCCCATCGATAGCCCGGTATCGATGCCGCTATCACGCGCCCTTTCAAGAAAATAGCTGCCCCGTTCACGCAGATCGCTTACCCGACCCGGCTCAGCAAGCATGATACGGATCGCAGTAAGCGATGCTGCAGCCAAGGCGGGTGCGATACCTACGCTGTATACAAACCCCGGTGCGCCATATTTCAGATGCTCGATCAACGCCCTTTCTCCGGCGATGTAACCACCACAACCTGCGAAAGCCTTGCTCAGGGTTCCCATCCAGATATCGACATCCTTGCCCGGCAAACCGAAATACTCACGGATGCCTCGTCCGGTGTCTCCGAGAACGCCCAATGAATGGGCTTCGTCGACCATCAGGAAAGCTTTGTAGCGCTGCTTGATATCGATAAAGCGCGGCAGGTCCGGGATGTCGCCATCCATACTGTAGAGACCTTCAATCACGATCAGGGTACGTTCGAAATTTCCGCGGATTTCAGTCAGAATTTGTTCTAACGAATCGGGATCGTTGTGATTAAAAGCCCGGCGGGTAGCCCCGGAAAGTTTGATCCCCTCAAAAACACTGTTGTGGATCAGGCTGTCGTGAACAATCAGATCCTTGGGGCCGAACAGTGTGGCGATGGTCGTCACGTTGGTGGCGTGGCCGCTAACAAAGACGATGGCGTCGTCGACTTCATAAAGGCCGGCGATGGCTTCTTCCAGCTCGCGCTGGACGGGACGCTCGCCTGCGACCAGACGGCTGGCCGAGGCAGAAGTGCCGTAGCGGTCGATGGCATCCTTGGCGGCCAGGTTGACACGGGGATCACCGGAAAGGCCAAGGTAGTTGTAGCTGGAAAAATTGATGTAGCTTTTGCCGCCAATACAGGTGGTGGCATCGGCCACGCCTTCATGGGTCTTGAAGTAGGGATTCTCGATACCCAGTTTGCGGGCGGCAGCCTGCGGGATGGCTACTTTTTCGTAACCAGGAAACTTGTCGAAGCGACAGAACTTTTCCGGAATTTGGGCGAAATTCAGTGTCGACCGGGGGACTTCCGAAACAGTTTTCAACTGGTTGTCGCGTCGAGCCAAAAAGCGTTTGACCAACTGCTCCTTGGCATTTCCGACAAGTCCGAAATTTTGTTTGGTCATTGAGTGCCCTGCTCTTTCTCGATGTCTAGCACAGCGGCCTCAAGGATTTCAGGAGGGATCGATTCACCATGTTGTGCCGCCATGCTGAAAGCTATCGCGGCAAGAGTACTGTTTTCTTCACCACAACCGACATCAGAGACCAACCGTTCCATAATACGGGCGGTGATCCGCTCTATGCTAGGACCTTCATTCAGCATCATGGCCGGCACTTGGATACCAAAGCGCTTTTCCAGACCAAGCGCCAGTTCGACGCCCATTAGCGAGTCGAGACCGAGATCGTGCAATGAACGGGCAGGATCGATTCGCTCCGTACTAACGGCGAGAATTTGCGCAACCTCTTGGGTAACCAGTTCGATAACCAAATTTTGTATTTCAGCCAGCGACTTGCTTTCGATCATAACCTTGAAATCATCGAGACTTTCAGCACTATTTACGGCTTCTTGACCATGTCTGCGCAAACTCGCAAAACGTGGTCCTTGGGCAGAGGGAAGCAAACGGGCTAATGCCGAAAACAGGAAATCGCCGATAGCCAGATTGCCTTGCGGCATAGTCAGCACACGACCAAGCATGTGCAGGGCCTCCTCTACACTCAACGAGTCGGCACCTAACCGGCTGGACAGTCCATCTTTCACGCGCTGATTACGCGTTAGATAACCTGCATCACCGATTGGCCCCCAGCCGATGCAGGTTACGGGCAAACCATGAGCTCGTCGCAATAAGGCAAGGCCTTCGAGCCAGGCATTGGCGGCGACGTAATTAGCCTGCCCAGGATTGCCAATATAGGTGGTAATCGAAGAATAAAGTACGAAATGCTCGAGCGGCTGATTACGGGTCAACTTGTGGAGATTCCAGGCCCCCGTGATTTTCGGCAAAAGGACTCTGGACATACGGTCGGGATTGAGATTGCTCATCATGGCATCGTCGATAACCATGGCCGCGTGGAAGATGCCCTTGAGTGGAAAGATGTCTTCATGTTGCAACACCTTGGCCAGCGCTTCGCAATCAGTGACATCACAAGCCAGAACGAGGGCTTCGGCTCCAAGATCCTGAATATTGGCAAGCATTTCCGCAGCTTCGGGGGTCGCCATGCCACGACGACTTAGCAAAACCACCTGCCCAGCTCCATTACGTGCCAACCAACGTGCTGTTTCCAGCCCAAAACCTGATAGGCCACCGGTCACCAGATAGCTGCTTTGACCGTCAAAGCGGGCTTGTTTAACTTGTGGCAAGAGCGACTGGGGCACGATGCGCGCCTCATCGAAACTGACAACCACCTTACCGATCTGCCGTGCCTGCTGCATGTAGCGGAACGCATCAATAACCCGCTCAGCCGAAAAGGCTCGCACCGGCAACGGCGACAGCACCCCACTACGAAATAAGGCCATGACTTCGCGGAAAATACGCGCGGCCAGATCGGGCCGGGTGATCAGCAATTGGTCGGCATCGATCCCGAAATAACTGATGTTGTTCTTAAACAACCGCAACCCAATGGGCGTATTCTCAAAAAAATCCCGTTTGCCAAGTTCAAGAAAACGACCAAACGGCCTCAGTATATGCAGGTTGCGGCGAATCATTTCGCCAGCCAATGAGTTGAGGATGACGTCAACACCCTCTCCATTGGTGGCTGCGAGAATCTGTTCGGCGTAGGCCAGACTACGCGAATCGAAGACATGGTCGGCGCCAAGCAAAGCAACAAATTCGCGTTTTTCGGCGCTGCCTGCCGTAGCGAAGACCTCGGCACCAAAATGTCGGGCCAGCTGCACCGCGGCAATACCAACCCCGCCAGCGGCGCCATGGATCAGTACCCGCTCCCCCGACTGCAAATTGGCAAGTTGTTTGAGTGCGTAATAAACGGTAAAAAATACCGTCGGTACTGTAGCGGCCGCTTCGAAAGACCAAGCCTCTGGCTTTGGGGAAACGGCACTAGCCCGAGTCACGACATGACTGGCGAAACAAGCCGAACCAAAACCCATGACAGCATCACCGGGTACAAACTCGTCAACACGGAGACCGACGCGAGTAACCACACCGGAAAACTCCAATCCCAAGCTGGCACCAGCGAATCCATTTTCAACTGCCTCATCGGGCAACAGGCCCATAACGTACATAACGTCGCGGAAATTCAGGCCTGTGGCGAGCGGACGAACCTCGATCTCGTCCGCAGCCAGTTCTCGCTCTGGCTGCTCAAGCCATAACAAGTTGCGTAACTGGCCAGGAACGCGAAAATCGAGACAATAACGCTCCCCAGACTTCCCCTGTCCAGCGAATGCCAGTTGGGCTTTCTGCATACGCAAGACGTAGCGAGAGTTGGCTTGAAGGACGACTTCACTCTCACCATCAGAAGCCAGTAATTCATTGGTCAGCAATTCTGCCAAAACGCTGGCTGAGCCTAATGCAGGCAGATCAATCAATTGACAGCCCAGACTTGGATATTCGTTCATGACCACGCGACCGAAACCCCATAAGGCGGTGTGAGCCGGATTGCACTGCTTGCCGTCGATAGGGTTAGCCCCTCTGGTAACCAAAGTAAGCTGGGGCAATTGAGCCCCGACTCCCAAAGCCTGAACCAGACTCAAAGCTTCGACCGGCAGCATATTGTCATCAACCGCTCGGTCGCCAGCAATAAGCAGCACGTGATCAATGCCCCCCTCTAACTCCAGTTGCAGACGGCGAAGCAAAGTCAGTGCAGAATCCTGGCTATTCAACTCTTCAGTATATTCGACGCTCACCGCTACTTGGCCGTGTGTCAGCATAATCTGCTGCAGAGATAGAGCAATCGCACTGGCGGATGAGTCGCCGGCTAACAATACCCAGCTGGAAGTTTCCGGCAAGATCTCGGGCAGGGAAGCTTCTCTGCACTTGGCCAGCAACAGGTAAGCACCTACAGGACTACTCTCACCCGCAGGCTCGCGACAAATTTCCACATCATCAAAACCCAATTCAATCAGTTCCGCTTGCCAAGTTTGGGGCACCTGCATTTGCTGCCCCCCCCCCCAAACCAGATCGGTAGCCAAGTCTGCATAGCGCTCTGCCAGCACCAGCAGGCCACCGGTGGTCAGGCACGAACGGGCCCAGGCCAGCATCGCACGCGGATCGGCAAACCCATTCAGGGCATGGCGAAAAATCACCAGATCGTAATTGGCTGGTAAACCAACCTTGGCCTTGAGCCTGGGCGGCGAGGTCTCCAACTCAGCGACGCTAACCCATTCGTCGTCGTTGTACTCGTGGTACAGATGATCACAAGCTTCAGGATCACAATGAGCCAGCACATAATCAACCGATGCGGTGGTGATACGGCTTCCGAGGTGCCGTGGCAGGTCACTGAGACCAACAGAAATTTCGAGAACGCGAAGTCGGCGGTTGGCTGGCTGGCACTTGACTGACGCTTCGACAATTTGCTCGATTGCCAGCCGGTTACCACGATAAGTGATCGAGTGATCAAACAAGGTTTCTAGTTGACGACTACGTCGCATCTCGGCAGCCATTGCAACGGGATCAAGCTCCCCGCCCAACAGCGCAACT
Source organism: Quatrionicoccus australiensis (assembly GCF_020510525.1). Taxonomy (NCBI): domain Bacteria; kingdom Pseudomonadati; phylum Pseudomonadota; class Betaproteobacteria; order Rhodocyclales; family Azonexaceae; genus Quatrionicoccus; species Quatrionicoccus australiensis. The sequence continues at coordinate 2,179,445 of NZ_CP075188.1, forward strand.
AGAGCCCGGCCCATACGCCCAATCAGAACAAGCTCTGGCACTCCTTCTGGATAGTCGGCCAACAAGGTACGCCATATTTCGGCAGCCAAGGGTATGTCGCTGTCGACAAGCTGCCAGCCACTATTACCATGGGTAAGCCATCCCTGCTCGATCAGCAGATCACGTACCCAAAACAGCACGCGGCGAAAGTCCTCGTTGACGGAAGCTCCTTCGTCAAGAAGAACTTGCGCGACTTCCGGCTGATCCGCAAGCATCGCCAGCATGGCCTCATACGCGAAGGCACTGACCAGCGCATCGAACAATGGCTGGGTTTCGCCAAAATAGGCAGTACGCTTCAGTTCGTTTTCCTGATTGATGAACCATTCCTTGATCTGCTGCACCAGCGCATGTACAGCTGGCAAATCACTGCGACTGGCAGCCAATGGGCCTGGCTGGAGTATCGGAACAATTTCCCAGCAGGCTGGCTCGGTTTGCTTGTCCTGGCGCAACATGGCTGCGCGGAAACGACAGCCAGTCAAAATGGCCACTTTTTCTCCGTCAGCCGTCAGCAATTCGAACTCAGCCAGGACTGAGCGTAAATTGCGTCGAAGGATACGCGTGCGAAAACGGGCAATCGGCGCCGTACGCAGCAGCCGTAGGCGACCAATCTTGACCGGCAGCAGAGGGAGCCCCACACCAGCTTCAATTTCATTATGGAAAAAGTCCAGCAACGACTGGAAGCAGACATCAACGATTGCCGGATGCAGCAACCACGGCTCATCGTCCAGACACAGATCAACTCGAGATTCAAAACGGCCATCAAGTGTTTCGCCACTTACCCAAGCCTCGGCCATCCCCTGAAAAACAGGACCGTAATCAAGAGCAAGCACATGCGCCAAGTGATAATGAGTTGCATGGTCAAACGCGCGCCCTGTTTCTCCAAGCGAGATCGGAAGATCCTCGACGTACCCGCTGACAGCACCAAGCAAGCGACCAGAGGCGTTCAAGACCCACTCGTCATCACTAAGACGCTGGCGGCTGCGAATCTGGAAACCGCCGTCACGAGGGTTAATATCAAAGCGAATGCTGCGCCCATGTTCGCCATCGAACACCACCGGGGCAACGATATCTAGCTCTTCAAGCTCCAACGTCTCGCCACCGAACCATATACGACCTGCAGCCAATGCCATTTCAATGTAGGCGGCACCAGGCAGGACAATTACACCACCGACGCAGTGATCAGCTAACCAAGGCTGAGTTCGCGGATCAAGAACATTTTCCCAACCAGCCACAGCATCCTTTAGCGACCAACCAAGCAATGGATGAATGCGCTTGCGCTCAACCAGACGGTAGCCTTCGCTAGTCGTTGGAAGCCAGTGACGCTCCCGTTGCCAAGGGTAGGACGGTAGATCAACAAAGCGCCCGACTGCCGGGAAATAAACTTGCAGGGTATCGTTGCCGGAGAGCAGATGTAGGCGCAGCACCAAATCCTGAAAGCGCTCGATGCCATCGTCGTTTTTGCGTAATGAGGAAAGTATCTGTCCCTTGACATCGGCCGCAGTCAGGCACTCCTTCAGGTAGCGCTGCAAAATAGCGTGTGGCGAGATTTCGACAAAACAGCGACAACCAAGCTCGATCATGCAATTTATCGCTGTTGAAAATAGTACCGGATGGCGAATGTTGTCCCACCAGTAGGAGGCATCAAGTGAACCAGGAAAAACCGTACCGGTGACAGTAGACACAAAGGTCGACGTCCCTGCATGAAGCGGCGCAAAATCAGCTAAGGACTTGGCCAGCAAGTCCTCAACCGAATCCATGCTGCGACTGTGAAATGCATAGTCGAGCTCAAGCAGACGACAGACAAATCCGAGCTCCCTGGCCGCCGTTATCAAGGCATCGAGTTGCTCAAGGGGACCTGACAGGGTCAGATTATCAGGACTATTAATGGCAGCAATTTCGAGATCCGGCCACAGCCCTCCTGCAAGCAGAATACGCATATTGGCTTCGGGCATGCTTACAGCAGCCATGCGACCAGCCCCCCGGGTCAAACCTTGGGCAGCACTGCGGGCGCAAATGACGCGTACAGCTTCATCCAGAGTCAAACTACCGGAAGCCCAAGCAGCCGCAACTTCACCGACACTGTGACCAGCGACTGCATCGGGGGTAATACCCAACTCTTTCAATAATACGGTCAACGCTACCTGAAGCGCAAAAAGCAAAGGCTGGGCGACGGCGGTGTCGGCCATACGCGACACCTCGCCATCAGCCTGCAATTCTGCAATAACCGAGAAGCCAGCCTGCGCAGCGATACGCAGATCAAGATCTTCGATAATGCTACGAAAAACCGAAGATTCGATCAGTAACAACCGCCCCATCCCCACCCACTGGGCGCCATTGCCAGCGTAAATGAAGGCCAGTTTGCCAACTTCGGACGGAGCATCTTCTTCGATTAGGCCCGCCGGCTGGCCTCCGGCGGCAAAACACTTCAGTTTCTCACTTAAAGCAGACAGAGAGTCGGGAACGACGATCAGTCGCTTATCAAGACGCTCACGACGATAAGCGGCGGCATAGGCCAAGTCGTAGTAATCAGATGCAGTCGGCGTGCTCAGCAACTCGGCATAGCGGCCAGCAAGTTCACGCAATGCAGACTCACTACGTGCAGAGAGAAGCAATGGCGACAAGGGGGCGTCGACTACGCGATGGCTGTCGACCGCCGAAACCGGATACTCCTGCAACAGCACATGTGCGTTGGCACCACCGAAACCGAAGGAATTGACCCCGACAACGCGCGGACGAGACCCACCTTCTACCAACGGCAGGCGATTGGAGACGGGCAATAGATTCCAGTTGGTAAAATCGATCTTCGGGTTGGGCTTATCAAAATGGATCGATGGCGGCACTTCATGATACTTGAGCACAAGCAGCGCTTTGACAAGGCCCGCCATACCGGAAGCCGGCTCAAGATGGCCGAGGTTGGTCTTGACCGAACCAATCGGCAAAGGGCAAGAGGCTGGACGAGCCATACCGTAAACCGTACCAATAGCCAAAGTTTCGATCGGATCACCGATGGCAGTACCGGTGCCGTGGGCTTCGACATAATCAACATCCTGGGCTGGAATGCCGGCACGCGCCAACACTGAACGCATCAGCTCGATCTGGCCCGTACAACTCGGAATGGTCAAACCGGTCTTGCGCCCCCCATCAGCATTGGCGCCGCTCGCAAGAATTACTGCATGGATACGGTCGCCATCGGCCTGTGCTTTATCCAGAGGTTTTAGCAATAGCAAAGCCCCCCCTTCGGCGCGAACATATCCGTCACCGGAAGCATCAAAGGTATGGCAGCGGCCACTAGCCGACAACATGGACGCTTTGGAAAAACCGATAAAGGGATATGGGTGGGTAAGCATATTCACACCACCAACCATGGCCATTGAAGCATCGCCAGCACGTAAGGCGTTACAAGCTTGATGCAAGGCCACCAGAGACGATGAACAGGCTGTATCAATAGCCATCGACGGACCATGCAAGTCGAACACGTAGGATAAGCGGTTGGCGGCAATACTCAGCGTATTGCCGGTCATCGTGTGCGCAGAGAAACTGGCTAAATCATCGAGCCCGCGGATACCATAATCAAGCCCCGAAATACCAACAAAAACTGCGCAATCGCTACCGGCCAGACGCGATGGCAACATGCCTCCATTTTCCATCGCCTCCCAGGCCAGTTCGAGCAGCAAGCGTTGTTGCGGATCCAACCAAGCCGCTTCACGAGGTGAAATGCCAAAAAATCCTGCATCGAACTGATCAATACGAGAAAGCACCCCCGCCGAAAAATTCACACTACGACCGGCTTCACTACGTTTAGGGTGTTGTAGCTCGTCTACCGCCCAGCGAGTCGAATCAACCTGGGTAACAAGATCTTTACCGTCTTGCAACGCCTGCCAAAACACCGCCTCTTCACCCATATCCCCGGGGAAACGAAAGGCAACACCTACGATCGCAATAGGTTGAGACTCAAGCAAGTTGGATTTTATTGTCAAAAGTAATGGATATGGTGAAAAGCTACAAAATCACCAAATTAACAATGGTTTTGGAGGGCGAATTATACCCCTCCCCCTCCCCCCTTCAAATAGAACAAAAGGCATAAAATCAGCGGAAACGCTGATCTAGTGAAGATTTCCGAAGTTACACAGGTATTTTAATGCCGCGCCGCGGGAGCAAAAGCAAATTAAACAAAACCGACACAATTGTCAGTTTTGACAGAAACACCATAGCGATTTACAAGATGTAAAAACCCAAGCAATCCAAATGCAAAGCCCCTTTGAGCAAGCATTTGCATAAATGTTGCAGCCTCAATAGAGACTTCAATCTAAAGCAGCCGACCGGTAATTTTACTCGGAGGAAACACCAAGCCCGATCCAACGAGTGAATACACCTAATGACGCTATCACGCAATGGGGCAGCCCCCCCCCCCCCCCGATCTCAAAGAGAAGCCACTCCACTTGAAACACATGCGAAAAAGCCCCACTAAAGGGGCTTTTTCAATTTTTTTAGCCCTTTACCCAAATACAGTAAAAGCCACCAAAAGCATGCTGTTTATTGGTCGGGGCGGTGGGATTCGAACTCACGACCCTCTGCTCCCAAAGCAGATGCGCTACCAGACTGCGCTACGCCCCGACACGAGGAAGCGCATTCTAGCACCACCCGGAAACCCGCACCAGTACTGGAGCCTGACTTTTAAAAATAAACATTTCTTGCGGCAAGCTGGGCTTTCTGATATTTAATCGCCTTTTTCGTCACCAGGACGCACAAGAAAATGGCAGAAGACCTGCTCCACAAACATTTCGCGCCGTACGAACCCAAAGCGGGTGAAGACTACATGAGCACCAAGCAACTCGCGCATTTCCGCAAGATTCTTGAAACGCTCAAGAAGGAACTCAGCGAGGATATCGACCGCACCGTGCACACCATGCAGGACGAGGCCACCGTCTTTGCCGATCCGAATGACCGGGCCAGCCAGGAAACCGATATCGCCATCGAACTGCGCAATCGCGACCGCGAGCGCAAGCTGATCAAGAAGATCGACGAGACCCTGGGGCGCATCGAAAGCGGTGAATACGGCTTCTGCGACAAGTGTGGCGTCGAAGTCGGCATCAAGCGCCTGGAAGCCCGCCCGACGGCAACCCTGTGCATTGACTGCAAGACGCTGGAAGAAATGAAGGAACGCCAGATGGCGAAATAATCGCCAAATCGTTCCGTAGCGGTCGACATCAGGAAAACCGCAAAAAACAAAGGGCGCCGCAAGGCGCCCTTTGTCCATTCAGACTCCCGCCTGGACGGGAGCTTCAGCCGCTGATTACTGAGCAGCTTCCGGTGCGGCAGCCGGGGCCGTACCTTCTTCTGCGGCAACCGCCTTCATCGACAGCTTGACGCGGCCGCGGTCATCGGTCTCGAGAACCTTGACGCGCACAACCTGGCCTTCCTTGACGTAGTCTTCGACCTTGTTGACGCGCTCCTGGGCGATCTGCGAGATGTGCAGCAGACCATCCTTGCCCGGCAGCACGGAAACGATCGCACCGAAATCAAGAATCTTCAGCACGGTACCTTCGTAGATCTTGCCGATTTCGACTTCTGCCGTGATCGCATCGATGCGCGAACGGGCAGCAGCGGCAGCTTCACCGCTGGTAGCGGCGATGGTGATCGTGCCGTCGTCCTGGATGTCGATCGTGGTGCCGGTTTCTTCGGTCAGCGCACGGATGACGGCACCGCCCTTGCCGATCACATCACGGATCTTTTCCGGATTGATCTTGAAGGTGTAGAGACGCGGCGCATAGGCCGACATTTCTTCACGCGGGCCGGCAGCGGCTTCCTGCATCAGGTTCAGGATGTGCAGACGGGCTTCCTGGGCTTGCGCCAGGGCGACCTGCATGATTTCCTTGGTGATGCCCTGAATCTTGATATCCATCTGCAGCGCGGTGATACCAGCGGTCGTGCCAGCTACCTTGAAGTCCATGTCGCCGAGGTGATCTTCGTCGCCAAGGATGTCGGTCAGAACGGCAAAGCGGTTGCCTTCCTTGATCAACCCCATGGCAATACCGGCAACGTGCGCCTTGAGCGGCACGCCGGCGTCGAGCAGGGCCAGACAGCCACCGCAAACGGAAGCCATCGACGAGGAACCGTTCGACTCGGTAATTTCCGAAACCAGGCGCATCGAGTAGGAGAAGTCTTCCGGCTTCGGCAGCACGGCGAGCAGCGCGCGCTTGGCGAGACGACCGTGGCCGATTTCGCGACGCTTGGGCGTACCGACACGACCACATTCGCCGGTGGCGTACGGGGGCATGTTGTAGTGCAGCATGAAGCGATCGCGGTATTCACCAGCCAGCGCGTCGATGATCTGCTCGTCGCGGTTGGTACCTAGCGTGGCAACAGCCAGCGCCTGGGTTTCGCCACGGGTGAACAGGGCCGAGCCGTGGGTACGCGGCAGGACGCCGGAACGCATGGTGATCGGACGCACGGTACGCGTGTTGCGACCGTCGATACGCGGGGCACCGCTCAGGATGCGGCCGCGCACGATGGAGGCTTCGATTTCGTGGAACAGGTTGCCGACGGTGTTTTCATCTGGGGCGCCTTCGGCACCGGTGCACAGGGCTGCAACAGCTTCGGCACGGATGACCTTGACGGCCTGGCTGCGCGTTTGCTTGACGGTGATGTTGTAGGCCTCTTCGAGCTTGGCCGTAACCAGGGCCGACAGGCTGGCAACCAGCGCTTCGTCCTTGGGAGCGGCTTGCCAATCCCATTCCGGCTTGCCGGCTTCTTCGACCAGTTCGTTGATGGCGTTGATCGCCTTCTGCATTTCGGTGTGACCGAAAACAACAGCGCCGAGCATGATTTCTTCGGACAGCTGGTCGGCTTCGGATTCAACCATCAGCACGGCAGCTTCAGTACCGGCAACGACGAGGTCGAGCTGGCTGGACTTGAGCTGGCTCAGGGTCGGGCACAGGACGTACTGGCCGTCGATGTAGCCAACGCGGGCAGCGCCGATAGGGCCGTTGAACGGCACGCCGGAGATGGCCAGGGCAGCAGAGGCGCCAATCAGGGCCGGGATATCGGAATCAACTTCCGGGTTCAGCGACATCACCGTGGCGATGACCTGAACTTCGTTGTAGAAACCTTCCGGGAACAGCGGGCGGATCGGGCGGTCGATCAGGCGGCAGGTCAGCGTTTCCTTTTCGGAAGGACGGCCTTCGCGCTTGAAGAAGCCACCGGGGATACGACCGGCAGCGTAAACTTTTTCCTGATAATCAACGGTCAGCGGGAAGAAATCCTGACCCGGCTTGGCACTCTTGGCAGCCACGACGGTAACCAGAACAACGGTTTCTTCCATGGAAACGAGGACGGCACCGCCAGCCTGGCGGGCAACTTCGCCGGTCTCGATGGTGACCTGATGGTCGCCATAGGCGAAGGTCTTTTTCACGACATTAAACATATCTTCCTTTCACTCTCATCACAATTAACAACAATAACAACAACTTACAACAACGAAAAAACAAGTTCGGAAAATGCAAAAAAGCGGCCGGGAGAATTCCGGGCCGCTCTTTCTTGGCTTTGGTCCAGCTTACTTGCGCAGACCAAGGCGGGTAATCAGGGTGCGGTAGGCATCAACGTTCTTGCCCTTGAGGTAATCGAGCAGCTTGCGACGCTGATTGACCATGCGCAGCAGACCACGACGCGAGTGGTGATCCTTCTTGTGTTCCTTGAAATGCGGGGTCAGCTCGTTGATGCGGGCGGTCAGCAGGGCGATCTGGACTTCGGGAGACCCGGTGTCGCCTTGGGCGCGCTGGAATTCGGCGACGACGCCGGCTTTGGTTTCGGTAGTGAATGCCATTTCAAACTCTCTTTCATGGTTACGACGCCGCCCCGGTTTGATAGAGCAAGCGCCAGTTAAATAAAAATTTCCGTTGGCGACGGAAAGCGAAGCAGTATAGCAGCTTAAACGACCAATTGCACCAGGCGTTTCGGCCACAGGCGACCATCGCTACCTGGCTCGCCCACGCCTATCAGCTGATCACCGGCATAGACCCGGATCTTTCCGCTCAGGCCGGCCGGCAAATCGACCGGATTGCCATGCCGGAAACGCGACTCCGCCTCACCTTCGACCGTAACAATCGGCAAGGTATGCACCAGTGCATCGACCGGCTGCAGATGCGCTAGGCGCCCGGCCTCATCAAGCGCCTCCAGCTCGGCCAGCGTCACGGCATTGGCCAGATCAAGATCGCCGACCACGGTACGCCGCAAGGCCGTCAGATGCGCGCCGCAGCCGAGCTCGCGCCCGATGTCGGCGGCCAGCACACGGATATAGGTTCCCTTGCTGCACGCAACACGCAGGCTCAGGCTATCACCGGCAAAGGCCAGGCACTCCAGGCGATGAATCGTCACCGCCCTCGCCTCGCGCTCAACCTCGATGCCCTGCCGCGCCAGCTCATAAAGCGGCCGGCCATCGCGCTTGAGCGCTGAATGCATGGGCGGAATCTGCTGCAGATCACCAGTAAACATCGGCAGGACACGGAAAATGTCGTTTTCCGTGACGTCGACCGCTGCGCTCGCCACCACCTTGCCCTCGGCGTCGCCGGAATCGGTCGTCACGCCCAGTTTGAGCACGGCTTCGTAGGTCTTGTCGGCATCGAGCAAGTCGGCCGAGAATTTGGTCGCTTCACCGAAACATAGCGGCAAAAGGCCGGTCGCCAGCGGATCGAGAGTGCCGGTATGCCCACCCTTGGCCGCTGAAAACAAACGACGCGCCTTTTGCAGCGCGTCGTTAGAAGTCAGGCCGATCGGTTTGTCGAGCAATAGAACACCATCGACCCGTTTCCAGGTCTTCTTCACTTGCATGGCGTTCAGTCTTCCGGGGTCAGGTCGCTGAGCGCGTTGGCCTGCTCAATCAGCGCCGACATGCTGGCGCCGTGCTGGATCGAGTTGTCGTAGACAAAGTGCAGCTCGGGCAAGGTATGGATATGAATACGCCGGCCCAGTTCGCGACGCAGGAAACCGGAAGCGCGCTTCAGGCCCTGCATCACCTCGTCGAGATGCTCGTCGTTGAGCGTCGCGAAGAAAACCTTGGCATGCGCATAATCCGGCGTCAGCTCGACAGCCGTCAGGCTGACCATACCAACGCGCGGATCCTTCAACTCGGTGCGAATGAGATCGGCAAGGTCGCGGCGAACCTGCTCCGCGACCCGGTCACTACGCTGAAAACCTTTTTTCTTCATTACAGCGAGCGTGCCACTTCCTGGATTTCGTACACTTCGAGGTGATCGCCTTCTTGAATATCGTTGTTATTCTTGAGCGACAGACCACATTCGAAATTGCTGCGAACTTCCTTGACGTCATCCTTGAAGCGCTTGAGCGACTCGAGTTCGCCGTCCCACTGCACCACATTGTTGCGCAGCAGACGGATACGCGAGTTGCGCTTGACGATACCTTCCAGCACGTAACAGCCGGCAATGGAGCCCACCTTGGATACGTGGAAAACCTGGCGGATTTCGACCATACCGGTGATCTGCTCGCGCTTCTCCGGCGACAGCATGCCGGAAAGTGCCGCCTTGACCTCGTCGACCGCATCGTAAATCACGTTGTAGTAACGGATATCGACACCGAAGGTTTCGGCCAGCTTGCGGGCACCCGCATCGGCACGCGTATTGAAGCCGATGATGACGGCACCGGAAGCCTGCGCCAGATTGACGTCGGACTCGCTGATCGCGCCAACCGCACCGTGGATGATCTGAACCCGGACTTCCTCGTTGGAAAGCTTGGCCAGGGTTTGCACCAGCGCTTCCTGCGAACCCTGCACGTCGGCCTTGACGATGAGGGCGAGCGACTTCATTTCGCCTTCCTTCATCTGCTCGAACATGTTCTCGAGCTTGGCCGCCTGCTGCTTGGCCAGCTTGACGTCGCGGAACTTGCCCTGACGGAAGAGCGCGATTTCACGAGCCTTCTTTTCGTCGGTCAGCACAATCGCTTCTTCACCGGCCGCCGGCACATCCGACAAACCAAGGATTTCGACCGGAATCGACGGACCGGCTTCGTTGATCGGCTTGCCGTTCTCGTCAAGCATGGCACGAACACGACCAAAAACCTGACCCGCCAGCACAACGTCGCCACGCTTCAAGGTGCCGGACTGAACCAGCATCGTCGCCACGGCGCCACGCCCCTTGTCGAGACGGGCTTCGATGATCAGACCCTTGGCCGGCGCATCCTTCTGTGCCGTCAGCTCCAGCACTTCAGCCTGCAACAGGACCTGCTCAAGCAGCTCGTCGATGCCGGTACCCTTCTTGGCCGAAACCGAGACGAAGGGCGAATCACCACCGTATTCTTCAGGAATGACGCCTTCGGCAACCAGTTCCTGCTTGACGCGATCCGGATTGGAATCCGGCTTGTCGATCTTGTTGACCGCTACGACCAAAGGCACACCGGCCGCCTTGGCGTGATGGATGGCTTCCTTGGTCTGCGGCATGACGCCGTCGTCGGCCGCCACCACCAGAATGACAATGTCGGTTGCCTTGGCACCACGGGCACGCATCGCGGTAAACGCCTCGTGACCCGGGGTGTCGAGGAAGGTCACCATGCCACGCTCGGTTTCGACGTGGTAGGCACCGATGTGCTGGGTAATACCACCAGCTTCACCAGCGGCCACCTTGGCGCGACGAATGTAGTCGAGCAGCGAGGTTTTGCCGTGGTCAACGTGACCCATCACGGTCACCACCGGAGCGCGCGGCTCCAGCGGCACATCCTTGTGATCGGCGGATTCTTCGAGGAAGGCATCCGGATCGTCAAGTTTGGCAGCAAACGCCTTGTGGCCCATTTCTTCGACGACGATCATCGCCGTTTCCTGATCCAGTACCTGGTTGATGGTAACCATCGAGCCCATCTTCATCATCACCTTGATGATTTCGATCGCCTTGATTGCCATCTTGTGCGCCAGATCGGTCACCGAAATGGTTTCCGGCACATGCACTTCACGCACGATGACTTCGGTCGGCGCCTGGAAGCTGCCCTGACCATCATCGGTTGCGTGACCATGCTTCTTGTTGCCACCACGACCGCTCTTCCACGAAGAGCCCGTATCGGAAGAACGCGTCTTGATGCCCTGCTTTTTCTTGCCATCATCAGCGCGAGCGTTGCCGCCCTTCTTGGCATCCTTGCCCGGCGCATCCGGCTTCTTGTGCAACGTACCCTTTTCCGGCGCGGGTTCCTGCGTCTTGGCAACGGCAGCAGCCTGCTGCTTGGCCAGTTCGGCAGCCTTGGCGGCAGCCGCAGCGACCTCTGCTTCCTGACGCATGCGCACCAATTGTTGTTCGCGCGCCTGCTTTTCCTTGAGCTCGCGCTCCTGGATGGCGCGCAACTGATTGTGGCGACGCTCCTGGGCTTCGCGTGCTTTCAGCTCTTCTTCACCAATAATGGCTGCGCGCGTCAGCGGGGCCGGGCGAGTCACTACCGGAGGAACCGGCTCCGGCGCTTCAACCACGGGCGCGGGCGCGGGTTCCGGTTCGGGTTCGGGCTCCGGTTCGGGCTCAGGAATGATTTCAACAACCGGCTCAGGAATCGGCTCGGGTACGGGCTCGGGAACAACTTCAACGACCGGCTGCTCGATCGGCATTTCCGCCGCCACATCCAGCAGGGACTCGTCGCTTTCAGCCGTATCCGGATGATGATCACCCGCCTCGCGCTTGACGAGAACGCGCTTCTTGCGAACTTCGACCTGCACGGTACGAGCGCGACCATGCGCGTCGGTCGCCTTGATTTCCGAGGTCTGCTTGCGCATCAGGGTAATCTTGGTCTTGGAGTCGTCACCATGCGCACGGCGCAGATAATCGAGCAGCTTGGCCTTGTCCTGATCAGTCAGGGTACCGTTGTTATCCTGCGCGGCGACGCCAGCCTTGCTCAATTGCTCGAGCAGGGCCGCGACCGGCATTTTCAGTTCAACAGCGAATTGTGAAACAGTTGTTGCGGACATACTTGCTACCTCCCGCTCACTCAAACCAGTGAGCACGTGCCTTCAGAATAAGTTCCTTGGCACGCTCATCGTCAATGCCGGTCATTTCAGTCAATTCATCGACAGCCAGTTCGGCGAGATCGTCGCGCGTCTTGATGTCGTGACCAGCCAGTTTTGCGGCCAGCTCTTTGCTCATGCCTTCCAGACCGATCAGATCGTCTGAAACACTTTCAAGCTGCTCTTCAGTCGCGATGGCCTCGGTCAGCAGCACGTTACGAGCGCGATTACGCAACTCGTTGACGATGTCTTCGTCGAGACCATCGATTTCCAGCATTTCTGCCAGCGGCACATAGGCCACTTCTTCCAGCGTCGAGAAACCTTCTTCAATCAGCAGGTCGGCGAGCTCTTCGTCGATATCCAGCTTTTCCATGAAGACAACACGCGTGACCGCATATTCGGCTTCGGAACGCTTGGCCGACTCGTCCTGGGTCATCAGGTTGATGGTCCAGCCGGTCAACTCGGAAGCGAGGCGGACATTCTGGCCGCTACGCCCGATGGCGATCGCCAGGTTGTCTTCATCAACGACGACGTCCATGACGTGCTTTTCCTCATCGACAACGATGGAGGAAACCTCGGCCGGCGACAGCGCGCCGATCACGAACTGAGCCGGATCGGCCGACCACAGCACGATGTCGATGTTTTCACCACCGATTTCGTTACGGACTGCGGTGACTCGCGAACCACGCAGACCGACGCAGGTACCGATCGGATCAACGCGCGGGTCGTTCGACTTGACGGCAATCTTGGCACGCAGACCAGGGTCGCGGGCACAGGCCTTCAATTCCATCAGACCATCGGCGATTTCCGGCACTTCCATGTCGAACAGCTTGATGACGAATTCCGGTGCGGTGCGCGACAGGATGATCTGCGGACCACGTGCATTGCGGTCGATGCGCAACAGGTAGGCACGAATGCGGTCGCCGACCCGGAGGTTTTCCTTCGGGATCATCTGGTCACGCGGCAGCAGGGCTTCGATCTTGCCGGCTTCGACAATCGCGTTGCCACGTTCCATGCGCTTGATGGTGCCGGAAACAACATGTTCCTTGCGATCCAGGAAGTCGGTCAGGATCTGCTCGCGCTCGGCGTCGCGGATTTTCTGCAGAATGACCTGCTTGGCAGCCTGGGCGCCGATCCGGCCGAAGTCGATAGGTTCCAGCCCCTCTTCGAGGGTATCGCCAACCTCGATCTCCGGATCATCCTTTTGCGCTTCTGAAAGCGGCACTTCGAGGTATTCGTTGACGTATTCGTTGTCGGGCACGACCTGCCAGCGACGGAAGGAGTCGTAGTTACCGGTATTACGGTCGATCGAAACGCGAACATCGGCTTCGTCATGGATACGCTTCTTGGTCGCGGATGCGAGCGCCAGTTCAAGGGCAGCGAAGACGATTTCCTTGCCGACGTTCTTCTCGCGGGCCAAAGCATCGACCAGTAGCAAAATTTCACGGCTCATGGGCTAAAACCTCCTAGTCCTTCAGTCGAATCGCGGCACTAAACGTGCCTTTTCGATATTATTAAATTCGAGTTCCACTTCATCTTTTTCCAGCTGCAGGCCGACCTTGCCATCCTTCAGGCCGAGCAACCTGCCCTGAAAGTTGCGACGACCGGCATGCGGGATGCGCAGCTTGATCTGGATGTCCTGACCGGCAAAACGCTCGAAATCGGCAGCCTTCTTGACAACACGATCGAGACCCGGCGAGGAGATTTCAAGGCGGTCGAAATCGACATTTTCCACCTCGAACACACGCGACAACTGATTGGAAACCTTGGCGCAATCCTCGACATCAATACCCGTCGCCTTTTCAGGAAGATCGATAAAGACGCGAATCGTACGGCCGCGCGGCGACATCTCGACATCGACGAGTTCATAACCCAGACCGGTAACGGTCGTTTCAAGCAGCGTGTTTAAATCCATAGCCACAAATAAAAAATGGGCGAAACGCCCACCTTGCCAAAAAAAGATGCCCCACCAAAAACGGCGGGAGGAACAAACCCGTGAATTATAACGAGTTTATCGCCTCCCGTAAATGAATCTGGCTGACTTTATGCACTCTCAGCGTGCGTTGGCGCCGGATTGATCGATTTTTCCAGCTCACGCAGCAAAGCCTTGACATCCCCCTCCGCCAGCTCGCGCACCCAGCCGCGTTTCAATTGCGGCGGCAGGTTGAACGGACCATAACGAACACGGATCAGACGACTGACCGTACAGTTGACCGCCTCGAACATGCGGCGCACCTCGCGATTGCGACCTTCAAAAATGGTCACGCGATACCAGTGATTGGCACCTTCGCCACCACCATCGGTCAAACTGGCGAAGTTGGCCGGACCATCTTCAAGCTCGATGCCGTCAAGCAACTGCTTTTGTGCCTCCAGCGTCAGTTCACCGAGGACGCGCACGGCGTACTCGCGAACCAGTTCGGAACTCGGGTGCATCAGCTTGTTGGCCAGTTCGCCCGAAGTCGTGAACAACAGCAGACCGGAGGTATTGAAGTCGAGACGTCCGACCGCGATCCAGCGCCCGCCGCGAATGCGCGGCAAGGCAGCGAACACCGAGGGACGGCCATCCGGGTCGTCGCGCGAAACGATTTCGCCTTCCGGCTTGTGATACATCACGATGCGCGGCGTCCGGGTGGTGGTGAAGCGAACATTCACCAGACGCCCACCGATCTTGATCTTGTCGGTCGGAATGACGCTCTGGCCGAGATGGGCCGGAACGCCATTGACGGTGATCCGACCGGCGGCGATCCATTCTTCCATTTCGCGGCGCGAGCCGATGCCGGCCTGGGCCAGCACCTTTTGCAGGCGTTCCGGCTTGGATTCGAGCAGCGGCTTGCCGTTACGCCCGACCGTGCCACGATTGGCGCGCCCGGATTGCGGTCCGAGACGCTGCCGCTTGGGCTTGGCGACAACCTCGGCGGCCGGCGCTTCGGCAAAATCCTCGCTCGGCGCCGGTTCGCGATTGACGGTGCGAGCCGCAGCGCGGCCGCCCCCCATCTTGAAGCGCGGCCGCTCGCTCGAGGCGTCCGGACGACTTGCCGCACCCTCGCCTTTTTTCATCGGCGCACGCAGCGGTGTCTTTTTAGTTTTCATGGTTCAGCTCCAGTGTCTGGCTGATTTGTTCGAGCGGCGGCAGTTCACTGACGCTGCGCAGGCCCAGATCATCGAGAAATTGTTTGGTCGTGGCAAACAGTGCCGGCCGACCGGGGGTGTCACGATGGCCGACGACGTCGATCCAGCCTCGCTCTTCCAGTGTTTTTACTACATTGCTGTTGACCGCCACGCCACGAATTTCTTCGATGTCGCCGCGCGTTACCGGCTGACGATAGGCAATGATCGCCAGCGTTTCCAGCATCGCCCGCGAATAGCGGGGCGGCTTTTCCGGATTCAGCCGTTCCAGATAAGGCAGATATTCGACCCGCGTCCGGAAACGCCAGCCGGACGCCAGTTGAATCAGCTCGACCGGGCGCTCTTCCCACTCTTCGCGCAATTGGTCGAGCAATTTGCGCAGCGTATCGGTCGACAGTTCCTCATCGAACATTTTGCGCAGTTCGAGTGGCGTCATCGGCTCGCGGGCAGCGAGCAAGGCCGCCTCAAGCACCTTCTTGACCAGACTCGGTTCCACCTTGGTGCACTCTCACATAAATCGGCGCAAAGGCCTCGGTTTGGGTAAATTCGACCAGCTTTTCGCGGGCCAGCTCAAGCATGGCAAGAAAATGCACGACCAGACCGGGCGCGCCCATTTCCGGATCGAACATGGTTTCGAACTGCACGAAACCGCCGCGCTCCTGCAAAAGACGCAGGATGATGCCCATATGTTCGCGCACTGACAACTCTTCGCGCCCGATTTTATGGTGTTTGTGCAAACTCGCCTGGCGCACCACCGCCATCCAGGCCTCTTTCAGATCATCTACCGAAACTTCCGGCAGCCGCACGTAGAGCGACTTTTCGACCAGCGTCTCGACCCAGTAGAACTCGCGCTCCGCCTGCGGCAACTCGTTGAGCTTCTGGCCGGCGACCTTCATCTGCTCGTATTCCATCAGCCGGCGCACCAGCTCAGCGCGCGGATCTTCGCCCTCCTCGCCCTCGCCCAGCTTCGGGCGCGGCAGCAACATGCGCGACTTGATCTCGATCAGCATGGCCGCCATCACCAGATACTCGGCAGCCAGCTCGAGATTGCTCGCCTGCATGCTGTCGATGTAAGCCAGATATTGCTTGGTCAGCGGCGCCATCGGAATGTCGAGAATATCGACATTGGCCTTGCGGATCAGGTAAAGCAGCAGGTCGAGCGGCCCTTCGAAGGCATCGAGCATGATCTCGAGCGCATCCGGCGGGATGTAGAGATCCTGCGGCAGATGCTCCATCGCCTCGCCATAAATGCGGGCAACCGGAACAAAAAGATCCGCAGCAGGCAAGTCGACCGTTGCGTTCATGCTCACGAGGCGGCCGAACGGCCCTTGCTCTTGTAATGCAAATGCAGGTTACGCAGATAAATCACGACCGGCAGCGCCTGCCCGAAAATGAAGACCGGGTCCCTGCGATGAATGGCGTAAATGACCAGCACCAGGCTGCCAGCCAGGCTGAAATACCAGAAGGCGACCGGAATCACGACCCGCTTGGCCTTTTCGCTGCTCCACCACTGAATCACGAAACGCATCATGAACAGCGCCTGGCCACCGAAACCGATGCCGATCCAGATCAGGGACTCCCAGTCGTAACCGAACATCAGTTGTATTCCAGCCCCATCGATTCACGCACGTCGCGCATGGTTTCGCGGGCGTATTCACGTGCCTTCTCACAGCCATCGGCAATGATGTTCTTGACCAGCGTCGGATCGTCGAGATAGACCTGCGCCCGCTCGCGCATCGGCGCCTGTTCGCGCAGGATACCGTCGATCACCGGCTGCTTGCATTCGATGCAACCGATGCCGGCGGTACGGCAGCCTTGCTGCACCCACTCCTTGCAGCCTTCGTTGGAGTAAACCAGGTGCAACTGCCAGACCGGGCACTTGGTCGGCTCGCCCGGATCGTGGCGACGGGCGCGCGCCGGGTCGGTCGGCATGCTCTTGACCTTCTTGGCCACCGACTCTTCCGATTCGCGCATGGTGATCGTGTTGTGATACGACTTGGACATCTTCTGACCGTCCAGGCCGGGCATCTTGGAAGCCTCGGTCAGCAGGTAACCCGGCTCGACCAGGATCATCTTGCCGGTGCCCTCGAGGAAACCAAACAGTCTTTCGCGGTCAACCGCCGAAAGATGCTGAATTTCATTGAGCATGGCCTTGGCTTGCTCGACCGCTTCCTTGTCACCATTCTGCTGGAAGCGGGTGCGCAGCTCTTCGTAGAGGCGCGCCTTCTTGCTGCCCAGCTTCTTGACGGCTTCGCGCGCCTTGTCCTCGAAACCCGGTTCGCGGCCGTACATGTGATTGAAACGACGCGCCAGTTCGCGCGTGAACTCGACGTGCGGAATCTGGTCTTCACCGACCGGCACCTTGTCGGCGCGATAGATCAGGATGTCGGCGCTCATCAGGAGCGGATAGCCGAGGAAGCCGTAGGTCGACAGGTCCTTGTTGACCAGCTTTTCCTGCTGATCCTTGTAGGTCGGCACACGTTCCAGCCAGCCGAGCGGCGTCATCATCGACATCAGCAGATGCAGCTCGGCGTGCTCCGGCACCTTGGACTGGATGAAGAGGGTGGCCTGGTTGGGATCGACGCCGGCCGCCAGCCAGTCGATGATCATGTCCCAGGTGGCCTGCTCGATACCCTGCGGGTTCTCGTAGTGCGTCGTCAGCGCATGCCAGTCGGCCGCGAAGAAGAGGCAGGGATACTCATGCTGGAGCTTGACCCAGTTCTTGAGAACCCCGTGGTAGTGGCCGAGATGGAGGGCGCCGGTGGGGCGCATGCCGGAAAGAACACGTTCTGCGTACATAGTCGATCAATAAAGCCCAAAAATGGATTCGATAATCCGCGCCGAAAGAATGACGAGCGGACTCATGATGGTATTGAGGATACCGGTGAACATCAGCAGCAGCAAAATCGGGAAGCCCCAGCGCTCAAGCTGGGCAAACTTCCAGGCCAATCGGTGCGGCAAAAGACTGACCGCAATGCGCCCGCCATCGAGCGGCGGCAGCGGCAGGAGATTGAGCACCATCAGCACGCAATTGACGATGATGCCGGTCTTGCTCATTTCGGAAAGTGGCACGGTGTAGTCGTTGACCGGCAGGGCCCAGGCCAGTTTGAGCATGAAGGCCCAGCAAAACGCCATGAAAAGATTGGCCGCCGGCCCGGCAATCGCCACCCAGAGCATGTCGCGTTTGGGATGGCGCAGACGGTTGAAATCGACCGGCACCGGCTTGGCATAACCAAACAGGAAGGAGCCACCGGAAAAAAGCAGGATGACGACCGGGATGATGATGGTGCCGACCAGATCGATATGGCGCAGCGGGTTGAGCGTGATGCGCCCGGCCAGCCATGCGGTCGGATCACCAAAATGGCGCGCCACGTAACCATGCGCCGCTTCGTGCAGCGTGATCGCAAAAATCACCGGCAAGGCGGCGATGGCGATGGTCTGAATGATCGCGTTAAGATCGGCCATGAGTCAGGTCAGTCCAGGCCGAACGGCTCGAGCGAACCGCGCCCGGCCCGGATCAACTCGGGCGAATCGCCGGTCAGATCGATGATGGTCGTCGGCTCGGTGCCGCAATGACCGGCATCGAGGATCAATTCCAGTTGATCCTCCAGACGATCCTGGATTTCCCAGCCCTCGGTCAGCGGCTGTTCATCACCCGGCAACTGCAGCGTACAGGTCAGCAGCGGCTCACCCAGCTCTTCCAGCAAGGCCAGCGCCACCGGATGATCGGGAATGCGCAGGCCGATCGTCTTGCGCTTGGGATGCAGGACGCGCCGCTCCAGCTCCTTGCTGCCTTCGAGAATGAAGGTGTAGCTGCCCGGCGTCGTCGCCTTGAGCAAACGGTATTGCGCGTTATCGACACGGGCATAGGTGGCAATTTCAGACAGGTCGCGCACCATCAATGTCAGGTGATGCCGCTCATCCATCTGGCGAATCTGGCGGATACGATCCAGCGCGCTCTTGTCGCCGAGATGGCAACCCAGGGCGTAGCAGGAATCGGTCGGCAAGGCGACGATCGCGCCATCGCGGATGAATTCGGCCGCCTGCACCAGCAGGCGCTGTTGCGGCGTATCGGGATGAATATTGACTACACGGGCCATAAATTAAGCAATCAGACGCCAGACCGGTTTCAGGTCTTCCGGCAATTGGGGGAGTCGACCGAGATCGACGTAACTTTCTTCCGGCCCGTGAAAATCCGAGCCGCGCGAGGCATGCAGCGCAAAGTGGCGGGCCAGGCGGGCATAGTGCAACACATGATCCGGCGAATGGCTGCCACAGACGATTTCGATGCCGCGTCCGCCGAGGTCCTTGAAGTCTCCAAGAAAACGCCGCATGTCGCTGTTCGAAAGCGCCTTGTAGCGGGCCGGATGCGCGACCACGGCGACACCGCCTGCCGCTTCGATCCAGCCGATCGCATCCTGCAGGCTGACCCAGCGGTGATCGACATAACCCGGCTTGCCCGGCGTCAGATAGTACTGAAAGATACCCGGCACATCCTTGGCGATGCCGATCGACACCATGTAACGCGCGAAATGGGCCCGCGAGATCAGGCAGGAATTGGTCGCGTAAGTCAGCGCCCCTTCGTAGATGCCCGGCATGCCGATTGCCGCCAGCGCATCGCCCATGCGTTTCGCCCGCTCGACGCGGCCTTCGCGCAAAGCGGTCAGGCCACCAACCAGCGCCGGGTTCGCCGCATCAAAGCCCAGGCCGACGACGTGGATCGGTACACCGTTCCATTCGATCGAAATCTCGACCCCGTTGCAGAAGCGCATGCCGGCCTCCTCGGCCACCGCTCTCGCTTCGACCAGGCCGCCCAGATCATCATGATCGGTCAAGGCCCAGAAATCGACGCCATTGGCGGCCGCTCGCCGCGCCACCACGGCGGGCGGCAACAGACCGTCGGAAACCGAGGAATGGCAGTGAAAATCGAAATTGGCTGGAGTCACAGGCAGGGAACGCAATGCAAAGCGGGAGTTTATCACGAAGGCCGCCCTCGCCCGGCACGCCTTGTGCACCGCAGCAGGTTGCCTCGCATCCGGCGACCCGTTATAGTGCCACCCGTTCCATGGGAGAGCGCAGATCAAGTCTGCCGCCGAAGGCGCAATTTCACCCGAAAACGCTCAGGCAAAAGGACCGTGGAACCAAAGCATGGCTTGCCATGCTTTGAAACTCTGGAGAGCGGCGTTAACAGCGCCCACCGATGGGGCAAATCTCTCAGGTATCGAGGACTAAAGAACACCTGAGAGCACACATGTCCATAAAGACTCCTCTGCTGCCCTTGCTACGGGGCGTATACACCAATTTTCTGCTGACTCTCCTTGACAATATAACTACGACTGCTATGTTGTAAGTAACAGATTAATTTTCGTAGTTATACAAATGAGCACCTACAGACTGATTGTCGACGTTGACCCGCATGGTGAGCGATGGGCCATGCTACTGAATGAAGATGGAATGCCTGCGTTCTATCCAAATTTGTTCAACACATGCAAATTGAGAAACCGGAGGCTTTCCACCTCTACGCAGGAACAGTTCCTGACTGCCATCAAGATTCTTAATGAAACCTGTGATGCGCAGAAAATTAATCTGATCGATCGTATTAAACGGCAGCGCTTTTTAACGACAGGTGAAGTCGATGCTATTAGTGATGCATGCCGAACAAAACGACGAGGCGTCAAAAAAAATAACATTTTGTCGCTCAAAAATGGTTACACGAAACCCAAGTTAAAGGTTGCAGACAGCACCCATTACTTATATCTGAGCCGTATTGCGGATTATATTAAATGGTTGAGCGAAAAGCTTCTGGACACTCATGGACTGACCTTGGAAGCAAACAACCAGATCAACTCCCTTGTCAAGGCCATTCGCTCAAGAGCAATGCGATCCGCTACGAGAAATTTGGATGATGAAGCGCTAAAGGGTATTAGTAACGCACAAGAAGAAAAATTATTCGAGGTACTACGTCCAGGTTCACCAATGAATCCATTTCGAGATCCAGGTATTCAATTACGTAACTACCTTTTGGTCAAACTACTTCGAGTCACGGGAACACGCCGTGGTGAGGTGCTAAACCTGAGGGTCTCCGATATTGACTGGGAGAAATCTCAAATCAGCATCATCCGCCGTGCCGATACGCCACAAGATCCAAGATCACGGCAGCCTGTAGTAAAAACAAATCAGCGTATTTTGCCCGTAACACAAGAATTTCTTGACGAAATTCGGGCTTATATCGTTCAGGTCCGCAAGAGTATTCCCAACTCCCACGCTCACCCATATCTTCTGATTTCACACAAAAGCGGCCCAAATGAAGGTCTTCCCCTTTCATTGTCGAGCATACAGGAAATATTTTCGACGCTGCGACGAGCACATCCGGAACTCAACTTGACAGCCCATGACTTGCGACATCGCTGGAATGAAAAGTACAGCGATGCCATGCATGCGCAAAACAAAATCAGCCACATCGAAGCAGAGGAACTTAGAAACTATCTGGAAGGCTGGAGCCCAGAATCCCAGATGGGAAAACGCTATAACCGGAAATGGATACGCGAAAAAGCTCATGAAGCGATGATTAAAACTCAAGAGGAAAAAGAATTAAGTTTACAAGCAATCCGTACAATCAACCCGAGCCCCGATCATGGATGATTCAATATTGCTTAGATCGGATGCACCTCCCTCCTCCGCAGGAAGTAGGACTCCTTCCCAAAGCGCTGAATGGCGAGAGGCAAAATCTGGAAAAACCTTCGACCTTCATTCAAACAAATGGCCACTGACCAGCAAATCCAATCTGAACGTTGAACCGATACGTACGCTAATCGGCTCAAGTGTACTAGTAGATGGAGCTATCAGGACACTTGCTCACCGAGTTGAAACGCAAGCTGCTGCGTATTGCGAAAGCCTTACAAAAGTCCTGATCAGATTTCTCGAACACTCCCAACAGCATCTCAATGGCGACGTGATTCCTGAAATCGCTGTAATAAATTTCAAAGAACATTGCTTTAAACGCGACGGTCACGATGGCAATGGGATGGAAAAACTCCGTCCATTTATCAAGCTATGGCACTCCCTCGGCTATTCTGGCTTATCGGACAATCTGATATATCGCCTAAATAGCTGGCGACTAAAGGGATATGAGCAACATGTCCGCGTAAATAAACGCGATATCGATGCGGGGCCATTGATGCCGGACGAGCAAGCAACTCTTGCTATCGGAGCATTAAATGCATTTGAATCTGGCTCAATATCCTTGACCGACTATTCTATTTATCGACTATTTGATCTATCAGGACGTCGCCCGGAACAATTTATTCAACTAAAACTCAAGGATCTGGACGACAGTCGGATTGAGGACTCTTTCGAAAAGCACCCCACAAGGCAATTAAATTTGCTTCATATACCACGAATTAAAGGTGGCCGCCGCTGGCGGGAACATTTTCGAGCGATTCCTCTTCCAAATGACACTTGGAATCTATTAGTTATACTTCGCACCGAGATACTGAGACGATTTGACCAACATCTACAAGAAGCAGGAATTATCCTTCAAAGCGTCGACCTAGAATCAATTTACTCACAACTACCATTATTTCCGGGATGGAATCGTATTACCAGATCATTGGAAACTGCCCGTGAGCACATTGAAAATGGGCAGCATGGCAAAGCATTAGAAAAGCTTAGGGAAGACTCCGAGTCAGACGCTTGGGAAACGGACTACCAGAACATATGGATATATCTGAAAAATACCATTGAGGCAGCAAAGGTCAGTAATCGATCTGGCAACAAACTCTCTGCTTTTCCAACGCGATTCCGATACACACTCTGCTTTAACTTGGAACGTCAAGGCTGCCCACCCGAGGTCATCGCACACAACCTCGACCACGACTCGCTCTCCGCCCTTCCCAGTTATTCAAAAAACGGTGCCGACAAGGCTGCTAGACTAAGCAAAGCCGTGGCTTTGAGTATGAAGCCCATTGCAGCCCTATTTCAAGGCACCATCGTCGATGGAGAATGGTGCGCCGTGGGTGGTGACGATCCAGCCAATTCCCGCCTGCTAATCCATGATGCACAGCCGGGCGCCACTTGTGCGACCAAGCGCTGCGGAATTAGCTCAATTCCACGTGCGTGCTACAACGGTTGCAAACATTTTCAACCTTGGGTTGATGGGCCCCATGAAGCATTCCTTGAAGAACTACTGGAGGAACGAGAATTCAATTTAACGAACCTCGACCCCATTGCTGCCCGATCCATAATCGAAGCTACCGATACATTGATCCTGGCTGTCGTCACTGTGATACACATGTGCGAGAAAATGCGTAAGGGATCTGCCTCGGAAACAACAAATTTGTTCGCGACTCCTCGTTCTAGAGGTAAAACAAAATGAATGGTCAACACGGACAAAATATCAAAAGCCACGTAAAGCTCATCGAGCAAAAACGCGCAGATCTAAACGTAAGCCAGTTCATCCGCGATGCAAAATCATTGGCTGCAATGACTCCGGACCAAGATTGGGAATCCAATCATTGGCAGAGAATCGGCACATTTACAACCCAAGGGGCAATAAAAAACGGAAAGCTGGGCACACTCTCCAACTCCCCTCTGCACCCAAATTTCATCGATTTTGCAAAGGCTTATATTCGGCATCGAGAAAGTGATAGCCCAAGCCGTCATAATCGAAAAATTGATCTGCGGGCGCTCAGGCTTGTGGAGAAATCGCTCACCCAAGCGGGCATTGATCCACACCCTCGTAATATTTCACTGCATATCCTGAATCAGGCAGCAGAGATGTGTTCGCAGATTTCACAATCAAAAGGTTCGCAATACAACACGGGGCGTGCGCTCCAACAACTTGCCTCGCTGTTGTACCAGAAATGTCTGACCGACTACTCTGTCGCATCATTCTCAAACCCAATTGCCGTTCCCCGACAACTGCACCTGAAGCTGGGCGACGAGGCCAACGAACACCGCAAGCGCTCATTGCCGGATGAAGATGCCATATCGGCGATCGCATCCATTTTTGCCAAAGGTTTTGATCTCACAACCCCAAAAACGCACACAGATGTCTATGTAACGAGCTGTATCGTCCTCCTTCTAGCAGGATCGAAGCGCGGAGGAGAAATCCATGAACTGGAAATTGATGCCGAGATTGAAGAACCGGACACAGAAGGAAATTTACAGTATGGATGGCGCTTTAGGTCATTCAAATCCAAGCAGAACGCCAGTCGGATTGCTTGGTGCATTAAAGCCATGGAACCTCATGCTCGCAAAGCATTCCATCGCCTACAAGAGATAACCAGGGAAGGAAGAGAATTTGCAAAATACGCAGAGGATCAACTAGCTCTTCGAGCAGCAAACCCGAATGCCCCTTTGCGATTTTATCGCCATGCCAATTGCCCAAATGTTCCCGACGACAAGCCCTTGTCCCCGCTGGAAGTCGCTAACGCACTGGGTTCACAATGCACCACAGAAAAAAATGCGAAGGCAATTTTAAAACAAAAGGGACTTAGTACCGGCCATGGCGATCACACGCTGAATAGCCTCTGGCTCTGGGCATTGAGTCGCTTACCGACGGGTTTTCCCTATGTAAAGGGCGCTAATAACAAGCGCCTGAAATACAGCCGAATGTTGTTTTGCATGCATCCATTTCAGATGAAACGAGATGCGACAATCAACCCTCTCTCCGTCTGGTCGCCCAGCCTTGGCTCCTTGCGCGACAGGCTAACGGGAAGCGAAACCCTTCCATCGATTTTTGAATACCATGGCGCCAACGCAGAGGATGGCACACCACTTCGTCTGAAATCACACCAGATACGCCACTTACTCGACAAACTAGCTCACGAAGGCACGGGGGATACCTTTCTTGAATCCTCATTTATCAATCAAATGGCCGGCCGTGCCAAATCCTGGCAAGGCAGAACCTATGATCACTCAAAGCCAGAAGACAAAGCAGAATTAGTCCGCAACGCTCTTGAACAAGCAGGAATCGAAACGGCAGTAATATCCCTGCCAAGGGGCAATGCGGAACCTGTAGCTGCCCAACACTGGTCAGTCCGCTTAAAACCCCGTAGCGTCGCCGATCTAGACATAAGCTACCGTAGCGCAGTTATCAGCACGCTTTACGGTAGCTGTGAGCATGACTGGCTATTGCAGCCCTGCCAGAACCAACGAGACTGCCTGAATTGCCAGGAGCATTTCTGCATCAAAGGCGCCGGCAAGGATGACCAAGAACGCTTCCAGCGACTGGAGCAATTACTTCTCAAAGTCATTCACCAGCAAAGTCTGGCTCAAACTTCAGTGACCAAAGGCGAATACGGTGCAAAACACTGGTTCGATTTTCAAACTGAGTACAGGCAACGCATTGAAGAACTCATTCGCTTATTGAAAGACCCGCAGGTCGCAAACGGTGCGGAAATTCGACTTGAGCGACCGAAGGCAAACACCCATTTGCATCGTGTTCTACAGCAAAAAGCTGTTCATGCCATCGACTACACGCTGGAAGAGCAGCCAGCGATCGATAGTCTATTGGCAGCCTTTAGAGAAAATCGGGCACTTGAACTCAAAAATACTACGCTGCCACTACAAGGAGAGATTCATGGCACGTAACCGCGTATTCACTGATTACGATATCGAAGCGATTATTACCCTCATTCGAGACTGGCCGAAGGAAACAATCGCCTGGCGAGAAGTATGCGACAAGGCCAACTCCATACTTGGCTATACCCCCTCGCGCCAAGGACTCAGCCAACACGAAAAAATCCTGATCGCATTTCAGGCCAGAAAACGTAATCTTCATGTACAACCGCAAAAATCGGCTCCGACCCCGTCCAGCCTCGCCATTGCGGCTCAACGAATCTCAAGACTTCAATCCGAAAATAGCGAGCTGGAACTACAAATTAAAAAACTCCGGCACCGTTTCAGGATTTGGCAATACAACGCTCATGCTCGAAACATGACAGAAGCTGATCTCGATAGACTATTACCGATTATCGACAAAGAAGTAGCAGCATCAGAAAAAGACGAATATGGGAGAGTGAAATAGGGGGTGCCCACACTACAGGTAGTACCCCTTACTTTACCCTCCTAGCCAGCGGCTCAATACAGGATGGAGGACGTCACCTGTTCAAACTCCGTTCTATCGCAAACGATCACAGTCCCGGTAGCAATTGCCTTTTCCGCTCGTCCGGCTGAAGCAACTGTCTACTTCAATCTTGCATGCGTTGTAGGCGCGTTGTTTCGCATTGAAATCAGAGTACTCGGCGGCGGACTGGGCTGAAGATTGCTCGCGGGAAGACCAGCGCAGATTCGAAGCCGAGGCGGCACAGCGGGTAGCGGGCGGCGAGCAGCAGGGTGTAGTGCATCAGAACCCCAAAGGCGGCGGGATGCCTGCCAGGCATCCCGCCGCAGTCCGGGGCTGCGCCAGAAGGCCGTCGGCGGGGTTTTGCTCAAGTGGCCGGCGGCCAGGGTGCGGAGCAAGGTGGATTCCATGTTTTTCAATAGCTCGATGGAAAGCCCTTGGCCTCCAGCATGGCGCGGATACGTTGGTACTCTTCTCGATCCTCGCGCCGCAAGCGTTCGTTTTCTATCGGGTCGTCAGAAACACGAGGGCCAAAGGGGGAGATAACTTCGAGGCGCTCCGACGAACCGTCTTCGTAGATCCGGATGTGCTGATCACCGGCAATGCGGTGGCGCATGTAGAAGTCGAGGTATTCGCCCCGCTCATCCTGGCCGAACAGATAGGTAACAACATCCCCATAGCCGTAATCGCCATCGTCGTCATCGCCAATTCGACCACGGCGGCGGTGCAGCACGTCGTCATCGGGCAACTGGTGGCCGAAGCGGCTAAGCATGTTGGCGAAGGTGGTTTGCAGAAGGGCGAGTGGCTTCTCTGATTCCGGCGTGTCGTTTTGCATCGCTCTATCGGTTCCTTGTGGCACTAACCTTCTTGTCAGCATTGTCGGCACGAAACTTCTGAACGCCTGTAGCCACGGGTCTCTTCGGCGTGTGTTCTGTGACATTGCTTATGCAAATGTTAGTAAATCAGGCGACTGAAAACCAACTTGCAATGTGCTGCCAAAACATACTGCCGAGAACCGACGTCATGAGCCCGACAAGAAATCCTAAAAATAGATCGAACATCCACTTTCTTCTATTATTTTCCGCTAGACCAACAAGCCTTAGCCTGTCAGTCAGTGCAAATATTTCCGCTCTTGTCCTGTTTTTTTCTAGGCTAAGTCTCTCAATTTCTAGCTCGATGGAATCTATCTCTAGACGCCGCGCCGCAAGCTCTATTTTTGTCTCTTCAATTAATGAAGACGTATCTCTCACTGGATGAGAATCGAATTTTTCTTGGTAACGCCTCCGCACCCATTTTAAGTAGCGGTTTGGATTTCTGTACACATCAACTGAGTGCAAAACTCCCGCAATTGGTATGGCAATTATTCCCATCCAAAACATTATATCTATTATTTTCATCGAACCACCTTAAATTCGACAGATTCAAGTTTTAAGAACAGAAGAGCGGAGCCGACTTACTGGTGCGGTATCGCTCTTAACCAATGTTAGTCCGCATAGCAATAGGGGCTCGATCCCGTTCTTTCCACCGATGAGCTCCTGTAGCGCAGCTCGGGGCTGCACCAAAAAGCGGAGGGCTATCAAATACCTCAACAATATGAACAGAGGCATGTGTAGCCGCGCGATGCTCAATTTGATCGTATTATGTAGCCTCTCAAATGATAAATAGCAAACCTCTTTCTGCTCTCAAAGCTACCCGCATGCTTTTCAGCTGACGCCCGTGCATTACCAGTAAAGGAGTAGTAATTTCCATTATTAATGTAGCTAACCAGTGCATACTGGTTAACTAGCCCACTAGGGTCATTATCAGTACATAAGCGGCGCAGACCGTAGCTATCATAAAATCCATCACAACTGCCAGTATCACAGTATTTGTATAAACCGTAATCCTTGCCAACATAACCACAATTAATGGCACCATAATTACTTCCAGCCGATTCACGCCTCCTTGCTTCCCTTTCGGCTTTATAAGCTTCATCAATGCGATGAACCTCTGCATGGCCTTTTTGCACCGAGCGACCTATCTCATCCATACCTTCGACTTCAACCTGAAGCCCCCCTGCCATTGCGCCTCCCGCGAAAACACCGGCCAGCAATAGTAAGGTTAAAAAAAACAAGCGTACGTACGAACACATTAAATTATTCATAATATATCGCCGTCAAACTCACCTTGGGCTTAACATTTCGAACTTGTTGTGTCCCACCAAGCATTTTCAAAAATGTCTTAATATCGAATAAAACATGATATCCATTTGCAGCATAAGCACTAGCTTTTTTGAGCTGGACTTTAATCGTCTTAAACTCTGGCTGCGCTTGCGTAACGCCAATGCCCATAAAAACCAGATCCACGTCCTTCTCAACAACAACATTCATCACCAGCACAATGTCGCGATCTTTGAACTTTGACATTTTTGCCTTGGGGGAAATTGCATAACTCATATGTATCTGATTGCTGGTTTCCGTTGAATCGAATTGCATGATTCCCAAGTCGTGACGCAAACTGGAAGGATCGGCTTTTTTTGCGCTCACTTTAACGCGGATATCAAAATCGCTTTCTGGCACCTGTGCTTTATCCGAGTAATCATCGCGGATCATGCGCAAAAATACACCACCGCGCGTAAATGCCCGGTTATTTTGGCCACCAGATGACTCTCCGTCAATAAAACTCACATAATTAAACCAAGTGCCGTCGGTTTCATAAGTCCAATAGTCACCCAAAGGCGTTTGTGGAAATTGTTGATGCTCAATGAGCGCCCTAACTCCACCCTCATAGCTTAAATCCCCGTATGCGTGACGCCAGATTTTATTTCCAATCTTGCCTCTATCGCCAAGACATTTGCCTTGACTATCGGATTCCAGTGCGCTTCGTCCATCGGGGCATCGCACAAGTGAATTTAATTCAGCCACAGAAGGCAGGCGCCAATCCGAATAACCAGCGTAGTCCATCTTATGGCGAACAGCCTCCGAGCGCTCAAATCCTTTTGATTTGTTTGCGCAATACTTGCCGGTCCAGGTTTGCCCCACTGAACACCGCATCCACATTAAACTCCCGATCTTTACCACCCCCCCTTGTGCCCTAGCATCGTCCTTGCTGGAATCACCGGGGCGTGAAATAAATGACTGTTGTACCGGATTATTTCCATCAAACTCAAACCCGCCCTTCCCTTCGGGTTGTTGTGCACTTGCCCCTTTGATCTGCTTGGAGGCCAGATGAGTGGGTTTGGCAACAAGACTGAAATCACCGCAACCGCTGGACATCACTTTGCCAGAAATAGTCTGATTATTCGACGAGTATTTGCCTGAGAGTATTATATTTTCTTTGTTTGGGACAGCCCCACTCGTACCAAATGAAATTTTGAATAACGAATTGCCAGCATCAACAACCCCCGTAGACTTAACAGCCACCCCGTTAGTAGCGGTTAAATTAACAACGGACTTAGCATCGTCGACAATTACATTTATCTCATAGCGAAGATCATCGCAATCAAACCACCCCTCTAGCTGGTCGGCAAAACCCGCCCCGGGGAGTAAAGCGCCAATCAATATCAAAGCATTTATTTTCATAACACATTACTCTATTGGTGCGCAACAACGAATTTCATGAAAAAATATCTGATAATTACCAACCAAAACATGGGGCCACACAAAACGCGGCACCAGATAAATGGAGATCGAAAACCACAGGTATATGTTCAAATTCTACTAAAAATACTCTCGCGAATATTAATTGTAATATCTTCTTTTAACTTTGAATTTAATTTCAAGCCGGATGAATTACGAACCCCCTCAGCAACGGGCAACGAGTACAAATAGAAATTTGTGTCCCGGAAGTTATGTACAGTTTCAATAGAAACGTTGTATCCATCATAATCACCTGAGAACTTTGCTCGATAAACCACGTATTCCTCGGCGCGAACATCATTGACTTGATGCCTTACCCCCTCTCTTTTTGCCTTGGCAAGACCTTCTTTTCCGACTTTCTCGATGTCGGATAGACGAGTTATAACAGAGGTGGAGTCATCAAGTTCCATAAGGTATACTTTTCCAGAGACGCCAACAATACTTCGAATCACACCATCATCACCAACTTTAAAATCCATTACTCTTATATTTTTATCAAACACCAGTCTTTTCAAAAGCGCACCTTCAATTGAAACCAGTTGCAACTCATTGGATACTTCAACGTCACTCATTACAACAATGGACTTCCCTTCTTTGGCAACGGCCAGTTGTTTCGACCAAGCACCTTCCGATTCAAAACTTGATACCTCCTTAAGTAGGCCATTGTCAGCACGGTAAATTCGTATAAGTGTTGTTTTTCGTTGTGGCGTTATATAGGTATGGTTTGGCGGGGAAACCACGGCAAAATCAGTGTCGCTGAGCTGCTTCATGAACCCCCAGGTTTTTGGAGTTCCAAACGGCATCGTAGTTTTTATGAGGGTTGCCCTGTTGATATCGTACAACCTTAACGTCCCTTCCCCCCCGGTCGTCATTGTTGCCAGATATTCCCCATTTTTAATGGCCAACGTCGATATAATCAACGCTTTTTCTTGCCGTTTTAAGGTTGAAATTGTATTACCGCGAGAATCCTTAACTGCAATTGCAGGCGGAGGGCAGTCAGAACATGTTTTATTTATGATTGATATTTTACTGCCATCTGGCCTTGTGTATTCAGCACCATTCCAAAACGCGTGCGCCACCGAGCTAATTGAAATAAATACCACAGCTATAATATTTTTCATACAATATCACCTTATAATCAGCAAAACCCTATCGTTTTTACATTCAATAACCGAGGTTGGCGAGACTTTTCTTCGCAGATTCATTATCTTGTTCTGCCGACTTGCGTAACCACTCCACGGCTTTTTGCTTGTCTTGAGCAACGCCGTTGCCCCTGTAGTACATGGTGCCAAGGTTGTTTTGGGCGACGGCATCACCTTGTTCCGCAGCCTTCATGTACCACTCGAATGCTTTTTTGTAATCTTGGGCAATGCCTTCGCCTTTCTCGTACATTGAGGCAAGGTTCAATTGGGCGACTACATCCCCTTGTTCCGCAGCCTTCACGTACCATTCCAATGCTTTTTTGTAATCTTGGACAACGCCTTCGCCTTTCTCGTACATAGAGGCAATGAAAAACTGAGCGTCTGAGTTGCCTTGTTCTGCAGCTTTCATGTACCACTCGAACGCTTTTTTGTAGTCTTGGACAACGCCTTCGCCTTTCTCGTGCATGATGGCAAAGAACAATTGAGCTGAAGAGTCACCTTTATCTGCTGCGGCTTTGCAATGAATAAGCGCTTCATCATACTTGCCATTATTGAATGTACTATGGCATTTCATGCTGCTCTCAGCGGCCTGCAACATTGCAAGCTTTTCAGCTTGGCTGCCAATGGTAGTTTGCGAATGGGGCTCGCTTTGTTTTGCCGCGCCCTCTACTCCCCCCATCACAAGGAATGCCGAAAATGTACCGCCTAGGATTATAAAACCAAGAACAATTCGTAATGTTTTATGCATTTCATTTTCCCTATAATATAAAAACCACTGCAAATCTATTTTATGACTAGAGTCTTATACTTCCCACGATTTTATAGGTTGAAAGTGGTAAAAATAGAAATGGTGCCAGCCCCCTAATTTTTAACCGCATGTTTTTTATTTAGTTGCTCAGATTTTTTCGTGAATTTGCTTAAAAACTGAGTTCAGCTCGAATACCAAAATTTTGCATCCAAGCGGTTCTGAATTATCCAAAACGACACGCTAACCGTCTGTCCTTCAATCGTATGACATCGACGGATGTACGAGTGTTTGCTGCGCATCATCGGCAACCGGCATGCTGATCCAAAACCGGCTGCCGCCGCCCTCTCCCCGCTCGATTCCGAATCCGCAGCCGATGAGCTCGGCCCGATGCCGGGCACCGGCCAGGCCGCGCCCGGCTTTGCTGTTATCCGGGTCGAAGCTGCAACCGTTATCGGCGATTTCGATTCTCAAGTCGTTTTGGACGCATTCGGCAAAAACGCAGATGCGGCTTGCGCCGGCATGCTTGAGCACATTGGCAATCGCTTCGCTCAACATGGCCCGGAGGTGTTGCCCTGCGTCGGCGGGCAGTCGGTCGAGGCGGGGCAGGTCCGTGGCAACTTCCCACTCGAGCGAAATCCCGCCCTGCGTCAGCCGTTTTTGAATTCGCTGGCGCAGTTCGGCCAGAATGTCGTTCACCCCCAGCATGGCCGGTGCCGCCACACTGAGCTGGCGCAGCTCTTCAGCCAGTTCCTGCAAGAGCAGCACGGTATCGGCTTGCGACAGATTGCCCTTGCGCGCCTGGAACAAGGCGCTGGTCAGGTTGCTGCCCAGGCCATCGTGCAGATCCTGCAGCATGGCTTCGCGCTGGGTGGTGAGCCGCTGCTGGATTTCCAGTTCGGCAATCTGCCGGTGCTGGGCGTTGAGCAGGGCCTTCTGCGCGGAAAGCTGGCGCTGCAGTTCCGATTGATATTTTTCCGAGGCTTCGATCGCCAGCGCCGAGCGGTGGCTGATGGCGTAGAGAAACGCAAAGAAGCTGGCTAGCACAGCAAAAGGGAAAGTGTGCACATGGTCTGGATACGCCATGCTCGAAACGTACAGCAGGGAATGCACGCCAGCCCCCAGTGGCCCCAGCATGGCCAGCAGGAGTACGAAGCCTTCGCGGCTAGGTTCCTTGATCCAACGATGCAGATAGACCGAGAGCCCAATCGAAAAGGCGATGATGTTGCCATAGTGGTTGGCGAACAGGCTGTACTGCCCCAGCAGCAGCATTGAGACTGCGGCAATCGAGCTCAGTGCGGCGTAGGCCAGCAGCCCTCCTGTAATGCGGGGCGCCGGGCGTGATTGAAACTCGAAGGCGAAGAGTAGCGAAAGAATCACGTTCCAGTTGATGGACAAATCCATCGCCAGCCCGAACCATGTGGACAAGCCTGGGTTTCCGGTGAAATCATGGAAATACTGCAGATTGGTCAGGCACCACACCAGCGCATTGGCGGAAAACAGTGCATAAACCCTCTCACGCCGGTGCCGCAAGGCCATCGGCAAGGTCATCAGCGCCAGCATTAGCGCCACGATGGAGGCTGCTCGCGGCAGGTCTGTCATCCATAGATCGCGTGCCTGCCAGGCCAGATTGATGTCGTCGGCCATGCCCATGAAAATGGAGCCCAGGGCGTAGCCTTCGGATGCGATCACTGGCAGGCTCAAATAGATTTCCTGTGCGCCGACGGGCAACATCACCCGCATGGGGGTGTTCCATTGCATGCCCCAATCCTTGCGATCCGTCTGCAAGAGACCGCCGTCCGACCAGGCGCTCCACGGGCCGCTGCCGATAATGCGATTGACCAGGATGCCGAGGCGCCCCTCATGCAACGACTGTTCCGCCAACTGCTCGGGAACGGAAATGCGCAGCCAGAGGCGGGTTTTCGCCTTGCCTGCGGCGGGCTGCGCCGGCATCACCAGGGGCGACTGGGCCTCGCTCCACGTCGCACCTGAGAAGTCAGGCGCCTTCACGGCCAACTGTTGCAGGTATTCCGGCGTGAAATCCGCGTCTCCGAGCGGCTCCAGCCAGATCGCGAGATGGCCTACCCGTTGGACATCCGGCGTTAGCCGATACTGCCACACGGCGATACCGACAAAAATTCCCAGCGGCAAAAGGAAGAGCGCCAGCACTCGGCGAACCGCCCGATCCCTCAGTTCCGGATTAGCGGAAAAGATGTTCACGCCGTGCGGCATAGAGGGCTTCCTGCAGGTTGCTGGCGCCGAGCTTTTGATAGGCACGTGCAGCGAGTGTCTTCGCCGTGCTTTCCTGGATGTTCATCCGCTCCGCACTTTGCCGGAACGAGCAGCCTTGATTGAGCAAGCCGAGCAATTCGGTCTCGCGGCTGGAGAGCCCCGGTGCCAGATCCTGGATGCGCGCATAGCAGCGGCCGATCTGGATGGCCGCCTCCTGCTCGGTCAATGCCAGCCGGCAAGCGGCCTCGTCTAGGCAGTATCCGGCCGCCAGCAGCTCGAACAATGGGCGCACCGACGCGTCCTGTTTCGAATCCGATACGGCCAGCATATGCTTGGCCAGGCTGCCGTGCATGAGCCCGCCGCCATTGGCGAGCGTGCGCAGCCCCGCCACCCACGCCAGTTCGTCGTCCGACTTGAACAAATAGCCCCTGGCCCCGGCCCGGATCGCTTTGAGGAGATGGGTTTCGTTCCCCGTCATGGTCAGCACGGCGCAGACGCAGGCATCGCCCCAGCGACGCCTGGCTTCATGGATCAGCGCCAGCCCGGAACCGGAGGGCAGGCCGAGATCGACGAGCAGCACATCGGGACGGGCCGCTGCGAGCAGCTCCAATCCTTCGTCCACGTCCTCCGCCATGCCGGCAACCGCCATGTCCGGCGCCCCCGCGATGGCTGCGGCCAGCGCCTGGCGGAAGACGGTGTGGTCTTCGACGATCGCAACGTTAATGACGGAAGAATTCATGCTTTTCCAAAGGCCCCGAAAACAGGGGGAACCCGGAACCGTATCAGGCAACGCTCATGCAATGCAAGACAAATACGACATCCGGGTCCGCTGCCCTTAAAACGCTTTTTGCCAGCCGGCCGCCAGCCATACATTCGGCACAGCCCCCTGGGTCGTGGCATTCAGCATCACGTGGGCAGCACCGCCGGCCAACTTGCCTTGCACGCCGAAGCCGGCACGCAACCAGTCCTGCTTGACATCGCTGCCCGGCAGATTGAAACCGAACAAGCCGACCACCTGCCCCGAAGTGCCTGCCCCATGGCGCTCGAAACGATGCACGCCTTCCAGTTGCCCGACCAGAGAAACGTTCTCCGCAACGGCCTTCGTCGCACTCAGGCCAAGGCGAAACTCGGTTGAGCGCTCCTTGCGGGTATTGAATCGTGCGGGGAAGCCGCCACTGGTTTCGGTATAGCCGTCCAGACGGGATTCGGCATAGCTCAGATCGGCATAGGGCGAAAACTGCGCGCCAGCAACCTGCAGGACGTTGTCCCAATCCAGCCGGGCGCGCAACCCGGTGGTGCTGACATCCGGCCGGCCGGTAGAGTAATCCTGCGTACCGGCATTTAGATAGCCCCGCTTCAACTCGGTGGAACCCTGATGATGGTAAGCCCCCAGCGTGGCCCAGATACTCCCGGCCACCGGCATGATGGCCTCGGCCTGCAGATAGGTGCCGTCCACTTCCGCGAGACCGTTTTGCACCAGTTTCTGGCTGGCCCAGGTTTGCCCAAGAGAAGCGTTGAACTGAATACGGCCGAAGTTGTAACCGCCTCCCACCTCGGCCAAGCCCAGGCTGCCGGCGCGGGTGCCATGGTCGTCACGGCCCCAGTCACCGGCCACCCAGAAGGTTTTCTGGCCGGCAGCGACACGGCGCATGAGTGGGCGACTGTGGGCGCCGTTGATCGACAGACCAGCCGAAGTCAGCGCCATGCTGCCGCCGGCAGCCGTGCCGGACAGACTGTTTTGCACATCGGCCAGGGTAACCAAGCCACTGCCGACAGATGAGACGCGGGCGATAAAGGCGTGCCCTCCGATCAGGGAGCCAACCACCACGCTACCATCATTATTGGTTGCCTTCGCTTCGCTGGTAATGTCACTCGCAACGGTTACTCCATTAGCACGTAACCAATTTTCAACAGACTGCATTCCGTTTGCCTGAGTCCAACGAAATGCACGATATGGACCGTTGTTACTTGCTTCGGCGGAACCGACAACCACTGAACCATCAGAAGACGTGCCGTTCGCCCATGATTCCCCACCACCCAGCGTTCCAAGATCAACCATGCCATCATTTGTCCAGCGAAATGCATGCACATAACCACCAGAAGTCCCACTACTACCAACAACAACTGACCCGTTGGAAGAAACGCCGCTCGCCGAGGAACCAGCCCCCCCCAGTGTTCCCAAACCAATCATGGCGCCGCCACTATTTCCTTCGGTATCAAAGGTCGTCAAGCCATCCGCAGATGTTCCTTGAACCCAACGAAATGCGAGAGACTCTCCGAGTGCATTTTGGGCACTGCCGACAATCACCGAACCATCGGCAGAAACGTCAGAGGCGCCGGACTCCCTCCCTCCCAAGGTACCCAGATCAACCATCCCGCTAGCTGTCCAACGAAAGGCGTGGAAATCAAGGTAATAAATCGTCATCCCGGCAACGACTTCGTTCGCCCGGACTTTTGAATTTCCAACAACAATTCCTCCATCATTGGAAACACCAAAAGCTGACGAATATTCCCCTCCCAAAGTACCCAGGTCGACCATGCCATCGGCACGAGTCCAGCGATACGCATGGTGATAGCCAGTATTCAGGTCAGCATGGCCAACAACCACTGCACCATCGGACGAAATAGCAGCCGCATTTGAATTAGTCCCCCCCAAGGTCCCCAGATCCTCCATTCCGCTACTGTATGTCCAACGGAAAGAGCGAGCGCCACTGGCGTTTGAAGCATAGCCAACAACAACCGAGCCGTCTGCGGAAATATCTAACGCCGAAGAGTATGTGCCACCCAGCGTCCCGAGATCAGCAATCTGCGCCTGTGATGAGCTTGCCAATAGCGCCAGGCAACTGGCAACAGCCAGTGCAACAGGTGTCTTCCGGGCTTTGATGAACATATCCGATTCCTCTGAAATTGACGGCGCGCCCCACAGGGAAGCAGTGAAGAGCCGTTCCGGTGCGAAATGGCACGGATTATTTCAAAACGGAATTGATGCGTCTGTCCTGCCAAAGAAGGACACGATGGAGAGAAACGACAGCTCCGAGCAAGGGCGTCTTCGGGCAAACGAAGATGCCTGTTAAAATCTCGGGCTATTAACCTATGAAACTGCTTGTAAATAAGAAGCACAAGACGCAAAGTCTTATTGACTAGATTATTTACACAACCAAGCGCATCTCAATCCTAGCAAGACAACGCTTAGATAATGAAGGCATTTCCATTAGGTGAGCACCCCTCACCCGTACTTAAAAGTACAGAGGGGTGAAACGCAAGATTCGTTCTTTCGTTTCACCCCTTTTCCGTTTCTAGAAGCAACGTTAACAAACGTTTGTAAAGGATTGATATGCTGAAGAAAACAGTGCTCAACAACGCACATCGTGCAATGAACGCCCGGATGGTTGATTTCGGTGGCTGGGACATGCCGGTCAACTACGGCTCGCAGATTGAAGAGCACCACGCCGTCCGCAACAACTGCGGCATGTTCGATGTGTCGCACATGTGCCCGGTCGATGTGGTCGGCGCCGATTGCCGCAGCTTCCTGTCCCGCCTCGTCGCCAACGATGTCGCCAAGCTGACCGTATCCGGCAAGGCCCTGTATGCGGCCATGCTCAATGACGCCGGCGGCGTCATTGACGACCTGATCATCTATTTCCTCAGCGAGACCCGCTTCCGCATCGTCGTCAATGCCGGCACCGCCGAGAAGGATCTGGCCTGGATGCAGGCCAAGGCTGCCGAATGGAAGCTGGATGTCAGCATCACCCAGCGCCGCGACGGCACCAACAATCTCGGCATCATCGCCGTGCAGGGACCGAATGCCCGTAGCAAGGTCTGGGAAGTCCTGCCCCAGGTCAAGGCCGCGACCGAAGGCCTGAAAGCCTTCTTCGCCGCCGAAGTCGACCAGTATTTCATCGCCAGCACCGGCTACACCGGCGAAGACGGTTTCGAGATCATGCTGCCGGCCGGCGAAGCCGAAACCCTGTGGAACC
The DNA here is from genome assembly GCF_020510525.1 of Quatrionicoccus australiensis. NCBI lineage: Bacteria > Pseudomonadati > Pseudomonadota > Betaproteobacteria > Rhodocyclales > Azonexaceae > Quatrionicoccus > Quatrionicoccus australiensis. The sequence goes on from NZ_CP075188.1 coordinate 2,217,371, forward strand.
AGCTCAATGCCGCCGGCGTCGCACCTTGTGGCCTTGGCGCCCGCGACACGCTGCGCCTGGAAGCCGGCATGAATCTCTATGGCCAGGACATGGACGAAACGGTTTCGCCGCTCGATGCCGGCCTGGCCTGGACCGTTGCCAACAAGGATGGACGCGATTTCGTCGGCAAAACGGAGTTGACCGCCAACGGTCAGCAAAAGCAGTTCCTCGGCCTCATCCTGCTCGACAAGGGCGTACTCCGCGGCCATCAAACTGTCGTTACAAAACAAGGCAATGGTGAAATTACTTCAGGTAGTTTCTCACCAACGCTGCAACAATCCATCGCCCTCGCCCGCCTGCCGCTCGGCGTTGCCATAGGCGATGAAGTCGAAGTCGATATCCGCGGCAAACTGCTCAAGGCCAAGGTCGTCAAACCCGTATTCGCCCGCAACGGCAAGTCAGTCATCTAATTCCACCCATTCAGGAGAAAACCATGTCGAACGTTCCCGCCACCCTCAAGTACGCCGCTTCCCACGAATGGGTCCTGCTCAACGCTGACGGTACCGTCACCATCGGTATCACCGACCACGCGCAGGAAGCCCTCGGCGACCTCGTGTTCGTCGAACTGCCGGAAGTCGGCGCCACCTTCGAAGCCGAGAAGGAAATCGCCGTCGTCGAATCGGTCAAGGCCGCTGCCGATGTGTACGCACCGATCGCCGGCGAAGTCGTCGAAGTCAATCAGGCCGTGGTCGATGCACCGGAATCGGTCAACCAGGATGCCTACGCCGCCTGGCTGTTCAAGATGAAGCCGGCCAATGTCGCCGATCTCGACAAGCTGCTCGACGCTGCCGGCTACCAGGCCATCGCCGGCTAAATCGGTATTTTTGCCAGCCGGAGCGGCCGCGTGGCTGCTCCGGCCGTCTGCCTTGCCCGGCCGCCGTTCTGCCAGGCCGCACCTTCATTACCAAGGATTCCCATGCCGCTGAATCTCCCCCTTTCTGCGCTTGAGCAGAGCGACGAGTTCATCTCCCGCCACATCGGCCCCTGCACCGCCGAAACGACCGCCATGCTCGCCGCGATCGGTGCCGCCAGCGTCGAACAGCTTATCGACCAGACCGTCCCGGCCGCCATCCGCCTGCCGGCCGATCTGCCGCTGCCCGCACCACGCCGCGAACACGAAGCGCTGGCCGACCTCAAGGCGATTGCCGGCAAGAACAAGATCAACAAGTCCTGCATCGGCATGGGCTATTACGACACACTGACGCCCAAGGTCATCCTGCGCAACGTGCTGGAAAATCCGGGCTGGTACACCGCTTACACGCCCTACCAGGCCGAAATCGCCCAGGGCCGCCTGGAAGCGCTGCTCAATTTCCAGCAGGTCATCATTGACCTGACCGGCATGGAAATCGCGAATGCGTCGCTGCTTGACGAAGCCACCGCCGCCGCCGAAGCCATGACCATGGCGCGCCGCGTTTCCAAGTCGAAATCGAACCGTTTCCTGGTCGATAGCGCCTGCTTCCCGCAGACCATCGACGTGATCCGTACCCGTGCCGGCTATTTCGGCTTCGAACTGGTGATCGCAGCGGTCGACAGTGTAAAAGACGAAGAATTCTTCGGCGCCTTGCTCCAGTACCCGAATGATCGCGGCGATGTCAGCGACCTGAGCGCCCCCATCGCCAGCCTCAAGGCCAAGGGCGCCACCGTCGCCGTCGCCACCGACCTGATGGCATTGGTCCTGCTCAAGTCGCCGGGCGCCATGGGCGCCGACATCGCACTCGGCTCCAGCCAGCGCTTCGGCATCCCGATGGGCTTCGGCGGCCCGCACGCCGCCTTCTTCGCTACCAAGGAAGCCTTCGTGCGCTCGATGCCGGGGCGCATCATCGGCGTCTCCAAGGATGCGCGCGGCAACACCGCTCTGCGCATGGCGCTGCAGACGCGCGAACAGCACATCCGCCGCGAAAAGGCCAATTCCAATATCTGCACCTCGCAGGTGCTGCTCGCCAACATGGCCGGCATGTACGCCGTCTATCACGGCCCGCAAGGCCTGCGCACGATCGCCGGCCGCATCCACCGCCTGACCGGGATCCTCGCCGAAGGCCTCAAGCGTGCCGGCGTCGCCGTGCTGACCCACACCTTCTTCGACACCCTGCACATTGATCTCGGCGCGCGTGCCGAAATCGTCTATCTCGAAGCCCTCGCCGCCGGCTACAACCTGCGCCGCGCCTCGGCCGGCGTACTCGGCATTTCCTTCGACGAGACGACCACCCGCCACGATGTGGCCGCGCTGTTCAAGGTGATCGCCCAGGTCACGCTCGACATGGCAGCGATCGATGCACAAGTTGCCGCCGCCAACCCGTCGCTGCTGCGCAGCGACGCCGTGCTGACGCACCCGGTGTTCAACACGCATCACACCGAGCACGAGATGCTGCGCTACCTGAAGTCGCTGCAGAACAAGGATCTGGCGCTTGATCACTCGATGATTTCGCTCGGCTCCTGCACCATGAAGCTGAACGCGACCAGCGAGATGATCCCGGTCACCTGGCCCGAATTCGCCAACCTGCACCCGTTCGCGCCGCGCGACCAGGCCGCCGGCTACCTCGAAATGATCGGCAGCCTGACCGAATGGCTGAAGACGGTGACCGGTTTCGACGCCATCTGCATGCAGCCGAACTCCGGCGCGCAGGGTGAATATGCCGGCCTGGTCGCGATTCGCCGCTACCACGCCAGCCGCGGCGATGCCCACCGCACGATCTGCCTGATCCCGAAATCGGCGCACGGCACCAACCCGGCCACTGCCCAGATGGCCGGCATGCAGGTCGTCGTCGTCGACTGTGACGAGAATGGCAACGTCGATACGGTCGACCTGAAAAACAAGGCCGAATTGCACGCCGCCAACCTTGGCTGCCTGATGCTGACCTATCCGTCCACGCACGGCGTCTTCGAAGAGGCGGTCATGGACATCTGCGCCATCGTGCATGCCAACGGCGGCCAGGTGTACATGGACGGCGCCAACCTCAACGCCCAGGTCGGCCTGACCTCGCCCGGCTACATCGGCGCCGACGTCAGCCACATGAACCTGCACAAGACCTTCGCCATCCCGCATGGCGGCGGCGGACCGGGCATGGGCCCGATCGGTCTGAAGGCGCATCTGGCGCCGTTCATGGCCGATCACGCGGTTGCAGCAACGGGCAGCGCCGAGCGCGTCAATGCCGGTCAGGGGGCGGTTTCCGCCGCCCCCTTCGGCTCCGCCTCTATCCTGCCGATTTCCTGGATGTACCTCGCCATGCTGGGCGGCGCCGGCGTCAAGAAGGCAACGCAATTCGCCATCCTCAACGCCAACTACGTCGCGCAGAAGCTCAACGCCCATTACCCGGTGCTCTACACCGGCAAGAACGGCCGCGTTGCGCACGAGTGCATCCTCGACATCCGTCCGCTCAAGGCCGCCACCGGCATCGCCGAGATCGACATCGCCAAGCGCCTGATGGACTACGGCTTCCACGCACCGACGGTGTCCTTCCCGGTCGCCGGCACGATCATGGTCGAACCGACCGAATCGGAGTCGCAGGCCGAGCTGGATCGTTTCATTGCCGCGATGATCAGCATTCGTGAGGAAATCCGCCAGATCGAGAACGGCAGCTGGCCGGCCGACAACAACCCACTCAAGCATGCGCCGCACACCCAGGCCGACATCATCGCCGACTGGGATCGCCCGTACAGCCGCCAGCAGGCCGTCTTCCCGCTGCCCTGGGTCGCCGCCAACAAGTTCTGGCCGAGCGTCAATCGCATCGACGACGTGTTTGGCGACCGCAATCTCAATTGCGGCTGCCCGAGCATGGACGCCTACGCCGACTGATGGTTGATCTCTCTGCCATCGCCAAATGGCCTGACGTCCCCGCCTGTTACGACTGGTTGTCGCTCGACCGGCGGGGCGACTGGCGATTGCAGGGCGAGCGCGTCACGCACCGCGGCCTGATCGAGTTCATCAACCGGCAGTACGGTTGTGACGAGACGGGCCGCTGGTTCCTGCAGAACGGGCCGCAACGCGTTTTTGTCACCCTGGCCTACACACCATGGGTTTTCCGCCGCGAAGGCGATGCCTTCGTCAGCCACACCGGCCAGCCGGCCGGTGCGGTGCTGGCGGTTTTTCTCGATGCCGACGGCAATATCCTGCTGGAAACCGAACTTGGCATCGGCCTGCTCGACGACCGCGAACTGGCCGGCTTTCTTGCCGAATGCTGCGAGGCCGAAGGCGGGCCGGCCGGCGAAGAGGCATTTCTGGCTTTGATGAGCGGTCGACCGGCAAGCATCCATTGGCATGAACTGCCACTGCAAGCCAGCGCAGCGGTCGACCTGGCAAAACGCTACAAATTCGTGGCGCAGCCCGCCGCCGCAACCCCGGAAAATCGCTGAATCCAGGCGTCGACCGGCACGACCGAACAGTCAGCTAACCGCCAGCTTTTCCCGCAGCAACGGCCCGACCTGCGCCAGCCAGCGCTCGATGCGTTCATCGGTCAGCATGCCCTGCGTACGCTGGTCGATGATCAGGCCGACAAAACGGCCGTCAACCAGCGCCGCGGAGTGCTCGAAGACATAACCGTCAGCCGGCCACTCGCCGACGATCTCGGCTCCCCAGCCACGGAATTTTTCGACCAGTGCCAGCAAGGAACTGGCGAAACGGTCGGCATAGCGCTCCTGCGCGCCGAGACCGAAAAATGCGATGCGCTTGCCGCGAAAGTCCGGCGTTTCCGTCAGCTGCGCCAAGAACTCCTCCCAGTTCGGCTCGAAACAGCCGGCGCTCTTGCCCGGAATCTCGCCCACGCCATAACTGGGCGTACCGAGGATGAGCGCGTCGTACGCAAGCATCTCGGCGAGGCCGATACGATTGACGTTGAGCGGTTTGTCGCAGAGTTCGTCGCCGAGTTTCTTCTGCATTTTCTTGGCAATCAGGCGGGTGGTTCCGGTTTCCGTGCCGAAAAACATTCCGATCTTGTTGTGCATGTGTCACTCCCTTGTCGATGGACAGGAAGCTTGATGCAGGGATGATGCCAAGCGGCGTCAGCCGGCCGGAAGGCGGCGTAGCGGCGATTACCGCTGGCAGGACAGGTGACAAGCCCGCCGCCGATGTCGGATAAGCGACACAACTTTCCTATTCGGCAAGAAAGCTCCGCCGCCATGCCGCCAGCGTCGGCAGCGCCTCATCTGCATCCGCCAGCAGAGCCGCATCCGCCTGCAGCAGCAACTTGCGCTGACGGGCGTTCAGATGGCGGGGAAACTCTACTTCAAGACTGATCACGAGATCGCCTGCCGGATTGCGACCGCGCCCCGGATAACCCTTGCCGGACAGCCGTACTTCGCGGTTTTCCGCCGCGCCCGGAGCTAGTTCGCAGGCGATGCTGCCGGCCAGCGAGGGGACCCGGATTTCAGCGCCGGCCAGCAGGCTGATCGCACTGACCGGCATGCTGAAATGCAGGTCGCGCCCGCGCATTTCATAAAGCGGATGCGCCGCGATGATCAGGGTCAGATAAAGATCGCCAGCCCGCTGCTTGTCGCCGCCCGGTTCGCCCTGCCCACTCAGACGCAGGTCATCGCCGGACAGCATGCCGGGCGGCACGCTGATTTCCAGGCTGACATCGGCGACTTCACGGCCACTGCCATGGCAGTCCGGACAGATGCGCTCGGAAAACACGCCGCGCCCGCCACAATCGGGACAAGGCACCAGGGAGCGCTTGGCATCGTGCACCCGACCACTGCCGTGGCAGGCGGCACAAAAGCGCGTCCGCGAAATTCCCGCTTCGCCAGTGCCGTCACAGGTCGGACAGGCCTTGCCGCGGGCGTAGTGAATGCTCTTGCGGCAACCGGCGGCCGCTTCTTCCAGCGTGACTTCGAGATTCAGCCGGATATCGGCCGCCTTGGCCGGCGCCGCTTCGGGCGCAGGCTCTGCCGCCGCATCTTCGGTTTCTGCCTCTTCTGGCAGGTCGACCGCTGTCAATTTGTCGTAGGCGGCGCGGATCAGCTTGAAGCGCTCGGTCGCCTCCGGATGCTCGTTGCGATCCGGGTGCCAGCGCATGGCGAGACGGCGATAGGCGCGCTTGATCTCGGCCGGGCTGGCATCACGGGCAACTTCGAGAACGGCATGGGGATCGCGGCGCATGCCTTATTTTCCGCCACGTCCGGCAATCGCCGGCAGGATTTCGCCAATCAGGCCGGAGATCAGCCTCGCCGTCAGCCCGTCCCGGTCGCGATCCGGGTTGTATTCGACGATTTCCAGCGCCCGCAAACCGCTGGTCGCGGCCAGTTGGCGCAGGGCCAGACGGATTTCGCGCGCGCCCAGACCATCCGGCTCCGGACTACCGACACCGGGCGCCAGTTGCGGATCGAGCACATCGAGATCGAGCGTCACGCCAAAACCGGCTGGCGCACCGGCCACAATCTTGCCGGCCTCTTCCAGGCAGGCGGCAAAGCCGCGCTGCAGGATTTCCTCGCTGTCGATGATGCGTACGCCCTGCTGCTGCAGGAACTCGAGTTCCTCGGGTTCGTAGCTGCGCGCCCCGAGAACGACGCAGTGAGCGGCACTAACCTGCGCGCCGGACAAACCGATGTTGAGCAGCCGCTTGTCGCCACGGCCGAGCAGGCAGGCCAGCGGCATGCCATGCACCGCCCCGGAATAACTGGTTTCCGGCGTGTGACTGTCGAGATGCGCATCGATCCAGAGCAGGCCGAGCGGCGCGCCGGCAAAGCGGGCAACGCCGCTCCAGGTACCGATTGCCACCGAATGATCGCCACCGATGACAAGCGGAAACACCTTGTCGCGCAGGGCCAGTTCCAGTTCGTCGGCGAGCTGCTGGCAAAGCTCGGCAATGCGCGCCGTCGCAGACAGATGGTCTGCCGCCGGCGCAAACAGGGTGCGCCCCCAATCAACCAGAGGATGCCGCTCGATCTGGTGCCAGGCCTGCGAATGATGGAAAGCCAGCGGCCCGTCCGCGCATGCCTGGTCCTGCGCGCCCAGCCCACTGGCCGCGCCGATAACCCGCAGATGCGAGAGTTTTTTCTGGGTGCTGGATGTCATGAGGCGGGATTGAAACAGGAAAGGCCTGCAAGCTCAACGCCTGCACCACAGCCGGATATTCCATGGAGATATTCCGGCAACTGCGTTAGCATGCACGCCTGACTGTTTTTCACGGCAAGCGGATGACACTCCCCGTACTGATCAGGCACCTCGCCCAAACCAAGATCGAGGCTTATTGCAACCAACGGCTGCCGGCACATCTGCCCGAGCAGGTCCGCATCGACATTGAAATCGACGGCGATGCAGTCACACTGGTCGAATCGCGACCGCACTTCCAGCACCCGGAGCGCTGGAGCCGACTGCCGGTGGCGCGTTTTTGCTTCAACCCGGCGTCGAACACCTGGACATTGTTCCGCCCGCATTTCGGCCCGCACGAAACGTGGCTGCCCTATCCGGCCAAACCGGAGCGCGACCTGGAAAAGCTGATCAGCCTGCTCGACACGGATCAAACCGGCGCCTTCTGGGGCTGAACAGCCATCAAAGCGGAGCCGCATCGCCGAGCAGGCGATCGCACTCGTCGAGCAGCGACTGCGCGATCTCGGAGTGATAGTTCGGATCAAGCGACTCCATCATTTCATGCGCCGTGTACAGCCCGGCCTCACGCGACAGCGTCGCGGCAACCTGGCGCGCCAGCTGATCGCTCCGGTCGGACAAATGCCGCCGTTCGGCCAGCGGCAGATTGAGTTTTGAGCGACTCAGCCAGTCGGCCGCCAGCGAGGCGCCCTGCCCCTCGGTCAGCCATTGCCCGTGCTCGTAATAAGCTGCCAGGCGTTCTGCCGCCAGCGCGAAGATCAGCGCGACACGCACGCCCCGGTCGGTTACAGCGGCAGGGGGAGATTTTTGCCGGTTCATTGATTGTCTTGCTTCCTCAGGCTTGGCGTACGGCCAAACACTCAAAATTCGCGAAGTGAAAGTTGCTCGGCCGGCACCTCACCGCGCACCACGGTGATCGGCAGGATACTGACGGTACGCCCATCCTGCGTCGCCACGACAAAACGCCACTCGCCGGGCGGCGGATTGCGCACCCAGGAATAGCCGCGAAAGCCGCGCTCGCGTCCGCCAGTGGTCTGAAAGCGGTTGCGGTAGGCGAGGCGCCAGCCATTGGCTTCGCGTACCTCCCAGCGGTGCTCCAGGGCTGCCGTCACCCCCTTGGGCGCGAACACCGCCGAGACGCCATACAATTTGCCACCATCCGGCACGTGGACCGTCTGTGACTGATGCCGCCAGAACTGCCAGACCGGCGCCCGCTCCAGGCGCAAGGCATAGCGCCCCGGCGCCTGGACAAAGTCGTGGCCAACGGCAATATCCTGTTCAACCAGTGGCACCGGCGCGATCATGTCGAGGCGCCAGGCAAGCAGGAGCAGCGCGGCCAGCCCCCAGGCCGGCAGGACCCGCCCCGGTCGCCCGGGAGAAAACCACCACAGCGCATGCACAAGAACAATGCCGCCAGCGGTCGACAGGTAAAACCAGGCCGAATTCAAGCTGCCCACCGTGTGCGGCAAGGCAAAATTGAAAAGCAGGATGGCATTCAGCGCGAGCAATGCCCAGGTCAGCGTAAAACGCTCGCCATGACGCTTGCCGGCGACTTCGTTATGAACCAGCAGCGCACCAAGCAGCACCGCCGTCAGCCAGGTACCGAGATGGCCGGAACTCTTGAAATAGAGAATGAACAGCGCCGAAAAAATGCCGCCGTAAAAGAACTGCAGCAGCAGGTAAGGTGCCTGCCAGCGCAGATCAGTCAGGCGCCCGCGCCAGCCGCTTGCCGCAGCGGGGGCAACTTTTTGCAAAGCCTCGCGCCGCGCCAGGGCGACGACCAGCAGCCCGGCGCCAAGCAGGAAAAAGCCGAGGCGCCAGAGATCCACCACGCGAACCCGCTGGCCGATGGTCAGCGCATCCCAGGCAAAGCCGCCGAGAAAGGCGGCCAGCGGATAAAGACGCCGCAGCAGGAAAAGGGGCAGACGCACCGGCGAGTTATGCGCCGTTTGCCAGGAGCAGCGCCTTCAGTTCGGCAACTTCAGCTTCTAGCGCGCCGACCCGCGCCTTGAGGTCGGCCAGTTCTTCACTGGCCGCAGCCTTGCCCACCCCAGCCACAAGGCTCTCCGCGGCCGGCTGGCCGCTCAGCAGGTGTGTCCAGCGCTCTTCCCTGGTGCCAGGCAGACGAGGCAGGCGCAGCACCAGGCCGCCGTCAGCGCGCTCGGCCAGTTCTTCGAGAAATGCCTCGACCGAAGAAATATCGGCAAATTTGTGCAGGCGCTCGCAGTTCAGGCGCAACTCGCCGGCCGTCTGCGGGCCGCGCAGCATCAGCACGGTGAGCAAAGCCGATGCCTGGCTCGGCACACCAAGCTGCTTTTCCAGGTTGTGCGCGAAACGCGCCACCCGACTGCCGCTGACTTCGCTGACCAGACCGAGATCCTTGAGGCTATCGATGGCCTGCAGGATCTCCGGCTCCCCCAGCTCAAGCACCGGGTTGCGGCTGGTCTTCTGGTTGCAACCGGCGGCCAGCGCATTGATCGAGAGCGGATAGGTATCGGGTACGGTGCGTTGCTTCTCGACCAGGGTAGCGAGAACGCGGGTTTCGACGAGGGACAGTTCGGGAAGGGAAAGCGACATACGTTTGCAGGTTCCGGGTTGAGCAGTGAATCGGGATGGCAGGATCGGCCTCAGGCCGGCAGGTCGTTATTTTGCCGCCAGGTCCGGTAAATGCGCAGCGCGACGTGCGCATCGTTGGCGGCGTAGAGAATCTGCCGCTCGTTGAGGCGTGCATTGGCCCAGTTGCTGGTCCCGATCTTTTTCGACTTTTGCAGCTTCTGACCGAAATAATGCGCCACCGCCACCTTGGCGCCGACCGTGCCGCGATGCCCCGGCCCGCGCAGCTCTTCGCCGAGATCGAGGACATTCTGCAAGGCGATGTTCAGGCGCGTATGCAGTGCGCTGCGGTCGTTGCCCAGGCCAAAACCAACCTTGAGCACGCCGGGAGCTTCGAGCACCGCTTTCAGCACGTCGAGTGCGGGCGTTCCCACCACGGGGAAAAGATAGGCGTGCTCGTCGGTCGCCAGCTGGATCAGATGCGGCCCGGTCGACACCTCGCCCTTCAGGAAAGTCGGCTTGGACTCGGTATCGAAACCGATGGCGTCGGCCGCCATCAGTGCCGTCCGGGCCTCTTCAGCCTGCGCGGCAGAACTGACCAGCGTGATGCTGGCAAGCCCGATACCGGGATAGAGCGGCAATTCGGCGGCGGCCAGATCGCTGCGACTCAATACAACTTCACTCAAATTGGCCTCCTGCAGGCAGTCGACCGTAAATTGCCTTGCCCCGGGAACGTTCTGACTGCCATCAATGTATCCTTGCCTTTTTTCTCAAGAAGCAAGTGTATGGGATCACGCCGGCCGAAAGGCATCATTGCCTGGCTGAAAGACAAATTTTCAGTCCGCCCCGCCCCGACTTCCGAAATTGCCCGCGCCCAAAGCCTGATCGCGGCAATTGATCGCGGCGGCATTCCGCTCAATACCGCCAGGGTCAATGCCATTGCGCGCGACCTCGGCCTGGAGGTTTCGCGTCACGCCGCGGTCGAGCAGACCGTCCTGCGCATCCGCCAGGCCCTGACCCGAGTCGGCCGCGATGGCTAAGAAGCCCTGGTTTCTCTATCTGATCGAATGTTGCGACGGCAGCATCTACACCGGCATCACCGTCGATGTTGCCGCCCGCTACGCGGCCCATTGCCAGGGCACCGGCGCCCGCTATACACGCTCGCACCCGCCGCTACGCCTGCTCGGGCATGAGCAGCACCCGGACCGCTCCAGCGCCTCGAAAGCCGAATACAGGATCAAGCAATTGAGCCCTCAGGAAAAACGGCACCATGCCACCACGCTGGCCAAGCAGACTGAATTGCAGGTGCCGGAAAAATAGCCGCTGGCCCTTTGCCCGCCATGGCCTAGACTGAGTACAAGGGGCTTTGCCCCGGCAACGGACGCAATTTCCGCTTGATGCTCAAAACCACGGAGGTCAGCATGACCGATACATCAGCCACCACTCAGGTCGCGCAACGCTCCACGACGCAAAATGCCGAGTTGGCACAAAGCAGAACCCGCTCCGCATCGGAAACCCAGATCAGCCTGCGCGATGAAATGAACGTGCAGATTCTCGAAGCATCCGCCGCGGTATCGCTCAAGACCGGCGAACAGTCGCAAGCCCTGCTCTTTCGCAGCGCGATCGACCGGATCAACGAATATCTCGCCCCCACACTTGGCACCGATGCCATCCAGGGCAAGATGAGTGAAGACAATTCAGCCGAAGCGACCGCCGCACGTATCGTCTCGCTGTCTACCGCCTTTTACGACAGTTACGCCGCCCAACACCCCGGTGACGACCCGGAGCAGCTGGCCACCAATTTCGTCAACCTGATCCGCGGCGGTTTCGAAAAAGGCTTCAACGAGGCAAAAGACATCCTGCAAGGCTTGCAGGTCTTCAGTGGCGATATCGAAAGCGGCATCATGCGGACCTTCGATCTGGTCAACCAGGGTTACGACGACTTTCTCGCCAGCAAACTGGGTACGGCAAGCGAAACCACGAAGACGGCCTGAAACCAGCCGCCAACCCGGACCCATGAAAACAAAAAGCACCCGCGCGGGTGCTTTTTGTTTTGCGGCAACCCGACCTGATCAGGTCGTCTCTGCCGGAGGATTATTTGCTCCCCCCTCCTCTTCTTCGAGCCTGGCATCATCATCAAGCGACATCAAGCCGCGCTTGCCTTCCAGCTTCTGTTGCTCATAGCGCAGCCTGGCTTCTTCCGCCCGTCGCTCGCGGAACTCCTTTTCCTTCTGTTGTCGCAGCTTTTCCTGCTCGTAGTGAATCTTGCTCCTGTAGGCGGCTTCACCAAGCATTAATAGCACGCCAAGCATCCCGAGCGACATGAACGCAGTCAGGAACGTTTTTTCCAGCACCGTGTAGAGCGCAATCAGCGCCAGCAGGGCACGCCATCCGACAAGCCACAACAGGTAGGGACGGTCGTCAAAATTGAATTTGAGGTGATCCATGAGCAATCTTGCTGACAGCTAACACGTGAGTTAATCCAGACTGACCAGAGCATCATATCGACCGGCAGCTCTATCGCTTGTCGCCAGGTCATTCCATGCCGATGAACTTTTTGCCACTGGAAAAACAAAACGCCCCGGAGGGCGCATGTTTTCGATGTTGCTGGCGGAGACGGAGGGATTCGAACCCTCGATGCAGGTTTTGCCCGCATGCTCCCTTAGCAGGGGAGTGCCTTCGACCTCTCGGCCACGTCTCCGGATCCAGACTTCAACGAGGCGCGGATGATATAGCCTCCGCGCCCTTTGGTCAAACTTTTACTGGTCCAGACCGAAGGTGCGGTGCAGGACGCGAACGGCCAGCTCCAGGTACTTCTCGTCGAGCACGACGGAAATCTTGATCTCGGAGGTCGAGATCATCTGGATGTTGATGCCTTCGTCGGCCAGCGCCTTGAACATCTTCGAGGCGACACCCGGGTGCGAGCGCATGCCGACGCCGACCGCCGAGACCTTGCAGATCTTGTTGTCGCCGGTGACTTCGCGAGCGCCCAGACGGGTCTTGACGCCTTCGAGGATTTCCTTGGTCTTGGCGAAATCGCCGCGGTTGACCGTGAAGGAAAAGTCGGTGGTGCCGTCGCGACCAACGTTCTGGATGATCATGTCAACGTCGATGTTGGCGTCGGCGATGGAGCCCAGGATCTGGTAGGCAATACCCGGGGTATCCGGCACGCCGAGCACGGTCAGCTTGGCTTCGTCGCGATTGAAGGCGATCCCGGAGATGATCGGTTGTTCCATTTTCTTGTCTTCCTCAACAGTGATCAGCGTGCCTTCCCCTTCGTCCTGGAAGCTGGAAAGAACGCGCAGTTTGACCTTGTACTTGCCGGCGAATTCGACCGAGCGGATCTGCAGCACCTTGGAGCCGAGGCTGGCCATTTCCAGCATCTCTTCGAAGGTGATGGTGTCGAGCTTCTTGGCTTCCGGCACGACGCGCGGGTCGGTGGTGTAGACGCCATCGACGTCGGTGTAGATCTGGCATTCGTCTGCCTTCAGCGCAGCAGCAAGCGCGACGCCGGAGGTATCGGAACCGCCACGACCGAGCGTGGTGATGTTGCCGAACTCATCGACACCCTGGAAGCCGGCCACGACAACCACCTTGCCGGCATCGAGATCGCGCCGCATGTTGGTCTCGTCAATCGACAGGATGCGCGCCTTGGTGAAGGTGCTGTCGGTCAGGACCTTGACCTGGCCGCCAGTGTAGCTGCGCGCCGGGATGCCGATATTCATCAGCGCCATCGAGAGCAGACCGATGGTGACCTGCTCGCCGGTGGAGCAGATCTGGTCGAGCTCGCGCGGATCCGGGCTGGCCTGAACTTCCTTGGCCAGCGCAATCAGCTTGTTGGTTTCGCCGCTCATTGCGGAAACGACCACCACAACCTGGTGACCTTGCGCGTGGAACTTCGCCACCCGCTTGGCGACATTCTTGATGCGCTCGGGATTACCGACCGACGTGCCGCCGTATTTTTGAACAATCAACGCCATGGATTCATCCGGTTAAACGTTGGAAACATGAAAAAGAGGGCGGGATTTTACCCCACCCTGTTCTTTTTCCGAAGGAAATCAGCGACGGTGATTGCCGTCGCCCGACTGATATCTAGAGATCGGCCAAGGTTCGCAGATGCGCCCCGACGCTGCGCGCCAGCGAGGTCATCACGTAACCGCCTTCGAGCATCGAGACAATGCGCTTGTCGCAAATTTCGGCCGCCAGCTTCATCAGCTGATCGGTACACCAGGCAAAATCCTTTTCAACCAGCTTCAGGCCACCCATATCGTCTTCGTAATGCCCGTCGAAGCCAGCCGAGATCAGGATCATCTGCGGATTGAACTCGCGCAGACGCGGCATCCAGACCTGGGTGACGGCATCGCGGAACTCTTCGCCACCGCAACCGGCGGCAAGCGGCACATTGCACATGTTGGCGGCCGGCTTGTCAGTACCGCTATACGGATAGAAAGGATGCTGGAAGATACTGCACATCAGCACCTGCTCGTCACCGGCGAAACAGTCTTCGGTGCCGTTGCCATGGTGCACGTCGAAGTCGATGATCGCCACACGCTCCAGGCCATGGGCCTTGATGGCGTGACGGGCGGCAACACCGATGTTGTTGAAGAAGCAGAAGCCCATCGGGGTCGATTTTTCGCAATGGTGGCCGGGCGGACGCACGGCACAGAAGGCGTTCTGGATTTCTTTCCGCATGACGAGGTCGACCGCCAGGCAACCGGCGCCGGCGGCCCGCAAGGCAGCCTGCCAGGTATGCGGATTCATGGCGGTATCCGGATCAAGATGGACGACGCCATGCTCGGGTGAAGCACGCTTGATGCGCTCGAGGTGCGATGCCGGATGGACGCGCAGCAGTTGTTCGAAGGTCGCCAGCGGGGCATCGTAATAAACAAAATAGGCATCGATCCCTTGCGCAATCAGGTGATCATTGATGGCCGTCAGACGTTGCGGGCATTCCGGGTGATGCGACCCCATGTCGTGCAACTGGCAGTCGCGATGGGTAATGAAAGCAGTGGTTGTCACTTTTTTGTTCTCTTTCGTCTCTTCGTCTCTTCGAACCGCCCGCCACCGAAGGCGCACGTCGAGATTCCATTATGGTCCCAATCATTGCGCCGCTTCAAGCATTAGAATTGGCTGGAATAATTTTCGGATAAATCAGCATGCAGGCAGCAAACCAGGCTTCATCAGGCGACCGGCGACGGGCGCTGGAGAACGTTCTTGCCGAAACGGGAAAAATCATTCTCGGCAAGGAGAAGGAAATCCGCACGGCGGTGGCCTGCCTGCTCGCCGGCGGCCACTTGCTGATCGAGGATATGCCCGGCATGGGCAAGACAACGCTGGCGCACGCCCTGGCCCACCTGCTCGGCCTCGATTTCGCCCGCATCCAGTTCACCAGCGACCTGCTACCTGCCGACATTACCGGCGTCTCCATTTATGAGCGGGAGAAAGGCGAATTCCGCTTCCTGCCCGGGCCGATCTTTGCCCAATTGCTGCTCGCCGACGAGATCAACCGCGCCACACCGAAAACCCAGAGCGCCTTGCTCGAGGCGATGGAAGAGGGCCAGGTGACGGCCGAAGGCCAGACCCGTCCGCTGCCAACCCCGTTCTTCGTCATCGCCACCCAAAACCCGGCACACCAGATCGGCACCTTTCCACTGCCCGAATCGCAGCTCGACCGTTTCCTGATGCGCATCGAACTCGGTTACCCGGACCGGATGGCCGAGCGCGCCTTGCTCGCGGCCGGCGGTCAACGGCAAAAAGCCGAGCAATTGCCGGCCTTGCTCAATGCCGCAGACCTGCCGGCCCTGCAGCAGGAAGTTGCCGCCATCCATGCCGCCGGACCGCTCATCGAATACGTGCAGGCACTGCTTGAAGCCAGCCGGCTGAGTCCCGATTTTCGCCATGGCCTGTCACCGCGCGCCGGCCTCGCCCTGCTCGCCGCCGCCCGCGCCTGGGCCTGGCTGGCCGGACGGGCAATGGTCCTGCCCGACGATGTGCAGGCCGTATTCCCTGCCATCGCACGACATCGCCTGCTCCTGGCGCAAGGCGGCCAGGCTGGCGCCGAAGACATTGCAGCCCTGCTTCGCTCGGTTGCCATCCCTTAATTCGTGGGCCTCGTTTCCTCCCTGAAACAGCGCCTGTTCCGCTGGCAGAGCGACGGCACGACGCGCTTCCGGCTGGGTCAGCGGCGAATTTTCATCGTCCCGACCGGCGCCGGCCTGCTCTTTGCCACGGCCCTGCTCGTCATGCTGATCGGCGCCATCAACTACAACCTGGCGCTCGGCCATGCGCTCGTCTTCCTGCTCGCCGGCCTGGGCATGGCCGGCATGGTGCACACCTTTCGCAACCTGCATGGACTGCTCGTCACGCCAGGGCGCAGCGAGGCTGTTTTTGCCGGCGAGACAGCGCATTTCACGCTGACCCTGGACAACGACAGAAAGCAGCCACGCCAGGCACTGGAACTCGGCATCGCCGGCGAAAAAAACGGTTCCTGCAGCGGTCGACCGCCTGGCGAGCACGAAAATCAGCATCCCGCTGCTCGCCCGCCAGCGTGGCTGGCTGGAATTGCCCCGGATTCGCCTGTCGACCGTCTATCCGCTCGGCCTGTTCGTCGCCTGGAGTTACCTGCAGCCGGCCATGCGCTGCCTGGTTTATCCGCAACCGTTGTTCTCCGCCCTGCCCCCGCCCCGACCGACCGCACAGGGCGGCGCCCGCAGTGGCGAAGGAGGCGAGGAGGATTTCGCCGGGTTCAGGGAGCGCCAGCCAGCCGACTCGCCGCGCCATGTCGCCTGGAAGGCCAGCGCCCGGCAAAACGGCGACCAGGGTTTGCTGGTCAAGCAATTCGCCGGCGGTGCCGAAACCGAATTGCAGCTTGACTGGGCGTCGACCGCGGGCATGGCATCCAGCGAAGAACGTTTGTCTTTGCTCACCGGCTGGGTAATCAGCGCCGCCGATGCAGGCTGCCGTTACAGCCTGGCGATGCCCGGCCAGAATATTCCGCCGGGCAGCGGCGAGGCGCACCGCCGCCATTGCCTCGAAACCCTGGCATTGTTTCCGGCATGAGCACCGCCGCCCGTGAAGCCCTTGATCACGCAGCCACGCCCTGGCTGTTCGGCGTCGCCGCGATCACCACTGCACCGCATTTCCTGCACCAGCCACTCTGGCTGAGCAGTTTTGCCGGCCTGATCCTGCTCTGGGGCGCCTGGCTGTGGCAGGGTGACCGGCGCCTGCCCGGACGCTGGCTGCTGTTTTTGCTGGTCGTTCTCGGTTGCACCGGAATTCTGCTCGAGTTCCACTCGCTGTTCGGGCGCGATGCCGGCGTCGCCATGCTGGTCATGTTCATGGCGATGAAATTGCTCGAATTGAAAAGCCGGCGCGATGCGATGGTGATCGTCACCCTCGGCTTCTTCCTGCTGCTCACGCATTATTTTTACGCGCAGGGCATTACCACCGGACTCTGGCTGCTTGGCGCGCTGTGGCTGATCACTGCCGCCCTGATTCGTCTGCACGGCGGCCCGGCCAGCCCATTGCGGGCAACGCTGCGTTATGCCGCCAGCCTCGTCGCGCAGGCCCTGCCCTTCATGTTGCTGCTTTACCTGCTTTTCCCGCGCATCAGCGGCCCGCTCTGGGGCCTGCCGCAGGACGCCCACGCCGGCAAGACCGGGCTGTCGGAGCAAATGGCACCGGGCAGCATCGCGCAACTGGTGCAAAGCGGCGAAATCGCGTTTCGCGTGCGCTTCGATGGTCCGCTGCCGGCCCGCGACAAACTCTACTGGCGCGGCCCGGTCATGGAAAACTTCGATGGCCAGACCTGGCGACAGTCGCCCGGCCGCCTGGCCGCCGAACAAATCGAAGCCCTGTCGCTGCCAATCACCTACGAAACCACGCTGGAAGCGAGCGAACAACGCTGGCTGCTGACCCTGGATGCGCCGACCGGATTGCCGCCGGAAACCGCCCTGAATGGCCGCTTGACCGCCCATGCGCGACAGCCGATCAGTCAGCGCCAGCGCTTCCGTTTCGCCGCCAGCCTCGATTTCCGCTTCAATGTCCGCGAAAGCACCGCCGTTCTCGAGCGCAACCGGGCGCTGCCGCCCGGCCTCAATCCGCAAACGCGGGCCCTGGCGGTCGACTGGCGAAACAGCGGCAAAACGCCAGCTGCCATCGTCAATCAGGCACTGACCCTGTTTGCCGGGCGCGACTTTGCCTACACCCTGCAGCCGCCACTGCTCGGCCGCAACGGCATCGACGACTTCCTGTTCCGGAGCAAGCGCGGTTTCTGCGAACACTATGCTGCAGCCTTCGTTGTCCTGATGCGCAGCGCCGGCATACCGGCCCGTGTTGTTGGCGGTTATCAGGGCGGCGAAAAGAACCCGCTCGACGGCTATCTGGTCATTCGTCAGTCCGATGCGCACGCCTGGGCCGAGGTCTGGCTGGACGGGCGCGGCTGGGTGCGCGTCGATCCGACGGCTGTCGTCGCGCCGGCGCGACTCGAGAACGGCATCGGCGATGTGCTGGCCGCCGGCGAACCCTTGCCGGCCGTCTTGCAGCTGCGCTCGGACATGCTGCGTAACCTGCGTTACCGCTGGGAGGCGCTGAACAATGCCTGGAACCAGCAGATTCTCGGCTACGACGCCCAGAGCCAGCGCGAACTGCTGTCGCGCCTCGGCCTGTCCGATACCGGCTGGCAGAATCTCGCCATCCTGCTCGCTGCCGGCTGCAGCCTGGCGCTGGCGGTATTGACCGCCTGGACCATGTACAACCGGCCGGAGCGCGACCCGGCCATGCGTCTTTGGCATAAAGCCTTGCGACATCTGGCGCGAAGGCAAGTAAACTGGGCGCCCTGGGAGACCCCGCTGGCGATAGCCCGACGCGTTCACCTTGAACAACCGGCGCTTGGCGAGGCCTTCGACCGCGTCGTCGAAGCCTATCTGCAAACCCGCTATGCCGGCGCAAGCGACAATCTGAAAACACTGCGTGCCGCCGTGGCACGCCTGCCTTGATGGAGAACAACTTGAAGCACACCTTTGGCGCCCTGCTGCTCGCCGGCCTGACCGGACTGGCTTCCGCTGCGAACAACACCCCGAGCTTTGCCGACCAGGCAGCCGTCGTCGACTTCGCGCGCGAACTCGAACAGCGCCAGGGCTTCAACGCCGACGAGCTGCTCGCCCAGTTCGCCCAGGTCAGCCCGAACAGCAAGGTCCTGCAACTGATCAAGCCGCCCAGCTCGCCGCAACAACGCTCCTGGGAACGTTACCGGCCGCGTTTCCTGAACGATCGGCGCATTGATGGCGGCGTCCGCTTCTGGCAGGAAAACCAGGCCAAGCTGGCGCGCGCCCGTGCCCTCTACGGCGTACCGGAAGAAATCATCGTCGCCATCATCGGCGTCGAAACCGAATACGGTCGCAATACCGGCGGCTTCCGCGTCCTCGAAGCGCTCGCCACGCTCGCCTTCAACTATCCGCCGCGCGCCGAGTTTTTCCGCACCGAGCTTGAACAATTCCTGCTGCTGGCGCGCGAAAACAATCTTGATCCGCTTGCCGTCAAAGGCTCATTTGCCGGCGCCATCGGCATTCCGCAATTCATGCCGGGCAGCCAGCGCCGCTACGCCGTCGATTTCGACGGCGACCAGCGCGTTGATCTCGGCAACAGCGTGGACGATGCGATCGGCAGCGTCGGACGCTTCCTTGAGCAACACGGCTGGCAGACCGGGCAACCGATCACCGTCCCCGCCCGCATCAATGGCGAGCCCGAGCGTGGCCTGATCGAGGCCGGCATTCGTCCCAGCCTGAAAGTTGCCGAGCTGCGGGATAAAAATGTTTTCAGCGACGCCGATCCGCTCGCCAGCGTGGCGCTGGTCGATCTCGTCTCACCGGGACAGGCTACGGAATACTGGCTGGGTTACGAGAATTTCTACGTCATCACCCGCTATAACCGCTCCAGCTTCTACGCCATGTCGGTGTTTCAGCTCGGCGAGGAAATCCGCAAGCGGATGCAACGGTAAACAATCATTTTTGCCGTTTTTTCGGGGTCGACCGCTCGGCCCCGACGGACAGCCTAAAGCAGGGAGTCCTTGCTGATGTTGCCACGCTTGATGATCTTGCGGATACGCTCCAGACCTTCCATCTGAATCTGGCGCACCCGCTCGCGGGTCAATCCGAGATCGCCGGCAATGGTGTCGAGGGTCGCAACATCGGCGCCGTTCAAACCGTAACGGCGTTCGATAACATGGCGCTGCCGGTCAGTCAGCTGGGCCAGCCAGTCATCAAGCAGATTGCCGATTTCACTGGACTGCAGCAAGGACTCGGGATCGTCACCACCATCATCGGCAATCACCTCGCCCATCGAATGGCTGGGATCGATATCGAGCGGCGCATCAAGTGAAGCGATGTGCTCGTTGAGCGAAAGGATGTGGCGGACTTCGTCGACCGACTTGTCGATCAGGGCCGCAACGCGCTCCACCGTCGAATCACGGCGATCAGCCGCCTCCAGATGCCGCATGGCGCGCAAGACAACGTTTATTTCCTTGACGACATGCACCGGCAGGCGAATGGTACGCGACTGGTTCATGATGCCGCGCTCGATGCTTTGCCTTATCCACCAGGTGGCATAGGTGGAAAAACGGAAGCCACGTTCCGGATCAAACTTTTCCAGCGCATGGATCAGGCCGAGATTGCCCTCCTCGATCAGGTCGAGCAAGGGAATGCCGCGGTTCAGGTAGTACTTGGCGATATTCACGACGAGCCGCAGATTGTGCTCGATCATCTTCTGGCGGGCATTGAAATCGCCGGCCCGGACCAGACGGGCGGTTGCCACTTCTTCAGCTGGCGTCAGCAAGGGCTTGGCGCCGATTTCGTTCAGGTAGAGCTGGGTAACATCCTCGAGCAGTTCGATTTCCGGGGCGAGCTGTTCCGGCTCTGGCGACAAGGCTTCATCAGCCTGATCCCCTCCTTCCATCTCCTCGTCGTCGAGCCCCTCGGACTGACTCATCTTTTCGGCAGATATTGCGCCGGATCAACCGGCTTGCCCTGCTTGCGGATTTCGAAGTGCAGCTTGACCGAATCGGCATCGGTATTGCCCATTTCGGCAATCTTCTGGCCGCGGCTGACCTGCTGCCCTTCCTTGACCAGGATCTTGCGGTTGTGCGCGTAAGCCGATAGGAAGGTTCCGTTGTGCTTGACGATGACCAGCTCACCATAACCGCGCAGGCCCGCTCCGGCATAAACCACCTTGCCATCGCCCGCCGCCAGCACCGGATCACCGGCCTTGCCGGCGAAATCGTAGCCCTTGTTGCCGGCCTCGCTGAAGGTCCCGACCAATTTGGCCGAGGACGGCCACAACCAGGGCACATCATCCGGACCAGTCGGAGCGGTGCTTGCAGCTTCCGGTTTGGACTCGGTGCGTGGCTCTGCGGTCTTGGGAGCCTCGGCAACACCCAGTTTGTTCAAACGAGCATAAGCCTCGTCCGAGTAAGGTTCCTTGCCGACGCGCGGCTCGCGCTTGGCACCACTGGATGCGGCCGTGGCAAGCGGTGCGCTGGCAAGCGGCGCACTGGCTGCGGGCTGATCCAGCGAACGCGATTCGACGACGGCGCCCGCAACAACCGGGCTGGCAACCACGGCACCGGTATTCGCCACTGCGCCGGGCGCAGCCGGAGGAATCACACGCAACACCTCCCCCTCCTTGATCGCCGCCGGATTGGTGATGTTGTTCCAGGTCGCCACATCGCGATAGTCCTGACCGTTCTCGAGCGCGATCCGGTACAGCGTATCGCCCTTCTTGACCGTGTAGTAGCCGGGCCCGGAGGGTTGGGCCGCAACGGACGCGCGCGATTGCGGGCTTGAATTGCGGTCGACCGTTGGCGCCGGCGCTTGCGAAAAACAGCCAGCCAGCAACAGACAAGGCAAAACCAGGGCGAAGAATCGAGTCATTGTGTTCCTGCGAGAAGCGGGACAAAGCGGACGGCATCAAGCCGCGTTTCAGCATATCCCTGAGGCGTACGTTCGATGAAGCTAAGATACTGCTCGGACGTACCTACTGGCAAGACCAGCCGTCCGCCCAGCGCAAGTTGCTCAAGCAAGGCCGGTGGTACATGCATGCCGGCAGCGGCGACGATGATGCTGTCAAAAGGCCCGGCCTCCGGCAAACCCAGCTGACCATCCGCATGCTTCAAACGAACATTGAACTGCTGCAAGGCACGCATGTTGGCCTTGGCCTTCTCAAGCAAGGGACCAAGACGTTCGACGGCATAAACCTCGTTGGTCAGCTGCGCCAGCACCGCGGCCTGATAACCACAACCGGCACCGACTTCGAGCGTTTTGCCCAGCGACTGGCGGCCATTGAGCAACAGCTCGATCATCCGGGCCACAACATAGGGCTGCGAAATCGTCTGCCCCATGCCAAGCGGCAGGGCCGTATCTTCGTAGGCACGCGAGGCAAGCGCCTCTTCAACAAAAACATGACGCGGCACGGCGGCCATCGCGGCGAGCACAGCGTCGTGGCGTATCCCCTTTTCGCGCAGACGCTCGATCATGCGCGCCCGGGTGCGCTGCGACGTCATGCCGATACCGTGCAACACGTTTGAACTCATTGCATCCAGTGGCGAATGGACGGCAACTGTGCCGTGTTGGTCAAGTCGATCTGCAGGGGCGTAATCGATACAAAACCGCGGTCGACCGCACCGAAGTCGGTACCCGGCCCCGCATCAGCTGCCGCACCTGCTGCACCAACCCAGTAGACCGTCTCATTGCGCGGGGAAAGCATCTTGACGACCGGCTCCGCCTTGTGGCGCCGCCCCAGACGAGTGACTTCCATGCCCTTGAGTTCGGCATGGGGAATATCCGGTACATTGACGTTCAGCAACACGGGCTCTTTAACCGGATTGCGGATAAAACGCTCAACCAGATCACGGGCAACCTGCCCGGCAGTTGCGAAGTTATTGCCTTCAAAACTGGTCAGAGAAATTGCAATTGACGGAATACCAAGCAAATAACCCTCGGTCGCTGCCGCAACGGTGCCGGAATAAATCGTGTCATCGCCCATATTGGCGCCGAGATTAATCCCGGAAACAATAATATCCGGCAATTGTTCCAGCATTCCGGTAACGGCGAGGTGCACACAATCAGTCGGCGTGCCATTCACAAAATGAAAACCACTGGCGGCCTTTTTCAAAAGCAAAGGCCGATCCAGGGTCAGCGAATTACTCGCTCCACTGCGATTCTGCTCGGGAGCAACCACCACGATCTCACCGAGACCGGCGAGCGCCGCGGCCAGCGCGGCCAGGCCGGGCGCAAAATAACCGTCGTCATTACTCAGCAGAATACGCATTTAAGCTACCAGCAGATTATCGAGATTACCGCCATTGGCAAGCCAGGCTTCGACCCATTTCGGCTTGCGGCCACGACCGGTCCATTCCAGTTCGGCATTTTCCGGATGGCGATACTTTACTTTGACTTTATTACCGGAAGAAGCAACGGCCTTGACCTTGCCTTCCTTGCCCAGCAATTCCTCGATCGCATAGCCTCGCGCCTTGGCGAACGCACGCACTTCATTAAGGATTTCGTTTTTTTCCTGGGCTTCCCGACGCTTTAATTCAGCGGGAATCTGTTGCTGCAAATCGCGCAACTGGGAAACGGTGAGATTAGACAATTCCATAATTACCTCCGAGATTAAATAGGTGGCAACAATCTAATTTGTCCTGATATATTTTTCAATATATAAAATTAAAAAACCGGCAAAAGCCGGTTATTTAATTTGGTCGGGGCGGCGGGATTCGAACTCGCGACCCCTTGCACCCCATGCAAGTGCGCTACCAGGCTGCGCTACGCCCCGACAAGCCGAAGATTATAACTTAGATTGCTCGAGATTCAAAGCCGCAACATCTCGATTACAGAAAGCAATTCCAGACGCAACCCACCGGTCATTTGCTGAGCATCTGCCTTTTCAGGCACCGGCGCCACAACAGCAGCTCCCTCATCAAGACGATTACGCGCACCACTGATCGTAAAACCCTGATTATAAAGAAGCTCGCGAATACGACGCACCAGCAAAACTTCGTGGTGCTGATAGTAGCGACGATTACCCCGCCGTTTTACCGGCTTGAGCTGATTGAATTCCTGCTCCCAATAACGCAAGACATGCGGCTTGACACCACACAACTCGCTGACCTCGCCAATCGTGAAATAGCGCTTGGCGGGAATGGGGGGCAGCTCGTCGCTGCCGGATGCTTTATGCCGCGGTTCCATCACAGGCGAGCTCGACATCGGACTTCAGTTTCTGGCTGGCATGGAAGGTCACCACACGGCGCGCCGTGATGGGGATTTCCTGGCCGGTTTTTGGATTGCGCCCCGGACGCTGCGGCTTGTCGCGCAACTGAAAGTTGCCAAAACCGGAAAGCTTGACGCCATCACCGGTTTCCAGGGCATTACGAATCTCTTCGAAAAAAGCCTCGACCATGTCCTTGGCCTCACGCTTGTTGAGACCAACTTTTTCGAACAGCAGATCAGCGAGCTCGGCTTTGGTGAGCGTCATCGTTGTTTTTTCCATCAGGCACGCAGTTGAGCACCGAATGCCTGATCAAGACAGGACACCAGTTGCTGCAGGGCAGCATCAACTTCAGAATCTAGCAAAGTGCGTTGAGTATCTTGCATAACTATCCGGAACGCAAGACTTTTCTTGTTTTCGGCGACGCCCTTTCCGACGTAAACATCGAACAATTGAACGTCCTTTACCAGCCCCGGCAACTGCGCTTTCAGTGTATCGAGCAAGGCCTGCAATGCGACATCCTGATCAACGACGACAGCCAGGTCGCGAATCACCGGCGGGAATTTGGAAACTTCGGCAAAGACCGGAACCTGCGCCGCTTTGACTGCATCGAAATCGAGCTCGAAGACGACCGGCGCCTGCGGCAAGTCGTATTTCTGCACCCACTCCGGATGCACCTCACCCAGACAACCGATTTCGCGACCATCGAGCAGAACGCGTGCCGCACGCCCCGGATGCAAGGCCGGATGCACCAACTTCTCGAAGCGCAGGGATGCCGGAGCCAGCAAAGCCTCCAGATCGCCCTTCACATCGAAGAAATCAATCTTGCGCGAACCACTCCCCCAGCCTTCCGGCAGAGCACCGCCATAGGCCAGACCGGACAGCTTCCAGGTTTGCGCAAAACCTGCCACCGGAGCAGCAGCCACATCGCGCTGGAAAGCACGCCCCGTCTCGAACAGGCGGACACGACTCTGCTTGCGCTTGAGATTGGTCACCAGATTCGAAATCAGGCCACCAAACAAGGTCGACCGCATGACGGCCATCTGGCTGGCAATCGGATTGGCCAGGCGAATCAGGTCGGCATTGGCGGCAAAATCAGCCTCCCAGGCTTCCTCGACAAAAGCGAAATTGACCACTTCCTGATAGCCACGATCGACCAGCAACTGGCGAACGCGCGCCGCCGGACGCTGGGCTTCGGGCTGCACCATCATTTTCAGGTTGCCACGCGGCGCCGGAGCCGGGATGTTGTCGTAGCCATGCAGACGGGCGATTTCCTCGATCAGGTCTTCCTCGATTTCGATATCGAAGCGCCAGGTCGGCGGCGTGACCAGGAAATCGTCACCTTCACGAACAAAAGGCAAGCCCAGACCGGCGAACAAGCCGGCGATCTGTTCGGGAGAGAAAACCATGCCGATCACGGCACAGGCACGCGCCGTGCGCAGACGTACCGGCTTGCGCGCCGGCATCTCGGCCCTGGCTTCGACCACCGGACCCGCAGCGCCACCGCAGATATCGAGGATCAACTGCGTTGCACGCTCGATGGCGCGGCGAGCACCGCCGAAATCGACCCCACGCTCGAAACGATGCGAAGCATCGGAACCGAAGCCGTAACGACGGGCACGACCAGCGATCGCCTTGGGTGCAAAGAAGGCCGACTCGAGGAACAACTCGCTGGTTTCCAGCGTGATGCCGCTCTCTTCACCCCCCATGATGCCGGCCATGGCCAGGGGTTTGACGTCGTCGGCAATAACCAGAACATCAGCATCGATATTGATGGTCTGTTCGTTCAACAGCAGCAGCTTTTCTTCCGGCTTTGCCATGCGGGCATGCACGGCACCTTCCAGCCTGGTGTTATCGAAGGCATGCAGCGGCTGCCCGAGTTCGAGCATGACGTAATTGGTGACGTCGACGAGCGCCGAAATCGAACGGATGGCGCTGCGTTCAAGGCGACGCTTCATCCATTCCGGGGTCGGCGCCTTGGCGTTGACGCCCTTGAGGATGCGACCGAAATACAGCGGGCAGGCATTCGGTGCATCGAGGACGACGGCACGCTGATCGGTAATGCCAGCCGCAACTTCCTGCACATCCACAAACCTGGCCTGGGCACCGGCAATGGCAGCCACTTCGCGCGCCACACCGGTCAACGACAGACAATCGGCACGATTCGGCGTCAGCTTGAGTTCGAACTGCTGGTCGTCGAGATCGAGATACTCGCGGATGGACTGACCAACCGGCGCGTCAGCCGGCAGCACCAGAAGACCGGAAGCCTCTTCGGCAATACCGAGTTCCTTGGCCGAGCAGAGCATGCCGGACGACTCGATACCGCGCACCTTGGCAATTTTGATAACGAAATCGCCGGGCAACTTGGCACCAGGCAAGGCGCACGGCACGCGCAGACCAACGGCGACATTCGGCGCGCCGCAGACGATGGTCGTCGGCTCACCACGACCGGTATCGACCTTGCAGACGTTCAGACGATCGGCATCGGGGTGCTTGACGACTTCAAGCACCTGCGCGACGACAACGTCGTTGAATTGGGGCGCGACCGGCTCCAGACCTTCGACTTCAAGGCCGGCCATGGTCAGCAGATGGGAAAGCTCCTCGCTCGACAGCTTGGTGTCGACAAGGGTACGCAACCAGGATTCGGAGAATTTCATGCGAATTGCCTCAGGAAACGGAGGTCGCCTTCAAAGAAGAGGCGCAGGTCATTGACGCCGTAACGCAGCATGGTCAGGCGATCCTGACCGAAACCGAAGGCGAAGCCGGTGTATTTTTCCGGATCGATGCCGGCAATGCGCAGCACATCCGGATGCACCATGCCGCAACCGGCGATTTCCAGCCAGCGACCTTCGAGCGGACCGCTCATGAAAGCGACGTCGATTTCGGCGGACGGCTCGGTAAACGGGAAAAAGGACGGACGGAAGCGGACCTTGAGGTCTTCGGTCTCGAAGAAACTCCTCAGGAAATCGGCAATGACGCCCTTGAGGTCGGCAAAGGAAACGCCCTCACCCACCCACAGGCCTTCGACCTGATTGAACATCGGCGAATGCGTCGCATCGGAATCGACACGATAGACGCGGCCCGGCGCAATGATGCGGATTTCGGGCATTTTTTCCAGTTGACCGTAACGCTCGACGTGCGCCTTCATGTAACGCGCCTGGATCGGACTGGTATGGGTACGCAGCAGAACCTTGTCGGCCACCGTGCCGTCCGGATTCTGCAGGTAGAACGTATCGTGCATCGAACGCGCCGGGTGATCCTCGGGCGTGTTCATGGCCGTGAAATTGAAAAAATCTTCCTCGATCTCGGGGCCGTCGGCCACTTCGAAACCGATCGAACGGAACAGGGATTCGATCCGCTCCAATGTGCGCGTCACCGGATGCAGACCGCCGCGCGCTTCAGCGCGACCGGGCAGCGTGACATCCAGGGCCTCTTCGGCCAGGCGCGCATCCAGCGCAGCCTTGCGAATGGCTTCGCGGCGCTCGTTGAGCGCAGCTTCAACCGCCGTCTTGGCGACATTGATCGCGGCACCGGCAGTTTTCTTCTCTTCCGGCGGCAGCTTGCCCAGCCCCTTGAGAAGTTCGGTAATCTGCCCGCTCTTGCCGAGGAAGCGGGCTTTCACCTGTTCCAGCGCATCCGGGTCAGAAATGGCAGCGAAAGCCGTCCGGGCTTCGCTAACGATTTGATCAAGATTGTCCATAGACGTCCACCAACAATAGCACCAACAAAACGCACGTTTCAGTGAAGGCTCATGTCGGCGCAGCCGACACGAAGCCGCAAAGCGGCGGCCGAAACTAAAAAAGGAGGCTTGCGCCTCCTTTTTTTAACTACGCTTGAGCTCAGGCGCCGAGCTTAGCCTTGGCTTGTGCGGCCAGGGCAGCAAAGGCCGGCTGATCGAAGACAGCCAGATCGGCCAGGACCTTGCGGTCGACTTCGATATTTGCCTTCTTCAGACCGTTCATGAAGGTGCTGTACTTCATGCCCAGCTCGCGAGCTGCTGCATTGATACGGGCGATCCACAGGGAACGGAACTGACGCTTGCGTTGACGACGGTCACGGTACTGATATTGACCAGCCTTCATCACCGCCTGTTTGGCGATGCGATATACATTCTTGCGACGACCGCGGTAACCCTTGGCCTGAACGAGAATCTTCTTGTGACGCGCGCGCGCCGTTACACCACGTTTAACTCTAGGCATCTTCTATCTCCTTATGCGTAGGGCATCATGGCGCGGACGGATGCAACGTCGCGCTCGTTAACCGATGCGGCACCGCGCAGGTGACGCTTAACCTTGGTCGTCTTCTTGGTCAGAATGTGACGCTTGAAGGCTTGACCACGCTTGATGGAACCACCAGCGCGGACCGAAAAGCGCTTTTTGGCGCTGCTCTTGGTCTTCATTTTGGGCATTTAGATGCTCCTTAATGACATGCCAACAGGTGGTTCCCGACGGGAACGCTTTCACTACCCGAAAGCACTTATTTTTCTGCCGGCAAGCAATTATTGCCTGCCAGCAGTACTGCCTCACCCGAGCCCGAAACCAGGCTCAAGCAATTACTGAATCTTCTTCTTGGCCGGCCCGATGATCATGATCATCTGACGACCTTCCATCTTCGGCATCTGCTCAACCTGGCCAACGGCTTCCAGATCGGTCTTGATCCGCTCAAGCTGACGCATGCCGAATTCCTGGTGCGCCATTTCGCGACCACGGAAGCGCAGAGTCACCTTGACCTTGTCTTCTTCTTCCAGGAAGCGCGTCATGTTGCGCAGCTTGATCTGGTAATCGTTTTCGTCGGTGCCCGGGCGCAGCTTGATTTCCTTGACCTGAACCTGCTTCTGTTTCAGCTTGGCCTCGTGCGCGCGCTTCTGCTCCTGGTACTTGAACTTGCCGTAGTCCATGATGCGACAGACCGGCGGCTTGGCCATCGGTGCGATCTCAACCAGATCAACTCCAGCTTCTTCAGCCATCTGCAAGGCAGCGCGAATGCTGATCACACCCAGCTGCTCACCTTCCAAACCCTGGAGACGAATCTCCGGTACCGTAATTTCTTCGTTGAGGCGATGCGCCTTGTTCTGAGCTATGGTAGAACCCCCGAAAACATCAATAATTAAGCCGTGCCACTACGCGCCGCAACTTCGTTCTGAAGCTGCTTGATCAGATCATCCACGGACATCTGTCCGAGATCCTGACCACCGCGAGTCCGCACGGCCACCAGTCCGTCCGCTTTTTCCTTATCGCCCACAACGAGCTGATAAGGCAGCCGGTTCAAGCTATGTTCGCGGATTTTATAGGTTATTTTCTCGTTACGCAAATCTGCTTCAGCGCGAAAGCCCGCACGGTGTAGCTTTTGCGCGACTTCAGCAGCGTAATCGGCCTGCTTTTCGGAAATATTCAGCACCACCGCCTGCGTCGGCGCCAGCCACATCGGCAGCGCACCGGAGAAGTTCTCGATCAGGATGCCAATGAAACGCTCAAGCGAACCGAGAATGGCGCGGTGCAACATGACCGGCACCTTGCGCGTATCGTCAGCTGCGACATACTCTGCCCCCAGACGACCCGGCATCGAAAAATCGACCTGCATCGTGCCGCACTGCCACGAACGGCCGATCGCATCCTTGATATGGAATTCGATCTTCGGACCATAGAAGGCGCCCTCACCCGGCAATTCCGTCCACTCCAGACCGGAGGCACGCAAGCCGGCGCGCAGCGCCTCTTCCGCCTTGTCCCACACCTCGTCGCTACCGACACGACTTTCCGGACGCAGCGCAAGCTTGACGGCAACATCGTTGAAGCCAAAATCGGCATAAACTTTCTTGACCAGCGCATTGAAGGCCGTCACTTCGGCTTCGATCTGGTCTTCCGTACAGAAGATGTGACCATCATCCTGCACAAAGCCGCGCACGCGCATCAGGCCATGCAAGGCACCAGCCGGCTCGTTACGGTGACAGGAACCGAACTCGCCATAACGCAACGGCAGCTCACGATAGGAGCGCAGACCGGCATTGAAGACCTGGACATGACCCGGACAGTTCATCGGCTTGACCGCGTAATCGCGATTTTCCGACGAAGTCGTGAACATGTTGTCCTTGTAATGCTCCCAGTGACCGGACTTTTCCCACAACGATTTGTCGAGGATCTGCGGACAGCGCACTTCCTGGTACCCGTTGTTGCGATAGACGGCGCGCATGTAGCTTTCGATTTCCTGCCAGATCGCCCAGCCCTTGGGGTGCCAGAAAACCAGACCCGGCGCCTCGTCCTGCATGTGGAACAGGTCGAACTGCTTGCCGAGGCGGCGGTGATCGCGTTTTTCCGCCTCCTCCAGCATGTGCAGATAGGCGTCGAGATCTTCCTTCTTGGCCCAGGCCGTGCCGTAGATGCGCTGCAACTGTTCGTTGCGATGATCGCCGCGCCAGTAGGCGCCGGCCACCTTCATCAACTTGAAAACCTTGAGCTTGGCCGTGGTCGGGACGTGCGGACCGCGGCAAAGATCGATGAAATCGCCTTCACGATAGAGCGACACCTGCTGATCGGCCGGAATGGCGCCAATCAATTCAGCCTTGTATTTCTCACCCAGGCCAAGGAAGAAATTGACCGCATCGTCGCGCGACCAGACTTCGCGACTGACCGGAATATCCTTTTTGGCCAGTTCGGCCATGCGCTTTTCGATGGCAACCAGGTCATCCGGCGTAAACGGGCGCTTGTAGGCGAAGTCATAGTAGAAGCCGTTTTCGATGACCGGACCGATCGTCACCTGCGCCTCCGGGAACAACTCCTTTACCGCATAGGCCAGCAAGTGCGCCGTCGAGTGGCGGATCAATTCCAGCCCTTCCGGATCCTTGTCGGTCACGATAGCCAGATCGACGTTTTGCTCGATCAGGTAAGAGGTATCAACCAGTTCACCATTAACCTTGCCGCCAAGCGCAGCGCGCGCCAGACCGGCACCGATACTCGCCGCCACTTCGGCGATCGTTACCGGCTGTTCAAAGGAGCGGATGGAACCATCAGGCAGTTTGATATCAGGCATGGCAAATCTCTAGGCGAAAAAAAAGTGCGGGATGAGCCGCACTTTTTGGTCAAACGAAGGCTGA
Organism: Quatrionicoccus australiensis; assembly: GCF_020510525.1. Lineage (NCBI taxonomy): Bacteria > Pseudomonadati > Pseudomonadota > Betaproteobacteria > Rhodocyclales > Azonexaceae > Quatrionicoccus > Quatrionicoccus australiensis. The sequence continues at coordinate 2,248,345 of NZ_CP075188.1, forward strand.
CTCGATCAGTGTTTCTGAACTGCAGTGCAAGTTCGGAAAAGCATCAATTCAGCTCCGTCAGGAATTTTGGTAGGCGGTATTGGAATCGAACCAACGACCTCCACGATGTCAACGTGGCGCTCTAACCAACTGAGCTAACCGCCTAAGGAAGCCCCGCATTATAGACCTTAAAACGCCGATGTCAACAGCTTCTCGCGAAATTTCTCGAAGCCGGACAAAGGCCGCATACTTTGCAGTTGGCAACAAACTCAAACAGGTAAACCCGTGGAATCCAGAATCACCGATCTTGAGATCAAGATCAGCTACACCGAAGATCTCGTCGACGAACTGAACCGCATCGTCTATCGCCAGCAACAACAGATCGACCTGCTCGCCAACGAGATCAAGAACCTGCGCGAACAGATGCAATCGGCCCAGCCCAACGAGACGCGCAGCCTGCGCGACGAACTGCCGCCGCACTACTGAGCGCCATCGTGCCCTGCATCATTTACCACGCCGACTGCCTGGACGGCTTTGGCGCCGCCTATGCCGCCTGGCGGCATTTCGGCGATGCTGCCGAATATTTGCCCATGCACCACGGTCAACCGTGCGAAATGGGCAAAATTGCCGGGCAGGACGTCTTCATCCTCGACTTTTCCTTCTCCCCCGAGGTGCTGCAGGAGTTTGCCGGGACGGCAAAGTCGGTGACCCAGATCGACCACCATCTGTCCGCCCGCAAGGCCTGGAGCGGATTGCTGCAAGCCGGCGCAGACGGCAGACACAGCTACCAGCACCCCGAGCTGCCGCTGCAGGTGATTTTCGACCTCGACAAATCGGGCGCCCGGTTGGCCTGGGAATACTTCCACCCGACTACCGCCCTGCCGCTCGCCCTCGCCCACATCGAAGACCAGGACATGTGGCGCTTTGCCCTGCCCGGCACGCGCGCCTTTTGCCGCGCCCTGCGCCAGCAGCCATTCGAATTCTCAAACTGGGACGAGATCCTGCAAGCAACCGCAGACAGCAACACGGCGCGCTATCACAGCCTGCTCGAACAGGGTGTAGCCATTGAGTCCTTCTTCGCCAACGAGATCGAACGCCTCGCCAACAGCGCGCTGCGGATGCCGGCCCGCCTGCGCGCCGAGCCGATCGATGCATTGCAGGCGGTGCGTCACGACCAGCCAACACTGAGCAACGGTGAGCAAAGCTGGCTGGCCGTCAGCGGCATCGCGATCAACGCCAATGCCCTGTTCGCCTCGGAGCTGGGCAACCGGCTGGCGGAACAGAGCGGCACTTTCGGCCTGATCTGGCAACTCGCCGGCGATGGCGAAGCCAAGGTGTCCTTGCGCTCAAAAGGCGACTTCGACGTTGCTGCAATCGCGCAGCGCTATGACGGCGGCGGACATCGCAACGCGGCCGGTTTTCGCCTGCCGGCCGGACAATTCTTCACGGAGATCCTGGCGCTCGGCGACCAGGAATAAAAACTCAGTTCAACACGTAGTCGTGCGCAACCGGCGCTTCGCCGAGCGGCGCCAGGCCCGCCATCTCGCAAACCGAGTATTCAATGGTGTGGCACAGCGCATCGAGCGCCAGGTCATTCGGTTCGGTTCCGAACGGCTCCTCGATCTGCTCGCCGATGATTTCCAGCGCCAGGAAGGTGTAGGCGACGAAGGTCGCGATCAGCGGCGTCAGCCAGCCAATACTGGTCGCCAGCCCGACCGGCAGCAACAGGCAATAGACCATGACCGTGCGATTCATCAGAACGCGATAGGTATAAGGGATCGGCGTACTGGCGATGCGCTCGCAGGCACCGGAGGTCTCACCGAGGACGCTCAGACTCTTGTCGAGGGCCAGCCATTCCATCTCCGACAAGTTGCCACGCCGCTGTTCGTCGGCCAGCCAGTTGGCAAGTTGCAGCAAGACGATTTGCGGCTGGAATCTGGCCGCAACCACTTCGGCCAGCGCCGGCGCATCGAGACGCAGCGCCAGATCGGCGGCAGCATCGGTCTGCCGCAACTGGTGCTTGAGTGCAAAAGCAAAGGCCGACACAGCGCGCACCAGTTGCAGGCGAAAGGCAGCATGCGATTCGCCGGGCAGGACGCTGACCACCTGGCGCACCAGCGAACGCGCCGCGACCAGGATATTGCCCCACTGCCGGCGCGCCTCCCAGAAGCGCTCGTAACTGACCGAGTTGCGAAAGCCGAGAAAGATCGCCAGCGCCACGCCCATCAAGGTAAATGGCGGGATGCTCAAGGCCGAATTGGCATGCGCGTTCATCCACCACTCGCGGCTCAGCACACTGGCAACGGAGACGGCAAGCACCAGCGCCAGGCGCCCGACAATATTCGGCAGGACCGAACCGCGCCAGACGAAGAGCAGACGAAACCAGTGATGGCGAGGGCGAATGATCATGAAAGATGAAGCTCCGGCAAGGCGCGGCTGAAAACAAAAAGGCCGCTTATCCTCGGGATCAAGCGGCCCAGATGCAACCAGACTGTAAACATTTGCCTCTACCATCGCCATTGCGATGGTGCCCAGGAAGGGACTCGAACCCCCACACCTTGCGGCGCCAGAACCTAAATCTGGTGCGTCTACCAATTTCGCCACCTGGGCAGGCGGCGCGCATTCTACCACTCAAAGCGCTTCCCCCCTATACTTGCCGCCCCATGCCCGTCGAACATTACGAAAACTTCCCGGTTGCCTCACTGCTCGTGCCAGCCCGCCTGCGCCGGCCGATCGAGGTCATCTACCGCTTTGCGCGCAGCGCCGACGACATCGCCGACGAAGGCGATGCGACGCCGGACCAGCGCCTGGCCGCCCTCGCCGCCTATCAGGCCGAGCTCGACCGGATCGCCAGCGGTCAACCGCCGAAAACTGTCCTTTTTGTCGATCTCGCTGGCGTCATCGCGCAGCACGCACTGCCCATCCAGCTTTTCCGCGACCTGCTCGACGCCTTTGCGCAGGATGTCGTCAAGAAACGCTACGCCGACTACCCGGAACTGCTCGACTACTGCCGCCGCTCGGCCAACCCGGTCGGCCGCCTGGTGCTGCACCTGTTCGGGCGCACCGAACCGGAACACCTGGAGCAGTCGGACTGCATCTGCAGTGCGCTGCAGTTGATCAATTTCTGGCAGGACGTCGCGGTCGACTGGCAAAAAGACCGTGTTTACATCCCGCAGACCGATCTGCCGCATTTCAGGATCAGCGAAGCCGACATCGCCGCCGGACGCTGGTCGGCCAACTGGGCGGCCCTGATGGATTTCGAGATCGACCGCGCCAGCCGCCTGATGCAGCTTGGTGCGCCACTCGTCCACGCCCTGCCCGGCCGGCTCGGCTGGGAAATCCGCCTGACCGTGCAGGGCGGGCTGCGCATCCTCGAACGCCTGCGCCAGGTGCGCGGCGACGTTTTCCACCGCCGACCCAAGCTCGGCAAGGCGGACTGGCTGGTTCTCGCCGTCCGCGCCTTTAGAATGTGAGCCCATGAGCCCCGAACAATATTGCCAGGAGAAGTGCGCGAGCAGCGGCTCCTCCTTCTACTACAGCTTCCTCTTCCTGCCGCAGGAACGCCGGCGCGCCATCATGGCGCTCTATGCCTTCTGCCGCGAGGTCGATGACGTCGTCGACGAATGCAACGACATCTCGCTCGCCTCGACCAAGCTCACCTGGTGGCGCCAGGAAATCGAACGCGTCGCCGACGGCCAGCCGCAACACCCGGTCGGCCAGGCGCTGCAGGCGGTCAACCGCGACTTCAACCTGCCCAAGGAACAGTTGCTGGAAATCATCGACGGCATGGAGATGGACCTGCAACAGACGCGCTACCTCGACTTCAAGGGCCTGTCGCTCTACTGCTACCGCGTCGCCAGTGTCGTCGGCCTGCTCGCCGCCGCGATCTTCGGCTACCAGGACCGCCAGACGCAGAAGTACGCGCACGATCTCGGCATGGCTTTCCAGCTCACCAACATCATCCGCGACGTCGGCGAAGATGCCCGGCGCGGCCGCATCTACATCCCGATGGACGAGTTGAAGCGCTTCAACGTGCCGGCCGCCGACATTCTCAATGCCAAATATTCGGACAATTTCACGGCCCTGATGCAGTTCCAGACCGAGCGCGCCGAGCAGTATTACGCCCAGGCTTTTGCCCTGTTGCCGGCCGTCGACCGCAAGAACCAGCGGCCCGGCCTGATCATGGCGGCGATTTATCGCACCCTGCTCGACGAAATCCGCCGCGAGAACTTCCAGGTCCTGCACCAGCGCATTTCGCTGACGCCGGTGCGCAAGATCTGGATCGCCTGCAAGACCTGGATCGCCGGCTAAACCGGGCATGAACGTCGCGGTCATCGGCGGCGGCTGGGCGGGCCTCGCGGCAGCGGTCGAACTGACCGCGGGCGGCGCCGCCACGACACTGTTCGAAGCCGGCCGCGTGCTTGGCGGACGGGCGCGCAGCGCAACGATAGATGGGCGCGAACTCGACAACGGCCAGCACATCCTGCTCGGCGCCTACAGCGAAACGCTGGCCCTGATGCGCCAGGTCGGCACCGACCCCGACACCCTGCTCGAACGCCGGCCACTGCAGGTGCGCGACAACAGCGGCTTTCGCATGGCGCTGCCGCGTCTGCCGGCACCGCTCAACCTGGCCTGGGGCCTGCTCGCGGCGCGCGGCGTCGGTTTTGCGGAAAAACTGCGCACCGCGCTGTGGATGGACGGCATCAAGCGCAGGCAATTCCGGCTAGAAACCGACACCACGGTTGCCGCCTGGCTCGATGCCGCCGGCCAGACCGGCGCGCTGCGCCGCCACCTGTGGGAACCGCTCTGCCTCGCGGCGCTCAATACGCCGGCCGCGCGCGCCTCGGCACAACTTTTCGCCAACGTCCTGCGCGACAGCCTGGGCAGCCCGCGCCGCGCCGATACCGACCTGCTGCTGCCGCGTGCCAATCTCGGCCGCCTGCTGCCGGAACCGGCCGCCGCCTGGCTGCAGGCGCAGGGCGCTGAAATTCGCCTGCAAACGCGCGTCGACCGCCTGGAAACCACCAGCGATGGCGTTCTTGTCGACGGCCAGCCTTTCGCCGGCGTCGTCATCGCCTGCGCGGCGCAGCATGTCGCCAAGCTCTGGCCAGAAGCGGCAACCGCTTACGACTACGAGCCGATCGCCACGGTCTACCTGCAATTCAGCCCGGAAACGCGGCTCGATTTTCCGCTCGTCAGCCAACTGGGAAATCACAGTCAGTGGGTCGTCGACCGCCAGGGCGGACTACTCGCCTGCATCCTGAGCGGCCATGGCGACTGGGAGGCACTGACTGACGAGGCGCTCACCGACAAACTGGAAAGCGAGCTCAAGCTCGCCACAAAGGCCAGCTGGCGCAAGGTGATCCGCGAAAAACGGGCAACTTTTTCCGGTCGACCGGATATCGCCCGCCCCGCCAGCACGACCAGCCATCCCGCCGTTTTCCTCGCCGGCGACTACACCTGGGCCGATTACCCGGCGACACTGGAAGGCGCCGTACGCAGCGGCCGCCGTGCTGCGCAGCACCTGCTCAAGATCTGAATCAGACGACCTGCAGGTCGTCGCCGCAACTGACCAGCACCTTGATGCCGCGCCCCTTGAATTCGCCGACCAGCCTGGCGAACTCGCCGCGCCGCCAGGCATCCGGCCGCTCTGGCGTAACGTAGAGCACGACATCCTCGCCGTGGTTGGTGGTGCCGATCACGACGCGCGAACGGTCCGGGCGCAGGGCGACGGCAATCGGCTTGTCCAGGCTTTGCGTCTGCAACCAGATGCATTCGTAAACGCGACACGACTCCGGCCGCGTTTCATAAACGCCGCAGCCGACGCCGATCTTGCAGTCGGCGCACCAGGTATTGGCCGGCTTGTCCAGCTCGCGGATTTTCATGACCTTGCAGCAGACCGTGCAGCCATCGCAACTATGCATAAAACCTCGCCCAAAAACTGCGTTTGGAAATTTGCCTGTTCAAGCCAGTCGACCGCCGCGGATATGCAGCGTCCGGCCGCAACGCGCCGCAATTGCCTCGTCGTGCGTGACCAGGATCAGCGTCGTGCCTTCCTTCGCATTCAGTTCGAACATCAGGTCGATGATCTGCTGCCCGGTGGCGGCATCAAGGTTGCCGGTCGGCTCGTCGGCCAGGATCAGGCGCGGCGCCGGGGCAAAGGCGCGGGCCAGGGCAACGCGTTGCTGCTCGCCGCCGGACAGGTGTTTCGGATAATGCCTGAGGCGATGGCTCAGGCCGACCCGCTCCAGCCAGCCTTGCGCCGTGGTGGTCGACGCCTTGGAACCGGCCAATTCCAGCGGCAGCATGACGTTTTCCAGCGCGGTCAGCGAAGGCAGCAACTGGAAGGACTGGAAGACGAAGCCGAGCAATTTGCCGCGCTGCACGGCGCGTGCATCTTCATCAAGGCTGGCCAGGGCCAGGCCGTCGAGGCGGATTTCGCCGGCGCTCGGGATGTCCAGGCCGGCGAGCAGGCCAAGCAACGTAGACTTGCCGGAGCCCGAGGCACCCACGATCGCCACCGTTTCGCCCGGCATGACCGAAAAGGAAATATCCTGCAGAATGATCAGCGGCGCGCCGCCACTCTCGACGGTCTTGCCCAAACCCACCACTTCAACGACTGGTTGTCCTGCCATGCGGCTCGCTCTCTTCCTGTTGGTCCTGCTCTTTTCCACGCTCCCGGCCCAGGCCGCCAAAACCGTGCTGGTCATGGGCGACTCGCTCTCGGCCGGTTACGGCATTCGCCCGGAACAGGCCTGGCCGGCGCTGCTCGACAAACGTCTGGCGGAAAAACGCCTTGATTATAGCGTCGCCAACCTGTCGATCTCCGGCGAAACCACGGCCGGCGGGCGCGCCCGGTTCGCTGCCGCCCTGCGCCAGTACCAGCCGGCCGTCGTCGTCATCGCGCTCGGCGCCAACGACGGTCTGCGCGGTCTGCAACTGGTCCAGATGCGCGACAACCTCAGCGCCATGACGGCCGCCGCCCAGGCCACCGGCGCCCGTGTCCTGCTCGCCGGCATGCGCCTGCCGCCCAATTACGGGCCGTACGCCGAGGAATTCCGCAGCAGTTTCGCGACCGTGGCCAGCGGCAGAAAATCAGCACTGCTGCCCTTCCTGCTCGAAACGGTGGCCAGCCAGCCGTCCCTGTTTCAGGCCGACAACCTGCATCCGACCGCCAGCGCGCAGCCTTTAATCCTCGATCACGTCTGGCCGGCCCTGCTCCCCTTGCTAAAATAGGCGGATGAAACAGCCCCGCCCCACGCTTGCCGATCTCGCTGCCTACGACGAGATCATCGATGTCCGCTCGCCCGCCGAGTTTGCCGAAGACCATATCCCGGGCGCAATCAGCTGCCCGGTACTCGACGACGCACAACGCGCCCAGGTCGGTACCATCTACAAACAGGTGTCGCCCTTCGAGGCCAAGAAGATCGGCGCGGCGCTGGTTTCCGAAAACATCGCGCGCCACCTGCGCGAACGCTTCCTCGACCGGCCCAAGCACTGGAAGCCGCTGATCTATTGCTGGCGCGGCGGCGACCGCAGCGGTTCGATGACCACCATTTTCCGCGCCATCGGCTGGCATGCCGGGCAACTCGACGGCGGCTACAAGACCTGGCGCACGCATGTTCTGGCCCGCCTCGGTGAACTGCCGCAAAACTTCGATTTCCGTGTCCTGTGCGGCGCCACCGGCAATGCCAAGACGCGCATCCTGCAGGCGATCGCAGCCGCCGGCGAGCAGGTCATCGACCTCGAAACACTGGCCAGCCACAAAGGCTCGGTGCTTGGTGTCCTGCCCGAGCAGCCGCAACCGGCGCAAAAGGGCTTCGAAACCGCGCTGCTGCAGGCCTTGACCGCGCTCGACCCAAGCCGCCCGGTCTATGTCGAAGCGGAAAGCCGCAAGATCGGCCAGCTGCATCTGCCGGATGCGCTGCTTGCCGCCATGCGCAGCGGCGAATGCCTGCAGGTCGAAGCCGACCTCGAGGCGCGCGTCGAATTCCTGCTGCGCGATTACGACTATTTCCTGACCGATCCGGATTTCCTGATCGGCCGCCTGGAAACCCTGCGCACATTGCTCAGCCGCGAACTGCTCAACCGCTGGCAGCAACTGGCACGCAACGCCGACTGGCAGCCCCTGGTCCGCGAACTGCTGGCCGAACACTACGATCCGCTTTACCGCCGCTCGCAGGCGCGCAGTTTTGCCGGCATCGAAACATCCCTGAAATTTGCCGCCAGCGACCTGTCGACCGCTGGCGTCGCCCGCCTGGCCGAACGCATCATTCAGTCGCGCACGGCACAAACCGCCTGAACCATGGCCGGCCGCGGCTGCTCGACGTAGCCTTCGGTGAAGGCGACCGGCCGCAGGCCGGCGCCCCTGACCTGTTCCGACAACTCCCCCGGCTGCAGCAGGAACTGCGGGCTGGACGGCTTGCCGTAAGCCGCATTGCCCTGCATGAAGGTTTCGTAGATCAGCACGCCGCCCGGCGCCAGCATGGCGAGCACCGCCGGCAGATGCGGCCGCCACAGGTAATTGGTGACAACGATGCCGGCAAAACGCTCGCCGGCCAGCGGCCAGAGGTCGCCTTCAAGATCAAGCTGGCGGGTTTCGACATTACCCAGGCCGGCCAGAGCAGCCAGCGCTTCGCCATTGCGATCCACCGCCAGCACCGGATGGCCGCGCCCGGCAAGCAGGCGGACGTGGCGACCGCTGCCGCAGGCCAGATCAAGCACACGGCCGCCGGCGGCGATCAGCGGGCAATGGCGTTCGACCCAGGGCGATGCAGGTATGATTTGCGGCATTTCGTTCAAGGAGCCAGTCATGTCGGATGTCGTCATCGTTGCAGAAAATGGTCAGGGAAGATACCAGCAGGAAGTCCGCGTCGGCCAGCACCGCCTGCTCGCCGACGAACCGGTCAGCGTTAGCGGCGGCGATGCCGGCCCGGCTCCGTTCGACTTTCTGATGGCCGGTCTCGGCGCCTGCACTTCGATGACGCTGCGCATGTACGCCGAACGCAAGGAACTGCCGCTGACCGGCATCAAGGTGACACTCAGCCACGAAAAAATCGAAGTCGATGGCAAACTGCGCGACCGGATCAAGCGCGAGATCGCGCTGGAAGGCGAACTCAGCGACTCCCAACGCCAGCGCCTGCTGGAAATTGCCGGGAAATGCCCGGTTCACCGCGCGCTTTCACAGTCGCTGCTCCTCGAATGCGCGCTGATTGAATAATCCGTAAGTGCTTTGCCCACATGGCAATCGCCCTCCGTTTGTGCCAAAATCGTGCGCTGCACAATAACAAACTAATGAGGGGTTCGCCATGTTGGAACAGCACTATCTAACTTCGCTTTTCGAACCGAAATCGGTTGCCGTGATCGGCGCCTCCGAACGGGAAAACTCGGTCGGTAATGTCATTTTCAAGAACATCCTGAACTCGGGTTACAAGGGCAAGCTGTACGCCATCAATCCGAAGCACGAAACCATTCAGGGCCAGCCGGCCTACAAGTCGATCGAGGAAATCGGCGCCCGCGTCGAAATGGCGGTCATCGCCACCCGGCCGCAAACCGTGCCGCAACTGATCGAGCAATGTGGCCGCTCGGGCGTGCGCAACGTCATCGTCATCGCCTCCGGCTTTTCCGAAGCCGGCCATATCGGCGCCGCGCTCGAGCGCAAGGTGCTGGAAATCGCCCGCTCCTACAATGTTCGCATTCTCGGCCCGAACTGCCTCGGCATCATCCGCCCGGAACTCGGCCTGAATGCCACCTTCACCAAGATCACCGCCAACCCGGGCAATCTCGCCCTGGTCTCGCAATCCGGCGCCATGTGTTCGGCTGTGCTCGACTGGGCCAAGGCCAACCAGGTCGGCTTCTCCTCGGTCATTTCGCTGGGCATGACAGCCGACGTCGATTTCGGTGAAATCCTCGATTACCTGATCTACGACAGCCGCACGCACTACATCCTGATGTACGTCGAAGGCATCCGTAACGCCCGCCGCTTCATGAGCGCCCTGCGCTCGGCCGCGCGCATCAAGCCGATCATCCTGCTCAAGGCCGGTCGCCACGAAGCCGGCGCGATGGCCACCGCGACCCACTCGGGCATGGCTGCCGTCTCCGATACCGTGTTCGATGCCGCCGTGCGCCGTGCCGGTGTGGTCCGCGTCCAGAACGTCGGTCAGCTGTTCTATGCCGCCAAGGCACTCGCTTCAAAGTTCCGTCCGCTCGGCAACCGTTTGGCCATCATCACCAACGGCGGCGGTCCGGGCGCCATGGCAGCCGACCGTGCCGGCGACATGGGCATCCCGCTCGCCGAACTGTCGACCGAAACCATGGCCGTGCTCAACAAGGCGCTGCCCACCACCTGGTCGCACAGCAACCCGATCGACATCGCCGGTGATGCCACGCCGGAACGTTACCGCGATGCCGTGCTTGCCGTGACGCAGGACCCGAATGTCGATAGCACCCTGATCATGCTCTCGCCGCAGGCGATGACCGACCCGATGGGAGTTGCCAAGGCGATCATCGAGATCTCCGACAAGCTCAACCGCACCATCATCTGCTGCTGGATGGGCGAGGAACAGGTTGCCGAAGCGCGCAAGCTGCTCGAAGACAACGGCATCCCGGCCTTCCGCATGCCGGAAACGGCAATCGAACTGTTCCACCATATCTCCAAGTACTACCGCAACCAGAAGCTGCTGCTGCAGACTCCGGAACCGACCCGCCAGCATGGCCGCCCCGAAGCCGAAGGCGCCAAGATGCTGATCGAGGCCCTGCTCGCCGAGCGCCGCAAGGTGCTTTCCGAAATGGAATCCAAGGCCATCCTGCGCGCCTTCAAGGTACCGGTTGCCCAGACCATGGTCGCCCGTACCGCAACCGAGGCCCTGCTGCTGGCTGAACAGATAGGTTTCCCGATCGCCATGAAGGTCGATTCGCCGGACCTGCCGCACAAGTCCGATGCCGGCGGCGTGCGCCTCAACATCGTCAATGCGCCGGCCGTACGTAACGCCTATCACGACATCATCGACACGGTCAGCAAGCGCCATCCGAATGCCAAGATCAACGGCGTTTCGATCGAGCCCTTCCTGTCGCGTCCGAATGGTCGCGAACTGATGATCGGCGTTTTCCGCGACCCGATCTTCGGGCCGGTCATCACCTTCGGTGCCGGTGGCTTCGACGTCGAAATCTTCAGCGACCGCTCGGTCGCCCTGCCGCCGCTCAACAAGTTCCTGGCGGCTGACCTGATCGACTCGACACGCGCCTCGAAGATCCTCGGCCAATTCCACAACATGCCGCCGGTCGACCGTGACGCGCTCAAGGAAGTCCTGCTCTGCATCTCGGAAATGGTCTGCGAACTGCCGTGGATCATGGAACTCGATCTCAACCCGCTGATCGTCGATGAAAACGGCGCCATCGCTGCCGATGCCCGCATCGTCATCGACCACGCCGCCGGTGCCAGCGGCGACCGTTACGCCCACATGTCGATCTACCCCTACCCGGTCCATCTGGTCCAGGAATGGCAGATGAACGACGGCAAGGTCGTCACCATCCGTCCGATCCGTCCGGAAGATGCCGAGCTGGAGCAGGAATTCGTCAAGCGCATGTCTGACGAATCGCGCTACTACCGTTTCATGGATACCCTGCGCGAACTGACGCAGACCATGCTGGTCCGCTTCACGCAGATCGACTATGACCGCGAAATGGCCCTGGTTGCCACCCTGCCGCCAGAGGATGAGGTCGCGGAAGGCAAGGAATACCAGATTGGCGTGGCGCGTTACGTGGTCAACCCGGATGGCGAGTCGGTCGAGTTCGCACTGGCCGTCGGCGATGACTGGCAGAAGTGCGGCGTCGGCCGCAAGCTGATGATGGCGCTGATCGACTGCGCCCGTGCCAAGGGCTACCGTGCCGTGGTCGGCGACGTGCTGTCGACCAACAGCAAGATGTTCCGCCTGATGACCAGTCTCGGCTTCACCATCCACCCGCACCCGGACGACACCGCCGTCAAGCGCGTCGTCAAGCCGCTGGTTGGCTGATCAGGAAAGCCAGACAACAAAAAGCCGGTCAATTGACCGGCTTTTTTTCGCTCCCGACAACCAGCAGGGATTGAGCGGGAAGCAGCGACAGATTATTCGCCGAAGAAATTCACATCGTACGGATACGGTTTCTGGGCAACCTTGGAGTCGGCGTTGCGCGTACTGGTGTCGACATCCTGTTTCTTGTCCCACCACAGGGCGCGACCGGCCTTTTGATCCTCAACCCAGGCCGGGTTCTTTTCCAGTTGTTCGTTCATCCATTTCGTGTGATCAGACACGTAGCTCGTATTTACGTCACCCATTTGGCTGCATTCCCAGGCTAATCAAGACAATGGCGCGATTCTAGCACGTCAGTGGAAAACGATGGGGCGGGCGCTGCCGGCACAGTAATCGTCAAGGAAGGCATCGATGGTCTCCTCGTCACGCTCGGCTTCCGGAATACCTTCCATGGCATTGCGGAAATGCCAAGCCAGAGGCCCCTGCAGGAACAGCGTGGACAGGCTTTCCTTGTCGAAAAGCTCAAAACCCTGTTGTGCCGGATAAGCCAGCACCCAGTAATGATCGCTGCTGTAGATGACGTCCATCGCACACCTCCAATGAGAACTCCTACAACCCTATTTACGGGTGCCTGCCGGCTTTCTCAAGGGCTGCAGCAACATTTAATACCGCAGCAGCCGGCCTTACTGGATGATGAAGCTGGTAAAGAAGACTTCCTTGACACCGGTTTTCTCGGTTTCGTGCAGCAAATGATTCACCGTATCGATGATTTCTTCCATCAGATCCTTCTTGCCCTTCAGCGTCAGCAGATTGGCAGCATCCTGACTTGAAAGCAGCAGGATCATGGCGTGCTGCACGCGCGGCCGGTGTGCAGCCAGATGATGATCGGCTTCCGGTGAAGCCGCTTCAAAAACCATCTGCACCTGCAGATATTTGCCCCCCTTGGCCGGATCGCCGAGATTGACAACAAACTTGAGCGGTTCAGGGCCGGCTGCACCACCATGATCACTGGCCAATGCCGGCTGAGCACCGACCAGGACGAACATGCAGAAGGCAAGAAAATGGCGAAGCAGCGAGAAATTGGGGTTCATGAGCAAAGGTTCGGTTAAACGGGCATCACGCATTAATTGGCAGATAGCCCTGATGAAGCGAAAGAGCCTATGCCCGGATGATACCCCAGACACCGTTGCCGACGGTTGTTTGCTAAGCCCGGGGTTTCATTTCTCCGGCCGGCACGGCAAAGGGCAACCAGTTTTCCGGGGGCGGCAACGGACAAGTGGCAAATGGCGTGAACGCACAGGGCGGATTGTAGGCATGGTTGAAATCGAGCCTGATTTTGCCGTCGACCGCTGGCGACACCTTCAGGAAACGCCCGGCACCGTAAGTCTCCTTGCCACTCGTCCGGTCGCGAAATACGAAAAACACCTCGTGCTCGCCAACCGACATCGGCAACAGTTCGATGCGCTGTCCCGCCACACTGAACACGGCCTTGTGACTGACCAGAACCGTCTTCAACTCGCCTGTGACATTGGGGACCTCCATGGCCAGCGGCGTTGTTAGCACCTGCCATTCCGCCTCGATCGCCCACTCCGCCGCCGCAGGAAAGTATGACAAGCCGGCAAACGGCTGCCGGGCCGCCCAATTGCGATCACGCACACGGGCCGCCAGGCGTCCTTCACGGTCGACGATGAAAAATGCCAGATTTTCATGGTCGACCGTTGCAGGCGAACCAAACCGGTCCGTCTGCAACTCACGCGCCGAGTCGCCGAGCGGCTGCCAATAAACCCGCTCACCATCCCGGATCAAGTCGCCAAGATGGTCCGGTCCGGAAGGCAGGCGAACGCCACAGTGCTCGCCGCTGCCCACCTGGTTAACACCAGGCTCCAGCCAGAACAGGCCCTGCATGCCCAGCCAGCTGTCGGGCCCGCTCAATTCGGCATGGCGCTGTGCCTGCCAGCGCATCAGATCTTCCCGCATATTTTTTGGCTTCCTTGCAAATGGCAAAAAAAGGGAGGCTGCTCGCCTCCCTTGATCAATCAAAACAGAGCACTCAGACCTTGGCGAAACGCATGATGCCATTTTCGCAACTGACCCGGATCGTGTCCTTGGCGGCGAACTTGCCTTCCAGGATCGCCCGCGCCAGCGGATTCTCGATCTGCTGCTGGATCGCCCGCTTGAGCGGCCGCGCCCCGAACACCGGGTCGAAACCGGCCTGCGCCAGTTCGGCCAGCGCGCTGTCTTCGACAACAATCGCCATGTCGAGCTGAGCCAGGCGTTTTTCCAGGTAACCGAGCTGGATCTTCGCAATGCCGGCGATGTGCTTTTCGTCGAGCGCGTGGAAGACGACCACTTCGTCGATGCGGTTGATGAACTCCGGCCGGAAGTAGTTTTTCACTTCCGCCATGACCGCCACCTTGATCACGCCGTAATCGTCGCCCGACATCTGCTGGATCATCTGGCTACCCAAGTTCGAGGTCATGACAATGACCGTGTTCTTGAAGTCGACCGTACGTCCCTGGCCATCCGTCATGCGGCCATCGTCGAGCACCTGCAGCAGCACGTTGAAGACGTCCGGATGCGCCTTCTCGACCTCGTCGAGCAGGATCACCGAGTACGGCTTGCGGCGCACCGCTTCGGTCAGGTAACCGCCCTCCTCGTAGCCGACATAGCCCGGCGGCGCGCCGATCAGGCGGGCAACCGAGTGCTTTTCCATGAACTCGCTCATATCGATGCGGATCAGGTGATCCTCGGCATCGAACATGAACTCGGCCAACGCCTTGCACAGCTCCGTCTTGCCAACGCCGGTCGGGCCGAGGAAGAGGAAGGAACCGTAGGGCCGGTTCGGATCAGACAGCCCGGCGCGCGAACGGCGGATGGCATCACCGACCAGGCGCACGGCTTCATCCTGCCCGACGACGCGCTGGTGCAGCTTGTCTTCCATATGCAGCAGCTTCTCGCGTTCGCCCTGCATCATCTTGCTGACCGGAATGCCGGTGGCGCGGCTGACCACTTCGGCAATTTCCTCGGCGCCAACCTGGGTGCGCAGCAGCTTGTTCTTTTTCTGCTCGCCCTCGCCGGCCTTTTCCGCCGCCTTCAACCGGGCTTCGAGTTGCGGCAGCTTGCCGTATTGCAGTTCGGCCACTTCACCCAGCCGGCCTTCGCGCTGCAGGCGGGCGATATCGGCCTTGAGATGGTCGATTTCCTCCTTGATCTGGGCGGAACCAAGCACGGCTGATTTCTCGGCCTTCCAGATTTCTTCCAGATCGGAATATTCCTTGGTCAGGCGGGCGATTTCTTCCTCGATCAGGCCGAAACGCTTCTTCGAAGCCTCGTCCTTTTCCTTCTTGACTGCCTCGCGCTCGATCTTGAGCTGGATGATGCGGCGGTCGAGCTTGTCCATCGATTCCGGCTTGGAGTCGATTTCCATCTTGATCTTGGCCGCAGCCTCGTCGATCAGGTCGATCGCCTTGTCGGGCAGGAAACGGTCGGTGATGTAGCGATGCGACAACTCGGCCGCGGCGACGATGGCCGGGTCGGTGATATCGACACCATGGTGCAGTTCGTACTTTTCCTGCAAGCCGCGCAGGATGGCGATGGTCGATTCGACCGAAGGCTCGTCGACCAGCACCTTCTGGAAGCGACGCTCAAGTGCGGCATCCTTCTCGATGTACTTGCGGTACTCGTTGAGCGTCGTCGCGCCGATACAGTGCAGTTCACCGCGCGCCAGCGCCGGCTTGAGCATATTGCCGGCGTCCATGGCGCCCTCCGCCTTGCCGGCACCGACCATGGTGTGCAGTTCGTCGATGAACAGGATGATCCGACCGGCTTCCTGCGAGACTTCCTTGAGCACGGCCTTGAGGCGCTCCTCGAACTCGCCGCGATATTTTGCGCCGGCGAGCAGCCCGGCCATGTCGAGGACCAGCACCTTCTTGCCCTTGAGGGTTTCCGGCACTTCGTCATTGACGATGCGCTGCGCCAGGCCTTCAACGATCGCCGTCTTGCCGACCCCCGGCTCGCCGATCAGCACCGGGTTGTTCTTGGTGCGGCGCTGCAGGATCTGGATGGCGCGACGGATTTCGTCGTCGCGGCCGATCACCGGGTCAAGCTTGCCCTGGGCGGCACGTTCGGTCAGGTCGATGCAGTATTTCTTCAGCGATTCGCGCTGCCCTTCGGCCTCCTGCGAATCAACGCCCTGCCCGCCGCGCACGGCCATGATCGCGGCTTCGATGGATTTGCGCGAGAAGCCGTGTTGCTTGGCGATGCGGCCGGTTTCGTTCTTGTCGTCGCACAGCGCAAGCAGGAACATTTCACTGGCGATGAACTGGTCGCCGCGCTTCTGGGCTTCCTTGTCGGTCAGGTTGAGCAGGTTGCTCAGGTCGCGGCCGACGGAAACATCGCCGCCGTGGCCGGAAACCTGCGGCAGGTTTTTCAGGGCCCGCTCCAGATCGGCGCGCAAGGCCGGCACGTTGATGCCGGCACGGGCCAGCAACGAGGTGGTGCCGCCATCGTCCTGGTCAAGCAGGGCCAGCAGCAGATGCTGGGGTTCGATGAACTGCTGGTCGCCGCCGATTGCCAGACTTTGGGCATCGGCCAGGGCCTGCTGGAATTTGGTGGTGAATTTGTCGAGTCGCATGTTCGTCCTTCACAAGGTTTGCCTGTTGATACCGGACAGATAAGGTCAAAGTTCCGGATTTCAATCACCCCACCCACATTGTGGCGAATATGTTAAATTTCCCATCAGTTACAGAACACACAAAAACAGGGTGGAATGATGACGGGACAAGGAATGACACTGCGCGGCAAGCTGACCGCGATGACCATTGCGACGATCGGCGCCTTGATCGTGCTATTTGCGGTATTGCTGATCAATGGCAAGAGCCAGATGCTTGGCGATCGTCAGGACAAGGTGCGCAACCTGGTCGAGGTTGCCCACGCCACCGTCGCCAATTACGAGAAGGAAGCACGCGAAGGCCGCATGTCGGTCGACGACGCCAAGAAGGCGGCCATCGGCACACTGCGCGCCATGCGCTACGACAAGGTCGAGTACTTCTGGATCAATGACCTCAACGACCTGATGGTCATGCACCCGATCAAGCCGGAACTCGACGGCAAGGTACTGAACCAGTTGAAGGACAAGAACGGCAAGCTGCTGTTCGTCGAATTCAACACCATGGTCAAGAAGAACGGTGCCGGCTTTGTCGATTACCTGTGGCCGAAGCCGGGCTCGGAAGAAGGCGTTCCGAAGATTTCCTACGTCAAGGGCTTCGAGCCCTGGGGCTGGGTCATCGGTTCCGGCATTTATGTCGATGACGTCGATGCCAAGTTCCGCGCCGACGCCGTCAAGCTGCTGCTCTGGGGCATCGCCATCGGCGGCTTCATCGCGATCTCCCTGCTCTTCGTTTCGCGCAATATCATCAAGACCCTGGGCGGCGACCCGAGCATTGCTTCGGCCGTGGCCAAGCGTATCGCCTCGGGCGACCTGACCACGCCGGTCGAGGTTGCGGCGAACGACCAGGACAGCCTGCTCGCCAATATCCGGACCATGCAGGACACCCTGCGCAACATGATCTCGACCATCATCGGCAATGCCGTCGAGGTGTCGAGCGCCGCCAACCAGTTACTGAACGCCTCGGAAGAAGTCGCCGACCGCGCCCGCCAGCAGAGCGATGCCGCGTCGTCGATGGCTGCTTCGGTCGAGGAAATGGCGGTCAGTATCGACCAGGTCACCGAAAACGCTGCCGAAGCGCATGGTATCTCGGAAGAGTCGCGCAGCATCTCGGAAGAAGGCGCCACGGTCATCCACAATGCCGCAACCGAGATGCGCCTGATTTCCGAAGCCGTCCAGTCCTCGTCGAACATCGTCGAGGAACTCGGCCACCAGTCGAACCAGATCACCTCCATCGTCAATACGATCAAGGAAATCGCCGACCAGACCAACCTGCTCGCCCTCAATGCCGCCATTGAAGCGGCACGCGCCGGCGAACAGGGCCGCGGCTTCGCCGTGGTCGCCGACGAAGTGCGCAAGCTGGCCGAACGCACCAGCCTGTCGACCACCGAGATCGGCGGCATGGTTGCCAAGATCCAGAACGGCACGAAGAGCGCCGTCGACAGCATGCAGGCCGGTGTGGTTCAGGTCAGCAACGGCGTCGAATTGGCCAACCAGGCCGGTCAGTCGATCAATCGCATCCGCGATGGCGCCCTGCGCGTGACTTCCGTGGTCAACGACATTTCCGGCGCGATTCGCGAACAAGGGGTAGCCGGTAACGACATCGCACGCAAGCTGGAGACCATCGCCCAGATGTCGGAAGAAAGCGCCATTGCGGTTCGCCAGACGGCCGATGCTGCGCGCCGCCTGCACTCGCTGTCCGACTCCCTGCACCACACGGTTGCCCAGTTCAAGACCTGAGCCAGGCGCAGGCCAACAAAAAAGGGAGCCGCGGCTCCCTTTTTTGTTTTCCCGGTGTGCTTATTTATCCCAGCGCGCCGCCGCCGTGTCGTCGCTGTCCCGGGCATCGACCCAGTGCGCGCCGTCCGGCGTGACTTCCCGCTTCCAGAACGGTGCCCGCGTCTTCAGGTAATCCATGATGAACTCGCAAGCGGCAAAGGCCTCGCCGCGATGCGCACTGGTCACGGCAACCAGCACGATCTGGTCGCAGGGCAGCAGCGGCCCGATGCGATGGATGACCAGCGCATCGTAGATATCCCAGCGCGCTTTGGCTGCGTCGACAATTTCCTCGAGCGACTTCTCGGTCATGCCGGGATAGTGCTCCAGAGTCATCTCGCTGACCCCGGCCCCGCCGTTGATGTCGCGGACCAGACCGAGGAAGCTGACCTGCGCGCCGATCCGGGCATCGCCGGCGCGCTGCGCGGTCAACTCCGCGCCAAGGTCAAAATCCGCCGTCTGGACGCGCACCGTCATGTTCAGATCACCTCGCGCGCTTCGAGGAAGCGCAGGTTCGGATACTTTTCCTTGACCATGTTCAGATACACGTTGTTCGGCGCCAGGTAGACCGGATCGTCGGCCCCGTCGAGCGCGACGTTGGCGCTGTAGCGGTCCGACAGCTGGCGCAGCTCGGCCGCGTCGCCGTGGATCCAGCGCGCCGTCGAACAGTTGTAGCTCTCGAAAATGACCTTGACGCCGTATTCGTTCTCGAGGCGGCTGGCGACGACATCGAACTGCAGGATGCCGACCGCGCCGAGAATCATGTCGGTGCCGGCGAGCGGCCGGAACAGTTGCGTTGCGCCCTCTTCCGCCAGTTGCTGCAAGCCCTTCTGCAGCTGCTTGATCTTCAGCGGATTGGCGATGCGGGCGAGACGGAAATGTTCCGGCGCAAAAGACGGAATGCCCGTGAAGCGCAGGTCTTCGCCCTCGGTGAAGGTTTCGCCGAGACGGATCGAACCGTGATTCGGGATGCCGATGATGTCGCCCGGCCAGGCTTCGTCGGTGGTCGAACGGTCACGCGCCATGAAGGTGATGGCGTTGTTGATCGACAGGGTCTTGCCGGTCGCCACCTGCTTGACCTTCATGCCGCGGTCAAAACGCCCGGAGCAGACGCGCAGGAAGGCGATGCGGTCGCGGTGCTTGGGGTCCATGTTGGCCTGGATCTTGAACACGAAGCCGGAAAACTTGCCTTCGTCCGGCTCGACGCGGCGCGTCACGGCCGGGCGGGCGATCGGTGCCGGCGACAGGTCGACCACGGCATCGAGCAGACTCTGCACACCGAAGTTGTTGACCGCCGAACCGAAGAAGACCGGCGACTGCTTGCCGCTCAGGTAGGCCTCGGCATCGAAAGCATGCGAAGCGCCACGCACCAGTTCGATATCAACGCGCAACTCGTCGGCCTGCGTGCCGATCAGCTCGTCGAGGCGCGGGTTGTCGAGGCCCTGAATGATCTCGGCTGTGCCCTTCTCGGCCTGCGGATCGAAGAACGCGATGGCGTCGTCGTAGAGGTGATAAACGCCGCGGAAACGCTTGCCCATGCCGATCGGCCAGGTCATCGGCGCGCACTGGATGCCGAGCACCGACTCGATTTCGTCGAGCAGATCGATCGGCTCCTTGCCTTCGCGGTCGAGCTTGTTGATGAAGGTCAGGATGGGCGTGTCGCGCATGCGGCAAACGTTGAGCAGCTTGATGGTCTGCGCTTCGACACCGTTCACCGAGTCGATCACCATGACCGCCGAGTCGACGGCAGTCAGCGTGCGGTAGGTGTCTTCCGAGAAGTCCTCGTGGCCCGGCGTATCGAGCAGGTTGACCATGCACTCGCGGTACGGGAACTGCATCACCGACGAGGTCACCGAGATGCCGCGCTGCTTTTCCAGCTCCATCCAGTCGGACGTCGCATGGCGCGACGCCTTGCGGGCGCGCACTTCGCCGGCGACCTGGATGGCGCCGCCGAACCACAACAGCTTTTCAGTCAGCGTCGTCTTACCGGCGTCAGGGTGGGAAATGATCGCGAAGGTGCGACGGCGGGCAATTTCAGTTTCGAGTGGGGTCACGGCGGCCAGGGCGAAATTCGCCCGAAAAATCAGAGGCCGCGATTATACCTTTGCACCCCGCCGGACGCCGCCTGAATCAGCAACACGCTTCCTCGAGCTGGGTGAGCAGCTTGTTACCCCATGGATTGAATTTTTATGGGGTAATGCTAGGATTACCCCATTGATTTTTATTTCATGGGGTAACGGCTTTGTACCGGACACACGAACTTGCTTTTCGTACCCAATACGCCGAGCTAAAGGAACGCACCCTGTCTGCCGGCGAGTTGCTTCCCGGCACGCCCGGCTCGCTCACGCTAAGAGCGGGAACCGGTCACGCCTATTGGTATCGCGTCTTTTACCCCATCCCCGGAAAGAGCGAAGAGAAGTTCATCTGCAACGAAACGGATACCGACAAGCTCGATAGCATTCGCCAGCAAATTGCCTATCACGAGTGGGTCGCCAAGCAAGTCTCCAACCTCCGCAAGCTGGGCTTCCAGGTCGCCGACAAATCCGTGGCGCGCGTCATGGTCGAATTGCACAACCGGCATGCCTTCGAGGCCGGCCTGGTACTGGTCGGCACCTTGGCATTCATGTCCTGGCTGAACGAACTGGGCGGCATGACCGTCGCCGCGCGGACGCAGGACATGGATATCGCCCGCGGCAAGCCACTCAAATTCGCCGCCCCGCTCCCTTTTCTCGAAACGATCAAGGCAACCGGCTTGCCGTTTGTTCCTGTTCCGGGCATGCCGTCGAATGCGCCATCGACATCAGTCAAGTTGCCGGGCATACAAGGGTTGCGCGTCGACGTGCTGACGCCCGGCGATGTCCTTGGCGCCATCGTCGCCGTGCCCGAGCTCGAATGGTGCGCGCAGGCCGTTCCGTTCTACGACTATCTGCTCGAAGATCCCGAGCCGGCAGCCATTCTGGCTGGAGGACACTGCATTCCGGTCAAGCTGCCCCAGGCTGCCCGCTTCGTCTGGCACAAGCTGTATGCCAGCACGCAACGGCGCGGCTTCCAGGAAAAGGCAGAAAAGGACAGGCGGCAAGCCCTCGTTCTCGGCGGGCTGCTTGCCGACAGCGAGGCGCATTTGCTAACCGATGCCTGGCAAGCCGTCCCGGCCGTGATGGCAAAAGCCATCCGGCCACTGTCCGACAAACTGGTCGCCGCGGCAGAAGGCCACCCAGAATTGCAGGATGTATTTCGCGAATGCGCTGGCTAGCAGCGGGAAGAGGCACGCCCCCAAGCAATCAGCAACACTCTTCCTCAACCTGGGTCAGCAGCGTCTGCGCCGCCGTATCGCCGCATTCGTCGAACAGTTCGCGAATCACGTTGATGTGGCAATGGATCAGGAACAGGTCATCCGGCGCCGTACCGCTCTTCGGCTGGCGCTTGGCCATGAAGTAAGGCCAGAACGGCGCCGTACGTGCCGCATTCGGCACGTTGCGTTCGATGCACTCCATCAGACGACGGGCGTTGCCGGCGCAGTCGATGTCGTTGAAGGTGACGTAGCGGTCAACCTTCTTGCCGCAGCCACAATCGGGCGTTGCTGATTTGCTGGTTTCCATGGCGAGGCTCCTTCAATTGGTGATGGAGCCACTGTAACGGGCGACCAAAAACGATTCCGTCGGCTGGCCGACGTTCCTGGAAATGCCGGTGTGGGGAGAAGTCTTAAAAACAGATTGCTAATTCTGGCTTTCCAGCAGCACCTCTGCACCTATTGCGGGCGTAGCTGACATTGGAAAGCGGTGCCTCAGAACAGCACTAATTAGCGCGGGGTTAGGCCGAGACCTGAAGGAACCGAGATCTGTAAACTTTTGGGCGCGCCTTGATGCAAAGGGTTAGCCATCACGCCCACACTCCATTTCCATACAATTCATCATACGAATGGACTTGTAGGAGTTTTATGCCAACACTTTTGAAGAAATACTGCTTTCCTGGAGATTCGTCACCAACATGAGCAAACCAGGACTCTTGCCGACGATCAGGAAACTTTTTGAAATACTTGGCCCGCTCAATCAGTAGCCAACGCAAGAAGACTTCATTTTCTTCGAGACTCAGGCCAAGTATTAGCAGCGGCTTGTTAAAAATAGTATGAAGCCAAGTTCTGTGACCGGCCCATCCACCTATATTCTTCCCGCGAAATAGGCTGCTCTCATCACCCCTGTGTAACCAAGTTCGAGCACGCTCAACGCTCCCCATATAATGCGTAAGGCCAAGGCGAATACTTCTCCTATATCGTATGGTTCCGTTTATATGCCAAATGCCAAATCCCTCATCTGGGTGATGAAGTTGTTTTAAGCCAAAATATTTATTCCACGGATAAAAATCGGTGAACGGCATGCCAGGTAGCGAATACAACTGCGCATCTGCCGCACGTGATAACACTTCGTCAAAGTTTGTAGTGAGAATGGGGCATTGCGCTTCAATGGCCCACTTAGTAATCGCTTCGTGATGAGTGTCTGGAATCCAGTTTTGCATCGGAGCGCAGAACTCCTGCTGAAGGGATCCACTTGTGCTAGTTGAGGACTGTGCGAGTTCCAGCGAGTCGTAGAACTCCGTTAATGAAACGCCAGGGGGAATAGCGCTGCTAGATGGATCGATATGCTTTTGCGCCAATGCAATCAGGAGATCGCTCCACGAGTTCATCGGGGCCCGTATTCCGTATCGATTGATACCGTTTCCTATTAGCAGGGCAAGCTTGAACTTTTGGCTACCAAGTAGTTGTTTAAGCGGCATAGTACGGAACTGTCCCAAAATGCCTTAGTGAACCAGCGTTGATCAGCATTATTGTGCAGCATCCGGCAACCCAAAGGAGCAAGGTCGCCGGGTTAGAGATTGTTGTCGACATAGGCGTCGGTGGCCTTTACGAGATCTTTGACGAAGCGAATTACCTTTTCCAGTTCGTCGCGTTTGATTAAATGCGCGACGGGAGAGCCGTTGTTTATAGGCTTAGATCGGTGCACAGCATCTCCGCGTTTGCCAATCCAACTATTCAAAGTGCTTCTGGCTTTTTCTGGTTCATAGTTGGCCCATGACCACCCTTCGGTGACATCAAGGCCTAGGTACTCTTGAAATATACGTTTCGTCTTATCCGAGCTTGGGTTGTGAAATTGCTTGAGATCAGAGTGCAATTTTTTCAGGACAAAATCACCGACGTAACTGCCAGCAACCACACCAAGTTTCTTGTTCATTTCTTCAAGTAGCCGATCCTCGACGTAGGTTTCCCAAGCAGTTAAGGCCATAACAAGGCCTGCCCGTTTTAGCACCTCGGCATTTTGGGGTGGCGGATTTGCATTGATTGCATCGAAGTAGGCGAGTAATTCTTCTGCGTCTTTGATGCCGTACTCAAAACTCTGGTATGCGCGGGACATAGTAGTGTTTTCAATCTAGAAATAGACTGCATTATTGTCGTAAATGCAGGCTTGGCGCTATCCAGTGTCATGCAAAAACTCTAAGCCAACGACCGCTTTGGACTGACTAGTCCTGGGGCCGCTCCTAGCCGCCACCGGCCCCAACCACCTGCAACATCCTGGCTGGCAAATGAATTCCAAAGCCGATCAAAATCCCCCACCGCACTTCCCCACTTGCCGAAAGCCCCGTGCAGCAGGGCTTTTCCTACGTCCCAGACTATGGCGTGGGATATTGAATTCTCACCCCACCGGATCCGGACAACGCTCCGCCAGCGCTCGCAGCGAACGAACCAGCAGCGTCCGCCGTCCCTGCCGTTGCAGCAGGCCTTCGCGCTCCCATTGATTGATCAGCAACGAGACGCTTTGCCGGGTCGTGCCGAGCAGGCTGGCGATGTCTTCCAGGCCGAGGTCGAGCGGGACAAGCAGGCCTTCGTCGCAGACCAGGCCGCGGCGGTTGGCGAGGCCGAGGAGGAAGCGGGCCAGGCGGGCCGGGACTTCACGGAAGGCCAAATCCTCGATGAGCTTGACGGCATTGTTCAGCATGCCGCCGAGGACGCGCATCATGACCGGCGTGACCGACGGGTCACTGGCCAGCTTGCGGGCGAATGAGGCGGTGTCGATCAGCCATAGCGTGCTCGGCGCGACGGCTTCGACATAGGTCGGGGTGTGCGTCGTGTAGATGTCGCCGGCTTCGAGGAAGGTCAGCGTCAGCTCGCGGTTTTCGCCGGCCAGATAGACGCGCAGGCGGCCGCTGTGCACGATGAAGACCTGGTTGCTGGCAGCCGAAGGCGTAGACAGCAGGCCGCCCTTGCCCAGTTCGCGCTGTTCGAAACCGCCAGGCAAGCCGGAGCGGCCGAGTTCCTGCAGCCAGCGCTCGGCAGCGCGGCTGGCTTTTTCCGTTGGGTGTTGTTGAATGGCATCCATAAGATGCCCGAAGCAAAAGAAAGACCAGGCCGCAACACCCGTGAAATCAGCGGCCTGGCAGCGGTCGACCGCTCAGAAATGGCAGTTTTGCGACAAAACCATTTCAGCGTGCGACATCAACGACCACGCGGCCGCGTACCTTGCCTTCGAGCAATTCGCCGGCCACGGCAATCGCACCGGACAGCGCAATCTCGTGCGTGATCGCTTCCAGCTTGGCCGGATCGAGATCGCGCGCCAGGCGTTGCCAGGCTTCCTGACGCACGGCAAGCGGCGCCATGACGCTGTCGATGCCGTAGAGCGTTACGCCGCGCAGGATGAAGGGGGCGACCGAAGCCGGGAAATCCATGCCGCCGGCCAGGCCGCAGGCAGCGACGGCACCGCGGTATTTGGTGCTGGCGCAGGCATTGGCCAGCGTATGGCTGCCGACCGCATCGACGACGCCGGCCCAGCGCTCGCGGGCGAGCGGCTTGCCGGGGGCGGCCAGTTCGGCGCGGTCGATGATGTCGGCGGCGCCGAGCGCGCGCAAATAGTCGCTTTCAGCCGGTCGACCGGTAGACGCGACCACTTTGTAGCCCAACTTGGCGAGCAGCGCGATGGCGACGCTGCCGACACCACCGTTGGCGCCGGTGACAAGGATTTCGCCGTCTTCCGGCTTGATGCCGTGTTTTTCCAGCGCCAGCACGCAGAGCATCGCCGTGTAGCCGGCGGTGCCGATCGCCATTGTCTGGCGCGCCGTGAAGGCCGCCGGCCGGGCGACCAGCCATTCACCCTTGACCCGCGCGACGCCGGCCAGGCCGCCGCAATGCGTCTCGCCGACGCCCCAGCCGTTGAGGATGACGGCGTCGCCGGCCTTCCAGGCAGGGTTCGAACTCTCAGTCACGGTGCCCGCGAAATCGATCCCCGGCACCATCGGAAAACGCCGCACCACCGGCGATTTGCCGGTAATCGCCAGGCCGTCCTTGTAGTTGAGCGTGGACCATTCGACCTGGACCGTGACATCGCCTTCCGGCAGCACGGCGGCGTCGATGTCCTGAAACGCGGCCCGGTAGCCGGACTCATCCTTGGTGATCAAAATTCCCTTGAACATGTTCTGTCTCCTGACGGAAAAATGGCAATCTGGCGCGGTCGACCGTTCAGACCGCCTGCAAACGGGCAGTAGACGCGAGATCGCGCTTTTCGACAAGCTTGAGCAGCAGCAACAGCGCCGTGCCGACCAGCATGACGCCGGCTGCGACGTAGAGCCCGGCGTTGTAGCTGCCCAGTTGGGTCGCCAGCCAGCCGGTGATCGCCGGCCCGATAATCTGGGCCACGCCGTAGGAGAGCGTCATCTTGCCCATCATCTTGGCCGGCTTGGTCGGGTAGTAGCGCCCGGCCATGGTCAGCACCAGGCTAACCATGCCGACGAAGGTACCGCCAAAAAGCAGCGCGCCGAACAGCGAGGCGAGCAGGCCGCCGAACAGCACCGGCATCAGGATGCCGACGATCTGCAGCACGGCCGCCAGGATCAGCGCATTGAGGTCGCCGGTGCGGCGTGCGATCAGATCCCAGTTGAAACAGGCCGGGATGGCGCCGATGCCGATCGCCAGGAAGACCAGGTTGCCCTGCCCGCTCAGGCCCGGCAGATGGTTGATGATGGCGACGATGAAGGTGGCGCTGACCACGAAACCGAAGCCGGCGCAGAAATACGAGGCCATGAACAGGCGCAGGAAAAGCGGGCTGGGCGGCTTGTCTTCCAGCACCTGGCCGCTCTTGGTGACGCCGCTGGTATCCGGCGCCGGCAGCCAGCGCAGGGCCGGCACGAGCAGCACGCAGCCGATGGCGGTAAACACGAACCACTGCTCGCGCCAGTCCAGCCAGCTATTCATCAAGGCCGCGACCGCGGCGCAGCCGGCAATGCCGATACCGATACCGGCAAAGTGAATGCCCAACTCGCTGCGATGGTTGTGGCGGATCAGCCAGTTGAGGATCAGGCCGGTGCCGAGCAGCATGCCGGCGGCGCTGGCCAGGCCGGCGAAGTAGCGCGACACAGCCCAGATCGTCACGTCGGTAGTCATGCCCATGATCGCCGTGCACACGATGGCAACGACGAGACCGATCCGGTACAGCTTGTCTTTCAGCACCAGGTCACTGATCAGCGAGGCGATCAGCGCGCCGCTCAGGTAGCCGGCGTAATTGATCGCCGCCAGCCAGCCGGCTTCGGCGACGCCCAAACCGGCCTGTTGCTGCATCACGGGCAGCAGCGGCGTATAGGCAAAGCGGGCGACGCCGAGCACCAGCACCAGGCTGAAAATGCCGGCGCTGAGCACCTGCAGGCGTTGTCTCTGTTCGCGCATGGGGATGTTTCCTCTTGTTTTGGTAGACGAAAGGTAAACAAGTTAAGCTATCGAAACAAATGAATTGTTTAGAACATAACGTTCGCTATTGGAGATAGATCAATGGAACTGGTCGCCCTGCGCACTTTCCAGACCGTCGTCGAGGAAGGCGGCATTCTCGCCGCTTCGCGCAAGCTGAACACGGTGCAGTCCAATGTCACCAACCGCATCCGCCGGCTGGAAGAAGAACTCGGTGCCGAGCTGTTTTTCCGCAAGGGGCGCGGCCTCGAACTGGCCCCGTCGGGCCGCGTGCTGCTCGACTACGCGCGCCGCATGCTGTTGCTGGAACGGCAGACCAGCGCCGCGGTGCGCCAGGTCGGCGAGAATGTCGGCGAACTGCGCATCGGCGCCATGGAAACCTTTGCCGCCCTGCACCTGCCGAGTGCCCTCAAGGCGGTGCGCGCCGAGCATCCGCGCCTGGAACTGCGCGTCGTCACCAACACCAGCGCCCAGCTCACCGACAAGGTGCTGACCCACAAGCTCGACTGCGCCTTCATCGCCGGCCCGGTCATCCATCCCGAGCTGGAGTTCACCGAACTGGTCGTCGAGGAACTGGTCCAGATCAGCGCCAAGGGCGCCAACCCGGTGCTGCAACCGCTGATCCTGTTCCGCGAAGGCTGTGCCTACCGCAGCCGGGCACTGGCCTGGCAACGCGCCACCGGGCATGCGGTGGCCGATGCCATGGAGTTCGGCACGCTTGAAGGCATCCTCGGCTGCGTCGCGGTCGGCCTCGGCTGGACGCTGATGCCGCGCCGCGTCGTCGAACAGTCGCAACACGCCGCCGACCTGATCGTCGAAACCCTGCCCGCCGAGATCAGCCAGGTGCCGACCGGCATGATCCACCTGCGCGCCGCGCCCCCCATGGTTGCGCTCGGCACGCTGGCTGATGCCGTTGCAGCGGCAGCGCGCTAGACGAAAGCCTTAGATCGCGACCAGGGTCTGCCGGCCGTACCATTCCTCGCCGGCCGGCAGGCTGACCGGCTCGCCGGCCACCGCGGCCTCGATGCAGAGCATGTGACGCCAGGCATCGTCCGGCATGTCCTTGAGTTCGGCGCAGCGCTCGACCCACGGATTCCACACCACGACGTCGGGGAAGCCCTGGTTTTGCAGCGCCAGGCTGAGATTGGCGGCATGCAGCATCTGCGGCCGCTTGACGTTGAAATAGACGCGGTCGGTCTCGCCCTCGATGCGCAGCTCGATGCCGCTGTCGCGCTGCACCGTGTCCTTGACCGCATCGCGGTAGTCGAAACCGTGCAGGCCTTCGAGTTCGATGTCTTCGACCTGGGTGACGCGCAGGTAGGAATGCAGCGCGCCGGTGAATTCGAAAGTGTCGCCGCCGGTGTTGGTGATGCACAGCTCGACGTCGATCCGGTCGGCTTCGACCATCAGCGTGATTTCGGCATGGAAGGCATGCGGCCAGAGGGCACGACTGGCTTCATCGTCGGTCACTTCCAGCGTGACCAGCGCGTAATCGTCGCCGCAACGCTGCGAACTGACCGACCACAGGCGGGTGCGTACCAGGCCGTGCTTGGGCAGGTCACCAAGGCTGGCAAATTGCGGGAAACAGACGGGTACACCGCCACGAATCGCCACGCTGCCGTCGAACACGGCCTGCTCGGAGAGGAACAGGCGTTCACGGCCGTCGGCCGTCTTCCAGGACAGGACCTGGCCGCCCAGCCGGCTGATCACGGCCGTGGTGCCTTTCGGGCCGTTCAACTGGAAGGCTTCGATGCCGTGGAATTCGATGGTTTCAATGGAGGGTTTCATGGCTGCTCGGAATCACGTAAAGGTTGGGGCGAACATGCAGGATCTCGACCTCGTGGCCAAGCATCGTGACGCTGCCGGAACGGCGGTTGTCGCCGGTATCGCTATATTCGAAGGCATAGACGCGGCGCAGCCGAAGCTGGCCATTGTCGTCGCGACCCAGGCGCAGCGAGCGCCCGACCACGGTTTCGTCGAGGAATTGCAGGCCCTCGTCGGTACACGCCTGCTGCGCGGCCAAAATGCCGATTTCACGGGCTTTCAGCGTATCCAGCCAGAACCAGACGAGGGCACCGGCGAGCAACAGGAAAATGGTTTCGTAAATAGGCATGGCGACGAAGTATACTGTGCCCATGCTCAGTTACCGCCACGCCTTTCACGCCGGCAACCACGCCGACGTAATCAAACACCTGATCCTGCTCCAGATCGCCCAGTACATGGGCGAGAAACCGGCGCCCTTCTGGATCATCGACACCCATGCCGGCGCCGGCTGCTACGCGCTGGAGTCGGCGCACGCCACCAAGCTCGCCGAATTCCGCGACGGCATCGGCCGCCTCTGGGATGCCAAGGGCCTGCCGCCGGCCACCGCCGACTATGTCGATTTCGTCCGCATGCTCAATCCGGACGGCCAGCTGCGCCAGTATCCGGGTTCGCCCTGGCTGGCCAGCCAGCTGCTGCGCGACGGCGACCGCCTGCGTCTCTACGAACTGCACAGCACCGACGTCAAGCTGCTTGAAGGCTGCTTCAAGAGCGCCGGCCGCCAGGTCATGGTCACCGCCGGCGACGGCTTTGCCGGGCTGAAAGCCATCCTGCCGCCCCCGCCGCGCCGCGCCCTGGTCCTGATCGACCCGTCCTACGAAACGCGCGACGACTACAGCAATGTCGTCAAGGGCCTGCAGGAAGCCATGAAACGCTTCCCGACCGGCACTTACGCGCTGTGGTATCCGATGCTCTCCAAGCCGGAATCACGCAAACTGCCCGACAAGCTGAAAGGCCTGGGCGCCAAGGACTGGCTGCACGCCACGCTGGAAGTCAGCGCCCCGGCCAAGGACGGCTACGGCATGCACGGCAGCGGCATGTTCATCATCAACCCGCCGTGGACGCTGGAAAAGACCCTGCACGAAAACCTGCCGGTGATCACCCGATTGCTCGCCCAGAACGACGGGGCGAAGTACAAGATCGAGAGCCAGACGAGCTGATCAACCCGGGCGGACCTGACTCTTTCCGGTACGCCCGTGTCTAGCTGAGTTGGCGACTCATTTCGGCAATGGGAACATTGCGAATGCAGCCGATCATGTACAACTGCCCGGCGCGAAGCGCAGATGGCACATCCTGTCGTTTTTCGAACTCCGCCTTGATGGCATCCGCAGCAGGAAGAATTTGCGCCAATAGCCGATTGAGTTCGCGTTCCGCAATGGATACGGGAAGCTTCATGGCATCACCGAACGCCAGAATGTGCTTGCGCCGCAAATCAGCAAAAAAGCGGGCCTCGCCGAGCGCATGGGTCAGTTCGACATCCGGCCAACGCGCCCCGTGGACCACCAGATCCGGCCGCGCCCAGGAAACCGTGCTGACCAGATCGTAATGCGGCGCCAGCGCGTAGCCATCGCGGCCAGCAAAAAGCGAGAGGTTTTTCAGGTGGGCGTCGTGGTTGCCAAGCAAAACATTCAACAAGGTCCAGCGAAACAGGGCGATCCGGGTCGGCGCCTTGGCCCGGCACAAATCGACAACCCGGTTGAGCGCTTCAGCCCCGGCAAGCGTGTATTTCGACCCAGAAGACAGTGAAAGCAATTGCGTGGCATCAAGCGCATGTCGCCGTTCAAGCACTCCGTTGACGTATCGGCGATCAAAGCGCTCGATCAAATAAACGGCAGAAGGCACATAGCGAAGCTCCACCCTGGGCACATCGAACCGTAGTTGCTGAGCAACTCGGGCGCAATACCACTCATTGACGGCGCTCGCCGGGTAGTGCTCGCTCAGGGCATCGGGCTTGAGGATATGGGTGGATATCCGGGAACCGACCGGCTCGTATAAAACGCCATGCTCATCGAGGACCACCGGCAGTTTCTCCTGGGCACCAGCCAGTGACATTTTCTTGGGTGCGGTCGAGGCCAGTGAAACATGTGGCATTTGAACAATCCGTTGCTGCAGGATTTCATCGGGCAACGGGATCAGCGCAGCTTCCGCCTGTTTCTCACCCGGCGCCAGCAAGGTAATGGCACCGGCCGACTCGGCACCGAAGCGCGCCAGGAGGCTCCAGGCATCCCATTCGCCCTTGCCCAACGCAGCCACCAGACGCTGACGCGCCATCTCGTCCGGCAGAAGATTATCGAAATACCACTGGACCGGCCGCGTGCTTCCGGCATCCTCAATGCGTTCCGGCTGCAAAGGCAGGCCCGGCGCCAGGGGGAACCCGTCTTGCAACCAGGCATCGGCATAGGCAAAACTCCATACACCAGTACTCTCGAAAAGCCGGCCGACCAGTCGAGATTCGACAAACACATCCAACTCGCGCCCGTTCATGGGCGAACTCTCGTCCGCCGCGGCCTTGATTGCTCATTCGGCAGTTGAATACTCCCGACACCCGGCGGCAACGAAACGTGCAATTGAATCCCCAGTTCATCGAGCAACTGGAACAGCGTCCTGATCGCTGCTGCCGGAGGATCGCCCTGCTCCATGCGGCGCAAGGTCGTCGGGGAAACACCAAGCATTGCCGCCAGATCTTCGGCGCGAAGTTGTTGCGCTGTTCTCGTTTCGCGCAGGACGGCACCAAGGGCCATGGCGGATTTGATTTCAAGCATGCGCACCACCTATCGACAAGTTTTTGTTGATTGCAGATGGAGTATGCCTGATTTATTCTTATCGACAAAATTTTGTCGATAAGAATAAACTGCGGCAACCAAGGTAATTATCGACACTAAACTACCGATAAAATTCCGCAACACAAATACAGCGAGCTTGGCACGAACGGAAAAATGCTCTCTCGCCGAAATTTGCCAACGCCAGAATGCGCATCCTTACAGCTCGGTATATTTGGCCCGCGACCCGCGGGCCTTTTCTATGGGGTATTTCGCCGCGTTCTTGACCAGCTTGGCGCGCGCTGCGGCAAGCAGGTCGATGCCGGCGGTATCGGCGATCAGCAGCAGGTAGAGCAGGATGTCGGCGCATTCGTCGCGCAGGGCTTCGCCCGACTTGGCGCCGGCCGGCAAGGCGTCGATCTCGGCATCGCTCTTCCATTGCGTCAGTTCGAGCAGCTCGGCCGCTTCGAGATTGAGCGAGGTGATCAGGTTGCGCAGGGTGTGAAACTGCCGCCAATCGCGCGCATCGCGAAATTCGCGCAGCGCAGCGGTCAACGCTTCAAAATCACTCATTTTCATTCTCCGGCCGATGGCATCCGGGCGCGATGCTAGCGCAAAAATGCCTTCGCCACGGCGTTGACCGTCCGGGCATATACAATCTGCCCTGCCCTCACCCACGGAATCAGCATGGCCCGCAAACTGTCGCTCAATACGCAAATCCTGATCGGCTGCGCCCTCGGCATCGCCGGCGGCCTCTACCTGAACGGCCAGACCGCGACACCGCTGGCGCAGAACACGCTGTACGGCGCCAAACTGGTCGGTACGCTGTTCCTCGACCTGCTGCGCATGGTGCTGGTGCCGCTGATCTTTTCGTCCATCGTGGTCGGCGTTGCCAACCTGCGCGCGCATGAAAAGATGCATGCAGTGTGGACGACGACGCTGGGCTTTTTTGCGCTGTCGATGGCACTGGCGATCTTCCTCGGCTTCGGTGCCGCCAACCTGTTCCGGCCCGGCGAAGGCATGCACCTGGCGATGTTCGCCGAGGCGACGCAGAATTTCCAGGCGCGCCAGATGCCGCTGCCCGATTACATCGCCCAGTTCATGCACGGCCTGTTCCAGAACCCGATCAAGGCGCTGGCCAGCGGCGACCTGCTCGCCATCGTCGTCATTGCGCTGATCCTCGGCATCGCGCTGGTGATCGGCGGCGAGCGCTACAAGAACCTGCGCACGCTGCTCCAGGAACTGCAGGAACTCTGCCTGCTGATTGTCGGCTGGATCATGTACCTGGCGCCGCTCGGCCTCGCCGCCCTGCTCCTGCAACTGGCCGCGACGCAGCAGGCGGCGCTGCTCGGCAGCCTGCTCGAATTCATCGCCGTGGTCACCGGCACGACGCTGTTCCACGGCATCGTCGTGCTGCCCGCCTTGCTCTGGCTGGTCACCCGCGTCTCGCCGCTGCGCTTCTGGCGCGGTGCGCGTGAAGCGCTGATCACCGCCTTCGTCACCAGCTCCAGTGCCGCCACGCTGCCGGTGACGCTGCGCTGTGTCGAGCAGCACCTGCACGTCAAGAAGGACATCGCCAATTTCGTCGTACCGCTCGGCGCCACGGTCAACATGGATGGCACGGCCCTTTACGAAGCGGCCGCCGCCCTCTTCGTTGCCCGCCTGGCCGGCATCGAACTCGACATCGCGCAGCAGGCGGTGATCTTCTGCGTCGCCATGCTCGGCGCTCTGGGCGCGCCCGGCATCCCCAGCGTCGGCATGCTATCGATGGTGCTGGTACTGCAGTCGGTCGGCCTGCCGACCGAAGCCATCGCCATCCTGCTGCCGATCGACCGCATCCTCGACACAACGCGTACGGCGGTCAATGTCGAAGGCGACATGATCGGCAGCCTGATCGTGCAGAAGCTGACCAGCGCCGACAAGAACGCCTGACGCCGGCTATTTGTCCGGCACCTCGATGCCGCGCTGGCGCAACCACTCGCGATCCAGCTCCCAGCGCACGTCGCTGATCCCCGGCTGCGCCGCGACGATGCTGCGCGCTTCGGCCTGGACGGCGCCGAGTTGCTGCTCGACGGCGATGAAGGCCGGGTTGTTGGCATCCTTGACGTTGATTTCCGGGTAGAGCACGCCCAGCACCTTGAAAGCCGGCACCTCGAAACTGCGCGGCGTGCTGAGCACTGCCGTCTTGCCTTCGACGCGCAGCACATGGAATTGATAGGGATAGGCCTTGAGCTGGGCGCTGCCCTGCGTCGCGATGATTCCGGTCAGCTCGCGCGAACGCGCATCCGGCCGGCGGATCGCCCAGTCGAGTGCGACCAGGCCGGCAATGACGAGCAAGGCCCATTGCCAGGATTTGAGTCGAGGAAAATTCATGTTGGCTCCTTGAGGCGCCCCGCAGGCCGGCAGCGTAACATTACGCCTGCGCTTTGCGGTCGACACCGCAAAAATGGCCATTTTCAAATAGCAAAAAGGAGACCGCATGCCCCTCTACCGCCTCGCTGACAAACAACCGCAAATCGGCGACAACGCCTGGGTTGCCCCCAACGCCACGGTAATCGGCGACATCCGCCTCGGCGAGAACGCCTCGATCTGGTGGAACGCCACGCTGCGCGGCGACAACGACCCGATCCACATCGGCGCCAACACCAACATCCAGGACGGCTCGGTACTGCATACCGACGAAGGCGTGCCGATGCACATCGGCGACAACGTCACCGTCGGCCACCTGGTCATGCTGCACGGCTGCACGGTCGGCGACGGCAGCCTGATCGGCATCGGCTCGGTGATCCTCAACCGCGCCGTGATCGGCAAGGGCTGCATCGTCGGCGCCAATACGCTGATCCCGGAAGGCAAGGTCTTCCCGGACCGCGTGCTGATCGTCGGCTCGCCGGGCAAGGTCGTGCGCGAACTATCCGACGAGGATGTCGCCAAGCTGCAGAAATCAGCCGAGCACTACGTAGCCAACGCCGCCCGCTACCGCGACACGCTTGAGCCGCTGTAAACGACAACGCGGGGCCGCAGCCCCGCGTTTGCCTGGCAAGCTGGTGTTTAAACGGAGCTCGACAGGTTGGACAAGGTGATGTTCGGACGGAAGGTTTCCATGACCTTCTGCAGGCCGACCCGGGCCTTGGTGTTGATCACCAGCGGGGCGCGCAGGTTGGGGCTGATCACGGCCTTGCCGCCTTCTTCCTTCTTGAACAGGACCTGCATCACCGCCACATCACTGGCGACCGGCGTCTGCAGCAGCGCATTCTCGGCATCGCTCAGGGCCAGCTCGTAGTTGTAGCCGAGCGTGGTCGGATCAACGATCTGGAAAGCCAGCGTCGGATCATCCAGGGATTGCAGCGTGAAGCTTGCCGACTCGCCGGCATCGTTCTCGTGCACCAGCGTGAAGCGCGTGCTGCTTTCAAAGCCGACCAGACCGTTCGGGAAGGTAATGACTTTTTCCGGATTGACTTCGACCGAGCCGAACAGATAGGTATCAACTTTCATTATTTTTCTCCTTTGGATTGAAATGCCAATGTCACGCGACTTACTGTAACTCATCAAGGTTGTATTTTAGGTCGGTATTGCGCATAGTTCACCCCCCTTTTTTGTAGCACTGCCGCATCCATGCTCGCACCCATCGAACACCGCATCGCCATCGAACTGGGCGTCCGCCCGGCTCAGGTCAACGCCGCCATCGCCCTCCTGGACGAAGGCGCCACCGTTCCCTTCATCTCGCGCTACCGCAAGGAGGCGACCGACGGCCTCGACGACACCCAACTGCGCAACCTGGAAGAACGCCTGACCTACCTGCGCGATCTCGAAGACCGGCGCACGGCCATCCTGGCCAGCATCGAGGAACAGGGCAAGCTGACGCCGGAACTCAAGGCCGAGATCAGCGATGCCGAAACCAAGCAACGCCTGGAAGACCTTTACCTGCCGTACAAGCAGAAGCGCCGCACCAAGGCGCAGATCGCCCGCGAAGCCGGCATCGAGCCGCTGGCCTTCAGCCTGCTCGACAACCCTGACCTGACGCCGGAAGACGAAGCCGCAAAATTCATCAACGTCGACGCCGGCTTTGCCGATACCAAGGCCGTGCTCGACGGCGCGCGCCAGATCCTGATGGAAAAGTTCGCTGAAGATGCCGAACTGCTCGGTGGCCTGCGCCAATATCTCAGCGAACACGGCCACGTCCGGTCGACTGTCGTCGAAGGCAAGGAAACCGAAGGCGCCAAGTTCCGAGACTGGTTCGACTTCGCCGAACCGGTCACCAGCATGCCCTCGCACCGCGCGCTGGCCCTGCTGCGCGGCCGCAATGAAGGCATGCTGCAGGTCGCGCTGGTCCTCGACTCCGAACTCGACGAGGACGCCGTCAAGGCCGGCCCCAACCCGTGCGAGCAGCGCATTGCCGTGCGTTTCGGCATCAAGCCGCAGAACCGTCCGGCCGACAAATGGCTGGCCGACACCGTGCGCTGGACCTGGAAGGTCAAGATCTACACCCATCTCGAACTCGAACTGATGAACGAGTTGCGCGAACGCGCCGAGGAAGAAGCCATCCGCGTCTTCGGCCGCAACCTGAAAGACCTGCTGCTCGCCGCCCCGGCCGGCCAGCACGTCACCATGGGCATCGACCCGGGCATCCGCACCGGCTGCAAGATCGCCATCGTCGATGCCACCGGCAAGATGCTCGACCACGCCACCATCTATCCGCACGAACCGCGCTGCGACTGGGACGGCTCGATGTCCACCATCGCCCGCCTGGCCGCCAAGCACGGCGTGTCACTGGTCGCCATCGGCAACGGCACGGCCAGCCGCGAAACCGACAAGCTGGTGCAGGACGTCATGAAGCGCTACCCGGAAGCGCGTTTGCAGAAGATCGTCGTCTCCGAAGCCGGCGCCTCGGTCTATTCGGCCTCCGAATTCGCCGCCAAGGAATTCCCGGATCTCGACGTCTCGATCCGCGGCGCCGTGTCGATCGCCCGCCGCCTGCAGGACCCGCTCGCCGAACTGGTCAAGATCGACCCTAAGTCGATCGGTGTCGGCCAGTACCAGCACGACGTGTCGCAATCGAAGCTCGCCAAGAATCTCGATGCCGTCGTCGAGGATTGCGTCAATGCCGTCGGCGTCGACGTCAATACTGCCTCCGTGCCGCTGCTGACCCGCATTTCCGGCCTCAACGGCAGCCTGGCCGCAAATATCGTCAGCTATCGCGACACCCACGGTGCCTTCCGCTCGCGCGACGAGCTGAAAAAGGTGCCGCGCCTCGGCGACAAGACCTTCGAGCAGGCCGCCGGCTTCCTGCGCGTGCCGAATGGCGACAATCCGCTGGATAGCTCCTCCGTGCACCCGGAAGCCTACCCGGTGGTCGAGAAAATCATTGTCGACCTCAACAAGTCGATCAAGGAAATCCTCGGCGACAGCCGCGCCCTGAAAGGCCTGAATCCTTCGAAGTACACCGACGAGCGCTTCGGCCTGCCGACCGTGCAGGACATTTTCAAGGAACTGGAAAAACCCGGCCGCGACCCGCGTCCCGAGTTCAAGACAGCCACCTTCGCCGACGGCGTCGAAAAGGTTTCCGACCTGCGTCCGGGCATGATCCTCGAAGGCGTCGTCACCAACGTCGCCGCCTTCGGTGCCTTCGTCGATATCGGCGTGCACCAGGATGGTCTGGTGCATGTCTCGGCGCTGTCCAACACCTTCGTCAAGGACCCGCACACCATCGTCAAGGCCGGCCAGGTGGTCAAGGTCAAGGTGCTGGAAGTCGATCTGCAACGCCAGCGCATTGCGCTGACCATGCGCATGGGCGACGAGCCGGGCCAGGCCAAGCGGCATGACGGCGCGCCGGCCGGACGCGGCGGCCAGAACCCGACGCGACCAGCTCCGCGCAGTACCGGGCCGGCCCCGGCCAACAACGCGATGGCCTCGGCCTTCGCCAAGCTGAAGCGCTAAGCACCCCGAACCGCCTGCTCCGTCAGGCGGTTTTCATTTGCTTACACTCTGCAACAGCCCATCGTCGGAGAGCGGCGTAGACTGATGTCATCGCAATAGCAGATGAACAACATCATGAAACGCCCACTCCTTGCGCTCGCGCTCGTTCCCCTTGCCCTGTGGGGCATTTTTGCCCTGCCCGACGTGCTGGCCGCCAATCCGGAAGGCTTCTGGGCCTGGCGCCGGCCGCTGATCATCCTGTCCGGCCTGCTCGCCCTGTGGTGGATGAGCGCCGGCATGCTGCTCGCCGCCCGCCCGCGCTGGCTGGAACAGCGCTTCGGCGGCCTCGACAAGCTCTATCGCCTGCACAAGGATATCGGCATCGGCGCCGGCCTTCTCGTCCTGACCCACTATCTGCTCGAATGGCTGCCCAAGAACCTTGCCAAGGCGGGCTGGATCACCGGCCCGAACCGGCCGCGCGGACCGCGTGGCGAACCGGAAATGTGGATAGACCTGGCCAAGGATGTCGGCGAATGGGCCGGTTACATCCTGCTCGCACTGGTCGTCATCGCCCTGGTCAAGCGCATTCCCTACCGTTACTTCCGGCTGGTGCACAAGGCTTTCGGCCTCGTCTTCCTGGCCGGCGCCTTCCACGGCCTGATCCTGCTCCCCGCCACCTTCTGGCAAAGCCCGCTCGGCTGGCTGACAGCGGCACTCGCCGCCGCCGGCGTCGTCCCCGCCCTGCTCTCGCTGAGCAACCGCATCGGGCGTAAGCGCCAGTACCCGGCAAGCATCGAAACGCTCAGCCAGCCCGATGCACAGACGCTGGAGATCGTCTGCCGGTCGCCGGCCTGGCCCGGCCACCAGGCTGGTCAGTTCCTCTTTGCCGATTTCGGCAAGACCGGCGAAGGCGCCCATCCCTTCACCATCGCTTCTGCCTGGAATGCGCAGCAAGGCACGCTGACCCTGGCGATCAAGGCACTCGGCGATTACACGACCAGCCTGCCGGGCAGCTTGCGCGTCGGCCAGCAAGTCGTCCTCGAAGGTCCCTACGGCAAATTCGATTTTGCCGATAAAAATGCAGTCGACCGTGCGCCGCAGGTCTGGATCGCCGGCGGCATCGGCATCACGCCCTTCCTCGCCAAGCTCGACGAGCGTGCCGCGCAAAATGGCAGCGCCGGCGAGGCCGATCTCTTCTACTGCACGCGTGCCGCCAGCCCCTTCCCCGAACAGCTCGCCGAACGCTGCCAAGCTGCCGGCGTACGCCTGCATCAACGCCTAACCGACAGCGATGGCCCGCTCGATCCGGCCGAAGTCAGCGCCTGCCTGAAAGCGGGCAGCAGCGTCTGGTTCTGCGGCCCGGATGCCTGGGGCGCTGCCCTGGCCCGGACGCTGACTGCAAGCGGCCTGCCCGCCACCGCCTTCCATCGTGAAATGTTCGAATTCCGCTAACTGTCGGAGGCAAAACTCGGGAAGTGCTCAGCCTGACAATTGCCGACAGCCAAATTGTCATGATTTACTTGTCCTAAGGGACTCATGCTTCCCTGCCAGGAAAACGCACCTATACTGGTGCCACATTTGTCATGCACAGTCCAAGTGGCAACTCTCAAAATGCTCCAAAGCCCCTCTACCCGCTCCCTTGCTCCCCGACACTCTTCTCCTGAGAAAACGGCAGAGTCATCCGAAAATCGGCCAGACAATACTGACTCACGCAACATTACGCTCGACATAATCCGGCACGCAAAAAGTCGTCCCGAATCGCCCGCATTACTTATGGCACACAGGGATATCAGCTACCGCGAACTCGATAACCTAACCTGGAAATTCGCTCACTTCCTGCACGAACAAGGAGTGCGCCCCGGACACATTATCGGCCTGACCCTGACTGAGGAATTTACCCTCGTACTCTGCATT
This sequence comes from Quatrionicoccus australiensis, assembly GCF_020510525.1. Taxonomy (NCBI): domain Bacteria; kingdom Pseudomonadati; phylum Pseudomonadota; class Betaproteobacteria; order Rhodocyclales; family Azonexaceae; genus Quatrionicoccus; species Quatrionicoccus australiensis. Next base: position 2,287,903 of record NZ_CP075188.1, read on the forward strand.
CTGGCGGTTACCCGCCTGGGGGCCACAGTATTCTCGATCCCTCGCAGCACCCAACCTGTCCAGCGCATTGCAATAGCCAGAAAAGCCCGCATTTACTGTCTTGCCGGCGACCAAGTGATTCATGCCATTCCCGGCACCCGCTTTCTGGAGATTAATCAACAAGCCTTGATCTCCAGCCCGATGCATATTGACCTGTCGATTATGGAAAAAGCCCCCCGTAGCCCCTGGCTGCTGATCAGCGGCTCGGGCACGACTGGAGAGCCAAAACTGATTCCCGTCACCCATGCTCAAGCAGCGGCCCGGGCAACCCGAGCCAACGAAAAGCTACAAATTACCGCTGCCGACCGCATTGCCCCGCTCAGCCACTTCGACTTCTCCCATGCCAAGTTTCGCCTGCATGAAGCTCTGGCTGCCGGCGCATCGTGCGCTTTGAACATATGGGATACACCCGACCCGATCGGGGCCTGTATCAGGTTTTCACTCAGTGCCGTATTCGCTACTGTATTCCACGCCGAAAAAATGCTGCAGATGCTAGCCCCCAACGCTGCGAATGCGCTCACCGGAGTCAGGGTCTTTGAAGTTACCTCATCCACAGTAACCGAGGATCTGCGCCGACGTCTCAAATGCTCTCTTACACCAAATGTCCATGTCCGCTACGGCATTAACGAAGCCGGTCCGGTTGCAATTGCCTCTCCTGATGAAATCAACCATATCTCTGGAACGATAGGACGTGCCCTGAGAGGAACACAGGTAGAAATCATTGACCGCAACGGGCAAGTGTTGCCAGCAGAAACAATCGGTCTGATCCGGATCAGCAGCCCCGGAGTGGTCGAGGGATACTTGCACGATGATAAAGCTACGCAGCGAAGCTTCATTAAAAAATGGTTCTTGCCCGGCGATCTTGGCAAGCTTACCGCCGATGGTCACCTGATTTTCTACGGCCGGGCCGATCACATGATGATCATGAACGGCATCAACATCTATCCTGCTGAAATAGAACAAGTTCTGACCGCCCATCCAGACGTGACGGATTGCGCTGTTGTACCGGCAAGACATCCGGTTCATCAGGATCTGCCGATCGCGGCGGTAACTCTGAGTTCCACCGCAAACAGCAGTGAAAGCGCCCTGCTGGCCTACGCCTGCGAGCAACTAGGTTCTCACGCTCCCTGGCGCGTAATAATCTGCGACCAAATTCCCCGCAACAATGAGGGAAAACTGATACGCAGCGAAATGAACGGACTACTTGCAGAAAGACTGGGAATCAGTAGAGCAGAAAAGAAAATGACTACGGATACATACCCTGCTCTATCCAGAAACACTACTCAACCTTAGAATTCAGCGCCACGTGATCTCCCGCCCTTTTTCAACAAAACTCCGACCTCTCGCCATGACAATAAAACAGGTAAAAATCTTCGGCATCAAGAACTGCGACACCATGAAGAAAGCCTTCGCCTGGCTGGGCGAAAACGGGATCGCCTACGAATTCATCGATTACAAGAAGGCCGGCGTGGCCGAAGCCAATCTGCCGGACTGGAGTGCGCGCGCCGGCTGGGAAGTGCTGCTCAACAAGCGCGGCCTGATGTGGAAGAAACTGACCGAAGAAGAGCGCACAGCGGTCGACGCAGAAAAAGCCCTCAAATTGATGGCGCAATACCCGGCCCTGATCAAGCGCCCGGTGCTCGACACCGGCAGCCAGCTGCTGATCGGCTTCAGCCCGGAAACCTATACGGAACAACTCAAATGAGCAGCACCATCCAGCGTTTCCTCTTCGACGGTCTCGACATTCGCGGCGCTATCGTCCGTCTCGACGACTGCTGGCAGCAGATGCAGGCTGACCGCGACTATCAGCCGACGGTTGCCCAGTTGCTCGGCGAAACCGCCGCAGTCACGGCGCTGATCGCCGGCCAGCTGAAGCAACCGGGTCGCCTGACCCTGCAATTGCGCGGCAACGGCCCGATCCAGCTGCTGGTCATGGATTGCAACGAACAACTGCAGATGCGCGGCATGGCGCGCAGCAACCCGGTCGTCCTGCCGGCGCCGGTACCGGAACTGCTCGGCGCCCATCAGGGCGGCCAGCTGATGATGAGCCTCGATCTGCCGACCGCGCGCCAACCTTACCAGAGCTATGTGCCCATGGTCGGCGAGAGCATCGCGGAAATCTTCGAGCACTACCTGGAGCAGTCGGAACAGCAGCCCTCGCGCCTGTTCGCCACCGCCAATTCCAAGGCCGCCGTCTGCCTCTTCCTGCAAAAGATGCCGCAGGCCGACAACCACGATCAGGATGGCTGGAGCCGGATCAGCCAACTGGCGGCGACCGTCAAACCGGCCGAATTGCTCGAACTCGACGCCGAAACCCTGCTCGGCCGCCTTTTCCACGAAGAGATCGAAGCGCGCGGCCTGCGCGTGTACGATGCCCAGACCGTCGTCTACCACTGCCCGGAAGACCGCGAAAAAGTTGCCGACATGATCCGCAGCCTGGGCAAGGCCGACGCCGAGACCATACTCGCCGAACATGGCGAAATCCTGATCCGCGACGACATCTGCAACCGCGATTACCGCTTCAGCGCCGCCGACGTCGCGCAGCTGTTTGCCGACAGCGAGGCCGGCAAGCTGCACTGAGCGGCAAGCAGGCAAAAAAAACCGCCAATTTTGCGATTGGCGGTTTTTTTACGTCCCGGAAGCGGCGGTTAGCGGATCGTGAACAGCCGATGAAAATTGGCGATATCGATGATCTGCTTGACGGTCCCCCGACAATTGACCAGCACGATCGACTTGCCGGCAGCGCCGGCCTCTTCCCGCGACAACAACAGCGACCCCAGGGCAGAACTGTCGAGGTAATCAACGCCGTCGAAATCGATCTCCAGCACAGTACAAGGACCGGCCAGCTGTTCCTTCACGGCCTTGCGGAAATCCCGGTGCTCGGAAAAACCAAAACTGCCCCGCAGCGTGATGGTCGCCACCGTACCAACGATCTGGCTCGTAATAAACATGGATGTCCAATCGGTGAATCAAGAGAAAAGTGCCTGTTGCGCACAGCGCAAATGCAAAAGGCCCGGTTTCCAAATCCGGAAAACGGGCCTTTCAGTATCTTGGCGGAGCAGGCGGGATTCGAACCCGCGGTAGGGGATTACCCTACACACGCTTTCCAGGCGTGCGACTTAAACCACTCATCCACCGCTCCAAGAGCCGCGCATTCTAGCAGAAAGCTGGCGTTCGTCAATGCAGTTTTCGCAGAAAAGCCAGACCAGTCCAGAGAAAGAAGAGAATCAGGAAAGTTGCGAAGCTGATTTTCCGGTCAGCAGTTCCAGCAGGCAGAACAGCGGCAACCAGTTGTCGCGGCGCCCGCGTGACCAGGGAAAACAACTGCCACACCGGGTTGACCGTACATTGGGTGCCGACCAGGACAAAAAGCACGCCCTGCCCGATCAGGCAAAGGCCGAGCATTTCAATGATGGCGCGCAGTGCGCTGATCAGGAAATCCGCCACGGCAAGCTATTGGTCTTCGATGCCGAACTCGGCATCAAGCTTGCGCATGCGGCGGTTGTAGTACCAGATGATCAGCAGGTAGATGAACAGCAAGCCCTGTGCGCCAAGGTAAAAGCCGAGCGGAAAACCGAAAAGCTCGAACTGGTTCAATTCGCGGGCGAACCAGTTGAGCACGAAGGTGACGAAAAACCACAGCACCAGCAGGTTCAGCGTCAGGCGGCGGGTCTTGCGCCAGTAACGGTCGTGTATCTTCATCGCCCGTCCTCCTCGCCGCTACGCCGAATGCCCTGGAGAAAATCGCCGCCCTCGCCGTCCGGACGCGTCATCAGGCTGACGGCAATGATGGTGATGAATCCGGCGCAGACACCAAACACACCGGCCGAGGTCGAATGCACATGGAACCATGGTTCCATGCCGATTCCCTTGATACCCAGCCAGGGAATGCTGTCGAACTCGACGCGCAGGATGTAGTAAATGGTCAGCAGCATGCCGAGCAGCATGCCGGCCAGCGCACCGGCCCGCGTTGCCCGCTGCCAGAAGATGCCGAGCACCAGCGCCGGGAAGAAGGCCGAGCCGGCAATCGAGAAAGCCCAGGAAACCATGGACAGGATGGTGCCCGGTTTTTGCGCCGCCACGGTTGCGGCGAGCACGGCGACCACCAGCAGCATCGACTTGGAAATCACCAGCCGGAACTGGGTCGAAGCATCCGGCCGGATGATGCGGTAGTAGATGTCATGCGACAGCGAACTGGTGATGGTCAGCAGCAGACCGTCGGCGGTGGATAACGCCGCCGCCAGGCCACCGGCGGCGACCAGGCCGGAAACGACATACGGCATGCCGGCGATTTCCGGCGTGGCAAGGACGATCACGTCGGGATTGAGCGCCAGCTCGGCCAATTGCAGTATCCCGTCGCCGTTGATGTCCTCGATATTGACCAGCCCGATCTTGGTCCACGCCGCGACCCAGCTCGGCAGTTTGGCTATCGGAATTTCGACCAGATGCGACAGCACTTCGTACTTGGCAAAGACGGCATAGGCCGGTGCCGTGATGTAGAGCAAGAGAATGAACAGCAGCGACCAGAACACCGAGTCGCGCGCCTGACTGACACTGGGCGTCGTGTAATAACGGGTCAGAACGTGCGGCAGTGCTGCCGTGCCTATGGTCAGGCAGAAGATCAGCGCCAGGAAGTTGATGCGTTCCGGCAGTTGCTGCTCGGCCGTTTCGCCGGGGAAGGCCTCGGCATGGTGAACCGGGGGCTGGCTACGGTCGACCGCCGAATACATGGCATTTTCCCAGCGCGCCTTCGCTTGTTCCGGATCGTGCGGCAGTTCGCGGCGCTGTTTCTCCAGCGCCACGATGTCCTTCATCTGTGCATCACTCGCCTTGAGTTCGTTGATCCGTGTCGAAATCTGCTCGCGCTCCAGGAGCAGCGAGCTGGGCAACTGCATGATCTTTTCGGCGTAGAGATCGGCCCGCTCACGATAGAGCTGGCGCACCTCGATTTCGGCCGGCATGTTGAACAGCTTCTCTTCCAGGCGCCCGACTTCCTGCAACACCTGGCCATAGACCAGTTGCGGCACCGGATTGCCGGTGACATTCCAGGACAGGATGGCAACCGGTGTGATGTAGGCGATGATCAGGATCACGTACTGCGCCACCTGCGTCCAGGTCACCGCCTTCATGCCGCCCAGGAAGGAACAGACGAGGATGCCGGCGAGACCGACAAAAACGCCGATCTCGAACTGCAGGCTGACAAAGCGGCTGGTAATCACGCCGACGCCGTAAATCTGCGCCACGACATAGACGAAGGAAGCCAGGATGGCGGCGGCGACGGCAACCATGCGGATGGCGTTGCCACCGTAACGGGCACCGAGAAAATCGGGAATGGTGTATTCGCCGAAGCGGCGCAGATAGGGGGCGAGCAGCAGCGCCACCAGCACGAAACCGCCGGTCCAGCCGATTACGAAAGCCAGACCCTGATGCCCCGACAAATACAGGGTGCCGGCCAGACCGATGAAGGACGCGGCGCTCATCCAGTCGGCACCGGTCGCCATGCCGTTGAAGAAGGCGGGCACCCGGCGGCCGGCGACGTAATACTCGGAGACATCCGAGGTGCGGCTCATGATGCCGATCACCGCGTACATCGAGATGGTGAAAAAGAGGAAGGCGTAGCCGATCCAGCGCGGCGGCATGCCATGCTGCTCAAGCACGGCAAGCGCCCCGATGAACGCCAGGAAGCTCACCGTGTAGTAGAGGTAGTAACGCTGCAACCTGGTCAGGGATGAAAGCATGCGGGGCCTAGTGCGTGCGACGCAGGAAACTGCTGGCGCGCGACTCGTCGACCAGACGGCCCGGCGTATCGATGCCCTTGGCGCTGACCCGGACCAGCAACATCTGGAAGATGCGGGCCAGCATCAGGGTGTTTTCCATCGCGTCGCGCCGGCCGCTGCCGCTCGCCAGGCCGAAGAGGTCGAGCCAGTGATCGAGCGGCTGCAGGGTATGCGACTTTTCCTCGAACATCGACGGCAGCAGCCAGGCGAGATCGACCCAGTTCGGCTGGAAATCGATGCCCAGGCGCTCCTTGTAGATACGCTGCAGGAAGCCGCCGACATAGGGCACGTGATAGGTCACCAGCGGCGCCTTGGCGAGGAATTGCAAAAAGGCCATCAACTGGCGGTCGACCGCCTGCTGCTGCGCTTCGCCCTCGCCTTCGATGGCGCTGAAATCGAGATAGAACGCGTCGTCCGGCACGATCATGCCGGCCTCGCGCACACCAGCCGCGGCAATGCCGAGCAGCTCGTCGCTGTCCGGCTTGAGGCCACTGCTGATGATGTCGATGACGACATAGCGCACATGAAAATGGGCATCGTCGAGTTGTGGACCGCTGCTGGCACGCCACGCCTCGATGGCCGCCTTGACGTCATCGGGCAGATGCGCCGGCGAGCCATCCTTGAACAGGAATTTCCGGATTCCGAACATTTCTAGTTCACCTGGTAGTCGAGTTTGAGGCGCGTCTGCAGCTTGCGGGCCTGGCGGAAGGATTCCTTGAGAATGCGGCGATCCAGTTCGTTGAGGTCGTCTGGATTGATCAGGTTGTCGCCCTGGGTGCCCGGCTCGCCTTCCAGATACTGGTGCTGCAGGCGCAGGAACTGGATGAAGTCCATGCCTTCGAGCACCGCGTTGACCTCGTCATCGCGGATCGACAGGCGCTTCGAGGCGAGGCGCAGGCGCTGCACCGAGTTGGTGTTGTGCACGCCGGTCGCCAGCGCGTAGATGCGGGCGACGTCGACGAAGATGCGCGAGCCGTATTTCTTGAGGTCGATCTTGCCCGGATGATCCGGTTCGAGATCGGTCAGGAAGTCGCGGATCTTGCCGAGCGGCGGCTCGACGTCGAGCGCATTGTGCGCCATGGCGCGCAGGAACATCGGGTTCGACGAGGTCTGCGCCAGCAGGTGACGGCGCATCGCTTCGGCCAGCTCGACCTTGCCGAACAGCGGCCGGAAGTCGAAAAAGATTGTCGCATTGAGCAAGGCCTCGGGCTGCGGCACGCGGATCCACTGGCTGAACTGCTCCTTCCATTCGTCGAGCGACAAACACCACTGCGGGTTGCTCGCCATGATGTTGCCCTTGCACAGCGGGAAGCCGCAGCGGTCGAGATCCTTGTTGACGTCGAGCGCAAAGGCCAGGAAGCGGGTTTTCAGCTCGCCAACGGTCAACCCGTCGGGCACGGCATAAACGATGCCGTTATCCTGGTCGGTACTGAAAGTCTGCTCGTCGCGCCCTTCCGACCCGAAGGCCAGCCAGGCCCACTCGATGCCGTCAAAATTGTGGTTTTCCAGGTTGAGCTGAATGACGCGCCGGGTCAGCGCATCGTTGAGCGCCGAGATGAACTGCGTCAGCTGTTCGGCGCCGACGCCCTGGGCGAGCATGTTGAACGACAGCTGGCGCACATCGGCCGCCGACTGCTGCAGCGCTTCAACGTTATGCGCGCCCTCGATCGACTGGCGAATCTGGCGCAGGCCAACGCGTTGCAGCGCAAAGAGATCGCGCTCGGACACCACGCCGGTCAGCTTGCCTTCGGCATCGGTGACCAGGACATGGCGAATGCCGTGCGTTGCCATGGCCAGCATGGCATCGTAAGCAGTGGCGTGCTCTTCGAGCTTGAACGGGGCCGGCGACATGGCCTGGCTGATCGGCGCATCGTGCGGCAGATCGGCGAGCACGACGCGATCAAGCAGGTCGGAACGGGTGAACACGCCGACCGGCTTGCGATCTTCGCCGGCAATGACCAACGAACCGACCTTGGCCGCCGACATGGTTTCCAGCGCGGCACGCACCGGCGTTTCCGGCGCCACGGCAACCGGCGAACGCGAACCGATGCCGACCAGCGGCGAATTGAGCGTCTGCTGCTCGTTGGCCCGCTGGGCGAATTGCAGCTGCAACTGGCAGCGCGACTGGTCAAGCAGGCTGGCGATGTACTGCGTGCAGAACAGGTTGAATTCCGGGCTGCTGGTCATCAGCTGCATGAAATCCTCGGCCGGCAGCTGGTAGCAGAAAACATCATCGACCGCGGTATAGGTATTGGTCGACGGACGCCCGGCCGTCACGGCACCGATCGGGAAGCTCTCCCCTACCCCGAGGCTGAGGATGGAATACTCGGTCACCGTCACTTCACCGGCCTGGCGCGCCTGTACCTTGCCCGACTCGATCAGGTAAAAGAACCGGACGTTGCCGGCTTCCGGCCCGACGATTTCGCTGCCGGCCGAATGAAAGACCAGTTGCGCCTTGTCGGCGAATGCCTGCAGGGCTTCGGCCTTCATCTTGTTGAACGGCGCGTGGTTCTTCAAGAAGGCCAGCGTATTGCCGGCGACACGCCGGCGCCCTTCCTGGCGCAACGAGACTTCAACGGGTTCCAGGGCTGTTTGTTCCGCTTGCGTATTCACGACAACCTCGATTTTCTAAGAATAATCAGTTTAACTTGAGGCGCAAAGGCAGCGCCTCGTTCAGGATGGCCGGCAACTCGGGCAGCGATGCGCTGCCCGGAGGGCCGGGGCAAAACAGGCAAAAATTCCGCGTCGACCGTATCGGCGACCTCGATCACCACGGAAAAAGTCATCAAGCCCACCTCAGTACTTGACCCGGGCGTAATAGGTTTTTTCCGAGGCTTCCAGCGCCTGGCGTACTGTCACGATGCCCATGTCGGCGAGCAGCGGCACCAGCTTGAGGAAGACTTCGCCGGTCGCCAGCGAGTCTTCGAGCGCGTTGTGCCGGGTATCGATCTGGATGCCCAGACGCTCGAGGATCACATCCAGCTTGTGCGACTCCTGGTTCGGATGCACAACGGCGGAGAGCAGCAGCGTATCGAGCACCGGCTGCGTGAAGCGGATGCCGGTGCGTTCTTCCTTGAGCTGCAGGAAGCGCATGTCGAAAGCCGCGTTGTGGGCGATCAGCACCGTGTCTTCGCAGAACTGGTGAAAGGCCGGCAGCACGGCGTCGATGTTCGGCTTGCCGCGCACCATGTCCTCGGTGATGCCATGGATGGGAATCGACTCCGGCTTGAGCGGGCATTCCGGGTCGATGATCTGGTCAAAGACTTCCTGGCGCAGCAGGCGGTTGTTGACGATGCGCGCCGCGCCGATCTGGATGATCTCGTCGCCCTTCGACGGCTCCAGACCGGTCGTTTCGGTATCGAACACGGTACAGGTCAGGTCGGAGAGTTTGCGGTCGAGATCGATCGAGCGGTCATCGAATTTGAACAGGTCGAAATCGTAATACTCGGGCCGGCCGGTAACCTGGCGCTCTTCGATCAGCACCTCGGCATCCGGCGTGGCGACCGGCAGCACGAAACGGAAATAGGCACGATGTGCCGCCTTCTCGCGCTGATACCAGATTTCGCCGCCATGCCGGTCGATCACGTCGCGCAGGGTGAGCGGCGAGGTGTCGCCGCCGACCTGCATGCTTTCCATTTCCCAGGTGTAGAAGGTCTCGGAAGACATCGCCGGGCCCGCCCAGATCAGGTCGAGATAGGCAAGTTTTCCTTCGCTGCTCAGACGGAAGCGCAGTTCGCGCGGCTCGTAGTGATCCTGCAGGCGGCCGGCCAGGAAGACCAGCGCGAAGACCAGCGAAAAGCTGTCCGCCTTGAGCCACAGACTTTCATCGACTTCCTCGGTCTTGATCGGCAGCTTGAGGCGCTCTTCAATACGCCGGCGAGCGGCAGAGATGACATCGACGCCGAGGATGTCTTCGAGCGGCCAGCGCGTTTTCAGCGAGTCGGAGAACTGGCTCATGGTCTGATCAATCGAATGGCTGCGCTTGGCGACCTCGTCGTCGATGACGTGCAGGAAGCAGCCGCGCTGCTCCGGCTCCATGTCGGGATAATCAAGCAGATTGGCAACGGCGGCACGAATGTTGGCAATCGCCGAGCGGCTGCCCTGACTCAGCGCATGCAGCGCCTGGTCGCGCTTTTCTTCTTCCTCGATGCTGCGCGTGATGTTGTCTATGGTCAGCACATAGCCCGACATTGCCGCGCCGGCGGCTTCGCCGGCCCCCGGCATGACCGGCACCATCTGGATGCGCAACAGCTGGCCGCCGCGCGTCGTGGTCGTGAAGCTGGCATGCGGCGTCTTGCCGGCCGCCAGACGCAGACGAATGACATCGCCGGCATGCTCGACCTGGTTCTTTTCGAGAATCGAGAAGATCGAACGGCCCAGACCGATCAGCGCCCCGCCCGCAGCCGAGGTCGGCCCCAGCGCCAGTGCCTTGAACTGCAGGCGGGCGCGGTTGTTGTAAAGCAGGATGCGACCGTCGAGATTGCACACGACAACAGCCTGCGACAGTTCCGACATCAGCGCCGCCAGACGATTCTTCTCTTCTTCAACGGACGCCTTGGCGCGCGCAATCTGCGCATCGACATCGTCCATCAGTTCATCGCGCTGCTGCGCCAGTTCGTTGGCAGCCTGGGCCAGTTGCTGCACTTCCGGCGGCCCCTCGAGCTCAACCCGGAAATCGCGATTGGCGCGCAGCATCAGGCGCAAGGTTTCCGACATGCGCAACAGGCCTTCGACGTATTGCTTGAACAGCTTGTGCAGCACCATGACGCCGATCGCAAAGCCGAACAGGGTCATCATCGTGCCGACCGGCAGGCGCGAGACGAGCAGTTCGGTCAGCATGTTGCGCTCGACCTCCTTCATGTCCAGCCAGACCAGCAGGGAGGTAACGACAAACGGCCCGGTCATCAACAGACCGAGCACGACGACGGCAAAGATGAAACGATGTTTGGCCTTCATGACACGCTTCCTGATATTTTGTTGCCGGCATCTCCGGCCTTTTCATGCTTTCTGGACGGTCGACCGGTACGGAAAGCAGATTTTCCGTACCCGGCCGTGCAAGATCAGGCGACCCCGAGCATGCCCTTGACCCGGACCACCAGATCCTTGGTCGAGAACGGCTTGGTGACGTAGGCATCGGCGCCTATCGCCAGCCCCTTGGCCACTTCGGTATCGCGCCCCTTGGCGGTCAGCATGACAATCAGCAGCCCGGCCCGCGCCGGATCGGCGCGCAAGGCCTCGCAGACTTCATAGCCGGACTTCTTCGGCATCATGACGTCGAGCAGCACGAGATCCGGATTGAAGCTGGCGACCTTGGCCAGCGCTTCGTCGCCATCAACGGCGACGGCAACCTCGAAACCTTCCTTTTTCATCAGGAATTCGAGCGAAATGACGATGTTGGGTTCGTCATCGACGATGAGTATTTTTTTTGCCATGAGTTTGTCTCCCTTTGTTATGCCTCAGGTGCCGGCAAGGGCACCGTGAAAATGAAAGTTGCGCCTGCTCCGGGCTGACTTTCAACCCAGAGATTACCACCAAAATATTCCACAATCTGCCTGCTGATCGGCAGTCCGAGGCCCGTGCCCTGCGGCTTGTCGGTCAAAGTGTTGCCGCCCTGCCGGAACTTCTCGAAAACCAGGCGGCATTCGTCCGCACCCAGGCCGGGTCCGTTGTCGGCAACCTCGACGCGCACCATGTCGGCGAGCGGCAAAACCCGCACCCGGACCTGGCCGCTGCCGCCCGGCACGAACTTCACGGCGTTTGACAGCAGATTGATCACAACCTGGGTCAGGCGGTCACGGTCGACCTGCACTTGCGGGCCAATTTCCGGAATCTCGCCGCTCAGGGCGACCGCCTTGTCGCGGAACAGCTGCTCCAGGGAAGCCATCGCCTCGCGCACCACGGCACCGATATCGACCGTCGTACTGGTCCATTCGGCATGCCCGGATTCGAGCTTGGCGAGATCGAGAATCTGGTTGATCAGCCGGGTCAGGCGCTCGGTTTCGCCGACGATGATGCCGAGGAAGCGCGTCCGCTCAGCGAGTTCGAGGCGGGGATCGTCGTGCAGCATCTCGGAAAAGGCGCGGATCGAGGTCAGCGGCGTGCGCAATTCGTGCGTCACGGTCGCGATGAAATCGTCCTTCATGCGGTCGACCTCGCGCAAACGCTCATTTGCGGCGCGCAATTCGCCGGTCGCCGCTTCCAGTTCGCGCTGCTTGTTTTCCAGTTGGTGACTGTAGGCGCGCACCTGCGTCGCCTCGTCGAGGATGCCGAGCACTTCGTCGAGCCCGATATCTTCCTCCTGCGCCACCGAGGCGACCATGACGCGCGCGCTGGCCGAACCGATCGCCGCCGCCAGCTCGCCCTCGGCAAAACGCACGAAGCCCGCATCGGCCGGCAACTCGCGCCAGTCGGCCAGACCGCGCGTCGCGGCATGTGCCGCCAGTTGCTGGCGGGCACGGACCGGACCAAGAAAGCGTTCAAGCAAGGCAACCAGTTGCGGCTGCGAGGCATTGCCACGCCACAGGCGGGCATCGGTCGCGCTGCCGGCATAGCGGAAGACATCGACAAAACGTTCGGCCTGCCCGGCCTCGGTGGCATCCGGCCGTGAATTGAGCGAGACGAGAACATACAGGCCGATATTGGCAAACAGGCTCCACATCAGGCTGTGCGAGATTTCGTCGAAACCGCTCAGACCGAACAGCGCCTGCGCCTTGAGCCCGGCCAGGCCGAACAGGCCATGCACGACGAAGCCGTCGTCGATCCAGCCCGAGCGCGCGAAGGACGGCAGCAGCAAGGTGTAGAGCCAGACCGCGAAACCGCCGAGCAGACCGGCCACCGCGCCGGCCCGGGTGCCCTGCTTCCAGTACATGCCGCCAAACATCGGCGGCGCGAACTGGGCAACCGCAGCAAAGGAAATCAGGCCGATCCCGACCAGCGCATAGGCTTCGCCGGCGGCACGGAAATAGACATAGCCGAGAAGCAGGATGAGGCCGATCGCAATCCGCCGGATCAACAGCAGCAAGCCCGACAGGTCGCGCCCTTTTTCGCCCTGCAGCCAGGTTGACCGTAGCAGCCAGGGCATCGCCAGGTCGTTACAAACCATCGTCGACAAGGCGATGGTTTCGACGATGACCATGCCGGTCGCTGCCGCCAGACCGCCGATGAAGACGAGCAGCGCCAGCGCCTCGGCGCCGTGGGCGAGCGGCAGGGTCAGCACAAAGGTATCCGGATTGACCGCCTGACCGGAGAAATGCAGCAGGCCACCGAGCGCGACCGGCAGCACGAAAATATTGATCAGCAAGAGATAGAGCGGGAACAGCCAGACGGCACGCTTGAGGTGCGCCTCGTCAACGTTCTCGACAACGACGATCTGGAACTGGCGCGGCAGGAAAATGATGGCCAGCCCGGAAAGCAGGATCAGTGCGGTCCACGTGCCGGCGCGCGCCGAATCCGGCTGCGCCAGGCGCGCCAGTTCGGGCGAGGCAGCGGCGCGCGCGAAGAGATCGGCAAAGCCGTCGAACATGCCGTAAGTCACGAACAGGCCGACCGCCAGGAAGGCAAGCAGTTTGACCACCGACTCGAAAGCAACTGCCGCGACCATGCCTTCGTGGCGCTCGGTGGCATCGAGATGGCGTGTCCCGAACCAGATCGTGAACAGCGCCAGCACGGCGGCGACAAGCAGCGTCGAATCCAGCCACCAGGGCAGCAGGCGGTGCCGGTCGCCGGCAAACAGCACATCGACGCTGGCGGCGACTGCCTTCAGTTGCAGGGCGATGTAAGGCACCACCCCGACAACTGCGATCACGGTGACCAGCCCGGCCAGCAACTGACTCTTGCCGTAGCGCGAAGCGATGAAATCGGCAATCGAGGTGATGCGCTGCACCTTGCTGATCCGGATCATTTTCAGGATGACGCCGGTAAACAGCAGCATCAGGGTCGGACCGAGGTAGATGGTAAGGAAGGACAGGCCGCCCGAAGTCGCCCGCCCGACGCTGCCGTAAAAGGTCCATGAAGTGCAGTAGACCGCCAGCGACAGCGCATAGACATTGGCCGAAATGATCGAACGCCCGGCGTCGGCCCGTGCCTCGCCATAGCGGGCAACGGCGAAGAGCACGCCAAGGTAGGCCGCGGCAATCAGGGTGATGGACCAGCCGGAAAGCAGCAATTACTTTCCCTTCCGCTCGGCGACCCTGGCCGCCAGGACAACCAGTCCGGCCCACACGGCAAACAGGTAAACATAGCCGGCCGGCAGGCCGAACCACTCCCCCACCGGCAAGCCTAGCAGCGGGTAGGTCAACAGGGGGATGCCGAGCAGCCCGAGCGCCGCCAGGCGTTGTCGCGACAGGCTCGCGCGCTTCATCGCCCCCTCCAAAAATAGAAAACGGCTGACACGCAAAGCGTGCCAGCCGTTGTTGGCATGCAGTCTGATGCGACCACACGGGAGGCCTCCTTTTGGGTGGCCATTGTCTCCTCCTTGCCTTTTAGTCAGTAGAGGCGGCGTGGCAAGCTCGCCGCCTCTTTGGCTCAACCGGGAACGAAAAGGTGATTAACCCTTGAGTTGTTCCAGGATGGCCGGATTTTCGAGCGTCGAGGTGTCTTGCGTCAGTTCCTCGCCCTTGGCCAGACCACGCAGCAGACGACGCATGATCTTGCCCGAACGGGTCTTCGGCAGGTTGTCACCGAAACGGATGTCTTTCGGCTTGGCGATCGGACCGATTTCCTTGCCCACCCAGTCAGACAGTTCCTTGATGATGCGCTTGGCGTCGTCACCGGTCGGGCGCTGGCCCTTCAGAACGACGAAGGCCACGATGGCTTCACCGGTCAGGTCATCCGGACGACCGACCACGGCGGCTTCGGCAACCAGCGGGTTGGCAACCAGTGCGGATTCGATTTCCATCGTACCCATGCGGTGACCGGAAACGTTCAGCACGTCGTCGATACGACCGGTAATGGTGAAGTAGCCGGTGTCCTTGTCACGGATCGCGCCGTCACCAGCCAGGTAGTACTTGCCCTGGAAGTCTTGCGGATAGTAGGACTTGACGAAGCGTTCGTCGTCGTTCCAGATCGTGCGGATCATCGACGGCCACGGCTTCTTGCAGACCAGGATACCGCCCTGACCCCACGGCAGATCGGCGCCGGTCTCATCGACCACGGCGAACTGGATGCCCGGGAACGGCAGGGTGCAGGAACCCGGAACCAGCGGGGTTGCGCCCGGCAGCGGGGTGATCATGTGACCACCGGTTTCGGTTTGCCAGAAGGTATCGACGATCGGGCAACGGCCGCCACCGACGTTTTCGTAGTACCACGTCCAGGCAGCCGGGTTGATCGGCTCGCCGACGGAACCGAGGATGCGCAACGACGACAGGTCGAAGCTCTTCGGATGCACGGACGGGGTCGTGTCGGAGGCCTTGATCAGCGAACGGATCGCGGTCGGGGCGGTGTAGAAGATGGTGGCCTTGTGATCCTGGATCATCTTCCAGAAACGACCGGCATCCGGGAAGGTCGGCACACCTTCGAAAACGATTTCGGTAGCGCCGCAGGCGAGCGGGCCGTAGGTGATGTAGGTGTGACCGGTGACCCAGCCGATGTCGGCCGTACACCAGAAGACGTCCGACGGCTTGATGTCGAAGGTCCACTTCATGGTCATGATGGCGTGCAGCAGGTAGCCGCCGGTGGAGTGCTGAACACCCTTCGGCTTGCCGGTGGAGCCGGACGTGTAGAGCAGGAACAGCGGGTGTTCGGCTTCGACCCACTCCGGTTCGCAGACGTCGGACTGGTTGGCGACAGCGTCGTGCAACCAGGTGTCACGACCGGCAACCATGTTGACTTCGGCGCCGGTGCGCTTGAAGACGATGACGTTCTTGACCGAGTCGCAACCGCCCATGGCGAAGGCTTCGTCAGCGATCGGCTTGAGCGGGATGGCCTTGCCGCCGCGGAACTGGCCGTCGGAAGTGATCAGGGCAACCGCGCCGGCGTCGTTGATGCGATCGCGCAGGGACTGGGCGGAGAAGCCGCCGAAAACGATGGAGTGGATGGCGCCGATACGGGCACAGGCCTGCATCGCGCAGATGCCTTCAACGGTCATCGGCATGTAGATGACGACGCGATCGCCCTTCTTGACGCCCATGCCGCGCAGGGCATTGGCAAACTTGGCAACCTTGGAGAGCAGTTCCTTGTAGGTCACCTTGGTGACTTCGCCGTTGTCGGCTTCGAAGATCAGGGCGACTTTTTCGCCGAGACCGGCTTCGACATTGCGATCGAGACAGTTGTAGGAAACATTGAGCTTGCCGTCGGCAAACCACTTGAAGAAGGGAGCGTTCGATTCGTCCAGTGACTGGGTAAACGGTTGCTTCCAGGTGATGAATTCGCGGGCACGCTTGGCCCAGAATTCCGGATAGTCAGCTTCCGCTTCCGCGCACAGGGCACGGTAGGCATCCATCCCGGAAACCGCCGCATTCTTGACCATTTCTTCGGACGGATAAATTAGCTGCACGGACTCATTCGACATATTTTTCTCCTCTGCGGTACTTCGCGCTTTTGTTGAAACAACCGATCGGATCTCGGGTTTGCCCCGGGACTATTTAAAGCCGCCCAAGCTGGAGAACTGCTCACTCCCCTCGCCAGCGTTGAGGCGGCATTAGACGTTGATAATCTTACAAAGGCCTTACGAAATCACGCTGCGGCGCAGCAATTCGGCATATGCCGGAAGCGCAGCAGCAGCGTGATAAACTTCGCCTCCCCGACTCAGACCGAAGCCCCGATGAACTCTCCGATCAAGCATCTCGAATCCTTCATTTTCGCCAGCCGCTGGATCCAGGCACCGCTTTACCTTGGCCTGATCGTCGCCCAGATCGTTTACTGCTGGCTATTCATGGTTGAACTGAGCCACCTGGTTCACAACGCGATCGATGCAGCCCACATCAGTGAAGCCGAGATCATGCTGGCCGTGCTTGGCCTGATTGACGTGGTGATGATCGCCAACCTGCTCGTCATGGTCATCGTCGGCGGCTACGAAACCTTCGTTTCCCGCCTCGACCTCGACGACCATCCGGATCAGCCGGAATGGCTGTCGCACGTCAATGCCGGCGTCCTCAAGATCAAGCTGTCGACCGCGATCATCGGCATTTCGTCGATCCACCTGCTGAAAAGCTTCATCAATGCTGCCAACCTGTCCGAGCAAACGCTGAAGTGGCAGGTGATCATTCATGTCGTATTCCTTTTCTCCGCCCTGGCCATGGCGCTTGTCGACAAGACCATGACCCAGACCCTCGCTCTTCAAAACCAAAAACACCACTAAAAACGGAGTTCTTGCATGACCGCCATCAAACAGGAAGACCTGATCCAGTCCGTTGCCGATGCTTTCCAGTACATCAGCTACTACCACCCGCTCGATTACATCAAGGCGCTGGGTGAAGCCTACGAGCGCGAGGAATCCCCCGCTGCCAAGGACGCCATTGCCCAGATCCTGACCAATTCGCGCATGTCGGCCGAAGGCCACCGCCCGATCTGCCAGGACACCGGTATCGGCATGGTCTTCATCAAGGTCGGCATGCAGGTCACCTGGCCGGATGCCACGATGAGCATCCAGGAAATGATCAATGAAGGCGTGCGTCGCGCCTACGGCAACCCGGACAATCCGCTGCGCGCCTCGGTGCTCGCCGATCCGGCCGGCACCCGCAAGAACACCAAGGACAACACCCCGGCCGTCGTGCATTTCGAGATCGTCGAAGGCCACCACGTCGAAGTGATCTGTGCGGCCAAGGGCGGCGGCTCGGAAGCCAAGTCCAAGTTCGCCATGCTCAACCCGTCCGACGACCTGGTCGACTGGGTCCTGAAGAAGATCCCGGAAATGGGTGCCGGCTGGTGCCCGCCCGGCATCATCGGCATCGGCATCGGCGGCACGCCGGAAAAGGCCATGCTGCTGGCCAAGGAATCGATCATGGCACCGGTTGATATTCACGAACTGAAAGCCAAGGCTGCCACTGGCGCCAAGCTGACCCGTCCGGAAGAACTGCGCCTCGAACTGATGGAAAAGATCAACGCCCTCGGCGTCGGCGCCCAGGGCCTCGGCGGCCTGACCACCGTGCTTGACGTCAAGGTGCTGGATTACCCCTGCCACGCCGCCAACCTGCCGGTTGCGCTGGTTCCCAACTGTGCCGCGACCCGCCACTGCCATTTCCATCTCGATGGCTCCGGCCCCGCCAAGCTCGAACCGCCGAAGCTGGAAGACTGGCCGGCCGTCACCTGGACGCCGGACCTCAAGGCCGCGACGCAGGTCAATCTGAACACCCTGACCAAGGAAGAAGTCGCCGCCTGGAAACCGGGCCAGAAGCTGCTCCTCAACGGCAAGATGCTGACCGGCCGTGACGCCGCACACAAGCGCATTGCCGACATGCTGGCCAAGGGCGAAAAGCTGCCGGTCGACTTCACCAACCGCGTCATTTACTACGTCGGCCCGGTTGATCCGGTGCGTGACGAAGTCGTCGGACCGGCCGGCCCGACCACCGGCACGCGGATGGACAAGTTCACCCGCATGATGCTGGAACAGACCGGCCTGATCTCGATGATCGGCAAGTCCGAGCGCGGCCCGGTTGCCATCGAGGCGATCAAGGACAACAAGTCGGCCTACCTGATGGCGGTCGGCGGCGCTGCCTACCTGGTCGCCAAGGCCATCAAGTCGGCCAAGGTGGTCGGCTTTGCCGATCTGGGCATGGAAGCGATCTACGAGTTCGACGTCGAGAACATGCCGGTGACGGTGGCGGTCGACTCGTCCGGCATCAGCGTGCATGAAACCGGTCCGAAGGAATGGCAGGTCAAGATTGGCAAGATCCCGCTCAAGGGCTGATCTTTCAGCACCAACAAAAAGCCGGCTTCGCGCCGGCTTTTTTTACACCCGGAAAAACTAGTCGGTCGTCCGCTCGGACTGCGCCCGCTCGCTCAAACGGCGCTGCATTTCATCGAGCGGCAGGCCAAAATCGAACATTTTTTCGAGTTGACCGAGCAGGGGCATCAATTGCAGACCGGCTTGCCCCAGACAGGAAGCCATGAGCTCCGGTGATGGTTCAGCCAGTACGCTCTGCAGGCGACCGAGAAAAGCGTCCTGAGCGCCGAACAACCGGTCGGGAGCAGGATCGCCGGAGATGACGCGATTGCCACCGGCCGCCACTGCCGCTGCCAGCCGTTGGCGGGCCAGCTGCAACAGATCCGTGCCGCCTGGTACAGCGCCCTCCTCTGGCGAGGCCGCAACACCGACGCTGACGGTCAGATCAACCCGCTGCCCGCGCACCGAAATCTGGGCCGCCGCCAGGGCCTTGCAGACGCGACTGGCGAAACTCGTACACAACGCCCGGTTGGTCTGCGTCGCCAGGATGGCGATCTGGCCCGGCGCCAGCTGGCCGATGCTGTCCTCGCCGCGTATCTTGTTGGCCAGCAAGGCCGAGACCTTGCGCGCCACCCGTTCGGCAAGCTCGACACCATAGCTTGCGAGCAGCCTGTCATAGCCATCGAGGCCAAAGACCAGCACCCCGGCAGCACTGGCCGCCGGCAGTTGCTGCAGACTCTCGGCAAATTTGTTCGGACTCAGCAGAACGGTATCGCGGCCAGTACGCGCAAAACCCTCGTGAGCGACATCATGCAATCCGGCCAGAAGACCGACCTGCCCCATGATGTCGGTTGCCCCGGTAATGCTGCGCTCACCGGTATAAGCGCGGGCGGACTCATCCGCCGGCGCACCATCGGCAGCTTGCGCCAGCGCGAGAGAGCCGGGCTTGAGAGCCTGCTGGCGGCGCTCTTCGGCCGGATGCGCTTGCCCGAGCAGATGATCGAGCAACGCAGCCATGTCGGCCGGTGGCAAATGCTTGGGAATGAAATCAGTGACGCCACGCTGGCTGGCAGCGAGTTTTTCCTGGGCGGAGTAGGACTCCGAAACGACCATGAAAAACGGCATGCGATTGAGGCGGCACAACTTGTTTTCACGGATCTGCTCGACCAGCTCAAGCGCATCCAGCTTGGCCAGATGCCCGCCCGAGATGACGGCGACGATGGAACTGTCGAGGACCAGCGTCTGCCAGGCCGACTCGCCATCGGCATCCTCGCAAACCTTGAAATGTCCCTTCAGATATCTGGCCAGCGACGCCCGGGTGACCCGTGACGCATCGACGATCAGAACCTTCTGCAACTTTGTCATGGTGCTTTCGTAGCAGAGAACACCTGGCTGGCGCACTCCGGTATATGACTAAAGGAATACATCAGTTTATTCCAATTTTGCAAAGAAAGGTAAATCCAGAATGCATTTACCCATCTTTACAACGTGATGGACCAAGGATGCGGCAAGACCATCCCGGACTACTTGCCAGCGAGAAAAAACTAAGCCATAGTTCGCCTTCAATTTTTTCAGCCCAATCCGAATCCGCCATGACCAACGCCCGCCACTTCCGCCCCAGCCCTGCCCGTGCAGTGCCGGCTGCTGTCGTCCGCGTAGTCGTCGTAGTAGGCGTCGTTACAGACACGCCGTCGCGGATTGGGTAGCAGAAACAGCACAGACTTCCCCAAACCCCGCCGGCGCAAACCGGCGGGGTTTTGTTTTTGGAGCCCGCCGGTTGTGCCACCAACCAGCAAGGAGTACTCCATGACAGAAACCCTGACCGGTGCCCAGATCACCATCCGCCTGCTTGAACGCCAGGGCATCCGCAACGTCGCCGGCATTCCCGGCGGCGCCATCCTGCCCATTTACGATGCGCTCGGGCAGTCGACCGTCATCCACCACGTGCTCGCCCGCCACGAACAGGGCGCCGGCTTCATGGCCCAGGGCATGGCGCGGGTCAGCGGCCAGCCGGCCGTCTGCATGGCGTCTTCCGGCCCCGGCGCAACCAACCTGCTGACCGCGATTGCCGACGCCAAGCTCGACTCCATCCCGCTCGTCGCGATCACCGGCCAGGTGCCGCGCGCCATGATCGGCACCGACGCCTTCCAGGAAGTCGACACCTATGGCCTGTCGATTCCGATCACCAAGCATAACTTCCTGGTGACCTCGGCCGAGGAACTGCTCGAAGTGATTCCGCGCGCCTTCCGGATCGCCGCCTCGGGCCGCCCCGGCCCGGTGCTCGTCGACATTCCCAAGGATGTGCAGACGCAGGCCATCGAAGTCAGCGACTGGCCGGCGCCGGGCACCGCCCTGCCCGCTGTGCAGGCGGCGGCAGAGCAGATTGCCGCGGCCGCGGCGATGATCAACGCAGCGCAGCGCCCCATCCTTTATCTCGGCGGCGGCGTCGTGCACTCCGGCGCCGCGCGCCTGGCGGTCGACCTCGCCGAAAAGGCCAATTTACCGACCGTGATGACCCTGATGGCGCTGGGCAGCATGCCGGTCGATCATCCGCTGTCGCTCGGCATGCTGGGCATGCACGCGGCCCGCTACACCAACCTGGCGCTCGACGAATGCGACCTGCTGATCGCCATCGGCGCCCGCTTCGACGACCGCGCGACGGGCAAGGTGGCCGCCTTCTGCAGCCAGGCAAAAATCATTCACATCGACATCGACCCGGCCGAACTCGACAAGATCAAGACGGCAAACCTCGCCATCGGCGCCGACGTCGGCGAGGCATTGACGCAGTTGCTGCCGGCCGTCACTGAAAATGCCCGAAAAAGCTGGGTCGACCGGGTAGACGCCCTGCGCGCCGAATTCCCGCTGCACATGCCGGAGGCGGCCAATCCGCGCGCCCATTTCGGCCTGATCCGCGCCGTCGCTGCCTGCCTCGACGACGCCGCGATCATCGCCACCGACGTCGGCCAGCACCAGATGTGGGTGGCGCAGGCCTACCCGCTGCGCCGGCCGCGCCAGTGGCTGACTTCGGGCGGCCTCGGCACGATGGGTTTCGGTGTGCCGGCGGCGATTGGCGCGGCGCTTGCCGAGCCGCAGCGCACCGTGGTCTGCTTTACCGGCGACGGCTCGATCATGATGAACATCCAGGAACTGGTGACCGCCGCCGAGGAAAATGTGAACCTGAAAATCGTGCTCATGGACAACGCCTCGCTCGGCCTGGTGCACCAGCAGCAGACGCTGTTCTACGGCGAGCGCCTGTTCGCCTCGCAATTCAAGGTGACGCCGGATTTCATCAAGGTCGCCCAGGGGCTCGGCATTGCCGCGCTCGACCTTGATCTGGCGGCCGATCCTGCCGCCGCGCTGCAAGACGCCATCGCCCGACCCGGCCCCTGCCTGATCCACGCCAGCATCGATGTCGAGCAGAAGGTCTATCCCATGGTGCCGCCGGGCGCCGCCAACCGTGAAATGATCGGAGCCTGAAATGAACGCCACGAACCGCAACGAACAAACCGCCCTCGCCCGCGCCGTCCTGGAAATCGACGTCAATAACCATCCCGGCGTGATGTCGCACGTCGTCGGCCTCTTTTCGCGGCGCACCTACAACGTCGACGGCATACTCTGCCTGCCGGTGGAGGATGGCACGCGCAGCCGCATCTGGCTGCTCCTCAACGAGGATCAGCGCCTGCCGCAGGTCATCAAGCAGGCGGAAAAACTCGAGGATGTCATCGCGGTGCGTCGCCACCACGCCGAGCACGCCGTATTCAGCCAGCTCGAGGAGTTCTTCCGGCCCTGACCCCATGAGGGCGGCATCCGTTCTAAAATGTCGCCCTCATCACTGACCGGGAAACCGCCTTGGATACGCTGTCCTTCGACTGGCCGCAAAGCGCTGCAGCACTCGTCGCACACGCCGAACGGCGCAGTGACCTGGCCCGCCTGATCATGGCCGGCACCTCGCACGTCGACTCCTGGCTGATCGAAAACCGCATCCTGCCCGTGCTGCACGAAAAGCAGCCAGGCCGGCTGGTCTTTTCCTCGTGCTGCCATGGCGATGGCGAACGCACGGCAACACTTATCCCGCTGCCGGATGGCAGCGCCTTCGCCTGTGACGCGAGCGGCCGCTGGTCGGCCCTGGAAGCAAGTGCCGCCCTGCATGAAATCGGCCATCTCGGTTACCGCTTCGCGCCCGGCAAGCGCTGGCAGCACGGTTTCTCCGCCCGGATCGAAAGCGCGGACGGCACGCTGCAACCGGCCTCGCCGGAACAAGCAGCAGCCTTCTGGGAACAAGTCACCGGCGAGCGCCCGCACGGGTTTTCGGCCGGCGCACTGGATCAGGTCGAGGCGATCGGTCTCGACGTCATCGAACGCCTGTTCAGCACCCAGGGCCATCTCGGGCTCTAGGACATGCCCTAAGAAAGTTCGGGAAACAACACCTCGGTGTAGCCAAAGCGCGTCAGGTCGCGCATCCGCGTCGGGTAGAGACGGCCGATCAGATGATCGCATTCGTGCTGCACGACGCGAGCATGGAAGCCCTCGACCGTGCGATCGATGGCGCTGCCATCGGCAGCTAACCCCTGGTAGCGGATACGCGCATGACGCGGCACTTCGCCACGCAGGCCGGGGACCGACAGACAACCCTCCCAAGCGCTCTCCTCGGCATCACCAAGTGGCGTAATCAGCGGATTGATCAGGATGGTTTGTGGCACCGCCCCGGCATCCGGATAGCGGGTACTGGCTTCAAATCCGAAAATGACCAGTTGCAGGCCGACACCGATCTGCGGCGCGGCCAGCCCGACCCCGCCAGCGGCGACCATGGTATCGAACATATCCTCGATCAGTTCCTGCAAGGCCGGCGTTGCGAAGTCGCGCACCGGCACCGCCGTCTGCAACAGGCGCGGATCGCCCATGCGGAGAATGTTGCGTATCGTCATGTTGCCCCCTGTCCTGCGAGCGCTGCCGGGAGGCCGCGCTTAAACCCCGACCAGCTCGTACAGCCTGGCATCTTCCTGCACAATGTGCTTGACCAGCCAGTTGCGCAAATAGATCAACACCTCGAACTGCGCGGTCAGCGGGTTGTTGTGCAACTCGTCATAGAAGCCCTGCAGGCGGTCTTCAAAAGCATGGTGCTGATGCTGCTGGACATCGATGGCCGCGTAACCATAGTGTTCCATCATCCGCTCCTCGGCCCGGAAATGCACCTGCGCATACTGGCTCAATGCCTTGAGGACACGCGCCACCTCGCTCGCGCCCTGCTTTTGCGAGACGATTTCAAAGAGATCATTGGTCAGATCGAACAGGTAGCGATGATGCTCGTCGATGACATCAATACCGACGCTCAGACTGTCTTCCCAGCGCACCCAATCGGATTGTGAGGACTGTGGCAGCGGCAGATCGACAACCTGGTTCGGATCGATGATGTCGTCACGGTAAAGCTGGCGGATACGCAAGATTTCCGGCATCGCCACGTCAAAGGCAGCCACCACCAGCGGATCGAAATGCGATCCGGCCTGCTGGCGCACCCAGGCTGCCGCTTCCTCGACCGGCCACGGATCCTTGTAGGGCCGCGCCGAAGTCAGCGCATCGAACACGTCGGCCACGGCACAGATTCGCGCCAGCAAGGGAATTTCCTCACCCTTCAGGCCCTCCGGATAACCGTTGCCATCCCAGTGTTCATGATGGCTGATGGCAATTTCCTTGGCGGCCTGGATCAGGGTATCGGTTCCGGTCAGCAGGCGCGAACCGATCTCGGTATGCGTCTTCATGATGGCAAACTCGTCCGTGCTCAGGCGCCCGGGTTTGAGCAGGATGGCATCGGGAATGCCGATCTTGCCGACATCGTGCATCGGTGCGCATACCGCCAGCAGATCGCGCATTTCCTGTGGCAGGCCCATAGCCTTGGCGATGCTGGTCGAAAAATGCGTCATCCGCATGACGTGCATGCCGGTTTCGTTGTCACGATATTCCGAAGCCGTCCCCAGGCGCCGGATGGCATCGGTACGCGCCTCTTCCAGTTCAACTTCGCGCACGCGCAGCGTCTCGTTGATGATGCAGCGCGAGACCAGCACGGAAAGCGCACCGGCCAGATCGGTCATGAACTCCGCTTCGACGGCATCGGCCTGCCAGGCGGGATCAACGAAAAGCAGGACACGCCCGAGAGCCTTTCCCTGGTTGCACAGGGGCAGGACAAAACAAGCCGCATCAGCAGGCTCCGCCGACGGCTGATACGGATGCTGGTAACTTGCCGCCGTGATGAAAGCCTGGCCGGCATCGGCCTGGCCGGCGTAGGGATCGGCGTGCGAGAGCGCAGAATTTTCCCAGACCGGAGGCAGACCGAACTGGGCAACCTGGGTCAGGCCACCGCGGGAATTATTGAGCAGGATGGCACTGCGTGCTTCGACCCGGATTCCCGGCAAGCTGACCAGCAGATCGAAAAGCTTTGCGAGCATTTGGTCGAGATCGACATCGGCGCCGCCCAGTTTGGTCAGTTCAAAAACCAGCCGGCTGATTGCCAGGATTTCCTGATCCTTATCCATCGTCTGCCTTCGGTGCCCCTTGAAAATAAGGGCGGTATCCTACCTTCAGGAAAACCGGCTTTCCATGGACCAAAGTCCAATCGCACGACAAAAAGTGAATTTTTTGTAACAATGTGTCAGCAACCGCGCCCGCCGCTCATCCGCGAAAAACCGAAGCCGTCGCCGGACGAGGTGGGCAGGATGCAGATGGTCATCGCCAGCGAACGCGCCGATTTGCCGATATCGGCCGGGAATGGTGCGAACGGGATCGAGCGCTCGACGACTGATTTGATGAAGGCGATCTCCGCCGCCTGGTCGCCGGCATTAAGCACGGTGAAGGATTTCAGCGTGCCATCCGGATTCAGTCGGAACTGCACCGCAGCCGGCCGTACGCCCTTGCTGCGCGGATCGTTTTTGACAAAGGCCGAACTGCGGTTAAGGCGACGGATCAGGCCGTCGACGTACATTTCCAGACTGAACGGATCGGGCTGCGCTGCATTCGGTCGCAACTCCAGCGTCGCCGTGCCGGCTTCATCCTGGCGCGCCAGTTGCCGCGCTTCATCACGCGCCATGGCAAGCGAACGTTGCGCCAGTGTTGGCCGGGGAGCGGCCTTGGCCTCGCTGGCCAGCCCCTCGAGGAAGTTGTTCATGTCGGCTTTCTCGGCCGCCGACCATTTCGGGCTGGGTGCCACCGCGCGACCGCCCTGCTTTTGCGTCGTCAGCAGACGTTGACCGGTTGGCTTGCGTTCCGATTTTCTCGCCTGCAACGGTGTTTCCGGCATTTCTCCCGGCGGCACCGGCGGACGCTGGGCGAGGCTGGCCTCGAGCCGCGGCAGGCTTTTTTCGCCGGCCGGATCGCTGCGCGGAATGAGCAGCACCAGGGCATGGATCAATACCGAAACGGCGATTGCCCACAGCGGTGCACGCCGATGGAAAGAAAAGTCCTGAAGAAGCATCGGCGGCATTTTAAGCTACCGACCGGACAGAAACCCGTCCCGGCAAATGTAAAACCCGGTCAAACCCCGCTGCTTGCCAACTCAGGCACAGGCGCGGCGCAGTCCGGTCGGCGCCCGGGCCAGTTCCTCGCGCACCAGTTCGGCCAGCGTTGCCAGACCCTCAACGATCTGCGCCTCGTCGGCATGACTGAAATTCAGGCGCAGCGCGCCGCAGGCATTTGGTGCCTCCGGACAGAAGGGCTCGCCCGGCATGAAGGCGACGTTGCGCTCGATGGCGCGTGCGAGCAGTGTCCGGGTATCTATCCTTTGCTGCAGTTCGAGCCAGAAGAACAGGCCGCCGGCCGGCACCTGCCAGGTGGCCAGCCCCTTGAAGTTGCGCTCCAGCTCGCGCGCGAACAGGTCGCGCTTTTGCCGGTAGATCTCGACAATGCGGCTTAGCCGCGCCGCCCGTCCCGCATCCTGCAACTGGCCGAGCACGTACCACTGGCTGATCCGGTTGCTGTGCAGGTCGGCGGCCTGCTTCAGACGCACCAGCGGCGTCATCAGGTCGGGCGAAGCGACCAGGTAACCCAGACGCAGGCCGGGTGCCAGGCTTTTTGAGAAGGAACCCTGATAGACCCAGGACGCCTTCTTCAGGCGGGCGCAGACCGGGGTGCGTTCGCAGGGGTCGTAGGCAAGATCACTGTAGGGATCATCCTCGAACAGCGGTACGCCGAAATCGTCGCAGGCCCGGGCCAGCGCCTCGCGTTCGTCGGCATCGTAACAATGCCCGGTCGGGTTCTGGAAGGTCGGGATGGCATAGGCAAAGGCCGGCAGCCGGGCCGCGTCGAAGCCGGCGTGCGGCTGGCCGGGCGCGAGCGGCGTGAAAGTCGCGCCGAAATAACGGAAGACCTGCAACGCAGCGAGATAAGTCGGCGATTCGACGGCGACCGGCGTACCGGCATCGATGAACAGCTTGCCAACCAGATCAATGCCCTGCTGCGAACCGGAGAGGATCAGGACTTGCGAAGCCGAACATTCAAGGCCAAGCGCCGAGAGGTTCTCTGCAATCAGCTTGCGCAATTGCGGATCGCCCTCGCTCGGCCCGTATTGCAGCCATTTGGCCGGCACGTCGGCGAGATTCATGGTCGGAAAGGTTTCCGCCGCCGGCAAGCCGCCGGCAAAGGAAATCATGCCCGGCCGATCGATCACCGAAAGGATTTCGCGGATCGGCGAGGCTTCGAGATTCGCCACGCGGCGGGAAAAACGCAATG
Organism: Quatrionicoccus australiensis; assembly: GCF_020510525.1. Taxonomy (NCBI): domain Bacteria; kingdom Pseudomonadati; phylum Pseudomonadota; class Betaproteobacteria; order Rhodocyclales; family Azonexaceae; genus Quatrionicoccus; species Quatrionicoccus australiensis. Next base: position 2,315,254 of record NZ_CP075188.1, read on the forward strand.
CTGAGTTGGGGGTATTCATCGATTAACGTCAATGCAGTTGACCTATGGACAGCCTAAGCACCCACCCCTATTATGTCAACATGATTGACCAAAAAAACCAGGATGAGCTTGAAGAATCCATCGAGCTCTTCTTCTTCGCCTACCGCGCCTTCACCTCGCGCCCGGACCGCATGCTGGAACAGCGCGGCCTCGGGCGCGTGCATCACCGCATCCTGCATTTCGTCGGACGCAATCCGCAAATCGCGGTCAATGCGCTGCTCGGCATCCTCGGCGTTTCGAAGCAGGCGCTCAACGCGCCGCTGCGCCAGTTGATCGACATGCAACTTGTCGCCGTGGATGTGGCCGAACACGACCGACGCGTCAAACAACTGTCGCTGACGCCGGAAGGAAAGCAGCTCGAAACCCAGTTGACCGGTACGCAAATGAAACATCTCGCCGCCGTCTTTGCCGCCGCCGGCCCGCAGGCCGAACAAGGCTGGCGGGCGGTGATGCGGACCATCCCGGAAAAATCCTAACCCGAACAGGAAACGCCCCATGCTCGACCTCTACATCGGCAACAAGAACTACTCCTCGTGGTCGCTGCGCCCCTGGCTGCTGCTCAAGCACTTCGCTATCCCCTTTGCCGAGCACATGGTCTCGGTCGCCGGCCGCGACTACAACCCGCTGCTCAAGCCGCTCGCCGGCAATGCACGCGTGCCCTGCCTGCACGATGACGGCTTCCAGATCTGGGACAGCCTTGCCATTGCCGAATACCTCGCCGAGCAAAATCCGGCTTTCTGGCCGGTCGACCGCCTGGCGCGTGCCCGCGCCCGCAGCATCTGCGCCGAAATGCATTCCGGCTTCGCCAAGCTGCGCACGGCGATGCCGATGAATCTCAAGCTCAAGCTCAAAGGCAAGCCGGCAACGCCGGAAGTCCAGCGCGACATCGACCGCATCATCGAAATCTGGGAAGAAGCGCGCAGCAAGTTCGCGACTGGCGACGGCCCCTACCTGTTCGGCGATTTCAGCGTGGCCGATGCAATGTTCGCCCCCATCGTCTGGCGCCTGCACATCTACAACGTCGCCCTGCCACCGCTCGCCGCAGCCTACAGCGCGACCATGCTGGCGCATCCGGCAATGCAGGAATGGTACGCGGCAGCCCTGCGCGAAACCGAGGCGCACGCACATTACGACAATCTGGCCGCGGAATACGGCGGACAACGCTGATTTGGCGCGCCCCCGGAAATTCGCCAGCGATGGCATCGAGAAAACCGGGCGGCGAAAAAAATATTTGAAAACAGTGACAACGAAAAGCAATTTGCTGCGTTAATGAGGGATACGAGTTGAGTTGCAGGTACACCAAGTGCGCAAATTTTTAATCTTTGTTCTGACTTCATTGGCCGCAATGGGCGTGCACGCCTGGGAGCCGATGAGTGGTGACATGCAGCAATTCCAGGAGGAGCCGCTGCAACAGCAGCTGCCCTCCACCGAAGCCATCGTCACGATCACGCCGGTCCCCACGCAGGCCATGGTCGTCGAACTCACCAGCTACGCCCCGAAGCCAACGAGCATCCGGCAAGCCAAAAAAGCCAAGGCCGCCAAGGTGGCGGGTGCAAAGTCCATGCTGTCCCGCTCGGCGCGCGAACAGATTGTGCTGGCAAATTCGGCGGCGAAGCAGGATGAGCCGACAGGACTCATTGCGTCGGATAGTGACGACGAGGAAAGCTCCCTTGATGATCTGGACCTCCACCGCTCCTTCAGCAAGCCCAGGGTGGCCAGGTCATTTGACCAGATGGATGAAGATGATGCGAGCACGGAGCTTCCGGGTCATATCAAGCTTCGTCTTTTGCTGGCAAGGATCAAGGCGGTCGATGCCTTCAACCTGAACCAGGCAAGCAAGGCATCAGGGAATGCTGACGACGGGCTCTCCGACGCCGTGAAGCTCCGCCTGCAAAGCGCGCGAGCACAGGCGGTGAAATTGCATGCCGAGAAATTCGGCAACAGCTGAAGACTCAAGCCGGAAACCGGCAAAGCGTTTCCCGCCATTGGCGGCATGAGCAACACTGCCGACTGAACCCCGCCACTATCGTTAGCGCCGCCGTTTACCTGCAGGCAAACGGCCTTCAGCTCAAGCCTCGAGCCTGCCCATTTCCTTGAGCACTTCATGCGCCGAACGAAAGGCGTCGATGGCGAGCGGCATGCCGCAGTAGATCGCGGCGTGCAGCAGGACTTCCTGGATTTCCGCCGGCGTGGCACCGTTATTGATGGCGCCGCGCACATGCCCCTTGATTTCGGTCGCCCGCCCGAGCGCGGTCAGCATCGAAAGGGTCAGCAGACTGCGTGTTTTCAGATCCAGTCCGGCGCGGCACCAGGTCGTGCCCCAGGCGTTGCGGGTCACGAATTCCTGCAGCGGCGCGGTGAAAGCATCGACATTGGCAAAGGCCTTGTCCACGAAGGCGTCACCCATGACCTGGCGGCGCATCTGCAAACCTTGTTCAAATTGTTCGTCACGACTCATCTTGCTCTCCGCTTGCCGGCTCGGCACGGCGCTCAGGCCGCGATGGCCGGGTAATCGCCGTAGCCGTCCGGCCACGGCGTCAGGATATCGAAACCGCTGTCGGTCACGGCGACCATGTGCTCCCACTGCGCCGACAGCGAGCGGTCCTTGGTGACCACCGTCCAGCCGTCCGGCAGATGGCGGATACCGGGCTTGCCGGCATTGATCATCGGTTCGATGGTGAACACCATGCCGGCTTCGAGCCTGAGGCCTTCGCCCGGCCGGCCGTAATGCAGGACCTGCGGCTCGTCGTGGTAAATGCGGCCGATGCCGTGGCCGCAGTATTCGCGCACGACGCTGAAGCCTTCCCGCTCGGCGACTTTCTGGATGGCGTGGCCGACATCGCCCAGCGTCGCGCCCGGCCGCACCTGCAGAATGCCGGCGCGCATCGCCTCGTAGGTGGTGCGGACCAGGCGGCGGGCCAGGATGCCCGGCTCACCGACAAAGTACATCCGGCTCGAATCGCCGAACCAGCCGTCCTTGTTGAGCGCGACGTCGATATTCACGATGTCGCCGTTCTTCAGCTTCTTGTCGGACGGAATGCCGTGGCAGATGACGTTATTGACCGAAGCGCAGATCGTCTTCGGATAACCGTGGTAGCCGACATTGGCCGGGATCGCGCCCTGTACCTTGACGATATGGTCGTGGCACAGACGGTCGAGTTCGTCGGTCGTCACCCCGGCCCGAACGTGCGGACCGATCATGTCGAGCAGTTCGGCGGCGAGATGGCCGGCGCGGCGGGCCAGCGCAATCTCTTCCGGCGAGCGCAATGGAACCTGCACGGCGCCGCTCATGCGGCACGCTCTTCGGTGAGCGGCCCGGCCTGGCGTTCGGCCTGGATCAGCAACTGGCAGATCTCGCCGTAATGCAGGTTCGGATTGAGTTCGGCAAGCATGCCGACGCGTAGCCAGTGTTCAGCCTGGGCATTGATCGAGCGACTCAGCGCCCCACTGGTCAGACGCAGGTTTTCATGCATCTGTTCTGATATTTTCACGATTCCCAAGGCAGGCACTCAATATATGGTTTGTAGTCACTTCATATATTAACAAAAGTAACTAGCCGCGTCGAGCCGCCCCGCCTAGAGGATCTTGCCCGGATTCATCAGGCCCTGCGGATCGAGCGCCTGCTTGATACTGCGCATCAGCGCGAGTTCGACCGGGCTCTTGTAATGCGCCAGTTCGTCGCGCTTCAACTGGCCGATGCCGTGCTCGGCGGAAATCGAGCCGTTCAGCGCGTCGACCGTGTCGTGCACGATGCGGTTGACCGCCGGCTGGCTGGCAAGGAAAGCCGTGTTTTCCTGCGCATCGGCCTGCGACAGGTTGTAGTGCAGGTTGCCATCGCCGACATGCCCGAAGGCAACGACGCGACTGCCGGGAAAGGCCGCCGCCAGCGCCGCATCGGCGCGCGCCAGGAACTCCGGGATGGCCGAGACCGGCACCGCGACATCGTGCTTGATGCTGACGCCTTCGACCTTCTGCGCTTCCGAGATGTTCTCGCGCAGCGCCCACAGCCGCGCCGCCTGCGTCTCGCTCTGCGCGAGCACGGCGTCGGCGATGCGCTCGTCTTCCAGCATCTCGCCCAGCCAGGCTTCGACGGCGGCGCTTGGCGCATCGGCAAACTCGGCCAGCACGTACCAGGGCGAAAGGACGCCGGGCCGTACGCTGTCCGGGATGTTCTTCAGCACCAGGCCGAGCGCCGTTTCGGAAACCAGTTCGAAAGCGGTCAACTGCGCGTCGAAAACGGTTTTTGCCCGATTCAGCAGGTCGACCGCTGCGGCCGGGCTGGCGACATTGAGCCAGCAGGTGGTCAGCCGGCGCGGCAGCGGATAGAGCTTGAGCACGGCGGCGGTGATGATGCCGAGCGTACCTTCGGCGCCGATGAACAATTGCTTCAGATCGTAGCCGGTGTTGTCCTTGCGCAGACCGCGCAGGCCATCCCAGACGTCGCCGTTGGGCAGCACGACTTCGAGGCCCAGCGTCAGCTCGCGCGTGTTGCCGTAGCGCAGCACCTGCACGCCGCCGGCATTGGTCGACAGATTGCCGCCGATCCGGCACGTCCCCTCCGAGGCGAGCGCCAGCGGGAACAATCGGTCGACAGCGCGCGCCGCGGCCTGCACCTCAGCCAGCGTACAGCCAGCCTCGACCGAAATCGTGTTGTTTTGCGCGTCGACCGCCCGGATATGGCGCAGCCGGCTCAGGCTAAGCACGACCGCCCGGCCCGTCGCATCCGGCGTCGCCGCGCCGCACAGGCTGGTATTGCCGCCCTGCGGCACGATCGGGGTATTACTGGCGGCACAGGCGCGGACGACGGCGGCGACTTCTTCCGTATCGGCCGGACGCACGACGCAGAGCGCCGCCCCGACGTAACGCCCGCGCCAGTCGCTGACGAAGGGCGCGATGTCGGCCGCAGCAGTCAGGACATGCGCTGCCCCGACAATGTCAGCGAGTTGTTCAGACAGGCTGGGCGTAGAGGTCATGGTGATCGGCGTCGACGACCTTGACTTGCAGGAAGTCGCCCGGCTGGGCGTCGAAGAAGCCGTCGAGATAAACGAGACCGTCGATTTCCGGCGCATCGGCCTTGGAGCGGGCGATCGTGCCCTCCTCGTCCACCGCGTCGACCAGCACCTGGATGGTGGTGTCGATCTTGGCTTCGAGCTTGGCGGCGGAGATGTCTTCCTGCACCTGCATCAGCCAGCGGCGGCGGTCTTCGCGCACGTCTTCGGGCAGGAGCAGACCGAGTTCATTGGCCTTGGCGCCCTCGACCGGCGAGTAGGCAAAGGCGCCGACGCGGTCGAGCTTGGCATCTTCGAGGAACTGGATCAGTTGGTCGAAATCCTCTTCCGTCTCGCCCGGGAAGCCGGTGATGAAGGTCGAGCGGATGACCAGTTCCGGGCAGATCTCGCGCCAGCGGGCGATGCGTTCCAGCGTGTTTTCGCTGGAGCCGGGGCGCTTCATGGCCTTGAGGATCTTCGGGCTGGCGTGCTGGAAGGGCACGTCGAGGTAAGGCAGGATCTTGCCTTCGGCCATCAGCGGAATGATGTCGTCGACCGACGGGTACGGATAAACGTAATGCAGGCGCACCCAGATGCCGAAGCTGGCCAGCGCCTCGCACAATTCCTTCAGGCGCGACTTGACCGGCTTGCCGCCCCAGAAAGCCGTGCGGTATTTCAGATCGACGCCATAGGCGCTGGTGTCCTGCGAGATGACGAGGATTTCCTTGACGCCGGCGCGCGCCAGATTCTCGGCTTCGGCGAGCACGTCGCCGACCGGGCGCGAGACGAGCGGGCCACGCAGCGACGGGATGATGCAGAAGGTGCAGCTGTGATTGCAGCCTTCGGAAATCTTCAGGTAGGCGAAGTGATCGGGCGTCAGGCGCACGCCCTGGGCCGGCACCAGGTCGGTGTAGGGATCGTGCGGTTTCGGCAGGTGCGCATGCACGTAGCCCATGACTTCGTCGGCGGCGTGCGGGCCGGTCACGGCGAGCACCGACGGATGCGTCGATTGCACGATGTCGCCCTTGGCGCCGAGGCAGCCGGTGACGATGACCTTGCCGTTTTCGTTCAAGGCCTCGCCGATCGCGTCAAGCGATTCCTCGACGGCGGCATCGATGAAGCCGCAGGTATTGACGATCACCAGATCGGAGTTGTCGTAGCTCGGGGAGATTTCATAGCCTTCGGCGCGCAGCTTGGTCAGGATGCGCTCGGCGTCCGAACTGGCCTTGGGGCAACCCAGGCTGACGAAGCCGACGGTCGGCACTTTTTGTTGAATAGTCATGCGAAAAACCTTGTCCGGAAAAGCCGGAATGCGAAAGGGCCGTATTTTACGGGGGAATCAGGCCGGCAGGCGGTCAAGTGACCGTTTCAGCGCGGCAAAACAGCGCTCGTCGATGGCGCTACCGAGGTTTTCGGCCATCATCTCGAGCGTGCGGGGAATCGGAATGGCGCCGCGGTAGGGGCGCTCGGCGGTAATCGCGTCGAAGATGTCGGCGGTCGTGATGATGCGGGTTTCCAGGCAGATCTGGTCAGCGGACAAACCGCGCGGATAACCCTTGCCGTCGAGGCGCTCGTGATGCGCCGCGGCAACGACGGCCAACTCGGAAAATGCGGCGATGCGCGCCAGGATGGTTTCGGTGTACATCGCGTGCGCCTGCACCGCTGCCCACTCCTCGGCGTCGAGCTTGCCCGGCTTGTCGAGCACGCTGTTGCTGACGCCAAGCTTGCCGACGTCGTGCAGCAGCGCACCGCGCTTCAGCCAGCGCCGACGTTCGGCGGACAGGCCCATTTCTTCGGCGATCAGGTCGGTGTAAAGCGCCACCCGCGCGCTGTGGCCGCTGGTGTAGGGACTTTTCGAGTCGACCACCTGGCCGAAGGCGGCGGCGATGTCGTCGAGGTAATCGTCATCCAGATCAACGATGTGCGCGGCCGGTTCGAGCGCCAGGATCGCGGCGTCGATTTCCGGTGCGGCCAGCATCGCCCAGAAGGCATCGTCATCGGCCACGCTTTCGAAGGCCTGCACCAGGCGTGGATCGAACCAGGCACCGGAACGCTGGCGGACTTCATCGAGCGCCGCGCCCGGCCCGCCGGTCGTATGGAAGACGTCGATGACCTGGGCGAGCAGCGCGATCCGCGCATAAAGCGGGATCGCCTCGCCGGCCAGCGCCGCCGGCCTGCCCTGCCCGTTGTAATGTTCGTCCAGGCTATAGATGCCGAGCGCGACCGCTTCCGGAAAACGCAACAGGCGAGCAATTTCGGCGCCGCGCTGACAACGCGTCGCGATCAGTTCCTGCGCGATCTCGCTGCCGTCACGCATGATCGTCAGCGCGGTGCGAAAACGTTCGGCCAGCCCGGCCTTGAGACCGGTATGGCTGAGCACGAATTGCAGCACCTGCGGCAGGCTGTCGCCGACCGTCTTGAAATCGCGTTTGAAGGCGAGATCGTCGGTCAGGTACAGCTCGCAGATGCGCGCGGCATTGCTGCTGCAGCCGAGATCCTTGAGCAACAACGTGTAATAGAGCTCCCACAGCGCATCGTCGTCGAGCCCGATCGTCCGCCCGATGTGCATGCCTATCCAGCAGCAGCGCACGCAATGCCCGGCTGGCTGCCCCTCGGTGATGTCGAGCGCGTGCGACAGCGCCGAAATCAGTTCGGAAAGCTGCAAGCCGCTGCCGGACGGCAGCGCGGAAAATCGGCGCATGGGCATGGGAAAAACCTGCGTTTACAGCGGTCGACCGCCCGGCGCGACAGAAAATGCTGCCGTGCCGGGATGGGGTCAGGCGAGCGCGGCGAGGGCCGGGGCGTAATCCGGTTCCTGCTTGATTTCGCTGACCAGTTCACTGTGCAGCACCTGATTGTTTTCATCAAGCACGATCACGGCGCGCGCCGCCAGCCCGGCGAGCGGCCCGCTTTCAATGGCGACACCGTAGGCAGCCAGAAAATCGCGGCCGCGCATGGTGGACAGGGTCTGCACGTTGGCCAGGCCTTCGGCGCCGCAGAAACGGCTTTGCGCAAACGGCAGATCGGCCGAAATGCACAGCACGACGGTGTTCTTCAGCTCATTGGCCGACTGGTTGAACTTGCGCACCGAGGTGGCGCAGGTCGGCGTATCGATGCTGGGAAAAATGTTCAAAATCTTGCGTTGACCGCCCAGGCTGGCCAGCGTGACATCGGCGAGATCCTTGCCGACCAGAGAGAATGCCGGAGCCGTGCTGCCCTTGGCGGGAAAGACGCCGCCCACTTCGATCGGATTGCCGCCCAGGGTTACGGAATTGCTCATGTTGTGCTCCATGTTTTGGTGATGGCGAAAGCGCCGAAGTGACTCTGACCTTGCGTCAGCAAAATAATTTCATCGAAAAACGCAAAAACATGCGGCACACACCCGAAATACGACAATTGACAGGCGTTTACCGTCAGGGATGCCAATCAAAGGGGGGCACTCTGCCTTAAGATATAGACCGTTCCGCCCAGCAGCCAAAAAAACACAGGCAACCGCCCCTTCATGCTCGAACTCGTCAGTAGCGCGCCCCCCGAGAGCCTTCTCTACATTGGTCAGTACAACCCGTTGCTGGTCGTGGCTTCCTTGCTGATTGCCATCTTCGCTGCCTTTGCCGCCCTGCTCGTCACCGACCTGACCGCCCGACTCGATGATCACCGACAACGCCGCAACTGGCTTGTGGCAGGCGGCATCACCATGGGCCTCGGCATCTGGGCGATGCATTTCGTCGGCATGCTGGCCTTCCAGCTCCCCTGCAGCGTCGCCTATTCGCCCTGGCTGACGGCTGCTTCCATCATCCCCGGCATGCTGGCCTGCAGCCTGGCGCTGGCGCTGATCAGCCGCAAGCACCTCGACACGCCGTCCTTGCTGCTCGGCGGCACCCTGATCGCGCTCGGCATCGGCCTCATGCACTACACCGGCATGGCCGCCATGCGCCTCGACGGACTGGTCCGCTACGACCGCACGCTGTTTTTCCTCTCGCTGGCCGTCGCCGTATGCCTGGCCATCCCTGCGCTCTGGCTCAAGACAAGAATCGACCGCTGGCTGCCCCGCGGCCCATGGGCCAACCTGGCCGCGGCAAGCACCCTGGGACTGGCGATTTCCGGCATGCACTACACCGCGATGGCGGCGGCTTATTTCGTTCGCGACGGCGATGCCGGCATTCCCGTTTCCCAACTGACACCATCCCTGCTCGCCACGGCGCTCGCGCTGGCCACCATCGCCATCATCATCGCGATGATCGCTGCCGCCATCGGCAAACGTCACGCCAAGGCATTCGATAGCGCCCACTACCGGCCATTGCTGACCATGGGACTGATCTGGACGGGAATCGCCTGGATACTTGCCTCGCTCTACACCGCCCGCCTGACATCCGAACTCCATCAACAGGAAACCGCAAGCGCACATCGGCAATTGAGCTATGTCACCGCCAGCATCCAGGAAACCCTGAACGGGCAGGCTGCGCTGCCCGAAGCGCTGGCGCATGAACCTGCCATCCGGCAATTGCTGTACAAGCTCGCCGGGCCGACTGCCCCCCGGGCACCCGGCAAGGACAGCCCGGGTCAGCCGCGCAGTGAAAACCAGCAACTGGCAGAACTCAATCGCTATCTGCAGAGCCAGGCAAAAATACTCAAGGCCGACGTCATCTGGATCATGACGCCCGACGGCCGCAGCGTCGCCGCCAGCAATGCCGGCGAAGCGGACAGTTTTGTCGGTACCGACTTCAGCGAACGCGACTATTTCCGCAGCACGCAAGCCGGCAAGCCCGGACGGCAATTTGCCGTCGGCAAGGTCAGCCGTATCCCCGGCCTCTATTTCGCCTCACCGGTGCTGGCCGAAGGCAGGAATCTCGGCACGATTGCGGTCAAACTCAACATTCGCAGCCTGACCCAGCATTTCGCCGGCAGCGGCGTCTTTCTCACGGATGCCCATGGCGTCGTTGTTTCATCGACCGACCCTGCCTTGCTGTGGCATACCGTGCCCGACAATACCCTGACGCAGTTGAGCGAAAGTCAGCGCCTGCAGCGCTACCAACAGGCGAAGCCCGAGCCGATGCAACTGGCGAACTGGGGCGATGAGCGCTTTCCCGACTTGTTGAAAAGTCGCCGCAACGCCCCTCTGATTCTCGAAAAACAAACCTTGCCGGCTGACGGAATCGGCGTTTACCTGCCGCATTATCTGGAATCGTGGCCCGACATCCAGGACAACCGGACCTGGCTCTTCGTTCTCCTGGCAATCGCCGGCGGACTGCTGTTTTTCTCCATTTATGGCGGCTGGCTCTATTTCCGGACCGTACGCGAAGCCAACCGGGCCCAGGGTGAATCCCTGGCGCGACTGGAACAGAGCGAGAAAAAATTCCGCCTGCTCCTCGACTCGATGGCGGAAGGCATCTACGGCACCGACCGCGACGGCACCTGCATCTTTGTCAACCGCGCCTGCATCAAGATGCTCGGCTATACCGACGAGAGCGAACTGCTCGGCCAGCGCATGCACAGCTTCATTCACCACTCGCATGCCGACGGCAGCCACTACCCGGCCAACGCATGCCCTGCGGCACTGGCGACAATCGCCGAACACGGCGTCCATGTCGAAGGCGAAGTCTTTTGGCGCAAGGACGGCACAGCCATCCCCGTCGAGTATTGGGGCCGACCGGTCATTCAGGATGGTGAAAGTATCGGCACAGTCGTCGCCTGGTTCGATGTCAGTGCCCAGCGCGCCTCCGAGGAAAAGCTGCGCAAACTGTCGCAGGCGGTCGAGCAAAGCCCGAATTCGATCATCATCACCAACAAGCGATGCGAGATCGAATACGTCAACGAAGCATTCTGCAAGACCTCCGGCTACACCTTCGACGAAGTGATCGGGCGCAATCCGCGCTTCCTGCAGTCCGGGCGCACGCCGCCCGCGACCTATGCCGCACTGTGGCAGGCGCTGAGCAATGGCCAGCCCTGGCAAGGTGAATTGATCAACCAGCGCAAAGATGGCGAAATCTATATTGAATACCAGATCTTTTCGCCCATCCGCCAGAGTGATGGCCAGATCACGCATTACCTCTCGGTCAAGGAAGACGTCACCGAGAAAAAGCACAACATCGAGGAACTGGAACACTATCGCCTGCACCTTGAGGAGCTGGTCAGCGAACGCACCCGCCAGATCGCTGCGCTCAATACCGAGCTGGCTGCCCATGCCGCCGAGGCCGAGGCTGCCAACCGTGCCAAGAGCTCCTTCCTGACCAACATGAGCCATGAAATCCGCACCCCGATGAATGCCATCACCGGCATGGTGCACCTGCTGCGGCGGGACAACATCACGCCGCGCCAGGCCGAACGTCTGGGCAAGATCGAGGTTGCCGGTCAGCACCTGCTGGCGATCATCAACGACATTCTCGACCTGTCGAAAATCGAGGCCGGCAAACTGACCCTGGAATCGATCCCGATCCATGTCGGCGCGCTGGTTGCCGATGCCGTCTCGCTGATGGCCGAGCGCGTGCATGCTAAGCACCTCGACCTGCGCGTCGAAACCAGCGCCCTGCCCGGCAACCTGCTCGGCGACCCGACCCGCATCCGGCAGGCCCTGCTCAATTACGTGATCAATGCCGTCAAATTCACCGACAGTGGCCACATCACGCTGCGCACCCGGCTCATCGAACAGTCGGCCGATGATGTCCACCTCCGCTTCGAAGTCGAGGACACCGGCAGCGGCATCCCCGAGGAAGCCCAGCAACGCCTGTTCTCGGCCTTCGAACAGGCCGACAACTCAACCACCCGCCATCACGGAGGCACCGGACTGGGCCTCAACATCACGCGCCGCCTCGCCCAACTGATGGGCGGCGATGCCGGCGTCAGCAGTCGCGAGGGGGAAGGCAGCCTGTTCTGGTTTTCCGTCAGGCTGCCCCGCGACAAGCAGGACACGCCGAAGCCCATGGCGGCCAAGGCACAGCAGGCGGAAGAAATGCTGCACAGCAACTATGCCGGCAGCCGCATCCTGCTCGTCGAGGATGAACCGATCAACCGCGAAATCGCCCTCGAAATCCTCAGTGATCTCGAACTTGCCGTCGATGTCGCGGAAGACGGGGTCGAAGCGGTCGCCATGACCAGCCAACACCCCTACAAACTGATCCTGATGGACATGCAGATGCCGCGCATGGATGGTCTGGAAGCCACCCGGCGCATTCGCGAGCTGCCCGGCTGCGCCAGGCTGCCGATCCTGGCAATGACCGCCAATGCCTTTGCCGAGGACAAGGCACGCTGCATGGAAGCCGGCATGGACGACTTCATTGCCAAGCCGGTCGATCCGGAAATCCTGTTTGCGACGCTGCTCAAATGGCTGTCAGCAGCGCACTGACCCGCGCCTTCAGCGACCGAGCAAGCGGCGGATGAAGGTTTCGACGTAGGCCGGACGCAAGGGCTTGATGATGTAGCCAACGGCACCGAGGCCGGCCGCCTGGCCGACCAGCCTCTTGTCGGCACAGCCGGTAACCATGATCACCGAGGTTTGCGGACTGGCTTCGACAATCTGCGGCAAGGCTTCCAGACCGCCCATCACCGGCATGTTGACGTCCAGGCAGAGCACCCGCGGCTGATGGTTGCGTGCCGCCTGCAGAGCCTCGGCACCGTTCGCCACCGACTGCACGACGGTCAGGCCGCTTTCTTCGAGCAAGCCCTTGAGCACCAGACGCACCGAGCCGTTGTCATCGGCGATCACCGCCGTCTCCCGCTTGCCGCGCACCGGCTCCGGTGCCTTGGGCGCACCGCTACTGGTCTGGTGGTTCGCCGCATGGCGGGTATCGGCAACCGCCTGCAATTCGGCAATGATCTGTACCTGACCGAAAGGCTTGCGGATGAAGCCGGAAGCCCCGGCATCCGCAGCCCGCTCCTCGATGTCCTTTTCCGCCGACGCGGTCATGAAGACGACGTCGATCTGCGGCCATTCCGCCTGGATAGCCTTGATGATGGTCAGCCCGTCGCGCCCCGGCAGGTGGTAGTCGAGACACAGCACATCGGGCAGGATGTAGCGGACGTGATCCTCCAGACCATCGCCATCGCCGAAGGAACCCACCACTTCATGACCGGCCGCGGCAAACAGTGCGGCAAGCACCTTGCGCATGGCTGCATTGTCATCGACGATCATGATCCGCATCTGCAAACTCCGGCTTGGGGAAAGCGCAGCTTAGCAGAAGCGCAAGCCCGAAGAACAGCTCCAGGCAAGGCTGGCCGGAAAAACGACACACCGGATGGATAATGTCAAAGAGCTAGCCACCAATTAATGGGCTGGCAACATGCAAGCGCCGGCAAATTGCGGCAGGCGCGAGCAACCCGGCGCAAAGTTTTCGTATACTTCCCGCATGGCTGACATCATCCACCTCGCCGATTTCAAGCTGAGCGGCCCTGCCGCCGTGCAGGCGCTGCTCCATTGCGAGTTGGCGCCCGGCGTCAGCGTGCATGCCGCGGCCTGGGTTTTCGCCATGCCCGATGCCGAATATGCAAAATGCGCAGCCGACCCGGAGCAGATGGCGGCCTGGCTCGATGCTGCCGGGCTTGCCTATTTCAGCGGCAACCACGACCAGCCGGCCGCGCTGGTCCTGCGCGATGAAAACCGCTTCCGCCGCCACTTCCGCACGCTGGCCTGCCGCGAGGCGGCAATGAATGCACTGGGCAGCGGCATCCTGATCCGGCGCACGATCGAGCATTGCGCCTGAGCGGCTGGCTCGCTGCGCCGCGCAACTGGCATATTCCCTGCTAACTCTCACGGGCAGGCCCAAGTCGAGCGGCGATGGCCGAAAAACCATCGGATGACCGGCAAAACGGGCAGACAACGGCAAAAATTTCCGGGAGAAAGGCAAGATCATGGAAGTCAGAAACGTCGGCACACCAATCACTGCGGCGCAGCGCCACGGCTATCGCGAAACGCCGGACAGCAGTTTCTACGCGACCTACCAGGCCGCATTTGCCGCGCAAAAGCCGACATCGGCGAGCAGCGAAAGTAACACTGCCAGCAAGTCACTGACCGACATCCTCGGCAGCACGCATCGCGAACTCTCCGCGCTGCGCGGCGTCAGCAATGAAAGCCAGGCGCTCTAGGCCGAGATACTGAACAAAGCCTACAGTTCGGGCGGCATGGACAATGCCCGCCAGTTTCTCGGCTCGCTGTCGGCGAAAGAGCTCGATGCCGTGCGCCAGAATCACTGCCTAGCCGACCGCATCGACACTGCGTCGCTAACCGAGGAAGGCGCCGAAAACCTGCTGCTGCCGGAGGGCTACGGCGTCGACCTGAACCATGACGGGATCACCGAAGTCGGCGCCGCCCGCACCATGTCCTTCCCGCCCAGCGATGCGCCCGAAGCCTTCAAGGAGGCCTGGTTCCAGGCCACGGCCGGCATGGACCAGGGGATGATGATGACCTACCAGTTGAGTATGCACATCGCCATCTATGGCTTGCAGATCGACGGCCAAAGCCAGGGTTTGACGTATCCGGCGGACGAGATCAGCAGCTATCGCCAGGTCGTGGATAACTTACTGGCAAGCCTGGAGGCAAACAAGGGCCTGCTCGCCGACGGCCAGTACGAGCGCGACAAGGCTTTCTACAGTCAGCTGCAGGCCCTGATCGCCGCCTGAAAACAGCCCAAAATCCGGCGTCGACCGGTCGACGCCGGAAAAACGCCTAAATTGCCGGCTCGGCCAGCCCGGCAGCGAGGAAGTCCATCAGCACACGCACCCGGTGCGGCACGTGCCGGTTGCTCGGCAACATGGCGTAGATGCCGAGTTCGGGCTGGGGAAAGTCTTCGAGTATCGCCTCGATGCGCCCACTCGCAAAATAGCTCTCGCCGATGAAATCGGGCTGGCAGGTGATGCCCAGCCCCTGCGCCGCCGCTTCGGTCAGCACGTCGCCGTTGTTGGCGTTGATGCGGCTATGCACGACGAAACTTTCCAGCTGCCCGGCAACCAGGAACTGCCAGGCCAGGCTGCCACCGCCAGCGGTATAGCCCAGGCATTCGTGATGCGCCAGCTCCGACGGGTGACGTGGCCGGCCGTGCCGGGCCAGGTAGTCGGGCGAGGCAATGACCTGCATGCGGCTGCTGCCGATCTTGCGCGCCACGTCGCCGGGATCGAGGCGGCGGGTGATGCGGATCGACAGGTCGATGCCCTCCTCGATCAGCTTGACCCGCCGGTCGCTGTAATCCATCTCGAGGCCGACCTCGGGATAGCGCTGCGAAAAATCGAGCAGCAGCGGCGCCAGGCGCTTGAGGCCGAAGCTGAGCGGCAGGCTGATGCGGATATTGCCGCGCGGCGTCAGACGCTCCTCGGCGACATCGGTCTCGGCCGACTCGACGAGATTGAGGATGACCCGGCATTTTTCCAGGTAGGCGGTGCCGGCCGAGGTCAGCGCCAGGCGGCGCGTGCTGCGCACCATCAGCTTGACGCCGAGATGCGCTTCGAGCGCCGCGATCTGGCGCGTCACCACCGAACGGGCAAGGCCCAGTTGCAGCGCCACCGCCGAGAAACTGCCCAGTTCGGCGACACGCACAAAGAGATGCATGGCTTCGAGTCTATCCATTGTTGCTCATCCAGCAATAAACATTTGCCGATTGTCTGCTATTTCGCTGCAAAAAGGAGGACTACAGTACGCCCATCGCATCAGGAGTCGCAGCAATGACACAGTCCCTACCCGCTCTCTTCGTTCCGCACGGCGCGCCGACTTTCGCGCTGCGCCCGGGCGCAGCTGGCGCGGCCATCGCGGCAGCGGCCCGCCAGCTCCCCCTGCCGCGCGCCATCGTCATCGTCAGCGCGCACTGGGATACGGCCGAACCAACCGTCGGCTACGCCGCCCGGCCGGAAACCATCCACGACTTCTGGGGCTTCCCGGAAGAACTCTATGCGCTCAACTACCCGGCCACCGGCTGCCGCGAAGCCGCCGACGAAGTCGTGGCGGCGGTTCGTGCCGCCGGCCTGCCGGTCGCCAGCGATGCCGGCCGTGGCCTCGATCACGGCGCCTGGGTGCCGCTGCGCCTGATGTTCCCGGAGGCTGACGTGCCGGTCATCCCGCTGTCCATCCAGAGCCATGGCGGACCGCAACAGGCCTACGCGCTCGGCCGGGCGCTCGCCCCGCTCACCGCGCAAGGCTTTCTCGTCATCGCCTCGGGCAATGTCACGCACAACCTGCGCGACTACCAGATGGCCTGGCGCAATGGTGGCCAGACACCGGCCTATGTGCGCGAGTTCACCGACTGGCTGGCCGAGCGCCTGCAGGCTGGCGACATCGACGCCCTGCTCGACTACCGCCGGCAAAGCCCGGGCGGTGTCCAGGCACAACCCAGCGAGGAACATTTGCTGCCGCTCTTTGTCGCACTTGGCGCCGGCGGCGAAGCAGCCCAAGCCCAACGTTTCCATGCCGGCATCGACGATTACGTGATCGCGATGGATGCCTATTCATTTTTGCCCCAATCAGGAGGTTGACCGTGTCCACTCATTACACCCGCACTGCCAAGGGCCTGCACTGGGCAATGGCGATCCTGCTCATCGGCCTGCTTGCGCTCGGCTTCTACATGCATGATCTGCCGCTGTCGCCGGAAAAGCTGCAGCTCTACTCGTGGCACAAGTGGGCCGGCGTCACCGCCTTCCTGCTCGTCCTGGTCCGCCTCGCCTGGCGCGTCGCGCACCGGCCGCCCGCCCTGCCGGCGAGCATGCCGAAGCTGATGCAACTGGCGGCGCATGCCGGCCACCTGGCGCTCTACCTGCTGATGCTCGCCATGCCGCTGTCCGGCTGGCTGATGAGTTCGGCCAAGGGCTTCCAGACCGTCTGGTTCGGCATCCTGCCGATTCCCGACCTGCTCGAGAAGAACAAGGAACTCGGTGCGCAACTGGCCGAAGTCCATGCAGCGCTCGCCATCCTCTTCATCCTCACCCTGCTCGCCCATATCGGCGCCGCCCTCAAGCACCACTTCATCGACAAGGACGACATCCTGACCCGCATGTTGCCCCGTCACGCCAAGGAGAACTGACATGAAACGCATCGCCCTCGCTTTCGCACTGACTACCGCCTTCGCGGCCCAGGCTGCCGAATTCACCCAGGTCCAGGCTGACAAGAGCGCCATCAACTTCACCTACAAGCAGATGGGTGTCGCGGTCGACGGCAAATTCAAGCGCTTTTCCAGCCAGCTCGCCTTCGACCCGGCCCGCCCGGCATCGGCCAGCGCCAGCTTCGATGTCGACCTGGCCAGCGTCGATACCGGCGCCCCGGAAGGCGACGACGAAGTGGCCGGCAAGCCCTGGTTCAACACCAAGGCCTTCCCGACTGCCCGTTTCGTGTCGACCGGCGTCAAGCCGCTCGGTGGCAACAAGTACGAAGTCGCCGGCCAGCTCAGCATCAAGGGCAAGACGCAGGCCGTCGTCGTCCCCGCCACCTTCACGGCACAGGGCAAGAGCGGTGCCTTCGACGGCAGCTTCACCATCCGCCGCGCCGATTTCGCTATCGGCGAAGGTTCCTGGGCCAAGTTCGACATCGTCGCCAACGACGTCCTCATCAAGTTCCACATCACCGCCAACAGCAAGTAAGCCCCCAACCCCAAACAGGAGAATCACCATGCAAAAATTCAACAAGATCGCCGCCGCCCTCGTCCTTTCCGCCGCTGCCGCCGCCCCGGCGCTGGCCGCCCCGGAAACCTACGTCGCCGACAGCACGCACACCTTCTCGCGCTTCTCGTACAGCCACTTCGGCTACTCGACCCAGCTCTCGCGCTTCAACAAGAACAGCGGCAAGGTCGTTTTCGACAAGGTCGCCAAGACCGGTTCGGTCGACATCGTGATCGACACCAAATCCGTCGATACCGGCTTCGACACCTTCAACGAGCACATCCAGGGTGAAGACTTCCTCGACACCGCCAAGTACCCGACCGCCACCTTCAAGTCGACCAAGGTCGTCTTCGAAGGCGACAAGCCGGTCAGCGTCGAAGGCAACCTGACCCTGAAAGGCGTCACCAAGCCGGTGACCCTGACCGTGACCTCCTTCCAGGCCATGCCGCACCCGATGCTGAAGAAGGATGCGATCGGCGCCAATGCCTGGACCGTGGTCAAGCGCTCGGAATTCAATGCCGGCAAGTACGCGCCTTACGTTGGTGACGAAGTGCGCATCGAAGTCGCTATCGAAGCGATCAAGCAATAAGCTGAGTCTTGCTCTTGCAAGCCAACGCCGCCTTATCGGGCGGCGTTTTTCGTGGACCGCACCGCCGCTGCCACAGGCCCATCCCATGTCATCACACTGAAACATTAGTGCAACAAAATGATGGGCTTAAGGAATATACTTCAGAAAACACTTGGAGCGCGCGATGCATCATCCCCAAATCAAACCCCGCTTCCCGACCGAGAATTATCTCAACCGCGAACTCGGCATGCTCGCCTTCAACCGGCGCGTGCTGGCCCAGGCGGAAGACGAACGGGTGCCGCTGCTCGAGCGCCTGCGCTTCCTGTGCATCGTGTCCAGCAACATGGACGAGTTTTTCGAGATCCGCATGGCCGGCCTCAAGGAACAGGTCAAGGCCAATGCGCCGATCCTGACCACCGACGGCAAGACGCCGCATGAGGCCTTCCGCCTGGTCTCGGCCGAGGCGCATGCGATCGTCACCGAGCAATACCAGCACCTCAACGACGTGATCCTGCCGGCACTCGCCGAGGAAGGCATCCGCTTCCTGCGCCGCTCGTCCTGGAACGAAGCGCAGCGCGAATGGATCCGCAACTACTTCATCCGCGAGATGGTGCCGGTGCTGACCCCGATCGGACTCGACCCGTCGCACCCCTTCCCCAAGGTGCTCAACAAGAGCCTCAATTTTGCCGTCGAACTTGAAGGCAAGGACGCTTTCGGGCGCAGCTCCAACGCCGCCATCGTCCAGGCACCGCGCGTCCTGCCGCGCGTCATCCGCCTGCCGGAAGAACTCGCCGGTTGCGAATACGGCTTCGTTTTCCTGTCGTCCATCCTGCACGAGTTTGTCGGCGAACTGTTCACCGGCATGAGCGTGCTCGGCTGCTACCAGTTCCGCGCCACGCGCAATTCCGACCTCTTCGTCGATGAGGAAGAAGTCACCAACCTGCGCACCAAGCTGCAGGGCGAACTGCCGCACCGCCATTTCGGCGATGCCGTACGACTCGAAGTGGCCGACAACTGCTCGCCGGCGATGACCGAATTCCTGCTCGCCCAGTTTGGTCTCAAGGATGCCGATCTCTACCGCGTACATGGCCCGGTCAACCTCGTCCGCCTGATGCAGGTGCCGGACTGGGTCGACCGCCCGGAAATGAAGTTTTCCTCCTTCGTCCCCGGCATCCCCAAGGCAGTCGGCAAGGGCGTCAATATTTTCGCCAGCATCCGCCGTGGCGACATCCTGCTGCACCATCCCTACCAGTCGTTCTCGCCGGTCATCGAGCTGCTCAACCAGGCGGCCAGCGATTCCAATGTCGTCGCCATCAAGATGACGGTGTACCGCACCGGCACCGACTCGGTGCTGATGCAGTCGCTGATCCGTGCCGCCCAGAACGGCAAGGAAGTCACCGTCGTCGTCGAACTGATGGCGCGCTTCGATGAAGAAGCCAACATCAGCTGGGCGACCAAGCTCGAAGAAGTCGGCGCGCATGTCGTCTATGGCGTGGTCGGCTACAAGACGCACGCCAAGGCGCTGCTCATCGTGCGCCGCGAAGAAGGCGGCCTGAAGCGCTACGCCCATCTCGGCACCGGCAACTATCACCCGCGCACCGCCCGCCTTTACTCCGACTTCGGCCTGATGACCGCCAACGAGGAAATCACCCACGACGTTTCCGAGGTTTTCAAGCAGTTGACCGGTCTGGGCAAGGCGCGCACCTTGAAGCACCTGTGGCAGGCGCCATTCACGCTGCAACCGAACGTCGTCGCCGCGATCCAGGCCGAGGCCGAGACGGCACGTGCCGGCGGCAAGGCGCGCATCGTCGCCAAGATGAATTCGCTGCTCGAAGCCGAGGTCATCAACGCCCTCTACGAAGCCTCGCAAGCCGGCGTCTCGATCGACCTCATCGTGCGCGGCGTCTGTGCGTTGCGCCCGGGTGTCCCGGGGCTGTCGGACAACATCCGCGTCCGCTCGATCATCGGCCGCTTCCTCGAACACCACCGGATTTTCTATTTCTTCGCCGGCGGCAAGGAATCGGTCTATCTGTCCAGCGCCGACTGGATGGAGCGCAATTTCTTCAAGCGCATCGAACTCGCCTTCCCGATTCTCGATCCCAAGCTGAAAAAGCGCGTCATCACCGAAGGCCTCAAGTTCTACATGGCCGACAACCAGCAGGGCTGGGACATGAACAGCCAGGGCGTGTACCAGCGCCGGCGCTCGGCCCGCGCCAAGCCGCACAATGCGCAGGGTGAACTGATGCTGACGCTGGGCGGCGTTTGAACGGTCGACTCTGAAAAAAGGGCAGAAATGCGGCACTCGCCGCTTTTCTGCCCTTTTGTTTGTTCACCATACCAGCCAATGCAGCCCCGCAGGCAGCGGGACCAAGCCTAGCGGCGCGGCTGGTCGTCCGGCGTGAAGTAAAGCGCCACGCCCAGCGCAATCAGCGCCAGCGGCCACCATTTGCGCAGCAGATTGACCAGGTCGATTTCGAGCAGATCGAGATTGACCGCCAGGGCCAGCACCCCGATCACCGCCAGCGCGATGGCCGCAAAATTTCCCTTCATCGCTGTTCTCCGGTCAGGCGCGACGCACGCCGACCACGCCTTCGACATCGTGGATCAGGGTCAGCGTTTTCTGCATCTGCTGCAGGTTGGTGATTTCGACGGTAAAGCTCATGTGCGCCTTGCCCTGCTTGGACTGGGTATTGACGCCGACGACGTTGAGCTTTTCGCGCGTGAAGATTTCCGAAATGTCGCGCAGCAGGCCTTGCCGGTCGTGCGCATCGACGACGATGTCGGCGGCGAAAACACCGGTCGTCTGCACGCCCCAGTCGGTCTCGATGACGCGCTCCGGGTGCATCGCCGCAAGATTGGCAAAATTGGAGCAATCCATGCGGTGGATCGAGATGCCCTTGCCGCGCGTGATGAAGCCCTGGATCTCGTCGGGCGGCGCCGGCTTGCAGCAGCGCGCCAGTTGGGTCAGCAACTTGTCCACGCCGACGATCAGGATGCCCTGATTGCCCTCGACCGGTTTGCTCGGCCGCGTCTGCACCTCGTCCGGCGCCAGCGTTTCAGCGAGCAGGTCGCCGCCGCGCGCCACCGCCTGGAACTGGCGCAGGTTCATCTCGCCGCGCGCCGCGGCGATATACATGTCGTCGGCGCGCGAGAAACCGAGCTTGTGCGACAGTTCCTCGATATTGGCGCTGGTCTGGCCGGCGCGCTGCAATTCCTTGGTGACGATGGCCCGGCCTTCGGCCAGGGTTTCCTCCAGCGCCAGGTTGGAGAACCAGGCGCGCACCTTGACCCGCGCGCTCTTGGTATGGATGTAGTTGAGCGTCGGATTCAGCCAGTCGCGCGACGGCCCGCCGACCTTGGCGGTAATGATGTCGACCTGCTGCCCGGTCTCGAGCGGCGTATTCAGTGTCACCAGATGGCCATTGACCTTGGCACCGCGGCAACGGTGGCCGAGATCGGTATGCACGCGGTAAGCAAAGTCGACCGGCGTCGAACCCTGCGGCAGGTCAACCACCTTGCCCTGCGGCGTCATGACGTAGAGAGTCTCGTCGAGCGCCGCCTGCTTGTAGCGCGACACCCAGTCGGAACTGTCGGCGACTTCGTCCTTCCAGGTCAGCAGCTGGCGCAGCCAGGCGATCTTGTCGTCGTAGTCATCGCCACCCGCCCGCTTGCTGCCTTCCTTGTAGCGCCAGTGGGCCGCCACGCCGAGTTCGGCGTGCTTGTGCATTTCCCAGGTACGGATCTGGATTTCCAGGCTGCGCCCGTCCGGGCAACGCACGGCAGTGTGCAGCGAACGATAGTTGTTGCCCTTGGGATTCGAGATGTAGTCATCGAATTCCTTGGAAATCGGCGACCACAGGTTATGCACGATGCCAAGTGCGGTGTAGCAGTCCTTGAGGTCGTCGACGATGATGCGCAGCGCGCGCACGTCATAGACCTCGGAGAACTCGACGCCCTTTTTGCGCATCTTGTTCCAGATGCTGTAGATGTGCTTCGGCCGGCCGTAGATCTCGGCCTTTTCAACGCCCACCGCAGCCAGTTCCTGACGCACCCTGGCGACCGCTTCGACGATGAACTGCTCGCGCTCGCTGCGCTTCTCGTCGAGCATCTTGGCGATTTTTTTATAGGTGTCCGGGTGAATGAAACGGAAGGACAGATCCTCCAGTTCCCACTTCAGTTCCCAGACCCCGAGCCGGTTGGCGAGCGGCGAATAGAGTTCGAGCGTCTCGCGCGCCACCTGGACGCGCAGGTCGTCCGGGTTGGCCGCGTAGAAGCGCAAGGTCTGCGTCCGGCTGGCCAGGCGCAGCAGCACGACGCGGATGTCCTCGACCATGGCGAGCAGCATCTTGCGCAGCACTTCGACCTGCGCCTTGACCTCGGCCGGATTGACTTCGCCGGCCTCGATGTTGGCGGCGACAAAGCCCTTGGTAATCGGACGCAGGCGGTCGAGACGGGAAACGCCGGCGACCAGATGTGCCGCCGGCTTGCCGAATTTTTCCTCGATGCGCGCCACGCCGTGCTCGTCATAGGACGGAATGGCAAACAGCATGGCGGCGATGCGCGACTCGGCGTCGAGCTTGAGGCCGGCGATGATCACCGCCATGCCGAGTGCGTGTGACCAGACCCGTTCGCCGCTGCCGAGCACCCGGTCGCCGTAGCTCTCCCAGGCGTATTCAACGGCCTTTTTCAGGCGCTCTGCATCGGGCTCGGCCAGCCCTGCGGAAAGGGTGGCGAGGAACTTATCGAAGTCGCTCTGGGCGGCGACGGAATGAACGACGGAAACCATGTGGCGGATTATACCGTCCGGGAGGCGGCAAGCGATGCCGGCAAACATGCCCGCACCACAAACAGCGGGAACCCTATTGGGGATAACCGCATCTGAAAGGCCTCTCCCGGCTCAGGCATAATCCCGCCATGACTGCAAAACACCATAACTTCCTGACCAGCCCCTACCTGCTGCTGACCCTGACCGCGCTCTTCTGGTCGGGCAACATGGTCATCGGCCGCGGCGTGCGCGCCGATGTGCCGCCCATGGCCCTCGCCTTCTGGCGCTGGGCGATTGCCCTGCTGCTCGTCCTGCCGCTCGCGCTGCCGCACCTGAAAAGCCAGTGGCCGCAACTGAAACAGGGCTGGAAGCCGGTGCTGCTGCTTGGCGTGCTCGGCGTCGGCTGCTACAACACCTTCGCCTACATCGCGCTGCAATACACCTCGGCAACCAACGCCGTACTGCTCAATTCCTTCATTCCGGTCGCCACCATCGCCATTTCCTGGGCCTTTCTCGGCAAGCACCTGCGCCGGATCGAAGGTCTCGGCGTGCTGATCTCGCTATGCGGCGCGCTGACCATCGTCGCGCACGGCGACTTCAACATCCTGCTGCATCTCAACCTCAATCTCGGCGACGTCTGGATGCTTGGCGCCGTGCTGGTCTGGGCCATCTACACGGTCGGCCTCGCCTGGCGTCCGGCCGGCGTGCATCCGATGCTGATGCTCGGCGCGATGACCGCGGTCGGCCTGCTCGCGCTGACCCCGGCCTATCTCTGGGAAATCGCCGGCGGCCGGCAAATCAACCTGCACGCCGCATCACTCGCTTCGATTGCCTACGTCGGCGTCTTTCCGAGCTTCGTCGGCTACATTTTCTACAACCGCGGCGTTGCCGAAGTCGGCGCCAACAAGGCCAGCCTGTTCATCCACCTGATGCCGGTCTTCGGCACCCTGCTCTCGGCCCTGTTCCTCGGCGAAATCCCGTACTGGTATCACTACCTCGGCATCGGCCTGATCTTCACCGGCATCTGGCTGACCACGAAGAAATAATGGGCCTCTTCGACTGGCTGCGCGGCCGGCGCCGCCCCGAGATTGCCGCCGACCTGTGGGCGCAGACCGTCGCCGGCCTGCCCTTTCTCGCCGTCCTGACGGTCGACGAGCAAAAAAGGCTGAAATTGCTCGCCGAGGAATTCCTCGCCGAAAAGGAATTCAGCACCGGCGGCGGCCTCGAACTGAGCGACGCGATGTGCGTCGCGATCGCCGCCCAGGGCTGCCTGCCCATCCTCGAATTCGGGCTGAGCGCCTATCGCGGCTGGGTCGGCATCGTGATCTACCCGGACGAATTCGTCGTGCCCCGGCAAATGGCGGACGAGGACGGCGTCGTGCATGAATACGACGACGTGCTCTCCGGCGAAGCCTGGGAAGGCGGGCCGCTGATCATCTCGTGGCGCGATGCGCAGATGGCCGGCGACGGCTACAACGTGGTCATCCACGAATTCGCCCACAAGCTGGACATGCTGAATGGCGAAGCCGACGGCATTCCGGCCCTGCATGCCGGTTTACCGGTCGACCGCTGGGAAAAGGTGTTTTTCGCCGCCTGGGAAGACTTCTGCCTGCGCGTGGACAGCGGCGAGGAAACGCGCATCGATCCCTACGCCAGCGAACATCCGGCCGAGTTCTTCGCAGTGCTCAGCGAAAACTTCTTCGAGCAGCCGGCGCTGCTCACCGCCGAATATCCCGAACTCTACGCCCTGCTCCGCGACTATTACCGCCAGGACCCGCTCGCCCGGCTCGGCGCCTAGCCGGCGTTCAACAACGCCAGCGCTTCGTCCAGACCGCCGACCACCAGACGCACCGGCACCGCCAGCATCAGGTTGAGCGGCAGGCCGAAATCCTCGACCAACAGGCCGTCACGGTCGACTGCCCGGCCGTCGCGAATTTCCAGCGCCGCTCCGGCCAGACGGGCGACGCGCTCGGTCGTACCCTCTTCGCTGGACAGATAGCCGAAGACCGGCTTGCCCAGCGCCAGCGCAAAGCCGACCTCGACACAGGTGCCGGAATCCGGCTCGCAGCCGCGAAACGGGTTGAGATTGGCAATCACCGCATCGGCGGCGCGAATCAGGCCGATATTGGCGTAATAGATGCCCGCCGCCGTCGTTTCGACGCCATCGAGCGGGACCAGCGCCGAATGCCCGGCAGCATGACACGCACGGCGCGCTTCTTCGGCCCAGGCCAGGGCATCGGGACGAAAGACATCGGGACCGGCGAGGTAGATTTTCATGGCATTACCCTTGGCAACATCGTGATACAAACAGTCGCAAAAAGGGTACTTGAAAATCCGGCGTTCTGGGCAAACATGGCATCTGTGCTTTTTTTGCAGAGGACCCCGCCATGCTGATCACCGATCCCCGGCAAGCGACAAGCATCGCCAATTTCATTGCCACCTCGCGCACCTACCTCGGCCTGCCCGAGCGGCGCCAGGCGGCCCGTTCCCCGCTTCACAACCTGCGCTGGGCCATCCTGCGCCTGGCGCTGCTCGCCGGCGGCAGCGGCGCCCTGTTCGGCGGTGCCGCCATGGCCGAGAACAATACCAGGGCAGCGCGGGCGCCAAGCGCAGCCACCCAGCTGGCCAGCGTCGACGTCGAGCGCCGCCAGACGCGCAGCAGCCTCGAACAGATGCCCTGAACCACGATCACCGGATTTTCCACAAAGACAAAATGGAGAAAGCAGCCATGCCCGTACGCAAACTGAAACTCACCGTTCTTGCCCTTGCCCTGACCGCCGCCCTCGGCGGCGCCTACTCGCTCGGTCACATCCAGACGATCAGCGAAGCCAGTGCCGCCACCCTGCCGCCCCCCGTCGCCGCGCCGCAGGCTTTCGCGCCGAGCGCCGCCCTGCCCGACATGGGCAGCATCGTCGAGCGCAACGGACCGGCTGTGGTCAATATCAGCGTCACCGGTTCGCGCAAGACCGGCAACAACCAGGCTGACCAGTTGCAGATCGACCCCGACGATCCCTTCTACGAATTCTTCCGCCGCTTCCGCGGTGCCCAGCCACGCGGCGGTGAAACGCCAGTGCGCGGCCAGGGCTCGGGCTTCATCGTCACCAGCGACGGCACCATCCTGACCAACGCCCACGTCGTTGAGGGCGCCGAGGAAGTCACCGTCAAGCTGACCGACAAGCGCGAATTCAAGGCCAAGGTCAAAGGCCTCGACAAGGCGAGCGACGTCGCCGTGCTCAAGATCGAGGCCAGCAACCTGCCCACCGTGAAGATCGGCAGCGCCGCCAATACGCGCGTCGGCGAATGGGTGCTCGCCATCGGCTCGCCCTTCGGCTTCGAGAACAGCGCCAGCGCCGGCATCGTCTCGGCCAAGTCGCGCACCCTGCCCGACGGCAGCTACGTGCCCTTCATCCAGACCGACGTCGCGGTCAATCCCGGCAACTCGGGCGGCCCGCTGTTCAACATGGCCGGCGAAGTGATCGGCATCAACTCGCAGATCTACTCGCGCAGCGGCGGCTACCAGGGCCTGTCCTTCGCCATCCCGATCGAAGTCGCGATGGGCATCGAGAAGCAGATCGTGACCAGCGGCAAGGTGCAGCGCGGCCGGCTCGGCGTCACCATCCAGGACATCAACCAGTCGCTGGCCGATTCCTTCGGCCTGAAGAAGCCCAACGGTGCACTGGTCAGTTCGGTCGAAAAAGGCAGCCCGGCCGCCAAGGCCGGTCTCGAACCGGGCGACGTGATCCTTGCCATCAACGGTCGCGAAATCGCCGGCTCCGGCGAACTGCCTGCCATCGTCGCCGGCATGGCTGCCGGTGAGACGGCCAAGCTGCAGATCTGGCGCAACGGCGCCAGCCGCGTCATCGAAGCCAAGGTCGGCAGCTTCAGCGAACCCAAGGTGGCGAGCAACGACAGCGCCGAACCCAACAAGGGCCGGCTTGGTGTCGCGGTACGCGCCCTGACGCCGGAAGAGCAGCGCCGCGCCGAGCTCAAGGGCGGCGTCGTGGTCGAGAATGCCAGTGGCGCCGCGGCCCGCGCCGGCATCCAGCCCGGCGACATCATCCTGTCGGTGAATGGCGAAGCGGTAAGCAGCACCGAACAATTGCGCCAGCTGGTCGGCAAGGCCGGCAAACGTGTCGCCATCCTGGTCGAACGCGGCGACTCACGGCTGTTCGTACCGGTCGACCTCGGCTAAACGCCAAAAAGCAAAAGGGCCGCTCGTCGAGCGGCCCTTTTTGCATGGCACATACGGATCAGTTCAGCTTTTCCGGCGAGCCGCAGCATTGCTTGTATTTGCGACCGCTGCCACAGGGGCACGGATCGTTGCGGCCGGACTTCGGCTCTTCGCGCTTGACCGTGCCGCCGGCGCGCTTGTTGCGCCAGAAGTTGTACAGGGTCTGCACGATGACCGGCAGGTTTTCCTGGATGTCGGCAACCAGGCGGGCTTCTTCGGCCGGCGCGAACCAGCGCTCGCCGCTTTTCTCGACGTCTTCCTTGAGCATGCCGTTCAACAGGAACATCGGTTCGAGCAGCTCCGAGAGATCGTCGGCATGCTTGCCGGCCAGCTCGTACCAGTCGCCGGCCATGCCGGCACCGAACACGTAGGAATCGGCCCAGGCGGCGTAATCGTAGTCTTCGCACTTTTCGTCGAGCGGATAGAGCACCGGCGACACCGTTTCGTCCGCGAGCAGCGCGGCAGCGATGTCATTGTTGAGGCGCATCAGCAGTTCGACCGCTTCGCCGAGGATGGGATCGCCCTCGGCCGATGCCATGCCTTCGCCCAGCACTTCCGGCAGCCAGACGGTCGGCGGCACGCTCACCGGTCCACTCACGACGGCGCACAAAATGGCCTGGATTTCGTCGAGGCGCATCGCATCGCCATTGAAAATATCGGCTTCAAGCAGTTCTTCGAGACGATCGAGATCGGCATCGTTCAGGGGGGTCGGGTTCATTCTTGGATCTATCCTGTGGCAACCGGACAATCATAGCCCAGGCGGCGCCTGTCGTCAGGCCCTATGTCGCCGGCCGGCCACCGGTCGACCGCAAAAAACAGGCAATTTTGCCCGCCGGCTCAGGCGAGATCGCCGGGCAGATCGACGTCGAACAGCACGCCGGGATCATTGACCGGACAGCGCATCAGCTCGGCTGCGCCCGCCTGCACCAGTTGGCGCGCGCCGGCATCGCCGCTCAGGGCGAGCAGTTGCTCGCGCCAGCGCGCGGCAAAGCCGACCGGATGCCCGGCCTGCCCGGCATGTTCGCTGCGCGCGAGGCTCGCGCCGGCATGCAGCGCGGCAAGCACGGCGCGATGCGAGGCAACCTGCAGACGCGGCATGTCGGCCAGGGCAACCAGCCAGCCCGCCGCATCCGGACTCGCCGCGACGCCAGCCGCCAGACTGTGGCCCATGCCGAGCTGCGCAGCAGCCGCGCCGACCACCTCGCACCCGGCGGTCGCAAGCAATTCGGCGAGTTCGGCATCCTCCGGGCGGACCACGGCGATCACCGGCACGCCGGCCTGAAGCAGCTGACCGGCGGCGACCACGGCCATCGCGCGCCCGTCAGTCAGGCGCTGCAGCCGCTTGTCACTGCCGAAACGCCGGGCGAAACCGGCGGCGAGCAGGATGCCGACGACGCCCCGGCTCATCCGACGCGGCAGGCGTAGGGATCGGCTTCGCGCGCCGCGCCGGCCGTCACCGGCTGCACCGAGTTCTTGACCGCGGTCATCTCGGCCAGGATGGAGACGGCGATTTCCGGTGGCGTCCGGCTGCCGATCGGCAGCCCGACCGGCCCGTGCAAGCGCGCCACCTCGGCAGCCGTGAGATCGAAATATTCGAGCAGGCGGGCGCGCCGCTTGTCGTTGTTGAGCTGCGAGCCGAGCGCCCCGACGTAGAAGGCCGGCGACTTGAGCGCTTCGAGCAGCGCCATGTCGTCGAGCTTGGGGTCGTGGGTCAGCGCCACCACGGCGCTGCGCGGATCGAGCGCCAGTTCGTTGACCACGTCGTCGGGCATGCCCGCTACGCGCTCGGCGCCTGGCACGTCCCATTCGCCGGCGAATTCCTCGCGCGGATCGCAGACCAGCACGCGGTAACCGAGCGCCTGCGCCATGCTCGCCAGGTAGCGCGAAATCTGCCCGGCGCCGATGATCAGCAGGCGCCAGGCCGGGCCGTGCGGCGTGCTCAGCGTCGCGCCGTCCCAGGCCAGCGCATCGCCGGCGGCGCCGGCATGGATGCGCACCCGGCCACTCGCCAGATCCAGCTCGCGGCGCACCAGCTGGCCGCCGGCGATGCGTTCGGCAAGCAACTCAAGGGCAGCAAGATCAGGCGCCGCCTCGACGACCAGTTCGAGCGTGCCGCCGCAGGGCAGGCCGAAGCGGTGCGCCTCGTCCTGCGTCACGCCGTAGCGCACGACCTGCGGCGGACCATCGGAAAACTCGCCGGCCAGCTTGCGCTGGATCAGGTCGTCCTCGATGCAGCCACCGGAAACCGAGCCCTGCACCATGCCGTCGTCGCGCAGGATCATCCGGGCGCCGGGCGGGCGCGGCGCCGAGCCCCAGGTCCGGGCCACGGTGACCAGCGCGAAACGCCGGCCTTCGTTGGCCCAGCGTCGGGCGGCGGCGAGCACCTGCGTATCCAGGCTATCCATGTCCGCCTCCCTCTCAGGCCAGCAGGTCGGCCGGCCGGATCGGCAGGCGATGCACGCGCTTGCCGGTCGCCGCCGCAATGGCATTGGCGATGGCCGGCGCCACCGGCGGCACGCCCGGTTCGCCGATCCCGGTCGGCGGTGCGGCCGAGGGCACGATATGCACTTCCACCCTGGGCATCTCGTTGATACGCAGCGGCGCGTAGCCATCGAAATTACCCTGCTCGACGCGCCCTTCCTTGAGCGTGATTTCACCGTGCAGCACGGCCGACAGCGCGAAGCCGATGCCGCCCTCGACCTGCGAGCGGATGTTGTCCGGATTGATCGCCGTGCCGCAATCGACCGCGCAGACCACGCGATCCACCTTGAGGCTGCCGTCCTTCGCTACCGTGACCTCAGCGACCTGGGCAACGATGCTGTGGAAGGATTCGTGGATGGCGATGCCGCGACCTCGTCGTTCCCCGGCCTTTCCGGCCTTGAGCTTCGTTCCCCAGCCCGCCTTGTCGGCGGCCAGCTTGAGCACGGCGAGATAGCGCGGGTGGGCCGCCAGCAACTCCTGGCGCAGTGCCAGCGGATCCTTGCCGGCAGCGGCCGCGACCTCGTCGAGGAAGGCTTCGGTCGAAAAGGCGGTATGCGACGAACCGACCGAACGCCACCACAGCACCGGCACGCCGATATCGGTCGGCGTATGCAGATCGACCAACAGATTGGGAATGGCGTAAGGCAGGTTGGCTGCGCCTTCGACCGAAACCGCATCAATGCCATCCTTGATCATCATGCCGGCAAACGGTGAGCCGGCGATGATCGACTGCCCGACCAGGCGGTGCTTCCAGCCGACCAGCTTGCCGCTGCCATCGAGCGCCGCTTCCAGCGCGTGATGGAAGAGCGGCCGGTAATAGCCGCCGCGCATGTCGTCCTCGCGCAGCCAGACCAGCTTGACCGGCGCCCGACCATTGATCGCCTTGACGATGTGTGCCGCCTCAAGCAAGTAATCGGAATGCGTCGATGCGCGCCGGCCGAAACTGCCACCGGCGTACAGCATGTTGAGTTTCACCTGTTCCGGCTTGAGGCCGAGCAAATGTGCGATATTTCCCTGGTCGACCGTCTGGAACTGCTCGCCATTCCAGACTTCACAAGCATCGGGCTTGAGCTGGATGACGCAGTTCATCGGCTCCATCGCGGCATGCGCCAGATAGGGAAAATCGTAACTCGCCCTGACCACCTTGGCTGGCGCTGCGAAAGCGGCAGCGGCATCACCTTCCTTGCGGGCCACCAGACCGGGTGTCCTGGCGAGTTCCTTGTAACGGGCGAGGATTTCGTCGCTGCCCAGCTTGAAGGCAGCGCTGTCGTCCCAGGTCACCAGCAGCGCATCGCGACCAAGCTTGGCGCTCCAGGTGTCTTTGGCGAGCACGGCAACGCCTTGCGGAATCTGCACGACATCGACGACGCCCTTGATCGCCCGGGTCTTGCTGGCATCGAAGGCCTTGACCGTGGCGCCGAACTGCGGCGGATGCGCGACAACCGCAACCAGCATGCCGGGCAACTGCACGTCCTGCGTGAATTTTGCCGTACCGTTGGTCTTGTCGGCCGAATCGCGCCGTTTTGCGGTCTTGCCGATCAGCTTGAAATCCTTCGGATCCTTGAGTTTGACCTCGCTCGGCACGGCCTCCTTGGCGGCCGCTTCGGCGAGTTGCCCGAACGTTGCCGAACGCTTGCTGGCCGGGTGAGTCAGCTTGCCCGCCTCGACCACGATTTCGTCCGCTGCCACCTGCCACTGCCGCGCCGCTGCCGCAACCAGCATGGCCCGCCCGGCGGCACCGGCCTGACGCATCTGCTGCCAGGAATTGGCCATCGCCGTACTGCCGCCGGTGCCCTGGATCGGCCCCATCAGCAGGTTGTTGTAGCGCCGGGCATCGGCCGGTGCGCCCTCGACGCGCACCTGCGCCCAGTCGGCATCGAGTTCTTCGGCGAGCAGGGTCGCCAGACCGGTATAAGTCCCCTGCCCCATTTCAAGGTGTTTGGACAGGACCGTCACCGTGTTGTCGCTGCCAATGCGCAGGAAGGCATTGGCTTCGAAGGTCGCCACCGGCATTTTTTCAGCCGTTGCTGCGGCCACCAGGGACGGCAGGCAGAAGCCCAGGGTGAGGCCGGCGCCGCCCTGCAGGAAACGGCGGCGGCTCAGGTTTTCAATATTCATTTCACGCATGCTGATTCTCCTCAAGCCAGGCTGCGGGCAGCTTCGTGGATGGCGGCGCGGATCCGGACATAGGTCGCGCAGCGGCACAGGTTGCCGGACATGGCGGCGTCGATGTCGGCGTCGCTCGGCTTGCGGTTCTGGCGCAGCAAGGCGACGGCGCTCATGATCTGGCCGGACTGGCAGTAACCGCACTGCACGACGTCGAGCTTGCGCCAGGCCGCCTGCACGGCCTGGCCGACCCGCTCGGCCTCGACCACCTCGATGGTGCTGATCTTGCGTCCGACCACCGCCGACACCGGCGTCGAACAGGCGCGCAGCGGCGCGCCATCGACATGCACGGTACAGGCGCCGCACAGGCCCTGGCCGCAGCCGTACTTGGTGCCGGTCAGTTGCAGGGTATCGCGCAAGGCCCAGAGCAGCGGCGTCTCGGGATCGACATCAAGCCGAACCGGCTTGCCATTCACATTGAGTTGAATCATCTCGGGAATCCTCGGTGGGGTTGGTCTGCCGGCGGTACCTGCCACCGACGCTATGGGCAGAGTTTGGGGCTGGCAGCCGGACAAGCGCTAACCCAAAACTGCGAACTTATTGCCTGATCCTCCAGAAACGCAGTTCGCCCTCTCGCTGAAAAAGGACAAAGCAGCTACGCTGGCGAACACCTTGACCTTGCTTCTGACCATGCCCGACCGGATTGATTCCAGCACCCCGCCCGCCCCGCGCCAATCACACCTGATCGACCTGATTGACCGCCACTGCCCGAACGATGGCAACGTCACGACGCGCGTCCCGGGATTGCTGCTGTTCCGCGGCAGCTGCGTCAGTTCGCCGATCTGCACGATCGCCCTCTCCGCCTTCGGCATGATGGCCCAGGGCGCCAAGCGGATCACGCTGGGCGATGCGGTCCTCGACTACGATGCGCGGCATTACATGGTCTCATCGGTCGACCTGCCGATGACGGCACAAATCACCCGCGCCTCGCTGAGCGAACCCTATCTCGGCCTGGCGGTCGCCCTCGACCCGCTCAAAATTGCCGAAATCTGCAACCAGCTGCCGGCGCTGCCGCGCGGCGAATCCGGCGTCGCCTGCGCGCTCGCCGTGGCACCGCTGGAAACCCGCATTGCCGACGCGGCCTGCCGCCTGGCCCAACTGCTTGACACGCCGGACGACATCCCGGTGCTCGCCCCACTGATCGAGCGCGAACTGCTCTACCACCTGCTCAGCGGCCCGCTCGGCCCGCGCCTGCGCGACGTGGCGGTGAGCGGCAACCACAGCCACCAGGTGGCGCGCACCATCGGCTGGCTGCGCCAGAACCTGGCCCAGCCGATCCGCATCGACGACCTCGCCGGCGTCGCCAACATGAGCAAGTCGTCGCTGCACCATCATTTCAAGGCGCTCACCGCGATGACGCCGCTGCAGTACCAGAAGCAGTTGCGCCTGCAGGAAGCGCGCCGCCTGATGCTGATCGAACGCCACGATGCCGCCTCGGCGGCACACCGCGTCGGCTACGAAAGCCCGTCGCAATTCAGCCGCGAATACCGGCGCATGTTCGGCACCCCGCCGGCGCGCGACATCGCCGTCGTGCGTCAGGCGGAAGGCAGTTGAGGCAAAGGGGTGTGAGCGAGCCTGGCTAGGCGCCCCGGCACGTCGGGCAAATCCCGTAGACCACCAGCACCTCGCCACTGGCGGCATCCGGCGGCAAGGGCGCCTGATCCGGCTCATACCAGTGCGTGGACAGCTTCAGGCGGTTGCACCAGCTGCAGCGCACGGTCAGCCTGGCGGTGCGCCCGCCCGCCGCAGCGCGAAAACGCATGCGCCGCTGCATTTTCTCCGTACGCAGCAGGCGATGCTCCCACTTGAGCAAGCCGTCCTCGGTCAGGCTCAGGCGCATTTCCATGAAGCGCCGCTGATCCGGCGAGTCGCAGCGATAGGTACGCACCAGGGGGCGCCGGAACAGGCGTGCCGAATGCAGGATGGCACGGACATACATCCGGCTGTCGTCGCCGGCGACAAAATCGATCAGCTTGCGACCGACCACCTTGCCAGCATCGAGATGCGGCGCGTCGTTTTCGCGCGCGAACTCGTCCCAACCCGGACCGACATCGACGATCACGTCGTTCTGGTCGAGCAGGTAGCAGATTGAATAGCTGGGCTCGGCGTTTTCCATACGGCGATGTTAGACAAGCACAAGGCGCGACTCAAGCCTGCCCCGCCCCCCGGCTACGCCAGGACCAATCAGATCAGACCGTACTTCTTCAGTTTGTCGTGCAGCGTCGTGCAGGCGGTTTCCCGAGGCTGGCGACAAATCAACCATCGGATTTCCGGCACCTTGATTATTGCGCCACACCGGCCTGCCCGGAGAAATAAAAAAGCCGCCTGGCAAAGGCGGCGCGAAAAACACCGGCTCAGCGCGGCCAGCCCACGCGGGCCGAACCGCGGCAAGCGGCGCCGGGCACTTAAGCGGCAGTCGCCGCCAGCTGCGCCGCGACCATGTTGGCCAGCGACGTCGTCGGCCGGCCGATCAACTGGCTCAACTGATGGCTGTCGTCGAACAAGCCGCCCTTGGACGCGCCGACATCGGACTCGGCCAGTAGCGTCACCAGGAAATCCGGCAAGCCGGCGCCGAGCAGCGCGGCCTTGAATTCGCTTTCCGGCAAATTCTGGTAGTTGACCGCCTGGCCCGACTGTTTGGCGATTTCGGCGGCCAGTTCGGCCAACGAGTAGGACGCGTCGCCGGCCAGTTCGTAGATGCGCCCGGCCTGATCGTCCTGCGTCAGCACGGCAGCCGCCGCCGCGGCATAGTCGGCACGCGCCGCCGAGGCGATGCGCCCTTCCCCGGCGCTACCCAGCACCACGCCGTACTGCAGCGCGGTCGGGATGCCGGCCAGGTAATTCTCGGTGTACCAGCCGTTGCGCAGGATCACCGCCGGCAGGCCGGAAGCGCGGATCAGGGCTTCCGTCTCCTGGTGCTCGGCGGCAAGCGGCAGCGGCGAGCTGTCGGCATGCAGGAGGCTGGTATAGGCAAGCAGGCCGACGCCGGCCGCCTTGGCCGCATCGATCACGGCGCGGTGCTGCGGCACGCGGCGACCGACCTCATTGGCCGAAATCAGCAGCAGCTTGTCGGCGCCGGCAAAGGCGGCCGCCAGGCTGGCCGGCTGGTCGTAATCGGCAACGCGCACCTGCACGCCGCGCGCCGCCAGATCGGCGACTTTCTCGGGATTGCGCACGGCGGCGACGATTTCGCCGGCCGGAACTGTCTGCAACAGGGCTTCGATGACAAGGCGGCCAAGCTGGCCGGAGGCGCCGGTGATGACGATCATGATGAATTTCCTTTATTTCGGTGGGGGGAGCCGGCAGAATAGCGACACCGCTAACTTTTAGTAAGTACGCACAAAAAGGTAAGTTCAAAATGCATAACGCCGACACCCCACGCCCCGGCTTCGCCGAACTCATGCAGCGCGGCCAGCTGTTCGCCGAAAAATGCCCGTCGCGCGAAGTCCTCAAGCACGTCACCAGCCGCTGGGGCGTCCTGCTCCTCGTCGCCCTGCGCAGCGGCACCCACCGCTTCAGCGACCTGCGCCGCAAGGTCAACGGCATCAGCGAAAAAATGCTCGCCCAGACCCTGCAATGGCTGGAAGGTGACGGCTTCGTGGAGAGGATTTCCTACCCGGTCGTGCCGCCGCATGTGGAATACAAGCTGACACCGCTGGGGGAGGAAGTCGGGGAGAAGGTGGAAGCGCTGGCGGACTGGATAGAGGTGAAGTTGCCGGAGATTCTGGCGGGGAGGAAGAAATGAGCGCGGGGAAAATCCCGCTTGAGAGAGGGATTCGAATCGCGTAGCCTGCTGGAACAGCCGAGTTTCATACCCCCACCTGCTTAGTCAAAGTCAATTCCCGATTCATGGACAACAAAAACCTGACCTGCCCGGTTTGTCGGAAAGCCTCTGCCTTGCTGGATGTAGTGGATCTCAACAAGTCATGCGAAGAAGCGAGCGGCAAGTTCCTGCCGCTTTCGGGAACTCCCGTTTACTACGCACACTGCGGCAATTGCGGCTTCTGTTTCGCACCGGAAATAATGAACTGGTCGCTGGATGAGTTCGCAGAGAGGATTTACAACGACCAATACGTCCTTATTGACCCGGATTATCTCGAAACGAGACCGCAAGCCAATGCGGACAATCTTGTGGCCTTGTTTCCGGCCTTGCCGCCCACGGTCAGGCACCTCGATTACGGCGGCGGATCGGGCAGTCTCGCAGAAATCCTGCGCGACTACGGCTGGAATTCGCTGTCTTATGACCCGTTTGAGAACCGGGATGTCACCCTTGATCAATTGGGGCAGTTCGACCTGATCACGGCCTTCGAGGTCTTCGAACATGTGCCGGACGTGCAGCAACTGATGTGCGACATCTGGCAGTTGCTTTCCGAAAACGGCGTATTGATGTTTTCCACGCTGCTATCCGACGGCAACATTCGTCCGAATGAAAGACTGAACTGGTGGTATGCATCGCCGCGCAACGGACATATCAGCCTGTTCTCGCGCAAGAGCCTGACGCTGCTTGCCCAGGATTCCGGATTCAACTTCGGCAGCTTTTCCGATCTCTTTCATGTTTTCCATACCAACATGCCGGCATGGGCTGCGCATCTGACGGGTTCGGAAAAGCAGGTTTGAGGCTCCTGCTGTCCTTGGCCTCCATTCGCCTTCACTGAACAATACGGCAAAGCCGAAGCCGGGTATATCCAGTCCTGTCCGACGGACGGGCGCATCAAAGTCGCCGCAGCGAACAACCGCGGTCGACACCGGAAAAACGATGATTTCATCCTGTTGACCGCTGGAAAGCGGCAGCGTCAAACGCCCTTCACTCTTCCCGAAACTCCCACCCCTTTTCCGGCATCCGCAGACGCAAGCTGCCATCACCCGCATCGGCCAGCACTTCCAGCCCGGCGCAGTCGAGGCTGAAGGCGACGTCGAAGCGTTGGCCGACGATGTAGCCGATCTCGATGCGGCCGGCGGCCGGGTGGATTTCGAGGCGGCCCTGGCAGTAGGGGCAGCGCGCAGAGAGGATGCCGAGGCTGGCGTCGGCGAGTTCGTCGCAGGCGTTGAGCAGGTCGAGAGCGGTCAGTTGGCCGCCGCAGAGCGGGCAGCCGGAATGGCGATGGGTCATGGACGGGTTTCCGGTACTTGGCTTCTGGCTGGCTCAGCTGCGCAGGGTTTCGGAGGGCAGTTCGCCGAACAGGCGGCGGTAGTCCTGGGCGAACTGGCTGAGGTGCGAGAAGCCCCAGTCGTAGGCGATGCAGGAGATCGGCCGCGCCGTGTTGGCGCGCAACTGGCGGCGCACTTCGTTGAGGCGCAGGCTGCGCACGTAGGCGAGCGGCGCCAGGCCGGTGGCGTCTTCGAAGCAGTTCTGCAGGGCGCGCCGGCTGATGTGGAATTGTTCGCAGAGTTCGGCAACGCTGGGCGGCGCGTCGGGCTGCTCGAGAACACGGCGGCGCACCTTGTCCACGACCTGCTGGTGCTGCAGGCGGGTGCGATTGAGCGACGCCGGCTGCGAATCCTGGCTGGTCAGCACGCCGGCCAGGGCTTCGAAAATGCGCCCCTGCAGGTCGTCGACCGCTGCGCTGTCGGCTTCGCTGCTGTTGGCGTCGGCGAGGATGTTGGCCAGCTTGCGACAGAGATGTTCCTTGCGCCCCGGCGCCAGGTCGCGCACGTCGCCCTGCTGCAGCAGGCGGTCGAGATCGAGATGGCGGGTGGCGTCGAGATGCAGGGCAAAGCTTTCGCGGTCGACGACGACGCCGAACAGGTCGAAATCCGGCGCCGTGAGCAGGTCGAATTCGGCGCCGCCGTCGCGGATGCAGACGGCGCGTGACGACAGCTGCTTGCCGCCCATTGCCATCAGGCCGTCGGCCATGTCGGGAATGCCGAACCACACCGAGTTCGGCCAGGCGGCGCAGGTCTGGCGCAATTGCTGGTTGGCGCGTTCAACGAAAACCTGGGTCTTGGGCAGCCACAGTTCGGTGACTTCGCCGCTGAAACTGCCGGCCGAAAGCTGGTCGTAGCGCTGATCCCACTGCGACAGGTTGCGCGCATGCTCGTCCGCATCGCGCGCCCGGATCTCGCGGCGCAGTGGCCGGGCAAAGGCCGGATGGGAGGTGGTGAGTGCGCTCATGGTGGCTTTCCGCTGTTGCTGTCGCGCGTATTGATGCAAGGCCCGTACCATCCGGCGCAAATTGCCTATGCCGTTTTCGCGATTGGCGTCGGCAGCGGGCACGCCGCTTGCAGGTCATGACGGAAAAATAGGCAAAACCGGGCGCAATGCCGTCCGGCGTGGTGCATTTCCCGGTTTTCGGGCACTGCCGCGGTGCAAAACGCAGGATTTTTTACGGTCGACCGCCATTTGTGCCGATTTTTGATATTGCGGTGCTGATTCTTGATATGTGTCGTGCCGCCGCCTGTTCGAAGATGCAGTCACCAACATTTTTCGGAGCACATCATGACTACCCCTTCCCATTCGGCGCACGGCCTCTCGGCCAGCCTCGGCACCTGGCAACTGTGGGGCATTGCCGTCGGCCTGGTCATTTCCGGCGAGTATTTCGGCTGGAGTTTCGGCTGGGCGACGGCCGGCACCCTCGGTTTTCTGGTCACCACCATCATGGTCGCCATCATGTACGGCACCTTCATTTTCAGCTTCACCGAACTGACCGCCAGCATCCCGCACGCCGGCGGCCCCTTCGCTTACAGCTACCATGCCTTCGGCGCGACCGGCGGCTACCTGGCCGGGATGGCGACGCTGATCGAATTCATCTTCGCGCCGCCGGCCATCGCGCTCGCCATCGGCGCCTATCTCAACGTGCAGTTCCCGGCGCTCGATCCGAAGATCGCGGCGACCGGCGCCTACGTCGTGTTCATGGGCCTCAACATCATCGGCGTGACCATTGCCGCAACTTTCGAGCTGTTCGTCACCATCCTCGCCATCTTTGAACTGCTCGTCTTCATGGGCGTCGTCGCCCCCGGCTTCTCGCTCGCCAACTTCACGGCCGGCGGCTGGAGCGGCGCCGACGAGTTCTCGCTCGCTTCGCTGACCGGCATCTTCGCCGCCATCCCGTTCGCCATCTGGTTCTTCCTCGCCATCGAAGGCGTTGCCATGGCCGCCGAGGAAGTGCGCGATCCGAAGCGTTCGATCCCGATCGCCTACACCGGCGGCATCCTCACCCTGGTTGTGCTGGCCATCGGCGTCATGGTCTTTGCCGGCGGCGTCGGCGACTGGACCAAGCTCGCCAACATCAACGACCCGCTGCCGCAAGCCATGAAGACCATCGTCGGCGAATCGAGCGGCTGGCTGCACATGCTGGTCTGGCTCGGCCTGTTCGGTCTGGTCGCTTCCTTCCACGGCATCATCCTCGGCTACTCGCGGCAGATCTACGCCCAGGCCCGCGCCGGCTACCTGCCGGGCTGGCTCGGCAAGATCCACCCGCGCTTCAAGACGCCGCACCGCGCCATCATCGCCGGCGGCCTGATCGGCATCGCCGCGATCTTCAGCGACGAGGTACTGTCCTTCGGCGGCCAGAGCCTGACCGCCAACATCGTCACCATGTCGGTATTCGGCGCCCTGCTCATGTACGCCCTGAGCATAGCCGCACTGTTCAAGCTGCGCGCCAGCGAACCGCGCCTAGCCCGTCCGTACAAGGTGCCATTCTACCCGGTCTTCCCGGCCATCGCACTGGCCGGTTCGCTGGTCTGCCTGGGCACCGTGGCCTGGTTCAACCCGACCCTGGCCGGCCTCTTCGTGCTGATCCTGGCTGTCGGCTACGGCTACTTCCGGATCACCCACGCCCAGCGCGCCGCCCTCCCTTTTGCTGAACTGGCCGTCGAGGCCGAGTAAGCGAACGCCAGGAAACGCATCATGATCCACGCCTGCACCCTCGGCCTGCACCGCCATGTCTTTCCCGACCTCAAGGCGGTGCTGGCCAAGGCCAGCCCGGCCCGCTCCGGCGACATGCTGGCCGGCGTCGCGGCGGCCAGCGAAGAAGAACGCATGGCGGCGCGCCTTGTACTCGCCGACATCCCGCTCGCCCACTTCCTCAACGAGGCGGTGATTCCCTACGAAGACGACGAAGTCACCCGCATCATCATCGACAGCCATGCCGCCGGTGCCTTCCTGCCGGTAGCGGGGCTGACGGTCGGCGAGTTCCGCGACTGGCTGCTTTCCGATGCCGCCGACACGGCCAGCCTGACGGCGCTGGCGCCCGGCCTGACGCCGGAGATGGTGGCGGCGGTGAGCAAGCTGATGCGCAACCAGGACCTGATTTTGGTCGCCGCCAAGTGCTCGGTCATCACCCGTTTCCGCAACACCCTCGGCCTGCCCGGCCGGCTCGCCGTGCGCCTGCAACCCAACCATCCGACCGACGATCCGCGCGGCATCACCGCCTCGATGCTCGACGGTCTGCTCTACGGTGCCGGCGACGCGGTGATCGGCATCAACCCGGCGACCGACAGCCTGCCGGCGATCACCGCCCTGCTCCGCCTGATCGACGATTTCCGCGAGCAATACGCGGTGCCGACGCAAAGCTGCATCCTGACCCATGTCACCAATACGCTGCGCGCCATCGACCAGGGCGCGCCGGTCGACCTGGTCTTCCAGTCGATCGGCGGCAGCGAGGGCGTCAATAGCAGTTTCGGCGTTTCCGCCGCGCTGCTCGACGAGGCCAACGCGGCGGCGCGCGAACTCGGACGCGGCACGCTCGGCAACAACGTGATGTATTTCGAGACCGGTCAGGGCAGCGCGCTCTCGGCCAACGCCCACCACGGCGTCGACCAGCAGACCATCGAGGCGCGCGCCTACGGCCTGGCGCGGCGTTACCAGCCGCTGCTGGTCAATACCGTGGTCGGCTTCATCGGCCCGGAATACCTCTACGACGGCAAGCAGATCATCCGCGCCGGCCTTGAAGACCATTTCTGCGGCAAATTGCTCGGTCTACCGATGGGCTGCGACATCTGCTACACCAACCATGCCGAGGCCGACCAGGACGACATGGACACGCTGCTGACGCTACTCGGCGTCGCCGGCATCAATTTCATCATCGGCGTGCCCGGCGCCGACGACATCATGCTCAATTACCAGAGCACCTCCTTCCACGATGCGCTCTACCTGCGCCGCGTGCTCGACCGCCGGCGTGCGCCGGAATTCGAGGAATGGCTGGAGAAGATGCGCATCACCGACTACCGCGGCGAACTGCTCGCCCAGAGCAGCCAATACCCGCTGCTCGGGCTAGCCGAAAGTATCCAGGAGGCGCCATGAGCCAGAAACCGGCCATCCTGACGCCCGACCCCTGGCAGCAACTGCAAAGCCTGACGCGCGCCCGCGTCGCCCTCGGCCGCGCCGGCGTCAGCCTGCCAACGCGCGAAGTGCTGCGCTTCGGCACGGCGCATGCCCAGGCGCGCGACGCGGTGCATACGGCGCTCGACGTCGATCTGCTCGCCGGCGAATTGCAGGCCGACGGTTTCCGGACCCTGGCCGTGCAAAGCCAGGCCGCCGACCGCGCCACTTACTTGCGTCGCCCGGATTACGGGCGCCGGCTCGCTCCAGCCTGTAGCGGTCGACTCGTTGAAAACGGCAAAAACCACTGGCCGGCCCGGCCGCGGCTGGCCATCGTCGTCGCCGACGGTTTGTCCTCGCTGGCGACCAGCAGCCACACGCGGGCATTTCTCGCCGCCCTGCGCGCGCACATCCCTGACCTGAGCAGCCAGCCGCTGATCATCGCCACCCAGGCACGCGTCGCGCTCGGCGACGAGATCGGCCATCTGCTTGGCGCCGAACAGGTTGTGGTCTTGATCGGCGAACGGCCGGGCCTGTCCTCGCCCGACAGCCTCGGCCTCTACCTGACTGCCGGGCCGCGCCCCGGCCTGAACGATGCACAGCGCAACTGCATCTCGAACGTCCGGCCGGAAGGCCTGCCCTACGCCGAAGCCGCGCGCAAGCTCGCCTTCCTGATCGACGGCGCGCGCCGCCTTGGCCGTACCGGCGTCGATCTCAAGGACGACAGCGACGCGCCGGCGCTGGCCACTGCGGAAACCGGGCCGCGCTTTGCCGCGCCGGAAACCGCCCCACCTTTTTTTCCCACCTTGAACCTCCTGGAGATCCCTGCATGACATCCTCTTCCCGCAAGCTGCGCGCTGCCGTCCTGCTCGCCTTCACCGCGACCGCTCTCGGCACTGCCGCCCCGGCCCTGGCCGACGGCGATGCCGCCTGGACCTTCCCGGTCAATGTCGGCGTGGTCAGCGACTACATCTTCCGCGGCCAGTCGCAGACCTGGGGCAAGCCCGCCCTGCAGGTCAGCGCCGAAGCCGATCACGCTTCCGGCGCCTATGTCGGTGTCGCCGCATCCAACGTCTCCGACCACTGGCTGCCCGGCGCCACTGTCGAACTCGACATCTACGGCGGCTATCGCGGCAAGATCGCCGATACCGTCGGCTACGACCTCGGCCTGATCTACTACACCTACCCCGGCGCCAACTGGAACGACTCGGTATTCGCCGGCTTCAATGCCAAGAACAGCCTGAACACGCTGGAAGCCTCGGTGGCACTGAGCTACGAATGGCTGACCTTCAAGACCGGCGCGACGCTGACCGAGTATTTCGGCTGGAGCACCAACAATTCACCGGTCAATGGCGGCTTCTTCGGCGACGCCGCTGCCGGCGTCACCGGCAGCACGCGCTACTCGCCCTTCGTCGAACTCAATGCCGCCTATGAAGTCGCCGAAGGCTGGACGGTCAACGGCCAGCTTGGGCATCAAATGATCCGCAACTCGAAAGGCCTCGACATCACCTACTTCAAGGCCGGCGTCAGCAAGGCCTTCGCCGACGGCTGGACGGTTGGCGCCTCCTACTCGGTGTCGAGCGAACCGAATGCCTACAAGAACTTCCTGAGCCTGGCCAACGGCACGTCGGCCTCCGACATCGCCCGCGACAAGTTCTTCGTCAGCGTGAACAAGGCTTTCTGAGCCAGCACACGTCGTGGAAAGTGAAGCGGGCCGGGAATCACATC
Source organism: Quatrionicoccus australiensis (assembly GCF_020510525.1). Lineage (NCBI taxonomy): Bacteria > Pseudomonadati > Pseudomonadota > Betaproteobacteria > Rhodocyclales > Azonexaceae > Quatrionicoccus > Quatrionicoccus australiensis. Next base: position 2,358,043 of record NZ_CP075188.1, read on the forward strand.
CCGGCCCGCTTCATTTTTGCCTGTTACACCGGCTCTGCCGCCGGAATGATCCGGATCAGCACGATGCGCGGCCCGGTCATTTTCTTGACCACGGCATCGAACTGCGGGAAGGAAATGCGCTGGCCTTCCTCGGGCAGATCGCCAAGTTTCTGCAGAATGAGGCCGCCGACCGAATCGACGCCGGCTTCATCGATGTCGATGCCGAGCGCCCGCTCCAGCGTGAAGATGGGCAGGCTGCCCTTGCCGATCAGCGAGCCATCGTCGAGCTTAGACCATTCGTTGTGGGTCTGCCGGAACTCGTCGCGAATCTCGCCGACCAGCGCGCCGAGCAGGTTGTCGAGCGTGATGAAGCCGATCGGATGGCCGTCGCCATAGGCAACCACGGCAAAATGCGGCGCGCCCTGGCGGAAACGGCGGAACAGCTCGGTCGCCGACAGGTTGGGCGAAACGATCATCACCGGCCGCACCAGCTTGTCGAGCGAGGCGAGGTCCGGGTCCTTGCGCAGCGCGATGAAGATGTCCTTCAAATGGATGACGCCCTTGGCCTGCCCGTCGTCGGCGAGATAGGGATAGCGGCTGAAGCGGTGCAGCACGATGCGCTCCAGGCTGAGTTCGATATCGTCGCTGGCCGACAGCGGCACGGCTTCGTTGAACGGGCGCATCAGGTCGGCGACGTTCAAATCGCGGAAATCGAGGGCCTGGGCGAGAACACGCCATTCGTCGCCGGCAAAGTCGGCATCGGCGCGCGACGAACGCAGGATGAGCTTGAGTTCATCGGCCGAATAATGGCTGTCGTGGCCGGCCTGCACGTCGAGATTGACCTTGCGTAGCACCCAGTTGGCGCTGTGATTGAGCACCCAGATCGCCGGATACATCGCCCAGTAGAAGGCGTAAAGGCCGGGCGCCGTCCACAGGCCGACTTTCTCGGTGATGCGGATTGCCATCGACTTGGGCGCCAGCTCGCCGACCACGATGTGCAGGTAGGAAATGATGAAGAAGGCGACCGCGAAGGCAATGCCGTGGATCAGCTCCTCGCTGGTCATGCCGAGCGCGCCGAGGAAAGGTCGCAGCAGGTCGGCAAAGGCCGGCTCACCAACCCAGCCGAGGCCGAGCGAAGCCAGCGTGATGCCGAGCTGGCAGGCCGACAGGTAGGCTTCGAGATCCTGATGCACCTTGGCGAGAATGCGGCCCCGCCAGCCGTAAGTCTTGGCAATCGCCTTGACCCGGCTCGGCCGCAGCTTGACCAGGCCAAACTCTGCCGCCACGAAAAAACCGTTCAGAACAACGAGAACGAGCGCAACCACCACCAGCAAAAAGCTACTACCCATATCGCGGACACGGGATGTGCCCTGCACCTTTCCTTGAATTCGAATGCCTGAATAGTACCGGAGCGCGACCCCTTTCCATCAGCCAGTGCTAGCGACAGCAAGGCTTTTTACGGTCGACACCGGAAAAACAGCCTTTTTCCAGCGTCGACCGCTGGGCGACTACTTCGCCTTGTCCGGCACGAATTTCAGCACGTTGCCATTGATGCAGTAACGCTTGCCGGTCGGCGGCGGGCCATCGTCGAAGACATGGCCGAGATGGATGCCGGAACTGGCGCTGCGCACTTCGACGCGCTTCATGCCCATGCTGACATCCTCGTGCAGCGTGATCGAACCGGGCAGCGGGTTGAAGAAGCTCGGCCAGCCGGTGCCGCTCTCGAACTTGGTATCGCTGCGGAACAGCGCGACGCCGGAAATCGGATCGACGAAGGTGCCGGGCCGCTTCTCATCGAGATTGGAGCCGGTGCCGGGACGCTCGGTGCCTTGCTCGAAGGCGATCTTCTGCTGCGCCGGGGTGAGCAGGTGAAAACCCAGCCACTGCCAGAAGCGCGGCGCCTCGCCGCTGTAGCCGGTGTAACGGGAGACTTCTTTGCCCTTCTCGAAGAGCACGATGGTCGGCGTCGCGAACAGCGCCTTTTCCAGCGTCCAGCCGGCCGGCGCTTCGGGGTTCAGCGTGCTGACGATGGCGACCGGCGATTGCCAGTGATCGAGCACGTCAGCCTTGAACTTGCGGCAGTAGGCGCAGTCCTCGCCTTCGAAAACGATCAGCTGGCGGTCGAAATTGAGCGCCTTGGCATCGAGGCGCGGCGCCTTGACTGCAGCGGTCGCCGGCATCGGCGTCGTTGCCGCGCCAGTCACCGGATATTTGACACCGGTGCCACCCAGGCCGCAGTAGCCGTTCGGGTTCTTGACCAGGTAATCCTGGTGGTATTCCTCGGCGGAAAAATACTTTTTCAGCGGCGCGATGTCGGTGGTGATCTTGCCATAACCGGCGGCGGTCAGCGCCGACTGGTAGGTGTCGCGCGTCTTCAGCGCCAGCGCCTGCTGGGCATCGTTGTGGCTATAGACGGCGCTGCGGTAATTGGTACCGACGTCGTTGCCCTGACGGTCGCCTTGTGTCGGGTTGTGGCTTTCCCAGAACTGGACAAGGATCTTTTCCAGATTGACCTTGGCCGGATCAAAAGTGACCTTGACCACTTCGGCGTGGTTGCGCTGCGTTGCCTTGCCGGCGCGCAGCAGTTTCTCCTGGGCGAGCACGGCTTCGTAGGTGCCGGCGATTTCGCCGTTGGCGTAGCCGCTTTCGACATCGAGCACGCCGGGAATGGCGGCCATGCGCTTCTCGGCGCCCCAGAAACAGCCCATGCCGAGCACGATGCTGTCGGTAACGGCCGGTCTGGCCTGATCCTTGGCGGCCTTGCCGGCCGCCTTGTCGTCGGCGCAGGCGCCAATCAGAAAGCTGGTAGAGATGGCCAAGATGATTCCTTGTATGAGTCGTCGGGGTGACATTGCTTGCCTTTCGCTGGCGAAGAAAGCCGACCGGCAAATACGCCGGCACGCCGCCTTTCGCCTGTGGTGGACGGCCTGATTGCTCAGTGGTTCCCTTTAGTCGCCGGCACGGGCGGATTTCTTACAAGCGGATCACGATTTATTGCTGGTCATGCAACCCCCTGATGAAACTACTAAGCAACCGACTAAGCCGCCAAACTACGGCGGCTAAGTCTCTGCTTATCCCCGGCCCTCCCCTTGTCAGGGGAGGGAGACCAAGCTGACGCCGGAAGCGCTGACGCCTCCCCTGACAAGGGGAGGTTGGGAGGGGTTAAAGGCCCGGCGAAGCGGTACCGGTGCACAGATATGTGATCATTCAAAGATCGTGGGCTGCTTCTTGGAACCGACCGAAAATACCTGAAAATCCGCTTTTCACCATGAAGTACACCGGCACGCAGGATCGCCGCGCGCACGCTGCCTGCAGCAGACCGCTGACCGCGTCGCAAAGTTGTAGTAGCCTTGCGGCCCCTTTCGACGTCGAACCTGGCCACGATCATGACGCGTGAATTGCACCGCGCCACTTTCAACCGCTCTGCCCTCGTCCGCGTCCTGTCCGACACCCTCCCCAACGTCGCCGAGCCGAAATACGACTTCGGCGAACGCCTCGGGCAGTGGCTGGACTTCTCGGATGCGCTGACGCTGTTTTCGGTCCTCAACCACGAGGCCGGCAGCAGCACGTCCGCGCCGTCCGCCAATGCCGACCTGGCGGCCCAGCTGGCGCGGGTGCGCGGCAACCTGAGCACTTCGATCCAGAACGATGGCGTGTTCAACCCCGCGCCAACCGACAGCCCGGTCCGCATTCCCTTTCCGACGCCGCTGCCGAATGCGACAGCCGACAGCGCCGCCGACTTCTCGCCCTACCACCGCTACTACCTCGCCCACCAGCGCGACATGAACACCGCGATCACGGCGCTGCGCGCCAATGCCCGCAAGGCGCTGGCCGCTCAGTCGGCGGCCGGACGAAAACTCGCCGACCTCGACGCCACCTTCGAAAAAATCCTCGCCGTCCGCGAGCGCAACCTGCTGAGCAACATTCCCATCCTGCTCGGCAAACGCTTCGATCAGCGCTACGCCGAACACCGTGCCGCCCTGGCTGCCGACGCCGTGGACAACCCCGTCGAGTGGACGCAAGCCGGCAGCTGGCTCGACGCCTTCTGCCACGATGCCCAGACCATGCTGCTCGCCGAACTGGAACTGCGCCTCAAACCGGCCGCCGGCCTGATTGCCGCCGCCGGCAGCGCGAGTGAATCTATGGAAACAAAGCCCCAATGAACCGCAATCTCAGTCTCTCCGCCTTCTTCCTCGGCCTGATCGCCGTCGTCTGGGTCGCCATCGGCTACATCGGCGGCCATACGCTGGCCTTCAGCGTCTCCTGCGTGATCGCCGGGGTCTATGTCGCCGGCGCCCTCGAAATGCGCCGTTTCCACGCCAATACCGAGGCGCTGGCGAAGGCGCTGCGCAGCATCCCGGACGACCTCGGCCACCTCGGCGAATGGCTGCAACAGGTGCCGGCCGCACTGCAGAACGCGGTTCGCCTGCGTATCGAAGGCGAACGCGTCGCCCTGCCCGGCCCCGGCATCACGCCCTACCTGGTCGGCCTGCTCGTGCTGCTCGGCATGCTCGGCACCTTCCTCGGCATGGTCGTGACGCTGAACGGCGCGGTGCTGGCGCTGGAAAGCACCACCGACCTGCAGACCATCCGCGCCGCGCTCGCCGCCCCGGTCAAGGGCCTCGGCGTCGCCTTCGGCACCTCGGTCGCCGGTGTCGCCACCTCGGCCATGCTCGGCCTGATTTCGGCACTCTGCCGGCGCGAGCGCCTGCAAGTCGGGCAATTGCTCGACAGCAAGATCGCCGGCGTGCTGCGCGACTTCTCGCTCAGCTACCAGCGCCAGGAAACCTTCAAGGCCCTGCAGGCGCAGGCCCAGGCGCTGCCCGAACTGGTCGGCAAGCTCGACACCATGATGAGCCGCATGGCCGAACAGAGCCGCCAGCTCGGCGAACAACTGCTCGCCGGGCAGCAGAGCTTCCATGCCGAAGCCAAGGGCCTCTATACCGACCTCGCCCAGTCGGTCGACCGCTCGCTCAAGGCCAGTTTGCAGGACAGCGCGACGGTTGCGGCGCAGACCATACAGCCCGTCGTCACCGCCACCATGACGAGCATCGCCGACCAGACGCGCGGCCTGCACGACAAGCTGTTCGGCACCGTCGAACGCCAGCTCGACGGCATCACCGGCCAGTTCGCGCAAACCGTGAGCACGGTCAGCGACACCTGGACGCAAGCCCTGACCCACCACGAACAGGCGACCGACGCACAACAGCAGCAACAGCAGGCCGCGCTCAACGCCTACGCCGAGACCTTCGAACAACGCTCGGCGGCGCTGCTCGCCTCGCTCGAAAGCACCCAGGGCAAACTGCAGGCCGACGCCGCGCAACAGCACGCCGCGCTCGCCGCAAGCAGCGCCGCCAGCCAGCAGCAACTGGCCGCGACGCTGGCCAGCCAGTTCGACGGCGTCACCGCCCGCCTCGACCAGGCCGTCAGCCAGGTCGCCGCCACCTGGCAAGGCGCGCTCGCCCAGCACAGCAACAGCAGCGAGGCCCTCAACCAGCAGTTGCAGAACACCCTGGGCGCCTTTGCCGACACCTTCGGCGAGCGCTCGCAAGCGCTGCTCGACTCCGTGGACGGCACGCATGCCGCGCTGCGCAGCGAACTCGCCGCCAGTCACGCCGCTTTTGCGCAGACCACGCAGGCGCAGCAGACTGCCCTCAGCCAGCAGGTCGCCAGCCAGCTCGATGGCATCGCCCAGCGTTTCGACGGCGCCGTGCAGACGGTGTCCGCCACCTGGAGCGGCGCGCTGGCCAAGCACGAACAGGCCAGCGAGCGCCTGACGCAGGCCCTCGATCAGACACAGACCAGCCTCGCCGCCACCTTCGCCGAGCGCAGTGCCGCGCTGCTCGCCGAGCTGCGTGCCACCCAGGCCGCCTGGCAGAACGAATGGGCGAGCGGTGAACAGGCCCGACAGGCCGGTTTTGCCGACACACTCACGGCGATGGCCGGCCAGCTCGAAGCGCAATGGCAGCAGGCCGGTCAGGCGACGCTGGCGCAGCAGGAACAGATCACCGGCACGCTCGGCACGACGGCGCGCGAACTGGTCGCCACGCACCAGCGCCAGGCCGAGACGACCATCGCCGAAGTCACGCGCCTGATGCAGACCGCCGCCGAAGCGCCCAAGGCCGCCGCCGAAGTCATCGGCCAGTTGCGTCACGAACTGTCGGCCAGCATGGCGCGCGACAACAGCCTGCTCGAAGAACGCAGCCGCATCATGGAAACCCTGGGCGCCCTGCTCGACGCCATCAACCACGCCTCGACCGAGCAGCGCAGCGCCATCGACGCGCTGGTCGCCTCGTCCGCCGAGCTGCTCGAACGCGCCGGCAGCCAGTTCGCCGCCAAGGTCGAGAGCGAAGCCGGCAAACTGGTCGACATCGGCGCCAGCATCACCGGCGGCGCCCTCGAAGTCGCCAGCCTGGGCGAGGCTTTCGGCCACGCCGTGCAACTGTTCAGCGAATCGAACGACAAGATGCTGACGGCGCTGCAACGCATCGAAAGCGGCCTCGCCAAGTCGCTAACGCGCAGCGACGAGCAGCTTGCCTACTACGTTGCCCAGGCCCGAGAAATCATCGACCTCAGCATCATGTCGCAGAAGAAGATGGTCGACGACCTGCAACGCGCCACAGGTAGCGAGGCCTGAGCATGGAAGACATCGACGCCGGCGGCGAACACGCGACACCGGTCTGGGCCGTCTTCGGCGACCTGATGGCCGGCCTGCTCGGCGCCTTCGTGCTGATCCTGGTCGGCGTGCTCGGCGTGCAGCTCGAACTGGTGAGCAGCCTCGAAGCCGAAATCCAGAAACGCCAGCAGGAAGAACAACGCCGCGAAGCCCTGGAAAAGGCGCTGGCCGGCCCGCTCGCTTCCGGCCGCGTAACGCTCAACAACGGCAAGATCGGCATCAGCGGCAACGTGCTTTTCGCGCTCAATTCCGACCAGTTGCAGCCGGAAGGCAAGCAGTTGCTGAAGAGCCTGTCCGAACCGATCGCCGCCTATCTCGGTGCCAGCGAGCAGATGCTGATGGTCAGCGGCTTTACCGACGACACGCCGGTGCGCGGCAGCAACCGCCAGTTCGCCGACAACTGGGAACTCTCGGCCCAGCGCGCATTGACCGTGACGCGCACGCTGATCGAGGATGGCGTGCCGTCCTCGTCGGTCTTCGCTGCCGCCTTCGGGTCGCAGCAGCCGGTCGCCGCCAACAGCGACGCCGACGGCCGCGCCCGCAACCGCCGCGTCGAAATGGCACCAGTACCCAAGTCGCGCACCAACGGCAAGGAAGGCAATGGCTGAAACGGGCGAGCTCGCCGCGCAAGGCGATCCGGACGAAATGGCCGCCACGGCGGCGTCGACCGCCCTGCCGCCCGAACTCGAAGCGCTGAGCGCCAGCGGCGCCGCCGCCCGCGCCCCCGTCCGCTTTGCCTATCTCGTCGCCCTCGCCCGCCGTGCCGCGACGCAGCCGGACGCCATCCGTCTCTCGCTCAACGCCAGAATCAGCACCGCCGCCAGCGAACTCGCCGGCCGCCCGGCCCTCGCGCCTGCCAAAGCCGGGCCGAAAAACAGCGCCAGCCCGCTCGCCGAACTGCTCGCCTATATCGGCCTGCACGCGTCTGCGCAGATGGGCGAAAAACCAGCCGCGGCGAGCGCTCCACCGGTCAACCGCAATTTTGGGCAAGATTCCAAAAGCGTCTCAGCCAGCCGCAACCGGCAAGGCCCGGAGCTCAAGTCGGTGGCCTATTTCCGCAACGAGTGGTCCAAGCTCAGCACCGAACAGCAACTGACCCAAACCCTCGCCCAGGCCCCGGAAAACGCCGGCCCGATGAACTCGCAGCACCTCGTCCTGCGCAGCCTCGAACGCATGCGCGACATCGCGCCGGACTACCTGCAAGGCTTCATGTCCTACATCGACACCTTGATCTGGCTGGACCACGCCGACCCGACCAAACCCGTGCCCACCCGCGCAGCGACCGGCGAGGGAGAAAAGAAGACACGCAGCACGAAGCGCAGCGCAGCCAGCCGCTGATTTGCCATCGCCCAGCCAAATTGGCCGTATCGCGACAGGTATAATCCCGCATTGACCACCTATTTCCGGGCTTCCATCCCCATGGATATTGATTACAGCAACAACCCCTTGCACGGCCTTGGCTTGAAACAGATGCTGACCGAGATCGTCGACTACTACGGTTTCGAAATCCTCTACGCCTATCTGAATATCAACTGCTTCAAAAGTAATCCCAGCATCGAATCCAGCGTCAAGTTCCTGAAAAAGACCGATTGGGCGCGCCAGAAAGTCGAAGCCTTCTATCTCTACAAATTCAAGAGCCTGCCGCGCGCCTCGGACGAACAGTTCGAACTGCCGCCGCGCGACCGCATCATTCCGCCGGAACAAACCCCGGGCGAACCGGCCGAACTGAGCCTGGAAGACGCAGAACGCCTGCGCGAAAAGCGCGCCAGAAAAGCGGCAGAACACGACGCCGGCACGACCCGCCGCAGCAGCCCGGAGCAGCGCAAATCGAATTACGCGCAGCCCGCGGTTTCTTCCGATACGGATCCCTGGGCGAAGTGGCGGAAATGAATCCGGCCTTGCCGGCAGACCGCAAGCTACAGCCCCACGCATCACAGGCCAGGGCGTCGTTCAGGATCTGACAGCAAACAGGATCAGTCCTCAGAACCACCTGCGCTGAGTGACTGTTCCATATTCCTCGCGGAACCCAGTCCGAATGGTGACAACGAATATGCGATGCGATGGCTGCGGCAAGGTGCTGGCGAGCCCCGATGCCGTGTGTACGGACTGTGCGGCAAAGATCCGGGCGGAACTTGATGCGCCGCCCCAAGGCAAGCATCCCTGCCCGGTCTGTGCAGGCCGCTTCGACCGTCCACGCCACGAGTTGTGGCCAGCCGGTGCCAAATGGTACGTCCCCCGCCAACTCAAGCCGACTTGCCCGCTATGTCGCAGTTTCCTGCGCGACAACAGGTATCCGGCACTTCCCGCCCATCTCGTCTGGCTGCTGATTGTCACGGCACTTGCTGCCTGGCTCGCCCTCCCCGCGACCTATACCAGGGGAGCGCTCGCCGTTCTGCTCACCGCCTATCTCGCCCTTCATTTGCGGGAGAGAAAGCGCAACAAGGATGCGGCTTCCAGATATTCCAGGGATGAAGCCTGAGTCGCAGTCAGTCGTGATGGCGTAGTGGCAGCAAAGGCCCGGCGCTGCGAGCCGATCTGAGTTGCCGGGCTTGCGTCAAGACAGCAAACGCCGGCAAGCACCCTGCGCCGCACGGAAACACGCCCGACACTCCCTCGCCAACAAACCAACGCACTTCCCCGGTGCCGGCAATGCACCGCCGGCGTGCCTGTGCCGCCCCGCTAGCCCTCTGAGCAGCACTTTCACGCATGGAACAAACATTGCGTGACTCGCAGCGAACACAGGAAACCACCGGGAGAACAGCATGACTTGCCGACTCAACGAAGAAACCATGTTCTGGCTGCGCCTTGCCGCTTTTGCCCATTTGTCCGAACAAGTGCTGTGCACCGGCGCTTCGCTGGCCGATGCCGAGGAACTGCTGTTCGGCTGGCGCCTGCCAGGTGACCTGCCGGCGCGTTTCGCCTGCCTGACCGGCGGTGTGGCGAATGCGACAAACCCGGCTTGAGGCTGCCCGGCGGATTCAGTCGGCGAGCAGCGCCGCCGAATCTGGCCAGCCGGCTCAATCCCAGGCCAGCGCCCCGCCGGTCTGGTATTCGGTGACGCGCGTCTCGAAGAAGTTCTTTTCCTTCCTCAGGTTGGCCTGTTCGTCCAGCCAGGGCAGCACATTCTCGGCACCGGGGAAAGGTTCCTCGACACCGACCTGACGCGCCCGCCGGTTGGCGACGAAGCGGAATTGCTGGACGTGCAGTTCGGCGTTGTAGCCGAGAATCGGTTCGCGCAGGATGTAGCCGGCGTAGGCGCGCTCGGCGGCCTCGGCTTCGTCCCATAGCGTGCGCAGGGCCTGCGGGTCGAGTTCCAGGTTTTCTTCCTTGAGCAGTTCGCGCACGACGCGGATGCCGAAGGCGCAGTGCAACACCTCGTCGCGCATGATGTACTGCAACTGTTCGGCGGTACCTTTCATCAATCCACGCCGCTGCAGCGCGAAGATGGGCGTGAAGCCGTTGTAGAACCAGCAGCCTTCGAAGATCACTGCGAAGAAGAAGTAGGACAGCGCGAATTCGTGCAGGTTGGCGCGATTGGTCAGATCGAAGTCGGCGCGCATGACGCGCTCCAGCCGGCGGTTGGCGAGCGCGATCTTGCCGTGGATCTCGGGCACGACGCGGTAGCGATTGTAGATTTCCTGCTGGTCGAGGCCGATGCTTTCGATGCAGTGCTGGTAGGTCCAGGTGTGCAGCGCTTCTTCATAGACCTGGCGGGCCTGGTAGATCTGCAGTTCGGGCGCGCTCATCTTCTCCATGACGGCGAGGCCGATGTTGCGCATGGCCAGGATGTCGGAAGTCGTCAGGTAGGCCAGCACGTTCTCGAAAACGTGGCGCTCGGCCGGGCTGAGCTTGTGGTGGTAGTCGTGCACGTCCTGCGCCATGCTGATTTCGAGCGGCGTCCAGTGGTTGCGGTTGGCCTTGAGGAAGAACTCCCAGGCCCAGGGGTACTTGAAGGGGGCGAGCTGGTTGATGTCGGCCTTGCCATTGACGATGCGTTTGTCGGCGGCGTTGATCGGCGCCAGCGACGGCGTGCCGGCTTGATCAGGAATGGCCGGCGCCACACGGTCGACCACGGCTTTCGCGGCATTTTCAACGTTGACCGCCGGGCTTTGCGGGGCGGCAGGTTGCGACGGGGTGTCCCAGTCGTCGAAGCGGAAGGCGGCATTCATGATGGTTTGAACCTCGGTGTCAGTCGGTGCGAACGGCCCGGAAGCGCTGACGGCGATTCCAGTCCACGTAGAAGATGCCGCCCTCGGCGGCGGTGAAGCTGTGCAGGCGCTTGCCCTTGAGCGAGACGGCGCTCTGCCCCAGCGAGAAATCGAGTTCCGGCTCGCGGCCGCCACGATTGACGGCGATCAACGGGATGCCGGTTTCGCGCGAACGCTTTTCCCAGACGTCGCCCGGCCCCATGCCGTCGACCGGCGGCCAGTTGGCCGGCGAGAGCAGGATCTTTGCGCCGCGCGCCGCGAGTTGGGCGGCCGCATCGGGACGCCAGGCATCGGCGCAGATCAGCGTGCCAACGGCGATGCCATCGACCATGAAGGGCGTGCCTTCGGTGCCGGCCAACGACCAGGCTTCGGCCTGGCCGACCGGGCGCTGCTTGCGGTAGGCACCGAGAATGCGCCCGCTGCGGTCGATGGCGGCGACGCTATTGTGCAGCTTGCCGGTCTGCGCGTCGCGCTCGGCGAAACCGACGAAGAGCGCGACGCCGTTGTCGCGCGCGATGGCGGCCAGGCTGCTGATCCAGGCATCGGGGAAAGGCGCGATCCAGTCGGTGCCGACGCGTTTGGCAAAGTTGTAGCCGGTTTCGGCCAGTTCCGGCGTCACCACCCAGTCGGCGCCGTGGCGCACTGCCGCGCGGATGCCGTCTTCGATACGCGCCCGGTTGCCGACGATGTCGCCCGGCACGGGATCGAGATGCAGCAAGGCGAGACGCAGGTCGCCGGCGGCTTTGGCCGGGCCGGCCGCGGCGTCGCCGAAGCGCTTGCTGCCGGGCAGGAAATAGCCGTTCTGCTTGCCGAGCGCCTCGACCACCGCCGCGTAGGTCGCCTTGCCGATCAGCTCGCCGATGCGGCTATGACCGCCGGTGTAAGTGGCGCGCGGCGCCGCCGTGCCGGAAACGACGATGATGCTGTCGGTGCCGGTGCCGGTCGCCTGCACCTCTTTCGTGTAGCTGCTCGGCACCTTGAGGTCTTCGAGCGCCGCCGTCTTGCCCTCGGTGATGGTGATCAGGGCACGGGCCAGCGCCGCGTCGCTGAGTTCGATATTGGCCAGGACCATGATGTTGATGGTGCCGGCAGGCGTTTTTTCGTCGTTGGCACCTTCAATGTAGGCGCCGGCATCGACGCCGGTGCGGATGGCGTTGCTCTTCGCCCCGGCCGTGGCCAGCACGGTCACCGTCAGCGGGCCATGCCGGCGCGTGACGATGGCGAGATTGTCCATGTCGGCCGCCGTAGACATCTCGGCGACGGCGGCCGGCGGCAGTTGCAGACGCCCCGCCGTCGCGGCGCGTCGTTCTTCGCTGTAGCGCTTGCCGTCGGCACCCAGCTTCCTCCAGAGCAGCGGATGCGCCGCCTGGTTGAGGGCGGCGCGCGCCGTGAGCGGGCCGTCGCTGGTCGACAAGGCGCGCCGCTCGCCGGCAAAGCGCACGACCAGGGTCTTTTCCCAGAGGCCATCGCGCTCGCTGCGGTCGACCTGCGCCGTGGCGCCGATTTCGGCCGGCAAATCGAGGTCGACCGCCAGGGCGCAGACGGGCAACACCAGCAGCAAGGCCAGCGCCGGACGCAGGCAGGAAGCGAAGAAGGATTTCATCGAAATGTCTCGTGATACAGAAAGGCGGCAAGCTTAACCCGGCGCGCCGGCTTGGCTTGCACGTCCCTTCCCGTCACTGACACGCCTCGCAAGTCGGATCGTCAATCGCACAGAACTTCGGCGCCTCTTCCTGCACCACCGAGTCGTCGCGCCCGCCCGCCTTTTCGGCCTGGCTGGCACCCAGGGTGCGCAGGTAGTAGGTGGTTTTCAGGCCGCGCGTCCAGGCCAGCTTGTAGATCTCGTCGAGTTTCTTGCCGGAGGGCAGCGCGAGATAGAGGTTCAGCGATTGCGCCTGGTCTATCCATTTCTGCCGGCGGGCGGCGGCTTCGATCAGCCACACCGGGTCGATCTCGAAGGCCGTCGCGTAGCGCGCCTTGAGTTCGTCGGGCACGCGCTCGATGCGGGCGAGCGAGCCGTCGAAATACTTGAGGTCGGCGACCATGACTTCGTCCCACAGATCGAGCGCTTTCAGGTCGCGGACCAGCGCGTCGTTGACGACGGTGAACTCACCCGAGAGGTTGGATTTGACGTAGATGTTCTGGTAGGTCGGCTCGATGCTGGCCGAGACGCCGACGATGTTGGAGATGGTCGCGGTCGGCGCAATCGCCACGCAGTTGGAATTGCGCATGCCGTAACGGGCGATGCGTTCCTTGAGCGCGGCCCAGTCGAGACTCGATTCACGATTCACCTCGAGATAACCGCCCCGCCCTGCCTCGAGCAGCCGGATCGAGTCGAGCGGCAAAATGCCCTGATCCCACAAGCTGCCGGTGAAGCTGGAATAGCGGCCGCGCTCTCGCGCCAGTTCGCTGGAGGCCGAATAGGCGTGGTAGCAGACGGCTTCCATGGTCTGGTCGGCGAATTCCACCGCCGCGGTCGACGCGTAAGGCAGGCCGATTTCGTACAGGCAATCGGCAAAGCCCATGATACCGAGGCCGACCGGGCGATGCCGCAGGTTGGCGTTGCGCGCCTTGGGCGTCGCATAGAAATTGATGTCGACAACGTTGTCGAGCATGCGCAGCGCGGTGTTGATCGTGCGCGCCAGTTTGGCCTGGTCGAGCTGGCCGTCCTTGAGGTGCGCCAGCAGATTGACCGAACCGAGGTTGCAGACGGCGGTTTCCGAATCCGAAGTATTCAGCGTGATCTCGGTACAGAGGTTCGAGCTATGCACGACACCGACATGCTGCTGCGGCGAGCGCAGGTTGCAGGCATCCTTGAAGGTGATCCACGGATGGCCGGTCTCGAACAGCATGGTCAGCATCTTGCGCCACAGCTGCACGGCGGGGATTTTCTTGTGCAGCTTGAGTTGACCGCTGGCCGCCTGCGCTTCGTAGCCGAGGTAGGCGACCTCGAATTCGGCGCCGCACAATTCGTGCAAATCAGGCACGTCGACCGGTGAGAACAGCGTCCATTCAGCGTTTTCCATGACGCGCTGCATGAACAGGTCGGGAATCCAGTTGGCGGTGTTCATGTCGTGCGTGCGGCGGCGCTCGTCGCCGGTGTTCTTGCGCAGGTCGAGGAACTCCTCGATGTCGAGATGCCAGGTTTCGAGATAGGCACAGACCGCGCCCTTGCGCTTGCCGCCCTGGTTCACGGCGACTGCCGTGTCGTTGACTACCTTCAAAAAGGGAATCACGCCCTGGCTCTGCCCATTGGTACCCTTGATCCGGCTGCCCAGCGAACGCACCGGCGTCCAGTCGTTGCCCAGGCCGCCGGCGTATTTCTGCAGCAAGGCATTTTCCTTGATCGACTGGTAGATGCCCTCGAGATCGTCGGCGACGGTGGTCAGGTAGCACGACGACAGTTGCGAATGCAACGTGCCACTGTTGAACAGCGTCGGCGTCGAGCACATGAAATCGAAGCTGGAAATCAGGTCGTAGAACTCGATGGCGCGGGCTTCGCGGTCGATTTCGTTGAGCGCCAGGCCCATCGCGACACGCATGAAAAAAATCTGCGGCAGCTCGATGCGCCGCCCTTCGATGTGCAGGAAGTAGCGGTCGTACAGCGTCTGCAGGCCGAGATAGCCGAACTGCAGGTCGCGCTCGGGTTTCAGCGCAGCAGCAATGCGCGGCAGATCGTAGGTGGCGAGGCGCGAGTCGAGCAGTTCGGCGGCGATGCCCTGCTTGATGAAAACGGGCAGATATTCGGCGTTGACCGTTGCGAGCTCATCCAGCGTCACTGCCCGGCCGAGCACTTCACGCCCCAGGCTGGCCAGCAGCAGGCGGGCGGTGACCTGGTTGTAGGCCGGTTCGCGCTCGACCAGCGTGCGCGCGGCGAGGATCAGCGCCTGGTAGACGTCGGCCAGCGGCACGCCGTCGTAGAGATTCTTCAAGGCGCTTTCATAGATCGTCCTGGCCGACACCACGTCGCCGAGACCGAAGCAGGCGGCTTCGCAATTATTCAGCAGCAGCGCGCGATCGAGCGGCAGGCGCACGCCGTTGTCGAGCACGTGCAGTTCGGCAACGCTGACTTCCTCAAGCTGGCTGGCCGCCCGCTCGGCAGCGCGGCGTTCGCGGTAAAGCACGTAGGCGCGGGCAACATCGTGTTCGCCGGCGCGCATCAGCGCCAGTTCGACCTGGTCCTGGATGTCCTCGATATGCACCGTGCCGCCGTCCGGCGAGCGCCGGGTCAGCGAATTGACCACGGTCTGGGTCAGGCGGGCAACCAGTTCGCGGATGCGCGAGGACACCGCGCTCTGGCTGCCCTCGACGGCGAGAAAAGCCTTGCTCAGCGCAACCGCGATCTTGTCGGGATCGAAGGCGACGAGCGCGCCGTTGCGGCGGATGACCTGCAGGGCAGCTACCGCGAACTGATTAGCGGCAGAGAGAGACTGGACATTGGATTGCAAGGCGATTCTCCGTATCGGGGGGCGGAGAACCGAGTGCGCGGGCCGCTGGCGCAGGCCGACCGGTGCAACGGGAAGCATCCCGAACACGGCTCGACACAACGGACAAACGGCAAGAGACCACGCAAAAACCTCTCGTCAGGGACACCCCGCCCCAAAATCATGAAAAAGGACACATTGAGGCAGGTCTCCTGGCTCTCGGCTCAGCGCGTTTCACCTGCCTTCCCGGACGCATCCAGTGGCATGGGGTGGCGAAACGCTCGCCGATTACAGTTGCGGGGGCAGCCCCGGGATACAGGTCGAAGACCTGGCACCGGATTCCCTTTCAATCCCCTTGCGGGGAACCTTCAATGGACGGCAGTCTAAAGGGGGCGCGATGATGACGTCAAGCAAAAAACACTACATGCAGTAGATTCAACCAGACAAACCACTAAATACGGTAAGCAAGCCAAGCTTGACGTATACGTCAACGCCACTCTAAAGTGAGTCCGGCCCAAGACCAAAAAAACGGAGACAAACCATGGCGCACATTGCCAACCCCGACTTCAAGACCAGCGTCGCCGCCAGCTTTGCCAGGCAAAACGCGATGCAGCTGATTCGCGCCAGCCTGCCGCTGATCGAACACGGCCGTACGGAAATCCACATCCCGCACTGGGCAGGCGTCGAGCAGCAACATGGCTACGTCCATGGCGGCGTGGTCGGCATGATTGCCGACTCGGCGGCGGGCTACGCGGCAATGACCGTGGTACCGGCCAGCGCCTCGGTACTGACCGTCGAATACAAGATGAACCTGGTCGCTCCCGCCGATGGCGAGACCCTCGTTGCCCGCGGCGAGGTGGTCCGGCCGGGACGCACGCTGATCGTGACCAAGGCCGAGGTCTATGCCTGCAAGGACGGCAAGGAAACGCTGTGCGCCATCATGCAGCAGACGATCATGGTGATGCACGGCAAGAGCGAGAAGTAAGCAACAGCGGGCTTGCCCGTTCTGGCGGTATCATCGCGGCCTGTCCCGATTTCCGCCCCGCCATGCACCGCAAACCCCTCGCCTTCGTCGACCTCGAAACCACCGGTGCCACCGCCGCCTTTGACCGCATCACCGAAATCGGCATCGTCGAGGTCGATGCCGACGGTTCCGTGCGTGAGTGGCAGCAGCTGGTCAATCCCGGCGTGTCGATTTCGCCCTTCATCGAGCAGTTGACCGGTATCAGCAATGCCATGGTGGCGACGGCGCCGCCGTTTGAGGATGTCGCCGCCGAGGCGCTGCAACGCCTGCAGGGGCGGCTGTTCATCGCGCACAATGCGCGCTTCGACTATGGCTTCCTGAAAACCGAGTTCAAGCGCCTGGGCATCGATTTCCGCGCTTCCGTGCTGTGCACCGTCAAGCTGTCGCGCGCCTTGTATCCGGAGCACAAGCGGCACAATCTCGACTCGCTGATCGAGCGCCACGGCCTGCAGGCGGCGGCACGCCACCGGGCACTCGCCGATGCGCAGCTGATCCATCAATTCTGGCAAAAAATCCAGGTCGACCGTAGCGGCGAGGCGCTGAGCGCCGCGCTCGACGCGCAGAACGCCTACCCCAGCCTGCCGCCGCACCTCGATGCGGCGATCCTCGACGAACTGCCGGAAAGCCCCGGCGTCTACCTGTTCTACGGTGAAAACAATCTGCCGCTCTACATCGGCAAGGCGAAGGACATCCGCCAGCGCGTGCTGTCGCATTTTGCCGCCGACCACAAGTCGGCCAAGGAAATGGCGATCGCGCAGCAGGTCCGCCGCATCGACTGGATGGAGACGGCCGGGGAGATCGGCGCACTGTTGCAGGAGGCGGCCCTGGTCAAGACGATGCAGCCCGGCCTCAACCGCCAGTTGCGCAAGAACGACGAAGTGTGCACCTGGACGCTGGTCGACGAAGGCGAAGGCTGGCTGCGCCCGGAACTGCGCTCGGCGCGCGAGATCGAGTTCAACCTGCACACATCGAGTTACGGCCTGTTCAAGACGAAAAAGGAAGCGCGCGACGTGCTGCGCACCTTCGCCGAATCGCACAACCTGTGCGACACCCTGCTCGGCCTGGAAAAGGGCATTCCCGGCAAGCCCTGTTTCGGCCACCAGATCCGGCGCTGCAAGGGCGCCTGCGTCGGCAGCGAGCCGCTCGCCAAACACAGCATGCGCCTGGTCGGCGCCCTGACCGGGCTGAAACTGCTCGCCTGGCCTTACGCCGGCCCGGCCCTGATCCACGAGGGCGAAGAAGCCCACCTGATCGACGGCTGGCGCTACCTGGGCACGGTCAAGAGCGAGTCCGACATCGATGCTCTGCTCGCCGCGCCGCGCCCGGCTTTCGAGCGCGACACCTACAAGATCCTCGCCAAGTACGTCGGCAAGCTGAAGCCCTGCACCCGCCAGCCGCGTTAGTCGCAGAATCGCCGGCCAACGGCGCGCCAAAACCATCTTCACCGTGTGGTATAAAGTTGTCGCAAGCATTCCACCGGCTCCCGGCCCTGGGCGAATGCGCATAAACACCGGTCCTGAAACCTCCTGCCAGGCGCAATCAAATCTGAATCATCCGGACGCATGATCAATACCGTTTCCCGCCGCCTGTCGCTTTCGCTGGGCGCACTGATCCTGGTGCTGCTGGTCCTGTTGGCCGGCGCGGGCTTCATCGCCCTGCGCCTGGCAACCGAAAAAACCGTCTCGCTGACCTTGCAGCAACTGGCCGAGACGCATGCGCTGGCGCATCAGGAAACCTTCCGCCAGGCCCAGACCAGCGTGCAGCGCCTGCACAAGGAACTGTTGCAGCGCCTGGATGCGCAGGATCCGGCACAGAGCCGCAAGCGCTTCCATGAACTCTTCGCGCGCAGCGCCGATGGCCTGTGGCGCCTGCACCCGGACAAGGTCGACACCGAACGGGCACCGACCCTCTACCTGCACCAGGCAAACGGCGAACCCGACGACTCGGTGCGCCGACGCGCCGTGGCCAGTTACGAACTGTTCCGCGAACAGGGACCGGCGCTGGTACCGCCCTTCTTCTCGGTGTACATGGACTTCGTCGAAGTCGGCCTGATGGTCTATTCGCGCGGCATCGACTGGGGCGCCGCCGCGACGCCGCAGACCGACAATTTCAATTACCCGACGATGACCGGTGCACGACCGGTCAACAACCGCGAACGCTCGCTTTTCTGGACCCCGGTTTATTTCGACGAACAGGCGGCAGCCTGGATGGTTTCGGCGATTCAGCCGCTCGACTGGCACGGCGAATGGGTCGGTACGGTCGGCCACGACATCACCGTAGACAGCCTGCTGGCAACGGCCCGACAGGCGGGCGCCAGCGACGAATACCATCTCATTCTGAGCGCCGATCAGCAGCTGATTGCGCATCCGCAGTTGTACGAACGCATCGCCGCCGCGCAGGGCCAGCTGGCGCTGTCCGGCTTGCACGATCCGTTGCTCGACCAGATCGACACCTTGATCCACGGCACGCCGGCGAGCAGTGGCGTGCAACGCACACCGGACGGTTCGCACCTGGTCGCGTGGAGCCGTATCGACGGGCCCGGCTGGTACTGGGTCAGCGTGCTGCCCCAGGCCAGGCTGGATGAACGCATGCTGCTCGGCGTCGGCGTGTTGCTGCTGATCGGCGTGATCTTCGCAATACCCGCCCTGTGGGCCATGCGCAGCCTGATCCGGCGCATCGTCAGCCAGCCCCTGAAAAACATTGCCCGGGCGGTCGACGAGCTGGGCAAGGGCAAAATGCCGCAGCCCATCGATCTCAAACAGGGCAACGAACTGGGCCGCCTCGCCGACGCTTTCGATAGCATGGTGGCCGAACTCGCCGTCCAGCGCGCCGAACAGCTGCGCCACACGCACACCCTGGAAGAGCGTGTCGACCAGCGCACCGCTGAACTCGCCGAAGCCAAGCTGGCCGCGGAACGCGCCAACGAAGCGAAGAGCAGCTTCCTGGCCAACATGAGTCACGAAATCCGCACACCGATGAATGCCATCATCGGCCTGACGCATCTGCTGCGCCGCGGCGCCAGCGCGCCCCAGGCCGACCGGCTGGGCAAGATCGACGAGGCCGGACGCCACCTGCTGTCGATCATCAACGACATTCTCGACATTTCCAAGATCGAAGCCGGCAAGCTGCAACTCGAGCATGGCGACTTCGCACTGCCGGGACTGCTCGACCAGGTCCGTTCGATGATTGCCGAAGCCGCCAGCGCCAAAGGCCTGAGCATCGAAATCGACACCGACTCGGTTCCCGTCTGGCTCAAGGGCGACGCCATGCGCCTGCGTCAGGGACTGCTCAACTTTGCCAGCAATGCCGTCAAGTTCACCCGGACCGGCAGCGTCAGACTCAGTGCAGAACTGCTCGGCACGGAAGATGACGACTTGCTCGTCCGTTTTGCCGTGAGCGACACCGGCATCGGCATCCCCGCCGACAAGCTGGCCTGTCTGTTCCAGCCCTTCGCGCAATCGGATGCCTCAACCACGCGCCAGTACGGCGGCACCGGTCTCGGCCTGGTCATCACCCGCCGCCTGGCCGAACTGATGGGCGGCACGGCCGGCGCCGACAGCACCCCGGGGCAAGGCAGCACCTTCTGGTTCACTGCCCGCCTGCAAGCCGGGCACGGTGTTCTCCCGGCCGCTGCAACAAAATCCCGCGATGCCGAAGAACTGCTGCGCGCACAGCATGGCGGCCAGCATCTCCTGCTCGCCGAAGACAACCCGATCAATCGCGAAGTGGCGCTGGAATTGCTGCACGGCGTCGGACTTGCCGTCGATGTTGCCGAAGATGGCAGCAAAGCGCTGGCAATGGCCGGGCAGCAGCATTATGACCTGATCCTGATGGACATCCAGATGCCCAATCTCGATGGCCTGTCGGCCACCCGCGCCATACGCCAACTGCCGGGCTGGCAGACCAAACCCATCCTGGCCATGACCGCCAATGCCTTTTCCGAAGACCAGGCAGGCTGTCTTGCGGCCGGCATGAATGACTTCATCGCCAAGCCGGTCGAACCGGAAGATCTCTATGCCTGCCTGCTGAAATGGCTGCCGCGTTCAGGGCAAGCGGAAGCGACAGTCAGCGCCGCGCGCGCCCCGGAAGCGGAGGCCCCCCCGGAATTGCTCGCCAGTCTGGGGGCCATTCCCGGCCTCGATGTCGCAACCGGCCTTAGCCTGATGCGCGGCAAGGTGCAACGCTACCGCCATGTCGTGCAGATGTTTGTCGACCGGCATGCCGAAGCGGCCACGCAACTGCAGGAACTGATCGACACCGGCGAACTGGAGGCTGCCGAACGCCTCGCTCACACGCTCAAGGGGGCGGCCGGCAGCATAGGCGCCGTCCGCATTGCGCACCAGGCCACCGAACTGAACAACGCGCTGCGCCAGGGCGATCTTGCCGCAACGCATCCCTGCCTGCCGGAACTGCGCGACGAACTGGCGCTCCTGTGCCGGGCGGTACGCGCCCTGCCCGCAGCTGAATAAACCATCGGAACCACGAGAAACCACCATGCCACGTTTTGCTCCCCTGCTCCTCGCCGCTCTCGCCCTGCCCGCCAGCTTTGCCGCCACGGCCGAGGAAGTCGGCTGCATCACCACCGCCTGGAAGCTGATCGGCGCCAATCACCGCGTCTGCATCTACGCCTTCGACGACCCTGAGATTTCCGGCGTCACCTGTCACTTCAGCCAAGCCAGGACCGGCGGCATCAAGGGCAGCTTCGGGCTGGCCGAAGATCCGTCGCAGTTCTCGCTCGCCTGCCGCCAGATCGGCCCGATCAACAAGCCGGCCAAGCTGCCGGAAGACAAGATCGTGTTCAGCGAGGACACCTCCCTGATGTTCAAGGAAACCGCCATCCATCGCAGCTTCGACGAGAAGCGCAATGTGCTGGTCTATGTCGCGATCAGCCGCAAGCTGATCAACGGCGCGCCGGCCAACGCCATCTCGACCGTGCCTATCCAGCCCTGGGGCGGCAAGTGACGCAGCGCAGCGCCTATCGCGAAATCGCGCCCTACATCACCAAGGACGGCTCGCAGATCCGCGAACTGCTGCACCCCGAACAGCATGCAATCCGGCAGCAGAGCCTGGCCGAAGCCATCGTGCCGCCGGGCGCGACGACGCTGCTGCATCGCCATGCCGTGACCGAGGAGATCTACCACGTCACCCAGGGCAGCGGCGAGATGACGCTGGGCGACGAGAAATTCGCGATCGCCGTCGGCGACAGCATCGCCATCGCACCGGGCACGCCGCACTGCGTCAGCAATACCGGCAGCACGGCGCTGCACATCCTGTGCTGCTGCGCGCCGGCGTATTCGCACGCCGATACCGAGCTGCTTTAATTCCCCACCGGTCGACCGGTAAAAAAGACGGTTTTTGCCTTTTTCCCGGCGTCGACCGTCAGCAGCGTGCGACGAAGGCGGTCAGCGCCTCAAGCACCGTCGCTTCCTGATCGCGCTGCGGCGAGTGGCCGCAATTGGCCAGCTTGAGCAATTGCGTGCCCGGCACCTGTTCGGCGATCGCATCGATCTGGCGCAGCGTCGCGTATTCGTCGTCCTCGCCCTGGATGGCGAGTACCGGGCAGCGGATGCGCGGCAGATATTCCTCGATGTTCCAGTCGCGAAACGGCGGCGACAGCCAGCAGTCGTTCCAGTCGCTGAACACGCGTTCGGTCTGCGCGTGGTGGTAGCGCGCCAGTTTTTGCGGCAGGTCGGTAGTCTGCCAGGCGGTGCGCGCTTCGCGGATGCCGGCCAGGGTTTCTTCCTCGACGAACTCATGCGGCGCCAGCACGGCGATGCCGCGCGGCACCCCGGGGAAGGCGCCGGCAAAGATCAGCGCGATGCTGCCGCCGTCGCTATGACCGATCAGCAGCGGCCGCTCGATCTTCAGTTCGGCAAGCAGCGCCGGCAGCGCCTCTTCGGCTTCGCGATGCATGTAGCGCGTGCTGCGCGGCTCGGCATAAGCCTGCGAGCCGCCGTAGCCGGCGCGCGACCAGACGACGACGCGGCAGCCGGTGGCGGCCGCCAGCTTTTCCGGAAAATGCCGCCACATCGCGACGCAGCCGAGGCCTTCGTGCAGCAGCAGGAGTTCGGGGCGGCCGGCGACGGTCGCCGGGTAATCGCGGTATTCGAGGCGCAAGCCATTGACGACAAGATGTTTCATGCGGCGAGAAGAAAGTTGCGGGCGATATCGATCTGCCCCTGGGTCAGGAACATCGGCGCGTGGCCGACACCGGGAATTTCGGCCAGTTCGGCGCGTGGACCGCACTCGCCCATCTGCAGCCAGGTTTCGCGCGTCAGCAGATCGGACTCGGCGCCACGGATGGCCAGCGTCGGGCAGCGGATGGCCTGGTAAAACGGCCAGAGATCGATGTCCTGCTCGCTGAAGGTGGCCTTGAACGGCATTGCGATCCGCGGATCGTAGAGAAAGCCCCAACGCCCGTCGGCGCGCTGGCCGATGCTCGATTCGGTCAGGTGATGCCACTGCGCCTCGTCGAGATCGCCGAAGGGCGCGCTGATCAGGCGGACATAGGCCTGCGCCTCGCCGAAGGTCGCCCAGGTCGGGTCGAGACCGACGTAGGCGCCAATGCGCTTCAACGAATCGACGGTGATCAGCGGCCCGACATCATTGAGGATCAGGCGGCGGATCGGCGAGTTTTCCTGTGCCGCCAGCGCCATGCCGATCAGGCCGCCCAGCGAGGTGCCGACCCAATGCACGCTGTCGACATTGAGGCGGGCGATCAGCGTCACCATGTCGGCGACGTATTGCGGCACGCCATAATGCGCCGGATCGCGCAGTCGACCGCTACGCCCGCGCCCGACCACGTCGGGACAGACGACGCGGTAATGCGCCGACAGCGCGCGCGCCAGATCGTCGAAATCGCGCGCATTGCGGGTCAGGCCATGAACACAGACAAGGACGCGCGGATTGTCCGGCGCGCCCCACTCGGTATAGGCCATCCGGTGCAGACCGGACGGACTGATGCATTGCACTGTCTTTTGCGTGAATTGCATGCTTGTCTCCTTCGCCGCCAATGTATCACCGGCCGTACCAATAACGCTTGCGCTCATCGCGCCAGGCGCTGACCGCAACGTCCCCGGCTGCCAGGCTGACCTGCACGGCGCCGTCGCGATCCGTGCGCCACAGCCGCGTGCCGCGCGCCTCGTAACGCGCCAGCACCTCGGCCTTGGGATGGCCGAAGCGATTGCGGTAGCCGACCGGGATGATCGCCTGCGGCGCCCCGACCGCGGCCAGGAAAGCCGGTGTCGAGGAGGTTTTCGAGCCGTGGTGCGGCATCAGCATGACATCCGCCGCCAGCAGAGCCGGATCGCGCGCCAGCAATTGCGCCTCGTCGGCCGCCTCGATATCGGAAGTCAGCAGCATGACCCGGCCGCCCGCCTCGACGCGCAAGACGCAGGAAAGATGATTGCTTTTGCTGTCGACCGCATAGGCGGCTGCATCCGGATGCAGCACGGCAAAGGACACGCCGTCCCAGACCCAGCGCTGCCCGGCGACACAGCGCGTGCCGGCGATTTCCGGCAAGGACGAGCGCACTTCACCGACCGGCAGCGCCGCCAGCACCGAGCCGAGGCCGCCGGCGTGGTCGCTGTCGCGATGTGTCACCATCAGCTGGTCGATGCGGTTGATGCCGAGGCTGCGCAAATAAGGGATGACGACACGTTGCCCGGCATCGGCGTCGGCGCCGTAGAGCGGACCAGGGTCGTAGACCAGCACATGCTCACGGGTGCAGATCACGCTGGCCAGGCCCTGGCCGACATCGAGCACGTCGATCCAGGCCGTACCCGCCTCCGGCTGCGGCGCCGGCCAGAACGCGGCCGGCATCAGCAAGACCAGCCCCAGACCACGCCCGGCCACGCCGCGCGGCAGCAGGCAGAGCGCCACGCCCAGCCCGGCCGCAGCAGCCGCCCACCAGGGTGGCGCCGGCGCCTGCCAGACCGGCCAGGTGGCGCACCAGAACAGGAATTGCATCAGCCAGCCGGTCAACCCGTGCGCGAAGGCCAAAACCGGCCACCACGGAAGCAGCGCCGCGAACAGCACAAGCGGCGTCAGCACAAAACTGATCAGCGGCACGGCCAGTGCATTGGCCAGCGGCGACACCAGCGAGAACTGCTGGAAGACGAGCAGCAGCACCGGTAGCGAAGCCAGCGTCGCCGCCCACTGCACCAGGCCCCAGCTGCGCAGTTGCCAGCGCCAGCCCTGCCCGGCACCGACCACCGCCGCAGCGATGTAGAACAGCGCGCCGACTGCACCAAACGACAGCCAGAAGCCGGCCGCCAAAACCGCCCAGGGATCGAATGCAAGCACGACCAGCAGCGCCAGCGCCAGAGTCCGGCTCGGCGCCAGCAGGCGCCCGGAAAACATCGCCAGCGCCGCGACCAGCAGCATGTAGAAAGTGCGTTGCGCCGGCACCGCAAAGCCGGCCAGCCCGGCATAGAACAGCGCCCCGAGACAGGCGGCGAGCACGCCGGCCTTCTGTGCCGGCAGGCGCAGCGCGAGCCGCGGAATGCGCCGCCAGACGGCGCTGAGCAGCCAGCCGAACAAGGCCGCGACCATGGTGACGTGCAGTCCTGAGATCGACAGCGCATGCGTCACACCGGCGCGGTTGAACACCGTCCAGTAATCGCCATCGATGGCATTCTGGTCGCCGACCGCCAGCGCGATCAGAATGCCGGCCCACGGGTATTGTTCGGCCGGCAAGGTGCGGCGAAACGCCGTGCGGATCGCATCGCGCAGCCGCTCGATGGCATAGGCCGGGTGCCAGACCATCGTCTCCAGGCGTTCGGCCGCTTGCGGCCGGACATAGCCGGTCGCGCGGATGTTGCGCTCGAGCAGCCAGGCCTCGTAGTCGAAGCCCTGCGGATTGGCATTGCCGTGCGGCCGCTTCAAACGCAGCGTCAAACGCCAGCGCTCGCCCGGATGCAGCACCGGTCGAGCCGTCTGCGCCGTGTCGCGCCCGGCATACCAGGAGAGCAGCACGCGCCGCGGCACGACGGCGCCAGCGGTCAACGCTTGCTCGATGACAAATTCGCTGCGCGTGCCGTAACTGAACTCCTGCGCCAGACCGGCAATCACGCCGATCACTTCGACATCCTCGCCTTCCCAGGCCGCACCGAGTTCGTCGGCGAGGCGAATCTCGGCCCGCCAGCCGGCCCAGGCAAAACCCAGCGCGCAGCAGCCGATGACGGCGAGCCCGCGGCTGATCCGGCCGGCCCGGCGCTGCTGCGGCCAGCACAGCAGCAAGCCGGCCAGCGCCCAGAGCGGCCAGGCAGGCAGTACCGGCTGCAACTGCAGGGCGAGTACGCCGGCGGCAAAAGCAAGGATATTGAGGCGCATGCAAAAATGGCCCGCGGCAACGGTCGACCGCCGCAGAATAGCCAAAATGCATAACAATCACCAGCCGGAAAACTGCAGCCAAAAACGATTTACCGGATAATGACCGGCATGCGCAAGCATCTGAAAAAATACCTGCCCGACCCGTCGGCAATCAGCGAGAACCGCTGGCTGCGGCCGTTTCACAACTCGCTGCTGCACCCGCGCCTGTGGCACCTGAACCGCCATTCGGCGGCCGGCGCAGTCGCCGCCGGGCTGGCCTGCGGCCTGATCCCCGGTCCCTTCCAGATGCTGGGTGCGGCGCTGTGCGCCCTGCTCTTTCGGGTGAATCTGCCGCTGGCGATGTTCGTGACGCTGTACACCAACCCACTCACCATCGTGCCGCTCTACCTGCTGGCCTATGAACTCGGCCGGCTGGTGATTGGCGACGGCAGCCATTTCAGCGCGCCGCCCGAATTTGCGCTCGGCCACCTGGCCGACTGGAGCCAGGCCATGCTGGGCTGGATGGCCGGCGTCGGCAAGCCGCTCGGCATCGGCCTGATCGTGCTCGCCGGCGGCCTTGCCGGGCTTGGTTATTTCGCCGTCAAGCTGGCCTGGCGGCTTTACCTGGTCGCCGCCTGGCGGCGCCGGCTCAGGTCCTGAAGCGCTCGACTTCGCCGCTCAGGGTTTCGGCCAGCTGACGCAGCGAAGCGGCGGTATCGGCATTGCTCGACGCCGCCGAGTTGTTTTCTTCCGCCATCTGGGCAATGCGCTCGACGTTGCGGGCAATTTCGCTGCTCGCCGCCGACTGCTCGCGCAATGCCGTGGTGATTTCGGACACCGAATCGACCACCTGGCGCGCCTGCGACTGCACCTGGCGAATCGCATCGCCGGCCGCCTGCGCCTGTTCGACACCACTCGCGACGCGCTGCACGCCCAGCTTCATACTGCCAACGGCAGTCGTCGTGCCGGACTGGATGGAGTCGATCATGCCGGCAATTTCCTGCGTCGATTTGGCCGTGCGTTCGGCCAGCTTGCGCACCTCGTCGGCAACCACCGCGAAGCCGCGCCCGGACTCGCCGGCCCGCGCCGCTTCGATCGCCGCATTGAGCGCCAGCAGGTTGGTCTGATCGGCAATTTCCTTGATCGTGCCGACAATGCTCGAAATCTGGTGCGACTGCTCGCCAAGCGCTTCGACGGCCACCGCCGACTGGTTGACGGTCGCGGCGATGCCTTCGATCTCGCTGACCACGTTCTGGACAATCCGGTTGCCGTTGGCCGCCACTTCGTCCGACTGGTTCGAGTAAGCCTGCGCATCCTGCGCATTCTTGGCGATGTGATCGACGCTGACCGTCATTTCCTCGACCGAAGCCGCCATGCTCGACGCCGAATCGCTTTGTGCAGCGGTACTCTGCGAAATCTCGTTACTCGAAGTGGCGAGCAGATCGGCGGCATGGTGCAGTTGCTCGACATCGCCCTTGACCCGGCTGAGCAGCGCCCGCAAGGCGCGCGCCATGTTGTTCAGGTCGTCGCCGGCGGCATGCAACTCGTCGTGGC
This sequence comes from Quatrionicoccus australiensis, assembly GCF_020510525.1. Classification (NCBI taxonomy): domain Bacteria; kingdom Pseudomonadati; phylum Pseudomonadota; class Betaproteobacteria; order Rhodocyclales; family Azonexaceae; genus Quatrionicoccus; species Quatrionicoccus australiensis. Next base: position 2,385,220 of record NZ_CP075188.1, read on the forward strand.
CTTCCGTTTCGAAATGCACGGTCAGGTCGCCGTCGGCCAGGCGCTGGGCTCCGCGCGAGAAGATATTGACGCTGTTGATCACCGAGTAATAAGTCGCTACCGACAGGTAGGCAACAACCAGCATGACGATCACCGCCAGCAGCGCATTCAGCCAGAGAATCTTGCGGGCGTCGGTGGCACGCAGCTCGAGCTGCTTCTCGAATTGCGGCATCAGCACATCGAACATCACCTTGTAGCCGAGGTCGATGACCTGCGTCGTCTGGGCAAAATATTCCTGCGGTGGCGTCGCGTATTTTTCCCCGAGAATATCGTCGCGCACCAGGGCAAAAATTTTCTCGGCACCGTCGGAAAACTCCTTGGCCGGGCCGGTCAGATCGCCGCGCAGGGCCGGTGCAAAGCGCATCACCTTGTCGAGATTGGTATTCTGGGCACGCAGGGTGGCGGTCATCTGGGCGATCAGCGAAGCGACATCGACGCGCAATTGCGGCGTGATTTCCTTCTTGGTCAGGATGCCGGTACCGCGCGCCCGGGTGATGCCGAGCGGCTCAAGCATGGCCGGCATCTTGCTGACCACGGTATCCATGAAATAGTAGGTATCCATCGCCGGATCGAGCGTCAGCTCGGTTTCGTCGGCAATGTCGACCATGAAGACCAGCACCCGGTCGATCATCGCCGTATGGCGCTTGATGTTTTCCGGCGGCATCCAGCCCATGCCCTGGGCGCGGATCGCTTCCCAGTCATCGCGAATCGCCTTCCACTGCGCCGTATCGCGCAACACCGGCGACAACGCGGCATCAGCCGCGCCAATCGCCTCGACGACTTCCTTTTCCTTGGCCGAGCGCTTGTCCTTCATCGCTTCGTTGCCGTTGAGCACCCCGGACGACAGGCCGCGATGCTATTGCATGAACTGCACCATGCGGTTGACCGGCTTGAGCATGTGCAAACCGGCGATTTCCTTCTGCGCCGTCTTGATATCGCGATCCAGCGTCACGAAAACAGTAAATAGCAAAACGATGATGACGCTGGAGCCAGCCAGACCAAGCAGCATGAACTTGCTCGGATAACGCAGGCGATTCATCAAAATGATGGCCGGTCTGAACAGAGCTTCCATGTCTCTTCCTCTCACTGGATTTATTTATTATGAATATTGAAACTATGGCACAACTCAACAGGCCAGCAAACCGTCATTCAGCATCAGCACCCGGTCGGCACGCGCAGCCAGGCGGGTATCGTGCGTCACCATGACCAGGCTCGACTGCTGCAAACGCACGCGCTCCAGCAGCAGGTCGAAGACGATACCGGCAGTTTGACTGTCCAGATTGCCGGTTGGTTCATCCGCCAGCAAACAGGAAGGCTTGCTGACCAGCGCCCGGGCAATCGCCGCGCGCTGGCGCTCACCGCCGGACAGCTCGCCGGGTCGGTGCTCAAGGCGATGGCCGAGGCCAACCGCAGCCAGCATCGCCGCTGCTTCGGCCAGCGCTTCGGCACGCGGCATGCGGCGGATCAGCAGCGGCATGGCAACATTTTCCAGCGCCGAAAACTCGGCCAGCAGATGGTGGAACTGGTAAACGAAACCGAGATGCCGGTTGCGCCAGTCGCCACGGTCGACCTCGCCCAGATCGGAAAAATCGCGGCCCATCAGCACGACCTTGCCCTCGCTCGGCGTATCCAGCCCGCCCAGCAGATGCAGCAGCGTGCTCTTGCCGGAACCGGAAGCGCCGACGATGGCCACCGTCTCGCCCGGCATGATCGCCAGGTCGATGCCGGACAACACGGCAACGTCGAGGCCGCCGCCCTTGAATACCTTGCTCAGGCCGCTTGCCTGCAGGATCGGATCACTCATAGCGCAGGGCCTCCGCCGGATTGACGCGCGAAGCGCGCCAGCTGGGATAAAGGGTGGCCAGCAGCGCCAGCACGAAGGAAATCATGGTCACGCCCCAGACATCGCCCCATTGCAGTTCGGACGGCAGGTCGGAGATGTAATAAACCTCCTTGGACAGGAAATGCACGCCGAGCATGCGTTCGATGAAAGGCACGACGACATCGATGTTGAGCGCCAGCGCGACGCCGCCGACAACGCCAAGCCCCAGCCCGATGAAGCCGACCAGCGCGCCCTGCACGACGAAGATGCCCATGATCGACAGCGGCCGCGCGCCGAGCGTGCGCAGGATGGCGATATCGGCCTGCTTGTCGGTGACTGCCATGACCAGCGTTGAAACGAGATTGAAGGCGGCGACAGCAACGATCAGCGACAGGATGATGAACATCATGTTTTTCTCGATCGCCACGGCGCGGAAGAAATTGGCGTGGCTCTTGGTCCAGTCGTGCAGATAGGCATCGGCATCGATGAAGCGGACCAGCTCGCGCGCAATGCGCGGCGCCTGGAAGAGATCATCCACCTTGAGACGCACGCCGGTCACCCGGTCGCCCATCTGGTAAAGCGTCTGCGCATCCTGCAGGTTGATCAGGGCAAGACCCGAGTCGTATTCGTACATGCCGACCTCGAAGATGCCGACCACCTTGAACGACTTCAGGCGCGGGATCACGCCGGCCGGCGTCACCGTGCCTTGCGGCGCGATCAGCGTCACATTGTCGCCGGTAAAGACGCGCAGCGAACGCGCCAGATCGGCGCCGAGCACGACGCCGAACTCGCCCGGCCTGAGGTCATCGAGGCTGCCGCTCTTGATCGTCTTGCGGAAATCGGCGACGCGGTCTTCCTGGTCGGGCAGGATGCCGCGTACCAGCGCGCCCTTGACGCCGTTATCGACGGTGAACATCGCCTGCGACTGCACGAAAGGTGCCGTGGCGCGCACCTCCGGATGCTGCAGCGCCTGCGCCGCGATCGCCGGCCAGTTTTCCAGCTGGTCGTTGATGCCCTGGATCTGGATGTGCGAAGCGACCCCGAGGATGCGCGTGCGCAATTCCTTCTGGAAGCCGTTCATCACCGAGAGCACGACGATCAGCGCCGCGACGCCGAGCCCGATACCGAGCATGGAAATCAATGAAATGAAGGAGATAAAGTGATTGCGACGTTTGGCCCGCGTGTAACGCAGACCGATCAGCAGTTCATAAGGCAGGGCCATGTGGCGTTCGGAGTGAGGCAAAGTCGCTATGGTACACTCAAGCGCTTTCCCGCCGCCTGTCTGCCTGGATTACCGTGCACCTGACCCTGCTTGTCCCCGAACTGATCTGGCCCGAACCGGCCGACCAATTCACCCTCGGCAAGCTCGCCGCCCCCGGCTGCGAATGGCTGCTCGGCCACGCCAGCCTGAACCGCCAGCCGCGCCGCCCCTTCGAGAATGTCCTCGCTGCCCAATGCGGCCTCGCCGACGCACCATTCGGCGCCCTGCGCCTGCTCGGCGAAGGTTCTGCTGCGGCCGCCGACGGCCACTGGCTGTGCGCCGATCCGGTGCACCTGCGCTTTCACCATGAACGCATCGTGCTTGCCGACGCCGGCGCCTTTGATCTTGAAATGGATGAAGCCGCCGCCATCGTCGCCGCCCTCAATGCCGAGTTTGCCGACATCGGCGAATTCCACAGCCAGGACGCGCGGCGCTGGTACCTGCGCCTGCACCAGGCGGTCGACCACCCGGTGGCGCCACTTTCCGCCATGGCCGGCCGCCGCGTCGACGGCGAACTGAACGGCAGCGCCCTGCCCCTGACCCGCTGGCTCAACGAAGTGCAGATGTTCCTGCATGGCCACCCGGTCAACAGCCGCCGCGAACGCACCGGCCAGCCGGCCATCAACAGCCTCTGGCTGTGGGGCGGCGGGTGCCTGCCACAACATGCGCCGGCCGCCTTCTCCGGCATCTGGAGCGACAACCCGCTCGCCGCCGGCCTGGCGCAAGTCAGCAAGACACCGCTCGCACCGCGTCCGGCGACGCTGGCCGAATTCCTGCCGCAGGCCGGCGAACGGCCGCTGGTCGTGCTCGATCAACTGCTGCCGCGCGTCCTCTACGAAGATGGCGAAGGCTGGCGCAGCGCCTTCGAGGCCATGGAAAACGACTGGTTCGCGCCGCTCAGAAAAGCCCTCGGCGGCAAGGTCGACCGCCTGACGCTGATCGCCCCCTGCGTCTATGGCGAACTGCACTACGAAATCGCCAGCGGTGAACGCTGGAAATTCTGGAAAAAAGCTCAGCCGCTGATGTCCACCGCCGAACAACTCGCCAAGCAGGCCCAGGCATGACCCGACTCGTCACCCGTTCCAGCCCGCCACGCACCGCCTGGCAACTCGAACAACAAGGCCTGCATCCGCTGCTCGCCCGCCTCTACGCGGCACGCGGCATCACCGACAAGGCGGAGCTCGACTACGAGCTCAAATCGCTGCTGCCACCGGCCTCGCTGACCCATGCCACGGACGCCGCGCACATCCTCGCCGACGCCATCGAGGCCGAGGCCAAGCTGCTGATCATCGGCGACTACGACTGCGACGGCGCCACGGCGACGGCGGTCGGCATGCGCGCCCTGAAGATGCTCGGCGCCGATGTCGATTTCCTGCTACCCGACCGCTTCAAGCTTGGTTACGGCCTGTCGCCGGAAATCGTCGACGTCGCCGCCGAACAGTCGCCCGACCTGATCATCACCGTGGACAACGGCATCGCCAGCATTGCCGGCGTGGACCGGGCGCGCGAGCACGGCATCGCGACGCTGATTACCGACCACCATTTGCCCGCCGAAACGTTGCCGGCCGCCGACTGCATCGTCAACCCGAACCAGCCCGGCTGCGATTTCCCGTCCAAATGCATCGCCGGCGTCGGCGTGATGTTCTACGTCATGTTGGCGCTGCGCGCCGAATTGCGCGAACGCGGCTTCTTCGCCGACCGGCCGGAACCCAATTTCGCCAGCCTGCTCGATCTCGTCGCGCTCGGCACCGTCGCCGACGTCGTCAAGCTCGACCGCAACAACCGCATCCTGGTCAGCCAGGGTTTGAAGCGCATGCGCGCCGGCCAGTTGCAGCCGGGGCTCGCGGCGCTGTTCAAGGCGGCCGGCCGTGACCCGAAAAAGGCGACGGCAATGGACCTCGGCTTCATCCTCGGGCCGCGCCTGAATGCCGCCGGCCGTCTCGCCGACATGCGCCTCGGCGTCGAATGCCTGCTCACCGACGACGCCAGCCGCGCCCTGCAGATCGCGCAGGAACTCGACGCGCTCAATCGCGAACGCCGCGAGATCGAATCCGGCATGCAGGAACAAGCGATGATCCTGCTCGAATCGCTCGACGCCAGCGACGCCGCACCCGGCATCGCGATGTTCGACGAGACCTGGCACGAAGGCGTGGTCGGCATTCTCGCCTCGCGCATCAAGGACAAGCTGCACCGCCCGGTATTCGCCTTTGCGCCCGGCGAGGGCGGCATCATCAAGGGTTCGGGCCGCTCGATTCCCGGCCTGCACCTGCGCGATGCGCTCGACCTCGTCGCCAAGCGCGCCCCCGGCCTGCTGATTCGCTTCGGCGGGCATGCGATGGCGGCCGGCGCAACGGTACACGCCGAAAATTTCGAACAATTCCGCGACCTCTTCGCGCAAGTGGCCGGCGAACTGCTCTCGCCCGCCGACCTGACCCGCACCATCGAAACCGACGGCACGCTCGAAGGCGGCTACTACTCGCTCGACATCGCCCGCCTGCTGGAAAACGAAATCTGGGGCCAGGGCTTCCCGGCGCCGCTGTTCATGGACGAGTTCGAGGTCGAGCAGCAGCGCGTGCTCAAGGAAAAACACCTCAAGCTGCGCCTGCGCAAAGGCAACACGCGCATCGACGGCATCCAGTTCAATTTCAGCAAGCAGCCGGGCAGCAACACCCGCCTCGCCTATCGCCTGAGCATCAACGAATACATGGGTGTCGAAACGACGCAACTGATGGTCGAGCATCTGGAATAAGTCGTGCCCTACCTGATTGTCGTCACCGTCCTCTGGGCGTTCTCGTTCAGCCTGATCGGCGTTTACCTGGCCGGCCAGGTGGACAGCGATTTCGCGGTGCTGGTGCGCGTCGCCATCGCCGCCGCCATCTTCGTGCCGCTGCTGCGCTGGCGCGGCCTGCCGCAGCGCCTGATCGGCGGCCTCTGGCTGGCCGGCGCGCTACAGTTCGGCGTCACCTATCTCTGCCTTTATCGCAGTTTTGCCGTGTTGACCGTGCCGGAAGTGCTGCTGTTCACGGTGCTGACGCCGATCTACGTCACCCTGCTCGACGACGCGCTGGCCCGCCGCTTCAATGCCTGGGCGCTGCTCGCGGCCGGCGTCGCGGTCGGCGGCGGCATCCTGATCCGCTTCCAGCCGCTGACCGGCGACTATCTGCTCGGCTTCATCCTGCTGCAGATCGCCAACGCCGCCTTCGCCGCCGGCCAGGTGCTGTGCCGCCAGCTGCTCGCCCGCTACCCGACAGAAGAACCGTTGCACCACCTGTTCGGCCACTTTTTCCTCGGTGCGATGTTGCTCGTCCTGCCCTCCTTCCTGATTTTCGGCGATCCGGCACGCCTGCCACAGAGCGCCATGCAATGGGGCGTGCTCGCCTGGATGGGCGTTTTCGCCACCGCGCTCGGCATGTTCTGGTGGGTCAAGGGCAGCACCAAAGTCGATGCCGGCACGCTCGCCATCATGAACGAGCTGCACGTCCCGGCCGGCCTGCTGGTCAATGTGCTGATCTGGAACCGCGACGCCGACCTGCCGCGCCTGGCCGCCGGCGGCAGCGTCATCCTGCTTTCGCTGTGGCTGAACCGGCTCGGGCGCAAAGCCTTGGCAAAGGCCGCCTGAAAACGCCGAAAAGCTTGCCCGGCAAGCCGCCGCGCGGTAAGTTGGCGGCCTCAACCCAACCGCTGGAGAAAACATGAACCTGCTGCACAAAATCGCCCTGAGCGCCCTCGTCGCCCTGAGCAGCGCCGCCTACGCCGGCGCCCCGGAACACACGCCGTCCGGCCTGATCTACGAATCGCTCAAGGACGGCAGCGGCCAGCAGGCCACGCCGGCCGCCACCGTGCAGGTACATTACCGCGGCACGCTGGCCAACGGCACCGAGTTCGACAGTTCCTACAAGCGCGGCGAACCGGCCAGCTTCCCGCTCAGCCGCGTCATCCCGTGCTGGACCGAAGGCGTTTCGAAAATGCGCGAAGGCGGCAAAGCCAAACTGATCTGCCCGCCGGAAATCGCCTACGGCTCGCGCGGCGCCGGCGGCGCCGTACCGCCCAACGCAACGCTGACCTTCGAAGTGGAATTGCTCAAGGTCACCCGCTAAACCCGGCGCCAGGCGGTCGACGCCTGGAAAAGCATGAAAATGGCGCAACAAGCTGCGCCATTTTCATTGCGGCCCGGCCGTTCGCTAGACGAAGCTGATGTTGATCCGCTGCTGCCCCTGCACGATACGCGCCGCCGGCAGCAACTGGTGCGGCACATCGACGAAGGCAATGTCCGAATTGGTTATCACGTGATCGATCAACTGTTCGATCATGCTGCCGCGACGAACCAGTATCAGATCCGACCAGTCGGTATTGGTCAGCGCCACCGGCACGAAATTGCTGCGCTTGATGAAACTGGTCACCGCTTCCAGCACCCCGAGATTCTGGCGGGTGCCGAGCAGGCTGTGGCAGCAATCGTTCAGCACCATGCAGCCCTCATCGGCCACCAGATCCTGATAAGTCATCAGATCGTGCAGGATGTATTCGTACTGGTGGTTGGCATCGATATAGATCAATTCGAATTTCTCGACACCGGTTTCCGGCTGGATACGCTTCAATGCGCCAGCCGTATCGGAGCGGATGAAATGAATATCGGGCAATCCCGCGAAACGAGCCTGACACTCCTCGAACAACCGGTCATAAGTTGCCTGTTCGTGCATCGAGCCGCCGTAATAGGAAGCGTACTTGTCCAGCGAATCGACCCATGCCGGCAACTCCGGAAACGGACAGTAAGCCTCGGCAGCCGACATGCTCCAGCTATCCACCAGCACCAGAAGTTCCGGCGCCAGCGCCTTGTGCATGTTCAGCGCGTTCTCACCCCGCAGAACCCCCAGCTCCATGACCCTGGGTTTGATGTTCTGGGCATAGAAAACCCGCTCCAGCACCTGATAAAAATTGTAGCGATTGGCGTGACAGACCTTCATTTCATCTCCCCGAAGCCCACTGGCGTGATCAATATTGGCCGTAATCCTACAGCCTTTTCCGGACTGACTGCCGCAACGCGATAAATCGCAAAGCATTGTTCGAGCATTGACGAAGGATTCGTGCGCCGCCGCACCGACCGGGCAGCGGGTTGGGCACAAGCTGCCATTGAGCAATACGGGAAAGCCCCCCCGCAAAGCTGATTTGCAACGGCGGCCAAAAATCGCATCAGCGCTGCTTGCCACCGACCGAAAACTGCTTGCCCAATTTCAGGAAAAGGTCACCCCATGCACAGCATCTGCAGCACCACCCTCCGTGTTCTTGCCGTCACCCTCTCGCTAAGCCTGTCCGCCTGCTCCGGCATGTCGGCGCAGGATCAGAGCACCGCCATGCCGGAGCAGGCGTCGGTGCCATCGGCGGCTCAGTGCTGACCGGCGGCAGCACGGCCGGGACCGTCGGCGGCGCCGTCGTCGGCGGCGTGATCGGCCACGAAATCAAGAAATAGCAATACCGGAAGTGACCGGCGCGAGGGCAACTTCGGCCGTCACTTCTCCGACAGGGCGAGATTCGCCCCCAGTCCGACAAAGGCAGCGGCAAAACCGCGCCGCAGCCAGGCCTGCACGCGCGGCGACTCGATCACCGTATGACGGAAGGCATGCGCCAGCAAGCCGTAGGCGACGAACACGCCCAAGGTCATCGCCATGAAAACGCCGCTCAGCGCGAACAATTGCAGCAAGGGCCGCGCCGCACCCGGCGTCACGAATTGCGGCAGGAAGGCGAGGAAGAAGATGGTCAGCTTGGGATTGAGAATATTGAGCAGAAAAGCCTTGATCACCACGGCCGCTGCCGAACTACGTGTGGTCTGCCCTGCCTCGACGGCAAACGCCGAACGATCGCGCCAGGTCGCCCAGGCGACATAGAACAAATAAGCCACGCCAGCATATTTCAGCGCCTGAAAAGCCAGCGCGCTGCTGTGCAGCAACGCCGCCAGACCGAGCACCGTTGCCAGCAGATGCGGCACGATCCCGAGCGTACAACCCAAGGCCGCAAACAGACTCGCCCGCCGCCCGGCGACGAGGCCGGTGGAGACGGTGTAGATGACGCCGGTGCCTGGGATGAGGACGACGATCAGGGAGGTGATGAGGAATTCGAGGGTGATCATGGGGTGAATGACCTCATGGAAGCAGGAACAAATCCCGCAACTCAGGAATGAACAGGAGAAGCGGAGAGCTTCACGCCGAGCGCATGCAGAAGCTTGAGCATCGTGTCGTAGCGGGGCTTTGCGCCGGGCGTAAGTGCCTTGTAGAGACTTTCCCGTCCCAGCCCCGCATCCTTGGCCAGTTGCGCCATGCCGCGGGCGCGCGCCACGTCGCGCACGGCAGCCAGAAACACATCGGGATTGGCATCCTCCAGCGCTGCTGTAATGTAGGCCGAGATGGTTTCTTCGTTATCGAGGTAATCGGCCGCATCGAACGGGGAAAAATTAGCTATGTTTCACTCCTTGTTCACTAACGATTTAGGGGGAGATGACGATTTTTTTGTAATGTATCAAAAATTGTGGCCTTTCTCAGATTACCTTGCCCTGATTACGCCCCTGCTCGGACTATGCCAAGTGAAAATGTTGTATCACAGGGTGTTGAACGATAGACATTGACTTGATGATGTCGCCCATCAACCCATTCACGTACCTTCCTTTCGTCCTTAGGCGAGATATGAGCCCCAAGAATTACGCCTGTAAGAGCCTCTTCTGGAAAACGGTAAATGCCAGGGCCGCCTGTGTAATGCACAATCCGCCACTCCTGTTCATACTTCCAATGATCAGCCTTCGTTAGCAATGCGGCTTCCATCATATCTTCGTTATTTTGGCGAAAAGGATTGATCCTCGGCCGCACAGTCGGATATTTCACTTCTTGAGCATGAGAGAAAAAATCAAAATACCCGTCAAACTCAAGGCAAATCCCTCTGTGGGAGTCTGCATAATGCGACCACATCAAGATGTCGTCTTTTACTGTAGACAGACATAGAACTCCAATCTTCTCGGTGATTTGCTCAGTATGTAGATCTTGAACTCGCTTGACAGCCGCAGGATTACGGGGACTTCGTTCCGAATCTGCTACTTTCGCACGCGACTCTCGGAGCCTTTGCTCATCTGTCCAATGAGGACGATGTTTCTTAAGTATCCGCGCATAATAGGTAATTATTTCCTCGTCTGAGCCTTCAAATACAAAGCTCGGACGACAGTCGAAAGGATCGTTGAATAAAGACGGTTGAGGGAAAAAGAGTTCGTTGTGGCAAATCGTTCGTTCGACATACTCTGCGGCACCATTCGCCAAGCTTCTGTATCTGTAAAAATGAGATGGGCACTTGCTCATAATGGGGTAAAGAACCTAGCGTAAAACGAGACGCCTAGTAGACGAAAAGCTATCAAACGGATTGATCACTAAAACTAAGCAACCAAAAACGAATTTTACGGCATACCCTTATTTTCAATACATCACCCCTGCCGGCGGCGTAAACGAATCCAGCGCATTGAGGTAGGCCGCGCGTGCGAAGGCGCTCGGGTCGGGCAGGTTTTGCTGGCTCATCGAGCCTTTGAGTTGCGCAACCGACGCGTATTCGCCCTTTTCCATCCAGCGGGTGATGCCGTCGAGCACTTCCATGAGCGCCGGCGGGCCGCCGATGAGCAGGGCGCTGGCCATGTGCACGACGTCGGCGCCGGCGAGCAGCATTTTCAGGGCGTCGTCTGCCGTGTGTACGCCACCGCTGGCGGCCAGGCTCAGTTTGCTGCGTCCGCGCAGGATGGCAATCCAGCGCATGGTGAGCAGGGTGTCGGCCGAGGTCGAGAGCTGCACACGGTCGACCACTTTCAAAGTGGCTAAATCAATATCCGGCTGGAAGAAGCGGTTGAACAGCGAGATGCCGGCGGCGCCGGCCTGTTCGGCGCGACGCACGAAATTGGGCAGCGACGAGAAGAAGGGCGACAGCTTCATGCTGACCGGGATGCTGACCTGATCCTTCAATTCCTGGAGCAGGCCGAGGTAACGTTCTTCAAGGGCATCGCCGGGAATTTCCGGGTCGCCCGGCATGTACCAGGCGTTGAGTTCGAGCGCGTCGGCGCCAGCGGCCTGCATTTCCTGGCCGAGTTCGACCCAGCCGTTGAGCGAGGAGCCGTTCAGACTGGCGACCACCGGGATTTCGAGGCGCGCCTTGAGTTGCGTGATCTGTTCGAGATAGGTGTCGAGCTTGCTGACGTAGTCGTGACGGCCCGGCAGGTGACCGGCCGATTCGCCGAAGGCGTCGGGCGTGATCAGGAAGCGGTCGATCATGCGTTCGTCGTTGCGCACGTCTTCCTCGAACAGCGAGTGCATGACGATGGCCGCGGCGCCCGCATCCTCAAGGTGCAGGATGGGGTCGATCTGGCGGCTGAGCGGCGTCGAGGACGGGACCAGCGGATTCTTGAGCTTGAGCCCGAGGTAGTGGGTAGACAGATCAGGCATTTTTCTCTCCTTCGGCGGATTCAGCGCTCTTCTCGGCAATGGCGGTTTCCGGCAGCAGCAGACCGGCCAGTTCGACGTATTCCTGGTGACGCAGGCGGGCATCGCTTTCGGCCTGGTCCATGAAGCGGGCGGCGGCTTCCGGGTGCTGGCGTTCGAGCACGGTGAAGCGCGCCTCGTTCTTGGCAAACTCGCGGAAAGGCACGCTCGGCGCGGCGCTGTCGACCGACAGCGGATTGGCGCCCTGCTCGCGGCGGCGCGGGTCGTAGCGCAGCAGCGGCCAGTGGCCGGATTTCACCGCCAGGTCCTGCTGGCTGTGGTTGTGCGACATGTCCACGCCGTGCGCGATGCACGGGCTGTAGGCGATGATGATCGAGACGCCGGGATAGCTTTCGGCATCAATAAAGGCCTTCAGCGTGTGCGTATCCTTGGCGCCGTAGGCGACCTTGGCGACGAAGACGTTCTCGTAATCCATCGCAATGCGCGCCAGATCCTTCTTGCGGTTGTTCTGGCCGCTCGCCGCAAACTTGGCGACGGCACCGCGCGGCGTCGCCTTGGAGTTCTGGCCGCCGGTGTTGGAATAGACCTCGGTATCGAGCACCAGGATATTGACGTCGGCGCCCGACGACAGCACATGGTCGAGACCGCCAAAACCGATGTCGTAGGCCCAGCCGTCGCCGCCGATGATCCACACGCTGCGCCGCACCAGGTTTTCGGCAATCGCCGAAAGCGAGGCGGCAGCCGGCGTGGCGAGATGGCCGAGCTTGGCCTGCAAGGCGGCGACGCGCTCGCGCTGCTCATGGATGCCGGCTTCGGTCGATTGGTCGGCATGCAGCAAGGCAGCCACCACGTCGTCGCCGACATCCAGCGCCAGCGCCTTCAGTTGCGTGCGCGCCGCATCGGCCAACTGGTCGGTGGCCAGGCGCATGCCGAGACCGAACTCGGCATTGTCCTCGAACAGCGAATTGTTCCAGGCCGGCCCCCTGCCCTCGGCATTCGTCGTGTACGGCGTGGTCGGCAGGTTGCCGCCGTAGATCGACGAACAGCCGGTGGCGTTGGCGACCAGCATGCGATCACCGAACAACTGCGTGGCAAGCCGGATGTACGGCGTTTCGCCACAGCCGACGCAGGCGCCGGAAAACTCGAAAAGCGGCGGCAACAGCATGGCGCCGGGCACGGTGCCCCGCTTGACGATGCGCCGGTCGTAATCGGGCAGCTTGAGGAAGAACTCCCAGTTTTCCGCTTCCTGCGCACGCAGCGGCGGCTGCTCGGCCATGTTCAGGGCCTTGCGCGAAACATTCGACTTGTCGCGGATCGGGCAGACCTCGACGCACAGCGTGCAGCCCGTGCAATCCTCGGGCGCCACCTGGTAGCTGATGTTCCAGCTCGCCGGGTAATCCTTGCTGCGCGGTGCCATGTGCTTGAACGTCGCGGGCGCGTTCTCGGCCAGTTCGGCCGGGAAGGCCTTGGCGCGGATCGCCGAATGCGGGCAGACGAAGACGCACTTGCCGCATTGCGTGCACAGATCGGTTTCGAGCACCGGGATCTGCAGCGCCAGGTTGCGCTTTTCGTACTTGGCGGTGCCGGTCGGCCAGGTGCCATCGACCGGGAACAGCGAAACCGGCAGGCTGTCGCCATGGCCGGCGATCATCGGCAAGGTCAGCTTGCGCACGAAATCGGTCAGCGGCTGGCCGGCGATGGCGGCGGCCGGCGTAGCGGTCGACGTCGCTTCAGCAGGCAAAACCACCTGGTTCAGGCAGGCCAGCGTCTTGTCGATGGCACGGTAATTCAGCTCGGCGATGCGCCGCCCCTTGCGGCCATAGGTTTTCTCGACCGCATGCTTGATCGCGGCGATCGCGTCTTCCTGCGGCAGGATGCCGGAAATGGCGAAGAAGCAGGTCTGCATCACGGTATTGATGCGCCGCCCCATGTCGGCCTCCTGCGCCACCTGGTAGGCGTCGATGACATAGAAGCGGATCTGTTTTTCGATCATCCGGCGCTGCATGGCGAGCGGCAGCGTGGCGAAAACGCGTTCCGGCGACAGGTGCGTGTTGAGCAGGAAGACGGCCCCCGGCGCGGCATGCGCCAGCAGATCGTGCGTTTCGACAAAATGCGGCTGGTGGCAGGCGATGAACTTGGCGTCGCCGTCGCCGGTCAGGTAGGCCGAACGGATGGGCTGCGGGCCGAAACGCAGGTGCGAAACGGTCATTGCGCCCGACTTCTTGGAGTCATAGACGAAATAGCCCTGGGCGTAGAGCTCGGTTTCGTCGCCGATGATCTTGATCGAATTCTTGTTGGCCGACACCGTGCCGTCCGAGCCCAGACCGTAGAACACGGCAGCAAAGGTTTCGGCGGTCGCATCGCTGCGGAAGCTGGCGTCGAAAGGCAGCGACAGGCCGGTCACATCGTCGGCAATACCGACCGTGAAGCGGCGTTTCGGCGCCGGCTCGGTCAACGCGGCAAAAACGGCCAAAACCATGGCCGGATTGAATTCCTTGGAACCCAGGCCGTAACGCCCGCCGATCACGCGCGGCATGGCGGCGAAGCGCGGGTTTTCGTTGCCGGCATCCTCGGCCAGCGCCACCAGGACGTCCTTGTAGAGCGGTTCGCCGGCGGCGCCCGGTTCCTTGCAGCGGTCGAGCACGGCAATCTGGCGCGTCGTCGCCGGCAAGGCGGCGAGCAAGGCGGCCGGCGCCCAGGGGCGGAACAGGCGAACCTTGAGCAGCCCGACCTTCTCGCCACGGCGATTCATGTGGGCGACGGTTTCCTGCACGGTTTCGGCACCGGAACCCATCAGGATGATGACGCGCTCGGCGTCGGGCGCGCCGACATAATCGAACAATTTATAGGGTCGACCGGTGAGCTTGCCGAATTCGTCCATGGCTTCCTGAACGATGTCCGGGAAGGCGTCGAACCACGGGTTCTGCGCTTCGCGCGCCTGGAAGAAGACGTCCGGATTCTGCGACGTACCGCGCAGCACCGGGTGTTCCGGCGACAGGGCGCGGCCGCGCAACTCGACGATGCGCTCCTGCGGCAGCATTTTGTGCAAAACCGCATCGTCGACCGTCTGGATCTTGGCAACCTCGTGCGAGGTGCGGAAACCGTCGAAGAAATGCAGCACCGGGATGCGTCCGGCCAGCGTCGCTGCCGTGGCGATGGCCGCCATGTCGTGCGCTTCCTGCACCGAATTCGACGAAAGCAGCGCA